>CAWFLL010000004.1:0-1765492 GCA_963816785.1 uncultured Solirubrobacterales bacterium | reverse complement strand
TCGAGCGCCTTCTCGGCAACAAGGCCGAAAACACCTCGATGTCGTCGACCAAGTCGTCGATCGGCCATCTGCTCGGCGCTGCCGGGGCGGTCGAGGCCATTTTCTCGATCCTGGCGATCCGCGACAATGTCTGCCCGCCGACCCTCAATCTCGACAATCCATCGGTCGAAACCGCCATCGATCTCGTGCCGCATAAGGCGCGCAAGAAGGAGGTCAATACCGTGCTTTCCAATTCCTTCGGTTTTGGTGGAACCAATGCGTCGCTGATCCTGCGCCGCTACGCGGCCTAGTGCGGCTTTCGGCGCTGGGAACCGCAAGGCGCGGTCTACGCCAAGCACTCCATTGAAATGACGTAATTTCGAGCGGATAGATGGGTAATAGTCTCGGAGAATCACTCCGGAGAGGATGCCGTGACGATTACGCCGACGATACGAGGCCGCAGCGCGAGCGTGCGGGTTCCCGACCCGCGCACCGGCCGTTCGGCGCTCGCGCGCGTTCTCATCTCTTCTCTGCTGGTCTGGCGTCGTTGGCAGCGTTCCTGGCGGGCGTCGGCCTTTTCGTCGGCTATTCCTATTACAGCGCCGCCGGCCCGCTCGCGGCGCCAAGACCGTTCGAAATCAAACGGGGTTTGCGAACACCCGAGATCGCCGTGGCACTTCAGGATGCGGGGATCATATCCGACGCCGCGCTATTTTCGGCGGCCGCCTACCTGACCGGCGCGCGCGGCCGGCTGAAGGCTGGCGAATATGATTTTCCGGCCGGGGTCAGCGTCCAGCGAGGCGCTTGAACATCATCGTCTCCGGCAAGGCCAGAGCCTACAAGCTCCTGATCCCTGAAGGCTTCACCGTTCAGCAGGCGCTGGAGCGGATCAAAAACCAGAGCGTCCTGACCGGCGATCTCACGGTCCTGCCGTCGGAAGGCATGATCATGCCCGACACCCATGTGTTCCCGCGCGGGCATCACGCGCGACGAACTCGTCAAGGAGATGCGGGCGGCGCAGGAAGAAGCTGCTGGCCGAACTCTGGGAGAAGCGCGCCAAGGATCTTCCGTTCGACACCAAGGAAAAAGCGCTGATCCTCGCCTCGATCGTCGAGAGGGAAACGGCACGCTCCGATGAGCGGCCGCGGGTGGCTGCGGTCTTCGTCAATCGGCTGCGCCAGGGCATGCGGCTGCAATCGGATCCGACGATCATCTACGGCATTGTCGGCGGCAAGGGCAGGCTCGACCGGCCGATCACCAAGAAGGATATTGCCGAGAAGACGCCCTACAACACCTATCGCATCAATGGATTGCCGCCGGGGCCCGATCTCCAATCCGGGCCGCGCCGCACTCGAAGCGGTGCTCAACCCGCCCGATACGAAGGAGCTTTACTTCGTTGCCGACGGCACGGGCGGCCACGCCTTTGCCGAAACGCTCGAACAGCATCGCGCCAATGTCGAGAACTGGCGCAAGATCGAGAAGGCGCGGCAAAGAAGATGCCGAAGCCGAGGCGATCGCCGACGCCAAGGCCGAGCCTGACGATGCAGCCGCCGATGCGGCCGCGGCGGCGGACGAAGCCGGCAACCGGCAGCTGCCGATCCGGCAGTAGCCGGCTGCGCCAACGCCTGACGCGAGACTGCCGACAGTCGCCGCTGAGCCGCCAATGCCGGAACGACGGAACCGGCCGCCGGAGTGCCGCGAACCCGCCGCCAGCTCCGGTCCCGGACGCGACCTCCAACCGATGCCGCTGCTCGCGAGCCGCTTCGCGAGGCGACATCCGATGCCCGATCTTGCGCGCGCTCGTCCGACGTTGAACAGCCGAAACCGACGCTGGCGGCGGCGCCGGCTTTGCACCCGAACCGACCGCCGACCGGCTGCCGAGGCAGCGCTCAAGCCCGGCGATGTCGTGACGGTCGCCAAGCGCCTGGTTCCCATTCCGGTGCCGAAGCCCAAGCCCTAGGTTTTGCGTCAAATCCTTCTTGCGCGATTGCCGGTAGAGTGCCGCCCTGATTTGATTCTTGGGCGGGACACCGATGGCCCTTTCCAGCATGACCGGGTTTGCCCGCGCCAGCGGCGCGCTTGACGGCCTGCACTGGCAATGGGAAGTCAAGAGCGTCAACGGCAAGGGCCTCGAGACGCGCTGCCGCCTGGCTTCGGGTTTCGAACATCTCGAAGCGGCCGGCTGCGCGAGAGCGTCGCGCGGCGTTTCAAGCGCGGCAATCTTCAGATCGCACTTGACCTGCGATCATGGATCTGCGAGTGAAGTTTTCAGCGTCAATGAAGTGGCGCTCGAACAGCTTCTCGCCATCTCGCGAAAAGTTGCGCGCGAGGACTCGGCGGCGAGGCGCCGCGCATCGATGGCTTGCTTGGGCTTGCGCGGCGTCGTCGAAGTGGTGACCCAGCCGGTCGAGCCGGATGTCGCGGCGCGGCGCGATCGGGCCATGCTCGACAGTCTCGATGGCGCGCTGCGCCGCTCTGGCGCCGATGCGCGACGACGAGGGCGCGCGGCTCGCGGCCAGGTCATCGGCGGCGCAGCTCGACCGGATTGCGGCGCTGACCGTCGCGGCGCGCGACTGCCCGGCACGACGGCCGGAGGCCATCAAGGCGCGGCTCGCCGAGCAGGTGGCGCGGCTGCTCGAGGCGCATTCCGGTTTCGACGAGACGCGGCTTCATCAGGAGGCGGTGCTGATCGCGACGCGCGCCGACATCCAGGAGGAGATCGACCGGCTTGCTTCGCGCATGTCGAGGCGGCGCGCGGGCTTGCTGGCCGCGAGGAGCCGGCCGGGCGGAAACTCGAATTTCTCGCGCAGGAGTTCAACCGCGAGGCCAATACCTTGTGCTCCAAGGCGATCGATCGCAGTGTGACCGACGATCGGCCTCGACCTCAAGACGGTCATCGATCAACTTCGCGAGCAGGTGCAGAACATTGAGTGAGCCAGCCCCACGCACCAAGATCGCCCGGCGCGGCCTGCTGCTGGTCATGTCGTCGCCTTCCGGCGCCGGCAAGACGACATTGTCGCGCGCGCTTCTCGCGCGCGATCCGCTGGTCACCATGTCGGTGTCGGTGACGACGCGCGCGCCGCGGCCCGGGCGAGGTCGAAGGCAAGGACTATTACTTCGTCTCCAAGGAGCGCTTCGCGCAGATGCGCGACCGCGGCGAATTGCTCGAATATGCCGAGGTGTTCGGCAATTTCTACGGAACGCCGCGCCGGCCGGTCGAAGAGGCGCTTGGCGCAGGGCCGCGATGTCCTGTTCGACATCGATTGGCAGGGCACGCAGCAGCTTGCCCAGGCGATGGAAGACGATCTGGTGCGCATCTTCATCCTGCCGCCCTCCGCCGAAGACTTGCGCGATCGCCTGATCCAGCGCGCGCAGGATTCTGCCGACCGTCGTCGCCAAGCGCATGGCCGAGGCCGGCAACGAGATCAGCCATTGGCCGGAATATGACTATGTCATCGTCAATGATTCGATTGCCGAGAGCGGCGAGCAGATTGCGGCGATCCTCACGGCGGAGCGGCTGAAGCGGCGCCGCCGCATCGGACTCACCGATTTCGTCCGGCAGCTGACGAAGAGGCTTTGAAGCGTCAGCCGATGTCGTCGAGGAGCTGCGCAAGGCGCGCGAAATCGGCGACGGAATGATCTCTCGGCGCGCAATTCGCCCGAAATGCCGGCATTTGCCAGAAGCGCCATCGTATCGCCACCGAGCGACTTGAGGCTCGAGCGCAGCATCTTGCGCCGCTGGCCGAAGGCTGCCGCCGTGACGCGCTCGAGCGTCGCCATCCGGCAGTCCGGCTCGCATCGTGCGGCGCGGGCGGAATTGAACGACGGACGAGGTCACTTTCGGCGGCGGCGTGAAGGCGCTGCGATTGATGTCGAAGAGTTTCGATACTTCGCAGCGCCATTGACAGATCACCGACAGTCGCCCGTAGCTGTTCGAGCCATGGCGCTGCGACGATACGATCGGCGACTTCCTTCTGGAACATCAAGGTCATCGATTCATACCAGGGCGGCCAAGGATCGCCGAGCCAGCCGATGAGCAATGGTGTCGCGATATTGTAGGGGAGATTGGCGACGAGTCTTGGCGCGGCCCCGACGACGATGGATCGCCAATCGACCGTGAGCGCGTCGGCGGCGTGCACTTCGAGCTTGCCGGATAGGCGGCGGCAATCTCGGCAAGCGCCGGCAGCGTGCGCTGATCGCGTTCAACGGCAATGACGTGCGTGGCGCCTTCGGCGAGGAGGGCGCGCGTCAGACCGCCGGGTCCGGGGCCGATCTCGACAATGGTGCAGTCGCCAGAGAGGTGCGGCGGCGCGCGCGATACGCCGCGTCAGATTGAGATCGAAGAGGAAGTTCTGTCCAAGGGCCTGCTTGGCGCCAAGACCGTATTTGGCGATGACATCGCGCAGCGGCGGCAGGCCGTCGCCAGTCACGGCCAGACGAATGGCCGGCGCGAGCCGCTATTGCGAATAGCTCGGGTCCTTGTAGTCGATAAACGCCGTGCGGCGCAGATCGCGCATATAGCGCTGCTTCATAGCCATCGAATTTCTTGTTTTCGAGCATCGATGTCGACCGCCTGCCGCGACGGTTTGGGCGGCGCAAAATTCCTGCGGTCGCAGAGCGCGATGAGCTGGACGCCCGTTGCCCTGCATGGCCGGCCCGACCAATTTTCCGGGTCCGGCCTTATCAAGCAGCCTGCCTGCAATTGCGGTGGAAGCTTCGAGGCATCAACTTCCATGGGTTTCTTGACGACGGTATTGTAAACGCCTTCGATAGCGGCATGCGCGCTGCCGCAGCCGCGGAAGCGCTGCTTGATCGTCTCGGCCTCGACCGCGCGCGCATACATCAATTGCTGCTGCATCGAAGGGTCGGATTTCTCGACCGGCAGCATGATTTCCATGATCTGTATAGACGGGGACCGGTTTCAGGCGCGGGTCGCTGGTAATCTTCGCCATCGCCTTGTCGACTTCGGCCGGATCGACCTTGACGTCGACCTTGTAGAGCGACAAAAGCAACCGGTTGAACGAAATCTGCGCGGCCGCATACTGCTTCAGCGCGTTGAGCGACACGCCCTGCTTCTTGAGTTTCGTCTGCAAGGCCCTTCATGTCGGTCTGCATGCCCTTCGCCATGCGCTGCAAGATGTGCGTTGACCATGTCTTCCTTGGCTTCGACGCTGTTCTTCTTTGCCGCAGCGATCTTGATCACATCGTCGATGAGCGACTGGAGCGCCTGCTTGCGCGTCCGATTCTGTCTTGCTGTTGCCGAGGATCTCCCAAAGCCGGAGCCGCTGGTCGACGTCGTAATTGGTGATCGGCTGATCATTGACGGTGACGATCACCGATTGCTGATCGGCATGGGCTGCGCCAGCAAAGCAATGCTCAGAAACGCGCGCCGGCAATCATCCAGTGACCGGGCGGAAGCGCAATTCTCATCACAGCCCCTCCCACTCGCTCTCGCCCTGTCCGGTCAATGATTTCAAATCGACGGTGAAGATGACCGAGCGGCCGACGTCGTCGCCCTTCTGGCCGCCATTGGTATAGTCCTCCTTGTAGAGGAGCTTGAAGTTGAAGCAGTCGCAATCGTAGCCGATGCCAGCCATGTCCTTGATCATCTGCGACCCTTCGATGTCGTAACGGGCGCCGCCATAAAGGGTCCACCCGGGAACGAAATTCCAGGCTGCAGTTCCCCAGACCTGCTGTTCAGGTTCGGGACGCCCGTAGTCGGCTGCGGCGTCCACATCCACATAGTGGACAGAACCCGAAATCCTGTCGAAAGTGAGGCTGACGCCGGCCTGCTGGACGCGGACGTCGGAAAGGTCTTCGGCGGTCCGGATCTGGTAGGTGAAGCCCAGCATTTCCCATGGCTGCCAGGCGATCGCCCCGACCAGGTCGGATCGCACGTCATCGAGGCCGGAGCCGGGCAGGAAGCTGTTCTCGCCGGCGACGTGGAAGGATTCGCCGAAGCTCACCCGCGCAAAACCGCCTGACGGGATCGAGGAAAGTATACAGCACGCCCATATTGACACGGGTGCCGGCTTCATACTGATCGAGGCCGGTATTGCGATCGTGCAGGAACAGGCTGGTGTCGTCGAAATTGAGGGTGATCGAAGTCTTCCTTGCCGATCTGGTCCCGTCGAATCTCGTCATCGGTCGCGATGACCTGGGCGACGGGCGTCACGATATGCTGGCCGAGATCGTTGGAGCCGATGAACGGCCAACTCACTTCGACCCCGGCCTTCGGCAGCATGCGGCCGGTGGTTTCGTCCCTCGCTGTAAACGCCAGGGATGTATTCGGATCGGGAAGATTCTTGGTGACATAGAGGTCGCCGCGCATCGTCGCGAAGGGCGTGATGACCTGACCCATGTCGTATACATCTGCCGCTGCCAGTTGACTTCGAGCGTGCCGCGCTGCTGGTCGGTGCCGAGATCGACGGTCGGAAAGGCGACGACCGCCTCTTCGCGCGTCAGGCTGTAAAGCGACGACTTGAAGCCCAACTCACCGCCAAGGATCGCTTGGTCCAACATGTAGTCGTAGCGAATATAGGGCAGCGCAACCGGCAACTCATCTTGATCGTCGGTCTGCAGCAAGGCCCTGGAAATGGAGGGCCTGCGCCGACAGATAATTGCGGTCGCTGATGCCGGTCAGATAGAGCTTGTTGGTGATCTCGTCGCGGTCGTCGATGTCGTAGCGGCGCATGAATTCGACATCGCTGACGACAGTCCCGTCCCAGCCCCATTTCCAGTCTTCGTTGATCGTGAAATCGCCGGCGGTGCGCGCCGAGCCGCGCCAATGCGTGTCGCCGGGCGGCGGCTGGTCGGTATCGAGCTGGTAGATGCCGTCACCTTCGACAGAGTACTGGCCGGAGGCCAGGCGGTGGCGCCATATCGCGCCGGCCAGCAAGCCCTGCCTCGAAGTTAAGCGTCGGCAGCAAGGTGAGGTCGTAATTGGGCGCGAGATTGATGAAATAGGGGACCGTGACGCCAGCGCCGTAGGTCTTGCCATAGCCGAATTTCGGCGAGCAGCACCCCGGTCCGCCGCTTGACGGTCGGGTCGGGCTGCGAGAATTCGGGCAGCGTCATGATATCCATGCCGCCGAATTCGAAGGTCGCGTCCTTGTGGTAGATCGTGTGGACACGCTCGTCATGCGTCGATTGCCGGGCGCGAAATCTGCCAAAGCGGCTTGCCGTTGGGCATGACGCAGGTGGCGCAGCGATTATAGACGACGCGGTCGTAGACGGTGATGTAGCCGTCGCGGCGCACCGCATAATCCGCCGTGATGGTGGCGTTGTTGGTCAGGAGCAGGCGCACATGCTCGGCAAAGCCGTTCTGGAAACGGTTGCGCATTTCCGTCTTGTCGGCTTCGAGGACATTGCCGCTCGGCTCCTTCAGGCGGACCTCGCCATTGGCGGTCATGACGCCCGTTGGTGGTGTTGTAGGTCACGCGGGTGGCGACCAGGTCGTAGGGACCGTAGCGTGAGCTCGACCCGGCCGGTCGCTACCGCGATCTTGGTGCGGGCGTCATAGGTCATGCTGTCCGAAATCGACGTTGACGCGGGTGCCTGGCGGCGGCTTCTTGAGGACCGGCTTGACCTTGTCTTCCTTGGCGGCCGCTCTTGGTCGAGCCTGCTTGGTTGCAGCCAGGCTGAAGGCATGCCGAAGAGCGGCGCCCACGCATAGAGGGCGACCAAGAACGCGATAAAATACGCACAATTCCGCATTGCAGCAGAAACGCCGCGCTCTTGCCTGATGACCGTGTCCCCCGTCATGGCCGGAGAGTGAGCTGCCAAATCACGAATGTTTGCACTTTTTTAACCGGTTTGATCGCCCCCGCCTAGGAGGAAATCGATGCAAGCGTCCGAAGAAATTGCGGTCGTGGCGTGGCAGCCATGGCGGCATGGCTAACAGAGCGTTGCTCGTTGAACCGGCGGCGTTAAGGCGGTAAGGGAAACGCATCGAAAAGCCTATTTCCTCAGGAATCTTCATGAAAATCAAATTCGAATCGCCGGCCCTGCCAAAGTCGGGAATTTTTATCACGTTTGCGGCGGAGGGCGGAAAATTGTCCGGGCTAGGGGCAAAGGCCGATGCCGCGGCCGGCGGACATGTGGCACGCGCCATCAAGGCTGCCAAATTCGAGGGAAAGCGCGACCAGATGCTCGACATCCTGGCGCCCGCCGGCACCGCAGTTCGAGCGGATTGCCGTTTTCGGCCTTGGCGATCCCGCAAAGCTCACGGCGCGCGAGGTCGAATATCTGGGCGGAACGATCGCCGGCGCACTTCAGGGCATGAAGGCGAAAG
The DNA here is from genome assembly GCA_963816785.1 of uncultured Solirubrobacterales bacterium. Lineage (GTDB taxonomy): Bacteria > Actinomycetota > Thermoleophilia > Solirubrobacterales > 70-9 > VRUE01. The sequence goes on along the minus strand of CAWFLL010000004.1, from coordinate 1,757,220 downwards.
AGGCGACAATCGCGGCGGATTTGCCGGCCGGCGTGAAGCTCAAGGCCGGGCAGGCGGCGGCCCTTCTGGCCTCCGGTGCCCGGCTTCGCGTCTATTCCTTCCTCAAATACAAATCCAAGAAACCTGACGAAAATGCCGGCGCTTGTCAGCCTGACGGTGCTGACCGGCGAAGCGGCGGCGGCCAAGCAGGCCTTTGCCGACCTCGATGCCGTGGCGGCGGGCGTTCATATGGCCCGCGATCTCGTCAACGAGCCGGCCAATCATCTCTTCCCGATCGAATTCGCCGGCTCGCGCCAAGACGTTGGCGCAAGATCGGCGTGCAAGTCGAGATCCTGAACCCGGCGCAAATGGAGAAACTCGGCATGGGCGCGCTGCTCGGCGTCGCGCAAGGCTCGCCGCATGCGCCGCGCATGGTCGTGATGCGCTGGAATGGCGGCAAGCGTGGCGAGGCACCGCTCGCCTTCATCGGCAAGGGCGTCACCTTCGATACCGGCGGCATTTCGATCAAGCCGGCGGCCGGCATGGAGGACATGAAGGGCGATATGGGCGGTGCTGCCTGCGTCGCCGGTCTGATGCTGGCGCTCGCCAAGCGCAAGGCCAGGCCAATGTGGTCGGCGCCATCGGGCTGGTCGAGAACATGCCGGACGGCAATGCGCAGCGGCCGGGCGATGTCGTGAAATCCATGTCGGGCCAGACGATTGCCGTGCTCAATACCGATGCGGAAGGCCGGCTCGTCCTGGCCGATGTGCTCTGGTACATCCAGAACCGCTTCAAGCCGAAATTCATGATCGATCTTGCGACGTTGACCGGCGCGATCCTGGTGGCGCTCGGCAAGGAACATGCCGGCCTGTTCTCCAACAATGACGAATTGTCGCACGCGCCTGGCCGAGGCCGGGACTTGAGACCGGCGAGAAGGTCTGGCGCATGCCGATGGGACCCGAATACGACAAGATGATCGATTTCGAGGTCGCCGACATGAAGAATATCGGCGGCCGCAATGCCGGCTCGATCACCGCCGCGCAATTCCTGCAGCGCTTCGTGAACAACGTGCCTTGGGCGCATCTCGACGTCGCGGGAACCGCGATGGACTTCGCTCAAGTCGCCGATCAGCCAGGGTTGGGCTTCGGGCTGGGGCGTGCGTCTGCTCAACCGGCTGGTCGAGAAATACTACGAATAAGGCTCATTCCGGGCGCGGCGTGGATGTTCTCCCGATACGCGCGAATGCCGTGATAATAGCCGACGAGCGCGTCGCGATAGAGCGTGCTCGCCTCCTCGAAAGCGTCCTTGGCGAGCTTGCCGCGGTTGTAGGCGTGCGCCGCGGCGCGCCAGTCCGGCGATCGCCTTGACGCGGTATTTCTCAAGGAATTTGCGAAAGCCTTCGAGTTCGGTGCGGCGCGGCTTGCCGATTTCGAGTTCCTTGAGCGACATGGCATTGAGTGGATTGCCGGTAACGCCCACGGCGCCTTCGCCACCCTCAAAGATGACGAAGGCTGGGCATTGTCCGGGCGTGGTCTGGCGGACTGCGCAGGCTGTACCGCAAGCGTCCGGCATCGGGTCAAGGCAGCACGTGCAAAAGCCGGATGCCAAGGCCGGATGCGATCCTGTGCTCGCTCCAAGCCCAAGCCGAAGCACTCCCAGCTGCCAGCAACATCGCCAGTCTCTCGCCATGCCTTTTCCCCATCCCGATTGCGGTGTTCAGTCTAGTGACTTCGGGTTCAAAAGAAAATCGACATTTCCGGCTTGACGGCGGCCCGGCGCGAGGCACGATCAGGCGATGACTGAAATCTATTTCTACCACCTGGAACGCCAACCGCTGGAGACGGTCTTGCCGCAGCTTCTGGAAAAGACGCTGGCGCGCGGCTGGCGGGCGGTGGTCCAAGTCGGCGTTGCCGAGCGCGTCGAGGCGATTTCGACGCTGCTGTGGTCCTATCGCGACGATTCCTTCCTGCCGCATGGCAGTACGGCGGACGGCCACGCCGCGCGCCAACCGATCTGGCTGACGGCCAATGCCGATCGGCCCAATCAGCCGCATGTCAGCTTCTTTCTCGACGGTGCTGAGCCCATCGATCTCGGCGGGCTGGAACGTGCCATCGTGATGTTCGACGGCAGCCTTCCCGACACGGTCGCCCAGGCGCGGGAGTGGTGGCGCAGGATGACGAGTGAAGGTCATGCGGTCAGCTATTGGCGCCAGGACGACGGCGGCCGCTGGCGCAATATGGCCGAACGCGCCACAAACTCGTCGTAGCATATTGGCGCTTGGCAGAAATCGGCTAGGTGATAGCATGCGCCCAGCGGCCTCAGGCAGGCCGGGAATTGAGGGGGTGAGATATGCGTAAAACTGCACCCGTTAAACCGATCACGACTTAGTTTTTCGACGCCACAGCCGTCGGCTGGAGGGGACTCAACCATCTTCCAAGCCCTCCCCAAAAAAGGGAGGGCGTGGAGATTTGTGAAGTTACATCGGCATGTCGAGCTTGCCGAGGCCGAGGAACTGCGTCTCGCCGGAGTGGTCGTCGACGCCGTCATTGTCGGTGATGACGAAGGCGTCGCCGGCCGCGTCGACCGCGAAGCTCTCGACCTTGTCGAGGACGAAGCCGCCCGGCGCCGCGAGATCGGGGATGAGATCGCGCAGTTCCGTCTTGGTGACCACCGGGAAGTTCGCCGCCGAGCGGTGCCGGCGTGACGCCGTCGAGCGAGACGTAGGTGAGCTTCTTGACCTTGGCGTCCTTGCCCGACCTGATTGTCGCGCTCGATGACGACGAGGCCGTCGGCGACCGCGGTGATCTCGGAGAGGCCGACCCAGCCCTTCTCGGCCTTGTCGAGCGGGTAGTGGACGACGCCCCAGCTCTTGTCGGCGGGCTTGTAGGTGAGGAGCTTGGTCAGGCCCTTGGGATCGTCCTTCCACTCGCGCTGGACCGCGAGCCAGACCGTCTCGTCGGCGCCGGAGCCGGTCACCGTCACGCCCTCGAAGCCGAAGCGCGTGGCATTGGCGGCGAGCGTCTCGGGAAGGGCGATCTCCTCGACGATCGCGCCTGAGGCGTCGACCTTGACCAGCGTCGACTGGGTCTTGTTCTTCTCGCGCTCGGGATTGCCCTCCGAAGCGAGCCAGAAGCCGCCGTCGGCGGCGAGCGCGATGCCCTCGAGGTCGAGAAGCTTGGCCGGTTCGCCGTCCTTGGTCACGGTGATCGCGCCGGTGATGAGCGCCGGGCTTTTGCGTCGCGTCGATGGTGAGGATGCGGGCCTTGCGACGAGGCGCTGTCGGTGACGGCGTAGAGCTTGCCGGCGTGTCGCGGCATCGGCGACGGTGCCGGAGATGCGCCGCCCACGGCAGGGGCAGGCCGTTGGCGTCGTCGGCCGAGACGATCGTCGGATAGGCGGCGTGCCTTCGCCGCGCTGATAGATGGTGACGACCGAGCCGATCAGGCCATCGTCGCGGAGGTCGGTCTCGGTAGCGGTGACGAAGAGATTGCGCGCCGGGATGGCGAGCAGCCCTTCCGGTCCGATGCCGCCGGGCAGCGCCTGAAGGAAGGTCGGCGCCTTGCCGGCGCCTTCGTCCTTGTAGACGCCGACGAGCGAGGCGCGCTCGGCGCCGACGAAGATCAGGTTGTCGCTGCCGAAGGTCGCGACCTCGGCGCCTTCCGGCTCGCTGCCCTTCTTGTTGCGGCTTCTCGGGATAGTGGCCGAGGCGGACGGTCGCGTACTCGAAGGCGGTGCCGCTGTCGAAGTCGACCGTGCCGTCCTTGTTGAAGATGGTGAAGCCGCGGCTGCCGCCCTTCCAGTCGCCTTCATTGGCGGTGACGAAGCGATCGTCGTCGATCCACTGCACGGTGTCGGGCTCGCGCGGCACGCCGTCCTTCGAGCCGGTGAGGGCGATGACGCCGTCCTTCTCGGTGTCGATGCTCGTCGAGATCGACCGTGCCGGCCGGAAATTGCGCGATGATCTTGCCGGTGGCGAGATCGACGACGGCGATGTGGTTGTTCTCCTGGAGCGTGACGACGACCTCGTTCTTGCCGTTGATGTCGACGAGATTCGGGCTCGGGATCTTCCGGCGCGATCGCGGCGAGGCCGGTGAGGTCGATCACCTTCTTCGTCGCGCAATCGACGGTTCCGTCGGCGGCGATCGAGAAGATGGTCAGGTTGCCGCCCGGCAGTTGCGGGATGGCGCCTTCGTTCACCTCCTCGTCGCGCTCGTTCTCGATGGCGATCGCGAGGAATTTGCCGTCCGGGCTCTTGGCAAGCGAATCGGGCTGGCCGCCGAGATCGCAGGTCGCGGCGACCGCCTTCTTGGTGAGATCGACGACGGCGAGGTGGCCGGACGGATTTGCCTTGCTCTCGGAGGTGACGACGCCGACCAGCGCAGTTGCCGGCCGACGACCGTCGAGGTGGGCTCGCCGTCAAGCACCACGGTTCCCGCGGGCTTCGGCGTCTTGGGGTCGGTGATGTCGACGATGCCGATCCGCCTGCCGGGGCTGTCGGTATAGACGAGCGTCTTGCCGTCCGCCGTCGCGGTGATGATCTCGGCGACCGTCGACTTCGCCGGATCGGCACCGGCCGGCAGGTTGTCGACGACGTGGAAGGTCGCGATGCGGTTGAAGACTTCGGCCGCATGGCCGGAAAGGCTTGTTCCAGCGAGCAGAAAAGCAGCCAGCGAGCTGCGCAAGAGTGTCGTGTGCATGGTTTCCCCATAGCGCGCGCAAACGCGCATCGATGTTTTGGTGAGCGGGCCGAATAAATGGGGCTTGTGTGACGGTCGAATGACAATTCCGCGCTTGCTAGCGCTGCGCGGGCGACGTCAAAAGAATTGCAGCGCCAAACGCTGCGGAAATCAGCGAACCGGCGATGACGCCAAGGCGAACGGCATCGGCCAGTGCCGGGTCCTTGAAGGCCAGCGTGCCGATGAAGAGGCTCATGGTGAAGCCGATCCCCGCAAGCGCGCTAACTCCCAGCATATGCCGCCAGTTCACCTGCTCGGGGAGGCGGCCGAGCCCGGCTTTCACCGCGATAATGCAGGCAAGCATGATGCCAAGCGGTTTGCCGATCACGAGGCCTGCGGCGATGCCGAACGGCACGGAGGTGAGAAGATAAGCGATATTCAGCCCGGCCAATGGCACGCCGGCATTGACGAAGGCGAAGAGCGGAAGAATGAGGAACTTCACATAGGGATGGAGACCTTCTTCCACCGCCTCAATCATTGCCGAGCCGTCCTTGCGCTTCAGCGGGATGAGCAAGCCGAGCGCGACACCGGCGAGCGTGGCGTGCACGCCGGATTTGAGCACGAAGACCCAGAGCGCGATGCCGATGAAGATGTAGGGCGCAAGCCGCGATATTCTCATCCGATTCAGCACGACAAGTCCGGCGAGCGAGAGGGCGGCCAGGGCAAGCTGCGTCACCGAAACTTTGTCGGTGTAGAAGAAGGCAATGACGAGAATCGCCAGCAGATCGTCGAGCGTCGCAAGGGTCAAAAGAAAGACCTTGAGTGCCAGAGGAACACGACTGCCGAGCAGGGCTAGCACGCCCAATGCGAAGGCGATGTCGGTTGCTGCCGGTATCGCCCAGCCGCGGAGCAGCGCCGGATCGTGCCAATTGAAGTATGCATAAATCAAGGAGGGCGCGACCATGCCGCCTATCGCCGCGATCGCCGGCACTATGATTTGATCGCGCGAGGCGAGATGCCCGTCCAGCATCTCGCGCTTGATCTCAAGCGCCACGAGAAAGAAGAAGACGGCCATCAGTCCGTCGTTGATCCACAGCAATAGTGGTTTCTTGAGCGCCAGCGCGCCGATGCTGACCGAGACCGGAAGGTCGATCAGCCAGTCGTAGAACTCCGCTGCACCGCCAATGTTTGTTGCCACGAGCGCGAGCGCGGCCGCCGCGACGAGGACGAGACCGCCGGTTGCCTCATGCTCGATGAAGCGGCGCAGGGCATTGTGATATGCCATCGTCGTGCGATGCATCGCCTAGAACAGTCCGTTATTGATGACGAGATGCGCGATGACGCTGGCAGCGTAGCCGAGCGCTATGGCCCAGGTCCATTTGAGATGGCTGGAAAAGGTATAGGCGCCGCGGGCTAGGCCCATAAGCGCGACTCCGGCGGCCGAGCCGATAGACAGCAGGCTGCCACCGACGCCAGTGGTGAGAGTGACCAGCAGCCATTGGCCGTGCGCCATATCCGGGTTCATGGTGAGGACTGCGAACATCAAGGGGATATTGTCGACGATGGCGGAGAGGACTCCGATCGCGATATTCGCAGATGTCGGTCCCATGCCACCATAGAGATGCTCGCTCGTCAGCGCCAGATAGCCGAGCACGCCGAGCCCGCCGACCGCGAAGATGATTCCGAAGAAGAACAACAGCGTATCCCATTCCACGCGGGCGATCTGATGGAATGAGTCGAGCACCATGTCGTCATCATTGCGCCGGCTGCCGCGTCGCTGGAGGATGTAGGACCACACCTGCAGGTAGCCGAGACCAAGCATCATGCCGAGGGCTGGCTGAAGGCCCAGAAAATTGCGGAATGAGACGGCGGTCGCGATGGTCAGCGCGAAGAGAATGATGACGCCGCGCGCGCCGGGCTTCAGATGGACGCGGTCAACTTGCGCCGGAGGTGACGTGCGCGGGACCGCGAAATGCATGATCGCCGCGGGCACGAGCCAGTTGAGGAGGGAAGGCACGAAGAGCGCGAAGAAGTCGACGAATTGCACCTTGTCCTTCTGCCAGACCATCAAGGTGGTGATGTCGCCGAACGGCGAGAAGGCGCCGCCGGCATTGGCCGCGACAACGATGCTGATGCAGGACAAGGCAAGAAACTCGGCGAGTCGCGCCCGAGCGCCATGACAACTCCGCCAACGACGAGGGAGGTCGTCAGATTGTCGATGACCGGAGAGAGGACGAAAGCGATGCCGCCGGTCACCCAGAACAGGCTGCGGTAACTCAGGCCGAGATTGACGAGGCGGGCACGCAGAACGTCGAAGACACGGCGCTCTTCCAGCGTGTTGACGTAAGTGATGGCGACGATCAGGAAGAGGAACAATTCGCCATATTCGAAGATCGTATGCTGTGCCGCGGCCTCGGCTGCCGCGCTTTGACCGGCTTGCGTATAGGCGAAACCGATGAGCGCCCAGATGAGGCCTGCCGCGACGAGCACCGGCTTCGACTTCGCCATCTTGCTCAATTCTTCGGAGACGACGAAGCCATAGGCGATGAGGAAGATCGCGACGCTCAGATAGCCGACCGGGTGTCCGGTCAGGTCAAGAAGTTGCGGCACGGGCGCCGCCTCAGGCATCCGAGAGGCTTTCTTGCGCCTCGAGCCAGCGGCTTTCGGCGCGATCGAGATCGGCGGAAAGCCTGGTGCGCAATTTGGCGAAGTCGGCGGCCTTGCGCGGCTCATCGGCATAAAGATTGGGATCGGCGAGGGCGCGATCGAGCACCGCGAGCTTGTCCTGTAATGTCGCGATGCTGGCCTCGAGATCCTGCACCTGGCGCGAAAGGGCGACGGGATTGGCCTTGGCGGGCTTGGCCGCGGATCGCACCATTATTGCGGCGCGAGACCCTGCTGCCGCTGCGCTCGAGGACCAGTTTCGTATAATCGTCCATGTCGCCGTCAAACGGTTTGACCGTTCCCTCCGCGACGAGCCACAGTCGGTCGGCGCAGGTCTCGATCAAATGGCGTTCATGGCTGATGAGGATGACCGCGCCTTCATAATCGTTGATCGCATGGATGAGCGCCTCGCGGCTGTCGACGTCGAGATGGTTGGTCGGCTCGTCGAGAACGAGGATGTGCGGGGCATGGAAGGCGGCGAGCGCGAAGAGGAGGCGCGCCTTCTCGCCGCCCGAAAGCGTACGCGTGGGCAAGTCGGCCAAGGTCGCGCCGAAACCGTAGGAACCAAGCCGGGCGCGGCGCTGGGAGACGGTCGCTTGCGGCATCAATTCTTCGAAGTAATTGTAGGCGGTGCGCTCGGGCGACAATTCATCGACCTGATGCTGCGCGAAATAGCCCACCGTGAGCTTGCCGTGATGGTGCATCTCGCCGCCAAGCGGCGCGAGCTTGCCGCAGAGCAGCTTGGCGAAAGTCGACTTGCCATTGCCGTTCGACCCCAGGAGCGCGATCCGGTCGTCGGGATCGAGCCGCAAGGTGATCTTCTTGAGGACCGGCTTGTCGGGCGCATAGCCGACCGAAGCGTCGTCCCACTTGATGGCCGGCGGCGCGAGCGGCTTCTCCGGATTAGGGAAGCGAAAAGGATAGACGCGATCCTCGACGACATCGGCGATCGGGGCGAGCTTGGCCAATGCCTTGAGGCGGCTTTGCGCCTGGCGCGCCTTGGTGGCCTTGTAGCGGAAGCGTTCGACGAAAGCCTCCATGTGCTTGCGCTGCGCTTCCTGCTTCTTCTTGAGCTTGACCGTCAACGCCTGCTGCTCGCTGCGCTGGCGCTCGAACTGGTCGTAATTGCCCTGGTAAAGCGAAAGCTTGCCGCGATCGAGATGCAGGATCGCATCGACCGCGTCATTGAGGAGATCGCGGTCGTGGCTCACCAGCAGGATGGTGTGGCGGTATTTGCGGATGAAGTCCTTCAGCCAGATCGTGCCTTCGAGATCGAGATAGTTGGTGGGTTCATCGAGGAGCAACACGTCCGGCGAGGCGAAAAGGGCGGCCGCCAGGGCGACCCGCATGCGCCAGCCGCCCGAGAGAGCCGAGCAGGGGCCGACCTGTTTATCTTCCGAGAAGCCGAGGCCCGAGAGAATCGCCGCGGCGCGGGCCGGCGCGGAATGCGCGTCGATATCGGCGAGCCGCGTCTGGATCTCGGCGATCTGGTGCGGGTCGGTCTCGGTCTCGGCTGCATCGAGGAGATCGGCGCGCTCGCGGTCGCCGGCCAAGACAGTATCGATCAGAGTTTCGGAGCCGCCGGGCGCTTCCTGCGCGACGGTGCCGATCTTGGCCCGGCGCGGCACCCGGATCGAGCCGGATTCAGGGCTGATTTCGCCCAGGATGAATTCGCAGAAGCGTTGATTTTCCAACGCCGTTGCGCCCGACAAGGCCGATTTTATGGCCTTCGGGGAGCGCAACAGTGGCATCGTCCAGGAGCAGGCGGGTGCCTATCCGGTAGGTCAGGTTATTGACATGTAACATGGCCGCGCTCATTAGCGCGTCCCAGCAACCCTGTCATGATGGAATGGTACCGGCGTCGGAGAACGGCATGAATGTCAGGGTCCAGCTTGCGCCGGTCGACGGCGGCTATGTCGACGAAATCACCGTCCTGTTGCGCGATCTCCTCAGGCAGGTCATCCGGGCGCGGAGCCCCGCGTCGCCGGCATAATCGACAATCCCGACATGCAAGGGTCGCTCGCCCCGAACTGATCCCGTCGGCGTTGCAGGTCATCGGCATCTGGCTGCAGCTTTTGAGCATCGCCGAAGAGAACGCCGCCATGCGGGCCAGGCGACGGCTCGAGGCGCATGGCGGCCAAGACCAGCTGATCGGCTCGCTGTCGAATGCGTTCTCGACTATTTCGTCAGGCCGGCATCGAGCCCGAGCTCGTCGCCCACGCGCTGGAGACGGCCTATATCGCGCCGACCATCACCGCGCATCCGACCGAAGCCAAGCGCGTCAGCGTGCTCGAAATTCATCGCCGCATCTATCTCAAGCTCTACGAAATGGAGAGCCCGCGGTGGACGCCGCGCGAGCGCCAGGCGCTGACGCGGGCGCTCCGCGACGATATCGACATGCTGTGGATGACCGGCGAAATCAGGCTCGAAAAGCCGACCGTCGAGCAGGAAATATCCTGGGGGCTTGTCCACTCTTCAAATCCGCACTTTTCGAGCGCACGCCGCAATTCTGCGACCTTTTTGAAAGCGCACTCGCGCGCCACTACCCGGAACTCGGTCTCACCATCAAGCCGCCCTTGCGCTTCGCCTCGTGGATTGGCGGCGACCGCGACGGAAATCCCTTCGTGACAGTCAGCGCGACGAAGTATGCGCTTAGCGAAAGCCGGAAGGCGGCCGTCGAGCGCCTCGACCGCAGATTGTCGGAGCTCGCCGAGCTCATCTCCGTAAGCTCAAGCGAAGTCACCCTCCCGGCCGGCTTCCGCGAGCGCCTGTCGCGGCAACTGGCGCTGTCGGGCGACGCAGAAAGCATTGCCGGGCGCAATGCCAACGAGCCGTTCCGGCAATATTTCACCGCCTTGCGGGCGCGGCTCGCCGCCACCTTCGTCAAGGGATCCGGTACGCCATGCCGTTCGCCGATCCGGCCGAACTCGCCCGCGAGCTTGCCGAGGCCGAGAAGGCGTTCGGCAATCCAGGCCGGCTCGATCGCGCGGAATGTGGTCCGGCCGGTTCGCTGGGAAGTCCAAATCTTCGGCTTCCGCACCATGAGTCTCGATCCCGGGCGAACACCTGACGGTCGTTAACCGGGTCTTGGGCGAACTCTGCGCGAAGGCAATCGAGAGTTTCGAGGGCGATACCGAACCTTCGATTTCGATTTCCAGGTTGCCGAGCTTGACCTTCTGCGCCGAGGCCGCACCGACCATCAGCGCGGTGATCAGAGCCAGCGCTGCGAGCGCCCCGAAGAGCGCGCCCCTACCCCTCAACCGCATCCCCCTACCTCCTCACCGTGCATTTACGAACGAGTTTGCTCGAGAGATTGCGCCCGTCGGCGAACTCATAGCTGACTTTGGCGAACGGGAAGTTCACCTGGGTGAATCCATCCGGCGCCGGGCAGCCGGCCGAGGCGTAGCTCATCCTCTTTCCGTGGAAGGAGTACTGGCGCCGCAGCAGGAGGTTGAAGGCCGAGATGAAGCCGTATTCGGAGGCGATCGGCGGCATCGTCCCGACCAGCGAGGTGGCGAAGGTGCCGCCGCGCTTCTTCACTTCGAACACGATCACGTAGGTCAGCGGCAGCGGTGCCCCGGAGGCGACCTGGGCGAAGATCGCCGGCCGGCCCTTGTGGCGGCCGTTGAAGGCGAGCAGGTTGCCGATCGAGGCAAACGCCCCCTGGCCCGGCAGCGAGACCCGCGAGGTGACCGAGCCCGACCCGATCAGCGCCTCGCCGCAGGCCTTGCGCGCGCCCTGGGAGGAGATCGAGCGCAGCTTGCCGAGCGAGCACCTCGCCAGGCCCTGGGTCTGCAATTGCCCGTGGCGGTTGATGTCGAGGATGATCCGCTCCAGTTTCGGCGGCGCCGATCGGTCGGTGGTTTTGATCTTGCCGCCCATCTGGACCCCGACCGGGCGGTCCCGGCGCGGGGCAGCTTCGAGGGCGAGATCGTGCCTTCGAAGACGACGACGATGTTGCCCTCGAGCACCCGCACGGCCTGGCTGGATGAGGCCAGCGCCAGCGCGCCCAGCGCGACTACCGCCACCGCCGCCGTGAGGACGGCCCTCTTTCTGCGGAGCATCCTCGCCATCGGCTAGCGAACGAGCGGGTAGGCGCAGATGAACTCGGCGTCGTCCTCGGCGCCCTGCTCGGTCATCGTCCCGGTCCCGTCGACAACGATCGTGCTCGGGTTTTCTTCGTTGGTGTTTTCGTAGTAGGTGTCGGTGTACTGGCGGTCGGTCCCGACGCCGGTGCCGAGGTTGAGCACGCCTTTGGCCGAGTAGAGCTTCAGCGAACTCGGCAGGAAGCCGCCCTTGGCTGCGCATTCGTCGCGCGCTTTCTCAACCGAGGTGACGACGGCATTGGACGAGGAGTCGAAGCAGATGCCGCGGATCAGCGTCGTCCCGCCGGGGCAGGCGGCGGCGTGTCCGGTGATCGTGCCGGCGTTGCCGGTCTGCGCCGCGGAGGCAGCGGCAGGGACGGTGCCGAGCGCGTTCAGGTTGATGTCATCGCCGGTGAGCGAGTTGGGGACGACGTGGGCGCCGGTGACAGCGCCGTTGGCGATCTTGCCGGTGGTCACCGACTTCGCCTTCAGCTGGCGTGAGCCGACTGAGTTCCGGGGCGGCTGGTTGGCCGCATAGGCGGTTCCCGCCAGCGCCGTGATCAGGGCGATCATCGCGACGACCATCGCCGGTGAGGGCATCATGGCCCGCTTCCTGCTCACATCGTCCTGCATCTCTCTCCTCCGCTTTCTCCCATGTTTGCGGTTCCCCTATATATAGGGAAACCCCCCTACGCACTCAAAGATTTGGTTCTGGAACCCGGCGGGATTCTAGCGCCGCTGGCGGCTTAGCGCGCTTTGAGCTTTTTTCCGAGCCGCAGGCGGTCCAGGAGGCGTCTCTATCGGCGAGCTCTTCCCTGAACGCTGCGCTTGGTGCTCCTGCCCTTGCCGCAGGCGGTCTTCGTGGTCGCTCGCTGGGTCCGCTTTTTCCCGTTCTGCGCGACGTATTCGATGGTGCTTGCCGCCGGCGAGGCGCAGAGGTTTCGGGTGTTGACCAGGTAGCCCTTCTTGCCGCCGAATAGCTTTAGGCGGAAGTGGCCGATCGGCGCATCGGGCACGACAGGTACGACCGTCTTCAGCTGTCCGCCATTGACCGAAGATGATTCCGCCTCGGGCATGATCGTCACCTGGCCGTCGAGGATGAAGACCACGTGGGGGAGTTTGCCGAAGCCCGAGACGGCGTAGGCGGGGCCGGTGAGCGGCTGATCGAGCAGCGGCGTCGTGGTCGTCGCCCGCCCGATTGCCTGGCGCCCCGCGCACCGTTCCGCCGCCAGCTGGGCTTTGGAGCAGATGTTGCCGAGATGCCGCTGGTCGGTGGCGAAGGCCTTCGGCAGTGTCACCGCCACCGATTTGATGTTGGCATCGCCGTTCCGGGTCCGCAGGTCGAACTGCAGGCTCGGGTCTTCGGGAGGGTGGTTGGATTGACATCGCGTTCCTCCGGCGCGAGACTGCGAGCCGATGTCGAGGCGCGGGGAGCCAGATGTCCGGTAACGCTCATGGCGACGTCGACCGCACCCCTTGGGGCGATGCCGACCGCCTCCGCGAGAGGATGCTGCGACCCGGGCCCCAGCCCTCACGCCAGGGGGGAGCCCGCAACCAGCTCGAGCGCCTGTACGGAGCGATGGTCGCGTCCGTCGCCGACAAGGGCTACGCCGCGACCACCGTCGGAGATCTGCTCGAGCTGTCCGGGGTCTCGCGCAGCTCCTTCTACGACCTGTTCCGCGACAAGGAGGACTGCTTCCTGGCGACCTTCGATGCCCTCCTGGAGATGGCCATCGAGATCGCCAGCACAGAGCTCGAGGGAGAGGGGACTGTGGAGGAGCGCGCTCGCCGCGCGCTGCGGCGGATGTTCGAGGCAGTCGTGTTGCAGCCGGCGGCCGCGGACCTCTGTTACAACCACCCCTACGATCTCGGGCCCCGCGGGCACGAGGCCCTCCAAAGAGCGATGGATCACTTCGGGGCGGTCGTCGGCCCGGCGATCGCGGATATCACCGGCGCGAGGAACTACCTCCGGAAATGATCCGGGCGCTGCTCGGAGGCGCGCAGATGATCGTCCAGGTCCACCTGCGCCGGGGAGCAGAGGAGAAGCTGCCAGATCTGGCCGATCACCTGATGGATTGGGCTTTGGGATACGAGGCTCCACCCGTCCCGCTTCGCCTCATGGGTCGTCGCCCGCGCGAGTTCGATACCCATCCGCCGGCGTTCGTCGCATACAGCCAGCCGGAGCGGATCATCCGGGCGCTTGCCGCGGTCGCCGGCGAGCGCGGCTACCCGGCGGTGACGATCGCCGAGATCGCCGCCCGCGCCCAGATGTCGCAGGCGACCTTCTATGCGAACTTCGAGGACAAGGAAGGGGCGCTGCTGGCGACGCTCGACTCGGCGGCGGCGCAGGTGATGGCCGTGGTCCTGCCCGCGGCTCGGCGCTCGCCGGACTGGCCCAACGCCCTGCGGGCCGGACTGGGGGCACTGTGTTTCTTCAGCGCGACAGAACCGGACTTCGCCAGGCTGGCCGCGGTCGAGACTTCGGCGGCGGGCCCCAAGGCCCTGGCGCAACGAGACCGCTCGATCGAGCAGATGCGGGTCCTGCTCAAGCCCGGCTATCTCCTCAACCCCGACGTCGAGCTGTTCGTCGCCGACGCCGTAATCGGCGCGGTCTGGGGCCTCTTCTACCAGACGATCATCAGCAAGGGCCCGCAGAGCATGCCCGAGATCGCGCCGCTTTCCAGCTACATCGCGCTGTCCCCGTTCATCGGCCCCGAGGCGGCGGCCGAGGTCGCCAACGGCGACGGCCGGGGGCCGAGAGACTGAGTCGCCAGAGAGAGCGGTCACCCCGGGCCGACCGGTGAGGGTGGCCGGCCCGGGCTGTGTCCGCTTGCTTCCTGCCGGCGTCGTGGGAATTCGAACGCCGGCTTAACTGCTCGGGGCCGGTGGGAAAATCCGGCACCGTCGGCCTTTGTGAGTCGGCTTCGGGACTCCTTGCCAAGCGCCCCCAAGCCGACTCACTGTTGGCCTGACTGGGTACCCTGCCTTTGGGTATGGCTTCCCAAAGGAAGCCCTGCCCACAGACGCCGGTGATGAGAACACAGCGGGACTCCAAAGTCAAGGAGCGGCGGCGTCAATAAAAGAAAAGCTCGGGCTCGAGGGCACGAAACGGCTTGATGGTGGGGAATACGCCGCCGTTCAGATGGCCCGCCCCTGAACACGTTCTAAACATACCGGTACGTGAGAACAGGGCCCCGAACCGGCGCATGGCGATTGAAACTCAGGATTCGGGCCCGGCGAACTTGTAGCCGACGCCCCTCACGGTGACGACGAGCTCGGGGTTCTGCGGATCGCGCTCGACCTTCTGCCGTAGGTTCGAGATGTGGACGTCGCAGGCACGTTCGTCGCCATCGAACTCGGTCTGCCAGAGCTCCTCCATGATCTGGCGGCGGGCGAACACCTCACCGGGCCGGGCAACCAGCAGCCGCAGGAGCTGGAACTCTGAGCGGGTCAGGTTGACGGGCACGTCGCGCACCGTCGCGACGTGGCGGACGAGGTCGATCGCGACCGACCCTGATTCGATCCGCACCGCCTGCGGAAGCGGCGCGCGGTCGAGCTCGCGGCGACGGAGCTGGGCGCGGACCCGCCCGAGCAGCTCGCGCACCGAGAACGGCTTGGTGACGTAGTCGTCAGCCCCGACCTCGAGACCGACCACCTTGTCGACCTCGGCGTCCTTCGCCGTGAGGACGATGATCGGAACCGCGCTGCGGGAGCGAACGTCGCGGCAGATGTCGAGGCCGCTGGGGCCCGGCATCATGATGTCGAGGATCAGGAGGTCGAAGGGGATGCCGTCGCCGAGCTTGGCGGTGGCCTCGTCGCCATCGGCGGCCGGCGTGACCTCGAACCCCTCCTGGGCGAGCGCGTAGCCGACCGAGTCGCGCACCGAGGGCTCGTCGTCGGCGATCAGGATGTGGCCGCTGCTCATCTCCCATTCCTCCTCATGCCACCGGTGTCGGGCTGGGTTGGGCGAGCGGGAGGCGGACCCAGAAGGTGCTGCCCTGGCCCTCGACCGAGCTGGCGCCGATTTCGCCGCCCATCACGTCGACCATCCGCCGTGCGATCGCCAGGCCGAGGCCGAAGCCCTCGTGGTTGCGGGTCTCGGAACGGCGGTAGAAGCGCTCGAACACGCGCTCGATCTCCGCCTCCGGGATCCCGGTTCCGGTGTCGATCACGGCCAGCTCGACTCCTCTCTCCCCGTCACGGCGACCGCGAACGGTAACCGTCCCGGGTGGTGGCGTGTTCTTGAACGCGTTGGTGAGCAGCCCGATAATCACCTGCCGCAGCAGGGTCGGGTCACCCTCGGCGGCGAGGTCCGGCTCGACCTCGACGACCAGCTCGACGTGGCGCGGGACCTCAACGGCCTCGACGACGTCGCGGATCGCAGCCGGGATGTCGACCCCCTCGCCCTCCCCCGCCCCCACCGACTCGACCCGGGCCAGGGTCAGCAGCGACTGGGTCAGCCGGTTCATCCGCTCGGTGTCCTCGGCGAGGTGCCCGAGGAAGTGGTCGAGCGCCTGCGGATCGTCCTTGGCCCCCTCCTGGAGCACCTCGATCGCGCTCGAGATTCCGGCCAGCGGATTGCGCAGCTCGTGAGCGGCGTTGGAGATGAAGTCGGCTTCGGCCAGCTCACGGCGCATCTCGTCGGTGCGGTCGCGGGCGACAATCAGGACGGCGCGCTCGTCCGGTAGCGCGCGGGCGGTCATCGCGTAGGCGCGGTCGCCGATCCGCAGCGCCGGGTGGGCCGCGAAGCCGAGCTCCACGGCCCGGTTCAGGTGCGGCCGCATCGCCTCCGGGAGCAGGCCGGTCGAGTCGAGCAGGCTCTCCGCGGCGCTGTTGGAGAACCTCAGGGGCCCGTCCTGGTCGACGACGACGACGACGTCGGTCAACCCGTCGAAGATCGCCTGCAGCTTGTTGCGGTCTGCGGTCAGCACGCCGAAGCTCTCCTTCAACGAGGCGCGCATCGTCTCCAGAGAGCGGGCGAGTTCGCCGATCTCGTCGCGGCCCCCCGCCTCCAGCGGGACGTCGAAGGATCCGGCAGCCATCTCGCCGGCGGCCCGCGACAGGCGCGTCACCCGGTGGGTGATCCCGACCGCGATCAGGAAGCCGGCGAGGACGCCGAGCGCGAGCGCTCCGAGAACCGCTTTCGGGCGATCCCCGAGCAGGTAGATCGCGCCGGCCGTGATCAGGCTGACCGCGGCGAAGGCGCCGGCCAGCCAGAGCCGCATTCCGATCCGGGTCACAGCCGCCGGCCCTCTCTCATCAGATCCCCTGCTTTCTCTTCATGAAGGTTTACTAACACAATGCCGCCTGGGCTGCATGGGAGAATCGCGGCATGAGCGCCGAGCACCTGGAGTCGTGATGAGGACACTGGTCTTCGTCCCCGCCTGGAACGAGGAGGGCTCCGTCGCCTCGGTGATCGCCGGGGTGCGCGAGCGACTTCCCGACGCCGATGTGCTGGTCGTCGATGACGGGTCCGACGACGGGACCGCCGCAAGCGCCCGCGAGGCGGGGGCGATCGTCGCGTCGCTTCCTTTCAACCAGGGGCTGGGGGCCGCCCTCCAGACCGGCTACCTCTATGCGCTCCGCCAGGGCTATGACTTCTGCGCCCATCTCGATGCCGATGGCCAGCACCCACCGGCGGAGGTGGGGCGGCTCCTCGAGGAGGTGCGCGCCGACCGCGCCGACCTCGTGATCGGGTCCCGCTACAGCGATCCCGGTCAGGCCGAGAGCGACGATTACAGGCCGACGATCTCTCGCCGGATCGGGACCAGCGTCTTCCGCTTCTTCCTCACCGTCGCGACCCGGCAGCGCTTCACCGACACCACGAGCGGGATGCGCGCGGCGAACCGGAGGGTGATGGAGCTGTTCAGCGAGAACTACTCGCCTGACTTCGCCGAGATCGAGTCGCTGCAGCTCGCGGTCCGTGAGGGACTGCGGGTCGAGGAGGTGCCGGTGCGGATGCTGGAGCGGGTCGGAGGGTCCTCCTTCCTGACCCCGCTGCGCTCCGCCTTCTTCATCTTCAAGGGCTTGATCGTGCTGCTGGTCGGCCAGTTCCGGCCGCGGCGGGTGGGGGCGGAGCGATGAGCCTGCTCCTCGCGGCGGCGCAGGAGCCGGCTGTCCACCTGACCGCGCAGACGCGGATCCTGGCGGCGGTGATCGCGATCGCCTTCATGGCGATGATCCTGGAGCTGATCCGCCGCGACCGCCTCCAGGAGCGCTACAGCATCGTCTGGTTCGTGGCCGGACTGGCGATGCTGCTCGGCGCGGCCTTCCCCGACCTGCTCACCCTCGCGGCCGACGTGATGGGCGTCCGCGACACCAACGTCGCCCTCTTCTCGATCGTCCTCCTGATGCTGCTCGGCCTCGCCCTCAACTTCAGCGTGATCATGTCGCGCCAGGCGGCCCAGATCACCCGCCTCGCCCAGGAGCGGGCGATCGAGAAGGCGCGCGAGCAGGCCGCACAGGGGAACGGCGACGGCTCCGCCGCCGAGGACGACCCCGACCGGCGGCGGGCGGAAACCTAGGCCCGTCCGGCCAGGGTTCGCTCCAGGCCGTAGAGCAGCGCCTCCAGCGCCAGCTCCTCGGAGACGTTGAGGTCGAGGCGGCGCCGCGTGTCCTGCACCAGCTCGGCCGCCCTGCGGGCGCGGGATGGGTCGAGACCCTCCGCCTGGGCCCCGAGCAGGTCGAGGCGGTCGCGGTTGAAGACAAGATCTCCAGCGCCGGCGGCGGTGGCCCCGAGGTCCCTGAACCAGGCGGCGAGCAGCGCAAGGCCGAGATCGAGGACCTCGGTGCGGCGGCGGCGGCCGGTGCGCTTGGCCTCATCGGCGATCTCGCGGGCCGAGCGTCTGACGCCGGCGGCCTTCTCCTCCTCCAGCGCCTCGCGGGTCGACTCCTCGACACCGGCGCCGGCCTGCTCGGCGGTTTCGAGCAATCGCTTCCAGGGAGCCGACGCGCTCTCGGCGTCGATTGCCGCGGCGGCGCATCGCTCCGCCTCGGTCCGAAGCTCGCGCCCATCGGCCTCCAGCAGGGCGCGCGCGAGGTCGAGGTCGCCTGCGGCAAGGTGGGCGGCCGCGGCGACCTGATCCGGCTCGGCGGCGCCGCTCAGCGCCGCCTCCATCGCCTCGACCGGCAGCGGCGCGAACTCGACCGGCTGGCAGCGGGAGGCGACCGTCTCCAGCAGCGCCGCCGGTTCCGAGCTGAGCAGGATCAGGTGGACGAATTGGGGCGGCTCCTCAAGCGTCTTCAGCAGCGCGTTCTGGCTCTCGTCACGCATCGCCTCGGCGGACTCGACGACGAAGACGCGGCTGCCGCCCTCGAAAGGCCGGTAGGCGGCGGCGCGGATCACCCGCTCACGCACCTCCTCGACCATATGCTGAGCGCCGCTCGGCGCCAGCCAGACCAGGTCGGGGTGCGGCGAGGGGTCGAGCAGGGCCCGGCGGCGGGCCTCGTCGGGGTCCTCCGCCTTCGCGGCGAGGATCTCCGCCGCGAACGCCCGCGCCGCGGCGCGCTTGCCGGCCCCCCGCGGACCGTTGAACAGGTACGCGTGCGCGGGCCCGGATGCGAGCGCCGCGTTCAGCATCAGGCGCGCCCGCGGTTGGTGCTCGGTCGCCTCAGCCAGCGCCGCGCCGCTCATCGACGACCCCCATCACCCGCTCGTGCACCTCCTCCACCGTGCCCTCGCCGTCGATGGCGACCACCCGGTCGGAAGCGATCTTCGCGATTTCCTCGTAGGCGACGGCGACGGTCCGTTGCAGCTCCAGCCCCTCGGACTCGAAGCGATCGTCGCCCTCCGCCCGCTCGAGGCCGAGCTCGGGCTCGATCCTCAGCAGCACGGTCAGGTCGGGCCACAGCCCCTCGCTGGCGGCATCGCTGAGGGAGATGACCTCGCCGACCCCGAGCCCGCGCGCCGCGCCCTGGTAGGCGACGCTCGAGTCGCCGAAGCGGTCGCAGACGACGTCGCGGCCGGCCTCGAGCGCCGGTCGGATCACCCGCGCGGTGAGATCGGCCCGCGCCGCGAGGAAGAGCAGAAGCTCGGCCAGCGGGTCGAGCTCCAGCTCAGGGTCGGCGAGCAGGGTGCGAATCCGCTCGGCGACGTCGGTCCCGCCCGGCTCGCGGATCGAGAGCGTGTCGGGCCCGAGCGCCTCCGCGAGCAGCTTCGCCTGGGTGCTCTTGCCTGACCCGTCGATCCCCTCAAGAGAGATGAACAACGGCGGGAGGCCTCAGCCCTTGGCCGAAGCTTTGGCTCGTTTCCGTCGGCGTGTCGCCGTTCCGGCCGAATCCTCCGAGCCGTCGGACGGCGGCTTCTTCGCCATAGCCGCTTTCGCCGCTTTCGCCGCTTCGCGCTCGGCGCGCCGCCGCTTCATCTCCTGCATCGACTCGCACTCGTCGTTGAGGCAGAGGTTCCACGGACGGCCGCGGAACGGGACGACTTTGAGCCGCGGCGTCCGGTCGCAGACCGTGCAGCGCTCCTCGAGCCGGAAGACGTCGCCGCGCTGCGGCAGCGGGAATGTCTGGTCGCAGGAGTCCGGGTCGTCCGCCGACCAGCCGGTGCAACCGACGAACCGTTTGCCCGATTTTTTCGCCCGGATGATCCGCAGCATGTTTGGCGAGCCGTCCTCCTTGGTGCGACCGGCCTCTTCGCAGACCTTGCAGGGGCCGAGGATGCGGTCCTGGTCCATCCCAGCCCAGACGACCTTCGCCAGGTCCTCGCGGCGCTCGTCGATCTCCGACCAGGTCCGGTGCAGGAGCTCGCGGCTCTCGCTCACCACCTCGCCCTTGGTCATCTCGCCGGCGGCGATCCGGTCCATCTCCGCCTCGAGCTGGGCAGTCATCTCCGGGGTCGCCATCTCCGGCACGTACTTCCTGAAGGCCTCGTACATCGCGATTCCCGTCTCGGAGGGGACGGGCGGATTGCCGTAGACGTAGCCGCGGTCGTAGAGCTTCTGGATGATCTCGGCGCGCGTCGCCTTGGTGCCGAGGCCCCGCTCCTCCATCATCTCGATCAGTTTGCCCTGGGAGATCCGCGAGGGCGGCTGGGTCTCCTTGTCGATGATCCAGGGGTCGCCGTCGAGCTCGAGCCGCTGGCCCTCCTCCAGTTTCGGGATCTCCTCGTCGGCAGAGCGGGCGTAGGTGTAGATGCCGGCGTAGCCGGGGTCGACGACGACCGAGCCCCGGACGAAGTACGTCTCCGAGCCCGCCTCGATGTCGGCTCGGGTCGACTCGGTGATCATCGGCGGGCTGAAGGTGGCGAGGAAGCGGCGCACGACGAGCTCATAGACGCGGCGCTTCGGGCCCTCGAGCGCGCCTGGGTGGATCGCCTGGGTCGGGTAGATCGGCGGGTGGTCGGTGGTCTCTTTTTTGCCGCGGGTCGGCTTCAGCTCGCCGTCGAGCAGGCCCGCGGCGGCCGAGAACTCCTTGATCCGGACGAGCGAGCCGATCAGCTCGCCGAGCGGCAGCGACGCCGGGTACACCGTGTTGTCGGTCCGCGGGTAGGAGATGAAGCCGTCCATATAGAGGTCCTCGGCGATCCGCATCGCGCTGGCCGGGGTGATCCCGAGGCGGCTGGAGGCGTCGGTCGTGAAGGCGGTCGTGTTGTAGGGAGTCGGCGGCTTGCGGGTGTTCTTGCGGGCGGTGACCGATTTGACCGTGCCGGGGGAACTCGTGCCGGCGAGCGCCGCGTCGGCCTCCCCCCTCTCCCAGAATTTGTCGGTGACGTGGTGGGTCTCGAAGTTGCCGTCCGGATGCTGGAAGTTGGCGAACAGCTCCCAGAACGGTTTGGCGACGTGGGCGCGGCGCTCGAGCTCGCGCTCGACGATCAGGCCCAACGTCGGGCTCTGGACGCGCCCGACCGAGAGGAAGTTGGAGCCGAATCGGCGGGTGCTGATGGAGACGGCGCGGGTCAGGGTCGCGCCCCAGAGCAGGTCGATGTCCTGGCGGGCGGCGCCGGCGTTGGCGAGCGGGAAGGAGAGCTCGTCGAGCTCGGCGAAGGCGCGCTCGATCTCCTGCTTGGTCAGCGCCGAGTAGCGGGCGCGCTTGATGTTCAGGGTGCCGGCGTCGGCTTCCTCGCGGGAGCCGAGCGCGGGGTTCGCGTCGAGCATCTCCTCGAGCGCCTCGAGGCCGATCAGCTCGCCCTCGCGGTCGAAGTCGGTGGCGATCACCAGCTCGTCTGCTTCTTTGGCGACTTTTTTGATCGCCTTGACGACGTTTTTGTCGGTCGGCTCCTTGATCAGCTTGGCGTCGATCAGATCGTGCAGGTCGGTCTTCTGCCAGTTCGAGTAGCCCTCGGGGAACGTCGGCCCGAGCACATGGCCCTTGAGCCCGATCGAGCGGTGCTCCCCATCGGCGTCGGACCAGGTGTAGTAGGGGACCTTGAACGTTTTGTCGCTGGAGGCGTCCCCACCGCTGAGGATCTCAGCGATTTTCTTGGCGCTGTTGTTCTTCTCGGTGACGATCAACCGCATCGGGCGGCGAGGGTAGCAGGGGCCTCCAGCGGTCCCGACGGGCACCTTTCTGCGGGGCACCTTAGGATCGGCGCTCTGATGAGGTGTCTTGTCACCGGCGGAGCGGGATTCATCGGGTCCAACCTGGTCGACGCGCTGTTGGCGCGCGGTGACGAGGTGACGATCGTCGACGACCTCTCGACCGGCCGCCGCGAGAACCTCGCAGGGGCGCTGGAGGCGGGCGCGACTCTGGCCGAGCTCGACATCCGCGACGGCGAGGCGCTGCGCGAGCTCGCCGGGGAGGCGCGGCCGGAGGCAATCTTCCACCTGGCGGCGCAGATCGACGTCCGCAGGTCGGTCGACGACCCCGCCTTCGACGCCTCGATCAACGTCGGCGGCACCGCGCTTGTGCTGGAGGCCGCGCGCGCCGCGGGATCGCCCCGCTTCGTCTTTGTCTCCACCGGCGGCGCGATCTACGGCGAGGGCGAGGGGCAGGACCTTCCGCTCGACGAGGGGGCGCCGATCGCCCCGCTCGCCGCCTACGGCCAGAGCAAGTACGCCGCCGAGGGCTATCTGGCGCTCTACAAACGGCTCTACGGGCTGCGGGGGGTGAGCCTGCGGCTCGGCAACGTCTACGGGCCGCGCCAGGACCCGCTCGGCGAGGCGGGTGTGATCGCGATCTTCTGCGGGCGGCTGGAGGCGGGCGAGCGGCCAACCGTGTTCGGGGACGGCACCCAGACCCGTGACTACATATATGTGGGCGACGTGGTGGCCGCGGCGCTGGCGGCGGCGGAGTCCGAGGCGAGCGGGCCGATCAACATCGGCACCGGGATCGAGACCGACGTCCTGGAGCTGGTCGCAAGGCTCGGCGAGCTGGGCGGCCGCGATGACTTCGAGCCCGAGTTCGCTCCGGCCCGGACCGGCGAGGTGCAGCGGATCGCGCTCGACCCCGGCCGGGCCGAGCGGGATCTGGGCTGGCGGGCCGAGACGAGCCTCGAGGACGGGCTGCGCCTCACCTTGGACGCCATATAGCGCCGCCTCCTCTGCTCCCGCGGGGACCCAGAGAGTCAGAGATGGATGGGTCCCCGCTCCCGCGTCCGGGGGCGGCTTGGTTATTCCCCATCACTAACCTTGGGCGCTATGCCCGCCCAGGCCTACGCCGGCAAGGATTGCGTCTGCCAGCTCCGCAAGGGGATCTGCGACCAGTCCTGCGTGCGCGACATGCTGGAGACCCCGTTCTACATCGCCTGCCTGAAGCTGAAGGGCCGGCGCTGCCTCGTGATCGGCGGCGGCGACATCGGACTGGAGAAGGTCGAGGGGCTGCTCACCTGCGACGCCGACGTGACCCTGATCGCGCCGGTGGCCCACCCCGAGCTGGAGGCGTTGGCGGAGGAGGGGTCGATCGAGTGGGAGAAACGGACCTACGCCGGGGCCGCCGACCTCGAGCAGGCCTTCATGGTGATCGCGGCCACTGATGACAGCGAGGTCAACATCGGCGTCTACGACGATGCCGAGCAGCGCGCGATGCTGGTCAACGTCGTCGACGTGCCGCCGCTCTGCAACTTCATCCTGCCGGCGATCGTCCGCACCGGCCCGCTGGCGATCGCGATCTCCACCGCGGGGGCCTCGCCGGCGCTGGCGAAGCGGATGAAGCGGGAGATCTCGGAGCTGTTCGGCGAGGACTACGCGCGGCTGGCGGTGATCCTCAACGGCGCCCGCGGCTGGGCCAAGGACACCCTGCCGACCTATCAGGACCGCAAGGAGTTCTTCGAGGGGATCGTCAACGGCGACCCCGACCCGGTCGAGCTGATCCAGGGCGGCCGCGAGACCGAGGTGCTGGCGCTGATCGAGGCCGCGCAGGAGCGCGCGGCGGCGGCGTTGGCCTGAGCCTCAACTCGAGCAGACCGTCGCGGCCTAGCGCAACACGAGACCTCGTCCTCGGTCAGGCCGCGGGCAGGGCGAAGAAGGCGATCGCGGCAAAGTGCGCGGCGGCGGCGAGGATCACGAAGAGGTGGAAGATCTCGTGGTAGCCGAAGACCCGCGGGTTGGGGTCGGGGCGCTGGGTTGCGTAGACGACGGCGCCGACCGTGTAGAGGAGCCCTCCGACGGCGACCAGCAGGGTCCCGCCCACGCCAATCTCCTCCCATAGCCCGGGGAAGCTGATCAATGCAACCCAGCCAAGCGAGAGGTAGACGAGAGCCGCCACCCATTTCGGGTGTTCGATCCAGACGATCTCGACGATCGCACCGATGACCGCGCCGACCCAGACCACCGCCAGGACAGCGTCGGCGAGCGGCCCGTCCAGCACCAGCAGCGCGAACGGGGTGTAGGTGCCGGCGATGAGGAAGAAGATCATCGAGTGATCGAGGCGCCGCATCCAGCGGCGGACGTTGGGCCGGGTCCATTCGACGCGGTGGTATAGGGCGCTGGTCCCGAGAAGGGCCGAGAGGCTGACCGCATAGATGGCGACGGCGAGCGTCGCCCGGGGCGTGTCGGCGGCGACGATCAGCGCCGCCCCCAGCCCGAGCGATATGAAGAAGGCCCACTCGTGGGAGACGCCGCGGAGCTTCGGCTTGACCGCCGCAAGCGCATCCGATGCAACTTCCCTTGCAGCCTCGGCCCTCTCGACAGCGGAATCCCGGGCGGAGGTGGCCCGATCTCCGACTGCCTGCCGTGCGTTCCGCCGGCCTTGCACCCTTGTCACCATACATAGGGCAGCGCAAATCTCCGGCCTTTGCGGGGTTCGGCCCGACGGGTTCCGTCCGACTCGGAGACGATCCTCGTCAGCTCCCCCCAAAGCCGCCGTGAGAGGAGCAGTTGATGTCCAGGACCGCCATGAGCACGAACCAAACTGACCTCCAGGGCCTTTCGATAGAGCGGCGCTTCTCCTCGCCGGGGACCCACCCCTTCGACGAGGTCGAGTGGGAGACCCGGGACGCCGTGATCGGCGATCCCGAGAGCCCGGCATTCGCCCAGCGCGGGGTCGAGTTCCCGAAGAGCTGGTCTCAGAACGCGACCAACATCGTCGCCCAGAAGTACTTCCGCGGGCAGCTCGGGAGCGAGCAGCGCGAGCGCTCGGTCAAACAGATGATCGGCAGGGTCGCCGGGACGATCTCCGAGTGGGGGCGCGACGGCGGCTACTTCGCGTCCGACGCAGACACCGAGGCCTTCGAAGCCGAGCTGACCTCGATCCTGCTCAACCAGAAGGCGGCCTTCAACTCGCCGGTCTGGTTCAACGTCGGCTTCGAGGAGCGGCCGCAGTGCTCGGCCTGCCAGCCCTACCACGCGCTCGTCTCGACTCCAGAGGGCATGATCCCCATCGGGGAGCTGGTCGAGGGAAACCAGACGGACCGCGAGGTCTACGACGCAAACGGCGTGACACGGGTTGTTGCGGTCAAGCACAACGGCCGCAAGACCGTGATGCGCGTGAAGCTGCGCAACGGCGGCTTCGTCGAAGCTACGCCGGACCATGTGGTCAAGGCGGTCTCGCGGCGACGCACCGACCCTCAGTGGCTTCGTGTCGATCAACTCGCGCCGGGAATGCGACTCCACCTTCACCCACACCGGGCCAAGGTTGCCGACCGTGCACTAGTCGCGGCGGGCGGCCCCGCCGCGACGGAGTTCGACGGTGCCGACCACTTCGAGGCCCTCGACGAGACGACGCGCGTCGACCGCGCCGAGGCGGCACTCGCCGGCTGGCTGCAGGCCGACGGCTTCGTCGGTGAGTATCAAGACGGCACGAACAACTCCCTGACCGTCGAGTTCCTGGTCGCCAACGATTACGAGTACGCCTGGGTGATGGAGAACCTCGACGTCGCTCTGCCCGACGTGCATCGCAAGGTGCGGGCGGCCGAAACGCAGGAGGTCGAGGTGCGGAGGATTCGCCTCTACGGAGAGGTGCTTCGCGATTTCGTCGAGCGCTGGGAGCTAGCCCCGCGTGGGACGGAGATTCGCGTTCCCTCGCGGCTATGGACCGCCACCCACGAGGAGATCTGTGCCTACCTGCGCAGCGTGTTCCAGGCGGATGGCTACGTGACCGTGCGTCGCGAGGACGGCTACGAGAACGCCCGAATCGGGTTCGCGGTGATCGGTGAGCAGTGGACGGAGGATCTCCAGATCCTCCTCAACTCGCTTGGAATCTACTCTCGCAGGCTCCACAAGCGAGAGAAGCGGAGTGATCGGTACGACCTGCACGAGCTCTCGATCAGCATCGGCTCGGAGCGGGCCCGCTTCGCAGAGCTGATCGGATTCGTCGCAGAGGAAAAGCAACGCCGCCTGCTCGAGTCCCTCGAGCTGCGCAATCCGAAGGCCTGCCCGGACCTGCGTGAGGAGGAGATCGTCGCAATCGAGGCGCTCGGTGTGCAGGAGGTCTACGACATCCAGACCGAGTCCGGTGAGTATCTGACCAACAACATTGCCGTTCACAACTGCTTCATTCTCAGCGTCGAGGACACGATGGAGTCGATCCTCGACTGGAACACCAAGGAGGGCAAGATCTTCCGCGGCGGCTCGGGGTCGGGGATCAACCTCTCCAACATCCGCAGCTCGGTCGAGCCGCTCTCCAAGGGCGGCCTCGCCTCCGGCCCGGTCAGCTTCATGCGCGGCGCCGACGCCTGGGCCGGGACGATCAAGTCGGGGGGCAAGACCCGGCGCGCGGCGAAGATGGTCGTGCTCGACGTCGACCACCCCGACATCGAGCACTTCATCTGGTGCAAGGCCGACGAGGAGAAGAAGGCGGCGGCGCTGCGCGACGCCGGATTCGACATGTCGATCGACGGCGACGGCTTCACCTCGATCCAGTACCAGAACGCCAACAACTCGGTGCGCGTCACCGACGACTTCATGGAGGCGGTCGAGGCCGGCGAGGACTGGAGCCTGACCGCCCGCACGACCGGTGAGCCGACGAAGACGCTGCCGGCGCGCGAGCTGATGGACCAGATCGCCGACGCCGCCTGGCGCTGCGCCGACCCCGGCGTCCAGTACGACTCGGTCATCAATCGCTGGCACACCTGCCCGGAGTCGGGCCGGATCAACGCCTCCAACCCATGCAGCGAGTACATGCACGTCGACGACTCGGCCTGCAACCTGGCCTCGCTCAACCTGATGAAGTTCCGCCGCGAGGACGGGACCTTCGACGTCGAGGACTTCGAGCACGCCGTCGACATCGTCTTCCTCGCCCAGGAGATCATCGTCGGCTTCTCCAGCTACCCGACCGAGCAGATCGGCGAGAACGCGAACGCCTTCCGCCAGCTCGGCCTCGGCTACGCCAACCTCGGCGCGCTGCTGATGTCCGACGGTCTCCCCTACGACTCGGATCAGGGCCGCAACGTCGCCGCCGCGATCACGGCGCTGATGACCGGACGCGCCTACCGCCAGTCGGCGCAGATCGCCGCCGGGGCGACCGGCCCCTACGCCGAGTACGAGCGCAACCGGGAGCCCCACAACGGTGTGATGCGGATGCACCGCGACGCCGCCTACGACATCGACCCGACCGGGATCAAGGGGGACCTGCTCGAGGCCGCGCAGCGGGCCTGGGACCAGGCGGTCGCGCTCGGCGAGGAGCACGGGTACCGCAACGCCCAGGCCAGCGTCCTCGCGCCGACCGGCACGATTTCATTTTTGATGGACTGCGACACGACCGGGATCGAGCCCGACTTCTCCCTGGTCAAGTTCAAGGAGCTGGTCGGCGGCGGGCAGATGACGATCGTCAACCGCTCGGTGCCCTTGGCGCTGCAGACGCTCGGGTACGCCGAGCCGCGGGTCGAGCAGATCGACGCCCACATCGCCGCGAAGAACACGATCGTCGGCGCGCCGGGGCTGAAGGACGAGCACCTGCCCGTCTTCGACGTCGCGGTCGGGGAGCGGGCGATCTCCCACACCGGCCACATCGACATGATGGCCGCGACCCAGCCGTTCATCTCCGGCGCGATCTCGAAGACCGTGAACCTGCCGCAGTCGGCGACCGTCGCAGACATCTCCGATGCCTACACCCGCGGCTGGAAGGGCGGCCTGAAGGCGCTTGCGATCTATCGCGACGGCTCGAAGACCGCGCAGGCGCTCCGCACCGACGCCCAGGATGAGAAGCAGGCCGAGGCGGAGGTCGCCGCTGCTGCCCCGCCGGAGCGCAAACGGATGCCGCGCGAGCGCGAGTCGATCACCCACAAGTTCTGGATAGCCGGGCACGAGGGCTACATCACCGCCGGCAAGTACGAGGACGGCTCGGTCGGCGAGATCTTCCTCACCGACATCGGCAAGGAGGGCTCGACGATGCGGGGGCTGCTGAACGCCTTCGCCACGGCGATCTCAATCGGCCTCCAGTACGGCGTCCCGCTCGACGTCTTCGTGCGCAAGTTCAGCTACATGCGCTTCGAGCCGGAGGGGATGACCCAGAACCCCGAGATCCCATTCGCCAAATCGATGCCGGACTACATCATGCGCTGGCTGGCGAGCCGTTTCATCGAGGACGTCGACGAGCTCGAGGACCTCGGCATCCTCACCCAGGAGGTCCGGGCGAAGCGGGAGGCGGAGACGACGCAGCTCGCGCTCGGCGCCGAGGCCGGCCCGGCTTCCGATGGCCCCACCAATGGCGGCAACGGCCACTCCAAGCCGGGGAACGGAAACGGCGGCAATGGCGCCGAGGATGCAAAGGCCTCGGGCGGCGAGGCCGTGCCTGCCGCGGAGGCCTTCACCGAAACCCCGCCGGTCGTCCCGGCGAAGATGTCGGGCCTCGACCTCGGCCCCGCCTGCGAGCAGTGCGGCGGGATGATGCAGCGCACCGGCTCCTGCTACACCTGCAGCAGCTGCGGCAACAACACCGGCTGCGGCTGAGCAGGCGTGACAGCTTCGATCGCTGCTGGTCCTGCGGCCGGCCATCCGGGGCGCCGCTAGCCTTTCTGCCCGTGGGCCTCACCAAGAGACTGGCGCCCCTGGCGGCTCTCGTGTTGCTGATCGGTGCCTCGCAGGCGTCCGCCGCGGGCACCCAGGTCGCGAGCTGCGAGCAGGGGCCGGTCACCGACGGGCCCGGTCCCGCGAACTGGCGACAGAAGTCGATCGCCGCGGGCCCCCTTGGTGTTTTCCGGCATCCGCTTGGGCAGATGAGCGAAACGCAAAGCGGTCAGCTGATCGCGAAGATGCCGGTCCTGGTTGCAGGAAATGCGTCGGTGGCCCTGAGCGTCCCGCCTGGCCGAAAGCACCGAGTCTTCCTCTACTACGGCCGGCTGCGCGACCGCAACGGCAACCCGACGACGGCGATCGGCCGTGCGCCAGGGTTCAGCGAGGTCGTGTTCGAGCCCTGCGCCGATCGGGCGCGCACCGCATGGCCAGGGGGAATCCGCGTTATCGGCCGCAAGCGCGTGTGGCTCACCGTCAAGGTCGAGGGCCGGCCTGATCCGATCCCCCTGCCCCTCGGGAAGCCAACCCCGTACCGGGGGCCCACCTAGTTGAGGATGACCTCCGCGTCGCGGCGCGGGGTCTCGGTGATCGCGCGGCGGAAGACACGCTCGGGCTCCGGCCTCGAGGGTCGGATCCGGTGGCGCTTGACCAGCTCCTCGAGCACGACTGCCATCTCGAACTGGGCGAAGGAGGCGCCGAGGCAGCGCCGGACGCCGCCGCCGAACGGGATCCAGGTGTAGGTGCCGGGAGGGTTGTCGAGGAAGCGCTCCGGCAGGAAGCGGCTCGGTTCGGGGTAGGTCTCGGGGTTGGCGTGGACGAGGTAGATGCAGGGGGTGACGGAGGCCCCCGCGGGAATCTCGTAGCCGCCGATCTCGACCGCCTCGGTGAGGCGGCGTACGACGATCGAGATCACCGGCCGCAGGCGCAGCGTCTCCTGGATCGTCGCCGTCAGATAAGCGTCCTCGCCGGCCTCGACATCCTCGCGGAGGCGGTCGAGCTTCTCGGGATGGCGGGACATCCGCTCGACCGCCCAGGCGAGGGAGGTCGCGGTCGTCTCATGGCCGGCGACCAGCAGGGTCAGCAGCTCGTCGCGCATCTCCTCGTCGCTCATCGGGCTGCCGTCCTCGTGCCGCGCGGCGACCAGCAGCGAGAGGATGTCCTCGCGTTGATCGAGATCGTCCGTCCGGCGACGCTCGGCGATCTCCTCATAGATCAACCGGTCGACCCGTTCGATCCGCTCGCGGAACCAGCGCAGCCGGGTCACCCCGCTGGGGCCGAGCAGGATCGCAGGCAGGACGAGTCGCGGATTCGTGGTCAGGTCGAGGAAATCGCGGAGGGCGGCCCGCAGCTCGGCCATCCTCTCCCCCTCGCCCACGCCGAAGACAGTGCGGAGGATGATGTCCAGGGTGATCGCCTGCATCCGCGGCCGCAGGCTGTGGGGGACGCCGGTCGGCCAGCTCTCGATCTCCCGCGCCGCGATCTCACTCATCGTCTCGCGGTAGCCCTGCATCCGCTCGCCGTGGAAGGGCGGCAGCAGCAGCCGGCGCTGGCTGATGTGGGGCTTCTCATCGAGTACGAGGAGCGAGTTGGGGCCGAGTGCCGGTTCCAGGATCCGGTTCCCCTCGCCGGCGTGGAAGACGCGGGGGTCGCCGGTGAAGACCTGTTTGACGGCCTCCGGGTCGGAGACCATCACCCAGGTCCCTTCGTGGACGATCTTCAGCGTGAAGATGCTCCCGTAGCGCTCGCGGCAGGCGAACAGCAGCCGGCGCGCCTGCCGCGACCAGATCGCGGTCTGAACGAGGGTCGGGAGCCGCGGGCCCGGGGGCAACCGGCGCTGCGCCGGCCCCGTTGCCGGGCGGGGAGCGGTTGTCGCGGTGGCCTCCATGTGGCTTCGAGGCCACCGTACACGGCCACGGCACGGCTTTTCGTGAGGACGCTCCGCGATGCAGTCTGCCGTCGCCCGCATCGCATAGCCTGGCGGCACGGAAATGGCGCGCCTTCCGTCTCTCCACCCCGGCGCGGAGAACGCGATCCTTCGCGCCCTCTGCGCACTCCCGCCGCGAGCCCTGCGGGTGCTGTTCGGCCGGCCACCCAGCATCGACGGCCAGGACCTCGATCCGACCATGCAGGTCGTGCTGCGGCTGGCCCAGATGGTCGGGCGTGCGACCCTGACCGGCGGCCTGCCCCCCGCCGAGGCTCGGGCCTATGTGGAGACGGACGCCCGCGCCGGCTCCGGGCGGCCGTTGCCGATGGCCTCGGTCACGGAGTTGGAGTACCCCGGGGCGGCCCGACCGCTTCCCGCGCGCCTCTACGTGCCCGACAACGCTCCGCCGCCTCCCCGGCCCCTGCTCCTCTACTTCCACGGCGGGGGATGGGTCGTCGGTGGGCTCGACACCCACGACAGCGTCTGCCGCTTCCTCGCCGCCCACTCGGGAGCGGCGGTGCTCTCGGCCGGGTACAGGCTCGCGCCCGAGCATCCCTTCCCGGGCCCCGTCGAAGACGCCCAGGCGGCGTTGCGCTGGACGTACGAGAACGCGACCGAGCTGGGAGCGGACGAGACCCGGGTCGCGGTGGGCGGCGACAGCGCCGGCGGCAACATGGCGACCGGGATCTGCCAGACGACGCGCGATGCAGGCGGCCCGATGCCGGCGATGCAGCTGCTGATCTACCCGGTCACCGATGCCTACGGCGAGCAGCACTCCCGCGAACTGTTCGCGAGCGGGTTCAAACTGACGAACGCCGACATCGTCGAGTTCGAACGGTGCTACCTGCCGGATCCGACCCGGGCATCGGATCCGCTCGCATCGGTCCTCCACGCGCCGGACCTCTCGGGCCTCCCGCCCGCCTATGTCGCCGTCGCGGGCTTCGACCCGCTGCGCGACGAGGGGGAGCGATACGCCGAAAGGATGCGCGACGCGGGCGTGCGGGTGGCGGCGCGCCGTCACCCGGGCCTGATCCACACCTTTGCCAACATGACCTCCTTCTCGCGACCCGCGCGCGAGGCGATGGCGGAGGCGGCCGGCGCCCTGCGGATGGGACTCTCCTAATACCCCTGGGGGGTATGGCTATACTGGCGTTCCGCGACGACGACGCCGGGACCGAGCATGGAGGCCACAGCGCACCACGATCACCACGAGATGCCGACCGAGGGGGCAGCGCTGACCGCGGTCGCGATCAGCGCGACCCTGCACTGCCTGACCGGGTGCGCGATCGGCGAGGTGGCCGGGGTCGCGATCGGGACCGCGTTCGGGCTCTCGAACCTGGCGACCATCCTTCTGGCCATCCTCCTCGCCTTCCTCTTCGGCTACACCCTGACCAGCCTGCCGCTGCTGCAAGCCGGGATGGCCCTGGCGGCGGTCGTGCCGATCGCGCTCGCCTCCGACACGCTCAGCATCGCGACGATGGAGGTGGTCGACAACGTGGTCATCCTCGTCATCCCCGGCGCGATGGACGCAGGCCTGGACACGCTCCTGTTCTGGGGCAGCCTCTCGTTCGCCCTCGCCCTCGCCGGCGCTCTGGCGATGCCGGTCAATCGCTGGCTGATCGCGCGCGGCAAGGGGCACGTCGCGGTCCACGAAACCGGCATCCACGGCGGCCCACCGGTCAGGGTGGTCGCGATCGTGGCCGCGGTCGCCGCGATCTTCGGCACCGCTGTCCTGCTCGCCGAAGCGCTCGGCTGAGCTACTCGTACTGGAGCGCCTCGAGGACGTTCAGCCGCGAGGCGCGGCGGGCGGGGGCGATCGCGGCGATGACGCCCGCGAACGCCGCAAGGACCAGCATCACGATCAGGGTCCCGATCGGATAGGAGAGGACGAAGCCTTCGTCCTTCAGCGGTTGCGCGATCAACGCCGCGAAGATCACCCCCAGGACCATCCCGAGCAGGGCCCCGATCAGCGCCGTGATCACGGCCTCATAGCGGATCATCGTCCGCACCTGGCGGCGGGACATGCCGATCGCCCGCAACATGCCGAGCTCCCGGGTGCGCTCGTGGATCGATAGCGCCAGCGTGTTGGCGATGCCGAACAGAGAGACGATGACCGCGAGGGCGAGCAGGGCGTAGATCAGGCCGAGCAGCTGGTTGACCTGTTCTTCCTGGTTTTCCTTCAGCTCCTGCTGATTTCGCACCTCGGCGGTTGGGAACTCGCGGTCCATCGTCTTGATCAACTCGGCCTGGACCTTTTCCGCGTTCGCGCCCGGCGCCAGCTTGACGAAATCGAGGATGTCGTCGTGCTGGTCGAACTGGCGGGCCATCAGGGTCTGGGTGACGATCGCGCTGCCGAACAGTTCGGCTCTGTCTTCGAATTCGCCGACGACCTCGAGCTTCGGCCGCCGGCCGATCTGGGTGAGGAAGCGGATGCTGTCGCCCACCTCGAGTCCTTCTCCGTCGGCGAAGGACTCGTCGAGGATCACCTGACGATCCGTGAGGCGCCTCAGCGTCGCGGGCCCGCCCTCGGTCCAGTCGATCGTGATGACCTCACCGGCGTCGGGGGAGAGGGCAGAAACCCGTGGCTTCCCGCCGGCGCCCACCACCTTCGCCTGAGCTGCCCGCATCGTGGAGACCAGCTCGACGCCCGGAATCCTGCGCGCCGCCGCAGCGGCGCGGGGCGAGATCGGCGAGAAGCCGTCGGTGTTCTGAATCACCAGATCGCCCTGGAAGCTGTCGTCGACCGCCGTCGCGATCGAGCTTTTGATTCCGGCGGCAAAGACGGTGACGAAGGCCACCACCGCGAGCCCGATCATCAGCGCCGCCGC
Organism: uncultured Solirubrobacterales bacterium; assembly: GCA_963816785.1. Classification (GTDB taxonomy): domain Bacteria; phylum Actinomycetota; class Thermoleophilia; order Solirubrobacterales; family 70-9; genus VRUE01. The sequence goes on along the minus strand of CAWFLL010000004.1, from coordinate 1,723,734 downwards.
GGTGACCGCCGTTCGAGCCGGGTTGCGCTGCGTGTTCTCGCGGGCAAGGCGACCGGTCAGCCTGCGGGCCAATTCGAGCGGCCGGCCCGCCAGTGAGGCGAGTGGCCGGACCAGTCGGGGGCTGAACAGGGAGACGCCGAGGATCACCGCCACCGCGCCGGCGCCGATCAGGCCGGCCGCGCTGCCACCGCTGGCGCCACCGAATAGGGCAATTAGGAGCATCGCCATGCCGGCGGCGCCAAGTAGCGCCGCCAGTGCCGCATAGACGATTCCGCGGCGCCGGCTGCGCGGCAACTCCAGCGCCTGCATGGCGGCGATCGGCGGCACCCGTGTGGAGCGAAGGGCGGGGATCAGCGAGGAGACCAGGGTGACGACGATCCCGATCGCCAGCGCGGCGAGGATGGTCCGGTCCTTGATCACGAGGCCCGTCGTCGGCAGATCGATTCCGATCGCGACGAAGAGGGCGTTGAGCCCCTTGGCGATCGCGAACCCGCCGATGAGGCCGATGATCGCCCCGAGGACCCCGATCACCAGCGCCTCGATCACGACCGAGCTGAGGATCTGGGTCCGGGACGCCCCCAGTGTGCGCAGCATCCCAAACTCGGTGACGCGCTGGGCGACAGTTATCGAGAACGTGTTGAAGATCAGGAAGGCGCCGACGAGAAGGGCGACGAAGGCGAAGACGAGCAGCGCGATGCGAAGGAATCCGAGGTCGTCGCGAATCTGATTCGAGTTTCGTTCGGCGTTCTCCTTCGCGGTCTCGACCAACAGCGACGGGGGAACGACCTCCTCGACGCGGCGCTTCAGCGTCTCTTCGGAGACCCCCTCGTCGGCCGCGATCAGGATCTGGTCGAATTCGCCCCGTTTGTCGGTGATCCGCTGCGCCTCCGGGAGGATCAGCCCGGCGATGCTGGCTCCACCCCAGGATGCCTCGCCGAGCTTGGTCAAGCCGACGATGCGATAGGCGGCAACGCGCTCGATCGAGGCGAGTTTGAGGGTGTCGCCGAGCCCGAGGCCCGCCTCTTCGGCAGCGCTCTCGTCCAACGCGACTTCGGTGGCGTCCCGCGGCGGGTGGCCCTCGACGTAGGTCTGTGTTTCGAGCTCCTCGGGGAGAACCGAGGTGATGAACTTGGGCGCGAACTGGGAGCCGATCTGCTCGTTTTCGGCGTCGAAGAGCCCTCCCGCCGTGAAGATCTGCCCTGAGGCCAGCCGGGCTCCGGGTACCCGCTTCACCCGGGGCAGGACGGAGGCGCTGAAGCTGGGGACCTCTTCGGATTCCTGCCGGACTTCGTCCTTGGCCGTGATCACCACGCTGGTCTTTTCCAGCGAATCGGCGAAGATTTCGTCGAAGGCGGCGAAGGTCGTGTCGGTGAGGATGTAGGTGCCGGCGACGAAGGCGACGCCGATCACGACCGCCAACGTCGTCGTCAGGGCGCGGACCTTGCGGGCCCAGAGGCTCTTGACGGCGAGGCGCGTCAACGGCGGCTAGTCGATCTGCTTCATCAGCTCGATCACCTCGTCGCTCGAACCCGGGGCGGCGTCGTGGACGATCGTCCCGTCGCTGAGGGTGATCAGCCGGTCGGCGTGGGTTGCAGCGGTGGGATCGTGGGTGACCATGATCACCGTCTGGCCGAACTCGTCAACCGCCCGGCGCAGCAGCTGCAGCACGTCGGCGCTCGCCTTCGAGTCGAGGTTTCCGGTCGGCTCGTCGGCGAAGACGACGGCGGGTTTGGAGACCAGCGCCCGCGCGACCGCGACCCGCTGCTGCTGCCCGCCCGAGAGCTCCGAGGGCCGATGGGTGCGGCGATCCTCGAGGCCGACGGTACGGATCAACTGCTCGAGCCACTCGCGATCCGGCTTGCGTCCGGCGATCGACAGCGGCAGGACCAAGTTCTCCTCGGCGGTGAGGACGGGGAGCAGGTTGAAGAACTGGAAGACGAAGCCGAGCTTGTCCCGGCGCAGCTTGGTCAGCGCTCCGTCGTCGAGGTCGGTGATCTCCTCGCCGTCGAGGGTGACACTGCCGGCGGTCGGCTTGTCGAGCCCGGCGAGGATGTGCATCAGGGTCGACTTCCCCGACCCTGAGGGCCCCATGATCGCGGAGAACCGGCCGCGCTCGAAACCGGTGCTGACGTCGACGAGGGCGTCCACAGCCGCGTGCCCTTCGCCGTAGCGCCGCGAGACGTCGTTCGCCACGACCACCTGTCCGTCCGAGCTCACGCCGGTCACACGCTACCGGTATGCGACTACCCTGCGCCGCGTGGCGCTAGCGGACGAATTCGACGGGTTCCTGATCGATCTCGACGGGGTCGTCTGGGTCGGGCGCGAGCTCGTCCCCGGCGCCCCCGAGGCCCTGCGGGAGCTTGCCGCGCGCGGCAAGGAGATCGTCTTCGTCACCAACAACCCCGGCAAGCCGGGGTCCGCCTACGCGGGACGGCTGCGGGAGGCGGGAGTCGAGGTGGCCGAGGACCGGATCGTCACCGCCGGGGAGGCGACCGCCCGGCTCGCGGCGCGGACGGCGGCAACCAGGCGAGGGCGCGTTCGTGATCGGCAGCGCGGCTTTCAGAGACGCCGTGGCCGCGGAGGGCCTCGAGGTGCTCGACGGCGAGGCCGCCCGGGAGGCGGGAGTGGTCGTCGTCTCCGGGCACCGCGGCTTCGACTACGAGGAGCTCCTGACCGCGACGCTGGCGCTGCAGCGCGGTGCGCGGCTGGTGGCGACCAGCCGCGACCCGACCCTGCCGATGCCGGGCGGCGCCTGGCCCGGCACCGGCGCCGTGCTCGCCGCGGTCGAGACGGCGAGCGGCGCCAGCGCCGAGATCGGCGGCAAGCCGGAGCGCCACCTGTTCGAGCTGGCGCGGGACCGCCTCGGCGACAATGCCGCGCACGTGGCGATGGTGGGCGACCGGGTCGCCTCCGACATCGAGGGTGGGCGGCGCGCCGGCCTGAAGACGATCCTGGTGCTGAGCGGCGCGACGCCCCGCGAGGACGCCGAGGCGGCACGGTCCGCGGCCGACCACGTGGTCGGCGACCTGGCCGGGTTGATCACACAATGAGCGCCGAGCACCCGGGCGCGCCGGTCGCCCGGCCCGGGATCGCCTTCGCGGGCATCTTCGCGGTGACCTTCGCCGGGATCGTCGCGGTCGGCGCGGTGCTGCCGATCCTGCCCCGATACGTGCACGGGCCGCTCGACGGCGGCAACATCGCGGTCGGCATCGTGATCGGCTCCTACGCTGTGACCGGGCTGCTTCTGCGGCCGGTCGCGGGCCGCATCGCCGACCGCCGCGGTCGCCGGCCGGCCGTGCTGATCGGCTCGCTGCTCGTCGCGCTCGCCGGCTTCCTCTACCTGATCCCGCTCGGGATCCCGGGGCTGATCGTGGCGCGGCTGGTGCTCGGCGCGGGCGAGGGCACGGTGTTCACCGCCGGCTCCGCCTGGGTCGTCGACATCGCGCCGCCCCAGCGCCGCGGCCGCGTGATCGGCCTCTACGGGCTCGCGATCTGGACCGGGCTCAGCGTCGGGCCGCTGATCGGCGAGCTGCTGCAGCAGGCGGCCGGTTACACGCTCGTCTGGATCTTCGCCGGAGCGGCCCCCCTGGTCGGGGCGCTGGTCGCCCTTCGCCTCCCCGACCCGTTCCGCCCCGTCGCCCACACCGAGCGCCACCCGCTGATCGCGCGCGAGGCGGTCCGTCCCGGCACCGCGCTCGCCCTCGCCTCGGTCGGCTATGCCACGGTCGCCGCCTTCGTCGTCCTCCACCTCGACGCCCGCGGCGTCGGGCACGGGGCGACCGTGTTCGGCGCCTTCGCGACGATGGTCGTGCTGACGCGGCTGGCCGGCGGCGACCTTCCCGACCGGATCGGCCCGGCCCGCGTCGCGACCGCCGCCGCGGTGGTCGAGATGATCGGGCTCGTGGTCATCGCGACCGCCGACAGCCTCGGGGTCGCGCTCGTAGGTGCGCTGGCGATGGGCGCCGCCTTCTCGCTGCTCTACCCCTCGCTGTCGCTGATCGTCGTCGACAGGGTCCCGGTCAACCGCCGCGGGGCGGCGCTCGGGACCTTCACCGCGTTCTTCGACGCCGGGGTCGGCATCGGGGCGCCGCTGGCCGGCCTCGCCGCCGCACTCAGCAGCTACCAGGGCGCCTTCCTCTTCGCCGCCGGGGCCGCGGCGGCTTGCGCGATCACGATCGCCTTCGCGATCTCCAGCAGGAGTCAGGAATTGCTCGCCGCGCGGCGCGCCGAGGCGGGCTAGGCCCGCTCGGAGAGGAGCAGGCTCTGGGCGGCGCGGCCGATCCGCCCCCGCTGGTCGAAGAGAACCGACTCGGCGGTGCCGATCCCGTTCTCCTGCGGCACGGTGACCGCGTCGACGCAGACCCACTCGCCCTCCGGCATCCGCTCCAGGTGGACGCTGAGGTCGACGTTGATGAAGAGGTGCCGCCGCCAGTCAAGCACGGCGCTGATCCCGTTGCCGACGTCGGCGGCGATCAGGGTCCGCTGCAGCGGAGACGGCTCCTCCCCCGGGAGGAGCGGATGGCGCATCCGCATCCAGACCGTGGCCGGTCCCGGCTCCAGAAAGCCGCCGCCGACCGAGCGCCACTCCATCGCCGTGTGGTAGCCGACGACCTGGCCGGTCTCGAAGAAGTCGGGCCGCGAGCCCTGCTCCGGGCCCGGGGGAGGCGCCGGCCCGTCCAGAGCAGCCGGTGGCAGCTGAAGCGGCGGCGAAGTCCTGATCCGCCAGGCGCGGGCCAGCATCAGCTCGGCGTCCTCGCCGCGAAGCGTGGCCTCGATCAGCTGGACCGAGCGGCCCGGCCTCACCACCCTCGCCTCGACGCGGAGCGGACCGATCGGAACCGGGCCCAGGATCTCGAGGCTGACCCGGGCCACCTGGAACCCCTCGCCGCCATCGAGCCGCTCGATCTCGCGCCCCATCAACGCGGACGGGGGGCCGGCGTGCTGGGCTCCGGGGTCCCATGGCCCGCGGGTCAGCTCGGTCGCGACGAATCTGTCCCCGTCGGGCTCGTAGAAGGTCTCCGGCACGTGCGGATCCTAAGTCGCGCAGGGGCCTGGACAGGGTGCGTAAGCTGGAACCAGGAGAAAGGAAGGCGATGACAGAGAAGACGACGAAGGTCCGGAAGTCCGAGCAGGAATGGCGCGAGCAGTTGACGCCGGAGCAGTATGAGGTGACCCGCAATGCGGGGACCGAGCGCGCCTTCACCGGTCCCTACTGGGACGAGAAGGGCGACGGGATGTACCGCTGCGTCGGTTGCGGCACCGAGCTGTTCTCCTCCGACACGAAGTTCGACTCGGGCACCGGCTGGCCAAGCTTCACCGAGCCGGTCAACCTCGAGCACGTCGAGCTGCGGCCCGACGACAGCCTCGGGATGCGGCGCACCGAGGTCATCTGCAAGCACTGCGACGCCCACCTCGGGCACGTGTTCGAAGACGGGCCCGGCCCCAACGGCCAGCGCTTCTGCATCAACGGCTGCGCCCTGACTCTCGACAGGGACGACGACGAGTAAGCGGCCCCCGGACGCGGAGGCGCCGTTTACTTGACGGCGCCGCCGGCGCCGAGGTAACTGAAGCGGACGGCGAGGGCCACGGCCTCGGTGCGGGTGTCGACCTCGAGCTTGGCGATCGCGTTGCGAACGTGGGTGTGGACCGTCGCCGGGCTCAGCCCGAGCCGCTCGGCGATCTCCTTCACCCGCAGGCCCTCGGCGAGCAGCTCGAGGATCTGGCGCTCGCGCGGTGAGAGGTCGAGCAGCTTCTCGACCTCGGAGGGCTTGCCCCCGGCGAAGTCGCCGCCGAGGAAGGTGCCGCCGCCGGTGACCGCCTTCACCGCCCGCGCGATGTCCTCGGCAGGGGCGGACTTGAGGACGTATCCGGAGGCGCCGGCCCGCAGGGCCAGCGCCAGCAGATCCGGCTGGGCGTGTGCGGTGAAGATGATGACTTTGGTCCGCGGCCTGACCTTGAGGACCTCCTTCGTCGCCTCGATCCCGTCGCGTTTCGGCAGCTCGACGTCGATGATGAGAACGTCCGGCTCGAGCTCTTTCACCACCTCGACCACGTCGCGGCCATTGCCCGCCTCGCCGACGATCTGAAGAGCGTTGGAACTGGCCATGCGCGCCTTGATCGCCTCGCGGACAATCTCGTGGTCATCGCAGAGCACTACGCGTTTTGCCTCTCTTACACTGCTGTTCATCGTGGTTCGATCCTTGCAGGCGAGCCGTAGGAATGCAAAGTATTGGGTAGCGTGAAGCTTCCGTCGCGCTCCTGTCGGTTCTCGATCAGGGCCACGAGGGTGCGCCCCACGGCCACCGCTGTGCCGTTCAACGTGTGCACTGCCTGTGGGGATTCGCCGTCCGCGGCCCGATACCTACAGCCGAGCCGCCGTGCCTGGTAGTCGGTCGTGTTCGAGCACGAGGTCAGCTCGCGGTAGCGGCCCTGGCTAGGGATCCAGGCCTCGCAGTCGTACTTCTTCGCCGCCGGCGCTCCCAGGTCCCCGGCGGCGATGTTGACGACCCGGTAGGGGATCTCGAGCTCGGTCAGGATTCGCTCCTCGATCGCCAGCAGCCGCTCGTGCTCGGCGGCCGAGTCGGCCGGCTCGACGAACGAGAACATCTCAACCTTGTCGAACTGGTGGACGCGGAAGATGCCGCGGGTGTCGCGGCCGGCGGCCCCCGCCTCGCGCCGGAAGCAGGTCGAGAAACCGGCGTAGCGGATCGGCAGCCGGTCCGCCTCGAGGATCTGATCGGCGTGCAGCGCAGCCAGCGAGACCTCTGAGGTGCCGATCAGGAAGAGATCGTCCCTGGGGACCTCGTAGATCTGGTCGCGGTCACCGGGCAGGAAGCCGGTCCCGTAGAGGGCGTCTTCACGGACCAGCACCGGCGGGACCACCGGCTCGTGGCCCTCGCCGCGGGCCAGGTCGAGCGCGAAGCGCACCAGCGCGAACTCGAGCAGGACGAGGTCGCCCTTCAGGTAGGCGAAGCGCGAGCCCGAGACCTTCGCCCCCGACTCGACGTCGATCAGACCGAGCCTGGTGCCGATCTCGAGATGGTCGAGCGGCTCGAAGTCGAAGCTCGGCCGCTCCCCGACCTCCCGCATCACGACCGCGTCCTCCTCGGTCATCCCGTCGGGGGAGTCGGGATCGGGCAGGTTGGGGAGCGCCGCGGCAACCCGCTCGATCGCCGCCTCGACCTCCTCCAGCTCGGCCTTCCCCGCCTCGATGTCCTCCTTCAGGCGACCCACCGCCTCGACCAGGTCGGCGGCCTCCCCGCCTTTCTGCTTCTCCTCGCCTATCCGCTTCGAGAGCGTCTTGCGCTCGGCCTGGGCACCCTCGATCTGGGGCAGCAGCTCGCGGCGGCGGGCGTCGAGGGCCAGCAGCTCGTCGACGCCCTCGCCGGCGCCGCGGCGCTCGAGCGCGGCCTTGACCCGCTCGGGCTCAGAGCGGATCAGCTTCAAGTCCAGCATCGGGAACCCCCCTCAGGGTGAGGTCTCGCCAGGGCGGGGTGATTCTTCGGCGTCCTGGCCGGCGTACTTCGCGACGAAGCGCGCCACCGCTTCGGCGTCCTCGCCGACGACGATGTTCTGGGGCATGATCGCCCCCGAGAAGCCGCCGTTCTGGATCGCGAAGAGAGCGTCCGCATAGCTCTCGGTGCGCTGATCGAGATTGGGCCCCTGGATGCGGATGCTCCTGTTCCCGGTTCCCTGCGCCCCGGCGGCGCTGAGCGTGTGGCAGCCGGAGCAGCGGGTGGCGAAGAGGACCGCGCCGTTGTAGTTGGAGTCGTCTTGGGACACCGCGATCCCCTCCTCGCCGAAACCGCACGCGGCGAGCCCGAGGGCGGCGGCAACGACCGTTGCTGTGAGGAGTGCTGGGCGCACGCGGCGCGCATCATATTGTCTTCAGCCGATCCCCTCCCCGCCGATGCAGCCGCCGAATCCAGCCAGTTTCAGAGCCGCGATGGGAATCCTCCCCACCGGGGTCACGGTCGTGTCCGCAAGCGGGCCCGACGGCCCGGCCGGAGCGACGGCCAACGCCGTCTGCTCGCTCTCGATTGAGCCGATGCTGATGCTGGCCTGCCTCGATCGCGGCTCCCGCACGCTGCTCGCGGTGCAGGCGGCGAATCGATTCGGGGTCAGCGTCCTGCACGCCGGACAGGAGGAGATCGCCCGCAGCTTCGCCACCAAGGCGCCCGTCGCCGACAAGTGGCAGGGAATCGATTGGCGCGATCGCGACGGGATCCCCGCGATCGCCGACGCCCTCGTCTGGGTCTCCTGTGAGCTGCGGGACGTGATTGCCGGGGGCGACCACGTGATCGTCACCGGCGAGGTGCGGGGCCTGGAGGCCGGCGAGGGCGACCCGCTCGTCTTCCACGCGGGCGAGTACCGACCGTTGCGTTGAGGGCGGGACGCTCCGCGCTCAGTCGCCCCCGGCCGCGAGGGCGGCCGCGTGGAAGGCGTCAACCAGCTCGGTGCCGCGGGCGCCGAAGGCGACGTGGGCGCCGCTCACCGCGGGACGCTCCCGGGTTGCGATCCAGAAGTAGGGCTTCGGCCCGATCTCGGTCTCGCTGCCGAATCCGGCCGCGCCCTCGACGGGCTCCATCAGCAGCCTGATCCCGAGCGGCTCGAGCGCCTGTTCGTAGAACGCCTTGCTGCGCTCGAAGTCACTCACCTCGAAGCCGACGTGATCGAGCATGGCGTCAGGCTATCGCTGCCACACTCTGGGTGATGGAACCCCGCTTCCAGAAGCCAGGGTGGTTCACGAGGAACGTCTTCAACCGGCTCGTCGCCGTCCTCACGCGGCTCGGGATCGGCGTCGCCGGATCGCGCGTGCTCGAAGTGAGGGGGCGGAAGAGCGGCGAATGGCGCCGGACGCCGGTCAACCTCCTCGTGTTCGAGGGAGACCGTTACCTGGTCGCGCCGCGGGGGCACACGCAATGGGTCCGAAACATGCGCGTCAGTGGCGCCGGACGCCTCGTCCTCGGCCGGCGGGTCGAGGAGATCTCCGCGACCGAGCTCCCGGATGAGGAGAAGCCGACCCTGCTTCGCGCCTACCTGGAGAAATGGAAATGGGAGGTCGGCGCCTTCTTCGACGGTATCGGGCCCGACGCCCCCGACGCCGAGCTGCAGCGGATCGCCCCCGACCACCCGGTCTTCCGGATCTCAGCCGCTGAGTCGACCCCCGGGGAGGGCGAATAGGCTGCTCTGGGCCCTGGCGGGGTTCATCGCCGAACCGAGTTTCCGTCTCGGGGCCGACGCCCCGACCGAGCAGGTGCTGGGCGTCGACTTCAACGGCTACCACGCGCTGGCGGGCCTGCTGCTGTTCGGGCCGGCCTTCTACTTCGCGACGCGACCGAGCTGGGCCCTGTACTACGCGGTCTACGCCGCCGGCGCCTTGATCGTGACCGGTATCTGGGCCCTCTTCACCCACACCCCGGCCTGGGTCTTCACGTTCCCCGACAACGACGCCGACGCGGTCTTCCACCTCGCCACCGGCGCCCTGTTCGCGATCGTCGCCATGGCCCAGATCGCCCAGGATCGGGCGAGCCCGTAGCTAGATCTAGAAGGCGCTGCTGGTCCCGGCGGCGCGCAGGGCGAGGAACAGGATCACGCCGCAGCTGACCGCCATGATCCCCATCTCGCGGCGGACGATCGCGAGCGCGACCGTCTGCTGGGTGTCGGCGGGAAGAGATTCGAAGTCGAGATCGCCGATCTCCCGCTGAGCGGCGCCGGCGCGGGCTCCCTCGGCGATGAAGGAGACCACCAGCGGCAGGATCCCGTAGAGGTAGTGGAGGTCGTCGGCCGCCTCGTGGCCCGTGAACACCAGGAGGCCTCCCAGCAAGGCCTGCAGGAAGACCGCGACCTGGGCGGCGCGCAGCAGGTACCAGAAGGGGATCGAGGAGCGCTTCCGGATCCAGGCGACCCCGCCGACCGCGAAGGCGACCAGATTGAGGGTGATCAACGCCAGTCCGACGAGGAGATGGATCTCGGCCATCTAAATCCGCCCGAAGGGGTCGGGATTCCGCTTGCTGATGCGGAAAATCACTATGTAGCAATGTGTCACAAGGTGGGTGTATAACAGCGGCTGTCCCACGCTGGCGCGAGTCCCGGAGCCTGGGCGCCGACCGCCGCGCAGGATCTCCCAAAATGCTGAGCAGCTACCTGCCGATACTCGTGTTCGCCCTCCTCGGCGTCGTCGTCGGCACCGCCTTCGTGATGCTGAACCACGTGATCGGCCCGAAGCGGCCCCAGTCGCCGACCCCCGCCAGCCGCCGCCAGGCCGAGCCCTATGAGTCGGGGATCCCGGTCGAGGCGGCGCGCGGGATGCGCTTCGGGGTCAGCTTCTACCTGGTCGCGATGCTGTTCATCCTCTTCGACATCGAGGTCGTCTTCCTCTACCCGATAGGGGTGATCTTCAAGGGAGCCGACAGCGTCTTCGTGCTCGGCGAGCTGGTCGCCTTCGTCGTGCTGCTGCTGGTCGCCTTCGTCTACGTCTGGCGAAAGGGAGCGCTGAATTGGAGGTAGAGCGACAGACGATGCGCGACCGCCAGCTGCGCGCCCGCGACCTGCTGCGGGGGGACCTCGAGGGAGAGGAGCTGGAGCGCTACGTCGAGGAACGGGTGGTGATGACGAACTTCGAGAAGATGCTCGGCTGGGCGCGGGCCAACTCGATGTTCCCGCTCACCTTCGGCCTCGCCTGCTGCGCGATCGAGGCGCCGATCTCGCTGGTGACGGCCCGCTACGACCTCGCCCGGTTCGGCGCCGAGGCGCTGCGCGCCTCGCCGCGCCAGGCGGACATGATCATCCTCTCGGGCCGGGTCTCGATCAAGATGGCCCCGGTCGTCCGCCGCCTCTACGACCAGATGCTGGAGCCGAAATGGGCGATCTCGATGGGCGCCTGCTCGTCGAGCGGCGGCATGTTCTCCAACTACGCCGTGGTCCAGGGCGCGGACAAGTTCATGCCGATCGATCTCCACATCCCGGGCTGCCCTCCACGCCCCGAGGCGGTCCTCTACGGGTTCAACAAACTGCAGCGCAAGATCATGGGCAACCCCGACCAGGGTTGGCGCGCGCGCTACGACGCCGCCGGCACCGAGGAGTGGGCGGGCGGCGAGCCGAGCGCGGAGGCGGCCGAGGCCTACGGCGAGGCGAGGCGGCTGGCTCATGCCTGACGCACCCGGGCTGGAGCTGATCCGGGGCGAGGTCGAGCAGAGCCATCCCGGCGCGGTTCTCGACACCGGATTTGACCGCGACCAGGCCCTGCTGGTGGTCGACCCGGTGCAGATCCTCACGGTGCTGGGCTGGCTCCGGGAGTCCCCCGGGCAGGAATACGACTTCCTCTCCAGCCTCCACGTCGCCGACTACCTGCCGGCCACCCCCCGCTTTGGAGTGCACTACGAGCTCCTCAACCGCGACCGGGTCGAGCGCCTCCGGGTAAGAGCGATGCTGCGGGAGCCTTCCTCTGCGGGTGGCGCCGTAGGGGGGCCCATCCCCGAGGAAGCATCAGCTACCGCAGGGGGTGGGGGGTCCCCTGCGGCGACAGGACCCGCAGCCGGAAGCCTCCCGGTTATCGACTCCTGCGTGGAGCTGTTCCCCACCGCCAACTTCCAGGAGCGCGAGGCCTACGACTTCTTCGGGATCGTCTTCCGCGGCCACCCTGACCTGACCCGCATCCTGCTGCCCGACGACTACGTCGGCTGGCCCCAGCGGCGCGACTTCCCGGTCGGCGGCGAGCCGGTCATCTTCACCTACAACGAGCGGAACTATGGCTAGCCGCCCCCGGACGCGGGAGCGAGCGCGCGAGATCGCCGGTGATGGTGAGCGCGGGCGAGCGGGAGCAGAGGAGGCGGCGACTGATTCTCTCGAGCCCCAAACCGAGGTGATGACCATAAACATCGGCCCGCATCACCCGGCCACACATGGGGTGCTGAGGCTGATCGTCGACCTCGAGGGCGAGGTCGTCCGCGACCTGAAGCCGGTGATCGGCTACGTCCACACCGGGATCGAAAAGTCCTGCGAGGACAAGAGCTACTGGAAGGTCATCCCGTTCGTCGAGCGGATGGACTACGTCTCCTACTTCTTCCAGATGGAGGCGTTCTGCGGCGCGGTGGAGCGCCTGGTTGAGCTCGAGATCCCACCGCGGGCGAGGTACCTGCGGACGATCTTCCTCGAGCTGAACCGGATCCACTCCCACCTGGTCTGGCTGGGCACGACGGCACTCGACCTCGGCGCGATCTCGATGCTCTGGTACTGCTTCCGCGAGCGCGACAGGATCCTCGACCTGTTCGAGATGGCGACGGGGCAGCGGATGCACACCCGCTACTTCCAGGTCGGTGGGGTGATCGAGGACATCCCGCTCGGGTTCGAGGCCAAGCTGCGCGAGTTCATCGCCGAGATGCCGGTGCGGGTCGGCCAGTACGAGGCCCTGCTCGACCGCAACGAGGTCTTCCTCTCGCGGACCAAGGGGGTCGGGATCGTCCCGCGCGAGCGGCTGCTCGAGCTCGGCGTCACCGGGCCGCTGCTGCGGGCCGCCGGCGAGCCCTGGGACCTGCGCAAGGCCTTCGACTACCTCGCCTACCCGGAGATGGACTTCAAGGTCCCGGTCGGCACGGTCGGCGACAACTACGACCGCTACCGGGTGCGGCTGGCGGAGATGGTCGAGTCGGTGCGGATCGTCGAGCAGGCGCTCGACGGGCTGCCCGAGGGCCCGTTCATCGCCGATGACCGCAAGTACGTGCTGCCCCCCCGCTCCGAGCTCTCGACCTCGATGGAGTCGCTGATCCACCACTTCAAGCTCGTCACCGAGGGCTACCGGGTCGCGCCGGGCGAGGTCTACTACGCGATCGAGTCGCCCCGCGGGGAGCTCGGCTGCTTCGTCCTCGCCGACGGTTCCGCGAAGCCCGCCCGCGTCCACATTCGCGACCCCTCCTTCGTCAACCTGCAGGCGTTCAGGGACATGTCCGTAGACGGCTACATCGCCGACATGATCTGCAGCCTCGGCATGCTCGACCCGATCCTGGGGGGTACGGACCGGTGAATAGACACGCCGCCTCCTCTGCTTCCGCCCGGCCGAAGGAATCAGATATGGATTCGGCCGGGCTCCCGCGTCCGGGGGCGGCGGGGGTGCCGGTGGATCCGGCGCTGACCGAGGGTCGGGTGCCCGATAGAGCGCCCGAGGAGGTCCCCGAGCTGCACGAGGTCGATTGCCCGCCCGAGATGCGGGAGCGGATCGAGGAGCTGATGGGTCGCTATCCGGACCGCAGGTCGGCCTCGATCCCGGCGCTCTGGGAGGTGCAGCGCCGCTACGGCTGGTGCTCGCCGGAGGGGATTCGCCAGGCGGCGGCGGTGATGGAGGTGACCCCGGCATATCTGGAGTCGGTGGCGAGCTTCTACGACCTCCTCCACACCGAGCCCGTCGAGACCCACAAGATCGCCGTCTGCACCAACATCAGCTGCTGGATGCAGGGCGGCGACGAGCTGCTCGACGCGTTCCGCGCCGCCGCCGACGGCGAGGACGTGCACGTGACCGGCTTCGAGTGCCTAGGGGCATGCGACATCGCACCGATGGCCTCGATCGACGAGCGCTACTTCGGCCCGCTGGAGACCGGCGAGGCGGCGACGGCGATCGAGCAGCTCCTCGGCGGCGCCGAGCTTCTGCCCGAGAAGACGCTCGAGAAGCGGCCGCTGGCGGGTGACCGAGATGGCTGAGACGCGCGTCCTGCTCAAAAACGCCGAGGACCAGGCGCTCCGGACCCTCGAGGGCTACAGGGGTTACGGCGGCTACGAGACGCTGACGCGCGCCTACCGCGAGCTCGAGGCGGATGAAGTCCTGAGCGAGCTCGAAGACTCCGGCCTTCGCGGCCGCGGCGGCGCCGGCTTCTCGATGGGCAAAAAGGCCTCCTTCCTCCCCCGCGGCGAGATGGCCAAGTACCTCTGCTGCAACGCCGACGAGTCGGAGCCGGGCGCCTTCAAGGACCGCGAGCTGATGCAGCGCAACCCCCACCAGCTGATCGAGGGGATCGCGATCGCCGCCCTCGCCGCCGACGCCCGCCACGCCTTCATCTTCATCCGCGGCGAGTACGACCTGCAGGGCGACATCCTCGAGGCGGCGGTCGCCGAAGCCTATGAGGCCGGGTTCCTGGGGACGAACATCCTCGGCAGCCACCGCAACCTCGAGCTGGTCGTCCACCGCGGTGCCGGCGCCTACATCTGCGGCGAGGAGACCGCGCTGCTCGACGCGCTCGAAGGCAAGCGCGGCAACCCGCGGCTGAAGCCACCGTTCCCCGCGGTGCAGGGTCTCTACGGGGGGCCGACCCTGATCAACAACGTCGAGACGCTCTCCAACGTCCCGCGGATCATCGCCCACGGCGCCGAGTGGTTCAAAGGCTTCGGCACCGAGCAGTCGCCCGGGACCAAGGTCGTCTCGGTCTCCGGCTGCGTCCAGCGGCCGGGCAACTACGAGGTCGAGCTCGGGATCCCGACGCGGAAGCTGATCTACGACCTGGCCGGTGGGCCGGTGGAGGGGCGCGAGGTGAAGGCCTTCTATCCCGGCGGCTCCTCCTCCCCGGTCCTCACCGCCGAGGAGGGGCTCGACCTGCCCTATTCCTTCGAGGCGATGGCCGACGCCGGCTCGATGCTCGGCTCGGGCTCGATCATCGTCGCCGACGAGGGGGTCTCGATCCCCCACATGGCGCTGCGAACGGCGCGCTTCTACCACCACGAGTCCTGCGGCAAGTGCACCCCCTGCCGCGAGGGGACCAACTGGACGGTGAAGATGCTGGAACGGGTGGTGCGGGGCGAGGCAACGCCGATGGACCTCGACATCGTCGCCTCGGTCCAGGAGAACATCATCGGCCACTGCCTCTGCGTCCTCGGCGACTCGATGGCGATGCCGGTCGGGGCGATGGTCCGCAAGTTCCGCGAGGAGTTCGAGGAAGCGATTGCGGCCGGCCAGGCCGTGGCGGTCGCCGCATGAGCGAGATCACTCTGATCATCGACGGGCGCGAGGTGACCGCGAACGAAGGCGAAATGCTCCACGACGCGGCCAAGCAGGGCGACGTCGAGATCCCGGTCTTCTGCTACGAGCCGAAGCTCGGCGAGCCGGTCGGCGCCTGCCGGATGTGCCTGGTCGAGATCGAGGGGATCCCGAAACTGCAGACCTCCTGCTCGACGCCGGTCCGCGACGGGATGGTCGTCCACACCCGCACCGACCAGGTCAAGGAGGCGCAGAGCTCGGTGGTCGAGTTCCTTCTCGTCAACCACCCGCTCGACTGCCCCGTCTGCGACAAAGGCGGCGAATGCCCCCTCCAGGACATCACGATGGGCTGGGGGCCCGGCAGGACCCGCTTCACCGACGAAAAGCGGCACTTCCAAAAGCCGGTCGAGCTCTCGCCGCTGGTCGCGATCGATCGCGAGCGCTGCATCCTCTGCTACCGCTGCGTCCGCTTCAGCCAGGAGGTCGCCGAGGACGAGCAGCTGCAGCTCTTGGATCGGGGCGACCGCAGCTTCGTCGGCACCTTCGACGACCGCCCCTACATCGCCCCCTTTCACGGCAACATCACCGACCTCTGCCCGGTCGGCGCCCTGACCAGCTACACCTACCGCTTCCGCGCCCGGCCCTGGGACATCGAGCAGGCCGGCTCGGTCTGCACCCTCTGCCCGAGCCAGTGCAACGTCAGCTTCACCGTCCGCGACGAGCAGGTGCAGCGGGTGGTCGCCCGCGACAACCCCGACGTCGACGACGGCTGGCTCTGCGACCGCGGTCGCTACGGATTCGAGATGTTCAGCGCCGAGGAGCGGGTTCGCGGCCCGAGGCTGTGGGGTGGCGCCGAGACCGATTGGGCCGATGCGATCGCGAAGGCAGCGGCGGGGCTGAGGGCGGGCGGCGCTGCGGCCGCGGCGATCATCGGCGACGCCTCCAACGAGGAGGGCTACCTGGTGCAGCGGATCCTGCGCGAGGCTCTCGGCTCGCCGCACCTCGACTCGCGGGCCGCGCGCGGGCCGCGACGCGACGCGGTTCTGTGCCTCGGCGAGCCGGGGATCTCCGCCCGGACGCGCGACATCGACCGGGCCGACGCGGTACTCGTGGTCGGCACCGACCCCCTTCACAGCTCGCCGATCCTCGACCTGCGGATCCGCAAGGCGATCCGCCGCAACGGCACCCGCCTCGCCATCGCGACCGACCGCCCGACCGCCCTCGACGGCGGCGCGGCCGCGACGACCAGATTCGCGCCTGGGGGCGCAACCCTGTTCCTCTCCGAGCTGGCCGCCTGCCTCAGGCTCGACAGCGAGAGCGGCACCGCCGCCTCCGTGGCAGAGACTCTGCGTGGTGCCGAGAAGGTGGTGATCGTCTGGGGCGAGCGAATCGGCCGTGAGGGCGAGGGGGCGGTCCGAGCCCTGCTCGACGTCGCGGCGGCCCTCGAACTTTCCGGTAAGGAGGGCTCTGGCCTGCTCGAGGTGCCTGAGCAGGCCAATGCCCGCGGCCTGCGCGAGGCCGGCTGCCTGCCCGACGCCGGCCCGGGCCTGACCGAGACGACTGCGGGGAAGTCCACCGAGGAGATCCGCTCGGCGCTCGAGTCCGGGGAGCTGAAGTCGCTTCTCCTGTTCGGGGTGGACCCGCTGCGGGACTTCCCGGACACGGAGGCCTGGAAGCGGGCCCTCGCCGCCGCCGATCACCTCGTCGTCTTCTCGACCTTCGATAACGAGACGACTGCGATGGCCGACGTCGTCTTCCCGCTCGAGACCCACGCCGAGAAGGACGGCACCGTCACCCACCCCGATGGCCGCCTGCAGCGCGTCCGGCCGAGCGCCTCCCGCCCCGGCGACATCCGCCCCAACTGGGGTGTCCTCGCGGAGCTGTCGATCGCGCTCGGCCATGACACTGGAATCGCCTCCCAGCCCACGGCGTTTGCCGCCCTCGCCGATGCGGTCCCCTTCTATGCGGGCATCACCGACTCCGATATCGGCGGCCGGGGCATCCGCTGGCAGGAGCGCGAAGCGGCAGATGCGATGCCCAAGCCGGCTGGAGCTGATGGCACCGCCTCGGCGAAAGCACAGTCTTCCGGCGAGTCGGCGCCATCATCTCCTTCCAGATCCGCCGACGATCTGGCGCTCGGGACCTACCGCGACCTGTGGGCAGGGCCGATCACCGAGCTGAATCCGCCGTTGCGGTTCTTGGCGCCGCAGCAGCGGGTCGAGATGTCGCCGGCGGACGCCGAGCGGCTCGACCTCGGGAGCGGGGACGAGGTCAGGGTTGCCCAGAACGGGACCAGCGTGCAGGCCAGGGTCGACATCAAGGAACGGGTCGCCGAGGGTGTGTGCTTCCTCGTCGAGGGGACGGCGGAGGGCAACGCCAACGCCCTGCTCAACGGCGGCCCGGTCGCGGTCGAGATCGAGACGGTGGGTGCGTGATCCCGCTCGCCGACACCAACTACGTCGAAGCGACCTGGGTGATGATCGTCAAGTCGCTGGTGATCTTCGGGGTGATCTTCGCGATCCTGCCGCTGATGACGGTTCTGGAGCGGAAGCTGATCGGCCGCTTCCAGCACCGCTACGGGCCGAACCGGGTCGGCCCGTTCGGGATCCTGCAGCCGCTCGCCGACGTCGGCAAGCTGCTCAGCAAGGAGGCCTTCATGCCGGCCAACGCGATCCCGACCCTGTTCGTGCTCGGGCCGCTGCTGCCGGTCCTGTCCGGCGTCCTGGCGCTGGCGATCATCCCCTGGGGCGACGTGCAGGACGGCGTCGGCCTCTACGGGATCGACGTCCCGATCGGGGTCCTCTACTTCTTCGCGGTCGGCTCGATCGCGTTCTACGGGGTGCTGCTCGGCGGCTGGGCCTCGGGCTCCAAATACAGCCTGTTGGGGGCGATGCGCGGCGCCGCCCAGCTGATCTCCTACGAGGTCTCGATGGGCCTCGCCCTGCTCGGCGCGATCATCATGGGCGGCTCGCTCTCGCTGGTCGACCTCGTCCACGCCCAGGGCGAGATCTGGTTCATCGTCCCTCAGTTCGTCGGCTTCCTGATCTTCATGCTGGCAGGCTTCGCCGAGACCAACCGGACCCCCTTCGACATGCCGGAGGCCGACGCCGAATTGGTTCAGGGGTTCATGACCGAGTACGGGGGGATGCGGTTCGGGAGCTTCCTGCTGGTCGAATACATGGAGATCCTCGTCGTGTCGGGCATCGCCGCGGCGATCTTCCTCGGCGGCTGGATGGGCCCGGGCCCGAGCTTCCTCGACCCGATCTGGATGCTGACCAAGATCCTCGGCCTGATCTTCGTCTTCATCTGGGTGCGGGCGACGCTGCCGCGCCTGCGCTACGACCAGCTGATGAGCCTCGGCTGGAAGGTGCTGCTTCCGCTCGCGACGCTGAACGTGCTGGTGACGGCCGTCCTGGTGGTGGTCACGTGAATATTCCGCCGCCTCCTCTGCTCCCGCTCGCGCCAGAGGAAACAGAGACGGACTGGCCTCGCTCCCGCGTCCGGGGGCGGCGGGTCACGCACGGAGGCCCTATGACTGAGTTCCCGTATCTGGAGGACCAGGACGTGGTCGAGGTCCAGAGGGGGCCGGAACCGGGCGGGGTCGGGGGCGCCTACCGCGCCTTCGGCGAGACGCTGCGCGGGCTGAAGACGACGATGGCGCGGCTGATCGAGGGGCCGATGACGATCCAGTACCCGGAGGAGAAGACCCCGGTGTACCCGCGCTTCCGCGGCCGCCACAAGCTGCACCGCTTCGAGGACACGGGGCTGGAGAAGTGCGTGGGCTGCTCGCTCTGCGCCGCCGCCTGCCCGGCCGACTGCATCCGTGTCGTCGCCGCCGAGAACATCCCCGGCGAGCGGGTCTCGGCCGGTGAGCGCTACGCGGCCGTGTACGAGATCAACCTCTCGCGCTGCATCTTCTGCGGCTACTGCGAGATCGCCTGCCCGTTTGACGCGATCACGATGGGCCACGACTACGAGATGGCCGACTACGACCGCGAGAACCTGATCTTCACCAAGGAGATGCTCCTCGCCGACCCGATCGAGCGGACGCCGCTGCGGGCGGAGGGCGAGTAGTGGAAGAGGTCCTCTTCTTCGCGGCCGCGCTCGGGGCCCTCGGCGGCGCGCTCGGGGTCGTGGCGATGCGCAACCCCTTCTACGGGGTGCTGGCGCTGATCGTCCACCTGTTCTCGCTCGCCGTCCTCTTCCTGCTCCTCAGCTCGGCGTTCGTCGCCGCGGCGCAGGTCGTCGTCTACGCCGGCGCGGTGATGGTCCTCTACGTCTTCGTCGTCGCCTACGTCGGCGGGTCGGGCGAGTCGGCCTGGGAGCCGATCCCCGGCCAGCGCTTCCTCGCCCCGCTGCTCGGCGCGGCGCTCTTCATCGAGCTGGCGATCGCCGTCCTCGCCTCCTCGCTGCTGGCGCTGGGGACCGACGGGCCGGACGTCAAGCCAGGCTTCGGCGACCCGGCCGAGATCGGCCGCCTGCTGCTCGAGCGCTTCCTGGTCCCATTCGAGGCCACCTCGATCCTGCTCCTGCTGGCGGCTGTAGGAGCCGTGGTGCTCGCCGGCCAGCGTCGGGACGCCGATGGCGGGGGATTCGCGACGTCCGCCTCCCCCGCCGGCGAACAGCGGGCGGGGGGCACCTCCGACGAACACTCTGCGAAGCGTTCGGAGGGGGTGTCCCCCGCCCGATGACCATCGAGTGGTATGTGGTCTTGTCGAGCCTTCTCTTCGCGATCGGAGCAACCGGGATCCTGATCCGCCGCAGCCCGGTCGTGATCCTGCTCTGCCTGGAGCTGATGCTGAACGCCGGCAACCTGGCGCTGGTCGCGTTCAGCCGCATGGTCGGCAACCAGGAGGGGCAGGTCTTCGCGATCGTCGTCATGGTTGTCGCCGCCTGCGAGGTGGTGATCGGCCTCGGCTTGATCGTCGCGATCTTCCGCCGCAGGCTGCCGCTCGACGTCGATGAGCTGAGGGAGCTCCGGGGATGAGCGCGACCGCCTGGGCCTGGCTGGTCCTGCTCTTCCCGCTGCTCGGCTCGATCGCGATCGGGATCGCCTTTCGGGCGCTGCCCGCCCGTGCCGCCGGGGCGATCGGGACGGCCTCGATCGCGCTGTCCTTCATCTGCGGGGTCGCCGCGCTGATTGCCCTGCTCGGCGAAGACCCCGAGGCGCGCCACCACGCCTCCTCGCTCTGGGACTACGCCAGCGCCGCCGGCCTCGACATCAAGCTCGGCATCTTCGTCGACCCGCTCTCGATCTTCATGGTCCTGGTCGTCACCGGGGTCTCGACCCTGATCCACCTCTACTCGTTCGGCTACCTGGAGTCCGACGAGGGCTACCGGCGCTTCTTCAGCTACCTCAACTTCTTCGTCTTCTCGATGCTGCTGCTGGTCCTCGCCGGCAACTTCGTCCTGCTGATCGTCGGCTGGGCGTTCGTCGGCTTCGCCTCCTACGCCCTGATCAGCTTCTGGTACCGGCGCACGACGGCGACCGGCGCCGGGATGAAGGCGTTCGTGATCAACGTCGTCGGCGACATCGGCCTCGTCCTCGCCGCCATCCTGATCTTCCGCGAACTCGGCACCTTCGAATACGAGGCGGTCTTCGCGAAAGCCCCCGAGGCCTTCAGCGTCAACGAGTGGACGGTGACCGCGATCTGCCTGCTGCTGCTGCTCGGCGCCTTCGCCAAGTCCGCGCAGCTGCCGCTCCACACCTGGCTGCCCGACGCGATGGAGGGGCCGACTCCGGTCTCCGCCCTGATCCACGCGGCGACGATGGTCACCGCCGGCGTCTACCTGATCGCCCGCACCCACGTCCTCTTCAACCTCGCCCCGACCGCCGCCGACATCGCCGCCTTCACCGGCCTGGCGACGCTGCTGGTCGCCGGCACGATCGCGCTGGTGATGACCGATCTGAAGCGGGCGATCGCCTACTCGACGATGAGCCAGATCGGGTACATGGTCGTCGGGGTCTCGATCGGCGCCTACAGCGCCGGGATGTTCCACCTGATGACCCACGCCTTCTTCAAGGCGCTGCTGTTCATGGCGGCGGGCTCGATCATCGCCGCGATGGCGAACCGCCAGAACATCGACGAGATGAGCGGCTTCGGAAAGGCGATGCGGTTCACCTCGGCGATGCTGCTGATCGGCGGCCTCGCGCTCGCCGCCTTCCCCGGCACCTCGGGGTTCTTCTCCAAGGACGAGATCCTCGCCTTCGCCGAGGCCCGCGGCGGCTTCTACGTGATCTTCACCGTGCTCGGCTACGTCGGGGCGCTGCTGACCGCGGTCTACACCTTCCGGCTCGTCTTTCGGATCCTGCCCGGGACGCCCTGCAAGGAGGCCCAGGAGCTGATCGACACCGGCCACGTCGTCCACGCCGAGCCGGAGAACCCGGCGACCGGCGAGGTCGAGGACACCGAGGTCGGCTTCCCTGGCCCCGAGCACCACATCGCCGAGCAGTCCTGGCCGATGATGGTCGCGATGGGGGTCCTCGGGTTCCTGGCGCTGGTCGGGGGCCTGGTCCAGATCCCCGGCGTCGACGACGTGATCAGCGCCTTCCTCGAGCCCGTATTCGCCGACTCGCCGCTGAGCGCGATCCACCCGAGCGTCGGGGCCGAGTGGGAGGGGCTCGGGATCGGCGGCCTGATCTCGATCGTCGGGATCGCGATCGCCTACTACGCCTACGTCGCCCGCCCGGAGATCCCGGCGATGCTGATCGAGCGCCTGCGCCCGGTCCACACGCTGTTCGTCAACAAGTGGTACTTCGATGAGCTGATCGACCTGCTGGTGGTGCGGCCCGTGCTCGCGATCGGGCGGTTCGCCAACCGCACCTTCGAGCGGGTCGTCGTCGACGGCCTCGTCACCGGCACCGCCGACACCGTGCGCGGGGCCGGCGGCATCGTCCGCCTCGCGCAGAGCGGCTTCGTCCGCAGCTACGCGCTGCTGCTGGTCGCCGGCTTCGCCGGTCTCGCCCTCTACTTCCTGCTGAGCGCGTCATGAGGCTGTCATGACGAACTCACTGCTCTGGACACCGCTCCTCTTCGGCCTCATCGGCCTCTTCCTGCCGAGGCGGATGAGTGGATGGTGGGCGACGCTGGGGACGGCCGTGACGCTCGGCCTCGCGATCGCCCTCCTCGCCGGCTTCGACTCCGGCGCCTCCGGGCTCCAGGACACCGTCGACGTCACCTGGATCTCCGGGCTGGGCGTCCACTACAGCCTCGGCATCGACGGGCTCAACGTGTTCCTGATCCTGCTGACGACGGTGCTGTGGACGGCCGGGACGGCGTTCGCCGCCTTCCGCGAGCAGGAGCGGCCGCACCTCTTCTTCCTGATGATGCTGCTCGGAGAGACCGCGACGCTGGGCGCCTTCCTCGCCCAGGACCTGCTCCTGTTCGTCCTCTTCTTCGACCTGATGCTGGTCCCGTTCTACTTCCTCTTCGGCGCCTGGGGAAGCGACCGCGAGGACGGGGTCACCGCCTCGGCGGCGACGATGAAGATGATCGTCTACACCCTCGTCGGATCGCTGCTGATGCTGGTCGGAGCGATCGCCACCGGGATCATCGCCGCCGACGGGGGCCAGATCAGCTTCTCGATCGCGGAGCTGGCGCGCGAACCGCTCGCGGAGGGCAGCCAGCGCTGGATCTTCTGGTTCTTCGCCGCCGCCTTCCTGGTCAAGATGCCCGCCTTCCTCCTCCACGGCTGGATGCCCGACGCCTACCGGGCAGCCCCGCTGCCGGTGCTGGCGGTCTTCTCGGGGGTGCTCGCAAAGGTCGGGGCCTACGGCTTCCTCCGGGTCGTCCTGCCGCTGTTCCCGGACGCGACCGTGGAATTCCAGGAGGTCGTGCTGGTGATCGCCCTGGCCTCGATCCTCTACGGCTCGGTGATGGCCTTCACCCAGACCAACGTGCGGCTCATCGCCGGCTACTCCTCGGTCGCGCAGCTCGGCTTCATCACGGCGGGGATCTTCGCGCTATCCGCCGACGGCTCCGACGGGGCGATCCTGCAGATGGTCAACCACGGGCTGGTGATTGCGCCGCTGTTCGTGATCGTCGCCCTCCTGGCCGAGCGCTCCGGCAGCGAGGACCTGAGCGAGATGGGCGGGATGGCGATGCGCGCCCCGGTGCTGGCGGCGCTGTTCCTGATCGTCACCCTGGCGACGCTGGCGATGCCGGGGTCAGCGAACTTCATCGGCGAGTTCTACATCCTCAACGGCCTCTTCCAGGCGAAGATCGTCTTCGCCTTCGTCGCGGCCTCAGGCATCGCGATGTCGGCCTACTACGCCCTGCGCCTCTATCAGCGGACGATGCACAATCGCAAGCCGGAGGGCATCGAAACGCGTGAGATCGGCCTGCGCGACGGCCTCGTCCTCGCGCCGCTGGTCGCCTGCATCCTCGGCCTGGCCCTCTACCCACAGCTGATCCTGAAGCGGACCGACGCGTCCGTGCAGCAGCGTGTCGAGGCGGTCGAAGGCGGCGCCCACGAAGGGTCGCTAGCCCGGCATCGCGGACGCGGAAGCGAGGGCCCGTCCATCTCTGTTTCTTCTGATCCGAGCGGGAGCAGAGCAGATGCCGGCTTGATTCGGAGCGGAGCACCTGCCGGCTTAATTCGGAGCAGAGCAGATGCCGGTTAGTTTCGACGCCCCGCATATCGACTACGCCGGTCTCTCGCCGGTGATCGCGCTGACCACCGGCGTCTGCGTGGTGCTGCTGACGGCGGTGTTCGGCCCGCTGCGCCGCACAGCGCCGGGGCTCACCCTGCTCACCCTGGCAGCGACCGCCGGGCTGCTGGTCTGGCAGTGGGACGACCCGCAGGACCTCGTCGCGGGGGCGCTGCGCCTCGACGACCTGGCGATCGCAATCTCGCTGGTCGCGATCCTCAGCGCCGGCTTCGCGGTTCTGCTCTCGCTCCACGAGCCGGCCGCCGAGCAGGCGGGCTCCGGCGAGTATCACTCGCTGCTCCTCGGCTCCCTCCTCGGCATGGTGCTGCTCGCCCAGGCCCAGAACCTGATCACCGTCTTCATCGCGATCGAGACCCTCTCGATCCCGCTCTACATCCTCTGCGCGACCAACCTCGGCCGCGAGCAGTCGCTGGAGTCGGGATTGAAGTACCTGATCGTCGGCTCGCTCGGCTCGGCGACCCTGCTCTACGGGCTTGCGTTCCTCTATGGCGGCTCCGGCTCGACCGACTTCGCCGGGATCGCATCCGGGATCGGCCGCGAGGGCGTCAGCGGCGACTCGCTGATCCTGATCGGGATCGCCCTGTCGGCGGTCGGGCTCGCGTTCAAGACCTCGATCGCCCCCTTCCACCAGTGGACCCCCGACGTCTACGAGGGCGCCCCGACCCCGATCACCGCCTTCATGGCGGTCGCCACCAAGGCGGCGGCCTTCGCGGTGTTCGTGCGCTTCTTCGACGTCGCCCTGATCTCCGAGGCGGCCGATTGGCAGCCGGCGCTGGCGGTGCTTGCCGCGGTCTCGATCGTGGTCGGCAACATCGGCGCGCTCGGCCAGGACTCGCTGAAGCGGCTGCTCGGCTACTCGGGCATCGCCCAGGCCGGGTACATCCTCGGCGGCCTCGTGGTGGCCAGCGAGTCCGGCGTCAACGCGCTGGTCTTCTATCTGGCCGCCTACGCGTTCATGAACTTCGCCGCCTTCGCGGTGGTGGTCGCGCGCGAGCGCGAGACGATCCACGGCGACGACATCGAGGGGGTGCGGGGCCTCGGCCAGTCGCGGCCCCTTCTCGCCTGGCCGCTGACGATCTCGATGCTGGCGCTGGCCGGGCTGCCGGCGACCGCGGGCTTCATCGGCAAGCTCTACCTGATCGAGGCGCTGGTCGAGGGCGACTACACCTGGCTCGCGGTCTTCATCGCGGTCGGGACGATGATCTCGCTCGCCTACTACCTGCGGGTGGTGGCGGCGATGTGGATGCGCCCGGGGGGTGAGGCAACCGGGGCGCCCGCGATCGCCGGCGCCTCGCCCGAGGCCGACCCGATGGACCCCGACGCGGGTGGGCGCCTCTACCTGGTCGTCCCGGCCCTGCTGGCCGCCGCCGCGGCGGTCTTCTTCGGCATCGTCCCGCAGCCGCTGGTCGAGTTCGCAGAACACGCGGGTGCCGGGCTGTTCCAATAGGCATTCTGCTGACAGCCGCGGCGATCGGGGTCGCGACGGCGATCGGGGTCTGGTCGGAGCGGCGCTGGCCGCAGGGCGCGGGCATCGCGGCCCGCCGGGCACTGGTGCTGATGCTCTACGTGCTGGTTCCTCCGGTGATCTTCTTCAACCTCGCCGCGAGCGAGATCGACGTCGCTCACGGGATCGGGCTGGTCCTGGGGATCGTCTCCTACACCCTCGCCGGCCTCTTCGCCTGGTTCGTGGCGAGCAGGGTGCTGCGACTCTCGCGCCCCCGCACCGGGGCCGTCGTCTGCGCCGTAATCAGCGTCAACAGCGGCTACCTCGGCTACCCGATGGCGCTGGCCCTGCTCGGCCGCGGCGACCTCCCCACCGCGGTCCTCTTCGACGTCCTCGTCAGCGGCCCGGCCCTGCTGCTCGGCGCCTTCGCCGTCGGCGCCGCGTTCGGAGACCGGGCCGGCGAGGGGCCGCGCGAGCGCACGATCGCGTTCTTCACCCGCAACCCGCCCCTCTACGCCGCGGTCGCCGGGCTGCTGGCGCCCGACGCGCTCGCGCCGCAGGTCCTCGTCGACGCCTCCCAGGTCCTCCTGATCGCGCTGCTGCCGCTCGGATTCTTCGCCGTCGGCGCCACCCTGGCTGAGAACGCCGAGCATGGCGAACTCCCGTTTCCGCCACCTCTGACCCGCCCGGTCGCGGTGGCGGTCGGCGCCAGGCTGGTCCTGACCCCGAGCCTTCTGCTGCTGCTCGCGGCGCCCCTGATCGAGCTCCCCGCCGCATACCTGCTGCTCGCCGCGATGCCGTCCGGGCTCAACTCGCTGGTCGTCGCCCACGCCTACGGGCTCGACCTGGAGATCAGCGCCGAGGCGGTGACCTGGTCGACCGCGATCGTCGTCGCGGGGGCGCTCCTCTCGCTGCTGCTCTGAGCGCCCGCGCCCGGTCGTATCCTGACCAGATGCTCCATCACGTGACGCTCGAGGTCTTCCCGGCCGATCTGGGGCGCGCCGCCGAGTTCTGGTCGATGCTCGGCTTCAACCAGGTCGACCCGCCGCCGGACCTCGCCGACAGGTTCAGCTGGTTCGAACGCGAGGGCACCCAGATCCACCTGATGCGGACCGACTCGCCGACCGTCCCCGAGCACGGTCACCCGGCGATCGTGGTGCCGGACTACGAGCGGACCCTGGAACGGCTCGAGGAGAGCGGATTCGAGGTCACCCCGAAGAGGGAACGCTGGGGCTCGCAGCGCGCCGAGGCGGTCGCGCCGAGCGGCCACCACGTCGAGCTGATGGCCTCGCCGCCGCGCCCCTGAGCCCCGTCGGGACATACGGCTACGATGCGCCCGTGCGCTACCCGGTCGAGGCTTTCACCGACGATGAGCGAGCGACCCTCGCTCCGCATTTCACCAACCTCGACCGTCCGGTGTTCGCCCTGGTCAACCTGCCGGAGACCGTCAAGGGGGCGCTTTTTGCCCGCTATTCGCGATATTCCGGGACCGTGCGGCGGCTCTTCCTCGAGGAGTTCGCCGGCGATGTGGCGACCGGGGAGCGCCCGTTCGACGGGGCCGAGGGGGAGCGGGCGGCGAAGCTCTATGAGCGCGTCTTCCTCGGCTACGGCGACGACTCGATCGCCCAGGTCGGCGGCGCCCACATCGCCTGCGAGTGGGTCTCCAACGTCCTGACCAAGGTCCTGCAGCGCGGCCGCCTGGCCGCCTACCTCGAGCAGTCGACCCGCTACATCCCCTACGACAAGCCGCTGCCCGACGACGCCGGCGGCGGCTTCCGCTACTACCGGGACGAGCAGCTCGAGCCCGATTTCGAGGCCGCGATGGACGAGCTGTTCTCGATCTACTCGCGCTCGCTCGCGCGGGTCGAGTCCTGGGCCGCCGAGCGCTGGCCGCGGGGGGATGAGCCGGAGGGCGCCTGGCGGCGCTCGATCCGGGCCAAGGCGCTCGACCTCCTTCGCGGCCTCCTTCCCGCGTCGACCCTGAGCCACGTCGGCATCTACGCGACGGGCCAGGCCTACGAGCAGCTGCTGCTGCGGCTGATGGCATCACCGCTGCCGGAGGCCCGCGAGTTCGGCGCGATGATCCTGCGGGAGCTGCAGCTGGTGATGCCGAGCTTCGTCGCCAGGGTCGACCGCCCCGACCGCGGCGGCGAGTGGGTCTCCTACCTGCAACGGCGCCGTGAGGAGACCGAGGGCTGGGTCGCCCGCCTCGGCCTCGACCACCGCGGCGGCGACGAGGACTCCCCGGCGGTCGAGTTGATCCACGTCGACGGCACCGAGGAGGACCTGCTCGCCTCCTGCCTGTTCGAGGCAGCGACGGCGCCCGAGACCGAGATCAGGGCCAGGCTCGACGTGCTCGACCGCGGGGAGCGGGCGGCGCTGCTGGCGGCGCTGGTCGGCGAGCGCGCCAACCGGCGCCACCGGCCCGGACGCGGCTTCGAGGCGCTGCGCTACCGCTTCGAGATCATCTCCGACTACGGCGCCTTCCGCGACCTCCAGCGCCACCGGATGCTGACCTGCCAGTGGCAGCGGCTGGGGCCAGACCTCGGCGCCGGCGTCCCGGCGGAGGTGCGGGATGCAGGGGTGGGTGACGAGTTCGAGCGGGCCCTGGAGATCTCCCGCGCCGAGTACGAGCGGCTCTGTGAGGCCGGACAGGCGGAGGCGGCCCCCTACGCCCTCTGCCTCGCCTACCGGATCCGCTACGTCCTCGACCTCAACGCGCGCGAGGCGATGCACCTGATCGAGCTTCGCTCCGGGCGCGAGGGCCACCCCGCCTACCGCGCGGTCGCCCAGGCGATGCACGAGCGGATCGCCGCGATCCATCCCGCCGTCGCCGCGGCGATGACCCATGTCGACACCTCGCAGGAGGCTCGCCTGGAGCGGATCCTGAGTGAGATTCGCACCCACCGCAAGCGGGTCGGGGCCGGCGCCGCAACCGAGAGCCCGCCGGGGCTCAACCCCCTCGGCTGAGCTCAGCCGCGCTGCTTGCGCTTCTTGGGAGCGCCGCCCTCGCCGTCGCTTGGCTCGGAAGAAGGGGTATGCGTGGCGCTCTCGGCCCGGTCCCCATCGCCATTCTCGATCTCCGACGCGGCTTTCTCGCCCGGAGTGGGCCAGGGCTCGGCTTCGCCGGACTGCCAGGCGGGCGGGCGGCCGCCGGGAACCCAGCCCAGGAGCAACAGGCCGAGATAGATGAACCAGAGCAGCGCGAACTGGAAGAAGAGGAAGGAGACGGCGCCGAGCGCCATCCCGAGCGATCCCCAGAAGCGGGTCAGGAGGCCGGTCCGCATCGCCTGCAGCGCCGTGTAGAAGAGACCGACGACGAAGCCGATCTGGCCGCCGATCCCGAAGCCGACGGCGAGCCCGCGCAGGGAGGTTTCCGAAATCGTGTCGGATGCGGCGTTGTCGGCGGCGTCGCTTCCCAGTGCGGTTCCCTCCTTGAGCAGGCGAGGCACAACGTCGCTGACGAATTCACTGGCGGCGTCGACGGTCGAGATGCCGATCAGGATCGCCCCGCCGGCGAGGAACAGCGGCCCTGCGATGACGACCCCGACGAGCTGGCCGCGAACCCGGTCGCTGCGTCGCCGCGCAGCCGTGAAGAGGACATAGAGGGGCACCGCAAGGAGGGCGACGCCGATCGCCTGCAGAATGCTGGACAGGATCTGGGCGCTGGAATGGGCATCGACGTTGCGCAGCAGCTCCGAGTCGCCATCGCCGCCGCCTACCCGTGAGGCGACGATGATCGAGCCGACGACGCAGGCGATCGCCAGCAGCGCGGCAACCCCGGCCGGGCGCGACCAGCGCTCCTCCCAGGCGAGGACCTCCCCCTTGTTGGGATTCACCCGCTAGCCCCGCTCGCGGAAGTAGAACTGGGGCAGCGCCCCCTCGATCACCTCGGCGGTCATCCGCTGGGCGACCTCGAGGTTCCCCGTCCGCACCGCGATGTCGTCGAGCGTCACGATGCCGGCGAGACTATCGCCGTCGAGGACCGGCAGCCGCCGCACCCGGTGCTGGACCATCAGCGCCGCCGCCTCGTCGAGCTCCATCGCCGGCTCGCCGAATATCAGCGGTCGCGACGCATGCTCGCCGACCGCTGACTCGGGATCGACGCCGTCGGCGAAGACCCGCACCGCGAGGTCGCGGTCGGTCACCATCGCCGTCGGTGAGCCGGCGGGATCGACGATCACGACCGATCCGACCCGGTGATCGCGCATCTTGCGGGCGACCGAGACGGCGCTGGCGTCGGGCGCCGCGGTCACGACCCCGGGCGTCATGATCTCGCTCAACTGCATGGTGCGTACGCTACCGCCCATGAGCGCGGAGTGACCGAGCGTCCATATCTGACTCTTTCGCAGGGAACGCAGCGCGTGCATTGATGAACAGGGGGCCGCAGCAGACACCCATCGTCCCGCTCGAGGCCGGCGCCAGCCCGGAGAATCCCCCCTGCCCCGCCTGCGGGGAGCCGTTGTTCGGTTGGATCGACGCCCGGCCGGGCCTGGCCGGGCCGGTCAGCCGCTGCGAGAGCTGCGGCCTCGGCGTCGTCGCCGATCCCGGCGAGCCCTCCGATGCCCTGCGGGAGCTCGACCGGCTCGGCGCCGGCGGGAAGTTGGCCATCGCGAACCGGGCTGGGCTCTCGGCCTCGATCGGCGGGGCGGGCTGGGCCGGGCTCGAGCGGGGGGCCCGCTACCTGTTCACGGTCGAGGCCGCGCGGCGCCTCGTCGCCCGCCGCGACCAGGTCGTGACGAGCGCCCGCTGGGCGCCCGCCGCCGGGATCGGGGCGATGTGGCAGACGGTGCTCAACGGCTTCACCTTCGGGCGCAACGTGGCGCTCGGGTCGCTGGGACGCTCCGCCGCGGTCCCTGCTGCGCTGCCCTGGCAACGCCGCCTCGACGCGGTGATCAGCGTGATCGTCGCGGTGCCCGCGCTCATCGTCGCGGTGCCGCTGGAGCTGATCGCCGCGGCATCGCGGCGCGGCGGGGCGATCGCGCTGCGGTTCGCGCTGCTCTAGCTCTAGGAGAGGCCTTCCCTGGCCTCGCGGACCAGGGTGACGGCCTCGGGGAAGAGGATGCGGATCGCGTCGCGGACCTGCATCGCCTGCTGGTCGGGGCCGCCGCTCAGCTCCAGCCGTTCGATCGAGGCGACGGTCATCTCGACCGCCAGCTTGATCGCGTTGTCGGCCCAGGCGACCCGCTGTGAGGACTGCATCTGCTCGGAGAGCTCCTCCATACGGGCACGGAACTCGTCCGGGTCGCCGAACAGGTTGAAAGCGCCGCCCTCCATCTCCAGGAATGTAAGCAGAGAGACACTCTCGCGGCCCACTCTCGTCGGCCTTGGCGCGCCACCGGCGCGTCGGCTCGCCCTAGCGTCGTCGCATGCGCGGCGATTCGGAGCGGGGCTCGGCCAGCGTCGAGCAGGCAGGCCTGGTGGCGCTGATCGCGCTGCTGCTGCTGGGGGCGATCGCCGCCATCGCCGCCGACGGTGAGATCGACGCCGGCCGCGACCTGGCGGGAACGATCGGCAGGCGAATCGCCTGCGCGCCACGCCTTCCCGGCGCCTGCCACCACCATCCCCTCATCCCTGCCTACGGTTGGCCTGTGGCCCGCCTTGCCCGCGCCCTCGCCCCGGCTCCCTCGGCGCGTCCCGGCCCGGGCGGGCTGCCGCTGGTCCCGGTCGACTTCCGCCGCTGCCGCAGCGAGAGCTGCGCGGTGCCGCTCCCCGGCGCGGCCGGCCTCCACCTGACCACCTCGGGGCGGCGGACCACCGCCTTCACCTCGGTCCGCGACCTGCGACGCTCGCTCGGCTGGATCGAGGTGACCTACTGGCTCTACCGCCCCACCCTCGGCTGGGAGCGCCTGGTCCGGCGGGCGGAGCGGGCCGAGATCGACGCGGCGAGCGGGATCCAAGTGCTGCTCTCCGACGACCCCGCCCTGGTCCCGCTCGAGACGCTGCCGGGCCGCGACCACTACGGGTTCCCACCTGGCGAGGAGCCGCCGTGGCGGTGGCAAGTTCCGGGCCGCTACCCAGGCTGGTCGAGCTGACGGCCCCAGGCGTCGCCAATTCGGTCTCCTCAGTCGGCCGCCTGCGGGTTACGCACCACTGTGCGCTCCCCTTGCCGGCCTCCCTGCGTCCTTGTCTGACGCCGCCTGGGCCCCGTCAGCTTCGGACGCGTCCCGATCGTCCTCCGCCTGGCGGATCAGGCCGCGCCAATCGGTTGTGCGGAAGACCAGCATCATCGCCGCGAAGCCGAGGACGACCGACCAGGCGGCCATCGCGATCTGGGTGCCGACCGAGTAGGAGAGGACAACGACACGCGAGGGGCCCTCGAGCGTCGCCACCAGCAGCGCCTGCTGCGCGCCCGCGCCCCCAGGCGTGAACGGGACGACGTTGGCGATCGCCTGCACGCTCATCACCAGCAGCACGTTGGCGGCCGAGCCGCCGATCCCGAACGCCTCGAGAAAGAACCAGAAGGCGGCGAAGCGGCAGAGCCAGCCGGCGCCCTGCCAGGCGGCGACCTCGCGCAGATAGCGACGGGGGGTGGTGAGGATCGCGACCCCCTGTTTGACCCGGTCCCAGAACCGGCGGACCCGGTGCGCGAGGACGTAGATCGCGATCACGGTCCCGAGCAGCAGGGCGGCGACCGTGATCGCGAACACCTGCGGGTTTTCGGCCCAGAAGGAGAGCTCGAAGGCGGGCAGCTCGGGCAGCCGCGGGGGCCGGGGAAGAAGGCCCTGGGTGACCGCGTAGAGAAGCACGAGCCCCCCGACGGTCGTGTCGAAGACGCTCTGGACGAGGAAGGAGGAGGTGACGGCGGGGTAGGAGGAGCCGGGGATCTGGCGTTTGACGAGGAAGATTTTGGTGACGTCGCCGGCCCGCGCCGGGAGGATCGCGTTGATCCCGGCGCCGGCGAGGTAGGCGGCGCTCAGCGGCAGGAAGGAGATCCGGGCCTCCGGGTAGGCGGCGCGCAGCACATTGCGCCAGGCCCAGGCCCGTGAGAGCTGCATCCCGAGCAGGAACAGGAGCGCCAGCGTGAAGGCGCTCCAATCGATCGCCGAGAGGTTGTCGAAGAAGGCCTCGGCACGGTTCGCAAACGACTCGAGGCTTGATCCGAAATCGGCGGTTGGCATCGGCCAAACTATGACGCCGCCTCCTCTGCTCCCGCGTCCGGGGCGGCTACACTAGCCCGCTCGTGTCAGAGGCCAAGAGCCCCATCGAGACCCCGGCAGTCCCCGTGGCGACGCCAGATCCAGCCGACGCCGCGATGTGCGCGCGCGCCCGCGAGCGCTACGCCGGCGACCGCCGCAGTGCCTTCAGGCGGCGCCGCAAACGCCATGCCGAGATGCCCAACCTGATCATCATCGGGGGGCTGAAGTGCGGCACGACCAGCATCCATCACTACCTCGGCCTGCATCCCCAGATCCAGATGTCGAAGCCGAAGGAGCTCAACTTCTTCGCCGAGGAGCTGAACTGGGACCTCGGGCTCGATTGGTACGCGAGCCGATTCGACGGCCGCTTTGAGGTGCGCGGCGAGTCCTCGCCCCACTACACCAACCTGCCCCGCTTCCAGGGCGTTCCGGCGCGGATCCAGGAGCACTGCCCCGACGCCCGCCTGATCTACATGGTGCGCGACCCGATCAAGCGCATCCTCTCGCACTGGGTCCACGCGACCGGCGCCGGATACGAGACCCGCGAGCTGGTCCCGACCCTGTCCGCGCCCGACAGCTCCTACATCCAGCGCTCGCTGTACTGGATGCAGCTGCAGCCCTACCTGGAGCGCTTCGACCGCTCGCAGATCGAGATCATCACCCAGGAGGAGCTGCAGACCGACCGCGACGAGACGATGCGCAGGGCCTTCCGCTTCGCCGGGGTCGATGAGGGCTTCAGCTCCGAGCAGTTCGACCGCGAGTGGGAGCGCTCGAGCGCCAAGCAGGGCGACAAATACCAGTTCATGGAGAGGCTGATCAAGCTGCCCGGCTTTCGCTCCTTCGACCGCAATTTCGACCGCCTGCCGGAGTCGCTGCGGTGGGTGGTCGAGAAGGTCGTCCACGACCCCGAGAAGCCGCCGGCGCCGAAGCCCGAGCTCCCCGACGACCTCTTGGAGACGATCCGCGGCCGCTTCGGCGAGGACGTCGCCGCCCTGCAGGAGTTCGCCGGCCGCGAGTTCGCCGGCTGGCGCGACTACTCCTGATCGGCCGCCCCGGCGACCGCGAACGCAGTTCTTCCCGCATAGCGGGACAAACTGCGTTCGCGCCAATAGTCTCCGCCGGGTGCGCCGCCTGATCCCCGACCCCGCCGAGACCAGCGTCGAGGGCCAGCTCGAGACCTACCGCCCCTGGGAGCAGCCGCACGACGATCGCCCGTTCGTCGCGATGAACTTCGCCACGACCGTCGACGGGCGGGCCTCGATCGGCGGCGTCTCGGGGCCGATCGGGTCAGCCACCGACACCGCGATGCTTGCCGGGCTGCGAAACCGATTCGACGCGGTGATGATCGGGGCGGGGACGATGCGCGCCGAGCGCTATGGCAGCCTCATCGCCAGCCAGGAGAAGCGCGAGCGGCGCGAGCGCCTCGGCCTCCCCCACGACCCGCTGATGGTGATCGTCAGCGCCCGCCTCGACCTGCCCTGGGACGCGCCGCTGTTCACCGAGGGCGGCGGCCGGGTGCTGATCTTCACCGCGTCTGAGGCCGAACCCCCCGAGACGGCGACCTCGCTCCGGGTCGTCCGGCATGAGGGTGCCGTCGACCTCTCGGAGGCGATGCGACACCTCCGCCACGAGCGCGGCATCCGGGCGCTGCTCTGCGAGGGCGGGCCCCGCCTCCACGCACAACTCGAGGCCGCCGACCTGGTCGACGACCTCTTCCTGACGATCGCGCCGAAGTTGGCCGGGGGCGAGGCGCCGAGGATCATCGAGGGGGAGCTTCCGCGGATCGCCGCGCTGGAGCTGAGCTGGCTGCTGGAGGAGGACGGCGAGCTGTTCGCCCGCTACGGCCGGACCTGAAAGGATCACCGCCGATGGACTTCAAGCCGAGCCCCCAGGTCGAGACCCTCCGGGAGCGCATCCTCGACTTCATGGACGAGCAGATCTACCCCCAGGAGCGGGAGATCATGGAGGCCCTCGACGCCGAGGTCGCGCCAGGCGTCCCCTACCCCAAGATCCTCGTCGAGATCCGCGAGAAAGCGAGGTCGGAGGGCCTCTGGAACCTGTTCATGCCCGACGAGCGATTCGGCCCCGGGCTCAGCAACTGGGAGTACGGGCTGCTCTGCGAGGAGATGGGACGCAGCCCCGCCGCGGCCCCGATGGCCTTCAACTGCGCTGCCCCCGACACGGGCAACATGGAGATCCTCGCCGAGCACGGGACCGAGGAGCAGCGCCAGCGCTGGCTCGAGCCGCTGCTCGAGGGGCAGATCCGCTCCTGCTTCTCGATGACCGAGCCCGACGTCTCCGGCTCGGACCCGACCCTCCTCCAAGCGCGGGGGGTGCGCGACGGCGAGGAGTGGGTGATCGACGGCCACAAGTGGTTCACCTCGGGCGCGGTCGGGGCGGATCTGGCGATCGCGATGGTCGTCACCGACCCCGACGCCCACCCCTACGCACGGGCGTCGATGATCTGCGTCCCCACCGACGCGCCGGGCTTCAACCTGATCCGCCCGATATCGGTCATGGGCCACGCCGCCGGGCCCGGCCACTGCGAGATCCGCTACGAAGAGGTCCGGGTCCCGGCCGCCAACCTGCTCGGCCAGCAGGCGGCCGGCTTCGCGATCGCCCAGGACCGCCTCGGCCCCGGCCGGATCCACCACTGCATGCGGGCGATCGGCACCGCCGAGCGGGCGCTGGAGATGATGTGCCGCCGCGCCAACGAGCGCCAGGCATTCGGCGGGCCGCTGGGCGAGAAGCAGTTCGTGCAGGAGGCGATCGCCGCCTCGCGGATGGAGATCGACCAGGCCCGGCTGCTGACGATGTACGCGGCCTGGAAGATGGACACCGACGGCAAGCGCGCCGCCCGCCAGTCGATCTCGGCGATCAAGGTGATCGCCGCCAACATCGTCATGAACGTCCTCGACCGCGCGATCCAGGTCCACGGCTCACTGGGGATGACAGACGACACCCCGCTCGCGACGCTGTGGCGCTTCAGCCGGATGCTGCGGCTCGCCGACGGCCCCGACGAGGTCCACAAAATGGTCCTCGCCCGCCGCGAGCTCAACCGCTGGGCGAAGCGCGCCGAGGCGGAGGCGGCCGGAGAGCTCGAGCCGAAGCACGCGCCGCGCCCGATCTGAGCACATCCAGGAACAGCCTGCGGTCGAGGGCGGCCTACCCGACGCTGATCACGTCAACGGCCCCAAAGCTGGCACTCGCGCCAGTGCTCCCTCCTTCGCAGTTCACATCCGCGTAGAGATAGAGGGTGTGATTGCCAGGTGAGCTCGACTGAAAGCGCTGACCGATGAAGGGGCCGATATTGATTCTCTTGCTCGGTGCGCCACCTGCCACGTCATGGATGACGCCGTAGGCCACGATGTCGTACTCGCTGAGGTTGTTCAGATCAGGCGGATCGAGCAATACATACGCGGCAGCGCTACGCGGGGGAAGGCAACTGGGTTGGAAGGTGACGTCGAGGGCGCCGACGTAGGTGTCGTCGCGACCGGGCTGCTGCGTGTAGACGGGGTTGGCGAGGTGGTAGAGCCCTGGGAGCGGGAACGTCCCGTTTCCCCTCGCCTCGAAGACGATCCGGGAGAAGGGTGTCGTCGTCGCGTTGATCTCGGCGCCGGTGAGCGAGCCGTCGGCGATCTTCGAGCCGTCGATGGCGCTGTTCTTGATCTTCGCTTTGGTGACCGCGTTTTTCTTGATTTTCGCCGTCGTCACCGCGTTGGCCTTGAGCTGCGTGGTGCCGGCGCTCTTCTTCGGCAGGGCCTGTCTGGCGGCGATCGCGGTGGCTCCGCCCAGCGCGAGGAAGACGAAGAGGGTCGACATCACGTTCGCGTAGGAGAGGCGCACTGCCCGCCTACTTCGTGCCGATCACGTCGACCGCGCCGAAGGTCGCTGAGATCCCGGCGCCGGCTTTGCAATGTCCCTGGACGAAGATGTGGAGTGAGTGATTGCTCGGCGTGCTCTGCTGGAACCGCACCGAGCTGTAGTACGGACCTATATTGATCCTCCTGCTGAGCAGGCCACCACCGCTCTCGTCCCGGACGGCTCCGATCCCTATTACGTCCGCCTCACTGAGATTGCTGGGATCAGCCGGATCGACCTCCAGGTAGGCGGTGGCGTCCCGAGGGGTCGTGCAGCCAGGATCGAAGGTGACGTCCACCGCGCCCAAATAGGTGTCGTCGCGATCGGGCTCCTGCGTGTAGGTGGGGTTGGCGAGGGGGTAGGGCCCGGGGGGATCGGGGCTGATCGGAACGGTGACCGTCCCGCTCCCCCTCGCCTCGTAGACGATCCGCGAGAACGGCGTGGTCGCGGCGTTGATCTCGGTGCCGGTGACCGACCCGTCGGAGATCTTCGAGCCGTCGACGGCGTTGTTCTTGATCTTCGCCTTGGTGACCGCGTTTTTCTTCAGTTTCGCCGTCGTCACCGCGTTGGCCTTGAGCTGCTTGGTGCCGACGCTCTTCTTCGGCAGGACCTGTTTGGCGGCGATCGCGGCTCCGGTGCCGAGGAGGAGGAAGACGCCGATCGTCGACATCACGTTGGCGTAGCTGAGCCGGCTGCGGATCTGCTTCATCGGGGTGCTCTCCTTGATCTCGGGCCTGCTGAGCCCGCCTGACCTGGCAGGCTCTGAACCTCTCACCCGGCCGGGCTCAAGTCAAACCCGCTGGCCGTCAGTTGAGGCGCCGGTCCCTACGAGCTGCGCCGCTCCGCCTCGTCGGCGGCGGTGGCGAGGCTCTCGACCACGGTGGCGAAGTGGTGGATGCCCTCGTCGGTCTTGCCGTACTGGCCGGCGGCGTAGCGTGCGTAGACGCCCTCGAGGATGATCGCCAGCTTCCAGTAGCCGAGCGCGACGAAGAAGTCGAGCTGGGAGAGATCGCGGCCTGAGCGCTCGGCATAGCGCGCCTTCAACTCCTGGCGCGACGGGAACCCGGGCTCGATCGTCGCCGGCTCGGCCAGGGGAATCAGCTCGTCGCCGGGCTCCGACCAGTAGTCCATCAGCAGACCGACGTCGGCGAGCGGGTCGCCCAGGGTGCAGAGCTCCCAGTCGACCACCGCCGCCACCTCGCCCGCCGGAGTCAGGATCATGTTGTCGAGGCGGTAGTCGCCATGGACGATCGTCGCCGGCCCCTGCTCGGGGATGCGGGCCGAGAGGCGCTCGTGGACCGAGTCGATCAGCTCCAGCTCACGCGTCTTCGACTTCTCCCACTGCCCCTGCCAGCGGTGGAGCTGGCGGGCGACGTAGTCCTCCTTGCGCCCGAGGTCGCCGAGGCCGACAGCGTCCGGGTCGACGGCGTGAATCGCGGCCAGGGTGTCGATCACGCGCTCGCCGATCGCGCGTCGGTCGTCCTCATCCGGGAACGCCTCCGCGTCGGCCTTGGAGCGCAGGATCGGGCCCTCGACGAACTCCATCACGTAGAAGGGGGCCTCGTTGACGCTCTCGTCCTCGCAGAGCCCGACGATCGGAGCCACCGGGACCTCGGTCGGGCCCAGCGCCGAGACCACCTTGTGCTCGCGCGACATGTCGTGGGCGGACCCGAGCCGTTTGCCCAGCGGTGGCCGGCGCAGGGCCCAGCGGTGGCCGGCCGCGTCGGTGACGCCGAAGGTCAGGTTCGAATGGCCGCCGGATATCCGCTCGAAGGCGAGCGGAAGCTCGGCCCCCTCGACGTTCTGACCGAACCAGGCTTCGACGCCCGCACGGTCGATTCCCTCCTGCTCGGTGACGGTGCGGTGGTCGGTGCCTGTAGCCTCGTCGCCCATCGGCTCGCAAGCATATTCCCGACGACGCCTGAGGCTGAGCCCGTCGCTGGCAAACCGGCTGACGATCGGCTTCGCGATCGCCTTCGCGGTGCTTACCGCCCTCGCCGTGATCGGGGTGGCGCGCTTCCTCCAGCAGCGCCAGGACTTCGAGAACGCCACCGCCCGCTCCTACCAGCGCGAGATCCAGGCGCGCAACCAGCTGGCGCGGGGGGAGAGGCCGGCCGAGGCGCGGAAACTGATCGTCTTCCAACACGATCAGCGCCAGGTCCTGAGGGACGAGATCGACGACAAGACCCGCGACACGGCCCTGCTGGTCGGAGCGGGCCTGATCGCCGGGCTGACCGGGGCGGCGCTGCTGTTCAGCGGGCTGATCTCCTCGATGCGACGGCCGCTCGATGACCTGGTGGCGGCCTCGGGGCGGCTGGCCAGCGGAGACCTCGACGCGCGGGTCACGGTGGGGGGCCTCTCCGAGACCGCTGCGCTCGGCACGGCCTTCAACAACATGGCTGAGGAGCTGCAGCGCCGGGCCGGCGAACGCGACCAGCTGGACCGGATGAAAGACGAGTTCGTGCTAACGACCTCGCACGAGCTCCGCAGCCCGCTGACCGCGGTCCAGGGGTTCGCCGAGCTGCTGATGCTGGAGCGCGAAAGGCTCTCGCCGAAGCAGGCCGAGACCGTCGAGGTGATCCTCGACAACAGCCGCCACCTGGTCCGCCTCCTCAACGACCTCCTCGACCTCGCCCGCAGCAACGCCGGGCGGCTGACGATCAAACCGGTCCTCGTCGAGCCCTCCCAGCTCGTCGAGGAGGCGGTGCGGACGATGCGGGGCCAGATCGAGGGAAAACGCCAGACGCTGACGGAGAGCATCGAGCCCGACCTGCCGCCGGTGAATGCCGACGCCGACAGAATCCGCCAGGTGCTGGTGAACCTGCTCACCAACGCCAACGAGTACAGCCCTGAAGGAGCGGGTATCGAGGTGGAAGCGCGGAGAGTCGATACCGAGGTGGAGATTGCGGTGATCGACGACGGGCCCGGTATCCAGATCGAGCAGATCGACCACATATTCGAGCGCTTCACCCGTGGCGAAGCCGGCCTCACCCAGCGGGTCGGCGGCACCGGCCTCGGCCTCGCGATCTCGAAATCGCTGGTCGAGCTGCACGGCGGCTCGATCTGGGTCGAATCGGCACCGGGGGACGGCTCGACCTTCCGCTTCCGCCTGCCTGCCACACCCGCGCTGGACCGGGCCGGCGTCGGCTGGACGGGGACGGAGGGCTGAGGTGGCGAGGGTCCTGGTCGCCGACGACTCCGAGACGATCCTGCTGCTGATGCGCACCAGGCTGGAGATGGAGGGCCACGAGGTCGCGACCGCCGCCAACGGGCAGGAGGTGGTCGACACGATCCAGCATTCCCAGGGCTGGACGGAGGTGATGCTGCTCGACGCGATGATGCCCGGAAAATCCGGCATCGACGCCCTGCGCGAGCTGCGCGCGGCGGGGGTCGACACTCCGGCGCTGATCGTCAGCGCCCATCAGGGCGAGATGGACGCCGCCTCGGCCGCGGGCCTCGCTATCGACGGCTTCGTCACCAAGCCGATCGACTTCGAGGAGCTGTTCGCGCGGATCGCCGAGCTGACGAGCGGCTAGGTCTTCGCCAGCTCGAGTCGGAGCTCTTTGCCCTTGAGCTTCGTCCCGTCGAGGAACTCGACCGCCCGCTCCGCCTGGTCGGGGTCGACCTCGACGAAGGAGAAGCGGTGCAGCACGCGGACCTCGTGGACCGCCTCCTCCGGGACCACGGCCCCCTCGCGCAGCGCCCAGCGCAGATCCTCTTCGGTGATCCCGCTTCGCTCTCCGCGGTTGACGAACAGCTTCACGCTCTCGCCGGCAGCCGCAGCCTTCCCGCCGCCGTCCCCACTCGGGACCCGCCGCTCGCGGCGACGGGGCCGCGGCGCGTGCTCGAGCCGCTCCTCGGGGCTCTCCCACTCGCCGATCGAGGTCTTCACGTCGCGCTCGATCCGGTCGATCTCCTCGCGCTGGGCCGGGGTGACGAGGGTGATCGCCCGGCCAGTGCGCCCGACGCGGCCGGTGCGCCCGATCCGGTGCACGTAGACTTCCGAGGATGCCGGCACGTCGTAGTTGATGACGTGGGTGACGTGCTCGATGTCGAGCCCACGCGCCGCGATGTCGGTCGCAACCAGGAGCTTCACCCGGTGGTCCTTGAACGCGATCATCACCCCGTCGCGCGAGCCCTGGCTCATGTCGCCGTGCAGCGCTTTGACGTCGAGCCCGCGGTCCCTCAGGGTCTTGTCGAGCCTCGAGGCGCCGATTTTCGTGCGACAGAAGATGATCGCCTGCTCGGGCTCCTCGGCCTTCAGCAGCTCGATCAGGCGCTCCGCCTTCTGCTTCTGGGGAACCTCGACGAAGGCCTGCTGGATGGCGTCGAGGGTGAGTTTCTTCGGGGTGATCCGGATCGTCGTCGGGTCGTACATATAGCCCTCGGCGAGGCGCTGGACCGGCGGCGGAATCGTCGCCGAGAAGAGGGCCGTCTGGCGCCCGCTCGGGCACATCCTCAGGATCCTCTCGACGTCCTCGATGAAGCCGAGGTCGAGCATCTCGTCGGCCTCGTCGAGGACGACGTAGCGAGCCGCGGTGAGGACCAGCGAGCGCCGCGACATCAGGTCCATCATCCGGCCGACGGTGGCGACGACGACCTGGGCGCCGGCCCGGAGCTGGGCCTGCTGGGAGCGGATCGGCGCCCCGCCGAAGACCGCGACGATCTCGACCTCGAGGTGCTCGGCATAGGCCCGCAGGGCCTGGGTCACCTGGATGCACAGCTCGCGGGTCGGGGTGAGGACGATCGCCTGGACCTCGTCGCTGGAGGGGTCGAGGTACTGAAGCAGCGGCAGGCCGAAGGCGGCCGTCTTGCCGGTCCCTGTCTGCGCCTGCCCGATCACATCGTGGCCGGCGAGCAGCTCCGGGATCGCCTGCTCCTGGATCGGGGTCGGCTCCTCGAATCCCAGCTCGTCGAGGGCCTGCTGGATCTCGGGAGCGAGCCCGAGATCCTTGAAGGCGCTCACTTTGACGGGTCCAGGAGGAGCTTGCCGGAGGTGCGCCGGTCGATCATTTCCTGGTGGGCCTGCGCCGCCTCCGAGAGCGGGTGGACGCCGCCGATCGTCACCTCGAGCTCGCCGGCGCCGACCGCGCCGAGAAGCTCTCCGATCATCTCCGTCGCCAGCTCACGCCGGGCTGCCAGAAGGTGGATGAGCCAGAACCCGATCACCGCCTTCGACCCGCGCAGCAGCCTCGCCGTCGATACATCGCGCTGCTCGCGGGAGGCGATCCCGAAGACGACCATCCGCCCCAGCGGCGCCAGCGCCGAGAGCTCGGCGTCGAACGGGTCGCCGCCGCTCATCTGGAGGACCGCGTCGACCCTCTTGCCGTCGTTGGCGGCGAGGATCTCCTCCTTGAGGTCATCGGAGCGGGAGTCGACGGTCGCATCCGCCCCGAGCCGCTCGACCAGAGCCCGCTTCTCCTCGCTGGAGGCGAGCCCGATCACCCGCGCCCCGGCGCCCTTCGCGAGCTGGACCGAGAGCGACCCGGTGCCTCCGGCGGCGGCCTCGATCACGATCGTCTCGCCGGCCTCGACCCGGGCGCAGAGCCGCACCAGCGCCATCGCGGTCAGCCCCTGCAGCAGCAGCGCGGCCGCCTGGTCATCGTCGACCTCTTTGGGGATCGGGACGACCAGAGCCTCGGGGACCGACACCCGCTGGGCGTAGCCGCCACCACCGAGGAGAGCCGCGACGCGCCGCCCGTCCGGGGCCCGCCCGCTCACCTCCCCGCCGGGGATCATCGGCAGCGACTGCTCGGCGAGGTAGTCGTTGCGGGTCGCGTGAGTGTCGGCGAAGTTGACCCCCGCCCTCGCGATCTCAACGATGATTTCGCCGTCGCCGGGCTCGGGGTCGGGCACGTCGCGGTACTCGAGCACCTCCGGCCCGCCGAACTCCTCGATCTGGATTGCCTTCATCGGGGGGTGAGTCTCGCAGGGCAGGCGCTAGGCTGCCCTGCCGATGTCCCTGACCGTCGTCGGATCGATCGCCTTCGACTCCGTCCGCACGCCGTTTGGCGAGCGCGATCGGATGCTGGGCGGCGCCGCCGTCCACTTCTCGCTCGCCGCGAGCTTCTTCACCGAGGTACGCCCCGTCGGCCCGGTCGGCGGCGATTTCGGCCCGGCTGAGTTCGAGGTGCTGGAGCGCCGCGGGATACCGACCGACGACATCGAGGTGATCGAGGACGGGCAGTCGTTCTTCTGGCGCGGTCGCTACGAGTACGACCTCAACGTCGCCCACACCGAGGACACCCAGCTCGGCGTCTTCGGCGATTTCGCGCCGAAGCTCTCCGAGGCCGCGAAGGCGGCCGACGTGGTCTTCCTCGCCAACATCCAGCCCGACCTGCAGCGCCAGGTCCGCGGCCAGTGCGCGGAGGCGCGGTTCAGCGCCCTCGACTCGATGAATCTCTGGATCGAAACCTCGAAGGACTCGCTTCTCGCGGCGATCTCCGAGGTCGACTGCGTGATCGTCAACGACGCCGAGATCCGCCAGCTGACCGGCGAGGCCAACCTGGCCCGCGGCGCGCGCTCGGTGATGGCCCGCGGCCCGCGCGCCGTGGTCGCCAAGCAGGGCGAGTACGGGGCGGCGCTGTTCACCGAGGACCGCTTCTTCGCCCTGCCGGGCTACCCGCTCGAGGACGTTCGCGACCCGACCGGCGCCGGCGACAGCTTCGCCGGCGGCTTCCTCGGCTACCTCGACAGCCATCCCGGGCCACTCGACGACGCCGGCCTGCGCCGGGCGATGGGCTACGGCACCGTGCTCGCCTCCTTCAACGTCGAGGAGTTCGGGACCGAGCGCGTCGCCCGGCTCAACCGCGAGGAGATCGAGGCGCGCTTCGACGAGCTCGTGGCGATGACCAGATTCGAGCCGCTGGCGGTCCCCAGCGAGTAGTTCCCGCTTCACCGGAAGACGACAGTCCGAAGGACCCGAACTGCGATACTGGCGGCTCTACCAGTCCGGCCCTAGGAGGGGTGATGGCCACCGAGCAGCAGATCAGCGGTCCAGCCGGCGAGGGAGCCCTCGCCACCGGCTCCGAGTCCCTGACGGTCACCGACAACCGGACGGGGAAGACCTACGAGCTGCCGATCTCCGACGGCACGTTGCGGGCGATGGACCTGCGCCAGATCAAAGTCGACGAGGGCGAATTCGGGCTGATGTCCTACGACCCGGCGTTCACGAACACCGCCTCCTGCCGCTCGGCGATCACCTACATCGACGGCGAGGCCGGGATCCTCGAACACCGCGGATACTCGATCGAGCAGCTCTGTGAGCGCTCGAGCTTCCTCGAGGTCGCCTACCTCCTGATCTTCGGCGAGCTGCCCACCGGGCCGCAGCTCGACCGCTGGGTCTTCGACATCACCCACCACACCTTCGTCCACGAGGACCTGAAGCACTTCTTCGAGGGGTTCCGCTACGACGCCCACCCGATGGGGATGCTCCTGGCCGGAGTCGGCGCGCTCTCGACCTTCTACCCGGACGCGAAGCAGATCGAGGACCCGGAAGAGCGCTACATGGCGGCGACGCGGTTGATCGCCAAGGTCCCGACCCTGGCCGCCTTCTCCTACCGGCACAACATGGGGCTGCCCTACGTCTACCCCGACAACGACCTCAGCTTCGCCGAGAACTTCCTCTCGATGATGTTCAAGAAGACGGAGGTCAAGTACGAGCCCAACCCGAGCCTGGCCCGGGCTCTCGACGTGCTCTTCATCCTCCACGCCGACCACGAACAGAACTGCTCGACCAACGCCGTGCGAGGGGTCGGCTCCTCCG
Source organism: uncultured Solirubrobacterales bacterium (assembly GCA_963816785.1). Taxonomy (GTDB): domain Bacteria; phylum Actinomycetota; class Thermoleophilia; order Solirubrobacterales; family 70-9; genus VRUE01. Next base: position 1,679,895 of record CAWFLL010000004.1, on the reverse strand, counting down.
ACGTCGACCCATACTCGGCGGTCGCGGCCGGCGTCGCGGCGCTGTACGGGCCGCTTCACGGCGGCGCCAACGAGGCGGTGCTGCGCATGTTGCGCCGGATCGATTCGGTCGACAACATCCCCGACTTCCTCGAGAGGGTAAAGGGGCGCGAGGAGAAACTGATGGGCTTCGGCCACCGCGTCTACAAGAACTACGACCCGCGGGCGCGGATCATCCAGCAGCACATGGATGAGGTCTTCGAGGCGACCGAGTACAACTCGCTGGTCGAGATCGCGCGCGAGCTGGAGAAGCGCGCCCTCGAGGACGAGTACTTCACCTCGCGCAAGCTCTACCCGAACGTCGACTTCTACTCGGGGATCATCTACGAGGCGCTCGAGATCCCGACCGAGATGTTCACGGTGATCTTCGCGATCCCCCGCACCGCCGGCTGGATCGCCCAGTGGATGGAGATGAACGACGACCCCGAACAGAAAATCGCTCGCCCGCGCCAGATCTTCACCGGCCACCGCGGACGCGAGTACGTCCCCGCCGCCGAGCGGCAGGGGCCGGAGAAAATCATCGGGCCCCCGGCTCGCCGGCCGAAACGCCCCCGCCGCGGCGCCTGAAGCAGCAAGGGACACCCAACCACCTCAATCCTTACGCTCCACGGCATGGCCGAGTGGAGGTTGACGGTGCGGCATGGGTCGGATGTCGAGCAGCTGAGCTTTGATGATCTGGAGGAGGCGGTGGCGGAGATGCGGCGCAGGGCATTGGAGATTCGAGCGGAGGCGCCGGGCAGGCCGGTCTCGGCGCTGAGGGACTTCGGGCCCGAGGAGCAGGTCCACGCTCGCCTGCAGCTGGCGGGCAGGGGGCTGCTGCGCAGGCCGGTCGCCGGGATCGACGTAAGGGCCGACGGGACCTTCATGCCCTACCGCGGGGGGATCGGCCGCGAGGAGCTCGACCCGACCGAGTACGAGACGCCGTTCGACGCGGTTCGCGTGAGCCTGGAGGGGAGCAGATGACGGAAGAGGCGGACGCCGCGATCCCGAAGGGAAGCTACGCGGCGGGACGGCGCGTCAGGCTGCCGGCAGGGGCCGAAGCCCCCTACGCGGTCTTCGTCAACGGGATCGAGCAGAAGGAGGGGGGCGACTACAATCTGCGCGCCGGAGAGATCGTCTTCACCCGCCAGATCGTCAAGGAGCGGGTCGGCACCGGCCGCTGGCTGGCGATGTACCTGGGGCTCTTCGGCACATACCGCAAGAACGAGACGGTCGACCTCCAGTTCCACCGCCAGGGCAAGGTCGAGCTGATCTCCGACGTCCCGATAGAGCCGGACTCGGAGACCCCCCAGGGGCCCTAGTCGTCGGTCTCGCCCTCCCAGACGCCGAGGGGAGCGCCCTGAGGGTCGGTGAGGATCGCGATACTGCCCTGCGGCATCTCCATCCGGTGCAGCTCGCGGCCGCCCAGCTCCACCGCCTTCTCGGCGGCGCCGTCGCGGCTCTCGACCGTGAAGTAGGGCAGCCAGTTGGGCGGCTCCCCCTCCTGGCTTTGCATCACGCCGCCGTTGCTTCGCTCGCCGACCTTGACGATGGTGTAGGCGGGCCCGTCCCCACCCGGCATCTCCTCGGTGGTCCATCCGAACAGCCCGGTGAGGAACTCGAGGGCCCTCGCCGGGTCGGGACTGTGGAGCTCGTTCCAGGTCAGGCAGCCGAGGTCGTTCACCCTGGTCGCCCCGATCGACTGGTTGGCCTGCCAGACGCAGAGCGGGGCGCCGGTCGGGTCCTGAAGGAGGGCCATCCTGCCGGCCTCCATCACGCCGAACGGCTCCTCGATCGCGGTCCCGCCGAGGTCCTTCGCGCGGGCCGCGGCATCATCCGCGCTGGAAACCGCGACGTAGTTGTTCCAGTGCGGCGGGAAGTTCTCCGTCGCCGGCGCAATCGCCGCGACGCTGTCGCCGCCGACCGTGCAGATCGAGTAGAACCCGCCGCCGGGGATCTCGTTGTCGTTGTCGTCGAACTCCCAGCCGAGCAGGCCGCCGTAGAAGGACTTTGCCGCGCCCGAGTCGTTCGTAGTCAGGTCGACCCAGCAGAACGTCCCCGGCGCGTGCTCGGTCCTGGTTCCCATCGCTAGTTGAAGACGTACAGCAGGAAGAAGGCGATGACGGCGAAGGCGCCGACCCCGGCGATCAAGGGCCGGTCCTCGACGATGATCGCCGCGGTCGAGCGGTCGTCGGCGCGGTCGTAGATCAGGTACAGGTAGCGGAAGATGCAGTAGAGGACCGGAGGGATCGTCCACATCATCTCGTTGCCGATCAGCGGGGAGTCGACCGCGTAGATCGAGTAGCTGAGGATGGTCCCCGTCGTGACCAGGGCGACCATCTGGTCGAGGAAGGGGAGCGAGTAGTGCTCGAGAACCGGCCGGGTGCTGGTCCCCTGGTGCAGCTCGGAGACCGCCTCCTGGCGGCGCTTGGTGACGCCGAGGAAGAGGGCGAACATGCCGGTGCAGAGGATCAGCCATTCGGAGGCGTGGGCGTCGACGGCGCTCGCCCCGGCCGCGACCCGGAGGATGAAGAGGCCGGCGAGGGTCATCACGTCGACGATCACCACCTGCTTGAGGCCGAGGCTGTAGGCCACCTGGGCGACCCCGTAACCGGCGACCATCAGGCCGACCTCCCAGTTGACGGCGAAGAATGCGAGGCCGATGGCGGCGGCCGCCAGCAGCGGCGCGATCGTCTTCGCCGCGCTCTCCGAGAGCTCACCCGCCGCCAGCGGCCGGAACCGCTTCTTCGGGTGCTTGCGGTCGAGCTCGACGTCGACCAGGTCGTTGACGAAGTAGCCGGCGCTGGAGATCGCACAGAAGGAGACGAAGGCCAGCGACGCCGCCAAGACCGCGTTTGGGTCGTTGAACTTGCCGGAGAAGAGCAGGCCGGCGAAGACGAAGACGTTCTTGACCCACTCCTGCGGCCGCGCCGTCTTGATCACGGCCCGCAGCGGCGAGCGCCGTGGGACGACCGGCTGGTCCGCGGCGGCGTCGGCCTGGCCGGCAGCGGCCGGGATCGTCGGCTGTTCCGAAGTGATGGTTTCCATCATGAGCCGCCGGGCCACACGCGCGATGCCGCCCGGCAAGGGAGGTTCGTCGCGACAGGGTACCGCCGCCGGGCGGTCGGCCCGGCCCTACGGGTCGATCAGCACGCCGGGGTTCATGATCGCCGCCGGGTCGAGCTCGGCCTTGGCGGCGCGAAGGGCCGCCGCGAACGGTGCCGGGCGCTGGCGGTCGTACCAGGGCCGGTGATCGCGACCCACCGCGTGATGGTGGGTGATCGTGCCGCCCCCCTCGATCACCGCCTCCGCTGCGGCCGCCTTTATCTCGCCCCACTGCTCGACCTCGCCGCCCCGCCTGGCCGGCGCCATCACCGTGAAGTAGGGGGCGGGGCCGTCGGGATAGACATGGGTGAAGCGGCAGGTCACGCGCGGCGCCCCGGAGCCGGAGGTGGGGGCGTCGGAGACCTCGGCCACCTTCGCCCGGACCGCCTCCATCGCGCTCGCGTGGAACTCCTCGAAGCGGTCCCAGGTGATCGCCGTCTCGAATGTTTCCGAGAGGACGCCGCAGGCAACGAAGGTGTCGCGCAGGTAGGGGGCGAGGAGGAAGGCCTGCCTCCAGGAATCGACGGCCGACTGCTCTGCTCCCGCTCGGCCGGGAGAAGACAGAGATGGACCCGGCCTCGCTCCCGCGTCCGCGTCGGCCGGCGTACCACCATGCTCCCGGGCGACCTCCACGGCGATTCGCATCGCATCGTCGACCGGGTGGTGGGCGGACTCGAAGCCCAGAACCAGCAGGCTTTTCTCGCCGGCGCCGGCGCTCCCAGCCTCCAATGCATCGAGCAGCCGGCAGTTGGACGGGTGGAGCCCGGACTGGGAGATCTCGCGGACCGCTCTTGCCGCGGCGAGGAAGTCGCCGAACTCGACGCCGCAGGAGGTCTTGAAGGTGGGGCGCGGGCGGACCCGAACCCAGGCCTCGGCGATCGTGCCGAGGATGCCCTCGGAGCCGATCAGCGCCCGGTCCGGCGAGGGCCCGGCCCCCGATCCCGGCAGCCGCCTGCTCTCCCACGCGCCGCGGGGGGTGATCGCCCTGACCGACTCGACCAGGTCGTCGATGTGGGTGTAGAGGGTGGCGAAGTGCCCGCCGGCCCGGGTCGCGATCCAGCCCCCCAGGGTCGAGTACTCGAACGACTGCGGGAAGTGGCGCAGGGTCAGCCCGTGCTCACGCAGTTGATCCTCGAGCCGCGGGCCGGTCGCGCCGGCCTGGACCTTCGCGGCGAGCGACTCCGGATCGACCTCCAGCACCCGGTCCAGCCGCCGCAGGTCGAGGCTGACGAAAGGCCTGTCCCCCAGCCGACCCTCGACCCCGCCGACGACGCTGGTCCCACCCCCGAACGGGATCACCGCGGCGCCCTCCGCCTCGCACCAGCTGAGGACCACCTCGATCTCCGACTCATCGCGTGGCGACGCGACCAGATCCGGCGGGTTCCCGAATTCCCCCCTGAACCCGCGAACCAGGTCCGTGTAGGACTTCCCCAGCGCGTGCGATACCCGCGCGTACTTCTGATTGTCGAACAGGTCCCCGAGGCCCGCCGGCGCCTTCAGCCGCGGCGGCCGGATCTCGACCGCGTCGAGCGGCACAGGCTCCTCGATCTCTCCCCCGAGTCCCAGCCGATCCCTGATCCCGGCGGCAGCCGCCTCCAGCTCCTTCCGCGAGGGCGCCTGGTCCTCATACCCCCACCCCCAGTGCTTGAGCCTCCGCTCAGCCATCCCGCGAAGAATCGCAGGCGACGACCAGTACGTGCCCAGAAGCTCTGCGTCTTAGGGGCGGGCCCCTACCAATGCACGCCTTTCATGAGGTGGGCGAACGCGACGGCCTCCGTCGTCGGCGCTTTGTCCGGCGCCTCCTCGCCCTTCCCCTTCGCAGCCTGCGACTCGGGAAACAGTTTGTAGGCGGTGCTGAGGAGTTTGTCGCTGACGCTCGGGGCGATCGCGTAGATCACCTCGCCGAGCGTCCCCAGTCTGGTCGCCACCTTCTTCGGTTGGCGGACGATGGCGCCGGTGATCAGCTCGGCGGCCTCCTCCGGGGTGATCGCCGGGAACATGTCGTACATCCGGGTCGGCGCGATCATCGGGGTCCGCACCAGGGGCATGTGGATCGTCGTGATGTGGACGCCGTCGTCGACCACCTCGGAGGCGATCACCCGGCCGAAGGCGTCGAGGGCCGCCTTCGATGCGACGTAGGCCGAGAAGCGGGGCGGATTGGTCTGGGTGCCGATCGAGCTGATGTCGATGATGTGACCCGATTTGTGCGCCCGCATCGAGGGCAGTAGGGCGAGGATCAGCCGCACCGCCCCGAAGTAGTTGACCTGCATCGTCCGCTCGTAATCGTGGAAGCGGTCGTAGGAGAGGCCGACGGAGCGCCGGATCGAGCGGCCCGCGTTGTTGATCAGGATGTCGACCTGCCCGTGGTAGGCGAGAACATCCTCGGCCATCCGCGCCACGTCGTCCGTGTCGGACATGTCGCAGCGGTGGATGTGGGCGACCCCGCCCGCCGCCTCGATCTCCTCCTTCGTCTCCTCGAGCTTGTCCATCGAGCGGGCCACGAGCAGCACGGTCCCTCCCGCGTCGGCGACCTTGACCGCGGTCGCCTTTCCGATCCCGGACGAGGCGCCGGTGATCAGGACCACCTTGCCCCGCACCGCCGCCGCCAGCGGGCGGTCCTTGAACAGATCGGGGTCGAGATTCCGCTCCCAGTAGTCCCAGAGCCGGTCGGCGTAGGACTCGAGCGGTGGGACCTCGATCCCGGACCCCGCCAGCGCGGCCTGCGCGTTGGTCGAGTCGAAGTGGGTCGGGTAGTCGATGTAGGTCAAGAGCCCCGGCGGGATGCCGAGCTCGCTCAGTGCCCGGTTGCCGACCCGCTTCGCCGGTGGGAACAGCTTCAGCCCGCTGCGCAGCACGCCGATGGCGGGATCCGTCACGCCCGAGTCGAGTCGGTATGCCGCCTGCGGCGCGTCGCCTGCTTTCGCGAACAGGTTGATCACCTCACCCGCCGTCTTCGGGTTGGGGTCGGTGAGGTGAAACGCCTGCCGGTCGAGCCCGGGCTCGTGGGCGATGTGGTCGATCGCGGCGGCGACGTAGTCGACCGGGACGATGTTGATCTCCCCGCCCTCGATCCCGATCCCGGGCAACCAGTTGGGGAGCACCCGCCGTGCCCGCTGGATCAGCTTGAAGAAGTAGTAGGGGCCGTCGACCTTGTCCATCGCGCCGGTGCGCGAGTCCCCGACGACTATCCCCGGCCGGTAGACGCGCCACGGCCGGGTGCACTCTTCCCGCACCACCCGCTCGGACTCGTGCTTGGTGCGGAAATAGGGATGGGTGTCGAGCCTTTCGGCCTCGTCGAACATGTCCTCCCGCCATTCGCCGCGGTAGAGGCCGGCGGCGGCGATCGAGCTGATTTGGTGAAAGCAGCCCGCCTCGACCGCGGTCGCGAGCTCGACCGAGTGCCGCGTCCCCTCCACGTTGGCGATCTCCTGCGCTTCAACGCCGGCGGTCATGTCGTAGATCGCGGCCAGGTGGAAGAAGTGGTCGACGTCACCGCGAAGCGTCAGCAGATCCTCCTCGGAGACTCCGAGGCCAGGCTGGGAGAGGTCGCCCGCGATCGGGACGATCCGGGCCCCGTCGGCGCCCCAGGACGTCCGCAGCTCCTCCAGCCGCCCCCGCGAGCCGGCCCTGACGAGGGCGTAGATCGTGCCCTCGCGCTTGAGCACCCGCTCGACGAGGTTGCGGCCGATGAAGCCAGTCGCTCCGGTGACGAAGTAGTTCATTTCAGTCTTCCCGCTTTCGCTCGGCGCTCACGCTTGTTTCATACACTCAAGACAAGGATGGCGCAAACGGCCACTGTGCAGATTCAGATGCCGGAAATGGGTGAGTCGGTCACCGAGGGCATCGTCCTCGAGTGGCACGTCGCCGAGGGGGATTTCGTCAACGAGGGCGACACCGTCGTCGAGGTCTCGACCGACAAGGTCGATGCCGAGGTGCCGGCTCCAACCGACGGCGTGATCACCAAACTCATCGCCCAGGTTGATGACGAGGTCCCGGTCGGGGCGCCGCTGGCAGAGATGGAACCTGGGGCCAGCGACGAAGTCGCGGTTCAGGCGGATCAGGGTTCCCAGGGCGCTGGAGCGGGACCCGCCGGCGGCGGACGCGAAGCGGAGCAGCCGGCGGTTGATGAGACCAAGCCCGCATCCGGGCCCGATCGCAATCTGACTCCCTCGGGCCCGGATGCGGGCCGAGCAGACCAGGCTGAGTCGCCCCCGGCTGCTGACGGAGGCAACGGCGCCGACGTCAGGGCGACTCCCGTCGCCCGGCGGATAGCTGCGGAACGCGGCATCGATCTTGGCTCGGTTGCTGGGAGTGGGCCCGGGGCGAAGGTGACGAAGGAGGACGTGCTCGGGGCCGCCAACGGCGATGGGGCGGGGCCGGCGGCTCCCGCCGCGGCCAGCGTGGCGAGGGCGCTGCGAGGGCCGGCGGCGATGCTGGCGCAGGCGATGGACGAGAGCCGCGCGGTGCCGACCGCGACCTCGTTCCGCACGATCTCGGTCGACACGCTGGATGCAAAGCGCAAGGCCCTCAACGGCATCCTCAACGAGCGCGGGATGAAGGTCTCCTTCACCCACCTCGTCGCCTGGGCGATCGTCCAGGCGACCAAGCAGTGGCCGGTGATGACGCGCGTGTTCGAGCAGCGGGACGGAAAGCCGTTCGCGATCGAGGGCGGCCCGGTCAACCTCGGGATCGCGGTGGACATCGAGCGCAAGGACGGCTCCCGCAGCCTGATGGTGCCCGCGATCAAGGGGGCCGACGGCCTCGACTTCGCCGCCTTCCACAGCTACTACGAGGAGCTGATCAAGAAGACCCGCGAGAGCAAGCTGACCGCGGACGACTTCCAGGGGACGAACATCTCCCTCACCAACCCGGGCGGGATCGGCACGATCGCCTCGGTGCCCCGCCTGATGAGCGGGCAGAGCGCGATCCTCGCCACCGGCTCGATCGCCTACCCGCCCGAGTGGGCCCACGCCACCCCGGATCGCCTCAGACAGCTCGGGGTCTCGAAGGTGATGACCCTGACCTCGACCTACGACCACCGCGTCATCCAGGGCGCCGAGTCGGGGTCCTTCCTGCGCCGGATAGAGCAGCTCCTGCAGGGGGAGGACGGCTTCTATGAGGCGGTCGCGACGGAGCTCGGGATCGATCCCGCGCCGATCACGGCCGCCCATCCCGCGGCGGCCTCGGCGCCGCCGTTGGGAGCGCCGGCACCGGCGGCGACGCCCGCCCAGCCCGACGAGGAGCTGCTGCAGGCGGTCCGGGCAGCCACCTCGCTGCTCAAGGGCTATCGGACCCACGGCCACCTCGCCGCCCGACTCGACCCGCTCGGCAGCGAGCCGAAAGGCGACCCGGCGATCCAGCCGGAGAACCTCAACCTGACGCCGGAGCTGATGTCCCGGATCCCCGCCTCGATCCTCCGGATCGGCGTCCCCGGCGAGACCCTACTCGAGGCGCTGCCGCGTATGCGCGAGGCCTATTGCGGCACGATCGCCTACCAGTTCGAGCACCTCTCCTCCCACCAGCAGCGGACCTGGCTTCGCGAGATGGTCGAGACGGGCGCCCACCGCAAGCCCCTCGAGGATGACGAGAAACGGCGCCTGCTGGCGCGGCTGATCGACGTCTTCGAATTCGAGCGGTTCGCCGAGAAAGCCTACCTCGGGCAGAAGATCTTCACGATCGAGGGGCTCGACGCGATAGTGCCGATGCTCGACGAGCTGATCACGCTCTCCGGTCGGGCCGGGGCCGAGGAGGTCGTGCTCGGGATGGCCCATCGCGGCCGGCTCGCCGTCCTCGCCCACAACTTGGGGCGCTCGGTCGAGTCGATCCTCGCCGAGTTCGAGGGCTCCAAACAGATCGAGGCGGTGAAGGCGGTGGCCGCGATCCCCCACCACGGCACCGGCGACGTCAAGTACCACTACGGCCACCAGGGCGTCTACGAGACCAGCGAGGGCGAGAAGATCGCCGTCCGCCTCTACCCCAACCCGAGCCACCTCGAGTTCGTCAACCCGGTCGTCGTCGGCGCCTCCCGCTTCCTGCAGTCCGACCTCGAGGGCGCCCAGCTGAGCCACGAACCTCGGCGCGCGGCGCCGGTCCTGCTCCACGGCGACGCCGCCTTCCCCGGCCAGGGCGTGGTCGCGGAGACGCTCAACCTGCAGGGGCTCAGGGGCTACTCGACCGGCGGCACGATCCACATCATCCAGAACAACCAGGTGGGCTTCACGACCGATCCCGAGGAGGCACGCTCGACGCCCTACGCGGCCGACATGGCGAAGGGGTTCAACGTGCCGATCGTCCACGTCAACGCCGACGACGTCGAGGCCTGCTCGGCCGCGACCCGGCTGGCGATGGCCTACCGCGAGCGCTGGGGGCGCGACATCGTGATCGACGTGATCGGCTACCGCCGCTTTGGCCACAACGAGACCGACGAGCCCGCGTACACCCAGCCGGTGGCCGCGGCCAAGATCAAGGCGCACCCCCCCGTGTCGGAGATCTACGCGGCGAAATTGGTCGACGAGGGCCTGGTCGCACGGGGGGACGTCGAGCGCTGGGGGAACGAGCGGCGCGAGGAGATGTCGGCTGCGCTGAAGGACCTGCGCCAGAAGATGGAGCTCGGCGAGTACGAAGACCCGACCGTGACCACCAGCGCCACCGGCGAACTCGACCGCAGCGCCAGCCCACCGGTCGACACCGCGGTGCCGGCGGCGAAACTGCGCGAGCTGAACAAGGCGCTGATCCAGGTCCCGGAGAGCTTCACCATCCACCGCAAGCTGCGCAAACCGCTCGCCAAGCGGCTCGAGACGCTTGAAAAGGGCGGGATCGAATTCGGGCACGCCGAGGCGCTCGCCTTCGCCACGCTGCTGACCGAGGGGGTCCACATCCGCCTCACCGGGCAGGACACCGAGCGCGGCACCTTCTCCCACCGCCATCTCGTCCTCCACGACGAGAACACCGGGCTCAAGTACTGCCCGATGCAGAACCTCGATGCGGCCAACGCGCCCTTCGAGCTCTACAACAGCCCGCTCTCGGAGATCGCCTGCCTCGGCTTCGAGTACGGCTACTCGGCGGCAACCCCCGACGCCCTGGTGATCTGGGAGGCGCAGTACGGTGACTTCGCCAACGCCGGCCAGGTGATCATCGACAGCTTCATCGTCTCCGGCGAGGCGAAGTGGGGCCAGACGAGCCGCCTGACCCTGCTGCTGCCCCATGGCTACGAGGGCTCGGGCCCGGAGCACTCCAGCGCTCGCATCGAGCGCTTCCTGGCCCTCGCGGCCGAGGGCAACATCCGGATCGCCAACCCGAGCACCGCCGCCCAGTACTTCCACCTGCTGCGGCGCCAGGCGCTGATCCGCAAGCCGCGGCCGCTGGTCGTCTTCACGCCGAAGGGGCTGCTGCGGCTCGATCGCGCGGCCGCCACCTCGGAGGAGCTGACCGACGGGCACTTTGAGCTGATCCTCGACGACCCGAAGGCGGCGGACCGGCGCGAGAAGGTGGAGAGGCTCGTGCTGTGCTCGGGCAAGCTCTATTACGACATGGACGCGAGCGAGCGGCGCGAGGCCGCGGAGACCGTCGCAATCGCCCGGGTCGAGCTGCTCTACCCGTTCGCGCACGAACAGCTCGAGAGCCTGATCTCCTCCTACCCGAACCTGAAGGAGGTCGTCTGGACGCAGGAGGAGCCGCGCAACATGGGGGCCGCCAAGGTGATGGCGAGGCGGCTCCCCGACCTGCTGCCGGAGGGGGTCGAGCTGGGCTACGTCGGACGCCCGACCCGGGCCAGCCCCGGCGAGGGCTACTCCGTTGCCCACGCCCGGGAGCAGGAACGGATCGTGCTCACCGCCCTCACCCCCGGCAGCTGATGCGGAAGCCCGTGCCAGGACCACTGTTCCGCTGGGTCAAGCGGCTCTCGTGGTTGGAGCTGGCCGTGTTCTCGAGCCTGATCCTTTTCTGGCTCGCGCCCGGGTTCGAGACCGAGACGATGGTCTTCGGCTGGGCGCACGGCCTCGGCTTCATCGCCCTCTGCATTGTGATCTGGATCGCCGCGGTGAGAAGGGAGGCCCCGTACACCCTGCTGGCGGCCACCCTCACACCCGTCGGCCCGGTCGGCAGTGTGATCGGGATCGAGCTGATCGAGCGTAAGGGCTGGGGGGTGGGCGATACCCCGCAAAACGTCCCCAATTCACCGTAGTCACGCTCAACTTGCCTTGACCCCGGCCGCCTGACGCGCTATAGGTACGTGGTGACTGTTCCTTCCGGGCAGTCCCGTCCGGGGGAACGGCCGCGTCGGCATCCCTCCCTGGCTACCGACGCTCAGGTGCAGTGAGGGTCGCGCGGACCCCCCTGCCTCCCGCGGCCCTTGCTGTACCTATATTGGCTGGGCCGCCACCGGGCCCGGCTAATCCCTGAGGTTCCTGAGAACCGTCTGCAGGATTCCGCCGTTGCGGAAGTAGGTGACCTCGTTCGGCGTGTCGAGGCGAACCGTCGCCTCGAAGGAGATCGGCTCGGCGCCGTCGCGTCGCGCCGTCACCGGCACGGTCTTCGCCTCGCCGTCCTCGAGGTCGCCGACGTCGAAGATCTCCTCGCCGGTGAGGCCCAGCGAGCCGGCTGTCTCGCCGGCCGGGAACTGCAGCGGCAGAACACCCATGCCGATCAAGTTGGAGCGGTGGATCCGCTCCAGGCTCTCGGCGATCACAGCCCTCACCCCGAGCAGCCGGGCCCCCTTCGCCGCCCAGTCGCGGGAGGAGCCCGACCCGTACTCCTTGCCGGCGAGAACCACCAGCGGCACGCCCTCGGATGCGTAGGTCATCGCCGCCTCGAAGATCGTCGTCTCCTCCCCGTCGGGGAAGTGACGGGTGAAGCCGCCTGCCCGCTCGACCAGCAGGTTGCGGAGACGGATGTTGGCGAAGGTGCCGCGGATCATCACCTCGTGGTTGCCGCGCCGCGACCCGTATGAGTTGAAGTCACGCGGCTCGACGCTTTCCTCGATCAGCCATCGGCCCGCGGGGCTGTCCTTCTTGATCGCTCCGGCCGGGGAGATGTGGTCGGTGGTGATCGAGTCGCCGAGCAGGGCCAAGACGCGCGCCCCGGTGATCGGCTCCACTCCCGGCGGATCCGCCGGCATGCCGTCGAAGAAGGACGGGCGGCGGACGTAGGTCGAGTCCGGCCATGTGTAGCGATCGCCCGCCGGCACCTCGACCTCATTCCAGTTCTCGTCCCCGGTCAGCACCTTGCCGTAGTTGCGGGTGAACATCTCGGAGGCGATCGAGCTTCCCACGACCTCCTTGATCTCCTCCGCGCTCGGCCAGATGTCGCGCAGGAACACCGGCTCCCCGTCCGAGCCCTCCCCCAACGGCTCGCTCGCGAGGTCGATGTCCATCCGGCCGGCGAGGGCGTAGGCGACCACCAGCGGCGGGCTCGCCAGGTAGTTGGCCTTGATGTCCTGGTTGATCCGCCCCTCGAAGTTGCGGTTCCCGGAGAGGACCGCGCAGACGACCAGGTCCTTCTCCTCGACCGCGGCCGAGATCTCCGGCGGCAGCGGGCCCGAGTTGCCGATGCAGGTCGTGCAGCCGTACCCGACCAGGTTGAACTGGAGGCGGTCGAGGTACTCGGACAGGCCCGATTTGAGCAGGTAGTCGGTGACGACGGTCGAGCCGGGGGCCAGCGAGGTCTTCACCCACGGCCTCCGCTCCAGGCCCCGCTCCACCGCGTTGCGGGCAAGCAATCCAGCGCCGACCATCACCGAGGGGTTGGAGGTGTTGGTGCAACTCGTGATCGCCGCGATCACGACATGGCCATGGTCGAGCTCGACTGTGGTGCCGTCCTCGAGCGTCACCTCGGTCGCGTCGCCCGTTCTCGGGTCGAGCGTTCCGACCGGTGCCCCGCTGACGGCGGGCCGCGGCCTGCCCCGCTCGTCGTCGTGCTGCTCGGCGGGCGGATCGGAGGCCGGGAAGGACTCTTCCACCGCCTCGTCGACACCGTTGCCCATCTGCTCGGCGGCGTCGGGGTCGAAATCGCGCATCGCCTCCAGGAAGGCCTCCTTCGACTGCGCCAGCGGCACCCGGTCCTGCGGGCGTTTCGGCCCGGCGATGCTCGGCTCGACCGTGCCGAGGTCGAGCTCCAGGGTCGCCGAGAAGACCGGGTCTTCGGAATCGGCGTCGTGGAACATCCCCTGCTCGCGCGCGTAGGCGTCGACCAGCTCGATCGCCTCGGTCGATCGGCCGGTCAGCTCGAGGTAGCGCAGGGTCTCGGCGTCGATCGGGAAGATCGCGCAGGTCGAGCCGAACTCGGGCGACATGTTGCCGATCGTCGCCCGGTCGGCGAGGCCGAGGGTCGCGAGCCCGGACCGAAGAACTCGACGAACTTGGCGACGACCCCGTGCTGGCGCAGCATCTCGGTCACCGTCAGGACCAGATCGGTCGCGGTACCGCCCTCGGGAAGCTCGCCGTCGAGGCGGAAACCGACCACCTGCGGCAGCAGCATCGAGACCGGCTGCCCGAGCATCGCCGCCTCCGCCTCGATGCCGCCGACGCCCCAGCCGAGCACCCCCAGCCCGTTGACCATCGTCGTGTGGGAGTCGGTGCCGACCAGCGTGTCGGGGTAGGCCTGCAGGGTCTCGCCGCGGCTATCGCCGTAGACGACCTGCGCGATGTACTCGAGGTTGACCTGGTGGCAGATCCCGGTCGCCGGGGGGACGACGGTGAAGTTGTCGAACGCCTCCCGCCCCCACTTCAGGAACGAGTAGCGCTCGCGGTTGCGCTCGAACTCGCGCTCGGCGTTGAGGGCGAAGGCCCGCTCGTTGCCGAAGGCGTCGACCTGGACCGAGTGGTCGATCACGAGGTCGACGTCGACCAGCGGGTTGATCCTCTCCGGGTCGCCGCCCAGCTCTGAGGCCATCGCGTCCCGCATCGCGGCGAGGTCGACGACGGCCGGGACACCGGTGAAGTCCTGCATCAGGACCCGCGCCGGTTGGAAGGGGATCTCGGCGCTGGGCTCGGCGGCGGCGTCCCAGCTCGCAATCGCCTCGACGTTGGCCGCGGTCGCCGAGACCCCGTCCTCGAGTCGGAGCACGTTCTCCAGCAGGACCTTCAGCGAGTAGGGAAGCCGGGCGACGTCGAATTTGGTCTGCAGCGCGTCGAGCCGGAAGATCTCGTAGCTGCGGCCGCCTACCTCGAGGGTCGAGCGCGCACCGAATGAGTCGCTGCTGCTCACCGACCCATCCTAGGGGGGTGGTGGCGCCTCTCGCCCGGACAAGTGCCGGTCTAATCAGACCGGCACTTTGAGTATCCGCCCGTTCGAGAGGCGCCACCACCCCTGCAAGGCGCTGTTAGCGCTTCGAAGCGGGGTGGCCGGCGGCGACTCCCTCAGCCACGCGCTGCCCGGCCGAGCCGCTCTGCGCCCGGACCGAGATCCCGGGGCTGGTCAGCCCGAGGTGGGCCAGCGCGCGCTGCCTGAGGGGGCCGACGGTCAGCTCGATCCTGTCGTGCTCGATCGCCTTCACGACCGCGGCGCCGACCTGGTCAGGCCTGCCTGTCCCGAGTCCCATCGGGGACGCTCCCGAGTCGGCGAACATCCCGGCCTCGCGAATGAAACCCGGCGAGACCAGCGAGACACCGACTCCCTTTGGCTTCAGGTCGGAGCGCAACCCGAGGGCGAATCCCCGCAGGCCGAACTTGGTCGCGTTGTAGATCGCACTGCGTGGGCTCGCCGCCTTGCCGGCCAGTGAGGCGATGAAGACCAGGTGACCGTCTCCGCGCTCGATCATCGCCGGGTACAGGGCCCGCGCCATCAGCATCGGCGCCTCGAGGTTGACGCGAAGGGCCCGGCTAACCTGCTCCGGGCTGAAGTCGGTCAGCCATGCCGGCGCCGGGCAGCCCGGCGTTGGCGACCAGGATGTCGATGTCGCCGGCCGCCGCGGCAAGCTCCTCGGCGGCGCCGGGCTCGGCAAGGTCGGCGGGGAGGATCCGGTGCCCATCGCCCGGCAGCCCCGCTGCCTGGGCTTCGAGCGCCTCCGCCTTGCGTGCGCTGAGGATGAGGTTCGCGCCCTTTGCAGCCAGCGCCTCGGCGATCGCACCCCCGAGGCCTCCGGTCGCGCCGGTGAGCAGGACTGTGCGACCGGAAAGTTCCATCCCAGGGCGCAAGCTAGCACCCGATTTGCCGAGAGGAATCAGGGGAGCAAGTGCGAAAGGCTACAAAATGTTTGTTTTTAATGAGCAAGCGACGGGGCGATCGTCTACACTGCCCCGCGTTCCGAATAACCGAGACGCCGAGTCCCGTGCGCTAGGAGGCGCCGCGGGAGCGGGGGAACCACGTTTTCGGGGCTAACCCGCCCAGCAGGGCGGGGGCGCAGGCTCCTTTCGCGCCAGCCCGACAGCTAACCCCGTAGGCCGACGAAGGAGATCGGTAGTGCCTACGAACAAACGAACGATTAGGTCGGGGTTGATAGCTGTGGCGGCGTTCGCCGCCCTCGCCATCGCTCCAAACGGCGCGTCCGCGGGATGCGACGGAGGCGGGCTGACACCGGCCGAAGTCGACATCTGCACGCCGACGCCGAAGGCGCGGCTGCTCGACAACGGGATGCTGATCCCCCCCAAGTCGGCGCCCCTGCGGGTCAAGCAGGCGATCGAATACGCCAACCGGATCCGCAACAAGCCCTACATCTACGGCGGCGGCCACGCCAGCTTCTGGGACAAGGGCTACGACTGCTCCGGCTCGGTCAGCTACGCGCTCCGCGGCGGCGGATTCCTCGAAAGCCCGATGCCGTCGGGGCCCCTGATGAGCTGGGGCATGCGCGGCGAAGGTCGCTGGATCACCGTGTACGCCAACCCCGGCCACGCCTACGCGGTGATCGGCGGCTACCGCTGGGACACCTCGGGCAATACGGACGGCCGCACCGGGCCGAGCTGGCACGAAGACGTGCGCATCAGCGCCGGGTTCACCGCCCGCCACCCGGCCGGCTTCTGAGACCTGGGGCAAGGGCGTACTCCACCCCGGCCAAGCGGCCGGGGTGAGTTTGTCCTTGCTTTCCAGAACCGCTCGGATAACTTCTCCCTGTAGCTGCTCCACCTGACATCCGCTTGGCCGACCTCACCAAGCGCTATGGCGAGGTACGCGCAGTCGCGGGCATCGACCTCGAGATCGAGCGGGGGGAGTTCTTCACGCTGCTCGGTCCCTCGGGCTCCGGCAAGACGACGACGCTGCGGATGATCGCCGGCTTCGAGGACCCGACAAGCGGCACGATCGAACTGGCAGGCAGGGACGTCAGCGGCATCCCCCCCTACGACCGGGCGGTCAACACCGTCTTCCAGGACTACGCGCTGTTCCCGCACATGACCGTCGGCGAGAACGTCGAGTACGGGCTGCGGGTCGGCGGCGTCTCCAAGGGGGAGCGCCTCCAGCGCCGCGAAGAGGCGCTGGAGATGGTCCGGCTGCCGGACTACGGCGAGCGCAAGCCCGGCGAGCTGTCCGGCGGCCAGCGCCAGCGGGTCGCCCTCGCGCGGGCGATCGTCAACCGCCCCCAGGTGCTGCTGCTGGACGAGCCGCTCGGCGCCCTCGACCTGAAGCTGCGCGAGCAGATGCAGGTCGAGCTGAAGTCGATCCAGGCAGACGTCGGGATCACCTTCGTCTACGTCACCCACGACCAGGACGAGGCGCTGACGATGAGCAACCGGATCGCGGTCTTCAACGAGGGGAGGATCGAGCAGGTCAGCCCCCCGTTCGAGCTCTACGAGCACCCGACGACCGAATTCGTCGCCGGGTTCGTCGGCGTCTCCAACGTCCTCGAGCGCGACGGGAAACGCTTCACGATCCGCCCGGAGAAGATCCAGCTGCTCGACCCGGCCCGGCGAGCCGAACGGCCTCCGGACCGAGCCCGGCCGGATCTCCGAGATCGCCTACGCCGGGATGATCACCCGGTACACGGTGGCGCTCGAGGCAGGCGGAGAGCTTCAGCTTGTACGCCAGAACGTGGAGGGAGCGTCGGAAGACGCGACCGCCGAGCGGGGGAACGAGGTCCTGGTGGGATGGCGCCCGGAGCACGCGGTCGCCGTCCGGGGGAAAGCAAACGAGGAGGAGGATCGAATTGAGGACTAGGAGCGCAAACCCGCACCGAACGGCCTGGATGGTCGTCGCCGGTCTGCTCGCGTTCATGCTGCTGCTTGCCGGCTGCGGTGGTGGCGACGACGGCTCGACGGGCGAAGAACTGACCGAACTCGGCAAAGGCGAGGGCCAGGTGAACCTGATCTCCTGGGCCGGCTATGTCGAACCGGAATGGACCAAGCCGTTCGAACAGAAGACCGGCTGCAAGGTCAGCAACAAGGTCGCCGGAACCTCTGACGAAATGATCCAGCTGATGCGGAGCGGCCAGTACGACGGCGTCTCTGCATCCGGCAACGCGACGGCACGCCTCGTCGAAGGCGGCGACGTCGACCCTGTCAACGTCGACCTCGTCCCCAACTACGCGACGATCTTCGAGGATCTCAAGGACCAGCCCTACAACACGTTCGACGGCACCCATTACGGGATCCCGCACGGCCGCGGGGCAAACCTGCTGATGTGGAACTCCGACGACGTCAAGCCGGCGCCGAAATCGTGGGGCGTGATCCTCGATCCGAAAGAAGCGGCGAAATACAAGGGCAAGATCAGCGCCTACGACGACGCGATCTACATCGCCGACGCGGCCGTCTACCTGAAGATGCACGAGCCCGACCTGGAAATCGACAACCCGTATCAGCTCAATGAAGAGCAGTTCGAAGCGGCGGTGAACCTGCTCAAGGAACAGCGCCCGAACGTCGGCGAATACTGGTCCGAAGCGGCGAAGCAGATCTCCGCCTTCGCCAACGGCGACAGCACGGTCGGGACCACCTGGCAGTACCAGTACTTCCTCCTGCAGGAAGAAGGCAAACCGGTCGCCGCGAGCCCGGCGAGCGAGGGCTTCCTGCCGGAAGAGGGGGCGACCGGGTGGTCGGACACCTGGATGATCAGCTCCGAAGCGAAAAATCCGAATTGCATGTACAAGTGGATGGACTGGATCGTCTCGCCGACGGCGAACGCCCAGGTGGCCGAATACTTCGGCGAGGCGCCGGCGCAGGAAAAGGCCTGCGAACACACCGCAGACAAAGAATTCTGCTCCGAAGTACCACGCGGAAGACCCGGGATTCTGGAAACGCGTCTACTACTGGGAAACGCCGCTGGCCGACTGCGGCGACGGGTCCTCAGGCTGCAAGGACTACAACGAGTGGGTCCAGGCCTGGACCTCGATCAAGGGCTGATCGACAAGCAGTGATCGATGGCGACTGAGGCGGTCGCGGAGCGCAGGTCGGTGGGCCACAGGCTCGCCGACCTCTTCCACGGCCGCCCTCGTCTGCAGGTGGGGGCACTCCTCGCCGGCCCGGTCGGCTGGCTGGTCATCGGCTACCTGGGCTCGCTCGCGGTCCTTCTGATCACCGCCTTCTGGTCGGTCGACGCTCTGAGCGGCGAAGTCGTCGAAGAGCTCAGCTTCGAAAACTTCGAAACGCTCCTGAACGAACCGGTCTACCGCGACATCGTCGGCCGGACCGTCGCCGTCGCCGCGGCGGTCACGCTCACCGACGCCGATCCTCGCCTTCCCGATCGCCTTCTACATGGCAAAGGTCGCGAGCCTCCGCGGCAAGGCGATCCTCGTCGTCGCCGTCCTGCTGCCGCTCTGGTCGAGCTACCTGGTCAAGGTCTACGCGTGGAGGACGATGCTCTCCGCCGACGGCGTCCTCAACTGGGCGCTGGAGCCGTTCGGCCTGAGCGGCCCAGGCTTCGGGATCTTCGCGGTCTGGCTGGTGATGAGCTACCTCTGGCTCCCGTACATGATCCTGCCGATCTACGCCGGGCTGGAGCGGATCCCGAACTCGCTGATCAGCGCCTCCGAGGACCTCGGTGCCTCGCCATTCACGACCTTCCGGCGGGTGATCCTGCCGCTCGTCTTCCCGGCCGTCGTCGCCGGGTCGATCTTCACCTTCTCGCTCACCCTCGGCGACTACATCACCCCGCGCCTGGTCTCCAACGACCAGTTCATCGGCAACGTCGTCTTCAACAACATCGTCAACAACCTGCCGTTCGCCGCGGCCCTCGCGCTCGTCCCGATCGTCGTGATGATCGCCTACCTGCTCGTGGCTCGGAAGCTCGGCGCCTTCGAGCACATCTGAGATGCGGCTCTCGCAGACGCGCAACCTGGTGCTGCGGGTCGCGCGTCGCAGTCGGCGCTCGCCTTCATCTACATCCCGCTGATCGTGATCGCGATCTATGCCTTCAACTCCAGCGGCACGACCCTCGAGTGGCCGCCGCCGGGCCTGACCTTCGACTGGTTCCCGAAGGCGATCGAAAGCCAGGGCGCGCGGGATGCCCTCTGGACCTCGTTCAAAGCCGGCATCGCTGCGACCGCGATCGCCCTGGTGCTCGGGACGCTCGCGTCGCTCGCCGTCGCCCGTCACCGCTTCTTCGGCCGCGAGACGATCTCGTTCCTGGTGATCCTGCCGATCGCGCTGCCGGGGATCGTCACCGGCGTCGCGCTCAGCAACACCTTCACCCAGGTGCTCGGCATCGACCTCAGCCTGTTCACCGTGATCGTCGGCCACGCCACCTTCTGCATCGTCGTCGTCTACAACAACGTCGGTCGCCCGCCTGCGGCGGATGTCGACCTCCTTCGAGGAGGCCTCGGCCGACCTCGGCGCCGACACCTGGCAGACGTTCCGCCTGGTCACGCTCCCGAACCTGCAGAACGGCCCTGGTCGCCGGCGGCCTGCTCGCCTTCGCCCTCTCCTTCGACGAGATCATCGTCACCACGTTCACGATCGGCGCCGGCGAGGAAACGCTGCCGATCTGGATCTTCCGCAACCTCTTCCGCCCCAGCCAGCTGCCGATAGTCAACGTCGTCGCCGTGATCGTGATCCTGATCTCGATCATCCCGGTCTACCTCGCCCACCGGCTCTCCCGCGAGGAGGGTGGCGCCACAGCCGGGCCGCGGCGGCAGGGAAAATCGAGGGCGGCGGGGTCGAGACCGAGGCGACCGCGATGCCGTGTACCCCTCGCGCTACCGCTACAGCGGGATGTTGCCGTGCTTGCGCTTCGGCTGCTCGACCCGCTTGGACTGCAGCATCCGCAGCGCCCTGATCAGCTTCGGGCGGGTCTGGCGGGGCTCGATCACGTCGTCGATGTAGCCCCGCTCCGCGGCCGAGTAGGGGTTGGCGAAGTGGGCCTTGTAGTCGTCGATCAGCTTCTGGCGCCGCTCGTCCGGCGTCGGCGAGGAGGAGATGTCTTTGCGGTAGATGATGTTGACCGCCCCCTCCGGCCCCATCACCGCGACCTCGGCGGTCGGCCAGGCGACGTTGAAGTCGGCCAGCATGTGCTTCGAGTTCATCACGTCGTAGGCGCCCCCGTAGGCCTTGCGGGTGACGACCGTCAGCTTCGGCACCGTCGCCTCGGTGAAGGCATAGAGGAGCTTGGCCCCGTGGCGGATGATCCCGTTCCACTCCTGGTCGGTGCCCGGCAGGAATCCCGGCACGTCGGTGAAGGTGAGCAGCGGCACGTTGAAGGCGTCGCAGGTGCGGACGAAGCGGGCCGCCTTCTCGGAGGCCTCGATGTCGAGCACGCCGGCGAGGTGGGCGGGCTGGTTGCCGACGACCCCGACCGGGAAGCCGTCGAGGCGGGCGAAGCCGCAGACGATGTTCTTCGCGAAGTGCTCGTGGACCTCGAGGAACTCCTCGTCGTCGACGACGCGGGCGATCACCTCGCGCATGTCGTAGGGCTTCGAGGGGTCGTCGGGGACCAGCGTGTCGAGCTCCTCGTCTTCGCGCTCGGGGTCGTCGCCCGGCTCGAAGCGGGGCGGCGGCTCGAGGTTGTTCGAGGGCAGGAAGCTGAGCAGGTAGCGGACGTCCTCGAGGCAGCTCTCCTCGTCCTCGGCGGCGAAGTGGGCGACGCCCGACTTCGAGTTGTGGCTCATCGCCCCGCCCAGCTCCTCGAACTCGACCTCCTCGCCGGTCACCGTCTTGATCACTTCGGGCCCGGTGATGAACATGTGCGAGGTCTCCTTGACCATGAAGATGAAGTCGGTCATCGCCGGCGAGTAGACGGCGCCGCCGGCGCAGGGGCCCATGATCAGGCTGATCTGCGGGATCACCCCCGAGCAGCGGACGTTGCGGACGAAGACGTCGCCGTAGGCGCCGAGCGAGACGACCCCCTCCTGGATCCGGGCGCCGCCGGAGTCGTTGATCCCGATCACCGGCGCCCCGACCTGGGCGGCGAGATCCATCACCTTGCACATCTTCTCCGCCATCACCTCGCCGAGGCTGCCGCCGAAGACGGTGAAGTCCTGTGAGAAGACGAAGACCGTGCGGCCTTCGATCGTCCCGTGGCCGGTGACGACGGCGTCGCCCCAGGGGCGCCGCTTCTGCATCTCGAACTCGTAGGTGCGGTGGCGGACGAAGGTGTCGAGCTCCTCGAAGGAGCCCGGGTCGAGCAGCTTCTCGACCCGCTCGCGGGCGGTCATCTTGCCCTTCGCGTGCTGCTTCTCCACCGCCTCCTCGGAGGCCGAGTGGATCGCCGCCTCGCGCAGCTCCCGCAGGTAGGCGAGCTTCTCCTCGTGGGTGATCGGGTTCTTCTCGCGCATCGTCGAAGGTGCGGGAGTCTATTTCGGGCGCATCCCCCGGTGCCCCGAGACGGCGAAGGGCCCGCCGAAGCGGGCCCTTCGAGCTACCGATCGAGCGCCGCGCGCCTACAGTTCAGCGCAGACCGCAAAGGCCTCGACCCCCCAGGCTTTCGGCTCGGCCGCCATTTCGAACGCGACTGCACTCCAGCCGGTTCGTTTGCCGTCCGTGTCGGGGGAGGTCGCGAAGGATTCGGTGACCGCGACTTTGGAGACTTCGGCCCCGGTGACGCGGGCGCCGCCACCGATCACCACCTTCCCGGTCGGGCATTTGGCTGTGACGAACTTCGGATTTTCGGTTGTGTTGGCAACGGTCTGGGCCGTTACGTAGGCGACGTTCTTCACGAGCTGGCCCAGGATCGAGGCGGAAAGCTTCGCCCCGGTCACCGCTTCGTTGCCGATCTTGCCGGTGGTCACCGCATCGGCGTTGAGCTTGTTGGAGGTCACCGAGTTGTTTGCGAGCTTGGCGTCGGTCACCGCCCCGTTCTGCAGCTTCGCCGTGGTGACCACGCCGCCGCCGAGCTCGACGGCGCGCACCGAGCCGTCGGCGATCTGGGTGCCTCCCACCGCCGAAGCGCCGATCTTGGAGGAGATCACCGCGCCGTTGGCGAGTTTCGGCGACGTCACCGCGCCGTTCTTCAGTTTGGCCGTCGTCACCGCCTGCTTGGCGATGCTCTTCGCCTTGACCGAGTTCTTGGCCGCGGTCGCCGCGTAGGTGACCCCGCCGAGCGCCATGAAAAGCGCCATGGCGGAGAGCACGTTGGCGACGGACAGGTGCCTCTTCAAGTGGTTCACGTCTGCACGCTCCTTCCGGGGCCCTCAGGCCCCGATTTCGTCTTGTCCTCCGACAACACTCAGGCGCTGTCGAAGGGTTGCTTCTGCGGCTCGGCTAGCCGGTCGAGAATCCGCTCGAGGTCGGCGATGACAAGGCCGGATGCCTCGTCGGCGCGGACCTCGACCCGCGTCCCGAAGCCCTTCTCGGCCATCGTCACCTCCACCCCTTCGACGGCGTCGATCAGCTCGGCCAGCTCCGGTTCGGACTTCACCAGGGTCCTCGAGACTTCAAGCATGGGTCCCGGTTCAACCGTGGCGCGGCCATTCCTGCCCGATCCGAGTTCCTGGGCGAGGCCATTCAGGGGGAGAATCCACGCGTATCCGACATTGACCACAGCAGAGTGGGGTCGACCTCGGATACGCGCTCGTCGAAGGCGTGGGCACTGGCCGAAAGGCAGCACGGGATCGTCGCGCGGCGACAGCTGCTCGCGCTCGGCTTCGGGGCTCGGTCGATCGAGCACAGGCTTGAGCGGGGACGCCTGCACCTCGTGATGCATGGCGTCTACGCGGTCGGGTGGCCAGGCCTGACGGCGAAACGCCGCTGGATGGCCGCGGTGCTTGCCTGTGGGGACGGAGCGGCGCTGAGCCACCGCAGCGCGGCGGCGCTCTGGCGAATCGGAACCGAGCGCAGTGAAACGGTCGACGTCAGCGTCAGGCGCCGCTGCGAACTCCGGAGGCCGGGCCTTCGCATCCGCGGGCGCCCGACGCTCGCGGCGACTGACCTCACTTCAAGGGACGGCATCCCGGTGACCGGCGTGGCGCGAACGCTCGTCGATCTTGCGACCGAGCTCGAAGCGCGTGGCCTCGAGCGGGCGATCAACGAGGCGGACAAGGGAGGCCTCATCGATCCCGAGAGCCTCCGAGCGGCGCTCGACTGCCACGAGGGCGAGCCGGGAGTGCGTCCCCTCCGTAGCCTGCTCGACAAACACACCTTTCGTCTCTCCGACTCCGACCTCGAGATTCTATTCCGACCGATCGCCGCGAGGGCCGGCCTCCCCCTCCCTCTCTCAAAACAGCTCGTCAATGGCTTCGAGGTCGACTTCTTCTGGCCGGAGTTGGGACTGGTCGTCGAGACCGACGGACTTCGTTACCACCGCACGCCATCCACCCAGGCACGGGATGCCCAACGCGACCGCGCCCACGTCATCGCTGGGATGACGCCGCTTCGCTTCGCTCATTACGAGATCAAGCACGATCCCGACCGCGTTGCCGATGCACTCGCCCGGGCTGTGGCCATGCTGCGCAAGCGCATCGGAAATTGACCACAGCCGGGTGGGGTCGATGTCGGATACGCGCTCGTTCCCGCCTAGAAGAAGGCGCCGCCCCTGTATTCGCCGAAGACGTCGCGCATCGCACCGCAGACCTCGCCGATCGAGGCGCCGGCGGCGAGCGCGGCGCGGATCGGGTGCAGGAGGTTGCCGTCGCCGCGGGCGACGTCGCGGAGCGCCTCGAGCTTCTGATCGACCGCGGACACTGTCGCGCGAGGCCTTGAACGCCTCTAGGCGGGTCAGCTGGCGCTGCTCGGACTCGGGGTCGACGCGGAGGATGTCGACGTCGTCGACCTGGTCGGTGACGTATTTGTTGACGCCGACGATGATGTCCTGGCCGCTCTTGTAGCGCTCGTGGTAGGAGTGAGCCGACTCCTCGATCTCGCGCTGCATGAACTCGAGCGCCTCGACCGAGCCGCCGAGCTCTTCGACCTTGTCCATCAGCTCACGGGCGCGGAGCTCGATCTCGTCGGTCAGCGACTCGACGAAATAGGAGCCGGCGAAGGGGTCGACGGTGTCGGCCGCGCCCGACTCGTGGGCGAGGACCTGCTGGGTCCGCAGCGCGATCCGCGCCGAGCGCTCGGTCGGCAGCGCCAGCGCCTCGTCGAAGCCGTTGGTGTGGAGGCTCTGGGTGCCGCCGCAGACCGCCGCGAATCCCTGCAGGGCGACGCGGATGATGTTGACCTCGGGCTGCTGGGCCTGCAGGGTGACACCGCCGGTCTGGGTGTGGAAGCGAATCTTCATCGAGTTCGGGTCCTCGGCCCCGAACCGCTCGGCGACGATCTCCGCCCACATCCGCCGCACCGCGCGGAACTTGGCGACCTCCTGGAAGACGTTGTTGTGGCCGTTGAAGAAGAAGGCGAGGCGAGGGGCGAACTCGTCGATCGCGAGGCCCCGCTCGAGCGCCGCCTCGACGTAGGCGATCGCGTTGGAGAGGGTGAAGGCGACCTCCTGCACGGCCGAGCAGCCCTTCTCGCGGATGTGGTAGCCGGAGATCGAGATCGTGTTCCATTTCGGCACGTTCTCGCGGCAGTACTCGAAGATGTCGGTGGTCAGCCGCATCGTCGGCTCTGGCGGGTAGATGTAGTTGCCGCGCGCCATGTACTCCTTGAGGACGTCGTTCTGGACCGTGCCGCGCAGCTTCTCGGAGGGGACGCCCTGCTCCTCGCCGACAAGCTCGTAGAGGAGCAGCAGGATCGCCGCCGGGGCGTTGATCGTCATCGAGGTCGAGACCTTGTCGAGCGGGATCTCCTCGAAGCAGATCCGCATGTCCTCGATCGTGTCGATCGGGACCCCGGTCCGCCCGACCTCGCCACGGCAGAGCGGGTCGTCGGAGTCCCGGCCGAGCTGGGTCGGCAGGTCGAAGGCCATCGAGAGCCCGGTCGAGCCGTGCTCGATCAGGTAGCGGTAGCGCTCGTTGGTGTCTTCGGGCGTCGCGAAGCCCGCGTACTGGCGCATCGTCCAGAGCCGATCGCGATACATGCCCTCGTGGATTCCGCGGGTGAAGGGCGGCTCGCCGGGCCTGCCGAGGCGCTCTTCGAGGCCGGGGGCGACGTCGTCCTCGGTGTAGAGGCGCTCGATCTCGATCCCGGAGTCGGTGAAGACCCGCTCGTCGTCGGGTCCGACGATCGGGGCGATCGTGCGGTGGGTCTCGGCGGCGCGGGCCCTGTCGCTGTCGCTGGACATACCGGGGAGGATATTGCGGCTCGCACCCCGGGCGGGATCCCGGCGGCCGCAACTATGCCCCGGAGTCGGGTCCTGACCAAAAGATGATCGGCAGACGAACAGGATCGCTCGGGGCCGCGATCACGGCCGTGCTTCTGGTCCTCCTGGCCGCCGCGCCCGTCGCTGTCGGCCTCACCCTCCGCAGCGCCGACTGACCGAAGTGACGCTCGGTCTTCAGCCGCTCCTCGGCGGCTTCGAAACTCGCCCGGCCGTCACCGGCGTCGACCCGGTAGCGTCACCTCGGCAACGGCGCCTCCGCCTCGTCGGCCCGCGGAGCAACCAGCCACGAATCGACGACCGGTTCCGGGCTGGTCGGGCGGTCGGCGCTGCGCGACCTCGCATCGAACACGATCTCCGGAAGCCGACGATCAGCGTCAGCATCCTCGGCGGCAGGCGGACAGCTGCGCCCAGCGGGATCACCCTCGATCGTCAGCGCTCGACGCCGGACCGCGACGAGGGCCTCCTACCCGAGCAGCGGCACGATCACCGTCCTAGCGAACGTGACGCGCGACGCTCAACCCCTTCCTCGCCATCGCGCTCAACGAGACCTTCGCCCAACCGCAGGGCAAAGGCTGTCGTGTTCACCGCCGGCGAACTCGCTCGGCAATTTCGCGATCACCGGCCTCAAGCGGATCGCAACCCGGCGGGAGCTCAGTCGGTGGCGCCGACAAGGCGCTCGATGCCGGACTGCTCGATCGTCCGGCGCAGGCCATCCTCGAGTGCGACCTCCGGCTCCCAGCCCAGCAGGTCGCGGGCGCGGGTGATGTCCGGGCGACGCTGCTGGGGATCGTCGGTGGGAAGGGTCTCGAAGACGATCTCCGAGCGGGACTCGGTGACCTCGATCACCGTCTTCGCCAGCTCGAGCAGGGTGAACTCGTCCGGGTTGCCGACGTTGACCGGCTGGTGGGCGTCGGACTCGGCCAGCGCGACGATGCCGCGGATCAGGTCGTCGACGTAGCAGAAGCTGCGGGTCTGGGCGCCCTCACCGAACACGGTCAGCGGCTGGTCCTGGAGCGCCTGGCGGAGGAAGGTCGGGACCGCCCTGCCGTCCTTGGCCCGCATCCGCGGGCCGTAGGTGTTGAAGATGCGGACGATCGAGGTGTCGACCCCCTGCTGGCGGTGGTAGGCCATCGTCAGCGCCTCGGCGTAGCGCTTGGCCTCGTCGTAGACGCCGCGCGGGCCGATCGGGTTGACGTGACCCCAGTAGTCCTCGGTCTGGGGATGGACCTGCGGGTCGCCGTAGACCTCGCTGGTCGATGCGAGGAGGAAGCGGGCCCGCTTCCACTTCGCGACGCCGAGCATGTGGTGGGTGCCGTGCGAGCCGACCTTGAGCGTGTGGAGCGGCAGCCGCAGGTAGTCGATCGGGCTCGCCGGCGAGGCGAGGTGGTAGACGAAGTCGATCTCCTCGGGAATGTCGACCCGCTCGATGATGTCGATGTGGCGGAAATCGAACGCCGGGTCCCGGATGTGCTCGATGTTCTGCAGCGAGCCGGTCTCGAGGTTGTCGACGCAGATCACGCTGTGGCCCTGGCCCAGCAGGTGCTCGCAGAGGTGGGAGCCGAGGAAGCCGGCTCCGCCGGTGACGACGCAGGTGCTCATCGCAAAGCGATGCTACAGGGCAGCAGACGGACCGGCATGGGGATCTGATTCCTGCAATTTCCGGCTTTTTCGTGGCGAATTCGTTCCCTTCCGGGGGAGAAAACCTGCGTTTCCGCGTTTGCATCTGGGTCGTTTGAACGAGATGCCGTCCCGGTGCACCGGGGGGTGCAGCGGGAGGTGTGACCTTGATGGACGAGGAGTCGACTGCGATGCGGACGCCGGCAGCGGCGGGCGACGACGCGGCTGCCCGCAAGCGCGCGGCGGTGGAGTTGATCGCGCACCATGGCTCCTCCCTGCGCCGGACCGCTCGCCGCTACTCGCTCTGCGCCGAGGATGCGGAGGACGCCTACCAGCGGTCTCTGGAGATCCTGCTGACCAAAGCGCCCAACGACCGGGTGAACGAGCTGGTCCGCTGGACGCACACGGTGATCAAGCATGAGGCGCTGGCGGTTCGGCGCAAGCGGGAGCGAATGCTGGGAGGCGTGCCGCAGTCCGCCGAGGATTCAAGTCGGGAGGACTGGGTGGCGATGATCCCGGCCAGCGGCGACGGGCCGGACGTGCAGGCCGAGCGCGGCGAGCGGATCGCCCGCAGCCGCGAGGCCCTGCGAACGCTGAAGCCGGCCGAGCTGCGGGCATTGACCCTGCTCGCCGAGGGGTATTCCTACGCTGAGATCGGCAAGATCACCGGCTTCAGTCGGACGAAAGTCAATCGCTGCCTGGCGGAGGGCCGGGAGCGATTCCGGAAGCTGGTGACCCGCAGCGAAGACGGGAGCCGTTGCGCGGAGATGCTGCCGTTGCTGTCCGCCTTCTGCGACGGCGAAGCTGCCGCCAGGGACGCCGACGCGGTCCGAGAGCACCTCCGCGCATGCGCCGGCTGCCGAGCGACGATGCGGGCCTACCGGGCCACCGCGGCCGCCGCGGCCGCTCTGGCGCCGGTGTTCCCCGGCTCGCGCACCGCGCTGGAAAGGCTTCAGGAGTTCGCCACTGCCGTCCAGTCGCGGCTTCCGGTCGGCGGCGGCGGAAACGATTCGGCCGTCTCCCAGGTGGCGGCGGCGGGAGGTACGCGGGGGGCCGGAATGGCCGCCCTGGCGAAACTGCTGACGATCTGCGCCGGCGCGGCCGGGGGGGCGGCGGCCTGCGTCGCCGCCGGAGTCACCCCGCCGCCGCTCGACCCGGCGCCCGAGGCGAAGGCGCCGGCGATCGAGCGCGTCTCGAAGGTGACCTTCGAGGAAGCTGCTCCCGAAGGGGTCGACACCGAGCCGGTTCCGCCTGAGCCGGCTCCGCCGCCGGACCCCCCGCCGGCCCGCGAGCGGGTGGAGCCCACACCGAGCCAACGCCTCCGCCCCCGCCCGCTCCTGAAACCGAGGCGGGTGCGGTCGAATACACACCGCCGCCCCCGGCGCCGGCACCAGCGCCCAGCAGCGGCCAATCGTCTGCACCGAGCAGCGGTAACGCCGCCGGGGAGTTCGGGCCATGACCTTCCGCGTCGCGGTCATCGCCCTCTTGTCCACGTTGGCGCTGCTCGGTCCCGGCGCCGCCGGCGATGCCTGGGCGCGCCCCCAGGCGCCCATCGACCTGAAGGTCGAGGGCGGCGAGGAAACCTGGCATTCCGAGAATCGCTTCCACCTCAGCTGGCACAACCCGGACACCGGCTTCGGCCTGCCGATCGTGACGGCCGCCTACCTGATCCGCGATCGGTCCGGCGTGGCCATCCACGAAGCGCGGCTCGGCTGGGCCGCGGACCGGATCGCCAACCTCCGCATCCCGGGCCCGCCCGGCGCCTACACCGCCGAGGTCTGGCTCGAGGACATGATCGGGGGCGGGGCTCGCGCCACCGCCGCGCTGCGCTACGACGACACGCGGCCGCCCCCGGCCAGGCCACGCCAGGCCGATGGCTGGATTGGGCGCTCCGACTTTCCCCATCAGATCCAGATCGAGCACCCGCAGGGTGCGCTCCCGGTCTCCGGCATCCGCGGCTACGCGGTCTCGCTCGATCGGTCGCCCGAGGGCGAGCCGTGCGCCGGACCGAGCCGCTGCAGCGACACCGAAACGGACCTACGCGGTGGGGTCGAGGACGATTCTCTTGCGATCGCTGAACTCCCCGAGGGGCCGAATTACGTCCACGCGGTGGCTGTGTCCGGATCGGGAATGAGGTCGGCGGAGGTGGGCAACGCTGTCCTGCGGGTGGACAGGACCGACCCCCTGACCCGGCTCAGCGGGGTGCCGAGCGGATGGACGAACCGGGCCGTGACCGTCACGGCGACTGCGACCGACACGGGATCCGGGATGGGAGGCGGTGAAGGCGCCTTCACCGCGATCTCGGTCGACGGCGGCACCCCGACCGTATCCGGCGGGGACTCCGCTCGCTCGGCGGTGATCGGCGACGGCGTCCATCGGATCGCCCACTACGCCCGCGACGCGGCGGGGAACGTCAACGACGGAGCGACCCGCAACGGGATTCGCAACCTCCCGCCCGAGATCGCGACGGTGCGGATCGACCGGGACCCACCCGATGTCGCCTTCGTCGGCTCACAGGACCCCGCCGACCCCGAGCGGATCCGGGCGCTGGTGGTCGACCCGCTGGCGGGGCCGAGCCCGGCCCGGGGATCGATCGGCGTCCGCGTGGCAGGCTCCGGCGACAGGTTCCAGCCGCTTCCCACCGAGGCCATTCAGGGCGGCCTGCAGGCCCGCTGGGACTCCGAGGCCTATCCGTCGGGTCGATACGAGTTCCGCGCGACCGGATTCGACGCTGCGGGGAACACGGCGACGACGCAGCAGCACGCCGACGGAACGCAGATGGTCCTCTCCAACCCGCTGAAGACACCGACGGAGCTCAGCTTCGGCTTCGGTGGGGCCAGCCTCGTCTGGCACAACTGCAGCCGCCGGCGCGGAGGGCGCAGCTGCCGGCGTGAATCGGTCACAGGGTTCGAGCGGAGGCCCGAGAGCCGCCTGGTCCCGTACGGCCGCGGAACCCTGCTCAGCGGTCGGCTCGCCACCGAGTCGGGGACGCCGCTGCAGGGGGCGCCGGTGAAGATCCTCGAGCGTCTCGGTCATGGATCGGGCCGCACCGAGCGGATCGCGACCGCGGGGACCGATCCGGATGGCCGGTTCTCGATCCGCGTCGCGGCGGGGCCGAGCCGCGAGATCTCCGCCAGCTTCGACGGCACCCGGACGCTGACCCGATCGGCGGCGGGCTCGCTGCGACTCGGGGTGCGCAGCGAGGTCCGGCTGCGGGTCTCCTCGACCGAGGCCAGCGTCGGGGGTCGGCCGGTCGTCTTCAGCGGCGAGGTGATCGCCGCGGAGGGGGAGGTTCCGGCGGGGGGAAAGGCGCTGGCCCTCCAGTTCCGCCTGCCCGGGCTCCCGTGGACGGAGTTCCGGACGATCAAGACCGATCATCGCGGGCGCTTCCGCTACGCGTACCGATTCAGCGACGACGACAGTCGCGGGGCCCGCTTCCAGTTCCGGGCCTACGCCCCGGCACAGAGCGACTGGCCATACGAGCCCGGGGGCTCGGGGCCAGTCGCTGTGCTCGGGGTATGAGGAGGGGTACTACCGCAGCGAGGAGAGCTGCTCGCCGACCTGGTCGACCAGGTCCTGGGCGCGGGAGGTCCGAACGTCGAGGGCCTTGCGGACCCGCTGCTCGACGTCGGTGCGGTTCCGCTTCAGGGTCGTCGCGACGTTGCGGCGGCGCCTGCGGGCCTCGCGCTCGACCCGGCTGCGGGTCTTGCGGGCTTCGGTGGTCGCCTTGCGGCGGGCGGTGTGGCCACGGCGCTCGGTGCGCTTGACGGTGCGGCGCAGGCTCGTCCGGTAGGACTTGAGCTGGCGCTCGGCGGCGGCGCGGTCGGTGAACGGGTCGACCAGCTCGGTGACGCGGTCGCTGACCTCGAGGACGACGCCGACCGGGAGGTCAACGGCGGCTTCGGCGGCGGTCTTGGCGCGATCGGCGGTCGTCGCCGGGGCCTCGACGGTGGCCTTCGCCGCCGTCTTCGGCTTCGCCGTTTTCGGTTTGCTGTTCTTGCTCTGAGTTGGCATGAAAAGTGAATCCCTTCGCTGAGTATTTGCCTGCCTGGGGTTAGCGTTCGCGAGTGTAGCGAACATACGTTCTTAACGAACACACGTTCTTAAACGGTCTCTCGCCGAGGGTTACAGTCGCGAGCTGAGCCACTCGTCGGAGCGGGCGGCGGCCGCGGTGACGACCTCGACGATCGGCGCCGGCGCCTTCTCGGGCGAGCCGGTATCGAACGGCGGCTGCGGGTCGTACTCGATCCCGAGCTGGACGGCCTGCGCGACCTCCGGCCCGGCCTCGCGGCCGACCAGGTGGAGCGCCATGTCGATCCCGGCCGCGACGCCGGCGGCGGTGAGGATCTTGCCGTCCTCGACGAAACGTTCCGCGACCGGGTCGGCGCCGAGCTCGCGGAGCCGCTCGAGGTAGAGCCAGTGCGAGGTCGCCTGCCTTCCCTCCAGCAGGCCGGCGGCACCGAGCACCAGCGAGCCGGTGCAGACCGAGGTCGTCCACTTCGTCCGCTCGTCGACGGCGCGCAGCCAGGACAGCACCGCATCGTCCTCCATCAGCGGCCGGGTGCCCCTCCCACCGGGGACGAGAACGATGTCTGGCTCGGTCACCTCCTCGAGCGAGTGGTCGGCGCTGACGCCGAGTGTGCCGGCCTCGTCCCGCACCACGCCCCTGGTGGGGCCGACGATCTGCACCTCCCAGCCGGGCACGGAGCGCAGCACCTCGTAGGGGCCGATCGCGTCGAGAACGGTGAGCCGGTCGAAGACGAGGATGGCCGTCTGCATGGCGCGATGCTCGCAGGATCAGGCGATTGACTCAAGGCAGCCGGCGATCGTCTCCAGCGATCGCTCGCCGGCTGCGACGGCGACCGGGTAGCGGGCCTCGATCCCGAGATCGGCCGCGCCCGGCTCGAGCCGGCCGAAGGCGACCCGGCCGCCGGCCTCGCGGGTGATCAGCTGCGCGGCGGCGATGTCGACCGATCGGCACGGGCGGAGGCTGAGCATCGCGTCGAAGCGTCCCGCGGCGACGTAGGAGGCGGCGATCGCGATCGAGCCGACGACCCGCAACCGATAGACCCGACCGTCGAGCGCCTCGAGCACCGGCAGGGCCCAGCGCGGCTCGGCCGACTCGACCCCCAGCACCTCCAGCATCTCGCGGTCCGCACCGACGCCGATCGGCTCGGCGCCGAGCGTCGCGCCGCCGCCCCGCTCGGCGACGAACTCCTCGGCCGCGCCGAAGTCGTAGACGTAGCCGAACTCGACATCGGCCATCGAGGGCCCGGACGCGACGGCGATGCTGAGGCTGTGTGAGGGGAGGGTTCGGCGGGCGTTGAGCGAGCCGTCGATCGGGTCGACCACGACCCGGACCGCGCCGCCGGCGCCGGCCCCCGCCGAAGGGGGCCTCACCCCGCTCCTCGGAGACGGCGACGAAGGAGGCGCCGGAGCCGGCCAGCTCCTCCAACTCGGCGAAGACGACGTCCTCGCAGCGGCGGTCGATCGCGAGGGCTCGGTCGCCGCCCACGCCGACCCCCTCGTAGACGGTCCGCTCCTCGATCCCCGGGGTGGAGTCGAAGATTCGCCGCTGCTCGGCGACGACGCGGCGGCAGATTCCCCGCCAATCTGCGGACAGGACGTCCATCGACGGAATGCTATGGCGCTAGCGTTGAAGCGGTGAATATGAGTGCGAGCGAGCGGGAGCAGAGCACGCGGGCGGAATTGCCATCCGCTCAGGCAGGGGCGATCAAGCACGCCGCCGGGCCGCTGCTGCTTCTCGGCGAGCCCGGGACCGGCAAGAGCGAGGCGCTCGCGCGGCGCCTGGCCCGGCTCGCCTCAGATGGCGACGCCGCCCCCGATCGGGTGCTGCTGCTGGCCTCGACCAGGGCCGGGGCCGAGGGGCTGCGGACGCGGGTCGAATCGCTCCTCGAGGACCCCTACGACGAGCTCTGGGTCGGGACCTGGGACGCGATCGGGGAACGGCTCCTGCGCGAGCACTCCGACGCCGCCGGGCTAGACCCGTTCTTCGAGGTGCTCGGCCCGGCCGAGAGGCTGGCGATGCTCCTCGACCGCCTCGATGAGCTGCCGCTGCGCCAGCACGAGATCCGCGGCAACCCGGCGGGACTGCTGGCCAGGCTGCTGGAGCGGATAGACGACCTCAAGGCCGGCGCCGACGCTCCCGACCCCGAGCTGGCCGAGCTCGTCGTCGCCCACGACCGGATCATCGCCGCGACCTGCAACCTCGACCGCGGCGACGTCTTCCTGATCCTGGCTCGGCTCCACGCGGAGCGGGCCGACGTCCGCGCTGCGCTGGCCGACCGCTTCGCCCACGTGATGGTCGACGAGCTCGAGGACACGACCACCGCTCAGCGAGCGCTCCTCGCGGCGCTGGCAGCGGAGAACCCGAGCCACATCTACGCGCTGGAGCCAGGCGCAACGGATCTGAGCGGCTGGTATCGGGATCTGCACCCCGAGGGCGACGTGCTGCAGCTCGAGCACCTGTTCCGCGACCCCGGGGTCCGCTTCTGGCGCTGCGCCAACGAGCGGGCACAGGCGCAGGCCGTGGCGCGTGAGGTCGAGATGCTGCTGTCGAGTGGCGTCCGGCCGGATGACGTCTGCGTCCTCATCGACGACCCCGGGATGAAGGGCGGGCCGGTGGCGGCGGCGATGGAGGAGCGCGGGATTCCCTTCCACCTGTCGGGGCCGGCGGCGCTGTTCCAGCGGCCCGAGGTGCGGGACGCGATCGCCTGGCTGCGGGTGCTGGCGGACCCCGCCGACTCGGCGGCGGCGGCGCGGGCGCTGACGCGGCCGCCGATCGAGCTGCCCCCCGCCGACCTCGCCCGGCTGACGACGATCGCGCGGCGCCGCAAGCTCGACATGTTCTCCGCCTGCGAGGCTGCGCTCGAGAGCCCACGGATCCCGCCCGAGGCGCGCGAGCGGATCCAGGACTTCCTCAAGCTCTACGGCGAAGCCTCCGCCGCGATGGAGGAGCGGCGGGCCGACGTCTTCGTGCGCCGCCTGATCGAGCGGGTCGGGATCCGGCGCCAGCGCCTGTTCGCGGCCCAGCCGGAGGTGGCCGAGCGGCTGCTGGGGCTGTCGCGGCTCGCCGAGCTGGCCACCGCCTGGACCCGGCGCGAGCCCCACGGGTCGACCCGCGACTTCGTCCGCCACCTCAGCGCGGTGGCCGAGGCCGGGGTCGAGCCCGTGGGCGGGACCGAGCCCCCGGCGCCGGGCGCGGTGCAGGGGCTCGCCCGCGGCGCCGCCAAGGGAATGGGATTCGACCACGTCTTCACGCTCGGGCTGGAGCAGGATGACGCGGCGGACCGGATCGGCCGGCCGGCCCGTTCGGGCCTCGTCCTCTCGAGGATCGAGCGCGACGACGGCGGCGAGGTCAGGCCCTCGCCGTTCTACGCCGGAGCGCTGGCCGCCGCCGGGGCGAAAGAGGAGCGCCACGGCGAGGAGCTGTTCGGCCCGGCCGAAGGCCTCCACGCGACCTACCGAACACTCCGCGAGGAGGTCCTGGAGGAGTCCTGGAGGGCCGGCAGGCAGCTGTCCGAGCCGCGGCTCGACACCGCGGTCGACGTCAACCGAGCGGTCGCCCGCTTCCTCGAGCTGCTGAAGCTGGCGGCGCTCGCCCAGCGGCCGGGGGACGAGGCGACCGAGGAGGCGGTCGACGCGGTCAACGGGCTGCTGCGCCAGGTCGCGACCCCCGAGCAACAGGCCGAGCTCGACGCCTCCTCGCTCGACTCCTACCTGCTCGACTCCGAGCGCAGGCGCGAGGGCCGACGGAAGCTGATCGGGGCCCGCCAGGAGCCCTCGCTCGAGGCGTTCCTGCCCCGCCGCGGTGACGGCGCCCTCAGCCTCTCGGCCTCCGACCTCGACCTGTACCTGACCTGCCCGCTGAAGTACAAGTTCGCGCGGGTCTTCGGGATCCCACAGGAGCCGACCATCAATCAGCGGTTCGGGATCCTCATCCACAACGTCCTCGAGCGCTTCCACAAGGACGCGGGCGAGGGCGGGAACGACCTCGAGCGGCTGATGGCGCTGTTCGAGGCCGGCTGGCGGCGCAGCGGCTTCGGCACCAGCGACGACGAGCTCCAGTTCCGCGACCGGGCCCGGGAGGCGCTGCGCCTCTACTGCGAGCGCGAGGGTGGCGCCGAGGGCGAGCCGGTCTGGCTCGAGCGCAAGTTCGACATCAAGATCGGCGAGCACCACGTGCGCGGCCGCGTCGACCGCGTCGACCGCCTCCCCGACGGCGAGCACGAGCTGATCGATTACAAGACCGGCGAGCGCAAGAGCGAGTCCGACCTCGAGAGCGACCTCCAGCTCGCGCTCTACCGGCTCGCGGCGCGTGAGGCCTGGGACCTCGAGGCCGCTACCGGCAGCTACTACTACGTCCTCGACGCCGAGAAGGTGGCGGCGCCGATCAAGCCCGACGACGCCGAGCGGGTCGAGCGGACCGTGCTCGAGGTCGGCGAGGGGATCCTCGGCCAGGACTTCGAGCCGCGACCCTCACCGGCGGTCTGCAGCTGGTGCGACTACCGTCTGATCTGCCCCGCGGCCGAGAGCTGAGCGGCGGGCTCAGTTGCCCTGCTGGCGCAGGAAGCGCTGGAACTCGCGGGCGATCGAGTCGGCCGAGGGCAGGTCCTCGCCTTCGCCGAGCTGCTCGACCTGCTCGGCCTCGATCCGCTCGACGAGTTCGGCGATCTCGGGGTTGGCGGCGACGGCGCGGCCGATCTGCTCCTCGTAGTTGGCCGCTTCCTCCTCCAGGTCGCGGGCTTCGACCGCGATCCCGGTCAGGCCCTCGAGCCGGCGCAGCAGCGCCAGCCCCGCCTTGGGGTTGGGGACGGCGGCGACGTAGTGCGGCACCGCCGCCCACAGCGAGGCCGAGGTGATCCCGACCTGGTTGCAGCAATCGTGCAGCACGCCGACGATCCCGGTCGGGCCTTCGTAGCTCGAGCGCTGCAGCTCGAGGTCCTCGACCAATTGGGGGTCGGAGGCGAGTCCGGTGATCGGCACCGGCAGGGTGTGGGAGACCTCGGCGATCAGCGCGCCCATCGTCACCACCATCTCGACCCCGAGCGCGTCGGCGGCGGTCGCGATCGTCTCCGAAAAGGTGCGCCAGCGAAGGTTGGGCTCGGTGCCGTCGAGCAGGACCAGGTCGCGGGCGGCCCCGGGGACCGGGACGGAGATCAGGTTGTTCTGCGGCCACTCGATGTGGCGGGCCTGGCCCTCGGTGAGGGTGATCGTCGGCCGGGTCTCCTGGAAGTCGAAGTACTCCTCCGGGTCGACCTGGGCGATCAGCTCGGCCTCGAACCCGGATGCGACCGCGGCCAGGGCGGTCGAGGCGGATCCGGCGGCGTCGTTCCAGCCCCGAAAGCTGCAGACGAGGATCGGCGAGCGCAGCGTCGGCACCTCGGTCTCCCAGGTCAGCGAATCCATGGGTTTGAGACTACCGATGGGGGTCCGCAGCGCCAGCGGGCTGGGCCTCAGGCATCCGGCGCCAGGGCACGCCGCACGAGGCTGTAGGCGACCGCCAGCGCCAGCGCCGCGAAGGAGAGCTCGAGCGCCCGTTGCGGGACCTCGTTGGCGATGACGACGCCGATCAGCACCCCGAGCGGGGAGAGGACGCCGATCAGGACGGCGTCGCGGACGTTGAGGTTGCCGTACCCCTTCTGCCGGTGGGCGCCGACCAAGGCGACGAGGACGATCATCAGCAGCGAGGTCGACTCGGCCTCGACCTGGGTGAGGCCGATGAAGATGACCAGCGCCGGCACGAAGAGGACCCCGCCGCCGACGCCGACCAGGCCGCCGGCGAGACCTCCGATCGCGGCGATCAGCACCGCCAGCAACTCATCCATGGCTCGTCCCCCCGCTCACGGAATGATCAGCTCGATCGCCATCGCCACGAGGAGCGCCGCGAACATCAGCGAGACGGCGCGCTGCGAGATCCGCTGCTGGATCGCGGTGCCGAGCAGGACGCCCCCGATCGCGGGAACCGTCAGCGCCAGGCCGGTCGCGAGGCGGACGTTGCCGTAGAGCCCCCCCTGCACGAGCACGCCGAGGAAGCCGATCAGGACGATCGCCCCGAGGCTCGTCCCGGTCGCCAGCCGCTCGCCGTAGCCGAACCAGAGGATCAGCAGCGGGACGATCACCGTGCCCCCGCCGACGCCGAAGAGCCCGCTGAAGAGACCGGCCAGTGTTCCGATCGCGGCCAGCTTGAGGGTGCGCTCGCTGGGCATCACAACGCTTCGCGCGTCGCTCGCGGCGCGAAGAAACAGATTGCGACGCTTGCTCGCTCCGCACTCATTGCGGCGATACTAGATCCCGTGTCTCCCGAAACCGGCAGCGGGGCGGGCGGAGCGGGGATCGGCCTACTGGCCCCGCTACGTGACGACCCCGCGCGCGCTGCCATCCTCACCGACGTCGACGGGACGCTGGCGCCGATCGTGGAGCGCCCGGAGCAGGCCGCCGTGCCGGACGCGGCCACCGCCGCGCTGATCGCGCTGAGCGAGCGCTTCGGCCTCGTCGGCTGCCTCTCCGGGCGGCCGGCGGAGGAGGCGCGGCGGCTGGTCGGCGTCGCCGGGATCGCCTACGCCGGCAACCACGGCCTGGAACTGCTGCTGCCGGGGGATCAGGAGCCGCAGCTCGACCCCTCGCTGCGCGACCGCGAGCGGGCGGCGGCCGAGTTCATCGCGACGCGCGGCGAGGCCGCGAGCGCGGCCGGGCTCCGGGTCGAGGACAAGGGCCCGATCCAGGCGCTGCACTGGCGCGGCGCCGAGGACGAGCGTGCCGCCGAGGCGCGGGCCCGCGAGCTCGCCGCCGAGGCCGGGCGGGCGGGGCTCGAGCCGCGCTGGGGGCGCAAGGTCCTCGAGCTGCGCCCGGCCGGGGGCGGCGGCAAGGACGCGGCGGTGGGGGCGCTGCTCGCCACCAACGGGATAACAGCCGCCGTCTACGCCGGCGACGACCGGACCGATCTCGACGCCTTCCGCCGCCTGCGCGAGCTGCGCGAGCGCGGCGAGCTGGAGACCGCGATCTGCGTCGGCGTCGCCTCCGCGGAGGCACCCCCGGAGCTTGCCCAGGAGTCGGACTGGACCGTCGACGGCCCCTGCGGCTGGCTGGCCGCCCTCGAGTCCCTGGCAGGGTGAGCCGTGCCGTTCACCGATCTGCTGCGGATCACAGTCTTCCTTGCAGGCGGCGAGGCGACCGCGCTGGGGGCGATCACGGCGGTCGCGGCCGGTCGCGAGACTGACACCACGACGATCCTGGTCGCAGCCGCCTGGTGGCTGGCGGCGCTGCTGATCGGCCTCCGTCTCGGCCGGCCCGATCGTGCCGCGGATGGGGTCCGCGACGCCCTGGCCGGGGCCAAGACCGCCACCTCCCTGCCCGAGGAGTCGCCGGCGCGGATCGCCTTCACCCGGCTCTGGCCGATCGTGGTCTCGGCGGTCGCCGCCGGCGTGCTCGGCGTCATCTACCCCGGCGTCGCCGCGATCGGCACCGGCTTCGCCCTGCTGGTGGCGCTCGCGATGCGGACCCACGAGGCGGCGGTGCTCGGCGTCGAGCAGCGCGACGGCGTCAAGTTCTACGTCGTCCCCACCTCCGGCCTGCGCCCGATCGAGCTGGTCCGCACCCCCGGGCTGCGGAGCGACCGCCTCAGCGGCTCAAGAGTCGCTTGAACTCGCGCCAGCCGCGGGTGTTGGCGATGTCCGCCGGGGTGAGCCAGGCCCGGCGCGCTGTCGCGACCGAGTAGACGATGTTGCCGAGCGTGTCGACCCCGTGGGCATCGGTGTTGAGGACGATCGTCGCCCCCACCTCGACGGCGAGGCGGGCGTGGTGCTCGGAGAGGTCACGGCGGTTCGGGTTGCCGTTGATCTCCAGCATCGTCCCGGTCCGGGCCGCCGCCTCGGCCACCGCCTCGACGTCGATCGCGTAGGGCTCGCGGCGCCCGATCAGGCGCCCGGTCAGGTGGCCGATGCAGTCGACGTTCGGATTCTCGATCGCCGCCAGCACCCGTTCTGTCATCTCCCGCTCGGAGATCGAGAACGAGGTGTGGACGCTGGCCACGACCCAGTCGAGCGCCGCGACGAGGTCGTCGGGATAGTCGAGCGATCCGTCGAGGCCGATGTTGATCTCCGAGCCCGCGAGCAGCCGAAATCCCCGTTTGCCCTCGTTCCAGCCCCGGATCTCCTCGATCCGCTCCCAGAGCCGCTCGGCGGTGACGTGGTCGCCGAAGCCGTGGCTCGCCGAGTGGTCGGTCACCGCCAGGTAGGCGTAGCCGCGCTCGCGGCCGGCGGCGGCCATCTCCTCCAGCGTGTTGCGCCCGTCCGAGAGGGTGGTGTGGCAGTGCAGGTCGCCGCGGATGTCCTCGACGGTGACCAGCTCCGGGAGCGAGCGGTCGCGGGCCGCCTTCAGCTCCCCCCGGCCCTCGCGCAGCTCGGGGACGATGTAGGCGTAGCCGAGGCGCTCGTAGACCTCCTCCTCGGTCTCGCACAGCTCGACCTGCTTCGTCTCGGTGTCGGTGATCCCGTGCTCGGAGACGGAGAGCCCGCGTGCGACCGCCTCTTCGCGCAGCTGCACGTTGTGGGCCTGCGACCCGGTGAAGTGCTGCAGGAGGTTGCCGAAGGCCTCCGGCGCGACGATGCGGAGGTCGACCGAGATCCCGTTGTGGGTCTGCGCCCGCACCCCGTTCTCCCCCGGCGAACCAGCCGCGGCGATCAATGGGTGGGAGGCAAGGTGCTCCGCCAGCGCCGCCGGCTCCTCGGCCGTCGCGATCAGGTCGATGTCCTTGCAGGTCTCGGTCCAGCGCCGCACCGAGCCGGCGACCTCGACCCGATTGGCCGCGGGATGCTCCCGCAGCGCCGTCGCCAGCTCCTCGGCAATCGGGCGCACGGCCGAGAGCAGCACC
The DNA here is from genome assembly GCA_963816785.1 of uncultured Solirubrobacterales bacterium. GTDB lineage: Bacteria > Actinomycetota > Thermoleophilia > Solirubrobacterales > 70-9 > VRUE01. Next base: position 1,639,776 of record CAWFLL010000004.1, on the reverse strand, counting down.
CGGCCCGGCCCCTCACCCGGCTCGCCGAGCCGCTCCATCGCCGCCAGGACGTTCTCCTCGACCTTCGGCCCGAGGCCCTTCAGCTCGCGGATCTGCTGGGACTCGGCGGCATCCTTCAGCTCCTCCAGGGTGGTGACGCCGAGCTCCTCGTAGAGGCGCCGCGCGGTCTTGGCCCCGAGGCCCGGCACGCGCGTGACCGCGATCAGCGTCGGCGGGAACTTCGCCTTCAGCTTCGCGGCGGCCGGAATCTCACCCGTCTCCAGCAGCGCGTCGATCTTTTCCGCCAGAGTCTTGCCGACCCCGGGGATCTCGGTCGCCCTGCCGGCGGCGGCGAGGTCGGCGACCGAGACCGGGCTTTCGCGGATCGCCTTGGCGGCGGTGCTGTAGGCGAGCACCCTGTATTTGACCGCGCCGTCCAGCTCGTAGAGCACGCCGAGCTCTTCCAGGGCGTCGGCGATCTCGGCGTTGGTCATACCGTCAAAATAAGGCCGCCCCTGAGTACCCCGCGGGGGCATCGCTATCCTTTCTGAAGTATTGAGCGCTGAACAATCCCCGATTCCAGGAGACCGATCTCAGTGACAGGCAAGCTCACCGACGTGACAGACGCCACCTTCAAGTCCGACGTGCTGGAGGCCGACGGTCCCGTGCTCGTCGACTTCTGGGCTCCCTGGTGCGGCCCGTGCCGCGTCGTCCACCCGGTCCTCGAAGAGATCGACGGCGAGCGCGACGACCTGACGATCCTCAGCCTCAACGTCGATGAGAACCAGCAGACCGCCGCCCAGTACGAAGTCCTCTCGATCCCGACCCTGCTCCTGTTCAAGGACGGGGCGATCGCGAAGAAAGTGGTCGGGGCGATGCCGAAGCGACGCCTCGAGGCGGAGCTGGAGCCGGCGCTCGCCTAGGGCACGCGGATGCCCTTCATACACATCCACTGGTACGAGGGTCGGACCGACGAGCAGAAGGCGGAGATCGCGAAGAGGATCGAAGCGGCGCTGGTCGAGGTCGCCGGGGTCCCGCCCGAGCAGTGCTGGGTGAAGTTCTCCGACTCGGCGAAGTCGGACTTCATCATCGGCGAGCCTAGCGACGAGTGATCGAGATCCTGAGGTCGCGGCCGTCGATCGTTGCCGCGGCTCCGTCGGCGCCGTCGTAGGCGACCGAGGTGGCGAGGACCTCGCCGGCGACGTAGGCCTGGTGCTCGCGGGCGGCCTCGACCAGCTCGGCGTCGCCGCCGAGGGTCAGGTCGATCCTGTCGGTGATCTCCAGCCCGGCCTCTTTGCGCGCGTTCTGGACGGCGTGGACGATCTCGCGGGCGAGGCCCTCGCGGAGGAGCTCCTTGTCGAGCTCGAGCTGGAGGGCGACCGCGTGGCCGGCCTCGGCCTCGACCTCATAGCCCTCGAGCGGCTGCAGGGCGAGGGTCACCTCGTCGGGGGCGATCGTGTGGTCGTCGCCGTCGATGTTGATCCCGATCTCCCTCCCGTCGGACATCACCTCGGCGACGCGCTGCGGGTCGAGCGCCTCGATCGCGGCCGCGACCTGGGGCATCCGCTTGCCGAAGCGGGGGCCCAGGGCGCGGTAGTTGGGCTTGACCGCGTAGCTGACCAGCTCCGCCTCCTCGGAGACGAAGTCGAGCTCCTTCACGTTGAGCTCGGCCTTGACCAGGTCGGCGCGGGCCGAGATCGCCTCGCGCTCGGCGTCGTTGGCGACGATCACGGCGCGTCGCAGCGGCTGGCGCACCTTCGCCTTCGCCTGAGCGCGGGCGGCGCGGCCGAGCTCGACCGTGAGGCGCACCGCCTCCATCGCCGCCTCGAGACCGGGGTCGGCGAGGGAGTCCTCGGGCTCGGGGTAGTCGCGGAGGTGGACCGAGTCGGGCAGCGCGCCGAGCTCCTCCGCCTTGCCACCGGCGAGGTTGAGGTGGATCTCGTCGGCGAGGAACGGGGTGAACGGCGCCAGCAGCGCCGCGGTCTCGAGCAGGCAGTGGCGCAGGGTCGCGAAGGCCGCGCGGTCGCCATCCCAGAACCGGCGGCGCGAGAGGCGCACGTACCAGTTCGATAGCTCCTCGACGAAAGCCGCGATCTCCCGCCCGGCCGCGGTGCAGTCGAACCCGTCCATGTGCTCGGTCACCGACCCGATCGTGCCCTGAAGCCGAGACAACACCCACCGGTCGAGGTCCTCCCCCGTCCCAGGGTTTTCCCCCGCCGCCCCCGGACGCGGGAGCGAGGCCGCGTCCATATCTGTTTCTTCGCGGCCGAGCGGGAGCGAGGAGGCGGCGGAATATTCTGGGGCGGCGGGGAAATCCTTGGGCGTGAGCGCCTCCGCATTCGCATAAAGGACCCAGAACGAATAGGTGTTCCAGAGGGTGAGCAGGAACTGGCGCACCGATTCGCCGACGGTGTCGACCGAGAAGCGGAAGCCGGACCAGGGCTGCTGCGAGGTCAGATAGTACCAGCGGAAGGCGTCGGCGCCGTGGGCGGAGATCACGTCCCAGGGCTCGACGACGTTGCCGCGGCTCTTCGACATCTTCTGGCCCTCGGGGTCGAGGATCAGCCCGAGGCAGACGCAGTTGCGGTAGCTGGAGGTGCCGAAGAGAAGGGTCGACTCGGCGAGCAGGGTGTAGAACCAGCCGCGCGTCTGGTCGATCGCCTCGCAGATGAAGTCGGCGGGGAAGCGCTGCTCGAACAGGTCCTCGTTCTCGAACGGGTAGTGGAACTGCGCGAACGGCATCGCGCCGCTGTCGTACCAGGTGTCGATCACCGACTCGACCCGGCGCATCTCGCCGCCGCAGCTCTCGCACTCGAGCACGACTTCGTCGATGAAGGGGCGGTGCAGGTCATCGGGGACCTCGCCGGTCGCGCGCTCGCGCAGCTCGGCGACAGAGCCGATGCAGACGCGCTCCTCGCAGCCCTCGCCGCCGCACTCCCAGATCGGCAGCGGCGTCCCCCAGTAGCGGTCCCTCGAGAGCGCCCAGTCGACGTTGTTCTCGAGCCATTTGCCGAACCGCCCGTGCTTGATGTGCTCGGGGTGCCAGCCGATCTCCTCGTTGTTGGCGAGCAGCCCATCCCGCTCTCGCGAGGTCGCGATGTACCAGCTCGACGTCGCGTAGTAGAGGAGCGGCGTCCCGCAGCGCCAGCAGTGGGGGTAGGCGTGCTCGTAGGTCTCGGACCGGAACAGCCGCCCGGCCGCGTCCAGCGCCGCGACGATGTCGGGGTCCGCCTCCTTGACGAAGCGGCCGGCGAAGTCGGTGACCCGATCGTCGAAGGTCCCGTCGGGCAGGACCGGGTTCTGCAGCTTCAGGCCGTAGCGCTGGCCGAGCTGGAAGTCGTCCTCGCCGAAGGCGACCGCGGTGTGGACGAGGCCGGTCCCGTCGTCGACGGTGACGAAGTCGGCCTCCAGCACGGTGTGCCCGCGCGGGCCGAAGTCGGTGACGTAGGGGAAGGGCGGCTCGTACGACACCCCCGCCAGGGCCGAGCCGGGGAAGTGGGCGAGAATCTCCGCCTCCTCGCCGAGGACGCGATCCACCAGGTCGCGGGCGACGATCAGCACCTCGCCTCCGAGCCGGGCGCGAACGTACTCGATGTCGGAGCCGGCGGCCACCGCCGCGTTGGAGATCAACGTCCACGGCGTCGTCGTCCAGATCAGCAGCTGGTCGCCGGGGTGAACCACCCCGGACCCGGTCGCCCCCGGACGCGGGAGCGACGTCGGATCCATATCTGATTCCTCTGGCGTCGCGGGAGCAGAGGAGGCGACCGGAAGTTTGACGTAGACGCTCGGGTCCTCGACGTCCTCATAGCCGAGCGCGACCTCGTGCGAGGAGAGCGCTGTGCCGCAGCGCGGACAGTAGGGAACGACCTTGTGGCCCTCGTAGAGGAGCTCGCCGTCCCAGAGCCTGCGCAGCGACCACCAGACCGACTCGATGTAGTCGTCGTCGAGGGTCACGTAGGGGTCGTCGAGGTCGATCCAGAAGCCGATCCGCTCGGTCAGCCGGTTCCACTCCTCGACGTACTCGAAGACCGACTCGCGGCAGCGCTGGTTGAACTCGGCGATCCCGTACTCCTCGACCTCCTGCTTGGAGGAGATGCCCAGCTCCTTTTCCACCTCGAGCTCGACCGGGAGGCCGTGGCAGTCCCAGCCGGCCTTGCGCGGCACCAGGTAGCCGCGCATGGTCCGGTAGCGGGGGTAGATGTCCTTGAAGACCCGAGAGAGGACGTGGTGGGAGCCGGGGCGGCCGTTGGCGGTCGGCGGGCCCTCGTAGAAGCTCCAGGTCTCGGCGCCCTCGCGGTTGGCGAGCGAGCGGTGGAAGACGTCGCGCTCGGCCCAGCGCGCGAGGATCCGCTCCTCGAGCTGCGGGAAGGACTGCCTGGGGTCCACCGGGCGAAAGCCGCTCATGGCTGTGATTCTAGGAGCGGGTAGGCTGCGCGCCGCATGCCGGTCTTCGACCTGAACGGGAAGGTGGCGCTGGTGACCGGCGCCGCGCGTGGCATCGGCTATGAGACCGCGCGGCAGCTCCAGATGCGGGGAGCCTCGGTGGCGCTGGTCGACCTCGACCCCGACGAAACCCGCGAGGCCGCGGAGCGGGTCGGGGAGCGGGCGATCGGGATCGGCGCCGACGTCACCGACGACGGGGCGATGATGAGCGCGGTCGCCGAGACGGTCGAGCGCTTCGGCGGGCTCGACGTGGTCGTCGCCAATGCCGGCATCGCCCCGCGGAAGCTGGCGACCGCGAGGGGGATGGCGAGCGAGGAATGGGAACGCGTCTTCGACGTCGACATGCTCGGCGTCTGGCGCACCGTTCGCGCCGCCCTGCCGCAGATCGTCGAGCGACACGGCCACGTCGTCGTCGTCTCCTCCGTCTACGCCTTCGTCAACGGCTTCCTCAACAGCCCCTACGCCGCCGCCAAGGCCGGGGTCGAGTCCCTCGGCCGCTCGCTGCGGGCCGAGCTGACGCCGCTCGGGGCCAGCGCCAGCGTCGCCTACTTCGGCTGGGTCGACACGAAGATGGTGCAGGACGCAGCCGAGCAGGACCACTTCGACCGCCTGCAGGACGAACTGCCCGGCTTCATGAAGCACAGGATCGAGCCGGCGGAGGCGGCCGCGGCCGTCGTCCGCGGGATCGAGGAGCGGGCGCCGCGGATCTTCGCCCCGCGCTGGTGGCGAATCGCCTCCGCCCTGCGCGGGATCATCAGCCCGCTGACCGACCGCCGCCTCGAGCGCAATCGCAACTCGATCGAGATCGTGCGCGACGTTGAGTCGGAGACCGACGAGAGGGGCGCCGCCGCGGTCTCGGCCGCATCGGGTCAGCGCTCAGCGGGCTGAGCCGCTGCAGGTACCCGGGTCAGTTCCTCGAGCAGGAAGACGATCGACTCATAGGGCGCTTCGGTGGCCCGACTAAGCCCGATCTCGCAGGTGCGGTTGCTGCTGAGGTGGGCGTCGAAGGAGCGGCCGGAGAGCTCGGCGGCCTGATCGGCTGTCGCCGCGGCGGTCAGCTCCGGGTGCGAGATGCCGCGATCGCCGGCGAAGCCGCAGCAGGTCGCGGAGGGGGCGACGAAGACATCGTCGGCCAGCGCACCGGCGAGCGAGCGGAGCCGCGGGGCGAGCCCCATGTGGCGGGTGGCGCAGGTCGGGTGGACCGTGGCCGAGCCGACCCTGCGTGCAACATCGAGAGCGAGCAGCAGGCGGTCGTGGGCCCAGGCGACCGAGTCGAGGATCTCGAGCCCGCCGAGGCGCTCGGTGTTCTCCTCGCTCAGCACTCCCTCTCCCGGCGTCGCGACGGCCTGGGTGCAGGAGGAGGCGTCGATCACCACCGGCAGCTCCCCCTCGCCGCTCCACTCCCAGAGGCGCTCGACCAGCTCGTCCGCCTTGTGTCGGTGCGCCTCGCCGAAGCCCTTCGAGCTCCACGGGAGGCCGCAGCAGCTCCCGCTCGATCCCCGGGCGGAATCCAGACCGGCAGCCCGGCGCGGCGCGAAACCTCGACCAGGGCGTCGGCAATGCCAGGCCGACGGGCCGAAAACGGGCCTATATCTCCCGTTTGCGGCCCATCGGCGGGGAAGGGGCCGAAGATGCGGTTGGTGCAGGACGGCAGGTAGACGGCGGCCGCGCCGTCGCGGGCGGTCTCCGGCAGCTTCGTCGAGGCAGCTCCCGGCAGGCCCCTACCCCTCTTGGTTCGCCGAGCGACCGGGCCGCCGAGCCGCAGCGCAGCTCGCGATGCGCCTTCCACCCACCGCCACCGCTTCGCCACCCGCAGCGCCAGGGCTTCGGCCCGCTCGGTATGTCGGGCCTCGCGAATTTCCTTGACCAACTTGCCGGTGTCGATCCCCACCGGGCAGGCCAGCTGGCAGGAGCCATCGGCGGCGCAGGTCTCGAGCGAGTCGTACTCGTACTCCTCGAGCAGCACCTGCTGCAGGGGCGAGCCGGGGGGCTGGCGCGCCATCTCCCGGCGCAGCACGATCCGCTGCCGGGGCGTCGTGGTCAGATTGCGGCTCGGGCAGACCGGCTCGCAGAAGCCACACTCGACGCAGGTGGTCGCCGACTCCTCGATCGGCGGCGTCGTTTTCAGGTTCCGCAGGTGGGCGCCCGGATCGCGGTTGAGGACGACGCCGGGGGCGAGCACGCCGTCCGGGTCGGCGAGGCCCTTCACCCGCCACATCAGCTCCGTCGCCTTCTCCCCCCACTCGCGCTCGACGTAGGGGGCCATGTTGATCCCGGTCCCGTGCTCGGCCTTGAGCGAGCCGTCGTACTTGCCGACGATCAGCTCGACCAGCTTCGCCATGAACGCCTCGTAGCGGTCGCGGTCCTCCTGTTTCGCGAAGTCGGGGGTGAGCATGAAGTGCAGGTTCCCCGCCGAGGCGTGGCCGGCGACGTCGGGGAGGAAGCCGTGCTCGCCGAGCAGCGCCTGGAGATCGCGGGCGCCCTCGGCGATCCGCTCCGGGGGCACGCAGACGTCCTCGACGATCAGCGCCGTCCCGGGCGGCCGCAGCCGCCCGATCAGGCCGTGCAGCCCCTCGCGCACCCGCCAGGCCAGCTCGACCTCCTCCTCGGAGCGGGTGAACTCGATCGGGCGGATCGTCGTGTGGGAAGAGAGGATCTCCTCCGCCCTGGCGATCTGGGGGTCAAGCTCGGCGTCGGTGGAGGCCCCGTACTCGACCAGCAGCACCGCCGACTCCGGCGGCAGCTCCCGCCACTCCTCGGGCGCCCCGACCATGTTGTAGCTGGCGGTGATCAGGGCGGGCGCGACCATCAGCTCGACCGCCGTCGCGCCGCTCTCGACCAGGTCGCGGACCGGGGCGATCGCCTCGTCGATGCCGGGGAAGTGGATCCAGGCGGTGGTCGTCCTCGCCGGCAGCGGCACGGTCTCGAAGACGGCCTCGGCGACGAAGGCGAGGGTTCCCTCGGAGCCGACCAGCAGGCGACGGAAGATCTCCAGCGGCCCGTCGGCGTCGAGGAAGGCGCAGAGGCGGTACCCGGTCGTGTTCTTGATCGCGAACTTGCGGCGGATCCGCTCGCTCAGCTCGGAGTCGGCGCGGATCTCGTCGCGGATCGCCTCGAGCCCGGCGACGAGCTCCGGCTCGGCGGCGGCGAAGCTCTCGGCGGCGCCGGGCGCCGCGGTGTCGATCGTCGTCCCCGACGGCAGCACGAAGATCAGCGAGCGCACCGTCGAGTAGGAGTCGTGGACGACCCCGCAGCGCATCCCGCCCGAGTTGTTGGCGATCACCCCGCCGACCGTGGCGATGTCGGTGCTGGCCGGGTCGGGGCCGAGTTTGCGCCCGTGGGGCGCGAGGACGCGGTTCGCGTGGCCGAGCACGGTGCCAGGCTTGACCCTTGCCAGCGCTCCCCCCTCCTCGACCGAGACGCCGCCGAAGTGGCGGCGGACATCAACCAGGATCCCGTCGCTCTGCCCCTGGCCGTTGAGGCTGGTGCCGCCGGCCCTGAAGACGACCGGGATCCCGGAGCTCCGGCCGTACTCGAGCACCTTCGCGACGTCGCCTGCCTCACGCGCCATCACCACCACCTGTGGGAACAGGCGGTAGGGGCTTGCGTCGGAGGCGTAGCGGACGATGTCGCTGGCCCGGGCCAGCACCCGGTCGGCGCCGAGCAGCGCCCCCAGCTCGCCGCGCAGGGGCTGGGCGGTTCCGGCCGCCAGCTCGTCGGGTCCGCGGTCTGGAGCGGGCTCCGAGGGCGGTGGCGCGAGATTCCGCTCCAGCAGCGCCATCTCACCTAGAAGAGGGACATCCCGGGCTCGACCGGGACCTGGACCAGCTCCGGTTGTGGGGAGTCGAGAGCGGCCGCCAGCGCATCCCGCACCTCGTCGCGCCCGCTCGCGCGCCGGGTGCTGACCCCGTAGCCGGCGGCGACCGCGGCGACGTCGAGCTGCGGCAGGTCGAGGCCCGGCGCGCCCTCGACTCCCTCGACGTCGGCGAACCACTTGAGGATCGCGTACTCGGCGTTGCTGAGGACGAGGAAGGTGACCGGGGTGCGGTAGGCGACGGCGCTCCAGAAGGCGCTGATCGCGTACTGGGCGGAGCCCTCTCCGAGCACGCAGACGACCGGGCGGTCGGGCTGGGCGAGCTGGACCCCGACCGAGGCGGCGAGGCCGAAGCCGAGCCCGCCCCCGGAGCTGAAGTAGTAGCTGCCCGGCCGCGAGAGCCGCAGCTGGTTGCGCAGGGCGAGGGTGCTGGCGGGCGACTCGAGGACGACGATGCCGTCCTCGGGGAAGACCTCGGCCAGCGCCGAGTGCACGGTCGATGAGTTGAGCGGGTCGGTCGCGGGAAGCTCCTGCGGGCCCTCGTTCGGCTCCGGCGCCGGGCGCGAGGACTCCGGCACGGCCTCCAACAGCGCCTCGAGGCTGAGCCTGACGTCGGCGACGATCGCGTCCCCCATCGGAGCACGGACCGCCTCGTCCGGATCGCTGGTGATCGCGACCAACTCCGTCCCCTCCGGCAGCAACGGCCCGGGGATGTAGGGGTAGTAGGGGAAGACCGAGCTGCCGACGACGAGGATCAGATCGTGGCCCTCGAGGGTCTGGGCGACCGGGCCGATCGCCGGCGGCAGGACGCCCCGGTAGTTGGGGTGGTCCTCGGGGAAGCCGATCCGGCCGCCGCCTGGCGCCGGCGTCGCCCAGACGGGTAGCCGCTGCCGCTCCGCCAACCCGACCGCGGCCTTCCAGCCGCCGCTCGCGTCGATGTCGGGGCCGGCGACGAGAACCGGGCTCGAGGCGCCGTCGAGTCGCTCGGCCAGTGAGCGGATCGCCTCGGGGTCGGCGACGGCGCGGCCGGTGACCCTGCGGGCGATCACCTCGCGGACGTCGGCCTCGTCGACCTCGACTCCCCAGTCGTCCATCGGCACAGAGACGAAGACGGGGCCGCGCGGCGGCATCGAGGCGAGGTGGGCGCCGTGGGCGAGCGCAAGCGGCACGTCCTCGGCCCGGGGGGGCTCGTAGGCCCACTTGACCAGCGGGTGCGGCATCCGGATCGCGTCGCGGTTGGTCAGGTTCGCCTGCAGGGTCATCTGCGCGCGCACCTGCTGGCCGGCGGTGACCAGCAGCGGCGAGTGGTTGGCATGGGCGTTGAAGATCGCCCCCATCGCGTTGCCGACCCCGGGGGCGGTGTGGAGGTTGGCGACGGTCGTCCGGCCCGAGGCCTGGGCATAGCCGTCCGCCATCCCGACCACGACCGCCTCCTGGAGGCCGAGGACGTAGCGGAAGTCGGAGGGGAAGTCGGCGAGCATCGGCAACTCGGTCGACCCGGGGTTGCCGAAGATCGTCGTCATGCCGTGGGCGCGGAAGAGGTCGAAGCTTGCACCGAGGACGGTGGGCATGCGAGCGCAACCCTACAGGGAGATTGCGGTTCTCAAGCCAATCCTCCGAATCGCCCGATATGCAGGAAGATGGCGCGGTCGATGACCAGAGCCAGCCGGGGAAAGCGTCGCCGTGGGCACCGGCTCCTCCTCGCCCATAAAAATGGTTCGCGCTTCGCTCCCTCGCGAAGAACCAGATATGCACGCTCGGTCGCTGCCGCGCTCACGGGGGCCGCAGTGCTGGCCGGCTGGGCGACAGTGGGCGCGGGGGCGGCGCCGATCGAAACCCGCCTCTCCTACGCCGAGGGCGAAATCGTCCCGATCCCGGTTTCGGTGCCGCACGAAGAAGGGGACATGATCGACCGCCGGATCATCCCCAACCTGCGCTGGATGGCGCAGCGCTACCCGATCTACATCACCGACGGCTACTCGGGCAGGCTCCCAAACGGCGAGCACGCCGGCTGCCGGGGCTGCCACGTCAAGCACTCCGACCACTACAACGGCCTCGCCGTCGACATCGTCCCGCTCAACTGGAGCAGCCGCTGCGACCGCGCCTGGCGCGGCATCACCCGCCTCGCCCATTGGGCCGAGCCGCGCCAGAGCCTGCCCCACCCGCCGTTCCGCTGGGTCGGCTACAACGGCGACTCGGGTCACGGGTGCGGCGACCACCTCCACCTCTCCTGGGTGCATGCCCCGGCGCGGCCGTTCGACCTCGCCGAATGGGTCGAAGTCTTCCCCGTCAGCTTCCAGGGAGTCGCGCAGCAACCGCGACCGCAGCGCCGGAAGCCGCCGCCGGATCCGCCGCCGCCCCCCGGAGGAATCTCGACGGTGCAATCGGGCGGCGTCTCCCCCCACGGCGACTGAGGGGGTGGCTCATAGGATGCGGGGTCGATGCGCCGCCTCCAATCGCTTGCCCTTGGCCTGACCGCTATCCTCGCCCTCGCCCTCGGCGCCTGCGGTTCCCCGGATGAGGAGACGCCGGTCGCCTGCCTCGAAGGCGCGGAGGCCTACCTCCACGCGCTCGGCGGCGCCCCGGGCGCGGTCCGGCTCGCCGGCAAGACGCCGATCAGCGAGTGCCTGGCCGAGAATCAGAAGGGGGGCGAGCTCGCGACCGTCGGCGCGGCGATGGTGACGGCGGCGACCGAGCTCAACGCCCAGGCGCGCACGGATCCCGGGGGGCCCGCCAGCCTGGAGCTCGGCTACCTGTTGGGGGCGGTCGAGCGCGGCGCCGAGGACACCGCTGGCATCCACGCCGAGCTCCTCCGCCGCCTCGACGCCGCCGCCCGCTACAGCCCCGGCGACAGACCGCTGCCACGGGCGTTCGAACGCGCCTACGAAGAGGGCTTCGACGCCGGCCGGGCGCGTGGCTAGCGTCCCCACCTGGGCGCGCGGGCTGGCAGGCCGTTGAATACGCTGCGGAGGTGATGAAATCGAGGCGACGACTTTGACTGAGCAGCTTTGGGGTGGAGAGACGATCAAGGCGGTTGAGAACTTTCCTGTCTCGGGCGAGCGGGTTCCGGTGTCGGTCGTCCGCGAGCTGGGGCGGCTGAAGGCGGCCGCGGCGCGGGTGAACGCCGAACTGGGCGAGCTCGATCCGGACCTGGCGGAGCGGATCGCGGCCGCCGGCGAAGCGGTCGCGGCCGGCGAGCACGACGACCAGTTCCCGATCGACGTCTTCCAGACCGGCTCGGGCACCTCCTCGAACATGAACGCCAACGAGGTGATCGCGGCGCTCGCCGGCGACGGGACCCATCCCAACGACCACGTCAACATGGGTCAGTCCTCGAACGACGTCTTCCCGTCCGCCGTCCACCTGGCGGCGCTCGCTGAGGTCACGCACGACCTGCTGCCGGCGATCGACGGTCTCGGGGCGGCGCTGGAGGCGAAGGCGGAGCAGTTCGCCGACGTGGTCAAGGCCGGGCGCACCCACCTGATGGACGCGGTCCCGGTCACCCTCGGCCAGGAGTTCGGCGGCTACGCGGCCCAGGTGCGGCTCGGCTCGCAGCGGATCGAGTCGACCCTGCGCCGGGTCGGGCAGATCCCACTCGGCGGCACCGCGACCGGCACCGGCCTCAACACCCATCCCGAATTCGCCGCCAAGGTCCGCGAGAAGCTCGCGGCGGAGACCGGCCTGGCGATCTCCGGGCCCCTCGACCCCTTCGAGGCGCAGGCCAACCGCGACGCGCTGGTCGAGCTCTCGGGGATGCTCAAGGTCTACGCGGTATCGCTCAACAAGATCGCCAACGACCTGGCGCTGATGGGCTCCGGCCCCCGCGCCGGGCTCGCCGAGCTGCGGCTGCCAGAGCTGCAGAAGGGCTCCTCGATCATGCCGGGCAAGGTCAACCCGGTTATCCCCGAGGTCGTGATCCAGGTCGCCGCCCAGGTGATCGGCAACGACGCGGCGATCACCGTCGCCGGCAGCCAGGGCCAGTTCGAGCTGAACGTGCGGGTGCCGCTGATCGCCCGCAACCTGCTCGACTCGATCAAGCTGCTCGCCTCGGCCTCACGGCTGTTGAACGAGAAATGCGTCGCCGGGGTCGAGGCCAACGAGGAGATGACCGAGCGCCACGCCGAGGCGACGCTCGCGACGGCGGCCGCGCTCAACCCCCACATCGGCTACGACCGGGCGGCGGACATCGTCAAGGCGGCGGCCGAGTCGGGCCGCTCGCTGCGCGAGGTGGCGCTGGAGCAGGGCGTCGAGCCGGCGATCCTCGAGGAGGCGCTCGACCACCGGCGGCTGGCGCGCCCGCACGAGTAGCGAGCACCAGCGTGACAGTCAGCCCGCGTTGAGCTTCAGCTTGCCCTTGAAGGACTGGCTGGCGGCGGTGCCTCCGGTCGGGGTGAAGGTCACCTGCGCCTTGAAGGCGAGCTTTCCCTTCTCCCTGAGCGTCTTCTTGCCGGCTCCGGTCGGCTTCAGGTTGAGCTTGGCCTTGCCTGCGGTCTTGACCTGGAGCTTGGCCTTCTTGATCCGGGCGGGAGCCCTCTTGCTCGCCGACGCAGTCTTTTTCGTACCAAGCGACCGGACGTCCACGGCGGTCAGCGTGCCGGAGCCGGGAACGTTCACCTCGAGCTTCCCGGTGCCCTTTTTCTTGTTCAGCTTCAATTTGCCGAACGTGAAGACGTTGGAGGGGGGCGGGACCGGGGTCGCGATCGAAATCGCGTCCGCCCCGGCGTTGAAAAAGCCTTGGTTGTCGACCTCGGCCAGGCGAAGGCGGATCATCTGCCCGGCATAGGGGGTGAGATCGACGGATAGGGCGGTGGGCTGGAGCACCTGCGGAGCGCCGGGAGTTGTTCTGAAGACGTTGGACAGGATGTCAGCCGGATTCACCGAGTCAACCGGCGTGCCCGGCTTCATCACATCGACCCGGTACTGCTGGTTGGGAAATACTTCGTATGACAGGGTCTCGGGACTCGGGACGGCGATAGGCTCATCTGATTCGTAATAGATCAGCATCGAAAGGGTGTGGGTAAGGCCGGGCTCGAGGGCGATGTCCTGATACAGGATGTGAGTTCCGGGATTGTCCTGATCCGAGATGGCCCCGAAGGTTCCCTGTGGGGGGGCGATCACCTGGTTCGGGAATTCTGGGATGGAGCTGATCGGAGCGGTGGTGCCTGTGTATGCGAACCAGTTGCCACTCCCAGCGTTGGAGACCGTCCACCCGGACAGGGTCCCGGTCTCGAAATCGCCGTTGGAGACCGTCGCCGCATTGGCGGCCTGCGGGAGGAGCGAGAGAAAACCGGTGGCGGCAACCACGGCCGCAATGGCCCAGCTGCCCGTTCGCGTCCTCGATCTGAGACTGCCCGACATATAGATGGCCCCTTTCGGCGATTTGACGCAACAAGGCTATCGGCGGTGGCTAGCCCTGGAAGGTGACGAGGCGCTCCTCGGTCAGCTCGAGCACCGAGTAGGCGGGGCCCTCGCGGGTGTTGCCGGAGTCCTTGACGCCCCCGTAGGGCATCTGGTCGGCGCGGAAGGTCGGGACCTCGTTGATCAGGACGCCGCCGAACTCGAGGGCGTCGGCCGCCTCGAGGCCGCGGCCGACGTCGCGGGTGAAGACGCCCGCCTGGAGCCCGAAGCGGGAGTCGTTCGCCATCCGCAGCCCCTCGGCGAAGTCCGAGTAGCGGTCGATCGTCGCGACCGGGCCGAAGATCTCTTCGCACCAGACCTTGGCGTCACGCGGCGGCGAGCCGAGCAGGGTCGGCGCCAGGCAGCGCCCCTCGTCGACGAGGTCGCCGCCGACCAGCAGCTCGGCGCCGGCCGCGACCGCCTCGTCGACCCAGTCCTTTACCCGGTCGCGGTCCTCGGGCGAGATCAGCGGGCCGACGTCGGTCTCGGGGTCGAGCGGGTCTCCCACGCGCAGCTCCCCGACGTTGGCGATCAGCCGCTCGGTGAAGGCGTCGGCGACGTCCTCGTGGACCAGGATGCGCTGGATCGAGATGCAGCTCTGCCCTGCATGGGAGTAGGCGTGGAGCTTGGTTTTGTCGGCCGCCGCCTCCCAGTCGCCGTCGCTGTGGATGATCAGCGGCGCGTTCGAGCCAAGCTCGAGATTCACCTTCTTGTGGGGGACGCGACTGCGGATGCCCCAGCCGACCGTCGAGGAGCCGGTGAAGGTGAGGGCTCGGGTCAGCTCGTGCTCGACTATCGCGTTGCCGACGTCAGAGCCGGAGCCCGGGATCACGCTCAGCCAGCCCTCCGGCAGGCCGGCGTCAACCAGGATCTGGGCCAGCTTCAGGGCCGAGATCGGCGTCTGCCCCGCCGGCTTCAGGACCACCGCGTTGCCGGCTGCGATCGCCGGCCCGAGCTTGTGGGCGACGAGGTTGAGCGGGAAGTTGAACGGGCTGATCGCGCCCACCACCCCGTAGGGCACCCGCAGCATCACGCCGAGCTTGCCGGCGCCGGCCGCCGAGGCGTCCATCGGCACCGTGCCGCCGCTCAGCTTGCGCGCCTCGACCGCGGAGAAGGTGAGGGTCTCGGCACAGCGGGTCGCCTCGACGGTTGCGGTCTTCAGCGGCTTGCCCGCCTCGGCGGCGATCGCCAGCGCCAGTTCCTCGGTCCGTTCGCCGGCGATCTCGGCGGCGCGGTCGAGCACCGCGGCGCGCTCGTGCTGAGGAAAGTCGCCGGCCTCGAAGGCCTCCTGCGCCACGCGCGCGGCCCTGTCGACGAGCGCCGCGTCCCCCTGGGCCGCCCTGCCGACGGCGGTTCCGTCATACGGGCTCAGCACCTCGTCCCACTCGCCGGTCGCCGCCCACTCACCGGCGGCGAGGAGTTTGTGGTCGACAACCTGGACCGCTTGCGTCGCCATGCTGACCTCCTCTGGTTCGTCTGTTTCAGACTAGTGCAGGCCGCGACTCGCCCGGGGCGAATTGGTTGACCGGACATGCGCGCACGCTTCACGACCCCCCTCCTGCTCCTGCTCGGGCTCCTGCTCGCGCCGGGCGCCGCTCACGGAAGCGTCGAATGGGTTGTCGAGGGACATGGCTTCGGCCACGGGGTCGGGATGAGCCAGTACGGCGCCTACGGCTACGCCACCCACGGCTTCGGGTACCGCTCGATCCTCAGCCACTACTACTCGGGGACGACGATCGGGACGATCGGCGGCCCCCGGGTCGTCCGGGTCCTGGTCGACGTCAGCGGCGGCGACGTCGGCTTCAGCGGCGCCACGGGCGCCTGCGGCCGCGGCCTCGACCCCGATCGCTCCTACGCCGCACACCGGGTCGGGGGCAGCGTGCGGCTGCGCACCTCAACGGGCCGGGCGCTTGCCAACTGCGGGCTGCGGCTGCGCGCGGCCGGCGACGGCGCGATCCGGATCGGCGGCGGCGCCTACCGCGGCGCGCTCGAGGTGGTGCCGACGAGAAGCGATCCCGGCTCCCTGAACGCGATCAACGCCGTCGCGGTCGACCAGTACGTGAAGGGCGTGATCGCCAACGAGTCGCCGCCCTCCTGGCCGATGTCGGCGTTGCGAGCGCAGGCGGTGGCGGCACGCTCTTTCGCCCTCTCGACGAGGGTCGACGGCAACGGCTTCGAGCTCTACGACGACACCCGCAGCCAGGTCTACGGAGGAATCGAGAGCGAGGCCGCCGCCAGCAACCGAGCCGCCACCGAGACCAGGGGCGAGGTCGTCCTCTATCGCGGGGAAATCGCCCAGACCTTCTTCTCGGCCTGCTCCGGCGGCCACACCGAGAGCGTCCAGAACGTCTTCTTCGGCCCCTCCGTCCCCTACCTGGTCGGCGTTCCCGACCCCTACGACGGTTCCTGCCCGCTGCACTCCTGGACGCTTCGCTTCTCCGGCGCCGAGATCAGCTCCAGGCTGGGTGGCTACCTCGACGGGCAGCTGAAGCGGGTCGTCGTGACCAAGCGCGGCGCCTCGCCCCGAATCGTCTGGGCCCGCCTCTACGGCAGCGGGGGGACGACGATGATCCGCGGCGACCAGCTCCAGAGCGCGCTCGGCGCCTACGACCGCTGGATGACCTTCCGCAAGGGCGTCGACGGAAGGGTCGCCCCAGACCACGGTGGCAGCGGGAACTCAGCCGGCGGTGTCGCGCGGTAGGACAGCTGGGACGGCGAGCCGCGCGTACACCGCGCGGTGGTCGCTCCCCGGCACGTCCTCAACCGCGTAGGAGACGATGCCGATCCGGCGATCGGCGAGGACGTGGTCGATCGTCACCGGCGGCAGGCGCCGCCCCGCCGCCGGCCAGGTCGGCGTCAGCCCCTTCCCGGTCACCTCCGCCGCGTCGCGGTAGCCGCCCTCGAGGATCTCGCGCAGTTCGGCGTGATCGAGGGTCGCGTTGAAGTCGCCGGGCAGGATCCACGGCGAGCGGCCCGGCTCGGCGTCTGGCAGGGTGTGCAGTCCGGCGCTCCAGCGGTCGGTGCTGTTGAGGCCGGGAGGGTAGGGATGGACGGCGACGACCCTGACCGAGCGGCCGCCCGGCAGCGCGACCCGGGCCCGCGGCATCCGGAAGTCGACCGGAGCCGGCCTGCCAGCCTCCTCAGCGGGAAACGGGAATAGAGCCCGCCGCCGCTCGCCCCCCGGTGCATCGAGCGCACCGCGTGGGGGAGCCTCGCGGCGAGGCCGGCATCCTCGAGCTCACGGGCGAAGCTCGGCGTCAGCTCCTGGACGCTGAGGACATCCGCGCCGCGGCGATCGACCAGATCCACCACGGCTCCGGCGTCGGCGGTCCCGTGGTGGATGTTGACCGAGAGGACGTCGAGCGCCAGGTCGCCGGGGCGAGGGTCCTCGCCGCTCCCGATCGCCCGCGGCGCCACCGCGACCAGCAGGCAGGCGAGGGCGAGGGCGCCGACCGTCGCCGCCGCCCAGTTGCGGAGGGCAACCGCCACAGCGGCCACGAGCAGCGCCCCGATCGCGACGTAGGGGGTGTACGCCATCAGGGCGACGAGCGGGAAACCGCTCTCGAGGCCGAGGCCCCGGAGGACGGCCCAGACCCCGATCGGGACTGTCGCCGCCCAGATCAGCCAGTGGCGGCGGGCACCGGTGCGCTCCACCGGGCTCAGCCGTCCGGGTAGGGCTGGATCGGGATGCCGTGGTCGGTCTCGCGCATCCCGAGCTCGTAGGCGGCGCCCCTCTCGAGCCTCAGCCGACGGGCCGGCTGGGCGGGCCGTTCGACGGCCAGCTCGAGGTCGGCGACCGAGCAGTTGATCGTGTTGTGCTCGGGTCCGTCGGGGTCTGCATAGACCCAGCCGACGAAGTCCTCGCGCGGAGCCGAGACGCGGCCGCGGACGACGATGTCCTTGCCGGGCAGGACGAAGGCGCACTCGCCCGCCGACTCCTTCACCGAGGCAGAGCGGATCCTGCCGAAGCCGCCGAGGCGGTGGGGCTCGCCGTCGAGCACGAGCATTCCGGACGGGATCCAGGGAGTGGTCCAGGAGCCGAGCTTGATCCGCGCGGCGCCGGCGTCGAAATACGTCTCCTCCGCGTCCGCGAAGCCCGTTCCCTCGAGCCAGACCCAGCGCTCGGCGTGCTCGCTCCCCCAGTTGTGGCCGATCATCCCCGGCCATCCCGACAGCTCGATCGGATTGGCCCCGCCGATCTCGAGCCGGCCCTCGAAGCGGGCGTCGGGGTAGGGCGCGACGAACTTCGTGCGCGGCACCGGCGCCTCGTAGAGCCAGTCCGCCGGCAGGTACTTGCAGGGCTCGGCGTCGCCGCTGAACTCGAGCTCCCACGACGCCTCGAGGGCGTCGGTGACGATCGAGCCGCTCGCCTGGCCTGGGCCGATCTCGGCCCCGGCGACCCGGATCCATGAGCCCGCAGGGGTGGAAAGCTCAGCCGCCGGCACGGTGACCTTGGTCGCCCGCGGGCTCCCCTGCCCGCGGTCGAAGAGGACGAACCAGATCGACGCGTTCGGCTCGGCGCCGGGACGCTTGTGGACGGTGTGGCGGATCCAGAGCCCCTGCCCGCCGCCGGGGCGGCAGGCCTTGATGTAGAAGCTCTCGTAGTGGCCGGCCTTGGCGGCCACCTTCGGGAACCGGGCCCCCTGATCCATGCCGGGACGCTACACCTTGATCGTGATCACGTCGCCGTCGGCGACGACGTAGTCGCGGCCCTCGACCCGGAGCAGGCCGCGGTCGCGGGCCGGGGTGTAGCCGCCGCACTCGACCAGCTGATCCCAGGAGATCACCTCGGCTTTCACGAACGCGTCCTGGATCTCGGTGTGGATCGTCCCTGCCGCCTCCCAGGCGGTGGAGCCGCCGGCGAGCGGGCGGGCCACCGCTTCCTTCCCCTCGCCGGCGGTGAAGAAGGTGATCAGGTCGAGGAGGTCGTAGGCGGCGCGGACGAGGCGCTCCAGGCCCGAGCCCTGGACTCCGTAGGAGTCGCGCATCTCCTCGGCCTCGGCCGGGTCCAGCTCCGCCAGCTCCCCCTCGATCCGGGCGCTGACGGCGACCACGCCGGCGCCGATCTCCTCGGCGTGGTGTTTCACCTCGGCCGGCGGGTCGGCGTCGCCCTCGTCGACGTTGGCGACGTAGAGGATCGGCTTCGAGGTGAGCGCCTGCAGGTTCATCGCCGCCGCGGGAGCCGCCTCGGGAACGGGCACCGAGCGGGCGGGACGACCCGCGCCGAGCTCCACCAGCACCTTCTCCAGCCAGCTCCGTTCGGCGATCGCCTCAGGGTCGCCCGACTTCGCCCCCTTTTCGACCCGTTCCAGCCGCCGCTCGGCCTGCTCGTAGTCGGCCAGCGTCAGCTCGGTCTCGATCGTCTCGATGTCCGCGATCGGATCGATGCGGCCGTCGGGATGCGGCACGCCGGTATCCGCATGGCAGCGGACGACGTGGCAGATCGCGTCGGTCTCCCGGATCGAGGCGAGGAAACGGTTGCCGAGCCCCTCGCCCTCCGACGCACCTTTGACGAGGCCGGCGATGTCGTGAAAGGAGATCGTCGCCGGCACCAGCTCGGAGCTGCCCACCGTCTCCCCCACCTTCGCCAGCCGTTCGTCCGGCACCTGCGCGATCGCGACGTTGGGCTCGATCGTCGTGAACGGGTAGTCGCCGGTCTGCGCCCCGCCCTTGGTCAGAGCGTTGAAGAGGGTCGACTTGCCGGCGTTCGGCAATCCGACGATTCCCACCTTCATAAAACGCCGCCTCCTCTGCTCCCGCTCGCGCCAGAAGAGACAGAAGATGACTGGCGCTCGCTTCCGCGTTCGGGGGCGGCTTTATCGCGAATCACAGTGAAAGGGGGACCGAGAGGCCGAGGGCGACGCCGAGGATGGCGCCGGCGAGGACGTCGGAGGGGTAGTGCATGCCGAGGTAGGGGCGCCCGAGCGCGAGGGCCGCGGCGAGGAGGAAGGCGATCGCGGCGACCGGCTCGACCCGGGTCATCGCGGTCGCGACCGCGAACGCGGAGGTCGCGTGGGCGGAGGGAAAGCTGAGCGAGCTGGGGGCGCCGCCGAGCGGCGGCAGCCCGTCGAGCACCGGCCGCGGCCGGCGAACCACCAGCTTGACGAGGTAATTGACGCCGATCGCGATCGGGCCGAGTGCGGCGCAGATCAGCCACGCCTCGCGATTGGAGGAATCGGCCAGCGCCAGAACGATCCCGATCGCGAACCAGATCGCCCCGTTGTTCCCGGTCTTTCCGAGCAGGATCGCCGCCCGCTCGACGGCAGGGGCGTGCCCGCGGGTTCGCATTGCACGCATGATCCTGAGGTCGAGTTCCCGCACGGCTGGAGCAGAATATGGGTGCCAGGCGCCCTACCCGCCCAAGTCGATCAGAATCTCGCCTACTTCATGCCCTTCGTCCCCGGCTACACCCACACTCCCGGCCACCACTGCGGCTCGACCGCGCTGCGGAACCTGCTCTCCTTCCACGGCGTTGAGATCAGCGAGGAGATGGCGTTCGGCCTCGGCGCCGGGGCCTGCTTCTACTACGTCACGCTGGAGGAGGCCTCTCCGACCCGCTGGTTCAATGGCCGCACGGCACGGCTCGAGGAGACCTTCAGCGAGCTGACCGGGTCGGCGCTCGAGCTCCGCACGTTCGGGAACGGCGATCGCGAGGCGTGGGAGGCGGCGCGCTCGGAGGTCGACGGCGGCAGCCCGGTCCTCCTCCTCACCGACATCTATTACCTGGACCACTACGGCAACTCGGCCCACTTCCCGGGTCACGCCGTCGTCCTCGCCGGCTACGACGATGAGGTGGCGCACCTCTCCGACACCGCTTTCGAGGAGCTGCAGACGACGGCCCTCGAGAACCTCGACCGGGCCCGCCACAGCTCCCACCCGGCCTACCCGCTCTCCGGCCACATGTTCACCGCCTCCGAGGCGATCGAGTCCGAGCGGCTGCGCGAGGCGATCCCCGCCGCGATCGAGCGCGCGGCGACCGCGATGATCGAGCCCGAGTTCCGCGACTTCTCCGGCCTCGACGCGGTGAACCGACTCGCCGCCGAGGCGGGCTCCTGGCCGGAGGTCGCCGAGGACTGGCAGTGGTGCGCCCGCTTCGGATACCAGGTGATCGAGCGCCGCGGCACCGGCGGCGGCTGCTTCCGCCTGATGTACTCGCGCTTCCTCGAGGAGGCCGGCCGCCCCGAGGCTCCGCTCGCCGCCGAGGCCGCCGCCCGTTGGACCGACCTCGCCGATGCCTTTCAGGCGGCGAGCGAGTGCGACGAACCCGAAGCGGCACTCTGGCGTGAGATCGACGGTGCAGCCCACCGCGTCGCCGCTGCCGAGGAGCGACTCTGGACCGCGCTGGCCGAGCCGTGAGCCGCAACCTTGCTGTACGGGCCGTGTTCTCATCATTGCCGAAGCGCAAAGCCGCTCTGATACGCAGGGGTGTATCAGGACGGATCTGTTTGTTCGATTCGTCGTAAACAGCGCTGACGCGCTTGACTGCATGCTGTACCGTTTCGGATAGCGGGAGGCGGGTACAGAGCAGTGTTGAAATCCGTCTTGTGAGGAGAGAGGTCAAATAATGAGAGGTAAGGCTCGCCCCGCTGGGCTGCTTGTGCTGTTGAGCGCTTTCGTCGTTCTCGCGATCGGCGCATCGCCCGCGAATGCCGAATTCGGCATCAAGGAATGGGAAGCGCTCACCTGCAAAGAAAACGTGGACACGCCTGAATCGGGCAAAACCACCGCGCCGGGCCTGCCCCCCCTTGCGCAATCGGGCGAACAGTGTCTGGCCTCGACACCGTCAAAATGGTTCACGCAGGCGGCCGGCCATCCGAACTTCGGCATCACCGACTTCGAACTCAACAACCTCATCCTTCCCGCCCCGCCTCTGGGCTTTGAAGGTTTCCCGGACGGCTTCGTCAAAGACATCCAGGTCGACCTCCCCGAAGGGCTGGGGGTCAACCCCGAGGCAGCACCGGCCTGCACCACCGAACAGGCCGAATTGGGCAAATTCGCCGAATGCGTCGGCGAAAAAGGCCCGACCGTGATCGTCGGGACCAACTACCTCACGATCGCGGTGAAATCGCCGTCATCGGGTGAATGCGTGCCCGCGGCACCCTCGAACCCACCGTCGAAATGCCCGCAGGTACGGGCGGCGGTTCCGGTCTTCAACGTCGAACCGTTCAACGGTGTGCCCTCGATGGTCGCCTTCCCGACGACCACCGGGGTCACCTTCATCGTCGGCGACCTCAACCCCGACGACCAGAGCGTCACCTTCAGGATCAGCGACATCGAGTCGCCGCTCGAAGGCGGCCTCCCGGTAGTCGGCTCGCGCCTGGTCTTCAACGGCAAAGCCGGCAACGGCACCTACCTGACCATGCCGAGCAACTGCGCCGGCGGGCAGATCACCACCCTCACCGTCGATTCGCATGACGAACCGCCGAAAACCGACTCGGAAGAATTCGAAACCGAAGTCGGAGCGGACGGCTGTGAAGCCGTTCCGTTCGAACCGGACATCGCCGTCGACGCCACCGGCTCAACGGACTCGCCCGAGCCCTCCAGCGTCGACGTGAAAATGCCGTTCGAACCCGCCGATCCGATCGCCAACTCGCACCTGCTGAAAGCGAATGTCACCCTGCCCGAAGGCACCAGCCTCAACCCGTCGCTCGTGAACGGGCTCGAGGTCTGCACCGACGCCCAGTTCGGGAAAGGGACCGACAACCCGATCGAATGTCCGGCCGGTTCCAAGATCGGCGACATCGACGTCACGACCGGGGCACTGGACCAGCCACTGGAGGGTGACGTCTACGTCGCTGAACCGTTGGACCAGGTTCCGACCTCGGGCAACATGTTCCGGATATTCCTCCATGCCTTCAACGATCGCTACGGCGTCAACGTGCGGCTGGTCGGGAACGTGTTCCCGAACCAGAGCACCGGTCAGCTGACGGCGGTCGTCGACAACAACCCGCAGGCGCCGTTCACCTCCTTCAAAATCAGCATCGACGGAGGCCCGAAAGGCGCGCTGACCTCGCCGTACACCTGTGGGCCGCACGAATCGACCGCGGTGTTCACCCCGTACTCGGGGACCGCGGACGTGACCAAAACGTCCCAATTCACCCTGACCAACGCTCCCGGCGGCGGGCCATGCCCGAACACGCTCGCCGAGCGTCCGTTCGACCCGGGCTACACCGCCGGGACGACGAATGCGAAAGCGGGCGCCTACAGCCCGTTCGAGCTGCACCTGCTGCGCCCTGACGGGCAGCAGGAGTTCCGGAAGATCGAGGTGACGCTGCCGCCCGGGATGGCGGCCAAACTGTCCGGCGTCGAGTACTGCCCGGACGCAAACATCGCGGCGGCCTCGACCAGGTCCGGTAAAGAAGAGCTCGCCAGCCCGAGCTGCCCGGCAAACAGCCTCGTTGGCGACGTCACGATCAAAGCCGGGTCGGGCGCGGCTCCCTACAGCGCCAGCGGCAAGGCCTACTTCGCCGGCCCCTACAGCGGGGCCCCGGTGAGCCTGGTCTTCATCCTGCCGGCGGTCGCGGGGCCGTATGACCTCGGCAACGTCGCGGTTCGCAATGCGCTCAACGTCGATCCGGAAACCGCGGTGGTGACCGCTGTCTCCGACGAAATTCCGTTCATCCTCGGGGGCGTGAAGCTTGACGTCCGCTCGATCGATGTCTCGATCAACCGCGATGCCTACACGATCAACCCGACCAACTGCAGTCCGTTCGGGGTCAACGCCGCGATCTCCGGTGGCGGCGCCAACCCGACCGACCCGGCTGCGTGGTTCACGGTCAACAAGAGCCACCCGTTCACGGCCACCGACTGCAACGCGCTGAAATTCAAGCCGAAGTTCAGCGCCAAGATCCTCGGTGGCAAAGGTCAGACCAAGCGCAGGGCGCACCCGAAGCTCCAGGCGATCCTGCAGGGACGGTCAGGCGACGCGAACGTGGCTCGTGCCGCGTTCATCCTGCCGAGGACGACGATCCTCGACCAGAGCAACATCAAGACCATCTGCACCAGGGTGCAGCTGGCAGCGGCCAGTTGCCCGAAAGGATCGGTCTACGGCAAGGCGAAGGCAACCTCGCCGCTGCTCGCCGGGGCGGTCAAAGGCCCGGTCTACCTGACCTCGTCGAACAACAAACTCCCCGACCTGCTCGCCGATCTCAAAGGCCAGGTGAACATCCGCCTGCGCGGTGTGATCTTGTCCAAGGGCGGCAAGCTGAAGACCGTGTTCCGCACGGTCCCGGACACGCCGGTGAAGAAGTTCACCCTGGAAATGAACGGCGGCAAGAAGGGGCTCCTGATCAACACCTCGAGCCTCTGCGCGAAGAAGCAGCTCGCGCAGCTCAACCTCAAAGCCCAGAACGGGAAGCAGCTGAAGAACAACAAGCTGAAGATCAAGACCCCGTGCGGCAAGAAGAAGAAGGGCAAGAAGTAGAGCCCTTCGGCAACCACGCGGTGGGCCTCAGCGCCCGCCGCGTGGTTTCCCTTCAAGCCGGGGCCAGTCGCGCGAAGTAGCCGAACCAGTTGCCGGAGTGCTCCTGGTAGGAGAGGCCGGCCTGGCCTGACTGGCGTTTGAGCGCGTTCAGCGTCGTGAAGTGCGGGTCGCCGAACAGCTCGC
The DNA here is from genome assembly GCA_963816785.1 of uncultured Solirubrobacterales bacterium. Classification (GTDB taxonomy): domain Bacteria; phylum Actinomycetota; class Thermoleophilia; order Solirubrobacterales; family 70-9; genus VRUE01. Next base: position 1,615,537 of record CAWFLL010000004.1, on the reverse strand, counting down.
CGACGACGAGGCGGCCACCCGGCCGCAGCACGCGGCGGATCTCCCGCAGGGCGGCGGCCGGATCCGGGATCTCGCCGAGAACCGCTGTGAGGACGACCGCGTCGATCGAGGCGTCCTCGTAGGGAAGATCGGTGGCGTCTCCCTGGGTGGGGACGATGTTGGCCCGCTCACCGGAGCGCCTGATGACGTGGTCGAGGAACTCCTGCTGCAGGTCGAAGATCTCGATCCTGCCGTCCGGGCCGACCCAATCGGCCATGTCGAGCGTGTAGTAGCCCGTTCCGGGGCCGATCTCCAGCAGCCGCTCGCCGGGTTCCGGAGCCAGCACCGACCGCAGCCGCTCGCGGGTGACGATCGGGTGCGGCGCTTCGACCCAAAAACGCTGCCCGTAGGGGCAGGCGGAGGGGTTCTTGCGCCACCACAGCGCCGCGCCGAACGTCGCCGCCCCCGCCAGGCCGAGCAGCGTCCGGGCCCGCATCAATCGGGCGGGCCGAGGGAGAAGCCGACCCGGTGCTCGCCCGAGTCGATCCGCAGGAAGGCGACCTTGCCGAGGTACACGGCGAGGACGCCGTCATCGGTCTTGATGTCGTACCAGCCCCCCTTCTCGACCTGCTTGCGAAGGTCCTTCAGCTCATCGTCGCCGAGCCTGACCGAGACGACCTGGCCTCCCTCGAACCCGATCTCGACCCCGTGCGCGTCGGCCATCACTCGCCTCCGTGCCCGGCGGGCTCGACGATCTCGGTCAGCACCCCGCCCGTCGAGCGCGGGTGGAGGAAGGCCACGCGGCTGCCGCGGATGCCGGTGCGCGCCTCGCTGTCGATCAGCTCGAGGCCGGCCGCGCCCAGCGCCGCCAGCGTCGAGTCGATGTCCTCGACCGCGTAGGCGACGTGGTGCAGCCCCGGGCCGTTGCGCGCCAGGAACTTGCCCACAGCGGTGTCGGGGCCGAGCGGCCGCAGCAGCTCGACGTGCCCGTCGCCGACGTCGAGCAGGACCGCCTCGACACCCTGCGATGAGACCGTCTCGCGATGCGCCAGCTCCATCTCGAAGCTCGTCTCGTAGAGGCCGATGGCCGCGTCGAGATCCTCGACCGCGACGCCGATGTGATCGATCCGGCCAAACATGGGCGCTGGAGTCTATGCCCCCTCCGCGCGCAGGATCTCGGCCAGGGCGGCGACGCCGACCTCGAGCTGCTCGGGGGCCGGCTCCTTGGTCGCGATGCGCCGCTGGATCTCGCGGCCGGGGGTGTGGAACGCCTCCGCCAGCGGCGCCCCGTGGTTGCGGTCGCTCCAGGCGAACATCTCGACCGCCAGCGAGGCGCCGCCGAGGCCGACCCCCGCCCGGGCAAGCGGGCCGGGGTGATCGACGAGCCGCTCGAGCAGGACCGTCCCTCCCACCGAGAGGATCATCATCGGCACGATCAGGTTGGAGCCGCAGCGATCGTGCTCCTTGGGGACGACCGCCGGGTCGTCGAGTCCCTGCTCATAGGCGGCGATCGCCTTGTGCTCGACCCCGTGGTAGGCGGCGAGGTCGCGGTCGCTGAGGGCCACCAGGGCCGGCAGCACCCCGACCGCCTGCACGATCCCCTCGCGCAGGCCCGGGGTCTTCAGACGCTTGCGGAGCGCCGCCGTCGCAACGAGCGTCACCGCGATCGTCGCCAGCACGCGTGGATCCTCGAACGGCAGGCGCGCGGCGGGGAGCCTCCTCCGCACCAGGGGCAGGACCGCAATCGCCTCGGCAAGTTTCAGCGGGCCGCGCAGGCCGGGAAGGCGCGCCGCCAACTGCGGTGCCAGCTGCGGCTTGGGCTCCGAGGTGACCTCGATCGACCCGTCCCTGTTCCGCACCGCGGCGGCCCAATGCGTCGGCCCTTGGATCAGCAGCCCGTTGCGGAGCGCCATCCCGCCGAGTCTCAGCCGCTCGTCACTCATACACAGCAGGGTAGGGAGTCGAGCAAGACAGCCCCGACTCCTATCCGACGAGTGCCTGAACTCCAAGCGAGAGGCCGGCGATGACCAGGATCACCGCGATCACCCGCAGCAGGGTGCTGTCGTCGAGGCGGCCGGTGAGGTGGGCGCCGAGATAGGCGCCAGGGACGGCTCCGGCGCAGCCCGCGGCGAGAAGATCCCAGTCGACGCCTCCGGCCAGGTGCCCGATCAGGCCGCCGATCCCGACCACGACGCCGGTCGCGGCGTTGGTCCCCACAGCGGCCTTCGGCGTGGTCCCGAGCCACCTGACCATCGCCGGCAGCCGCAGCGTCCCGAGGATCAGGCCGACCAGCCCGCCGAGGACGCCGACGGCGAAGGCGATCGCGACCGGAGCCGGCCAACCCCCCGAGGGCGCCTCGGTCGGTTCGGGACGGCGCTGGTGGCGCGACACCTCGAGCGCCCCGTAGAGGACGACGATGGCGATCGCCGCCAGCAGGAGCCGCTGCGGGAGCAGCCCCGAGACGACGCCGCCGACGATCCCGCCGAGCAGGGAAGGGGGCGCCATCAGCCGGAACAAGCGCCAATCGATTCTGCCCCCGCGCCAGTGGGCGATCGAAGCCGTCAGCGCCGAGGCGGCGCTGATCGCGACGTTGGCGCCGGCGCCAGCCGCAGCTGAGGAGGAGAACTGGAGGACGACTGGAAGCCGCAGGTTTCCCAACACGAGGCCGGCGATGCCACCGGCGACCGCCACCCCAAAGGACCAGAAGGCGACACCGATCAGCTCGAGGCTACCCATGCGGCCGGGGAGCCTAACGGGACGCCAAAGCTCGACGGCCGCGCAGGAAGCGCGGTCGTCGAGTTCCCCCCTGTCTCCCTTGTTAAGTCCGGCCGGAGGCCCCCAGTCCAGGCCTCCGGCCGGTGTCGGCTCTCCCTGGCTCTAGCTTGGAAAGCCAACCCTCAAAACACGGGGCTGCGGGGGAAGTTGCGGCACTGACTTAGGACTTCTTGAGCAACTTTTTAAGCGCCTCGAGACGGCGGCTCAGCTCCTCCTCGAAGCCGCGATCCGTCGGCGCATAAAAGCGCCGGTCCTCGAGCCCCTCCGGCATCAGCGGCTGGTCGCTGACCCCCTCGGGCTCGTCGTGCGCGTAGCGATAGCCCTCGCCCCTTCCGAGCTCGCCGGCGCCCGGATAGTGCGCGTCGCGGAGGTGATCCGGCGGTGTCCTGGCGCCGTTCTTGCGGACCTCCGCCCGTGCCGCAGCGAGGCCCTTGTAGGAGGCGTTCGACTTCGGCGCCAGCGCCAGGTAGACCGCCGCCTGGGCGAGGTTGAGTGCGCACTCGGGGAGCCCGACCCGGTCGACGGCGCGCGCCGCCGCGTCGGCGACGAGGAGCGCCTGCGGGTCGGCGTTGCCGATGTCCTCGGAGGCGAGGATGACCATCCGGCGCGCGATGAAGCGCGGGTCCTCGCCTCCCTCGAGCATCACCGCCAGGTAGTAGAGGGAGGCGTCGACGTCGGAGCCCCGCGTCGCCTTGATCCAGGCGGAGATGAAGTCGTAGTGGCGGTCCCCCTGGCGGTCGTAGTCGAGCGCCTTGCGCTGCAGGGCGTCCTCGATCGCGGCGACGTCGACCTCCTCCCCGCCCGAGCGCTCGACCGCACGCTCCAGGGCCGAGAGCGCGACCCGGGCGTCACCGCCGCTGCGGTGCGCGAGCATCGCCAACGCGGTGTCGGCGACCGGAGGCGGGTCGGTGAGGCCGCGATCGGGGTCGGTGAGGGCGCGCCGCAGCAGCGCCTCCACCTGCTCGGGCCGGAGCGGGCGCAGCTCGTAGATCTGGCAGCGCGAGAGCAGGGCCGAGTTGACCTCGAAGTAGGGATTCTCCGTGGTCGCCCCGATCAGGGTCAGGAGCCCCTCCTCGACCGCCGGCAGCAGCGCGTCCTGCTGAGCCTTGTTGAAGCGGTGGATCTCGTCGAGGAAGAGGACGGTGGGGCGGCCGCTCGTGCGCCGCCGCTCCCGCGCCCGCTCGATGACCGCACGGATCTCCGCCCGCCCGGCGTTGACCGCGGACTCCTCCTCGAAGGCCCCGTCGGAGCCCGCCGCCGCGATCCTCGCCAGCGTCGTCTTCCCCGACCCCGGCGGCCCGTAGAGGATCGCGCTGTGCGGATGGCCGGCCTCGATCGCCGTCCGCAGCGCCGAGCCCTGACCCAGCACGTGCTCCTGGCCGACCAGCTCGTCGAGGCTCCTCGGCCGCATCCGCACCGCCAACGGAGCATCATCAGCCGGAACCTCACCAGCTCCGGCTGGGGCATCAGTGTCTTCGCCGTCGAACAGTCGGTCGCTCACCACGGCTGAGTATGAGGGGATCGGTTAAGGCTCGACGGAGCCTCCATGCTTTTCGCGACGTCGAGTCTTGACCGATCCCCCATCCCCCGGCTTAGAATCGACCGGTGGAGGCAACCGACCTGGTGCCCAGACCCGGCTCGGTGACCTGGCGCTATGCCGGCGACGCTCGGCTGATCGCGACCGGCGCCCACTCGATCCTGCTCCAGGTCGCCCACCCGACCGTAGGAGCGGGGGTGACCGAGCACTCGGGCTTCCGGGCCGATCCGTGGGGCAGGCTGCTTCGCACCCTCGATTACTTCTACGTGATGGTCTACGGCGGTCCCGAGGCGGCGGCGAGGATGGGCAACCGGATCCGCGACATGCACCGGGAGATCAGGGGGGTGAGGCCCGACGGCAGGCGCTACCACGCCCTCGAGCCGGAGGCCTACGCCTGGGTGCACGCGACCCTCGCGGACTCGCTCGTGCGCTGGCATCAGCTGTTCGGCAGGGCGATGGAGCAGCACGAGATCGACCAGTACTACGCGGAATGGAGGCGCTGCGGGGAGCTGGTCGGCGTCCTCGAGAGCGACCTCCCGGACAATTGGCCGGAGTTCCGCGAGTACCTCGAGGAGATGGTCGAGGAGCGGCTGCAACGCACCGCCGCGGTCGACGAAGTCCTGGAGGCGCTGGAGCATCCCGCCGACCCCCGGCTCCCGTTTCCCGCTGAGACCGCCTGGCGCCTCGCGCGGACTCCGGCCAACCACCATGTCGCGCTGATCACCGGCGGCCTGCTGAGGCCCGCCCTACGCGAGCTCTTCGGCATCGAGTGGTCGCGCGGCAAGCAGCATCAGCTGCGGCTGATGGCGGCTGCTTCCCGCGCCGCCACCCCCCTGCTGCCGCCCACCCTGCGCAACATCGGCCCGAGATACCTGCATTGGCGCCGCGAGGCGATTTCCCGCGGCGACGCCACAACCCTTTCCCGGGATCGGGTTCCGGCCTAGAATCACACCATGACTACTGCCACGCAGAGCCCACCCGCCCAGTCCACCCTCGAGTCCTTCAACCCCGCTACCGGCGAGCTGGTCGGCTCGGTCGCGACGATAACGCCCGATCAGGTTCAGGGAGTAGTCGACGACGTCGCCCGGATCCAGCCGGCCTGGGCGGAGCTGACGCTCGACGACCGCGCCCGCTACATGCGCCGCGCCGCCGACGCGCTGCTCGACGACATCGACGAGATCGCCGAGCTGCTCGTCAGCGAGCAGGGCAAGCCGCGGGTCGAGGCCTACACGATGGAGCTGCTGCCGACCGTCGACGCGCTCCACTGGTGCGCGAAGGCCGGGCCGAAGATCCTCGCCGACGAGAAGGTGCGGATGTCGCAAGCCTTCCTGATGAGCAAGAAAAGCCGCTTCAGCTACGAGCCGCTCGGCGTCGTCGGGATCATCGCGCCCTGGAACTACCCGTGGTCGATCCCGTTCGGCGAGGTCGCGATCGCGCTGATGGCGGGCAACGGCGTCGTCCTCAAGCCGGCCAGCCTGACGCCGCTGCTCGGCGAGGCGATCCGCCGCGTCTTCGAGAAGGGCGGCCTGCCCGAGGGCCTGGTCCGGGTCGTCCACGGCGGCGGCGCCGTCGGCGACGCGCTCGCCCGCTCGAGCGCCGAGAAGATCTTCTTCACCGGCTCGGTCGAGATCGGCCGCAAGGTCGGCGAGGTCTGCGCCCAGAAGCTGAAGGGCTCGGTGCTCGAGCTCGGCGGCAAGGACCCGATGATCGTCTGCGCCGACGCCGACATCGACAACGCGATCTCGGGCGCCGTCTGGGGCGGGTTCGCGAACGCCGGCCAGACCTGCTCCGGGAATCGAGCGCGTCTACGTCGAGCGCGAGATCGCCGACCGTCTCATCGCCGGGGTCGCAGCCGAAGCCCAGAAGCTCCCGCTCGGCGACCCGATGGAGTGGGCGACCGCGATCGGCCCGATGACCTCCGAGGACCAGTACGAGATCGTCATCGACCTGATCGAAGACGCGGTCGCCTCCGGTGCGACCCTGGTCTGCGGCGGCCCGATCGACGTCGCCGGCTCGCCCGGCAAGTACGTAGCCCCGACCGTGCTGACCGGCGTCACCCACGAGATGCGGATCATGCGCGAGGAGATCTTCGGCCCGGTGCTCCCGATCGTCGTCGTCGACTCCGAGCAGGAGGCGATCGACCTCGCGAACGACTCCGAGTTCGGCCTCGGCGCCTCGGTATGGACCAAGGACCGCCAGAAGGGCGCCCGGATCGCACGCCAGATCGAGTCCGGGATGGTCTGGGTCAACGACCACTCATTCAGCCACGGCGCCTGCCAGTGCGCCTGGGGCGGCGTCAAGCACTCCGGCATCGGCCGCTCCCACTCCAAATTCGGCTTCTACGAGTGCGTCAACGTGAAGATGAACTCCTGGGAGCCCGGCCTCACCCGCGACTTCTGGTGGCACCCCTACGACAAGTCCCTCGGCGAAGCCGTACGCGCCTCGGCGAAGCTCCTCTACGGCAAGGGCGCCGAGCGCACCGCCGGGCTGCGCGAGGGGGCCGGCCCGCTGCTCGCCGTAGGCATGCGCACGCTGAAGAAGAAGCGCCGCTGAGCCCGTGGCACCGCCTCGCCCTCCGTGCTGGAGGCGGCTGAGGCGGCGACAGCGCCGGCGGGACGACCGCGAACTGCTCCTGCTCCGGCTTCGGGTCTCCGTGAGAGAACGACATCCAACGGTCCTCGCCGGCGTGGATACCGTCGGCGCTCTCGGCGACGAGGCGGAAGTGGCCCTCACCCCGCACCGCAGCCTCGGGGACCCCGGTCGCGATTGCCTTGACTGCGGCCGGCTCGTCGCTGGCAGCTGGGTCGGGATCGCACGGCAGCACGAACCCATATGCATCGGTCGGCCCGTACTCGAAGTGGCAGACCGTCGGCAGGCCTTTCGGATCGACCGTTCCGGTCAGGAACAGTTCTCCCACGCCCGGGCTCGGCATGTTTTCGAGGTAGGTCCCGCTGCCGGTCTGGGCGACCGGTGCCTCCGCCACCGCGAGGGGCGCCACTGCCTGGGATGCACATCCAAATGCGCCTGCCACGGCGGCGATCAGAGCGATCCGGCTCACCATGTTCACCCGAATCTAGGCCCGCCGGGGCGACTCACTGTGAACAGGCTGCAAACGACTGCTCGGCACGAAAGCAACGACGAGGCGACAATTCGCGGGTGATGACAGGCGATCGATCAGAGGGAGTCGCAATCGAGCTGCGGGGGCTGCGGCGCGAATTCGGCGAACGCGCGGCGCTCGAGGGCGTCGACCTGACCCTTGCGGGCGGCGAGACGCTGCTGGTGCTGGGCCCGAACGGGTCCGGGAAGACGACCCTGCTGCGGATCCTCGCGACGCTGCTGCGTCCGAGCGGCGGCGAGGCGCGGGTGCTCGGCTGTCCGCTGCCGCGCGAGGCCTGGCGACTGCGGGGGCGGATCGGGTTCCTCGGCCACGAGCCGCTCCTCTACCGCGACCTCAGCGGGCGCGAGAACCTCCGCTTCCATGCCCGCCTGCACGGAATCGGCGACGAGGCCGCCGCGGCCCGGGTCGGCGAGCTGCTCGCCGCGGTAGGGATGGAGCGGCGCGCCGACGAGCGCGTCGCCGAGCTCTCGGCCGGGATGCGGCAGCGGCTCGCGATCTGCCGCTGCGTCCTCCACGAGCCCGAGCTGCTGCTGCTCGACGAGCCCGATTCCCACCTCGACGAGGAGGGCCGCGAGCTGGCGGGCGCCCTGATCGGCCCCGGCGGGGACCGAACCCGCGTCCTCGTCACCCACGACCCTGAGCGTTTCGAGGCCGAGGCTGACCGCACCCTGCGGCTTGACGTCGGCGGCCGGGCCGAGCTCGGGGAGGGGGCGCTGCGATGAGCGCGGAGCGAGCAAGCGTCGCAATCTGGCTCTTCGCGCAGCGAGCGAAGCGCGAGGATTTGCGATGACCCCATCGGCGCTTGCCTTCAGGACGATCCTCGAGAAGGACCTGCGGGCCGAGCTGCGCACCCTGCAGTCGCTGCCGGCGATGGCGCTGTTCGCGGTCACCACCTTCGTCATCTTCCGCTTCGGCCTCGACCGCACTGAGCTGTCGGGGAGCCTCGCCTCCGGCGTGCTCTGGGCGACCCTGCTGTTCGCCGCGATCCTCGGGGTCAACCGGCTCTTCGTCGCCGAGCGGGGGGAGGGCGGCTTCGACGCGATCAGGCTGGCGCCGATCGACCGCACGGCGCTGTTCGCGGCCAAGGCGGCGGCGCTCCTCGTCTACCTGCTGGTACTCGAGCTGATCGTGGTCCCGGTCTTCGCGGTCTTCTTCCTCGACTCCGCCGCCGCGATCCCGCCGCTCGCCGGCGTCCTCCTGCTCGCCGACATCGGCCTCGCGGCGACCGGAACCCTGATCTCCTCGATGGCGGTGCACTCACGCGCCCGCGACCTGCTCGGCCCGCTCGTCCTGCTCCCCCTGGTGGTGCCGCTGATGATCGCTGCGACGGGCGCCAGCCAGCACCTGTTGGCCGTGGGCGGTCCCGGTTACGAGCGGTTCGGCACCTGGCTTGCGGTCCTCGGCCTATACGATTTGGTCTTCCTCCTCGTCGGATACGCGGTGTTCGACTTCCTCCTGGAGGACTGAGCCCGCGCCGCCGCGGGCGCCCGGAGCGTCATGTACGGCAATGGACTGAAACCACTCTCGATCGCGACCGTCGCGGCCCTCGCCGTGGGGATGTCGCTGGTCTTCTTCTATGCCCCACTCGACGCCGACCAGGGCTTCATCCAGAAGATCTTCTACCTGCACGTGCCGCTCTCGATCGTCGCCCTGCTCGGGTTCGTCGCCGGCGGCGTCTTCGCGATCCTCCACCTCCGCAGCGGCGACAGCCGCTGGGACGCCTACTCCTACGTCTCGATCCACATGTCGGTGATCTTCGGCGTCGGGGTCCTGATCACCGGCTCGATCTGGGCGAAGGCCTCATGGGGACACTGGTGGGTCTGGGACGAGCCGACCCTGGTCAGCTTCCTGATCGTCTTCCTGATGTACGCGACCTACTACCCGTTCCGCTACGCGATCGAGGATCGCGACCGCCAGGCCCGCTACGCCTCGGTCTTCGCGATCACCGCCGGCGCCTTCGTCCCGCTCAACTTCATGGCGGTGCGGCTGGCGGAGAGCCTCGTCCACCCGCGCGTCTTCGCCACCACCGGTGGCGGGCTGCCGGGGGAGATGATGCTCACCTTCCTCGTCTGCCTGACCGCGATGGCGCTGCTCTGGGTGACCCTGGTCAAGCTCGAGTTGACCGCGAAGAGCGCCTCCGGCCAGCTGAAGCGGCTGCGCCGCGCCCTCGACGCCCCGGCCCCGGGCGGCTCCTCCCGGATCGCGCCGGAGGTGTTCTGAGTCGTGCGTAGCGAGCATCGAAATCTGACTCTCCGCGAGCGGAGCACCGGCGAAAGGCAGGTGTTCTGAGTGCCGGCCCTGCCCCTCGACGAGGCCGGCAAGTACGTCGCCGGCGCCTACGTCGTCTTCATGGTCCTGCTCGTCGTCTACGTGGCGATCATGGCGGTCAAACTGCAGCGGATCGAGCGCGAGCTCCGCGATCTCGCCGGCTTTGCCGAGCAGGGTGGACACAACCACGACAGCTTCCGCGACACACAGGACTCCGAGCACACGAGCGAGGGCGCGCATGTCTGAGCTGCTGGCGCTCGGCGTCTCCCACAAGACCGCTCCGCTCGACCTGCGTGAGCGGCTCTCGCTGACCGAGGGGCGCGCGGTCGGGGCGCTCGGCGAGCTGACCGCGGCCGAGGGCATCCACGAGGCGGCGGCGCTCTCGACCTGCAACCGCACCGAGCTCTACCTGATCGTCTCCGACGCGGTCGAAGCCGAGTCGACCGCGCTTGGGGTGCTGACCCGCCAGGCCGAGCTCCGCCCGACCGAGCTGCTCGGCCACCTCTACTCGCTGCGCTCCGGCGAGGCCGCCCGCCACCTGTTCCGGGTCACGGCCGGGCTCGACTCGATGATCGTCGGCGAGGCCGAGATCCAGGGCCAGGTCAAGCGCGCCTACGAGTTGGCGCTGGTCGAGGGCGCGACCGGGCCGATCCTCAATCGCCTCTTCCGCGGCGCCCTCGCCGCGGGCGGCCGTGCCCGTGAGAACACCGCGATCAGCGAGAGGAGCGTCTCGATCCCCTCTGTCGCGGTCGAGCTGGCGCGGCGGACGCTCGGCGACCTCACCGAGCGGCGCGTCCTCGTGATCGGCGCGGGCGAAACCGCCGAGCTGGTCGCGCGGGCACTGGTCGCGCGGGGCGTCGCCACCGTCTTCGTCGCCAACCGCCATCACGACCGGGCGATCGGGCTCGCCCAGCGCTTCGGCGGCGCCGCGGTCCGCCTCGAGGAACTGCCGGAGCAGCTCGAGAAGGCCGACATCGTCGTCTCGGCAACCAACTCGCCCCATCACATCGTCGAGCGCGACGGACTCGAGCACGTGATGAAGTCCCGCGACGAGCGACCGCTGCTGCTGCTCGACATCGCGGTGCCGCGCGACATCGAGCCCGACTGCCGCGAGATCCCCGGGGTCAGCCTGCGGGACATCGACGACTTCCAGCAGATCGTCGAGCGGAACGCCAGTGGGCGCGAGGCGGAGGCCCGTCGGGCCGAGCCGATCCTCGAGGCCGAGCAGGATCGCTTCGAACGCTGGCTCGCCTCGCTGGAGGTGGTGCCGACGGTCGCCTCGCTGCGCGAGCGCGCCGACGAGGTGGTGGAGCGCATCCTTGCCGAGAACGAGGGCCGCTGGGAGAGCCTCAGTGAGGCCGACCGGGAGCGGATGGCGGTGATGGCGAAGGCGGTCGCCTCCCGCCTCCTGCACGAGCCGACGCTGCGGATGAAGCGCTCGGCCGGGAACGACGACGCCTACCTCTATGTGAGCGCCCTGCGCGAGCTGTTCGGCCTCGACGCCGAGACCGAGCCGGAGGCCGAGGGCAAGTCCAACGTGACCGAGCTGCGTCGCCGCAAGTCCGGCTAGGGGCGGCGTGGCGCTTCGCCTTGCGACCAGGGGCAGTGCCCTGGCGCTTGCTCAGGCGGAGTGGGTCGCGGGCCTGCTCGGCGGGGCGGAGCTGGTCGAGGTCTCCTCCGACGGCCGGCCCGGGGACAAGGCGCGCTTCGTGCGCGGGGTCGAGGCGGCGCTGCTCGACGGCGACGCCGAGATCGGCGTCCACTCCGCCAAGGACCTTCCCGCCGAGATGCCCGAGGGTCTGGCGATCGCCGCGGTGCCGGCCCGCGAGCACCCGGCCGACGTCTGGATCGGGGCAGGGTCCTCGCTCGACGAGGTCCCGGAGGGCGCCAGGGTCGGCACCGCCAGCCTGCGCCGCCGTGCCCAGCTGCTGGCAACGCGGCCCGACCTGCTGGTCAGCGAGCTGCACGGGAACGTCGACACGCGGCTGCGGCGGCTCGCCGAGGGCGAGCTCGACGCGATCGTGCTCGCTGCAGCGGGCCTGCGGCGGCTGGGCCGAGATGGGGAGGCGTCGTTCGAGATTCCGGCCGAGCGGATGACCCCGGCCGCCGGCCAGGGCGCCCTCGTCCTCCAGGCCCGAGCCACGGACGCCGACGCGATCGAGGCGGCGGCCTCGCTCGGCGAGGAGAAGGCGCTGCGCGAGCTGACCGCCGAGCGGGCGGTCGTCGCGCTGCTGGAGGCGACCTGCGCGACCCCGATCGGAGTCCACGCGACGCTCGAGGGGGAGCGGCTCGAGATCGACGCCTTCGTCGGCCTCCCCGACGGGACGGAGTGGCTGCGCGACCGGGTCGAGGTCGAGGTTGAGCAACCGGCCGCGGCGGGAGCGCTGCTGGCCGAGCGTCTGCTGGCGGCGGGCGCCCGCGAGATCCTCGACCGCGCCAACGCCGCCGATGGGCCTAAAACGGGCCCATACGTCGCGGAATCGGCCCGTCGGCCTGTTGGGGAGGGGGAGTGACGGCGAGGCCGGGAGTCGTCTACCTGGTCGGCGCCGGTCCCGGCGATCCCGGCCTGCTGACGGCGCGGGCGCTGGAGCTGATCGCCTCCGCCGACGCGATCTTCCACGACCGCCTGATCCCACCGGGTGCCCTCGACGGCGCCCGCGCCGAGGCCGAGCTCGTCTACGTCGGCAAGGCGCCCGGCGCTCCCTCGATGCCCCAGGAGGAGATCGCGCAGCGCCTCGTCGAGGCGGCCCGCGCCGGGCGGCGCGTGGTTCGCCTCAAGGGCGGCGACCCGTTCGTGTTCGGGCGAGGCGGCGAGGAGGCCGAGGCCCTGCGCGCCGCCGGGGTCGAGTACGAGATCGTGCCCGGCGTCACCGCCGGTGTCGCCGCGACAGCCTACGCGGGGATCCCGGTCACCCACCGCGACGACGCCTCCGCGGTCGCCTTCGTCACCGGCCACGAGGACCCCGAGAAGGAGGAGACCGCCCTCGACTGGGAGGCGCTCGCCCGCTTCCCCGGCACCCTCGTCCTCTACATGGGCGTCAGACGCCTGGCCGACAACGCGGCGGCGCTGATCGCCGCCGGGCGCGACCCCGATCAGCCCGCGGCCGCGGTCGAGCGGGGGACGATGGCCGGCCAGCGCACGGTCGTGGCGACGCTCGGCACCCTCGCCGCCGAGGTCGAGCGGGCGGGGGTCGGGGCCCCGGCGGTGATCGTGATCGGCGATGTCGTCGGACGCCGGGAGGCCCTCGCCTGGCTGGAGAGGCGCCCCCTGCACGGCCGCAGCGTCGTCGTCACCCGCGCCCGCGCCCAGGCCAGCGGCCTCGCCCTGACCCTGCGCGGCCTCGGCGCCGAGGTCATCGAGCTGCCGGCGATCCGGATCGAGTCGCGGATCGAGGGCCAGGAGGTCCGCCGCGCGATCGAGGAGATCGACGCCTACTCACTGATCTGCCTGACCAGCCCGAACGGGGTGCGGCTCCTGTTCGAGGCGCTGGGGGCGGCGGGCCGCGACGCCCGGGCGCTGGCCGGCGCCACCGTCGCCGCGATCGGGTCGGGAACAGCCGAGGCGCTCGCCGAGCATGGGATCGAGGCCGACGTCGTCCCCGAGCGCTTCGTCGCCGAGGGCCTGCTCGAGGCGCTCGACGGGCTCGAGGTAAGCGGCCGCCGGGTGCTGGTGGCCCGCGCCGCCGAGGCCCGCGAGGTGCTCCCGGACGGCCTCCGCGAGCGCGGCGCCGAGGTCGATGACGTCGCCCTCTACGAAACGGTGCGCGAGGAGCCCGCGCCCGAGGCGGTCGAGGCGGCGCAGGGGGCTGACTACGTCACCTTCACCTCCTCATCGACGGTGCGCAACCTGACCGAGGCGCTCGGCGAGCGCTTCCCGAACGGCGCCCGCGTGATCTCGATCGGGCCGGTCACGAGCGAGGCGACGAGGGCGGCGGGGCTCACGGTCCACGCCGAGGCCGAGCGGCACGACGTCGACGGCCTCGTCGAGGCCCTGCTCGCCGACGCGCGGTGAGGTTCGGGCGGCCGCACCGGCACTTCCGGGTCACAGACTCGACCAGCTCGCGCGCCCGCGAGCTGGCGGTGGAGGGCGCGCCGGGCGGGACGGTCGTCACCGCCGCCGAGCAGACCGCCGGCCGAGGCCGGCAGGGACGAAGCTGGACCGCGCCGGCGGGCGGGGCCCTCCTCTACTCGGCGATCGTCCGCCCGCTCGAGAAACGACACACCCTGCTCCCCCTCGCCGCCGCGGTCGCCGCCTGCGAGGCGGCCGAGGAGCTCGAGGAGGGCATCGCGTGCCGGATCAAGTGGCCGAACGACATCTGGGTCGGCGAGCGCAAGCTGGCCGGGATCCTGATCGAGGCGAGGCCGCAGGACGGCTGGGCCGTGATCGGCGTCGGGCTCAACCTCGGCATCTCAACCGAGGAATTCCCGCCCGAGCTGCGGCAGACGGCGACGTCGCTGGGGTCGGGGGCCTCGCCCGAGGACGCACGGCGAGCCCTCGATGGCAGACTCGAGACCTGGATCGACGCCGACCCCGGTCAGGTCCTCTCGGCCTGGGAGGCGCGCGACGCGCTGCGCGGCCGCGAGATCTCCTGGGACGGGGGCTCCGGGGTTGCCGACGGCGTCGGCGACTCGGGAGACCTACTCGTCCTCACCGCCGGCGGCGACCGCGTCGCCCTCGGCGCCGGCGAGGTCCACCTCACTGTCTGAGCCGTTCTCCTCCACTGCCACCGCGCCGTCCTCGGCGGGCGCGTCGCCGTCCTGCTCCGGCGGGCGCTCCTTGCCCCCGCCCTTCGCCGCGGCGCCGTTTTCGCTGCCCTGTTTCGCCTTTTTCCGCTTGCGGCGCCGTTTGCCGCCTTTCGGGAAGTTCCGTAGCAGTTCGCGCGCGGTCGCCGACGGTTTGCGAGCCATCCGCATCCGCGCCCCCCGCAGCACCTCCTCGCCTTCGGGGGTGTGCGAGACGGCAGCGGCGAGCAGCGCCACCGCGAGGCGGCGGTCCTGTTTGCGGGCGGCGTGGACCAGCCTGCGCGCGTTGCGCCCGTGGGCGCGGCCGGAGGAATTGACGAGCAGCCCGAGCAGGCGCTTGGTCTCCGGCCAGCGCTGCACGGCGTACTCTTCGTGCAGCTCGCGGGTATAGGAGGCGAGCCTCCAGACCCACGCCTGGGCCTGGTCGCGACGGCCGATCCGTTTGTCGACCAGCGCCTGCAGCAGGGTCCGCGTCCCGGCCCGTTTGTCGTCGCGGCTCCAGGTCCCGACGATGTCGATCGCGTCGTCGAACGCGTCGGGGTCGCGCAGGTCGGCGATCTCGGCCAGCGCTTTCAGCCGCAGCTGCGAGTTGCGGTTGCGCTGCACGCAGGTGAGGAGGAAGCGCCGGCGCAGCTCCTTCGTCTTGTCGTTCTGAAGCATCGCCCGCGCCCGCCGCCAGTTCTGCGGGTTGACGCGGGCGCCGGCCAGCGCCGCCCAGGCGTGCCGCTCCGGGTAGTCGAGGTTCTCGACCGCGATCCGCCACATCTCCCGTTCGAGCACCTGGGTGCGGCGCTCGGGCTCGTCGGAGACGGGGACCACGCGCCGCTCGACCCGCACCCGGCGGCCGCGGCCGCGGCGGACCGGGCCGATCACGATCGCCCCGCCGCGGTAGACGTCGCGGTCGAGCAGGCTGTGGAGGGTGACGATCGTCTCGTCGTGGGTCGTCGCCGGGTGGACGAAGTCGACGACCAGGCCGGCCTCCTTGCCGGGGGCGCGGCGGGTGACGCGCCCGACCCGCTGCTGGTAGACGCGGCGCGAGGCGGTCGGCGCCAGATGCATGCAGATCGTCGCCCGCGGCGAGTTCCAGCCCTCGGCGAGGAGCATCGCGTTGCAGAGGACGTCGACCTCGCCCCGCTCGAAGCCGGCGAGGATCTCGGCCAGTTCGCGCTTCGGCGTCTCCCCGGAGACCGCGCGGGCGACTATCCCGGCGTCCTGGAGCGCCTTGGCGACGTGCTTGGCGTGCCGGACGCCGGCGGTGTAGAGGACGCCGGGAACGTCCTTGAAGCGGGTCTTGTAGAGGTCGGCGATCGCGACGTTGAAGGGCTCCTGGTCGAGCAGCGCCGCCAGCTCCTCCTGGTCGAAGTCCTGGTCGACCTCGCCTTTTCGCAGCGGCACCTTGGCGATCGTCCGCACCCCCGGCCCGGGCGGGATCCGCATGCAGCGCAGCGGCGCGATAACCCCGCGACGCGCCGCCTGGGCGAGGTCGAAGCGGGAGGTCTGGGTCGGGAAGAGGTCGGCGACGTGGCGGGCGATCAGCGCCCCGGTCGCGGTCATGCCGATGAACACCGGGCCGTCCCAGGCGCGGATGCATGCGCTCGTTTTCTCGCCCAGCGCGGTGTGGGCCTCGTCGCAGATCACGATCGAGTAGGCGTCGGAGATCTTCTTGTGGTTGCGGACGAACCACTGGTAGGTCTCGACCGTGACCGGGCCGTCGGGGTCGTCGCGGCCGTCGAGCAGGGCCGGGCGGAGGCGCTCCTTGTAGCCGCGCTCGGAGATCTCGCCGATGAACTGGTCGACCAGGTTGCGGCGGTGGGTGAGGATCAGGATTCCGCCGGTGCGGGAGGCGTCGATGAACCCGACCGCGGCGACCGTCTTGCCGGCGCCGGTGGCGTGCTCGAACCAGAACCGGCGGGCGGCGCCGGGGTCCTCGGGCGCCTCGGCAACCGCCTCGTCAACGTCGTTCTTCGGCTCCTCCCAATCCTGCGGCTCCTCGTCGGCGGCGAGCTCCTCGTCCTCGAGCGGCTCCTCGTCGCCGTCACCGGCGGCGCCGTCGCCGGACTCCTGGGCGGCCGGGCCGGCGGGCGCCTCCGCGGCAGCTCCGTTTCCGCCGTTTCGGCCACCGCCGTTGATGGCGACCTGCTGCTCGGCGATCAGCTCGGTCAGGGTGCCGGAGAGCGCATCTACCTGGTGCGGGTTGAGCTCGGCCCCGTCGCGCAGTTTCGGCGGCTCCTCCGCCAGCAGTCGCTCCAGGCCGAGCAGCAGCGAGAAGTCCCGCCGCCACTCGATCGAGGGGCTCTCCAATCCCTTGTCGAGCTCCGCGATTGCCGCGTCGAGCGCCTCCCGGCGCGCCGTCCCGGGGGCGAGCGCCTCGGGCCCCTCGCCGTCCAGCAGGAACGGCTCGCGGGCAAACGCGGCCGCCCGCTCGATGTCGGCGGCTGAAGGAACTGCCACTGCCGTGGCAACTTCGCTGGTCTTGGCCATGAAGGCTTCCGGGATCCGTCCCAGCAGCGACGCTTGGCGTGCGGCCGGGAAAACTTGGTGAGGCTGCCGGAGGCCTACTCTTCCTCCCCCGGCTATCTCAAGCGGTCCGCATACCGGCGAACCGAACGTACGTATTGTAGTCAAGGAATTGGCGGCACTGCGGCAAAGCCCTGCGATCGCCGCCGGCCTGCTCGTCGTCTCCGTGCTCGGCACCGTCGCCGGCTGCGGATCGGGCGACGGTGAGACCGGCGGCGCTCACCCCGACTACGCAAGGGCCCTGGCGGGCGCTCCGCCGCGGCTTGCCGCTCTCCACGAGCAGTCCAACCAGCTGCTCGGGGGCGGCCTCGACGCCTACGAGGGCCGGATCGAGGCGCTGCGCGGGTACCCGGTCGTGGTCAACGTCTGGGCCTCCTGGTGCGGCCCGTGCCGGTTCGAGTTTCCCTCCTTCCAGCGGCTGAGCGCCGAGTACGGCAAGCGGGTCGCGTTCCTGGCGATCGACAGCCAGGATTCCGACGACGCGGCGCGCACCTTCCTCAGGGAGGAGCCGGTGCCCTACCCGAGCTACACCGATCCCGACCAGGACATCGCCGACAGCATCGGCGCCAGCCTCGGACTCCCCGACACCGCCTTCTACTCCCGCGACGGCGAGCTGGTCTTCCTCAAACAGGGCCCATACGACGACGAGGCCGAGCTGCGCGCCGACATCGAGCGCTACGCATTGGGATCATGATGTCCGTATGACCGCGGAGATCGTGCTCCTGCTCCTGCTGGCGCTGGTGCTGTTCATTGTCGAGGCCCATGTGCCAAGCGGGGTCCTCGGAATCCTTGGCGTCGGCGCCCTCGTCGCCGCCGGGCTGATCTATCGCGACGAGGGCCACAGCATGCCCATCGTCGTGATCGTCGCAGTCGCGTTGGTGCTCGGCGCCCTGGTTATCCTCGCCGGCCGCAAAGCGCTCGCCGCGTATCGCAACGAGCCGGTCCGCACCGGCTACGAGGAGATGAGGGGGAAGATCGCGGAGGTCCGATCCACCCTCGACCCGGAGGGCCGGGTGTTCGTTCATGGGGCGGTATGGCACGCTCGCCTGCGCGATGCGGGGGGACGGGCAACGCTTGGAGATAGAGTCAGGGTCGAGTCGGTCGACGGCCTGACGCTGGTGGTGGTGCCGGTGACCGGAACCGAGGAAGGAGCGAACTAGATGGCAGCGCTTATCGCATTGGTGGTGGTGCTTGCGATTCTGCTCGTCGTCCTGGCTTCCGCAGTGCGGATCCTGCGCGAGTACGAACGCGGGGTGATCTTCCGTCTCGGACGTCTGATCGCTCAGAAGGGCCCGGGGCTGATCCTGCTGATCCCGTTCGTCGACCGGATGGTCAAGGTCGACCTGCGAACCGTCACGCTCAACATCCCGCCGCAGGAGGTGATCACCCGCGACAACGTCCCCGCCGGTGTCAACGCCGTCACCTACTTCCGCGTGATCGACCCGCGCAAGGCGATCACCGAGGTCGAAAACTTCCTCCTCGCGACCTCGCAGATCGCACAGACGGCGCTGCGCTCGGTGCTCGGCAAGGCCGAGTTCGACCAGCTGCTTTCCGAGCGCGAGCGGCTCAACGAGGAGCTGCAGACGATCATCGACGAGTCGACCGAGCCCTGGGGCGTGAAGGTAACCGCGGTCGAGATCAAGGACGTCGAGATTCCCGAACAGATGCAGCGGGCGATCGCCCGCCAGGCCGAGGCCGAGCGCGAGCGGCGAGCCAAGATCATCAACTCCGAGGGCGAGTTCCAGGCGGCCCAGAAGCTCACCGACGCCGCCGACATCATCAGCACCAACCCGGCCTCGCTACAGCTCCGCTACCTGCAGACCCTGCTGGAAATCGGCAGCACCCAGAGCACCACCGTCGTCTTCCCGCTGCCGATGGACCTGCTCGAGGCCTTCATGGGCCGCAGCCAGGGCGGGGCTGCGCCGACGCCGAAGTCCCGCGCTCCGGCTTCGCCCACCCCGCCCGAGCCGCCGCCGCTGCCCGACGACCTTCCCCCTTCCCGGTCCTGAGCGCCCCCGAGATCCGCATCGACCAGCTGACCGGGCTGCGGACGATCCTCGCGCCCGGCCGGGCCGAGCGTCCCGAGGGGTTCAACCGGCGCGAGCGAGCCGAAGGGGCCGGAGGACTGCCCGTTCTGCGAGGGCAACGAGGGGAAGACCCCACCCGAGGTCTACGCGGTTCGCCCGGATGGCGGCGGGCCCGACACACCGGGCTGGACGAGCCGCGTGGTGCCGAACCTCTACCCGGCCCTGGAAGAGGGGAGCGCGCAGCAGAAGGCCTCAGCCACGGCCGCCGAGGCGGGCGCGTTCAGCGAGGGCGGCGACCCGCTGCTCGCCTCGCGCCGGACCGGCGAAGCCGACCTGTTCGCGGCGCGGCCGGCGGCCGGGGCCCACGAGGTGATCATCCACGCCCCCGAGCACGGGACCGAGATGGGGGAGCTGAGCGAGGAGCGGTTCGCCGGCGCGATCGCGACCTGGCGCGAGCGGATGCGGGCCCACCGCGACTCCTCCTATGTGCAGCTCGTCGTCAACGAGGGAGCCGGGGCCGGTGCCTCCCTCCCCCACACCCACGCCCAGCTCTACGCGCTCCCGTTCGTGCCGCTGGCGGTGGCGCGCGAGCGCGAGCGCTTCGGCGCCTACCGCGAACGCAGCGGCGGCGGCGGCCTGCTCAGCGACGTCCTCGTCGCGGAGGTGCGTCGCGGGGAGCGGCTGGTCGCGATCGACGAGGAGGCGGCGCTGATCTGCCCCTGGGCCTCGCGCTCGCCGTTCGAGCTGCGGGTCGTGCCGCGAGCCGAGTCGGCCCGCTTCGAGGAGGATGGCGCGGGCACCGCGATGCTCCACACTGCGCTGCGGCTGCTGGCGGGGCTGTTCGGCGGCTCCCCCGAGCTGAACCTCTGGGTCCGCACCGCGCCCCGCGGCGCCGAGCACTTCCACTGGCACATCGACATCGTGCCGCGCCTCACCGTCCGGGCCTCGTTCGAGCTGGCGACGGGCGTCGACATCAACATCTACCCACCGGAGCGGGCCGCGGCCGACCTCCGCGAGGTCCTCGGCGACTAGGGTCCTGTGATGCCGCCGACCCCCCGCCCGATTCCCAGCTTCATCGCCGACAGCACCCAGGAGGGGATCCCGCACGGCCGCTTCGTCGAGCGCCTGGCGGAGCCGTTCCGGGAGGCGTGCGCGGGGATCGACGAACTCCCGGACGGCGTCGAGGTTCCGGACGAGCTCCTCTGGTTCCCCGAGCGCGCCTGGGGTGGGCGAACCTGGGTTCCCTGCACCACCCGCGCCGAGGGCCCGGACGGCGAGCTCGAGCTGTTCGGCCACGTCTCCTACGCCCGGCCGCCGGAGGGCGAGCCGACCGACTTTCGCGCCACCGCCGACTTCACCGACGTCGTCGCCGAGGACAACCCGGACTGGCGGATCGACCTCAACGACGACGTGATCGGCCGCTGGCTCGGCGAGAACGGCCGCGCCGGCGATGTGACGCTCGTCTGGGGCCGCCCTCTGGTCCGCGGCTCGGTCGCGGCCACCGCCGAGCTCGACCGGGAGACGGTCGACCAGGAATCGATCTCCAACGACCGCTTCACCCTCCTCGCCCTCGACGCCCTCAAGGGCTACGGCGACGACATCTTCATGCAGGTCAAGCTCTGGAGCCGCCGCGCCCAGGAGCTGGCCTCGGAGAGCCTCTACGACGTGGCGTCGTAGCTGTCCCAGAGGGTTCCACCGGTTCGGCTCTCGCTCACCAACCGCTCGACCGACCAGGAGCCGCGGACCGCGAAGGCCGCGTAGCGAAGGTGCCCCACCCTGGCCCTCCGTTCCTGGCTCGGGCTGAGCCTCTGGAGGGGAATCGTCGCCTGAGTGCCGTCCTCGAACGTGACCCGGACCCGACGGGCGGCCGGAGCGAAGATCATCCCGACCGCGGTGAGCTTGACGTGGGTGCCGCTGGCCGCCTGCGCGCCACTCACAATCAGGGGAGCCTGGGTCGCGGTCAGGTGCGTCGATGCGTCGATGCACCCCTGGTACCTGCTCCTCTGGAAGTCGTAGCGATTGAGCTGCCATTTGGTGCCCACCTGGAGGCAGGGTCGGCGGGCGCCCTGTTGTCCTGCCCCCGCCGAGCCCGCGGGGGCGACCTTCACCGACCAGAGCACATCGCCCACCCGCCCGGTGGCCACCCCGACCCAGGGGCTCTCGCCGGGAGCCTCACCTGCAGCCGGCGCGGCGGCCAGGGCTAGGAAGACGAGGGCCGCCAAGATGGGCAGCAGGCGCTTGCATCGCGACAAGGGGGTCAGCCCCCTAGAGCCGCTGGAAGCGCAAACCGGCTCGGGGGAACCGTGGACCGCTCTCCCCCGAGCCGCGAATGTCTGCGCTGACGATAGGGTCGTGCCGCACAGGGAAAGGACGGGACGACCCTCGCTTGGCATGCCAGCTGCGAGCTTGCTGATGTAACGCCTCTCGCATGCGCATATGAGAACAGGGATGGACCGCAATGTCAAGAGGTTTTCGCTGAAAATGGATAATTTACGCATGATAAAACGAAAGTCTATGTACCGCTAGGTACTTTCAGACAGCGAGGACGTGGCCCAACGCGCTGCCTCGGAAAGGCCCACGTAGGGCATCAGGGTGAGGTAGATCAGATCCGGGGCCCGCTCGGGGAGCCGCCCCGCGTCGCCCATCTGGAGGTGTCCCCTGACGATCGTGGCGATCGACTCGATGATCGCCTCCTCGGTGGAGATCTGGAAGGGCTTATCGACGGCGACGACCTCACGAAGCAGGTCCGCGAAGTATGAGATTGCCTCCTGCTCGAGGTCGATCTGGCCCGATCTTCTTCGTCGAGCGTCGACGGTGAGCGCATGAGCCCCCTCTGGGTCGGAGGCCGCGAACTCGAGCACGGCCTGGAGGCCGACGACCACCTTCGCCTCCCACGCGTCCTCACGGGCGCACGCCCTGCCGACCAGGTCCTTGAGGGCGGCGAAGCTCGCGAGGAACCTCGCTTTGCCACGACGCGCGGCGGCAGCTGCGGTCTCGCCGGGCGCCCGCTGCCCGCTGCTGCCGTATTGCTGACTCAGTAACACCGACTGCCTTCCTCACACGTCGTGGCTAGAGGGCAAAAGAAATCGGAACACAGATGGACCATAAAGTCAAGGAAGAAGGGATTTGGAGACGCCAGATTTCCCTGGACGGCAGCCACCAAAGGGCGACAGTTTGTGCCTAGAACCGACCTATAGAGCCGTTTTCACCGGTTTTCGGCTATTGGTTCTCAGACGTACCGCTAAGGACCAATGCAAGAGTCCCCCCCGACTCGGGCTCACCGAACGCGGCAGCTGCGAACCGACTGCGTGATGATCTTGGATCCACCGGCGAAGCTGTACGTCGCGCGGGCAAAGGAAAGGAAACCGGCGGTGAAATCCTTCGGCACTGGGCAGGAGGCACTGAGATAGCTACGTCGCTTTCCCTGATAGTTGAAGTGCCGTGACACCCGGACCTGAAAATTGGCCACGTGTGGCCACGGCCCGACGGAGCGCCTTATCGTCGTGATCAGGACAGTCCGGTGTGGTTCATTGCGCACGGTGAACGGGATGACAAAGGAGGAGGGGGGATCCAAAGAGTAGGCATGAGCCCAAACCGCAGGCCGTCCCTCCTTCGTCTTGCCGTTGAATGTCAGCAGGTTTGCTTTTACGCGAAATGGGGATTGATTTGGCACGAAGATCTGGGCCGATAGCTGTCCGCGACCCACCAACGAATCTCCGCACGCTTGCATCGCCTGCTGGCTGGTTCTGTCAGCTAGCAGCTTGCGAGGGCACACTGCCAGCCCGCGCGTGAACATGACCCCTCGCCAGGCCAGTTCCAGTTTGATCCAATTGACTCTGGGAATCGGCGAACCATCCGAGGTCTCGACACCGCCGGACAGATAGACCGTGACCGGCACACGGTGGCGGCGAGGAAGCTCGAGCGGCCGGATCCCTCCATTGATCGTGGCGATCACGTTGCCCCGTTGGGCGCGCTCGGCACTCGCCGGTCCAGTCACGAGCGCGATGACCGCGAGGGTGGCGATCAGCAGCGGCAGGCGAGCGTGACGCCCCATCTCACCCGATCCTCACGACGAGCCGGTCGCCATGATCTGCCTCAACCGCAATTTGCGGCGCCATCTCGCCCTCACAAACCCTCTAGATCCCCGTTGCGCTGCGTCGCAGCGCCACCTACTCTAGCGGCTAATCCCGGAGTTGCGGTAGACGGGTGTTCTTTAAAGCGGCTGCTCGAGCGGCGAATCCCGCTAGCGGCGCTTTCGCTTGTGACCGCAGGCGGTCTTGGCCTTCACCTTCTGGGCGGCTTGGGCACCGTTCTGGCCAAAGAACTGGACGCGGGTGACCGCCTCCGAGGCGCAGATGTCGCGGGTATTTACGAGATAGCCGACTTTGCCGCCCAACAGGGTGAGGCGGAAATGGCCGATCGGAGCGTCGGGAATGACTGGAACGACGGTCCTCAGGTGTCCTCCCTTGACAGAGGAGGATTCCGCCAGTGGTACGAGCGTTACCTGGCCGTCGAGTATGAAGGCGACTCGAGGCAGCTTGCCATACCCAGAGACTGCGTAGGCGGGCCCTGCGAGCGGCTGGTCGAGCAGGGGCGTCTTAACCCAAGCTGTGCCGATCGGCTGGCGACCGGCACAGCGCTGTGTCTCCAGCTGCGATTTGGAGCAGATATTGCCGAGGTGGCGCTGGTCGATCGCGAACGCTTTGGGCAGCGTCACCGCAATCGACTTGATATTGGCATCACCGGGGCGGGTATGCAGATCGAAGCGCAGAGAGGGGTTCTTGCTGCGCTTCGTCTGCCCCCGCCCGCCGAGCTGGCGGATGGTCATCTTCGGCTTGAAGCCGAGTGCGAAACAGTTGACCACGGAGAAGTCGGATGAGAAATCAGCCACCGTGCCCTGGTCGCCGATCCCCTGCGAGTTGACGGTGAAGGGATCGCAATTGGTGGGATTGACGGTGAAGTTGGGCCGGTCGATGCTGACCCGGATCGACCGCATCCGGATCGGAATGCCGCCGATGATCGAGGGAACCGTGTCCGACACGGCTTTGACCTGGGCAGTCTGCGGGATCCACATGCAGCGCGACCCGGACGACCTGAGTACCGTAATCGTAGGGGCCCGCCAGTGCCGGCGTGATTGCTGCAATGGAGAGGGGCGCGCCTTTGAAGGGGCCGGCCAGGTACATCTTGCCGCTCGCATGGAACGGGTGGCCGCCGGGCCCCGCAGCAACGTTGGTCGTCCCGATTTGGCTCGAGGCGGGGCAACTTGGACTGACCTGCTCGGTGCGTCCGGCGGCCTGCGCCGCCCCGGCAATCGCAGCCTCCGGGCAATAGCTGATACCCCTTAGGTCTCCGGTGAAGCCGGGCGGAAGCCTGAAGTTCAGATCGCCCAGGAACTGGTGGCCATCTTCGCGATCGAGCTGCAGCGCGAAGTCGCTGAACGCCCCCGCGGTCGGATTGCTCGTGCCGGCGGTCAGAGTTGGATTGAAGGGCCTGACCTCGCCTGGGCACGGCGTTCCGTGGGGCCCACTCTCGATGCTGAATACCTGCTGAGATTTTTGGTCGGGGAGAACAGAGTTCCACGGGAAGAAATCTGCCGCGACCTCATAGATCGTGCAGCTGATTGGGGTGGCCATCAGACCGCGGTCGGAGGCGAACAGGTGAACGTCAAAGGTCTCGAACGGAACCTGCGGCAGATCCTCAATAAAGACGGTGATCCTGCCGGTGACCGGATCAGGACGGAAGACCCCCAAGAGCTTGGCATGGATGCCAAAGCCATCGGCAACCAGGAAGAACCGATACTGGTCGCCCGGCTTCGGCTCCCCGATATACACCGAGCCGTTCAGCGGTCCATCCAGGGCAGCCGATCCGATCCGGAAGGTGCCAATTTTGGAGCTGTCGGGACACGCAGCCGGGCCCTCCGTGTCGAAGTTCACGTCATCGTCTGCGCACGCCGTCTGGCCGTCCGCCGCATCGGGATTGATGGTCAAGCCATCGGGCAGAGTGAGAATCCCCGTCCTGATTGGCGAAGGCGTCGTCGCCTCACCGAGGGGCTGGGGCGCGGTCATTTCGATGTCGAAGCCGGCGGCTGAGTCCGCCTCAACCGTCGTTGGTGTGGCCAAGAGCACCGGGTCGAAACTCATTTTGTGGCAGCTAATCGTTTCCGGATAGCTCGAATCCCGCAACTGTCGGATTGGCCGGATCCTGATATGTCTGTACCTCGATCGTCACTGTCAGCGGCTCGCCAGTGCAGAGCGAGGGGTTGTTGATCAGGGGGTGCAAGATTGCTGACAGGAGAAGGGGTCGGTCCAATGCAGCTGGTGTTGGCAAGCCCCGGGCACCCTGCAGGATTGCCCGGTTCGCCTTTCGGGAAGCGCTGCGCATTGTGTTCTGCCTTGCCCGGGAACCCCCAGAAGATGATGTCCGCGCTCGCCAGCGGCGCCAGCTGGGTCAGCTCGGAGACTCGGAACCGCAACCCGTAGTCGGAGGCGGTGCGCAGTTTGACCGGAATCGACACCGGGATGTTTAGGATGGGCACAATGAACGAGAAGAGCGCGCTTTCGTCGGCCACAGTCTCACGATTGAAGACCGGGGCCGTGCCCAATAGTTTGTTGGCGTCGCCTTCGTAGTTGGCCCGGACCGTGAGGACACCGGCCTGTGTCCCGGTGGCGCAACGTTGGAACGCGAATTCTTCCGAGTTGCACTTGGGAATTGCGTTCGGGCTCCCAAAGATTCCCTCCGGGGTATTGACGAGCACGTTACGGGCCGACTCTGGCGCTCCTGGTGAGTCCAGTTCGAAAGCTCATGCCGAGATCTGGGTGGCCGCCGGCCTGGGTGGTAGTCGTCGTCACTTCAAAGCCGTTGATGGCTTGGCTCGCAGCGGCGGTGGATGCGCCTGCAAGAGCCAGACCCAATGCGACACCCAACGAAGACCGACGACATATCTGGGGCGCGATGCCTGTTTCTTGGTCTTCATCTTCTTTGCCTCAGCCATGGCGGCCTGTCGAGTGGTCTCTGTTGCTTCCCACGGTTGTGCGTCTTGCGCTGACGCTTCTTGCGCGGAACGCACTTTCCGTTGCGCTTGACCTTGCCCTTCCCACAGCGCTTTGGCTTTTCCGACGGCGGGACGTTGCCACCGCTGTTCTTCAAGGTTCCGATCAGCGCTGGACGCGGGGCCTGGCTGCCCGGGCCGTGGCACTCGTCCGAGGCGCGGCAGCCCGGCGGCGGCGGGATGACGAAGAAGCCGCCATCCTCGCGCGCGGTGTAGATCTTCATCAGAGTGCCGTTCTTGTCGTTGGCCGCAAGGGTCTCGCGGGTGAAGAAGAACACGTCGGTCCCGTCAGCACTCGACCGTCAACAGCGCCGAATCCGAACGGTCCTGCCCGGTGGAGATCAGCCCGATCTCGCCGTCGTTCCACTCGTAGACATCCCGCTTGCGGTTGGTGTCCCGCAAGACCAGGCTCTCACCGGTGTTGAAGAAGACCCGCCCGTCGTCGCTGATGCTCAGACCATCTGAAGCCAAGCTTGCATCGGTGGCTGGGATCTCGAGGGTCGGATTGCAGGAAACGCAGTCGTGCTCGTCGACCGGATGCGTCAAACGGAACAACTCGTACTGGCCGCCATTGTTGAACCCCGTGAGTGGGCGAACTGTCGAGAGGACCGCCTGGTCACCGTCTAGGGTTGTCTGGAAGTCAGTCCGTGTGGCGGGTCTCGGCGTCGCTGACGCCGTGGATCACGAGCGGACTGTCGTAGGCACTGCTGGCCAACGTTTCCGGGCGGAACACGGCAACGTTCCCGCTACCGCGATTCGAGACGATCAGGCTGTTCGAATCGGCGGCGAGATTGATCGACTGGGTGAAGAGCCCCGTTCCGAGCACGCCGACTTCGACGTCATTGGAGTACACACGCAACCTGTTGCCCTCGTCGACATACACACGACCGCTGGCCGGATCGATCGCGACGCCCTTCGAAGGATTCGAGTCAAGTGTTCCGAGGGAGAGCCCCGTGCTTGTGCTCCGTATTTCGGTTTTGGAGCCGGTCGCAACATAGACTTTGCCAGCCGCTCCATCCGACCGCGATCCCGAGTGGCGGACCGCTGACCGAGAACGAGGTCGGCGAGACTTCGGCGTTGGGCTCGCTGTCGTCGAAGACTTTGATCGTATTGGTACCGAAGAGTTCGATGGCTCCGACATACAGCTTTCCACTCGATCTGGTCGACCGCGATAGCTCCTGGGAAGCGGAGTTCGCCTCCGACTGAGATCGTCGAGAGGTAGTTTCCGGCAGAGTCGAACTTCCTGACGTTGAGGCCGCTCAGGAATGTCGTCGACGGAACGTAGAGGTCGCGATAGGAATCGCTGCTCGGATAGTTGTCGACCGCGATCTGAGTCGGGATGGGATCGTTTAGCCCGAATTCGCTGAGGAACGTTGGATCGCCCACGCTCTGGAAGGCTTCACCGCTACCGGCACCGTAGTTCTTGCTGTTTTCGCCGTAGCTCGTAACTGGGGTGCCGGAGGAGTCGAACTTCTGAACGTATGCTCCCGGCCCCCCGAATTCGCCCGCGTTGCCGACGTCGTAGACGTAGGTCGAGCCGTCCTGGTGATCGATCGCGGCGCCGACCGGCTTCGTGAAGGCGCCGAGGTAGCCATCGAACGTCGGCGTCTGAGCCAACGGCGTGCTGGCGCTCGACTCGAGCGTCGTGACGTACTGCGGCCCGGATCCCGGCATGGACAGGTAGAGATTCGGCGCGCCGTCGACTCCGTCTTCTTCGGCCGCTTCGTCGAGCAGCTCGGGCGAAAGGAAGTAGACGCCCCCGCTCGCAGAAGCGACGCCGCCGCCGCCGCCAATCGCAACAGCCGAACAATCGGTCGGACCGCCTGGAATCGCGTTCCAGTTGTCGGGGTTGTAGCTGTTGCTCGCGGGATCGCAGGAGTCGGTGTCGCCCGTACCGACCCTGGCCGACGGAGACGCGATCACATGCTGGCGCTCGAGCTGCCTACGTCCGCTCTGGAACAGGTCGGTGCTGGAGTCAGTGTCGTCGTCGAGCTGGTCCCGGGTGCTGAAGAAGACCCGGGAAGCGTCGCTGGTCATCCCCGCGTAGAGGACACCGCCGGCGGTGTCTGCGACCGCGACGGAGTTCGGCGAGGAGCCGACGTGCATATAGAGGTCGAAGTAGTCATTGCCTTCAGAGTCGGTCGAGACCCTGTTCCCGATCAGGACGCGGGAGCCGTCCTGCGAGACGTCGAGAGCGACGACGCTCATCGCCGTTTTCGATCGTCGACGCCATCGGGAAGAGTCGAGACAACCTGCGTGGTGCCGTCGGCGAGATCGCGATCATAGATCGTGACGTTGCCGTTATCGGGGTTGCCCGCCGGCACGAATTTCTGCTCCGAACCAAAGAGGAAGTGGCTGCCGTCGCCAGAGAAATGCCGGCGCACCTCCCCTGCTGGCTCCGGTTGAGCGACCGGAATCGAACCGACCATCCCCTGCTCCAGCGGTGCCGCTCCTCCCCTTGCGGAGCGGCATGCCGGCACTGCCGTCATCGAAGCACGGGCTGCAGATCTCGGGGCCGCCGAAGGCGAAATTGCGCAGACCCGGATCCACACCGGCAACGGTGGAGGAAAACGGTTCGATGGACGGCGCATCGGCCGGAATGCCCACGTACTCCGTGTTCCAGCGCTGATTTGCGGCATCCCGGGTGGCGACGTAGGGGTCGATACCGCGGTTGGTCGGCTTGCCGACACCAGGGATTCCGCCGTTGTGGATTCCGAAGAGCGCAGTGTCATCGGCATGCGGATAGCCGCCAAAGGGCTCCTGGCCCGGGACCACGTTGGACTCGACGTCATAGCCGCCCTGTTCTTCTGGAGAGACCAGCTCGTATGCTCGGCAATCGAGGAGAAGGGCTGAATGGGTCTGCTGGCGGGCGAGGTTGTTCGGGCAGGTTGGATCGAAGTTCGAACTCGGATAGGTGTGGATCGAGACTTCGGGGCCAGTGTCCGAACCTGCCCCGTTGCTCGCAATTACCCGAAAGTAATAGTCGGTGTCGGGCTCCAAACCTGTGACGGTGCTGCTCGTTGGCTTCGGCGTGTAGGAGGCACCGATGCTGCTCGACTCGGCCGTTGACGTGCAGTCGTTTGGTAGTTCCGAACACGGGCTGGTGCCGTATTCGACGTGATAGGTGGTGTCGTCAAGGTTGGCGGCGATCTTGTTGTTGATGACCGCCTTCGTCGCCGTGATTTCCTTCGCCTGCGGACTCTCAGCCACCTTCCGGCGGCGTGGCGACAGGAGTGTCGAAGACCGCTACCCTGTCCGGCGACCCGTCGACCAAGACATAGAGATCGTGCGATGGGCTCGTCGCGGCAGCTTTCGACTGACTCACCGTCGGAGTGCTGGGAACAATGGTGCAGTCGACTTCTTGGGACGAGGGGTGGTACTCGACGATGTGGACAGGTCCGAGCTGTTCCGGGCAGGAGATCGCAGTGTTCTTCAATTGCGATGATGTACTGATTGCTGGGGTCGATGTCGAAGGGAATTTCCAGTGAAGAACGTGGCTTCCCCCCATGACCGAATAGGAATTGCATCGGGTGTGCCTTCTGGTGTGAACGCCGACGGGTCGTATTGGATGATCCCTTCCGAGGCAATCAGGAACCCGTCATCGCGGACGTAGAATTGGCCGGTCGCGTTCACCGCAAGGGACCGTGGAAACCTGAGTTCGTTGCCGTCACCTTTGGGTGGCACGAGAACGGAAACAAAGTGGCCCGCTGAGTCGAATTTCTGCACTCGAGCCACCGGGTATTCTTCGACCGCGGGTATGGTCACCGGGCACTGAGCAGCACTCGCCAACGTATACGTATCCGTTCAGCATCAACCGTGAGGCTTGGTCTCGATTCTTCGACCCCGGCTCCATGCCAGCGGTAGAACACGCCCAGCTCGGACGGCGTTTCTGTCGTCGGATCGCCGGATGGGGTGCCGGCCTTGCATGTGTCTCCAGATTCGGCGGTGCAGATGTTCCCACCCGTTGTTTCATTGACGCCCTTCCCCCACATGAGGATGAAGTTGCCATTCGCGTCGAACTTCTGGACGCGGATGTTGCCGCTGTCCTGAACGTAGACGTCGCCCGTGTTGCGGTCGACCCCGATTCCCTGTGGCTGATTCAGCGCACCTGACAGTTGTGGCGGCCACGCCGGCCTTGCAGGTATCACCCGACGCCGCGGTGCAAACATTCCCGCTGGTGGTCTGGTTGACTTCTTTGCCCCAGGTGAGGATGAATTCACCGGCTGCGTTGAATTTGGATATGCGGTTCAGGCTGCGATCGCTGACATAGACGTCGCCCAGTCGTCTGGTTGATCGCTATGTCGTTGGGGGCCGAGAACTGCCCGCCACCGGTGCCGCTCCCTCCAAACTGAAAGTCGAAGGTGGTCGTCGCCTGAGCTGGGCTCGCTGCGATGATTGCGGCAGCAAGCGCGCCCGTCGAAACGAGCGTCGCCATGGCGAAGCCCCGCCCGCGCCGCATTGTGGCCACTGATTCCTTCCGCCCAACCCTCATGGCCACCTAACCCGCCTTCCCTGCTCGAAGCATTGTCTGACCATGGAGAGCGTCCCGTTTGGACTTACGGCCGCCACAGGCGGTCTGCAACTTGACGCGCGCATCGGAGCGCCTGCCGTTCTGGCCTGTCATGATCGCCCGAGCCCTCTTCCTGCCCTTGCAGAGGTCTTCGCTGTTGACAAGAAGGCCCTTCCCTCCACCATCCAGATCCAGGACCACCGAGCTGACCGGAACGTCGGCGATATTTTCGAAAGTGGTACGTAGACGACCACCGACGCTGTCCACTCTCGCGCTGGCCTCGAAGTCGACCTGGCCTTCCAGATCGAGCACCATGTCCGGCAACCTGTGTGAGGACGCACGGAGGTAGACAGCTCCTTCGAGCGGATCAGCAAGGAGAGGTGACTTCACCACGGCATGTCCGATTTTCGAGCCGGTAGGACAAGCATTACTGGTGAAACCCGCTCGGGTGCAGATCGTGTCGATGTGAGAGTTGTCAAGAAGCTCGCCTTTCGGAAGCGTCACCGCCACCGTTCGGCAGGTTGGCTCCACCCGGTCTCATCCTCAGAACCGCGTGAATCGCCGGATGGCCGCGTCGCTTGACCGCCCCGCTGAGCTTGATGCGAAGTCTGGGTTTGAACGAGCAGGCTGCCGCAGTTGGCGACCTGGAAGTGGTTGGAGAGATTTGCCACGGCGCCTTGATCGCCAAACGCTGTGGCATCCATCGAGAACGGTGAGCAATTGGTCGGGATTGAGCGCGAACCCATGTCCGGTCGAGCTTGACCATCACCCGGCGAAGGTGCAGCGGAATGCCCTCGATGATTCGGGGAAGCGGATCTGAGATCGCGCTCACCTGCCCGGTGGTCGGATTGACCTGCAGGGCGACCCGAACGAGGACGTTGCCGAGGTCATAGGGCCCGGAAACCGCCGGGGTCACGACGGCGAGGCTGAGCGGAGCGCCGTTGTGTGGACCGGCCAGAGTACACGGACCCCGGCAAGGAAACCGGGCGGCTGCCCGCACCCGGCGGCGGCGCTGGCGGTACCGACTCGGCTCGTGGGACAGATCGGGGACCCAAGCTCGGTCACTCCCAGATATGAGCTCTGGGAGAGGGCAGCCAGCGCGGCCTCGGAGCAGTAGGGGATGCCGGCGAGCACACCCGAGAATCCTGGAGGCGCCTTCACGTTCACGGCCACCGAGACTCTGGTCGCCATCCTTGCGGGTGAGGTCGAAGATCAAGTCGGTGTGGGCGCCGCCGGTGTTGTCGGTGACGCCTGCCGTCAGTTCGGGGGCGAAGCGGCCGATCTGCCGGCGGGCACGGGCACCCCGTCAGGGCCGCTGTCGATCGTGAAGAACTGGGTCGAGGTCTGCTCCGGAAGGTCGGGGTACGCCCAGGGCCTGAACGTGCTCTCGACCGGGTAGGTGCCGCACTGCGTCGGCGTGGTGAGGATGCCCTCGCTCCGCCCCGAACACGTGCGCGTTGAACCGCTGGAAGTTGAAGTGGGGCAGGTCCTTGAACGAGAACGTCACCTGCCCCGTAACTGGGTCAAGCTCTGCGGTCCCCGCCAGCTTCACATGCGAGCGAGAAGCCGTCGAAAGTCATGAAGACCCGGTAGCGATCGCCCGGCAACGGCTCTCCTAGGTAACAGAACAGCCCGGAAGCAGGCTCGGGAAGGAGGAGCTGGTCACCTCGAGGGTGCCGATCTTGGAGTACTCGGGACACTCCGCGCTTTCGCGCGTGCCGAAGTTCGCGCCGCGCTCGATGCAGCCGTCTTGCCGTCGGCGGCGTTCGCATTGACCGTGAAGCCCGGCGGCAGGGTAACGGTCAGATCGTGGATCGCCGACGGAGTCAGCGATTCGGGCTGAGCGACCTGCGAGGTACGGTTACCTTGCGTCGACCCCGACGGGGAGTCGGCGGTGGCTGGTCGTCGGCTTGGCGCTGAGGCTGGGGTCGAAGCTGAGCTGGTCGCAACCCGTCAGCGCCGGGAAAGTCTGCTTCGGCGAAATCGCTTTCGATTGTCGTAGCCGATCGACTTCTCCCGTGACTGTGAGCGGACCGCTGCAGCTAGTGGGATTGTTCAACAGCGACGACAGCGCGGCGTTGCTCGATACCGGAGGGCCACCTGTGCTGCAGAGTGTCGGTTCAGCCAGCATAGTGGCACCAGCATGTCTTCGAAGTTGAATGGACATGATCCTTCCTTGCCTGCAGTGAACCCGAAGCGCGTCTTGTCGTTGACCGGGTCGCCAGGGATGCCCCAATTGAGCTGCGTGAAGCCCGAGGTGGGAAGCAGCCTCGGAATCCCGAAAGTGTGGAATTCGAGGCCGTAGTCGCTCTCAGTTCGGACTTTGACGGTGATGTTGACTGAGTTCGAGTTCGACAGCGGAACCGGGAAGGCAAAGCGCGCCAGCTCGTTCGGGGCGGTCTTCATGTTGTAGAGAGGTACGACCGAACCAGTTCGGAAGTCTTTGACCTGCCAAAAATGAATGAGCATGAGCCCGACCTGCGAGTCCACCGGGCATTTCCCTGATGCCAGATCCCCCTCCGAGCAGGCCGGGATGCTGTGGGGAGTACCGACCACCCCTGGCGGAGTGTTGACAATGACGTCCCTGACGACGTGACAGTCACACGGGTCGATTTCGGTCACGTTGTCGAAGCCCAGCCGAGCGACGACATTCGCGTGGGCCCCGGCCTGGGTCGAGACCGGTTCGGCGAGTACCGCGGTGATTGGTGCACCCGCTCTCGCCTCGCTCGCAAGGACGCCTAGGAACAGGACGATCGCTGCCGCAGCGGAACAAGGGGATGGCACGCGAGCCATACGACGCCGGGCGTCGACAGTGCTGACTGCTCGGGTGCTCACTTGCCTGCCCTCCCGTTGGGCCGCTTTCCATGATGGCCTTGTTGTTTGTGACGCTTGTGTCTCTTGGTACGTCGCTTCGCCTTCCTCTGTTCTCTTCCTGGGTTCAGCTGCGTTGCCACCATCGCCGAGGTTGGCCGTGCTCGTCACATTCCCTGGTGAGGCGAGGCTGCTGGTGGAGCCGTGGCACTCGTCGGCCGCTTCACACGGCGCCACCTGCGCGGCGACGGGGAAGCCGCCGTTGGTACGCGCGTCATACATCTTCGGAAATGCCCCGTTGTGATCCTGAGCTACCAGGGTGTCAGTGGTGACGAAGTAGACATCGACGCCGTCTGCGCTGACGCCGACAAGTCCAACCTTTATCCAGAACGATTTGCCGAAGAAGTTGGATCCGCCGGTCGCTTCGTAGGGGCGCACTTTCTCGCCGATCCCCGAGGTGATCAGCTGGGCGCGGCCGCCCGAGTACTCGTAGACATCGGTGTCCTGATTCGTGTCCCGCGGAACAAGCGGATCCGCGGTGGCCCAGAACGGACGACCGTCATCGGAGAGAAAGATACCGTTCATGCTCGCTTTGACATTGTTGGCAGGCGGGGCGCCCGTCGGATCGCACGAGACGCAGCTGAGGGACTGCGCCTCGGCGTCGTAGAGATACATCGATTCAAAGCCGGCGTTGTCGTAGGAGGTCAGGCGGCTGGCGGTCACAAAAGCGGCATGCGATCCACTGGGCGTAACCTGGATGCGCGTCACTTTCCGATTGTTGGCCGTCGGCAGCGTGGCCACATACTCGATCTGCTCCGTTCGCGCGCCACATAGAGGTTTCGCTGGTTCGGCGTCGCGCTGCTGTCAACGAGCCGCTCGGGCGAATAGAAGTAGATGTCGCCACTGTCAGCAGCGACTGAGTTGTCAGTCGCGGCGCGAAAGGCCGACGTTCTTCAGTTCTTCATTGTCGCCACCGCCGGTGGCGGGGAGCACTTCCACCCCGCACTTGGAGATCCACGAGGTGGAGCAAGCGTCCGTGTCGCCAGCAGGGTCAACTCCAGTCGAGATGCGGGTGATTTCATCCGTGGCCTCGCTCCATCTGAAGAGATCGATGCTCGTGTCGTGATCATCCGTGGTGATCTGCTCGGCCGAGGTGAAGAACGCCGTGGAGCCGTTCTCGAGTCATGCCCTGGAAATTGACCCGATGACCCTTGTGAGACGTCGTAGGTGACGGCCCCGTCCACGCGCATATAGAGGTGGGCCGTCGCAGTACTTGAACGTTTCGGCGCAGAGGAAGTACGCGAACAGGTATTCGGTGAAGCACTGGCTCGGCGCCCCGATCAGGACGTGCGAGCCATCGGTGGAGCTCGAGTAGATTTCGATGAAGTGGTTCGGCAACGGTGGACTCGCGCGGGGATGTCGCCCCCAGCGGGCAGTTTGGACGCGATGCTGACGCTGCCGCCCTCGATGTCGTTGTCATAGACGGAGCCCGGACCGGCGTTTTTGGCGACCAGCCCACCTGGTGCGAAGGCGTATCGATTTGTCGAAAGGAAGTAGTGACTGCCGTCCGGTGAGAGATTCTGGTCTCCGGCCCAGCCGTTTTCAGGCGTATCCTGAACTTCGAAACTTCGGAGTCCTGATCGGGTTGTCTGCACCGGCGAACTTCATCGAGATTGGTCGGATAACGGCCGAGGAATTCCCCCTGTGGCCCGATAGACGTAGGGCGAGTAGTGCCTGGTTCCGATATAGAAGAATTCCCCGACCGATCGAGGGCTCCCCGAACCTCCAGTGGAGGATGTGGTCGAGTCCCTGGTCAGCGGCAACGGGCGCTCCGTTCAACACGCCTGCATGAATGCCTGGTTGGCCGGCGACACCGCCGGCGATCTCGGCCGGAATGCCGGCGTATTTCGTTTCCCATCCCGTGTTGGTTCGGGTCGCGACGTAGGGATCGAAGAGGAAGTTCGGAGCGTTGACCCCTTCGAGGGCACCGAAGTTACCCGCGATCATCACCCGTGGTGGGCTGGACGCCTTCTGGAGACGCGGCCCCTGCCGCAGAACAGGTTGACAGTCCCAGCTTCGGCTGGGGACACCAGCTCGTATGCGCGGCAGTCCGGCACGTGCCCGGCGCCGGTCTGCTGCCGAGCCACCGAATTCGGGCACTGCTCGGGGTAGAAGTTGAAGGTCTGATCGCCGGAGGTCGTCGTGCCCCATTTGTTTTTCGCGACGACCCGGAAGTGATGGACGACGGACTGCAGGCCGAAGATCGGCGACAACCACGGTCTGCGCGCTGTTACCGGCGACCAACGTCCCTGCCGGAATCGGCGCGACCAGGCCGTAGGCAATCGTGGTTCCGTACTCGAAGAAGTATTCGGTTTCCTCACCATTCGGATTGATGCGCGCTTCAAGTTCGAGCTGACTGCGCGGTGAGATTCTTGCTCGTGAAGCCCTCAATAGAAGGCGGCTGCGGAGTGATAAACGTCTGGTCGTCGGCCGCGATAGTGGTCCCGGTTTCGTTGACTCCGACAATCCGGAAGTGGTAGGTCAGGTTCGGTTTGAGGTTTGTGACTTCCGCGCTCACCGGGGTCAGGCCAGGTGTCGTCGGTCCAACGGGATCGCCAGGTGGCAGGGGAACCGTCTGTCCGTAGGCGATCGTCTGGCCGTACTGGAAGTAGTAGGTGGTCGCAAGACCGTCCGGGTCGATTTCGCCATGGAAGACGGCTTTCGTTGGTCTCGACTTCGCGTGGCCGGATTCGTGATCAGCTGTTTGATCGCCGGATTGGTCTTGAAGGTCTTGTCCTCGGCGACGGAGGTGCCGAGCGAGTTGGTCGCGACGACCCGGAAGTGGTAGGTGGTGTCCGCCGTGAGGCCGGAGACGTTGAAGCTGAGCGGCGTCGGTCCGCTTGTCACGCCGGCATCGTCCCCCGGCGGGACCGCCGACTGATTTCCATACGAGGTATCCAAGCCCCACTCGAAGTAGTAGTGCGTCTGGTCCCCGGTCCCTTCGAACGAGGCGTTCAGCGTGGCGGTCGTCCGCGTGATGTTCGTGGCTGCGCCGGTATGGAGATTGTCGACGTAGTGGGGTGTGATCGTCTTGTCTGCACCCCTGCCGACAATGCCGGGTTCACCAGTGCCGAGGACAAGACGGTAGTGGTACGTCTGCTCTCCGAGAAGGCCGGGCAGGTTCGCGGTCACGC
The DNA here is from genome assembly GCA_963816785.1 of uncultured Solirubrobacterales bacterium. Taxonomy (GTDB): domain Bacteria; phylum Actinomycetota; class Thermoleophilia; order Solirubrobacterales; family 70-9; genus VRUE01. The sequence continues at coordinate 1,579,010 of CAWFLL010000004.1, read as the reverse complement.
CCTGTACGCTCGTGATCGGCAGCGACTCGTTGCAGTTCTGCGTGCTGCCATAGGCGACGGTTGTCCCGAAATCGAAGTAGCATTCGGTGATGTTCCCCGCTTCATTCGGGTCAGCGGTGCCGGTTACTTCGGAATTCCCAATCGGTTCGCCGGTGATTGCTTTTGGCACTTTGACGCCGAGGTATTCCTTGATGAACCCTTCTTCAGCCCGGGTGGATCGACGACGACGAACAGCGTGTCGGTCGCTTCGTCGACAGCCACGTCGAGGGCGCTTCCCCCGAACGTCGATTTTCTCGACGAGCGCCGCACTTTCTGTGTCGTAGGCTTTGACACTCGAACCATTGGCGACGTAGATCTTGTTTTCGCCGCCATTGATCGCGAGTCCCGGATTGGAACCGACGCTTGGGAAGGTTTCTTTGGTCGCGTAGCTCGGCGCCAACAGCTTGAACAGGACCCCACTCCCGTACCCCCCGACGAACAGGTCGTTGTTGGTCTGGTCGACCTCGAGCTTGCAGAGGTTCTGGCCGAAGGCAATGCTCGGCTGCGCGCTTCCGGCCGATGTGTACTGGACGACGAGACTGCCGCTGTAGTAGCCGCCCCACACATTCCCGTTGTTGCCGACGGCGACACCGCAGACTTCTCCCGAGCCCTGGCTTACCGGCCACGGCGAAGGCAGTGCCACTCCTGAAGAGTTGTAGCCGTAGATCTGGGCGTTGGAAGGAGTGAGGTAAATCGTTGCCGGCGGAGCCGGTGGCCGTATTATCGACCGTCAGATCTCGGTCCCCGCAGGAACTGGAGATCCCGGGGAGGTTCACGGGAAAGCCACCGCTAAGCGGAGAAACGCTGCCGGGTGAGCTTCTCTGCAGGCCGTAGATTTTGGTGTCCGAGTAGAGGTAGAGCCGGCTGCTGGAGGCCTGCCAGGCGATTCGGCATCCGTTTCCGATGCCGCTCGCTTTCGGTCCCGTCTTGCCGTATTCGCCGCTGACGACCACGTGTTCGGCCGCGTTCGCGGGCACGCTCCATAGGGCGAAGACCGAAGCGAGGAGTGCCGCGAGGCCAGCAACCCGGACAGCGCGGTGGCCTGAAGTCGTGCACGGCGAAGCCGGAACTGGCTGTGCCTGGGGCGGATTCACTGCGATACCTCTCCCTAGCTTTTGTGGCCGCCCCCCGTTGTCCCGATCCGCTTCTGCGGATCCCCTGACCGCGGCGGGGTGGCCGTCTCTCTTCTCCGCATCCACTTCCACATGAATGCAAACGGCAACGTACCATTGCGCTCCGCAACTGTCAACCGGTGTTTTGCATTTCCCGCCTGAGACAGTTTTATTTGGCTCTAGGGCGGGGCTTTCTGGTCGAGCGTTGAATACCCTCACGTACCGCAAGGCTATCTCGGAACGTGGCTGAGGGGCCGGGGACGCGGATCGCTGCTGAGGGGGGACATCGGCCGGAGCTGGTTTGCCATTCGGGCCCAGCGCCAGCCGAGATCCAGGGCGAGGCGGCGGCTGGCTACGCCCCGAACAACGCGGCGCTCATTAGCAGCCCGAGGGCGCCGCACCCCACCATCGCGGCGAGGCCGATGGCGAGGCCGACCATCGCCGCGCGAGCGCGGCGAGAGGCGCTGAGGGCCCGTCCGGCGGGGATGGCGGTCGAATCTGCTGGCTCCATTTCAGGTCGATCGCTCCTTTCCGAGGGGATGGGTCGGGCCGGCTCAAGCAGCTCCGCGGTACTGGCCGCGCGACCCCTTCCTTTGGAACGCCAACGGGTCTCTAGTCGGCGGAAAGGGATATCAGCCGCTCCAGCTATCAGAACTCATGCGGTCCGCAAAGTCAAAGCGAAGATATGGACGGCGTGGGCAATGGCGTCGGAAAATGGAGTTATGGGGCAACTTTCGCAGGAAAGGAGCGGCGAGAATAAGAAGCAGCGCGTACCGTAAGGGTGGCGCCGAAAACGGGGGGTGGGCGACGTATTCGTACCCGGTTATGGTGGTGCCAGCATGGTCCGGACACCGTGGGGGAACGCTGCTGATCTTCGCTCGAAGAGGATGCGCCCGGGGCGCGGGAACACCCCGGGGGAGACGGTCCGGAGCCAGCGCGAGCGCCTGTTCGGGGCGATGGTCGCGATCAGCTCCGAGCAGGGCTACGAGGCGACGAAGATCGGCGATCTGGCGAAAATGGCCGGCGTCTCAAGGGCTGCGTTTTACGACCACTTCGCGAACAAGAAGGAGTGCCTGCTGGCCGCGGTCGAAGCGCTGGTGGAGCCGACGATCGCGGCGATCGAGCGGGCCGAGGACGCACCGACGGGAGAGGCCCGGGTCCATCAGGCGGTGGAAGCGTTCCTGAGCCTGATCGCCGAGCAGCCGGCGGCCTCGAGGATGGGCTTCATCGAGGTCTACGCCGCAGGCCCCGAGGGTGAAGCCACCGTCGAGCGGGCCCTCGACATCTTCGAACGATTCGGGGTCGAACAGCTGAACCAGATACCGGGTCGCAAGGGGATGCCTCCGCAGATGGTGCGGGCGATGATCGGCGGGCTGCAGAAGGTGATCCACAAGCGGCTCTACAGCAACGAAGCCGACCAGCTGCCGCGGCTGGCGGCAGAGATCGCCGATTGGGGCCTCTCCTACCCGCCACCCCCGGGCCCCCTGGAGGCGATGCGACGGCGGGGTCGGCGAGCGCGCCCCTTCGCAGAGCGCCAGGCGGTCGCGCACCCACCGGAGCGGGTTCTGCGGGCCCTGGCCGCGATCGCCTCCGAGAAGGGATACAAGGCGACCAAGGTGGCCGAGGTGGTGAAACTCGCCGGCACCTCGCAACGGGTCTTCTACGGGCACTTCGAGAGCAAAGAAGAGGCCTTCCTGGCTGCACTCGACAGCGGTTCGGCCCAGATGCTCGGGACCGTGCTGCCGGCCTTCCGCCGGGCGAAGAGCTGGGAGGAGTCGGTGCGGGGGGCCTATGAGGCGATGTTCGCCTTTGGGATCGAAGAGCCCGAGTACACCCGCCTCGGCGCCGTCGAGATGTACACGGTCGGCAAACGGGCGCTGCAGACGCGTGACCGGGTGATGGAAGGGCTGGAGGTCTTGCTGATGCCGGGGTACGAGATGGCGCCCGACACCCCCCGATCGCCGCGGAGGCGATCGGGGGCGCCATCTACGCGCTCATTCACGACCAGGTGAAGCGGCACGGCCCGGAGACGCTGCCGGAGCTGGCCCCGATGGCCACCTACATGACGCTGGCGCCGTTCATCGGCGCCGAGGCGGCCTACGAACGGGCGATCGAGGCGCAGGAGAAATGGTGAGTCGAAAACGCCCTGGTCACGACGAGCCGGGCGTGGGGCGGTAGCCTCGACCGGAAGGTCGAAAACCACTGGAGGAGGTAGCGATGTACGCACGAGTCGCACGTTGGGAGGGCGCCGACGCCGAGACCCTTGAGCAGACGGCCTCGCGGATCCAGGCCGACGCTGATTCGGGCCCGCCGGAGGGGGTCCCGGCAAAGCAGTTTCTCCTGCTCAACGACAAGGAGGGCGGCCGCTCGATCGCGATCACCCTCTTCGAGACGGAGGACGACTACCGCCAGGGCGATCAGACCCTGAACGAGATGAGCCCTCCCGGCGAAGGCATGGGACAGCGCGTCGCGGTCGAGAAATACGAGGTTGCGGCGCAGCTCGACGTCTGACCTCTACGCTTTCCCGGCGCCGGAAACAGCTCGCCAGAGCCCTTCCGGCACCCGCCCCGATAGCTCAGCTGGATAGAGCGACTCCCTCCTAAGGAGTAGGCCGCAGGTTCGAATCCTGCTCGGGGCGCTGGCTATTTGAGCTTCAGCTTCAGCGTGCCCTTGAAGTTCTGCTTGCTGGCGATTCCCCCGGTGGGGGTGAAGGTCAGAACCACCTTGATCTTCAGCTTGCCCTTCTCATTCAGGGTCTTGCGGCCGGCGGCGGTCGGCTTCAGCGGCACCTTCACCTTTCCCGCCGCTTTCGGTTTCAGGGTGGCCTTCTTGACGAGCTTCTTGCCCTTCTTGCTGGCGGTGGCTTTTTTCGCCCCGGCCGCGTCGGCCGCCGTCAGCACCCCCGCCCCGGGCACGGTCAGGGTCAGCGTGCCGGTGCCGTTCGACTTGTTCAGCTTCAGCTTGCCTTTCTTGAAGACGTTGTTCGGCGGCGTGCTGGCGATCGAGACGGCGTCGACGCCGCTGTTGAAGATGAAGTCGTTGACGGCATTCGCGACCCGCAACCGGACCGTCTGGCCCGCGAACGGGGTCAGGTCGGCGCTGAGCACGGTCGGCGCCAGCGTCACGGGGTCGCCGGTTTTGTTGGCGAACAAGGTGGCGAGGATGTCGCTCGGGTTGAGCGATTCGATCGGCGCCGTCGGCCTCATGACGTCGACCCGAACCTGCTGGTTGGACCCTTCTTCTTGGGCAGCATCGGCGGCCCGACCCCAGTCGCGAGCGTGTTGGGGTTGGGGACTTTGATCGGCGCGAGCGAGCGGTAGTAGAAGGTCATCGTCAGCTGGTGGGCGTAGTACGGCTCGAGCGCGACGTCCTGGTAGAGGATCGTCGTGTCCGGGTTCTGCTCGTCGCTGACCGCGGCGAAGGTGCCCTGTGGCGGCGCGAAGAATGGCCCGAATTCTTCTTCTTCGTTCTCTTCGGCCAATTTCTGGAACGGCGTCGAGGTTCCGGTATAGGGGAACCAGTTCCCGGCCGGGCTGCTGTTGTAGACCTGCCAGCCGCCGAGGTTGCCGGTCTCGAAGTCGCCGTTTACGACCGTGGCCGCCTGGGCGCCGGCTGGAATCAACAGGGCGACGGCAAGGAACGCGATCAATGACCACGCTCTCAACTTGCTCCGCTTCGTCATGACAAACCTCCTCGCCCGCGGGCGTGAGCGTTCAGGTGGACCCCGTAAACCTATCGGCTCCCTCAGAGCCGGACCAGGTTCTCGGCCCTGATCCCGCGGGTGACGCCGCGGAAGTCGACGACCAGCGGCGCGGTCGAGACGACCTCCTCGTAGTCGAGCTCGGGGTGGGCGGTGACGATCGCGGCCAGGTCGGCCGACTGCAGGGCGCCCGGCAGCTCGGCCGAGGAGAGCTGGAGCTCGGTGAGCTCGGCTACGTGGGGATCGTGGTAGGAGACCTCGGAACCGAGGTCGCGCAGCAGCCTGATGATCTTCAGCGCCGGGGATTCGCGCGTGTCGCCGACGCCGGACTTGTAGGAGACGCCGAGGATCAGGACGTTGGAGCCGTGGACGGACTTGCCGGCGTCGTTGAGGGCGTGGACGATCCGGTCGACGCAGAAGGCGGGCTGGGCGCGGTTGACCTTGCCGGCGAGCTCGATGAACTCCGGGTAGAAGTCGTGTTCGCGAGCCTTGAAGGCGAGGTAGAACGGGTCGACCGGGAGGCAGTGGCCGCCCATCCCCGGCCCGGGGTCGAAGCGCATGAAGCCGAACGGCTTGGTCGCGGCGGCGTCGATCACCTCCCAGACGTCGATGCCGAGCCGGTCGCAGAGCTGTGAGAGCTCGTTGACGAGGGCGATGTTGACCGAGCGGAAGATGTTCTCGAGCAGCTTCGCCAGCTCGGCGGCGTCGGGGGTCGAGAGGACGACGACCTCGTCGCAGATCAGCGAGTACAGCTCGCGCGCGCGCTCGGCGCAGGCCTCGGTCACCCCGCCGACGAGCTTCGGGGTGGTGCTTGATCGTGTAGTCGGTGCGGCCGGGGTCGATCCGCTCCGGCGAGAAGGCGAGGTGGAAGTCGCCGCCGGCCGACATCCCGGACTCCTCGAGGATCGGCAGCAGCCGCTCCCTGGTGGTGCCGGGGTAGCTCGTCGACTCCAGCACGACGAGCTGCCCGGGCTGGAGCACCTTCGAGAGCGCGTTGGCGGCCTCGATCAGGTAGGAGAGGTCGGGTTCCCGCGAGCTCGTCAGCGGTGTCGGGACGCAGACGATCACCGCCTCGCAGGGCTCGAGGTCAGGGTAGGCGCTGGTCGCCTGGAAACTGCCGCGGAGCGGCGCGAGCGCCGCGTCGGGGATGTCCTCGACGTAGCTGCGCCCGGCGTCGAGCGCCTCGATCTTGCGCGGGTCGGTGTCGAGGCCGACCACCTCGTGACCGGCCTCGGCGAAGGCGACTGCGAGCGGCAGGCCGACGTAGCCGAGGCCAACGATCCCGATCTTCATCGTCGGGAGTCTAGGCGGCACCCCCGTTGGACAGCACCCCCTGCACTGCCCTAGGCTGAATGCGATGGATACTCCCTCCGCCCCGAAGGGACGCCACGGGCTTCCTGAGGCTTACGCCGTCCGGTCGCAGCGCGAGAGGCTGCGGGAGGCGATGGTCCGGGTCGCGGCGGCCAAAGGCTACGAGGCGACCACGGTCACCGACGTGATCGAGGTGGCGGGCGTCTCGCGCGAGACGTTCCACGAAATGTTCGACGACAAGGAGGCCTGCTTCCTCGAGGCCTACGACGCGGTGATCGACGTCCTCGTCGCCCATGTGACCAGCGCCTATGAGGCTGCAGCGGGTGAGCGCTGGCCGGACCGGATGACCGCGGCGCTGCGGGCGCTGGTCGAGCTGCTGGCGGCCGAGTCCGACATCGCGCGGATGGCGATGGTCGAGATCACCGCGGCGGGGGAGGACGCCCGCGAGCGCTACCGGCGTGGCGCTGGCGCGGTTCACGCCACTGCTCGAGGAAGGCCGCGACTACGCCCCCCAGGGGGAGACGCTGCCGCCCGACACCGCGCGCTTCGCGATCGGCGGCGCCACCTCGATGATCTTCGACGAGGTCCGCGCCGGCCGCGGCCCGGAGCTGGAACGGATCCTCCCCGACCTCGTCTTCGCGGTGCTGATGCCCTACCTCGGCCCGGAAGCGGCCGAGGAGGAGATGCGGCGCGTCTCCGGCAACCAGGAACCCGCCTAGACGCCCTCGCCGTGGCGGCCCTCGCCGGCCGCGAACCGCGCCGCGCCGCGGGCGGCGACCTCGAGCACCTCGCGGCCGATCCTGTGCTCCAGGGCGAGCCCCTGCTCCAGCGGCAGGCCCGCGCCCTCGATCGTGGCGCGGCGGTCGGCGAGCATCGTCTCCTGCGGGAAGGAGGCGATTCGCTCGGCCAGCTCGAGCGCCCGCTCGAGGTGGGCCCCCGGGGCGACGACCTCGTTCACGAGCCCGATCCTGTGGGCCTCCTCCGCGTCGACGGGGCGGCCGGTGAGGATCAGCTCCAGCGCCCGCCCCATCCCGATCACCATCGGGCAGCCGCTGGGTCCCGCCGTCGACCAGCGGGACGCCCCAGCGGCGCTCGAAGAGGCCGAAGGTCGACCCGGCGGTCGCGATCCTCAGGTCGCACCAGAGCGCCAGCTCGACCCCGCCCGCGAGGCACCAGCCCTCGATCGCCGCGATCGCCGGCTTCGACGGCGTCACCCGGGTGGCGCCCATCGGGCCCTCGGGGTGGTCGACGTCGAGGTCGAGCGCCTTCAGGTCGGCGCCGGCGCAGAACGCCTCGCCGCCGGCCCCGGTGAGGACGAGCACGCGGGCCTCCGAGTCGGCCTCGAAATCGCGCAGGCCCTGGCGCAGCAGCTCCGCCGTCGCGCCATCGACGGCGTTGCGGCGCTCCGGCCCGGTCGATCGTCAGCACCGCGGCGGCGCCGACCCGCTCGTAGCGAACGCCCTCGCTCATGGCGCCTGTCCGCACCTCACGGTCAGTAAGAGTAGGGAGCGGGCGGGCTAGCTGCGGCGGAATACTCGCGGGGAATCGCCTCCAGCGCCCGGCTCCCAGGTCGCGCCCCGGTCGCGCAGCTCGGAGGGCAGGCTCTCCGAGTCGCCGACACGCTAGGGACCGGCTCGGACACCGCCCGACGCGCCCGCAGGCACGAAAAAACGACCGGCGGTGACGTTCGAAGCCTGCCCCGCGCGTAGCCTTCGCGCGTAGAAGCTCGTTCCCGCCACCTTCGAGATGGTGTCCCGCTTGGCTTCCGCGGGGCCTCTCTCTGCCAGTCGCAGAGCGAACCTAGCGCCCGGGAGCCGCGAGCGCCAGTCCCGTCAACCAGGTACCCCGCAAACTGCGAGGAAATTGGGCCTCTGGAGGCCCCGGGGCCACTTGTCCGGCCTCCAAAGTACGGTCGGAGGCCGAGATGGCGGCGAGACAGCCGCAGCGCCACGACGGTCATCCCGAGTCGCTCAGCGTCCGCAGCAAGGCCGCCGGCGTCGGCACGATGGCGAACTGGACCGCGGCTCGAGGACATCCAGGCCTACTTCCAGGCCAGAACAAGCGCCGGCTCCTCCGCTCGCGCGCGGGCGCGCTCATAACAACCGGCAATCTCGCGCCCGCGCTACCGCGTCCGGGGCCGGCTTGGCTTACCCTCAGCCGATGCGAATCGACGAAATCCTCGCCACCCGGCGGCCCGTCTTCTCGGTCGAGTTCTTCCCGCCGAAGACCGAGGAGGCGACAGCGCAGCTGTTCACGACGGCCCGGTCGCTGCGCGAGCTGGAGCCGGACTTCGTCTCGGTGACCTACGGCGCCGGCGGCTCCACCCGCGAGGGGACGGTCGAGATCACGAAGCGCGCTGAAGGAGGAGCTGGGGCTCGAAACGATGGCCCACCTGAGCTGCGTCGGCGAGACGACCGACGGCCTCGCGGCGACGCTCGACCGGATCGCCGCGGCCGGGATCGAGAACGTCTTCGCGCTTCGCGGCGACCCGCCGCGCGGGCAGGCCGACTTCGTCCAGCCCGAGGGAGGGCTGGGAAGCGCCGCCGAGCTGGCGGCCTTCATCTCCGGCGGCTGGGACTTCACGATCGGCGGCGCCTGCTTTCCCGAGGTCCACCCGGAGGCGCCCGACCTCGAGACCGACCTCAGATACCTGAAGACCAAGGTCGAAGCGGGGGCGTCGTTCCTGATCACCCAGCTCTTCTTCGACAACCGGGTCTACTTCGAGTTCGTCGAGGCCGCGCGCCAGATCGGGATCGAGGTCCCGATCCTCGCCGGGGTCATCCCCGTTGCGAGCTTCGCCCAGACGAAGCGGATCTGCGAGCTCTGCGACGCCTCGATCCCGCCCCGCCTCGAGGAGGCCTTCGAGGCGGCGGGCGGCGACGAGCAGGCCGAGTTCGAGCTCGGCATCGCCTACGCCTCTCAGCAGTGCGCGGAGCTGCTGCTCGGGGGCGCGCCCGGGATCCACTTCTACGCCCTCAACAGGGCGCCGGCCACGCGGGCGGTGCTGGGAGCGCTGCGCTCGGCGCGGCCCTGGGAGCGCGCCGGCGCCGCCGCCGGGGCTGCCCCAATGCACGACTGATCTAAACTGCCGCCGACAGATCGTGGCCAATCGCAGGGAGGAAGAGCGGGAGCGGCTCCGCCAGGTGCGCGAGCAGCGGCAGTCCACACGGGCCCAACAGGCCCAGCGGAGGCTGGTGCTCGCCTACGTCGGGGCGGGCGTGATCGGGCTGGCGGTGCTGGCCGGGATCGTCATCGTGATCGCAGGCTCGGGCGGCGGGGGCGATGGCAGCGGCACCTCCCACATCGAACAGGCGAGCGGCGACACCAACGGCCTCGCGCCGGATGAACGGACCGGAACCCCGCCGCCGCCGGCCAAGGTGACGAACCTGAAACAGGCCGCGAAACAGGCCGGATGCGACCTGCGGCTGAACCTCAAAGACGAGGGGCACACCCACATCGGCACCACCGCGGCGACCCCCGACTACGGCACCAACCCGCCGACCTCCGGCAACCACGTCGTGCCACCCTTCCAGCAGGCCGACGGCGCCTACTCCGATATGCCGAACGAAATCAACATCGTCCACTCGCTCGAGCACGGCAGGATGGAGCTCCAGTACAGCCCCGAACTGCCCGAAAAAGACCAGCTTGCCCTGAAGGGGCTCTACGACACGATCTACGGGGGGGCGCTGTTCTTCCCCAACGACGAACATGGACTACGCGGTCGCGGCGACCACCTGGACGAACCTGCTCGGCTGCGACGAGTACAAGGGCCCGATCACGCTCGACGCGATCCGCGCCTTTGGCGAGGCGACCTGGGGCAAATACGGCGGAGAGCCGGTCAACGCGTTCAGGCTCAAGACCGGCCCCACCCCGGCCGAACCGTCGAGCTGAGAAACGGGCCTAGCGGGGCGCCCGGTAGGCGGGAAAGAAGCGGCCCTCGCCACGGCCGCCGCTGAGGTGCGCGTAGGTGCGCGAGTCGCAGACGATCTCCGATGTGTGCCAGGGCTGCTCGCGATTGGCGAATCCCCGCTTGAACTCCTCGAGGCGGTCGCCGCGGGTGATGCCGCCGCCGAGATTGAGCGGCATGCCCTGCTCGGCGGCGAACTCGACCAGGGCCGCGACGACGTTCTTCATCGGCGAGTCGCCCAGCTGCGAGTCGGCGCTGCCGCTCAGGTAGTAGTGGAGGAAGCCGTCGCTGCTGACGGCGATCGATCCTCCCGCGACGCCGCCGTCCGGGGCGTCGGCGAGGGCCAGCCAGGCGCGATCCGACTCGAGGATGCGGTCGAAATAGGCAGCACCGAAGAAGTAGCGCTGGTCCGCGTTGGCGCGGCGCATCGTCTGCTCGTAGGCAGCGAGGAACCCGGCGCGATCGGCGGCGCCGGCCTCCGCTCCGGGCACCAACCGGACCTGATAGCCCTCGCGGCGATTGCGGTTGATCTGACTGCGGTCGCTCGAGCGGCTCTTCGGCGGCAGCTCGTGGTCGGCTATCTGGACGACGTTGCGCTCCGTTGCGCCCGTCAGCGGCGGCGCGCCGAGGGCGTGGCGGATGAAGACCGCGACCAGACCGGTGGCGCCGAAGTCGATCGAGGCGGGATCCACCGGCGCGCCCGGCGGGCCGGCGATTCCCGGATACCCGTAGGGGGAGGTCGCGTCGCGATGATCGGTCCCCGAGATGTCCCGCACCACGAGCGGAGCGAGCAGCTCCCGCTCACCGGCCTCGATCCGCAGCGTGTGGGTGACGCCCTCGGCGTCCAGGAACGGGCGCGAGCGGAAGAACTCCCCGTCCGCCGCCGCCTCGCCGCGGTCGGCGATCAGCTCGGCGACGGCGCTCACGGCAGAAGGTCCGCCGCGGCCGCGCGGAACTCGTCCGGAAGCACTCCCCAGATCTCGCAGTCGGCAGCCTCGCCGTCGCGGCGGAGGTGAGCCCGCATCGTCCCCTCATGCCGCCAACCGAGGCTCGTCACGACCCGCTTCGCGGCCTCGTTGTAGGCGGGGATCCTGCCGTAGACGCGGTGGGCGCCAAACGAGTCGAAGGCCCTGGCAATCGTCAGCGCCTCGGCGCGGCGGCCGATCCCCTTGCCGCGGACTTCGTCGCCGATCAGCGCCCCGAGCTCCGGCGCGGTCTGGCGGAAGAGGCCGTAGAGGGCGGTGAAGCCGACCGGCTCCTCGTGCCCCTCGACGAGGATCGCGTACTTGCGGTCCTCGCCGCTGTCGTCCATCGCCCGCGCGACCCAGCCCTCGGCGTCCTCGAGGGAGAAGCTGTCGCGCTGCTCCATCAGGGTCCTGGTCGCCTCCGGGTTGTTGAACCAGCGGTGGACCGCCGCGGCGTCGCCAGGCTCGAACGGGCGCAGGCTGACCTCGGGTCGCTCCGACACGAGGGAAACCCTAGCATCGGGCGAGAGCCCGTGGCCGGTTGACGAGCAGCCACCCCGTCTTCGCGAGGATGCGCAGGTCGAGCCCGACGCTGCGACGTTCGACGTACTCGACGTCGAGCTCGATCCGCTCCTCCCAGGGGATCCCGGCCCGCCCCTGGACCTGCGCCCAGCCGGTGATCCCGGGCCGAACCTCGTGGCGGCGGCGCTGGCGCGGGGTGTAGTCGTCGACCTGGGCCGGGATCGTCGGACGCGGGCCGACGATCGCCATCTCGCCGCGGAGGACGTTGACCAGGTTCGGGACCTCATCGAGCGAGGTCCGCCGCAGAAAGCGGCCGATCCCGGTGACCCTCGGGTCGTCGCGCGTGACCGCGGTTCCGTAGCCGACCGGGTCGGAGCCCTCGACCATGGTCCGCAGCTTCAACAGCTCGAACTCGCGGCCGCCGAGGCCGACCCGGCGCTGGCGGTAGAGGACCGGGCCACGGCTGCCGAGCCTGATCGCGATCGTGGCGACCAGCAGCAGCGGCGAGAGGATCGCCAGCGCCACCGCAGCGACGATGATGTCGAAGGCGCGAGGCACGGCTAGCGGGTCCCCTCTGCCTTCTCCCAGGTGCCCGGCGAGCCGCGGCGGAGGCGATCCCAGAGCCCGGCCGCGATCGAGGCCGTGGTCAGGACGTAGTAGCGGGCGACCCTGAACGGCGCCTGCGGCACCAGCCACCCGCAGAGCGCGGCGAGCAGGAAGCAGAGCTGGAAGGCGAAGGTCAGCAGGTAGACCCATCCGTCGCCGAGCAGCGCCGCGTTGGCGGCGAGGGCGACGAGATGGAGAAACGGCGTCAGGTAGCGGAGCAGCCGGTGGGAGAGGAGCTCGAGCCAGTAGCCGAACGGGTAGCCGCGGGGAGAGAGCATCCCTTCGCCGACCACGATGTCCCAGAGGCCGACCATCATCCGGCGTTTGCGCGCGAACTCGCCCTCGATCGTCGGCACCATCTTCTCCTCGGCCGCGGCCGCCGGCGAGTAGCGCGAGCGCAACCCGCGCTTGGCGAAGAGGAACGGGAACGAGAGATCGTGGCTGCCGGAGGGAGGCAGGTCCAGATAGGCGTCACGGTGGACCGCGTAGATCGCGCCGTTGCCGGCGGTGATCCCGGCCAGGCGCGACTCCATCCCCCTCACCGCCATCTCGTAGCGCCAGTAGGCCCCCTCGAGGTTGTCGCCATCGGGGGAGAGGAACCGGACCTGGCCGCAGACGTAGCCGACGGCCGGGTCGGCGAAGGGCTCGACGAGGTCACGGAGCGCGCCCGCCGACCAGGCGCTGTTTGCGTCCGAGAAGGCGAGGATCTCGCCTTCCGTGCGCTCCGCGGCGGCGTTCTGGGCGGCGGTCTTGCCGCCCCGGGGCAGCTCGAGGACGAGGTCCGCGCCGGCGGCCCGCGCCCGCGCCGCGGTCTCGTCACCGGATCCGTCGGAGGCGACGATCACCTCCAGCTGGTCGCGGGGGTAGTCGAGCGCGAGCGCGTTCGCGACCTTGGCCTCGATCACCTCCTCCTCGTCGTGGGCGGCGATGACCAGCGAGACCCTGGGAAGGGGGTCGATCTCCTCGGGGGCGTAAGGCTTGCGAAACCGGGTGAGCAGGTAGAGCAGCAGCGGATACCCGAGGTGGGTGTAGACGATCAGGGCGACACTGACCCAGAAGAGGATCGCGACGAGCGTCACCGGCGTTCCTCCAGCAGCTCCTCGTAGAGGGCGAGCGTCCGTTCCGCCGCCGTGTCCCAGGAGTAGGGCCCGGCGGCGGCCGCGGCGGCGCCCTCCCCAAGGGCCCGCCGTTGCGAGGGGTCGTCGATCAGCTCCTGCAGCGCCCCGGCAAGGGCGACCGGGTCCTCTGGGGGGACGAGCCCGGCGGCACCCTCGCCGGCCACCTCGGGGAACCCCCCGACCGCGCTCAGAACCATCGCCTTGCCGAACGCGAGCCCGGCGTAGAGAACCCCCGACTGCTCGGCGTCGCGGTAGGGCAGGACGAGGATGTCGGCGCGGCGGAGGATCGGGGGTATCTCGGCGTCCTCGACGAACCGAGGGACGAGCCGGGTCTGGCCCGGCGCCCGCGCCGCGGCGGCGCGGAGCGGCTCGAGGTCCATCCGCGGCCGGCCGACGATCCAGAGCTCTGCGCCCTCAACGCGGGCGAAGGCCTCGAGCAGTGTGTCGAGGCCCTTGTAGGGGCGAAGGAGACCGAAGAAGAGGATCACCGGCCCCTCGGGCTCCCCCAGCTCCTCGGGCAGCGGCCTCTCCTCGCCGATCCGGGTCAGGTAGTCGAAGGCGCCGTGGTGGATGACGTGGATCCGGGCCGGGTCGATCCCGACCTCGGCCCGCAGGCGGCCGGCACCCTGCTCGGAGTGGGCGACGACGGCGTCCATCCGGCCGAAGGCGCGCCTCGCGCTCGCGAGCTGGCGGCGGCTCGGGTGCGGCGGAAGGACGTAGTGGGCCGTCATCACTCGCGGGCGGGCGGGGGGGAGCAGCATCGCGTCGAGCCCCGGGACCGTCAGCCACTGGTAGTGGACGATGTCGGCCCCCGGGGAGCGGCGGAAGGCGAGCATGTCGGTCAGATGCTCCGCCAGCTTCAGCGGGCGGCGGCCGCGGGTCTCGAGGCCGCGGGCGGCGCTCCGCCGGTAGAAGCGCTCCTGCACCCGGTAGCCGTCGGCGGCGGGGACCGGGCCGTAGAGAAAGCGGCTGGTCAGCAGCTCGACCTCGGCCCCGCGTCGGGCCAGGGCCGCGGCGAGGGCGCGGTCGTAGGGCGGCGTGAAGGCCGAGGGATCGACCAGCTGCACTCGCATCTCCGACGATTATCGTGACGATGCCTGTCGCAGGCTTCTTGCGCTCGATCGCAGATCGATCGCACCGGGCCTCTATCAGTTCAGAGGCAGCGGACGGGGCAGCGACGACACTATGGGAGATGGAATCGGAATTTGCAGCCAATGCGACTGCGGTGGTGTCGGCGCTCATCAGCTACGAGCGCCGGATCCTGCCGCTCGTGCGCGCCGAGTTGGAGCGCTGGAGGGAACGTGCCATTGCGATCCCTGACCCGCTCCTCCGCGCGGCGGCGCTCACGGCGCTGCGGGACAAGGGGCGCAACGTCGAGGCGACGGCCGTCTTCGCGATCCTGGCGCCACGGGCGCGCCGGGCCGGTCCGCTGCGGGCGATGACGGCCCTCCAGGTCGCGATCGACTATCTCGACTCGCTCGGCGAGCAGCCGGTCGACGACCCGCTCGCGGACGGCCTGGCGCTGCACGAGCCGTTCGTCGACGCCGTCTCCCCCGGCGCCTGCACCGGGGACTGGTACCGCCTCACCCCAGCGCGAGGACGGCGGCTATCTGGCGGCCCTGGTCGCCGCCTGCCAGGAGGAACTGGCGGCGCTGCCGGCGACGAAGCCGGTGCTGCCGCTCCTGCAGCGGGCGGCGAAGCGCTGCGGCGAGGGACAGAGCCACACGCACGTCGCGGCCCGCGCCGGCACCGCGCGGCTCGAGGCCTGGGCAATCGAGCAGCGACAACCGCCCGGGCTATCTCTGGTGGGAGGCTGGCGGCAGGCGCCAGCTCCTCGGTGGCCGCCCACGCCCTGATCGCAGCAGCGGCCGAGCCGAGACGACCGCCGAGGAGGCGACCCTGATCGACGCCGCCTACTTTCCGCCGATCGGCGCACTGACCGTCCTTCTCGACGACCTGGTCGACCGCGACGACGACCTCGAGGCGGGCCAGCACAACTACCTCGAGCTACTGCGCTGACGAGGAGCAGGCGGCGAACCGGATCGGCCTGCTCGCCGAGCCGCGCCAAAGCGGCCACCGAGCGTCTGCGCCACGCGCGGCGGCACCGCGCGATCCTCGCCGGCGTCGCCGGCTTCTACCTGAGCGCTCCCGCCGCCGACAGTGGGTACGCTCGCCCGATCAGAGAGCGCCTGCTCGAATCACTCGACCCGACCGTGCGGCCGATCATGGTCGCGATGCGCCTGCGCCGCCATGGCTGAGCGCGAGGGCCCCGCCTACGTCGCCATCATCACCGACGGCAACGGGCGCTGGGCGAAGGCGCGAGGGCTGCCGGTGGGGGCGGGACACCGGGCCGGCGCGGAGAACGTGCGGGCGCGGCTGCGCGACGCCGTCGAGCTCGGGATCCGGGAGCTGACCGTCTATGCCTTCTCGACCGAGAACTGGTCCCGCTCGCCGCAAGAGGTCGACGACCTGATCGACCTGATCGCCGAGTACATCGACCGCGTGACGCCGGAACTCCACGCCGAGAACGTGCGCCTGCGCTTCATCGGCGAGCGCGGCGATCCGGTTCCGCCGAGCCTGGTGGAGCGGATGGAATGGGCCGACGAGCTGACCGCCGACAACGATCGGATCACCCTGTTCGTTCCCTTCAACTACGGCGGACGGGCTGAGATCCTGCGCGCGGCCCGAGTCTTCAACGGGACGACGCGAGGAGGAGTTCCGGGCCGGCCTCTATGCGCCGGACATGCACGATCCCGAGCTGCTGATCCGCACAGGTGGCGAGCGGCGACTCTCCAACTACCTCCTCTGGCAGGTGGCCGAATCAGAGCTGGTCTTCACCGATGAGCTGTGGCCGGACTTCTCGCGTCGCTCCTTCGAGGCGGCGATCGAGGAGTTCCGCCGGCGCGAGAAACGCCGACAGCCGGATCGCGCTGAGCCCAGGGCAGCCAAGCAAATGAACCGGTAGGTAGGGGGCCGGGCGCCGTGGGCTGGGAAGAGCCCTCACGCGCCCGACCACTCCTCTTCCGCTACGCTCGCCCAGGGACTTGAGAGAGAACCCAGAACGGGTGCGTATCGGGTACCGCCATGGCGCCTCCCGGCACAGGAAACCGGGCCGGCTCCGATGCCACCCAGGGAGGGGTGGCATGTTCCCCGGGGCCAGGGGGACCCGAGGAAGTCTTCGCAAGGACGTTGAACGTTCAAGTCCACGCTGTCCAAGCCTCTCGGTTAATTAGTACATCACTCAACCGCGAAAGTCAACAGAGCTGCCTTTCATCGTGGTCAAACGTCGAATCTAAATAAAACGACTTTCTACCGCGCGCGGCCTGGTTTCAACGCCCCTCAGTCGAAGCGGGAGAACTTGAAGCGGCAGTAGTTGAAGCCGAAGGCGATCACCACGTCGTTGGCGAGATTGCCGTTGTGGACGAAGCGCACGGCGTTGTGCTGGTAGCGGGACGATGCGCTCGGCGCGCAGAGCTGCGGCGGCCCGGGCCAGATAGGACTCCTGGAGCCTCAGGTAGCCGAACCACTTGGCGAGCTGCGTCGCGTCGGGCGGCGGGCGCGGGACGGCCGAGATCCTGCTCACGGTCCCGTCGAAGATCCGCGCGGCGCCTGCCGAGCTTGCCCGCCGCGACGGCGAGGCGTTCGGCCTGGATGTCCGAGCGCACCCCCCGCACCGCTCGCTGGGTCGCTTCGACGCCGGGCTTGCAGATCGACTCGAGGCGGTCGACGTATTCGGCACGGTCCGGCATGGCCGCGGCGGCCGGCCGAGGCGCTCAGCACGACCGCGGCCAGCGACGCCGCGGCCACCAGCCGGCGTAGCCGAAAGCTGCTGCTCGTGCGACACCGCATCCCCATCTCCTGTGGTCTCGATTCTTCACGCGCCCGCATCGTCCGAAGGAGCTCCGTGGACATCAAAACCCGGCAGCAGCCGCTCCAGAGCGGTGGGCACATGCCAGACCCGATCGCCGAGCAGCAGCATCAGCGCCGGCAGCAGCACGATCCGCACCACCGTCGCGTCGAGCAGGATCGCGACCGTCAGCCCCACGCCGAGCTGGCTCACGGTGGCGATCGGCGCGGTGGCGAAGGAGACGAAGACGGCGGCCATGATCGCCGCCGCGCCGGTGATCACCCCGGCGGTCTTCTCGAGGCCGAAGGCGATCGCGGTCGGCGTTGTCGGCGCCGGCATCGCGCCGTTCGCGCATGCGGGCGAGGAGGAAGACCGCGTAGTCGATCGAGAGGCCGAAGGTGACGCCGAAGATCCCCGCCGCGCCGACCGTGTCGATATAGCTGTGGCCGCCGAGGGGGTAGCCGGCCGGCACCTTGCAGATGAGGCTGACGACGCCGACCGCGGCGGCGACCGAGGCCAGGTTGAGGAGGACCGCCAGCGCGGCGAGCAGCGGCGCGCGGAGGATCGCGACCAGCATCAGGAAGGTGATCAGGACGATCGCGCCGATCACGAGCGGCAGCCGCGACTTGGTCGCCGAGCCGTAGTCGTTGAGGATCGCGGCGCCGCCGCTGACGCCCGCCACCAGGTTGCCTTCGCGGGCCAGGCGCTGCGGCTTCGGTGTCGAGGAGCGCGCCGGTCGCCCGCGAGCCGGCGGTGTTGAAGGGATCGGTCGAGACCACGAGCAGCCGCGCGGCCTGCCCGCCCCGCCCGACGTTGACCGCCTCGCCCGCGAGGGCGCGGGGAACCGGCGGCGCTCCGTCGAGCGCCGAGAGGACGAAGTAGCCGGAGTCGAAGAGATGCGGCGAGCTGCGGCGCAGCGCGCGCGGCGCCGCGAGCCAGAGGCCCCGCCGCGGCGCTCACGCGCACCCCGGCCCGGCCGAGCCCGCGCTGCAGCGGGTAGGAGCGATGGAAGCCGTCCGCGAGGCCCCGTTCCAGAGCGCCGGCGCCGCCGCTGCAGGTCGGCAAGCCCTGCCGGCGAGGCGATGCGCGCCGGCGCTGAGCCGCTCGAGGCCGTCCTTGCAGCCCGGAAGCGCTGCCGGCAAGGCGCCGCGTGCCGTCTTCGAGCCGCGTGCCGCCCGCGGCCAGGCGCTCGAGGGCGCTGTGCAGCTCGATCGCGATGTCGCGCATGCTCCTCACCTTGTCGCGCTCGGCGGCGAGTACCCGTAGCGAGCAGTCGCTGCTGCTGGGCCATCCCCCGCAGCGACGGGTCGGTCGCGCGCCGCCGCTTCGAGTTCGCCGGCGAGCGCGGCGTGCGCGTCGCAGGGCCTTGTTGCGCAGGCTGGGAAGCAGGGCCTGAAGTTCGAGTTCCAGGGCCAGGCCGGCGCTCGACGCTTCGCGCTGGCCCGCGGCGAGCCGCCCGGAGCCTGTCGCGAGCCGTTCGAGGGCGTCGCTCGCCTGCGCCCCGCCGGCGGCGGCGCGTTCGAGTCCGGCGGCGAGCAACGCCGGCACCCGCACCGGCCCGTTCCGAGCCCGTCGCCGAGCAGGCCGCTGCCGCGGCGGCGCGCGAGAGGCCGGCCCGCAGCCGAGCGACCGCGGCGGCGGCGCGGCGCAGGTCGGGGCCGAGCGCGGAGAGCCGCACAGGGCTGTCGGGCCCACTCGGACGCAAGCCTCCTGCCGAGGCCGCGCAGCGGCCGGACCGCATGCTGGATCGGAGCCGGGCCGATCACCGCCCGCACCTCCGGGCGGGCGACGAGGCGGCGCTGCGCGCGGACGAGCAGCGCGAGCCGGTCGCGGCGTCGTGATCGGGCCGTGCCGAGCCGCGACGACGATCTCGAAGGGAGCCTCCCAGCCCGGGCCGACGGCGCGATCGATCGCTTCGGCGCTTTGACGAGCCGGGCTCGAGTCTGGGCAGCTCGCTGATCCCGGGAGCGCCCGTGTTGAAGGCGAGGGCGGGCGCGGCGAGCAGCGCCAGCGGCACCGCGATCAGCGCCGCCGCCAGGGCGGGACGGCGCAGGGCCGCGTCGGCGGCGGCAGCGACCGCGGGACCGTCCCGCCCTGCGGCCGCGCCACCCGATCGCGCCCAGTTGATCCGCTCGCCGAGCAGCGCGAGGAGGGCCGGCAGGGCGATCCACGCGATCGCGACGCTTATCGGCGTGACGACGACGAGCGCCGTCGCCAGCGAGAGCAGCAGCGATCCCGGCTGCAGGAACGACGACAGCAGGATCGACGTGAACAGCGTGGCGCCGGCGAACACGTCGTTCGGCCCGCGGTGCGCCGTGTGATGCGTGCCGCCTCCCATGGCGAGGCCCCATCCGCCAGCTCGTCGCGGAAGCGGGAGACGATGAACAGCGAGTAGTCGACCCCCAACGCCAGGCCCATCATCGTGCAGACGACCACCGAGAGGGCTTCGATCGTCATCACCGAGTCGAGCAGGACGAGGACGCCGCGACCGGCGAAGACGGTGAGCGCGCCGAACGCAAGCGGGATCGCGGCCGCCATCAGCGAGCGGAAGACAAGCAGGAGGACGATCAGGAGCAGCGGCGCGGCGATCAGCTCGGCGCGCTTGGTTGCGCTCCAGCGATTCTTGCTGCAGCGCCCGCGAGACGCTGGCGTAGCCGGACTGGATCGCTTCGAGCGGCGGGTGGATCCGCTCTGCGAGGGTGCGTTCGAGCGCCGGCACGGTGTCGCGCATGGCGACGTCGAGCGGCAGGTGGTAGTCGAGCAGGATGATCGCCCGGCCGCGGGCCGGGACGCAGATAGCCGACCGAGCCGCGGTCCCAGGGAGAGACGACGGTGACCCGCGGATCGCGGCGGAGCGCCCGGACCAGCGTCGGGCCCTGCCGTTCGATCGCCGCCGCGCGGCCCGCGGAGGAGGACGGCGAACGGCGAGGAGTCGCCGAAGTGCTCTTCCGCCAGCGCCTGACCGCGAGCGGAGGGGGTACCCGGCACGATCAGCGACGTCGGCTCGAGCCGGTCTTCGACGCCGAGCCCGGCGATGCCGAGGGCCCCGCAGCAGATCAGGACGACGACAAGGCCGACGACGGCCGTGCGAAGCCTCGCCTCACCCGGACTCCCCCCCATGGCGATCCGAGTCTACGTCGCCTTCATCGACGCATTACCCGGGACCCAGTCATAACTAGAACATAGACCAACCGTCAGACTGAGCGACTTGGCCGAAAGCCCAGATTCCTCCGGGATTTGGGCCGACGCGAACTTACCCTGACCGGTCAATCTGCACGGCAGGTGCGAACCGTTTCCACGTTGTAGTCGGGACGATTTTCGATGCTGAAAGTGGCGCGGGCCAACGAGAGGAGGCCCGATGTGAACCGCGGCGGCAGCGGACAAGACGCGCGGAGGTAGCTGTGCTTGCGACCGAGGTAGCGATAGCGGCGGGCGACGACCATGTTGAAATGAGCGAAATGAGGCCACGGTCCGATGTCGCGCGGGACGACGCTGACGAGAACAGTGCCAAAGGGTCCCGACTGGTGACGGACATAGAAGGGGAGGACGAAGGAAACCGGTGGATTGGGCGAGTAGGCGAGGACCCAGATCGCGGTTTGGCCCTGATCGGTCTTGCCGTTGAACGCAAGCAGTTGGAAATGGAGACCGAACGGGGGTTGAGACGGCAGGAAGACGCGCGAGTAGAGGTTGCCCGTTCCGACTATCGCGGCTCCACAGGCCGCGACGGCGTGGCGAGAGTCAAGCGCGCGCAAGCGGGTCCGGGCACAGACGGCCAACCCTTCGGTGTCAAGGACGCCCCGATAGGCGAGTTCAAGGCGGATCTTCTTGACGCGGGGCAGCGGGACCGAGTCCGCCGTCTGGATCCCGGCCTGGAGACGCACGGAGACGGGCGTCGAGTGGTAGCGGGGAAGCGTGCGCGGCGAAACGCCGCCCCGCAGATAGACGATCAGGCTGCCGAACTGGGCGCGCTCGCCCTGGACGGGCGCCGCGAGGAGGCCGATCGCGACGACGAGCGCGCCTGAGATGATGGCTCCGCGCCTGCCCTTGCCGCGCACTCGGCGCCTGGCTCCACGAAGGGCAGCCCGGACGGATCGGCCTGGCAGCTTGTACATCCTTGTAGTCCCTGTTCGCCCACCCGCAAGGGAGGGCATCGGAGATGTTAGCGCTGCCGTCGTTGAGCGCGGCCTCGCCGACATTCTGCGTTGGCGGGAACGCTCACGATGCGCACCTTGTCGTTCTGGCCGACCATTCTGACCCGGGCGTGGTGCGGCGCCTGGCAGAGGTCTTCGCTGTTTTCGAGCAGCCCTCTCTTGCCGCCTGCAAGAGCCAGGCGGAATCGCGAGATGGGGACGTCGGGGAGGGCCTTGAAACTCGCCCGCAGGCGTTCGTGAACGGAACTGACCTGCGCGGCGAGATCGATCCGGACCTGTCCACGAAGCGCAATCACCAGATCCGGCAGGCGATGGACCGAGCTGCGAATGAGCACCGGTCCTTCAAGCGGCCTTTCGAGCAGGGGGCTCTCGGCGATCGCGTGTCCTATCACCGATCCCGCTGGACAGTTTTCGGCTGCGAACTGCACGGCCGTGCACGGCACCTTGATGTGGGCGTTGTCGAGAAACTCCGAGTGCGGGAGAACGACGACGACACGCGCGATGTTGGCTTCCCCGGGGCCGGCGTTCAAGGTGGCATGGAGTGCCGGATTCTTGGCCCGCCGGGTGCCACCGGAGAATCGCAGCACCAGCTTCGGCGTGAAGGGAAGGACGGAGCAGTTGGCCACCTGGAAGTGAGTCGACAAACTCGCCGACGCACCCTGGTCTCCGAAGGCCTGGGCGGCGAGCGTGAACGGATCGCAGTTGGTTGGGTTGAGCGCGAAATCCTTGCGGTCCAAATTGACGAGGATTCGCCTTGTCCTCGGCGGGACGCCCTCGAGGATCTGAGGGAGCGGATCGGAGACTGCCCTCACCTGGGCGGTGATCGGGTCGACGTACAGGGCGACCCTCACGGCGACGTTCCCGAGGTCATATGGACCCGAGACGGCAGGGACGACGATGACGAGACTGAGCGGCGCGCCTTTGTAGGGCCCTGCCCAGTAGGCCTTGCCGCCGACGAAGAGCGGTCTAGAGCCTGCGCCGGCTCCTGCCACCACCGAGCCGACCTGAGAGGCGGCGGGACACGACGGAGCTGCGAGCTCAGCCAGTCCCGTGTAGCTGGAGGCCCGCAGTTGGGCGATCGCCGACTCGGGGCAGTAGGGGACTCCCTTCAGGGTCGCCGAGAAGCCGGGGGGGGTCGTCACATTGACGCCCGTCAGGGCCTGATCACCGTCCGGCCGAGAGATGTCGACCGAAAAGGTGGTGTGGGCACCAGCGGTGTTGTCGGAAACCCCGCTGGTGAAGCTCGGGCCCAATGGGCGCACGGCCTCTGGGCAGGGCCGTCCGTTCGGTCCAGAGTCGATCGTGAAGAACTGGGTCGAGTTCTGCTTCGGAACCTCCGGGTAGGCCCAGGGGGTGAACTCGGCCAGCACCGGATAGGTGCCGCAGTGTGTCGGCGTGACCAGGAGGCCCCGCTCCGCTCCGAAGACGTGGAGGTTGAAGTTCTGGAAATTGAACTGCGGGAGATCCGAGAAGGTCACGGTCAGCTGGCCAGTCTGCGGATCTGGGGTGACGGTCCCGGCCAGCTTCACGTGGAGGGAGAAACCGTCGAACGCCCAGAAGATCCGGTAGCGGTTGCCTGGCAGCGGCTCGCCCGAGGTACATCGCGCCGCGCAGCAGGCGACGGGAACTGGGTGCTTTCGACCGCGAGGGTTCCGACCTTGGCCTGCTCCGGGCACCCGGCCGGTAGGCGAGTGTTGAAATGCGCCTGCGCTGCGGTGCAGGCGGTCTTGCCGTCTGCGGCGCTGGAGTTGATCGTGAACCCGGGGGAAGGGTGACGCGGACCTCGCGAATCGCCGAGGACGTCGGGGTCGCCGCGCTGAGGGTCTGCGGAACGTTCACATTCACATCGAGCCCGGATGGGGACTCGGCCTGAGTCGTGGTCGGCTTCGCAGAGAGGCTGGGGTCGAAGCTGAGCTGGTCGCAGCCGGTGATCGCCGGGAACGGCGCTGTTTTTTCCGATGTCTCGAGGTCGTAGGCGAGGGTTTCCGCGTTGAACAGAGTCTCCCCGAGACATGCGGTCGGGTTCTGCACGAACGGGACGATCGGGCTGTTGGCCGGGATCGGATCCCATCCGCAGTCCGCTTCGCCGCTGGGGGTTCCGTCGGCGAGCAGATTGGCGACCGGGTTGACGCCGTCGTTGCCGCAGCCAAACGTCTTAGATTTGAGTGGGGTTCCGGGCGCCCCGATTCCTTCGAAGGGGACCCGGAATGGATCGTGCGCCGGATCACCGGGGACACCCCAGAAGATGGTCGAGATCATGTTCGGCGGCTGGATGCTCGGAATCCCGAACGTCTTGAACTCTAGGCCGTAGTCGCTCTCGGTGCGCGCCGTGATGTCGGTATAGATAGGTGTCTCTGACAACGGCGCGACGGTGGCGAGCAAGGCCAGCTGGTCCTCGCGAGGCTGCATGTTGTAAATGGGCGTAATCGTGTACCCGAGGCCGCCGTCTTCCTCGGGGAAGAACCGGATCACCCCGAGACCCAGCTGCGAGTCGACCGGACAGCGCTTGATCGCATACTCGGCGGCCGTGCACTTCGGAATGTTCCCGGGGACTGCGATCAGCCCCGCCGGCGTGTTGATCTTCAAGTCTCGGATCGCATTGCAGACGCAGGGCAGGGTGACCGGCTCGGTTACGTCGCGAACGCCGACTTCGACGGTGAGAGCGGTGTTCGCGTGGGCGCCCGCCTGGCTCGAGTTGGTCGCCGGTTTGAGGGTGTAGATCGGGACCGACGCCTGTGACACTGCCGGCACGAGGAACCAGGCCCCGACCAGACCGGCGAGCACGGTCAGCTTCAAGAGACTCGCCTTCATCGCCCGCCCCCTTGCTTCTTGTGCTTCTGCTTCCGGCAGCGGTGCTTCGCGGCGCGACGCTTGGAGCAGCGATGCTTCTTGGCGGCCCGCCGGACGTTCCCTCCGGCGCCCAGCCCGGCAGAGCTTGCGACCGTGGGTGGAGTGGGAAGGGTGCTGCCCGTTCCTCGGCACTCTTCCGCCGCTTCGCACGGCAAGACCGGCGGTGGGAGCACGAAGCCGCCGCCGGTACGCGCGTCATTGAAGCGCAGGGCCTGCCCGTTGCGGTCGCCCGCGACCAGCTTCTGGAAGGTCGCGAAATAGACGTCGACGCCGTCGAACCTGACACCCACGAGCTCTGCTTCTCCGGTTATCGCTCGGTCAGTCTCACCGGTGTCGGAGGAGATCACCTGTGGCCGGCCGGAGACGAACTCGTAGACGTCAGCGATCCCGTTTGTGTCGTCCGGTACCACCGCGTCGCGAGTCGAGAAGAAGGCGCGTCCATCGTCGGACATGAAGATCCCGTTCTGACTGCCCGCGACGTCGCTCGTCCGCGCCTCGCCCGTGGGCAGGCAGGAGAGGCAGTTGATTTGGTCCGTAAGCGCGTCATAGGTGTACATCTCCAGGTACCGGAGTCGGATCGGGACGCCAAATTCTTCCGGCGCGCAGTTACCGCGCCATGTCAGGACATCCCACCGAGGATCTTCCTCCACCTCGGCCTCGGAGTCTAGGACGGCGATGAGCTCGGTGGTTCGCCACGTTCCTCGAACACCGCGAGCTCCTTGGCGTAGCCGGGTAGCTGGTCCGGGCTGAAGCCAGACCCAGCCTTGTGCTCTGACCACAGCATGCCTTCCCGATGCCCCTGCTTGTTGAGGCCCAAGATCTGCAAAACGAAGGCGTGAAGCCACAGCAGGCGGATGTCGATACCGAGCTCGGTCGCATAGGCCATCAGAACCTCCTCGGGCTGCCTCGGCCTCGCGATGCCGTCCTCAAAGGCGCGATCGTCGCCTGGTTGACCTCAATCGCCGCCGCGATCTTGACCTGAACGACGCCACTCTCCTCTCGCGCTAGGCGACAGGCGCGACCCAGCCAGGGGAGGAGGGGACGCGCAACCTGCTCGGCCTCCATGCCCGCAGTTCTATCCGACCGCCATCCGATCGGGCGATGGCATGTCCGGGTCCAGCAGCTCTCCGAAGATCTCCGCCGCCGCTTCCACATCGGCATCGAAGGCAGCCAAGAAACACTCCTCCTTACTCGCATAGTGCTCGTAGAAGGTCTTCAGCGAGACACGGGCACCCTTTGCGATCGAGTCGATCGTCGTCTTCTGATAGCCCCGCTCGGCGACCAGCTCCGTGATCGCATCGATCATGCGGGCCTGCTGGTTATGGGCCACGTATTCGGCGGGTTGCTGATGCTGGCCGGGTGGGATCTGCGAAAGCCGTGGAAGAAGGGTTGCTGGTAGCCACCCGCGGCGAGCTGTCCGCCGACGAAGCTTGATCCTCCAAGACGTTGTTTGGCGTATTTGCCGCTTTGAGAGATCATCAACCCCTGTGCGCTGGTCGGGTTCTGGCTTGGGCCGGGGGGGAACTGCCGGTAGATCTCCATTAGGTCCGGCGAGGCACCCTTTGACATCCAAGCCAGCCTCGCCCATGCATCAATCGCATCACTGGTTGGAACTCGTGCTGCCATGGAGTCGGCGGGTGCAATGCAAGCGCTGCTTAAGTCGCGGCGACAACCCTGTTGTCACCGCCGCACATGGCGGGTGCGCTTGCCCTTACGGCGGTTGCCGCACGCGGTCCTTACCGGAACCCGTTGGGTGAGTTGGTTCCCGCTATGTGCAATGAATCCGACGCCAGCAGCCGAACTGGTCGAGCACAAATCCTTCGTGTTGACCAGATACCCCTTGGAGCCGCCGAGCAGAGTCAGGCGGAAATGGCCAATCGGGGCGTCCGGTACGAGCGGAACCACCGTCTTCAAGAAGCCACCGTTGACTGAAGATGATTCGGCCTGTGGGATGATCAGAACTTGGCCGTCGAGGATGAAGGCGACCCTGGGGAGCTTGCCGAAGCCCGAGACCGCGTAGGCGGGGCCTTCGAGAGGCTGATCAAGCAAGGGAGTCCTGACCCAGGCTGAGCCGATCGGCTGCCGGCCCGCGCAGCGTTCTGCCGCGAGTTGCGCTCTCGAGCAGATATTGCCGAGGTGGCGCTGGTCGATCGCGAAGGCTTTCGGCAAGGTGACCGAGACCGATTTGATGTTGGCGTCACCCGACCGCGTGAGCAGGTCGAACTGCAGGGGAGGGTTCTTCGTGCGTTTGGTCTGACGCTTGCCGCCCAGTTGCTTGATCGACATTCTGGGGCGGAACGGCAGAGTCGCACAGTTGATTGCGTGGAAATAGCTGCTGAAGCCGACCACGGTCCCCTGGTCGCCTATGCCCTGGGAGTCGACCGATAGGTCGGCGCAATTGGTTGGGTTGATCGTGAAGTTGGGGCGGTCGATGTTGACGCGAATCGAGCGCATTCTGATCGGGACGCCGCCGATGATCTGAGGGACCTTGTCGGAAGCCGCGAATACCTGGGCGGTGAGCGGGTCGACGTGCAGCGCCACTCGGACGACCACCACACCGTAGTCATACGGACCAGCCAGTGCGGGCGTCACAGCGGCGAGGCTCAGCGGCGCTCCTTTCAGCGGCCCGGAGAGGTACATCTTCCCCACCGCATTGAAGGGATGCGTGCCGGGCCCGGCGGCCACGCTCGTGGTGCCGATCTGGGAGGACGCCTGGCAGCTGGGGGCGGCCTGCTCGGCACGCCCTGACTTCTGGGCGGCGGCGAGGATTGCTGCCTCCGGGCAATAGCTGATTCCACGAAGGTTTCCGGTGAAGCCGGGAGGCATCCGGAAGTTCAGATCGCCGAGGAACTGATCGCCGTCGTCACGGTCGAGTTTCAGGGTGAAGTCGCTGTAGGCGCCGGCAGTCGGGTTAGTCGTTCCGGCGAGCAGGCGCGGTTGGAACGGCCGGATCTGACCGGGGCACTCCGTGCCGCGGGGGCCGGACTCGATCGAGAAGAGCTGCGACGAGGTGACGTCGGCGAGGACTGAGTTCCAGGGGAAGAACCGCGCGATTATCGGATAGAGCGTGCAGCGAGTCGGGGTCGCCATTAGCCCGCGGTCCGAGGCAAAGAGGTGCAGCTGGAATTCTTCGAACGGGACCTGCGGCAGGTCTTCGATGTAGGCGGTGATCTTGCCGGTCGCCGGATCGGGCCTGAAAGAGCCGACGAACTTCGCATGGATGCCGAAGCCGTCGGCGACCAGGAACAGCCTGTATTGGTCTCCCGGCTTCGGTTCGCCGATGTAGATTGCCCCTTCGAGCGGACCCGCCAGGGCGGGCGAGCCGATGGCGAAGGTCCCGATCTTCGACTGGTCCGGGCATTTGGCGGCATCCTCGTTACCGAAGTTGGCCTGCGACTCGAGGCATTCCCCCTGCCCGTCGGCCGCGTCGGGGTTGATTGTGAAACCCTCGGGCAACGTCAGGATCGCTTTTTTGATCGACGATGGAGTCACGGCTTTGCCCAGGGGCTGAGAAGCGCTGAGCTTGAAATCGAACCCGGAGGCGGAATCGGCCTCTTTGGTGGTCGGCGTGCCCTGCAGGACCGGTTTGAAGGTCATGCCGTAGCAGCCCGTCGTGGCCGGATAGGCCGCCTCTTTCTGACTGGGGTGGTCCGGATCCTGGTATGTCTGCACCTGGATTTCCGCGACCAGCGGCGCGCCGGTGCAGACGGATGGGTTGTTTATCAACGGTCGCACCAAGAGGGCCGCGGCCACGGGATGACTGATGCAGCTGGTGTCGGCGACACCCGGACAGCCGGCCGGTTCGTCGGGGGCCCCCCTTGGGAAGCGATCGGCGTCGTGGACGGGGTCGGCCGGGAAGCCCCAGAAGACGATGTCGGCGCCGGCCAGCGGCGCGAGCTGAGTGAGCTCCGAGACTGTGAACCGAAGGCCGAAATCGCTTGCGGTACGTACCTCGACGGGAATCGAGACCGGCACCTCGATGATCGGAACGACGAAGGAGAAAAGAGCCGTCTGATCGCCGACCGGGGCACGATTGTAGATCGGCGCGGTGCCCATGAGGCGATTGGGATCACCGTTGTGATTTGCGTAGACGGTGATCAGCCCGACCTGGGCGTTGGATGGGCAGCTATCGAGGGCGAATTCGACGGACGTGCACTGGGTGACCGCTTTCGGGTTGCCGAAGATCCCTTCGGGAGTGTTGACGGTCACGTTGCGGGCGCCCTCTGGGGCACCTGGCGCATCAAGCGTGAACGTCATGCCCAGATCGGGATGACCGCCAGCCTGCGAGTCGGAGGATGTGACGGCGAAGGTGTCGATCTCCTGGCTTGCGAGGGCCGGAGCGTTTACGCAGCAGGTCAGGGCGAGCGAAGCGAACAGGCAAACGGCGAAGTTACGGGCACTCATCGATCTTCCCCGGCGGACCTGGAGTGATTTGCGCGGCGCTTGCCTGCTTTGTGCCCGGCGCGGCGCCTGCCATTGCGCGAGCGCTTCACGCAGCGGCTGCCGCGACGCACGAAGCCGCGTTTGCACGGTCGTTGGGTCGTGGCGGGCACGTTGCCGTTGCCACCCGGGACGGTGCCGAGAACCGGAGGAGCCGGCGCCGTACTACCGGGACCATGGCACTCGTCGGACGCTTTGCACTGAGGCGGGGGCGGAACGACGAAGAAGCCGCCGTCTTCCCGTGCGGTGTAGACCTTGACCAGGGTGCCGTTCCCGTCGTTTTTGGCGAGCGTGTCCCGGGTGAAGAAGAAGGCATCGTGACCGTCGGACGTGACCGTCAAGAGGCTCGAGCCGAACTGGCCAAGGCCGGCGGAGATCAGCTCCACTCCGCCGTCGGTCCCGACCTCGTCGCTCCACTCGTAGACGTCCTGCTTGGCATTCGAATCGCGGAGGACCAGCGGCTCTCCGGTATTGAAGAAGACTCGTCCTTCGTCGCTGATGCTGAGCCCGTTCGAAGCAAGGCTGGCGTCGCTCTGCGGCGTCGCGAGCGTCGTATTGCAGGAGATGCAGTCGGTGTGTCGCCCTGGGCGTCGTAACGGAAGACGTTGTATTGGCCTTCGCTGTCGAACCCGGTCAGGGGCAGCGTCGACGGGAAGACCGCATGCTCGCCATCGGAGTGGCCTGGAAGTCCGTGGTATGGCGAGCTCGGGGTCACGCACCGCGTCGATCACCAGGGGGCTGTCGTAGGCCCTGAAGTCGGGGTGACAGGTTGGGTGAACTGCGCGGCCTTTTCGTCACCGTTGCTGGCCACGGTGATCCGCCCCGTATGGGCGGTCACGCCGACGCTGCCGTGAAGCACGCCGAAGCCGATCGGGCCGCCTACCTGGACGCCGGCCGCGTCGTACTCCTGGACTTTGTCGCCGTTCGACGATGTAGACGTGGTCGTCGACTGGGTCGACGATCGACGCCGAACGCCGGACTGCCGCCGAGTTTCCCGGTTTCGACCCCCAGCGGAGTCGTAGACGGTGGTCGATTCAGAGTCGGCGAAGTAGATCTTCCCCGTCGTGCCGACTGGCTACGTCGCCGGGAGTGAAGAACGGAATTTCGATCGTCGGGGTCGTGGGAGCGCCTTCCGGGGTGAAGGTGCTGATGCTCCCGAACAGACTGGCGACCATCACGTTGCCGTTGGCCGGATTGACTGCGACGACCTGACGGGAATCCGGCTTCGATCGTCGCCTCGTAGGCACCCGACGGGGGAGAACCGGAGGACTGCGCTGCCAAAGGTGCTCGGGACATAGAGGTCGCGGTAGTTGGGGCTTGCGGGGGAAGTGTCGACCGCGATGCTCGTCGGAATTCCGATCGGATGTCCGATCGCGGAGCCGTCGCCTATGGACAGGATCGGCCCGCTCGGGCTGCCGGTGCCGTCGACTTTCCCACCCGTTCCGAACCCGCTCTCGACGGCGCCCGAGGAGTCGAATTTCTGAACATACGCACCGGGTTCTCCGAAGACGAAGCCGTTGTCAAGAACGTAACTCGATCCGGTGACAGGGTCGATCGCCACGCCCTCGGCGTTTTCGAAGGAGCCGAAATAACCTTTGAACTTGTGCTCGGCGGGCAGCAGGGAGAGCTCGCGCTCGACTCCAGCGTCTTGATGAAGCGTGGCGCGTCGCCGGGGAACGCAAGGAACAGGTTGGGGGCACCGTCGACGCCGTTCCCGTCCAGTTCCTCCGGCGATATGAAGTAGGCGGCGCCGTTCTCGGCGGTCACACCGCCGGCCCCACCGATTGCAACGACCGAGCAGTCCGTGAGACCGCCCGGGACGACATTCCAGTCATCTGGGTTGAAACTGGTGCCCGATGGGTCGCAGAAATCCGTGTCTCCCGCTCCCGCTCCGGTGGAGACTCGGGAGAGAGAGGAACTCGAGGGCCCGACCTCGGCGAGGAACATGTCGGCGCTTGTGTCTCCGTCGTCGACGAGCGGATCGGGCGTGGTGAAGTAGACCTTGGTGCCGGCTTCGTCCATTCCCGCGAAGAGGACGCCGCTGGTCGTGCCGGGGGTAAGGTCGATCGTGCTGTCCGCGGTGCCGACGTGCATGTAGAGGTGGTAGTAGTCGTTGCCCTCGGAGTCAGTGGAGACGAGGGAGCCGACCAGGGTCCGGGAGCCGTCGGCAGAGAGGTCGAGGGCGACGACGTCTTCGCCGTTCTGGATCACCTGTTCGTTGGGTAGCCTGGAAACGATCGTGGTCAAGTCGGTTGCCAGATCGCGGTTGTAGATCGTGACGTCCGTGCCGTTTTCGTTGGCACCCGAGACGAACGCCTGTTTCGAGGCGAAGACGAAGTTCGAGCCGTCGGCGGAGAGCGGCTTTCGCACATCACCGGCCGGGGTCGGGTCAGTGACGTGAAGCGAGCCTTTCATCCCCTGCACGAGCGAGCCGTCGGGCAGGCGCAACGGTATGCCGCTCTCTTCGCCGCCGAAGCACGGGTCGCAGATTTCGGTTCCTGCGAAGGCGAACGATCCAAGGTTCTCGCCGGCTCCGGCGACCGTGGATGAGAAGGGAGCCGCGGAGCCGACGTCTGCGGGGATGCCGACATATTCGGTCCTCCAGCGCTCGTTTGCGGCGTCGCGAACAGCCACATACGGGTCGGGGCCGCGGTTGGTCGGCTTACCCGTGTGCGGGAACGCCGCCGTTGTGGATTGCGTAGAGGACCTTGTCCGTCGCATCCGGATAGCCGCCGTACGGCTGCTGACCGGGGACGAGGTCGGAAGCGACGTCGTAACCGCCTTGGTCTTCGGCCGAGACGAGCTCGTAGGCGCGGCAGTCGAGGAGGTAGGCCGCGCCGGTCTGTTGGCGCACGAGGTTGTTAGAGCAGGACGGGTCGAAGTGCGGAAGTTTGAAGGTGGTGAATTTGCGATCCGGTCCGGCGCCCGTGCCGGCGACGTTGGTCGCGACGACCCGGTAGTGGTAGGTGGTGCCTGCCTGCAGGCCGTTGAGCTGGTCGCTGCCGGGGCGGGGGGTCAGCGCGGAGCCGATGCTGTCGGCCTCCGGCGCCGAGGTGCAGGGGTTCGAGGAGCAGGGGCCGGCCGGACCGTACTCGATGTGGAATGTCGTCTCGTCGAGATTGCCGATGATTTCAGTGTTGATCCGCGCGCCCGTTGCCGTTATCTCGGTCGCGGCCTGATCCGTGACCACCGGCGGTTCGGTCACGGGCGGCTGCCAGACCTGGACGAGATCGTCTTCCCGATGGGCAATGTAGAGGCGGTGGGACGGACTCGTGGTCATCGCCAGCCCGCCGCCGACGTCAGGAGCCGGCAGGGTGGGAAATACCGAGCAGTCGACCTCCTGGGAGGTATCGGGCTGGTACTCAATGATGTGGGTCACCGCCGGCCCAAATTCAGCGTTCCCGACGTTATTGATCGTGTTGCAGTCGCGGGCGAGGCCGATCAGGAAGCCGTTGGTCGGGTCGATGGTGGCCCGCAGGACGTGTCTGCTCGTTCCATAGGAGCGGTTGAATTCCGCCGGCATCGGCCCGCTGGGATCGAAACCAGAGGCGTCGTACCGGACAAGGTAGGCAAAGCATCCGAAGCAGGGGTTCCAAGCCGTTTCATTGGCAATGTAGACGTCGCCATTTTGCGCCACAACGGGCGTCGAGGCATGCTGACCTCCTAGGACTTTGAAACCGCCAGGCGGCTTGTAGATGCCGCCGACGAGGTGGCCCCCGGAGTCGAA
The DNA here is from genome assembly GCA_963816785.1 of uncultured Solirubrobacterales bacterium. Lineage (GTDB taxonomy): Bacteria > Actinomycetota > Thermoleophilia > Solirubrobacterales > 70-9 > VRUE01. The sequence goes on along the minus strand of CAWFLL010000004.1, from coordinate 1,546,715 downwards.
CCTCTGGATGCGGTCAGAGGCAAATCCTTCTGCAACCCGCATATCCGCTACATAGACGTCTCCATCCGGTCCCGTGGCGATCTGAAGGCCGATGTGCGCCTGTTCGGTCGTCCAGCCGGAGAAGACGCCTTCCTCGGTGGGCGTTGCTGTCGATTTGAGCCCGGCCTGGCATGTCTGTTCGGAGACCGCGGTGCAGAGGTTGCCGGCGGTCTGCTTGTTGACCGCTTTGCCCCAAGTGAGGACGAACTCACCGTCGGCGGTGAAGCGCTGGACCCGATTGTTGCCGAGGTCGACGACATAGACGGAGCCGGCTGTCGGCCCATTGGAGTTGTCGACGGCGATTCCTACGGGATGGTTGAACCAGCCGGCGGCATCGCCCCCGGTGTCTCCGAAAGAAGGATTCGCTTCGCAGACGTCGCCGGGCGCTTCTGGGCAGATGTCCCCACCGGTACTGACATTGACGTCTTTGCCCCACATTCGTAGGAAGTTGCCGTCGGAGTCGAACTCCTCGATTCGGTTGTGGCTGGTGTCTGCAACGTAGACGTCACCTGTCGCGTTGTTCACGGCGACGCCGCTCGGTTCCAACAGGGGGTAGGGATTCGCCGGGGTCGTCGACGCGGAGCCGAAGCTGGTCACGTAGGTCGTCTCGGCCTGAGCCGAGCCTGAGCAGAGCGCGGTCACGATGAGCGCGGCAATGAAGGCGGCCCTGATTCTCATCACCTTCCCGCCTTCCTCGGAGCTCCGCAGGAGGTCCGTATCTTGGTCCGGCGAGACATTCGCTTACCGTTTTGGCCGCGCAGCGTCACCGAGGCCCTGGGACGCACCTTGCACAGATTTTCGCTACTGATTAGCAGGCCCCGTTTTCCGCCCAGCAGGCTAAGGGTGAAAATAGAGACGGGGACGTCGGGGGCCGTTTCGAAGTTGGCTCGCAGTCCGCCGCCCTTCGCTTGATCGAGCCGGCCCGCGAGCTCGAAATCGACCTGCCCCTTGAGCGCGACGGCTATGTCGGGAAGCCGGTTCGAGGAGGAGCGCAGGTAGACCGTTCCCCTGAGTGGCTGGTCGAGTATCGGGGTCTCGGCAACTGCGCTTCCAATCACGGAGCCTTTCGGGCAGGCCTCCTGCGCGAACTGCACTCTCGTGCAGACCGTGCCGATGTGGGAGTTGTCGAGCAGGAGCATCTTCGGCATCGCCACCGAGGCCAAGGCGAGGTTTGCGCCGTTGGAGGTGCCCCGGTAGACAGAGCGGAGAGCCGGGTGCCCGCGGCGCTCGGTCGAGCCGTGGAGCGTCAGGCCGAGCCTCGACGTGAAGGAAAGTACGGAACAATTGGCGACTTGGAAGTGAGTGGAGAGGCTCGCCGACGCTCCCTGGTCTCCAAAGGCCTCGGCGGCGAGGGTGGACGGATCGCAGTTCGTCGGGTTGAGCGCGAAGTCTTTGCGGTCCAGATCGACGAGGATTCGCCTTGTCCTGAGCGGGACGCCCTCGAGGATCTGAGGGAGCGGATCGGAAACGGCCCTGACCTGGGCGGTGACCGGATCGACGTGCAGGGCGACTCTCACGGCGACGTTCCCGAGGTCATATGGACCCGAGACGGCAGGAACGACGATGACGAGGCTGAGGGGCGCGTCTTTGTAAGGCCCTGCCCAGTAGACCTTACCGTCGACGAAAAGCGGCTTGGAACCTGCTCCGGCTCCCGCAACCACAGTGCCGACCTGGGAGGCGGCGGGGCACGACAGGAGCCGTGAGCTCGGCCAGTCCCGTGTAGTCGGAGGTCTGCAGCTGGGCGATCGCCGACTCGGGGCAGTAAGGGACCCCTTTTAGAGTCGCCGAGAAGCCGGGGGGAGTCGTCACGTTGACGCCCACGAGCGCCTGATCGCCGTCCGGGCGGGAGATATCGACGGAAAAGGTCGTGTGGGCGCCAGCGGTGTTGTCGGAAGACCCCGCCCGTGAAGCTCGGGTCGAATGGGCGCGCGGCACTGGGGCAGGGCTGTCCGTTCGGTCCGGAGTCGATCGTGAAGAACTGGGTCGAGTTCTGTTTCGGAACCTCCGGGTGGGCCCAGGGGGTGAACTCGGCCTGCACCGGATAGGTGCCGCAGTGTGTCGGCGTGGTCAAGAGGCCCCGCTCCGCTCCGAAGAAGTGGAGGTTGAAGTTCTGGAAGTTGAACTGTGGGCAGGTCCGAGAAGGTCGCCGTCAGCTGACCTGTCTGCGGATCGGGGGTGACGGTTCCGGCCAGCTTGACGTGGAGGGAGAAACCGTCGAATGCCCAGAAGATCCGGTAGCGGTTGCCGGGCAGCGGCTCACCGAGGTACATCGCGCCGCGTAGCAGGGACGGGAACTGAGTGCTTTCGACCGCGAGCGTTCCGACCTTGGCGTGCTCCGGGCACTCGGCCGGCAGGCGAGTGTTGAAGTGGGCCTGCTGCCGCTGTGCATGCGCTCTTGCCGTCGGCGGCGCTGGAGTTGATCGTGAAACCGGCGGGAAGGGTGACGCGGGCCTCGCGAATCGCTGAAGAGGTCGGGGTCGCCGGACTGAGGGTCTGCGGAACGTTCACGTTCACATCGAGGCCGGATGGAGAGTCGGCCTCGGTCGTCGTCGGCTTCGCCGCGAGGCTCGGGTCGAAGCTGAGCTGGTCGCAGCCCGTGATCGCCGGGAACGGCGCCGTGTTCGCTGATCGGTCTCGAGGTCGTACGCGAGGATTTCCGCGTTGAAGAGCGGTTTCCCCGAGGCACGCGGTCGGGTTCTGCACGAAGGGAACAATCGGGCTGTTGGCAGGAATGGGATCCGCATCCGCAGTCCGCTTCGCCGCTGGGAGTTTCGTCCGCGAGCAGTTTTGGCACGGGATTCACGCCGTCGTTGCCGCAGCCGAACGTCTTGGATTTGAGCGGGGTGCCTGGGGCACCGATTCCTTCGAACGGGACACGGAACGGGTCGTGGACCGGATCTCCGGGGACTCCCCAGAAGATCGTGGTAGATCATGTTCGGCGGCAGGATGCTGGGAATCCCGAAGGTCTTGAACTCGAGGCCGTAGTCGCTCTCGGTGCGCGACGTGAGGTCGGTATAGATTGGTGTCTCCGAGAGCGGCGCGACGTTGGCGAGCAGCGCCAGCTGGTCCTCGCGAGGCTCCATGTTGTAGATAGGCGTGATCGTGTAGCCGAGGCCGCCGTCTTCCTCGGGAAAGAAGCGAATTACTGCCACACCCAGCTGCGAATCGACCGGGCAGCGCTTGATCGCGAACTCCGCGGCCGTGCACTTCGGGATGTTGCCGGGCGCCGCGATCAGACCAGCCGGCGTGTTGATCTTCAAGTCTCGGATCGCATTGCAGACGCAGGGCAGGGTGACCGGCTCGGTTACGTCGCGAACGCCGACTTCGACCGTGAGAGCGATGTTCGGCATGGGTGCCCGCCTGGCGTCGAGTTGGTCGCCGGTTTCAGGGTGTAGATCGGCACTGATGCCTGAGACACGACTGGCACGACGAACCAGGCGCCGACCAGACCGGCGACGAGGGTCAGCTTCAGAGACTCGCCTTCATCGCCCGCCCCCCTGTGTGCTGTCTGCATGCGAGCGCTTTGCGCTCCGTGATTTCTGCTTCTTGTGCTCCTTCTTCCCGCAGCGGTGCTTCGAGGCGCGGCGCTTGGAGCAGCGGTGCTTCTTCTTGGCGGCCGGCGGAGCGTTCCCTCCGGCGCCCAGGACAGCGGAGCTTGCGACCGTGGGTGGGGTGGGAACGGAGCTGCCCGTGCCTCTGCACTCGTCCGCGGCTTCGCACGGTGCAACCACAGCCGGGAGCACGAAGCCCCCGCTGGTGCGGGCGTCATAGAACCGCAGGGCCTGCCCGTTGCGGTCTCCCTCGACCAGCTTCTGGAAAGTCCCGAAGTAGACGTCGACGCCGTCGACGCTGACGCCCACGAGCCCGGCTTCCCCGATGATCGCTTTGTCTGTCTCACCGGTTCCGGAGGAGATCAGCTGCGGCCGGCCGTGAGACGAACTCGTAGACGTCCGTGATCCCGTTCGTGTCATCCGGTACCGCCGCGTCGCGGGTGGAGAAGAAGGCGCGGCCATCGTCGGACATGAAGATTCCGTTCTGACTGCCGACGACGTCGCTCGCTGGCGCGTCACCGCTGGGGATGCAGGAGACGCAGTTCACCTGATCCGCAGGCGGCGTCGTAGGTGTACATCTCCAGGCACCGGGGTCGGACCGGAAAGCCGAATTCTTCGGGCGCGCAGTTTCCGTCTTCAGCGGTGTTGTCGTAGGTGGTCAGCTGGGTGGCGGTGATGAATGCTGCGTGCTCGCCGTCAGGCGAGACCTGAATTCGGGTGAGGGGCTTGTCAGCGTCGAGTGTCGCCACGTGCTGCATCGCGCCGTCGCGGTTGACGTAGAGGTTGCGACGGCCCGGGAACTCCTTCTCCGCCGACGAACTGCTCTGGCGAGTAGAAGTAGACGTCACCGGCGTCGGCGGCGATCGAGTTGTCGCTCGATTTCGAGAACGCTCCCGCGAAGGATTCTTGGCTCGTTGCGGCGACCACCTCGACGTTGCAATTCGAGGTCCAGGCCGGGCTGCACCCGTCGGTGTCACCGACTCCCCCGCCGCTTCCCGCCGAGATCCGCGTGACCGAGTCCGTCCGCCTCGCTCCAGCGATAGAGGTCGATGCTCGTGTCGTGGTCGTCGGGCGTTATTTTTTTCGCGGTCGTGAAGTACACGGCGGAGCCGTCTTCGGTCATCCCTTGGTAGTCGACGACTGTTGCCGACGCGACACGTCGTAGGTGACGGCACCGCCCACTCGCATATAGAGGTGAACGGGAAGGCCGTCCGGACACATGGCGAGGCCTTCACCACCCCCGCAGATGTCCGGCGCCGGATGACAGGTCGGATCTCCGCACACGCCGGTGGCGGTTGCGCCGATGAGGACGTGCGACCCGTCGGTGGACGCGCCCGGAATCGTGAAGTAATCGTCGGAGACATCCCCGGCTCGGGCGGAATGGGATTGCCGTTCGACAGTTTGGATGCAATCGTCACCGAGCCGGTCGAGAGGTCGTTGTCGTAGACCGAGCCGTTGCCGCTCGTCAGCCCGCCGGGGGCGAAGACGACGTTGGCGGAGGAGAAGAAGTAGTGGCTGAAGTCGAACGAAGGCTCGAGGTCGCCGATGAAGCCTCCTTCGGAAATGTCCTCGAGGCCACCCGGAACGCCAGCGACATTGGAGGGAAGACGCCCGAGGCTGTTGCCGTCGGCATCCCACATGAAGGGAGCCATCGAACCAATTTCATTCCCGAACCCGAATGAGCCTTTCTGCCAGTCCAGGAAGCGACTCAGGGTTTTGTCAGAGGGCGTCGGATTGTTGAGGAAACCGCGGTTGGGAGGTCCGCCAACCTGCGTGTACTGATCTGCGGGAATCCCGACGTAGGCGGTCTTCCAACCGGTGCTCGTGCGGGTGGCCACATAGTGGTCGCCGAGGAAGTTGGGCGGGTTGCCGGTTCCCGGAATCGTCCCGAGCAGGCCGAAGAACGAGAGGCGGGAGGGCGATTTCGCGTAGGGGGAATTTGGCCCACCGGCGAACAGGCTCGCAGCACCGGCGTCCGCAGGGGAGACGAGCTCGTAGGCCCGGCAGTCGGGGAGGCGAGCGGCCCCAGTCTGCTGGCGCACGGCTTCGTTCGGGCACGGCTCGGGGTAGAAGTTGAAGGTCTGGTCGGGGCTCGTCGTCGTACCGAGGCTGTTGGTCGCGACGACGCGGAAGTAGTAGACGGTCGGGTCGAGGCCGTCGAGGTGGTCGCTGACGTCGACCGGTAGTTGCGATTCGCCGATCGGGGTCTCGGGAGTCGCGAGTTCGAGGTCGGTGGTCGTGCCGTACTCGAAGTGGTAGGTGGTCGGCGTGCCCCTGGCGTTGATCCGGACGTGAAGGTCAGCCGAGGTGGCGGTCACGTTGCTGGAGCGGAGGTTTTCGACCGAGGGCGGTGCCGCGGCTGTGGTTGCGGTCTGCACCGGCCCGGTCACGGTCGGCCTTCCCGTCTTCGTCAGGATCAGGCGGAAGTCGTAGGTGGTTTTCGGAGTGAGGCCGCTGACGCCTACGCTGAACGGAACCGGGTCGTCTTCAAAGCCGACTGACGTGGGCGGCGCATATGTGGCCCATTCCGTTTCACCGTTAAGCCGGTACTGAACCTGGTACGTCGTGACGGTGGGATTCGGGTGCCCGGCGGCGCTCTCCGGGCCGTTCGCGTCGATTTCCCCCGAGATCGTGACCCCGGTGGCCGCGATGTTCGACGGGGGATTGAGCGCTAGAGTCGGCGCAGCGCCCAGCTCACCGAAGATGAAAGCAAGGGCGCCGCTGCCGAAAATGGGGATGGATGCGCAGCATTCGCTGACAGCGAGGTAAGGCTCGCCACTGACAGGATCGACGCTCAGATCCCCATAGTCCCCGTTGAATCCTCCGGGGGGGATCCGGTAACAGGGGGCGCTCGTGCCTTCGAGGGTCCCGTCGGTCCCGAACCGCTGAAGGCGAATTTCAAGATTTGAACTCGAGCCGTCTGGACAGGTGGCGGCGCCGGGCGGGAAGAACCGCGAGATGTAGATGTGATCGGCGTTGTCGATCGCGACCTCGACCGGAGCATCGAACTGACTCGAACCAGCTGGCGCGCCGTCCTGGACGGGCATGGCAACGGCCTGGTCGGCGCCGCCGCCGCTACCGCCGCTCAGGGGAGTGGTGCCGTTCTTGCCGAGCATCAAGGACTGGTTCGAGCCGACCAGCGGCGGGCCGTTGAACGTGACCGAGTAGGGCGACGAGCCGGACGGGTTGCCCGGGCCGCCGGTGACGGTGACGAAGCCGCCTTCAGCTTTGATCGGAGCGAGGTCGTTCAGCGCCTCCTCGACGCTGTCGATGACTCCCGGGGTGCCCGCGATCGAGTCGTTGGCGGGAGCGTTGTAGGGCAGATCGACGGTATCGGTGACGCTGTTCGAGAACAGCGGAAGCGGCGGAGGTTCGACTTGTTGGGCGGGTTGGGAAAGGGTGAGGGTATTTGCCCCGACCGCGACGATGGTCGTGCCGGAGGGAATGATCTGACCCGAAGAGCGGATCGGCTGCCCCACGACGAATGCACCTTCGGTGGTGTTGACGTTCCCGACGAGCGTCGAGTTGTTTGTCAGGGTCCCGGTTCCTTTGGTCCCGTCGTTCTTGACGTAGCCGAGCCGGAACTGCCCCGCGGCTGCGCTGACCGTGACGCTCTGTTTCTCGGGGGAGCAGCAGACGGACGGCGTGAATCCGGAGCCGCTGGGGGTGAACTTCTGCACCCGCATGTTGGTGTCCACACCAAATCCCGGACGGGGACCGTTGACAACATAGATCGCACCGGTGGAGTCCTCGGCGACGCCCGTGAGGGCACCGGAGTTACCCGTGAACTGCCCGAGCTTGGAGCCTCCTACCCCTGCTTTTCCTTTCACTCCGATCTTGCAAACGTCCCCCTGGGCATCGACGCAGGTCTCGAAGGCGCCGCCGTTGGCGACGGTGGTGACGGTGGTGGTTTGCGCTCCACCCGTGAGCGCTTCGTTCGTCGTGCCGAAGGCGACCTGTTCATCGCCGCCGACGTTGCCGGTGAAGGTGATCGTGTAGGGGCCACCGGGAGGGCCGGTGACTTCCACCGTGCCGCCGATGCCGCCGATCGATGGCAGCGACTCGAGGGCGGCATCGACTTCTGCCGCCGTAGCGTTGTAGGGGATGTCGTGGGCGGTCAGCGTTCGGGAGGTGTTCGCGCCTGAAGTCGCGTTTGCCGAGAGTGTCAGCGTGTTGGGACCGACCCCGATGATCGTGGTGCCGGTCGGTATCCCGAAGCCGATTATGTTCTGCCCGATTTCGAATTCGCCGTTGGTCGTGTCGACCTTGACGATCGTGTTGGATTCGTTGGTTACCTCGCCCGTTCCGATGGCGCCGGTGATCGGCCCGGGGGTGAAGCCGCCACCGAAATTCGGGATGTCGGGGAACGAAAGTGAGAACTTCCCACCAGTGGCATTGATCGTGAGTTGCTGTTGCTCGTTGACGCTGCTGTTGTTGGTGCCGTGGGCGTTGACGTCCCAGCCGAAGGCCCGGATGAAGGCGCCGGTCGGAGTGAATTCGTTGACCCGCTGATAGATGGAGTCGGCAACCAGCACGTTGCCGGCGTTCGGCGCCGTGGTCGGCGCAAGGCTGAGCGAGGCCGAGCCGGTGAATGCGCCTTGCACCGGCGACGGGCTCGTGTCCCTGCCCCCGAAGTTCCATTCATTGGTATGGCAGACGTCCCCGTTGGCCGCATCGCACACCTCAAGCCCGCCTCCGTCGACAAGCGTCTCGACCCTGCCGGTGACGGTGTTCCCGGTGAGATGGCCTATATCGACATTCCACACGGTGAAGTCGTCGCCGGTGAGCGTCCCGCCGTAGACGAGGGCGTAGACGTAAGGGCCGAGATCGCCAGGGCCACTGGGACCGCCGGTGACCGTGACGGTGCCGCCAACCGGATCGATGACGGCCAGTTCACCGAGGGCGTCCTCCACTTCCTGGGCGGTGGCGTTGTAGGGGAGATCTTTCGTCGTCGGACTGACGCCGTTGATCGTGCAGCAGCTCAGGGTGTAGTCCCCCCCGGAGGCGGTGATCGTGAGTCGCTGTTCCTCATCGACGGGGCTGTCGTCGGGCCCGGTGTCGACCACGTCGTAGCCAAACGAGCGCACGAAGTCGCCGGGCGCGGTAGACACGACCACTTCTTCGCCGCCGATCGAGAAGGTTTCGCCGGTGGCCTGGTTGACGAAGCCACCCGGCGCCAGTTCGGTGAACGCTCCCGAGGACGACCACCGGCCGCCTCGAGCGTAGACGTCCCCGGCGGAGGCGCCGCCGATTCCATTGTGATTGACGAACACTCCGTTTAGGGGTGAGAGCCCTTCGGTTTCTTCAGAGCCGGTGAATTTGAAGTAGCTGGTAATCCCGAGCTCCGCGTCCGCGGCGGGAGAGAGGGCAAGTATCAGCGCGACCGCCAGCGTCGCCGCTATGCCGAACTCGCGCTTCACCCTCTGACGACCTCGGGACGCCAAGCGGTGCGCGGAGAGTCCTCGGGAGCCAGGTCACCCGCGACATCGCGGATGGCCTGGGCCGAGGATGCCGGGCAGCGGGGGTGAGCTGTCGGAACCATCAGGGTGCCGCTTTCGTCGAACTTGTCGATCACGGCATGCGAGCTGTCGGCAACGAAGACATCGCCGGTGCTGCTGTCGGCGGCGACGGCGACCCCTTCTCCAAATGAGCCCTGCGAGGTCGTCGTGCCGTTCCAGCGTTCCGGGGTCTTGTCCGTAACCGAGCTGAAGTCGTAGACCGATCCGCGGCCGCTATCGGCGACGTAGACGTGGTGGTTGTCGGGATAGTTGGGGGGGAACTGAGCGACGGCCTGGTACTTCCTGGCCGCGAGGGCTTGGGAGGGGAGGGAGAGCAGGCGGGCGCCGAGAAGGGCGAGGAGTGCGAGGCCCAAGCCCGCCGGCAAGGCGGAACTGCCCGCCCTGCGGTAGGCGGTCACGGCGGTGCCGGAGGCTGGTGCCTTCGACTCGCGTCTCACGTTCCTCTCCCTCTCCACTTTCCTGCGGTCCCCCCGGATGTGGTCCCCCCCGGAGCTCACGATAGCTCGCAAGCCCTGCCGGGCCAATGCCTTTCTCCTCCGCAGCTTCGCTGCGGACTTCCGTTCCCCGTGTAGACGACTCGCTTCCCGGAAGCCGGGAATAACTAGAACATAGTCCAACCCAGATGTCAAGCGTTGCTGGGAAAATCCGCATGACTATTGGGATATTTCCCCACGATGCTTTACCGTAAGGGAGGCTAGTGATAGTCGGGAAATTACCGTCTAGAACCCCTGAATTTCGGCCCATCGGAGGGACCCAGAGGTCTGGATATGGTGCCGCTCCGGATGATGGCAGACACCGTGGGGAGACTCGAGGCGGCTGCGGCGAGAAGACGCTGCCCCCGGGGCGGGGCACGACTGCCGCCGAAGCGGAGCAGAATCACCGCGAACGCCTCTACGGGGCGATGGTGGCGAACGTCGCCGAAAAGGGCTATGAGGCGACGACGATCGTCGACCTGGTCGAGCTCTCTGGAGTCTCGCGCAGCGCCTTCTACAAGCATTTCAGCGACAAACAGGCGTGCTTCCTGGCGGCGATCGAGGCGCTCGTCGGGCCGGCGCTGGAAACCGCATCGAAGACGCTCTTGCCGGAGGGAGAGCCGCCGAGCGACCCGCAACTCACGAAGAACGCGTTCGAAGGACTGATCAAGAGGATCGCTGCGCAGCCGGCGGCGGCGACGATGTGCATCGTCGAGGTCTACGCGGGCGGGCGCGAGGCGGTCGCGCTGCTCGACCGCGTGACCGACTCCCTCGAGGCGCTGGCGACGCCGATCCTTGATGCGATGGGGCGCGAGGGGATGCCCTCGGAGATGGTGCGGGCGCTGATCGGCGGGGTGCAGAAGGTGATGCACAAGCGCCTCTACCGCGGCGAGCCCGAGCAGCTGGTGGAGCTGGCGCCGCAGCTCTGGGATTGGCTCCTGCTCTACCCCCCTCCTCCGGGGCCGCTGCGCGGGCCGCGGCGGCGCGTGCTGCGCCCGCTGCCCTTCGAGGAGCGGCAGGCCGCGTCGAATCCGTCGGAGCGGCTGCTGCGGGGCCTGGCGGCCGTCGTCGCCGAGAAGGGCTATCCGGAGACGACGATCGCCGACATCATCGAGCGGGCCGGGACCTCCTACCGGGCCTTCTACGAGCTCTTCGAGAGCAAGGAGGACGCGGTCGTGGCGGCCCTCGACGTCGGCTCGCTGCAGATGCTGGCGGCGGCGCTGCCGGCCTTCCGGATCGCCAAGGACTGGCCCGAGGCGGTCCAGGGCCACGCAGGAGTCGATGTTCCTCTACGGCGTGCAGGAGCCCGAGTACGCGCGGCTGGGGGCGGTCGAGATGTACGCGGCGGGCAAACGGGCGCTCGAGCAGCGCGAGAAGGTGACCGAACAGATGGAGGCGCTGCTGGACGCCGGGCTATGAGCTCGTCCCCGAGATCCCGCCGATCACCGCCGAGGCGATCGGCGGGGCGCTCTACGCGCTCTTCTACGAGCACGTCAAAACGAAAGGGCCCGAGCGCCTGGCGGAGCTGGTGCCATGGGCCGTCTACGTCACGCTGACCCCGTTTCTCGGCGGCGAGGAGGCCTACGCGGTCGCAACCGGCGGTGGCGAGGGCGCCTGAGGCAGACCCAGCCACTCGGCGCCGAATCGATAGCAAGGAGGGGGATCGAAGGCCGGCGCCCCGCCTCAAAGCAATAGTTATCGTCACCGCGTGGCGCCAACGCTCTCCTACTGCGTGGTCAACACAAACGGGCGTGAGCTCCTGCTCGCGTGCCTCGAAGCGATCGAGCGCACTCATCCCGACGGCCTCGAGCGGGAGATCCTCGTCCTCGACAACGCGTCCGAGGACGGCTCGGCCGACGCGGTGCGGGCTCGCGGCGGAGAGATCAGGCTGATCGCGCTCGAGCACAGAACCGGCAAGGGGGAGAACGACTCGACCCTGATGCGCGAGGCCAGCGGCGAGTACTGCCTGCTGCTGAACGAGGACTCCGAGCTGCGGCCGGGGGCTGCGGCGGCCCTGGTCGAGGCGCTCGAGGCCGACCCGGACGCAGGGGCGGCGGGGGCGCAGCTGCTCGACCCCGACGGCCGCCCGGTCCCCTGCGCCTGGCGCTTCCCGGGAGTGGGGACGGCCGCGATCGGCGCGCTCTTCCTGCATCGCCGCCTGACCGTGCAGAGCACCGGGACCGGCTCGCGCGAGGTCGACTGGGCGCAGTCGAGCGCGCTGTTGGTGCGCCGCGAGGCGGCGGCGGCGGTCGGGTACCTCGACCCCGACTTCTTCGTCTACTACGACGAGTGCGACTTCTGCAGACGGCTGGCCACCGCCGGTTGGCACACCCTGTACGTCCCCGCCGCCGAGGCGGTCCACCACGACCAGCTCTCGACCGACCTCGCCGCCGGCCTCCCCCGCATCGTCGAATTCCACCGCAACCGCGATCTCTACATGCACAAGCACGGCTCCCGGGGCGCAGCCCTCGCGGTCCGCGTCCTCACCTCGTGGTCATACGCGGTCCGCGCCCTGGCGGCGACCTTCCTGCCCGGCCGTCCCGCCCGCATCTACTGGGCCCACGCGCGCCAGGCGCTGTTCCCCAACAGCGGCCGCAGCCTCAGGGACCTGGCCTCGGAGGGCTGAACAGTGCAGGCCCAGGACGCAGGGAGCGTGGCGTGCTCCGCACGCGAGCGACCGAGGACGCCGGATGGCGCTGTTCAGGCTTGCGAGTCTTCGTCCATCCGGGCGACCTCGTAGGCCTCGGGGATCGTGCCGTCGACCGCCGGCGGCTCCCTGCTGGCGGCGGTCAGGCTGCGCATCAGCTCGACCGGGTGGCGGAGCCGGCCGAGCCAACGGCGCTCCTCGTCGGTGAAGAAGCCGGCGGCGAGCAGCGTCGCCGGGTAGGCGAGCCAGACGACGATCCGGCCGAGCAGGCCGACCGCGCCATCGGTCGGCAGCAGCAGCTCGCCGAGCGCGACCAGGACGGTCGAGACGAAGACCAGCGCGGGCGAGCCGCCCCCATTCGTAGGGGACCGGGAAGAGGCGCTGGGTGAACCCGTACATCAGCGCGACCACCACCAGGTAGGAGGCGACGAGGGCGATGCCCGCCCGACGATCTCCAGCGGCGGAACGAGGATCAGGTTGAGGATCACGTTGACCGCCAGCGCGGCCCCGGTCGCCGGGAAGTTGAACTCGGTGCGGCCTGTCCGGCCGAGAATCACGAGCAGCACCATGTAGAGCGCATAGAGGGTGACGGCGGTCGAGATCAGGCCGACCGCTTCATATGAGGCGAAGAACTCGGGCGCGGCCAGTGCCCGCACGATCCAGCGCGCGAAGAGCCACATCGCCCACGACGACGAACGCGCAGCCGGCGAGGAACCAGGTGACGACGGCGGCGTATGCGCGGCGGGCCTCGTCGTCGTCGCGGATCGAGTAGGCGAGGGGCGGCCAGGCCAGCTGGAAGCCGCGGACCAGCACGTTGACGGCCTGGGCGAACTTGATCGCGAGTGAGTAGAGGCCGGCCTCGGCGAGCCCGACGGTGCGGACGATGATGATCCGGTCGACGAAGTTGAGCCCGTACAGCGAGAGCTCGGCCGGCATCGTCGGCAGGCCGAAGCGCAGCATGCGCCGCAGCAGGACCCGGTCGATCCAGAGCGAGAGGCTGCGGCGGTGGACGACGATCAGGCCGAGCACGAATGCGGCGCCGCTCAGATAGCTGCCGAGGAGGAGGCCGCGGGCGCCCTCGTCCTCGGCGACGACCAGGACCACCGTCAGCCCGATCGCCGCAAGGACGTTGGCGATCGTCACGGTGAAGAAGGCCCTGGCGCGCTCCTCGAGCCGGAACAGGGTGAGGAGGTACTCGTGCAGGGTCAGCACCCAGAGCCCGCCGATCGCGATCCGCGCCAGGTCGGGAGCGGGGCGGTCGAGCAGCGCTTCGGAGATCGGCCCGGCGAACGGAAGCGCGATCAGGGCCGCGACCGTCGCGAACCAGAACAGCGCGGCGAAAGAGGTGGCGACGACCTGATGCGGGTCCTCCCCGGCCTTGTAGTAGAAGCGGAGCACCGCCTCGATCACGCCGAAGCGGATCACGATGCTGGCTGCCACCACCGCGGCGAAGAGGACCTCGGCGGCGCCGTAGTCCGCCGGGGTCAGGTAGCGCGTGTAGAGCGGCAGCAGCGCGACCGCGATCAGCTTCGAGAGGATGCTGGCCGCGGTGTAGGCGGCGCCGGTCGTCGCGAGGCGGCGGAGGTAGCCCGACACGGGGGGAGACTACGTAGCGTCGCGGACCGCGGCGCCCGCGAGCGAGGCGCCGACTGCGAGCAGCACCCAGGTGATCGGGTCCTCGAAGAACCCGGCGTAGGCCATCGTGTGCACCAGCAGCGCCACGAAAGTTGCCAGGACGGCCTGGCGCGCAGGTCCTGTCGTGGATGCCCGAGAGACCGGCAGGCCAGCTGCCATCGTCCAGAGCGCACAGACGAGGAGGGCCGCGTAAGCAGCCAGGCCGATGACGCCCTGCTCGGCGGCGACGGTGACCGGCTCGGTGTGGGAGACGGAGACGGGGGCCTTTCTCGTCGCGATGTGTTCGCGGTAGGCGGCCGGGAAGGAGCCGGCGCCGTACCCCCAGATCGGCCGCTGGGCAAAGAGGTCGGCGCCACCGGAGACGAGGTTGGCGCGGCCGCCGGTGTCGACGTTGATCCGGGACGGGTTGAGCGACGAGGAGCCGCCGATGAAGATCACCGCCACCACGCCGAGGACCGCTGCGGCGCCGACCGCGATGAGGCTCCAGCGGAGACTCCACCGCAGCGCGGCGAGGACAGCCAGGCCGACCAGCAGCGCGGCGAAGCTCGACTGCGAGAAGGTCGGGACCAGGCCCGCCCAGAGCACTGCGATCAGGATCGTCAACAACGCCAGGCTGCGCCGCTCCCTCGCCCAGAGCAGCGCCGCCGTCGCAACCACGATCGCCAGCGCGAGGTACCTGCCGTAGATGTTCGGGTCCCAGAAGACCGAGTTCACCCTGAAATAGGTGTGGAACTCGTTCGAGCGGATCACCTGGTCGTTCCAGAACAGGTTTTCCGTCACGTACTCGACGGTTCCGACGAGGACGAATGCGACAGCCTCCAAGGCGATGACCCAGAGGACCGCCGTCAGCAGCTGCCGATCCCAGCGGATGTCGCGCAGAAGGGCATATACGAGGGAGAAGGGGACGAAGAAGAAGCAGACGTTCTGCAAGCTCTTCGAGAAGTCCGGCGAGTAGAGGGCCTGCAGGGCGTAAAGGACGACGACCGCTGCGAGAACTCGCGGGAGCCAGAGGGCGGCTCGGCCGGCGGGGTCCACATCACCCGCCGGAGAAGCCGCTGCGGTTGCGCCGAGATCCCTCAGTCCTGTCGACAGCACTCCGCCCGCGATCACGAGGTAGAGAGGGACCAGCAAGTTTGCGGTGTCGCCACCGGCGTGCAATGGAATCCGGAAGGGGAGGGCGGCGACGATCGCCAGTGGAAGCGCGATCGGCCAGCGGCGGAACGCGGCGGCCAGCGCGACGCTTGCCCCGATCGCCGCCGCGACCAGGGCTGCGAGGCGGGCCGGGTCGTCCCGCAGGTCCGAGATCTGCGGGGAGTTCCATTGGTCCGCGAGGATCAGCAGCGGGAAGGCGACGACGGCGAGCAGCATCGCCGCGGCGCGCGGGCGGCCCGCCGGGAGCAGGATCGCCGCCGCCGAGGCGGCGGCGACGACGAGCAGCATCGCCCCCGCGAGAACGTCGCTCAAGCTGAGCCCCCCGCCCTGGGGGGGCAGTGCTCACCGGGTCGGCGGATCGCCTCATGCAGGCGCATCACGCCGCCCGGGACCAGGGTCCGCTCCTGCCCGAGCATTTTCACACGCAGCCGGTAGCGGCCGGGCTCGGCGGTGCCCCCTCCCCTCATCCGGCCGTCCCAGTAGAAGGTGAAGAAGGTGTAGCGCTTCAGGTACTGGTCGCGGGCGAGGGTGACAACCAATTTCCCGCCCGGCTTGACGATCTGCACGTTGGCGCGGTCTGACTGGGTCATCCGGAAGCGGATCCGGATGCGGTCGAAGCGGCAGTCGCGGTTCGGGGTGAAGGCGCGGACCGATGGTGCCTGAGGGTGGAGGCGCGGAACGGCGACGAAACTAACCCTGTCGAGAACCAGGGGATCACGCTTGAGGCGCTGCGACCAGGCGAAGGCAGCGAGGGTGGCGACGACGAGCAGCGCGAAGACGACGCCCGCGAAGCTAACCCGGAGACGAGGCATTGTCCTCGCCGACCACGACCGAGACCGGCGCCCCGGCGGAGACCGCTTCGATCTCCGGGGTCATCAGCCGCACCTGCGAGATGTCCACCGAGCGGGCGACCCGGTGCGCCTCGGGGGCGCTTCCACGCTCGTACATGACGACGCTGTCGGTGAAGCTCGAGGTGCTGTTGGTGACGGCGCCGAGCTTGTACCCCTTGCGCTCGACCATGTCACCGAATGTCGCCGCCAGCCCCGGCACCGCGGTCCCGTTGAGGACGGTGACCTCGATATCGCCGGGCCTCAACGCGGCCGCCCGCTCGCTGTGGCCGGCCTTGCCGTCCGCCTCGCCGCCGGTCTGCGTCACCGCGTAGGCGACTCCGCCCGCGACGAGCAGGACGACGACGAAGAGCGCCGCCAGATAGCGGGGTTCGGCGAGTCGCCCGCCGGCCGAGAGCCGGTCGCGAATGCGCTCGCTCCGGGTCAGTTCGGGAAGCCCCTCCTCCCGTCTCCGCCGCCTTTCCTCGCGCAGTTCGGTGGCCTCGTGCTCGGCAGTCCGCGCCTCCTCCAGCTTCCGCATCTCCTCGGCGCGCTCGAGCGGCGACCGTCGAGGTCGCCTCCTTGCGCTCGGCATCGCGCTCCGGCGCCGAGCCCGCCCACTCGCGCAGGCGGCGGATGTCCCGGCCCTGGGTGAATGCGAGCAGCGTGAGGACGGCGAGTCCGAGGAACGCGACCAGACCCGCGACGGAGCCGATTTCCTTGATCAGATCAAGCAAGTGGCTGCGAGAGGCTACCCGTCGAAGCCGACTGCCGCCGTGTCATCGTGCGGCGCGGTGATCAAAGCCACGACCCGCTCGGCGAGGTTGGCCTCGTCGCCGGCCATCACCATGTGCTCGAGCGAGTTGAGGGTGGCTTCGACCCAGTCCGGATCGAGGGGGGTCTCCCGCACCGCCCTGTGGATTCGTTTGGCGGCGGTCGGCTGCGGGGTCTCACCGGAGCCGAACAGCTCCTCGTGCAGCTTCTCGCCGGGGCGGGGTTTGGTGAACTCGATCGCGATATCCGCTTCGGGCTCGTAACCGGCGAGGTGGATCATGTTGTGGGCGAGGTCGACGATCTTCACCGGCTCGCCCATGTCGAGGACGAAGACCTCGCCCTTGCCGGCGCCGATGTCCCCGGCCCGGATCACGAGCTGCACGGCCTCCGGGATCGTCATGAAGTAGCGCGTCATCGCCGGATGGGTGACCGTCACCGGGCCGCCCCGCTCGATCTGGCGGCGGAAGAGGGGGACGACGCTGCCCGAGGAGGCGAGGACGTTGCCGAACCGGACCGCGGCGAACCGGGTCCCGGGGTGCTTGTCGGCGGCCGTCTCGACGATCCACTCGGCCATCGCCTTCGACGCCCCCATCACCGTCTTCGGGTTGACCGCCTTGTCGGTCGAGATGAGGACAAAGCGCTCGACGTCCGACGCCGCCGCGGTGGCCGCGGTGATCCGCGTCGCGATCGCGTTGTTGCGGACGGCCTCCAGCGGGTTCGCCTCCATCAGGGGGACGTGCTTGTAGGCGGCGGCGTGGAAGACGACGCTCGGTTTGAACCGCTGCATCGTCTCCAGCATCCGGTGCGGCTCCTTGCAGTCGGCGAGGACCGACTCGACGTTGGTGAAGTGGCGCTCCTCGACCATCTCGCGGTCGATCTCGAAGAGGTTGTCCTCGGCCTGGTCGAGCATCACCAGCAGGCGCGGGCCGACCCGGGCGATCTGGCGGCACAGCTCGGAGCCGATCGAGCCCCCGGCGCCGGTGACCAGCACGATCCGGTCGCGCAGGTAGGCGCCGACGCGGTCCAGCTCGACGACAATCGGGTCGCGGCCGAGGACATCCTCGACCTGGACATCGCGGAGCTGCTTGTTGAGCTGAACCCCACCCCGCAGCAGCTCGAACACGGTCGGCAGGGTGCGGACCCTGATGCTGCGCTCGCGGCAGGCCGCGACGACCTTCCCGCGCACGGTTCCGGGGGCCGATGGGATCGCGATCACGACTTCGTCGGGCTCGGTCTCGTCGAGGATCTTCTCGATCTCGTCCGTCGTCCCGAGCACCTTCAGACCCAGCGTCCGCATCCCCTGCTTGCGCGGGTCGTCGTCGACGAATCCGATCGCGGTCGAGCCGAGGTTGGGGTTGAGATGGAGCTCCCGCACCACCATCTGCCCACCGGAGCCGGCGCCGATCACCAACACCTCGTGTTTGGGCACCAGGTGACCGTGGCTGGGGCGCTCGACGATCAGCCGGACGGCGAGGCGGGCGCCGGTGATCAGCAGCAGGGTCAGCATGAAGTCGATCACCGCAACCGAGCGCGGCAGCCCGTCGTCGAAGGGCTGCAGGACCGTGAAGAGGACGACGAGGATCGCGCTCGCGGCGGCGACGGCGCGGACGATCATCAGGAAGTCGCTGCCGCTCACATATCGCCACCACTTCTGGTACAGCCCGAAGGCCGCGAAGACGGCGAGCTTGCCGATCACGACGAAGGCGACCGCCTGGGCAAAGAGGACGTCGTAGCGGTGCGGGAGCCCCCGCGGGTCGTCGAGGAAACGGAGCCGGAAGGCCAGATAGAAGGCAAGCGCTACGAGCAGGCCGTCGGCGGCCAACTGGAGGAAGCGATTGCGATAGACAGGGTGGTTGAGGCGACGCATGTGAGGAACCTTCTCGCGCAGCGAGTCTAGTTGCTACCCGGCTCCCTGCCTACAATCCCCGCTCCCCGCATGCTCCCCTTCGCAAGCCTCACA
This sequence comes from uncultured Solirubrobacterales bacterium, assembly GCA_963816785.1. GTDB lineage: Bacteria > Actinomycetota > Thermoleophilia > Solirubrobacterales > 70-9 > VRUE01. Next base: position 1,528,138 of record CAWFLL010000004.1, on the reverse strand, counting down.
GACTTCTTCCTGGACCCGATCGTCAACGCCGGGACGGACTTCATCAGCACCACCGGGCTGCCGGCCGTCTTCATCCTGATGGCGCTCGAGTCCGCCTGCCTGCCGGTCCCGAGCGAGGCGATCATGCTCTTCGCCGGCTCGAGCGTGGCCGATGGCCAGCTGACGATGGTCGGGATCGTCACCGCGGGGGTGCTCGGCAACCTGGTCGGGTCCTGGGTGGCGTACGCGGTCGGCTACTACGCCCGCCTCGACCTGCTGGAGAAAAACCGGCTGATCCACCTTCCCCCCAGGTACCTGAAGTGGGCCGACGACTGGTTCGAGCGATATGGCTCCGCGACCGTCTTCTTCACCCGGATGCTGCCGATCATCCGCACCTTCATCTCGTTGCCGGCCGGCGTCGCGAAGATGCCCTTCTGGCGGTTCACGGCCCTGACCCTGCTCGGCTGCATCCCGTGGGTGCTGATGCTGGGCCTGATCGGCGAGGCGGTCGGCGAAAACTGGGAGGAGTGGCGCGAACACCTGCACTACCTCGACTACGCCGTCGTCGCAGCCGGGATCGGCCTCATCGCCTACCTGCTGATCCGGCGCAGGCGCGGGAGCGGGCCCGGAGCGGAGCCGGATGCCCCCCATGAGGAGGCGCAGGGGGGCCCGGAGCCGGCGCGCCCAAGCGGCGCTTGAGCGGGGGGGCCGACGGCCGCATCCCCGCCGGCCGCGCGCTGGCGCTGGGAGCCGTCCAGGGCCCGGCCGAGCTGCTGCCCGTCTCCAGCTCCGCCCACATCGTCCTCGTCCCGTGGCTGGCCGGCTGGGAGTGGGAGGAGCTCGACCCGGAGGTCCGCAAGAGCTTCGAGGTGGCCCTCCACGCGGGCGCGGCGGCGGCGCTGCTGATCGGGCAGCGGCGGGCGATCGCCGAAGAGCTGCGCGCCTTCGACGCGCGGCGGGCGCTGCTCCTCAGCCTCTCCTTCCTCCCCGCCGCGGTGGTCGGCTACACGCTGGAGCGGCCGATCGAGCAGCACCTGGGGGGGCCGAGGGCGACCGCGTTTGGGCTCCTCGCCGGCGCCGCCGCGATGGTGGTCGCCGACCGGCGGCCGCAGGAGAGGGGCCGTGGGGACGCCACCGCAGCCGACGGCCTCGTTCTCGGCGTCGCCCAGGCGGCGGCCCTGGTGCCCGGCGTCTCGCGCAACGGGATCACCCTCGCGGCGGCTCGCTGGCGGCGCTTCTCCCGCGACCAGGCCAACCTCCTCTCACGCACGATCGCGCTGCCGATCATCGTCGGGGCCACCGTCCTCAAGGGAGTGCGGCTGCGGCGGCGAGGCGCCTCCCCCGAGCTGCGGCGATCGATGGCGGTCGGCGTCGCCGCCTCGTTTGCCTCGACGCTCGCCTCGCAGCGACTGATCCGGCTCGTCGAGCGCGACCGGGCGCTATGGCCATATGCCGTCTACCGGGCCGGCCTCGCCGCCGCGGTTCTTGCGAAGCTGGGTCGATGACCGGGGGGCGAGCGAACCACGAGGCATCGGAATGAGCCGGGACGCCTACGCGCGGGCGGGGGTCGACCAGGGCGCGGCCGACTCCGCGGTCGCGGCGCTGGTCGGCGCCCTCGGGCGGATCGAGCTGGGGCGGCCGTCGCGGCAGGTGCCGCTGCCCGGCCACTACGCCAGCGTGATCCGGATCGACGAGCGGACCGGGATCGCCATCTCCACCGACGGGGTCGGCACGAAGCTGCTGGTCGCCGAGCAGCTCGGCCGCTTCGACACCGTCGGGATCGACTGCGTCGCGATGAACGTCAACGACGTCATCTGCGTCGGCGCCGAGCCACTGGCGATGCTCGACTACATCGCGATCGAGCGGGCGGACCCGCAGGTCTGCGAGCAGATCGGGGTCGGCCTGGCGAGGGGAGCCGAGGCCGCGGGGGTGGAGATCCCCGGCGGCGAGCTGGCGCAGCTGGGGGACATGGTGCGGGGCTTCGACGTCGCCGGGGCCTGCTTCGGCACCGTCGCGCTCGACTCGATCGTCGACGGCTCGGCGATCGAGCCCGGCGACCCCGTGATCGGGCTGCCGTCGAGCGGGATCCACTCCAACGGCTACACGCTGGCGCGCTCGGCCCTCGACGGGATCCCGCTCACCGAGGATCCCGGCGGGCGCCTCGGCCGCCCGCTCGGCGAGGAGCTTCTCGAGCCGACCGAGATCTACGTCAAGCCGGTCCTCGAGCTGCTGCGCTCGGCGGCGGAGGTGCGCGGGCTCGCGCACATCACCTCGGGCGGCCTCGAGAACCTGCTCCGGCTCGCCGCCGAGGTCGGCTACGAGATCGACGACCCGCTGTCCGTCCCCCCTATCTTCGAGCTGATCGGGGAGCGTGCGGACGTCGGCGAGGAGGAGATGCACCGGGTCTTCAACATGGGCTGCGGCTTCTGCTGCCTCGTCGCCGCCGAGGATGAGGCGGCCGCCACCGAGCTGCTGCGCGAGCATTACCCGCAGACAAAGCGAATCGGCCGCGCCACCGGCGCGGTGGGCGAAATCTCCCGCGTCTGAGCGGGAGACGCAGCCGCCACGGAGAACCACTTCGGGACATCGTGCCCGACAATGGACGTAAGTAGATGGATGCTCGCTCGACCAGCGCAACAACCATGAGGCTTCGCGCAGGTCTCACTTCGCACTGAATCAGACATGGATGCTCGCTCGACCAGCGCTCGCATGATCGGAACCGTGCTCTCCGGGCGCTACAGGCTGGAGGCGAAGCTCGGCAGCGGCGGGATGTCGACCGTGTACCTGGCGCGGGACGAGACGCTCGACAGGCCGGTGGCGGTCAAGGTGATGCACCGCGAGATGTCCGAGCAGCCCGAGCAGCTCGAGCGGTTCCGCCAGGAGGCGCGCGCGGTCGCCAAGCTCTCGAACCCGAATGTCGTCTCGGTGATCGACGCCGGTGAGGACGAGGGCCACCCCTACATCGTCTTCGAGTACGTCAAGGGCGAGACCCTGAAGCAGCGGATCGCGAGGATCGGAGCGCTCGACACTCAGGAGGCGCTGGCCTACGCGATCGAGATCGCGCAGGGCCTCAGCGTCGCCCACGCGAGGCAGATGGTCCACCGCGACATCAAGCCCCAGAACGTCCTGATCGACGAGGAGGGCCGCGCCAAGCTGACCGACTTCGGGATCTCCCGCCAGCTCGAACAGGACGGGATGACCGCGACCGGGCGGGTGCTCGGCACAACCGACTACGTCGCCCCCGAGCAGGCGATGGGACAGGGCGTCGATCCCCGCTCCGACATCTACTCGCTGGGAGTCGTGCTCTACGAGATGCTGGTCGGGCAGGTCCCCTTCCACGCCGACAGCCAGGTTGGCGTGGCGATGAAACACGTCAACGAGGACCTTCCCGATGTGCAGCGGAGGCGGCCGGAGGTCTCGGCGGCGACGGCGCTGGTGGTAGAGCGGTCGACGGCGAAGAACCCGGAGGAGCGCTACCAGACGATCGGCGAGGTGATCGACGACCTCGAGACCGCGCTCGAGGTCGAGGCGGCGAGAGCCGGCTCGACGACCGGCGAGGCGACCAGCGTCCTCGACGCGGTTCCGCCCCCGAAGCGCAAGCTGTCGGGCCGGGCGCGCTGGTCCTGGGCGGCGATCGTGGTCCTGCTGCTGGTCGCGGGCGGAGCGCTGCTCGCCGTGCAGCTGATCTCCGACGGGCTGCTCGGAGGGGGCGGCGCGAACAAGGGCAAAGGCGCCCCGGTGACGGTCAACTCGGCGACCGACTACGACCCGCAGGGCGACGGCGAGGAGATCGGCAGCAAGGTCGAACTCGCCGCCGACGGCGACCCGACCGGGACGGCGTGGGAAACGGAGCACTACGACTCCGACGTCTTCGCGGGGACGAAGACCGGGCCCGACCCGGGGGTCGGCGTCTATGTCACGGTCAGCTCGCCCGCCCGGCCGAAGACGATGATCGTCCGCAGCCCGACCCCCGGCTGGGACGCGCAGGTCTTCGCAGCGGCGGCCGGGCCGCCGTCGGACCTCTCCGGCTGGGACGAACCGGTCGGCAACGTGACGGACGCCGGGAGCACCCAGGAGATCGACCTCAAGGTCCCCCAGCCATCGACCTACTTCCTGCTCTGGTTCACCCGGGCCTCCGAAGCGCGCGACCAGCCCGGCCGCTACCAGGTCGAGATCAGCGACATCAATCTGTTGAGCTGAATCTCGTCCGTCCCCGAGGGCGGCGGTACGATCGAACGGATGAGGCTGGTCCTGGGAGCGGTGCTGAGCCTGACCCTGCTGGCCGGCCCGGCCGGAGCACAGGCGGCGCAACGCTACGCGGCGCCGAATGGAACAGGGAGTGAGTGCACCCAGAAAGAACCCTGTTCGCTGGCGGATGCCGCGAACGAAGCATCCAACGGCGACGAGGTGATCGTGACGGCCGGCGATTACACGATCTCCGCGGCACCGCTCAACGTCGTGTACGCGGGGTTGCAGCTTCACGGCGACTTCGGCGGGCCGATGCCGAGGGTGGCCGCCTCGCTCGAGGCGCTGCCGGCGATCAACCTGAATGGCAAAGGCAGCAGCCTCAGCTACCTCGAGGTCTTCAACGAAGGGACCGAGGCGGTCGGGATTCGCTGCCAGCCTGAGACCCGGGTCGAACGGGTTCGTGCGACGGGCGTCGGCGAAGGGGCCGCCGGCCTGGTCCAGTACGAAGGCTGCACCGTCCGGGACAGCCTGCTTCGGGGCGAAAAAACCAACTCGATCGGCCTCGAGTCGCTCGCGATAACGTCGGGCGCCCCGGCTTCGACAACTCGCAACGTGACCGCGATCGCGTCCGGCGAGAACTCGGTCGGGATCCGGTCCCGGTACAGCGAACTCAGTCCGGGTTCCCACACCCTGATCCTGTCCAACTCGATCGCCAGCGGCTCCGAGTTGGACATGCGAGCCGTCAACAACCTGCAAGGCCCAGGGAACATCGCCGTCTCGAACTCGAACTTCGACAACGTCTCCCAGGAGGGGGCGGCTTCGATCTCCGGCCCGGCAAACCAGCTGGCGCCGCCGCTGTTCGTCGACGCCGCAGCGGCGACTATCGCGAGGCGCCCGGGCTCGCCGACGATCGACGCCGGATCGACCGACGGAATCGGTTCTCTGGACCTGGCCGGCAACCCGAGGGTGCTGGGGCCGGCCCCCGACATCGGCGCCTTCGAGTTCGTCCCGTCGCCCTCGACGGCAGCGCTCACCTCGCTCACCGTGTCCCCGAGGGCCTTCCTGCCGCGGAAAGGGGGCGGCGCGATCGTCAGCAAGACCAAGGCGAAAGGCAAACGCGGGACGACGGTCCGCTACGCGCTCACCAGCGCGGCGAAGGTGGAATTAACCGTCGAGCGGGCGCTGAAGGGACGACGGGTGGGCGGCAAATGCCGCAAGCAGACCGCCGCCAACCGCGAGAAGAAAAGGTGCACCCGCTACAGGCCCCTCAAAGGCGGCTTCTCCCACCAGGGCGCCGCCGGGCAGAACAGGTTCAAGTTCTCGGGCCGGATGCGAAGCAGGGCCTTGAAGCCGGGGAGTCACCGGCTGGTCGGCCGCGCCGGCGACTCGGTCAAGCGCGCCGGCTTTCAGGATCATCGGATGACCCGCCGCGATCCACCGCGGAACCTGAGTCTCAGTCTGGCCGTTGTTTCTTTCGCTTTCGCGGCGCTCTTTGCTTCGCTTCTGCTCCCCAACCAGGCGGCCGCAACGATCTACTGCGTCGCCGAACCGTCCTGCCCGCAGGGCGGGCTGGCCGAGGCGACGCTGGCTGAGGCTGTCGAGGCAGCCGATGAAGGCCCGGCGCCCGACACCGTGCGAATCGGGCCGGGCGAATTCACGAGCGGACCGGTCGGCGCCAACACCGAGATCGACATCGTCGGCGCCGGCCGCGATGCGACCCACATCGTCGCCGACCAGACTGTGAACGCGAATGACGAGCTGCTTTCGGTCAGCTCTGCCGGTTCCTCCGTCTCGAATCTCGAGCTGCGGCTGACGAAGAGCGACACCAACGGGCTGCGGCTGAGCAACGGCGCCGACGTCAGCGACCTGGCGGTTCGAGCCGCCAGCTCTCTCACGGAAATGACGGGGATCTTTGTGGAACAGGGGGGCACCGAGGCGACACGGCTCGACATTCGCCTCGGTCCGAACCCGACATCGCAGGCGATATATCCGGGCAGCGCGGGAATCGTCACCGACTCCTTCCTGCAGGCGGGCATCGGCATCGGAGGGGGCAACGTCCCGGCCATCGGCAGGCGCCTGCACATCAGGGCGGCGACCGGCATCCGCCCGTTCGGGGACATCCTCACGATCAGGGACTCGGTGGTGGAACCACATCCGGAGAGTTCGCACTTCGTTGGCGTCGAAGTCAACTCGAGCAACGGCGGCCCCGAGACCCCAGGCGTGCTCGTCGCGGTCAACGTGACCATCGTCGGCAATGGGGAGCTCTTCTCGGCGGGCGTACTGGTCAGGAGCAACACCGGCGACGCTTCGGCCAACCTGCTCAACTCGATCGTCGCCAACGTGGACACCTCGCTGTCGCGGGAAGAGAAAGTGGGCGACGACGTCGACCTCACCGCCCGCTACACCAGCTACGACAAATCCAAGGTGGCGCTGGCCGGGTCTGGCACTGGGTCCGACACATTCCAGAACAACCTCGACACCGCACCCGACAGCGGCTTCGTCAACGGGGCGGGGGCCGACTACCGGCTGCGACCAGACTCGATCCTGGTCGACGCCGGCAACCCCGTGCCGCCGACCAGCGAATCCGACTTCCGCGGTCTGCCGCGGGTGCGAGATGGCAACGCGGACGGAATCAGCGTCGCCGACATCGGCGCGTTCGAGTACCAGAGGGTGCCGCCAAATCCCGCCTTCTCCTTCACGCCCGCCGTGCCGTTGTTCGGCGACCTCGTCTCCTTCGACGGGTCCGACACCAGCGACGTCGACGGCGACCCGCTCACCCTCTCCTGGAGCCTCGGCGACGGTGCCGCCGCGAGCGGCGCGCTGGCATCGCGCCTGTACGCGCTGCCGGGCACATACCAAGCTGCGCTCACGGCGACCGACAGCACCGGTCTCAGCGCGGCGATAACCCACCCGGTCAGCGTCGGCCTGCGGAAAGGGCGCTGCGCGAACAAGCGCAAGGGCACCGGCAGGGCCGACAGGGTGAAGGGATTCCCGGCGGGCGACCGGCTCGACGGCCTCGGCGGCAACGACGTCCTCAACGGCGGGAAGGGCCAAGACTGCCTGTTCGGGCGCGCCGGTGACGACCGCCTCAAGGGAGGTGCCGGCCGCGACCGCCTCGACGGCGGTGCCGGCACCGACGTCCTCGACGTCCGCGGAGGGGGGCGCGACCGCGCCGACTGCGGCCCCGGTCGGGGCGACCGAGTGCTCGCCGACAAGCGCGACAGGCTGCGCCGCTGCGAGCGGGTCAAGCTGCCCTGACGAGCGGGGCTCAGAACTCGTAAGAGCGGGCGGTGGAGTGGCGCTCGAGGGCGAGCTCGACGAGGCGCTCGCAGAGGTCGGGATAGGCGATGCCGGCGGCCTCCCAGAGCTTTGCGTAGACGCTGGTCTCGGTGAAGCCGGGCATCGTGTTGATCTCGTTGACGAGGACCTCCCCCTCGGGCTCGACGAAGAAGTCGCAGCGGGCCAGGCCCGAGCAGGCGCCGATACGGAAGGCGGAGATCGCCAGCTCGCGCAACCGCTGCACCTGCTCCGGCGGGATCGGCGCGGGGACGACCAGCTCCATCCCCCCCTCGCCGTACTTGCGCTCGTAGTCGTACCACTGGCCGTGAACGACGAGCTCACCCGGCGGCGAGGCCTCGACGTCCTCGTTGCCGAGCAGCGAGCACTCGACCTCGCGGCCCTGCGCCGAGGCCTCGACGATCACCCTCGGATCGTGGCGGTGAGCGTGCTCGACCGCGGCGTCGAGCGCATCGAGGGTCTCCACCCGGCTGATGCCGACGCTGGAGCCCAGTCGCGACGGCTTCACCCAGAGCGGGAGGTCGAGCTGTGCGCAGCGATCCCGCCAGCCCTCCTCCCCCGCCGCGACGAAGTCGACCTGCGGCAGGCCCCGCTGGGCGAAGAGGCGCTTCAGCGTCAGCTTGTCCATGCAGATCGCCGAAGAGAGCACGTCAGAGCCGACGTAGGGGATGTCGAGCCACTCGAGCAGGCCCTGAACGCTCCCGTCCTCGCCGAACGGCCCGTGGAGCGCGGGGAAGGCAGCCTCGGCGTCGAGCAGGCCGGCGGCGGGCCGCAGCTCGACCGCCTCGCCCGCGCAGGTCCAGGAGCCGTCGCGGCCGATCGTCACCGCGAGCGCCTCGTGACCCGCCGCCTCGAGCCCCTTCGCGACCGCCTCACCTGATCGCAGCGAGACATCATGCTCGGAGGAGCGCCCGCCGGAGAGGACCGCCACCCTCATTCTGTTTCTTCCGGTTCCGATTCGGAGCCACCGACCGCCCTTTTGCCAACCACCACGGTCACCGAGGTGCCGGGTTCGACTTCGGAGCCCGGCGGCGGGAACTGGTCGGTGACCCGGCCGACCTGGGACGGGACTTCGGTCTGCTGTTCGGACACCGACGGCTTCAACCCGGCGTCGCGCAGCATTTCGACCGCCTCCGCCCGTTCCTTGCCGATCACGTTCGGCACCTTGGCCTTGCGCTCGCCCTTCGAGACGACGATCGAGACGCTCGAGCCCCGCGGCAGTTCTGAGCCGGCGCTGGGGGCCTGCCGGATCACCTCCCCCTCCGGCTTCGGGCTCTCCTCTTCGCTGACGCTGGGGACGAGGCCGCGGCCCCGAATCTGCTGGACCGCGACGCTGCGATTCGTCCCGACCAGGACCGGGACCTTGGACAGCCTCGGGCCCTTGGAGACCGTGAGGGTGACGACCGAGCCCTTGGTCGCGGTCGTCCCGCCGCGGGGGTCGGACTTGATCACGAGGCCCGCTTCCACATCTTTGGAGTTGACTTCGCTCACCTGCGGTTCGAACCCGGCGCTTTCCACCGCCCTTTCCGCATCTTCCTTCGAGAGGCCCGCGGTGCTCGGGACCGTTGCGCTGCCGGGGCCGGAGCTGACGGTGAGGGCGACCTCCGGCTTGGAGCAGAAGAAGGTGATCAGCGCGCAGTCGAGGGAGGCCTGGTCGGCCGGCGGCGAGGCGGCGGGGTCCTGCTCGAGCACCGTGTTGGCGGCCGCTTCGCGCTCGACCCGCGTCACCTCGCCGACCTTGAAGCCGTCCTGTTCGAGCAGTGAGATCGCCACGTTCAGCTGGTTGCCGGTGACGTCGGGGACGCCGGTCGTGGTGTCCCTGGTCAACGCCAGGCCGAGCAGGGCGCCGATCAGGATCGCGGCGGCGATCGCGGCCAGGATCCACCTGCGGCGGCGGCGGTCCTCCGCCTCGGCGTCCCTCGACTCGGCCTCCACCTCTTCCGCCGGCGGGACGACGGGCGGCAGCGGGGCGAACGCCGCCGTGCCTCCCCCCTTCGCGCCCGGGTCCCTGAGGGCGGCATCGAGGGCGGCGATGAACGCCTCCGCGCTCTGGAAGCGCTGGCCGGGGTCCTTCTCGAGGGCCCGCATCACGACCGCGTCGAGCGCCGGCGAGACCTGTGGGTTGATCGAGCTCGGCCGCTGGGGCGCCTGCGAGACCTGCTTCATCGCGATCGCCACGGCGGAGTCGGCCTCGAACGGGACCCGCCCCGCCAGCGCCTCGTAGAGGATCACCCCGATCGAGTAGAGGTCGGAGACGGCGGTCACCTCCATACCCTGCGCCTGCTCGGGCGAGAGGTAATGGGGGGTTCCCATCACCGAGCCCGTCTGGGTGATTTCCGAGGCCCCGGCACGTGCGATCCCGAAGTCGGTGACGGTCGCCTTCCCCTCGGCGTCGACGATCACGTTCTGCGGCTTCAGGTCGCGATGCACGACACCGTGCCGGTGGGCGAACCCGGCCGCCTCGAGCACCTGGCGGACCAGGCCGACCGCCTGCTCGGGGCTCAGCCCGGCGTCGATCAGCTCCTTCAGCGAGTGGCCTTCGAGCAGCTGCATCGCGATGTAGTAGGTGCCGTCGACGTCGCCCCGGTCATAGACGGCGACGATGTTCGGATGCTGGAGGCCGGCGGCGGCCTCGGCCTCGCGGCGGAACCGCTCGACGAACTCGCGGTCCTGGGCGAAGCGCCGGTGCAGCACCTTCAGCGCCACCTGGCGCTGAAGGTGGGTGTCCTCGGCGAGCCAGACGTCGGCCATCCCGCCGGAGCCGATCCGACGCAGCAACCGGTACCGCGCGTCGAGCACGCTTCCCTCGCCGAGATCAGCCAATCGTTGCTCCGTTGGTAACCACCGTGATTATTCGCCTTCGCCGAGGATCGTTTCCGCGACTTCGCGGAAGATCGGCGCCGCGACGTCACCGCCGAACGCGCTCGTGCACTCGACCGAGGCCGCGATCGCGATCTTCGGATCGTCCGACGGCGCGAAGCCTATGAACCAGGCCTGATTGAGGTCGCCGCCGCCGCAGCTGTCGTTGAACGGCGTTTCCGCCGTCCCGGTCTTACCGGCGACCGGGACGCCCGGGATCGCCGCGTTGGTCCCGGTCCCTTCCCGCACCACGCCTTCCATCGCGGTCGTCAGGTCGGCTGCCGTCTGCTCGTCGATCGGCTGGCTGTACTGGGAGGGGTCGAGGCGCTTCGTCACCCGGCCGTCGGGGTCAACGACGCGACTCCAGATCTGGGGCTTCATCAGGCGGCCGCCGTTTGCGACCGTGGCGGCGACCTCGGCCATCTGCAGCGGCGTCACCGCCAGCCGCTCCTGGCCGATCGCGATCCGGGCGACGTCGACGGGATCGCCGCGGCCGAGCAGAGACCCCGACTCGAAGACGCCGCTCTCGGAGACCTGGTCGGCGGGCAGGTCGATCGCCGGCGTCGAGCCGAAGCCGAAGGCTTCCATGTATTCGAAGAGGGTGTCCGAGCCGACCTGTTCCCCGAGCTGGGCGAACCAGGTGTTGACCGAGTTGGTCAGAGCCGTGTCAAGCCCGATCGATCCAAAGTCCTGGTTGAAGTCGTTGGCGAGAGGTTGCCCCTGGACTTCGAGCGTCCCGGGGGCGTTGATCGTCGAGTCGGCCGTGATCGTCCCGCTGTCGAGCCCGGCGGCCGCGGTCACCACCTTGAAGGTCGAGCCCGGCGGGTACTGGCCCTGGGTGGCACGGTTGAACAGCGGCGCGGTCGGGTCGGTGTTCAGGGCGGAGATGTGTTCGGGGATCAAATTCGGGTCATAGGGCGGGTTCGAGGCCAGCACCCGGACCCGGCCGGTGGCGGGCTCGATCGCCACCACGGCGCCGAAGCCGACCGGTTCCAGCGCGCTCAGCGCGACCAGCTGCGCCTCGGGGTCGAGGTTCGTGACGACGTCGTTGCCTTCCTGCCTGCTGCCGCGCAGCTCGTCCAGCAGCGAGGCGAACTCGGACTCCTCGCCGATCAGCTCGTCGTTGTGGAACTGCTCGAACTCGCTGTCGCCCTGGCGGACGAAGCTGTAGCCGATCGGGTGTCCGAACAACCCTCCCTCGGGGTAGCGCCTGACGTAGCGGCGGGCGTCGCCGCGGCCCTTGGGGACCGAGCGGGCGATCACCGTGCCGTCGTCGGCGAGGATCCTGCCGCGCTGGATCTGCTGCTGCTCCAGCAGCGGGCGCTTGTTGGCGTTCTTCTCCTTCAGCGCCTGCGCATCGAACACGGCCCAGTAGGAGGTGAAGCCGACCAGGACCGCGAACAGGACGACGATCAGGCCGAACAGCTTGACGATCTGGCGGTTCACGAGTGGACCACTATCCCGCCTCACGCCGGGCGCGGTCGGATATCAGCAGCAGCAGCGCCAGCAGCACGAAGTTCGCGACGATCGAGCTGCCGCCGTAGCTGACGAATGGGAGGGTCACCCCGGTCAGCGGGATCACCCGCGTCACCCCGCCGACGATCACGAACGCCTGGATCGCGAGGACCGCGGTGAGGCCGGTCGCGAGCAGCTTCGAGAAGCCGTCGTCGGCGATCAGGGCGATCTTGAACCCCCGCGCCGCGATCATCAGGTAGGCGAGGATCACCGCGCAGGCGCCGAACAGGCCGACCTCGTTGACGATCAACGAGTAGATCGTGTCGGTCTGGGCCGCCGGCAGCAGCGCGTTGTCGGTTCCGGGGATCGTGATCAGCGCCTGGCCGAAGCCCTTGCCGAAGAGCCCGCCGTCGGCCTGGGCGAAGATCGATTGGAGGATCTGGTAGCCGCTCGCGCTGGGGTCGCTGTAGGGGTCGAGCCAGACCTCGATCCGGTCGTGGACGTGGGGCACGGTCGAGGCGAAGAACCAGGCGCCGAGCAGGAACATCGCCATCCCGATCACGACGAACGAGAAGCGGCCGGTGGCGACGTAGAGCAGCGCCAGGAAGGCGGCGAAGAACATCAGCGAGCTGCCCAGGTCGCGGATGAAGACGAGCATGAACATCGAGGCTCCCCAGACGACGAGCAGCGGCCCGAGGTGCTTGAGCGGCGGCAGCGTGACCCCGAGGATCCGGCGAGCGCCGACGATCAGGACCTCCCGGTTCTCGCGCAGGTAGCTGGCGAGAAAGACGACGATGCAGATCTTCGAGAACTCGGCCGGCTGGAAGGCGAGCGGCCCGATGTCGACGCCCAGGTAGGCGCCGTTGACCTGCACCCCGACCCCGGGCAGGCGCGGGGCGAGAAGCAGCAGCAGGCCGACCGCCGCGATCGTGTAGCGGTAGCGCTCAAGCACGTCGTAGTCGCGCAGGAAGTGAATCGTGAGGGCGAAGAGCACCAGGCCGAGCACGAACCAGTTCGCCTGGTCACGGGCCAGGTCCGCATCGATTCGGTAGATCATCACCAGCCCGAAGGCGGTCAGCAGAGCAACCAGGGGGAACAGATAGGGGTCCGCGTCCGGGAGCCGCAGCCGCAGGTAGATGTGGGTTGCGAGGCAGACCGCGAAGAAGTAGGCGCCGTAGATCAGACTGAGGTCGCCGAGCCTGGTGTTCTCCTGGGCGAAGACCGCGGCGAACCCCGCGGTCAGCAGGAGGGCGACGGGGACGAGAGCGACGAGCTCTCGGTTGCGGGCCGAGATCATGGAGATGGGCGAGAGCCTCGCTCGCTACACATCACTGCTCACCTTCGCTCCCTCCCGAAGAATCAGACCGTGACGCTCGGTCGCTCCGGTTCGCGGCCGCGTCCGCTGCGGGCGGGCTGCCGACACCCTGTTGCGCCGGGGGTTGTCGGGCTGGAGCTTTGGGCCATTGCGACGCTTCGATGTCTTCGATCAGGGAGACGGCGTCGCTGCGCGAGCGGAGGTCGTGCCCGGTCACCGCTTCCCGCCGTCGAGGCGGCAGCGACTCGGTCTGGATCGGGGTCGAGTAGCGCTCCCGGAAGAGCTCGACCCCGAATGGAAGTTCGTAGGGAAGCCCGCGGTAGAGGGCGACCCGGCCGCCCTGATCGGTACCGAGGAACCAGACCTGGCGCAGGCCGTACCAGGCGCCGAAGACGACGGCTGCAAGGATCGCGATGACCGCCAGCGCCTTCGCGGCAGTCCGCAGCCGGCGGCGCCTCGGCCTTGCCGCCAACTGTTCCCGGCGCTCGTGGGCGGCGGCGGCGGCGGCGCGGCGGCGGACCTCGGTGGCGGTGAGGCCGGCCTCCTCGGCGCTGGGGCCGAGGAGGGTCGCGCCCTCCGGCTCGCGCTGGGGGGCGGCGGCGTCGAGGAGCCGGAAGGCAAGCGCGGTGATGTTGTCCCGCCCTCCGGCCCGGTTGGCCTCGTCCACCAGGCTGGCGACGGCCTCCTTCATCGATGCCGCGTTCGAGAGGACCGTCCCGATCCGCTCCTCGTCGATCATCGTCGTGAGCCCGTCCGAGCAGAGCAGGAAGACGTCGCCGGGGGCCGCCGGCACGGTCTGGACGTCGGCCTCGACCTCCTCCTCGGGGCCCAGGGCCCGGGTGATGATCGAGCGCTGCGGGTGGTCCTCGGCCTGCGCGTCGGTGATCTGGCCCTTGCGACGCATCTCCTCCACCAGCGAGTGGTCACGCGTCAGGCGCTCGAGCCTTCCCCCCGCAGCCGGTAGGCACGGCTGTCGCCGACATGGCCGATGCAGACCTCCTCGTTGCCGGCGTCGACGATCGCGGCGGTGATCGTCGTCCCCATCCCGGCGCGGGACGGGTCCTCACGCGCAAGGTCGTGGATCGCCCGGTTCGCCGCCTCGATCGTCTCCCGCAGGAACTGCTCCGGCGGCGCGTCCGGCAGGTCGCGGTCGAAAGCATCCGCCGCCGCCCTCGAGGCGACCTCCCCCGCCTGGGCGCCCCCCATGCCATCAGCGACGACGAAGATCGGAGCGCGGACGAAGAAGGAGTCCTCGTTGGCGCTGCGCTGCCGGCCGGTGTCGGTGCGGAACGCCTGGTCGTCAACTCGGAGCACTACGTCACCCCGCCTCGAACCTAAGAGCGGTGTCCCCGATCCTCACGATGTCGCCGTCTATCAACTGCGCCTCCCCGCGCAGGCTGGCGTCATTGAGCAGCGTTCCGTTGGTCGAGTTCATGTCTTCTATGTAGGTGCGCCCGTCACGGGAGAAGATCCTGGCGTGGACACCGGAGGCGTAACGATCATCGATCGTCACGTCGGCTTCGCTCGACCGCCCGATCGATAGCCCACCGAAGAGGTCGAATCGCTCGCCGGCCTCGAGGCCGCCGCCGCGCTCCGCGACCAGCCAGGTGTCGGAGCCCTCCCTGGCGTCATCGAAGGCGGGCGCCGGGTGGAATCCGGTCGCGTCCGGCGCCGGGGCCACGGTCCCGCGCAGGTCCTTCAGCGCGCTGCGGGCAATCCAGAGCAGGAACAGGTAGAGGACGGCGAGGAAGCCGAACTTGAGGGCGACGGAGATCGGGTCGTAGTCCACGCTGCTGGCGTCACTGCTCGACGTCGAACAGGAAGGTCGTGGTTCCCAGGGTCACCTCGTCGCCAGGGCCGAGGCGGGTCGAGCTGACCCGCCGGCCGTTGACTCTGATCCCGTTGGTCGAGCCGAGGTCCGCGATCGTCCAGTCGCCGGAGGACGAGCGGCGCAGCTCCGCATGGTGCCGTGAGACGTTCGGGTCGCGCAGCACGCACTCGGCGTCCTTGGCGCGACCGATCGTCGCCCGCGGGCCCTCCAGGACGTAGCGGCGGTCGTCGAGCGAGACGACTGCGCGGGTGGCGACTGTGGCGACCTGTCGCCCGCCGGCCTCCGGCTCGGGGGCCGAGCGCACTGCCGAGTAGACCATCGTGTGGCCCTCCTCGCCCTGGCTCGGGCTTCCCCCCTCGCGCGCCGGCGGCTTGACCAGGCGCGTCTGGATCCCGAACTCGCCGAGGCGCAGCCGCTCGTCGGTCTTGAACTCGACCTCGGGACGGGTCAGCAGGTCGTAGCCGCGGCGACGGGCGTGCTCGAGGAGGTAGCCGGACAGCTCCTGCTCGAGCGAGCGCTCATAGCCCTCCAGCCTGACGCGATCCCGGCTCGAGAGGTAGACCGTGTACTCATTCGGGACGTAGACGCGCGCGACGCCCGCGGTCTTGTGGGAGTCCATTTCCTTGGCCAGCCTCCGGGCCAGCTCGACGGGCTGCACCTCGGAGCTGAACGCGCGGCTGAATACCCCCTCGACGAGGCCTTCGATTCGACTCTCGAGGTTGCGCAAGACGCTGATCGGGAGCTCCCTTCGCAGAAGAGGTGCGGTCCTCCGGGGTGGAGAAACCGGCTGAAATCCTACGGTAGAGCGATGCCGTGACCGACGGCGAGCCAGGCCCCGAGCACCGCGGCGGCGGCGGCGATGCCGGCGCGGAGCGGCAGCGGCGCGGCGCGGCGGGGCGGCTCCTCGGCGAGTTGGCTGAGGGAGTCCTCGATCGCGGTCCCCAGCTCCTCCAGCGTCGGCCGCTGCGAGCGGCGGGCCTGCAGCGCGGCATCGATCGTCGCGCTCAGCTCGTGCGGCAGGTCGGGGCGGACGCGGCGAAGCGGACGCGCCCGGGCGCCAATCGCCCGCGCCGTCGCCGCAGGGTTCGGTCGCCGGTTCGGGTTCACCCCGCTCCAGCACTCGTACAGCGTCAGCGCGAGCGCGTAGACGTCGGCCTCGGGCCCGGCGCCGCGGCCTTCGGCCTGCTCCGGCGCCATGTAGGCGAGGGTCCCGACGACGTCGCCTGGAGCGGTCAGCCCGGGCGCGCCCGCGAGCCGCGCGACACCGAAGTCCATCAGCTTTGCGTGGGGCTCGCCGTCCTCGGTGACGACGATGTTCTGCGGCTTCACGTCGCGGTGAACGACGCCCCGGGTATGAGCGTGGTCCAATGCCTCGCAGAGGTCCGCGCCGATCTCCCCGATCTCTCGATCGCTGAGCGCGCCCTCGCGCGTCTTGCGCGCCAGGGTGTCCCCGTCGACGAGCTCTGTCACCAGCAGCGCGCTGCCGTCTTCTTCCCCGATCTCGTACAGCGTCACGATCCCGGAGTGGTTGAGGCGGGCGGCGGCCTGGGCCTCGCGAAGCACCCGGCCACCTTCGGCGCCATCCGAGTCGATCGCCTTGACCGCGACCGGGCGCTCCAGCCGACCGTCCCATGCCTCGTAGACGACGCCGAACCCACCGCTGCCGATCCGGCGCTCTATCAGGAAGCGGTTGAGGACGAGGGAGCCGACCACAGCACTCCGACCTTCGCCGGATCGAGGCGCTCTCCTGCCCACCGCCAGAGTGCTCGAAAACGCAACGTTTGCTGCGGGTCCTGACGAGACGACCCCGCCAATGTGCATACTCTCCGGCCAGTCAACCTGCTTGGGAGAGCCATTTCTTGGAGGACTCGACTGCATCCAGGCCGCAACGGAGAAAGCGGCCGACCCGTCGCGCCGAACGGCAGCAGATCATGCTGCGGCGCGGCCTCGCGCTCGGCGGCGGCCTGATCGTCCTGATCCTCCTCGTGCTCGCTGTTCGGGGATGCCTCGACGCCCGCCAGAACCGGGCGCTCTCCGACTACGCCGGCGACGTGACCCAGATCGTCGACGAGACCGCCCAGACGAGCGAAACCTTCTTCGGCAAGCTGGCGGACCCGGGCAGCCTCTCGGTCACCGAGTTCGTCGCCGAGGTCAACGCCGATCGCAGCGCGATCGACAGCTACACGGCCCGGGTCGACAGCCTCGATGCCCCGGGCGACATGAGCGAAGCCCAGAACACACTCGAGCTGGTCTACCAACTGCGGAGCGACGCGATGGGCAAAATCGCCGACAAGATGAGCACCGCGCTCGGCGATGTCGGCTCGGAGAAAGCGACCGCGACGATCGCCGAGCAGATGCGGATCCTCCTCGCGAGCGACGTCCTCTATTCATCGGTCGCGCGTCCCGAGATCAACGCCGTGCTCGCCGACAACGGCATCGAAGGCGAGGACGTGCCGGAAAGCGCGTTCCTGCCCGAGGGGACCGAATGGCTCGACGAAAGCAAGGTCAGCTCCGCGCTCGGCTCGGTCAGCGGCGCAACCGGGGCGGAAACCCCGGGTGTCCACGGCCTCGGCCTGATCTCGACCAGCGTCAACGGCACCGAACTGGTCCCGGAATCGGCGGCCGCCGTCGAAGTCGAAGAAACGCCCGAAGTCGAAGTCGAAGTCCAGAACCAGGGCGAATCGACCGAGAACGGAGTCACCGTCTCGGTCACCGCCGGGGGGAATACGCTGCAGGAAAGCATCCCCAGCATCGCCGCGGGCGAAACCTCGAGCGTGACGATCCCGCTGACCCCGGCGCCGAAAGGGACGGTGACGCTCGAAGTCAACGTCGAGCCAGTCCCCGGCGAGCAGGTCACCGAAAACAACGAAGCCAGCTACACCGTCGAATTTGGTTAGGGGGCGGCGATGAAGGTCGCCTACCTCGGTCCGGCCGGCACGTTCACCGAAGACGCGCTGCGGGAAGCATCGCCGGACATCGGGGTCGACTCACTCCGCACGCCGACGGTCCACGACGCGATCCTCGCCGTCGAGCGGGGGGAGGCGGAGCGGGCGTTCGTCCCGTTCGAGAACTCGATCGAGGGCTCTGTCCGAAGCACCCTCGACACACTTGCCTTCGACACCGAGGCGGTGACGATCGTCGGCGAGCACGACTTCGCGGTCCGGGCTCACCTGATCGCACGAGAGGAGGTCGGGCTCGACCGGATCGAGGCTGTGCTCTCCCATCCCCAGCCGCTCGCCCAGTGCGCGCGTTTCCTGCGCGAGGCGCTGCCCGGGGTCGAACGCCGGAGCGTGACCAGCACCGCCGCGGCGGTACGGATGGTCAGCGAGTCGGAGCGGCCCTGGGCCGCGATCGGCGCCCTCTCGGCGGCGGAGCTCTACGGCTGCACGATCCTCCGGGAGGGGATCGAGGATGAGGCCGACAACGTCACCCGCTTCGTCTGGATCGCGCCTGCCGGGACTCAGCCCGACAGCGACGGGCCGTGGAAGACCTCACTCGTCTTCTCCGAGCTGGGGGAGGACCACCCGGGCGCGCTGGTCGAAGCGCTGCAGGAGTTCTCCAGCCGCGAGGTGAACCTGTCGCGGATCGAGTCCCGCCCCCTCCGCCGCGGCCTCGGCCGCTACATGTTCTTCTGCGACCTCGAGGGAGCGTCGGATGACCCAGCTGTCGCCGAGGCCATATCCGCGCTCCGCACCAAGGCCGAGTCCGTGCGAATCCTGGGGTCCTATCCGGTCGACTGAGGGATGCCCACCACGAGCCTGCGTAGAATTCCGGCCAGCATGGCCAGGGTATTGGTCCTCAACGCGACGTATGAGCCGATCAACGTCTGCACGTTGAGGCGGGCTGCTGTGCTGCTGCTGAAGGAGAAAGCGGAGCTCTTGGAGAGGCGCGAGGGCGCGATCCATTCCGAGCACATGACCATCGACCGGCCGGACGTGATCCGCCTGATCACCTACGTCCGCGTCCCCCGCGAAGCCCACCGCCGCAAAATCACCCGCCGGGCGGTGCTGGCCCGCGATGCCTGGACCTGCCAGTACTGCGGCTCTCGCAAGTCGGGGCTGACCGTAGATCACGTGATCCCCCGCAGCCGGGGCGGCAAATCCGTCTGGGAGAACATCGTCGCCGCCTGCGCAAGCTGCAACCGCCGCAAGGGAAACCGGCTGCCGCGCGAGATCCAGATGCACCCCCGCAAGCTGCCCAAGGCGCCCGGACCCAGCGTCTTCATCCAGGTCGCCAGCCCCTCAATCCCGCCGGCCTGGCAGCAGTACCTCCCGGCCGCCGCCTGAAGCTCCGACGACTCGCGCAGCGCCGAGCACCTTCGCGGTCAAGTGCGGGATTCGCCCGAGCCGGCCCAGCTGGGCGGCTGGGGGGCGGGCGTCCCCCGAACGGGCGGATACTCAGAGCGGCCGAAGGCCGCGAGTCCGGGCGGGGGATGCCCGCTCCCCCTCAATCGCCAAGCTCGTCCTGAGCCGGCTCAGGCGTCTCGTCCGATTCGACGACGAGCGCGACGGCGCTGACGAGGTCGTCGTCCTTGATGTTCATCACCTTGACCCCCTGGGTCGGGCGGCCCATCAGCGAGATGCCGCTGACCGAGGTGCGCTGAACCATCCCGTTCTGGGAGATGAAGAGGAGGTCCTGGTGTTCGCGGACAATCAGGGCGCCGGCGAGCCCGCCCTTCTTCTCGGTCAGCTTCGCCGTCAGCACGCCTTTAGTGCCGCGGCCCTTGACCGGGTAGTCGGCGACGGGCGTCCGCTTGCCGTAGCCGTTCTCGGTCACCACGAACAATTCGGTGTCGTCGCGGGCGACGTCCATCGCGAGAACGCGATTGTCTTTGCCGGCGACGTTCATGCCCTTGACCCCGCTGGTGTCGCGGCCCATCGGGCGCACGAGCTTCTCGGAAAAGCGTGAGGCGTGCCCGGAATGGGAGACCATCAGGATGTCCTCGTCGCCCGAGGTGAGCCGCACCTGGACCAGCTCGTCGCCGTCCCGCACCTTGATCGCGATGATTCCGTCGGCCCGGATCGGGGTGTTGTAGGCGAGGAACTCGGTCTTCTTGATCAGGCCCTTGGCGGTGGCGAACGCCAGGTACCTGTTCTCCTTGAAGTCGCGGGTCGGGATCACGGCCATCACCCGCTCGCCGTCGCGCAACGGCAGCAGGTTGACCAGGGCGCTGCCTTTGGCCGTCCGCGACCCCTCGGGCAGCTCGTAGACCTTGAGCCGGTAGACCTTGCCGCGGTTGGTGAAGAACAGCAGGTAGTCGTGGGTCGAGCAGATGCGGAGGTGGGCGATGTAGTCGTCCTCTTTCAGGTTCATTCCCATCACCCCGATGCCGCCGCGGCGCTGCTGGCGATAGGTCGCGAGCGGCAGCCGCTTCACGTAGCCGGAAGCGGTCAGCGAGACCACCATCTGCTGATCGGCGATCATGTCCTCGATCCCGACGTCACCCTCGAAGTGGGTGATTTCGGTTCGCCGCTCGTCGCCGTAGGACTCGACGATCTCCCCCAACTCTTCCTTGACCAGCGCCAGCACCTTCGCCTCGTCGCCGAGGATCGTCCGCAGTTCCCCGATCCGCTCGATCAGGTCGGCGTGCTCGGCGCGCACCTTGTCGCCCTCGAGCGCGGTGAGCCGCTGCAGCCGCATGTCGAGGATTGCCTGCGCCTGCTCGCGCGAGAGCTCGAATTTCTCGATCAGCCCGTCGCGGGCGGCGTCGGGGTCGGCCGAGCCGCGGATCAGTTTGATCACCGCGTCGAGGTTGTCGAGAGCGACCAGGAGCCCCTCGAGGATGTGAGCCCTCGCCTCCGCGCGTCGCAGTTCGTGCTGGGTCCTCCGTGTGACGACCTCGCGCTGGTGCTGGACGTAGTGGTGGACCAGCTCGAGCAGGCTGAGGGTGCGCGGGACCCCGTCGACCAGCGCCACCATGTTGATCCCGAAGCTGGTCTGCATCTGGGTTTTCTTGTAGAGGTTGTTGAGCACGACCTTGGCCGGCTGGCCGCCACGCTTGAGCTCGATCACCAAGCGCATTCCCGAGCGGTCGGACTCGTCGCGAAGGTCGGAGATCCCCTCCAGTTTCTTTTCGCGGACGAGGTCGGCGATCTTGGTGATCAGGCCGTTGTCGCCTCCCTTCTTGACCATGAACGGGAGCTCGGTGACGACGATCGCGTCCTTGCCGCCCTTGAGCGGCTCGACGTGTGCGCGCGCCCTCACCTTCACCGTCCCACGGCCGGAGGCGTAGGCATCGCGGATCCCCTCCATGCTCATGATTCCGCCGCCGGGGAAATCGGGGCCCTTGACGTGCTCCATCAGGCCGGCGAGATCGACCTGCGGATCGTCGATGTAGATCGAGACTGCGGCCGCGACCTCGCGCAGGTTGTGCGGGGGGATGTTGGTCGCCATCCCGACCGCGATCCCGGCTGCTCCGTTGACGAGCAGGTTCGGGAACCTGGCCGGCAGGATCAGCGGCTCCTGGGTCGATTCGTCGTAGTTGGGGCCGAAGTCGACCGTGTCGGCGTCGATGTCGCGCAGCAGCTCGGTCGCGAGCCGCCCCAGCCGGGCCTCGGTGTAGCGCATCGCGGCGGCCGGATCGTCGTCGATCGAGCCGAAGTTGCCCTGGCCGTCCACGAGCGGATAGCGCAGGGAGAACTCCTGCGCCATCCGGACCAGGGTGTCGTAGATCGCCGAGTCGCCGTGCGGGTGGTACTTGCCCATCACCTCGCCGACGATGAAGGCGCACTTGCGGTAGGGCCGGGTCGGCTGCAGGCCGATGTCGTGCATCGCGTAGAGGACCCGGCGGTGGACCGGCTTCAACCCGTCGCGGACGTCGGGCAGCGCCCGTCCCACGATCACGCTCATCGCGTAATCGAGATAGGAGGAGCGCATCTCCTTCTCGAGCTCTCGCTCTTCGATCCGGCCGGTCAGAGCCTCAAGCGCCATCGCCGCTCACCCCCTTGCGATCAGACATCGAGGAACTTGACCTCTTTCGCGTGGTCCTCGATGAACCGGCGGCGCGGCTCGACCTGATCGCCCATCAGCATCGAGAAGATCTGGTCGGCGGCGGCTTCCGAGGCATCCTCGAGCGTGACCCGCTGCAGAGTCCGAGTCGCGGGGTCCATCGTCGTCTCGCGCAGCTGGTCGGCGTTCATCTCGCCCAGGCCCTTGAACCTGGTCAGCTGGGTCCCGTGTCGAGCCAGGTCGAGGACGGCGCCGTGCAGCGCCTGGAAGGACAGGGCCTCGGCGCTGCGCCCACCGAGGGTCACCTCGAATGGCGGCCGCCCGACCTGCTTCAACAGCGCCGTGTGGACCTCGGCGAACTTGCGGTAGTCGTGGTGCTCGAACAGCTCGCGTGGGAGCCGGTGCTTGCGGGCGAGGCCGGTCTTCCGTTCGATCGCCTTCACGATCAGGGCCTCGTCTG
Organism: uncultured Solirubrobacterales bacterium; assembly: GCA_963816785.1. Taxonomy (GTDB): domain Bacteria; phylum Actinomycetota; class Thermoleophilia; order Solirubrobacterales; family 70-9; genus VRUE01. Next base: position 1,505,806 of record CAWFLL010000004.1, on the reverse strand, counting down.
AGTCCTCGACGACCTCGGTCTCGAACGGCTCCGCCGGGTCGTCCTTGCCACCGAGCACCTTGCGGGCGCCCGCCAGCGTCGCCACCCCCTCGTCGAGCAGGCTCGACTCCTCGAGGAAGCGCACGGTCTCGTGCCCGAACTCCGCCTGCAGCGACGAGCCCCACCCTTCGTACTCTTTTGCCCGGCGCGTGTAGGCCTGCCAGCGGGATTTGCTCAGCTTCCGCGACTTCCCGGCCGCGTCGGTGAGCTCGATCTTCTCGAGCTTGTCGCGGAGCAGCAGCTCCTCCAGTTCGGGCTCGCGCTCGAGGTAGGTCTCCTGGTTGCCCTGTTTGACTCGGTAGAGCGGCGGCTTCGCGATGTAGACGTAGCCGTGCGCGATCAGCTCTGGCATCTGCCGGTAGAGGAAGGTGAGGACGAGCGTCCGGATGTGGGCGCCGTCGACGTCGGCGTCGGTCGCCATCACGATTTTGTGGTACCTGGCCTCCTCGAGGTCGAACTCGTCGTGGATCCCGGTCCCGATCGCGGTGATCAGAGCCTGGATCTCGTTGTTGGCGAGCACCTTGTCGATCCGGCTCTTCTCGACGTTGATGATCTTCCCTCGCAGCGGCAGCACCGCCTGGGTCGAGCGGTCCCTCGCCTGCTTCGCCGAGCCGCCGGCGGAATCGCCCTCGACCACGAACAGCTCCGCATCGCGGGGGTCCTTCACCGTGCAATCGGCGAGCTTCCCGGGCAGGGTCGAGTTCTCGAGCGCCGACTTGCGGCGGGTCAGGTCGCGCGCCTTGCGGGCAGCGTCGCGGGCGCGGGAAGCGTCGATCGCCTTGGTGATGATCCGCCGCGCGTCGGCGGGGTTCTCCTCGAGGAACTCGGCGAGCTTCCGGTTGACGATCTCCTCGACCAGCCCTTTGATCGGCGGGTTGCCGAGTTTCGTCTTCGTCTGCCCCTCGAACTGGGGGTCGTGCAGCTTCACCGAGATCACCGCGGTCAGGCCCTCTCGAACGTCCTCGCCGGCGAGGTTGCCGTCCTTCTCTTTCAACAGGCCTTTGTTGCGCGCGTAGGCGTTCAGCGTCCTCGTCAGCGCCGCCCGGAACCCGGAGAGGTGGGTCCCGCCCTCGTGGGTGTTGATGTTGTTCGCGAAGCTGAAAATCGACTCCTGATAGGAAGTGTTCCATTGCATCGCCACCTCGACCTGGCCGTCCTCGCCGTCTCCGTCGAAGTAGATCGTTTTCTTGTGCAGCGTGTCCTTGTTCTCATTCAAGTGGCGGACGAAATCCTCGATCCCGCCCTCGTACTGGAAGACGACCGAGCTGGTCTGGCCGCGCTCGTCGATCAGCTCGATCTTCAGGCCCCGGGTGAGGAAGGCCGTCTCCCGCAGCCGGTCGGCGAGAGTCTGGAAGTCGAACTCGACCTCCTCGAAGATCTCCGGGTCCGGCTGGAAGGTCAGCGTCGTCCCGGTCTCCCTCGACGGCGCGCCTTTAGCCAGCGGCCCCTTGGGACGGCCCCGCTCGTAGTCCTGGCTCCAGACGTGGCCGTCGCGCCTGATCTCGAGGTGCAGGCTCTCCGAGAGCGCGTTGACGACGGAGACGCCCACGCCGTGCAGTCCTCCCGAGACTTTGTAGCCGCCGCCGTCTCCGAACTTGCCGCCGGCGTGAAGGGTGGTGAGGACGACCTCCGCCGCCGGGCGTTTCTCTTTCTTCAGCTCTTCAACCGGGATCCCGCGCCCGTCATCGCTGACGGTGCAGCTGTCGTCGGGGTGGAGGACGACGCTGACTTCGCTGCAGTGCCCCGCGATCGCCTCGTCGACCGAGTTGTCGACCACCTCGTAGACGAGGTGGTGGAGCCCCCGCGGGCCCGTCGATCCGATGTACATCCCCGGCCGCTTGCGGACGGCTTCCAGACCCTCGAGGACGGTGATGTCCTTGGCCCCGTAGGAGTCCGCGGAGCCCTTCCTCCCGCCCTCGGCGGTCTTTTTCGTTTTAGGCAATTGATCCTCTCTGACTCAGACAAAACCCCGACCCGACGACAGGTTTGCCGCGCTCGGTCGGGGCCGCGAAGCAAGTTGACATAAGGATACCAGTTCGGGCCCCCCGAAGACCCGGTCCCAAAAGATAAAATACCTGCAAAACACGCATAAAGTGCAACTAAGGACGGGTGCGATCCGCACGGAACTGCAAACGCTCCGGAGCCTGCTCGCCCAGACGCCCACGAAGCCGCTCGACTAGCTGTTCCTGCATCAGGTCCAGCTCGTCCGCCCAGACCGGGTCCGAGCAGCTCACGACCACCGCGCCCTCTCGTTCTTCGACCGGCTGAGCGACCGCGGCGATGCGCTCCCCGACGGTCGGCTCCCAGGCTGCCTGGACGGCGGCCAGACGGGTCTTCGGGGACGAGCGCTCGAGTGCCGCCCGAAGGGCCGGGCCGGCTCGGCGCGGAGCTCGCCGTCGGCTCATCACGAACTTTCGCGCTTGGCTCGCTGCGCGAAGAGCCAGATATGCCTCATTTGGCTCGCTCCGCGCTCATGCCGCCTGCGCCGTCCTCGAGGGAGCCGCCGCGGTCGGCATCCGGGTCGCATCCGCGCGGAGGGGCGCCGGAAGGGACTCCTCGGTGGCCGCGGTGATCACCACCTGGCCCGGGTCGGCGAGCCGCTCGACGAGGCGCTCACGCCGCTCGGGGTCGAGCTCGCTCATCACATCGTCGAGGAGCAGGAGCGGGATCGCCCTGCCCGACTCCGAGAGCGCCGCCCGCTCGGCAAAGAGAAGCGCGAGCAGGGCGATGCGCTGCTGGCCCTGGGAGCCGAAGCGGCGAATCGCCCTGCCGCCGGTGGAGATCCTCACCTCGTCCAGATGAGGCCCCCACGAGCTGCGGCCGAGCCGCAGGTCTGCCTCGTGGCGCTCGGCGAGGCCCGCGCGGATCGCCTCGGGCGACCCCGGCGATCGCGGGGCGTACTCGAGCGTCGCCTCCCCCTCCAGCCCCAGCTCGACACTGGCGTCGGCAAACCACGGAGCCAGCTCCTCGAGGGCCTCCCCACGGGCGTCCGAGAGCGCGGCGGCGGCCTCGGCGAAGGCGGCGTCCCAGACCTCCAGCTCGGCTCCCCCGGGCGCCCGGGCCAGCAGTGCGTTGCGCTGGGCAAGGGCCTGGCCGAAGCGGAGGCGCAGCCCCGAGCGCGAGGGCCAGCGGGCCACGACATAGCGATCGAGGTGGGCTCGGCGCTCGGCAGGAGGGCCCTTGACGAGGGCGAGCCTGTCCGGGGAGAAGACCGCGACCGGTGGCCGGAGCCGGGCTGCCGTGGCGGCGTCCACGGGGCTCCCGTCGAGCAGGTGCCTCCTCCCCTCCGCACGGCTGATCGACGCCAGCAGCCGGTGCTCGGCTCCATCCTGGTCGCGGACGATGGCCTCGGCCCGGGCCAGCTGCTCCCCGAACGGGATCAGATCGCGTCGATCCGAGGTGCGGAAGGACCTCCCGGTGAGGGCGAAGTAGAGCGCCTCGAGGAGGTTGGTCTTACCGGCGCCGTTGGGGCCGATCAGGCTGACGATCCCCGGCTCCAGCTCGACCCGGACGGCGCTCAGGCTCCGCACCGGGCTGGCTTCGACGGCGGTGACCACCGGCGGCCCCAACCTCAGACGTTGAGGCGGATCGGCATCACCAGATAGCGAAAGTCTTCGTTGTCGACCGGCTGCAGGAGGCCCGGCCTCAGCGGCGAGATCAGCCGCAGCATCAACTCGTCCCCCTCGACGCTCTCGATCCCGTCCTTGAGAAAATCGGGGTTGAATCCGATCTCCAGCGGCTCGCCGTCGAAGGCCGCCGGCATCGTCTCCTCGGCGTCGCCGACGTCCGGGGTCGACGCCGACACCTTCAGCTCTCCCTCGGCGAACGAGAGTCGCAGCGGCGCGTTGCGCTGGGCGAGTTGGCTGACACGCCGGGCGACGTCGAGGAAGTCCTTCCGATTCAACCTCACATCGTGCTCGTAGGACTCCGGCAGGAGTTGTCGAAAGTTGGGGAACTGCCCGTCGATCAACCTCGTGTTGAGGAGGACCGTCCCTGCCCGGAAAACCGCCTGATTGGGCAGCAGGCTGACCTCGACCTCCTCGATCCCGTCGGCGGCGACGATCCGGCCCAGCTCGCGCAGGGCGCGGGCTGGGATGTTCGCCTCCAGCTCGCCCCCGATCCCGCCCTCCAGCGGGGTCCGCTTCACCGCGAGGCGGTAGGAGTCCGTCGCCACCATCGTCATCTCCTCGCCGGAGGCGCTTACCAGGACACCGGTCAGGACCGGGCGCATGTCGTCCTGCGACGCCGCCGGAGCGACCAGGTCGACGGTGTCGGCGAGCGCTTTGCCGGGGATCTTCAGCGGCTCGCCGTCCGCCTTCGGCACCTTGGGAAAGTCCTCAGCCGGGAGGGTGCGGACGTGGAAGCGCGAACCACCGCAGCGAATCTCGACGTCGCGCTCCGCCTCGCGCAGTTCGATCTCCACCTTGTCGTCGGCGAGGGAGCGGACGAGGTCGGCAAGCAGCCGGCCGGGAAGGAGAATCGTCCCCGATCCATCGACCGTGGCGGCCAGCTCGGTGCGGAGACCGATCTCGCCATCGGTCGCGCTCAGCGCCACCGTGTTCTCCGAGGCCGCCAGGAGGATCCCCGACAGCGCCTGGGTCGCGGCTCGGGTCGAAACGGCACGGGAGATGGTCGAGAGCTTGGAGGAGAGCTCTTCTCGTTCTGTGGTCAGCTTCAAAGACAGACTTCCTATCAAGTTGATTTAGGGCCTGTGGAAAACGGGCAGCCGGAGATGATTCCCCGCAGTGGTGGGGCTTCCGGGTTGTGGACGGGTATGTGGGAAGGCATTGATTCTTACAGCGGCGTCGGCTGTCAGCGAGAGGAGTCGGAGGGCCTGTGGATCGTCCTGCGCAGCTCGCCGACCCGGGCCTGGAGGTCGGGGTCCTCGGCGAGGGCGGCCTCGGCCCGCCGCAGGGAGTTGAGGACTGTGGAGTGGTCACGGCCGCCGAAGCGCTGGCCGATCTCGGGTAGCGAGAGCTCCGTGAGCTCGCGGGTGAGGAGGATCGCGACGTGCCGAGCGCGTAGCGGGGTTGCGGCTCTCGAGGGGCCGATCAGCTCGGCGGTCGAGATATCGAAGGCGGTCCCGACCGCCGCCTGGATTTCCTCGACCGCCCCGACCCCGGTCGCTCGGGAGTCTCGTGGAACCAATTCGGCGATCAGCTCCGGGCTGAGGGGCTCGGCGGTTATCGAGGAGTGGGCGATGACCCGGGTCAGAGCGCCACGGAGGCGGCGCACATTCGTGTCGATCCGCGCGGCGAGTTCGGCAAGCGCCTCGCGGTTGTCGGCCTCCAGCCCTGCTTCGCGGGCGAGGCGGCGGAGAACCGTGAGGCGGGTCGCGAGGTCGGGATGCCCGACCGGAATCGTGAGGCCCCACTCGAAGCGGTCGCGCAGCCGCTCGGCGAGGGTCGAGAGTTCGCTCGGCAGCCGATCGGCCGAGAGGACGAGCTGGCTCCCGCCTTCGTAGAGGGCATTGAAGGTGTGGAAGAACTCCTCCTCGGTGTGGTGTTTGCCCTCGAGGAACTGAACGTCGTCGACGAGGAGGACGTCGAGGTCCCGGTGCCGTTCCTTGAACCGCCCGCCGCGGCTGTCGCGCAACGCCGAGACGAACTCGTTCGTGAACCGCTCGGCCGTCGTGTAGCGGACGCAGAGGTCCGGCGCCTGGGCGCGCAGGTAATTGGCGATCGCGACCAGCAGGTGGGTCTTTCCCAGCCCCGGAGGCCCGTGCAGGAAGAGGGGGTTGTAGGCCTCGGACGGCGCCTCCGCCACGGCCAGCGCCGCAGCGTGGGCGAGGCGGTTGCCCTCGCCGATAACGAACCGGTCGAAGCTGTAGTGGGGGTTGAGCTCGCACTCCGGCAGGCCGGCATCCCCGCCATGCTCGGCCTGACCGAAGCTGACGTCGTCGAACTCGCAATCCGAGTCGGCGAGGCCCTCCCGGATCAGCGACGAGTAGCGGCGCTCGACCCAGGCGCGGATGCCCTCCGGAGCATTCAGGTAGAGCGTCCTCCCTCGGGCCCCCACCGCCCGCAGAGGCTCCAGCCAGAGGCGAAAGGTGGAGTCCGGGACGGAGGCCCGAAGCCGCACCTGGACCTCTTCCCAGAGAGCTTCGAGGCTCTGTCGATCAGCGTCATCGTCCACCCGAGGCCGACCATAGCGACGGCGCCTGGGCGCGAATCCGGTCGGGCCGCAAATGCCGAGAAATGCTTTGGGTGACCGTGGCGGCTGCGTCCGTATACTGCGACGGCCAATGAGCGCGGAGCGAGCAAGCGTGCATCTCTGGTTCTTCGCGCAGCGAGCGAAGCGGGAGCAATTGACATGAAGCGGACCTACCAGCCGAAGAAGCGCAAGCGGGCGAAGACCCACGGTTTTCGGGCGCGGATGCGTACCCGGGGCGGCCGGGCGATCCTGAAGCGCCGCCGGCGCAAAGGCCGTAAGCGCCTGACGCCTTAAATGGCTGGGGAATCAACCATCTAGCGATGCCGAAGCGACGCCGCCTCTCCCGCAGCGGCGAGTTCGACCGGGTCTATCGCGACGGCTCATCTCACGCGACCCGGTACCTCGTCCTTTACAGCTTCCCGCGCACAGACGAGGACCGCGAGGAGGTCAGGCTCGGGGTGTCGGCGAGCCGCAAGGTCGGAGGAGCGGTCGAGCGGAATCGAGTCAAGAGGACCCTGCGCGAGGCTTTCTGGGCGGCGTCCGACCGGCTTCCCCAGGGACACGACTTCGTTCTCGTGGCGCGCCCCGAAATCGGCGAGCTGATCGAGAAGGAGGGTCTCGAGGGAGCCCAGGCGAGCCTCGACGAGGCGTTTTCGCAGGCCGGGATCCCCCCGGAGCGTTCCACGTGAAACGCCTGTTTCTGGCGCTCATCGACGCCTACCGCCGCTGGCTGTCGCCCGCATTGCCGCGCCGGTGCAAGTACGAGCCGAGCTGCTCGGCCTACGCCGTCGAGTCGATCCGGCGCTTCGGCGCCGCCCGCGGCCTGCTCCTCGCCGGCTGGCGCCTGCTGCGGTGCAACCCCTTCAGCCACGGCGGCTTCGACCCGGTGCCGCGCCATTTCACGCTTCGCGTCGGGCCGGTCGACCCAGCCTCCCACCACGGTGAGGTCCGGTCCTGATCCCGATCGCCGACATCCTGCAACCGCTCGAGGACGCCGCCGAGGCGGTCCTCAAGTTCTTCCACGACAACGCGGGCCTCAGCTGGGGGACGTCGATCGTCGCGCTCACGATCTGCGTCCGCGCCATCCTGATCCCGCTGACCTACAAACAGATCAAAGGCATGCGCGCGCTGCAGGCGCTGCAACCCCAGATCAAATCGATTCAGGAGAAATACAAGAACGATCGCCAGCGCATGCAGCAGGAGATGATGCGCTTCTACCAGGAGAACAAAGTCAACCCGCTTGCCTCCTGCCTGCCGCTGATCCTGCAGCTGCCGATCTTCTTCGCCCTCTTCCGCCTGCTGCAGGGCGAAAGCTTCGAGAAGGACGTGGAAGCGACCGGCGGCGAAGGCTGGCTGTTCATCAGCTCGGTGATCGAAAAGCCGCAAGGCGCGGAACTGGTGGTCCTGATGCTGCTGTTCGCCGGCTCGATGGCCCTCTCGACGTTCATCACGATGCGCTCCTCCCCGACCGCGGCCGGCCCCCAGCAGTACCTGATGATCGGCGCCTTCTCCCTGATCGGGCTCTTCTTCGTCCCCGCCTTCCCCGCCGGCCTCAGCCTCTACTGGATCACGACCAACTTCTGGACGGTGGGCCAGTCATATGCGGCGGCCAAACTGATCCCGGCGCCGGCTGCGCCGACGCCAGAGGAGCAGGCGGCCGCGAAGCCGCCGCCGCCGCCTCCGAAAAAGAAGAAGCGGCGACGGTAGGCGGAGTTTGGCCGCTCTCGCCCGGACAAGCGCCTCGCCAATCAGCTCGGCACTTTGAGTATCCGCCCGTTCGAGGGCGGCCAAACTCCGCCCTCGCGCTGGGCTTGGAATAGGGTGAGAACCGTGAACGATTCCGGTGATACGAGGGAGTGGCCCGAGGAGCCGGCGGAGAGGGTGCGGGAGCTCGTCGAGGGCGTGCTCGACGAGCTTGACCTTGAAGGCGAGGTTGAGGTCAACGAGGACGACGAGCGGATCGAGGCCGTCGTCAGCGGGGAAGACGACTACGGGCTCCTGATCGGCCGCCGCGGCCAGACGATCGACGCCCTGCAGCTGCTCTGCCACCAGGCGGCGTTCAGGGGGATCCGGGAGCGCAAGCGGGTGCTGCTCGACGCGGCCGGCTACCGCGAGCGCCGCCGAGAGGTCCTGACGGCCCGCGCCGCCCGAGCGGCGGAGCAGGCCCTGAGCGCCAACCGCATCGTCGAGATGGACCCGATGAGCGCCCAGGAGCGGCGGGTCGTCCACGAGTACCTGAGGGACCGCGCCGGGGTCGAGACCTACAGCGAAGGCGACGAGCCCCACCGCTGCGTGGTCGTCGCCCCGCTCGTTTCGGAGTGAGCCGGGATCCCGCGGCCTCGCTCGGTGCGGATGGCCGGGCCGCGCTGCGCAAGGTCCTCGAGCTGCTCGCGTCGGAGCGGGCTTCGCTCAGCTCCGTCGTCGACCCCGAGCAGGCCTGGAAGGTCCACGTCGTCGACAGCCTCACCGGCCTCGAGGTCGCCGATCTGCAGGCGGCGGGCCGGATCGCCGATCTCGGCGCCGGCGCCGGCTTCCCGGGTCTGCCCCTCGCGGTGGCGCTGCCCGCCGCCCGGGTCGACCTGATCGAGTCCGTCGGACGCAAGTGTGAGTTCGTCGAGCGCGCGATCGCCGCCGCCGGCATCGCCAACGCGAACGTCGTCAACGCGCGCTCGGAGGAATGGGCGGCCGCGGGGGCGCCCGGCCGGGAGGCCTACGACGCGGTGGCCGCGCGGGCCGTCGGCCGCCTCTCCACCCTCGCCGAGCTGGCGGCCCCGCTGCTCTCCGATCGGGGAGTCCTGGTCGCCTGGAAGGGCAGGCGAGACGCAGACGAGGAGGCGCAGGCGGAGCGGGCGGAAGCGCGCCTCGCGATGCGGCCGGAGCGCGTGCTCGACGTTGGGGCGTACGCCGGCAGCCGCCACCGACATCTGCATGTGTTCCGAAAGACCGGCGCGACGCCGGATGATCTTCCGCGCCGTCCGGGAATGGCGAAGAAGCGGCCGCGCGGCTGACGACTAGTCTGCCGCCCGTGAGCGCGAAGAGAGCAAGCGTGCATGTCGAGAAATTTGTGTAATGGGCCTGGTCCATGCGGTCGCCAACCAGAAGGGCGGAGTCGGCAAGACGACGACCGCTGTCAACCTGGCGGCCTGCATCGCGAACGGGGGCGCGCAGACGCTCCTCGTCGACCTCGACCCGCAGTGCAACGCGACGACGGCGCTGGGCGGCGACCGCGATCTTCACCCCTCCTCCTACGACTGCCTGACCGGGGACGTCTCGATCGCCGAGGCGGCGAGGCCCGCCGGCCCCGACAACCTCTGGCTCGTCCCCGCCAGCCGCGACCTGGCCGGCGCCTCGGTCGAGCTGCCGCGGCTCGAGGGCTCCGAGACGCGGCTGCGCGAGCGCCTGGGCCCGGTCCGCGAGCGCTTTGCCTTCACGATCCTGGATTGCCCGCCGTCGCTGGGCCCGGTCAGCGTCAACGCCCTGGTCGCCGCCGACCGGGTGATCGTCCCGGTCCAGGCCGAGTACCTCGCCCTCGAGGGCCTGGTCCAGTTCCTTGACACGGTCGGGATGATCCGGCGAGAGCTGAACCCGTCACTGAATGTGTCGGGTCTGTTGATCACTATGCACGATGAGCGCACGCGCCTCGCCCACGATGTGGAGCGGGAGCTGCGCGAGCACTTTCCGGAAATGGTCTTCAAGACGGTCATACCGCGCAGCGTCAGGGTCGCCGAGGCGCCGAGCTACGGCCTGCCGGTGACCGAGCATGCGCCTGGGTCGCGCGGATCGGACGCGTATCGGGCGCTCGCCGAGGAGCTGGCCGCGCGTGGCTAGCCCGGGGATCGGCCGCGGCCTCGCCGCGATCCTGCCCGAGGCGTCCTCGGAGGACGTCGGCGACCTGCGCGAGCTGCCGGTCGCCCTGATCAAGCCGAACCCGAGCCAGCCGCGCACCCGCTTCGACCCCGAGTCGCTGAGCGGCCTCGCGGCCTCGATCGAGACCAGCGGCGTCGTCCAGCCGCTGCTGGTCCGCCCGCTTCCCGACGGCAGCTATGAGCTGATCGCCGGCGAGCGGCGCTGGCGCGCCGCCCAGCAGGCCGGCCTCGAGAAGGTGCCGGCGATCGTCCGCGAGTCCGAGCGGGCCGAGCGCCTGCAGGTCGCCCTGATCGAGAACGTGGTCCGCGAGGACCTCAACCCGGTCGACGAGGCCCGCGCCTGCGCGGCCCTCGTCGATGACCTCGGCCTCTCGAAAGAGGAGCTGGCCCGGCGCATCGGGCGCAGCCGTCCCGCGGTCTCGAACCTGATCCGCCTCCTCGAGCTGCCGGATGAAGCGCTGGCCCTGCTCGAGTCCGGCGAGCTGACCGAGGGCCACGGCCGCGCCCTGCTCGGGATCCGCGGCAACGACCGCCGCCGCAGCCTCGCCCGCGAGGCCGCAAAGGGGGGGTGGTCGGTGCGCGAGACCGAGAACAGGGTCAAGCTGGCCAGCCAGCCAAACCGTCGTCCCCGACCTGCCCCCGTCGATGCCGAGCGCTCGGCGGCGCTGCGCGAGGCGGCGGACCAACTCGAGTCGAGCCTTGGCCACGAGGTCAGGGTGAGGCCGCGCGGAGAGGAGATCGTGGTCGAGATCCACCTCTCCGACCTCGACGAGGCGATCGAGCTGGCGCGCCGGATGGGGTCGAACAGGGGCTGAGGAGACCGGACGGAGAGCGCCGGGCGCTCGCTATCATCGCCCCCTGCCTCGGGCGATTAGCTCAGCCGGTTAGAGCGCGTCTCTGATAAGGACGAGGTCCCTGGTTCGAATCCAGGATCGCCCACTGCCGCACCGCTCCCGAGATCCGTCGAGGGGGCTCGACTCGGACCTATAATTAGCGGTCAGCCAGCGTGGGAGCGAATTTGTGCAGCAGATGCAGATCTACGGTGTCAGTTTTGACATGGTCGGCAAGCAGCCGATCGTCTTGCTGAAGACCGTCGACGGGAACAGGTTCCTGCCCATCTGGATCGGGCACCCGGAGGCCGCGGCGATCCTGATGAAGCTGCAGGGGGCGTCGACCCCGCGGCCGATGACCCACGACCTGCTGTCCGACGTGCTCGAGCAGCTCGACGCGAAATGCGAGCGGGTCTCGGTGACCGAACTCCGCGACAACACCTTCTACGCGTCGATCACGGTCTCGATCGACGGCACCGAGCTCGAGATCGACTCGCGCCCCTCCGACGCCCTCGCGCTGGCGGTCCGGGTCTCGGCCCCGATCTTCGCCGCCGAGGACGTGATCGAGGAGTCGGCGATCGAGTTCGAGCACGAGGTCGAGGACACCGAGGAGGTCGTCGACAAGTTCAAGGAGTTCCTCGACGAGGTCTCGCCCGACGACTTCGCCCAGGGGAACTCGTAGCCGCCTAGCCCATCGATACCGCGGGCGAGGCGAGCTGGAGGATGCGGTCGACCAGCTCCTCGAACGACATCCCGGCCGCCTCGGCTGACTGCGGCAGGAGGCTCGTGTCGGTCAGGCCCGGGATCGCGTTCACCTCGAGCACCTGCGGCCCGTCGTCCTCGAGGATCAGGTCGACGCGGGAGAAGCCGGTGCAGCCGAGCGCCTCGTAGGCGGCCAGCGAGGCGGCGGTGACGGTGGCCGTCTGCTCCTCGTCGAGATCGGCCGGGCAGGTGAAGCTGGTGCGACCGATCTCATAGCGGGCCTCGAAGTCGTAGCGGTCGCCGCCGGCGGGGATCGCCTCGACCACCGGTAGGGGCTCTGTGCCGAGCACGCTCACGGCCAGCTCCCGGCCGTCGACGAATCGCTCCAGCAGCACCCGGTCGTCGTAGCTGAAGGCCGAGACCAGGGCTTCCGGCACCTCGGCCCGGCTGGCCGCGAACCTCACCCCGAGCGCGGAGCCGCCGCGGCTGGGCTTGACGACCAGCGGGAAGCCGAGCCGCTCCTCGAGGCGGTCGAGGGCGTCCGCCGCCCCCAGCTCGCGGAACGCCGTTTCGTTGAAGGCGAACCAGTCCGGCGTCGGCACGCCCGCTGCGCGCAGCTCATGCTTGGCGAGCACCTTGTCGATGCAGCGCGCGCAGGCGGCGACGCCCGGCCCGGTGAACGGGATGCCGAGGATCTCCAGCAGCTCCTGGACCGTCCCGTCCTCGCCGCCGGGGCCGTGCATCGCGACGAATGCGACCTCGGGCTCCTCCTCGGTGAGGCGCTCGACGAGCTTCGCGTCCGCGTCGATCGAGATGACCTCGTGCCCGAGCCGGGCCAGCGCCTCCTGGACTCGGGCGCCGGATCGCAGCGAGACGCCCCGCTCGAGCGAGCGCCCGCCCTTGAGGACGGCGACCTTCACGCCGACTCCCCCTTCCGGAAGGGGAGAACGTCCGCCCCCTCGTCCGGGGCGGCGGTTGATGCCTCCGCTTCGCGTCCGCGGCCGCCGGGCTGACCCTGAACCACCGGGTGCTCTCGGGTCAGGGTGCTGAACAGGTCGACCTGCTGGGCGACGACCTTGCCGATCCTGCGGATGCCCTCCTCGATCTCCCCGTCGCCGACGCCGGAGAAGTTGAGGCGCATCGAGTTGCGGCCGCGGCCGTCGGCGTAGGCGGCCTGGCCGGGGACGAAGGCGACGTCCTCTCGAAGCGCCTTCGCGAGCAGGTCGCCGGTGTCGATGAAGTCGGGTAGCGTCGCCCAGATGAAGAGGCCACCTTCGGGCTCGGTCCAGGTCGCCTCCGGCGGGAAGTGCTCGCGCAGCGCGGCGAGCATCGTGTCGCGGCGGCCGCGGTAGATCTCGACCAGACTCTCGATGTACTCGCGCCAGCGGCCTTCGGCGAAGTACTCGCGCACGAAGTATTGGGTCAGGGTGGAGGTGCAGAGGTCGGCCGCCTGCTTGCCGAGGACGATCTTCTCCATCACCGGCGGCGGGGCGACCGCCCAGCCGAGGCGGATCCCGGGGGAGAGGATCTTCGAGAAGGTGCCGATGTAGATGACGTAGTCCCCGCCATCGAGCTGGTAGAGCGGCGGCAGCGGCTCACCGCCGAACCGAAGCAGGCCGTACGGATTGTCCTCGACGACGAGCATCTCGCGAGAGCGGGCCAGCTCGACCAGGCGGCGCCGGCGCGCCAGTGACATCGTCACCCCGGCCGGGTTCTGGAAGCTGGGGACCGAGTAGACGAATTTGGGCCGCCTCCCTTCGCCGTCGAGCCGCTCGAGGACAGCCTCGAGCTCCTCGATCCGCATCCCGTCGTTGTCGCACTCGATCTGGACGACGTCGGCCTGGTAGCTGCAGAAGACGGGGACGGCGCCGGGGTAGGTGGGGGCCTCGCAGATGACGACGTCTCCCGGGTCGACCAGCGTCTTGGCGACCAGGTCGATCGCCTGCTGGCCGCCGGTGGTGACGATCACGTCGTCGTGGTCGGGCAGCATCCCCTCGGCACCCATCACCTCGACGATGCAGTCGACGGTCTCCGCGAAGCCCTCGGTCGGGCCGTACTGAAGCGCCTCGGCTGCCGACTCCTGCGCGATCCGGGTCATCTGGGCGGCGAAGGTCGCCGGCGGAAAGGTCGAAGTATCGGGCAGGCCACCCGCCAGCGAGATCACCTCGGGGCGCGCCGTGATCGCCATCAGGTCGCGCATCGCCGAGGACCGCATCACCGTGGTCCGCTCCGCGAAGAGGCCCGCATAGCGCTCCAGGTCGCGCGTCAGGGTGTGCGCTCGGCGCCGGTGGGGGGGTTCAGGCATCCACGAAGTGTAGGTTTTCCAGGTGAGCTTTTTGGAGGGACTGGGGCTCGAGCTCGGGATCGGGATCGCGATCGGGATGCTGGCGGGCACGACCGGGACGAGCGGCTCGGCGCGCGGGCGGATGACGTTGCTCTCGGCGCTGATCGGCCTCGTGGTCGGTTACGTGCTGGCGGGGACCGCGGACCTCGGCGGCCTCTCCGGGGCGCTGATCTGCCTGGTCGGAGCGGTCGTCGGCTGCCTCGTGGTCAGCGACGTGATCAGCGGAGCTGGCCGGCGGGAGGGAGGCGGCGGCGGCGTACTCGGCTTCCTCGTCTCGCTGGCAGCGCTCTTCGTCGCCGCGGTCACGATCGCGTTCAAGCCGTTCGCCCTGCTCGCCGCGGCGGCGCTGATCTGGCTCGGCATCTCCCGTCGCCGCCGGGCCCGGCGCAAGCACGAGGGCCTCCGGGTCCTGCGGTAGTCCGCCGCCGCCCGTCCCGGCGACGCTTCATCATTCGCCGTCGATGGCGGATGGGCGATAAGAAGCTGGTCCTCACCTATGTCGACTCGCTGCGGACCGACATGCTGGAGCGAGCGATCGAGGAAGGCTCGGCGCCGACCTTCGGGGCGCTTCTGGAGCGCGGGGAGCTCGTCCCAGACTGCGTCTCCAGCTTCCCGTCGGTGACCCCCGTCGCCTGCGCCGAGATGGTGACGGGCGTCGCCGCCGACCAGCACTGGATCAGCGGCATGAACTGGTACCACCGGCTGGAGCGGCGCTACGTCGAGTACGGCTCGTCGCTGGAGGCGACCCGGGCGGTCGGGGTCTTCCGGGCGCTCTACGACCTCGTCTACAACATGAACCTCGCCCACCTCAGCCCCGAGGTGACGACCCTCTTCGAGCGCCTCGACGATGCCGGCGCCCGCACCGCCTGCACCCCGTTCCTGATCTACCGCGGCCGCCACCGCCACCAGGTGTCCCTCGAGGGGCTGATGCGCCGCGCGGTCGTCGACGCCGGCCGGCTCAAATTCCGCCACCACACCTGGGGCCCCGGCGACCTCTTCTACGGCGACCTCTACGCCAGCCGGGAGGTGCCCTGCCGGTCGACCTCGATCCCCGGCAACCGCGACAGCTATGCGGCCTGCTGCGCCGCGGAGCTGGCCAAGGAGGCCGGCTTCGACTTCCTCCTCCTCTCGCTTCCCGACAACGACAACCACTCCCACCGCCACGGGCCCGAGGCGAGCGTCGAGTCGATCGCGAAGGCGGACGAGTGCTTCGCGATGCTGGTCGACGCGGCGGGCGGGTTGGACGACTTCCTCGCCGACCATGCGCTGATCCTGGTCGCGGACCATGCCCACTCCTCGGTCGAGCGCGGGCTGCCTCTGGCGGAGCTTCTCGCCCGCGAGTGGTCGGTGCTCAAGCCCTCCGAGGATCGCCCGGAGAGCGCCCAGCTCGCGGTCAGCCCGACCGGCCGAGCCGCCCATGTCTACCTGCTGCCCGCCAATGGAGACACCGCGGACCACCGCGAGGTCCGCGAGTCGCTCGCCGCGACCGAAGGGATCGACCTTGTCTGCTGGCTCGAGGGGCGGGACGGAGCGCCGCTTTCGCGCCCCGAGGCCGGCGCACCCTCGGGCGAGGAGGTGCACGCGGTGGTCGAGCGGGCGGGAAGCCGGCTGCGATTTCGGCCAGGGGGACCGGTCGCCGACCTGCGGGGGGCCCACTGGGACCTCGAGGGCGACCACGGCGCGCTGGCGGCCGTGGTTGAGGATGGGCGGCTGCGAAGCGAGGACTACCCCGACCCCCTCGCCCGGGTCTTCGCCGCGCTGACCGCCCCTCACGCCGGCGATCTCATCGTCTCGCTTGCGCCGGGCTACGAGGCGCTCGATTGGGGCGGAACCAGTCACGCCGGCGGCGGCAGCCACGGCTCTCTGCATCGCGAGGACTCGCTCGGGCCGCTGCTGTTCTGCGGTTGCGGCCCCGACGATTCCCGCGCCCGCGAGCAGTGGACCCTGCGCGACGTGGCGCCGGCGGTGCTCGCGCACTTCGGCCTGTGAAGCGCGCGCTCGCGCTCGCAGCGGCGTTGCTCCTCTGCCTGCCCGGGCCGGCTCTCGGCGCCTCCGGTGTTCTCTCCGCCTCAGAAGCCACCGAGCGCGCCGACCGCGATCCGAAGATCGTCGAGCAGCGCCGGGCGAATCCGGAGCTCACCTCAAGTGCCGCGATGGAGGACGGCAACTGGGAGGTCAGCTACTACGCCGACACCGAGCGGGTGGCGCTGGCGATCGTCGAACCGGGGAGCGGCAGGGTGAAGGAGTCCTGGACGGGCTACCAGGTCTCGTGGAAGATGGCCCGCGGCTACTCCGGGGCCTTCGGCCACAAGCTGAACGCGCCCTATGTGTTCCTTCCTCTCTGCGTGCTGTTCCTTGTCGGGCTGCTCGACTGGCGCCGGCCCTGGCGGGTCGCCAGCCTCGACCTGATCGTCCTGCTCGGCTTCGGCGTCTCGCACTTTTTCTTCAACCGGGCGGAGATCGGCGTCTCGGTCCCCCTCCAGTACCCCGTGCTCGCCTACCTCTTCGCCAGGGCAATGTGGATTGGCCTGCGCGGCCGGGGTGAGGGCATCAGGCCGGCCTGGCCCGCAGCCTGGCTCGCGATCGCCGCCCTCTTCCTCGTCGGCATCCGGGTCGGCCTCAACGTCGCCGACTCGGGGACGATCGACGTCGGCTATGCGAGCGTGGTCGGAGCCGACCGGATCGGCCACGGCGAGCAGCTCTACGACAACTTCCCGGACGACGTCTCGGAGGGGGACACCTACGGCCCCGTCAACTACCTCGCCTACGTTCCCTTCGAGGCGATCTGGCCCTGGCACGGGACCTGGGACGACCTTCCGGCCTCGCACGGGGCGGCCGTGGTCTTCGACCTCGCCACCCTCCTCCTGCTGGTCCTGCTCAGCTTCCGTATCCGGCCCGGACCAGAGGGCCGCCGGCTGGCCGCGACCCTCGCCTTCGGCTGGGCCGCCTATCCCTACACCGCCTACGCGCTGGAGTCGAACTCCAACGACACCCTGGTCGCGATGCTGCTCGCCGCCACCCTCCTCCTGCTCGCCCGCCCGGCCGTCCGCGGTGCGCTGTCCGCCTCAGCGGCGCTTGCGAAGTTCGCCCCGCTCGTGCTCGCTCCGATGCTCGCGACCTACCGATCCCCCCCTTCCCCCACGAGAGGACCCGCCGGTCAGTTCCCCATAGTGGTGTTCGCCGTTGCGTTTTTCGTGACCTCGGCGGCACTGCTGCTGTGGCCGGCGATCGACCCCGGGCTGGGGACCGTCTGGGACCGGACGATCGGCTATCAGGCCGGTCGCGACTCCCCGTTCAGCATCTGGGGCCAGGTGCCCGCCCTCGAGCCGCTGCGCATCGCGATTCTGATCGGCGTTGGGGGTCTGTCGATCGCCCTCGCGATCTGGCCGCGGCGGAAGTCACTGATCCAGGTCGCCGCCCTCGGCGCCGCTTTGATCATCGCCCTCCAGCTCACCGCCACGCACTGGTTCTACCTCTACATCGTCTGGTTCTACCCACTGCTG
Organism: uncultured Solirubrobacterales bacterium; assembly: GCA_963816785.1. GTDB lineage: Bacteria > Actinomycetota > Thermoleophilia > Solirubrobacterales > 70-9 > VRUE01. Next base: position 1,488,369 of record CAWFLL010000004.1, on the reverse strand, counting down.
CTCGTGGCGATGTCGTGTGCGGAAGAGGAGCCGGGGAAACTGGTCAGCCCGGAGGAGCGGGCATCAGGACCTGCTCGATCGAGTCAGCCAGTCCGGTCGAGTTGATCTCGACCACGGCGCCCATCACCCAGATGTCCTCCTCGGCGGTTTCGAATCTGACGGGCATCTGGGTGATCAGCGCCTCGAGGGCCTGCTCGGGCTTCACCCCGAGAACGCTCGTGCGCGAGCCGGTCATCCCGACGTCGGTGATCACCGCCGTCCCCCCCGGCAGCACCCGCGCGTCGGCGGTCGGGACGTGGGTGTGGGTGCCGAACAGGGCGGCGACCCGCCCGTCGAGATGCCAACCCATCGCGACCTTCTCGCTCGTCACCTCGGCGTGGAAGTCGACGACGACGCAGTCGGCCTCGATCCGCTCGAGGACGCTGTCGATCTCGTGGAATGGGGACCGGGCGACGGTCAGGCCGACGGCGCCGCTGATGTTGACCACCCCGACCCGCATGCCCCCCGCCTCGACCACGAGGTGGCCCCGGCCCGGGTTGGCGTGGGGGTAGTTGGCGGGACGGATGACCCGCTCGGCGCTGTCGAGAAAGTCGTAGGCCTCCCGGTGGCGGTAGACGTGGTTGCCGGTGGTGATCACGTCGGCGCCGGCATCGAAGAGTCCCTGCGCGGTCTTCTCCGTGATCCCGATGCCGCCCGCAGAGTTCTCGCCGTTGACGATCGTCAGGTCCGGCCTGTGGCGGTCGGTCAGCTCGGGCATTGCGGCCTTCAGGCCGCGCCGCCCCGGTCCGCCGACGACGTCGCCGATGAATAGCACCCGCATGATCCTGCGGACCCTATCCGCGATACTGGCAGTGGAGGTAGCGCATGAACGGGCAACGCGAGGAGCTGGAGCGCGCGCTGAGCTATCCCTTCGGCGTACTGGACCGCTCGTTTGCCCTGGTGGAGGGCGAGGCCGTGGATCTCGCGGCCGCCGAGGTGGACCGCTCGAGGCGCATCCCGTTGCTGGCCTATGGCTCGAACGCAGCGCCGGCGGTGCTCGCGCGCAAGCTGGGGTCCGGCGCTCAGCCGGTCCCGGTCGTCCAGGCGACGCTGCGTGACCTCGACGCCGCCTACTCGGCGCACGTGACTGGCTATGGCTCGGTGCCCGCGACGCTGCGGCGGAGCCCCGGCACCGAGCTGATGGCGTTTGTCGCGTTCCCAACCCACCAGCAGCTCGAGCAGATCTCGACGACGGAGCCGAACTACGAGCTGGATTCGCTGCGGGTCGAGTGTCAGATGGAGACGGGGCAGGTGCTGACCGAGGCGCACGCCTACCTCAGTCGCCATGGGTGCCTGCTGGTCGACGGCAGCGCGGCCGCGGTCCATGAGATAGGCGCCCACAACCGGGCCCTTCCCGAGCTGAGCCAGCGCCAGGTCCTTGAGCGGTTGCGATCGATACTCCTGCCGACCCTCCCCTTCGACGAGTTCGTCCACGAGTGCATCGCCGGCCGAGTCTCGGCCCCAAGGTCGCTCGGCGCGGCATTCGACGACAGCGCATCAAGTTCACCGTGATATGGCCGGTCAAGTTGATGCGCTGTTGAGAGTAGGTCTCTCAGACCGAGCCGAAGCGCCGTAGGGCGAAGCGGGCGAGGAGGCCATAGGCGGCGCTCAGCGCGGCGAGGTGCAGGAGCGGGCCGCCGATCCCCGCTCCCCCCGGGTCGAGAGCCCGGCTGATGGCGTCCAACGCCGGCTTGAAGGGGAACAGCGCGGTGATCAGCTCGATCGCGTCGAACAGGGTCGCCCCGACGGCGCCGGACGGGATCAGCGAGAGCAGGGCGATCGGCAGCGAGACCATGAACGCGAGCAGGGACACGGCGCGCACTTCCCGCGCCGCCGCGCCGAGCGCGGCGCCCGCCGCCGCCAGTGCTCCGCCCCCGACGACGATCGCCGCCAGCCAGAGCCAGAGGCGGCCCCACTCGAGCGGGACGAAGGCCTGCACGCCGAGCAGCATCAGCAGGGTCACGCCGAGCCCGACCACGATCCCGAGCCCGACCTTCTCGGTCAGCAGCGCCGAGGGCCCGATCAGGCCGCGGGTGAGGCGCGGGAACGCGTTCTCCTCCCGCTCGAGTGCCAACGACCCGGCGACCAGGAGCACCGTCACGAAGGTCAGCGTGAAGGTTGCTGCGACCGCGATCGCGAAGAGGTCGAGGGGCGGGGTCGGCTCGCTGACCACCTCCTTGTCGACGATGATCGGCTGCGCCAGCCGGTTCAGCAATGTCGCCCCCACATCGAGGTTGTCGCGGGCGAGGGAGGCGAAGCGGATCAGACGGTCCGCCGAGTCCTGCAGGGGCCCGGGAGGCAGCGACGGGCGCAGCTCGCGCAGCAGCCGGGAGGTCGTCCGCAGCCCGAGGATCCCGATCCTCCGCCCGACCACTTCGACCGTGCCTCCGTTGACGAGCAGGTCGAGGGACCTGCCGCCTTCGGCGGCGATCCTCCTGGCGATGACCAGGTTCGCCTGCGCCAGCAGGGTCGAGATTCGATCGTCGACGAGGCGCGCCTTGATCGGGTCCTCCTCGTTGACGATCACCTCGATCCGCGGCGTCCGGGGGTTGAGGGTCGAGAGCGAGTTGAGCCGGTCGACGAGGTCGGCGGGGAGGAGCAGCGCCGCGAGCACGTCGCCGGAGCGGACCTTCTCGACCGCCTCGTCGCGGTTGGCGACCGGCACACAGGCGATCCGTCGGCAGATCCGGTCCTCGACCCCGACCGACGGCAGTTCCGACTGGCCGACGCTGATCCTCGACCCCGACGGCACTTCGTTGAGGAAGGCGACCCGCGGCTTCTCCTCGTCACGGGAGATCGCGAAGCCGACCAGGAGCGCGATCAGGATCGGGTAGGCGACGAGGAGGAACGCCTGCAGCGGCGATCGGCGCAGGATCTGAAGGTCCTTGAGCAGCAGCCAGCGCAACTTCAATGCCCCCGGTGGTGGAGGAAGGCGACGAAGGCCGTCTCGAAGTCGCTGCTGGCCGCCTCGGGGGCCTCGCGGCGGACCACGTCGCGGAGCTCGCCGGGGGTCCCGTCGAACAGGCTCTCGCCGTCGGCGAGGACGAGTAGCCGCTGCCCGTAGCGCTCCGCCTCCTGGATGTCGTGGGTCGAGAAGATCACGGTCGTCCCCCCGCCAGCCAGTCCCGCAACGAACTCCCAGAGGCGGGCGCGCTGGCGCGGGTCGAGCCCGACGCTCGGCTCGTCGAGCAACAGCACCAGCGGCCGCGACAGCAGCCCGATCGCGATGTTGACACGCTGCTGGTTGCCGCCCGAGAGCCTGGCGACGAGCTCTCGGCGCCGGTCGCCGAGCCCGGTCAGGTCGAGCATCTCCTCGACCGAGGCGTGTGGATCGGGGTGCCGCTCGAGCCGCGCGAAAAGAAGCAGGTTCTCCTCGACGGAGAGGCGGCGGTAGAGGGCGGCCTGCTGCGGCACCCAGCCGACCTCGCCCCGCGGCAGCTGCAGCCTCCCCTCGTCGGGCTTCCAGATTCCGGCGAGGATCGAGAGCAGCGTCGTCTTCCCCGCCCCGTTCGGGCCGATCACGGCGAGCAGCTCACCCGGCTCCGCGGTCAGGCCGACTCCACGCAGGGCCTCCCGCTCCCCGAAACGCTTCACGAGCCCCCGCGCCTCGAGCGCGGCCACCCCGCCTTCAATCCCAGCTCCGGGCATGGCGTGGAACGGTATCCGCCGATCGTGCGCTCGGTGTTAGGCGCCTCTTGCGGGAGGAGCCGGGGGTGTTCTCCGAACGGACGGATACTCAGAGCGGGCGAAGCCCGCGAGTCCGGGCGGGGGACACCGCCGGCTCCCCCTGACCGACCCTCCCTAGAATCGGGGCCATGCCATTTCCGGCGACACGCATGCGGCGGCTGCGCCGCACGGAGACGCTACGGAGCTTGGTCCGGGAGACGGAGCTGTCTCCGGAGCATTTGATCCAGCCCGCGTTTGTGGTCGCTGGAGAGGGGGTGCGGGAGGAGATCGAGACGATGCCCGGGGTCGAGCGATTCTCGATATCCGAGCTGGTCGCCGAGGCGACCGAGATCGGCGCCGCCGGGGTCGGCGCGATGCTCCTCTTCGGCCTCCCGGCCGCCAAGGACGAGTCCGGCTCCGGCGCCTACGACGACGAGGGCGTCGTGCAGATGGCGGTGCGGGCGCTGAAAGAGGCACATCCGGAACTCGTCGTGATCACCGATGTCTGCCTCTGCGGCTACACCTCGCACGGCCACTGCGGCTTCGTCCGCGACGGCGAGGTCGACAACGACCTGACGCTCGAGCTGCTGGCCAAAACCGCGATCTCCCATGCCGAGGCCGGCGCCGATGCCGTCGCCCCGAGCGACATGATGGACGGCCGGGTCGGGATGATCCGCCATCAACTCGATGAGGAGGGACACCCAGGCGTCCCGATCGTCGCCTACAGCGCGAAGTACGCGTCCGCCTTCTACGGCCCGTTCCGCGAGGCTGCCGACTCGGCCCCGCAGTCCGGCGATCGCCGCGGCTACCAGCTCGACCCGGCCAACGCCGAAGAGGCGGTGCGCGAGGCGAAGCTGGACCTCGAGGAGGGGGCCGACATGGTGATGGTCAAGCCGGCGACGCCCTACCTCGACGTCGTTCGCCGCGTCAAGGACGAGACGGGCGCCCCGGTCGCCGCCTACCACGTCTCCGGCGAGTACTCGATGCTGAAGGCCGCGGCCGCCAACGGCTGGATCGACGAGCGGGGCGCGGTCATGGAGACGCTCACCGCGATCCGCCGCGCCGGCGCCGACGCGATCGTGACCTACTACGCGAAGGAGGCCGGGTTGTGGCTTCAGTGAAGGTGCCGCAGTCAAAGGCGCGATCCCGCAAGGGCGGCGCCGCGATCCCGCTCGACGAGACCGACAAGCGGCTGATGAACCTCCTCCAGTCGAGCTTCCCGCTCGACCCGGAGCCGTACCGGTTGATCGCCGGCGAGGCCGGGCTGGAGCCCGCGGAGGTGCTCGCCCGGACGAGGCGGCTGCTCGACCACCGGATCATCCGCGAGATCACCCCGATCTTCGACACCCGCGCGCTCGGCTACGAGTCGATGTTGGTCGCCGCCAGGGTCGACCCCGACAACCCGCAGCGCGCCGCGACGATCGTCAACTCCCATCCCGGCGTCTCTCACAACTACCTGCGGACCCACGACTTCAACCTCTGGTTCACGATCGCGACGCCGCCCGACTCGCCGCTCGGCCTCGACGGCACCCTCGAGGTCCTGATGCGGGAGACCGGGGCCGAGTCGATGCGCAAGCTGCCGACCCTGACCCTGTTCAAGATCAACATGAACCTGGAGATGGAGAAGGGCACCGACGCCCTCGCCAGCGCGGTCGACGCCTCTCCTCCTCGCGAGCTGGAGCCGCAGCCCTACGACGAGCGCGACATCGCCGTGATCCGGGCCCTGCAGGGGCCGATGGAGCCGGTCGATCGCCCCTACGACCCGGTCGCCGAAGAGCTCGGGATCGGCACCGAGGAGCTGCTGGGCCATCTCGGTGGGATGGTCGACCGCAAGCTGCTGCGCAGGGTCGCGGCGATCCTCTATCACCGCCGCGCCGGGTTCTCGGCGAACGGGATGGGGGTCTGGAAGGTGCCGGAGGAGAAGATCATGGAGACCGGGCGGCGGATGGCCTCGTTCCGCGGGATCTCCCACTGCTACCAGCGGCCCACCTACGAGGACTGGCCCTACAGCGTCTTCACGATGGCCCACGGCCGCTCGAAGCAGGAGTGCGACGCGATCCTTGACTCGATCGCCGAGGAGTGCGGAATGGGGCCGGAGGACCGCGCCACCCTCTACTCCTCCACCGAGTACAAGAAGGTGCGCCTCCACTACTTCACCGACGAGTACGCCGCCTGGGAAGAGCGGCACGGCTAGCCCTCGCGGAGCGAACGTCGAAATCTGGTGATCCGTGAGCGGAGCGAGGGCGGGGGGTTGGCGCTGACCCCGGCATGCCCGGACGCGAAGCGGAGGACACGCCGGGTTTTATTGAGGGCCTGCAGAGGCGGCGGCGGTTGATGTCTTTGTACGAGCGGGCGCGAGGTGTCCTCCCAGGCGGGGTCAACTCGCCGGTCAGGGCGATGCGGCAGATCGGCCGCGACCCGATCTTCATCGAACGCGGCGAGGGCTGCGAGCTGATCGACGTCGAAGGCAACCGCTACATCGACTGGGTCGGCTCCTGGGGCCCGCTGATCCTCGGGCATGCCCACCCGGCGGTCGTCGCGGCGGTCGCCGAGGCCGCCGCCCGCGGGACCAGCTTCGGCGCCGCCACCGAGGCCGAGGTGGAGCTCGCCGAGGAGGTCGCGGATCGGATCGGATCGGTGGAGATGCTGCGGATGACCAGCTCGGGCACCGAGGCCGCGATGGGCGCGGTGCGCCTCGCCCGCGCGATCACCGGCCGCGAGACGGTCGTCAAGTTCGCCGGCGCCTACCACGGCCACTCCGACGGGCTGCTTGCCGATGCAGGCTCCGGGCTGGCGACGCTCGCGGTGCCGGCAACGCCGGGGGTGACCGCCGCGCAGGCCGCCGGCACCGTGGTCGTCCCCTGGAACGACCGCGAGGCGGTCGCCCGCGCCCTCGACTCGCACCCGGTCGCGGCGCTGCTCGCCGAGCCGATCGCGGCGAACATGGGCGTCGTCCCTCCCGAGGATGGCTTCCTCGAGTTCCTCCGCGAGACGACACGCGAGGCAGGGGCTCTGCTCGTCTTCGACGAGGTGATCACCGGCTTTCGGGTCGCCCGCGGCGGCGCCCAGGAACGCTACGGCGTCGAGCCCGACCTGACCGTCCTCGGCAAGGTCCTCGGCGGCGGCCTGCCCGCCGCCGCCTTCGGCGGCCCCCGGGCGGCGATGGAGCGTGTCGCGCCGGCGGGCGACGTCTACCAGGCGGGCACGCTCTCGGGCAATCCCCTCGCGATTGCGGCCGGGCTGGCGACGCTGCGGCTGCTCGACGGGGAGGCCTATCAGCGCCTCGCGGCGCTCACCGACCGGCTCGCCTCGGGCCTCGCCGATCTCCGCGATGGCAGGCCGCTTCAGATCGCGTCGGCCCCCGGCCTGCTCACCCTCTTCTTCAGCGACGCGTCGGTCGGCGACTTCGAGGCCGCCTCCTCCTGCGACCTCGATGCCCACGCCCGCTTCTGCCGAGCGATGTTGGAGCGCGGCGTCTACCCGCCTCCGTCCCAGTTCGAGGCCTGGTTCGTCTCGCTCGCACATGACGAGCCGGCGATCGAGCGCACGCTGGCTGCCGCGGCCGAGTCGCTCGACGAGGCCATACGGTGAGTGACGACCCCGCCGACGCGCTCCGCGCCCTCGCGGGCCTGCTCCGCGAGGGGGGGACCCCGATCTCCGGCCGCGTCGTCGATCCGGTCGAGGAGCCGGTCCTCGGCCTGCTCGCGGCGGCGGGACGGCGCGCCGCGGCGGCGCCGGCCGAGTACGCGCTGATCGTCGAGGCCGTACGCGAGGGCTACCTGCTGCACTACGGGGAGCCGCGCCTGCTCGCGGGGCACGACGGCGACCTCGCCCTCCTTGCCGGCGACTACCTCTATGCGCTGGGAATCGAGCGGCTGGCGACGCTCGGCGACACCGATGCGGTTCTCGTCCTCGCCGACCTGATCAGCAGCTGCGCCCGACACCACGCGGAGGGGAGCGAGGACCAGGTGCCGGAGCTCTGGCGGCGCTCGGCGGCGGCGCTCGGCGGCTGAGCCGGCGGAGCCGACCGGGGCCGGAGGCAATAAACTCCGCGCTCCTGCATCTGGATCACAGTGGCTGACGAAGCGGACAAGCAAGCCGGGGCCGAGGCGTCCCCACGGGAGCGGGCCAAGCCCAACCCGCCGGGCTACTTCGAGGGCGAGTCGATAACCCGCCGCCGCGCCTTCGAAGTCGCGGTCCAGGGCCTCGGCGGCATCGCCGGCTTGGCCATCGTCCTGCCCGCGGTCGGGTTCGCCGTCGCGCCGATCTTCCATCGCGGCAAGGAGCGCTGGGAGGAGGTCGGCCCGATCAACGACTTCGTCTCCGACACCTACCGCCAGGTCGTCTTCACCGAGACGGAGGGAATCGGCGACGCCGGCAAGACGACCGCCTACGTGCGCAAGGGCTCCAAGCAGCTCGGTGAGAGCCCCGATGAAATCATCGCGGTCTCCAACCGCTGCGCCCACCTCGGCTGCCCGGTCCGCTTCGTCGAGGCCGCCGGGAACTTCATCTGCCCCTGCCACGGCGGCGTCTACGATTTCGTAGGCAAGGTCCTGGCCGGCCCCCCGGTGCGCCCGCTCGACCGCTTCCAGACCCGCGTTCTGGGCGGCCGGGTCGAACTCGGTCCCCGCTACAGCGTCACCTCGCAGCTGGAGCCGGTTCGCGCCCGCGATCCGGGTGAGTTCACCGGCGGCATCTGGGAATATCTGTACCCGCCCCGCCCCTCCACCTTCCCGCCGCCGAGTGGTTGAGAGGTAGACGATGAAACTCGACTCGCTGATCCCCGCGCCCCTCCGGAAACCGGCCAAGCCGGGCGCGGGCAACGGAGCCAAGGGCTCCGCTCCGGCGGACCTCAAGACCTCGCCCCCGGAGCGCCCGTCCGACGCCCAGCGCCTCGGCGACCGCGCCAAGGAGGCGCCCGTCGACGTCCTCGTCTGGGTCGACCAGCGGACGGCGGCAACGGGCTTCCTCACCGGGATGCTCTACCGCAAGGTGCCGAAGGGGACCAACTGGTTCTACACGCTCGGCTCGGCGACGCTCTTCGCCTTCATCGTGCAGGCCGTGACCGGGGTATTCCTGGCGATGTTCTACGTCCCCTCGCCGACCGAGGCCTACTCCTCGATCTCCCACATCAACAACGACGTCTTCCTCGGCCAGTTCGTGCACGGGATGCACAAATGGGGCGCCACCGTGATGGTGATCCTGATCTTCCTGCACATGGGCCGGACCTTCTTCTTCGGCGCCTACAAGTACCCGCGCGAGCTGAACTGGGTGATCGGCGTGACGCTGCTGATCCTGACGATGACGATGGCCTTCACCGGCTACCTGCTTCCCTTCGACCAGCGTTCCTTCTGGGCCTCGGTCGTCGGCATCAACATCAACGGCACCGGTCCGATCATCGGTCCCTACCTGAGCGACTTCCTGCGCGCCGGCCCGGAGCTGGGGGCGACGACGCTGGCTCGCTTCTACTCGATCCACATGCTGCTTCTCCCGGGCGCGATCATCGCCCTGATCGGGGCCCACCTGTACCTCGTCGTCAAGCTCGGCACCACCGCGCCACCGTGGGTGCATGCCGATAAGCCGAAGGTGGCCGCGCCGCTGGCCCAGCTCGACGCCGGCGCCGAGGGCAACGGAGCCGCGTCAAGACGATGAAGCCCGCCGACAAGCAGGCATACCTGGAGGAATACGAGCTGCTGAAGAAGAAGGGCAAGCCCTTCTACCCCTACGCGGTGCTGAAGGACTCGGCGATGGCGGCGATCGTGGTCGGGGTGATCATCGTGATGGCGATCATCCTCGGCGCCGAGCAGGGCCCCAAGGCTGATCCGACCTCGACCAGCTACGTGCCGCGGCCCGAGTGGTACTTCTTCTTCCTGTTCGAGGTGCTGCGGGTGATCAAACCGCCCGAGCTGGTCCCGATCGCGACGATCGGCATCCCGACCGTCTGCATAGTGCTCCTGATCCTGCTGCCGTTCTACGACCGCGGACCGGAGCGCCACCCCGGACGCCGCCCGATCGCCACCACCGCCGGCCTGATGACGATCGTCGCGATGGCCTACCTGACCTACCTCGGCGCCACCGGCGGCTCGCCGACCGAGATCGAGATGGAAGTGGCGCCGCGCTACGAGGCGGGCAAGGAGGTCGTCGCCGGCGCCGGCTGCCTCGCCTGCCACAAACTCGGTGAGAATGGCAACAACGGGCCGGGTCCGGAACTGACCCACATCGCCGCGAGCGTGCCCCGGGCAGCGATCCTCCGCTCGGTGGAAATCGGCCCGGGCATCATGCCCTCGTTCCGCGACCTGCCGCCGAAAAAGCTCAACGAGCTCGCCGATTTCCTTGCCTCGCTCGACTGAGTGCTCGGTGCACCGGGCGCGCGCAAGGCGGCGACCAAATCGATGACCCCGAGCACCAAGCCCTCCCGCGACTCCGCCCAGTTTGCGGGGCAGGTCAACCGGATGTTCGACCGGATCGCGTCTCGCTACGACCTCCTCAACTCGGTGATGAGCGCCGGCCTCCACCATCGCTGGCGGGAACGGGCGGCCGACTGGGCCGAGCTCGGGGTCGGCGACTCCGCCCTCGACGTCTGCTGCGGAACCGGTGACCTGACCCTGGAGCTGGCCGACCGGGTCGCGCCGGGTGGGTACGTGGTCGGCTGCGACTTCTCGGAGCCGATGCTCGACCTGGCCCGGGAGAAGGCGGCCAAGCGCGGGGCCGACGGCGTCCGATTCGAGTGGGCGGACGCGCTCCGGCTCCCCTACGACTCGGCCCGCTTCGACGCCGTCACTGTCGGATTCGGGGTGCGCAACTTCGCCGACCGCGACCAGGGCCTGCGCGAGATGACCCGGGTCCTACGCTTCGGGGGCCGTCTCGTCGTGCTCGAGTTCACCGAGCCGAGGCGCCCCCCGTTCTCGACCTTCTACTCGATCTGGTTCGACCGGATCGTCCCCGTTCTCGGCCGGCTCACCAGGGACCCGGGCGCGTACTCGTACCTCGCCGAGTCGGTCCACGGCTTCCCCGATCCTCGCGGGCTGGCGGCGAAGATGGACGCGGCCGGCCTCGGGCAGATCAGGTACACGATCCTCGCCGGCGGCATTGTCACGATCCACAGCGGCATCCGGGAGTGACGCGCCGCTCGGCAGTGCCGCCGCCGGTCACTGCGGTCCTCGACGCCTCGAGCCGCTGGCTGCCGGCCCGGCTCGGCGAGGTCGAGGACCTGCTTCGCGAGCAGCCCGGCGGCGGGCCGCTCGGCAGTGCCGCCGAGATGACGCTCGACGCCGGAGGGAAGCGGCTGCGGCCGATGCTCACCTTGCTCTGCGCCGGCGAGAGCGGGGGGGAGCCCCAGGTGCGCGCCGCGGCAGCGATCGAGCTGGTCCACATGGCAACGCTGGTCCACGACGACGTCCTCGACGACGCGGCGCTGCGCCGCGGCCGTCCCACCGTCGTCGCAGCCTCGGGCAGGGGTCGCGCCACCGGCGTCGGCGACCTCCTCTTCTCACGCGCCTTCGCGCTCCTCGCCGGGCCGGGGGACTCGCGGGCGATCGAGCTGCTCGCCGCTGCCTCGGTGGCGCTGGCCCGGGGCGAGCTGGCCCAGCGCCACGACGCCTACGACACCTCGATCTCGGAGCAGCGCTACCTCGAGCGATGCCGGCTGAAGACGGCGACGCTGTTCGAGTGCGCCTGCAGGATGGGCCGCGACGAGAGCGCCGTCGGCGCCTTTGGCTCCGAGATCGGCCTGGCTTTCCAGCTGCTCGACGACGTGCTCGACGTCTCGGGGCCGGCCTCGAGAACGGGCAAGGCCCGCGGCACCGACCTCCTCGACGGGACCGTGACCCTGCCGCTGATCGACGCAGCGGCAGAGGACCCCGAGATCGGCACCGTCGACCTGCGCGCCCTCGACGCCGCCTCGGCCGAGGCTCTCTGCGACAGGATCGCCGCCAGCGGCGCCCTCGACCGGGTCCGCGCACGCGCGCTGGAGATGGCGGCTAGCGCGAAGCGACAGCTCCAGCAGGCCGACTTCGAGCCCGAGCAGCGCCGCCTCCTCGACCTCGTCGCCGACGGCGTTGTAGACCGCTACAGCTAGGAAAAATCGTCGGCGGTGATGAGATCCGCGGCGAGGGCGGCGGCGAAGGTGTCGGCGACCCACTCCATGTTCTCGCGGACTATCGCTCGCAGGTTCTCGGAGAGGGCCTCGGTCCCGAGGTCGAGCGCCTCGTCGAAGGAGTCGATCTCGCTCTCGCCGTGAACGCCGTCGCAGCGCCACTCGCACTCAGGGCAGCGCCGCCAGAGGCGCCAGCGCCCGCGCTCGTCCGCCTGCTCCCATCGGGTGGGCTGGACCAGGGTCGAACCGCACTGCGGGCAGACATGGAGCCCGGTGGCTGTCCTCGTCCCTGTGCGGCTCGCGTAGGCCATGGTTATCTATCGAACGCGCGCGGGAGGAACTCCATTCGCACTATTGCGACGATTTAGGCAGAAAACACAAGTTTCGGGTAGTGCAAGATCCCCAGCACCCCCGGCCTGGACGCCCGTTACCATGGGTCAATGCTTGGCAACATCGGTCCGCTGGAGATCGCAATCGTCCTGATCATCGCCCTGATCGTGTTCGGGCCGAAGCGACTGCCCGAACTGGGGCGCTCTCTCGGGAAGGGGATCCGCGAGTTCCGCGGTTCGATCGGCGGCGACGACCACGATGACGACGGCGACAAAGCCTCACCGCAGGAGATCGAGGCCGGCGAGGGCGAGCCGGTTGCCCCCAAACGTCCCTAGGCGGGCACGATGCCCCGCCGCGTCAGGCCGGTTTCCCACGAGGATCAGCTCACCCTTGTCGAGCACCTCGACGAGCTGCGCAACCGGATCATCGTCTGCCTCGCCGCCCTCGGCGTCGCCCTGGCGCTCTGCTTCTGGCAGAGCTCGCTGCTGCTCGATATCGCCTCCGACCCGCTGCCCCCCGAGCACCAGCGGCTGCTGACCTTCGGGGTCACCGAGCCCTTCACGACCACCGTGACGGTCGCCGCCTACGGGGCGATCGTGCTGGCGATGCCGGTCCTCATCTACCAGGTGTACGCCTACGTGCTGCCGGCGTTCAGCGCGGCGGAGCGACGGACACTGACGCCGATCCTGTTCCTCGCCCCGATCCTGTTCCTCGCCGGAGTCGCATTCGCATACTTCGTGGTGATGCCCCCCGCGGTGAAGTTCCTGCTCGGATTCAACGAGAGCGAGTTCGCGGTCCAGGTCCGTGCCCGCGACTACTACAGCTTCTTCTCGACCACGATGTTGGCCGGGGGGCTGATCTTCGAGCTGCCGCTGGCGGTGATCGCCGTCACCCGGCTCGGGATCGTCAGTGTCTCGCAGCTGAGCGCGAACAGGCGCTACGCCTATCTCGGGATCGCGATCCTGGCCGCGGCCCTGCCGGGAATCGACCCGGTGTCGATGCTGATCGAGATGGTCCCGCTCGTGGTCCTGTTCGAGTTGAGTATCTTGCTGGCCCGGGCCTTCGAGAGGCGGGGGACGGCGGGAGGAACGGTCAAACCATCTACGCAGGAGCGATGACAGGCTGATGGCGCCAGGCGAAGAGCGGCGGATGCTGTTCGATATCAGGGGGCGGCGCAAAAACGTGATCCGCGTCGTCTACGCGATCCTTGCGCTGCTGATGGGCGCGAGCCTCTTCGTCGCCGTCGGCCCGTTCAACATCGGCGAACTGCTCGGCACCAGCAGTGGCGGCAGCAGCGCGGCGGAGGTCTACGAAGAACAGGTCGACCGGGTCGAAGGCCGGCTGGCGAAGGACCCCAAGAACGAAGAGCTTCTGCTGTCGCTGATCCGAACCAGGATCGGGGCGGGAAGAGCGCTCGCCGAGGAAGACCCGGCGACTGCGACGCCGGTCCTGACCCCGGAGTCGATCGAACAGTACGAAGCGGGCCAGGAAGCCTGGGCCCGCTATCTGAAGCTGGCGGGCAGCGAGGCGAACCCGACCACCGCGGCGCTTGTCGCGAGCACCTACTTCAGCGTCGCGGAACGAGGCGAAACGCTCGGCGACATCGAAGAAAACATCGCGCAGGCAACCAAGGCCCAACGGGTCGCCGCCGCGGCGAGCCCGAACCTGAACACGCTCAGCACGCTGGCGATCTTCGAGTACTTCAACGGCGAATTCAAGGCCGGTGACAAGACCGCCGCACAGGCGGCGGAGGCGGCGCCCTCGAAGTCCCAGGTCAAAGGCGTCGAACAGCAGATGGCGAGCTACCGCAAACGGGCCAAGAACTGGGACAAACAGCGGCGGAAGCTGGCCAAACAGCAGGCCAAGCAGGGCAAGGAACAGCTGCAGAATCCGCTCGGCGGCCTCTCGGGCGGCAGCGGCACCACCCTGGCGCCGTAGAACTGCGACGTCCGGTCGCTTCAGTCCTGGTTCGCCAGGCGGTAGAGGCGGATGCTGTAGAGGGGGAGCAGCAGGATCGCGAGCACGAGGGTGAACCGGACCACCACCGGCACAAGCAGCGTCGCCGCCAGGATCAAAGCCGGCACGGCCAGCGTCCGCGGCAACACTCGGGAGCCCCGCAGGCTGGCGACGGCGGTCGCCGCGATCATCGTCGCGAGGCCGACACCGGCCGCGTTGAACCCGAGGATCTGGGAGATGTCGAAGTAGGCCTGGGCGGCGTCCGGGCCGATGCCTCCGTCGCTCGCGGCCCGCAGGGCCCCCGCCATGTTGATGGTCTCCGCACCGAGCCCGACGGTGAAGGCCATGATCGCGCCGCCGAACGCGGCGGTCGGCAGCGAGGCCCCGCGGTCCCCGAGTTCGAGCTCGAGCCGGTCGCGGAGCAGGGCACTGAACCAGACGAAGGGAACGATCGAGAGCATGCTGATGCTGGCGCCGACGATGATCTGGGTCGACCGATCTTCGTAGAACCCGACGAGCTCGCTGCCGGGAGCGTCGGTGGCGGGGATGTCGATCGACCAGAGGGCGTTGCCGACGGCAAAGAGGACGAAGACGGCCAATCCCGACAGCGGCGCGTACCTGGAAAAGCTGTCGCGGGGGGCGCCGGCAGTCATCGAGATGGGCCGTGAAGGGATCGAACCTTCGACCTTGAGATTAAGAGTCTCCTGCTCTACCAACTGAGCTAACGGCCCTGGGAACGGCAAGTATAGGAAGGCGGCGCGGGCTGCTCAGGCCAGGGACCCGCGCTACGGAATGGGGGTGCAGCCCTTGAAGACGCTGCCTTCGATCACGGTCGCCTCGGGGTCCGCGAATTCAAAGCGGCCGCGGGTCTCGAAGATGCTGTCGCTGCAGCGGGCCGAGACGTAGCTGCGCCTGACGCCGCCGGCACGGTAGCGGCGGCCGACTTCGGCCTCGAGGTGGATCAGCGAGCCGGTGCCTTCGGCGAATTCCGGGATGTCGCCCGAGGCGCGGTAGGAGAAGGCCCCATGCCGGCGTTCGATCGTGATCACGACCACATACGTCTGAGGGCGAGGGACGAGCGACCGCGCATGGGCGATGACGGTCGCGTTGCCTCCGATTCGAGGGCCGTTGAAGAGGCTCAGCGGCGAGCGCAGCATCACGCCGCGGAGGCCCGGGTCGCTGAGCGAGGCGGCGACCGTCCCGGAGCCGACCGTCGCCTTCCCGCAGAGCCGCCTGGCTGCCTCCGGCGTGGTGCCGGCGAGTTGGGACGGCTGGCAGACCGGCAGGCCCTTGGTGCTGAGCCGACCGTCGCGGTCGAATTCGAGCCTGAAATGCCGCAGCGCCGGCACCGGCTCCGAGTCGGTCGATTCGACGTTGGCGTAGCCCCGGAAGGAGATCGGCGCGTAGGCGTGGCGGGGGAGGGCCTGAGGCGTGAACCCCCCGTCGGCACGCAGCACTATTCTTCCGACCCTGACCATCGCCGCGTCAGCCATGGCGGCGACCAGTAGCAGCAAGATCGCAACCAGCACGTAAGTCGAGAGGCGCAGTTTCACGTCATTCCGAGGATGGCAGTCCAGGGGCAAAATAGGCCGCCGTGTTCAGGCTTCCTTAACAGAAACTTCCGCATTTCTGTAGCCCCACCCGTGTCCCTACCGGCAAACTACCAGGCGTGCGACTGAGGAGGAGTAGGGATCGGCGCGGTGCGCCGTCCGAGAACGGTGATGCGCGCCCGCCGCTGCTACTGCGGTACCCGCGCGGCGTCCTCGCCGTTTTTGCCGTGATCGTCGCCGTACTCGCGACCCTCGGCTTCCAGGTCCAGGAGAAGCTCAGCCCGACCTCCCTCGACATCTCCGGCACGCCGGCCTCCGAAGCCAACGACATGCTGCGCGAGAACTTCGGGGACACCGCTCTGTTCGCGATCCTCCTCCAGGGCCCGGCCGACGAAATCGACAGGCAGGGGCCGAACCTCGTCCGCGCCCTGCGCGCCAGCGACCCGAAGGTGACGACGCTGTCGCCCTGGGATCGCGGCTCTGTCAACCGCCTCCGGCCCGGGCCCCGGCGGGCGCTGGTCATCGCCGACTTCCACACCGACATCGCGACCGCGGTCAAGGAGAGCGTCGACCAGCTCAACGCTCTCCTTGCCAGGGAGGTCAAGCCGCCGGTGCGGGTCACCCAATCGGGCTTCCCGACCCTCTCGCGGGCACTCCAGGACGAGTCGATCGACGCCAGCGAGCGAGCCGAGCTGATCGCCCTGCCGGTCCTGCTGGTCGTTCTCCTGCTGGTCTTCCGCTCGCCGATCGCGGCGGCGATCCCGCTTGCCTTCGGCGCGATCACCGTCTTCATCTCGAGCGGGGTGCTGACGATCGTCACCAAGTGGGTCAGTGTCGACGCGTTCGCGCTCACGGTCTGCACGATGATGGGCCTTGCGTTAGGGGTCGACTACGCGCTGCTGATGGTCTCCCGCTTCCGCGAGGAGCTCGCCGGAGGGGCCGATCCGAAGGTGGCGGCGGTGACGACGCGGCACACGGCGGGGCGGACCACCGTCTTCGCCGGCAGCACCCTGATCGCGGCGATGCTGGTCGCTCTCTTCATCGTTCCCGGCGCCCTGCTCGCGTCGCTCGCGGCGACCGTGATCCTGGTCGTCATCCTCAGCGTCTCGGTCGCGGTGATCGCCGGCCCGGCGGTCCTCACCCTGCTCGGCGCCAACATCAACCGCTGGCGTGTCGGCCGCCCCCAGAGCTACCAGGACGAGAGCTCGGGCCTGATGGCGATCGTCGGCGCCGCCCTGCGCCGCCCTGCGCTCGTCTGCATCGTCGTCGGCGCGGTCGTCCTCGCCCTCGCGACTCCGGCAATCGGGCTGAAGACCGGCCCGCCGAGCCCCGAGCAGCTCTCCCACCACAACCAGGCCCGCAAGGACGCCGAACTGATCAATCGCACGATCGCACCGGGCTTTGACGCGCCGTTCGTGGTCGTCGCCGAAGCAGATGATGGCCCGATCACGACGCCGGACCGCCTCGACGCGCTGCGCAAATGGCAAGACAAGGTGGCCGCGATCCCGGGCGTCCAGGTCGTGATCGGCCCCGAGCAGGTGTCGAAATCGGTGGCGCCTCTGCGCGAAGCGGGCAACGGGCTCCTGGTCGAGAAAGGGGGCCCGGTCGGCAACCTCGAACAGCTCGGCCGCAACCTGAAGCGGGCGGCAAGGGGTGTGGCGAGGCTGCGAGGGGGGATCTCGGAAGCGACCCAGGGCGCGGGCCTGCTCGTGCAGGGCTCCGGCACGACCGAGGAGGGAGCGCTGAGGCTTGCCAGCGGCCTCGCCACCGCGACCGCGGGCAGCGAAGAAGCGGTCGGCGCGCTGGACCAATTCGCAACGGGAGCGAGACGGCTCGGGGAAGGCGCCGACGAAGTCACCAAGGGCCAGGAAGAAGCGCTGGGGGGAGCCGAATTCATCGGCTCCTCGATGAACGACCTCGAGGCGAACGTCCGCAACAACGGCCTCCGGCGAGCGCGCAAGTTGCAGAAGAAGCTGACCAAGACCGCCCACGACGAACTCGACACCCTGAAGTCACCGGCCGTGGCCGCCGACGCACAGCTGAAATCGGCGATCCAGCTGCTGGAGGGGATGACGGTCGGGAAAACCGACCCCAACTACAACGCGACTTTCGATGCGGTGCGCAGAGCGGCGGCTCAGGTCTCGGAAGTGTTCGCGGGCTTGGACAGGCTCCAGGCCAGATTGATCAAAGACTCCGAACAAGCGCGTGAAGTCAGCTTCTGGTTCGTCACCGCGATCGACGGGATCGAAACGAACGCAAAACGCATCGAGGAACTCGCCGGAGGCCTGCGGGAACTGAAAGCAGCGGACGAACGGCTCGCGAAAGGCAGCGACGAACTCGCGGACGGCGCCGAAACGCTGGCCACCGAAAGCCGGAAACTCGAAGAAGGGCTGGGCCGGCTCGGTGCCGGCGCCGCCAGGCTCGCCGCCGGGATCGCCGAACTCGGCGAAGGCGCCACCTCGCTCCAGGTCGGGCTCAGTGGCGCGTTCACCGACTCCTATCCGCTCCAGACCGGCCTCCGCCGCGGGGCGGTGCGGGTCACCATGAACGGGAACCAGACCCGCGAACAGACCGACCAACTGCGGCACCAGTCGCCGGGGATCTTCGACTCCGGCTACTTCGTCCTCTCCGCCCTCGACGGCGCCAACCCGCGCCTGCGCCGGCAGGCCTCGGAAGCCGTCGACCTCGACGGCGGCGGCCAGGCGGCGACGGTGACGATCTTCACCCGTTACACGTTCAACAGCCCCGGCTCGATCGCGCTCAACAAGACGCTCGAAGGCGAGGCGTCCGAACTGGCCGACGAAACCGGCCTCAGCACGGGCGTCGCCGGCGGCGCCGCCCAGGTCAACGAGTACAGCAAGGTGACCCGCGAGCGGATCCCGGTGATCATCTTGGCGATCACAATCGCCACCTTCCTGATCCTCGTCCTGATCCTGCGGGCGATCCCGCTGGCCGCGATCGCCGTCGGCCTCAACCTGGCCACCGTCGGCGTCGCCTTCGGCGTGCTGACCCTGCTCTTCAACGTCCCTGAGGACCTGCCGCTCGGCGGCCACACCTACGTCGACGCGGTCGGGGCGACGATGATCTTCGGGATCGTCTTCGGGCTCTCGATCGACTACGCGGTGTTCCTCCTCGTGCGCATGCGCGAGCGCTACGAAGAGGATGGTGACAACGGCGCCGCGATCGAGTTCGGCCTCGAGAAAACCGCACGGGTGATCACCGGCGCGGCGGCGATCATGATGGCGGTCTTCATCGCCTTCGCCGGGGCGCCGATCGCCAACGTCAGCCAGCTCGGGATCGGCCTCACCGTCGCCGTCTTCCTCGACGCGACCGTGGTCCGGATCGTCTTCCTCCCGGCGCTGATGCTGCTGCTCGGCGAGAGGGTCTGGTGGTACCCCCGATTCCTCGATCGGATAACGCCCCGATTGAACGTCTGAGGCCCTGCAAATTCGACGCGTTGACATCCAGTTAAGTGAGTCTGAGAGCCATCTCCGTGGCTGATCGCTCGGATACGATTCGGTCGCGGTTCCTCCGGATCGGAGGCGGGGGAACCTGAAGCGACGACCCGTGGCTGCGAATCCCTTAGGCGAGGAGAAAGGCCAGGCTACGAGCCGGCGAACGACGCCTGCCCGCGTGGCCGCCATCATCGCCCTCACGGTCGTGGTGATCGCCCTCGTCGTCATCGTCCTCGGCGGCAACGGGAGCCACAACTACAAGCTCGTGTTCCAGAACGCGAGCCAGCTGGTCGCCGACAACCAGGTGCTGATCGGCGGCCACCCGGTCGGGTCCGTGGAAAGCATCGGCCTGACCGACGACAACCTCGCCGAGGTCGAGGTCAGCGTCGACCAGGAGCTGCACGAGGGCACGACGGCGCTCGCCCGCGCCACATCCCTCTCCGGCGTCGCCAACCACTACATCTCGATCAGCCCCGGGCCGAACAGCAACCCGGCGCTGGACGACGGCGCCACCCTCGGCCTCGACTCGACGACCGCCGCGGTCGACCTCGACCAGTTCATCAACGCCTTCCCCGCGTCGGTGCGCAAGGCGCTCGGCGAATTCGTCCGCGGCTTCGGCGAATTCTATGCCGGGGTCGGGCCCCAGGGGAACAAGGCGTTCAAGTACTTCGCCCCCGGCCTCAACCGCGCCGCCGCCTTCGCCCGCGGCCTCAATGCCGACCAGCGCCTGTTCGGACAGTTCGTAGTCAACAGCAGCAAGCTGGCCACCGCCGTCTCCGAGCGCGGCGAACAGCTCTCCAGCGCGATCTCCAACGCGAGCACCGCCTTCAACGCGATCGCCAGCCAGAACGAAGCATTCAGCCGCACCCTGGAGCTGCTGCCACCCGTCTTCCGCCAGAGCAACACCACCTTCGTCAACCTGCGGGCCGCCCTCGACGACCTCGACCCGCTGGTCGAAACCGCGAAGCCGGCGACCAAGGATCTGGCGCCGTTCCTGCGCGATCTGCGCCCGGTGCTGTCCAGGTCGATTCCCGTCTTCCGCAACCTCCGCCTCACGGTCGACCGTCCCGGCTTCGCCAACGACGCGGCGGAACTGCTGGCCGCCCTGCCCGACGTCCAGCAGCGCGCCTCGCGAGCCTTCCCACACTCAGAGGACGCGATCGCGGCCTTCCAGCCGAACCTCGATTTCTTCCGGGCCTACGCGCCGGACCTCCTCAACGGCTTCGGCCGCGTCGGCCAGGTGACCGGCAACTATGACGGCAACGGCAACTTCGCCCGGGTCCAGTTCTCCAACCTCAACCTCTTCAGGTTCGACTCCGGCACGGGGATGCTCGAACCGATCACGCCGAGCGAACAGTACGACGCCTTCGGCGCACCCTCGCCGGTCCAGCGACGCTGCCCGGGCGCGGCGACTCAGCCCGCCCGCGACGGGTCGAACCCGTTCACCGAGCCGCCCTTCGCCGGCTGCCGGCGTCTCCCCGTCCGAATGCAATCCGAGCGACGTGCCACCGGGACCATGAGGAGGAGCAGGAAAAAAGCGCCTGATCGCCCTCGCCGTGGTGGCGGCGATCGTCGCGATCGTCGTCCTCGTCTCCCGCGGCGGCTCCGAAGGCGGCTATCTGGTCAGGGCGGTCTTCGACAACGGCTCGTTCCTCGTCCCCGGGGAGGAAGTCCGGGTCGCGGGCGCGAGCGTCGGCACGATCGAGTCGGTCGACGTGACCCAGCCGGGCGAAGAGGCCAGCTACGAGAACGGGCGCTGGAGCGAAGCGCCCGGGAAAGCGGTGCTGGTGCTGAAGATCGACGATCCCGGCTTCCAGGACTTCCGCAAAGACGCGACCTGCATCATCCGCCCACAGTCTCTGATCGGGGAGAAGTTCGTCGATTGCCGCCCGACGCTGCCGCGGGCTCCGAACACCGAACCGCCGCCGGCGCTGAAAGAAATTCCTGACGGCGAGCCGGGGGCCGGCCAGCACCTGCTGCCGCTCGAGCAGAACAGCACCAGCGTCGACCCCGACCTGGTCAACAACATCAGCCGGCTGCCGTACGCCCAGCGCTTCCGCCTCGATCCTGAACGAAATCGGCGCGACGCTGGCCGGCCGCGGAGAAGACATCGAGGAGGCCGTCAAGCGCGCCAACCCGGCGCTGCGCGACGCCGACCGGCTGCTCGGGATCCTCGCTGCCCAGCGCGATCAGCTCGCCCAGCTCGCCTCCAACTCGGAGCAGATCCTCGAGCCGTTCGCGCGCCAGCGCGCCCACGTCGCCGGCTTCCTCTCCAACTCCGGCGCCGCGGCGCAGGCCACCACGGAGCGCGGCGCGGAGCTGGAAGACTCGCTGCGCGAAGCTGCCCGGTTTCATCCGCGAGTTCGAGTCGACGCTGAAGAGCCTGCAGGGCTTCACCACCGCCGCCACACCCGTCTTCACCGACCTCGACCGGGCGGCGCCGTCGCTGACCGAAGCGACCAGGGCGCTGACCCCGTTCACTGCGGCGGCCACCGTCTCGCTGAAGTCGCTGGGCGCGACCGGCGAAGTCGCCGGCCCGAAGATCCGGGCAGCCGACCCGATCGTCCGCAAGGCCCGCAACCTGGCGCAGAGCGGCGTCGTGCCGACCCGCGAACTCGCCAAGTTCCTCGTCAGCACGAAGCAGTCGAACGGTTTCAAGGCCCTGGTCGACCTGATCTACAACGGCGCCGCCGCGACCAGCGAATTCGACGAATTCGGCCACCTCCTCCGCACCCTCGTGACCATCGTCGACTGCGCCGAATACCGACTCAGTCCGAAGAGCGGCTGCTCGGCCAACTTCACCGGGCTTCGGCGCGGTCGAATCGTCGGCTTTCGACGCGGCGGCGATCGCTGCGCCGACATCGAAGAAGAAGTGGCCGAAGCAGAGCGGCGGCACCGCCGCCGGCACGTCCTCGGTCGGCCCGCCGCCCCCGACCCTCGCGCCCGTCATCGCCGGCGGCCCGCAGCTGGGCGGTAGCGAGGAGCTCGGGCCCGGGCATCTCGACCGTGCCATCCCCGAACGAGCCTGATCCGACTCCTGCCGGAACGATGAGAGGACGCAGCGGCATACAGGGAGTCGCGACCAGCCCGGTGATCGTCGGCGCGGTGACGGTGCTGGTCGTGATCGTCGCCGTCTTCCTCGCCTACAACGCCAACAACGGGCTGCCCTTCGTCTCCACCTACGACCTCAAGGCGAGGGTCCCCAACGCGAATGCGCTGGTCAAAGGCAACGAGGTCCGGATCGGCGGCTCGCGGGTCGGGATCGTGAGGGAGGTCGCGCCGGTCCAGATCGGCGACGGCGAGTCGCGGCGGAGCTCGACCTCAGCCTCGACCAGAGCGCCGAACCGCTCCCGGCGAACTCGACGATGATCATCCGCCCGAAGTCGCCGCTCGGGCTCAAGTACCTGCAGATCGTCCCCGGGGACTCCTCCGAAGAGCTCGAGCGCCGGGCGACACGATCCCGCTCGCCGCCGCGCGCCCGGAACCGGTCGACATCGACCAGTTCTTCGACATGTTCGACGAGGAAACGCGGACCAACATCCAGCGCAACCTGACCGGCTTCGGCAACGCGTTTGCGGGTCGCGGCCCCCAGCTGAACGAAGCGTTCGGAACGCTGCGCCGGCTGGCCGAAAGCAGTCAGCCGGTCCTGCGCGCGATCGTCGCCCCGAGCACCGACTTCGACGGCTTCTGGCGGGCGCTGGAGGCGATCGCCGCGACCGTCGCCCCGGTGGCGGTCACCCAGGCCGATCTCTTCGTCGCCCTCGACCGCACCTTCGCCGCCTTCGCCCGCGTCTCGCGGCCGTTCATCCAGGAAACGATCTCGAAAAGCCCGCCGTTCCTCGACGCCGCGATCGAGGACCTGCCGGTGCTGAGGCCGTTCCTGCGCGACTCGGGCCGGTTCTTCACGGCGCTGGGCCCGGGCGCGAAGGCGCTGGCCGAGACCTCGCCGACGATCGAGGCGGCGCTGCGGCGCCGGCGTCCCGGCGCTCAACCGGTCGCCGGCGCTGTTCGCCCAGCTCGAGCCGACTGCCGACGCGCTGCTCGCCTTCCAGGAAGCGCCGGGAGTCTTCAACGGGCTCGACCTCCTGATCGACACCAACGAACTGCTCAAGCCGGCGATCCGCTTCCTCGCGCCGGCGCAGACGGTCTGCAACTACCTGACGATCAGCTTCCGCAACCTGGCCGACATCTTCAGCGAAAGCAACGGCGTCGCCAACTGGGCGGGCGCGCTGGCCATCGAGGGGCCGTCCGGGCCGAACGCCGAGACGATGCCCGCCTCGGCGCCGGCGAACGGGCCAGAAACGGAGAACCACCTCCACTGTCAACCTCTACCCGAACACCGCCGCGCCGGGGCAGACCAGGAGTGCGAGGCCGGCAACGTGCCCTACGAAAAGGGCGTGACCAGGATCGGCAACGTGCCCGGCAACCAGGGGACGAGGACGTCGGGGCAGCAAGTGGGGGGAATCGCTGATGGGACGCATGCCGGAGCGCGACACGAGGGCGGCGGCGACGAAGAAGCGCCGCATCAAGTGGCGGCCCGGCAACACCGCGATCGCGGTGATCTTCCTCGTCATCTTCACGCTCGGCCCGTACCTCGCCTTCACCAAACACATCCCGTTCACCGGCTACGGCTACGAGCTCAACGCGACCTTCTCCAACGCCGCCAACATCTCGAAAAACTCGCCGGTGAGGATCGCCGGGGTCGACGTCGGCAAAGTGATCAAGACCGGCGCCGACGGCGACGCGACCACCGTCACCTTCACCGTCAGCGGCAGCGGCCGCCCGATCCACGAGGACGCCTACGCGGTGATCAAACCGCGGATCTTCCTCGAGGGGAACTTCTTCATCGAACTCGACCCCGGCAGCCCGAGCGCGCCGGAGATGGACAGCGGCGGCACGATCCCGGTCAGCCGCACCTCGACCGCGGTCCAGATCGACGAGATCTTCACCTCGCTGCAATCGCCCGTACGCGCCGACTTCAGCCGGGCCTTGGAAGGCTTCGGGACCGCGCTGTCCCATGTGCCGACGGCGGCGGAAGACGCGTCCCAGCTGCCGGAGGTCAAAGGCAGGACCGGCGCCGCGGGCCTCAACGGCGCGCTGCGGTACGGCGGCCCGGCGGGCCGCTACGGCGCCCAGGTCGCCGACGCGCTGCTCGGGACCGGGCCGCAGGACCTGCCGCGCCTGGTCGCGGGAACCGGTCGCACCTTCGGCGCCTTCGTCGCCAGCGAGGCCGACCTCCAGGGCCTGATCGAGAACTTCAACACGTTCACCGGCGCCCTCGCCGCGCAGTCGGCGAACCTCTCGGAGACGATCCGCCGCTTCGCCCCGGCGCTGAGCACGAGCCGCACCTCGCTCGCCAACCTCAACCGGACCCTGCCGCCGCTGCGCGCCTGGGCGATCGAGATCCGCCCGGCGATCGCCCGGCTGCCGGGCCTGATCTCCGCCGGGGAGCCGTGGACCCAGCAGGCGTACGCCGCGCTCTCCGGCCAGGAGGGCGGCGGAGTCGCCCGGCTGCTCCGGGAAGCGATGCCGGGCCTCGCCGGCGCGGCGCAGGCCGGCAAGGCGAACGCCCTGCCGCAGCTCAACCGGCTCAGCCTCTGCACCTCGCGCGTCCTCGTCCCGACCTTCGACCAGACGATCAACGACCGCTTCAGCACCGGCGGCCCCGCCTACCGCGAGTTCCTCTACTGGCTGGTCCCCTCAACGGCCAGGGCCAGAACTTCGACGGCAACGGCTACTTCCTCCGAGTCCAACCCGGCGGCGGCGGCGTGATGCTCAAAGGGGCCAATCCGAAGGGCGCGCTGACGACCGAGAAAGACATCTGCGCACGGACGATCGCCGCGCCGGCCGGGCTGCAGCCGCAGCTCGGCGGCCGCCCGCCGAAGAAGCCCGAAGTCCGCTGTGACAGCAACCCGGTCCCCGAACCTGAACGGCCCGCTCGGCCAGCCCGGCCCGCCGACTCCTGAGCGTGTTCAACCCATGACCGAGCCCGCCGAAAAAACCAGCCGCCTGCAGGCACTTCCGGGCCGCGCTCAGCCGCCAGGCGCGCGGCCGCGGCAAAGACACGATCGCGATCGTGGTCCTCGCCGCGTCCTCGCGGTCGCGCTGACGCTCTGGATCTTCACCCAGCAGAAAGCGGCACTGCCCTCCTGGGCGCCGCTCGTCGGCGAAGACTTCGTCCACCTCAGCGCCGACTTCACCAGCGCCCAGGCGGTCACCCCCGGCCAGGGCCAGGCGGTCGTGATCGCCGGGGTCAAGGTCGGCAAGGTCGGCACCGTCGAACTCGATGGCGGCCACGCGGTGATCGGGCCTCGACATCGAACCCGAATACCTGGAACTGATCCACCCCGACGCGACCCTCCTGCTGCGGCCGAAAACGAACCTCAACGACATGGCGATCGAGATCGAACCCGGCACCGCGCCGGGGCACGTCGAAGACGGCCACAACTTCCCCCTCTCGCAGACCGAGCCGAACGTCAACCTCGAAGCCTTCCTGGCGACGCTCGACACCGACACCCAGCAGTACCTGCAGCTGCTGGTCGCGGCCGGCTCGCAGGGGATCGGCGACCGCGGCCGCCAGCTCTCCGGCGCCTTCCGCCGCCTGCAGCCGTTCGCCCACTACCTCGCCGACCTCAACCGGTGATCGCCCAGCGGCGCGTGGCGCTCGCGGGGGCGATCCACCACTTCAGTCAGCTGACGACCGAGCTCGGCCGCCACGACCGCCAGATCGAACGCTTCGTCACCTCCTCCCGGGGGCCGCTCGGCAACTTCGCCAACCAGCAGCAGTCGATCCAGGAAGCGCTGGTCGAGTTCCCCGCCGCCCTGACCACCCTGAAATCGGCGCTCGCCAGCTCCAACGCCTTCTCCCTCGCCGCCCGTCCCGCCCTGCTCGGCCTGATCCCGCAGGCGCAGGCACTCGGCCCCGCGTTCCAGGCGAGCGAGCGGTTCTTCGAACAGACGACCGGGCCGATCGAGAACCAGATACGCCCGTTCAGCCGCCAGGTGCGGCCGGTCCTGGTCCACACCAGGCAGGGCGCCGCCCCGCTCAACAAGACGGTAACCGGGTTCGGCAACGCGCTCGGCGGCCTCAACAGCTTCTTCAACCTGCTCGCCTTCAAGCCGAAGGGGAAGGAGAGCTTCCTCTTCTACGCCCCTTGGGCGATCCACAACCTCAACGCCGGCTACCTGCAGGACGCGAACGGGCCGGTCCAGCGGGCGCTGGCGATGATCACCTGCAACGGCACCGACCTCGCCTACGGGATCGCCGGGACAAGCCCCTACCTGAAAACGATTCTCGAAGGGCTGCGCATCCCGCGAGTCAACGAACTGCCGCCGATCCCGGCAGACCCAAATGAGCAGTCGTTGATCCGCTGCGGGCCGGGAGAGAAACCATGAGCAAGAAGGCTCCGACGCACAACCCAGCTCCTGGTCATCACCGGCTTCGCGTTCTCCTGCTTCGGGATCCTGCTGTTCATGTGGATCACGTTCGGCGGGCCGACCCCGTTCAAAGCGAAGCCGTACGAGATCAAGATCCCGTTCAACGAGGCAACCCAGCTCGCCCAGCAGTCGGACGTCCGGATCTCCGGCGTCACGATCGGCAAAGTGCAGTCGATCGACGTCGCGCCCGAGCGGCCAGCAGGCGCTGGCGACGGTCGACATCGATGACAAGTACGGGCCGATCCCGCAGGGGTCGCGGGCGATCCTCCGCACGAAGTCGCTGCTCGCCGAGACCTACGTCGAACTGACCCCCGGCAGCAGCTCCGAACCCTCGCTCGAGGACGGCGGCACCCTGCCGGAGGCGAACGTCGCCGAGTCGGTCCAGCTCGATGAGATCTTCCGCACCTTCGACGCGCGCACCCGCGCCGCGTTCCAGGAATGGATGCGAAACGCCGCGATCGCGGTCGAGGGGCGGGGCCAGGACCTCTCCGCCGCCTTCGCGCAGTTCGGGCCGACGCTGAGCGAATTCGACCGCCTGTTCCGCGTCCTCGACACCCAGGAGCTCGCGGTGCAGGCAGCTGTTCCGCAACGGGGCCGTCGCGCTGCAGTCGCTGCGCGGCCGCGAAGGTCAGCTCGCGGAGCTGATCCAGAGCTCCAACGCGGTCTTCCAGACCACGGCGGAGCGCGAACGCGACATCGAAGCGCTGTTCCGCGCCTTCCCGACCTTCCTCGACGAGTTCAGGGTGACGCTGGACCGGCTCCGCACGTTCTCGGTCAACACCGACCCGCTGATGCGCCAGCTCGTGCCGGCGGCCGAAGAGCTCTCGCCGACGCTGATCGCGCTTGCCAAGTTCTCACCGGAGGCGAAGGGCTTCTTCGAAGGCCTGCTGCCGGTCATCGATGAGTCCTCGACCGGGTTCCCTGCCCTACGCAA
Organism: uncultured Solirubrobacterales bacterium; assembly: GCA_963816785.1. Lineage (GTDB taxonomy): Bacteria > Actinomycetota > Thermoleophilia > Solirubrobacterales > 70-9 > VRUE01. Next base: position 1,460,907 of record CAWFLL010000004.1, on the reverse strand, counting down.
GCTGATCCGCGACGAGTTCCCGCCGCTCCTGCGCGCTGTCGACCCCTTCCTGCGCAACCTCAACCCGATCATCGCCGGCCTCGGGCTCTACAAACGCGAGCTGGCCGCAACGATGGCAAACGTCGCCGCCGCCACCAACGCCGTCCACATCGGCTCCACCGGCAAACAGATCCATTACCTGCGCCTGATGGGCCCGTTCGCGCCGGAGTCGCTGGCGACCTTCGCCAACCGCCGCACCACCAACCGCACCAGCGCCTACATTCAGCCCGGCTCCTCGCTCAAACTCGCCCGGGGCCTGCTCAACTTCGAGACCAGGCAGTGCGGCGGCTCGTTCGCTGCGTCGCTCAACCCGAACACCCCGAACGAAGCCGCCTTCAACGAACGCACCGAAGGCAAAGTCGACAAAGCCACGGATTTCTTCAGCCGGCTGCGGCTCTACGCCTTCGCCAATCAGGACAGCACCACGACGGTGCCCGCCCCCGGCTGCGGCGCCCAGGCGCCGTTCGAGCCGATCTTCGGCAGCGGCCGCCCCGCGACCAGCTACCAGCACACCTTCGAACAGGGCGGCTAGCGGCCGCCGCGCTGGACGCGCTCGCGGAGCGCCATCAGGAGGGCGCCGGCGGCGGGCGCCAGCGAGAGCAGCTCCTCGACCGGGACGCCGGCGATATGGGCAGCCGTCACCGATCCACCCCCGAGGCGCTCGGCTCGTAGGAGTCGTGCAGGCGCCACCAGCTGTAGGAAGGCGTCTGCGGACGCCCGGGCGGGGTGTCCTCCCACTCCTCCTGGCGGCCGAGCGGGGTCAGGTCGAGGAAGGTCCAGACGCTGCCGAGCGCCTCGACCCCGCGGCCGGTGGTCGCATAGGTGAGGAAGACGCGATCGCCGTCGCGCACGAAGACGTCGAGCGCGAAGTACTCGGTTGTCCCGCACGCTTCCTGGAATCCGCTCCCGATCACGGTGTACCAGGGGACGTCCCAGCCCATCCGCTCCTTCAGGCGCTCGATCTGCGGCTGCGGCGCGGTCGAGACCAGGGCCAGCGTCACGTCGCGGGCGTTGATGTGAGCGAGGTGGCCGATCTGGTCGGTGAACATCGAGCACCCCCCGCACGGATCCCCGTCCGGCGGGAGCCAGAAGTGGTAGACGATCAGCTGCGGGCGGCCATCGAAGAGGTCGGTGAGCGCCAGATTGGCCCCGTCGGGACCCTCGAAGGCGTGCTCCGGCGAGAACTCGGTCATCGGCTGGCGCCGCCGGTCGGCGGCGAGGGCGTCGCGGGCCCTGGTGGCCGCCTTCTCCTTCTCGAGCAGCGCCTCGTGCGAGCGCTGCCAGTCCTCGGTGCTGACGATCGGTGGTAGCTGCATGGTTTGCCTCCATCCCGGTGCTCGTAGTTGGCTCCCCTCAAGGAACGCGCACCGTAGCAGGTTCAGTTCCTTCAGGGAACTAAGATACCCTCCTGGTCATGCAACGAACCGATTTTGCCCAGATGCCGTGCTCGATCGCCCGCAGCCTCGCCGTCGCCGGCGAGCCCTGGACGCCGCTGGTGATCCGCGACGTCTACATCGGGATCAACCGCTTCGACGACCTTCAGCGTGACCTCGGGATCTCACGCAAGGTCCTCGCCGAGCGGCTAAGGCACCTGGTCGATGCGGGAATGCTCGAGCGCCGCCCCTACTCGGAGCGGCCGCCCCGGCACGAGTACGCGTTGACGCCGATGGGCTCTGAGTTCGTCGACGTGCTGATCGCGATGGTCGCCTGGGGGGATCGCTGGACCGGGGGCGAGGACGGGCCGCCGGCCCTCTACCGCCACCGCTCATGCGGTCAGATCACCCACGCCGAGCCCCACTGCGCCATCTGCGGCGAGGTGATGCACTCGACCGATGTCGAGGTCGAGCCGGGCCCGGGCAGCAATGAGGGCGGCCGATCGGCCGCCCTCATTCCCTCGCAGTCCTAGGCGCCCATCGGCGCGCCCGCTGCTAGCCCTTGGGGGTGCAGGGCACGGCGACCGTGCCTTTGAGCTTGTCGCCGTTGCTGAAGGAGACTTCGCCCTGGCCGAACAGCTGGCCGGTCGGGCATTTCGCCAGGAAGTAGCTCTGCTTCTTCCCTTTGTAAGTGAAGGTTTTCTTGTTCGCGATCGAGAAATTGGTCAGCGACCCGGCGCCGCCCGCGACGACGGGGATCTTGGAGTCGATGTGGAGGCCGTACTTCCCTTTGTGCTCTTTCGTGATGTTCACCCGGGTGATGAACGCCGTCGGCGCCGGCACGTTGGCGTAGACGTGGACCAGGATCAGGGTCTTGCCCCCCTTGGTGCCACCGTTGAACACGCGCAGCGGGCCGGTCGCGTCGAACGGTTTCTGTTCGGCGAATTCGACCTCGGCGGTCGCGGTGCCCTTGCCGATCAGGGCGTCCTTGCAGGCGGCTTCTGCCTGAGATGTGGGCCGGGCCTCGAGCTGGCCCTGCTTGCAGACCGCTAGGCCCTTCGCGTTCACGGCGCCGTTCTTGTCGACATCGCCGACGAACGTCTTCGCAGCCGGCGGGTGTGTGCCGTCTTTGGTCGAGATGTTCGCGCTCAGCTTGAAGGTGATCGGCGCGAGCTCCTTCTTCGGCAGCGCCTTCGGGGTGATCGAGCTGTCGAATTTGAGCACCAGGTTGCCCAGGGTGACGACGGTCGGTTTGGCAATCGAAATGCCGGCGAAGGCGACCGCTGCGACGGCCCCCAGGGCGAGTGTCAATATCAAGCGCTTGCGCATATCCCTCTCAATCTCCTTTTTCGAGGCCAACCCATTATGCGCCGGCCATACAGCTTTCTCTCTCTACCCCTCCACCGGCCAAACTAACAGGCGGGCATCCACTGAGTAAACCCGCACCCATCGGCAAAAGAGCGGCTTAACAAGCCGGTCAGGGCTCGGTCATCGAGAGTCGGACCCGCTCACGCTCCTTCTCCGCGCCCTCGGAGCCAAGGAACGGCAGCGTGATCCAGAACATCAGGTCGGGCAGGCGGGTCGGCAGCCTGGAGACGGCTCCGTGCAGGATCTCGCTGTAGAGGAGCTCGTTGACGCCTCCGGCGAGGGAGAGCGAGGTTATCCCCGGCAACTCGACCGAGGTCTCTGCCCGGCCGGCGTCGAGGAACCCGGTGAACTGGCGCAGCGCAGCATCGCGGCGGGCGAGGGCCTTCGGCCCCGCCGCCAGCACCTCGACGATCGCGAACCGTGCCTCGTCGGGGTGCTCGGCGAGGTGATCGAGGAGGGCCCCGAGGCCGGCGGCCACCCGCTCCGCCCACGGCGCCCCGGGCTTCGACTCGAAGCCCCGGGCCGTGTCACCCAGCAGGTTCCCGAGCAGGACGTCGTAGGACGCCAGGAAGCAGTCCTCCTTGCTGGAGAAGAGTTCGTAGAACGTCTTCCGCGAGACTCCGGCGACTTCGATCACGTCGACCACGCGAGTCTCCGGGTAGCCGCGCTCGGCGACGACCTCGATCATCGCCTCGAGGATTCGCTGCCGCTGGGATTCGGTCACCGCCTCCCGCGGTAGCCCGTGACGACCCCTTGGCAGGCGCTCGCTCGTCTTGGCTGCGCGTCTACCGGTAGCCACCCCCAAGACTGTAGAGCAGGATCTCGGGAAATCCGCTGCTCAGGCGGCGCGCAGGCCCAGCTGATCGCCGATCCAGATCACCTGATCACGATCGGGGCCGACGCCGACCAGGCGGATCGGGACCTCGGCGAAGTCGGCGATGAAGTCGAGGTAGGCGCGAGCCTGCGGCGGCAGGTCGGCCTCGCTGCGGCAGGCGCTGAGGTCCGCCTGGAACCCGGGCAGCTCCTCGTACTCGGGCACCGCGGAGTGGAGGATCGACTGGTGGTACGGGAAGCGGTCGAAGACCGCGCCCTCGCTCGAGCGGTACCGGACCGCGACCCGCAGTGGGTCGAGCCCACTGAGAACGTCGAGCTTGGTGATCGTCAGGGCGCTCATCCGGTTGAGGCGGACCGCGTAGCGCAGCGCCACCAGGTCCATCCAGCCGCAACGCCGCTCGCGGCCGGTAGTTGTCCCGTACTCGTGTCCCCGTTCGAGCATGTGGCGGCCGGCCTCGTCGGCGAGCTCGGTCGGGAACGGGCCTGCACCGACCCGCGTCGCGTAGGCCTTGGCGACCCCCCAGACCTCATCGATGTCGGTCGGACCGACGCCGGCCCCGACGCAGGCCGCGCCGGCGATCGGATTCGACGAGGTGACGAAGGGATAGGTCCCGTGGTCGAGGTCGAGAAGGGTCGCCTGGGCGCCCTCGAACAGGACCGTCCCGCCGCTGTCGAGGGCCTCCCAGCAGAGGCGGGGGGTATCGGCGATGTGAGGCTCGAGGCGGTGCCCGAAGCTGATGTGTTCCTCGGTCATCGTGTGCAGGTCGATACGCGGATCCGGCGCGTCCTCGAACTCCCCCGCGACATCCTTGGCTTCCTCGCCCGCCTCCCGGCGCAGTTTCCGCCGCCGCACCGAGAGTTCACGCAGCGCCTGCTGCTTCGAGGCGAGGGCGGCCCGGATCTTGGTCCGCAGGATCTTCTCGTCGAGCAGGTCCTGGACGCGGATCCCGAGGCGCAGCGCCTTGTCGGCGTAGCAGGGCCCGATCCCGCGGCGGGTGGTGCCGATCGAGAGCTTGCCGAGCTTGACCTCGCCGGCGGTGTCGAGCAGCACGTGGTAGGGCATGATCAGGTGGGCGTTGGAGGAGACCTTCAGGTTGCCGACGTCGATCCCGCGCCGCTTCAGCCCGTCGATCTCGTCGAGCAGGATGCTGGGGTCGAGCACCACGCCGTTGCCGATCGCACAGGTCTTCTCCGGATAGAGGATTCCGGAGGGGATCAGGTGGAACTTGTACTCCTCGCCGCCGCGGACGATCGTGTGGCCGGCGTTGTTGCCGCCCTGGAAGCGCACGATTATCTCGGCACGCTGCGCGAGCAGGTCGGTGACCTTGCCCTTACCCTCGTCGCCCCACTGGGCTCCGACTATGACTATTCCCGGCATCGCGACTGGAGATTGTGCCTGGAATCAGGCAACCTTGCCGTAACGGCGGTCGTCGCCGTGGAGCTCGATCTCCTCGCAGATCTGGTTCAGCCGGGAAACGGTGCGGACACCGATCTGATCCTCCAGCTTGTCGTGCCGGAGGTTGGTCGTGACGAGGACCGACCGCTGCGCCTCGTAGCGCTCGTTGATCAGCGCGTAGAGCTGCTCCAGGACCCAGTCGGAGCTCTTCTCAGCGCCGAGGTCGTCGATGTGGAGGAGGTCGACCGAGGTCAGCCGCTCGAAGAAGGAGAGGTATGAGTCGCCGCCAGGCTCCGACTCGAAGGTCCGCCGGATGCGGGCGAGGAGCTTCGGCAGCGAGTAGATCGCGACCGATTGGCCGGCCTCGATGGCGGTCTTGGAGACAAGCATCGCAAGCGTCGTCTTGCCGGTCCCGGTATCGCCGAAGAGCCACAGTCCCCGGCCGTCGGCGAGCCGCGGGCCAAGCTCCTCGACATACGCGCGCACCTCGCTCACCGCCGCCTTCGTCGCCAGGTCCCGCGCCATGTCGCTGACCGGGGGGCGGTCGAAGGAAACCCCGCGATAGCGCGGCGGTATGACCGAGGCGACCCCCTTGCTCCGCCCTCTCCGCAGCCGCTGCTCGCGGCACTCGCAGGGCCGCGCCACGTCCTCGGGGCCGAGGATCCAGCCGGAGCCGTCGCAGATCCCGCGGGGGCAGGCCGCGAATGGCTCGCTGCGCGCGGTCGCCATCAGAAGTCGGGCCCCGCGGCCGCAGCGTCGTCGAGCGGGGCGCCTTCACCGGCAGGCTGCTCGATCGGCTTCTCCTGGCTCGAGAAGTCGGCGAACTTGGGGAAGCGCTCGATGAAGACAAGCTTGCGGGTGCCGATCGGGCCGTTGCGATGCTTGGAGATGATCACGTCGGCGAGGCCGTCGGGCTCGTCTTCGCGGTCGCGGTAGTAGTCCTCGCGGTAGAGGAACGCGACCAGGTCCGCGTCCTGCTCGAGCTGTCCGCTCTCGCGCAGGTCGGAGAGCTGGGGTCGCGGGGGATGGCGCTGCTCGGGCGCGCGCGAGAGCTGCGAGATCGCCAGCACCGGCACCTCCAGCTCGCGGGCGAGAATCTTCAGCCCGCGGCTCATCTGGCCGACCTGCTCGACGCGGTTGGCGCGCTGGTCGTCGGAGCGCATCAGCTGCAGGTAGTCGACGATCACGAGGCCGAGCCCGCCCTTGTCCTGCTCCTGAGTGTGCAGGCGCCTGGCCTTCGCGCGCAGGTCGAGGATCCCCAGGTCCGAGGAGTCGTCGAACCAGAGCGGCGCCTCCTCGAGCTCGTTGCAGGCCCGCACCACCTGCGGCCAGTCCTTCTGCGCGACCTGGCCCTTGCGGAGCTTGTCGCCCGAGATCCGCGCCCGGCAGGCGATGAACCGCTGCGCGAGCTCGACCTCGGACATCTCGAGCGAGAAGAAGGCCACCGGCATCCCCTTCTTCACCGCCACGTTCTCGGCGATGTTGGCGACCAGCGCGCTCTTCCCCATCGCCGGTCGTGCGGCGACGATGATCAGGTTGCCCGGCTGGAAGCCGCCGGTGATCGCGTCGATGTCCTTGAAGCCGGACGGAGTGCCGGTCAGCTCGGTCTCGCCGGTCGAGAGCTTCTCGAGCCGGTCGACCTCGTCGTGGAGGATCTCCGAGAGGAGCCTGAAGTCGCCGGCCTGCTCCTTGTGGGCGACTTCGAACAGCAGCTTCTCGGCGCGCTCGGAGAGTTCGCGCGGCTCCCCGTCGCGCTCGTTCACCCACGACTGGATCTCCTGGCCGGCCCCGAGAAGCCGGCGCAGCAGCGAGTTCTGCTGGACGATCTCGGCGTAGTGCTTGGCGTTGCCGGCCGCCGGAACCTTGGCCGCCAGCTCGGAGACGTAGTGCTTGCCGCCCGCCTCCTCGATCTCGTTGCGCTGGACCAGGCCCTCGCTGACGCTCAGCTCGTCGACCGGCTTTGAGGCCGCGTGGAGGTCGTGGATGCAGCGGTAGATCACCGCGTGCTTGTCGAGATAGAAGTCCTCGGCGGTCAGCTTCACCTCGACGAAGACGCGGGTCAGGGCGGGCTCGGAGACCAGCATCGCCCCCAGCACGGATTCCTCGGCCTCGATGTTCTGTGGCGGGACGTGGGTTGTGGACGGTTGCGGCATCGACTGCTAGTTAAGGGCGGGACCCGGCGGCAAATTCCCCCCAGTGACTCCCTTCGCCAAGCAAAGCAAAGCCCGGAGGGGCTGACCGGTGGCTCCCTGCAACGCGCGGCGAAAAAATTCTGGGGGCTCAGCAGGGGACGGTGGCGTGCGGGGGCGGCGGGATCTGGCCGACCTGCTCCTGGCGCCGCTCGCCGCGCCGCAGCATCCGCATGGTGAGGATCGCGATGCTGAGGATCGCGGTGGCGCCGAGGCTGAGCTGGACGCTGAGCAGGCCCTGCCGGGTCCAGTAGACATCGCGCAGGTCGAGCAGCAGCGCCGCCTCGTCGAAGGTGAGCCCCATGCCGGCGCCCATCGGGATCGCGAGGCCCTCCTCGAGAGCCTCATCGTCGGTCAGGAGCGCGATCGTGCCGGCGGCGAAGGCGAGCAGGATGCCCGGCACGAAGTGGTGGATGTGCCGGCCCCCCATCCGGATGTTGCGGAACGGCCGCCACTGCCTCCGCACCCCGAGGGTCGAGAGCCGGATCAGCGCAAAGGAGGCGAGGAAGCCCGCCAGGAGGTTGAAGAGGATCGTCTCGGCACGCGGTGTCTCGACGTATCCGGTGACCGCCACCCCGACCGTGTCCAGCGCCGCCGCCGGCGCCGCTTCGACCAGGCTCTCCCCGTCCGCGGGCGCGTGGGAGCGGCGGTTCAGCATCCTCCCGAACTGGCCCGCAAGCACCGCCCCGGCACCGACCAGAGCGACGGCCGCGAGGCCGACCGTCGCTCGCTCCGAATGGGCCCAACCGAGTCGCGTCCTCGCCTTGGCACGGCGGGAGAGGCGGGTCGGGAGCCGTTGCTTGCCCACGGACGAAATCTAGGCCGCCACCCGGCGGCAGGGCGTCTAGGACTCCTCGGCGACGATCGTCTTGACCGAGGCGACGGATCCGTCAGCAAGCTCGATCTCGACCATGTGGGTGCCGATCTCGCGGATCGGCTGCTCGAGGCGCACCTGGCGGCGCTCGAAGCGCAGATCACGGGCTTCGGCGATCGCGTCGACGATCTCCTTCGGCCCGACGGAGCCGAACAGCTTCCCGTCCTCGCCCGCGCGCTGGTGGATCGTCAGCACGGTCTTGGAGAGGAGCGACGCCGCCCGCTCTTCGCGCTCGGCGCGCGCCTTCTCGGCCTTCTCGGCGGCCGCCTGCCGGCGCTGAGCCTCCTCGAGCGCGCCGGGCGTGGCCGGCACCGCGAGCTTGCGGGGAATCAGGTAGTTGCGGAGGTAGCCCGGGGAGACGTCGACGGGCTCACCGCGCTGACCGAGGCTCTCGACGTCCTCGAGGAGGATCGCTTGTGGCATGTCTCAGCGCTCTCCGACGTAGGGCAGGAGCGCGATCTCGCGGGCCCGCTTGACGGCAACCGAGAGCTGGCGCTGGTGCTTGCGGGAGAGGCCGGTCACTCGCCGGCCCCGGGTCTTCCCCTTGTCGGAGAGGAAGCGGCGCAGCAGGTTGAGGTCCTTGTAGTCGACCGCCTCGGAGTTGATCCGCGTGTATTTGCGGGGACGCATGCGATCCGCACCGCGCCGCCCACCGCGCCGCGGCCCAGCCTGTCCTGTCTCTCTCATACGAGCCATTTGCGGCCCGGGATGCTACAGACCTGCAGATGTGATCGTGATCAGAGCGCGGCGATCAGAACGGGATGTCGTCATCGGCGGCCCCGCCGCCGCCACTGGCCGGGGCGCCCTCGTAGTCCGAGGTGTCGGCCGGCACGTCGCTGCTGGGCGTGAAGCCGTTGCCATTGCCGCCCCCCGAGCCGTCGCGCGAGCCGAGGAACTGGACCGAGTTGGCGATGATTTCGACGGACTGGCGTTTGCCGCCGCCCTCTTTCGCCTCCCACTCGCGCCAGTCGAGCCTCCCTTCCACCGCGACCGGCCGGCCCTTCGAGAGGTAGTTGGCGCAGTTCTCGCCCTGTGCCCCCCATACGGTCACGTCGAAGTAGTTGGGCTTGTCGACCCACTCACCGGTCTGACCGTCCTTGCGGCGGCTGTTGACCGCCACCCGCAGCTTGCAGACCGAGGTGCCGCCCGGGGTGCTGCGCAGCTCAGGGTCCTTGGTCAGATTCCCCGTGATGACCACGACGTTGATGTTCGAAGCTGCCACAGCACTCACTCCTCCGGATTAGCTTGTCTGGGTACCCAGTCTAAGAGGGGCGGCGGCGGCCACTCTCCCCCGCGGGACCGGGATTCGCCGCAAAGAGCGCGGTGCTCGTCACTCGCCGTTCTCGGCCGCGGCCTCGGGAGAGGGCTCGGCCTCGGCGGGCTCCGGCGCCTCCTCGGCGGGCGCCGCCCCCCGGCTCCGGCGTCCCTTCGCTGGGCTCCGGCGCCTCCTCTGCGGGCTCCTCCTCCGCCTCGGGGGCGGGCTCGGGCGCCGACTCAGGCTCGGGGGCGGGGGCGGCTCGACGGGGCCCGGGCGGGCGCTCGCGTGAGCTGTCTGGGCCCGGAGCCGCGGTTGCGGGCGGGACCATCACCGGGGCGTCGGGGTCGACCTTGAAGATCCGGAAGCGAAGGACGCCGTCGGTGATCTTGAGGCTGTGGTCTAGCTGCTCCAACAGCTCCGCGGGCGCCTCGAACTGGAACCAGCGGTAGTCGGCCTCGTTGCGCTGGGAGATCTCGTAGGCCAGCTTGCGCAAACCCCAGTTGTTCTCCTGTTTCAGCGTCCCACCGGCCTCGATCTGCCCTCGCGCCCGCTGCGCGAGCGCGTCGCGGGCCGGGGCGTCCTGCCCCGCATCCAGCATCAGAACCAGCTCATATTCGCGTGAGGCTGCCAAAAGCGGCGACGCACTATAGCTACCGAGGGGCGAACTCCATCGACCCGTCGTCGGGCGGTGGGGGAGAAGCCGGGGGCGCTTCCGGCGCGGGTTCCGCCACAGGCGCGGGTGCCGCGGGCGGGGGGTCCATCGATTCGGGTACAGGCGGAATTCCGGGCGGGTCCTGGCCTCGGACGGACGGGTCCTGTCGCCGGGGCGGGGGCCCGGGCTTGCGCTTCGCTCTGCTCCGGGCGGAGGGTCCCAGCCGCGGGTGTGTCGAAGCGTTGCCCTCAGCAGACTTCGCGCTACGCCGCACCCCGCGCCCCGGCGCCGCCCGCCCGAGCTGCCGATCTCCAACCGGCTCGCGTCGATGCCGCCCCGTGGCTCGCGAAGCCGGCGAAGGAGCCGAGGCGCGGACTCCGACGAGCCCGACGTCGGGTGGAAGAGGTGGCGGCTCGGGCGGCTTCAGCAGGTCGGGGAGGAGCTGCACGGCCGCAAGCGCAGCGACGATTGCGGCAGCCACTTTCGCCGCCGCCGACCATCGAACCCTGAGCGCTCTCACGAGCTTTCAAGCAATCATCCGCGGACCTTCGCCCCACTCCTAGGCGACCGCCTCGCGAAGCTCCGCGATGTCGTGCAGTTGGGCGTCGACCCAGTCCCCCGGGTTCCGCGCGTAGATGATCTCCTTCAGATGCTGGGCGCGGACCCGGCGCTCCTCTGGGTCCATCGTCAGCGCCCGGTAGATCACGTCGGCCTGCTCCTGGATGTCGAACGGGTTGACCGAGAGCGCGCAATCGGCCAACTCCTCGTGCGAGCCGGTGTTCTCGGAGAGCATCAGGACGCCGTCGCGCGTGTTCACGGCCGGCGCCTCCTTGGCGACCAGGTTCATCCCGTCGAAGATCGAGTTGACCATCAGCAGGTCGAAGTGCTTGTAGCGGGCCACCGCCTCCGGGAAGTTCTCGTAGATCTTCAGGTCGATCGGCATCCAGTCGGTGGTGCCGTGGCGGTGGTTGACGACGGCGACCAGCGCCTCGATCCGTTCGAGGTACTCCGCATACTCGGGCACGTCCTGCCGGGAGGGCTGCAGGTGGGCGATGAAGGTGACCTTCTCGCGGAACTCCGGATGCTGCTGGAGAAAGGTGTCGAAGGCGGTGAAGCCGCGCAGCACATTCTTCGAGAGGTCGGCGCGGTCGACCCGGATGATCAGGTGCTCACGGCGGCGCTCCAGGACCTCGCGCTCGGCGGCCATCACCTCGGGCGACTCGGCCGCCCGCCGCAGGCGCTCGGCGTCGATCGAAAGCGGGTAGGCGCGGCACAGGGTCTGCCCGCCGCCGTGGCGCACCAGGCTGGCCTCGTAGTCAACGTCGACCTCGAGCAGCTCGTCGCAGCAGCGCAGGAAGTTGATGCAGTAGGAGTGGGTGTGGAACCCGATGATGTCGTTGGCCAGCATCCCGCGGAAGATCGCCTCCCGGATCCGGCCCGGCAGAATGCGCCAGCTGTCCGGCTGCGACCAGGGGATGTGCACGAAGTGGTGGAGGAAGGCGTCCGGGCGCTCGGCGCGGATCATCCCGGGAGCCGTGTAGAGGTGGTAGTCGTGGAGCATCACCAGCGGCCGTTCCCTCGCCTCGATCTGCCCCAGCACCGCCCTGGCGATGTCCCTGTTCACCGCCTGATAGCCGAAGTCCCAGGCGTCGAGCTCCTCCTGGCGGACGTCGGGGGCGTTGGAGAGGTCCCAGAGGTAGTGCTGGATGAACCACAGGAGCGGGTTGGCGATCACGTTGTAGAAGCCGTCGTAGGCCTCGGCGTCGCTGCCGACCAGCAGCACCCGGTAGTCGATCCCGTCGATCGAGAGCTCGACCGGCCCGCCCCGCTCCTCCGAGACCGCGATGTCCTCGTCGGTCATCGCCGACGCGATCCAGAGCGCGTCACGATGGGAGACGAGGCCGGAAAGCGCTGTCACCAGGCCGCCGCCGCCCCGGCTCACCACCCGCTCGCCGGCGTCGTCCCGGTCGAACTGGGCGGGACCGCGGTTCGAAACGATGATCAGGGGATCGCGGTCTTCCACCCGATCAGCCTACCCCGGCGGGCCTGAGGCTAAGTGTCCAGTTCGTTGAAAAGCTCGAGCCAGTCGCGAAGCAGGCGGGGGGAGAGGAACCGCTGCCGGGCGCGTTCCTTGCCGGCTTTGCCGAGGCGCTTGCCCAGCTCGGGGTCGCGGAGGATCTCGACGCAGCGGGTGGCGCATTCCTCGGCTGAGTCGACGAGGAAGCCGCTCATACCGTCCTCGATCTGGAGCGGGATCCCGCCGACGTTCCCGGCCACGGTCGGGCGTCCCTTCCAGAGCGCCTCGGTGACGGTCAGCCCGAACCCCTCGCGGATCGACTTCTGCAGGACCACGTCCGACTGCGACTGGAAGGCGTTGACCTCGATCGCGCCGACGTTGTTGAGGTTGTTGAGGATCTTGATGTCCGGGTCGCCGTCGGCGTACTCGAATGTGTGCTGGAAGAACTCCCAGCCCTCCGGGTCGTCGGTGGCCATCGAGCCGACCAGGGCCAGCTGCACGTCCGGCAGCTCCTCGGTCACCGACCGGTAGGCGTCGATTACGCCGATCGGGTCCTTCCATGGGTCGAAGCGGGAGACCTGGGTGATCAGCGGCCGGTCGACGTCGATCCCGAACTGGTTGGAGACGAAGGCTGCGTCATCGGGCGAGAAGGCCATGTTCTTCGGCGAGAGCGGGTCGATCGCCGGTGGGATGATGCGGATGCCGTTGTGGCCGTCGATGCCGTCCGGGACGTAGTCGGGAAGGTGCCAGACCGTCGCGTCGTACTCCTCGATCAGCGGTTGCAGGCGGGCGATCGGCGCGGGATTGGGCTCGGAGAGGTCGATGTGGCAGCGCCAGATCCAGTTGCGGCTCTTCTCCGCGGCCCCGCGCCGGAGCCCGATCGGCTGTGGGTCGTGGACGACGATCGTGTCCCACTCCCCTTCCAGGCCCGCCGCGTTCATCGCGTTGATTTCGTTGAAGAGGTCCCACTGCTCGTCGCTCAACGTTTCCTCCGCGCCCTGCAGCGAGTTGTGCAGGAGCTTTGTCGCGTTGAAGAACTCTTCCTTGCCGAAGATCACGTGCCAGTGCGCGTCGAGACCGGCGTCGCGCATCAGCGGGACGATCGTGTAGAGGATCTCCGAGACGCCGCCGCCGAAGGCGGTGGCGCTGACGTGGAGGACGCGATGGCCCTGGAGCGGCTCGGCGAGCGCACGGATCTGATCGCTCAGCTCCTTGCCGGCGATGTGTGTGTAGTCGGCGAGGGACTTGTTGCCGAGCGTGACTTCCTGAAGCATGCGGCGGAGTTCTACACGCAGTGGGGATCGAGCAGCGGGCTGGGTCCCCTCAGCCGCCCGGGTTGCCCTCCGGCCGCGTGCCCAGGGTGACCTTCACCTGCTCGGTATCGCCGTCCTCGTGCAGCACTCCGAGCGTCACCTCGGTCCCGGGCTTGAAGGCGGAGATGTACCTGGCGAGATCGTCCGGGCGGATCACGTCGTGGCCGTCGATGGAGAGGATCACGTCGCCCCCCGTCCGGTACGGGATTCCCTGGAAGCGCACCTTCTCGTCGCTGCCCTGCAGGCCCGCTTCGTCGGCCGGCCCACCGGCGACCACTTCGGCGAGCAGCCCGCCGAAGTCCGTGTCGAGGCCGAGCCTGTCGGCGAGCTGGGGGTAGAGGGCCTGCGTCGAGACTCCGATGTAGGCGTACTCGGCGGTGCCGTCCTGCTCGAGCTGGGAGATCGACCGCTGCACGGCCGAGATCGGGACGGCAAAGCCGACCCCGTCGTTGGCCCCTGAGTTGGTCTCGATCTGCTGGTTGATGCCGATCACCCGGGCATTGGCATCGAGCAGCGGGCCCCCTGAGTTGCCCGGGTTGATCGAGGCGTCGGTCTGGATCGCGCCCTCGATCTGGAACTCGGTCAGCGACCGTACCGAGCGATCGGTCGCCGAGACGATTCCCACCGACAGCGACTGCTGCTCCCCGAAGGGACTCCCGATCGCCGCCACCGGCTGTCCGACGACGAGCTTCTGGTCATTGCCGAGCCTGAGTGGGTGCAGGTCGAAGCCGTTCGGATCGACTTCGAGCAGCGCGACGTCGGCGAACGGGTCGACGCCGACGATCTTGGCCGGCACCACGTTGCGATCTGGGAACTCGACGAAGACCGCGTCGGCCTCCCGCCGTTCGCCGCTGGAGTCATCGGTCACCACGTGGGCGTTGGTGACGATCCTGCCGTCCTCGTCGAGGACGAAGCCCGAGCCTTCGGCGCCGCCGGCTTCGGAGATCGAACGGATCGTGACCACCCCGGGCGAGGCCTTGCGGTAGACCGCCGCGGCATCGAACCCGGGCGCGCTCGTCTGCACCACGACCTGGGTCGTCGTCTTCCCCCCCGAGGAGGACGCCGAGCCGTCGCCGCCGCCGCCGCCGCAGCCGGCGAACGCCAGGAGCAGCAGCGCGGCAGCGAGCGCGACTCGCGCCGCTGCGACGCTCACACTCCGGCCCCGGTGGGCTGGGTGACGACGATCGGCGCCGCTTCGGTGGGGGCCGGAGGGAGGTCGAGGGTGAAGGCCGTGAAGCGCCTCGACGAGGTGATCGAGATCCGGCCGTCCATCCGCTGGGCCAGCTCGCGCGCGATCGCCAGGCCGAGGCCGGAACCGCCCGAGGGCGTGGCGGTGTAGAAGCGCTCGAAGATCCGGCCCTGGACGCGCTGCGGGATTCCCGCTCCGTCGTCGGAGACGGTCAGCTCTGCTCGACGGTTGACGGAGTAGACGGTCACGGTCACGCTTGCGCCCTCCGGTGTGTGGATGAGGGCGTTGTCGAGGAGGATACGGACGATCTGGCGCACCCGTTCGGGGTCGGCTGTCGCCATCACCTGATGGTCCGGGGTACGCAGCTCCAGGCGCGAGCCCCTCAGGTCTGCGCGCGGGCCGAACTCGCGAGCGACGTTGCGGGCGAGGGCGCTGAGGTCGACGCTGCTGGCGTCCATCACGATTCCTCCGGCGTCGAGCTGCGAGAGGTTGAGCAGGTCGGCCGTGAGCTTGGTCAGCCGATCGATCTGCTGACGCATCGTGCGGACGAACTCCTCTCGCTCCTCGGGCGTCGGCTCGTCCTCCTCAAGCAGCTCGACGAAGCCGCCGAGGCTGAAGATCGGGGTCCGGAGCTCGTGGGATGCGTTGGCGATGAACTGCTTGCGGGCGTTGTCGAGCTCGGCGAGTCGGCGCTGCATTTCGTTGAAGGTCCGGGCCAGCTGTCCCAGCTGTCCCGAGGATTCGACCGGGATCCGCGCCCCGAAATCTCCTTCGGCGACCTTGCGCGCGGCCTCCTCGATCCTCCGGATCCGCTGCGTCACCACCTGGGCGAAGTAGAGCCCGATCGCGAGCGCCGGCAGCAGGGCGATCAGGGCCCCGATCGTGATCTCCCCCTTCACGCTGGAGTCGCCGGTGACGTGGACCACGTAGACGTAGATGACGACCGCCGTGCCGATGGCGAGCGCCAGCGAGACGGTCGTGATCATGCTGCCGAGCGGGGTGAGCCGGAGCCGTCTCATTCCCTGAAGCGGTAGCCGACGCCGCGGACCGTGAACAGGAACTCGGGCTCCTTGGGGTTCTGCTCGAGCTTTTCACGGAGGTGGCGGATGTGGACGTCGACGGTGCGCGGGTCTCGGTACTCCGAATCGCCCCAGACGCACTCGAGCAGGGTCTGGCGGCTCAGCACCCGCCCGGGCGAGCGCGCGAGCGCGCTGAGGATCTCGAACTCGACGTAGGTCACCCTGACCTCCTCGCCGCGCAGTAGGACCATGCGCCGGCCGAAGTCGATCGTCAGCTCCTCGTGTTCGATCGAGCCCTCCTCCTGGAACTCGCCGATCATCCTCGAGCGGCGCAGCGCCGCCTTCACCCGGCTGCGGAACTCACGCATCGAGAAGGGCTTGGTGATGTAGTCGTCGGCGCCCACCTCGAGCCCCGCCACCTTGTCGGTCTCGCTCCCTTTCGCGGTCAGCATGATGATCGGCACCTGGCTGTTGCGCCGGAGCTGGCGGCAGACCTCGACGCCGTCGAGCTTGGGCAGCATCAGGTCGAGGATCACGAGGTCGAAGCGGGCCTCGCTGAAGCGCTGGAGCGCCTCCTGCCCGTCGATTGCGGAGGTGACGTGGTAGCCGTCCTTTCGCAGCGGGTAGCTGAGCAGCGTCTGAACCGATTGCTCATCGTCGACCAGCAGTATCCGAGCGGTTCCGTTGGGCATGAACAACAGGGTAATCCGCGCACTATGCGGGGGCGACTGGACAATTGTTCGACTACCAAGAACTAATGATCTGGCATGATCGAGCCGATAGGAGCCACATGGCAACCGAGCAGTTGAAAAGCATGGTCGAAGCCGGGCGCTACAAGCCCGACCCGGCGCTCGTCGCAGAGGCGATGTTGAGCCGCCGCGGCGTGCGCGAGCTGCTCACCGCGAGTGAGCCGCTCAGGCGAGTTGATCGAACCCGACCGACTCCAGTAGCGACCCGTCGGGCCGCCTGATCTCGACCCCCTCAGCGGCGACCAGCTCGCCGATCCGGGTCAGCCCGACCCCCGCAGCTGTGTCGACAGCCGCGATCGCCGCCTCCACTGCGTCCGCCGGCAGGGCGGCCAACAGCTCGTAGTCCTCGCCCCCCGAGACCGCGAGCTCGAGCGGCTCCCGTCCCGCCGCGACCGCGACCTCGGCCACCCCCGGGGCCACGGGGAGGGCCGAGGCGTCGATCGAGGCCCCGACGCCGCTGGACCTCGCCAGTTGCACCGCGTCGCCGCCCAGCCCGTCGCTGAGGTCGATCATCGCCGTCGCCCCGCTCCGCGCCAGCGCCCGCCCCGCGTCGAGGCGGGGCCGCGGCTCGAGCTGGCGGGCCCGCAGGGTCGCCGCCACCTCGGCGCCGAGCCCGGCTGTCGACTCCGGCCGCTCGAGCGCGAGCAGGCCGGCCGCCGCGGCGCCGATCTCGCCGGTCACGACCAGGACCTCCCCGGGCCGGCCGCCGGACCGCGTGACGAGCTGCTCTGGGCCGGGCGCGTGGCCGACGACGGTGATCGCCAGGGTCAG
The DNA here is from genome assembly GCA_963816785.1 of uncultured Solirubrobacterales bacterium. GTDB lineage: Bacteria > Actinomycetota > Thermoleophilia > Solirubrobacterales > 70-9 > VRUE01. The sequence continues at coordinate 1,443,866 of CAWFLL010000004.1, read as the reverse complement.
GCTCGGTGCCCTGGTCACGTCGCCGCCGGCAAGGCTGGTGCCGGTGTCCACTGCCAACTCGGTGAGCCCGTCGAGCAGCTCCAGGCAGCCCTCCTCATCGAGGTCGGTTGGGACGCCGAGGACGACGTAGGCCTCGCCCGGCTCTGCCCCCATCGCGGCCAGGTCCGAGAGCGCGGCTGCGAGCGCCTTGGCGCCGATCTGCCCCAGGCTCGCCTGACCCCGACGGAAGTGAACGCCGTCGATCAGCGCGTCGACGGAGGTGACCGTCGCCCCGCCGGGCACGGTCACCGCGCCGTCGTCGCCGCTGCCGACGTGCACCCGCGGGCCCGGCGGGGGCAGTCGCTCTCGCACGCGCGCCAGCAGGTCGAACTCGCCCATGCGGGTGACTATCGCAAAATCACCGCACATGTCTGGCGGCGGCGGACCGGCGCGGTGCGTCGTCCTCAGTCAGCCGAATAGCGCTGCTATTCGGCCTCCCTGCGTCCTCGCCCCACTTGGTCCGACACTCACCAGCCATGCACGCTGATTCCGGATAACCACCCGCATGGGCGACCCATCAGGCCACTAAGGTGCGGCGCGCGTGGAGCAAAGGCGACCACTACTTCACCGGATCGGCGAAGCCGGCGCGCGGTTCGGGACCCGGCCGCCGCGCAGCAAGCGGGTCCGCTTTGCGATCCAGCTCGGCCTCGCGCTCGTCATCTTCGGCTTCCTGGTCCTGACCGTCGTCGACCAGTGGTCGGAGATCAAGGACAAGGGCGTCCACTTCCATGTGCTCTGGCTGATCCCGGCATTCGTCGTCCTGCCGATCTACTACGCGCTCAGCGCGCTCGGCTGGGACCTGATCCTGCGCTTCCTCGGCTACCGCATCGGGCTGGGGCGGGCCCAGGTCGCCTGGGGCCAGCCCCTCCTCGCCCGCTACGTCCCGGGCAGCGTCCTCTACGTGCTCGGCAGAGTGCTGCTATCCGAGCGCGCGGGGGTTCCCCGCCGGATCACGATCGCCAGCGTCGTCTACGAACAGGCGATCTCCGCGACCTCGGCGATAGCGATCGCCTCCTACTTCTTCATCACCCATCCGGACCTCCAGGGCCAGCCGCTGCGCTGGGCGGTGCTGCTGCTGATCCCGGCCGCGGTCGCCGTCCTGCACCCGCGGGTCTTCGGCCCGCTCGCCGACCGCGTGCTCGGCGCCTTCGGCCGCGAGCCGCTCCCGGCGGTGATCTCGCTGCGCGGGATCCTCGCGCTGCTGGTCTTCTTCGCGCTGATCTGGGGCGTGATCTCGGTCGGGATCTACTGCGTCGCCCGCTCGGTCAGCTCGATCCCGATCAGTGAAATCCTGACGGTCGGCTCGGCGCAGGCCGTGGGATACGTCGCTGCGCTGGCGACGCTCGTCGCTCCGGCGGGCCTCGGAGTCCGCGACGCCGCCTTCGCCTGGTCGGTCAAGGTCGCGGCGCCCGGCAACAGCTTCGCGATCGGCTCGCTGATAGCGATCGCCGTCCGGGGCGTCCAGACGGTCGTCGAGCTCCTCTACGTGGCAGCCGTCACGGCTTTGGGGAAACGCGAGGGCTGGTCGATCCCGACCGGTGTCCTTCACCCCTCGGCCGAGGAGGAGGAGGACGCCGGCAAGGGAAAGCAGGAGATTCACACGCCCGAAATTCTCTGAGGCGAGGGATTTGGGCACCCCCCGCCCGGACTCGCGGCCTTCGGCCGCTCTGAGTATCCGCCGGCCCGGGAAACGCCCAAACCACCTCAATCGGGCGCCTAAAGAGGGACGCGCGCCGCAAGCTGGAGAGCCGTGAGCAGCAAGACGCTGGCGACTAGCCACTGGTCGCGGGAGAGGGCGGCGAAGGGCAGGGCCCAGATCACGTACCAGGGAAGAAGCCAGGCGGTCGCGAGGAGCAGGCCGAGCGCCGCCCAGCCCCCGGCGCGGATCCAATCGCCGCCGCGCCAGACCCACCGCAACAGCGCCAGGAGCAGGGCAGCGAAGGCGATCGCGGTCAGTGCCCGCAGCGGGCCGAGCCCGGTCCCGAGGAGCTCGGAGAGGAGATTGGGGAGGCTGTAGTTGCTGACCCTGCCCTGGTTCTCCCCGACGATCTCGGCCGAGTCGAGGGCGTGGAGGCCGAAGGCAAGCAGCCCGGCGGCGGCTATCAGGGCGGTGGCGAGCGCGCCGCCGGCCAGGAACCGATTGACCCGCTGGGAGCCGAGCAGCGCGAACGGGGCGACGAAGGCGGCGCTCAGCTTGAGGCCGACGGCGGTGACGATCGCGGCCCCGCCGCCCGTCTCACGCCGGGCGAGTACCGCCGCGCAGCCGGCGAGCGCCACCAGCATCGTCGTCGCGTCGTTGTGGGCGCCGCCGACGACGTGGACCAGGACCAGCGGGTTCAGCGCCACCATGACGAAGCCGCGCCGCGCGTCGATGCCCCGAGCGGGCGCCATCCGCGCGACCAGAAGCGCCAGCGCGAGCACCGACGCCGCCGCGACAGCCTTCATGGTCCAGAGCGCGGCCGGCACCGACATCAGGGCGAGCGGGTAGGTGGCCAGCGTGAACAAGGGGCCGTAGGAGCTCGGCGATTCGGTCCAGCCGACATGGGTGAAGCTCGGGTCCGCGAGGAGGTCGATCGGGGCGTGGGTGTAGGGGTTGAGGTCGTGCAGGGCGCCGAGGCGGGCGTAGGCGATGTAGCTGAAGACGTCCTGAGAGAGCAACGGCGGGGCAAGCGCGAAGGCGGCGACGAGCAGCACCGCGGCGCCGCGCACGAGTCGCCGGTCGAGCGCCGGTGCGGAGAAGAGGACGCAGAGATGGGCGGCGAATGCAGCCCACAGAAACCCGTAGTAGGCGCCCGGCGCCACCCCGAGGCCATCGCCGTAGAGGCCGAGCAGCCAATCCGGCCCATCCCCGGCCGCCGCCGGGACCATCCCCGGCCCGGGGGCCACCAGCGGGACCGACGTCGCGGCCAGGCCGATCAGGCCCGCGATCCCGAGGGCCCGATGGGCCCGGGCACGGTCAGCCAGCCCCGACTCCTCCGGTCGCGGTGCCTCCGCCCACCCCGGTGCCGGAGCCGCCACCGCCACCGCTTGGGGGGCTGGGTGCCGGTTCCGGGCTCGGGGTCGGTTCCTGGCCCGACCCCGGGCGAGTAGGCACCGGGGTCATAGCCGCCGACCGCGTCCTGCCCCGGCTTCTTGCCGTTTTCGTCTGCTTCGCTCCCTTCTTCGCCGTCTTCGGAGTACGAGCCGCCGCCGCTCGCACCCGACTGGGTGAACTCGCCGAAGTACGGCGCCCAGCTGATCGGCGTCTCCGGTTCGGAGAATTCCTCGCAGGGGATTTCCGCGCCCGAGTAGAGCGAGTTCCAGATTTCCGCCGGGAAGGTCCCACCGAACACCGTCGTGCCGTGGACGCTGACCATCTCGATGTCGTTGGACTGCGGGTAGCCGACCCAGACCGCCGTCGCGAGGTTCGGCTGGTAGCCGGCGAACCAGGCGTCGGTGTAGTTGTCGGTCGTCCCGGTCTTGCCCGCCTGGCCGGCGCAACCGGTGTACGCCGCGGTGCCGTGCCGCCGGTGATGTTGTCGTGGAGCAGCTGCGTCACCTCGTAAGCGACGCGCTTCGGAGACCACGCGCTTCGGGTCCGCGTGCTCGGGATGGTCGATGCGGCCGTCGGGGAACACCACCCGGCGGATCGCGATCGGATTGCGATGGATGCCCCCCGCGGCGAGCGTCGCGTAGGCGTCTGACATCTCCAGCGGCGAGACGCCGATCCGCAGGCCGCCGATTCCCTCGGCCGGGATCCCGTCGAGTTCGGTTTCGATTCCCATCGACTTCGCCGTTTCGGCGACGTTCTCCGGCCCGACGTCGAGGTCGAGCTGGGCGAAGACGGTGTTGTCGGAGGCGACGGTCGCCTGCTGCAGGTTGATCGTGCCCTGGTATCCCTCGTCGGCGGTGTGCACCTCCCAGTGCCCCCACTCGGGAAGGTCGAGGTTGAGCGGTTTCGAGGTGTAGTAGGTCGAGTAGGGGTCGATCCCCTGCTTGATGGCCGTCGTGAGGACGAACGTCTTGAAGGTCGAGCCCGGCTGGCGGTGGCCCTGGGCGGCGAGGTTGAACTGGCTGCTGTCGTAGCTGGAGCTCGAGACCATCGCCTTGATGTAGCCGGTGCTCGGGCTCGATCGAGACCAGCGCCGAGGCCGGGTCTTCTGAGTAGGGGAGGGCCGAGCGCATCGCTTCCAGCCCGACCTCCTGCAGCGTCGGGTCGATCGTCGTGTAGACGCGCAGGCCGCCCTTGCGCACCGTGTTGACGCCGTACTTCTCGATCAGTTTGTCCTCGACGTAGTCGAAGAAGTAGGGCTGCTGCCGTTCGAAGTAGGTGTCGGAGAGCTTCAGGCCGAGCTCCCGCTGCTGCCCTTCGAGCGCCCGCTGGCGGGAGATGTAGCCGAGGTCGGCCATTTTCGAGAGAACCTCGTTGCGGCGGGCAAGGGCGCCTTTCGGGTTGAGGATCGGGTTGTAGTCCGATGGAGCCTGCGGCAATCCGGCCAGCAGGGCCGACTGCTCGAGGGTCAGCTTCCAGACCGGCTTCGAGAAGTAGATCCGCGAGGCGGCCTGGACTCCGACCGCGGTGCTGCCGTTGATCGTGCCGTAGGAGGCGCCGTTCAGGTACTTGCCGAGGATGTCCTGCTTCGAGAACTTCTTCTCGTACTCGAGCGCCAGCTGGGCCTCCTGGATCTTGCGTTCGAGGTTGCGCTTGGGGTCGGTGATGCAGAGGTTGCGCATCAGCTGCATCGTGATCGTCGATCCACCCTGGACGATCTTGCCCGCCTCGACGTTCTGGATCAGGGCGCGGAGCCCGCCCTCGTAGTCGATCCCGTCATGCTCGAAGAAGCGCTCGTCCTCGATCGCCACGGTTGCGTATTTGAGATCGGTTGGAACGCGGATCGATGGAGACGGGGGTCCGCGCCTCATCGGAGGCGATGTAGCCGAGGCGGCTGCCGTTGCCGGCAATCAGGATCGAGTTGCCGCCCCGGTCTATCGGACGGCAGTCCGAGAGCGGCGGCGCCTTGGCGGCGACGTCGAGAACCCAGGAGGCGACGCCGATCGTCAGCGCGATGCCGACCGCGAGGACGCCGCCGGCGACGAACAGAAGCTTGCTGCGGGCGCCGCCACGACGGCGATGGCGCCGGCGGTTGCGATGCGTCATCGCCCAGCCTCGACCGTCGCTCCAGGCGCGGAGCGCGGGAGATGCAGGATTGCCTGATCCGCTCTCATGCGAAAAAGGGTACTTCGACTGCGGTCCCGCTCAGCCCTGCGTATCGGCGGTCGAGCGGTTGTGCACGATCCCTTCCACCAGCATCTGGTTGGGGATGACGACGGCGCTGGCGTCCCCGGGATCGACATAGGTGTAGGCGAGGGTGATGTCGATGACCCTGCCCTCGACGCCCTCGAAGGAGATCCGGTCGCCGATCCTGATCGGCTGCGAGATCGCGAGCTGAACGCCGGCGACCAGGTTGCCGATCGTGTTCTGGGCCGCGAAGCCGATGATCGCAGCCACAACGGCGGTCGAGGCGAGGATGCCGGTGGCGAGCCGTTCCAGCTCGGTGAACTGCGCGAGCGCCAGCGCCGCCAAGACCAGGAGGATGACCACGACACCGAGGCGGCGCAGCAGGCGCAGCCTGGTCTTCGTGGATCGAGAGACCTGTGAGACTGCCGGCGACATGGAGGCAAACCTACCCTCAAAGGCGAGCTTTCCCTACTCGAACTGGGGCCCTGCCGCCGCCCTTTTCGGCGTCATTTTGGCGCTCACCACCGGGATCCTGCTGGGGATCCCGGCGCTGGTGATCGACAACCCCGACAGCGAAGGGGACCTGAGCAGCGGCGCAAACGCCGCGGTGCAGTTCGGCACAGCGCTCGGCTTCATGATCGTGCCGCTGGTGATTGCAGCCCGGGGCGGGGTGCCGATCCGGGAGGCGCTGCGGCGGCTCGGGCTACGGGGCTTTCGGGTCCCGTCGGCGCTGCTCTGGATGTTCCTGGCGGTGGTCGCCTATCTCGTGCTCGCGGTCGCCTACGCGAACCTGATCGGGGAACCGGAACAAGAGGACATCGCGGAAGCGTTCGGGACGCTGCCGATGCAGATCCTCCTGATCGTGATCGCAGCGCCGGTCAGCGAGGAGGTCTGCTTCCGGGGGATGCTGTTCGGTGGGTTGCGTGAGCGGATGCCGCGGATCCCCGCGGCGCTGCTCGGCGGCGTGATCTTCGGCGCCCTGCATGCGCTGACCGGTCTCAGCGCCGTGCCGCCCCTGATCTTCTTCGGCTTCGTCCTCTGCCTGCTCTACGAGAGGACCGGCTCGATCGTGCCGGGAATCATCCTCCACATGCTCAACAACTCCGCCGCCCTGCTGGGCCAATAGGGCCCCGCACGCCGACCCGTGCGGCACAATGTCGCCCCCGATGAGACGCCTGATCCCCGCAATCGCCCTCGCCGCGGCATTGGTGTTGGCCTCGAGCGCTGCTGCCGCCTCCAAGGGCGGGGCGATCGAGGCCGTGCCGAAGGCGACGGTGAAGATCAGGATCGGCCATCTGCACGGGGGCAAGGCGCGGATCATGAGCACGGTGCCGGTGATCGGGACCGTGAAGCCGTTCGTCCCCGGCCAGCGGGTCGAGGTGAGCTTCTTCCGCAACGGCGACCGGATCGAGCGCAAGACCGTCAGGGTGCGCAAGGGCCAGGGTGGCCGGGGCGCGTTCCGGGCCCGCATCCGGATCGAGGGTGCCGGCAAGTACGCGGCCAGGGCCCGCCACGCCCCGACCGCCCGCCTCGGCGGCGACGGCACAGAGCGCAAGAGCTGGCGGGTCACCTTCCCGGCCCTCCACAGCGGGCAGTGCGGGGAGGTGGTGATCGGCTTCAAGAAGGCGATGAGGAAGATGGGCTACATCGTCAACAGCGGCCGCTGCTTCGGCGGCAAGACCGGGCGCGGGGTGCTGGCCTATCGCAAAGTGAACGGGCTGGCCCGCAGCACGCGGGCCGGTAAGGGCCTGGTCAAGAGAGCCTTCGCCGGCCGCGGCGCCTACGGGGTCCGCCACCCCGGCGCCGGACAGCACGTCGAGGTGCCGCTCTCAACGCAGGTCCTCGTCTTCGCCAAGGGCGACCGGCCGGTCGCCGTCTACCCCGTCTCCTCGGGCAAGTCCTCGACCCCGACCGTGACCGGGCACTTCAGCTTCGTCAGGACCGAACCCGGCTACAACTCGCACGGCATGTACTACTCGTTCTACTTCTACGGCGGCTATGCCGTGCACGGGTACGAATCGGTCCCCGACTACCCGGCCAGTCACGGCTGCATCCGGACCTTCATCGCCGACCAGCCTGAGATCTTCGAACGGATCAACTTCGGCGAAGACATCTTCATTTTCTGAGGCGGCCGGGCAGGGCTCCCCAACTGGACCCGCGGAAGATGCATCACTGGACCTGTAAGGCGGGCCGGCAACCGTCATAGGCTTGGTGGGATGACCGAGCGAGCGTTGAAAGCGGTTCTGGTCGTTCTCGCCGCCTATCACGTGGTCTTCGGCTGCCTGGCGCTGCTGGCGCCGGACACCTTCTTCGACGAGATCGGGCACTACGGGATCGAGAATTCCCACTACGTCGGCGATGTCGGGGCGTTCTATCTGGCCGCCGGGATTGCGCTGGCGTTCGCGGTCGTGCGGCCGTCCTGGCGGGCGCCGCTGCTCTGGCTGGGGGCCTTCTGGTACGGGCTCCACGCGATCAACCACCTCTTCGACACCGACGAAGCGAAGAGCGCGGGACGGGGATGGGCCGACACGCTCCTGATCGCGGCGGGCGCGCTGGGGGCTGCCTGGTTGGCGCGGGTCTCGGAACGCCTCGGCGGCGAGAGCGGGAACTCTGGATGAAGGTCTTCGTGGCAGGGGCGAGCGGGGCGATGGGCAGGCCCCTGGTGCGCGAGCTCGTCGCCGCCGGCCACGAGGTGACCGGGACGACGCGGCGGGAGGAGCGCGCCGCGGAGATCCGAGCCGCGGGCGCGGCCGCGGTCGTCTGCGATGCGCTCGACCCCGACGCCCTCAGCGGCGCGGTCGTGGAGGTGGGCCCCGAGGTCGTCGTCCACGCCCTCACCGCCCTCCCGGACCGGATCGACTGGAAGGCCGACGAGGATCCCCTCGCCGCGACGAACCGACTGCGGAGCGAGGGAACCCGCAACCTGATCGCCGCCGCCGAGGCCGCCGGCGTGCGCCGGGTGATCGCTGAGAGCGTCGCCTTTCTTTACGAGCCGCGGGGGGACTGGATCAAGGACGAGGAGGCGCCGCTGTTCACGGGCGCGCCCGGCCCGTTCGGCGCCGCGGTCGAGGCGCTGGTCGAGCTCGAGCGCCAGGTTCTCGCCGCCGACGGGATCGAGGGCGTCGTGCTTCGCTTCGGGTGGTTCTACGGCCCCGGGACCAGCTTCGCCGCCGACGGCTCGCAGGCCGACGACGTCCGCAGGCGCCGCCTCCCGATCGTCGGCAAGGGCACTGGGGTCTTCTCCTTCATCCACGTCGAGGACGTCGCCCGCGCGACCGTCGCGGCGGTCGGGAGCGATGCGGTCGGCGTCTTCAACGTGGTCGACGAGGAGCCGGCGCCGCAGCGCGAGTGGGTGCCGGTTTACGCGGAGGCGCTGGGGGCCAAGCGCCCGCGCCGAGTCCCGCTCTGGCTGGCGAAGCTGATTGCGGGGCCGGTTGCGACGAACGCGGTCGCGCTGCGCGGCGCCTCGAGCGCCCGCGCGAAGCGCGAGCTGGGCTGGGAGCCCCGCTACCCGAGCTGGCGCCAGGGATTCTGCGAAGCGCTCGGCTGACGGCTCGTCCGTAGGATTCGCGCATGAGTGCGGAGCGAGCAAGCATGCATATCTGTTTCGTCGCGCCGCGAGCGAAGCACGAGAGGTCATAGTGCCCGACCTCGACGCCGCCAAGCGCACCCTGCTGTCCGAGCTCCGCCAGCACTCGCTGGTGATCGGCGAGGTGAAGTTGTCGAGTGGCGCGGTGGCGCAGTACTACGTCGATGCGCGCAGGGCCCTGCTCCGCCCGCCCGGGTTCCTCGCCGCCGGTGAGCTGATCGCTGCCGCCGCGGCCGAGGCCGGCGCCGCCGCGGTCGGCGGGCCGGCGACTGCGGCGATCCCCCTGGCCTGCGCCGCGATCGCCAGCGAGGGGGGCGGTGGGCTGGTCGGCTTCTTTGTCCGCGGGGAGCGCAAGGAGCACGGTCTGCAGCGCTGGGTCGAGGGCCCGGTCGAGGCCGGCGACCGTTGCCTCGTGGTCGAGGACACGGTCACCAGCGGCGGCTCGACGGTCGCCGCGATCGAGCGGATCCGGGAGCAGGGCCTCGAGGTCGCCGCGGTGCTCGCGACGGTCGATCGACTCGCCGGCGGGGGAGCGGCGATCGAGGCGGCGTCAGGCGCCCCCTACCGTGCGCTCGTCACGATCGACGAGCTGTACCCCGACCGTCCCGACCGGGACTGAGGCCGATGGAGCCCGACGCAGTCGAGATACGCGTGGTCGGTTGCCTGATCGAGAAGCAACGGACGACGCCCGACGTCTACCCGCTCTCGGTCAACGCGCTGCGCCTCGCCTGCAACCAGGCGACCAACCGCGACCCCGTCGTCTCCTACGACGAGGAGACCGTGGTCGAGGCGCTGAGGCGCCTCGCGCTCCGCGGCTGGACGCGGCTCGCCAGCGGCTCCGGCAGCCGCGCCCGCAAGTACCGCCACCTCCTTGACGAGGCGCTCGACGTCAACCCGGCGGAGATCTCGCTGTTGGCGGTCCTGATGCTGCGCGGCCCGCAGACTCCCGGCCAGCTGAAGCAGCGCAGCGAGCGCCTCAACTCCTTCGCCGATCTCGCCGCCGTGCACGAGACTCTCGATCGGTTGGTGGAGCGGGGCCTCGTCTCCCGCCACCAGCGGCGGCCGGGGCAGAAGGAGGAGCGATACGAGCAGCTGCTCGGGTCGGCGTCTGCAGGCGGCCCGCCCCCGGTCGCGGCGGAGGGTGACGATGCCGAGCCGGCCCCACCGGACGGATCGCCGGGCGAGGATCGTCTCGACCGGCTCGAGCGCGAGGTCGCCGAGCTCCGCGGCCAGCTCGAATCCCTGCGGGTGGAATTGGGGGGAGGATGAGGCTGGCGGGGGCAGCCGCCGTCCTCACCTTCGCCTACGCGCTCGTCGCCCCGGGCGCCGCTCCGGCCCTGGAAGGCCCGCGAGCCGAATACAGGGACCAGGTCGAGCCGATCTGCAGTGCGAACACCGAAGCAAACGGGCACATCCTCCGCGGCGTCCGCTCGAACGTCCGGCGGGGAAAGCTGAAGCCCGCCGGCAACCAGCTGATCAGGGCCTCCACCGCCCTGCGCCGCGCGTTATCCGAGCTGAGGAAGGTGCCGCGCCCGGCGGCCGATGCGCCGCGCCTCTTGGACTGGCTCGCGCAGATCGCCGACCAGGCGGCCCTGCTGCAGCGGGCCGGGAGGGCTCTGATCGCCGGCGAGCGGCGGCGGGCCGGGGACCTGGTCACCCAGCTCTCGACGGGGGCGCGAAGCGCGAACGCGCTCGTCGTCGGGTTCGAATTCCGGCACTGCCGGTTGGATGCCTCCCGCTACACCTGAGGCGTAGGCTGACGGATGGCGATGCCACCGGAGACGCGATACGCACGGAGTGGCGAGATCGGCATCGCCTACCAGGTGGTGGGAGAGGGCGAGATCGACCTCGTCCTCGCCTTCCCGTTCGTCTCCCACCTCGACCTGGTCTGGGAGAGCCCGGCCCTGACCCGGTTCGTCAGGCGGCTCGGCTCGTTCGCGCGCGTGATCCTCTTCGACCGCCGCGGCGTCGGCCTCTCGGACCCGGTGTCGGGCCCGGCGACGCTCGAGGAGCGGATGGACGACGTCCGCGCGGTGATGGACGCCGCCGGCTCCGAGCGGGCCGCCCTGATCGGTGTCTCGGAGGGGGGGACGATGTGCATGCTGTTCGCGGCCACGTACCCGGAGAGAACCTCGGCCCTGATCCTCTGCGGAGCGATGGCGAGGTCGACGTGGGCGGAGGACTATCCCTGGGCGCCGGAGAAGGAGGCCGCAGAGGAAGCACTCCATCAGCTGCTCGCGCCGGCCTGGGGCAAGGGCGCGTCGATCGAGATCTTCGCCCCCAGCCTCGCCGAGGACCCCCAGGCGCGTGAGTTCCAGGCGCGCTACGAGCGGCAGGCTGCCAGCCCGATGCGGGTCCAGCGGTTCTTCGAAATGTTCCTCGACATCGACATGCGTGATGCGCTGCCGCTGATCCAGGCGCCGACCCTTGTCATGCATAGGCGCCATGACCGCGCCGTGAACGTCCGTGCCGGTCGCTGGCTCGCCGAGCAGATCCCGGGCAGCCGCTTTGTCGAACTGGAGGGCGGCGACCATGCCCCCTGGATCGGGCCGGACAGCGAGGAGGCGCTCGACGAGATCGAGGAGTTCCTGACCGGGGTGCGGCCGGGGCCGAAGACCGACCGGGTCCTGGCGACGGTGCTGTTCACCGACATCGTCGACTCGACCCGGCTTGCGACCGAGATGGGCGACCGGCGCTGGCGCGAGCTGCTCGAGCAGCACCAGGGACTGGTCCGCCGCCACCTCGAGCGCTTCGGCGGCCGCGAGATCAAGACGACGGGGGACGGGTTCCTGGCGATCTTCGACGGGCCGACCCGGGCCGTCGAGTGCGCGCAGGCGGTGGTCGCGGACGTGCCCTCGCTCGGGATCGAGGTGCGGGCGGGGATGCACACCGGCGAGGTCGAGCTGATCGGCGACGACGTAGGGGGGATCGCGGTCCACGTCGCCGCCCGGATCTCGGCCCTGGCCGGAGGTGGGACGGTGCTGGCCTCGCGGACCGTCCGCGACCTGGTCACGGGATCCGGGATCGATTTCGACTCGTTCGGAAGCCACTCCCTGAAGGGCGTGGCCGACGAGTGGGACGTCTACACGGTTACCGCGACGCCGCTCTCCTCCGGCGCCGCGCACTGATCCGCAGCGGCCTCGCACGGCGCCAACATCGGGAACAGGCGCAGGAAGCGGGCGACCACGCGCTTTCGTCCCTCGACCTCCAGATCGCCCGAGTCGAGCGCCTGATCGAGCGTAACCTGGCCGCCGAGAAGGTTCGCCATGGTGGCCGCCTCGGCCTCGATCACCGCGGCGGGGGACTCGGCGGGACCCCGGCTGAGGGTGATCTCGCCGGCCGCGACGTCGACGTGGAAGCGCTGGTCGTCGAGCCTCAGCTCGTAACTGGCCTCGAGCTCACCCGCGGCCTCCGGGTCGAACAGCGAGCGCAGGGCAAGGACCACCGAGCCGGCGCTGATCCGGAGGTGCTCGGGCGGTCGCGGCGAGCGGGCGCCCCAGGCGCCCAGCGCCGTCACGACCGGCTCCAGCTCCTTTCCCCACTCGGTGAGCTCGTAGACACGGGAGGCGTACGGCGGCGGCAGCTTCCGGCGCCGGATGACCCCGCCGTGCTCGAGCTCACGAAGCCGCTCGGAGAGGATGTTGGAGCTGACGGTGGGCAGGCCGGCACGTAGGTCGGTGAAACGCCGCGGCCCCAGCATCAGCTCGCGCACCACAAGCAGCGCCCAACGCTCTCCGATCAAGTCGAGGGCGGAGGCGAGACGACAGGCCTCACCGTATGACCGCTTTAAGCCCACGAGGCAAGTCTATGCGAATCCGTACAAACTTACAAGTAGCTGGTTGCTTTTTTGAACCGATTGCTACTGTACACCGATGCAGATCCCGCAGGGCAATGCAGCGGCCGAGGACAGCAGGCGCTGGGTCGCGCTCTACGTCCTCTGCGCCGGGATGCTGATGATCGTTCTCGACATCACGATCGTCAACGTCGCCCTGCCCTCGATCCAGGATGACCTCGGCTTCTCACAGAGCAACCTCGCCTGGGTCGTCAACGCCTACCTGGTTCCGTTCGGGGGCCTGCTCCTGCTCGCCGGCCGGTTCGGCGACCTCCTCGGCCAGCGGCGGGTTTTCCTGGCCGGCCTCGCGGTCTTCACCACCGCCTCGCTGCTCGCCGCCCTCTCCCAGACCGAGGAGATGCTGGTCGGCGCCCGCTTCATCCAGGGCATCGGCGGGGCGCTGACGTCAGCCGTGATCCTGGCGATGATCGTGACGATGTTCCCAGAGCCCCGGGAGCAGGCGAAAGCGATCGGCGTCTACGGCTTCGTCGCCTCGGCCGGAGGCACGATCGGCCTCCTCGTCGGCGGGGTTCTGACCGAGGCGATCGCCTGGCACTGGATCTTCTTCATCAACATCCCGGTCGGCATCGCCACCGCCTTTCTGGCCCTGCGATTGGTGGACGACCATGACGGAATCGGAATCGGGGAGGGGGCGGACATCCCCGGCGCCGTCCTGATCACGAGCGGCCTGATGCTCGGGACCTACGCCATCCTCGAGGTCGAGAGCAATGGCTGGCTTTCCGCGCAGACCCTCGGCATGGGGGCCGTCTCGCTCGCCCTGGGGGCCGCCTTCATCGTGCGCCAGGCGGTCATCGCCAACCCGCTGATGCCGCTGCGCCTGTTCCGCTCCCGCAACGTCTCCGGCGCGAACGCCCTGCAGATGCTGCTCGTCGCCGGGATGTTCGCGATGTTCTTCCTCGGCGCCCTCTACCTGCAGCGGATCCTCGGCTACGACCCGCTCCAGGTCGGGCTCGCCTTCCTCCCCGCGACCCTGGTCATGGGCACCCTCTCGCTTGGATTCTCGGAGCGGCTGATCATGCGCTTCGGGCCGCGGCGGACCCTGATTCCGGGGCTCGTGATGATCGCTGCGGGGCTGCTGCTCTTCGCCCGCACCCCGGTCGACGGCGTCTACGCGATCGACATCCTGCCCCCGATGCTGCTGATCGGCGTCGGGATCGGGACTTCCTTCCCGTCGCTGATGACGCTGGCGATGTCGGGTGCGACGAAAAGCGACGCCGGACTCGCCTCGGGAGTCGTGAACACCAGCGCCCAGGTCGGCGGCGCGATCGGGCTCGCGGTGCTCGCGACCCTCGCCACCGGCAGGACCGACGATCTGCTTGCCGCAGGCGTCTCCAACGATGCGGCGCTCAACTCGGGCTTCCACCTCGCCTACGTCGTCGGCGCCGGCCTGGTCGGCATCGCCCTCCTGATCGCTGTGTTCGTGCTCCGCTACGAACCCGCGCCGGAAGGCGCCGAGGCGCACGAGGGCGCGGCAGAGCCTGAGCCCTCGGGGCGCGAGCCGGCCTACTCGGAGGGCTAGGTCTTTGCCGAGGTTGCGTCGCCTCTAGATGTCTCGCTCGTAATAGAGCATGAGCGGCCCCTCCGGCCCCCCCTCGCGGTGGACCATGCCGAAGCTCTCATACAGCTCCCGCGCCGCCGTGTCCTCCTCGCCGGTGATCAGGTCGAGATGCTCGGCGCCCGCGCTTCGGGCGAGCTCGATCGTCGCCTCGAGCAACGACCGTCCGGCGCCGCGACCGCGCCGCGCGGGCGCGACGTAGAGCTCCTCCACGTGGGCGTCGAGGGCGCCGGTCCAGATCGAGGGACGGAGGCGGAGCATCGCGAGGCCGTATGGAGGCTCTCCCGCCAACAGGATCCGTATCTCGCCGGCGGCGAGCATTTCCCGGGCCCGCTCGGCCAGCACCTCGACCCCCGGCGTCGGCTCGGAGAACTCAGTGTTGAAGTCGTGCAGGAGCTGCCCGATTGCCTCGGCATCCTCTGGCCCGGCCGCGCGGACGGTCACACCGTCTGACGCCATGGGCGAAGGCTAGCCGGAGGTCATTGCGGCTGAGCGAAGCGCCTGACGAACTCGAGCGCCCACGGCACGGTGTGGTTTTTCTCGCCCGAGATCACCAGCAGCGGCCCCCGCTCGGGGTTCCTACTGTCGGCCTTCGCCTCGGTCCAGGGGCTCAGGTTGGCCATTGCCGCCTGGAAGATCGGCGCGCCCGGTCCTGGCACGTGGAAGGTCCCGTGGAGCCGCGCGGCCGCCTGATCGTCGAGCGCGTTGGCCCACCCGTACTTGAACTGGTCGAGGGTGAGGGAGACCGCGCGCCGCCGGTTCAGCGGGGTCCCCAGCACCGGCGGCGGCTGGCGGTGCCTTCCTTCGGTGCGGCCAGGGTCTCCACGGTCGCGACATCCTGCCACCGGCGGCGCGATCGCACAACTCCCTCGCAGTAGGCTGCGGCCCCGTGGGAGGAGCTGTCGGCTCAGCGTCCCTGAAGGGCCCGGCCTGGCCGCGGCGCCATTGGCGGTCGCTGGTCGCCGCCGGGGTGATCCTCGTCCTGCTGCTCGGCATCGGGGCGGCCATCAGCTGGCATTTCTCCTCGCAGGTGCTCGTCCCGGACCACGCGGAGTGGCCGGAGGAAGTCACCGTCGAGGCGCTCGCCCCGGGCCGGGTCGTCCTCTCGGACACCGAGGAAACCCGGCGCCCGGGGGTCTACGGGCTGGACTGGCAAGCCGGGCACGCGGTCATCGGCGCCGCGCTGGGCAGCGACCCCGAGGGCGTGACGAGGACGCTGCGGGACGTGCGCGGCTACCTCGTGCCGGGAGTGAAGGCCGCGATCGATTCCAAGGTCTACCGGGGCGATCCGATGCAGGCGTTCGGCCTGCCGTTCGCCGATGTCCGGGTCCCGGGCGAGCTGGGGAGGATGCCGGCGTGGCAGGTCGGCGCGCCCGCATCGACCTGGGCGATCGTCGTCCACGGGATCAACGACAACCCGCAGACGGGCCTGCGCCTGTTGCCGAGTCTGCGCCGCGAGGGACTGGCGGCGCTCCTGATCACCTACCGGGAGGACCTCGGTGCCCCGCCCAGCCCGGATGGTCTCCACCACATGGGCCTGACCGAGTGGCGCGACCTCGAGGCGGCCGCGCGCTACGCATTCTCCCACGGGGCCCAGCGCCTCGTCCTCGTCGGCTACTCGATGGGCGGCTCGCTGGTCACCCAGTTCATGCAGCATTCGCGGCTTGCGGGCCGGGTCGCAGGGCTCGTCCTCGACGCGCCGGCGCTCGACTGGCGGGAGATCCTCTCCTTCCAAGCGTCCGAGATGGGCCTGCCTGGCATCGCCTCGACCCCCGTCGAGTGGGCGATCGGCGCCCGGATCGACGCCGACTGGGACGATCTCGACGCCCTCCGGCACCCCGAGGCGCTTCAGCTCCCGATCCTGCTCTTCCACGGCACCGAGGACGAAGTCGTCCCGATCGCGACCAGCGAGGATCTGGCCGCCGAGCTGCCGCGCTGGGTCACCTACTACCACGCGCCCGGGGCAGGCCACACCGAGGCATGGAACGTGAACCCGGGTCTCTACGAACGACGGCTGCGCGACTTCCTCCGCCGCATCGGCGCGGCGCGCCAATAACGGATCCGTCACAGTCCCACCATGGACTCACGCCATGGTGAGCTCATGGCTCCGCCCGGTGGCCCGGATTCGCCGCCGGATTTCGTCGCTGGGTCGGCCCTGCTCGAAGGGGCGTATGAGATGGCCGTGAGTGCCCATCACGGGCCGCGGAGCAGAGGGGACACCGAGATCGACCACCCGGTGGCGGTCGCGAGGCTGCTGCATGAAAATGGGTTTCCCGATGTCGTTGTCGCCGCGGCGCTGCTGCACGACGTGATCGAGGACACCGAAACGGAGCTCGGCGAGATCGAGTCCCGCTTCGGCCCCGAGGTCGCAGAGCTGGTCGGCGAGATGACCGAGGACGAGACGATCGCCGCCTATCGCGAGCGCAAGGCCGAGCATCGCGGCCGGGTGGCGGCGAACAGCTGCGTCGCCGCGATCTACGCCGCCGACAAGCTCGCAAAGGTCCGCCGGCTGAACGAAAGGGGGGAGCAGCCCGAAGCGGAGCGGCTCGAGCACTATCGCCAGACCCTCGTCGAGCTGCGGGAGGCCGAGCCGACGCTGCCGTTCCTCTCCGAACTCGCCGAGGAGCTCGACCGCCTCGGATAAGCCGTCGTTTGCGCCGATCGGGGACGGGTAGACCGCCTACGTGAAGCTGGTCTTCGCTCCGATCGGGATCATCTCGGGCCTCCTCGCCGGGTGGGTGGCGCAGAAGCGGTTCGACCGGCTCTGGTCCCTCTTCGACGATGAGGAGCCGCCCGAGCCGGATCAACGAGAGGCCTCCTATCCGAAATTGGTCGTTGCCCTCTTGGTCGAGGGGGCCGTCTTCCGCCTGACCAAAGGCATGGTCGACCACGGTGTGCGCGGCGGCTTCGCGCGGCTGACCGGATCCTGGCCCGGTGAGAAGGCACCCGATCAGGCATAGAGGAGAACTTGGCGGCGCCGGCCGGAACGCCTCTCCACCACGCCGGCGGTTGGTCTTCGCACCCAAGCGGGAACCGGGAATCGGTGAAAGCCGCTGGGATTCAGGCCGGCAAGCCGCCTCTCACCCAGTTTACCCCGGCCTCGAGGAGGCAAAACGCTTGCGCCACTCGGCCCGCCGGTACGAAGCAAGGGCACTCGGTAAGGTTTTTTCGGCATTTTGAGCGCATACTTCTGATCGACGTGAGGCCCAGATGCGGCGCCTTGCTACGCGCCGCTCGAAGAGATGCTCGCCCAGCGCGGCACACGCTTCGACCCATGCTCCTCGATCTCTTCGCGGAGAACTTCGACCGCATTCTCGAGGATCTGGAGGAATTGGGCTTCCAACGGAGTTGATGTCCGGACCGGCGATGCGGGGTTCGGGAGTGCCTCCTCCGGGTAGAGGGACACTGCGCATCGTGCGCGCTGTAGCAACCCACACAGTCACGGAGCGAGAGAGAGGTCAGGAATGGGCATCACGCTTGGCGGAATCATCGTCATCATCGGAATCGTCCTGATGTTCGTCTGGAGCTTTTGGATTGGGCTGATCGTCGCCCTGATCGGGCTGATCGCGTTCGGCGGCTTCGCGCGCGGTAAGTGGTACTGACCAGGCGCCCGCGCTCTCGAGGGTTCAGGCGCGGGTCAGGAGGTGGTGCCACTCGTTGGTGAGCCGGTAGCTCCCCGGAGTGATCCGATCCCGGCGTCGGGCCGTAAGGTCTTCAAGTGAACCCTTCATCCAGCAGCCGGAGGGTGGCGCGACCGAGATGAGGACGCGGAAAACCAGCGCCGAGCGGCTTGCCGACGAGGAGCTGATGCCGCTGATCGGCAAAAAGGACGCCGAGGCGTTCGAGGTGTTCTATGACCGCCACAGCGGAATCGCCTACTCGCTTGCCTACCGGATCGTCGGTGAGCGCCCGACGGCCGAAGATGTCACCCAGGAGGCGTTCGTCTCGATCTGGCGCAGCGGCGGCCGCTACGACGTCGGACGCGGCAGCGTCCGCTCCTGGACGCTCGGGATCGTCCGCAACCGGGCGATCGACGCCCTGCGGGGCAGGGCAGGGCGCGCCCGCAAGCTCGCCTTTGACGACGCGATCCTCGAGCAGCGCCCATCCGGCGATTCCACCGATGCCGAGGCACTGCGCCGCGAGACCGCCGAGGAGGTTCGCGGCGCCCTCGACGAGCTGCCGGGAGAGCAGTCGAAGGTGATCGAGCTTGCATACTTCGGCGGCTTCAGCCAGTCGGAGATCGCGACGATGCTGAGCGTGCCCCTGGGCACCGTGAAGGGAAGGATGAGGCTTGGTTTGGAGAAGATCAGGGGACGGCTAGCGGAGGGTTTGGCATGAGCGAGATGAGCCACGAAGCCAGGCGCGACGAACTGGCCTCCTACCTGTTGGGAGCCCTGGACCCCGGCGAGATCGCCGATCTCGAACAGCACCTCTCCGGCTGCGAGGATTGCCGCGCCGAGTTGGAGCGGCTGCGACCCGCGGCGCTGATGCTCCCCGAGACGATCGAGCGAGTCGAGCCGCCGCCGGGTTTGCGGGCCCGGGTGATGGAGGAGGTTCGCGCCGACGCAGCCGCCGGGAAGGCGGAGGGGGCGGGCCGGCGTCACCGGCCGGGCTTCTGGTTCCGCCCCGGCGGGCTGCGCGTTGCCGCCGGCCTGGCGGTCTTCGTCGTCCTCGCGGCCGTGGTGGCCGGCTACGCGCTCCGCGACGGGGATTCGGGCGGTGGCCAGACCACCGTGGAAGCCGGCCAGGCCCCGGGGGTGACGGCGAAGATGGTCCGCGAAGGGGACTCCGGCACCCTGCGGCTCGCCAACGTCCGGGACCTCCCTCCCGACGAGGTGTTGCAGGCCTGGGTCAGGCGAGGCAAGAAGGTGGAATCCGCGAACGTCCTCTTCGTGCCCAATCCGGACGGCACCGCAGCCGCCGTCATCGATGACATGAGCGGCGTCAACACGGTGATGGTGACGGCCGAGCCGCGCGGTGGCAGCACGGTCCCGACCTCGAAGCCGTTGATCAGCGTTCCGGTGACCAGCAGCTGATCGCCCGCTGCCGGATCGCTCAGGAGCCGGAGAGGCCGAGCGCCTCCGCGTGGGGCTCCAGCGCACCGATCACGAACGCGATGTGCTGATCGAAGTCCTCGCCGAGCGCCTCGGCGCCCTGTCGCACCTCGTCGCGGTCGACGGCGGCGGCAAAGCTCGGCTGCTTCAGCTTCTTCTTGACCGATTTCGGCGTCATCCCGACGATCCCGGTCGGCCGCACGAGGGCGACGGCGGCGATGAACCCGGTCAGCTCGTCGACCGCGAACAGCGTCTTCGCCATCAGGGTCTCGCGCGGCACGCCGAGAAAGGTGGCGTGGCCGGCGACCGCGTCGATCAGCTCGCGCGGATACCCCCTCTCCTCGAACAGCTTCAGGGCAACGCGCGGATGACCGCTCTCGAGGTTGGGATAGCGCTCGTAGTCGAGGTCGTGGAGGATCGCCGTCGCTGCCCACAGCTCCTCGTCCTCACCGTACTTGCGGGCGTAGGCGCGCATCGCCGCCTCGACACCGAGGACGTGCTTGCGCAGGGAGTCGGACTCCGTCCACTCGCAGAACAGCTCCCAGGCCTCGTCACGGGTCGGTGCGCTCACCGCTGCGAGCTTAGTGCCGTGCGAAGGCTCCTGGCCGGCGGCCGGTCCTTCGCCTAGAGGATCGTGACCTGCAACACCGCGCCGATCAGGCCGCAGCCAAGGACCACGTAGAGCACTGTGAGCTTGCCGTGCCAGCGGTTGAGGGCGAGGAAAGCGGCAATGGCGAGGAGGGCGGTGGGGACGTCGACAACGCTGGCGTCGACGATGTCAACGGTGACGGCGGCGATCAGGCCGATGACCCCGGCCGCGACTCCGAGCAGGAAGGGCCGGACGCGCGGGTTCTCGGCGACGGCGACGAAGAAGCGGTGGAAGAAGATCGGGAAGACGAAGGCCGGGAGGAAGATGCCGAAGGTCATCGCGAAGGCACCGGCGGTGCCGCCCGCGACATAGCCGACGAAGGTCGAGAAGATGATCAGCGGCGCGGGGAGGATGCCGCTCATCGCCAGCCCATCCACGAACTGGCTGTCGGTGAGCCAGTGGTGGTCGCCACCGCGGCCTGCTGGAGGAAGGGGATCACCGTGAACGCTCCGCCGAAGGTGAGCAGGCCGGCCTTCAACCCCGCGAGGAAGATTTCCGCCGTCAGAGTGAGCGTCACGGCCCCGGCGACGATGGCGACGGCGAGGATGCCCGGGGAGAGGGAATGGGCCCGGCCGATCCAGCGCCCGGCGTTGGTCCGCAGCTCGTAGGCGAGGCCCGCGCCGAGCAGGACGAGGACGAAGCTGGCTGAGGCGAACACGGTGAGGATGAAGGCGGCGATTGCGATCGCCGCGAGCCAGGCGTCGGTGATGAACGTCCCGCTCAACCTGACCACCGCCCGCAGGACGACTGCCCCGACCGCTGCGCTCAGCCCGTAGAAGAGATCATCGAGGTGCCTCGCCAGGTTCGACTCGACATAGAGGATCGAGAGCGCGAGCATGAGGACGAAGCCGGGCAGCATGAACCCAAGCCCGGCGAGGAACCCGCCGAGCTTGCCGCCCCGTATCCGGCCGAAGTAGACGCAGAGCTCGTGCGCCTCCGGCCCCGGAAGCACCTGGTAGACGGCGAGCGTCTTCTTGAAGGTCTCCTCGGAGACCCAGCCCTCCTCATCGACGCACTCGTGCTTGATCATCGCGATCTGCGCCGCCGGGCCGCCCCAGGCAAGCGCGCCGAACTTGAGGAAGCGGAGAAAGATCGAGCGCGGCGGATCGCTCGGAGGACCGGCGCTCACCGGGGGTGGCCTCTCGGGTGCGAGCCGGTTCGGCGGCATGGCGGGCGCGATTGTGGCAGCAACCGCCGTCCTTGCCCGCCCGCCAAGCCCTGGCCGTTCCCGACATCAGCGGCACGCAGTCCAGGCAAGTTTCGATGGAGCTAGCCGGACTCGAACCGGCGACCTCCTGGGTGCGATCCAGGCGCTCTTCCAACTGAGCTATAGCCCCGCGACGGAGGATGGGAGGATCGTCCCAAAGCCCTCGCAACGGCAAGGATAACCCCATAGTCTTTAGGTTTCCCGGGGTCAGCATGGGCATTCTCGACGAGGCAATTCGCGAGCATCTGGAGCTGAAGCGCCAGCATGGCGCCGATCGGTCCGAGCTGAAGCAGCTGGAGGACGAGGCATTCGGCTCGCCGGGACGGCCTGGCGATGAGGGGGCGGGCGAGGACAAGCTCGCCGAGGCCCCGACCGAATTCATGGCGCCCGACGCGCCTGCCGAGCAGGCGCACGGCGAGACTTCGGGTGAGGCCGTGGATGCGCCGGCGCCGCGAAGCGAGAGCGCAGCCCGGATCGCCGACCTCCAGGAGGCGCCGCAGCCCGTGGAGCCGGCCGAGGAGGAGCAGTCGGCGGCGGAACACGAGGTGATCGCCCAGCCCGATGCGGCCTCGGCCGAGGAGCCGGCCCCCGAGGCTGCCGAGCCGTCCCCGTCAGAGCCGACGACCGAGGAACGCGAGGTCATCGCCGAACAGCCGACCGAGATGCACGACGTCGAGGAGGAACTCGCGGAGGAGGAGCAGGCGGAGGCCGCCGGCGAGGAGGACCTCGACGAGGAAGAGGACGACGACTTCTGGGACGAGAAGCGGCTCTCCGATGAGCTGGACCAGGCGCTGGAAGCCCCGCTCGACTCCGACGAGCAGGAGCTTGCCGACGAGGAGGCACCGGCTGGGGAAGCCGAGGAGGACGAGGAGACGGACGGGGAGACGGAGGCGCCGGCCGCCCCGGCGGGCGATGAGGATGTGCTCGAGGAGACCCCGGACTTCCTCGAGGAGAGCCCCGAGGACGACGAGCTCTGGTTCGAGCAGAAGCCTCCGAAGGACTTCGACTTCGACGATTGATTCTGTCGCGGGGGCCGGGCTTCGACCTCAACGCGATGACAGTTCAATTCGATGATGGTGGGGCGCAAGTACTAGGGTTGTGCGTCCGTTGCTCAGGTGGATGGTGACGTCGCCCGTTGTTCGATCCCTGAGCCTCGCCTGCGCTCTAATGGTCTACGTCGTCGCGGCGGTGGCATGTAGCCCGCCGGCGCACGCCTCGGCGGTCCAGCCCGGTTTCAGTGAATCGGTCGTCTTCAAAGGCCTGACCGAGCCGACCGACATCGCGTTCGCGCCCGACGGCCGCGCGTTCGTCTCCGAGAAGAGCGGCCTGATCAAGGTCTTCGCCAACCTCGAAGCCACGACATCGAGCGTCTCAGCCGACCTGCGAACTCAGGTCTACAACTTCTGGGATCGGGGGCTGCTCAGCATCGCCCTCGACCCCCAGTTCCCGACCCGGCCCTATCTGTACGCGCTCTACACGGCCGACGCAGCGATTGGCGGAACGCCGCCGCGCTGGGGACAGCCGAACGCCACCTCGGACCCGTGCCCGACCCCGCCCGGTGCGACTGACGACGGCTGCCTCGTCAGCACCCGCCTCTCGAAACTCACCCTGAGCGGAAACGTCGTCACCAATGAGCAGGTCCTGATCAACGACTGGTGTCAGCAGTACCCGAGCCACTCGGACGGAGACCTGGTTTTCGGGCCGGACGGGAAGCTGTACGCCTCGGGGGGCGACGGCGCGAGCTTCACGTTCGTCGACTACGGCCAGGACGGCTCCCCGCGCAACCCGTGCGGCGATCCCGGCGGCAACTCGCCGGCACCCCCCAGCGCCGAGGGCGGGGCCTTGCGCGCCCAGGACGTTCGCACCCTGTCCGACCCGACGGGCCTCGACGGAACCGTGATCAGGGTCGACCCCGACACCGGAGCCGGCGTGGCCGGCAACCCGCTGTTCTCGAGCCTCGACGTGAACGCACGACGGATCGTCGCCACCGGGATGCGGAACCCGTTCCGGTTCACGTTCAAGCCGGGGACTTCGGAAATCTTCCTCGGAGACGTCGGCTGGAATGACTGGGAGGAGATCAACAGGGTTGCCCGCCCCGACGACTCCACGATCGACAACTTCGGCTGGCCGTGTTACGAGGGCAACGGACCCCAGCCCGGATACCAGAGCGCCGGGCTCACCCTCTGCTCCCAGCTCTACAGCAACCCCGGCCTGGTCACGCCTCCGATCTTCACCTACGAACACGGCCGACCGGTGATCACCGGGGAAGGATGCGCCACGGCCAACGGCTCTTCGGCGTCCGGCCTGGCCTTCTACCAGGGTGGCAACTTCCCGGCAGCGTATTCGGGCGCCCTTTTCTTCGCCGACTACTCCCGACGCTGCGCATGGGTGATGTTCGAACAGAACGGCCAGCCCGATCCGTCGACGCGCCAGGTCTTCCTTCAGAACATCGACCCGGTGAACCTCATGATCGGCCCAGGCGGCGATCTCTTCGTCGTCGACTTCACGGGGTCGATACGACGAGTCAGCTACGCAGCAGGCAATCATCCGCCGACCGCGGTGGCGGCCGCAGAACCGCGCGGCGGCCCGCTGCCGCTCACAGTCAACTTCGACGCCACCGGCTCGACCGACCCGGACAGCGGCACGACGCTCTCCTACGAATGGGATCTCGACGGCGACGGCCAGTACGACGACTCCACCGCGGCGAAGCCGAGCAGGACCTACACGACGGCCGCGACCATCACGGTCAGACTCCGGGTAAGCGACGGGGCCCTCAGCTCGACGGACTCGATCGTGATCGGCCCCGGCAACAACCCCCCGCAGGCGGTGATCGACGCTCCGACGGTGGCGCTGCACTGGGCTGTTGGCGACAAAATCTCGTTCTCCGGCCACGGCACCGACCCCGATGACGGCCTCCTCGGGCCGGGGAGCATGAGCTGGAAACTGGTCATGCGCCACTGCCCCAACGGGCCGGACGCCTGCCACTCCCATCCGTTGCAGACCTTTTCCGGCGCTTCCGAAGGCGAATTCACGGCGGAAGACCACGATTACCCCTCCCATCTCGAGCTGAGCCTGACCGTTGCCGACAGCAAAGGCCTCACCGACACGACCGTGCTGCGGCTCGATCCGCGAACGGTCGACCTGGCGTTCGCCTCGAACCCGCCCGGGCTGTCGCTGGCGGTCGGCTCGGACAGCGACGTCACGCCGTTCACCCGCACCGTGATCGTCAGCTCCCGCAACACGATCACGGCGCCGTCGCCGCAGTTGCTGGGCAGCTCCTGGCAGGGCTTCGCCTCGTGGTCGGACGGCGGCAGTGCCAGTCACGAGATCACCGCGCCGGCGGCGGCGACCAGCTACACGGCGACATACACGCGGCTGTCGTCGCTTCCGGGCCTCGTTCTCGGCTACGGGTTCGACGAACCCTCGGGGACGACCGTGACCGACTCCTCCCCCGTCAAAAACGAAGGCACCCTCATCGGGGCGACCCGGACCACGAGCGGCAAATACGGTGGCGCGCTCAGCTTCAACGGCACCAGCAACCGCGTCGACGTCCCCGACTCGGCCTCACTCGACCTGACCAATGCGATGACGCTCGAGGCCTGGGTGCGGCCGAGCGCCAACGGCGGCTGGCGCACGGCGATCCTCAAGGAGCGCGGAGGGGCCGGGCACGTCTACGCTCTCTATGCCTCCGACGGAATCGGCCCCACCGGAGAGGCCTTCATCGGCAACGCCTATAGCGGCGCTCCCGCCGGCACCGGCCTGCCGCTCAACACCTGGAGCCACATCGCCTCGACCTACGACGGGACGACGCTGCGCCTCTACGTCAACGGCACCCAGGTCGCGAGCAAAGGCGTCGAGGGCGCGATGACGCCGACCACCAGCCCGCTGCGGATCGGCGGCAACGCGATCTGGGGCGAGTACTTCGCGGGCCAGATCGACGAGGTCCGCATCTACAACCGGGCGCTCAGCGCGACCGAAATCCAGGGCGACCAGAACGCTCCGGTCAGCGGCCCCTGCCGATACCACCCCGCCGAGCGCGCCCGCCAGCCTGAGCGCCACCGGGTCGCTCGGAAAAGTCAGCCTCAGCTGGAGCGCCGCGACCGACAACGTCGGCGTCAGCGGCTATGAGGTCTACCGCTCGACCACCGCCGGCTTCACCCCGGGCGCCGCCAACCGGATCGCCACCCCGACCGCGACCAGCTACGTCGACACGGTCGCGGCCGGCACCTACTACTACCGGGTCAAGGCGATCGACGCCGCCGGCAACCTCGGCGGGCCCTCTCCGGAGGCCTCCGCCACGGCGACCGCCGACACAACCCCGCCGACGGTCTCGGTGACCGCCCCGGCGGCGGGCACGGTCTCGGGCACGGTGACGTTGCGGGCGACGGCCTCAGACGAAGTCGGCGTCGCAGGCGTCCAGTTCCTCGTCGACGGGGCCGGGTTTGGAGCCGAGGACACGAGCGCGCCCTACGAAATCCAGTGGCCCAGCACCTCGGCGCCGAACGGCCCGCACACGATCGCCGCCCGCGCCCGCGACGCCGCCGGCAACACCAAAACCTCCGCCGACGTCGCGGTCACGGTCAACAACCCGCTCGACAACGGCCTCGTCCTCGGCTACGGGTTCGACGAGGCCTCCGGGACCGTCGCGACCGACGTCTCCCCCGCCCATAACGAAGGCACCCTCATCGGGGCGTCCCGGACCACGAGCGGCAAATACGGTGGCGCGCTCAGCTTCAACGGCACCAGCAACCGCGTCGACGTCCCCGACTCAGCCTCGCTCGACCTGACCACCGCGATGACGCTCGAGGCCTGGGTGCGGCCGAGCGCCAACGGCGGCTGGCGGACGGCGATCCTGAAGGAGCGCGGTGCGGCCGGGCACGTCTACGCCCTCTATGCCTCAAACGGCACCGTGCCGACCACCGAGAACTTCATCGGCACCGCCTACAACGGCGCCACCTCTTCCACCGCGCTGGCGCTCAACACCTGGACCCACCTCGCCTCCACCTACGACGGCACGACGCTGCGCCTGTTCGTCAACGGCACCCAGGTCGCGACCAAAGCGACCAGCGGGGCGATGGCGGCGACCGCCAGCCCGCTGCGGATCGGCGGCAACGCGATCTGGGGCGAGTACTTCGCGGGCCAGATCGACGAGGTCCGCATCTACAACCGGGCGCTCAACGCAGACCGAAATCACAGGGCGACATGAACGCCCCGGTCAGCGGCCCGGCCGACTCGACCCCGCCGAGCGCGCCCGCCAGCCTGAGCGCCACCGGGTCGCTCGGAAAAGTCAGCCTCAGCTGGAGCGCCGCGACCGACAACGTCGGCGTCAGCGGCTATGAGGTCTACCGCTCGACCACCCCCGGCTTCACCCCGGGCGCCGCCAACCGGATCGCCACCCCGACCGCGACCAGCTACGTCGACACCGTCGCGGCCGGCACCTACTACTACCGGGTCAAGGCGATCGACGCCGCCGGCAACCTCGGCGGGCCCTCTCCGGAGGCCTCCGCCACGGCGACCGCCGACACAACCCCGCCGACGGTCTCGGTGACCGCCCCGGCGGCGGGCACGGTCTCGGGCACGGTGACGTTGCGGGCGACGGCCTCAGACGAAGTCGGCGTCGCAGGCGTCCAGTTCCTCGTCGACGGGGCCGGCGTTCGGAGCCGAGGACACCAGCGCGCCCTACGAAATCCAGTGGCCCAGCACCTCGGCGCCGAACGGCCCGCACACGATCGCCGCCCGCGCCCGCGACGCCGCCGGCAACACCAAAACCTCCGCCGACGTCGCGGTCACGGTCAACAACCCGCTCGACAACGGCCTCGTCCTCGGCTACGGGTTCGACGAGGCCTCTGGCACCGCCGTCACCGACTCCTCCCCCTCCCACAACAACGGGACCCTCAATCGGTGCGACCCGGACCACGAGCGGCAAATACGGTGGCGCGCTCAGCTTCAACGGCACCAGCAACCGCGTCGACGTCCCCGACTCGGCCTCGCTCGACCTGACCACCGCGATGACGCTCGAGGCCTGGGTGCGGCCGAGCGCCAACGGCGGCTGGCGGACGGCGATCCTGAAGGAGCGCGGTGCGGCCGGGCACGTCTACGCCCTCTACGCCTCCGACGGCAAAGAGCCGACCACCGAGACCTTCCTCGGCAACTCCTACAAAAAAGCCCCCGGGTCAACCGCGCTGGCGCTCAACACCTGGTCCCACCTCGCCTCCACCTACGATGGCACGACGCTGCGCCTCTTCGTCAACGGCACCCAGGTCGCGACCAAAGCGACCAGCGGGGCGATGGCGGCGACCGCCAGCCCGCTGCGGATCGGCGGCAACGCGATCTGGGGCGAGTACTTCGCGGGCCAGATCGACGAGGTCCGCATCTACAACCGGGCGCTCAACGAAACCGAAATCAAAGGGGACATGAGCGCCCCCATCAATCCCTAGCTTTTCGCGATGGAGCCAGCGGGATTCGAACCCGCGACCTCTCGGATGCAAACCGAACGCTCTTCCAGCTGAGCTATGGCCCCGTCTAAATCATTTTAGGCGCGAGGGATGCGCCCCCGGAGAGCTACCCGGCGAGGCCGATCATCAGCTGCGAGTGATCGTTGGGGTCGACCTTGACGGGGACCTGAGCGCCGGGCTGGAGCTGGCCGATCACGGCGGGGGAGACGACCTGGGTGTGGGTGACGCTCGACTGGCTGCCGTTGACGTCGACCGTCAGGTCGAACTGGAGCTCGGGCTGCATGTTGACGTTCTTCCCGGTGGCCTGCATCCCGTTGATCGTCGCGATCCCGTCGACGCCTTCGTTGGCGAGCTTCTCGGCGAGGGCCTGGTCGGCCTGGACCTGCTGCACTGCCTGATTCGCCTGGGCGAGGCCGTCTTTCGTCATTTTCACCATCCCGCCCTGTTCCTTGGTCATCTGCCGACCGGCCTTGCTCAGATCCCTCATGTCCTTGAACATGCCCATCTGTCTGGCTCCTTCGCGTCTGGGGCACAGCGCCGCGCGCCCGAGGTCTTGTCGGCCCGACCATAACGTCCCTGCCGGGCTCCGGTGTAGATTCGACGAGTGTTCGTCCTTGGCCTCCTGCTACTTGCGATCGGACTGGTTGGCGCCTTCTTCACGGTCTTCCCACCGGTCGAGGAGGCCAGATGGGGAGCCCTGGGCGTTGCCCTCGGGTGTGGCCTCAGCGGTCTTGTCTTCGTCTACCTCTTTTCGCCGTCGAAGCCGAAACAGCAGCCGCCGGGCACGGAGCGCGCGAAGGCGACCGTTCTCGATGCCGAGCTCCTCGAAGGCTCGGTCGCCGGCTACCAGATGGTCGAGCTGACTCTGGAAGTCCGGCCCAAGGACGGGATTCCGTACCAGGCCAAGCGCAGGGTCTCAAGTGGGCGGCTGGGCCGGATCGAGCGCGGCCGGACCCTCGACGTCGTCTACGAGGAGGCCGACCCGCAGAAGCTCGAACTGGTGTAGGTGGCGACGCGCTAGCCGGCGACGGCCCGCTCGGGGAGGTTCTGGTCCGCGTGGTAGGAGCTGCGGACCAGCGGGCCGGAGGCGACCGACTCGAAGCCGAGGTCGTAGGCGGCCCTCTCCAGCGCCTCGAACTCCTGCGGATGCCAGTAGCGGACGACGGGGAGGTGGTTCTCGGTCGGGCGTAGGTACTGGCCCACGGTGAGGACCTGGACGCCGTGATCCCGGAGGACCCCGAACGCCTCGACCATCTCCTCGAACGACTCGCCGAGGCCGACCATCAGCCCCGACTTGGTGACGACATCCGCGCCGCCCATCTCCTTGGCCAGCCTCAGGACCCGGGCCGAGCGCATGAACCGGGAGCCGCGCCGCGCCTTCGGATAGAGCCTGGGGACGGTCTCGACATTGTGGTTGAAGACGTCGGGCCGCTCGTGGATCACCTTCGCCAGCGGCATCTCCTGGCCACGGAAATCGGGGGTGAGCACCTCGATCTTGCAGCCGGGGGCCTGCATCCGGATCGAGCGGATCGTGCCGACGAAGGCGCTCGCGCCGTAGTCGGGCAGGTCGTCGCGGTCGACCGAGGTCACGACCGCGTGCCGCAGGCCCATCCGCTTCACCTGGTTGGCTACCCGGAGCGGCTCCAGCGGGTCGTTCCAGGTCGGAACCCCGGTCTTCACGTTGCAGAAGCCGCAGCGGCGGGTGCAGACGTCGCCGAGGATCATGAAGGTCGCGGTGCCGCGCTCCCAGCACTCGCCGACGTTCGGGCAGTTGGCCTCCTCGCAGACGGTGTGCAGCCCCTCGCTCCCGATCTCGGCCTTGAGGCGCCGGTAGGTGGGGCCGCCCGGGGCCGGGACCTTCAGCCAGGGCGGCTTGCGGACGCGGCGGAGGGGGACGGCACCCTCGGCCTCCGCCGAGACGCCGCCGGGCTTGGCGCGCGAGCGGGTGACGTGGATGCGGGCGACCTCGCTCATGCCAATGCTTCGCGCTTCGCTCGCGGCGCGAAGGACCAGAGATGCCTCATTTGGCCTCCTCCACGCTCATAGGATCCCGAGCCTAGCGCTGTCGAGCCCGAGGGCGGCGGGGTCGGTCGCGACCGGAGCCCGTCCGAAGACCTCTCCGAAGCGTGCGGTGACGTCCTTGGCGAAGGCGCTGAGATCCCGCTCCCCGCCGAGCTCGCGGCCGAGCGAGGTGACCCTGCATCCCTCGATTCCGCAGGGCACGATCCACTCGAAGGGCTGGAGGTCGTTGTTGACGTTGACCGCCAGGCCGTGGGTGGTGACGCCGCGGCTGACATGGACGCCGATCGAGCCGATCTTGCGAGCCTCGTCCCCCCCGCCACGCGAGCCGGGTGCGGTCCCCTTGGTCCAGATTCCGGTCAGGCCCTCGATCGTCTCCGTCTCGACGCCGTGGTCGGCATTCGCGGCGATCGCCACCCGCTCGAGCCGCCGCACGTACTCGTGGACGTCGTCGCCGTAGGGCTTCAGCGAGACGATCGGGTAGGCGACGAGCTGACCCGGGCCGTGATAGGTGACGCGCCCGCCCCGGTCCGTGTCGTGGACTTCAATACCCTGTGCCTCGTACCACTGGGGTGCCATCGGAAGCTCCTCGGGGCTGGAGCGGCGGCCGCGAGTGTAGACCGGAGGGTGCTCGAGCAGCAGCAGGACGTCCGGCACCTCGCCCTCCTGGCGAGCCTCCAGCAGCCAGCGCTGGGCCACCGCAGCCTCCTCATATGGGACAAGCCCGCACTCGACGACCAGGATTTCCTCGTTCACACTTGAAATCGTTGCAGGCCGCAGTTGGAATCCCTTCTTCCCCCGAAAATGGACCAGTCCAAAGTACTCAGACCTGAATGGCTCCCGGCCGTCGCGCTGAGCTCGGCGCTTGCTGTGGCGATGCTCGCCTGGAACCCCCAGGTGGGGGACCTCGCCGCCCAGGTCTTCCGCACCGAGCTGTTCCAGGACGGCGGCCTCGGGATCTGGAACGGCAGCTGGTACGGCGGCCACTACACGCTCACCTACAGCGTCCTCTTCCCACCCCTCGCCGCGCTGCTCGGGCCGCGCATGGTCGGTGTCCTCGCGGTGATCGCGTCCGCCTACCTGTTCGATCGCCTCGTCCGCGATCGCTGGGGATATTCGGCTCGCTCGGCGACCCTCTGGTTCGCGGCGGGAGTCGTCACCCTGCTCGCCGACGGCCAGCTCACCTTCGCACTCGGCGTCGCCTTCGGCCTGGCCACCCTGCGAGCGCTGCAGCTTCGCCGTGGCGCGCCGGCGCTGGCCCTGGCTGCGGCATCCGCGCTGTCCAGCCCGGTCGCCGCGGTGTTCCTGGCCGGAGTCCTGCTGGCCGGCTCTTTCGACGCGCCGCGCCGCCTGCGGGCGGGCAGGGTCGACGCGCCGGCGCTCCAGGTCGCCTGTCTGGCGTTCGGACTGGTCATCGTGCCCAACCTCGTCTTCCCGGGGGCGGGCCAGTTCCCGTTCGTGTTCTCGTCCTTCGTCGCCGTCCCGCTCTGGTGCGGCTCGGCGCTTTACCTCACCCGCCACCTTCCCGACGAGGAGCGCCAGCTGCGCCAGGTGCTGTTCGGCTACGCGTTTGCGGCAACCGCCGTCTGGCTGGTTCCCAACGCGATGGGCGGAAACGCGGTCCGCCTCGGCGCCCTCTTCGGAGGGCCCGTGCTGGCCGCGGTCCTGCTCGCGCGCCGCCCCCGGGCCCCGGTCTGGTTCGTGGCGCTGTTTTTGGCGGGCAGCCTCTACTGGCAGCTGACCGCGAGCGTCACCCAGATCGCCCGCAGCGTCGGCGATCCAGCGACCAAGGCCGCCTACTTCGAGCCGGTGGAGGACTGGCTGCTGGCCAATGGCGGCGAGGGCGCCCGGGTCGAGGTGCCGCCGACCGCCAACCACTGGGAGTCGGCGTACCTGGCGCCGGAGGTGGAGCTGGCACGCGGCTGGCTGCGGCAGCTCGAGACGACCCGGGACGACATCTTCTACGCCGACGAGGGTGAGCTGAGCGACGCCGAGTATCGAGCCTGGCTGCGCGACAACGCGGTCCGATTCGTGGCGCTCCCCGACGCCCCGCTCGACTACTCCTCCAGCGCCGAGCGGCGGCTGATCCTCCGCAATCCCCCCTACCTGGAGCTGAGCTGGCGGAGCCCCCACTGGCGCGTCTACACGGTGCTCGACCACGCGCCGCTGGTCGAGCCCCACGGCAGCGCGATGGCGCGGGTCCTCCAGGTCGGGCGCCAGGGCTTCTCACTCGATGTGACCCGGCCGGGTGAGTTCCTCGTCCGCGTCAGCTTCACCCCCTACTGGTCGATTGCCCGCGGCCATGGCTGCCTCCTGCGCCGCGGCGACTGGACGCTCGCGCGCGCCGATCGCCCCGGGGTCTTCCGCGTCGCCGCCGACTTCTCACTCTCCCGCGCCTGGAACGCGGTGACCGGCGCCCGCAAGACCTGCTGAGCCGCGATCAGAGGGCCAGCAACAGCGGCTCTTCGAGCAGGGTCCGCACCCGGGCGAGGAACTGCGCCCCCTCGGCCCCGTAGAGGATGCGGTGGTCGCAGGCGAGGTTCACCGACATCAGGTGGGCCGTCCCGACATCCCCGTCGCGGGCGACCGCCCGCTCGGCGATCGCCCCCACCGCGAGGATCGCCGCCTGCGGCGGGTTGATCACCGCGGCGAAGCTGTCGATCCCGTACATCCCGAGGTTGGAGACGGTGAAGGTGGCCCCCGACAGCTCCGGCGGCGTGATCGACTCCTCCCGGACCCGCTCGGCCAGCGCGCGCGAGTCGGAGGCGATCTGCCGCAGGCCCTTGCGGTCGGCGTCGAAGACGGTGGGTACGACCAGCGAGTCGCGGGCGGCGACGGCGATCCCGACGTTGACCCGCGAGTAGAGCTCAAAGCGGCCGTCGCGGTAGGCGCCGTTGGCTCGCGGGTGCTCGCGCAGGGCCAGCGCGCACGCCTTCACCACCATGTCGTTGAACGAGGGGACGACCTCACCCTCCATCGCGGCGGACTTGAGCAGCGCCCTCGCCTCGACCGCGCGGCTCATGTCGATCTCCGCCTGTAGGTAGAAGTGGGGCGCGGTCGCCTTCGACTCGGCCATCCGCCGCGCGATCGTTGCCTGCGGCTTCGAAAGGTCTTCGACGGCGACCTGGCCCTTGGCGGTCTCGGGTCCCTCGAATGAGGGTCCAGGTCGAGTGGCCGCGGGTCCTGAATATTCCGGCATCTGCTCCGCTCCCGCGTCCGCGATGCCGGGCGGCGACTGGGCCGCGGATTCGACGTCCGCCTTGACGATCCGCCCGCCAGGCCCCGAACCCTGTAGCTGATTCAGGTCGAGGCCCTTCTCCTTCGCCAGCCGCCGGGCCAGCGGTGAAGCTTTCGGCCGCCCATCAGCTTCGGGGGCGGGGGCGGCGGCCGGGGCGGTCGTCGCCGTTGTTGGGGCTTCCGGTGCTGCTTCCTCCGCCTCTCCCGCGGGCGAGGCGACTGGTCCCTCCTCGGAATCCCCGACCCGCGCGATCGGGGTCCCGATCGCGACAGTGTCGCCCTCCTGCACGAGGATCTCGCTGAGCGTGCCGGCAACGTCAGATTCGTAGGCCATGTTCGCCTTGTCGGTCTCGATTTCGACCAGCTCGTCCCCGACCGCGACCTCCTCACCGACCTTCTTAAGCCATTGCAGGATCGTTCCCTCCTCCATCGAGTCCGAGAGCCGGGGCATCACCAGGTCGGCCATCAGATCGAGCCCTCCAGCGTCGCGAGCGCGGCCTTGACGACGTGCTCGGTGTGCGGGATCGCGGCCTGCTCGAGGCGCCTCGAGTAGGGCATGTGCACGTCGGCTCCCGTCACGCGCTGCACCGGTGCGTCGAGATGGTCGAAGGCCTGCTCGGTGATCAGGGCGGAGAGGTTTGCGCCGACCCCGCCGTGCGGCCACCCCTCCTCGACGATCACCGCCCGGTTCGTCTTGCGGACCGACTCGAGGATCGTGTCGAGGTCGAGCGGGCGCAGGGTACGCGGATCGATTACCTCCGCCTCGATCCCATGCTCGTGCGAGAGCGCCCGCGCCGCGTCCTCGGCCACATGCGCCATCTTGAGAATCCCGACGATCGTCACGTCGCCGCCCTCGCGCCTGATCGCGGCCTCGCCGAAGCCGAGCACCCTGTCGCTGTCCTCGGCGACCTCGCCGCGGCGCCCGTAGAGGCTCTCGTGCTCGATGAAGACGACCGGGTTGTCGTCGCGGATCGCCGCCTTCAGCAGCGCCTTGCCGTCGGCGGGCGTCGAGGGGCAGGCGACGAGCAGGCCGGGGACCTGGAGGTAGAGTGACTCGAAGCTGTGGGAGTGGGTCGGGCCGAGCTGGTGGCCGCCGCCGCCGGGCATCCGGATCACCATCGGCACCCGGGCCTGGCCGTTGAACATGTATGGGATTGCGGCGGCATGGTTGACGATCTGATCGAGCGCCAGCAGTGAGAAGTTGACGGTCATCAGCTCGACGACGGGGCGTAGGCCCGCCATCGCCGCCCCGATCCCGGTGCCGACGATCGTGTTCTCGGATATCGGGGTGTCGCGGACCCGCCGCTCACCGAACTCGTCCAGCAGGCCTTCGGTCACCTTGAAGGCGCCCTGGAAGACTCCGACGTCCTCGCCGATGACGAAGACCAACTCGTCGCGGCGCATCTCCTCCGCCATCGCGTCGCGCAGCGCTTCTCGCATCCGCAGCGTCGGCATCAGCCGCCCTCCTCCGGCTCGGACGCCACCTCCGGCGCGGACCCCTCCTCAACGTCGCCCTGCTCGGCCGGGTTGGGGCGCGGTCCGTCGGGCTGGCCCGCGTAGGCAGCCCCCGCCTCGGCCAGTTCGCGCGCGGTCTCCGGCATCGCCTCCTCCTCGCGCTCTCCCCGGTGCGGCTCGGGGCTGCGCTCGTCGACGGCGTACCAGCCGGCGGCGCCGTCGAGCACGTAGAGGTTCTCGTAAAGGGTGTCGAGCGCCGGCTCGGGCGACGCCTCGGCGAACTCGACCGCCGCCTTCACCTGCTCCTCGGCCTTGTCGCGGACCTCCTGCACCTCCCGCTCGCCGAGCACCCCCTCCTCGACGCAGCGCCGCGCGAAGGTCTCGATCGGGTCCTTCTGCCGCCACTCGTCGACCTCCTCGCGCTCCCGGTAGACCTCCGGATCGGCGGCGGAATGGCCGCGGTAGCGGTAGGTGAAGGCCTCGAGCAGGGTCGGGCGGCGCTCTTCACGGGCTAGCCGGATCCCCTCGCCGACGCCCTCGCGGACCGCGATCACGTCCATCCCGTCGACCCGCTCTCCCGGCACGCCGTAGCCCTCCGCCTTCTTCGAGAGGTCGGTCTGGGCCGAGTGGCGCTCGATCGAGGTGCCCATCCCGTAGAGGTTGTTCTCGACGAGGAAGAAAACGGGGAGCTTCCAGAGCGCCGCCAGGTTCATCGTCTCGCCGAAGTTGCCGGTGTTGGAGGCGCCGTCGCCGAACATACAGACGGTCACGTTGTCTTCGCTGCGGTACTCGGAGGCGAGCGCCAGGCCGGCGGCGATCGGCAGGCTGCCGCCGACGATCCCGTAGCCGCCCATGAACCGCCGCTCGCGGTCGAAGACGTGCATCGAGCCGCCGCGTCCGCCGCTTGTCCCGTCGACCCGGCCGAACAGCTCAGTCATCACCCGCTTGGGGTCGGTGCCGCGCGCGATCGCGTGGCCGTGGGTGCGGTAGGCGCCGATCAGGTAGTCGTCCTCCTGCATCACCGAGGTGGTGCCGACGATCGTCGCCTCCTCGCCGATCGCCAGGTGCAGGAAACCCCCTGCTTTGGCGCGCTGATACTGGCGCCCCGCCTCTTCCTCGAAGCGGCGGATCAGCGTCATCTGCCGCAGCAGCTCGTAACAGGTGGATGCATCGGGCAGAACGGCCACGCCCTGACCTTAGCTTGCCACTGCGACTGCCTCCTCGACTCTGTCGTCCCCCCAGAAGACCTCCTCGCCGACGAGCAACGAGGGGACTCCGATCACGCCCAGCTCGGCCGCGGCGTCGGTCGCCTCGCGCAGGGCGCCCTTGACCCCGTCGGTCCCCGCGGCCTTCTCCAGCGCCCGCGGGTGCAGCTCGCAGGCGGCGGCGGCGATCATCACGTTGTCCGGGTCGCTCAGGTCACGCCCAGCGGCGAACGCCTGGCGGAAGGCGGCGAGGGCGAAGGAGACGGTGCGGCCGGTCTGCTTGGCGAACGTCGCCGCCCGCATCGCAAACAGGGTGTTGCCGGGGAATGGCTGTGGCCAGGTCAGCGGTGGCAACCCATATTTGGATGCCCTCCGCTCGACCTCCGCGAGCCCCTCCTCGCGGCCCGGGCCGTTAGCCCACGAGTCGCGGCCGAAGCGCTGGAACAGACCCCCGAGCAGGATCGGCTGCCACTCCGGCTGCTCCAGGCCCGCCTCGCTGAACACGCCGCTGATCCGCTCGGCGGTGAGGTACGCGTAGGGGCTCCCCAGATCGAAGTAGAAGGTGACACGACCCATGTAGACCGCGAAAGCCAAGCAGATCGGCGGACGAGGACTCCGATATGCGCCAGGCTTGCAGCGGTCTAGGCGTGGATCGCCCAACCGTCGACGGCACGGGCGGCGTCGAGGATCGCCTCGGAGATCGTTGGGTGGGGGTGCGGCATCTCCGCCAGCTCCTGGTAGCCGCCCTCGAGCGCCATCGTCGCGACCAGCTCGGCGATCATGTCGCAGGCACGGTTGCCGACGATGTGGGCTCCGAGGATCTCGCCGTACTTCGAGTCCACGACCAGCTTCACCAGGCCTTCTTTGTCGTCATAGACCGTGGCGCCGCCGACTCCGCCCAGCTTCTGCTTGCCGACCTTCACATCGTGGCCGGCCTCCTTGGCCGCCGCCTCGGTCAGCCCGACGCTGGCCACCTGGGGATGGCAGAACGTCGCCCCGGCGACCAGGTTCTGGTCGACCGGGTGGGTCTGCTCCCCGGCGGCGTGTTCGACCGCAACCACTCCTTCCTCGGAGGCCTTGTGGGCGAGCGCCTTGGCATGGACCAGGTCGCCGATCGCGTACACCTTCTGGTTCGAGGTCCGCCCGAACTCGTCGACCCTCACCTTTCCGTTCTCCTCCAGCTCCACGCCGGCCTCTTTGAGGCCGAGGCGGTCGACGTCGGGCCCGCGACCACCGGCGACGCACAGGTGGTCGACCTCGGCCGACTCCCCGCCGTAGCTGAACTTGACCGAGCTCTTGCCGGCCTTGACGTCCTCAACCGGGCTGCCGGTCGAGATCGTGATGTTCTGCTTCTTGAAGGCGCGTTCGACCACCCTGGCCATGTCCTTGTCCTCGGCCGGGAGGATCTGGTCGAGCATCTCGATCAGCAGCACCTCGGTCCCGAAGCGCCCGTAGGCGGAGGCGATCTCCACGCCCGACGCCCCGGCGCCGACGACGGCGATCCTCTTCGGCTGTTCGGGCAACGACCAGGCGCCCCAGGTATCGACGACCCGCTCCCCGAAATCGACGCCGGGGATCGGCAGCGCGACCGAGCCGGTGGCGAGGATCACCGTGCCGGCCTCGTGGACGTCGTCGCCGACCCTGACGTTGCCGTCGCCGTCGAGCGAGCCGTGGCCCTCGATCAGCCTCACCTTGCCTTTGTCCCAGAACATCCTCACGCCGTTGGAGAGCGCTTCGGAGACCGAGGCGCGGCGCTTCTCGAGCGCGTCCCAGTCGATCGAGATGTCCTTCACGGCAAGGCCCAGCTCGGCCCCGTTTCGGACCTCGTTGTAGAGCTCGGCGGTGCGGAGGACCGTCTTGGCCGGGATGCAGGCGTAGTTGAGGCAGCGACCGCCCGGCTTGTCGCGCTCCACCACCGCCGTCTTCTTGCCGAGCTGCGCCGCCCGGATCGCCGCCACGTAGCCGCCGGGGCCGCCGCCGATGACGATCACGTCGTAGGAATCCGCCACGGTGCTGAGCCTATAGAACCAAAGTCCCTCGGTTCCCCAGCTACGCCTGGTCCTTTCTCTTGCCCGGGACGCGGTTGGCGAGGCGGCCCATCGGCTCGACCGATCCGTGCAGGGTGTCGACGCTCTTGTTGAGCGTCTCGAGGGCGACCATCATCTTCTCGACCACCCCGCTCAGGCGCTCGATCCCCTCGTCGAGGTGCTCGATCGTCTCGGGCAGCCGCGCCAAATGCTTCTGCACCTCGACCAGCATCGGCATCGCCTGCTCGATCGTGGCGATGCGCCCGTCCATTCCCTCCAGCACGCTCGTCGCCTCGGCGACGCGGGCCATGTCCTCGCGCAGCCCGGGCAGGACCTGGGTGTTCTCGACGATCCGCGGAATCAGCCGCAGGGCGTCGGCGGCGTCGGACGGGAGCGCCGTTATGCGATCGAGCTTAGGGATGCCGAGGCGCGCCACCGTCACCCCCGGGGCTGCCGCGTCGGCATCTGAATGCGGGCCATCGCCTTCACCATAAAGTAGAAAAAGGTGCCGGCGACGGCGAGCAGGCCGAGGGTCGCGATCACCTGGGCGACGCTCGCCGCCTGCGCCGCGAGACCGAAGACGGCGCTGAAGATCAGCAGGACCAGGATCATCTGGAAACCGAGCACGGCCCAATAGCGGGCCCGCCACATGCCCCACGCCATCGTCCCCATCAACAGGGTGGGGGCCAGCACCTGGGCGAGCTCCGGTTTGTCCCCGTTGACCTCGGCCCCGGTCAGGTAGCCGATGACGATCGATGCGGCGATCACGCCTGAGATCACCGCCGCCACCGTCACCACCCGGGGCCGGGCGCCCTCGGCGAGCGGCTCGAGGGCCTCCCGCGCCTCGCGGTTGCGCTCCTCGGCGCGGGCGTAGCCGGTTTCCATCCGCTCCCGGGGTGTCGGCCCGGTGGGCCGGTCCTTGCGCTTGCGCCTAGCCACCGGGCGCCCCCTGCCCGATCGCGGCCAGCGCATCGCGCAGGGCTTCGGCCGCTGCCTGGGGCGTCTCGGAGTCGCGGATGGCGCGAACAGCGCCGATGCGCCTCGCTCCTGCTGCGATCACCTCGGCGGCGTTGCCCGGGTCGACGCCCCCGATCGCGAAGAACGGCTGGGCGGCGTTGCCCGCGGCGTGCTCGACAAGACCGGTGCCGACCCCGGGCCGCCCCTGTTTGGTCGGCGTCTCCCAGATCGGCCCGACGCTGATGTAGTCGACCGGCGCCGCCGCCGCCGCGGCAATCTGCTGCTCGGAGTGGGTGGAGAGGCCGATGATCGCGTCCGGGCCGAGGAGCTCGCGAGCCTTCTCCACCGGCATGTCGTCCTGGCCGAGGTGGACGCCGTCGGCGTCGCAGGAGCGCGCCAGGAAGGGATCGTCGTTGACGATGAAGAGGGCGCTGTGGGTGTCGCAGAGGCGACGGAAGGTGTGGGCCGAGCGCTCGATCGCCTCCTCGTCGAGCTTCTTCTCGCGCAACTGGACGATGTCGACGCCGCCGGTGAGGGCGGCCTGAAGCAGCGGCTCCGGCTCCTCGCCGCGCGGCAGTGCGTCGCAGACGAAGTACAGCCGCGCCGTGCGCAGCCGCTCCCGCCGCAGCGGGCCGAGTGCCTCCGGGGGTGCCAGGCTCATGGCCCGATTATGGCTTGACCGAGCCGCCGGAGGGGTAGCATCGTGGTGTACGGGAGCCGGTGGGGCCGTGTTGGCCCCGAGGCTGAGAGGGTGGCATCGAGGCCACCGACCGTGTGACCTGATCCGGGTAATGCCGGCGGAGGCAAGTTGAGCGAGAAGCGGAGTTTCGATGCGGTGGTCGTCGGAGGCGGTGTGATCGGCCTCAGTTGCGCCTGGCGCGCGGCGCAACGAGGCGCGAGCGTCGCCGTGGTGGAGCGGTCTCGCCCGCCTGCGGGGGCGACCCGGGTCGCGGCCGGGATGCTGGCGCCGGTCGGGGAGCTGACCTTCGGTGAGCCGGAGCTGCTGCAGATGACGCTCGCCGCCGCCGAGCTCTACCCGGACTTCGTCGCCGAGCTCGAGTCGGCGGCCGGGGTCAGGACGGGGTTCAGGCGGATCGGGGCCCTGCACGTGGCGCTCGACGGCGACGAGGCGGCGGAGCTGCGGCGAGTCCACGACCTGCAGCGCTCGCTCGGACTCGACGCCGAGTGGCTCTCGCCGCGGCGCTGCCGGGAGCTGGAGCCCGGGCTGACGCCCTCCTTCCATGGGGGCGTGCTCGCCGCGGGGGAGAGCGCGATCGACCCGCGCGCCCTGACCGTGGCGCTGCAGGCGGCACTCGCGCGGGAGGGGGTCGAGCTTTGGACCGGAACCGAGGTCGAGGGCGCTCTCCTCGATGGCAAGCGGATCGCCGGCGTCCGCACAGCCGCCGGCGAGGAGCTTCATGCCGCCTCGGTGGTCCTCGCCACCGGGGCGTCCGCCGGCGAGGCCCCCTGGTTGCCGGAGGGGGCGCGTCCCCCGGTCCGTCCGGTCAAGGGCCAGATCCTCGAGCTGGGCCCCCGCGGGAGCGAGCCGCCGCCATGCGAGCGGATCGTCGCCTCCGAGCGGGTCTACCTGGTGCCGCGCGAGGACGGCCGGCTGATCGTCGGCGCGACCGTCGAGGAGCTGGGCTTCGACACGGCGGTCACCGCCGGCGGGGTCCATGAGCTGCTGCGCGAGGCATACCGGCTGCTGCCCGACGTCGCCGAGATGGAGCTGATCGAGGCCGCCGCCGGACTGCGTCCCGGATCGCCCGACAACCTTCCCCGGATCGGCCCGAGCCCCGTCGCGGGCCTGCTCTGGGCCACCGGCCACTTCCGCAATGGGATCCTGCTGGCGCCGCTCGCCGCCGAGACGATGGCCGGGCTGCTGGCGGGAGAGATGGTGCAGGCGGCGCGATGAGGATCGAGCTGAACGGGAGCGCCCGCGAGCTCGCGCCCGGCGCGACCCTCGCCGACGCGATCCGCCTCAGCGGCGCCGAGCCGGAGGCGCGGGGGCTCGCCGTCGCCCTCGACGGCGAGGTCGTGCCCCGCAGCGAGTGGGGCTCGACCGCTCTCCGCGAGGGCCAGCAGGTCGAGGTGCTGGCGGCGATCCAGGGCGGAGCCGAAGGACACAACGCCTTCGTCGTCGCTCGGTCGCGAGGAGTCAGACGATGACGCTCCCTCGCTCCGACTCGTGGACCCTCGCAGGCCGCGAGTGGCGTTCGCGGCTGATCGCGGGGACGGGTGGATTTCGCTCGCTGGAGCAGATGGAGGAGGCGCTGCTCGCCTCTGGCGCCGAGATCGTCACCGTGGCACTGCGCCGCATCGACCCCGACGCCAAGGGCTCCGTGCTGGAGGTGCTCGACCGCCTCGGCCTGGCGGCGCTGCCCAACACGGCCGGGTGCTTCACTGCCCGCGACGCCGTCCGCACCGCGAGGCTCGCCCGCGAGGCCTTCGGCACCGACTGGATCAAGCTCGAGGTGATCGGGGATGATCGCACCCTCTACCCGGACGCGGTCGAGCTGCTCGACGCGGCCGAGACCCTTGTCGGCGAGGGCTTCACCGTCCTCCCCTACACCAATGACGATCCGATCCTCGCCCGCCGGCTCGAGGAGGCCGGCTGCGCTGCGGTGATGCCGCTCGGCTCCCCGATCGGGTCGGGCGCCGGCATCCGCAACCCCTACAACATCGCGATCATCGCCGAGCGGGCAGCCGTGCCGGTTGTCCTCGACGCCGGCATCGGCACCGCCTCCGACGCGGCCCTGGCGATGGAGCTCGGCTGCGACGCGGTGATGGCCGCCAGCTCGATCTTCGGCGCCAAGGACCCGACCGCGATGGCCTCCGCCCTGCGCAGCGCCGTCGAGGCCGGCAACGCCGCCCGCCGGGCCGGCCGCATCCCGCGCCGGACCCACGCCGAGGCCTCGACTCCGGAGGAGGGCCTGCCGGACCTCTCATGAGCCGCCGCCCCCAGCGTGTGAAGAATTTGTGACAGCTTTTTTGGCGGTGGACTGGACTCTCCTACACGCGCTGAACGACTACCTCTTCCACCACGACGCGGTCGAGGACCCCCTGCTCTATTACGTCAACGCCTCCGAGGCGCTGTTCATCGTCACGCTCGCGATCGTTTTTCTGGCCGCCCACGGCCAGCGCCACGTGGCCTGGCGCCGCGCCACCGTGGCCGCGGTCCTCAGCGCCGGGTTGGCGCTGGCGGTCGGCAAGGTGATCTCCGAACTCGTTGACCGGGCGCGGCCGTTCGTCGCCGACGCCAACGGCGTCCACCTCTTCTCCGGTCACGCTGCCGACCCCAGCTTTCCCAGCGACCACGTGACCGCCGCCTTCGCGATCGCCACCGCGATCTTCCTGCGCAAGCGCGGCTGGGGGATCTTCGCGCTGGTCGCGGCTGCGGTCCTCTCATTCGGCAGGGTCGCGCTCGGGGTCCACTACCCAAGCGACGTTCTGGCCGGGGCAGCGCTTGGCGCGGCGACGGCGATGGCCCTCTGGGCCGGTCCCATCCGCGCCCGCGTCGATGCGCTCTCAGACCTCGTTGGACCCGCCTTGGACCGAGCGCTCGATTGGGGCGCCCGGCGCCTCGGGGTCTTGTGGCGCCCTTAGCAATGGGCAGCAAGGCGGACGATGGACCGTCTGAAGGGTCTACTGTGGTAGATAACGCAGTCGAGGAAACGGCTAGCTAGAGCCGAAATCTAGACCCTGCCCCTGTAGCTCAGTTGGTTAGAGCGGCGGCCTTTTAAGCCGCGCGGCCCGGGTTCGAATCCCGGCGGGGGCACTTGGCGAGTGACGACGACGTCCTCCCGGCTCCCGGGGCGAAGCGGGACGAGGAGCTGCTCCGCACTCCCGCCGACGTCGAGGCGGAGGACGAGCTGCGACTCGACCGGATCCGCGCCGAGGTCGATAGGGGCTTCGACGCGCTGCGGGAGATCGATGACGGGGTCTCCGTCTTTGGCTCGGCCCGGGTGCCCGAGGGCCACCGCTGGTACGAGCTCTGCCGCGAGACCGGTGCCTGCCTCGCCGAGCACGGCCTCACCGTCATCACCGGCGGCGGGCCGGGGCTGATGGAGGCGGCCAACCGCGGCGCGGCCGAAGCCGGCGGCCGCTCGGTCGGCCTAAACATCGAGCTGCCGATGGAGCAGGAGGCCAATCCGTACGCCAACCTGGCCCTGAACTTCCATTATTTCTTCGCGCGGAAGCTGATGTTCGTCCGCTACTCGCGCGCCTTCGCCATCTTCCCCGGCGGCTTCGGGACCCTCGACGAGATGTTCGAGAGCCTGACCCTGATGCAGACCGGGCGGGTCCGGGACTTCCCGACGATCCTCGTCGACTCCGAGCACTGGGCGCCGCTTCTGGCCTGGGTCGACGACGTCCTCGAGGACGACGGGCTGATCGCGATCGCCGACAAGGAGATGCTGGTCACCGCCGACACCCCGGAGGACGTCTGCGCCCACGTCCTCAGGGCTTCGCGAATGCAGAAGGGCGAGTCGCCCTGATCTGGCCGGCCGCTTGA
Source organism: uncultured Solirubrobacterales bacterium (assembly GCA_963816785.1). Classification (GTDB taxonomy): domain Bacteria; phylum Actinomycetota; class Thermoleophilia; order Solirubrobacterales; family 70-9; genus VRUE01. Next base: position 1,400,834 of record CAWFLL010000004.1, on the reverse strand, counting down.
CACGCCGGGTCGCTTTGGGGAGGCTGACCGGGTCAGATCCCACCTCAACTACTCGAATGTCGTCTCCACCCTCTGCCTGTTCCTTCTGTTGGGGGGTGGGGCCTACGCGGCATCCCAGCTTCCCAAGAACAGTGTCGGGACCAAGCAGCTGAAGAACAACGCTGTCAAGGGCCCCAAGGTGGCGGACAGCTCGCTCACGGCCGCCGACATCAAAGGGCCGGTCGGCAGCGCGACGACCGCTGCCGAGGCCTCTCACGCCGCGAATGCCGACAGAGCAGCGAACGCAGACCAGGCCGCCAGGGCCGCTGTGGCGACCAACGCGGAGCTGCTCGGCGGCGCCACTCCGTCCAGCTTTCTCCCGAGCAGCAGGGTGAAGCGGGCCGACGTGAAGGTCGAACAGGCCACGGAAGGCTCGCGTGAAGACCCGCTGCTGTCGATGAGCCCGCTGACGTTGACGACAAAATGCGTCAACGGCCCCACTACGGTGGCACTGGGCATCTACGCATCCACCTCAGCCTCGAACGCCACGTTCGGCTGGGGATACACCCGATCCGATGGGGTTGCGACCGCGGAATTCACATCGATCGACAGCACCCCGAAAAACGTTCTCACGTTCAGCGACAATGCACTCGGGCAGGTTGGAGCGGGGGAGATCGTCTATCGCGACCCCGGTACCACGATCACGCTGACGTTCCAGTACTTCGTGACCAATCTCTTCAACCAATGCAACGTGCACGGCGTAGCGGTGCAGGGGTAGGCCTCACCGCTCGCGCGATCTGAGCCCGGCCTCGGCGCCTAGTGCCGGAAGTGGCGGTGCTTGGTGAAGACCATCGCGACGCCGGCCGCGTCGCAGGCCTCGATCACCTCGGCGTCGCGTTTGGAGCCGCCGGGCTGGATCATCGCGGTGGCGCCGGCCTCGATCGCCAGCTCGGGGCCGTCGGCGAACGGGAAGAAGGCGTCTGAGGCGATCACCGAGCCGGCGAGCAGACCATCAGCCTCCTCGCCGCGGGCGTCGCGGCACTTCTCGACCGCGAGGCGGACCGAGTCGACGCGGCTCATCTGGCCGGCGCCGATCCCGAGCGTCGCGCCATCGCGGCCGATCACGATCGCGTTGGAGCGGACATGGCGGACCACGGTCCAGGCGAAGCACATGTCGCGCCACTGCTCCTCGCTCGGCTCGGCCTTCGTCACCGACCTCCATCAGCTCGCGCGGCTCGGGGTCGCCGTCGCGGTCCTGGATCAGGAGGCCGCCGCGGACCCGTTTCATGTCCCGTTCGCCCGGGTTGGGCCGGCGGCGCTCCTCGTCGCAGAGGATCCGGATCGCCTCCTTTTGCTGCAGGACCTCGAGGGCGCCGTCATCGAAGCCGGGGGCGATCAGCACCTCGACGAAGTTCTCGTGCAGGGCCTCGGCGAGCGCGACCTCGATCGGCCGGTTGAGCGCGATCACACCGCCGAACGCGGAGAGCGGGTCACAGGCGAGCGCCTTGCGATAGGCGTCGAGCGCGTCCTCGCCGACCGCGACGCCGCAGGGGTTGTTGTGCTTGACGATCGTGCAGGCGGGCTCCTCGAAGTCTCCGGTCGAGACCCGGGCGGAATCCAGATCGAGCACGTTGTTGAAGGAGAGCGCCCGGCCGTGCAGCTTCGAGATTCCAGAGAGGGCGTGGCTGCGGACCCCGACTTCGGAGTAGAGCGCCGCCCGCTGGTGGGGGTTCTCTCCGTAGGAGAGGTCGAGCTCCTTCTCGAGCGCGATCGTGAGATGCTCGGGGAAGTCCTCGTAGGAGAGCGAGAACCAGCGGCTGATCGCCGCGTCGTAGCGAGCGGTCTGGGCGAAGGCCTCGTTGGCCAGCCAGTGCCGGGTCGAGGCGGAGACCTCGCCACCGGTCTCCTCGAGCTCGGCGCAGACTGCGTCGTAAGACTCCGGCTTGACGACGACGGCGACGCCGGCGTGGTTCTTCGCCGCGGCGCGGATCATCGTCGGGCCGCCGATGTCGATGTTCTCGATCGCCGCCTCGTCCTCGATCTCGTGGCCTTTGATCGTCTCCTCGAAGGGATAGAGGTTGACGCAGACGAGGTCGATCGGCCCGATTCCCTCCCGCTCCAGGGTCGCCATGTGCTCCGGGTTGTCGCGCCGGGCCAGCAGCGCTGCGTGAAGGCGCGGGTGCAGTGTCTTCACCCGGCCGTCGAGGATCTCCTCCTGGCCCGTGAACTCGGAGACGTCGGTCACCTCCAGGCCCGCCTCGCGGAGCGCGCTCGCGGTGCCGCCGGTCGAGAGGATCTCGACCCCGAGCCCGACCAGGTCCCGGGCGAAGTCCGCGACCCCGGTCTTGTCGGAGACCGAGATCAGCGCCCGGCGCACCCGGATCGCACCGTCGTTCACGGTCTCGGCGGGGGTGTCTGCAGGAGCCTCACTCATCGACGACGACCGCGCCCGGGTCGCTCGCATCGATCCTAACCATGCCCCTCGCGATCATGCGGATTGCCTCCGGATAGACCTCGTGCTCGACCGCGTGGATCGCCGACTCGAGCCGGGCGCGGTCGCCATCCACCGGCACCGCCACCTCCCGCTGCATGATCACCGGGCCGGTGTCGACCCCCTCATCGACGAAGTGGACGGTGACGCCGGTGACCTCGGCACCCGCCGCCAGCGCCTGGCCGATCGCGTCGAGGCCGGGGAAGGAGGGCAGCAGCGCCGGGTGCACGTTGACGACCCTGTTGCGGAACCGCGCCACGAACGGCTCGCCGAGCAGCTGCATGTAGCCGGCGAGGACGACGAGGTCGGCTTCCCGGGACTCGATCCAGTCCGCCATCGCGCCATCGTGCGACTCACGATCGGGATAGTCCTCGCGGGGGAAGACGGCGGTCTCGACCCCGGCGGCGCGGGCCCGCTTCAGGGCCCTGGCCCCGGCCTTGTCGGAGCCGACGCCGACCACCTCGATCCCCTCTCGGCCGTGGAGCGTGTCGAGGATCGCCTGCAAATTGGTCCCGCTCCCCGAGGCGAGAACACAGAGCTTGAACGACGTCGCCATCAGGCCCGCGGACCGAGCTAGGAGCCGGCGGGGACGACGGCGATCTGCTCGAGGGCGAACTTTCCGTTCGCGTCCTCGGGATCGCCGAGCGGGTAGCGGCCCGTGAAGCAGGCGTCGCAGTGGTCATCGGGGGCGCCGCCGATCGCCTCGTAGACCCCCTCCATCGAGAGGTAGGCGAGCGAGTCGGCGCCGAGCTCGTCGGCGATCTCCTCGATCGTCCGCCCGTGGGCGATCATCTCCTCCCGGGTCGACATGTCGATTCCGTAGTGGCAGGGATGGCGGATCGGAGGCGCCGAGATCCGCAGGTGGACCTCGCTCGCGCCCGCCTCGCGCAGCATTCCGACGATCTGGCGGGTCGTGTTGCCGCGGACAATCGAGTCGTCGACGACGACGATCCTCCTTCCGGCGACGATCTCCGGCAGCGGGTTGAACTTCAGCCGCAGGCCGCGCTTGCGCAGCTCCTGGCCCGGTTGGATGAAGGTCCGCGCCACGTAGCGGTTCTTGATCAGCCCGTCGTCGCGGGGCAGGCCGGAGGCCCGCGCCACGCCCGCCGCGGCCGGGTTGCCGGAGTCGGGCACCGAGATCACCAGGTCGGCCTCGACCGGCGCCTCGCGCCAGAGGATCTCACCCATCCGCCCCCGCACCTGCTGCAGCACCTTGCCCTCGAGGCGGCTATCGGGACGGGAGAAGTAGATGTGCTCGAAGACGCAGGTGGCGGGCCGCGAGGCACGGACGACCTGGCGGGTCTCGAGGCCGCGCTCGGTCAGCGAGACCATTTCCCCAGGGCGGACCTCGCGCAGCAGCTCGGCGCCGATGATGTCGAAGGCGCAGCTCTCCGAGGCGACGACGAAACGTTCGCCGAGCCGACCGAGCGAGAGCGGCCGGACCCCGTGCGGGTCGCGGAAGGCGACGATCGCGTGCTTCGTCATCGCCACAGTCGAGTAGGCGCCCCGCAGCCGCGGCATCACGTCGGCGACGACGTCCTCGATGTAGCGGCCGTCGTTGGAGGAGAGCAGCGCCGCGATGATCTCCGAGTCGGAGGTGCCCCTGAACGAGATCCCGGCCTCCTTCAGCTCATCCCAGAGCTCGACCGCGTTGGTCAGGTTGCCGTTGTGGGCGAGGGCGATCTCCCGCCCGTCGTCGCGCCAGACAGGCTGGGCGTTCTCCCAGGATCCGCCGCCGGTGGTCGAGTAGCGGACGTGGCCGATCACCATGTCTCCCTCCAGGGCCCGCAGCTTCTCCTCGTCGAAGACCTGGGAGACGAGCCCGGAGTCGCGCAGCGTCGTGATGTGGCCGCCCTCGCAGGTCGCGATCCCGGCCGACTCCTGGCCGCGGTGCTGGAGCGCGTAGAGGCCGAAGTATGCGAGGCGGGCGACGTCGTGGCCGGGCGCGTAAACGCCGAAGACGCCGCACTCATCGCGCGGTCCATCGCGCTCGATGAGAGGCTGCTCGGTCAAGTGAGGGGCGCGCTTTCCTAGGGTTTCAAGGACGTGACGCGCAGGCGTACTGCCTACTCCGGCAGGGTAGCAGCGGCCAGGGACCGCAAGCCCTTGGAGCGGTGGCCGAGCGGCTCCCTAAGCGCCCTCACGGCCTGTCAGCTTCAGCCGCTTCCTCTGGTCCGTCACCTTGCCGGCGAGGTCCGTCGTGCGGACGGTCATCAGCGCCCGCAGCGACTGCCGCGGGGTGATCCTGCCCAGTCGGCGCAGGACCGTTTTCGGCAGCGGCACGCGGAAGGTCTTCGTTTCGCCGGCGGAGACGGGCCTTGGTCCACCGGCGCTGAGCCCGACGGTCAGCCCCCTGTCTCCCGGCCGGCGCGAGCGCTGGGCGCTCTGCCCGGGCTTCTGCCTCACCTGCCAGCTGACCTGTCCGAAGACCTGGACCGATGCCTCCGAGCTGACCCCGACCCGGACCACGATCGCGCGCTCCCGCACCTTCATTTTGAAAGCGGTTTGCACCAACGGGCAGGGGGCGATGTAGCTCGAGCTCCGCGGGCACCCATCCTGGCTCTCGTCGCCGAAGCCGTCCCGGTCCGCGTCGGGCTCGATCGCGGCAACGATTGGGACCCTGACTTCGACCCCTGCGCTGAACTGCTGGCTCGAGCCGACCGGGATGGTGCCTTTGTAGGACCACGTTTGGTCCGCTTCGATCCCGGTGACGCAGGCGAAGTAACCGTCGCCTGCGGGGACGACACCGAATCGATCTCCGGTTTCGACTGGAATCCGGGTCGGGAAGCCGTTGGCCCCGTTAACGGCCGTCTCCTCCTTGCTCTCAGCGACGAGCTGGAATTTGCCAGGCGAGCCCGCCGAGCGGAAGACGCCCATCCGCACCGACGCTGGATCCGGATTCGCAGACCTGACGTTCCACCTCGTCACGACGCCACCGACCGGTGCGGTCAGCGGGAGGGTGCTCACTCCCGGCGTGCGATCCTCGGGGACCAGGTTGAAGGACCCCCCGTAGAAGGTTCCGGCGCAATCGTCGCCGACGTCAGTCGCGGCCACGGCGCCCGCCGGCGCGAGAAGCGCCACCAGAACGGTTGCGGCTGCCGCGATCGTCGCGACCAAACGCGCTCGCATTGCTGCAGACTAGCTCTACGTCAGCAGGGAATCGAGCGCCTGCTCGAGGCCGCCGATCGCCGAGTCGAGCGGTGCCGGGTCCCCCGCCGCCCTGGCCCGGACCAGGGCGCCCTCGATCGTCGAGATCACCAGCCCGGCGAAGGTTGCCGCGTCCGCTGCGCCAACGCCCTCGGCGACCAGAGCAGCGGCGATCGGCTCTTCCCAGCTCCGGAAGGCGGCAGTCGCGGTCGCCGCCAGGGCCGGGTCCTCGGGGCGGGCCAGCGCGGCCGCGGCCACCGGGCAGCCGATCCGCTCAGGGTGGTCGGCGACCCGGCGGCGGAAGATCTCGCCGAACCTCGCCAGCGTCCCGCGCACGCCGTGCTCCTCAAGTGAGCGCTCGATCAGCGAGCGGATCTCGGTTCCCTCCAGCGCCGCCGCCTCGGCCGCGAGCTGGCGCTTGCCGCCCGGGAAGTGGTGGTAGATCGAGCCGCGGGGGGCCTTCCCCCGCTCGGCGACATCGCGCAGCTCCATCCCCGCGTAGCCCTTCTCCGCGAGCAGCTGCCGGGCGCCGTTGAGCAAGCGCTTTCGCCCGTCGCGACTGTCGCGGCGGGCCGCCTGCGGCTCCTCCGTTGACTCTATGCCCACAGACATAGTATAGTCGACGACGCGATGTATGACCGCGGACATAGAGCGACCGTCGCGGTCGCCTGCGCGGGCGCCTTCGTCGCCTTCCTCGACACGACGATCGTCAACATCGCCTTCCCCGACATCTCGGCCTCCTTCGCGGGATCTGGCAGGGACGCCCTCTCCTGGGTGCTCGACGGCTACTTCGTCGTGATCGCGGCGCTGCTGGTGCCGGCCGGCGGCCTCGCCGACCGCTTCGGCCACCGGCGGATCTTCCTGCTAGGGGTCGCCGGCTTCACCGCCGCCAGCCTGCTGTGTGCCGTGGCGCCGTCGCTCGAGACGCTGATCTTCTTCCGCGTCCTGCAGGGCGTCGGGGCCGCCCTGATCGCCCCCGCGTCATTGGCGATCGTCCTCGACAGCTTCCCCGTCGAGCGGCGCTCGACGGGGGTCGGTCTGTGGGGCGCCGCCGCCGCTGCCGCCGCCGCGACCGGGCCGACGCTCGGCGGCGCCCTGGTCGAGCTCTCCGACTGGCGGCTCGTCTTCCTCGTCAACCTGCCGCTCGGCGCCGCGATCCTTCTCGCCGGCCGCCGGCTGCCCACGCGGCCGCCCCGGGACAGCCGCCTGCCCGATCTCCCCGGCGCCCTCGCGCTCGCCGTCTCGCTGGCGGCGGTAACCCTCGGCATCGTCGAGGGCAATGATTGGGGTTGGAGCGCCCCGCCAACGCTCGCCTGCTTTGCGCTCGGAGCCATGCTGCTCGGCACCGTGGCGCTGCGCAGCACCCGCCACCCGAGGCCGATCGTCGAGCCGGAGCTGTTCTGGCAGGGCTCCTTCCGAATCGGCAACCTCGGCACGCTGCTCTTCTCCGCCGCCTTCTTCTCGATCGTCCTCGGCAACGTCCTCTTCCTCACCTCGATCTGGGGCTACACCGTGCTCCAGGCCGGCCTCGCCACCCTCCCCGGCCCCGCCTGGACCACGGTCGTCTCCGGCCCCGCCGGTCGCCTCGCCGACCGCTTCGGCCACCGCGCGGTGGTCGTCCCCGGCACCCTCCTGTTCGCGGCGGGGGTGATGATCCTTCGCTCCGCCGGCCCGGAGCCCGACTGGCTCGGGCTCTGGCTACCCGGCGCGACCTTGACCGGGATCGGGATCGGCCTCGCATTCCCGACGCTGGGCTCGGCCGCAGTTCGCGACGTCCCCGACGATCGCTTCGCCACCGCGAGCGCGGTCAACGCCGCCTTTCGCCAGGTCGGCGCCGTGCTGGGGACCGCAATCCTGATCGCGATCGTCGGCGACCCGAACTCCCTTGAGGACGCGCTCGCCGTCTCCGACAACGCCTATCTGTTCGCGGTCTTCGCCTCGCTCGGCTCAGCCGTCGTTGCGCTCGCCCTCAGGCCAGCCGCGGTTCGGGCCTCGGAGCCTGCGCTGCCAGGTGGCGAGCCGGCCCCTGCAGAGCGCTAGCCCTTCAGCTTCAGGTTGGCCGTGTCCTTGGCCGCTTTCCCCGTCACGTCCGCCGCCGTCGCCTGCAGTTTCAGGGTGATCGACTTGCCCTCCGGCAGGGCGGCAACCGCCGACTTCAGCGGCGCCGGGAAGTTCAATGTGAAGCGGTTCAGTTTGCCCGGAGTCACGGGTCTGGTCAGTTTCGCCAATTTCGCCTGGGCCGAGCTCGTCGCCTTCTTCGGCGCTTTCGGCAGCTTCGCTGAGCCGGAAACCGTCACCTGGGTCGCGGTGCTGGCGGAGACGAGGACGACGACCTTGCCCTTCTTCGGGAGGGCGAAGGAGTCGAGCACCAACACCGGGCACACCCCCTGGGTCGTCGCGCTCTGCGGGCACTTGTCCTGCGTCTCGTCGCCGTATCCGTCCCCGTCGGCGTCGGGCTCGATCACTGCCGAGACCGGGATCCGTATCGGGACGCCCGCCGGCGTGAAGGGCGTGGCGCCACCGATGCCGGCACCACTGCCCACGAAGCCCCCGATCGTGATCGTTTCACTGGGTGCTTCGCAGTAGAGGGTCCCGATGGGGAGGCTCCCGTAGATGCCCAGATGGTCGCCTGCCTGAACGGGGATCCTGGCGTCGAACGAGCTGCCGCCTCCGCTGACGCTCCCCGCGGCTTCCCCGACGGTCAGCGCGGTGCCCGGTCCGGTGATCCGCAGGACCTTGAGCGTGTGAGGGAGCGAGAACGGCGCCGGGACGACGTTGACTCTCCACTTCGTGATGACCCCCGCGATGGGAGCGGCTGCTGGAAGCGGTCCCGGGGACGCGATCTCGAAGTAAGTCACGACGGTCCCCGAGGTCGATTTGTTGGCGGTGCAGTTGTCGCCGAATTCTGTGGCGGCCGCGGCTCCGGACGGCACCAGCAGCGAGGCTGCCAGCGCTGCGGTGACGGTGAGTCCGAGCGAGATTCGCATTGTCATCCCTTCAGCTTCACCTTCAGGTTGTCGCTGCTGATCGCACCCGTGACGTTGGTGGCCTTGGCGGCGATCTTCAGCAGCAGTGACTGTTTCGGCTCGAGTTCCTTCAGCCGGCTCTTCAGGCTCGCCGGGAATTTCAGCTTGAACTTTGCGATCGGGCCCGGGGTGAGCGATTTCGTCGGGGCTTTCAGGTTCGCCTGTTTGCCCTTCCCGAGCTTCACGCTTCCGGTTACGGAGACCGGCGCCGTAGAGCTGACGGCGACCAACACCGTGACGACACCCTTTCCTTTCAGCGAGAGGGCAGTCGATCGTGACCACCGGGCAGGCCGCCTGGGTCGTCGCGCTCTGCGGGCACTGGTCCTGCGTCTCGTCGCCGAAGCCGTCGTTGTCGGCATCGGGCTCGAGGAGCGCCGCCAGGGGCAACCTGAATTCGGCCGGGGCTTCGATGGTCGGCGCTTTCCCTCCGAGCCCTGGATTGCCGATGAATCCACCGATGAAGCTCGGGTTGCCTTCCGATTTGCAGATGAGGTTCGCTTCTTCGATGACGGCCCCGATGGCGATCCTGTCTCCGGCATTCACCGGTATCCGGGTGTCGAAAACATTCAACCCGCCGGTCACGTTCTGGGTCGATTCCCCGACGACCTGGACCTGACCGGGTCCCGTCGGGTGCAGCGCCTGGAATCGCAGCGGGAGCGAGCCAGGGGTCGCGATGAGGCTGGATTTCCATTTGGTGATGACGCCCTGGCTGGGCGCAGCTGTCGGCAACGGGTTCGCCGGGTTCGAGATCTCGAACAGGGTGAAGGGGGTTTCGAGGTCGTCGTTGGCGATGCAGTTGTCGCCGAATTCGACCGCCGCCGAAGCCGACGGCACGCCGATCACGCCGAGCGCCGCGACCAACGCCGTGCCCAAAACCGCAAGCCGCTTTCTCATCCCTGCCTCTTCCTGTCCGAATCCAATCGCAGTTTCATTCCTGGCGGCAGCATATCCCTCGTCACGGCGTTCCTCGACTCCTACGCTTGGCTCTTGAGCCTCGCATCCGATCATCGACAAACAGGTGAGATCCACAGGAGGGCGGTCATCCACGGTCGCGTCCAGGGAGTCTTCTTCCGCGACACCACCCGGAGGCAGGCCGAGTCCCGCTCGGTCGCCGGATGGGTCCGAAACCGTGACGATGGAAAGGTCGAAGCGGTATTCGAGGGGACGCCGGGAGCGGTCGAGGCGATGCTGGTGTTCTGCCGCGATGGCCCCCGTGGCGCCCGCGTCGACCTGGTCGAGGTGAGCGAGGAGAAGCCGCAGGGCCTCAGCGGATTCGAGATCCGCTGAGCGGCCTAGCCCTGGCCCCTCAGCTTCAGTTTCGATTCGTCCTTGACGGTTCCGCCGGTTGCCCCGGGGGCCGTTGCCTTCAGGTTCAGGGCGATCGACTTGCCGGGGGAGGCCCGCCACGGCGAACTTGAGGCTTGCCGGGAATTTCAGCGCGAAGCGGGTGATTTTTCCTGCGGTCACAGGTTTCGCCACTTTCGCCAGTTTCGCCTGGGCGGAGCTGCTCGCGCCTTTCGGCAGCTTCGCGCTGCCGGAGACGGTCACTTTCGTCGAGGTGCTGGCGGCGACGAGGACCACCACCTTGCCTTTCTTCAGCAACGGCGTCGAGTCGAGCACCACGACCGGGCATGCGGCCTGGAAACCGGTGCTCTGCGGGCACTGGTCCTGGGTCTCGTCGCCGTAGCCGTCGCCGTCGGCATCGGGCTCGAGAACCGCGGCGGCCGGCACACGCACTTTCTCTTCATCCTCGATGAAGGGCACTCCCGCCCCCACGGGAAGGGCATCCTCGATCAATCCGATCCTGTCGCCTTCCGACCCCAGGCAGTAGTACGCCCCGAATCCAGTGGCAGAAATGCCGAGATGGTCTCCTGCCTGGACCGGAATCCGCGTCTCTACGGTGTTGGTTCCCGAAGTGACAATCGCCGGGCTCTCGCCAACCACCAGAGCGGTGGCGCCGCTCAGGCGGAGGACCTTGAGGCTCGCCGGGAAAGAGCCGGAAGTCGGGGGAATGCTGGTCTTCCATCTGGTGATGACCCCGGCGCTGGGAGCGGCAACGGGCAGTGGGTTGTCTGGCGCCGAGATCTCAAACAGGCTGGTGAAGTCTTTGACGACGGATTTCGCGACGCAGTTGTCGCCGAATTCAGTTGCGGCGGTGGCCGAGGGTGCACCGATCACCGAGACAGCGGCGACCACGGACGTGACAGCCAGTGCCAACCCGCTTGCAGATCCTTGTCCCCATCGTCCCTCGTGCTTGGAGCATATCCGTCGACATGCCGTACGTCGACCGTCGAGGCCTGACCCTTTAGCCGATGCGCTCGGCGAGCGATGACCACGCGCCCGTGGCCTCCTCGACCGTGACGTCCAACTGGGAGTCACCGGCGGAGATCGAAATCCGCTCGCCACCGGTCTCACCGATCAGCGCCACCGGAACCCCCTCCTCGGCAAGCGAATCGAGCTCGGCACGCGCCCCGCTGAGGACGAAGCCGCCGGGCCCTTCCCCGAACAGCGCCTCCTCCGCCGAGCAGCCGCTATCAATGCAGCGGCGCGAGGTCGACCCTGCACCCGACGACGCCTCCGATCGCGCACTCGGCGAGGGCGCAGGCGAGGCCGCCGTCGCTGACGTCATGGGCGGAGACCACCCGGCCGGCGCGGACCGCGTCGCGGAGGGCGGCGCAGGCGGCGGCGACAGAGGAGACGTCCGGCCGGGGGAGCCCCTTGTCCAATTCGCCGAGGAGCTTCGCCAGCTCCGAGCCCTGCAGCGAGGGAGCGAACGGGCCGAGCAGGGCGATCGCGTCGCCCTCGCCCGCGAAGGCGACGCCGGCGGCGACGCCGGGATCGGGCAGCTCGCCGACCATGCCGATCACCGGGGTCGGGTAGATCGGGCCCTCCGGCCCCTCGTTGTAGAGGGAGACGTTGCCGCCGACGACCGGGACGCCGAGCGCCTCGCATGCCTCGGCGAGACCGGAGACCGCGCGGTCGAGCTGCCAGGCCTGGGCCGGCTTCTCGGGGTTTCCGAAGTTGAGGCAGTTGGTCACGCCTAGCGGCTCGGCGCCGACGCAGGCGAGGTTCTGGGCGCACTCGAGGACCGCCTCGATGGTGCCGGCGTGGGGGTCGCAGGCGACCCGGCGCCCGTTGCCGTCGATCGAGACCGCGATCGCGTTGCCGGACTCGGGGATCGCGAGGACCGCGGCGTCGGCGGTCTCCGGTCGCCGCGCGGTCCGCGAGCCGACCACCGAGTCGTACTGCCGGAAGGCCCACCGCTTCGAGGCGATGCTGGGGGAGGCGAGCAGGGCGAGCAGCGTCTCCTCCGCCGAGGTGGCCGGGTCCAGGCTCGCCCGGTTGCCGTAGATCCAACCCTCCGGCTCGGCCGGCGAGAGGTCATAGAGCGGGCAGCCGTCGACGAGCGCCGCGACCGGCATCTCGCCGACCACATCCTCGCCGCGCAGCACCCGGATCGCGCCGGAATCCGTGACGACTCCGATCTCCGCCGCCCCGGTCTGCCACTTCTCGCAAACCGCCAGGACGTCGGGCACCTTCTCCGGCTCGACCACGCCGAGCATCCGCTCCTGCGACTCCGAGACCATGATTTCGAACGGCTCCATATCCGCCTCGCGGAGCGGGACCCTCGCCACGTCGAGGTCGATCCCGACCCCGCCCGCCGCCGCCATCTCACCCGCCGAGGAGGTGAGGCCGGCGGCGCCGAGGTCCTGCAGCGAGACCAGCAGGTCCTTCTCCAACAGCTCGAGGCAGCACTCGAGGAGCTTCGACTCCTCGAAGGGGTCGCCGATCTGCACCGTCGGCCGCTTCGCTTCGTCACCCTCGCCCAGCTCGGCGGAGGCGAGGACCGAGGCGCCGCCGATCCCGTCGCGCCCGGTCGATGCCCCCATCAGGACGACCGCGTTGCCGACGCCGGCCGCCGCCGCCCGCACCATCTCGTCCTGCCTCGCCAGCCCCACGCACATCGCGTTGACGAGGCAGTTGTGCTCATAGGGAGCCTCGAAGTAGATCTCGCCGCCGACCGTGGCCACCCCGATCGAGTTGCCGTAATGGCCGATCCCGCGCACCGCTCCGTCGAGCAGGAAGCGGGAGCGCTCGGAGTCGAGCTCGCCGAAGCGCAGCGAGTCGAGGATCGCGATCGGGCGGGCGCCCAACGCGAAGACGTCGCGGAGGATGCCGCCGACCCCCGTCGCCGCTCCCTCGAACGGTTCGACCGCGCTCGGGTGGTTGTGTGACTCGACCTTGAAGGCGACCGCGTAGCCGCTGCCGATGTCTACCGCGCCGGCGTTCTCGCCGGGGCCCATCACGACGCGCTCGCCCTCGATCGGCAGCCGGCGCAGCAGCTTGCGCGAGTGCTTATAGGCGCAGTGCTCGGACCAGAGCAGGCTGAACATCGCCAGCTCGACGTCGTTCGGCTCGCGGCCGAGCTTCTCGACGATCAGCAGGTACTCGGCCTCGGTGAGGCCGAGTACCTCATATGACGCCGGCTGCTCTGCTCCCTGGATCAACCGCCGCCTCCTCTGCTCCCGCCGGGGCCTGAAGAACTACAGATGGACAGGCCCCGGCTCCCGCGTCCGGGGGCGGCGGGTGTCACACCAATGCCTCCGCGACGCTTGCGAACAACCTCAAGCCGTCGGTTGAGCCGATGAGCGGGTCGACGGCGTGCTCGGGGTGGGGCATCAGGCCGAGGACGTTGCCGGCCTCGTTGAGGACCCCGGCGATGTCGCGGGCCGAGCCGTTCGGGTTCTGGCCAGGGGCGTAGTGGAAGGCGACCTGGCCCCCGGCCTCGATCTCGTCGAGCAGCTCGGGGGGCGCGTAGTAGCGGCCTTCGCCGTGCTTGACCGGAATCGAGAGCCGCTCCCCGGGCTCGAACCTCCGCAGAAACGGCGAGCGAGCGTCTCCGGCGACGAGATCCACCTGACGGCAGACGAACCGCAGCTCCTCGTTGCGCAGCAGCGCCCCGGGCAGCAGCCCCGCCTCGCAGAGCACCTGGAATCCGTTGCAGATCCCGAGCACCGGCCCGCCGCCGGCGGCGAACTCGGCCACCGACTCCATCGCCGGCGAGAAGCGGGCGATCGCCCCCGCCCGCAGGTAGTCGCCGTAGGAGAAGCCACCCGGGACGACGACCGCGTCGACGTCGCCTAGGTCCCTCTCCTCATGCCAGAGCAGCTTCGCCTTCCCGGCCAGCGAGCAGGCGCGAAGCGCATCCCGCTCGTCGCAGGAGCCGGGGAACTGGAGGACGCCCCACAGCATCAGGCGCCGTCGATTGGCTCGATCTCGAAGTCCTCGATCAGCGGGTTCGCGAGCAGCTTCGTGCAGAGCTCGGAGAGCTGCTCGGGATCCTCCGCCTCGAGCTCGACCATGCGCCCGACCCGCACGTGCTCGATCCCCTCGAATCCGAGCGCCGGGAGCGCCCGCTCGACCGCCTTGCCCTGGGGGTCGAGGATGCCCTCCTTCGGCCGGATCAGGACGCGCGCCTTCACGGTTGCCAATCTAGCGATCCGGTCCCCGGGGTTCGCGTCTACGATGGACCGGTGAGCCACCCGCCCGCCCTCGCCGCGCCGACCGAGCCGTTCTCCACCGGGGATTCTCTCGAGAACCCGCGAACCGGCGAGCGGGGAGTCCTGATCAAGGTTCCATGGGAAGGCAGCGACCGTTCACTCGAGGCGGAGCTCCACGTGCAGCCCGGCGGCGCCGTGGCCGGTGAGCACATCCACCACGACTTCGATGAGCGGTTCACGGTCGAGGCGGGCCGGATCGGCTTCCGCCTCGACGGCAGCGAGTCGGTCGCCGGGCTCGGCGAGGTGGTCGAGATTCCGCGCGGGAGCTGGCACGACTGGTGGAACGCCGGCGAGGCGGAGTGCGTCGCGCGTGTCCGGGTCTCTGACGGGGTGCGCTTCCTGCTGATGATCGAGAACCTGTTCGGCCTCGCCCGCGACGGCCACAGCAACGAGAAGGGAATGCCCGATCCTCTTCAGCTGGCGATGTTCGCGACCGAGTTCCGGGACGTGATCGTGTTAAAGCGTCCGCCCGCCGCCCTTCAGTCGTTGGTCTTCGGGGCCCTGCGCCCGATCGCGAAGGTGCGGGGATACACCGGCACCTACCCGCAGTACGGACGGTCGCTGCTCAGAAAGAGCGCTCCGTGATCCGCTCGTAGGCCTCGACGTACTTGGCGCGGGTCTGCTCGATCACGTCCGGCGGCAGCTCCGGGGCGGGCGGGGTGTGGTCCCAACCGGCCTCGTCGGCCCAGTCGCGCACGAACTGCTTGTCGAATGAGGGCTGGGCGCTGCCCGGCTGGTAGCGGTCCGCGGGCCAGAAGCGGGAGGAGTCCGGCGTCAGCACCTCGTCGGCGAGGACGATCTCGGCCCCGGCGTGGCGGCCGAACTCGAACTTGGTGTCGGCGAGGATGATCCCCCGCTCCGCCGCGTGCTCGGCGCCGCGCGAGTAGACCTCGATCGAGATCCGCCGCAGCTCTTCCATCAGCGCCGGGTCGCCGACGATCTCCGCGGCCCGCCCGAAGTCGATGTTCTCGTCATGGTCGCCGATCTCAGCCTTGGTGGCCGGGGTGAAGATCGGCTCGGGCAGTTTGTCGGACTCGAGCAGGTTCGGCGGCAGGTCGATCCCGCAGACGGCCCCGCTCTCGCGGTATTCCCTCCAGCCCGACCCCGAGAGGTAGCCGCGCACCACGCACTCGATCGGGTACATCTCCAGCCGCCGCACCCGCATCGCGCGTTCGGCCACCTCTTCGGGCACGTCCTCGGAGATCAGGTGGTTGGGAACGATGTCGCCGGTCAGCTCGAACCAGAACACCGACATCCGGTTCAGCACCTTCCCCTTGTCGGGGATCGGGGAGGGCATCACCACGTCGTAGATCGAGATTCGGTCGGACGCCACCATCAGCAGGTCGTCCTCCCACTCGTAGATCTCGCGAACCTTCCCGGAGGAGTGGAGCTTCAGATCCTGAACCGTCGCGGCCATCAACCGATGCTAACCACCACCTGCGATGCTTTGCCCCGATGCTTCCCCCGGAACCGAACAGCCCACCGCTCGTTCAGACCCTGAGGTGGGCATTCAGGCCGCTCCCGTTCATGCAGGACTGCCGCGAGCGCCTCGGCGAGTCGTTCAGCGTGAAATTCCTCGGCTTCGAGCGGCCGATGGTCCTGATCTCCGACCCGGCCGCGATCAAGGCCCTCTACACGGAGCGCGCACACGGCCTGCCGCGGGGTCGGGAGCTCGTGCTCGAACCGATTCTCGGGTCGCGCTCGCTGCTCCTCCTCGAGGGGAGCGACCACCTCGCCCATCGGAAGCTGATGCTGCCGGCCTTCCATGGCGAGCGGATGCGCTCCTACGAGCCGATCGTCGATGAGATCGTCGAGGCCGAGATCGACTCCTGGCCGCTCGGCGAGCAGTTCCCGATCCATCCCCGCATGCAGGCGATCACCCTCGAGGTGATCCTGCGGGTCGTCTTCGGCGTCGTCGACGGCGCCCGGCTGGCGCGGCTCCGCTCCCTGCTGGCGAGGGTGCTGAACGAGACCGCGGAGCCCCTCCTGCAGCTGATCGGCCTCGCCACGCGCCGCTTCAGCCGCGGGCCATGGGCGCGGTTCGAGGGCCTGATCGGCGAGGTCGACGAGCTGATCTACGCCGAGATCGCCGAGCGGCGGGGCGGCGACGGCCTCGGGGACGGCGACGACATCCTCTCGGCGCTGATGCTCGCCCGCTTCGAGGACGGTGGGGAGATGAGCGATGTCGACCTCCGCGATCAGCTGATGACTCTGCTGCTCGCGGGCCACGAGACGACGGCGACCGCGCTCGCCTGGACCTTCGACCTGCTGCTCCGCCACCCCGAGGTGATGAGCCGACTGCGCGACTCCCTCGAGGAGGGCGAGGACGAGTACCTGCGGGCGACGATCTCCGAGTCGCTGCGTCTGCGCCCGGTCGTCCCGCTGGCCGGCCGGCGACTCGCCACCGAGCTGAGCGTCGATGGCCTGACGCTGCCGGTGGGGACCGACGTGACGCCGGCGATCTGGCTTGCCCACACCCGCGCCGACGTCTATCCCGAGCCCTTCGCCTTCCGGCCCGAGCGCTTCATCGAGGATGCCCCGGACACCTACGCCTGGATCCCGTTCGGCGGCGGAATCCGCCGCTGCCTCGGGGCCGCGTTCGCGGAGTTCGAGATGCGGATCGTGCTGCGTGAGGTCCTCACCCGATGCGAGCTGCACAAGGCCGATCCCGCGCCCGAGCGGGTCAGCCGCCGCAACATCACCCTCTCGCCGCGCGACGGCACCCCCGTCGTCATCACCGCGCGCCATCCGGCCCGCGAGCGCGAGCTGGCGGCCGCCTAGCCCTTCACTCGGCTTCCTGCTGGGCGGCCCGGGCCACCGGGTGCTCCTTTGCCCAGCGCGCGATCGTCCCCGACCCGGAGATCACCTCACCGCCGTCGAGGATGAGGATCGGCACCTCGTTGGTGCCACTCAGCTCCTTCACCTCAGCCCGCTCGTCATCGCGGCTGCCCCAGCTCCAGGGCATCAGCCGATAGCCGCCGACCACCTTGATCTCGTACTCGTAGCCGGCCTGGTCGAGGGCCCTCGCCGCCCTGCCGCATGGATGCCCGAGCTGCCCGGCTCGTTTCTTCTGGCCGCAGGTGTAGAGGATCACGCGGCAACCCTAACGAAGGGCCCACCGCCGCTAATCGCGCAGCGCTTCGAGGCGCTCGAAGATCTGCGGCAGATGGGTGAGGTAGGCGCCGTAGTCGAAGACGGCGTCGAGGTCGAGGTCGGGCGCCGCCTTGGCGAGGAGGTCGCGGAAGTCGGTGCCGGTGTCCCAGGCCCGCTGGGCGTTCTCCTGCACCACCCGGTAGGCGTCGTCGCGGCTCATGCCCGAGTCGACCAGCGCCGTCAGCGCGCGTTGGCTGAACAGTGCGCCGTGGGTGTGATCGAGGTTCTCGCGCATCCGGTCGGCATCGATCGTCATCTCGGAGGCGACGCCCGCGGCCAGGTCCTGGATGTAGTCGAGGGCGATCGTCGAGTCGGGGAGGATCACCCGCTCGGCGCCGGAGTGGGAGATGTCGCGCTCGTGCCAGAGGGCGATGTTCTCGAGCCCGGTCTGGGCGTAGCCGCGGAGCACGCGGGATAGCCCCGTGATCCGCTCGGTGCGGATCGGGTTGCGCTTGTGGGGCATCGCCGAGGAGCCCTTCTGGCCGGCGCCGAACGGCTCCTCGACCTCGCGCACCTCGGTCCGCTGCAGGTTGCGCACCTCCGTCGCGAAGCGCTCGAGGCCGCCGCCGGCGACCGCGATCCGCGCGGTGAGGACGGCGTGGCGGTCGCGCGGTATGACCTGGGTGGCGACGTCCTCGCGCTGAAGGCCGAGGCGATCCATCACCCGGGCCTCGACCTCGGGCGGCACCGAGGCGTAGGTTCCGACCGCGCCCGAGAGCTTGCCGAAGGCGAGCTGCTCGAAGGCGTTGCCGAGCCGGTCGAGGTTGCGGTCGGCCTCGAAGGCGAACCCCGCCAGGCGGAGGCCGAAGGTGGTCGGCTCGGCGTGGACGCCGTGGGTGCGGCCGACGCAGAGGGTGTCGCGCTGCTCCAGCGCCCGCTCGATCAGCGCGTCGCGGTAGGCGCGCGCACTGGCGAGCACGATCTCACCGGCCTGCTGCAGCTGCAGGGCGAGGGCCGTGTCGAGCACGTCGGAGGAGGTCAGGCCGTAGTGGATCCAGCGCCCGTGCTCGCCCACCGAGGCGGCGACGACGTCGACGAAGGCGGCGACGTCGTGGTCGGTGACCTTCTCCCGCTCGTTCACCGCCTCGACCGTGAAGGCGGCCTTCTCGCGGCAGGCCCGCGCCGCCTCCTCGGGGACGACGCCCTCCTCGGCCCACGCGTCGGTCGCGGCCAGCTCGACCTCGAGCCAGCACTCGAGCTTCCGCTGCTGAGACCAGACCTCCCCGATCTCAGGCCGTGTGTACCTCACGATCATGCGTTGATTATTCGAACTGCGAGCAGCCCGGCGTTCTTCGCCCCGTCGACCGCGACGCAGGCGACCGGAACCCCGGGCGGCATCTGGACAGCGGAGAGGAGCGCATCGAGGCCGCCGAGGCTCTTGCCGAGAATCGGCACCCCGATCACCGGCAGGTCGGTGTGGGCGGCGGCGACGCCGGGCAGCGCGGCGGACATCCCCGCCCCCGCGATGATCACCTTCAGCCCTCGCATCCGGGCATTGGTGCAGTACTCGCGGACCATCTCCGGATCGCGATGAGCGCTCATCACCCGGACCTCGTAGCGGATCCCCGCGTCGTGCAGGGCGGCCCCCGCCGGCTGCATCTTCGACTTGTCGTTCTTCGAGCCCATGATGATCCCCACCAGCGGCGCGTCGACGTTGATCTCCTCGAACGCCTCCTCGACCGCCGGCATCACGGTCGTCTCGGTCGGCTGAGGATCCTCTGAGATCTCGCTCATCATTTCCTCTCGGTTCAGGGACTGGGGACGCGCTCGACGGCGCGGAGGGCGATGTCGGAGCGGATCTGCATTCCGTCGAACGAGATCCGCCGCGCCGCATCGTATGCGCGATCGCGGGCCTCGGCCGGAGTCGCGCCCAAGCCGGTGACGTTCAGCACCCGGCCGCCGGCGGTGACCACCTCACCATCGCGCTCGGCGGTGCCGGCATGCGTGACCTCCGCGATCGCGGCCGCCTCCTCCAGCCCCTTGATCACGTCGCCCTTCGAGGAGGACTCGGGGTAGCCGGCCGAGGCGAGGACCACGGTCACCGCCCAGTCCTCGCCGAACTCGGCCTCCACGCCCGCCAGCCCTCCCGGCTCCCGCCCCGCGAGGCAGAGCTCGAGCAGGTCGGAGCGCAGCCGCGGGAGCACGGCCTGCGTCTCGGGGTCGCCGAAACGGACGTTGAACTCGAGCACCTTCGGCCCCTCCGGGCCGATCATCAGCCCCGCATAGAGGACGCCTGTGAAGGGCAGCCCCCGCCGCGCCATGGCGTCGACCACGGGCCGGTGCACGGCCGCGATGATCTCCTCCACCTCCGCGGGCCCGAAGCCCGGCACCGGGGAATAGCTGCCCATGCCGCCCGTGTTGGGCCCCTCGTCGCCGTCGAAGATCCGCTTGTAGTCCTGGGCGGGGGCGAGGGGCACGACGTTCTCGCCGTCGCAGAGGGCGAGCATCGAGAGCTCCTCGCCCTCGAGGAAATCCTCCAGCACGACGACCGTCTCCCCGAAGCGCCGCTCGGTGAAGAAGACGTCGACGGCGTCGCGCGCCTCGGCCTCCGACCCGCAGATGATCACGCCCTTGCCGGCCGCGAGACCATCGGCCTTCAGCACCGCCGGGTAGGGGGCGCAGGCCAGGTGCTCGATCGCCTCCTCGTGGCTGCGGAGCAGCACGTGCGAGGCGGTCGGGACCCCGGCCTCCTTCATCAGCGCCTTCGCGAACGCCTTCGAGCCCTCCAGCTCGGCGGCCGCGGCGCTCGGCCCGAAGGCCGGGATCCCGGCCTCCTCGAGGGCGTCGACGACCCCCCCGACCAGCGGCGCCTCGGGCCCGACCACGACGAGGTCGGCGCCGCGCTCCCGGGCGGTGGCGACGATCGCGTCGACGTCCTCGGCGCCGACCTCGGGCAGGCACTCCGCGTCGGCGGCGATGCCCGCGTTGCCGGGGGCGCACAGCAGCTCGGGAGATCGAGGTGAGCGGCCCAGGGCCCGAACGATCGCGTGCTCGCGCCCGCCGCCGCCGGCGACCAGGACCCTCAATGCCGCTTCCTCAGAGCGATGAGGCCAGGTCCTCGGCGGGCATCGCCGCCAGCGTCTGGCTGGTCATCGTCCCCCGCGAGCCCAGCTCGACCGAGACCTTCGCCATCGTGTTCTCGTCCGGCGCTTCGACAACCGTGATGAAGTCGTACTGGCCGAGGGTCGCGTACTGCGCCAGCACCTTGGCGCCGATCTGTTCGACCTCCTGGTTGACCTCGGCAACGCGGCCGGGATTGTTCTTCAGGGTGCGAATGCCGTCGGCGGTCAGGTTGGTGAGCATCACGTACGTTGGCATGGGCTCTCTCCTCTCGCGGGGTTCGAGCCTACGTTACGCGAGCGGGCCCGCGCTTGTCCACGCCGGGCTCAGCCGTCGTAGCCGGCGTGCACGTGATCGCAGTGGTCGCTGCGGGCGAAGGCCGGGCCGGGCCCGTCGACATCGAAGCAGTAGATCAGCTCGGTGGGCATCGCCGGCGCCGGCAGGGAGGCGAGGGTGCGGGCGAGCTCGGCGCAGGGAGCGCTCGGCGAGGTGTCGGTGCAGGAGACGCCGTCGACCACGGCGATGTCCATCGCCCGGCCGTAGTAATGGTTCGAGACGCCGCCTTCGGCGGTCATCATCGAGTGATCGGAGCGCAGCGCCGTGATCGTGATCTGGTGACCCTGCGTGATCGCTCCGATCAGGCCGACGATCCGCGGGTCGATCGCGCCGCTGTCGAGGTCTTCTTTCTCCATTTCGTTGGAGAGCGTCAGGTTGTCCCAGTTGATCGGAGCGATCACGACGTTGGGCAGGGCCAGCGTCCACTCGACCGTGCTCGACTTGCAGTGACCTTCGAGCCGTCTCCGCCTCGACCAGCACCGCCTCGACGTACCACTCGGCCTGGTTGTGGCTGAAGAGGCCGGCGCGGAGGCTGCCCCGCGACCAGATCATCCGCGCCAGCGTGGCGGCGGAGTCGGCGGGGTCCGCGTGGCGGATGCGGCCGTCGCCGTCACCGTCGACGGTGAAGCTCGTCCACTCGGTCCGATCGAGGCCGAGCGGCCCGCGGCGCCGCAGTTCCCCCTTGCTCATCCCACGGCCGAAGTCGGACTCGAGGCGAGCGACCGCGGTCAGCGCCCAGACCCCACGACGCCCGAGGCCGTAGCGGGCGGCCGCTGTCTCGAAGGCGTCGAGGTACTCGCCCGGGAGCCGCTTGCGCCACGGCCGCGGCGCCCGGCAGTCCAGCACTTCCAGCTTCGGCGCCAGGTCGAACGCCGAGGCGACGGCGCTGCCCAGCTGCCCGTAGCACTCGGCGTTGGAGAGGACTTCGGCGACGTACCAGTCGGCGTGGTTGTAGGAGAAGATCGCACCGTAGGTGTCCTCCGGCATCCCCGAGGCTTGGAGGTAGTTGGCGGCGGCGAAGATCGCGTCTTCGGGGTCGTAGGGGTCGCGCGTCCCATCGCCGTTGGCGTCCACCCCGTATCCGTCCCAGGTTTCCGGCATGAACTGCATCCACCCGATCGCCCCCGCGGAGGAGATGTTGAGGTTGGTGCCAAACGCGGTCTCGATCAGGTTGATCGCAGCGAGCACGCTCGGTCCCTGCGGCCCGAGGCCGTAGGCATCGGACGCGCGCTGGTAGATCGGCAGGAGGATCGGCGGGACGGCGCCCGGCGCGCAGCTCGAGCTCGGAATCGAGGGGATGAGGAAGTCCGGTGGAGGCACGGCGGCGCCCCCGCCTTCGGTGCCGTCCTGTTCGCTCGAGTTGGAATCGGCCTCCGGCTCGGGTTCGGATGTCGGCCTCGGCTTCGCGGTGACCCCGCCACCCTTCTCGGCTGGCGCCGGCGGGGCGGTGAGGGTGTCGCCCTGCCGCACGCTGGGCGCGGGGGTCGGGGCGGGTGCCGGCGTGGGGGCGGGCGCGGGGGTCGGGGCGGGGACCGGCGCCGGCGCGGCCGGGGCAGGGGCCGCGGTCTGGCTCGCGCTCATGTCCTCGGCCGGGGCTTCGGCGAGCGCGGTGGCGGCGGTCGGCACCAGCACCATCGCGGCGACGACCAGGACTCCCGAAAACCTTCTCATCAGCCCCTCACGTCCGTGACGATCCAGGCTCCGTTCTTCTTTTCGATCTCGAGTCGCAGCTCGCTCGTGGTCCCGAGACGCAGCAGCGAAGCGCTGACCGAGTAGATCCGGCCGCTGCGCGGGCCGGGGACGAGGTTGAGGACCCGAGCCTGCGGGACCTCGACCCCCGCGGGTTGGCGCGGCGGCCGTTCCTTGAGCGCCGTCGCGAGGCGCGGGCTGGTGGTCTGATCGAAGATCGCCTGGGTCCGCTTCGGCTGCTGACCGATCTCATAGATGACGAAGGCCTCGGCGAAGCGGCGCGCCACCTTCATCGCCGCCGGGCCCGCGGGCACCGGCTCCTGGCTCGACGTCGTGGCGCCGGATTCGCCGTCGGAGGTCGTGGCCGTCGTGCTCGTCCCGGCTGCGATCGCCCCGGACCGCTCACCTGCGGTCTCCGTGACGCCGACGCCTTCGCCGAGCGCGAACGACGGTGGTGTGCCTTTCAGGACCGGCTCGGCCGGTGCCTCAGACGCCGGCGCGGGAGTCGTGGTGGCGGCCGCCAGCGGCGCCGGCGCGACGACCTTCCTGTGGGCCTCGTCACCGCCCGAGAGCGCGACGACGCTGAACACGATCAGCGCGATGGCGAGGGCCGCCAGCGCTCCGGCGCCGAGGACCTGGCCAGAGATGGATGTCCGCTCCTGGATCGGCCAGATCACCCACCGCTCGGCGAGCCACGCGATCCGTTCGAACGGCCACTTGATCGCCTCCGCGTGGGGGCGGACCCGATCCGCATGGGCGCGCACCCAATCTGCGCCCCTCCACAGCACGCGCTCCTCGACCTTCCAGGCGGCCGTGCGCACCGGCTCCGTCGCAGCAGCCACCGAGGAGCGCAGGCGCTCCGCTCCCGGATCGGCATTGATTTGACGTCGTTTCGGCATCTGTTTTCGGGCCCGTGGAAGAATAAGTCGGAATTTCAGCCGTATTCCTGTAGTCGGGGCACATGGATTGTGAATCCCAGCCCCATTTCCCGCCTGCTGAATATCAACGCAGCCTCAGCGCCTCCTAAATAACCGTCCAGGTCCCTGCAAGTTTTTGAATTACTCCCGACGTCGGCGCTCGGGGGCCGGCTAGGCGGCTGCTGCGACCTGCTCGGGCGCCTTCTCGAAGACAAGCTCGCCGTCGGAGGCGTCGACGAGCACGGTGTCGCCTTCCTCGAACTCCCCCTCGAGGATCTTCAGTGCCAGCTTGTCGACGAGCTGCTTCTGGATAACCCGCTTCAACGGCCGGGCGCCATAGGTGGGGTCGTAGCCGAGGTTGCCGAGCAGGGTACGGGCGTCGTCGTTGAGCTTGACCTCGATCCCCCGCTCGCGGACCCGGCCGACCAACTGGTCCACCTGCAGCTCGACGATCCGCCCGATGTCGTCCTTGGACAGACGGTGGAAGATCACCGTGTCGTCGATCCGGTTCAGGAACTCCGGCTTGAAGGTCGCGGCCAGGACCTCTTCGATCTGCTCGCGCATCTTCTCGTCGACCGACTCGGCGACGATCCGGTCGCTGCCGACGTTCGAGGTCATGATCAGAACCGTGTTGGTGAAGCTCACCGTCCGGCCCTGGCCGTCGGTGAGCCTGCCGTCGTCCATGATCTGCAGCAGGGTGTTGAAGACGTCAGGGTGGGCCTTCTCGATCTCGTCGAGCAGCACCACCGCGTAGGGGCGGCGGCGGACCGCCTCGGTCAGCTGGCCGCCCTCCTCGTAGCCGACGTAGCCGGGCGGGGCGCCGATCAGCCGCGCCACCGTGTGTTTCTCCATGTACTCCGACATGTCGAGGCGGACGATCGCCTGCTCGGAGTCGAACATGAACTCCGCCAGCGCCTTCGCCAGCTCGGTCTTGCCGACCCCGGTCGGCCCGAGGAACAGGAACGAGCCGATCGGCCGGTGCGGGTCGGAGAGGCCGGCGCGGGAGCGGCGCAGCGCGTTGGAGACCGCGGCGATCGCCTCGTCCTGGCCGATCACCCGCTCGTGGAGCCGCTCCTCCATGTGGATCAGCTTCTCGACCTCGCCCTCCATCAGACGGCTGACCGGGATCCCGGTCCATTTGGCGACGACCTCGGCGACGTCCTCCTCGGTCACCTCGTCGGCCAGCATCGAGCCGCCGCCGGCGTGCAGCTCGGCGAGGCGTGCCTCCTGTTCGGCGACGACCTTCTCCAGCTCGGGGATCTCGCCGTAGCGGAGCTTCGCGGCGCGCTCCAGGTCGGCGTCGCGCTCGGCCCGCTCGGCTTCGCGGCCGGCCTCCTCCAGTCGCGCCTTGGCCTCCTGGAGCGCCTCGATCGCGTCCTTCTCGTTCTGCCAGCGGGCCTTCATCTCGCTCGAGCGCTCGGCCAGCTCGGCCAGCTCGGACTCGATCGCCTCCAGTCGCGCCTTCGAAGCGTCATCGCTCTCTTTCTTCAGCGCCGCGCGCTCGATCTCCAGCTGCTGTTCGCGCCGCGTCACCTCGTCGATCTCGGTCGGCACCGAGTCGATCTCGATCTTCAGCCGCGAGGCGGCCTCGTCGATCAGGTCGATCGCCTTGTCGGGCAGGAAGCGGTCGGCGATGTAGCGCTCCGAGAGGGTCGCCGCGGCGACCACCGCCGAGTCGGCGATCCGCACCCCGTGGTGGTTTTCGTAGCGCTCCTTCAGCCCGCGCAGGATCGCGATCGTGTCGTTGATGTCGGGCTCGCCGACGAGGACCGGCTGGAAGCGCCGCTCCAGCGCCGCGTCTTTCTCGATGTGCTTGCGGTACTCGTCGAGCGTGGTGGCCCCGACCGCGCGGAGCTCCCCCCGGGCCAGCATCGGCTTCAGCAGGTTGGCGGCATCGATGGCGCCTTCGGCGGCGCCGGCGCCGACGATCGTGTGCAGCTCGTCGAGGAAGAGGACGATCTGCCCCTCGGCGTCCTGCACCTCGGAGAGCACCGCTTTGAGGCGCTCCTCGAACTCGCCACGGTATTTCGAGCCCGCCAGCAGCGAGCCGATGTCGAGCGCGATCACGCGGCGGTCGCGCAGGCTCTCCGGCACGTCGCCGTCGACGATCCGCTGCGCGAGCCCCTCGACGATCGCCGTCTTGCCGACCCCCGGGTCGCCGATCAGCACCGGGTTGTTCTTGGTCCGCCGCGAGAGGACCTGGATCACCCGGCGGATCTCCTCGTCGCGGCCGATCACCGGGTCGAGCTTCCCCTCCCTCGCCTCGGCGGTGAGGTCGCGCCCGAATTTCTCCAGCGCCTGGACGCTGTCCTCGGGGTTCGGCGTGGTCACCTTGTGCGGGCCTCGCACTTCCGCCGTCGCCTTCTCGAGCGAGCCGCGGTCGGGGAGGATGTCGGCCACGCCCGAGCTCTTGTCGGCGAGCGCGAGCAGGATGTGCTCGGTGGAGATGTACTCGTCGCCGAGCCTCGCCATCTCCTTCTCGGCGGCCTGAAGCACCGCGACCAGCGCCGAGGAGGGCCGGGCCTCCGGTTTCTCGCCGCCGCCCAGCTTCGGCAGCGCCTCGGCCGCCTCCTCGGCCCTTGCCGCGATCGCGCCGACGTCGGTGCTGAGCTTCTGCAGGATCGGGACGACAAGGCCGTCGGCCTGTTCGAGCAGGGCGAGCAGCAGGTGGGGGGAGCGACCTCCGGGCTGCGCCGTTGGCTGGCGAGCTGCTGCGCGGCGGCGACAGCTTCCTGGGACTTGACCGTGAATCGATCGGGCTGCACTGGTGGGGTGATTGTACGAGCGTCGGCGGGCCAGGACCGGGCCTAGCCGGCCGCCTCTGCGTGCCGCATGCCGCTCACCGCCCAGACCGTGAGCAGCGCGATCAGGCCCAGCACGGTGGCGTAGGTGAGGAGGATCTCCGCCGACTGCCCGGCCAGGAGGTCGCGGTTGGTGTTGAGGACCAGGGTCAGCGGATTGACTGCAGCCACATGCGAGATCCAGCCCGCGAGCAGCGCCTGCGGAACGTAGACCGGTGTCATGAACAGCAGCATGAAGACCGGGAACTGCATCAGCGGCCCCGCCTGCAGGGTCCGCAGCCGCAGGGCGATGCCCGCCGCGAACAGCAGCGCGATCACGTTGACCGTCAGCGACAGCAGGTAGAGGGCCGCGATCTCGACCGGGCCACCGCCGACCCCCATCCCCGCGAGAAGCGCCACGGTCGTCACCACCGTCCAGGTGACCAGGACCCTGACCATCGCGGTCAGCGCGTAGCCGGCGATGATCGCGGTCCGGTGCCGGGTGGCGAGGAGCATCCGCCGGCCCATCCCGAACTGGAAGTCGGCGGCGATCGAGAAGCCGGTGAAGATCCCGCCCAGGGCCGAGGCCTGGAGCAGGACGAAGCCGAAGACGAAGGTCGTGTACCCCTCCGGGTAGTCGAAGTTCGGCGTCCTGTCGATGGCGGATAGCCCGCCCGCGAAGGCGGCGAGGAAGAACAGCGGGAAGACCAGCGCCGGGAACAGGAGCGCCGGGTTGGTGAAGACGTTGTGGAGGCTGCGCCAGGCGACGCCCAGCGCCGAGGAGGCATACCCGCGTGCCGTCACGTCCGGACCATCCTCTCCCGCAGGGAGATCGAGGCGATCGTGATCGAACCGGCGATCAGCGCCACCGAGATGCCGAATGCCAGCGCCAGCGCCTCGGCGTCCCAGCCGAAGACCATCAGGCTGCGGATCCCCTCGATCAGATAGCTGACCGGGTTGATCGTCGCGATCGTCTGGAACCAGTCCTTTTCGATCAGGTCGCGCGGCAGCGAGATCGAGCTGAAGAAGAGCAGGACGAAGAGGAGCGGGAACATCCCCTGCACCGCCTCGCCGGAACCGGTGCGGATCGCCATGTACATCCCGATCCCGCCGAAGCCGATTGCGATCAGGATCGAGAGCGCCAACAGGACCGGCACGCCGAGCGGCCCGGCGGCGAAGCCGGCGCCCGCGATCAGGCCGACGCTGAGATAGATCGTTGCCTGGATCAGGCCGATCACGACCAGGCCGGCGAGCTGGCCCGCGATCAGGGCCGAGCCGCGCATCGGGGTCAGCGAGAGCCGGTTGAAGAAGCCGTTCTCGATGTCTTCCGCCAGCGCCTGGCCGGAGTTCATCGTCGCGAAGAGAGCGCCCTGGACGAAGGGGACGGCGAGGACGAAGGTCAGGTAGGAGTCGGTGGGGAAGCCGGGGATCTGGGTCGCGGCATCGAGTCCGGCGCTGTTGACCGCCAGCAGGAAGAGGGGGAAGACGATGCTGGGGACGATCATCGCCGGCTGGCGCAGGGTGCGCAGCACCGAGCGGCCGGCCAACGATCCGACCTGGGTGGTCAGGATCGAGACTCGGCTGGGTGCGGCGGGAAGGGCGACGGCCGCGCCGCTCACGCTGGCGCTCCCTCGAGCCGGATCCGTTCCTCGGTCGGCATCTCGGCGCCGCCGGCATCCCCCGCGCCCTCGAGATGGCGGCCGGTCTTCTCGAGGAAGACGTCGTCGAGGCTCGGGGCGTGGAGGTCGATGTCGGCGACCCGCAGGTTCTCGGCGTCGAGCGCCCGCACGACGTCGGTCAGCGCCTCGACCCCCTCCGAGAAGCGCACGGCGACGGCATCCCGCGACGCCGGCACGCGCTCGCCGAAGCGCTCCAGCACGGCGAGGACCTGGTCGCCCTGGGCCGGGTCGCTGGGGACGACCTCGAGGCACGGCCGGCCGATCTCGGCCTTCAGCGCCGCGGGCGTCCCCTCGGCGACGATCTTTCCGTCATCGATGATCCCGACTCGGTCGGCGAGCTGGTCGGCCTCCTCCAGGTACTGGGTCGTGAGGAAGACGGTGACCCCCTCCTCGCCGGCGAGCCGGGCCACCTCGTCCCAGAGCGCCGCGCGGCTCTGCGGGTCGAGCCCGGTGGTCGGCTCGTCGAGGAACAGGACCCGCGGCCCGTGGACCAGGGCGAGGGCGAGGTCGAGCCGTCGTTTCATCCCGCCCGAGTAGTCGCCGACCTTGCGGTCGGCCGCGTCGGAGAGGCCGACGCGGCCGATCAGCGCGTCTCCGCGAGCGACTCGCTCCTCGCGGGGAAGGCCATGCAGCGCCGTCTGCAGCCGCATGTGCTCGCGCCCGGTCAGGTGGGGATCGAGCGCCGCTTCCTGGAGCGCCGCACCGATCGCTGCCCGAACCGCGGGGCCTTCGCGGACGACGTCGTGGCCGGCGACGCGAGCGCCGCCGCCGGTGGGCGGCAGCAGCGTGGTCAGCATGTGGACCGTCGTCGACTTGCCGGCCCCGTTCGGCCCGAGGAAGCCGTAGATCTCACCCGGGTCGACCCGGAGGTCGATGCCGGCGACCGCGAGGGGGCCATTCTTGAACTTTCGGCTCAGCCCCTCCACCTCGATGTTGTTGTCGCGGGAAGTTGCCTGCATCGGAGTCCCTTCGCGCTGGATTGCCTTCAGTCTCAATCGGATGTATAGCGAGCGCTGTGACTCGGCAGGAGGAGCGCTCCTAGAGCCCGGCCTGGCGTTCCAGTTCGGCCGTCCGCTTGCGCGCCCGCTCCAGTTCCGACTTCATCCTCTCCACCTTCTTTTCGAGTTCGAGGACGGTCTCCACCCCGGCCAGGTTGAGGCCCTGCTTGGTGGTCATCCGCTGGATCCAGCGCAGCCGCTCGACGTCCCGGCGGGAGTAGAGGCGGGTGTTTTTCGGCGAGCGTTTCGGCTCGATCAGGCCCCTGGCCTCGTACATCCGCAGGGTCTGGGGGTGCATCTGCGCGAGCTCGGCGGCAACCGAGATCATGAACACGCCCCGCTCCGCATCGATTGTTGCTTCGACGCGTCTCGTCGCCCGTCGCCCGTCGCTGCCGTTGCTCATCTTCCCGCCTCCCGCAGCAGCTCGGCCCGCGGGTCATCGCCGTTCAGCGTCTCCGCCAGCTTCTCGACCGCCTCCCGCTGCTCCTTGCTCAGCTTCTGCGGCATCTCGATCTCGAGCCGGTAGCGGATGTCGCCGCCGCCCTTCCCGCCTCGCCTCGGCGCGCCCTCGCCGCGCAGGCGCTGGATCGTCCCGTGGCGGGTCCCCTGCGGGATCTTGATTTTCTTGGTCCCGTCGAGCGTCGGCACCTCGATCGTCGCCCCCTGCAGGGCCTCGGCGACGGTGATCGGCACCGTCACCTCGAGGTTGCCGTCGTCGAGCCGCTCGAAGACCGGTGAGGGGGTGACCCTGGTGACGACGTAGAGGTCGCCGGGCTGTCCTCCGCGTGGGCCCGCCTCGCCCTTGCCGGCGAGCCGGATCCGGGTTCCATCCCGGACCCCGGCCGGGATGTTCACCTTGTAGCGCTTCGTCTGCTGGGTCAGCCCCGAGCCGCCGCAGGTCGGGCAGGGGTCCTCGATGATCTGGCCGGCGCCGCCACACTGCGGGCACGGCTGGCTGATCGAGAAGAAGCCCTGGCTCTGGGAGTCGATGCCGCGCCCTTCGCAGCGCGGGCAGGTGATGGGGCTGGTCCCCGGTTTGGCGCCACTGCCGTGACAGGTCGGGCAGCGTTCCTGCTTCGGCACGGTGACGCTGACCTGGGCGCCGTTGATCGCCTGGTCGAAGCTGAGCAGGGTTTCGGTTTCGAGATCGCGCCCGCGCGGCTGCTGTGGCCCGGGCCGGCCGCCGCCGCGGCTGAAGATGTTCGAGAAGATGTCGCCGAGGTCGGAGCCGAAGCCAGCCGCCGGCGCCGGCGCCGAACGGGCCCGCTCCCGCCCCACCAGGACGGGGACCGAAGCCGCCGAACATCCCGCCCGAGTCGTACTCCTTGCGCTTCTCGGGGTCGGACAGGGTGTCGTAGGCGCCCTGCACCTCCTTGAACCGCTCCTCGGCCTTCGGGTCGTCGGGATTGCGATCGGGGTGGTACTGGCGCGCAAGCTTGCGGTACGCCTTCTTTATCTCCTCGTCCGAGGCCTTCTTGGAGACGCCCAGAACCTTGTAGAGATCCTCAGCCAACGAGCCTCCTCACTCCGCCACCACGACGCGGGCGGGCCGGACCAGCTGCTCGCCGAGGCGGTATCCCTTCTGCACTACCTCGATAACGGTGCCCGGCTCGGCGTCGGGAGTTGGCTGGGTCGAGATTGCCTCGTGAAGCTGGGGGTCGAACGCCTCTCCCTCCGGATCGACGGGCTCGACACCGTTCCGCGCCAGCGCCTCCCGCAGGCTGCGGAAGACGAGCAGGACACCGTGGGCGAGCCCGTCGGGCGAGTCGCCCTCCGGGTCTAGCCCCGCGGCCTGCAACGCGCGCTCGAGGTCATCGAGCACGGGGACCACCTCGCGGATCAGGTCCGCCTTGCCGCGGGCGTTGGCGGCCTGGGCCTCTGCGACCATCCGCTTGCGGAAGTTCTCGAAATCCGCCTTCGTCCGCTTCGCCAGGTCCAGATACTCATCCCGCTCCCGCTGCGTGTCGGCGAGCAGCGCATCCAGGTCCTTCTCGATCTGGGCGCTCTGATCGCCGCCGGTGTCAGCTGAGGGCGCCTCTGACGGTGTTCCGCGTGTCGTGCGGGGAGGGCTCGCTCCCGCCCGCGTCGTCCTCCCCGCGACAGGACCCGCGGTCGGTGGAACCACCCGTCCTGAGGCAACCTCATTTCTCCTCGCCGTCGTCGACCACCTCGGCGTCGACGACCTCCTCCTCGTCGTCGGCGGAGGCGCCGTCGGCGGAGGCGCCGTCGCCAGAGGCGGCGGCCTCCTCCTGGGCGGCGGCGTAGATCTGCTCGGAGACTTTCTGGAAGGCCGCGGTCAGCGCTTCGGTCTTCGAGTTGATCTCCTCTGGGCTTTCGGAGCCCAGCGACTCTCGCACCTCTTTGATCGCGCCCTCGATCTCCTCCTTGGCCGAGGCGTCGACTTTGTCGCCCAGCTCCTCGAGCTGTTTCTCGGACTGGTAGGCCGCGTTCTCGGCGAGGTTGCGGGTTTCCGCCAGCTCGCGCTGCTTGCGGTCCTCCTCGGCGTGGGCCTCGGCGTCGGAGACCATGCTCTGGATCTCCTCCTCGGAGAGGCCCGACCCGGATTTGATCTCGATTTTCTGCTCTTTGCCGGTCCCCAGGTCCTTGGCGGTGACATGGAGGATCCCGTTGGCGTCGATGTCGAAGGTGACCTCGATCTGCGGCAGGCCGCGCGGTGCCGGCGGGATCCCGGTCAGCTGGAACTTGCCGAGGCTCTTGTTGCCGCTTGCCATCTCGCGCTCGCCCTGGAGGACGTGGATCTCCACCGACGGCTGGTTGTCGTCGGCGGTCGAGAAGATCTCCGACTTCTTCGTCGGGATCGTCGTATTGCGCTCGATCAGCTTCGTCATCACGCCGCCTTTGGTCTCGATGCCGAGCGTGAGCGGGGTGACGTCTAGCAGCAGCACGTCCTTGACGTCGCCCGCCAGGACACCGGCCTGGATCGCGGCGCCGACCGCGACCACCTCATCGGGGTTGACGCCCTGGTGGGGGTCTTTGCCGGTCAGCTCCTTGACCCGGTCGCGCACGGCCGGCATCCGGGTCATCCCGCCGACCAGGACGACGTGGTCGATCTCGGCCTCGGCGTCGTCGAGGGCCCGTTTGACCGGGCCGACGATCCGCTCCAGCAGGTCCGCGGTCAGCTCGTTCAGCTTCGAGCGGCTGAGTTTCATGTCGAGGTGCTTCGGCTGGCCCTCGACCGCAGTGATGAACGGGAGGTTGATCTGCGTCTCCTGCGCCGAGGAGAGCTCGATCTTCGCCTTCTCCGCGGCCTCGTAGAGGCGCTGCAGGGAGTTCTTGTCGGCGGCGAGATCGACGCCCTGATCGCGTTTGAACTCGGCGACCAGCCACTCGACGATCGCCTTGTCCCAGTTGTCGCCCCCGAGGTGATTGTCGCCGGCGGTCGCCTTCACCTCGAAGACGCCGTCGCCGATTTCAAGCACCGAGACGTCGAAGGTTCCGCCGCCGAGGTCGAAGACGAGGATCGTGTGGTCTGCCGACTCTTTCTCCAGCCCGTAGGCGAGGGAGGCCGCGGTCGGCTCGTTGATGATCCGCTTCACGTCCAGGCCGGCGATTTTGCCGGCGTCCTTGGTCGCCTGGCGCTGGTCGTCGTTGAAGTAGGCGGGGACGGTGATCACCGCGCTGTCGACCGATTCTCCGAGCTTCGCTTCGGCGTCGGCCTTCAGCTTCTGCAGGATCATCGCGCTGATCTCCGGCGGGCTGTACTGCTTGCCGCGGACCTCGACCCGGACGTCGCCGTTGGGGCCGGCGACGACCTTGTAGGGGACGATCGTCTCCTCCTCTTTGACCTCCGCCTCCTTGCGGCCCATGAACCGCTTGATCGAGAAGATCGTGTTCTCCGGGTTCATCACCGCCTGGCGTTTGGCGACGGTGCCGACGAGGCGGTCGCCGGAGTCGGTGAAGGCGACCACAGAGGGCGTCGTGCGGCCCCCCTCGGCATTCTCGAGGACGGTCGGCTCGCCGCCCTCCATCACGGCGACGCAGGAGTTGGTCGTTCCGAGGTCGATCCCGATCGTCTTGCCCACTTTTTCGCGTACCTCCAGGGGTTTTGTCTTGACTGGCGCTTGGTCCACTGGGTGGACTCTGAAAATCTAAGTCTGAGTATGGCAGATTCTCAATCTCGCGCAAGCCCCTTCGCCTTGCCACCGAACCTTTCCCACCTATAGTGGGTTTCGCATTAGCGGCACAGGGGGAGTCAAGGGACAAGGGTTAAGCGACTCTCGGGGAAGCGCCTCAACGAAACGGCCCTGCATGGGTCGCCGACGAGGAGGAGCACTTGAGCAACGTTCACGCACTTACACGGCGCCTGCCGCTGCTGGCGATCGCCGCTGCGCTGGCCCTGGCGATGATGCTTCCGGCAGCTGCTGCGGCCGGAGGCAATCACGGCCACGGTGACCAAGGCAAGGGCCACGACCATGGCCACCATGGAAAGGGTCACGACCACGGTCATCACCGCAAGGGTCACGACCACGGCCACCATGGAAAGGGTCACGACCACGGCCACCACAAGGGATCAGAGGTCAACGTGATGACCCGCAACCTCTACCTCGGCGCCGATCTGACGCCGGCGGTCGAAGCGACCACCCCGGAAGCCCTGGCAGCTGCGAACGGCAAGATTCTGCGCGAGGTCGTCGCCAACGACTTCCCGACCCGTGCAAAGGGCCTCGCGAACGAGATCCTGCGGACCAGGCCGGACCTGGTCGGCCTGCAGGAGGTTGCGCTGTGGCAGACGACGCCGTTGTCGGCTGCCGCGACGCCGGTGAACTACGACTACCTGGAACTGCTCCTCACCGGCTGAACAAGGGGCCTGGCACCGGAGTACAGGGTCGTCGAAGTGCAGCAGGAGTTCGACCTCGAAGCCCCTGCCGACGCGAACGAAATCGCCGGCGATGGGCCGCTGCCCGGCTTCTCGAACGCTGAGCTGATCGGCCATCTGACGATGCGGGACGTGATCCTCGCCCGCAACGGGGCCGGCGTGCACACCTGGAACGAGCAGGGCGACAACTTCAACACCCTGCTGGAACTCCCGATCCTCAACCAATTGCTGCCGATCGCGAGGGGCTGGACGGCGACCGACGCCAAGGTTCGCGGCAGCGGCCCGTTCCGGTTCGTGAACACGCATCTGGAGGCGTTCCAGCCGCTGATCCGCCAGGCGCAGGCCAACGAGTTGGTCGCTCCGGGCGGGCCGGCCACGAGCACGCTTCCGGTGGTGCTGCTCGGCGATCTGAACTCGGACGACGACACGACCCCCGGGCCGGGTGACAGCCTGGCCTACAACGACCTGCTCGCAGCCGGGATGGTGGAGCGCAGCACCAACAACCCGTTGAGCTGCTGCCTCGACTCCCCGCTGTTGGCGGTCGGCGCCGGCGGCAGCATCGCCGACTTCGACCACCAGGTCGACCACATCCTCACCCGCAACCCGGACCTGATCACCCTGAAGAGCTCGTCGGTGACGGGCCTGACGCCGGTCAACGGGTTCTGGAACTCGGATCACGCAGGCGTGTTCAGCGCCCTGCGGTTCGACGACTAGCGAGTTGATGCCCCGACGGGCCGGAGGGTCGCGTGCTTCGCGGCTCTTCGGCCCGCTCGGCGCTCAGCCGCGGCCGGCGGTGTTGGCGACGAATTCGGCGACCTCTTCGGCCTGTTCGCCGGAGAGGATGCCTCCCGGCATCCGCCCCGGCGTCGTGCTGCTGTCGACGCCTTCTTCGATCGCGTTGAGGACCCGGCCTTCGGTCGCCTCGATCGTCTTCTCGGCGGAGGGGCCGGTTGGCGGCCCCGTCGCGGCCAGCAGTTCGTCCAGGTCCGGCCCGAAGTTGCCGTCGGTGCCCGCCGAGTAGAGCGTGTGGCAGGTCCCGCAGTTCGTCTCGAAGAGGCTCTGCCCGGACTTCAGCTCGGCCGAGACTTCCTCCGGGCCCCGCCCCGCGTCGCCGTCGGCGCGGAAGACCAGCCACGGGATCAGGACCGCGAGGACGAGGACCAGGAGGCCGAAGACGATGAAGGTTCGTTTGCTCATGGATTGGGCTGAAGCTGAAGCGGCGGAGATACTACCGTCGCAGAATCACGCTTCGCGCGGCAGGGGCTCGCACTAATCGTCACCGGAGATCTTGCTCGCCCCCTTCGCGCTCGTTGCGCGGTACCAGGGGCACATCCGGCGCAGCCGGCACTCGCCGCAGCGCGGGGTGGGCCGGCAGACCTCCCGCCCATGCCGGATCAGGTTCATGTGTAGCTCGTAGGCGTCCTCAGGATCGACCACCGCCAGCATCTCGTCGTGGGCCCGCTCGAAGGATGCGTTGGGCGGGACGAGGCCGAGCCGTCCGCCCACCCGGTGGACGTGGACGTCGACCGGGAACTCCGGGATCCCCCAGCTGAAGATCAGGACGCAGGCGGCGGTTTTGCGGCCGACGCCCGGAAGCGAGAGCAGGAACTTCATCGACTCCTCCCGTGGCGCCGTAGCCGTCCAGTCGAGGTCGGGCGGGTCGCCGAGGCGCTCGAGTATCTGCTGGATGCGCGGCGCCTTCTGCTTGCCGAGGCCGCCGGTGCGGATCGCCTCCTCGACCTCGTTGACCGGCGCGTCGCGGACCTGCTCCCAGGTCGGAAAGCGCTCGCGCAGGGCGGCGAAGGCGCGGTCGCGGTTGCGGTCGCTGGTGTGCTGGGAGAGGACGGTCTTGATCAGCTCGGCGATCGGGTGCCCGTGGGGCTTGTTGACCGGCCTCCCGTATATCTCGCGCAGGCGGTCGCGGATCGCCCGCACCCGCCGCTTCTGCGGTCGGTTCCAGTCCACGGCCCGGACCCTATTCGCCCCGTCATATGCTGCGGCCATGGCCGTGATCGAGGAGGCGGAGCTGGTGGTGGACGGCGTCAGGGTCTTCTACCGGCGGGTGCCCGGGGAGGGGACGCCGACCGTCTACTACCACGGGAACCCGACCCATGGCGGGGAATGGGTGCCCTTCATGGAACGCTCCGGCGCCCCGGCGATCGCGATCGACATGCCGGGCTGGGGCCGCTCCGACCGCCCCGACCCGCGTCGCTTCGACTACTCGATGCACGGCCTTTCCGCCTTCCTCGAGCGCTGTCTGGGCGAGCTCGGGGTGCGGGAGCGCAAGGTCCTCGTCCACGACTGGGGCGTGCTGGCCCTGATCGATGCGCAGCGGCGGCCGGAGCCGGTCGAGCGGCTCGTGATCGCCAATGCGGTTCCACTCCTGCCCGGGTACCGCTGGCACTGGGTCGCCCAGATCTGGCGCCGGCGCCCGCTCGGCGAGCTCGCCAACGCGACCAGCACCCGGGCCGGGATGGCTCTGGGCATGCGCCAGGCGCGTGGGGACCGCCGCGCGATGCCGCCTGAGTTCATCGATCTGATCTGGCGCTACTGGGACAAGGGCACGAAACGGGCGGTCCTCGCCCTCTATCGCGATGCGGACCCGGACCGGCTCGTTGACGCCGGCAAGGACCTGGGACGGTTGGCGTGCCCCACGCTCGTGCTTTGGGGCGACCGCGATGCCTACCTACCGGCGAAGTTCGGCGAGGCCTACTCGCGTGCGATCCCCGATGCCCGGTTCGAGCGCCTCGAGGGACTTGGCCACTGGCCCTGGGTCGAGGATCCGAGCGTCGTCGAGCGCATCCTCGCCTTCCTCGAGGAGTGAGATCCGAGTCTCATACCGCCGCTTAACAGGCGGATTACAATTGCCGGATGCGCGCCCTCTCCGCGATCGGGTCGAGGCTGCCCAAAGGCTGGGGCGACCTCGGCAGGCAGCTCGGCCTGCTGCTCATCGTCGACATCGCCTATGAGACCGTGCGCGGCCTCGCCGACGGCCAGCGCGCCACGGCTTTCGCGCACGGACAGCAGATCATCGACGTCGAGCGCGCGACCCACACCTTCCTCGAGCCCGGCCTGCAGTCGTTCTTCATGCAGGCGGACTGGGTCATCGACTTCGCCAACCAGGTCTACATGAACAGCCAGTTCGCGGTGGTTCTGGGCTTCTTCTTCTGGCTCTACTTCTTCCGCAACGACGCCTTCTACTTCGTCCGCAACATGTTCATCGTCTCGATGGGGTTGGCGCTGGTCGGCTACGTGCTCTATCCGACCGCGCCGCCGAGGCTCTTCCCCGAGCACGGCTTCGTCGACACGATCAACGACTTCTCCAACGTCAATCACGACTCGGCCTTCGTCAAGGTCTTCATCAACCCCTACGCCGCGGTGCCGAGCATGCACTGCGCCTTCGCCATGATGGTCGGTCTCTCGGCTGCGAGGCTCTCCCGCCACTGGTACTCGCGGACCCTCTGGCTGCTGTGGCCGGCGCTGGTGATCTGGGTCGTGATCGTCACCGCCAACCACTACTGGATCGACGCTGCCCTCGGCGCCGCCGTGGCGGCGGTCTCCGCGCTGGTCGCGCAGCGGCTGCTGGCGCGCGCCCGGCCGGAGGCATGGTCGTGGCGGGTCGGCTCGCCCAGGGAGGCGGAGGCCTGATCGCCTCCTTCGACGATCGACTAGCCTGAATTCAATGAGCGCGGAGAGCGCCCAATGAGTCATCCCCGGTCCTTTGCCTTCGCGCCGCGCGCAGAGCGCGCGAGTTCGTGATGACCTCATCGGGCTCCTCGGCGCCCCCCAGGGCATCCGGCGGTCGCCGCAACGGCCGCCAGGCCCGCAGCGCCCAGGAGCTGCGGCTCTATGCCCGCGAGCGGCTGATCGAGTCGCGGCTGACGCCGAACGCGATCTCGGTCGTCGGCCTGGTGCTCAACCTGGTCGCCGCAGCGTTGATCACGCAGCGCCTCTTCTTCCTCGCCGGCGTCGCCTTCATCGTCGGCTCGGTGATGGACACGATGGACGGGCGCTACTCGCGGATGTCCGGCAAGGGGACGCTTTTCGGCGCCTTCCTCGACTCGACACTCGACCGGATCGAGGAGGGGATCGTGCTTGCCGCGGTCGCCGGCTACTTCGCGGCGATCGGCGACGACTTCGCGGCGGCGATGTGCGTGGTCGCGGTGCTGGGCTCGCTGATGGTCTCCTACACGCGGGCCCGCGCCGAGGCGCTCGGCGTCGAGTGCAAGGTCGGGTTGGCGACCCGGCCGGTCAGGGTAGTGCTACTTTCGATTGGCCTGGTCTTCGCCAAGGGCGCCGGAATCGGCGATTTCGAGTTGCTGGCGCCCGCGATCTACGCAATCGCCGCACTGACCACGGTCACCACGATCCAGCGGGTCTGGCATGTCCGTAACGAGTTGAAGAGCACCGAGCAAAACGACCGCGTGAGCGAGGCCCCGGGCCCGCCCGGCGTGTAACCGGTCCCGGCCCAGGGTGTGATTTGCCACCTAGCCTGAACCAGGAAGGACTTCCAATTTCATGAGCGAGACCAACGGATCAAGCGGCGGCAACGGCGTCGCCCAGACGGACGACAAGGTCCGCGTCGCGATAGTCGGCGTCGGCAACTGCGCCAACTCCTTCATCCAGGGCGTCCAGTACTACAGGGACGCCGATCCCGCGGAGCAGGTTCCGGGCCTGATGCACGTCGATCTCGGCGGCTACCACGTCCGCGACGTCGAGTTCGTCGCCGCCTTCGACATCGATGCCGAGAAGGTCGGCAAGGACCTCTCGGAGGCGATCTGGTCAGGCCAGAACAACACGATCAAATTCGCCGACGTGCCGGAGCTGGGCGTCGAGGTCCAGCGGGGGATGACCCATGACGGCCTCGGCAAGTACCTGAAGGAGAAAATCACCAAGGCGCCTGGCGAAACCGCCGACGTCGTCGGGATCCTGAAGGAGTCGCGGGCGGACGTGGTGGTCTGCTACCTGCCGGTCGGCTCCGAGGAGGCGACCAAGTGGTACGTCGAGCAGGCGCTGGCGGCGGGGGTCGGCTTCGTCAACTGCCTGCCGGTCTTCATCGCCCGCGAGGACTACTGGGACAAGCGCTTCCACGAGGCGGGGCTGCCGATCATCGGCGACGACATCAAGTCCCAGGTCGGGGCGACGATCGTCCACCGCCAGCTCGCCCGCCTCTTCCACGATCGCGGGGTGCGGGTCGAACGGACCTCGCAGCTCAACGTCGGCGGCAACATGGACTTCTACAACATGCTCGAGCGCGAGCGGCTCGACTCGAAGAAGATCTCGAAGACCAACGCCGTCACCTCGATCATGGGCCACGAGCTGCCCGCCGAGGACGTCCACGTCGGCCCCTCCGACTACGTCGCCTGGCTGACCGACCGCAAGTGGGCTCACATCCGGCTCGAGGGGAAGTCGTTCGGCGACGTGCCGCTCAACCTCGAGCTGAAGCTCGAGGTCTGGGACTCGCCCAACTCGGCCGGGGTCGTGATCGACGCGGTCCGGATCATCAAGCTGGCGCTCAACAGCGGCATCGCCGGCCAGCTCGACGGTCCCTCCAGCTACCTGATGAAGTCGCCGCACTCGCAGCGGCCCGACGACGAGGCGCGGGAGCAGACGGACGAGTTCATCGCGACCTACGCACGCGGCAAGACCCCGGTGGCGGGCGCCGAGAAGACCCCCACTGTCGAGTCCAAGCCGCAGGCTGAGCGGGGCCCGCCCCGCGCGGCGGGCTCTTAGGACCTATCCCAGTAGGGATAGGTCCTTATGCTGATTGCTCGGTGTCAGACCAGTCACTCTCGATAGCGCAGGTGACGCCCCACAGGCGGGGCACGCGCAACCCGGTCAACGAGTACGTGCGGCGGGTCGCCGAGGAGCTCGAGGGCCGCGGCC
This sequence comes from uncultured Solirubrobacterales bacterium, assembly GCA_963816785.1. Classification (GTDB taxonomy): domain Bacteria; phylum Actinomycetota; class Thermoleophilia; order Solirubrobacterales; family 70-9; genus VRUE01. Next base: position 1,361,298 of record CAWFLL010000004.1, on the reverse strand, counting down.
ACGAGGTGCTCCTCGTCGCCGCGGGCGACCCCGTCAAGCGGCTGCTGGGGTCGAATTCGCTCGACATCGTCCATGTCCACGAGCCGTTCGCCCCGAGCGTCTCCTCGGCGGCGCTGCGGCATTCCTACTCCCTCAACGTCGCCACCTTCCACGCGCCGCAGGAACGGGTCCTCTCGACCCAGGTGGCGCGGCCGCTGGTGGAGATCTTCTTCGGGCGCCTCGACGCCCGCACGGTCGCCTCGGCCGCGACGGCCAACCTGCTGGAGCGCTACTTCCCAGGCCCCTACGAGCTGGTCGCGCCGGGCGGTGACGAACGCGACTGGGCGGAGGTGGCGAGCGATCTGGAAGCGATCTATCGCCGGCTGCTCTCCCGGCGCCACGATCCCGACGGCGATCCAGAGCTGCGCCGCCGCATCACCCAGAGGCCCCTGATCGAGGTCGACCTGCACATGCACACCGACCACTCGCCCGATTGCGCCACTCCGGTCGAGGTGCTGCTGGAGACCGCCCGCGACCGCGGCCTCGGAGCGATCGCGATCACCGACCACAACGAGGTCTCCGGGGCGCTGGAGGCGCGGCGGATCGCCGAGCAGATGGGGGACATCGAGGTGATCGTCGCCGAGGAGGTGAAGACCGCCGAGCAGGGCGAGGTGATCGGCCTCTTCCTCGAGGAGAAGATCCCGCGCGGGATGACGATGGAGGAGACGATCGCCGAGATCCGCCGCCAGGGGGGCCTCGTCTACGTCCCCCACCCCTTCGATCGGTTCCACTCGGTGCCCGACTACGAGCACCTGCTCGACATCGTCGAGGAGATCGACATCCTCGAGGTCTTCAACCCGCGGGTCGCCCTGACCGCCTTCAACGAAGAGGCGGAGCGCTTCGCCGGCAAGTACCGGATCGTCCCCGGCGCCGGGTCCGACAGCCACGTCGCCCAGGGCCTGGGCAGCGTCCGGATGCGGATCCACGAATTCGACGGGCCCGAGGAGTTCCTCGAGGCGATGCGCGACGCCGACATCACCCGCAAGCACAAGAACCTCGTCTACGTGCAGGCGCTGAAGCTCCTGCAGACGACCGGCCGCCCGAAAGCGTCGAAGCGGAGTGTTCCCGACGCCAAACCGGTGCGCGGCGGGCGCCCGAGGCGGGGGCGATCGGCGAGCAAGAGCTGATGCAGGCGGGCCGCGCGAAAGGAGCCGCGGCGGAGTCGTCAAAGAGATCGGCCAGCGTGCCGGCAACCGACGACGAGATAAGAGAGAAGTACCTGGAGCGCGCGATCCGCGAGCTCAACCAGCTGACCCACGATCTGCAGGAATGCCCCCATTGCCCGCGCGGAAAGCTGATGCCGGTGCTCGGCTCCGGGCACCCGCAGGCCGACGTCATCATGGTCAAGCACGCCCCCGGGGTCGCCGAGATCGAAGAGGGGGTTGCCTTCTACGGCCGGGCCGGGAACGCCCTGATGAAGAGCTTCAAGCGGCTCGGGATCGACCCCCTGGTCGTCTACGGCACGCTCTGCGTCAAGTGCCCGATCGCCGAGCCCGACCTGGCGGCGGAGGAGTGCGTGCGGCGCCTGGTCGAGGAGATCGCGATCGTGCAGCCGAAGATCGTCGTCGTGATGGGGGAGCCGGCGCTGCGGGTCGTCAACGGCCTCGAATTGCCGCTCTCGCGCCAGCTAGAGCCGCGCGAGGGCGAGGTGCAGGCCTTCACCCCCGCCGTCGACGCCCTCTACACCCCCGACATCGACGAGTCCCTCGACGAGGAGGGCGCCAAGCAGCGGTTCTGGCACGCCTTCAAGATCCTCGGCGAGTGGTACGAGGACCTGCCGCCGTATTAGGGGAGGACGGTGAGCTCGGGCTGAGCACCGGGTGGAAGGGGCGGGGGTGCGGGATACACCAGCGGTGTTCGGCGGGTTCGCTCAGGCGGTAGCGCCCGGGCGAGGTGCCTGCGGGGATCGGCAGGGTCGAGCAGAGGCCGACTTCGCCGGCGCCGGCGGTCTGGCCGAAGAGCGGTTCGCGGGTTGACGCCTGGATCGTCGTCGCGACCCAGTTGGCGCCGTCGAAGGATTCGACCGAGTAGTCGGGGCCGAAAACGAGGAAGCCAGTGCCCTATTCGGCGACGCCGATCGAGGCCGTCGCGCCGGCTCGCAGCGAGGCGGGCTCGAGCGAAGGCGCGGGTCGCTCGTTCGCCGCAGGACGCGCACGTACTCGCCGTAGCTGCCGAGCAGCCGACCGGAGGAACCGTCGCGGATCGTCAGCCCGAGCCTGTAGAGGGCCGGCCGGAGACCTTGAACCCGACTTCGGGTTCGGTCAGGCCGACGATCCTGCGCAGCCCCCTCCGCCTCACCGCCGGCCTGCCCAGTATCCGACCGCGACCATCGATGCGAGAGAGGGCTCCGTCAGGTCCCAGTCGATATGGGCCGTCTCCTCCGCCCTCTCGAACTTGATCGTGTAGGCGACGAAGCCACCTGCGTTCAACAGGCTCGACGGTTCGCGGATTTCCAGCCCGCGCGGGCCGAAGCGCGGCGGCGGCCCACCCCCGGCGATCGCGTTCGCCGGAAGGACGGCCATCAACGCCGCGATCGCCACCAGCCTGACGAGGTGTGCATTCACCACGAAATACGGGGTCAATGCACGTCTCGGGCGGGGGCGGCGGCCTCGGCGAGGGCGGTCATCGCGTCGACCGTGGCGCTGGCGAGGCCGCGAACGACGACCGTGTCGAGGGCGGTATAGGCGGCCAGCTGCCGCTGGGCGTCGTCGGCGTCTGTGGCGGCGACGCCGACTGTGCCCTCGGGCTCGGCGAGGCGGTCGAAGTGGTTGCGGTAGCCGTCATGGAGGTCGCGGTAGAAGGACTCCTCCTTGGCGAGGCGACCGGCGGCGTCGGCCCCGACCGCGGTGCGGACGTATCCGAACACGGGCGGCGCCTCGCGGCCGGCCTCGGCGGCGCCGGACTCGACCTTCTCTCTGGCGTCGGCGGCGAAGTCCGGGGTCATCCAGTTGAAGAAGGCGCCGTCGTACTCGGCCCCGGCGAGCGCGCACATCTTCGGGCCCATCGCGGCCAGCACCAGCCGCACGCCCGGCAGGCGCTCGCGCAGCTCCGGCAGCGAGTCGCGCATCCGGGTCAGCGGCCGATCGGAGAAGCCGGCGCCGACGCCGAGCCAGAGACGCGCCGGATCGAGCCCGAGGCGCTCGATGTCGGCGGCGATCTCGTCCGGCGGCGTGCGGTCGAGCGCGATCACGGCGACGCCCAGCTCGATCTCCGGCGCCGCCGCCGCGAACTCGGCCAGCGTCTCCAGCCCCTTCGCCCCGGGATGGTCGTTCGACCACACCGACCCGTATCCCAGCTCGGCGCAGCGGGCGGCCAGCGGTCGTGCGACCTCGGGGTCGAGCCCTGCGGCGACTCCGAACCCGCGGCTCACGACTCAGCCGCCCCGATGTAGGGGTCCCACCAACCCGCGGCGGGCTCGATCTGCTCGACCACATCGACCCACATCCCGGCGGGGTCGACCGCGCCGAAGCGGCGCTGGCCCCATGGCTCGTCGGTCAGCGGTCGGGCGAGCTCGAGCCCGGAGTCGACCAGGCGGAGGTACTCGGCCTCCGCGTCATAGACCTGGAAGGTGATGAAGGCGCCGTCGCCCCGGTACTCCGCCGGCGAGGGTGGCGAAGAGGGATGATCGGTGGTCATGAAGGCGAGGCTCGCGGGATTGGCGCCAGCGCTGTTGAGGAGCACGAACCAGTCGGCCTCGAAGCTGACCTCGAACCCGAACCAGCGGCGGTAGAAGTCGCGGCACTCCTCGAGACGGTCGGTGACGACAACCGGATAGGAGTCGACCAGATCCAATTAGGCGCCGCCCCCTCCGGGGGCGGCTTTCTCGAGCAGCGCCACGCACTCGATGTGGGGGGTCTGCGGAAACATGTCCACCGGCCTCACGCGGGTCAGCCTATAGCCGGCCTCGGTGAGCTGGGCGGCGTTGGGGGCGAGCGTGGTCGGGTTGCAGGAGACGTAGACGATCCGCTTCGCGTCGCACTCGATCACCCGTCGGACGATCTTCTGTGAGAGCCCGGCGCGGGGCGGGTCGAGGACGAGGACGTCGGGCCTTCCCACCCGCTCGAGCAGCGGCCGGACCCCGGTGCGGGCGCTGCCCGCGACGTAGGTCGCATTGGAGATCCCGTTCGCCTCGGCGTTGCGGGTCGCGTCGGCGATCGCCTCCGGCACCAGCTCCAGGCCCCAGACCTCTCCCGCCTGCGCCGCCATCGTCAGGCCGATCGTGCCGATCCCGCAGTAGAGGTCGAAGACGCGCTCATTGCCGCTCATCCCGGCGTACTCGGAGGCGACTGCGTAGAGGCGCTCGGCCATCTCGGTGTTGGTCTGGAAGAAGGCGCCGGGGGAGATCTCCAGGCGCAGGCCGGCGAGCTCCTCGCGCAGCCGTTCCTCGCCGAGCACGCCGGTTGGGCCCTCGGTTCCGCCGGAGTCGCCCTCGATCACCGTATGCAGGTCGACCGGGGGCTTGGGGAAGCGGGCCGGCGAGGTGACCAGGCGGGTCTGGATCTGGCCCGTGCGCCAACCCTCGCGGACGACGAGGTTCCGCAGGACGCCCTCACGGGCGCGGCGGTCGTAGGAGGGGATCGCCTCCAACCGCGCCCAGTCGCGGATCCGGTTGCGGGCCTCGTTGCCGCGCTCCGATGCGAGCAGGCAGTCCTCGACGCCGACGACGACGTCCCAGCGGCCCCGCGCGTGGAAGCCGAGCAGGACCTCGCCGTCGCGCTCGCCGAAGGTGTACTCGAGCTTGTTGCGGTAGCGCCACTGCTCCACCGCCGGCTCGGTCTCCTCGAGTTCGAACCCGTCGAGGCCGCCGATCCGGCGCAGCGAGTCACCCACCTGCTCGGACTTGTGGGCGAGCTGGCGCTCGTAGGGGAGGCCCTGCCAGGGCGCCCCCGGGCAGGGCTCGCCCTCGTGGACGCAGCGATCGGCAATCCGGTCGGTGGCGGGACGCAGCAGCTCGACGGCCCGAGCCTCGGCGAACCTGCGCTTCGCGTTCGTCACCTCCGCCCGCACCCGGTCGCCCGGGAAGGCGCCGGCGACGAAGACGACGTACCCGTCGGCTCTGGCGACTCCCCGGCCACCGAAGGCGAGAGAGTCGATCTCGACCTCGAGCTGCTCGCCGCGGCGCGGGCGCGGCGCCGCAATCTGATCCGCGGCGTGCGTCACCTAGCCGAGTTTTTTGCGGGCGCGCCGCGCGGCCTGGGTCGCCTGTTTGCGAGCCGGGGCGGAGTGCCCGCCGACTCCTTTGCGCGCCTGGCGGACCAGCCGTTCCAGCTCCTTCAGCAGGCTGTCGGTCTGACGGCGGCCTTTTTTGACCAGGTCGGTGAGCATTTTTTCTGCGTCGCTGCGCTGCATCCGGCCCCGCTTGACGGCGTCGTCGACGACCTCCTGGAGACGGTCGCGGCTGAGGGTGACGTTCTGCTCGAGGCTTTCCCGGAACTGTTCGACGCTCTTGTCGAGCCCGCTGGTGCGGCCACTGCTCGCTTTTTTGCCGGCTCTAGTTTTGCCCGATTTTGATTTTGGTTTGGCTTTTTGCCTCGCGGGGGGTTTGCGAGCTGAGGCTTTTTTGGTTTTTTTCGTCGCTTTGCTCGATTTTGATTTTTTCTCGGCCATGCTCACCCTCCTGTCGGGGTCTGGGGGTCGAGACTGCGTTTACCCTCGAATAGCGGGGTCAAATGCATTCTCGTTTCGACCTGACTATCTCATGCGCCGCTCATCGAGACGTTTCGAGGGTGGTGGTCACCGGGGCGTGGTCGGAGAGGCGCAGCGCCAGCCCGTCGTCGCGGACCTCTCGCCGTTCCCCCGGCCACCGGGCGGGTGGCTCGACCGTCTCCAGTCCGCGGAAGAGAAGGTGGTCGATCGCCTCGGGGGCGGTCGACCCGGTGAGCCCGAAGCGCTCACGCAGCTCCTCGAAGAGGCTGGGGCTCTCGGCCGGTCGCAGGTTGAGGTCGCCGCCGAACAGCAGTGGCGCCCCCGCCGCCCAATCGGTGGCCGCGGCAGCCCCCCGCAGGACGTCCTCGGCGGCGAGGTCCGGCCGATCGTTGGTCGCGTGGAGGTTGGCGACGCAGAGCCCCGAGGCGGTGCGGGCGAAGGCCATCGCCCGTCGCTCCGGCCGTCCCTCGTGGATCGCCAACTCCCTGCGCTCGGCGATCTCGCCGAGCGGGCCCGAGGCCCGCACCAGGGTCAGGTTCGAGCCCCCCTCGCCGGAGGCGGTCAGGTCCGGGTTGATGGCGGCGCTGAGGCGCCGCAGCGGCGCCAGCGAGTTGCGCGAGGTGAGCACCCGGTGGCCCTCGGCGGCACAGGCGCGGGCGAGCGGCTCGGCGAAGCGCGGCGGGCACTCCTGCAGCAGCGCCACGTCCCACGCCCACCCCGCCAGCATCGCGGCGAACTCGGCGCTGAGGTCGCGATTGACCTGAACGTGGGTCGCGTTTCGCTCCCTGATCCGCAGCAGCCTCGAGCGCCAGGTGCGCAGGTGCGGGTCGGGCGGGAAGTCCCGGCCATGGAAGAGGTTCCAGCTGATGGCGGTGAACCGCACCCGCTTAGTATCCGGAGCTTGAAGAGAGATTTCCTGACAGGGGAGGAGTTCGGCGCTTTCGAGCTCGGCAAGCTGCTCGACAGGGCGGCGGAGCTGAAAGCCGGGCACCGGGACGGCGCCGGGGCAACCGAGGCTGGCCGGGCGCAGCATCGCGCTGGTGTTCGAGAAGCCCTCGACGCGGACCAGGATCTCCTTCGAGGTGGGCGTCGCCGAGCTGGGTGGCACGCCGATCGTCCTCCGCGGCGACGAACTACAGCTGTCGCGCGGGGAGTCGATCGCGGACACGGCCCGTGTCCTGTCCCGCTACGTCGACGCGATCGTGATCCGCTCCGGCTCCCATCAGGATGTCGCCGAGCTCGCCGCCGCGGCAGAGGTGCCGGTCGTCAATGCCCTGACGCCCCTGCACCATCCCTGCCAGGCTCTCGCCGACCTCCTCACCCTGCGGGAGCGGTTCGGGGAGCTCGCCGGCCTTCGTCTCGCCTATGTCGGCGACGGCAACAACGTCGCCCGCTCGCTGGCGATCGCGGGTGAGCTCGCCGGAGTCGAGGTCGTGGTCGCGGCGCCGCCCGGCTATCAGCTGGAGGAGGGCCATGGAGTCAGGCTGACCGACGATCCCCGCGCCGCCGCCGCCGCCGCCGATGCGATCTACACCGACGTCTGGGTCAGCATGGGCGACGAGGAGGAGGCCGCCCGCCGGCGCGCCGACCTGGCCCCGTTCCGGGTCGACGCCGACCTGCTGGGCGCCGCGAAGGACACGGCCGTCGTCCTCCACTGCCTGCCCGCGCATCCCGGCGAGGAGATCGCCGCCGAGGTGCTCTACGGCCCCCGCTCCGCCGTCTGGGACCAGGCGGAGAACCGCCTCCACACCCAGAAGGCGCTGATGGCGGCGCTCCTCGCCGAGTAGCTGCGGCGATGTACCCCGAGATCGCGATCGGCCCGCTCACCCTCCAGACCTTCGGCCTGATGTTCGCGCTCGCCTTCCTCGCCGCCGGGGCGCTGATCGCGAAGCGGCTGAGTGAGATCGGCAAGCCCACCGACTGGGCCTACGAGATCGGGTTCTCGGCCCTCCTCGGCGGCGTGGTCGGCTCCCGGATCTACTTCATCATCGAGAACTACGACAGCGTCAAGGACGACCTGCTCGGCAACCTCTTCTCCGGCTCGGGGCTGGTCTGGTACGGCGGGCTTGATCGGCGGCGCCCTCGGGGTCGTGCTCTGGGCCTGGTACCGGGGCTTCCTCGGCCTGGTCCTGCTCGACCTCGTGGCGCCCGCGCTGGCGCTCGGCTACGCGATCGGCCGCTGCGGCTGCCAGCTCTCGGGCGACGGCGACTACGGCAAGGCCTGGGACGGCCCCTGGGCGATGGCCTATCCGGACGGCACCGTGCCGACCGATGAAACGGTCCACCCGACCCCGATCTACGAGACCCTGGCGATGGGACTCGGCGCCTGGCTGCTGTGGCAACTGCGTGACCGTTTCCGGGCCGGCGTCCTCTTCGCGCTCTACCTCCTCTACGCGGGTGCCGAGCGCTTCCTGATCGAGTTCCTGCGCCGCAACGAGGACACCGCGCTGGGGCTCACCACCGCCCAGCTCGAGAGCCTTGCGATGATCGCGGTCGGCGCTATCTGGATCTACGTGGTGAGGCGCAGGCACGGGACGCTCTCTCGCGCCGATGCAACGACCACAACCGACCCACAGCCGGCGGGTTGAAGGCAGGTGCGCTCAGATGTCGTCTAACCTCGCACGAGTCAAACCGAGGAAAACCGAAAGGAAGAGCATCGTTGGGACCAGTGGATACAGGCAGGGAGGGGTCACCCGTGGCGACCGTTGAGACCGCCGTTGAGGCCGCCGCCGAGAGGATCGCCGCGGCGGGCTGCGACGAGCCGCGCGCCGACGCCGAGGCGCTGGTCGCCGACGCCCTCGGGATCGACGTCGAGGAGCTCTCCCGGGACGGTTCCGGCGAGGTTTCGCCCGAGCTGGCGAAGACGATCGAGGCGAGCGTCGGCCGTCGCGCCGAGCATGAGCCGCTCGCATACATCCTCGGCCGCGAGGGCTTCCGCGGGATCGAGGTCGCGGTCGACTCGCGGGTCCTGATCCCGCGCCGCGAGACCGGCCTGCTGGTCGAGGCCGCCGCCGAGCTGCCCGAGGGCGCCCGCGTCCACGAGATCGGCACCGGATCCGGAGCGGTGGCCCTGGCCCTGCTCAGCGAGCGCCCGGACCTGCGGGTGACCGCGTCCGACCTCTCCCCGGAGGCGGCCGAAGTCGCGCGCGAGAACGCCAAGCGGCTCGGAATCAACCTCGAGGTGAGCGTCGAGGAGGGCCTGCCCGACGCGCTCGTCGAGGAGGACGTCGACATGGTCCTCGCCAACCTTCCCTACGTCACCGACTCGACGATCTTCGAGCGCTCGCCGGAGATCCAGCGCGAGCCGCGGATCGCCGTCACCGGCGACTGCGGAGAGGACGGCCTCGGCGTCATCCGCGGGGTGCTGGCGGAGATCCCGTCGGGTTGGCGGGTCGCCTTCGAGCACGACACCCACCACGGCCCGGCCCTTCGGGAGCTTCTCGGCGACGCGACTACCATGCGCGACTACATGGGTGGTGAGCGGGTAACAGTCGGCGTCGCGCCATGAGCGCGGAGCGAGCCAAATGAGCCATATCTGGATCTTCGCGCAGCGAGCGAAGCGCGAAGCATTGCCTTGAGCGCGGAGGAGGCGGAGCCCACCGCCGGCTCGACAGAGGCGGAGCGAGAGGCGAAGGCGGGGCGCCTGCGGAGCGAAGGGATCGATCCCTTCCCCCGCTCCTTCCCCGACCGCACCCGGATCGCCGCGATCCTTAAGGCCCACGACCCGAAGGCACTCGGGGAGGGCGAGCACCGTGAGTTTTCCTACCGGATCGCCGGCCGGGTGACCGGCCAGCGCGGCCACGGCAAGACGACCTTCTTCGACGTCCGCGACCTCTCCGGGACGATCCAGGCCTACGCCCGGGTCGACGCGCTGGGCCAGGAGGCCTACGACCGGATCGAGGACCTCGACATCGGCGACATCGTCGGGGTCGAGGGCGACCTCTACGTGACCAGGCGCGGCCAGCTGGCGATCGAGGTCCGCGAGTGCGTGCTGCTGGCGAAGGCGCTGCGCGACCCGCCCGATCTCTTCCACGGGATCTCCGACCCCGAGGTCCGCTACCGGCAGCGGGAGCTCGACCTGATGGCGAACGAGCGCTCGCGCGAGGTGTTCCTGCTGCGGGCGAAGGTGCTGGCGGCGATCCGCGAGCACATGAACGAGCGCGGCTTCGTCGAGCTGGAAACGCCGATCCTGCAGCGGCTGACCGGCGGCGCGGCGGCGCGGCCGTTCAAAACCCACCACCACGCGCTCGACCGCCACCTCTACCTGCGGATCGCGACCGAGCTGTACCTGAAGCGCGCCATCGTCGGCGGCTTCGAGGACGTCTACGAGCTCGGCAAGTTCTTCCGCAACGAGGGGATGTCGCCCCAGCACAACCCCGAGTTCACGATGCTCGAGTGGTTCGTGGGCGGCGCCGACTACCACGGGGTGATGAAGGTCGGCGAAGAGCTGGTCGCGGATGTCGTCGAGCGGGTGCTGGGGACGACGAAGGTCGAGCGCGACGGCGAGACGATCGACTTCGCGACGCCGTGGAGGCGGGTGAAGCTCCGCGATGCCCTGTTGGAGGAGACCGGCGTCGACGTCACCAAGGCGAGCCGCGACGAGCTGGCCGAGCTGGCCGGTGACGACGCTGACCCCGACGACGACTGGGCCGGGCTCGTCGACACCCTGCAGGGGAAGCTGGTCGAGCCGAAGCTGATGCAGCCGACCTGGATCGAAGACCTGCCGCTCGACATCTGGCCGTTGGTGAAGCCGGTCCCCGAGCACCCGACCCTGCTCGGGGAGGCCTTCGACGGGATCGTCGCCGGGATGGAGATCCTCGGCGGCGGCACCGACATCAACGACCCGATCGAGCAGCGGCGCCGGTTCGTCGAACAGCGGGAGCGCCAGGAGTCCGGGGCGGAGGAGACACCGCACGAGCACGACGAGGAGTTCGTGCGGGCGCTCGAATACGGGATGCTGACCGCGAGCGGCTGCGGCCTGGGCGTCGACCGGCTGATGATGATCCTGACCGGCTCCAAGACCCTGCGCGACGTGATCCTGTTCCCGTCGATGCGCGAGCGGCCGGCGGAGGGCTAGCTACTCGATCTGCAGCAGGCGCTCGGGCTCGTGCTCGACCTGGAGCGTGGTGTGGTGGATTCCGAACTCGGTCTCGAGCAGGTCGGCGAGCTCGAGGCGGGCCAGGTGGCAGTCCGCGTCGCGCTTGACGATCACGTGCGCGGCGAGCGCCGGGAACTCCGAGGTGACCTCCCAGACGTGGAGGTCGTGTATCTCGACCACCCCGGGCTCTTCGGCCATGCGGCGGCCGATCTGCTCCGGGTCGACCCCCTTTGGCGCCGCCTCGAGGAAGACCCGGCCGGATTCGCGCAGAAGGCCGTAGGCGGACCTGAGCATCAGCCCAGCCACGACCAGCGAGGCGATCGGGTCGGCGCGATCGAAACCGGTGGTCAGGATCACAGCGCCCGCGATCGCGGTGCCGATGAACGCCCAGAGGTCGGTGACGATGTGCTGGAAGCTGCCCTCGATATTGAGGCTGCGGCGGTTGGCCCCCGCCAGGATCAGGGTCGCTGCGAGGCTGACCCCGATCCCCGCCACGGCGACGACGAGGACGAGGCCACCCTCAACCGCGGGGGGGTCGAGCAGCCGCCGGATGCCCTCGACGGCGATCAGCGCCGCCAGGATCAGGAGGCCGACGCCGTTGACCTGCGCTGAAAGAATCTCGACCCGTTTGAGGCCGAAGGTCATCGCGCCGCCGGGTGGGCGCTGGCTTAGTCGCAGCGCGACCAGTGCGAGGCCGATCGCCGCTGCGTCGGTGAGCATGTGGCCGGCGTCGGAGAGCAGCGCCAGCGAGTTGGCGACGATGCCGGCCACCACCTCGACCGCCATGAACCCGAGAATCACCGCCAGGGTGATCCAGAGCCTTGCCCGATCTGCGTCGGCGGTGGAGCCGTGAGTGTGGCCGTGGTGGGTGTGGCCCATTTCTGGTCGCCCCTCAGAAGGCCGAGCGGAGCAAGCCGCCGTCGATCGGGATCGTCGCGCCGGTGATGTAGGCGGCGCGCTCGGAGCAGAGGAACGCGACCAGGTCGCCGTACTCCTCAGGACGGCCGAGCCGCCCGGCGGGGATTTCTTCGCGGGCGGCCGTTTCGGCCGCGTCGAGCGAGCCGTCCGGTCCGGCGAGGCGATCGGTCGCGAACCGGCCGGTCGCCACGGTGTTCACGGTGATCCGGTCGGCCGCCACCTCGCGCGAGAGCGTCTTCAGGAACCCGACCGCGGCCATCCGGTGTGTGTTGGAGAGGTTGAGGCCGGGGATCGGCTCCCGGGTCGAGCTGGAGCCGACGTTGACGATTCGTCCCCAACCTCGCTCGCGCATTCCGGGAACGACGGCGCCGGCCAGCGTCAGTGGGGCCAGGACCAGGGACCGGTAGGCGCGCTCCCACTCCTCGATCGACTGCTCGAGGGCGCCGCCGAAGGGCGGGCCGCCGGCGTTGGCGACGAGGATCTCGACTGGACCGACTGCGTCGGCGACCTCCTCAGGTAGGGCGGCCATGCGCTCGAGATCGGAGGCGTCGGCAACGAAGGGGGTGACGTCGCCCTCGATCTCGTCGACGGCTTCCCGCAGTTTCTCCTCGGAGCGGCTGGCGATCGCGACCCTGGCGCCCTCGCCGGCGAGGGCGCCCGCGATACCCCGCCCGATCCCGCGGCTGGCGCCCATGACCAGGGCCACCCTGCCCTCGAGTCCGAGATCCATGTCTCGATTCTCCCACCGATAAAGTCCCACTGAGCAGGCGCCCGTAGCTCAGTGGTAAACGGACCCTTCACGGGGTCCAAAGAGCGTCGGTCTTTCAAGCCGAAGGTCGCGAGTTCGATTCTCGTCGGGCGCATCCAGGAAAGAATAATAACTCAAATTCAGCAAGCGCAAGCGCAAGCATTACACGTACCATTCATGAAATCGCAGTATTCGCATACAGACTTCGCACATCAACGCACAAACAGACATCCTTCATTCAGTCAGGCATGTTCAGAATTCATGCGCAGTACCGAAGCATGCGTCGATTCATACATGTCATACAGCAACGTCGATTGCGGTTCGCATACAATGCATACACAAGTCATCAACCGTTCAACGTCAATCGAACATACACAACGCCATACTACAAGGCGACCGGTCTGAGCCAGACCGCGATCAGCGGCAGCACCACCCCTTCCTTGCGACGCGAGGACCAGCGCGCCTCCCGCTTGCCTTCCGCTGCGCGCTCGGTGCGCTGGTCCTCCGAGGCGCTTCCATTGCCCGCTGACACCCGGTCCTCCGTTGATGCTGACACCCGACACCTCCGTGTCTAATTGGGTGTCCGGTCGGAACCGGATGCGGGGGACTGTTCAGAGGGTCCCTACAGTCCTCCTGGTTCGAGAACCGCAGAGCGAACCGCCGGTGTGTCGCCAAGTCGACCGGCCTGGGGCCGAACCCCACCGCCATCGAACGGCTGGCCGATTCGGGTACTGGGATGCCGATTCAGACGCTTGACCCTCGGTCAAATAACCGCAACTGTCAAGTCTCATAGAGGTCGCAGAGTCGCCGCAAACGGCTTCGGCACGCGGGCGTTGGGCAGCCTTTCAAGCCGAAGGTCGCGAGTTCGATTCTCGTCGGGCGCATTCCTTCATTCCCCGGTGGCTAATTCGGAGGGTTCACGATGACTGACGAATCAACGTTGCGCGAATCCCGTGAGCCGCACAGGCTCGCCACAGAACTCCCAGACGGTCCACCGCCCAGCGAGCGAGCGGTGGAGATCGATGTCGGTCCCGCCCTGCGCCTGAATGGCGACCTGCGATTGCCAGACGCGGCCGGCGGCCTCGTGATCTTTGCCCATGGCAGCGGCTCCAGCAGGCTCAGTTCGCGTAACCGCCAAGTGGCCGAATCACTCAACCAGGCGGGATTCGCGACGCTGCTGTTCGACCTTCTCACGACCGAGGAGGAACTCGACCGGGCAAATGTCTTCGACATCGGCTTGCTCGCCGAGCGACTCCTCTCCGTCACTCGCTGGGCAGAGGAAGAGGAGGGGCTGGGACGGCTGCCGATCGGGTACTTCGGCGCCTCGACGGGCGCCGCGGCGGCGCTCCGCGCGGCAGCCCGACTCGGCGGGAGGATTCGCGCGGTGGTCTCACGTGGCGGGCGACCTGACCTCTCCGCCGAGAGCCTCGAGGACGTCGCCTCACCGACGCTGTTGATCGTCGGCGGGGCCGATTGGCAGGTGCTTTCCTTGAACGAGCAGGCGGCGACGCTCCTGCGCTGCGAGCACGAGGTTGCGGTCGTCCCTGGCGCCACGCACCTTTTCGAAGAGCCCGGCGCTTTGGAGCGGGTATCGCAGCTGGCTGGGGGGTGGTTCTCGCGTCACCTCCGGACCCCCGGTAAGGACCGTTGACACCGCGGCCCGCGGAGTCGTTGCGGAGGTGAACCGCCGGGAGTTTCCATCCCTATTCTCCAGCCGTTCCGTCGGGCACGACCAGGACCGAGCACGGCCCGCGGTGCACAACCCGCTCGCTAACGCTGCCGAGGGCCTTGACGCCGCCCACGCCGCGACGACCGATGACGATCAGCGAGGACTGGGCAGCGCGAGCCGCCTCGCCGATCCGCTCTGCGACGTGGCCGGGATTGTCGACGACCACCGGCGAAGAACCAGTTGCCTTTTCGATCACAGTGAGCTGCTTCAGGACCTCGCGGTAGCGCTCCGGGTGGGTGCCATCGGGAACGTAGACCAAGCGTAGCTCGGAGCGCTGGGCTTGCGAGAGGTGGGTGGCGATCCTCGCTGCCGCCCAGGATCCCGACGAGCCGTCGGTGGCGAGGAGGATGCTCTGCGGAAAGTCGTGTCCCTCGGCCGCTCGGCGGGCGATCAGCAGCGGGCGCTCGGCATGGTGAGCAAGCTTGGTCGCGGTGCTTCCGAGCATGATTCCACCGAATCGCGAGCCGCCGTGACATCCGATCGCAAGCAGGTCATGCTTGGCGGCCTCTGCGAGCAGCAGGTCGCTCGTCGGATCGCCGCGCAACAGCGAGACGGATGCATCGGCGCCTGCCTTCCTGGCGAGCGAAGCTGACTCCTCGAGGACATTGCGCGCCCGCATCTCGCTTAGGTCGGCCTGTGCGGACAGACCCACGCCGACCTGATGACTTACAGCGACGAAGCGCAGGGCTGTCCCGGGGCCGCAGAGGCAGATCGCCTGGTGCCTCGCCACTTTACTGCCGCGGCTGCCGTCGATGGCGCAGAGGATGTTGGTGAACGGGGGCATCGCCCCTGGACGTGACCGCTCGCCTTTGGCGGTGCGTGCGGCCGCATGCGCTGGGTTCGAAGCTTGCTCGCGCGAGTCGGTGCGACCCTGCATCGCGCCGTCAGCCCAGGATCGGCTGTAACTCTTCGGGCAGCAGGGCGCGGACATCCTCGATCTCGCCTGCGGAGACGTGGCGTCGTAAGACCGCGGCTGCGGCACTGACTGCGTAGGAGGCGGCGGTCTCGCCGTCGAGTCCGGCGTCGGCGGCGACCCGGTCCAGGAACTCGACGACGCTTCGGTACTTGACCGGCGTCGCGCTTGGGTTCCAGCCCTCGTAGTAGATCCCTCGGATCAGATCCGGAAGCTGAGCCGCGAGCTGGGCCGCCTCGTCCACCGTGAGGCGGTCGCGCAGGGCGTGAAGATAGGCACGCAGCACGCGGTAGGCCTCCCGATGGTCATCGGTACCCAGCTGTCCCGCGACTTCATCAAGCCAGATGTGCGCTTTCTCAACGTTGCGCTCGATGATGCTCGGCTCAGGCATGAAGAAAAGGTAGGAGCGGTTGATCCAATTGCCATCGGTGAAAAGCCGAAGGGTTGGCGTGGGTTGTCCCCCCTTATCTGGTGCTAGCGCGACCTGAGTTCCAGCGCCCGCAGTGCGCGGTTGACGTCGGTGGTCGAGAGGATCCCGAGCCCGCCCCGGTCGGTGCGGACGATCACCCTGCCGAAACGTTGAAAGGCGGGCTGCTCGAGCAGCTCGGCGACGTCCTGGTGTTCGCCGACGATGAGTCCTGGGTCCGACACCGCGGCCTCCGCCACGGTGGTGCTGGCGCGGCGGCTCTGCGGCACCCGCTCGACATGCGCGACGTCGATCAGACCGACCGGTCGCTTCCCATCGATGACCGGGAAGGCGGTGTAGCGATGCCTGACGAAGTAGTCCTCGACCGCGTCGGCGACGCTGATCCCGGCCGGGATGGTGACCGCCGGGAAGGACATGAACCTTCCGGCCTCGCGCCCGGCGAATGCGGTGCGGATCCGCAGCCCGCCCTCCTCTGCCTTCGCCGCGACGATCACGAAGAAGCCGATCACGGCGAACCAGATGCCACCCACGGCGCCACCCGCCGCACCCAGCACGCCGAGGGCGATCATCCCGAAGCCGAAGCCGCGTCCGATCGCGGCGGCGGTCGCGGTGGCGCGGGTCAGATCGCCGCGTCGCTGCCAGAGCAGTGCTCGCGCCACGCGACCGCCGTCGAGCGGGAAGGCAGGCAACAGGTTGAGGACGAGGATCGCGGCATTGATGTAGAGCTGGTACTCGACCACCGCCCGCAGCGCGTCCGGCGCGGAGGTCGGAAGCGCCGCCGCGACGACACCGAAGGTCAGGGCGATCGCCAACGTCACCGCCGGGCCCGCGAGCGCGAAGCGCAACTCGTCGCCTGCCGTCTTGGGGTAGCCCTTCATACGGGCGACCCCGCCCAACAGCCAGAGGTCGATCTCCTCGATCTCGACCCCGTACCGGCGCGCCACGACGCTGTGGCCCAGCTCGTGCAGGAGGATGCTGGCGAAGAGCAGCAGGGCGCTCAGCAGGCCGAGCGCGTAGGCGGTGCCCGCGGGGATTCCCGGCGCCTGGTCGGGGTAGTAGACGGCGCCGAGCGACCAGGTGATCAGCGCGACGATCGCCAACCAGAGTGGCTGAACCCCGATCGGGATGCCGGCAAGGTGCCCGATTCGGATGCTGCGCATTCCCATTGCAGGCCCCTACAGCGCCGTCGGGTAGGTCTCCGGCGGCTCGCCCAGCTCCCAGCCGGCGGTTCGCTCCAGCGGCTCGACCGCGCGAGTCTCGTCGATATGGATCACGGCGTCGAACTGGTCGGCGAGATTGGCCTCGAAGTAGTGGCTGATCCGCTCGGTCTCGGGCCGGTAGATGACGCCGATCGCCCGCTCCAGCATCGGTCCTCTCAATGCCTCCGCTGCCTCGCCCCGGGTCAGGTCGAGGAGGAAGCGCGGCTCGCCGACGTCGTGGAAGAGCGCCTCGTAGCTGCCTTCCAGCGCTGGGCGAACCCGCTTGCGCTCGGCTGGCGCATCCCAGGTCGAGGCCGCGGTGACCGTGCCCTCATAAGTGCTGAAGCCGATCAGCGCGACGCTCCCTGGCCAGCGCTCGCGGGCGAGCTGGCCGACATTGAGCTCGCCCCGGCGGCCCATCTCGGTCGCCCGTGCGTCGCCGATGTGGGAGTTGTGCTCCCAGACGACGATCCGCACCGGGTCGCCGTGGCGGGCCAGGTGGGCGCGCAGTTGAACCAGGGTGTCGGCCATGTGGCGGTCGCGCAGGTTCCAGGAGGTGCCGTGGTCGGCGAACATCGAGCGGTAGTACTCCTCGGCGTTGGCGATCAGGCGAGCGTTCTGCTCGGCGTAGAACTGCTCATCCTCGGCGGCGTGGCCGTCGCGGCGCAGGTAGGCGTCGGCGCTTCGCTGCAGCTCGCTCAGCTGGGCGACGACGGCGTGGCGACAGGACTCGGTGATCCCCAGTGTCGCTGCCCGGCCATAGGCCTGCTCGTGGCCGAATTGCTCGAAGCAGGCATAGCGCTCCCGCGCACGCGCCGCGCTACCCGGGTCGACCCGCACGAGGTAGCGCGATCACCTCGTCGATCGAGGCGTAGAGGCTGTAGAGATCGAGGCCGAAGAAGCCGGCGCCTCTGTCCTCTGCGTGTTCGTTGTGGGCGCGCAGCCAGCCGACGAAGTCGAGCACCTCGGCGTTGCGCCACATCCAGGTCGGGAAGCGGCGAAAGCCGCCCAGCGCCTCCTCGGCATCGGCGTCGTCAGGAGCGCCGCGGACGTAGCGGTTGACCCGGTAGGCGTCGGGCCAGTCGGCCTCGACCGCCACGGCGCTGAAGCCGCGCTCCTCGATCAGCCGCCGCGTGATCAGGGCCCGCTCGCGGTAGAACTCGTGGGTGCCGTGCGAGGCCTCGCCGAGGAGAACGACGCTCGCATCTCCGATCAGGTCGAGCAGGCGGTCGTAGTCGCTGCTGGCGCCGCTCAGCGGCTGTGCCTCAAACGGCGGCATCGCGGAACTCCTCCAGCACTGCCATGACCTCCTCGTCTGAGACCTGCGAGAAGTCCCGGTACCACTGGCCGACCCCGTAGAAGAGCGACGGGGCCTGGAGGCAGACGATCTCGTCGGCGTACTCGCGCAGCCGCCTGACCGAGTCCGGCGCGCAGACCGGCACGGCGAGGACCAGACGCCGGGGTTTGCGGCGGCGCACCGCCCGCAGCGCCGCGGCATCGGTGACGCCGGTGGCGATGCCGTCGTCGACGACGATCACCGTGCGGCCTGCCAGCTCGATCGGCTCCCGATCGTCGCGATAGAGGGTGACCCGACGGCGTAGCTCGGCGACCTCTCCCTCCGCGATCGCTTCGAGCGTGGCGCCGTCGATTCCCAGAACGGCGATCGCCTCGGTATCGATCACGCGGGTGCCGTCCTCGGCCACGGCGCCGATCCCATACTCGGGGTTGTGGGGCGCGCCGAGCTTGCGGACGGCGAGGATGTCGAGCGGGGCGCCAAGGGCCAGCGCGACCTCGCGGCCGACCGGCACGCCGCCGCGCGGCAGCGCCACGACGACCGGATCCTCAGGCGCCAGCGGCAGCAGGCGCTCGGCCAGCCTGCGGCCAGCGTCAGGTCGGTCGGAGAAGCGTGCGTCCCGTTCAGGCATCGCGCCCATCACGATCAGTGGACGCCGGCCAGCTCGCGCGCCTCGAAGCCCAACTCTGCCCACGTCTGGCGGCGTCTTCGGTGTTGCCGCCGTGGGCGAAGTGGCCGTGCTTCTCGATCACGTCGCGGATTGTCATAGGGATAGGGCGATTCTCCGCCCTTTGCCGGTGCGATTCATCGGTGGATATCCACTCGCCGGTCGTGGCTTTTCCCGGATGACAAGAGCTCCGGCGAGCACAGCGAGGAAAAAGAGGAGAAGAAAGAGCGATACATGCGCCGCGAAAAAAACGCCGCTTCGGCTCGTTTCGCGCTCGATGATCTTGCCCAAGGGCGTCAAGGCCGACAGTTCGCCCTTGTCCATCTCGGAGCGATCGTCGATTCCCAGCTCGGCCGCTCGTTCGCGCAGCTCATCGACTGTGCGGTCCTCATAGTTCTCGGCTTCCCCGCCCTTCTCGCTGACGTTCTCGCCGCCGGCCTTGGCGTTCGCGATGCGGGCCGCCTTCTCTTTGCTCTCCCCCCCTTCTCGAAGCCTTTCGTAGAGCTTGTCGTCCTTGATCGAGGGTCCGTGATCTTTGGCCATGGTCATCTCCTCCCTGGCTGCCAATGCCGTTTGGCTACCCGCTCCCAGGCACCCAAATCGCCTGACCAGCTGCCCGGTCGAATCAGCGAGCGTCGTCCGCCAGCGGACGCGGCAGTCGCGCGCAGAGCACGGCGAACACCGCGATCGCGACGGCGGCGCCGAACCAGTGCAGGCCGACGATGACGAAGACCAGGCTGACTATCCCCGCCAGCAGTGCCCTGACCAGCACCGGCTCGATCGGAAGTCCGACGACCCGAGCCGTTATCCAGGCGCAGAGCAGCCAGGCCAGGGGCCCGGTCAGCCAGCCGAAGTCCTCGAAGAACGCGTGGGGAAGCAGAAGCCCGAGCGCCAGCGACACCACCACCACGGCCACCAGCTGCACGACCGCCACCCGCCAGAGGATCTCCGAGTCCACGCCCCGGATCTTCCCATCTGGCGGCGGACCGCAGGCTCAGGTCGTCGGCGCTCCCTCCGCCGCGGCTCGCAGCGCGGCGAGATCGATCTTGCCCATCGCGAGCATCGCCTTCATCGCGCGATCGGCGCGCTCGGGATCCGGATCCGCGAACACCTCTTCCATGCCAGTCGGCACGACCTGCCAGGAGAGGCCGAAGCGATCCTTGAGCCAGCCGCACTGGCCCTCCTCGCCGCCCTGGGTGAGTTTCTCCCAGAAGTAGTCGATCTCGTCCTGGGTCTCGCATTCGATCATGAAGGAGACGGCCTCGTCGAAGGTGAACTCAGGGCCGCCGTTGATGCCGATGAACCGCTGACTCTCGAGCTCGAACTCAACCGTCATCACCATGCCGGCCTCCCGCGGCGCCGACTCGGTGTAGCGGGTGACGTTGACGATCCGCGAGTCCTCGAAGACCGAGATGTAGAACTCGGCGGCCTCCTCGGCCTCGGTGTCGAACCACAGGCTGGGGACGATCTTCTGCTGCATGGTGCTGCCTCCTATCGATCGGAAAGCTCTCTGCGACGGATACTGCTCACTTAGACCGCCGCGCGGCCGAAATCTGAGCGGCCGTCGTCGATTCCGCTACCCGTCGGACGGCTGGGGACACATTAGGCTGGCATCAGCTCATCCGCCCACTCAGACGAGAGGACTCCCGATGAAAGGCCTTTTGAAGCACCGTTCCTCGCCGGCGCTTGTGATCTCCATCGTCGCCCTGGTGATGGCGACGGTCGGCACCGGCTTTGCCGCATTCAAAGTGCCAAACAACAGCGTCGGCAAGACGCAGCTCAAGAACAATGCCGTGGTCACGAACAAGATCAAGAAGGAAGCCGTAACCAGCGCCAAGGTGAAGAAAAACTCGCTCACGGGCGCCGACATCAACCTCAGCAAGCTGGGGACGGTGCCGTCGGCCACCAGCGCGACCACGGCCAGCACGGCGCAGGCGCTCTCGCCGCCGGAAGCCATCCACCGGGTCGGTGCGCCTGGTGAGCCTCCCTTCGAAGCAGAAGCGACCAACTTCGGGCCGTTCGGCGCGACCCCCACGCAGTCGGTCGGCTTCTACAAGGACCACGAGGGAATCGTGCACCTGGTCGGGCTCGCCAAAGCCGGCGTCGGAGGCGCGCTCTTCCGCCTCCCCACCGGGTTCCGGCCGGCCAACGGCCTCGTGGAATTCTTCAATGCGACCAACAGCAAAACGGTGCTGGTCGCCGGCACGGGTGTCGGCGAAGGAGGCTTTTTGGGTGGGGTGGTGCTCGGGTTTACCGCAGCCAAAGGGGAACCGGTGATCCTGAGCGGACTCACCTTCCGGGCGGAAAGCTAGGCAGCGAGACCCCAGGTCGAATGCCCTCCTCCGGCCCGCGGGGGAGGGCCCGGTCGGCGCTACGCTGGTCGCCGCACACTGAGGCCTAGGTATGGAGCTCGATCGAGAGCATTGGAATCAGGTCTACGCGACGAAGGGAGCCGATCAGGTCAGCTGGTTCGAGGCGGTGCCTCGCTCCTCTCTCGCGATGATCGAGTCCTTGGGACTCCCACTCGATGCCCCGGTCGTCGATGTTGGCGGAGGGGCATCAGGGCTTGCCGAGGAGCTGTTGTCTCGGGGCCACTCCGACATCACGGTGCTCGACATCTCAAGCGAGGCGCTTGAACGGGCGCGCGACGGATTTCCCGAGGCGGACCGGGTCACGTGGATCGTCGCCGATGTGCGCGATCACGATTTCGGGCGCCGATTCGCGCTCTGGCACGACCGTGCCGTCTTCCATTTCATGGTCTCGGCCGAGGACCGCAGCGCCTACCTGGCGACGCTCCAGCGCAGTCTTGCGCCGGGTGGTCACGCAATTTTCGCCACATTCGGCCCGCAAGGGCCAGACCGCTGCAGCGGGCTCCCGGTCGCCCGGTACTCAGCCGAGACGCTTGCCGCAACGATGGGTGACAGCGCCGAACTCGACTCCTGGCACACCGAGAACCACCGCACCCCATCCGGCGCAACCCAGCAATTCCTGTTTGCTCAACTCCTGGCGGGCCCGACCGCCTCCTGACCTCTCAGCAGTCAGGTGGATGGCCGATGGGCAGCCCGTCGGCCATCCAGGACTGAAAGCCGCCGATCACGTCGGTCGCGTCGAGGCCGAAGCGTCGTACCGTCGCGGCCGCCAGACTCGACTGATACCCCTCGTCGCAGACGAGGATTACTCGCTGGCCGGGTCGCGCCAGGTCGGTGTCGCGGTGCTCGCTTTGAGGATCCAGGCGCCACTCGAGGACGTTGCGGGGGATCACGTAGGCCCCCGGCAGCAGCCCGTCGCGCTCTCGCTGCTCGTCGGACCGGATGTCGATCAGGACCGCTCCGTCCTTCGCCTCGGAGAGGGCCTTGGCGGGAGTGAGGCGGATCAGGTCAGCGCGGGCCGCGGACAATAGCTCCGCGACGCTGACGACAGGATCCCGATCTCCAGGCAAGGCGAGGGGAATTGTTATCGGATGCTGCACCCCAGGACAATCCGCAGACGGCGAGGCCCACCTGCTGTGGTGGGCGGCCGCTCGAACCGGCCCCTCTCGGTCGACCGGGAGGATTCACGCCTCTCTCCGTGTCGTCTCGCCGAACTGAAACGAAAGGGCAGGTCTGGGCGGGACGGATGAGTAGCCGTCCCGCAAGTTTGCCCGCGACAATCCTCATCAGATGTTGTGGGCGTTGTGCTCGACGGCTTCCTCGAGCTTGAGCAGCCTGCGAAACCGCGGTGCCTTCGCGGTCCTTCCGGTGCGCAGCGTCGCGAGCGCATTGGCGAGAAAGCACGCAGCCCCCAACGATGTGTTCCAATTCGCGGCGGCCAGGTCCAGCACCGAGCCGGTTGAGGGAACGACATAACCGGCGACGGCCGAGATGCCGAAGAAAGCACAGCCCAGCAGGTTGATCCCTGGCTCCCACCAACCCGCGGCCTCACGAACCGGCTTCAATCCATGCCGCGGCGAGGCGCGGTAGGCGATTGTCCCCGAGATCAGAAAGCAGATGGACCCGAGAGCATCCGGCCGCCAAACAAGCCTGTTGTACTGAGAGCTGGCCACGGTGGTCTGCGTGGCTTGAAAGGTCGTGACGTTGAAGAACAAGGTGCCCGCGGACTGGATCACCGCAGCCCACCAAGCGGCGCTTCCCGCGCCAGCCGAATGCCGCTCAGGCCACGCGAGCCAGCACTGGAGGGCCCCGCCGGTGGTGAACAGGATGGAGCCGATGAAAAAGGTGAGCTCGTCGGCATTCCCACCAACGAGTTTCGCGTAGCCGGGGAACGGGCCGATGAAGAAGCACGTCGCCCCGAGGGCGAAGAACAGCCCCATCCAACGCTGCCGCGTCATTTTCTCGCACTCGCTTGTGAACCCAGTGCGTCTACCACAGCGGACGGAATCGTCACCCGGAGCTCATCGTGTTTGCCGTCTGGGCTGGTCCGGCAGCCGCCGCAGTGGGACCGCCTCAGCCCACCGGGATTCCGATCAGGTCGGAGTCACGGTCCATACGATGACATTAAAGCCAGTCATGGTGCCTGCGCATCGGCAACGTCAGGAACCGAGTCGGACGGGGGCCTCAGGAATGCCGGGACTCTTGACTGCAAGCCATAATCAGTCTCCTGGCCGGTTAGCTCAGTTTGGGAGAGCGCCTGCCTTGCATGCGTTCGTGCGGAGCAGCTTTCGGCCGCCCTTTTAGCTTGCTAGAGCGGTTCTCCTCTGTCCGGGCGACCGGCCCCGTGGTATCGGGATACGACTGGATTAGAGCGATTTGGGCAGGGAGAAGGGTTCCCTGCCCAAATGGGGCGTTCGGCCCTATCGGGAGCGATTCCGCTCGACTGCACGATCAGGCCTCCCCGGGTCTTGCGATTTGAGCCGACATCGACGAACCTAGACTCGATGAGGCGCAAGTGGGACCGCGCATTGGAGGAGAACTTGGCCTCCTCGACTGAACGAAACCCCGGAGTTGGCATGTCATCCAGGAGGTCGTGGTTGGTCGCCGTCGTGAAGGCGATCACATTCGCCTGCTCGCTCTGCGCGGCGCCGGCCGGCGCAACGACCTTCTGCGTGCCCGATTTCGACCCGGAACGGTGCCCGAACAACGGCGCCAACGCCGCCCTGCTCGATCTGGAGACGGCGATGTCGAGTGAAGCGAACGATGGGAAAGCCGACAGGGTCGTGGTCGCGCCCGGGACCTATACCGACACCGGCTCTCTTCTTCCGAGTGGGGCCGACACCCTGGTCGTCGAAGGCGCCGGGGCAGGAGGTGCCGGCGACCCCACCGCAACGCGACTGACTACAAGCGCTAATGCCAACATCTTCGTGGTTGACCTGACCGCGTCGCTCACTCGCCAGATCACGATGCGTGACCTGACTGTTGTCGCCCCTGCCTCCCTTCCCGACAACGCGGGGACGGCGATTCAGCTACGCGGCGACACGATGGAGCGAGTCGACATCGAGATCGCCAACCCGGGCTCCAACGCGATCAAATCCACGCCCGGAGGGGGCATCTTCAGGGAAGGCGAGATCTACCCCGTGGGTGACGGATCGATTCCGTACGCGATTGCCACCGGCACTCCCAGTGCCCCGGGCCAGCTCACGGTCCAGGAAGCGAGGATCGTCGAACCGATCGTTGGGATCATGTCCGAGGAAGGAGGACTGCCCGTATCGGTCGAGCGGACCGTGATCGAACGCCCGACCGAAAGGGCACTGGTTGCGTTCAACGGCCGGATCGACGTCCGCAACAGCATCGTGGTGGCCGACGGCAACGTCACAGCGCTTGAAGCCAGGACCAATACAGCGCAGGAGGCGGGCGCAAGCGGTGACCAGCTGACGATCGTCCAAGAAAGCGTCGGCATGGGCACCGGGGTGAGCTCGTGGGCGGAGGGGACGAGCGAAGCCAACCTCCAGCTCGAGAACTCGATTGTGCGCGGCTTCGCGTCCTCCTACCTCAAGCTTGGCGCGAACGCCCCCGCGAATCTGACAATTCGATACTCCAATTTCGAGCCGAGCGGAAACAACATCGCCGAGGGCTCGCTGGATATCGCACAAGGCAACATCGACGCGGACCCGATGTTCGCCACCTCGCCGCCCTACGGGCCGCCCGCCGGCCTGGGACTGCTCGCCGCTTCCCCCTCGATCGACGCTGGGGACCCGGCGCCGGGCGGGCTTGCCGAGGACTTCATCGGTACCCCGCGGCCGCTCGACGGCGACGGGGACGGAAGCGCGGTCCGAGATCAGGGGGCTTTCGAGGCACCGGGCATACCAGGCCCGCAAGCTGCTGGCGGCCCTGGTGCCTCCCTCGCGGACCGTGCGGTCACCGTCAGGCTGCTCGGTAGGCGCCTCCGGGTGAACCGGCGCGGTCTTGCGCGCCTTCGAGTGCGCTGTCCGGCCGCTGAGCAGAGTCCCCCCTGCTCAGGAGTGCTCGTCCTCACCGCGTCAGGGCGTTCCCACGGCGCCGTGGGAACCGCTCGACGTCGGCGCCTGGTGCTCGCGCGAGCTAGGTTCAGAGTCGGGGCCGGCAAGACGAAGGCCGTGAAGCTGCGGATTCGCAGGTCAAGGCAAAGCCTGTTGGGCCGAAACGGCCGTGTCGGTCGGATTCTCGCGGTCGCCCGGGTGCAGGACGCGGCTGGTAACCGGGGCTCCGTGCGGAAGTTGCTGCGGGCCGTGTCGGCCAGATCCTGAGACTTCGGCAGTACCAAACCCCGACGCCCGGCGTTACGCTTCGCGGATCGGTCGAATCAGAACGTCGCGCTGAATCGGCCTCGCAGAGCAAGTATCTGTCTCCCGGGCGGTTAGCTCAGTTTGGGAGAGCGCCTGCCTTACAGTGCGTTCCAGCGGAGACAGCTTTCGACCCTCCTTTTGGCTTGCTAGAGCGGTTCTCCTCGGGCCGGGCGACGTCGTCTGTCGTATCGGATACGACGGGATAGGACGGGACTTGGGCAGGGGGGTGGAGTTCCCTGCCCAAACGGACACGCCGCCTCCGGACGGCCGAATCGCGAGCGAGAGGACTACGGACACGGACTGCGGGCAAGCACCGACGATAAGCCCCCGGCCCATCCCTGGCTTGTGGGCATGGCCAGGCGCATCACTCCGGCGGCCCTTGTGGCGCTGTTCATGGCAGGCCTTGTCCTCCCGGCCGCCCCGGAAGGCACTCTTCGGCGTCCATGAGCGATCCCGGTCTCGCCCTTCTGGGCGCGCTTAGACTCCTTCCCAACGAGAACTCTTTCCGAGGAGACAACTTGCGAGCCCTGCGACCCCAAATCCCATCGTTTATCCGCCGCCATGCGATAGGGGCGCTGGCCCTGTGCGTTGCCCTCGGCGGAACCGCCTATGCCGCCGCTCCGAAGATTGGCTCGAAGTCGATCAAGCCCGGAGCGATATCCACCAACAAATTGAAGAAGGCCGCCGTAACCGAGGCCAAGCTACGCAACGGCGCCGTTTCGACCGCGAAGATCAAGGACGGGGCGGTGACGGGCCTCAAGCTGGCAGACGGCTCAGTCAGTTCGGCCAATGTCCAGGATGCTTCGATCATTGCGGCTGATCTGGCCCCCGGGGCCCTGGCGCCTGGCACGACGATCCAGGGCGGCTTCAGCAAAAACGTTCCTGAAGGCTCAAGTGTCGCCTACCCGGTCGGTCAGACCGAGACGCCTCAGGGCTCCGCCGTGGCGCCGGTGAACATGACCGTAGGGAACCTTCATGTTGTCGCCAGCGGCGCTCCCGGCGTCGGCGAGCCGCTTACGCTGACGCTGTTTACGGCCCCGCCGGGCAATTCCTCCGCCGCTGGCCCCACCCCGGTGACCTGCACGATTATCGGACCCGGCGAATCCTGCTCAACCGATGCGACCGCCTCCGTTGACGCAGGAGGCATCTACACCTTCATCGTCAACCGAGGCCCGACTCCGAACGGCGTGAACTTCGGCTACACGATGACGCCGCGGTAGACCGACGGGCGACAAGCGATAATCAGGCCACCCCCGGGCGGTTAGCTCAGTTGGGAGAGCGCCTGCCTTACAAGCGTTCGCGTCGAGACGGTTAGACACCGCGTTCTTGGCTTTCTAGCGCGGTTCTGGTCATTTGGGGAGACTCCCCCTGTCGTATCGGATAAGACCGGATACGACGGGATTGGGCAGGGAGTTCGGTTCCCTGCCCAATGGCCGCATCTCCGCGTCGCCGTTGCCAGAGCACATCAGACGCCACATCGATTGCAGAACTGCTGGGGGTAAGAGGGACCCTCTACCCCGGAGGGGCTCCTAACATGGCGTCAGCTCCTCCATGGGGATGTGAAGAGCCTGCATCAAGGGAGGAGTGCTTAACGTCGGCCAGGTGGGCGGGAATCAGGGATCAATCGTCTAGTTTGAAGAGGCCAAAGCAAACCGCGACCGGATCGAACGCATGAGCCGTCACCCGATGCCACCCGCAGACGCCGCCTGGCTCCACATGGAGCGGCGGACCAACCCGATGGTCGTCAACTCGCTCTTCATGCTCGGCGGGACCCCGGACCTCGACGCGGTGGCCGAGCTGCTCGAGCGGCGCTTCGTCGCCCCTTTCCCCCGTTTCCGGCAGCGCGTCTCCGATCCGCTCGGCCGCCCCGCCTTCGAGGACGACCCGTCGTTCGACATCCGCAGCCACCTCCACCGACTGGCGCTGCCAGCTCCAGGTGACCGGGCGGCGCTGGAGGCGCTGGTCGGCGACCTAATCACTCCGCCGCTCGACCCGAGCAGGCCGCTCTGGCACGTCTACCTGATCGACGGCTACGAGGGCGGCTCGGCGGTGCTGTGGCGGATCCACCACTGCATCGCCGACGGGATCGCCCTCTCCCGCGTCCTGCTCTCGACCGCCGACGAGGTGGATGGCGCGCTCGAGCTGGCGCCGCCCCGCGATGGGCAGAGCACCGTGGGGCGGCTCACCGCCGCGCCCCGCGGCGTCGTCTCGGCGGTGCGCCGGCTGGGCAGCACCGTCGTGCATGAGGGGATGGAGTCGCTTGCCCACCCGGACCACCTTCGCGAGCTGGGGGGCACCGCCATGCGCGACGTCTCAACCGCCGCGAGGCTGGTTGCCGCCCCGGCCGACGCTGCGACCGGGCTGCGGGCGCCGCTCACCGGGAGCCGCAGGGTCGCCTGGTCGAGGCGCTTCCCGCTGCCGTCGATCAAGTCGGCGGGTCGGCAGCGGGGCGCGACGATCAACGACGTCGTCGTTGCGGCACTGGTCGGGGCGCTCCAGCAGCACCTGGAGGAGGACGGCGCGCTCCCGGAGGAGATCCACACGCTGGTCCCGTTCAACCTGCGCCCGCCCGAGGAGCCGATCCCCGCCGATCTCGGCAACGAGTTCGCGCTGATCCTGCTGGCGCTGCCGCTGGGGCGGACCGAGCCGGAGGAGCGCCTGCACGAGGTCCACCGGCTGATGAGGACGATCAAGGACTCCCATGAGGCGCCCCTCGCCTACGGTCTGATCAGCGCGATGGGGTTGACGCCGCCCTGGGTGGAGGACCGCCTGATCGGCTACT
The DNA here is from genome assembly GCA_963816785.1 of uncultured Solirubrobacterales bacterium. Lineage (GTDB taxonomy): Bacteria > Actinomycetota > Thermoleophilia > Solirubrobacterales > 70-9 > VRUE01. Next base: position 1,333,141 of record CAWFLL010000004.1, on the reverse strand, counting down.
TCACCGACAAGGCGAGCCTCGTCGTCACCAACGTGCCCGGCCCGCGCGCCCCGCTCAGCTTCGCCGGCGCCCCGATCACCGGGGTGCTCGTCTGGGCGCCCTGCTCGGGCAGCCTCGGTATGACAGTCAGCATCTTCAGCTACGGCGGCGAGCTCTCGGTCGGCTTCATGGCCGACACCGCCCTCTCCGTCGAGCCCGAGCGGCTGGCGCGCACCTACGAAGCCGAGCTCCGCCACTTCCTGCGCCAGCCGCCCTCCGGGTCGCCAGGCAACTCCTTGCCCAATGGGCGGACCACGGAAACCTGATCAGGGACCGAGTCGAGACCTACGGGGGAGCTCTCGGCTGGCCGGGACGGGATGCTGGGTGCGGTCACGGCGAGGGGACCGGCGCAGGCCAGACGGCTGGCGGTCATCTACGCACTGCTCGACCCTAAGCCGGACGGCGGGGCGATCGTCGGTGTCGCTCACCTGCGGGCAGCGCTGGAGGTCTGGCGCTACTGCCACGAGTCGGCCGCCTACATCTTCGGCGACAGGCTGGGCGATCCGACCGCGGACACGATCCTGGCCGAGCTGCGCCGAGCAGGCTTCGAGGGACGGACCCGCAACGACCTGCGCGACCTGTTCGGCCGCCACCGCACCGCGGCCGATCTCGACCGGGCACTCGCCGCTGACCGCCGCCGGCTCAATCCGGCAGGAAATCGAGTCAACCGGAGGGCGTCGCCCGCACTCGCTATTCCTGCGCGGAAAGCGGAGGAGGTCGTGCACGATGCATCCCAGCGGGTAGCGTGTTCCTGAGTTCAGTACGACATGGCCTCCACTCAGACTCAGCCTCAGCCGCAAGCCGTAGTCGACGCGGTCCAGGCCGACCGCCTCGACGGCTTCGTGGAACGGGCGCGCAGGCCGCGGCGGAGAGCTTCCGCCGGCTCGACCAGGAGGCGGTCGACGCAGATCGTCTGGGCGATGGTCGTCGCCGGGCTGGAGAGCGCCTTCGACCTGGCCGAGCTCGCGATGCGAGGAGACCGGGTTCGGCGTGCTCGAGGACAAGGTCATCAAGAACTACATCGCCACCGAGTTCCTCTACGACTACCTCAAGGACAAGCGATCGGTCGGGGTGATCGATGAGGACCCCAAGCAGCGGCATCCAGTACGTCGCCGAGCCGATCGGCGTCGTCCTGGCGCTGCTCCCGATCACCAACCCGACCTCGACCGCCCTGTTCAAGTCGATCGTGGCGGCGAAGACGCGCAACGCGATCATCTTCCGCCCCTCGGCGCGAGCCGCCGGCTGCGCCGTACGGGCGGTCGAGATCCTCCAGGAGGCGGGTGAAGGCGCCGGGCTGCCGCCCGACGCGCTCCAGGTCATCCCCGACCCGACGCTCGACGTCTCCCAGTACCTCTTCCACCACGACGGCGTCGACCTGATCTGGACCACCGGAGGGCCGAAGGCGGTCGCGGCGGCGAACGCAGCCGGCAAGCCGTCGCTCAGCGTCGGCGCCGGCAACGCGCCGGTCTACCTGCACCGCAGCGCCGACGTCGGGATGGCGGTCGTCGACATGCTGATCTCGAAGACCTTCGACTCGTCGGTGATCTGCCCGGCCGAGCAGACCTGCGTCGATCGACGAGGCGATCTACGACGATGTCGTCGGCCGAGTTCGAGCGCCTCGGCGGGCAGCATGCTGGACCCTGACGAGGTCGAGTCCCTCGCCGACCTCGCCTTCGAGCCCGACGGGAGGGTCGACGCTCGGCGCGCTCGGCCAGTCCTGCGTCAACCTCGGGGCGATGGGCGACTTCGAGGTGGACGACGGCGTCAAGGTCCTGCTGGCGCCACTGCCCTCCGACCTCGGCGGCGCTGGCCGCCACCCCCTGATCCAGGAGAAGCTGATGCCCGTCCTCGGCCTCGTCCGCTCACCCTCGGTCGATCACGCGGATCGCCGCCTGCGAGCTGGTCACCGAGCACGGCGGGCTCGGGCACACCTCGGCCGTCTACGCCTCCGACGATGCGGTGATCGAGCGCTTCGCCGCACGGGTCCGCACCGGCCGCATCCTCGTCAACGCCCCCACCGCCGTCGGCGCCCTGGGCGGCATCTACAACTCGCTCACCCCGACCTTCTCGCTCGGCTGCGGGACCTGGGGCGGCTCGAACACGACCGACAACGTCAACTACCGCAACCTGCTCAACGTGAAGACCGTCTCGCGCCGTCAGGCGCCCCCGCAGTGGTTCCGGGTTCCCTCCGACACCTACATCAACGCCGGGCGCGCTCGAGAACCTGCGCGAAGTCAAGGCCTCGCAGGTCCTGCTGGTCACCGACATCGACGGCGAGGCGCGCGGGGTCGCAGACGAGGTGCGCCGCTACCTCGAGGGCCCGAGCGTCCACGTCTTCTCCGACATCCAGCCGGAGCCGACCGAGGCGCAGATCCGGGCCGGCACCGAGGTGCTCGGCGAGTTCGGCGCCGACTGCATCGTCGCGGTCGGGGGCGGCTCGGTGCTGGACGCGGCCAAGGCGATGCGGCTCTTCCACGAGAGCCCCGACGTCTCCCTGCGGGAGCTCTCGCTGCCCTTCCTCGACGCCCGCAAGCGGGTCGCCCACTACCCGGAGGTCGACCACACGGTCCGGCTGGTGGCGCGTGCCGACCACTCGGGCACCGGGTCCGAGGTCTCGCCCGCCGCCGTCGATCAGCGCCGGCGGCCGCAAGGTGACGCTGGTCGACTACTCGCTGGTGCCCGACATCGCGATCGTCGACCCGACCCTGACCGTGTCGATGCCGCCGGGCCGTGACCGCCGACACCGGGGTCGACGCCCTCACCCATGCCCTCGAGGCGGGCGTCTCGATCTTCGCTTCCGCCTACACGGACGCCTTCTGCATGCAGGCGATCAACCTGATCATGGAGGCGCTGCCCGCGCCTGCGAGGACGGCGCCGACCTCGAGGCGCGGACGGCGATGTCGAACGCCGCGACGATCGCCGGGCTGGCCTTCTCGAACGCCTTCGTCGGCGTCAACCACGCGCTCGCGCACGCGGTCGGGGCACGCTTCGGGATACCGCACGGCCGCGCCAACGGCATCTTCCTGCCCCACGTGCTGCGCTACAACGCCTCGATTCCGACCAAGTTCATGCCGGCGCCCGGATACTCGACCTACGTGGCCCCCGACAAGTACGCGCAGATGGGCTGGGTGCTGGGGCTGGGCGGCCGGGACATGGACGAGAGGCGCGAGCGCCTCTTCGCCCGCGTCGACGAGCTTCTCGACGCGGTCGGCATGCCGCCGCTCGCTGGCCGACGCGGGCGTCGACCGCGAGGAGTTCGAGGCCGCTCTGCCGGAACTGGTCAGGAACGCATTCGCCGACCCGAGCCTGAGGACGAATCCGAGGATGCCGATGCTCGCTGAGCTTGCCTCGCTGCTCACGGCGGCCTTCGAGGGGCGTCCGTAGACGCCTCCTCGAGCGTTTCGCCAGCGTTGCGACCTTTACCAACCCCTTCGAAGCCGACGACGTGGTTGAGGCTATGCGTGGCGTCAGTTTCGGGCTGCCTTGGACGTGCCACTGACGGCGATCGTCGCGAGCTCCTCCCCGTGGACTTAGGTCTTGGAAGACTTGGCGGTGCCCGTCCCTGCCTTCGTCCCCTCACTCTCCTCACTGCCGGTCCCAACCGACTCGCCCGCGCTGTGCACAACTCTCTTCAGGAACTCGTACTGGGTGTCGACCAGCTTGTCCGCCATCTTCAGCGCCGAGTCGACGATTTCCTCGACCTGCGAGGGGCTCGCCGATCCAGCGAGTGTCTTGTCGACGTTGCCGACGAAACTGCGAACCGCGCCGATTGCCGCCTCCTGCCCATCCTTGATCTCCTCCAACACTTCCTCGGGCAGTCCAACTGATTTGTCTGCGGGTGCCATCTCCAGCTCCTTTCGGAAATCCCTTTTTGGTGCTTCCAAGGTTCTCATCAAATTCTCTGCTTCACCACTAGCGACCGGATCCGGAGAAGTTACGGATCCATTCAGGCGGGGTCTGGGAGACCTGGAAGCGGCTGCCGAGATGCTGAAGGCCCGCGGCCAGATACATGCTGTCGCCGGTCGGCTGACGGGCCGGTGGCTTGTCTGATGCTGAGCCTTACTGACCGGGACGATCGTGACAGAAGGTCCAGGAATCTGAGAGCTACTGGAGACTGTGGAACACAGCCAGATCGAACCACTCGATGCGGCGTGGCGGCTTCTCTACGCCGGCTTCTTTCAGGGCTTGCCCGAGGCGCTCAGCCATGAACCGTTCTTGGTCCTCCTGCGAGGCCCAGACCTCGGAGACGATCCAGCCGCCTGGCTTGGCTCCGCCACTGTGAAAAAGCAGGCCTGCCGGCCAGTCGCCCTCACCGCTTACCACGTCGATGCCAAGGCGCTCGGTGACCGTTCCATAGGTATGAGCGTCGCCGTCGAACTCCATGATCAGGCCCTTTGCCACCTTTGTCCCTCTCGGCGATTGCGTATGCAAGGCGAAGGTGCCACAGCGAGTGGAGCGCGTCAAGCGAGAGTCATGTCGTCGTGATCGCGATCGTCGTCGTGATGATCGTGATAGCGATGATCGTCGACGTCGTTGTAGTCCTCAGTAGTCAACAACATCACGATCATCGGGGGCGGCGCCGGGGCCGCCTGCGTTACTGCTGCTGATGCTTGCGGATCGCGCTGCTGCTGGTTCCGCCGGGTCGCACCTGCTCCTCCCTCACGGAGCAGCTTCTCCAAGGGTGCGCCCGATGTGCGACGTCGGTAAAACCCGGCCTCAGAGGAGCTCCAAGGAATGGGTTGCCTCAGGGCTCGATGCAGCGGTGCGTCAAGCCGTCAGGCGCCCCTCGTGGGAACGAAATGGGGACGGAACCGCCTCCGATGGGCGTCTTCAAGCCCCCTTTGAGCGGTTTGTCCATCGGAGCATCGCTGCCAATACATTGGCAGGAATCCCGCTCCTAGAGCGGGATCGCGCCTTCTCAAACGGAGGGGGTGGGATTCGAACCCACGAGCCCCCTTGCGAGGCCAAGGGTTTTCGAGACCGTTGAGCTCGTTCTTCGGATTTGGGTGATAGCCGGTCGATAGTTCTGCCAGGCACGATGGCCGAATCCAGGCTGAAGCCGCTGCCAACCGCCGGCTGAAATTGACGGTCGGTCTCGTAGATGGGAACATTTCTGTTTACATGGCAAACGAGATCCGGATGGATCGTCTCGAGGGGGTCATCTTCGATCTCGATGGCGTGATCACCGACACTGCGTCCGTCCACGCTGCCGCTTGGAAGCAGATGTTCGACCAGTTCCTCGCGGACCGGGGAGACCGTGAGGGCGAGGACCAACAACCGTTCTCGACAGACGACTACTACCTTTACGTCGACGGAAAGCCTCGCTACGACGGAGTGGATTCGTTCCTCACCTCTCGTGGGATCTCCATCCCGCGCGGGGAGCCCGGCGATCCCCCCGCTGTGGGAACCGCATGCGGGTTGGGCAATCGCAAGGATGAGCTCTTCCTTTCTCAGTTGCGGAAGGGGGGGGTGGCTTCCTTTCCATCCTCGATCGTGCTGCTGCGCCGGCTTCGCGCAAGCGGGTTTCGGACGGCGATCATCTCTGCTTCGCGCAACTGCACCGAGGTGCTCGAGGCGGCGGGAGTGGCCGAGCTCTTCGACGCGAAGGTCGATGGAGTGGACGCGGACGAGCTGGGGCTGAACGGGAAGCCCGATCCCGCAGTCTTCCTTGAGGCGGCTCGCCGACTAGGGGTCGAGCCGGCTCGCGCCGCTGTGGTCGAGGACGCGCTCGCCGGCATCGAAGCGGGGCGTCGCGGGCGCTTTGGACTCGTCATCGGCGTCGACCGCGATGGCCATGCCGAGGAGCTGCAGGAACGCGGCGCCGACATCCTGGTTGGCGACCTGGCTGAGGTGCGCGTCTCGGCGACGACGGGAAACGACCGATGAATGACCCGGTCGGCGCGAGGGCACCGACCCTGAGCGACTGGACGTTGGTCTACGAAGACTTCGACCCCGAACAAGAGCCGCTCCGTGAGGCGCTCTGCGCGCTCGGGAACGGGCGCTTCGCCTGCCGTGCCGCCGCGGCCGAGGCAGATGCGGACGGCGTCCACTATCCGGGCACCTACGCGGCCGGCTGTTACAACAGGCTGACGAGCGAGGTGGCGGGTCGCGAGGTGGAGGACGAGTCGAACTTCAACTTGCCGAACTGGCTGCACCTCAGTTTCCGGATCGTGGATGGCGAGTGGTTCGACGTCGCCAGGGTCAGGCTCGCCGAATACCGTCAGGAACTCGACCTGCGCCGCGCGGTGCTCACGCGGCGGCTGCGTTTCCACGATAGCGAGGGTCGTGAGACCGAGATGACGGAGCGCCGGTTCATGAGCATGGCGGATCCGAACATCGCCGCGCTCCAGACGACCCTGCTTCCTGTCAACTGGTCGGGCAGCGTGACCTTCCGCTCGGCGCTCGACGGCCGGGTGTCCAACGGCGGCGTCGCTCGCTATCGGGGCCTCGCGAGCCGCCATCTGGACCGGGTCGAGGCGAGTGCTTTGGACTCCGAGACGATCCTGCTCGAGGCCGAGAGCAGCCAGTCGGGCATCCGGGTCGCCGAGGCCGCACGCACGCGGCTCCTGCGCGACGGCGAGATCGTCCCGGTCACGACCACCGTGATCGAGGAACCGGCTTGGATCGGCCTCGAGCTCCAGTCGGAGGCGACCCAGGGAGAGGAAGTCGCGGTGGAGAAGGTCGTCGCCCTGTACACGTCGCGCGAGCCGGCGGTTTCCGAGCCGGGCCTGGAGGCTCGCCGGGCGGCGGTTCGCGTGGGCGGGTTCGACGAGCTGTTCTCGGATCACGTGCTGCGCTGGGAGGAGCTCTGGGATCTCTGCTCGCTCGAGCTCGAGGACGGCGATGGGTCCGCCTCGACCGAGCTGCGCCTCCACATCTTCCACCTTCTGGGGACCATCTCCGAGCACACCGTCGATACCGACGCCGGGGTCCCGGCCCGCGGACTGGCCGGGGAGGCGTACCGCGGACACGTCTTCTGGGACGTGCTGTTCATCGTCCCCTTCCTCAACCTGCGCTTCCCGGATCTCGCGCGGACCCTGCTTCGTTATCGCTATCGGCGGCTCCGTCGTGCCCGCTGGGCCGCGAGGGACCTGGGGTGTCAAGGGGCCTTGTATCCGTGGCAGAGCGGCTCGAACGGCGCCGAGCTGACTCCCGACGGTTCACCTCAACCCGCGCTCCGGCCGCTGGACCCCGGACAACTCCCGCCTCCAGCGACACATCAACGCTGCGATCGCATACGACGTCTGGCTCTATCTCCAAGCGACTTACGACGTCGAGTTTCTCGGCCTTCTACGGCGCCGAGATGTTCATCGAGATCGCTCGCTTCTGGGCGAGCATCGCGGCCTACGACCCAGCTCGCGAGCGGTACGTGATCCGTGGGGTGGTTGGTCCCGACGAGTATCACGATGCCTACCCCGGCTCCGAGCGTCCCGGGATCGACAACAACGCCTACACCAACGTAATGGCGGCATGGGTGCTCTGGCGAGCTCACGACCTCCTCGAGGTTCTTCCCGCAGCAGCGCCGCGAGGAGCTGTCGCACACGCTCAGGTTGCGCCCCGAGGAGCTCGAGCGGTGGGAAGAGATCAGCCGCAAGCTGCTTATCCCCTTTCACGACAACGGGATCATCAGCCAGTTCGAGGGCTACGAGGAGCTGGAGGAGCTCGACTGGGAGGGCTATCGAGAGAGGTACGGGAACATCGAGCGGCTCGATCGGATCCTCGAGGCCGAGGGAGACAGCCCCAACCGGTACAAGGTTTCGAAGCAGGCGGACGCGCTCATGCTCTTCTACCTGCTGTCGGCCGAGGAGTTGCGGGAGCTCTTCGACCGACTCGGCTATCAGTTCGAGCACGACACGATCCCCAAGAACATCGAGTACTACCTGGAGCGCACATCACACGGCTCCACCCTGAGCAAGGTGGTCCACGCTTGGGTGCTGGCTCCGCTCCGATCGCGAGCGCGCCCGGAAGCTCTTCTCCGAGGCGCTCGAGAGCGACCTGCTCGACACCCAAGGCGGCACGACTTCAGAGGGCGTGCACCTCGGCGCCATGGCCGGAACGGTGGACCTGGTCCAGCGCGCCTACACGGGGATAGAGACGAGGGAGGACGTGCTCTGGCTGAGCCCGAGCCTCCCCGAGGACCTGACGAGGCTGAAGTTCAGTATCCGCTTCCGGCGCCACTGGGGACTGGAGATCGAGCTCACGAGGGACCGAATCAGGGTCAGCGCCCGCCCAGCCGACGTCTATCCGATGAGGGTCGGCATCAATGGCGAGATCATCCAGCTTGGAGCCGGTGAAACGGTGGAGCGCCCGCTGTCACCCGGCGTGAACGAATAGTCAGATCGACCCCGCCGGACTGGCGCCGCTCAAAGGTGGACAGGCGCCGGGGTCGGCGGCTCGCTCACGAAAGCGAAGACCCAGCCCGGCTCCTCGCGCCACCAGCCGTGCGCCGTCACAGCCCTCGCGCTCCCAGCGCACGCCGAGCGGCCGCCATTCGTCCGTCGGCTCGACCGGTCCCACTCGAGCGAGACCACGGCCTGGCGCACGTCCAGGCGGAGGCCCTCGCCCCGCGCCTTCGCCGCCGCCTCCTTGGCGGTCCAGAGCAGGTTCGCGAGGCGCGCGCCCCCGGCTCGGCCGGCGGCGAGCACGCTCGCGCCGCTCGGCCGGGGCGAGCCACGTCCTCACGAACGCCCCGCTGCGCGGCTCGACCACCTCCAGGTCGCACCCGATCGCGCAGCACCGGGTCGCGCCACGACCGCAAGCGCGCGCCCGTTGCGATGGCTCAGCGACAGCGCCGCCCCGGCGCGCTCGCCGCCGACGAAGGCCTCCGGCGCGCCGTCGTGCGGAGGCCACGACCTCCACCTCGCCAGTCGCCGCTCCGCTCCACGCCGCGAGCGCCGCCTTCGCCGCCCACCGTCCCAGGCGCCAGTCGGCCCTGCGCCTTTCCGCCCGCAGGTCGGCCAGCGCCGCCCGCTCGCGGGCGCTCAGCCAGTCGTCCGCGGCGGGGACGTCAGCGAGCGAGCGGGTCAGCCAGCCGGGCGCGGGCATCGGGGCGCGGTCGGCTCTCAGCCGGCGCGGCGCATTCCTCGCTCGATGGCGTCGACCAGGTACGGGCGCAGCGAGGCCGGGCGGGATGATCCGGCTCACCGAGCCCATCGCGAGCGCGCGCTCGACGCTGTGCGCGCGGTCGAACTCGTCGGCCAGCTCCCCGAGCTTCTCCGAGCGGACCTCCTCCCAAAGGGCGTGCGCTCGCCGCGCAGGCCTGGCGCTCTCGCGCCCTCGGCCGCCTCGATCCGCTGGTCGAGGCTCGACGATGCGCGCGATCGGCCAGCGGCCCGCTTGTCGACCTCGCGCGCGAACACGACCGCGGCCGCCGGGGCGCCGCCGATCACCGACGCGTGCGACCCCTCGAGCGCCGCGGCCTCGAGCTCGTCGTTGAGGCGCTGGGAGAAGACGACGAAGGCGCCTCCGTGGTAGCGCGAGACCACGCAGAAGACGATCGGCCCGTCGAAGTTGACCACGGCCCGCCCGATCTCCGCGCCGTACTCGAGCTGCCACTGGTACATCGACTCCGGCGAGCCGTCGAAGCCCGACAGGTTCGCGAGCACGACCACCGGCCGGCGCCCGCTCGCGGCGTTGATCGCGCGGGCGACCTTCTTCGACGAGCGCGGGAACAGCGTCCCGGACGTCCACTGGTCGGGGCCGTCGGCGGGCACCTGTCCGTAGCGCACCAGCGGCCGCGACTCGATCCCGAGCAGCGTCACCGGCCAGCCGCCGAGGTGCGCCTCCCAGACGACGGCGATCTCCGCGTCGCGCATCGCCGGCCCAGCGCTCCAGCGGCGGGTGGTCGGAGTCGATCGCGGCCGCGCATCACCGAGCGGATGTCGAACGGCTTCTTGCGTCCCGGGTTGGTGGCGTCGGAGAAGATGTCGCCGACGCGCTCGAGATCGGACCCGGGCCAGGAGTGCGGCGAGTCGCGGACGTCGCGATCGACCGGGTCGTCGGTCGGCGCCCGGCGGGGGAAGCGCTCGCCGGGCGCCACGTAGGTGTGCTCGTAGTGCGAGAGCAGCAACCGGCAGGCGCCGCCGAGGTCCGGGGCCCAGTACTGGGCCTCGCCGTTCGGGCCCATGATCCGCTCGTAGCCGCCGATCCCGAAGTTGTCCTCGGCCGAGACGCCGCCGGAGTAGTCGAGCGCCTGCTTGCCGGTCAGCACCATGGCGCTGTCGGGGGTCATGACCAGGATGCCGCGCGTGTGCATGAGCATCGTCGCCTCGGCGTTCCAGTACGGCTGCGCGCCGACGTTGATGCCGGTGATCACCACGTTCAGCTCGCCCGCCGGCCTGCGTGTACTCGACGATCCGCCGCAGCACCGCGGCGATCCAGTCCATGTTCTCGGTGCCGCTGTCCATCGCGATCTTCGCCCCGGCCGAGAGCGCGAACCACTCGACCGGCACCCCGAGCTCCTCCGCGAGGTCGAGCGCAGCGATGATCCGGCGGCACTCCGGCTCGGCGAGCGAGCCCAGGGCCCTGGTCGGGTCGCCGAACAGGCTCACCCGCAGCATCCCCTCCGGGTAGCGCTCGGTGCGGTTGCGCATCAGGCCCGACGACGATGCCCGGTCGGGTTCGTGGCCGGGGGACGGTCGACCGGGACCAGCCGGCCGTCCTCGTCGAGCTCGTGCTCGACGAACTCGCCCGACGGCTGGTCGGCCTCGGCATCCGAGGCGGCCGGCGCGAGCAGCTTGACGATCTCGGCCGGGTGCAGGTTGCCGCGGCGCCGGGCCGCGAGCAGGCGCTGGCCCGGACTCGTCCAGCGGCTGCAGCGGGTGGGTGGGCGGGTCGCCGACCTCGACCACGACCCCGCTCCCGGTCGGGCTGAAGAACCGCAGCACCCGCGGCCGCCGCTCGCCCGGCGGCGTCGGGCATCCGGCCGTAGAGCAGCACCATCTCGATCCCGAGCGGCGCCGTCGTGCGGGCGTTGCGCTCGACCAGCGAGCGGACCTCCTCCGGGCTCAGCTCGAGCGTCGGCCAGGCGTAGAGCACGACGCGGTTCCAGAGCGGCCGCCGCCGCGGCGGCTGGTGCGACCTGGAAGCTGCGGATCGCCTCGAGCGTCCCGCAGCAGCATCTGCTCGAACTCCGGCAGCGCGACGGCGCCGGCCGTCCGCGTCGCGCACGGGGGTCAGGTCGCGGACCTCGGCGATCGCGAACAGCCGCTCGTCCTTGGGGTTGGTCGCGGGCGATCGCCCTGAACAGGTAGACGTCCTCGGTCGAGGGCAGCCGCTCGAGCGAGAAGTTCGCGAAACGCCACAGCCGCAGGCGCTCGGCCATCATCGGGTGCAGGCCGCGGAGCGACTCGTCCTCGGTCGGCGGCCGCCGTCGGCGAGCCGGAAGGTGAACAGGTCCACCGCGGACATGCCCGCGCCCGCGGCGGGCTCGGCGACCGCGAGCACGATCCGCTCGCACGGCCCGCGGGAACTCGACCTCGGCGAGCAGCGGCCTGCGAAGCCGGCGGCCAGCTCGTCGTGCGAGGCGCGGCTCGCCGGGATGAGCGGCGTAGATGTCGGCGACGACGGCCGTCGCCCGGCGGCGACCGTGGCGGCGTGGGCCGCGAGCGCGCGCGCCGCAGCCGGCAGAGCTCGTCGAGGTCGACGAACGCGACCACGAGGCGGTGCGGGCGCCCCTCGCTCTCGTACTCGGTGGTGAGGAAGGACGGCCCGTCCACCTCGGTCTCGTCGAAGCCGCCGAGCTCGCGAACGCGGTAGTAGCGGCGGCGTCATCGTCTCGATCAGCACCCGCTGAAGCCTCGGGCTCGGCGGCGGCGATGCGGCTCGTCAGCCACGGCGCGAGCGGCCGCGGGCAGTCGACCAGCGCCTGCATCCTCGCGTCCGCGGTCCGGGCGCTCGGGATCCTCGCTCAGCGCGCGCCAGGTGCTCCTCCATCGCCGCGTAGGCCTCCTCGCGGGCCGCCTCGATCACCGGCTCGTCGTAGTAGCGGTAGCGCACCTCCCTGGCGAGGTCGGCCACGACCTGGTCGCGGTCGCTCGGTCGCCGCGATCAGCCGGTCGAGCACCTCGCGGAACTCGTCGCCGACGTTGCCGACCAGCGACTCGGCGCGCTCCAGGCGGTGGTCGAGGATCGCGGTCACGGCGGCCCGGGAAGCCTCCGCCCGCTCCTGGGACAGGAACAGCCGGTAGCAGGCCCGCTCGAGCGCCGGGCGTGCGCTCGAGGCCGTCGACGCCGTAGTGCCGCAGGGCGCGCTCGAGCGAGCTCGACGAACCGCGGCGGCAACCCCTCCGCCTCGGCGTCGAGCGAGCGCAGGTAGCTGTGCAGGTACTCCTGCGGGCTGCGCAGCAGGTCGCCCTCGGGGTCGTCGGAGTCGTGACGCCGCCGCGTCAGCGAGCGCAGGTCGGCGAAGACGTCGAGCAGGTGGTGCTCGCCCGGGACCAGCAGCGGATCGCAGCCCAGCAGGTCACCGCACGACTCGTCGAGCTCGGCCGCGAGCCGGCGGCCCTCGCTCGGCGTCGACGTCGTAGCCGAGCACCAGCCACTCGAGCCGCTGGAGGTTCTCCCGGCAGCGCGCCGGTCGCTCCGGCTGGGCGCTCCTCGGACGGCCGCGGAAGGAGACGCGGGGGCGCGACGTCCTCCTCGTCCTCGCCCTCGAGCGGCTCGAGCTGCACGCAGCGGTGCCTGGGCGTCCACCTGGACGTTGGGCCGCGCGAGGACCTCGCGGACGCGCCCGTGGAACGGCGCGGCGAGCGAGCTCTCCATCTTCATGCTCTCGATCACGGCCACCACGTCGCCGCGCGCCACCTCGTCGCCCGGCGCGACCGGGATGGAGACAACCACCCCGGGGGCGAGGCTGCGGACGAAGCCGCGATCGTCCCGCGACACCCGGTGCGGTACGCCGTTCACCTCGACCAGGAGCTGGGCACCCTGAGCGGAGATGACGGTGCGATAGCGACGTCGCCGCGGTAGACGATGCGGCGCTCGTACGCATCGAGGCGCTCGACCTCGGCCTCGCGGTGACGCCGTCCGCCTCGCACCCTGAAGCGCTGCGGACCGATCTTCTGACCGCGGAAGCGGTACTCCATGGCCGCCGTGGCGCAGCTCGACGGTTCGCCCGATCTTCGCCTCGGCCTGCGGGCCGGCCGCGGCGCGCGAAGGCGTAGAAGCGCGCCCGCTCGAGCGTCGTCTCGATCTCGCTGATCTCGATCGCGGCCTGGATCAGCGCCACGTCGCCGTATCGGCGGCGGCCCGACCTCGCCGCTGAGCTGCAGCCGGTCGAGCCAGGTGTTGTCGACCTCGCCCGCCCGCAGGTCCGGGTGGTCGAGCAGCTCGAGCAGGAAGCCCTGGTTGGTCGTGCCGTCGCGAAGCACGACCATCGTCTCCCGCAGTGCCCGCCGCAGCCGCGCGATCGCCTCGGCGCGGTCGTTTCCCCAGGCGATCAGCTTCGCGACCATCGAGTCGAACTCGGCGGGGATCTCGTCGCCCTCCGCGATCCCGGTGTCGACCCGCAGCCCAGGGCCGCTCGGCAGCCGCAGCATCTCGACCCGGCCCGGCGTGGGCGCGAAGTCCGAGCGCCGGATCCTCGGCGTTCAGCCGCGCCTCGATCGCGTGCCCCCCGGGCGGGGCGGATCGCCCTCGAGGCGACCGCCCGCGGCGATCTGGAGCTGGAGCTTCACCAGGTCGAGCCCGGTGACGACCTCGGTCACCGGGTGCTCGACCTGGAGCCTGGCGTTGACCTCCATGAACGAGAACGAGCGCTCCTCGGGCTGGTAGAGGAACTCGACCGTGGCGGCGCTGCGGTAGCCCGCTCGCCGCACCATGCGCACGGCCGCCTGCTTCCAGCTCGCGCTCCTGCTCCGCGGTCAGGGCCGGGCTCGACGACTCCTCGATCACCTTCTGGCTGCGCCGCTGCACGCTGCAGTCGCGCACGCCGACGCGCCCAGACGCCGCCCTCGCCGTCGGCGATCACCTGCACCTCGACGTGGCGGGCCGGGCGTGATCAGCTTCTCGAGCAGCACGGTGCGCGTCGCCGAACGCGGACAGGGCCTCCGCGCGGGCGTGGTCGAACGCGTGCTCTCAGCTCGGCCGGGCCCTCCGCACGGCGGATGCCGCGCCCGCCGCCGCCGGCCGCCGCCTTGACCAGCAGCGGGAAGCCGATCTCGTCCCGCGTGCGCGAAGCGCCTCGCTCGGCGTCCTCGACGGCCCGCCGCTCCAGGGCGCCACCGGCACGTCGGCCTCCTCCGCCAGCCGCTTGGCGTTGATCTTGTCGCCGAGGCGGCGCATGACGGCCGCGTCCGGGCCGACGAAGACGATGCCGAGCCGCTCGCAGAGCTCGGCGAAGCGCGGGTGCTCGGCGACGAATCCCCACCCGACCCAGGCCGCGTCGGCGCTCGGTCGGCGACGAGGGCGCGCTCGAGCACCGCGTAGTCGAGGTAGCGGTTCTTGCGGCTGCCGTCGGCGGGGTCGACGAAGCTCGCCGACCCGAGGTCGAAGGCCTCGTCGGCGTGCCTGACGAACATCGCGTTTCGCTCGGGCTCGGTGTAGCAGGCGCGATCAGGCGAATCGGCTCGCGGCCTGTCCTCGTTCAGCTCGCGCACTGCGTGGATCAGCCGCATCGCCGGCTCGCCCCGATTGACGATCGCCAGTCGCTGGAACGGTCGCTGCACGGCCCGTCCGTCCCGTCGCCTAGGTCATCGCCGCGCGGAGGGGCTGCGAGTACGTCCTCCCCGGTCGGCCCGGGAGCTCGATCGTGCGGTAGCCCTCGAGCCTGCACCCGTACGCGGCCCGGACCCGTCCACGACCTCGGCGTCGACTCCCTCCTCGTCCGTCGCGCGGCTTGACGACCGCCCATACCGGGCCCGAGACCTCACCGGCGAAGCTGGTGACCCGATCGACGTGCGTGGGCAGCGCCATCCGGCCGGCCGTGCCGAGCTCGTACACGCCCGCGGTCTGGAAGCAGAGCTCGATCAGGCGCGGCGCCATCTCCATCGGCTGCCCGGGCGGCTCGTGGTCGGGCGGGAGGTCGGGCGCCAGCTTCGCCGAGCACGGCGCCGTCGCTGCGCCAGGCGCGATCGAGCACCTGGTACGCGGGCCCGTGGAAGTAGACGCGATAGACCGCATCGTGCTCGACGACCGGGCGATCGGGCGTCTCGCCGGGCCCCCTCGCCGGCTGACGGCGAAGCGGTCGGCGCATCCGCGCGTCAGGCGCACCCGGCCGGTGAAGTGGACCGTCTCCTGCTCGCCCTGCGCCGTGGAGCTCCCGCCGCCCGATCAGCGCGCAATCGGCGCTCACCGTCCCGTCGCCGGCGTCGCGCAGGAGTGCGCGCACCTCGAGCGTGCGCGGCTCGTCGCGGTAGAACTTCACGGGCGCCAGGAGATCGACGTCCTCGACCGCGGCCACGTGCCACCCTGGCAGGAGCGCCGCCGCGGCCTCGGCGAACGCCTCGATCCCCATCACCCCCGGGAGCACCGGGGTGCCGTCGATGCGGTGGTCATTGAGGAAGGCCTGCCGGCTCGGATCGAGATCGGCGAGCACCCGCAGGCCCTCGCCGACCGTCATCGCGGCGATCCGCCCCGCTCATCGGCCCGGGCGGTGCCGCGACGAGCTTCGGTCGCCTTTCAGGGTCGATGCCGCCGGTAGGGTGGCGCTCCTCGAGCATCAGCCCGAGCGAGCCCGCGACCAGCACCTCGCCGCCGGGGCCGGCGGCGGTCAGCTCGCGCCGGACAATCGGTACGCCGACCTGCGGAGGCAGCATGTCGATACCGGCCATCTCCATCATCTTCGGGATCGAGCCGCGGCTCGCCATCCCGATCTCGGCCCACGCCGTCCAGTCGATCGCGATGCCGCGGTCCATCGCCCCCCCGCGCCGCATCGAGGAGATGCTCTTGCAGAGAAGGTCGTTGGCGGCCGAGTAGTCGGTCTGGCCGGCGTTGCCGAACCGAGCCGCGATCGAACTGAAGACCACGGCCGTCCCGACGTCGGCGTCTCGAAGCGCGTGCAGCAGGTTGAACCAGCCGTCGGCCTTGACGTCGAACACGAGGTCGTACTCCGCCTGCGGCTTGTCGGGCAGGAAGTGGCTGACCTCGAGCCCGGCGGCGTGGATCAGGACGTCGATGCGGCCGCCGGCCCGAGCGGACGCGACTGCCTCTCCCACCTGCGCCGGGTCGGTGAGATCCACCTGGTGCCAGTGGGCGGTGCCGCCCGCCTTGCGAATCGCCTCGAGCGCGCTGAGCGCCGCCCGCGCCCGCTCGATCCGCGCCAGCTCGCGCTCGACCAGCTTCGGCGTCGGGCGCTCGCCGCGCTCCTTGATGCGCTCGGCGAGATCGCGCTTGAGCTGGTCGCGATCGGAGGCAAAGCGCTCGCAGGTCGGGATCGTCGGGATCCGGCTCCGGCACCAGGTCGAAGAGATGAAACGTGCCGCCCGACGCGGACGCTAGGTCGGCCGTGATCGCGGAGACGATGCTGCCGGCCGCCCCGGTGACCAGGAAGGTCGTCTCAGCCGTGAGCTCGCGCGCCGGGTCGCTCGGGTCCGGACCGCTCGGTGAGGCCAACGGTCCACCGCAGCTCGTCCGCGTACCCCACCTCGACCGCGCCCGGGTCGCGCAGCGTCTCATCGAGCAGCAGCTCCGCCAGCGCGGCCGTCTTGCGGCTGGGCGGGAAGTCGACGACCTTGACCAGCACCTCATCGCGCTCGCGGGCAAGCGCCTTGGTGAAACCGGCGACGGCGCCACCCATGACGGACGTCGCCCCCGCCGCGTCGTAGCCATGGCGGCCCCCGAGGCGCGTCGCCGAGACGAGGAAGGTGCCGGGGCGGGACACCTGATCGGCGAGCATCCGCATGGTGGTCGCTAGCAGCTTCACACGCACGCGCAGCCCCTCGCGCCATGCTTGCGTGATCGAGCGAGGTGATCGGCCCCTCGTCGTCGAGCGCGGGCAGCCAGTAGACGCCTTGGACCGGCCCCTGGGCCTTCCAGCTCGGTGAGGCGGCCCTCGAGCTCCTCCGCCTCAGGCTCGCCCTCGATCTCGAGGACCTCGACGCCGAGCTTGGATAGCCGCTTCCCGAGCGCCGCACCGACACCGCCCCGGTCGGGCATCAGGATCACGCGGCTGCCGGCGCCAAGCTCGACCCCGGTCGTCACGCAGCAATCAAGGGGCGGCCGGAGGATCGGGACCGGCACCCGCGCCCTGAACACCTCTTCCTCCCCTGCCTGCGCGGCGGGCGCCTCCGCGGCCGGAGCGGGCGCCGGCCCGCCGACGCCCTCCGGCGGCGCCGCGGGGACGCCTGCCCGCTCGCGCACGAACGCGACCACGTGGCTGAGCGTCGGGTAGTCGCGCAGCTTCAGCGAGTCGTCGCGCTCGATCCCGTAGACCTCGCGGATCGCCGCGAACACCTCGGCCTGCTTGACGGTGTCGATGCCGAGGTCGGCCTCCAGGTCGAGCTCGGGGTCGAGCATGTCGGCCGGGTAGCCGGTCTCCTCGGCGACGAGCTCAAGAACACGGGTGGTGATCTCCTCCTCGGAGGGCGCCCCGGTGGACTCTGGGGCGGCCGGAGCGGGCTCCGCGGCCGGAGCGGGCGCCGGCCCGCCGACGCCCTCCGGCGGCGCCGCGGGGACGCCTGCCCGCTCGCGCACGAACGCGACCACGTGGCTGAGCGTCGGGTAGTCGCGCAGCTTCAGCGAGTCGTCGCGCTCGATCCCGTAGACCTCGCGGATCGCCGCGAACACCTCGGCCTGCTTGACGGTGTCGATGCCGAGGTCGGCCTCCAGGTCGAGCTCGGGGTCGAGCATGTCGGCCGGGTAGCCGGTCTCCTCGGCGACGAGCTCAAGAACACGGGTGGTGATCTCCTCCTCGGAGGGCGCCCCGGTGGACTCTGGGGCGGCCGGAGCGGGCTCCGCGGCCGGAGCGGGCGCCGGCCCGCCGACGCCCTCCGGCGGCGCCGCGGGGACGCCTGCCCGCTCGCGCACGAACGCGACCACGTGGCTGAGCGTCGGGTAGTCGCGCAGCTTCAGCGAGTCGTCGCGCTCGATCCCGTAGACCTCGCGGATCGCCGCGAACACCTCGGCCTGCTTGACGGTGTCGATGCCGAGGTCGGCCTCCAGGTCGAGCTCGGGGTCGAGCATGTCGGCCGGGTAGCCGGTCTCCTCGGCGACGAGCTCAAGAACACGGGTGGTGATCTCCTCCTCGGAGGGCGCCCCGGTGGACTCTGGGGCGGGCTCGGCGGGCGTGACTGGCGGGGCGACCCGGGGCGGCTCGGAACGTGCCGCGGGTGCCGGAGGCACTGGTGCCCCGACAGGCTCGGGCGGGGCTGCGGCCGCCGGCGGAATCGTCTCAGGCGCGCCCAGAGGCACGGCGGTCGCCGACGGCTCCGGCGGCACCGTCGGCGCGCCACTTGGCCCACGGTCCACCACGCGGAGGCGACGTTTCTCCACCTCGAGCCGCGGGTCATCGTGACCGCTTATCCGGCGCAGCCACGCCGACCAGGCCCCCCGGTCGATGACCCGGTAGTCGAATCCGAGCTCCTCGGGGTTTCGGTGGCGGCCGTCGGCGACCGGCGTCCAGCGCAGCATCATGATGCTGATCTGCGAGCCGAAGCCGGCCGCCAAACGCAGCGCGCAGCGGACAGGGTAGGAGCCGCCCCTTGACAGATGAAGCTCCCCAAGGTCCGGATCAACCTGTTCGAAGTTCGGCACCGGCGGGACGATCCCCGTCTCCAGCGCCTTGATCGCCACGACATCCTCGATCCCGACGCCCATCGGGTGGCCGGTGAACCCCTTGGTGTTGGCGATCACGATGCGATCGGCGCTGCGGCCGAAGACCTTGCGCAGCGCGTGGATCTCCGCTGCGGCACTGCCACCGCGGGCAGGCGTATAGGTCTCGTGCGAGACGAACACGGTCTCCCCGGCGATTTCGCTTCGCGACTCGCCGCGCGCCTCGGCCTGCCGCACTACCTCCTCCATCACCTGGCCAATGTGGTCGACGTCGAGTCGAGTTCCGTGGAACGCGCTGTTTGCGGTCACCATCCCGAGCACCTCGCAGATCGGCTGGATCCCGCGCTCGCGCGCGGCGCTCGCGCTCTCGACCACGAGCCCAGCTGCGCCCATCCCGAGCAGCATCCCGTGGCGGCGCCGGTCGAATGGGAGCGCAGCCTCCTCTATCGCCTCGTCGGTCGCTGCGGCGCCCGAGGCGAGGAAGCCGGCGCCGATCCAGGGCAGCATCTCGGACGAGGTGACGTCGTCGGCAGCCACGATCACTGCTCGGCGGCAGCGACCGGTTCTGATCCAGTCCTCGGCGACGGCGACGGCCTGGGTGGTGCTGGCGCAGGCCGCATTGACCTGCGTATTCGGCCCACGGGCGCCGATCAGCTCCGCGAACTGGGAGTGGCCCATCGGCAGCACCCGGAAGAGAAACCGCCGGTCGAACCGGTACCCGTTCCTGTCGAGTTCGAGGTGAAGGTCGTGGATGCGGCGATCGATCTCCTGCAGCGCCATCGCACGATCGCCCTCGCTTTCGACCAGCCGGGCGCGCAGGGACTCCAGTCCTTGGAGCTGCTCGCGACGACCACGGTCCGTCCAGTAGCGGTTCATCTCATCGGCGAGCTCATTCATGCCGGGGAAGGCCGACGCGAAGATGATCGCGGTGTCGTCGCGCAGCTCCTCCGGCAGTGCCCAGCGGTCCGGAAGCTTGGTGCCCTGGGTGGTCGTCTTGTAGTGCAGGGTGAGAGGGATCCCGGCGTCGCGCAGCGCGTCGATCCCGGCCGCGATCGCGAGCTGCGTGTCGCGGCCGAGTGCGGCGAGTCGATCCTTGTCGACGCCGAACTCCTCGGTGAGGTCGAGCTCGCCGGCCCGCGCCGCGAGCTTGATCACGTCCTGCGAGCTCTCGATCGTTTCGAACTCGGCAGTTCCGTCGTCGCCCTTGACCAGCCGCGTGATCCGCTTGTCGAGGATCTCGTCGCGCAGGTGGGAGGGAATCACGTCGATCAGCTGCTCGCCGTGGAGCAAGCGAGCGAGATTGTCGTCGTCGAAAACGCGCTCCGTGCCCGGGGTCCCGATCGCCGCACCGGTGATAGTGACCGGCTCCGTCTCGGCGAGGCCGCCCCTGCCGCCCCTGTCCCAAACCCGGCGGCCGCGGTCGAGGAACTCGGAGAACATGTGGCCGAGCTGCAGGTAGACATCGTCGCCCGCCGGCGGCGACGTTCTCGGAGTGGATTCGGGTTTCGAGGCGCTTGCGGACACTCGGAACGCCGGAGTGGGCGGTGTCTCGGGTGACGGGGGCGGTTGAGGCAGAGGCGCCTCCTCCGCGCTCCTGCCGGTTCCCAGGCCTGAAGCGTAGAGGCCGCAGAGCGCCTGGTTGAACGAGGGCAGGTCGCCGGTCTTGGGGTGGTTCGCGAACAGGTTGAGCGCCTCGTCGTCGCCGAGCACATCGGCTGCGAAACTCTGCAGGGCGCGCTTCGGGCCGCTCTCGACGAATACCCGGGTGCCGGCCTCGAACAGCGTCCGAAGTCCCTTGATGAACTGCACCGGCGAGCCGATCTGGCGGCCGAGGATGTCGACGATGCGCCCCTCCACCCCGGGCCCCATCGGATAAAACTCGCCGTCGACGTTCGCAACGATCGGAATTTCGGGCGGCGAGATGTGGAGCCTCCCCAACATCTGGCGAAGCGGCTCGGCGGCCGGAGCGACGATCTCGGTGTGGAATGCGTGGCTCACCGGCAACCTGGTGGCCATGCGGCCCCGCTCGGTCAGCACCGCCAGCACCGCCTCGACCGGCTTGGTCGCGCCCCCGATGACAACCTGGTGGGTGGAGTTGACGTTCGCGATCACCGCGTAGCCGTCGGTGGTCGCGATGATCTGCTCGATCTCGTCGAGTGGCGCCGCGGCAGCCACCATCGCGCCCGGGTCGTCGACCTGGAGGTCGGCCATCTCGCGGCCCCGTGCGCTCACCGCCTCGAGCGCCTCCTCAAACGAGAGCACGCCGGCGGCGACCAGCGCACAGTACTCCCCGAGGCTGTGTCCCATGACGAAGTCCGGAACGACTCCGTAGGCGCGTAGCAGCCTGGTGAGCGCAATATCGACGGCCATCACGGCAGGCTGAGTTATCTCCGTTTGCATCAACTTCATCTCCGCACCCTTCAGGGCGTCGGGATCGCCTGGGTCGACGAAGATGAAGTCCGTGAGCGCACGGCCCTCGAGCAGCGGCCGCATCACGCGGTCGGCCTCGTCGAACGTCTCCTCGACGATCGGCTCGACCCGGCGCAGCTCGGCGAGCATGTTCGCGTATTGCGAGCCCTGCCCGGTGTAGAGGAACGCCACCTTGCCGGGGGCGCCGCTCCCGCGGAAGATTCCCCGGCCACGCAGGGCCTTCCAGGCGGCCGGGTTGCCGGAGTCGAGCGCCTGCAGCGCCATGCCCGCCTTCTGCTCCAGCTCGGTGGCGTCAGCGTAGTCGATCGCAAGGCGCTCGGGCGCACGCAGCGCAGCCTCCTTCGGGGCGCCGGGCGGGGGCGCTACGCCCGCCTCGGCGTCCGCGACCGCCGCCCGGAGGCTCTGCCCGAGCCCGGCTTCATCCGAAGCGCCGAGCACGAGCGCGCCGCGCGGCGGGCCCTTCGGCTCGGCGGCCGCCGGCCCCTGGTCGCCAACGTCCCTGCTCACGGCGATCCCGGCCCGCCCGCCGCCATTGAGGGCGCCCGGCACATGCTCCTCGAGCACGGCGTGGAAATTGGTCCCGCCGAAGCCGAAGGCGCTGACCCCGGCGACGCGGGTTCCGCCGTTGGGAGCCTCCCACTCGCGCAGCTCGGTGTTGACCGCAAACGGGCTCGCCAACCAGTCCACGTTCGGGTTCGGGCGCTCGAAGTTGAGACTGGGCGGAATTGACTTGTGATGCAGAGCAAGCGTCGCCTTGAGGATCCCGGCGGCTCCCGCGGCCGCCTTGAGGTGGCCTATGTTGGACTTGACCGAGCCGAGCGCGACCGACGCTTGTGCCAGGTCAGCTCCCGCGAACGCCTCGGCGAGGCTGGTGACCTCCACGACGTCGCCGACTCGGGTTGAGGTACCGTGCCCCTCGACCATCGAGCAAGCCGACGGCTCCAAACCCGACTTGCGCCACGCCCGCTCCACTGCAAGCCGCTGGCCGATCGGGTTGGGCGCGGTGATTCCCTTTCCCTTGCCGTCGCTTGAGCCCGCGATGCCGCGGATCACCGCATAGATGCGATCGCCGTCACGCTCGGCGTCGGCCAGTCGCTTGAGCACGAACAGGGCCGCCCCCTCGCCCATGACGAAGCCGTCGGCGCCGTCGGAGTAGGGTCGGGTCCCGGTAGCTGAAAGCGCGCCGATGGCGCAGAACTTGATGTAGGTCGAGGCGCCCATGTTGCGATCGACGCCGCCGGTAACGACGACGTCGTAGTCGCCCTCGATCAATCCCTCGATCGAGGCGTCGATCGCCGCCATCGCTGAAGCGCATGCGGCGTCGACGACGTAGTTCGGTCCCCGAAAGTTGAAGAGGTTGGCGATCCGTCCCGCCAGGCAGTTGCCGAGCTCGCCGGGCATGGTGTCCTCGGTGACCGGCGGCAGCGATCCAGCGATGTTCTCGTGCATCTCCTCGGCCACCGCGGTGCGCACGTCCGCGGGTAGGGCGGCGTAGCTTTCCGAGTGCTCCAGCTCGCGCGCCAACCCAGGCCAGGCGACCCGCAGCGCGGTCAGGTAGTGCTGCTCGCCGGACATGGCGTTGCCGAGCACCACCGCAGTGCGCTCGAGGTCGATCGGCCGGTCTGGCCAGCCGTAGTCGAGCAACGCCATGCGCGTACCCGCCACGCCCCACTTCTGGGCGTCGTCCATGGCGTCGCCCACCCTCGGCGGGATCGGCAGCTGCCAGCCGAGCGGATCCCACTCCCACTCCCGGACCCAGCCGCCGATCTTCGAGTAGGTCCGCTCGGGCACCGTTGGGTCGGGGTCGTAGTAGAGAGCCGGGTCCCAGCGCTCTGGATCGACCTCGGTGATCGAGTAGCGTCCCTCGCTCACGTTCTCCCAGAAGCGTCCGGCATCAGGGGCTCCGGGCAGGATTGCGCTGACCCCGACGATCGCGATCGGGTCGAGGCGCTCGCCGCTCATCGCGCCGCCCGAGGAGTGTCGCTTTCCTGCACCGCTCGTTCAGACTCGTCCATAGAGGTGGTCAGCGACGGAGTCCATGTCGGCGATCAGCCCGGCCTGCGCCGCTTGGATCGACTGCAGGCCGAAGCGGTCCGCAAGCTCCGCCGTCTCGGCGCCATTGGCCCCGATCACCCAGCGAATGCCCTCCGCAACGACCGTCATCGCCGCGTCTCGCGCGTTCACCCGGCCCATGGCGGTGAGCGTCGCGGCATCGAAGCGGCGGCTGGCCTTTTGCGACAGCGTCCCCTCGCCGGCCCGGGCCGCGCGACGCGCAAGCGCGCCTGCTCCCTCCACCATGGCGGCGAGAGCACCCAGCCGCAGG
The DNA here is from genome assembly GCA_963816785.1 of uncultured Solirubrobacterales bacterium. GTDB lineage: Bacteria > Actinomycetota > Thermoleophilia > Solirubrobacterales > 70-9 > VRUE01. Next base: position 1,309,641 of record CAWFLL010000004.1, on the reverse strand, counting down.
AGCACGTGTTGGTTGCGCGTCAGCCGGGCGGTGCGGCAGGCCTCCATCAGCTCGGCGAGCGCGTGGGCGGCGAGCGCCGCAGCTCCGGCCCCAACATTTGCGTGGCTCCTGTCCAACTGCTCGAGCTCGCGGCCCAGCCCGTGGTAGTGCTGGCCGCGCGTCTTCAGGTGAGCCTGCCAGCGATCGCGGGCGATCGTCATCTCCATGATCTCGGAAGTACCCTCGTAGATCGTGGTGATGCGGACGTCGCGCTTGATCTTCTCGACCATGTATTCGTGGGTGTAGCCGTATCCACCGTGGGCCTGGATCGCCGCGTCGGCGGCGGCATTACCGGCCTCGGTCGCCAGGTACTTGGCAATCGCGCCCTCGGTGTTGAGCGAGCCCTGACCGGCGTCGATACGCTCCGCGGTCTCCTCGATGCAGGCGCGCGCCGCCTCCAGCCGCACCGCGTGAGGCACGATCAGCTTGTGCGTGTAGCCCTGCTTCTCGGAGAGCGGTGAGCCCGCCTGGATTCTCTCCGTCGAGTAGGGGATCGCGCGATCCAGAGCCGCCCACCCCGCGCCGAGCCCGAAAGCGGCGACCATCAAGCGCGTAAAGCCGAAAACCTGCTGCGCTTGGACCAGGCCTTGGCCCTCGACGCCGCCCACCAGGTTGTCGGCATCGACGTGCACGTCCTCGAGGAACAGCGCCGCCGTGTTGCTGAGCCGGATCCCGTGCTTGTCCTCGTGCTCGCCGTGGGTGAAGCCGTCGAGGCCGGCGTCAACCACGAACCAGCTCGGCCCGCCCGGCGCCAGCGCCAGCACCGAGCTGAGATCGGCGACGCCGCCGTTCGAGATCCACTGCTTGGCGCCGCTGATCTCGTAGCCACGGACCGTCCCGTTCTCGGTCACCGGTTTGGCGGTCGTCCTCATTGCCGCCAGATCCGAGCCGGCGTCGGGCTCGGTCGCGCAGTAGGCCATCAGCAGGCCCTCCTCGGCGATACGAGTCATCCAGCGCCGCTTCTGCTCGGGGGTGCCTCCCACGGCGATCGGGTCAGAGCCCAGGAACGTCGCCAGCACCGAGGTCGCAACCCCGAGGTCGATCGCGGCCATGCTCTCGCAGACGCGATAGACGTCGATCGCCGCACCGCCCATCCCGCCGAACTCCTCGGGGATAAACAGGAGCTGGATGCCGAGCTCCTCACCGCACATGCGTCGCACGAGCTCCTCCGGGAACTCGTCCTTCTCGTCCAGTTCGATCAGGCGCGAATCCGGTAACTCCCGGCGCGCAAACTCGTCGATCGACTCGAGGGTGAAGTCGAGAGTCTCGACGTCGAGTCCGACATCCATGGCTCTCTCGCTTCTCGTTTGTTCCCGGCTCGATACATGCAGGAATCCAAGCGTTGAGCCTACCACCCTCCCCCAAGTCGCAGGCCGAACCAAGGGACTCTCCATCGACCTCGGAAAATGCGGTCGCGACAGCGACAATATAATTCTTCCCTCTTGCCGACCAGACAGGACACCGACCCGACCGGGACGGCGCTCGCCACCCTCCGCCGGGCGCTCGAGGACCCCGTGGTCGAGGTGCGCCGCGAGGCCGCGCTGGCGCTCGGTCAACTCGCCGACGTCGACTCCGCCGCGGCGCTGACTCGAGCGCTCACCTCCGACAGCGAGCCGGTTCGCCGCGCAGCCGCCCTGGCGCTCGGGAGAATCTCGACCGCCGAGGCGAGGACGGCGCTGCTGAAAGTGCTCCAAGCCGACATCGCGGTTTGGCACGAGGCGGCCGTCGCCCTCAGCCACCACCACCACCCCGAGGTCACGGAGCGCCTCACCGAGCTGCTCTCGAACCGCGAGGCCGACGAGAACGCGCGTCGGGGCGCCGCGATGGCACTGGGCGCGTTGCTCGCGGGAGAGCCGCTGTCGATGAAGACCGCCGTCAGCCCCAACTATAAGGACGAGCAGGGCAGAACGCACATCCTGCTCTGAGCGCCCCCCTCAGGTCCAGAATTCCGCCATCCGGTGCGCCATTACCCCGGTCCTAGCCGCCGGGCGTAACCCTGCGCGGCGCCCAGACCTCCTTGAGGAACGCCGCCAGCGCCGCGTTCAGCCGCTTCGGGCTGAGCCGCCACTCGAGGATCGAGTTCGCCTCGACCAGCCGCCCGTTCGCCAGCTCCTCAGCAAGCATCCCGGAGTCGCTGAACGGGTGCACCGGATCGCGCGGGTGGCCGACGATCAGCGTCGGTTGGGCGATCTTCCGCCGCTCCTCCCGGTGCGGCGCGGTCTCCCCCAACAGCAGTCCCTCCAGCACGGCGCCTGAAGGGCCGGGGCGCTGGCGGACCCAGTCGAGCCCGATGTCGATCAGGTAGTTGGTGCGGGGGATGGCCGAGGTAAGGCGGGAGATGATCTCGAAAGCCGGCCGCCCCGCTCGCAGGCCGAGCAGGACCGGGGCGAAGGTGGCCGCGACCGCGGCCAGCGCGTTGTCGAGCACCGGCATCTCGATGAACAGGCCGCTTACGCGCTCAGGGTCGTGCGTCGCCAGCTCCAGGGCGACGTTGGCTCCGAGCGAGGTGCCACCAACAAGGAGACGGAAGAAGTGCTGGTAGCCGGCTCGGCCGAAGGCGGCGACCGCGATGTCGAGTTGCTGTCCGTCGCGGCTCGTGTAGGTGTACGCATTGCCGCCCAGGCGGGGCTCCTTCTCAAACAGCGTCAACTCGAATTGCCGTCCCAAGCAGGTAGCCGGCGGCGAGCCCGGCAACTCCACCTCCGATGACGGCGATGCGCTTGCTCATCTGACCATCGATGGACGGATTATGAGCCGTGCTCGGCGTCTGAGGTTCGTTGCGGCTCGACGGGGACGTCCAAGGTCGACCAGGCCCCGGCACCACAAGGAGGTCCACGTGGAGTAAGCCGCGAGCACCGAAGCCCTTTCTGCCAACGAGCCCTACCCGAGTCGCGATGAGGTGGCTGCGACGTTTGCGGGTCACGTCACCCGCGGCAAGGTGGCCGCTCTTCGGGCGATGGGGGTCGACATCGTCGTCGGCGAGCGTGAGGGGGCCCGCTTTCACGACACCTACAAGTAGGAGGTCACTGGTCGAGCCCGATGCGGCCCACTCTCTCGAATCCCCTGGTGCGGACGCAGGCGACGATAGGCTTTCCATCTCTGCCACTCGCGGAAGGGCTCAATGGCACACATGGACGGCACCGCCAGCGCAGAGATCGACGCGTCCGTCGATGAGGTGTGGGCGGTGGTGGAGGACGTGCTCACGGCGCCCGACTGGCAGGGCGGGCTGGTAGCGATGACGGCGCTGGAGCGGGACGACACCGGGCGCCCGAGCTTGGTGGAGAGCGAGAGTGACATCAAGGTCAGACACATCAAGACGCAGATCCGGTTCAGCTACGAACCGCCCACGCGGCTTTCCTGGGCGCAGGAGAAGGGCGACCTCAAGTCGTTAGAGGGCTCCTGGACGTTGGAGGATCTGGGCGATGGGCGGACGCGAGCGACGTACACCCTGGATGGCGATCCGGGACGGGTGATCGGAATCATCATCCGCGGTCCGGTCGAGACCGCGGTCCGCGCGATGCTGGTCAACGCCCGCCCGGGCGAGCTAAAGGCGCGCGTTGAGAGCGCCTGACTCAGCCACCTGGATCGGCGCCAGCGGATACTCCGAGTAGATCGCGGGGAGCTGGCGGCTCGAGAGGTTAACCGGGCAGATCTGCCGAGCTGAGCCCGTCTCTTACGACCACTTGGAGCGGTTCAGGCCGTGCGGCGGGTATTCAGGGGTATCAGCTCGACGATCCGTGGGTGGTAGCGAGAGACGAATCGGGCCCCGGCTATAGGAGAAGGCCCCGGAAACGGAGCCTGTCCTTGCCAGGGGCCGAGAGTCAATGGATCTGCGCCCTCCATCTGGTCCCGTGAGTCGGTGTCCGATGCCCGCAGGTCGACCATCATCTCCAGCGCACCTTGACCCGCAGATCTGGTCTCGAAAGGCCCGGCTACCTTCGCCACCAAACGCTTGATCGCGGTGTTCTCAGAATGGATCAGGCCGGTGAAGCGGATGATGCCTACCTGGCGGGCGCGGAGGAGGAGCGCGCTCAGCAGCGCCGCTCCCAGACCGATTCGCATCCATTGATCGCCGACGCCGATCGCGAACTCCGCCGTCTCAGGGTGGTCGTCGCTGCGGATAAATCTGGCCGTGCCAAAGCTTTGGCCAGTTTCGGGGGCGACTGCGATCAGCGCCTCGTGGCGGACATGGTCAACGTCGGTCAGGTAGTCGAGATCTTTGCTCGAGAGCCGCGGCTTGGGAGTCAGGAAGCGCAGGAAGATCGACCTCTGGCTGGCGCTCTCGAATCCCTCGTTCAGTCGTTCGCGATCCCACGGTCCGATCGGTCGAATCAGTGCCCTGGCTCCATCCGCCAGTTCGACGATGTGGGGACTCGACTTCGCTCCCTCAGTAGTGCGACCTTCGACCTCTCTTGCACTTGCGCTGCTCGACGTCCACATGGAAACGAGTACGGCCCTTGGGGGGCCGACGTTCAACTGATCCCACGAACTACCCGTGCTCGCCGCCCGGTGTCCTGCGTGGCCCCGGCCTGGGCTAGCGCCGCATTGACACCCACTAGTGTCAGCGCCGAAGCGAGGTGGACAGCGCCGAGCAGGTTGAGGCGCCGCTTCGCGCGGCTCTCGTTAGGCGAGGCGCTTCCTCCCGCCTTACTGCCGTCCTCGAGCGGAACGGCGCCCTCGGGCTCCATCCCCGAGAAGCGTATGCCCTGGATGCCAGCTGCCACGCCGGTCAATGCAACCACGGCAACCGCGGCATCCTTCGCCAGGCCGAGCGTGCGTTCGCGCTCGGACAGGCTCCGACCGTCGGCTTCGCCCGGCCGGGAGCCGGCCCAGCCGGCGATCAGCACGGCGAGCGAAAGGCTCTCAATCGTGCCGTAACGCCGCCAGGCTGCGTTCACGACCTTGCCGCGCTCGGCCGGATCGCTGACCTCGCGCAGCGCCGGATGCATTCCGGCGCTGCGCGAACAGGTTGCCGCCGAGGGATGGCCGCGAGGCCGATGACGAGACGGAGCCGCCGGCGGCGATCCCCTGAAATCCCGAAGGGGCTCTCCAGCTGGACGGAATAGCCCTGCCCCGCTTGGATGCCTGACGCGCGGTCAGGCTGATCTGCACGGGTTGGCCCACCGCAGGAGGCGTCTTCGACCTGAGTGCCTGTCAAGGCCGGTTGCGGCCGTAGAGGTCGTGCGCCTTGACCCATTCTGCGGCGACGATCGCCCAGCCGAGTGAGAGCTCGCCGCAGAGCACCGTTGCCGCGACGATCTCGGCCAGCTTGCGGACCTTCCCGGTCCCGTAGCAGCCGAGCAGCTCCAGGCATTCGCGCTGGGTGGCGAGCCCGGTGCCGCCGCCGTAAGTGGCGACGATCAGCGACGGGAGCGTGATCGAGCCGTAGTAGTCGCCGTTGGGGAGCAGCTCACTGAAGCCGAGCGCCGCGGAGGACTCGGCGACATTGGCTGCATCCTGGCCGGTGGCGATGAACAGAGCGGCGATTCCGTTGGCCGACTGCAGGCCGTTGTTGTTGACCCCGGACATGAAGCCGCCCAGGTTCGACACCTGGCGCGCCCGGAACAGCTCGTCGCCGCTCGTGTGCATGTGCTCCTCGATCAAGGCGGCGGGAATCGTCGCCTCCGCGACGACGCGCTTGCCCCGCGTGCGCAGCACGTTGACCTGCGAGCTCTTCTTGTCGGTGGCGAAGTTCGACTCCAGATAGAAGTCGGTGATGCCCTCGTAGTTGGAGGTGATCCAAGCGCACGCCGCGGCGGTCGCCTTGCCGGTGAGGTTCTGGCCCGCGGCGTCGCCCGTCGTGTAGTCAAAGCGCGTGAACAGGATCCGGCTGGCGGAGTACTGCTCGATGCCGCGCAGCGGCCGGTACGCGTGGTGGTCTCGGCCGCTTGCTTGATCTCGGCGAAGTGCTCCGTGAGCCATTCCCCGAACGCTCGTGCCTCGCGGGCGCTCTCGAACACGAAGGCGGGGGCGCGCTGCATGGCGTCGTCCAGGATCGTGGTCTTCACGCCGCCGGCCTCGCGCAGCGTCTTCATGCCGCGGTTGTAGCTCGCCACCAGCGTGCCCTCGCTCGTGGCCAGGGGAACGTAGAACTCGCCCTGCGCGTGCTCCCCGTTGACGAGCAGCGGGCCGGCGATGCCGATCGGCACCTGCGCGACCCCGGTGAAGTGCTCGATGTTGCCGGGGAGAACCGATGGATCGAAGGAGTAGTGGGAGACGTGCTCCAGTCCCGACGCCCGTCTGCTCACGTAGGAAGGCGCGCCGCGCTTCCGCGGCCTCGGGCGTGTAGTCGTTCTCGCGATCACGCGGGATCTTCTTGCGCTTCGATCGGGGAGGTGTCATGTCGTCTGCTCCTGACCTGGATTATCGTGGACCACAGGCGTCCGCGAGGTGGTCAGGATGGGCGAGCGACTCCATCCCCTTGTGCAGGCCGCGCCGCCCAGCCTGCCGGCGATCAGATCGCCTCGCTCGTCATGACGTTTAGCGAGCCCCACCATCGCGTCCTTCGAGCAGCGCAAGGACCTGCTGCGTCAAGACCCCCCTCAAGCCGCGATCCGTTCGACGATCCGAGGGTGGTAGCGAGAGACGAATCGGGCCCCCGCTATAGGAAGAGGCCCCGGAAACGGGGCCGGCGAAACGGGCCCTGCTATGGAGATAGACCTGCTCGCGGTGCTTTTCTCGTGCTCAGGTCCCGATTGGTTCAGCGGCTTGCACTAATCGGCGCCGTAGAAGAAGATGCACCTTCGCATTCGTGCCACCCGCTCGTGATCGGGCGCGAAAACTAGTGAAGGAAGACGATGCGTCGGAGAACGCTGAAGCTGGCAATTACCGCGGTGCTCGTCGTCGCGTTGCCCGCCGCCCGCCCACGCCCTGGCGCCTGTCGGGTCAGGGGTGGTCGGCCTGTGGCAGGGCAGAGGGCGATGCAACCGATCCGTTCAACGGTCACGACGGCACGCTGTTGGGAGGGACGGGGTTCGCTCCCGCCACCTCCGGCCAGGCCTTCTCGTTCACGAAAGCGCAGCAGGCGGTCGACGTCCCCGACAGCGCCCCTCTGTACCCGAGCGGATCGTTCACCGTCGCCGGTTGGGTGCGCACGTCCGACACGGTCGATTCCCAGGCCCTGATGGGGCATTACGAGTGCGGCCTGTCCTGCCCGGCGAGTCTCGCCAACTCGGCGTTCGGCCTCTTCGTCGACGGAGGCAAGGCGGAGGGGTGGATCCGTGACGCCGATGCCGGCGGCCCGTCCGAAGAAAACGGCCAGTTCCTGACCGGGTCGGCGATGGTCGCCGAACGGTGCCGACCATCACCTGGCGTTCGAGCGGGACAGTGCCGCAGAAGAACTGCGCCTCTACGTCGACGGCGCCCTCGACGGCTCCGCCGCTCTCAAAGAAGTTGCGACCGGCCCGCTGGAAAACCTCGATGGCGAGGCCGACGACCTCTATCTCGGCGCCTTTCGCCGATGCAGCGTCGGCGGAGCGGGATGCGATGGCACGCTCGTCAACCAGCTGAGCGGGCTTCTCGACGACGCCATCTACTGGGAACGAGCGGTGAGCCGGCGCGGAGATCGCGGCGATATCGACGCCGCCGGGCCGAACGGCCTGACCACCGACTCCACCGCCCCGACCTCGGCCGCCAGCGCGCCCGCAGCCACTTCTCCGGGTGACATCCCGGTCAACTTCACAGCCTCCGATTCTCCCGGCCCTTCGCCGCGTGTTCATGACCCATCGGGCCTGTCGCGGGTGGACTATACGTCGAGGGTCCCGGCGAATCGAGCTTCACGAAGGTGGCGAGCGCCCCCGGATCGGCGCAAGGAGGCTTCACCTACAGGGCTACGGCCGCCGGAACCTACGGATTCGCGACCGTTGCGACCGACGCCGCTGGCAACGTCGAGGCCCTTCCGGCAAGCCCGGACGCCACAACCGAGGTGACCGCCCCGCCGGCGTCCAAGCCCAAGGTCACCGACTTCGTCACCGCGGTCTTCGTGCCGCCCTACCTCTACCTGCGTCTCAAATGCCCGGCGCGCTTCAAGCCCGGCTGCTTCGGCAATGCCGTGGCGGTGACCAGCAAGGATCGGTGCACCGTCCAGAAAGGAGAGCGCAGCTGCAAGCACGGCAGGCTGATGAGCACCACGGTCTCCGCGAATCAGAAGCCGAACAAGTGGAAGGTGGTCAAGTTGACCGTCAAGCCGCAATACACAGCCCAGGTCGAAGGACTGGCTGATCACCCAGACCAGAAGCTCCTCGTCGTGCGCCAATCGATTCACTCGATGGGGTTCAAGCACGGCCGCCCGCAAACGGTCCTCCACCTCTACCGGGTGCAGAGGGCGATCTCGCCGTAGCGGCGCCACCGGCCTCCCGCCCTCAATCGCTCCACCGCCCGGGGGGCAGCTTGCAGAGCGCCCGATTCGCCTCGCCCACCACGGGCGGCACTCTTGGTGCTTGTCGGCCCGAACGCGAGGCCGTGGTATCAGCCGTGGTACCAAACTGAGCCAAACTCAGCTGATCTGAGAGAAGCTTCAGACTCCTTGACAGAGCCGCAGAGCCCCTGACAGAACCCCGTCAAGGCACCTCATAACCTGAAGGTCGCGGGTTCGATCCCGCCTCCCCGATAACGGATGCCGCCGATGTACTCAAACGCTTGAGCGGAATTGAGTCCGTTGGGGTATCCCAGGCGGGGGACCTCGCTACAAGGCGCCTTCCCGCGCCTCCCGCCAGAGATCGATGCCTCCATCGGCCGTGACGTGCCGATCTATCTCGGCCAGCTCGTCCGACGAAAGCGAGAGGTTGTCCAGGGCGGCGACGTTCTGCTCGAGCTGGTCCACCGAGGAAGCGCCGATGACGAGTGAGGTCACGCGCTCGTCCCGAAGCCCCCAGGCCAACGCAAGCTGGGCGAGGCTCTGGCCGCGCCGAGACGCAATCTCGTTCAGCCCCGCAGTCTGGAGATCATCTCGTCGTTGAGCCAGGATTGGTCGAATTCGGGGTCCCGCGCGGCGCGGGAGTCCTCGGGCACACCGTCCAGGTAGCGATCCGTGAGCAGGCCCTGGGCGAGGGCGGTGAAGCCGATCACCCCGATTCCGAGCTCGGCGGCGGCGTCGAGCAGGCCCTCGGTCTCGATCCAGCGGTTCAGCATCGAGTAGGACGGCTGGTGGATCAGTAGGGGGGTGCCCGAGGTCACGCAGAATCGCCGCCGCCTGCCGCGTCCGCTCCGCGTCGTAAGAGGAGACGCCGACGTAGAGCGCCTTGCCCTGGCGCACGGCCGTGTCGAGGGCGCCCATCGTCTCCTCCAGCGGCGTCGATCCGTCCAGTCGGTGGGAGTACAAAATGTCGACGTAGTCGAGGCCCATCCGCTGGAGCGACTGGTCGAGCGAGGCGAGTAGGTACTTGCGCGAGCCACCGCCCTGCCCGTAGGGGCCGGGCCACATGTCCCAGCCCGCCTTGGTCGAGATCAGCAACTCGTCGCGGTAGGGGGCGAGATCCTCCCGCATCAGGCGGCCGAAATTGATCTCGGCCGACCCGTACACTCTTGCGATACGACGATTTGAGTCTGCATTGGCAATGACCTCCACAGCGAATCGTTGGAGTAGAGGCCATCTGCGGATACCTGGGCGCAGTTGGAGCGAGGTCAACACTCGCACAGAACAGACAGTTTGCCTCTGCCCAATCGGGGCCGAAGGCAAACCGCCGAGGCCAGGCACGACATCGGCCGGGTGGCAGGGGTAGACTGGGGGTTCGACACAGGGCGATAAGGCTCGCCTTTGTGGCGTTGCTGCGGAGAATCCGCAACGTAGAGGAGCATGAAATGGCAGCGGCAGATCAGTCCCGGCATTCGGTTGGTCGCAGTGGAGGCGGATCCAAACCCAAGCCAACGACCGAGCCCGAGATTAAGGGCGGCACCGGCGCGCCGTACGTCGCCGGGGACGGGGCGGTGATGGGTCGCGACTTCGTCATCCCCGGCGTCGATCCGTCCGACCCCGACCCCTACAGCCAGCACACCGGCCGCAAGCGCGACCACGGCGGCGAAGACGCCATCGAGATCATCGACCTGGTCAAGCAGTTTGGACGGGCACGCATCCTCAACGGGCTCAACCTCGGCCTGCCCGAGGGCCAGGTCTCTATGGTCCTGGGGCCGTCGGGCACCGGCAAGAGCGTTCTCATCAAGCACATCGTCGGCCTGCTCTATCCGGACTCCGGCGACGTGCTGGTGCACGGCGAATCGGTCCCGAACATGACCGACGACGAACTGTTCGACATGCGCAAAAAGTTCGGCCTGCTGTTCCAGGACGGCGCCCTGTTCGGCTCGATGAACATCTATGAGAACACCGCCTTCCCGCTTCGCCAGCACACCGACAAAGGCGAGGAGGAGATCGCCGAGGTCGTCAACCGCCGGCTCAAAGAGGTGGGGCTGACCGAGGCCACCTACAAGATGCCCAATGAGCTGTCCGGAGGAATGCGGAAGCGGGCCGGCTTCGCCCGCGCCCTGGTCCTGGAACCGGCGATCGTGATGTTCGACGAGCCCGACTCCGGAATCGACCCGGTGCGCACTGCGCTGCTCTGCGAGCTGATCCGCGAGGTCCACGAGGAGCACGGCGGGTGCTATCTGATCATCAGCCACGACCTTGCCACGGCGCAGCGAGTCCCCGACTTTCTCGCCGTCCTCTGGAACGGCAAAATCGTCGAGTCGGGGCCGAGGGAGGAGCTCTTCGATTCCGACAACGCGTTCGTCTCCCAGTTCCTGCACGCCCGCATCGAGGGACCTCTGTCGATGGATTGAGCCGCGCCGCCAGTCATCCTGGGAGCCTTCCCGCAGGTTGGTCTCGCCGGCGACGTCGTCGTGATCCGAATCGAGGGCCAGTTCGCCGGCCCGGCATGAGCGAGGTGTCGCAGGTGAGCTTCCCTGGCTGAACCCGCCGCATAGGACGCCACGGCAATGCTTGCGGCGATTTCGCCGCAGTCGATCCGCCGCAACCCCGTGTACGTACGAGAACGAATTGCTGGCGTGATCATCCCCCGGGGCGGCAGCGTCACGACGGGAATGGCCGTTACCGAGCAGCACACTGAAGGGGGCGGCGTCAACGTCACCGTCAAGGCCACGCGAGCGCCAGTCGATGTGTCTGTGGGGGGGACCTATACGGCCTCCGACACCGAAGGGACGACCGTAACCACAAACCAAACATTCAACTACGACGACTCCGTTGGTGGGAACAGCCAGTACCTCTACGCCGTCTATCGCGTCGACGAAGAAGAGACTCTGACGCAGTACGCGATTTCCGGGATTGGGGCAATCGGCGAGGAGACGCTTCTCAGCCAGCACTCGGTCACAGTCGAGCGGACCCATGTGGACTATGAACAACTCAGCTCCAACGAAGTCAACCGGGACGGAGAGCCACCGATGGACGACGACTACTACGGCGAGGACGAGGACCCCTACCACGACGATGACGTTGGCTTCACGGACGAGACAGGCGATAGCTGGGGGACGATGGATGAAGAACCTGCCAGCAGGGCTGGTCCCTGTCACGGCAGGCGGCCCGTGAAGGCGTTGACTATGCCAGCGTGTTTAGCGGCGGACAGGTATCAGGCCCTAGCTGCTCCCGCTGGCCGTTCTGAGCCCCGAACGGGCACAGGAATAGCCACACGGCCCTAGTGCCCGCTCAATCAGGGGTATCTACCTGGCCCTGTAGCTGACGTTGAAGGGGGTAGTGCGCGCCTGCCTGATGAGCCTGCGTCCATCATCCGTCCCTCTGTATTGCGCGGCTCCTGCAAGCTGACCTAGCCTGAGCCCTGGCCGGCATAGGAGACTTCCCACCGGCCCACGCCCCTGGACCCGGAGCAGTCGTGCTGACGGTCGCGGGGGCTTGTCTGTCTCAGGTACACGAAACCCGAAACCCTCCCGAGCTTCGACCTACCTTCTTTGTCTTGATCGTTAGGTGTTGGTCGAAGTCGAGTGCGATCACGGCCAGGCGTAAGCCGAAGGCCGAACACGAAAGGGGGGGCGGAGGAGGGGGTAGCGGCCTGGACCGTGACTATCTGTCAATACGCCAGCCTCATGGGTCCAGAGAGCTAAACGCGCCTTCCCCCTGGATTGACCTGCAGGCCCACGAGGACTACCGTCCTTTGATCGGGCCTCCGTCCGCTGGGGGGGGCGAGGCCGAAAGGCACGAACCCAACGGAGGGCCACATGAAGGAACGGCTCAGATTGCGCGAGAAGCTGTCCTACGCGAACGTCATCTCCACGCTCTGCCTGTTTTTGTTGCTCGGCGGGGGTGCCGCCTTCGCGGCCTCTCAGCTCGGCAAGAACACGGTCGGCACCAGGCAGCTGAAGAACAACGCCGTGACGCTGAAGAAGCTCAAGAAGAACTCGGTCAACAGCGCCAAGGTGAAGGAGAACTCGCTGACCGGCGCCGACATCAACCTGACCAAGCTCGGAACGGTGCCTTCGGCGGAGATCGCCAACGGTCTGGCCGCACTCGAGCCGATCCATGTCATCGGCGCGCCAGGCGAGCCAGCGTTCCAACACGGGGACACCAATGCCCCAAACGGAACCCCGGGCTTCCCCAACACCCCTGCTGGCTTCTACAAGGACCATGAGGGGATCGTTCACCTCGTAGGCAGGGTCGCAATCGGCGTCGAGGGAGCCATCTTCACGCTGCCCCCCGGATACCGGCCCGCGCCCAATACCGTGGAACCCACCCTTTCCGGGGTGCGCATCGCCGGGTCGGGCGTGAACATCAATGTCGGGGCTACGATCTCTGAAGGCGACGTGTACACATCCTCCAGTTCTCCGGAAATCGACACGTTGAGCGGCATCACATTCCGCGCCGAATCCTGAGAACGACACACCAAACATAAGAGGGGTCCTGAGCGGCCCCCTCTTGCCGTTCAGGCTGAGAAGGAATAGCGTCGCAATGAGGGCCTCGGCCCCTCGGGTTGCGAGGCCGGAAGCCACGAACCAACGGGGGTCCAGATGCGCCCGAAGCTGACCTACGCGAACGTCGTCGCCACGCTCGCCCTGTTCATCGCCTTAGGGGGCGCGTCCTATGCGGCCCTGAAGCTGCCGAAGAACAGCGTCGGAACAAAGCAGTTGAAGAACGGCGCCGTCACCCAGAAGAAGATCAGCAAGGCGGCCCAGAAGGCGCTCAAGGGCCAGATTGGGGCTTCCGGGCCCGCCGGGCCGAGCGGAATCGGTCCCGCGTTCGGCGTCACCCGCGATGACCGCTTCACCGTCACCTCGACCGACATCTCGAACCCGACGCCGCTCGCGACGCTGACCGGGTTGCCGGCTGGGTCGTATGCGATCACCGCCAGGACCTTTCTCCACAGCTCTGGCAACGAGGACCTCGCGAAATGCAGATTGCTCGCCCCCGCGAACGGGGCGGGCCAGGACATCGATGAAGGGACCGCCTATATGGGTGGAGAGTTCGCAGGCGACTCCTTCGACGCAGCGATCCCCCTGCAGATGCTCCACACGTTCCCGAGTGACGGCGGCACGGTCCGACTCGCCTGCTCCCACGCACAGCTCGAACTTCAGGCGATCAACCCGAGGATCCAGGCGATACGGGTGACCGGCGCGACCAACACCGCGGTCACCGGCTGAGGATCTAGGGGGCTACGCTCGTCGGACCCCCGTCAGAGGAGAAGCCATGAAGCACATGCGTCCCAAGTTGACCTTTGCAAATGTCGTCTCGTGCCTGGCCCTGTTTATCGCCCTCGGCAGCGGTGCAGTGGCCGCGAGCCAGCTCGGTAAGAACTCGGTTGGCCCCAAGCAGCTAAAAAAGAACGCCGTCACGACAGCGAAGATCAAGAACGGCGCAGTCACCGGGGCCAAGGTCAAGGAGTCAACCCTGGGCACCGTGCCCAGGGCACAGACAGCCGCAATGGCGAACACAGCGAATCTGGCGAACACAGCGAATCTGGCGAACACCGCCAACTCCCTCGCCCCCTCGGAGGACTGGCACGAAATCGGGGCACCGGGCGAGCCGCCCTTCCTGAGCTCGTGGGAAAACCTGGGAGGCGACTACGAGACCGCCGCTTTCTACAAGGACCACAACGGCATCGTTCACCTCAGTGGCTACATAACTGGCGGCGTCGGTCCGTTCGCCTTCGAGTTGCCCCCCGGCTACCGGCCGGCCCGGATTCTCCTGTTCTCGATCTCCTGCGGCGGCGGAACCTGCGCTTCGAACACGGGCTCCGCGACGGTCTATGGACCGGGCCTGGCCAGCGAAGTCGCAAATAAGGTCAAGGTGTCAGGCGAAGAAGCCGGCCTCGACGGCATCACCTTCCGCGCCGAATCCTGAATAGGCCAGCCTCCTACGTCCAGCGAACTAAACGCGCCTACCTAGGGGACTCTTGACTTGACGAGGGCAGGTCGAAGTAGATCAGGATCTTCAAGGGGGCTTGGGGCGGCCCATTGGTTCCGTCCAGCACGATGCCGCCAGGGATTAGTGAGACGATCTCGATTGAGTATCCCCTCAAACGTTCACGCCAGCGAACCCTGTGCGGCAGATCTTCTGGCCTGATGTAATCGGTCTCATGCGGGGCGAGAAGCCTGATTGCCTTTGGCATCGGGTCGTCCTTACTGGTGAAGATGGACTGAGCCTCCCCATCGCTTATCGAGGTATCGATGGATATACGCCCAGGCGTCTTGTGTGAATGGACCTCCATTCCGGTACCACTGACACGGAGACCGGACCCTCGTTCGCCCAATGACTCCCGTTCTCTCCATATCTCATATGTCGTCTCGTGGAAGAGAGCGAAGACAAGCAGCACAAGTGCCGCGAGAATCCAGAACCAAGGCATGCCGATCAGATCAGCGAAGTTAAGCGCGCCAATGCCCAGAATCCCCAAAGCGAGCAGCCCAAAATACAACCCACGCTTGCTCTTAATCCGGCGTCTCGTCACCGCTGTCCTTGACAAGCCGCCGCCCTCCGACAGCGCCTGCTTCACGCGGGGGACAAACGTGTGGGTCGAGACGGGCAAGAGCGTGACTGCGGTTCCCAAGAACGAGCGAGTTCGGGTTGACCGCCGAGAGGAGGAGAACTGATGAGCCGCCCCGCCACAGGAACGGTCCTAGAAAGGGTTGCGAAGTCGGGCGAAGTCACCTTCGCGGCCCGCTTCCGCGCCTACGGGAAGCGCCAAGTACGAGACTCTTGGAACGAAGGCCGAAGGGTGGACGAAGAAGAAAGCAGAAACCGCGCTGGCCGACCTGCTGGCCGATGTTCGGCGGGGATCTGGAAGCCCGACGAGCCCGAAGTGGTCGAGGCCCCCACCGAGGTTCCGACCTTCCATGAGTTCGCGTCGAACTGGCTCGCTGCCCGCGCCCCGGAGCTGCGGCCCCGGACTGTCGAGGACTACACCTGGGCGCTCTCGCATCACCTACTTCCGTTCTTCAAGGATCATTGACTCCCGGCTATCACCGTGGAGGAGGTGGACGCTTACCGCGCCGCCAAGATGCGGGAGGGCAAGCTCAGTGCGAACTCGCTGAACAAGACGCTCACTCGCTTTGCACAAATCCTCGAAACGGCAGTCGAGTACGGCCACATCGAGCGCAACCCCGCGAAAGGCAAGCGCCGCAGAGCGAAGGCGACGGAGCCCAGGCGAACCTGGGTGGAGCCGGAGCAGCTTCCCTACTTGCTCGACGCAGCCGACCCCTATATGCGTCCGCTGATCGCAACCCTCGCCGGGGCCGGTCTGCGGATCGGTGAGGCGGTCGGGCTCGATTGGCGCGATGTAAGCCTTTCGACCGGGACGCTGACCGTCCGCGAGAGCAAGACGGCGGCCGGCGAAGGACGGGAGGTTGATCTTCCAATCGGGCTACAGGAGGAACTTGCGACCTGGCGGGCTCGCAGCTCTCGAACCAGGCCCAGCGATCCGGTTTTCGTCAGTCGGCCCCGGAACGGTCGGCAGGCCCGACAGACGACCCGCAACGCACAGGCCCGGTTGGGCCGCGCTGTCAAAGCGGCCAATGTCAAGCTCGCTGAGGCTGGCATCGACCCAATCACAAAGGTCACGCCGCACTCGTTGCGCCGGACCTACGCAAGCCTTCGGGCGGCTCTCCGCGACGACCCGATCTACATCGCTGAACAGGGCGGCTGGAAGGATGCTCGCTTTGTCTTTCGCGTCTACCAGCGCGCCGCGAAGCGCCGGGAGAAGCTGACGGGCAAGCACCTTGCCGCGTTCGACAGGGCGCTTGAATGGGCACAATTGGGCACAAACGGCGATTCCGGGTTGCCGATGCCAAACCCGAGTGCTCCGGTAGAGTCAAGGGATTCCGCATGACAAGCGGGAATCAAAGCTCCAGGGCGGTTAGCTCAGTTTGGGAGAGCGCCTGCCTTACAAGCAGGAGGTCACTGGTTCGAGCCCGGTACCGCCCATCACCGGAAACCGCATCAGCAGACTTCGGCCCAATGGGGCGCGCGGCAAAGCCTTGCCGGCGGTCTCAGCGCACCCGGAACGCGTACCGGTTGCCCGCCCCGCGGCCGAAACTGCTCTCGGCGAGCCCCTCGGAGTCGATCGCGCGCGAGTAGACGACATACCTGCCCGCCGGCACGAGGCCGCGAAGCCGGAACCGCCACCTCGCCTTCCCCTTTACGGTGAGCCAGCGCTGGGCACAACCACCCCTGCGTGGCAACGCCCGCTTGAACTTCGGCTTCCGGCTTCGCAGTGAGAGGCACGCGGGTTCCTTCCTCCTCGACGCCTTGGCGCCGTCGACGAGCCGCACCAGGGCGATCTGCACGCGCCGCAGGGCGTTGCCGTCCGGATCGGATGCGGTGCCCGAAAAGCCCTTCAGCTCGCCGGCCGAAACAAGGCGTGGCACCTTCTTCATCCGCGAGCGCGGCGGGCGGTTGCCGACTGGGCCGTTCGCGGTGGGCTGCGGGTCCCCGTAGCGGGTGACCACGACCTTGCGCGCACCGCCCGGCTCCAATGCGACGCCGACGGTGACGATGCGCCCGAACGCGTCGATCGCCAGATCCCGGATGTCCTCGGATTGGACCGGCGGCACGAGCGGGCTCGTCACCACGCCCCCGGCGCCGAATGTCGGGTCGAGATCGCCGATAGTCACGAACCTCGCCAGGGCCGGCGCGAAACTCGATTCGGTTGGCCGGTAGATGCCGCCGAGCCCGAGCCTGCCGTCGGGCAGGAGACCGAGTGCCTCGGCGGAGTCGTCGCCGGAGACGATCTGGGCCTCGGCGATCCCGCCGAACCCGAAACCCGGATCGAGTTCCCCTTCGGGCAGGTAGCGGGCAAGGGCGAACTTGGAGTCGTAGTCGGCCGGTACCCCGACGTAGTCGTAGCCGTAGCCTGCGACGACGAAGCGGCCGTCGGAGAGCTGGATCAGGTCGGTGGACCTGCCAACGCTCATGCCCACGTTTTCCCCCGGGATCGGCGTCACGACGATCCCGCCGCCGGTGAAGCTCGGGTCGAATCCTCCGCTTGGGAGCAAGCGAACGATCACGAAGCCGGCGCCGACCCCTGCGCCGCTCTCGCACGCGAGCAGAACCCTGCCGTCGGGCAGCGCGACGACGGCCTTGCCCTGGTCGTTTTTTACCGGGGTCTGCACGACGACGGTGCCGTCTTCGGAGAAGCTGGCGTCGGGTTCCCCGCCGGGCATCAGGACCACCGTTCCGGCCCCCTGGTCGGCAGGGAGAACGGAGCGCCCGGTCGCGTAGATCCTGCCATCTGCCCCGATCGAGACCGCGTTTGCCTCGTCGTGGTCGGCGCCTACCGGGAGGACGACGATCCCGTCGCCGCCGCCGAAGCCCGGATCCGGGGTGCCGTCCGCCCCGTAGCGGATGAAGGCGAAGTCGCCGTTGGCGGCGCCTTTGGCCGAGCCGACGACGACGATCTTGCCGTCGGGCTGGACGGCGACGGACCTCGCCTCCGCGAAGTCGCCTATCGCCGTCGTCACCGTGCCACCCGCGCCGAAAGAGGGATCGAGGGCACCGTCCGGGAGGAGGCGGGACACGGTGAATCGGGCCGGGTCGCCCCCGGAACCCGCGACGACGATCCGGCCGTCGGGCTGGATCGCGACGCCCCTCCCGAACGGCTCGTCGCCGAACGGAAGCACGACCTTGCCGCCGACGCCGAACGAGGGGTCGAGATCCCCGGGAGCTGCGGCGACGCCGGGAACGGCGACCCCGCAGAGGGCGCAGAAAGCCACCAGAGTGGCGGCCGCACCCCGACGGATCAACTTTGCCACATGCTCAAGCTACTACCAAAGGGGCTATTGCACAGCCGAAATGGCCCATTCGATCACCGCTTCCACGATCTGCGGCATACATTCGATACCCGGCTGGCGTCGGCGGGGTCGCGGTATGGAAGCGCCGTGGAAGCGACAAGTCGCAGCAGAACGGCAGCGGGCGTCCCCGACCCAGGAGACGGCAGCGGGCGTCCCCCGACCCAGGGACGAAACCCACGGTTTGCGGGGAATCGCCACAGACCGCAGCAGACCGCAGCGGTACCGCCCATTCGGGAAAGCCCCGCTAACGGCGGGGGTTTTTCTCGTGGCGGGTCAGCGACTCGATCGCCGCCCCGACCCGAACCGCTGTTGGTGGCACCCAAATCTGCGCGCTCGGTGCGCCCGTGAGAATCTAAAAGTCCCTACCTAGCCGATAGGCCTCCTGCAGATACGCGCGCCGAGCGTCCTCGCCCACAGCTGGTACCGCGTAGAAGTAGACGTGCTCGGCGTGCTTGACCCCGGCCATCTCCAAGCCCCAGTCGCAAAGGACGGTGTCCATCGCCTCTCGCCATCCCTTGTCGTACTCCTCCTCGGTGAAGAAGGTGGGAGTGATGATCAGCCCCTTCTCCTGAGTTAGGAGAGGAACCCTGCCCTCCAGGTTCCCTTTCCAGCCCTCCGGGGTCAGGGTGTAGGCGAACCCGTAAGCGAAGATCCGCTCGAGCCAGCCTTTGAGTTGCGCAGGGAAGCCCATCCAGAACACCGGAGCGATGAAGATCAGCCCCTCGGCCTCGGCGACCAGCGCCTGATGCTCCATCACGTCCTTGGGTTTGTGCTCTCCGATGGCCTCGACGATCTCGGTGAGGCTCTTGTCCCGGAGCCAGCGCCGCGCCATCCAGCGCCGGATTGGGCCGCCGGCGAGCTCCACGATGGTTTCGGCGGGATTCATCTCCTCCAATAGCTCCTCAGGAACCGACTCGTGGGCGAACTGGACGGAGTCCTCGAGGCGAAAGACCGGATCGAAGCCGATGGCGTTGAGGTCGTTCACCTTGAAGTCGTGTCCGCCGTCCTCAAGCCCTCCGGTGACCTGCTCAAGGATGGCGTGGGTGAAGGAGGAGGGGTTGTAGTGGGCGTAGAGGACCAGCACCTTCATGAGATCACCTCCGGAGAAGTGCCATTGGGAGAGAACTCGGCTCCTCCAAGGGTAGTCTCGCGGAATAGTGGCTCGGGCTTGCTCCACGGCATGATCCGGTCAGGCGGCTGCGCGACCGACTTGCGCGCCGGCTTGCGCTCGGGTCGCTGGAGCGCATGCAACCGGATCAACTGTCTGCCTTCTTGGAAGCAACAAGTGGCAGCAGAACGACAGACGACGACGCCCCGGTACGCGGTTTACGTAGGCGACTTGCAGACAAGGGACGACAAGCCGCCGCAGAGGGCAGCAGGTTGGCGCACTTACAAGCAGGAGGCCGCGTGTTCGAGCCTCGCATCGCCCATCGCCATCAGTTCCCTTGGCAGAGCCTCCTCATGCGTGGATTCCCGGGTGCGCAGGTTCCTGCCGATCGACTCGTAGAGCTGCCACAGATCGCGAGTCTCGATTGCTGCGACAGCGGAGAGCCCTGTGCGGGGCGTTTGGCCCATTGCTTCCATGCAGTAACGTCGTTGCTGGCTCTGCGCCTAGCAACGTCAGGCCGGTGTATTTCTCGCTCGCTGGGGCTTTCGCTCTTCCTTCCGCGCGACTCGATACGGAGGGCAAGGAGGTAAGAGGTAGGGCTGTCCCAGACGAGCAGCACGACGACGGGGCGAAGTCCATCGCGCCGATGGGAATCACAGGGCCGCCCAATCGATCGAGTACCCGTCGTTACCGGATGCGGAACCCCTTTCGCCTCACGGCGAAACCCATTGATGCCCCAAGAGAGAGGAAGCAAGCAATGCCTACGATCATCGTCATGAGTACATCTACCACCGAGCACAACAGCGCAGTCACCCTCCGGGAGGACGTTCAGCCGGCACACTTGGAAAGCGAGCATCACGCAGCCCAGCTGATCGAGCGGCTTGGCTGGGCGGTTGCCGATGCAGAGGCCGGGGAAGGTGAGCGGTCCTAAGCGATCGCGCTGTGAGACAGGAAGGCGTCTGACAGGTCGAGGTCGAAACTGAACGTCTCGCCACTGGGGCCAAGCAGAGCTGGCACTGGGTTGCCCACGTATTCGAGCCACGCATCGCCCATCGCCGAGACCCCGGGGAGCTTGACTCCTCGGCGGCAGATGGGAACGCCGAGTGTCGGGGGTCAGCCGCCGAACCAGCGGGCGAAGCGGCTCGAGCCGAACTCCTCCTTCTCGGCTGACGAGCGCAGGCGGACGGCTGCTGGAAGACACCGGTCGGCTTCGGCCCGGTCAGGAAGTCGATGTCGACGCGACCGACCCGGTCCGAGCCGAACTCGACGTAGCAGGAGCCGCGACCGTCGTAGTCGTCCGGCATCTGGCCGTCGCGCACGCGGGCGATCAGCTCCGCGGCGACGACGCGGGCGGCGCCCTCGGAGAAGACTCCGGCCTTCGGGACGCCGACGGTGGCGACATCCCCGACCGCGTAGACGCCGGGGAACGCCGTCTCGAGCGTCGCCGAGTCGACCGGGACGTAGCCGTCGGTGGTCATCCCGCTCTCCCGGACGACGTCCGGGGCGCGGTGCTTGGGGACTCCGAGGAAGAGGTCGTAGGGAACCTCCTCGCCGTCCTCGAGGAGGACGACGGAGCGGTCCGGGTCGAGCGAGGCGATCCTGGCGCCGGGATGAAACTCGATATCGCGCTCGGAGAAGGCGGTCAGCAGCGCCGCCGAGGCCTCCGGAGAGGGTGGAACGGGGCTCGGCAACGGCATCAGGAGCGAGATCTCGCACTCGTCCCGGATGCCTCGACCCGAAAGATGGTCGTGCATCAGCAGGGCCGCCTCGCTCGGCGCCGGTGGGCACTTGAAGGGCGCTCCGCAGACGCCGATCACGACCCTGCCGGCGCTGAAGGTGGGAAGCAGCTCGGCCAGCTCGTTCGGCGCCGGCGACCGAGTAGAACTCGTGACCTCCCTCGGCCAGGCCCGGTGTCGCCTCGATGTCGTAGTCGGCGCCGAGGGCGACGACGAGGAACTCGGCCTCGTGCACTCCCTCGATCGGTGGTGACCGAGCGCGCCTCGGGATCGATCGCGACGACGGTCTCGCGCAGCAGCCGCACCCCCGGCTTGGCGAAGTCGCTGTAGGGGATGTGGACCTCGGCCGCCGAACGTCGCCCGAACATCACGTCGAGCTTCGAGTACCCGAAGACGAACGAGTCGTTCTGGTCGATCATCGTCACCTCGATCTCGTCGCCCAGCGCCTCCGACAGGGAGGTCGGCCAGCTCGAGACCGCCGAAGCCTGCGCCGAGGACCAGGACCCGAGTCGTCATCCGCCCAACCTATCGGGCGGGTGGTTCCCGTCCGCGGCGACTCCCCTTCCGAGGCCGAAAGCGTGAGCTGCTGCATTACCCACGTATCCCCCCAGCCTGCTGGGGGAAAAGGGGGCATCGCGGCCAACCGAACGGGACCCGCGTCGTGGAAGCCTCCTGGAAGCAACAGACCGCAGCAGAAGGGCAGCAGATCACACCAAATCGAGCCGAATGAGCCCAATTGCAGCCGAACCGCTACATGCGGCAGTAGACGCCAGCAGCTGGGCCCAACTTACAAGCAGGCAGGTCACTGGTTCGAGCCCGGTACCGCCCATAACCCGGCCCCCCTTTGAGACCGCGCGGAGAACCACCGTTGCTGCGGCCCTTGGCCCTAGGATGGGCCAAGCAATGAGCCGCAACCCGCAGGAGGGCCAAATGAGACACAGCACGAAACTGCGCGGCAGGCTGACCTACTCCAACGTGGTTTCGACGCTTTGCCTGTTTCTGTTGCTGAGCGGCGGAGCCGCCTACGCAGCCTCCCAACTGGGCAAGAACTCGGTCGGACCCAAGCAGCTCAAGAGGAACGCGGTCACCCCGGCGAAAATCAAGAACAACGCGGTGACGACCGCCAAGGTGAGCGATGAGGCGATCATCGCTGCCAAAGTTAAGAAGGGGACGCTGACCGGGGCACAGATCGACGCATCTACCCTCGGGACCGTGCCGAACGCCAGCCATGCCGACAACGCCACCAGCGCCGACAACGCCTTCAGGTTCGGCGGCACTGTGCCGGTACCGCCTGCGACGCCGGTCGATCTCCTCAACGGTTGGGTGCCCTACGGCAACGAATATGACCAACCCGCCTACTGGAAGGACGCAAACGGCGTTGTCCATCTGAAGGGATCGGTGAGACAACCGGTTCCTGGCAGCGACGTCATCTTCGTTCTGCCCCCGGGGCTGCGGCCGGCGCGTAGCACCAACTGGCCGGCGACCCTTGATCAAGCCCACTTCGGCACGATCGAGATCGAGGCGGACGGATCGGTGCGCTCGCGTACCTTCAACGCCACCCAGGCGGGCGAGGCACAAGCGTTCACCTCAATGGAGGGTGTGAGCTTCAGGCCAAGCGACCCATAGCGCGATGGGGCTTCAGCTGGCTGCCCACCTTCCGCTGGTCTAGGGGTGCGCTGTAGATCCCCCATGAAGCCTCCGGGGGAGTTGCCCGATGGAAGCTTCTTGGAAGCGACAGACGGCAGCAGATCAGGAGCAGATGACGCCGACTTTGGAGCGAAGTGGCCGATTTGCAGGAAAAGCGTCACAAACGGCAGCAAACAGCAGCTGGTTGGCCCAACTTACAAGCAGGAGGTCACTGGTTCGAGCCCGGAACCGCCCATCGCATCCCGCAGCGCTCTCAGGCCTGCCTGACCCCGATGAGGAGGGCCATCTCGAGCCACTTCCAGTAGCAGTCGACGTCGTCGAAGCCGACGTCGCGAAGCCATCCGAGCTGCGTCTCGACGTCGACCAAGCGGTCGGAGGGGTCCTCGCACTCCAGCGGCTCGTCGATCGCCGCGAAGAATGCCGCGTGCAGGCGCTGGGTCGGCGACGCCACGTGCTCGAAGTTCGCGAACACCCCGCCCGGCTCGAGCAGGTCGAAGACCTCGCTGAAGAGCGAGCGCTTCCGCTCGTCCTCGAGATGGTGAATCGCCATCGACGAGACGACGGCGTCGAAGCGCCCGAGCGCGGGCAGGGGCACGTCGAGATCATGTTCGACGAGCTCGAACCGCTCCTCGCCGGCGAAGCGCCGGCGCGCTCCCTCGAGCATGAGCTCGGAGAAGTCAAGGCCAACGCCGACCATCTCGGGACGATCGCCCCCGAGTAGGGCCAGCAGCCGGCCGTCGCCCGTCCCGAGGTCGAGGATGCAACGAGCGTCGCGGGGCACGTGTTCGAGCAGGACGCTCTCACCCTCCGCGCGGCGCGGAAACTGATCCGCCCGCTCTAGATAGTGATCGACATGCTCGGCGGTCCTCCACTCCTCGGCGGGCATGCGTTTCGGGCTCAGCCGACCAACGATTGGGATGCCGGCAGCGGCTTGATGAACGGCTCGAGCAGCCTTCCCGACTCCTCCGGGGTGAGCACTTCGGCCGGGTCGAGCTCGATGACCTCGCGCCTGGACTCGTCGATCTCCCAGACATCCTCGCCAATCAGCCGGCCTCGATCGTCATAGGGCCAGATCATGTGCTCGACGTTCTTCACGATGTAGGTCGAGTCCGCGTCGACATCGGCCCCGGTCGCGGCGAGGACCTCGCCGGGGGTCTGCTGGCAGAGCGTGGAGGTGGAGCAGATCACGTTGTCCCCGACCGCGAGGCGCTCATCGCCGTCCGTGTAGAAGACGCACTGTCCGGTCCTGGTCCACTCGCGGTACACGGATTCGACCTCCTCGCGTCCGTCGAGCGTGACGTTCATCCCAAAGACATTGAAGTGATAGACGGGGTGCTCGACGGTCATCTCGGGCTCGAAGATCTCCTCATAGCGCCCGGCCATCTCCAGATAGCGGTGCCGGTTGTAGGCATGCAGCAGGTAGAGGTGTCGCGGATTCTCGGTGGTCTCGATCAGCCGCTCCACCGCCGCGTTGGTCTGAGTGACGTCGTAGCTTCCCATCGTTGCTCCCCCAGTTTGGTTGGTTGCATAGCATGGCCGAAATGGGGCTCGAACTGGCCGCCCACCTGCCGCTGATCCAGTTCGATCGATCCCCGGTATCCCGGGACAGGATCCTGGAGACGGTCGCCGCCGCCGCCAGGCTCGACTTCTGGGGCATCTCGGCGAACGACCACGTGATCTTCTCCCGGCCGTGGATCGACGGGCCGACCGCGCTGGCGATGTCGATTCCACACTCGGGTGAGCTGCGGATCTGCACGACGATCGCGCTGCCGACGATCAGGGGCCCGATGCCGCTGGCGAAGACGCTGATCTCGCTGAATGCTCTCGCCGACGGCCGCCTCGTGGCCGGCATCGGCCCCGGCTCCTCCTCCCGCGACTATGCGGCCGTCGAGGTCCCCTTCGAGGAGCGCTGGCAGCGCTTCGATGAGGCCGCGGAGCTACTGCGCGGGATCTTCCGCGGCGAGGACCCGGTGGACGGCGAGCATTACGCGACCTCGGCGGTGGCCGGCGAGCTGCAGCCGCGGCCTGATCGACCGATCCCGATCTGGATCGGGAGCTGGGGCTCCGACGCGGGCCTGCGCCGGGTCGCGCGGCTCGCCGACGGATGGCTGGCCTCCGGCTACAACACCACCCCGGAGGAGTTCGGGGCGGCCAGGTCGAGGCTCGAGCAGGAGCTGCAGGGGCAGGGGAGGACGGCGTCGGATTTCCCCAATGGGCTAGCGACGATGTGGCTCTGGATCACCGAGGATCGCTCCGAGGCGGAGAGAATGCTCGCGGACGTCCTCGGCCCCGCGGTGAAGAGGGACCCGGATTACCTCAGGCCGCGCGTCTGTGTGGGCTCAGCGGAGCACTGCCTCGACCTCCTCTCGCGATACGGCGAGGCGGGGCTGGAGCGGGTCTTCCTGTGGCCGCTCGGGGACGAGCCGAGGCAGCTCGAGCTCGTCGCAGAGCGGCTGATGCCCGCCCTCGCCTAGGCTGCGGCTTCGGTGGCGCAGAGCCTCTACATCGCCGGCACCGGCTCGTTTGCGGCGGAGATCGCCGGCTGGGTGGCGGACGCCGAGGTCGAGATCCGCGGGCTGATCGAGCTCCAGGACCCCGAGCGGGTGGGTTCGGTGGTCCACGGCCTGGCGGTCGTCCCCCTCGAGACGCCCCCCGCGGAAGGCAGGGCCATCCTGGGCCTGGGCGGCGATCGTCAATCCAATTGGCGACTGCTGGCCGGCGCGGGCTGGTCGCCCGCGGGTGTGATCCACCCGACGGCCCACGTCGCCGCGACGGCGGAAGTCGCGCCGAGCGCCACGATCGGCCCGCAATCGGTGGTCGGTGCCGAGGCGGCGGTCGGCGAGCACTCGATCCTCTCGCGAGGCACCCTGGTCGGGCACCACGTGCGGATCGGCGACTTCGCCACCCTCAATCCCGGTGTCAACGTCGGCGGCAACTCGGAGGTGGGCGACGGCGCCTTCCTCGGCATGGGCTGCGTGGTCGTCAACGGGACCAGCGTCGGGGTCGGCTCGACCGTCGCGGCCGGCGCGGTCACGATCCGCGACGTGCCCGCCCAATCGCGGGTCCAGGGCATCCCGGCCCTCCCCTATTCCGGCGGATGAGCCAGGCTCGACGACCCTGGGGTGGGGCTCGGATCGGCGCCGCGATGGCGCGACGGCTGCGTGGCCCCTATGCGGGGATCGATCGGATCGAGCAGCGACTGGAGGCGCTCGCCGGCGAGGTCGAGCAGCTGCGCTCGGATCTCGGCCAGACCCTGCGGGCGCTCGCGGCCAACGAGTCCGAGAACAGGCGGTTGCTGCAGGAGATCCGGGACGGTGACGACTACCGGCGGGCCTGGGCCGACGCGGAGCCGCTCGTCAGCGTCACCGTCGCGACCACGGGGCGGCCGGAGCTGATCTCCCGCTCGCTGCCCTCGATCCTCGCCCAGAGCCACACGAAGCTGGAGGTGATCGTGGCGGCGGACGGCGCGCCGCCGGAGGCCGAGTCGGCGGTCGCGGAGCTCGGCGATCCCAGGATCCGCTACCTCGACCTCGGGTCCCGCCAGGCCTGGACCGATGACCCGGTCAGGCTCTGGCTGGTGGGTGCGACGCGTCCCCGGAACGCCGCCGTGAGGGCCGCTCGCGGCAGCTGGATCGTCGAGTTCGACGATGACGACGCGATGCGGCCGAACTGCGTCGAGGCCCTGCTCGAATTGGCCCGGCGCACCGAGGCGGAGGCGGTCTACGGACAGGTCCGCCAGCACGCGGGCGGAGATCCGAAGGGATTCTGCGCCTACCCGCCGCGGCTCGGCCGTTTTTCCTGGGCGGCGGGGATGTATCACGCCGGCCTCCGCTTCTTCGGCCGCGAGCTGCTGGCCGCGGACCTCGGCCTGCCGGGAGACTGGTGGCTTGCCGAACGGATGCTGCGAGCCGGGGTGCGGTTCGCGATGCGCGATGAGGTGCTCTGCGACGCGTACGCGTCGGATCGCGAACGGAACGCGCTCGAGCGCGGACGCGTCCCCTGGTCGCAGAACGGGAGTTGAATCCCGGAACGCCGCTACTGGAGCGCGAAGACGACCCGGACGCTGGCGGTCACGGTCGAGCCGCCGGGCTTGACCGGGGGAGTTGCCTCGGCGCCGCGCTTCCTGGGGGCCGACGCCGCCGGGGTGGGGGCGATGTCGGAGGCTTCCTCAATCGTGATTGGGGGCCCGAGGAGCGCTCCGGCCCGGGTGGCCAGCGCCGCAGCCTTCTGGTAGGCGATGTCGAACGCCGTGAGAAGGGTGTTGCGGTAGGCAATCTCTGGGTCGCTGGGGAAGAAATTCGGCCCCCTCGTTCCGGTGGCTCCCGCCGAGATCGCCGCGGCGATCAACTCCCCGGCTCTATCGGGCTGCCCGAGCACGACCGAGATCCCCTCGCTGGCGCGGAAGATCTTTCGCTCCTCGCGGGCGACCTCCCGAACCGAGATCCTTCCTGTCGTGATCGCTCCCGGCCCGACGCCGGGAATCGTCTGGACGGCGGTGATCACCGCACGCAGGCTCGCCGCCATCGCCCGCAGCGCCGCCTGCCGGGTGCGGCGTTCCTTGCTCACCGATAGCCCGACGCTGGCCGCATCGTTGGGCACCTCCTGGGTGGCGCTGCCTTTGACCGTGATCGTCCGCTCCTGCGCGGGCGCCAGGGCCGGTGTGATCAGGGCCAGTGCGAGCGCCGTGGCCGCGACGAGGCCCAGGAACCGGAATCCCTCCGGTCGCCGACGCCGCCGCGATCGCCCCTGGCCCACGCGCCCGATGATCGCAACCGGCGATGACGTCACGGCCCGCCATTTGCCGTCAATTGATGTAATGGTCGATGAGTGAGTGAGAGGGACCTATCGGTCGTCGTCTTCGGCGCCAGCGGAATCACCGGCCGCGGCGTCGCCTCCTACCTCGCCGGTCGGGCTGACGACGGAGACTTCCGCTGGGCGGTGGCGGGCCGCGACCTCGGCAAGCTCGAGCGGGTTCTCGGCGAGGTCGGCTGCACGCCGCCGGAGTCGATCGTCGCCGACGTCGGCGACCCCGCCTCGCTGGCGGCGATGGCCGCGCGGACCCGGGTCGTCCTCGACCTCGTCGGCCCCTACACCCTCCACGGCACGCCGGTGATCGAAGCCTGCATCGAGAACGGCGCCCACTACGTCGACCTGACCGGGGAGATCCCGTTCGTGCGGCGGACGATCGACGCCTTCCACGAGCGCGCGGCGGAGGCCGGCGTCAAGGTCGTCCAGGTCAGCGGGTTCGAGGCGCTGCCCCCCGACCTCGGCGTCCTGCTCGCCGCCGAGACCGCCCGCGAGCGCTGGGGCGAGGAGCTGGTCGAAGCCGACGCCATCGTCACCACCCAGCAGCCCGCCGGCCGAATCGGCGCCGGCGACATCATCTCCGGCGGCACCCTGCAGAGCCTCGCCGAGGCGCTCGGCGGCGAGCGGCGCGGCTGAGGTCACCGACCCGGCGGTCGCTGATCCCCGATCCGGGGTTCGCCGCCGCCGTCCGCCACGCCAGCCCGATCTCGCTCGCGCCCCGGGCCAATGCCCGCGGCGACGCGATCGCCCCGATGTCCCCCGCCGCCTTCATCAACCCGGCCGTGATCCAGCGGACCGCGCTCCTGATCGCGATCGAGCGCGGCGAGGCGGCGGTGCCGTTCCGCTACCGCGAGGGGATGGCCGTCCCCGGCAGCGCCGCGACCCTGCCGCTGCGCTATCTCGCGGTCGGCGCGCTCGGGGGAGTCCAGGCTTCCTTCGCGGCCCTGACCCGGCCGAGCCCGGGAGTCGCGGGCCCGGGCCGCCGATCTGCTGCGGCGCCTGCTTCCCTCCTCCGGCTTCGGGCCGAAGGGCGACCGCCTCGAGGAGTGGTCCTGGCAGCTCGACGTCGACGCCCGCACCACCGGTGGGCACTACCTCCGCGTCGACCTCGACGCCGACGGCCACCCCGGCTACCTGTCGACGTCGAGGATGCTCGGCGAGGCCGGCCTGCTGCTCTCGGAGAACGGGATCCACGCCCGAGCGGGGCGGCTGCCTGACCCCGGCGACCGCGCTCGGCACCGACTGCCTCGATCGCTTCAAGCTGGCCGGGACTGCGCTTCTCGGTCGCGTCATGATCGAGAGTCCCGAAACCGGTACGACCGTCGGTCGGCCGGGTTGAGGAGAGTGGGATGAAGAGGAAGACGAAGATGCTGATCGGCACCGCGGTGCTGGTCGCGCTGCTCGGGGCCGGAACCGCGGAGGGGCTGACGATCCGCGCCGGCGACCTCCTCGTCATCGGCAACGGCGGCTTCCGGCCGACGAAGCTGCCGAAACACCACGACGCCCCGATCACGATCTACGGCGGCGGCAGGATCGACACCGTCTCCGGCAACCTGCCCCCGATCATCGAAACGATCACCTTCGAATTCGACCGCCACGGCTCGGTCGACACCAAGGGCCTGCCGGTCTGCACGCCGGGCCGGCTCGAGGCGACGACGGTCGCCGGCGCCCGCCATCTCTGCCCCGGCTCGATCGTCGGCAAGGGCGAGGGCAGCGCCCTGGTCACCTTCCCCGAACAGGCGCCGTTCAAGGTCTCCTCGCCGATCACCGTCTTCAACGGGCCGCGCAAGGACGGCAACCCGACCGTCCTCGCCCACGCCTACACCACGGTTCCGGTGCCGACCACCTTCATCGTCCCGGTCGAGATCGAAAAAATCAGCAAGGGCGTCTACGGCTACCGGACCGAAGCCCGGATCCCGAGGATCGCCAACGGCTACGGCATCCCCGATCTCCGGCAGCCTGACGATCGGCCGCCGCTGGACCTTCAAGGGCGTCAAGCACAGCTTCGTCAACGCCCGCTGCGAAACCGGTCACCTTCAGGCCCGCGGGCTGTTCACCTTCAAGAACGACATCGTTCTGCGGGGCACTTTCTTCCGGCCCTGTCAGGTAGCCGGATAGAGCCAGGGGGAGGGGTGGCTACGAGGCGCCGGCGTGGAGCTCCGGCGTCCTCGTGCCGCCTCTTTGCCCCTCGACGCGGCTGACGAGGTCGAAGAAGTAGTCGTTGCGGCCGCGGCGGATCGGCTTCGGGAAGAGGCGGCGGGCGCGGCGGTGGGCGGCGGCCGCGGCCCGGAAGGTCGCCTCGTGGGCGCGGGTCCAGGGGATGCCGAAGATCTCGCGGACGCGCGGCGGCAGCGTCCCCTTGATGAGGTGGTTCTGGGCGGCGATGTTGCCCCGGGCCGGCAGCGGCACCGGCTGCTTGAAGGCGACCAGCGGCGCCATCTCGAGCGCGTGCTCGGTCGCGTGCAGTTCGGGTGAGGCGAGTTTGGCGTCGAACCAGGCCCTGAACTCGGGGTAGGCTCGCCGGGACCTCGCTGCGCGGCAGCCCGAACAGCTCGCCGAAGCGGACGTAGTCCTGCCAGAGGTCCTCGAGTTCGGCGGCCGAGAGCTCGCGGACCATCGTCTCGTACATCGCCCGCCCGGAGTCGGCGATCACCGCCATCGTCCACAGCATCAGCTCCGGGTCGAAGGCCGAGTAGGGGGTGCCGGCGGGGTGGACGCCGGCGGCCTCGGGCAGGGTCCCGTTGATGGTCTCGTGCAGCCGCTGCGACCTTGGCGAGCTCCTCGTCGGCCTCGGCCTTGGTGCCGAGGAAGATCGTCTCCTGGATCTTCGCCGTCCGCGCCAGCCGCTTGAAGGGCCGGTCCTTGGAGCGGGTGCTCAGCATCGTCCCGGTGTAGGTGAGCGGTTCGAGGGCGCCGATCAGGAGCGCCCGCTGTCCGTAGAGGAGGCCGACGGCGCGGTCACCGTGGACGCGGCGGGCCACCGAGCGGCCCGGGGGGAAGTAGTGAGCCTCGGCTCCCGCCTCGGTCATGCTCGACGGATGCTACTCGGCGGCGGGCGGCTCGGCTGCGACAACCACCGCCGTCGCCGCGGCGCCGAGCGCCGGCGCCGGAGGCAGGTCGTGCAGCTCGTGCGCGGCGAAGATCTCGTCGAGGTCCTCGCGGGTGAGCGTCTCGCGCTCGAGCGCGTTGGCCGCGAGGTCGTCGAGGCAGCCTCGGTTCGCCGGCGAGCAGCGCCCGCGCCCGGCGGTAGCGCCTCGCGGGCGAGCGTCATCGCCGCCAGGTCGACGTCGCGCCGGGTCCGGTCCGAGAGCGCGTAGTCGCCGGTCGGCAGCGCGATCGGCGGCGCGCCGTCGGCGTCGAGCGAGACGCCCATCCCGAACTCGGAGACCATCTGCTTGCAGACCGCGTGGACGCGCATCAGGTCGTCGACCGCGCCCGAGTAGGACGCGTTGAAGACCTCCTCCTCGGCCGCCCGCCCGCCGAGCAGGGTGACGATCTCGTCGAGCAGCTCCTCGCGCGAGCGCAGGTAGGTGTCCTCCTGCGGCGAGTGGCCGACGAACCCGAGGGCCGGGCCGCGGGGGACGATGCTGAGGATCTCGGGCGGGTCGAGCCCGAGCAGCCGCCGGCAGAGCGCGTGCCCGGCCTCGTGGTAGGCGACGATCCGCCGCTCCTTCTGGTTCAGGCGGCGGGCCTGCTGGGAGCCGACCGACTGCCGCAGCAGGGCCTCGTCGAGGTCGACCCTGGCGATCCACTCGCGGCCGGCCCGGCCGGCGATGATCGCCGCCTCGTTGAGGGAGTTGGCGAGCTGGGCGCCGGTCATCCCGGTCGTCTTGCGGGCGACGTCGGTGAGGTCGAGGTCGGGGCCGAGCGGCTTGCCCTTGGCGTGGGCGCGGAGGATCGCCTCGCGGCCGTCGCGGTCGGGCGGCGAGACCAGGACCTGGCGGTCGAAGCGGCCCGGCCGCAGCAGCGCCTTGTCGAGCTTGTCGACGTAGTTGGAGGCGGCGATCACGATCACCGTCCCGGGGTCGCGCTCGAACCCGTCGAGCTCGACCAGCAGCTGGTTCAGCGCCTGCTCGCGCTCGCTGGTGCCGCCGTCGCCGCCGCCGCCGCTGCGGGAGCCGCCGATCGCGTCGAGCTCGTCGATGAAGATCACCGCCCGCCCGGACTTGCGCGCCTCCTTGAACAGGCGCCTGATCCGCGCCGCGCCGCGGCCGACGAACATCTCGACGAAGCTCGAGCCCGAGGCGGAGAAGAAGTCGACGCCGGCCTGGGCGGCGACCGCGCGGGCCAGCATCGTCTTGCCGGTCCCGGGGGGGCCGAAGAGGAGGACGCCGCGCGGCGGCTGGGCGCCGAGCGCCGCGAAGCGGTCGGGGTCGCGCAGCCAGGCGGCGACGTCCATCAGCTCGTCCTTGGCGGCGTCGACCCCCTGGACCTCGTCCCAGAGGACGGGCTTGGTCCTGCTCGCCTTGACCGTTTCAGGCTTGGTCGCGCCGAGCGTGCCGCGCAGCAGCGTCACGAAGACGAGCAGCAGGCCGAACATGAAGAAGACCCCGAAGATCGGGTACCAGTCGAAGAAGAAGCTCTGGATGTCGGCCGTCATCGGGGCAGGGAGTCTCCGCAAAAGTCACCCGAGTTCCCATCGCATATACGTCCAATGGACTAAAGTGTCGTAGAGCGAGTCTCAGCTCCGCTCGACCTGCGAGCCGCCGACGATCGCCTCCTCGCCGGTGTCCCCGAACCGGACCCAGGCCTTGTTGCCGCCGTCGTAGTCCGGGGCCCAGAGGCAGCAGCGTCGCCGCCCGTCCCCAGACCGTGCACTCCTCCTCGCCGAGCTCGTCGACGCCGCGCCAGACGCGGATGAAGGGGTTGCCCTCGATCTCCTCGCCGATCGTCGTCGGCTCGCGGTGGCCGGGGTGGACCGTGGTCTCCGGCGGCAGCTCGGTCAGCCGCATCACCGAGGCCCGAAGGTCGTCGAGGCCGCTCGCGCCGGGCGCCATCGTCCCGCCGACGGTCCCCTTGAAGAGGACGTCGGCGGTGAAGACGTCGCCGCCGTCGATGAGGAAGGCGAGATGCCCGGCGGCATGGCCGGGGGTCGCGATCGCCTCGATCTCGAGGCCGCCGTTGGAGAGCTTGCCGCCGTCCTCGATCAGCTCCGCCGACCTCCTCGTCGATCTCGGCCGCGGTCTCGGGATGGGCGACGAACGGCGACTCCGCCGAGCCGCTGCTGGGCCGCCGCCAGCCCGGCGACGTGGTCGGCGTGGGGGTGGGTGATGAGGATGTGGGTGATCTCGATCCCATCCTGCTCGGCCTTCTCGAGCAGCGGGTCGAGCAGGTCGTTGCCGTCGATCAGGACGCCCTTGCCGGACTCCTCGTCGGCGACCAGGTAGGCGTTCGACAGCCACTGCGGGTTCTCGGTCCTCTCGACGATCACTCTCTCCTCCTTCGTTCGGCGTCCGCTAACCGTATGGCCTGTAGATCAATCTGTGCCCGAGCAATTCGGTGACGGTGACGAGGCGGTATCCGCGGCCCCGCAGCGTCTCGATGATCTGCGGCAGCGCGGCGAGGGTGTCGGCGCGGGTGCCGCCGCCGTCGTGCATGACCACGATCGAGCCCGGGCTCACCGCCCCGACCACCCGCGAGTAGACCGCTCCGCTGCCCGGATTCGACCAGTCGCTGGGGTCGACGTCCCAGGTGACGGTCGTCATCCCCGCCTCGGCGCCGGCGGCGACGACGGCTTCGTTCTCGGCGCCGTCGGGGGGTCGGAAGAGGCAGGGCCTGAAGTGGGTGGCGCCCTCGATCAGGTCGCTCGTCTCCTTCAGGTCGGCGTAGCCGGGGTAGGCCTGATGGTGGGTCGTGTGGTTCCCGATCTCGCTGCCCTCGCGGAGAAGGCGCCGCATCGTCTCCTCGCGGCCGGCGATCTCCTGCCCGATCTCGAAGAAGGTCGCGACGGCGTGCTCTTCGCGGAGGACGTCGACGAAGGCGTCGGTGTAGGAGCTGGGGCCGTCGTCGAAGGTGAGGGCGACGGCGTCGCGGTCGCGGGGGCCGTGGGTGACGAGGCCGGCGCCGCCGCCGGTGCAGCCGACGACCCGGACCGGGCGCAGTCGGAAGAGGCGGGTGTCGGCCGCCGGCAGGCTGGCCCTGCAGCGCCGGCATCCGCCACGGTTCTCGATCACGCGCCAGCGGTAGCGATGGGGCCGC
This sequence comes from uncultured Solirubrobacterales bacterium, assembly GCA_963816785.1. GTDB lineage: Bacteria > Actinomycetota > Thermoleophilia > Solirubrobacterales > 70-9 > VRUE01. Next base: position 1,275,873 of record CAWFLL010000004.1, on the reverse strand, counting down.
AGGCCGGCTCGCCCCGGCGCCAGGGCGAGCACCAGCTTCAGCGCGCTCGGCCGTTTGACCATCGCGGGGATCGCAGAAGCGGCGCACCGTCGCGCCCCTGGCGTTGAGCAGCGAGACCCCGACCCGCGTGTGGGCTCCGCGCCTGCCGCCGGCGCAGAGCTCCCTGGCGCCGCGGCCGTGGACCGGGCGCAGCAGGAAGCAGAGGTACCTCGACCCGGGGCTGCGGGTGAGGGGGAGGCGGTCGAGGTCGGCGAGCGGGACCGGGCTGGTGGTCGCCACCGAGAGCAGCAGGCGTCTGCCGGCCTGGGAGATGGCGGCGTCGACCAGGTCGCCCGCCCCGGCGCTCGGCGGGGTCGGAGCGCTGGCCACGGCGGGGCCCACGGCAGCCGCGAGCAGCGCGCTCAGCAGGGCGGAAATGCACAGGATCTTGCGAGAGACGGCGAATCAGCGGGGCTCCGGAGACCGATTCGAATGAACCTCTCCATACTAGGCCCGGCTCGACCGCACCCAATGGCCGCGCCCGTGTTTACAGCCGATGTGAGGGTCTGCAGCATCAAGCTGCTCCTGGCGATCGTCCTCTCTATGGCTCTGATCGCCTCCGCGCCCGCCGCGGCTTCATCCGGCGGCGCCGGCACCCGCACGTCCGCGATCGAATCGCCCGCGCCCGCCGCCGGCGCCCGTCACCGCGTTCGACCGCCAGGGGATGTGGATCTGGTACGTCGACCGGACCGAAGGCGGGGACCCTGGCCGGATCGCCGCCCGGGCCAAACGCGCCGGGATCGGCACCCTCTACATCAAGTCCGGCGACGGCGGCGACTACTGGAGCCAGTTCAACAAACCGCTCGTCGAAAGCCTGCACGCCGCCGGGCTCAGCGTCTGCGCCTGGGCGTTCGTCTACGGCGACTCGCCGGTCGCCGAGGCCAGGGTCGCCGCCACCGCGGTCAAGCGCGGCGCCGACTGCTTCGTGATCGACGCCGAGGGCCAGTACGAAGGCAAGTACGCGGCGGCGGAACGCTACATGCGCGCGCTGCGGGCCCGGATCGGCGCCGAATACCCGGTCGCGCTGGCGGCCTTCCCCTACGTCGACTACCACCCGGCCTTCCCCTACTCGGTCTTCTTCGCCCCCGAAGGCGCCCAGTACAACCAGCCGCAGATGTACTGGAAGGCGATCGGGACCTCGGTCCGCGGCATCTACGAGCACACCTACCTCTACAACCGGGTCTGGGGCAAGCCGCTCTACCCGCTCGGCCAGACCTACATGGCGCCGGCCCGCAGCGAAATCGTCCGCTTCCGCCGCTTCGCCGAGAACTACGGCGGCGCAGGAGGTGAGCTGGTGGGCCTGGCACGAAACCAACTCCCGGGCCTGGGGCGCGCTCGCCGCCGAACTCGTCGGCCCCGTCCTCGGCTACCAGCCGATCGCCACCAACCCGGTCCTCAAGCGCGGCAGCAGCGGCGACCTCGTCGTCTGGGCACAGATGCACCTGCGCGCCGCCGGCCGCCTCGACCTCCCGATCACCGGCGTCTACGGGAAGCTGACGACATCGGCGCCGTCCGCACCTTCCAGGCCGAAAAGGCCCTGCCCGCCAACGGCGTGATCGGCCAGACGACCTGGCACGAACTCCTCGCGATCGAACCGGTCCGGCCGCTCTGGGCGGGGCGCCAGGCGAAGCGAGGGCGCGGCGCGGCGGCCAGCAGCGCAGTGGCGCCGCACCGCCCGCTCTCGGCCTCGCTGCCGGCGAAGGCCTACGAGATCGATCCGGGCTCCGCTCCCTGAGCGGGCCTGAGATAATCCCCGGCCGGGCGCCTGCCGCCCATCCCTCGGGGGCGTAGCTCAGTTGGTTAGAGCGCCGGCCTGTCACGCCGGAGGTCGCGGGTTCGAGTCCCGTCGCTCCCGTCTCAGCGCATTCGCGCTCTTTATGCAGGATCCCGCCGGCTGCCTCGTTGCGCGGCTAGGTTGAAACCCGATGAGCGGCGTTGAGGCAAGCCTTGCGGTCTCCGTGTTCCTCGCCTCTGGTGTCGAGGCGGTCGAGGCCTTCACGGTCGTGCTCGCCCTCGGCAGCGCACGGAGCTGGTCGTCGGCGCTCTCGGGCACCGCGGCGGCCCTCCTCGTCCTGGCGATCGTGATCGCGGCGCTCGGCCCGGCCCTGACCGTGCTGCCGATCGGCGTTCTGCGCCTCGTCGTCGGCGGCCTGCTCCTGATCTTCGGGTTGCAATGGCTCCGCAAGGCGATCCTGCGCGCCGGTGGCGCCAAGGCCCTTCACGACGAGGAGGAGATCTTTCGGCGAGAAGTCGCCTCCGCTGCGGCATCGGCGCGGAGCGAGGGGATCGATTCCTACGCGTTCGCGATCTCCTTCAAAACGGTCCTCCTCGAGGGTCTCGAGGTTGCGTTCATCGCCCTCACCTTCGGCGCAAACCAGGACAACGTCCCGCTGGCTGCGGCCGCGGCGGCCTGTGCGGTGATCGTGGTCACCGCCATCGGGTTTGCGATCCGCGCTCCGCTGGCACGGGTGCCCGAGAACGCGATGAAATTCTGCGTCGGCGTGCTGCTGAGCGCCTTCGGCGTCTTCTGGGGAGTCGAGGGCGCCGGGGCGCACTGGCCGGGTGGGGATGCGGCAATTCCTGTCCTGGTTGCGCTGATTCTCGCCGCCTCCTGGGCGATGGTTCTCCAGGTTCGAGACGGGCAACGACGCTTGGCGATCGGGGAGGCTCGGTGATCGAGCGAGCCGCGCTCGGAGTCTGGGAGTTCGTGGTGGGAGAAGACTGGCGGGTGGCGCTTGGCGTCGCCCTGATGCTGGGGCTGACAGCCGCGGTCGCGGCCCTTGGCCTGCCCGCCTGGTGGCTCGGACCGGGGGCGACGGTCTGGATCCTGGCTCGGTCAGTGAGGCGGGGATCACGAGACCACCGATAAGGGTGTAAGGTGAGCCTAACTTAGGGCTTCCTAACGTCAGGAGCAGAGGCTTGTCCTTTGCGGAAACGGCAGCGCTCGGAGCTCTCGCGGGCTTCACCATCTATCTCGGCCTTCCGATCGGGCGGCTACGCCTGCTGGGCGGAGCGACCCGGGTGGCGCTTGCGATGTTCTCCGTCGGCGTCCTTGCCTTCATCTTCGTCGACGTGATGGAGCACGCTTTCGCGATCGCCGAGGGGGCGGTCGAGGGCTACAAGGATGGAGACGAAGGCCTCGGTCGCGCGCTCGTTCTGACCGGGGTCCTCGGACTCGGCTTCGCGATCGGCTCGGCCGGCCTGGCCACCGTCGAGAGGCGCATGCGACGGACTCGCACCCTGCCTCCGATCATGGGAGGGGCCGTCGATGCGCTCACGGCCGATGAGGCGGCGGGCGCGGAAGCCGTGATCAGGGCCAACGCACTGCGCACCGGCCTCACCATCGCGGCGGCGGTCGGCCTCCACAACTTCGCCGAGGGACTCGCGATCGGGGTCTCCGCCAGCACCGGGGCGATCAGCCTGGCGACGGTCCTGATCATCGGCTTCGCCCTCCACAACGCCACCGAGGGTTTCGGCATCGTTGGGCCGCTCGGGGACGTGCGTCCCAGCTGGCCCTGGCTCGGGTTGGTCGGCCTGATCGGAGGAGCCCCCACATTCCTCGGCGCGATGCTCGGCTACAGCGTCACCTCCGAGCCGCTGGAGCTCGCCTTCTACGCCGTCGCCGGCGGCGCGATCCTCTATGTGGTCGGTGAGATCTGGACCGGCATGCGCCGCTACGGTCACCGGGAGCTCGGCCTCTGGCTGCTCTCCGCCGGCTTCTTCGTCGGCATCGCGACCGACCTCGTCGTCGCCTACGGCGGCGGCTGAGAGCCGGCCGGGGCGGCCGGCGGGGATAGATTTCGACCGATGGCGGACCTCGGCGCGAAGCTGAACCCGGTGGTCGAAGCGCTGCTCGAGCCGGGGGAGGAGCTTCGCGGCGTCTGCATCGCAGCCGAAAGCGGGCTCGTCAGGGGCCGCCAGGTGGTGATCGGAGTGACCGACCGGCGCCTGATCGTGCAGGGGATGAACCGCAAGTTCGAGGCTGCCGGCGAGCCTGCCCTGCTGACCCCGGACCGGATCGCCAATGCCTCTGCCGGCGGCGCCGGCGGGGGTTGGTTCGACGTCGAGGCGGCGATCATGGACGCGGCCGCCGTCACCCTCAAGCTCCGCACCGTCGACGGGCAGAAGATGAAGCTGAACATGATGCGCGGGACCGGGCCGCTCGGCGGCCTCGGCGGCGGCGAGGATCAGCGGCAGGGGCTCGAAGCGCTTGCGGCCTGGATCGGAGAGGCCGCCAAGTAGGCGGCTTTCCTCGGGCCGGATGGCCTGAGCACGACTCTGCGTCCCGTCCTGCCGTCAGTCCCGGTCCGGGAGCGGGGCGTAGCGGTGGTGGAACATCAGCGCGTTGCCGTCGGGGTCCTGGAAGTTGGCCATGTGGCAGACGCCGCTGTCGATCGTCTCCCCGCGGAACGCGACCCCGCGCGATTCGAGCTCGGCGCGGGCGGCTTCGACGTCCTCGACGTGGAGGGCGATCGGCACCCTGTTCGCCTGGAAGGGGATCCCGATCTGCTCGCCGGCGATGATGCTGATCGTGACGGTGCCGGTCTCGAACTCGGCGCCGAGCGGGTCCCCCCCGTCTTTCTGCCAGAGGCTCGAGCGCTCGAGGCCGAGGACCTCGCCGTAGAAATCCATCGCGGTGGCGATGTCCTCGGTCGGTAGCGAGACGAAGTCGACACCGGTGACAAGCGGTGTGGTCGTGGTCATGGCGCGAATGTAGCATCGCCCCAGTGGAGCTCGGCGGCGACACCAAGGCGGTCCTCCTCGCCGCCGCGGCGATGTTCCTCTGGGCGCTGCTGCTCGGGGTGATGAAGTACCGCCAGATCCTCGCCTCGGATGAGGCCCACGCGCACCCCTACACCGACATCGCCCACCGGGCGGCGCTGCTCTACAGCTTCGCCCTGCTGCTGGTGGCGACCTTCGTCGAGCTCAGCGGCTGGAGCGCCCTCGTCAACCTGCTCGCCGCGGGTGCGATGGCCCTGTTCTTCTTCGCGGCGGTCGCCGGCTACAACGTCCATGGCTGGAGGCGTGACACCGACAACCAACTCCGCGATCCCGGCGGCGAGATCCGTTCCTTCATGATCGCGCTGATGATCGGCGAGATCGGCGGCTGGCTCGTATTGGTCGCCGGATTCCTCGAGCAGCAGGTCTTCTGACCCCGGCGCCGGCGGCGCTGCGCGAGGACATCGCCGAGTTCCGCCGCGTGAAGCGGATCCAGCAGGGAGCGGGCTGGCTCGGTTAGGTTCGGACCGAACCCGGTGGGCACCGTGTCCGTAGACAGGGAAGAGCCAACTTCTACCCGAGGAGGGGCATGCTTCCGCACCCGATCCACCGGCCCCGCACGTCTGATCCTTCTGACCCTCGCCGCCGTCGCGGCGCTGAGCCTTCTGGCGCTCGCTCCGGGCGCCCGCCGGCCAGGCGGTCGAATACCCGTACCCCTATCCGGAACCGACGCCGACGCCCCCGACCTCGCCGACGCCGACCCCTATCCGACGCCGCCGAGCCGACGCCGACCCCGCCCGCACCGGCGACGGGCGGCGCCAGCAAGCGGGTCGTCAAGGTCGCGCAGAACGGGACGGTCGGCCACAAGGTCCTGACCAATCTCCGCGGCCGCACCCTCTACAGCCTCAGCGCCGAGAAGAACGGCACCTTCATCTGCACCGACGCCGCCTGTCTCTCGATCTGGAAGCCGCTGACCGTGCCCGCCGGCACGAAGCCGATCGGGCCCGTCCACCTCGGGACGATCACTGCGGCCCGACGGCAGGACCCAGGTCACCTATCGCGGCCTGCCGCTCTACAGGTTCACGGGGGACACCAGGCCCGGCGACGCATCCGGAGAGGGAATCCGGGACGTCGGCGTCTGGCACGCCGCCGGCGGCAAACGCTGAGGCGCTACGGCACCTAGCCTCCGGCGGCGGGGGGCGCCGTCGGATCCGAGCCCTCCTCGCCGGGGGCCTCGCGGGCGATGTAGTCCTCGGCCAGCAGCAGGTTGTCCTTGGAGCGCTCGACGACGTTGAGGATGTCCTGCATCAGCGCGACCTCCTCGACCTGCTCCTTGACGAACCACTGCATGAACTGCTCGGCCCGGTAGTCCTTGACCTCGCGCGCCAGCTCGAACAGCGCGTAGATCTCCTCGCCGACCCGTCTCTCCTGCTCGAGCGCCATCTTCACCGGCGCCACCCCGTCGGTGTATTTCGTCGCCTGCGACTTGATGTCGGGGATCTGCACCTCCTCGTCGACGTCGAGCAGGTACTGGATCATCATCATCGCGTGCTCGCGCTCCTCCAGCGCCTGCCGGTAGAAGAAGCTGGCCAGCCGCGGAAGCGTCTCGCCGTCGTAGTAGACGGCCGCCCCCACGTACTGCTGGGAGGCCGCGAGCTCATTCGCGATCTGCTCGTTGAGGGCGGCGGCGAAGCCTTTCTTTTTTTTCGGCAATTCGGGTTCCTTCCTTTCAGGCGTCCCAGCGGAACCCGGTCGGCGAGAGCTTCGGCTCGAGCGGGCTGGTCGGCAGGCCGGGCGGTGGCTCGGCTTCGTTGTATGGACGAGGCGCGGTGTCGTTGGGGGTGTCGGGGTGAAAGAGCGAGGCGAGCACCTGGATCTGCTCGCGGCCGACGCCGAGCTCCCACTGGCCGCCGCCGTAGGCGCCGATCCCGTGCTCGGCGCAGTAGTCGTAGGTGTCGCAGAGTTCGCGCAGGCTCGCCGACCCGCGAGGGCTTGATGTTGACCATCCGCGGCTTCCAGGGCCGCGACTCGATGTCGGCGATCGAGTGGATCGGCGCGTCCCAGGTGATCCGGTCGCTGACCGGCTCGAGGATCGACCGGGTCTCGTCGTTGACGTCGGGGTCCTCGAGCCAGGCGTCGGGGAAGGCCTCGATCAGCTTCGAGTACAGCACCGGGTCGGTCTCGACGTCGACCGGGGTCCCTTTGTAGAAGCCCTTGAGGTCGAGCGAGTCGACGGCGCCGGTCGCGACCAGCTCGGCGATCAGCTGCGTCGTCCCAGTCGTTGGTCGGGTCGAGCTTGAAGCGCAGGTCGGGGTAGGGATCGAGCTTGCGCCGCAGGGTCTCGATCGTCGACGGCTGCCCGTCGCCCGGCGAGAGGCGCATCGAGCAGACGAAGTTGACCGGCCGCGGCTCGCGGCCGAGCGCCTCGGCGATCCCGATCCTTCCCTGGCGCAGGGCGAGGTCGAGCGCCGCCGACTCGAACGCCCAGCGGCGGTAGAGGCGCGAGACCTCGCGCTCGGGCTCCTGCGGGAAGGTGTCGACGCCGCGCCATGAACTCGCAGAACTCGCCGAGCGTCGCGTGCCCGGTCAGGTCGAGATAGGCGCCGGCGTCGCGGAGCGCGATGTGTTCGAACGGTTCGTAGATGACGTCCTCGCCGAGCCCCTCCTCGCCTGCGCCCTGGAGGTGGATCACCGTCGAGAGCCGTTCGAACTCGCCGGCCTTGAATTCGAGGCCCTCGAGCTCGTAGCCGTCGACCTCGAGCGGCAGGTCGGCGAGCGCGTCGAAGGTCGACCATTCCGGGGAGCCTAGCGAGCGACCCGAAGCGTCCTCAGCTCGCGGTCGCTGCTGCCCCGGACGTGGCCGCCGTGGGCGACGCTCTCGCGGACGTAGTCGAGCGTCTCGCGGGTCAGCCGCTCGCCGGGGAGGACGTTGGGGATGCCCGGCGGGTAGGCGGCGAGCGACTCCGCCGCGATCCGGCCCGCCGCCTCGTCGAAGGGGACCACCTCCTGGGGCCCGAGGAACGCCTCGCGCGGCGTCATCTCGAGCTCGCCCCAGGGCGGCGGCGGCGCGAGGTGGCTCCTGGCGTGGAGCCGCCCTCGGTCTCCAGTCGTCCCGACCACCGCGCGCCATCGCCGCGACCAGGCGCTCCCTGGCGCGCGGCCGCCGGCTCGGCGAGGCCGAAGATCGCGACGACGACGTTCTCGGAGTGCAGCTCGAGGTCGATCCCCTCGCTCTCGAATGCGGTCTTCGCCAGCCGGTAGCCGCTGGCGCCCGGTCCCGCGGACGTCGATCGCGAGCCGCAGCGGGTCCCAGCCGGCGACGCTCGGCGCGCCCGGTCAGCTCCTCGCCGAGGACGGCGAGGCCCGGGATCTCGCGCGATTGCCTCCCTGCGCCCTGGCGATCTCGACGAGGGCCTCGTCCAGCCGCTCGGCGCCGTGGACCGCGGCGAGGCGGCGGGCCGCGTCGAGCGAGCCCGAGAGCAGCGCGCTCGGGCTGGTCGACTCGACGAGGCTGACGCAGCGGTCGACGACGGCCCCGTCGAGGCGGTCGCCTTGCGCCGAGGTGGAGCATCGCCGCCTGGGTCAGGCTGCCGACGATCTTGTGGGTCGAGGAGATGACGAGGTCGGCGCCGCAGCTGAGGGCGTCCGGCGGGAGGTCGGGGTGGAAGTGGAGGTGGGCGCCCCAGGCCTCGTCGACGACCAGCGGCAGGTCGCGCTCGTGGGCGACCGCGGCGAGGCCGGCGAGATCGGCGCAGGCGCCGAAGTAGGTCGGCGAGACGACCATCGCGGCGACCGCGTCGGGGATGCGTCGAGCGCCGCGGCGAGCGCGTCCGGGGTCAGGCAGTGCGCGATCCCCAGCTCGGGATCGAGCTCGGGGGCGACGAACGCCGGCCGCAGGCCGCTCATCACCATCCCGTCGATCACCGAGGAGTGGACGTTGCGCTGGACGACCACCTCTCGCCGATGTGGGCGAGGGCGAGGCAGGTGGCGTGGTTGCCCTGCGAGGCGCCGTTGACGAGGAACCAGGTCCGCCGCGCGCCCCAGGCCTCGGCGGCGAGGATCTGCGACTGCTGGAACGGGGTCGGTTCGGGCCCGATGTCGACTCCCTCGGTGATCGAGGGGACGTCGTTGCGGAGGCCGGTGTCGCCGACCAGCTCGCGCAGGGCCGGGTCGGCGCCGGCCCCGCCCTTGTGGCCCGGCGACCTGGAAGCGCCCCGGGTCGCGCTCCGCGTAGGCGAGCAGAGCGTCGACGTAGGGGGTCGAGTCCTGACCGGGATCGGCCATTGTTGGAGACTAGTGGCGATGAAGCACACGCCACACGGCTACTGGCTCGAGGAGGCCGGCGAGCCCGCGCGCCGCGCCGCCGCTCGCCGCCGACCTCAGCGCCGACGTCGTCGTGATCGGCGGCGGCTACACCGGGATGTGGGCGGCCTGGCACCTGAAGGCGCTCGAGCCGGCGGCGCGGGTCGTCCTGCTCGAGGCCGCGACCTGCGGCGACGGCCCGAGCGGCCGCAACGGCGGCTTCTGCAACGTGATGTGGTTCTCGCTGCAGAACATGCGCGAGCGCTGGGGCGACGACGCCGCGCTGGCGGTCGCCGATGCATCGCGGGACGCGGTCGATCGGGGTCGGGGAGTTCTGCGAGTCGGAGGGCGTCGATGCCTGGTACCGGCACGGCGGCTACCTGCAGGTCTCGACCGCGCCCGCCCAGGACGGGATCTGGAACGAGACCGTCGACGCCTGCCGCGAGATCGGAGTCGAGGACGTGGTCGAGCCACTCGACGCCGACGGGGTCGCCGCACCACTGCCGCTCGCCCGCCTTCCGCGGCGGCGCCTTCTATCCCGACTCGGCGACGGTGCAGCCGGCGCGGCTCGCGCTCGGCCTCCGCGACCGCCTCCGCGCCGCCGGCGTCGAGGTCCACGAGGGCTCGCCGGTGCGACGGCCTGCGCGCCGCCCCCGACGGCGTCGAGGCGAGGACCGACGGCGGCACGGTCAGGGCCGGCGCCGCGGTGGTCGCGATCGGCGGCGCCGCGGCCGCGGGCAGGCGCGGCCCGCTGCGAGACCGGCTGACCGTCACCTCCTCCCACATCGTCCTCACCGAGCCGGTGCCGGACGTGCTCGAGGAGGTCGGCTGGACCGGCGACGAGTGCATCACCGACTGCCGGACGATGCTCCACTACTTCCGCACGACGCCGGACGGCCGGATCGCCTTCGGCCTCGGCGGCGGCCGGATCTCCTTCAACGGCGGCCTCCACGGCCGGGTCGAGGTCGACCGCGAGGTGGTCGACCTCGCGGCGGAGCGGCTGCGCGCCTACTTCCCGGGGCTCGAGGGGCGCCGGATCACCCACGCCTGGGGCGGCCCGATCGACGTCTCCCCGACCCACCTGCCGCTGGTGATGCCGACTGCGCGGCGGCCGGGCATTCGTCGCCGCCGGCTACACCGGCAACGGCGTCGGCCCCTCGAACATGGTCGGCCGGACGATGGCCTCGCTGGCGCTCGACCGCCGCGATGAGCACTCGCAGCTGGCGATCGTCGACCCCTCACCGCAGCGCGTCCCGCCCGAGCCCTTCCACTGGCTCGGCGGCAGCCTGATCCGCCACGGGATCATGAGCAAGGAGCACGCCGAGGCCGACGGCCGGCCCCGAATCCAGTCGCGGCTGGCCTCGCCAAGATCCCGGAGCTGATCGGCTTCCACATCGGACGATGAAGGAGGGTGGGTCACTCCTCGCCCGGACGAGGTTCCGATCTCGACACCCGCAAGCTGGCCGCTGGCGCTGGTGGAAGGAGGGTGTGGTGCCCCTCGAACGGGCGGATACGCGGATACTCAAAGTGCCGGTCTGATTAGACCGGCACTTGTCCGGGCGAGGGGCACCACACCCTCCCCCTACCACCGGCTTGTGACCACCTTCTTGCGGGTGTAGAAGTCGACGGCGTCGGTGCCGTTGGCATGGAGGTCGCCGTCCATCGAGTCCTTCCAGCCGGAGAAGGGGAACCACGCCACGGGGGCAGGAACCCCGACGTTGACCCCGAGCATCCCGGCCTCGGCGTCGAAGCGGTAGCGGCGCGCCGCCTCACCCGAGGCGGTGAAGATGGCGCCGGCGTTGCCGTAGCGCGAGCCGTTGAGGAACTCGAGCGCGGAGTCGAGGTCGGGTGCGTCGACGACCGTCAGCAGCGGGCCGAACAGCTCCTCCCGCGCCAGCTCCGACTCGGGGTCCGCGCTGGCGATCGTCGGTCCCAGCAGCGTCCCGGCCGGCCCAGCGTCGCCGCGCCCGTCGAGCAGCAGCTCGGCGCCGTCCCGCTCGCCACGCTCGATCGCGTCGGCGATCCTCTCGCGCGCCGCCGCGGAGACCATCGGGCAGACGTCGGTGGCGGGATCCTCGCCCGCGCCGACGCTGAGCTCCGAAGCGGCGGCGACCAGCGCCTCGCGGACGGCCCCGCTCCGCTCCTCATCGCCGACCGCGACGCACACCGACCCGGCCAGGCAGCGCTGTCCGGCGGCGCCGAAGGCCGATCCCATGATCGCCGGCATCGCCCGCTCGAGGTCGGCGTCCGGCATCACCACGAGGGAGTTCTTGGCGCCGCCGAGCGCCTGCACCCGCTTGCCGCTCGCCGCGGCGCCCTGGGCGATGATCCGGGCCGTCTCGGCGCGGCCGACGAAGGAGACGGCGTCGATGTCGGGGTCCTCGAGGATCGCCGTCACCGCGTCGCGGCCGCCGTGGACGAGGTTGACGACGCCGGCTGGGATCTGATCGATCGAGTCGACGATCTCGGCGATCAGCGCCGCCGGCCGCGGGATCCTGCTCGGAGGGCTTGAGGACGAACGCGTTGCCGCAGGCGATCGCGTAGGGCAGGAACCAGAGCGGGATCATCGCCGGGAAGTTGAACGGGGTGATCGCGGCGACCACCCCGACCGGCTGGCGGACCATTTCGACGTCGACTCCGGCGGCGACGCCCTCCAGCGTCTCCCCCTTCAGCAGGTGGGGGATGGCGGCCGCCGACTCGACCGACTCGATTCCCGCGGCCGACCTCGGCGTCGGCGTCGGCCAGCGTCTTGCCCATGTCGGCGGTGACCAGCGCGGTCAGCTCGGCGCGCCGCCGCATCAGCCCGGCGCGCAGCGTCAAGCAGGGCCCTGCGCCCGCTGCTGCGGCGGCACCTCGCGCCAGCCCGGCTGCGCGGCACGCGCCGCCTCGACGGCCTCGCGAACCTGCTGGCGGCGCCGGAGAGCGGCACCAGCGCCGCCACCTCGCCGGTGGCCGGATCGACGTCGTCGAGGGTGTCGACCGCGTCCGCCGGCCGCCACTCCCCGCCGACGTAATTGTCGAGCCGAGTCGGCATCGCTTGGCTGTCGGCCATTTCCGCCTCGTGCGCTCTCGCCCCGTCGGCGCTCATGACACCGCCTCGCGCTTCGCTCGCTGCGCGAAGAACCAGACTGCGACGCCTGCTCGCTCCGCGCTCATGCGCTCGCCGCCACCGGGGGGGTCGTCACCGGGGCCGGGTCGGGGCGGACCGCGGCCATCCGTTCGGCGCGGCGCTGCTGGATCAGCACCACAGACACCGCGACCACGATCAGCCCGAAGAGCAGTCGTTGCGAGGGCATTCACCTGCACAGGGATGCCGCGCAGGCTGACCCCGTAGACGTAGAGCGGGAAGGTCACCGTGGTACCCGAGTTGAAGTTGGAGATGACGAAGTCGTCGATCGAGAGCGCGAAGGCGAGCAGCGCCGCGGCGATCATCCCGGGCGCCAGCAGCGGTAGCGTGACGGTGCGGAAGGTGGCGAACGGCGTCGCCCCGAGGTCGGCGGCAGCCTCCTCGAGGTTGCGGTCGAAGCCGATCAGCCGCGATCGGACGACGACGACGACGAAGCTGATCGAGAACATCACGTGGGCGATCAGCAGCGTGGTGAAGCCGAGCGCGAGTGTGTAGTAGATGAACATCGAGAGCAGGGCGGCGCCGATCACGATCTCGGGGGTCGCCATCGGGATCACGATCAGCAGGTTGGTCAGACGCCGCCCGTGGAACTTGTGACGGACGAGGGCGATCGCCATCGCCGTCCCGATCGCGGTCGAGATGACGGTCGAGAATGCGGCCAGACGCAGGCTGGTCAGCAGCGCTTCGTTCAGTTGCGGCAGGGAGAAGATCGTCCGCCAGTACTCGAGCGTGAAACCGTTTTCGAGGCCGAAGGTGAGTTTGTCCTTGGGGGTCTCGCCGAAGGAAAAGACCGCGATGACCGCGATCGGGATCAGCATGTAGGCGACCGCGACCCCGGCGTAGATCGGTAGCGCGTTGCGCCGCAGCCATGCCCATGCGCCACCTGGGCTCATCAGGCCGTCTCCTCATCCTCATCGCCCATGAAGGCGCCGGTCCCGGCGAAGCGGATGTAGAGGACGACCACGGCGAGGATCAGCGCCATCATCAGGAAGGAGAGGGCGGCGGCCTCGGGGTAGTCGCGCTGGTTCAGGTAGAGCGATTGGATCACGTTGCCGACCATCGCCTGCTGCGTTCCGCCAAGCAGCTGGGCGTTGATGTAGTCGCCGAAGGCGGGGATGAAGGTGAGCAGAACGCCGGCGACGATCCCCGGCATCGTCAACGGCAGGGTCACCTTCAGGAAGGCCTGCGTCGAGGACGAGTAGAGGTCCTTCGCGGCCTCGACCAAGCGCAGGTCGAGCCGCTCGAGGTTCGCGTAGAGCGGCAGGATCATGAACGGCAGGAAGTTGTAGGTGAGTCCGGCGATCACTGCCGTGGAGGTCGCCAGCAGCCGTCCGTTCGGAGGAATGAGGTTGAGCGTCTGCAGCACGCTCACCACGGGGCTCGAGTCGCTGAGGATCGTCTTCCAGGCGATCGTGCGGACCAGGTAGGTGGTGAAGAACGGGGCGATCACAGCGAACAGCAGCAGCAGCTTGAAGCGGCCGGCGTGGAAGGCGATCGCGTAGGCCAGCGGGTAGCCGATCAGCAGGCAGAGAAGCGTCGCGGTCCCCGCGTAGAAGAACGATCGCCAGATCTGCTCGGTGTGGCCTGAGAGGGAGTCTTGGAAGTTCGACCATTCCCAGGTCAGGGTGAACCCGGTGGTCAACGTGCCGGAGCGCAGCGCCAATTCGCCCATGAAGTACATGGGCACGACGAAGAAGAAGATGAGCCAGAGCAGGCCCGGACCCAGGAGCCAATACGGGACCAGGCGCTGCCTCAGGCTCATCCTGGCTTCAGCCCGTGATCACGGCCTGCCAGGCCTCGTTCACCGGTTCGAGGTCCGGCGGCGAGTTCTGGCCGGTGCAGTTGCGCGTGAACTTCGGAGTGGGGAATACCAACGGGTTCTTCGCCAGTTCGGGGTTGCGCTTTTCAGCCAGTTCCCTGACGCCGTCGACCGGCGAGATGTAGAGGACGTATTCGGTGATGTCGATCGCGACCTCGGGCCGGTAGACGAAGTCCATCCACGCCAGCGCCGCGGCGGTGTTGGGCGCACCGACCGGGATCACCATGTTTTCCGACCACATCGCGCAACCCTCGGTCGGCATCCGCCATTCGGCGTTTTCGTTTTCGATCAGGGAGGCATCGCCGGACCAACCGATCGCGGCGACGATGTTGCCGGCGGTCAGGTCCTCGGTGTATTCGTTGCCGGTGAAGTGGCGGATTTGGCCGGAGTCGTTGGCGTCCTTGATCCGTTCGATCGCGTGCAGCCATTGGTCATTGCTTGCCTTGGCCGGGTCGATCCCTTCGGCGAGCATCACGAGGGGCACCGTTTCTCGCAGTTCGCCCAGCATCGTCACCTCGCCCTGGTATTTCGGGTCGAAGAGGTCATTGATCGAGTGGATCTCCGGCGCCTTCGAGGTGTCGACCCAGATCCCGGTCATGCCGCTCTGCCAGGGCACCGAGAATTCGCGCTTCGGGTCGAAGGTGGGGCTGCGCAGGCTCGGCGAGAGGTTTTCGAAGGCGGTCGGCAGGTCGCTGTGGTCGATGTTCTGCAGGTAGCCGAGGTCGTGCTGCTGTTTCGCCATGTAGTCCTGGACGACGTAGATGCTGCGTCCGCCCGATTCACCCTGCTCGAGCAGCGGCTGCATCTTGCCGAAGAAGGACTCGGTTTCGATGACGTCCTCTATGTAGTTGACGCTAACGCCGGTTTCCTTTTCGAATTCGGCAACCGTCCCCTTCTTGCCGGGGGCGATGTATCCCGGCCAGTTCGAGATCGTCAGGTTGCCGCTCGCCGGGCCGCCTTTCGCGGTCGTCAATTCATCGGTGTTGCCGCCACCGCCGGTTGTGCCGCCGCAGGCAGCGAGGCCGAGGGCGAGCACGACGAGGGCCAGCGCTGAGGCGATCAGCAGCGCGCAGCTTCTACTGGGACCTGGATTGTTCATCGAACTCAATCATCCTCTCTTTGTCGTCTCGAGCTCGGCGCCGGCGTCCGACCGCTTGGCTCCGCCGGCGCCGGGCGACTCACGGACTATGTGCATGTGCTCAGGATCCCACTGAAGTGCTACCCGGGCTCCTCCCCCCGGCAACCGCTGCCGCTCCGCCTCGCTGGCGTTTGGAACCAGCACGGTCATCCGCACATCACCGCCGAGGTCGACGATGATCTGCGTCGCCGTGCCGAGATAAAGCGAGCTCTCCACCACGCCCTCGATCGTCGGCTGGCCGTTCGACGAGCCGCCGCCCGGCCCGCCGACCAGCTCGATCCGCAGCTTCTCGGGACGCACCACCGCGTAGCAGATCTCGCCCGGCGCAAGGCCATTCGTGGCGGTCTCGACCGTGGGGCCATTCTCCAGACGCACCACGCCGGGGCTCACAAGCTCCGCCGGCATCAGGTTGGAGACTCCGATGAAACCGGCGACGAAGGTGGTGGCCGGGCGCTCGTACACCGCCTCGGGGTCGGCGACCTGCTCGACTCGACCGCGGTTCATCACCGCAATCCGGTCGCTCATCGTCAGCGCCTCCTCCTGGTCGTGGGTCACGTAGACGAACGTGATTCCCACGTCGCGCTGGATCCGCTTCAGCTCCACCTGCAGCTCCTTGCGAAGCTTCAGGTCGAGGGCGCCGAGTGGCTCGTCGAGGAGCAGCACCTTCGGCAGGTTGACCAGCGCCCTCGCCAGGGCGACCCGCTGCTGCTGGCCTCCCGAGAGCTGGGCGGGCCGGCGCTTTGCCTCCGCGGAGAGCCCGACGCGCTGCAACTCGGCCGCGACCCGACTGGCGATCTCCTCCTTCGGGATTCGCTTTCGACGCAGCCCGAAGGCGACGTTGTCCTCGACGCTCATGTGGGGGAAGAGCGCGTAGCTCTGGAAGACGGTGTTGGTTGGGCGCTTGTACGGCGGGAGGGCGGACACGTCCTCACCCTCGATCCGGATCGTCCCCGCGGTCGGTTGCTCGAAGCCGCCGATCATCCGCAGCGTCGTCGTCTTGCCGCAGCCGCTCGGCCCCAGCAGGGTGAAGAACTCCCCTCCCGCCAGCTCGAGGGTGAGGTCGTCGACGGCGAGGATGTTGGCGAAGCGCTTGCTGACGCCCTCCAGCTCGACACTCGTGATCTCGCTTTCCATCTCTTTCCTCATCCGGCCCTGCCCCGTTCCATTGAAACTAGCGCTCACCGGTCACGGGCACGACCAGGACGGGGCGCTCGGACGCGTGCAGGAGCTTGAGTGGAGTCGAGCCGAGGATCATCCCCTTCAGCGGCGTCTCTCCCTGACTGCCGACCACGATCATCCGCGCGTCGCGCTCCTCGGCGACCTCGATCAGCGCATCCGCCGCTCGTCTGGCGACAAGAGCGACCTCGCTGGTGACGCCCGCGGCCTTGGCCCGCTCGGTGGCCTCGCCCATCACCTTCTCTCCGAATTCCTCGATTGCCTGCTCGTGGTCGGCGATCTCGCCGCCCCTTACCCCCGGAGGGGCATAGCCGAAGACGATCACCACGCCGTCGCCCAGCTCCCGAGCCAGTTCCAGGCCCCGGTCGAGGGCCACCTTTCCGCAATCGGATCCGTCGTAGCCGACGACGATCTCGCTCATCTCGAACCCCCTTCGGCGGGATCGGTGTGTTGGATCTCGGCTTCACCCTCGAGGAAGCCCGCCGGGGCGACCTCGGGTCGGCGCCGGAAGAAGCCCGGCATGGCTCGCCACTGCACGACCATCAGCAGCAGCCCGAGCACCAGGAAGATGATCCCGATCAGCAGTGGGGGCCCGATTCCCAGCCAGGAGTTGCCGGATTCCGAGTTGGCCGGGTCGGAGAGTTCGATCACGTTCTTGATCAAAAGGTAGAACAGGATCGCGCCGCCTAGGAACGGGGCCGCTCCGACGAAGAGGAAGTTCTTGACGCTGCGGAACAGCTCGCGCCGGTAGTAGATCGCGCAGGCGAAGCCGGTCAGCCCGATGTAGAAGGCGATCATCAGCCCCAGGGCCGCCAGCGAGTCGAAGAGGATGTCTTCGCTGACCAGGGTCAGCCCGACGTACCAGACGATCGAGGCCGCGCCCATCAGCAGGGTCGAGACGTGGGGGGTGAGGAAACGGGGGTGCACCCTGCCGAGGCTCTTCGGCAATGCCTGCGATCTCGCCATCGAGAGCGTCGTCCTGGCCGTCGGCAGGATCGTCGTCTGGGTCGATGCCGCCGCCGAGGTGAGCACCGCGATGATCAGGATCTTGTCCAGCGGTGAGCCGAAGACCTCGGTGCCGAGCGCGCTCAGCACGTCTTCCTGGTTGGCGATCAGCTCGTCGACGCCGGCATACGCCTGCGCCGCCACGGCGACGATCACGTAGATGCCGAGCAGGATCACGGTGCTGACGACGGTCGCCCGCCCCGGCGCCTCGTCGGGGTTCTCGGTCTCCTCGTTGACGGTCGCCGTCGTGTCCCAGCCCCAGTAGATGAAGACCGCGAGCAGCATCCCGGCGGAGAGTTCGCTCGGGCTGAGGCTGAAGGGGTTGAGCCAGGACAGGCTCGGGTCGATCGAGCCCGGTTGCGCGTCACCGGAGTAGACCTTGATCAGCGCGACCACGGCGAAGGCGGCAAGGGTGACGATCTCAGCCCCCAGCAGCCCGATCTGAGTTCGCGCCGACAGCTCGATCCCGATCAGCACGATCGTCGTCATCAGCGCGATCCAGACGACGCCGACGACGGTCACCGCCGCGGTCGAGGCGGCCGCCGAGTCCCAGCCGACGAGGAGAAACGAGTAGAGGCCGGCGATCTGGGCGAGGTTGGCCATCACGATCACATCGGCGACGACGATCGTCCAGCCCGCGATCCAGCCCAGCTGCGGCCCCATCGCCGTCGTCACCCATGAGAAGCTCGTGCCGCAGTCGGGATCGGCCTTGTTCATGTAGTAGTAGCCGGCCGCGACGAAGAACATCGGGATGAAGCTGACCAGGAGGATCGCCGGCGATTTCAGGGCAACGGCGGCGGCGATGAAGCCGAGGGTCGCGGCGAGGCTGTAGCCGGGAGCGGTCGAGGCGACCCCGATCACGACGCTGGAGGCGAACCCGATCGCGTTCTTCTTCAGGCCCTTGTCGCCACCGCTCGGTACGGGCGCGCTCGACGCCTGCGCCCCGGGGCGTGGGACCGCTGCACTCTCCATCGCGCTCCTTTCTCGCTCCCCCGCTGCGCTATGAGTCAGCGGTCACATTGGACGGTACGCTCAGGGTGCTTTCCGGCACAAGTGGCAGATACCCCAATTTTTCGATCGGCTCTTGTACATTTTGTACAGCAGTTCCGAATCTGCTTGACCCATTGACCACTTGAATAGGAATCGTCTCAGAGCTAGCTTTGTCCATATCGTCGTAGCGAGGAAGGAGAGACTCAATGGCTGTTGCGGAGCATCCGGGCTCTAAGACCGGCACCAGCCTGCAGGAGTTGGCGAGGCGGCATCTGTGGATGCACTTCTCTCGCATGGGCGCCTACGACGACGAGCACGAGGTCCCGGTCATCGTCCGCGGCGAGGGCTGTTACGTCTACGACGAGCACGGCAACCGCTACCTCGACGGCCTCTCCGCCCTCTTCTGCGTCAACGCCGGCCACGGCCGGACCGAGCTCGGCGAGGCGGCGGCGCGCCAGGTCGAGGAGCTCGACTTCTACACGCTCTGGAGCTACGCCCATCCCCGGGCGATCGAGCTGGCGACGCGGATCGCATCGCTGGCGCCGGCCGACCTGAACCGGGTCTTCTTCACCTCCGGCGGCTCGGAGGCGGTCGACTCGGCGCTGAAGCTCGCCCGCAACTACCACCGGATGCGCGGCAACGGTCAGAAGTACAAGGTGATCGCCCGCGAGATTGCCTACCACGGGACGACGCTGGGGGCGCTGTCGGCGACCGGCATCACCGACCTTCGCTCGCAGTTCGAGCCGCTCGCGCCCGGTGGCTGCCACGTCCCGAACACCAACGTCTACCGCTGGCCCGAGGATCGTCATCCACTCTGGGCCGCGAACGCGATCGAGGAGCGAATCGAATTCGAGGGCCCGGAGACGGTCGCGGCGGTGATCATCGAGCCGGTTCAGAACGCGGGCGGCTGCTTCGTGGCCCCGGATGGCTACTTCCAGCGGGTGCGCGAGATCTGCGACCGCCACGACGTGCTGATGATCTCCGACGAGGTGATCTGCGCCTGGGGCCGCCTCGGGCACTGGTTCGGGTGCGAACGCTTCGGCTTCACCCCGGACCTGATCACGGTGGCGAAGGCGCTCACCTCCGCCTACGCGCCGATGGGCGCGCTGATCGCCTCCGACCGCGTCGCCGAGCCGTTCATGGAGGGCAACGCATCCTTCGCGCACGGCTTCACCTTCGCCGGCCACCCGATCGCGGCGGCGATAGCGATGGCGAACCTGGACGTCTTCGAGCGCGAGGGCCTCTGCGATCACGTCCTCGCCAAGGAGGGCGAGTTCCGTCAGATGCTGGAGTCCCTGCACGAGATCCCGATCGTCGGCGACGTGCGCGGCGCCGGCTACTTCCACGCGATCGAGCTCGTCAAGGACAAGGAGACCAAGGAGTCCTTCGACGCCGAGGAGGCCGAGGACCTGCTGAGGGGCTTCCTCTCGAGGGAGCTTTTCCGCAAGGGGCTGATCTGCCGCGCCGACGACCGCGGCGACCCGGTGATCCAGTTGGCGCCTCCGCTGATCGCCGACACCGAGCAGTTCGAAGAGATTCACGGCGTTCTCCACGACGTGCTCAGCCAGGCCTGGAAGCGGGTCCATAGATAGGCGCCCGGATGCTCACCGTCCAGAGCCTTCTCGACGAGCTCGGTCTTGACCTGGCGGCGGGGGAGCGGGGGGCGGCGGCCCCGGTGCGGTGGGTCCACATCTCCGAGCTGGAGGACCCGACGCCGTGGCTCTCCGGCGGGGAGTTGATGCTGACGACGGGAATCCCGCTCGAGACGGCCGCCAAACAGCGGGAGTTCGTCGGCCTTCTCGCCGATCACAACCTTGCCGGCCTCGGGTTCGGCACCGGGTTCAGCCACAAGAAACTGCCCAAGGCGCTGGTCGACGAAGCGAGCAAGCGGGACTTTCCCCTCTTCGAGGTTCCCTACTCGACCCCGTTCATCGCGATCACCGAGAAGGCCTTCGCCCGGCTGGTCAACGAGCAGTACGAGGTCCTGCAGCGCGGGATTGCGGTCCAGCGCCGCCTCGAGCGCCTGGTGCTGGAAGAGCGCGGTTTGGAGGAGATAGTCGCCACGATCGCCTCCGCGGTCGGCGGCACGGTCGCGATCCTCGACGGCCGCGGCGAGCGACTCGCGGGGCGCGGCTTCCGGCGCCAGCTCTCCGCCGACGCGGTCAGCGCGATCGGCGACGAAGCGCTCTCCCACACCGGCGACGGGCATCCATTCGTCCCGTCCCATCCCTCGGTCGCCGGGCGGGCACTCGCCCATCCGGTCATCTCCCCTGGAGGCGGGCCGCCGCAGGCCTGGGTCGTGATCGTTCGCGACTCGGGCGGGCTCGGCGATTTCGAGCGGCTGATCCTCCAGCAGGCCGTGGCCGTGGTCGCGCTCGAGCTGATGCGCCGCCGCGTCGCGCGGGAGACCGAGCGGCGCCTGGCCGGCGACGTGCTGGCCGGCGCCCTTGGAGGCCGCCTCGAGGCATCCGAGCTGCGCCGCCGCCTCGAGCCGTTCGGGATCGGGGGGGAGGCCGCGGTCCTGGTCTTCGACCTCGACGACCCCGCCGCCGCCGAGGGTGCTCTGGAGCGCGCCCTCGCCGCCGATGCCTGCCCCGCGGTCGTCGCTCCCCACAGCAGCGCCGGGCGCGAGCTGCTGTGCGCCGTGGTCGACGCCGCCGACCGCGACCCGATCGACCTCGCAGCCGACGCCCGCCGCGGCCTGATCAAAGAGCGCGGCGCGGTCCGCGCCGCCGCCAGCCGCTCGGCGCCGCCCGAGGAGTTGCGCCATTCCTTCCACGAAGCCCGCTGCGCCCTCGAGGCGACCGCGTTCTCGAACGGCAACGTGCCGGAGGTGGCCTCGTGGCGCGACCTCGGCGCCTTCACGCTGCTGCTCTCGATCCAGGACGACGACGCGCTGAAGCTGTACTGCGACAGCGTCCTCGGGCCGATCGAGCACGGCGACGAGGATTACGGCGGTGAGCTGCTGCGCTCGCTGGAAGCTTTCATCGAGCAGAACGGGCAGTGGGAGCGCGCCGCCCGCGAGGTCTACTGCCACCGGCACACGCTTCGCTATCGGATGCGCAAGGTCGAAGAGCTGACCGGCCGCGACCTCTCCCGCGCCCACGACCGGATCGAGTTCTGGCTCGCGCTGCGCGCCAGAGAGCTGGTGGGAACGTGAGCGGCGGGGGGAGGATTCAGTGAAGGTCGGAATCCCCACCGAGATCAAACCGGATGAGTACCGGGTCGCGATCACACCCTCCGGCGTTCGCGAGATAACCGAGCACGGCCACGAGGTCCTGATCGAGAAGGGGGCCGGGGCCGGGAGCGCGATCCTCGATTCCGACTATGAGGCGCAGGGCGCCCGCATCGTCCCCGACTCCGACTCCGTGTTCGGCGAGGCCGAGATGGTGCTCAAGGTGAAGGAGCCGCAGCCGGAGGAGATCGAGATGCTGCGCCCCGACCAGCTGCTGTTCGGCTACCTCCACCTGGCGCCCGATCCCGAGCTGACGCGCGGGCTGCGCGAGTCCGGGGCCACCTGCATCGCCTACGAGACCGTTGAGGACTCGCACGGCAATCTGCCGTTGCTCGCCCCGATGAGCGAGATCGCCGGCAAGATCGCCACCCAGGCGGGCGCCTTCATGCTCGAGAAGCCACTCGGTGGGCGCGGCATCCTGCTGGGCGGCGTCCCCGGCGTCGCGGCGGCGAACGTGATGGTGATTGGCGGCGGGGTGGTGGGCATGAACGCCGCGTTCGTCGCGATCGGGATGGAAGCCGACGTCTTCGTCTACGACAAGTCGATCGACCGCCTCCGCGAGCTCGACGTCGCCTTCTCCGGGGGCTGCTCGACCGTCTACTCGACCACGCTCGCGATCGAGGAGATGCTCCCGCGCGCCGACCTGGTGATCGGCGCCGTCCTGGTTCACGGCGCCCGCGCCCCCAAGGTCGTCCGGCGCGAGCAGCTCAAGCTGATGAAGCCCGGCGCCGTGCTCGTCGACGTCGCGATCGACCAGGGCGGCTGCTTCGAGACATCGCACCCGACCACGCATCGGGAACCGACCTTCGAGGTCGACGGGATCATCCACTACTGCGTCGCGAACATGCCCGGCGCGGTGCCGATCACGGCGACCTACGCCCTCACCAACGCGACCCTGCCGTACGTGATCGCGCTTTCCGACGAAGGCATCGACGCGATCCGGCGCGACCCCGGCCTGCGGCCCGGCGTCAACGTCGCCGCCGGCGAGGTGACGCATCCGGCGGTCGCCGAAGCCGTCGGCGAGGAATACACACCGCTCGAAAACGCACTTGAGAGAACCAAGGAGGAGAGCCCGATATGAGCAGTGCTTACGCCGTAGTCAACCCGGCCACCGGTGAGACGGTGAAGGAGTATCCGCAGATCTCGGACGCCGACCTTCGCGGGGCGATCGGGCGGGCCGACGAGGCATCGCGAACCTGGTCGGGCTCGTCCACGGTGGCAGAGCGGGCGGAGCTTGTGCGCAAGGTCAGCGAGCTTCACAAGGAGCGCAGCAAGGAGCTGGCCGAGATCATCGTCCGCGAGATGGGCAAGCCGATCGAGCAGGCTGTCGGCGAGGTCGACTTCGCCGGCGACATCTACGGCTTCTACGCCGACAACGCCGAGGACCTGATGGCCGATGAGCCGGTCAAGGGCTTCGCCGGCGAAGGCACCGCGGTGATCCGCCGCAACCCCTTCGGCGTCCTGCTCGGGATCATGCCCTGGAACTTCCCCTACTACCAGGTGGCTCGGTTCGCCGGCCCGAACCTGGTGATCGGCAACCCGATCCTGCTCAAGCACGCAAACCAGTGCCCGGAATCGGCCGAGGCGATCGCGCGGATCTTCAGCGACGCCGGCGCACCCGAGGGCTCCTACGAGAACATCTACGCGACCCACGAGCAGGTCGAGTCGGTGATCGCCGACCCGCGCGTACACGGTGTCTCGGTCACCGGCTCCGAGCGCGCCGGCGCCGCGGTCGCCGAGGCCGCCGGCCGCAACCTGAAGAAGGTGGTGCTCGAGCTCGGCGGTTCAGACCCCTTCATCCTGCTCGGCACCGACGACGTCGACGGCGCGGCGCAGGCCGCGGCCGAAGCGCGGCTCGATAACACAGGTCAGTCCTGCAATGCCGCCAAGCGCTTCATCGTCGTCGACGAGCTCTACGACGACTTCGTCGAGAAGCTGAAGGAGAAGATGGGCGCCTCGAAAACGGGCGACCCGACGGCCGAGGACACTGCACTCGGCCCGCTCTCCTCGGCGACCGCGGCGGACAACCTCGAGGACCAGCTGAAGCGGGCGATCGACAACGGCGCCGAGGTGGTCATCGGCGGCGGGCGCGACGGCAACTACATCGAGCCGACGATCCTCGCCGGGATCAAGCCCGGCGACGAGGCCTCCCAGGAAGAGTTCTTCGGGCCGGTGGCGCAGGTCTACAAGGTCGGCTCGGAGGAGGAGGCGGTCGAGCTCGCGAACCAGACCCCGTTCGGGCTCGGCTCCTACGTGATGAGCACCGACAAGGACCAGGCCGAGCGGGTCGCGAACCAGATCGAAGCCGGGATGGTCTACATCAACCTGGTCCTCGCCGACAGCCCCGAGCTGCCGTTCGGCGGCTTCAAGCGCTCCGGCTTCGGCCGCGAGCTGGGCACCTACGGGGCCGACGAGTTCGTCAACAAGAAGCTGATTCGCAGCGCCTGAGAGCTCCGATGCGGCGCGCCCGGGACCGCACCCATCCGCGCCTGGTGGTTTCTTACAGCCGGTGAGGGAACGCATCAGGGCAACAGCGGTCGGCTGCGCGCTTGCCGCGACGGTGCTCGCCGCGGGGGTGGCAGCCGCCGCCGAAAGCGGCACGCAGGCACCCGAAGACGAAGTCCCGCGCTGCCACGGGCGCCAGGCGGAGATCGTCGGCACCGACGGCCCCGACAAGCTGAACGGCACGCCCGGACGGGACGTTATCTGGGGCGACGGGGGAGACGACGTGATCCTCGGCAGCCTCGGCAACGACCTGCTCTGCGGCGGGCCCGGCGCCGATCTGATCCACGGCGGGCGCGGCAACGACCTCGCCGACGGCGGCGCCGGGGACCACGACCGGGCGATCGGAGATCTCGGCGACGACATGATCTTGGGCGGGCCGGGCGAGTACGACGAGGTGGCCGGCAGCCTCGGCATCGACACCCTCAACGGCGGCAGCGGCAGCTTCGACCTCGTCCACGGCGACTACGGTTACGACCGCATGGACGGCGGCGCCGGCGGCGGCGACGTTGTCTCGTTCGCGACCGACGTCGCCGCCGGGCGGGGCGGTGGCGTCTACGTCTCGCTGCGCGAACACCTCGCCCGCGGTGACGGACACGACCGGATCTTCCGGATGGAGGGCATCGAAGGGTCGGCCTTCAAGGACACCCTGATCGGCAACAAGAGCGCCAACGTCATCGACGGCGGTCCTGGCAACGACACGCTGATCGGCGGCGGCGGGGCCGACACGCTCAAAGGGGGCCAGGGGAGCGACGGCTGCAAGGGCGCCAAGGGTCACAACGAGTCCTGTGGGCGTGAAGCGGCGCCGAAGGCCACCGCCTACATCGAACTCGACGCCACCCCAGCCGGCGGCGGCGGCCTGGCGATCGTCGGCGGCGGCGGTCACGACGACTTCACGGTCGCCTTCGACGCGCTCTCCTCGGGCTTCGGCGTCACCACCGGCAAGGGAGTGGCCGTCGGGCCCGGCTGCATCCGGATCAGCTCGGTCCAGGTGAGCTGCTCGGCCGCCGGCCCCGGGCGCTGGCTGATGGCCGACCTCGGCCCGGGGAACGACAACCTCCGCGTCGAGGGGTCGCTGGCCGCGGTCGAGAACGTGCGGATCGCCGGTGGCCTCGGCGACGACACGATCCGAGGCGGCCCCGAGGACGACCTGATCGAGGCGGGCCGCGGCAGCGACCGGCTCCACGGGGGCTCCGGCTCCGACGGCCTGATCGGCAACCTCCCGGGGCCGACCTACCTCTACGGCGAAGACCACGGTGACCTGCTCGCGGCGGGCGGGGGCTGCGCCGGGGGCGAAATCGTCGGCGGCTCCGGGCGCGACGACGCCTCGTTCGCCGAGACCCAGGCCCATCCCGGCCTGCTCTACATCTCCTTCCCGCGCGGCAAGGCCTGGATCGACGTGATCGACGGCTGCGATCCGGTCCGCCTCGACCGCACGGTCGAGGACATGGAGGGCTCGTTCGACAACGACGTCCTGATCGGCGACGCCCGCCCCAACGCGATGCTCGGCCAGCCCGGCCAGGACGAGTTCTACGGCAACGGGGGCGACGACATCATCGACGCCCGCGACGGGGTGCGGGACCTCGTGATCCAGTGCGGGCGCTACCCGGGCCAGCCCGTCGGTCGCGCCCTCGCCGACCCGTTTGACCCGCCCAGCATTGCCTGCGCCGCCCGCAAACACGGGACCCCCGTGCCCGGCCTGAACCACAGCGGCTAGATCCATCCGGTTAGGCTTGGCGCATGGCGAGAGGCAGTGACATGACCAGGGCTCCTGCACCGGATGAGGCGGCCGCGATCGCTGCGGCGATCGCGCGGTTTCGCGCCGAGACGGCCTCGGCCGGCGGTGAGGAGCGGGAGGCGGTGGGCCCGTGGCAGCGGGCTGCGCTGGCCGAGGGGGTCGGCGCGAAGGGCATCGTTCTGCAGGATCCAGAAGGAGGGCTGAAATGGCTGTCGTGAAGATCATCGAGCTGGTCGGCAGCTCGAAAACGTCGACCGACGACGCGGCTCGACAGGCGCTCGCACAGGCGCAGGGCACGCTGCGCAACATCCGAGCGGTCGACATCGTCTCGACCGGGATCCGGGGCGAGAACCTCGACGAGTACCGCGCCCATGTGCGCGTCGCCTTCCTCGTAGAGGGAACTGAAGTCGACTAGGGACCGACGAGCGCGGAGCGAGCAAGCGTCGCAGTCTGGTTCTCCGCGCAGCGAGCGAAGCGCGAAGATTGGTTGGTGCGATGAGCGAGGTTTCAACCGTCAGCCCGGAGGAGGCCCGGAAGCTCCTCGACGGCGGCGCCCAGCTGATCGACGTTCGGACCGATCACGAGTGGGACGCGGGCCGGATCGCCGGCGCCACCCACATCGAGCTCGATCAGCTGAGCGCCCGGGCCGGGGAGATCGAGAGGGACCGCCCCGTCGTCCTCTACTGCCGCGGAGACAACCGCTCCGACATGGGCGCCACAGCTCTTGCCGCCGATGGCTACCAGGCGGCGGCGATCGCGGGCGGGATCCAGGCCTGGGTCGAGGCCGGGGAGCCGATCGAGCCGAAGGGGGGCTACGTGGCCGAGTCGGGCGAGGCCGCGTCCATTCTCCAGGCACGGAAAATGGCCGGTTAGAGCGCCAGCGTCCACCCCGTCTCAGCTAAATACCCTAATCCCTGTCAGGTTTTGCTATTTTCCTGGGCGTGGAGGTAGTCGTAGACCAGGACAAGAAGCAGCATGGCAAGGGCCGGACCGGGTCCCTCGAGAACCCCGAGACGTACGAGAACGTCCCCGGGCACGTGATCCCGATCATCGAGCGCGAGTTCGATGACTTCGACAACGAGGCCGAGAAGTTCCTCGCCGGCGAGCTGGCCGAAGACCAGTTCATCGGCTTCCGCCTCAAGCAGGGCGTCTACGGCCAGCGCCAGCCCGACGTGCAGATGGCCCGGGTGAAGCTGCCCTTCGGCGGCGTCACCCCGGAGCAGATGGAGGTGTTCGGCGACGTCGTCGAGCGTTACGCGCCGCTCAACAAAGGCCACATCACGACCCGCCAGAACATCCAGATCCATCACGTCCCGCTGCGCGACATGGAGTCGCTGATCCGCGAGATCTCGGCGACGGGCCTCTCCTCGCGCGAGGGCTGCGGCAACACGGTGCGGAACGTCACCGGCGACCCCTGGGCCGGCATCGCTCCCGACGAGGTCTTCGACCCGACCCCCTACGCCGGCGCCTACGTCCGCTACTTCGTCCGCCACCCGACCACCCAGCTGATGCCGCGCAAGATCAAGACCGCCTTCACCGGCTCCGACGAGGACCGGGCGATCACCGGCATCCACGACATCGCCTTCCTCAGCCGCGAGCGCGACGGCGTCCGGGGCTTCGAGGTCAGGGTCGGCGGCGGCACCTCGATCATGGCCAGGGTCGCGCCGACCCTCTACGAGTTCGTCGAGGCAGACAACGGCGACTACCTGAAGGTCGCCGAGGGCGTGTTGCGGATCTTCGACCGCCAGGAGTGGCTGCGGGTCAACCGGGCCCGGGCCCGGATCAAGGTGCTGATCGACAAGATCGGGATCGACGCCTTCCGCGAGCAGGTCGAGGAGGAGCTGGCCGGCGAGTGGGTGGAGGATCGTGACTTCGACGTCGACCGGCTCCGCTTCGACTACGACGAGGAGGAGCACGCTCCCGAGCGCCCGGCGGCATCCGCGTCCCCCAACGGTGACCGCACCGAGTTCGAGCGCTTCGCCGAGGGCAACGTGCAGGCCCAGCGACAGGAGGGCTTCTCGGCGGTCGAGGTGAAGATCGACCGGGGCGACCTGACGCCCGAGCAGTTTCGGGGCCTGGCCGCGATCATGCGCGAGCACACCGGCGGCTACGCGCGCAGCACCGTGCAGCAGAACCTGGTCCTGCGCTGGGTGCGCGACGAGTCGCTCTACGACGTCTGGCAGGGGCTCGAGGCCCTGGGCCTGGCCGAGATCGGGCCGCGGACGGTCACCGACGTGGTCAGCTGCCCCGGAACCGACAGCTGCAAACTCGGGATCACCAGCTCGATGGGCCTCAACCGGGCGATCAAGGAGCGGGTCGAGGAGATGGAGATCTCAGACTCGCTGACGAAGCGGATCCAGATCAAGATGAGCGGCTGCCCGAACGGGTGCAGTCAGCACCACATCGCCAACATCGGCTTCTACGGAGCCTCGTTGAAGGTCGGCGACCGGCAGATGCCCGCCTACATCCCGCACATCGGTGGCAACTACGAGGGCGGCGAGGTGATCTTCGGCACCAGGCTGAAGTCGCGCCTGCCGGCCAAACGCGTCCCCGAGGCCGTCGAGCGCTGGATCAGGCTGTATGAGGCCGAGCGGGCCGATGGCGAGGAGTTCAACGCCTTCGTCGAGCGGATCGGCGCCGAGCGCTTCGAAGCGGAGGTCAAGGATCTGACCCTGCCGGCCGACTTCAGCCTCGAGACGATGCAGCAATTCATCGACTGGAACCGTGCCAGCCCATACAAGGTCGAGCGCGGGGAGGGCGAGTGCGCGATATGAGCGCGGCAGCGACCGAGCGTCGAAATCTGATTCCCGCGAGGGAGCGAAGCGCGAGGCAGTCGTGGTGAACCCCGTAGCGGTAACCCCCGACATCGACGCCGAGGCGGTCGCCGCCGAGCTCGAGGGTCACACCGCCACCGAGGCGATCGAGTGGATGTTCGACACCTTCGGGGAGAGCCACTACATCGCCTGCTCGTTCCAGAAGACGAGCTCGGTGACGGCTCACCTGGCGACCCAGGTCAACCCCGACGCGCGCTTCTTCTACCTCGACACCGACGTTCTCTTCGAGGAGACCTACGAGACGCGGGACCGGCTCGCCGAGCGCCTCGGGATCGAGTTCGACCGCTTCCACAACATCAGCCTGGAGGAGCAGGCCGAGAAGTACGGCGACGAGTTGTGGAATCGCGATTCCGACGCCTGCTGCGGCCTGCGCAAGGTCGAGCCGATGCGCCGCGCGCTGTCTTCCGTAGACTGCTGGCTCGCCGGCGTCCGCCGCGAGGATTCAGCCAGACGCGCCCACACGCCCAAGTTCGCCTTGGACAAGCGGTTTGGGCTGTGGAAGCTGAACCCTCTCGCGGACTGGACAGAGAGCGACGTCTGGAACCACATCCGTGAGCACGACCTCCCGTACAACCCACTCCACGACCACGGCTACCCGTCGATCGGCTGCACCCACTGCACCAAGCCGGTCGGGCCGGGCGGCTCGCCCCGCGATGGTCGCTGGGCCGGTCTCGCGAAGACTGAGTGCGGGATCAACTAGCGGCGTTCCGGCGCCCCTTCAGTAAGAGACCGAGTTCCCCCTACCGATAGGTGAGACTTTCCGATGAGCGAGACGATGACCGAGCTTTCCCTGACACTTGACGAGCGGCACACCGCCGACTTCGAGATGATCGGCAACGGCGGCTTCGCGCCGCTGACCGGCTTCCAGGGCTCCGCCGACTGGGAGCGCGTCTGCGCCGAGATGCGGACCGTCGACGGCGACTACTGGCCGATCCCGATCACCCTCGCCACCCAGCTGGAGTGCGAGGTTGGTGACGTGGTCGAGCTGGCGAGCGACGAAGGCAAGCCGCTCGGCAGGATCACGGTCGAGGAGATCTGGGAGCGCGACGTCAGGCGCGAGGCAGAGCAGGTCTACGGGACGACCGACGAGGAGCACCCGGGCGTCGCCGCGATCTACGCCGAGGGCAACCGGATGATCGCCGGCCCGATCGAGGTCGACGCGCTGCCCGACCACGATGAGGCCTTCATGCGGCGCTACAAGACGCCGGAGGAGCACAAGGCCGACTTCGAGGCGCGCGGCTGGAAGAGGATCGTCGCCTTCCAGACCCGCAACCCGATCCACCGCGCCCACGAGTACCTGACCAAGGCCGCGCTGGAGACCTGCGACGGGCTCTTCATCCACCCCCTGATCGGCAAGACCAAGGCCGGCGACATCCCGGCCGACGTGCGGATGCGCTGCTACGAGGTGCTGATGGATAAGTACTACCCACAGGACCGGGTCGTGCTCGGGGTGAAGCCGGCGAAGATGCACTACGCCGGCCCGCGCGAGGCGGTCCTGCACGCGATCGTCCGCCGCAACTACGGCGCGACCCATTTCATCGTCGGCCGCGACCATGCCGGCGCCGGCGACTACTACGGCACCTACGACGCGCAGAAGATCTTCGACGAGATCGACATCGACGAGCTCGGGATCGAGCCGCTGATGTTCGAGCACACCTTCTGGTGCAACGAGTGCGAGGGGCTCGCCTCCGGCAAGACCTGCCCGCACGACGCCGAGGCGCACCTGTTCCTCTCCGGGACGAAGGTGCGCGAGATGCTCGGCAACGGCGAAAGGCCGCCGCACGAGTTCTCGCGCGACGAGGTCGCCGACATCCTGATCGACGCTTACAAGGAGGACTGAGACACAGATGGCTGCTGAGAAGGGCTTCACCCTCTGGTTCACCGGGCTCTCCGGGGCCGGGAAGACGACGATCTCGAGGCTTCTCGAGGGGCACCTGCGCGAGCGGGGCTCGAAGCTGGAGATCCTCGACGGGGACATCGTGCGCGAAAACCTCTCGAAGGGGCTCGGCTTCTCGAAAGAGGACCGCGACACCAACATCCGTCGGATCGCCTTCGTCGCCGACCTGGTCAGCCGCAACGGCGTGCCGGTGATCACGGCCGCGATCTCTCCCTATGCGGAGATCCGCGCCGAGGCGCGCGAGCTGATGGGCGAGCGATTCATCGAGGTCTTCGTCAAGGCCTCGGTCGATATCTGCGCCGAACGCGACGTCAAGGGCCTCTACGCGAAAGCCTTCGCGGGCGAGATCAAGGAATTCACAGGAGTCTCCGACCCATACGAGGCGCCGGAGAACCCCGAGGTCGTCTGCGACACCGAGAACGAAAGCCCCGAGGAGTCGGTGGAGAAGCTGATCGCGTACCTCGAGCAGCGGGATCTGATCCCCGCCGCGGCAGCCGTCGCTTGAGTCGGACACTCGCCGCCGCCCTGGCTCTCGCGGCGGCGATGGCGTTTCCCGCCGCCGCCTGGGCGGGGCACGCGCGGACGCCCGAGTGCCCGGTCGAATTCTGCGCCGGGATCGCCGCCGACGGCTCGCGGGTGGTCTTTCCATTCACCGAGGAGCTGACCCCGGCGGCCGGCGGCCCGCAGGTCTACGAGTGGTCCAAGGGCCGGCTGCGCCCGCTGGTCTCGATCCCGAAGGGCGCGCAGCGGCCGGCGCCGATCGGCCTCCAGGGGGCGTCCCTCGACGCGAGGCACGTCTTCGTCGAGACCAACTACAGCCTCACGTCCGACGACGTCGACGGCGGCCTCTGGGACCTCTACGACATCGTCGGTGGGATCCCGGCACTGGTCTCGACCGGGCCGCTCGACGCTCAGCGGGCGGGCAACTCGATGGTCTCCTTCGCCGGCGCCTCCGCCGATGGCGGGCGGGTCTTCTTCGACTCCTTCCTTCCGATGGTCGGGGACTACCCGAGCTCTTGCAGCTACATCTACGAACGGGCCAACGGGACCACGACGCCGGTGGTGTACGGCCCCGAGCCGCAGGAGCCCCTGCCGCCGCATCTCTGCCACGGTGACTCCTTCGGTGGGGTCTCCGGCGACGGCAGCCACCTGTTCTTCTCCACGGAGCGAGATCTCGTGGCCGAGGACGAATCCGACGATGACATCTACCAGCGGGTCGGGAGCGCGCTCTCGATCCTCACGACCTATCCGGAACCGCCGGTGGACAACTGCGTCGACCGTCCGAAATTCGCCGACTCCTCCGCCGACGGCGTCGTCGTCCTGTTCACCACCAGCACGCAGATCTCCGCCGAGGACACCGACTCGGGCTATGACATCTACCTACGCGAGCGCGACGGGACATTCCGGCTCGTCTCTCGCGGAACCGACGGGGGCACGGGTTGCAGCTTCTACGGCGACAGGGCGATCGCACTGTCGGCTGACGGCACGATCGCGATCTTCGAAACCCGTTCCCGGCTGAGCCCGGCCGACACCGACTCATCCAACGACCTCTATCGGGCCGACGCCGGCGGCGAGATGATGCTCCTCAGCACCGGGCCGACCGACCCGAACGTCGACGAGCAGTCGAAGGTCATGCCGGACTGGGTCACGGACGTCTCGGCCGACGCGCGCAGCGTCGCCTTCGAGACCCGCCAGCCGCTCGTCGCGGCGGACAAGGACCGATCGATGGACGTCTACGTGAGCGTCAACGGGGTGACGGAGCTGGCCTCGACCGGACCGTTGCAGGGAAGTTCCGCCGCCAGCGCCGAACTGTGGGGTATTTCCGAGGACGGGGAGACGGTGGTCTTCGCGACCAAGGCGCGACTGACACGGTCGGACCTTGATCGGGACAGGGACCTCTACCTCCGCCAGATCGGCCCGAAGCGGACGGTGCTGGCCTCGAGTGAGGCGATCTCACCGCAGATGCGGGTTTCTGCGCGCGGCCTGTTGCTGGGGTCGGGGGCGGCCGAGGTTCGAGTCGGCTGCCCGAAGGCCGAGACCAGCGGGCCGTGCCATGGCACGATGAGCCTGCGGAGAGGACGATCAGGGCTCGGGCGCTCCGCCTTCAGCATTGCCGCGGGCCGGCATGGGCACGTCAGAGTGCGCCTGCCCCGATCGCTCTCTCCGCCACGGTCGATGAGGGTCCTGGCCCGAGTCCGCGGCATCGATCGGCTGGGCAACTCGCAGCTGACGGTGCGCCGCGTCCGGCTCACAATGCGTGGCCCGGGCGGCCGATAGCGCGCTACCGCCGCGGCCGCTCGGGGACCTGCGGCTCGCCGAGGCCGTAGGTGTCGTATGCGCCGAAGCGGGAGAAGGTCTTGTGGGTCGGCCCGTGGTAGTCGGAGGAGGCCGTCGGGATCAGGTCCAGCTCCCGGCATAGCTCCAGCAGGTGGGCGGTCTGCTCCTCGCCGTGGGTGGGGTAGTAGGTCTCGACGCCGTCGACATCGAGGGCGCGGATCAGCCCGTCGACCTCATTCGGCGCGGAGATGTCCCAGTAGGGGTGGGCGATGACGGCGGCCCCGCCCGCATCGTGGATCAGCTCCACCGCCTGCTCCGCGGTCGGCCAGCGGCGAGGCACGAATGCCTTCGCCCCCGGCGCCAGGTACTCCTCGAAGAAGGGGCCGAGGTCGCCCGTCGCACCGGCCGCCCGGGCGATGTGGGGACGGCCGATCGAGAGCGCGTCGTCCGCCTCCCGCACCGCGTCCTCGAGGTGCAGGTCGAAGCCCTCTCCGCGCAGCTTCTCGACGATCTCCCCGGCCCGCGCGACACGCTCGTGCTGGGCCCTCTCGCAGGCCGGGGCGATCGCACCGAGGTCGACCCAGTAGCCGCAGATGTGGAGGTCTTCGGCGAACTCGTGGACGCACGACATCTCGATCGCCGGGACGAGCTCGATCGCATGCCGCTCGGCGGCCCTGATCGCCTCGCCCACTCCGGCGATCGCGTCGTGGTCGGTGAGGGCGAGCGTCGTCACGCCGGCCTCGGCGGCCCGCTCGACCACCCCGGCCGGCTCGAGCTGGCCGTCGGAGACGGTTGAGTGGGCCTGCAGCTCGATCAACATTCGCGAGACCCTAGATGAACCGTTGGCCGATCCACCGACGTATGAGGAGTAGGGTCACCGAGTCATTCCGCGTCGCGATGTGTCTTGACGGGTGATGGTGGGCTGGGACAGGGAATGAGAGCCAAGCGCGCAGGAAGTGCAGCAATCGGCCGCGGCCTGCCGGCGGCGGTGCTCGGCTGCCTGGTCCTGCGTGTTCTGGGCTCCCGGGGCCTCGGCGGCGGTCTGGCTGCCACCTCAGAACCTCTCGGCGTCGGGCAGGGATGCCACTAACCCGGTCGTCGCGATGGACGACGGCGGCGGCACGACGGCGATCTGGGAGAAGGACAACACCACCAACGCCGGCTTTCACGGCGAGGCCTCGACCCGCAACCCGGGCGATGACTTTTCCGCGCCTGCGGAATTGGCCGCGGGGGTCACCGAACCTCAGGTGGAGACAACCGGAGGCGGGCAGGCGGTCGCCGTCTGGAAGCGACTTGTCAATCCCCCTGGCAACTACGTGATTCAGGCCGCGACCCGATCGTCCGGGAGCGCCTTCCTGCCAGCGGCGGACGTCGCGACGATGCCCAAATCGGTGATCCCGAACGCTATTCAGATCGCAGTAAACGCCGACGGCGACACCGCCGTCGTCTGGACGCGGCGGGATCCCGACTCCGAAGAGGATGTAAACGCCACCTTCGTCGAGGCATCGGTCCGCCCCGCCGGCGGCAGCTTCTCCCCTCCCGTCAGGGTCTCGCTTCCGATCGTCGAAGGCCAGAGCGCGGTTGAACCTTCGATCGCCATCGACGCGGACGGAAACGCGGTCATCGTCTGGCGCTACAACGACGGGACCGATCAAGTGATCGAAGCGTCGGATCGCCCAGCCGGTGGCGGCTTCTCCTCGCCCGAAGTCATCTCGGGCGCCGGCAATGACTCGTTCGAACCGGACGTCGCGATCGACGCCGCCGGCAACGCGGTCGCGGTCTGGGTCAGAGTCGGATGGCACCTTCTCCATCATCGAGGCATCGGTCCGCCCGGACGGCGGCGGATTCGGGGCCGCCGACGACCTCTCCGAAGCCGGTGAGAGTGCCTTCGGTTCCCTGATAGCGATGACCCCCGGGCGGCTCGGCGACAGCCGTCTGGACACGGTCGGACGAAGACGAATCCTTCATCCAGGCATCCAACCGCCCCCCGGGCGGCAGCTTCTCCTCGTCCCCGGAGGACGTGACCCCGGTAGGCGAAGCGAGCGGCCCTCCCGACATCGACCTCGCGATGAACAGCGCCGGGGATGCGGTCGTCGCCTGGCCGGGCAGCACCTCGGACGAAACCCGGGTTGTCAAGGCAGCGATCCGCTTGGGCGCGGACGGCTTCTCTGATCCGGAGGAAGTCTCCGCCACCAGCCCCGACTTCCTCCACCCGGATGCCGCCATCGACGGCTCGGGCAACGCGACCGTGGTCTGGAACCGATCCGACGGCTCCAACCAGATCGCCCAGGCGGCGGGCTACGACGCCAGCCCACCCGAGATGCGCGGCCTATCGATCCCTTCCTCGGGGACGGTCGGCGTGCCGGTCGCGTTCTCGGCGTCGCCGTTCGACGTCTGGCCGATCGCGTCGAACACCTTCAACTTCGGCGACGGATCAAGCGCCGGCGGGACCTCGGTCTCGCACACCTATTCTGCGCCGGGCACCTACCAGGTCACGGCGACCGCGGTCGATGCCGCGGGAACGCCGGCCTCGGGGAGCGGGGCGATCGCGATCTCGCCCTCCTACGAGTTCCGGATCGGCAAACAGAAGCGGAACCGCAAGAAGGGGACGATCGCGCTCACGATCAACGTCTCCGGTCCCGGCCAGGTCGCGGCCTCGGGCAAGAAGGTGAAGAAGAAGAGCAAGCGGGCGGCGGGCGCCGGAGCGGTGACCCTTCCGATCGCGGCCAAGGGCAAGGCGCTGAAGCAGCTCAAGGAGAAGGGCAAAGCCCGGGTCCGGGTCACCGTCACCTTCACCCCCGACGGCGGCGACCACGGCGCCTCCAGCGGCATCTCGCTGATCCTGAAGAAGCAGCTCGCGAACTAGCCGCCCGGTGCCAGGAGTGGGGTGCCCCACCCTTCGTATCGGGGCGAATAGACTGCCGCGCCGTGTTTGAGAAGGTGTTGATAGCCAACCGGGGGGAGATATCCATCAGGGTGGCGCGGACCCTGAAGGAGATGGGGATCGGGTCGGTGGCCGTCTACTCGGAGATCGACCGGGACGCGCCCCACGTGCGTGAGGCCGATGAGGCGTTCCTGATCGGCCCGGCGGAGCCCGCCGAGAGCTACCTGAACGTTCTGAAGATCATCGACACCGCCAGCAAGGCCGGCGCCGAGGCGATCCATCCCGGCTACGGCTTCCTCGCCGAGAACGCCGATTTCGCCCGCGCCTGCGCCGAGGCCGGGATCGTCTTCATCGGGCCGCCGCCCGAGGCGATCGAGGCGATGGGGTCGAAGACGCGGGCGCGGGAGATCATGGCCGAGGCCGGGGTGCCGATCGTGCCCGGCGCCACCGCCCCGGCGAAGGACGTCGGGGAGGCGCGGCAGCAGGCGGAGGACGCGGGCTACCCGGTTGCATGCAAGGCGGCCGGCGGCGGCGGCGGCAAGGGCTTCAGGGTCGCGATGACCCCGGACGATCTCGCCGAGGCGTTCGAGGGCGCCGCCCGCGAGGGCGAGAAGTTCTTCTCCGATTCCCGAGTCTACGTCGAGCGCTACCTGGAGGACCCGCGCCATGTCGAGGTCCAGGTGCTCGCCTACTCGGATGGCGCCGTGATCCACCTCGGGGAGCGCGACTGCTCGCTCCAGCGCCGTCACCAGAAGCTGATCGAGGAGGCGCCCGGCCCCCAGGTAGACGACGAGATGCGCGAGCGGATCGGCAAGATCGCCACCGAGGCCGCGCGCGCCGTCGGCTACCGCTCGGCGGGCACGGTCGAGGGCCTGCAGGTCGGCGAGGACTACTTCTTCCTCGAGATGAACACCAGGGTGCAGGTCGAGCACTGCGTAACTGAGATGGTCACCGGCGTCGACATCGTCCGCGAGCAGATCAAGATCGCGGCCGGTGGCGAGACGGCGCTCAGCCAGGATGAGATCGAGCTGCGCGGCCACGCGATCGAGTGCCGGATCAACGCCGAGGCCGCGCACAAGAAGTTCGCCCCGGCGCCGGGCAGGATCGACTCCTACCGCGAGCCGGCCGGGCCGGGGGTCCGGGTCGACTCCGGGGTGGAGGCCGGCTCGGTGGTGACGCCGATGTACGACCCGATGGTCGCGAAGCTGATCGTCTGGGACGCCGACCGCGAGCTTGCGACGCGGCGGATGCTGCGGGCGCTGGGCGAGTACGAGATCGACGGCCTGACGACGCTGATCCCCTTCCACAGGGCGATCCTGGCCACCGAGCAGTGGGCGAATGGCGAGACCTGTCGCGATCTGATCGAGGACCCCGAGTGGCTGAAGTCGACCGCTCCCGAAGCGGCGGCCGCGCCGGCGGGGGCCGAGGACGGCGGAGCGGCCGAGACCGCCTCCCGCGACTACAAGGTCGAGGTCTCCGGCAAGCTCTTCGACGTCAGGGTTGTCGGCGCCGCGGCGGCCGCCGCCGCCGGCAGGCGGCCGCCGCGGCGGGAGCGCAGGGGAGGCTCAGCCGGCGGCGCCTCCAGCGAGTCGCTCCCCTCGCCGTTGCAGGGTACGGTGCTGAAGGTCGCGGTCGAGCAGGGGGCCGAGGTCGCGGAGGGCGACCTGATCTGCGTGATCGAGGCGATGAAGATGGAGAACGAGATCGTCGCCCACCGCTCCGGCAAACTCACAGCTCTGAACGTCGCCGAGGGCGCCGCCGTCTCGAGCGGGGACGTGCTCGCGGTCATCGAGTAATAGGGGCGGGGGTCCAGCTCCGCGATCGAGTAGGGGCGAGAGTCCCCTGGGCGGGCGGATACTCAAAGTGCCGCGCTGATTAGCGCGGCACTTGTCCGAACGGGGACTCTCGCCCCCTACCGTTTCCGCGCGCGTTCCCGTTCGCGGCGTTCGCGTTCGCGCTGACGCTCGCGTTCGCGGATTTCCCGGCGTTTCTGGGCCTGTAGTCGCTGCGCTTCCTTGCGTGTCAGTGGAAGCGGCGGCGACACTTCCTGGCAGGCCTTGCCGACGCATTGAGCCAGTCGCAGCATTTCCCGGTGGAGGAAGTTGCGGATCGGGAAGAAGTTCGGGACCTTGTGCAGCGAGTTGAGCTCGTTCGGGTCGCGGTTGATGTCGTAGAGCTCCTTCTCACCGCTCGGCCAGGCGATGTACTTGTAGGGGCCGAGCCGGATCCCGGCGTAGTCCTTGGGCGGCGCGAGGAGAGAGGCGGTCGCACCGCCCTTGCCGTTGCCGGCCGAGAGCTGCCCCTGCGCCTCGACGTCGCTCGTTTCGACGAAGGACTCGAAGAGGATCGGCCGGCGGCTGCGGAGGTCGGGATCGCGCATGTAGGGGACCAGCGAGCGGCCGTCGATGCTCTTGTCGGCTTCGGCGCCGGCCAGTTCGAGCACGGTCGGCGCGATGTCGATGTTCGCCGCAAGCTCACCGGTCGAGCTGCCGGGCTTGATCCCCGGCCCGCGGATCAGCAGCGGCAGGTGCGTCGCCGGCTCGTAGGCGAGGAACTTGCCGCCGAGGAGGCGGTGCTCGCCGAAGAAGAAGCCGTTGTCGGAGACGAAGATGACGTAGGTGTTCTGGAGCCGGCCCATCTGGCTCAGCGTGCCGATGACCTGCCTCACCCCGTCGTCGACGTCGCGCAGCGCCTCGAGCTGCTTCTGGTAGTAGATGCGGTAGGTGTGGCGCTCGTTCGGCGAGAGGTGGGGGGCTTCGCGGATGAATCGGGGCTTATCGGTCACGGTCCCCTCGTCGAGCCCTTCTTCGCGATCGTGGGGCAGCTGCGCGCCCTTGAACCAGTCGTAGTGGCGCGGCGCCGGCTCCGGCCCGGCGGGGCGGCGGAAGTCCCCGTGCGGGGCCGTGTAATCGAGCTGCACGTAGAAGGGCCTTTCGGCCGGGGTCGCCAGCATCTCGGCGCTGGCGATGTTCGTGAGCGAATCGGTGATGTGGTAGCAGGGGAGCCCGTTGGCCGGCGCGAACGGGCAGCCGAGGTCGTCGCGGACGCCGTATTCACGGGTTTCCCAGTCCCCCGGAGTCGCCGAACGGGCCGACGATCTGGCCGTTGATGTTGAGGCGGTAGCCGTAGTAGTAGTGCGTCGTGTCGGCGGACACGACGCCGTACCAGGCGTCCCAACCCGGTGTCACCGCGGTCCCGTTGTCATACGGGGCGTCGCCGTAACCGTTCAGCACCTTGCCGATGTGGACGGTGCGGTAGCCAGCCGCCTGCAGCCAGGTGGCGAGGTTGTGGGAGGCGGCGGCACGGAAGGCGAACCCGGTGAAGCCGCCGTTCGGCTGGACGTTCCCCCGCACGTTGTGGTTGTGGGCGTAGCGGCCGGTGAGGAGGCTGACCCGCGACGGGCAGCAGAGCGGATACGGCACGTAGTAGCGGTTGAAGGTGATCCCCCGTTTGGCGATCAGGTCGAGCGTCGCGGGCATCGCCCGCGTCTCCGGGGCGCCGGGGTAGGCGGGGGCGGACGCGTAGAGGCCGTCGAGGGTCTGGTCGTCGGTCTGGATCACGACGAAGCTGGGCGGCGCCGATCCAGCCGCCGCTCTGGCGTGGGTCCAGGAGCCGCCCGCCAGCAGGCCGCAGAGCAGGACAAACAGTCCCGCCGCAATCGGTAGGCGGGCACGTGAGGGCAGGGTCTTTTGCCTTGGTGCGTACATGGAAGCGCTCGCCAGGCTCACAGCCACGAAACCCCGGCTGGCGATGAAGTTGCGAAACGCTATTCGTCGCTCAGGACGCGCCGAGCTTTTTCGCCGCGGCGCGGAAAGTTTTCACGGTTGCGCTGGGGGGCTTGCGGCCGTCGAGCTTCTCGCCATGGCGGTTGACCCAGATCACCGGCACGTTCATTTTCAGCAGCGGGGCCACGTCGGTCTGGTAGCTGGAGCAGATGTGGACCCAGCCTTTCTTGCCGCCGATCCGGCGGGCGCACTCTTTGAAGTGGACCGGTTCCGGCTTGTAGCTGCGCACCTGCTGGGCGGTGACGACGAGATCGAGTTCGGTCCGCAGGTGGCGGCGGGAGACGCCCAGCAGTTTGTCGTCGATGTTGGAGATGATCCCCACCTGGTAGCGCTTGGCGAGACGGTCCATCGCCGCGTTCGCCTCGCGAAACGGCAGCCAGTAGGCGACGCTGTCGGGGAGGAATTGGGCCCGCGAGGGCTCGATCTCCCAGCCGATCTCCCCGGCGACCTTGACGATCGTGCGGCGCAGCACCTCCGCGTACAGTTCGTAGGAGCCGGCCATGATCTCGGCCTGGACCTCCATGAAGCGCTGCAGGAACGGTCCCTCGTCGAAGCTGAACCCATCCTTCTCGGCCTCCTTCCTGCAGGCCTCGATAATCCCCTTCTCCCAATCGATCAGAGTGCCGTAGCAGTCGGTGGTGACCCACTCGATGGTTTTCAGACTGGGAAGGGGCATCGCGAGCCGCGGCATTATAGGCTGCCGCCCCGCGCCGCAGGGCCGCGCCGAAATGGACCTCCTCGAGTATCAGGGCAAGCAGCTGTTCGCCAAGCACGGCATTCCCGTGCCCAGCGGCGAGGTCGCCTCGACCGTCGAGGAGGCCGTTGCAGCCGCGGAGCGGATCGGGTACCCGTGCGCTGTCAAGGCCCAGGTCCTGATCGGCGGCCGCGGCAAGGCGGGCGGAATCAAGATCGCCGCGGACAGGGCCGAGGCGGAGCAGCATGCCGAGGCGATCCTCGGCATGGACATCAGCGGGCCGCGCGGGGAGGGGCCGTTCAGGGTCCACCAGGTTTGGATCGAGGGCGGCTCGGAGATCGCCTCCGAGTACTACGCCTCGGTGATCCTCGACCGCTCCGAGAAGAAGCTGCTGGCGATGGTCTCCGCCGAGGGCGGGATGGACATCGAGGCGGTCGCCGAGGAGGACCCTGAGGCGCTGGTCAGGGAGCACATCGACCCGACCCGCCCGTTCACGGCGGCCGCCGCGCGGCCGATCGTCGACGCCGCCGGCCTCGACGAGGACATTCGTGACGCCGCCGCCGAGGTCCTCGCGAAACTCGCCGACGTCGCATCGTCCGAGGACGCGACGCTGATCGAGGTCAACCCGCTGATCGTCACCGCGGGTCGCGAGGTCGTCGCCCTCGACGCCAAGGTCACCATCGACAACAACGCCCAGTTCCGCCACGAGGAGCTCGCCGAGGCCGCCGAGGCCGACGATGACCCCCAGGAGGCGATGGCGAAGGAGAGGGGGCTGACCTACGTGAAGCTCGACGGCAACGTGGGGATCCTCGCCAACGGCGCCGGCCTCTGCATGTCGACCCTCGACGTGGTCGCCCAGGCGGGCGGCAGACCCGCCGACTTCCTCGACGCCGGCGGCGGCTCGAAAGCGGAGGCGATCGTCGACGCGCTCACCGTGATCACCTCCGACGAGAAGGTGACCGCGATCCTCTTCAACATCTTCGGTGGCATCACCCGCTGTGACGAGATCGCCAAGGGGATCGTCACCGCCTCGGGCGAGATCGACCTCCAGGTGCCGCTCGTCGTCCGCCTCGACGGAACGAACTCGGAGGAGGGCCTGGCGATCCTCGCCGAGGCCGCCCTGCCGAACCTGCACCAGGAGACGACGATGCTCGATGCGGCCCGCCGCGTGGTCGAGCTGGCGGGGCCTGGCGCAGACCCGCCCGCGGCGGACGCGGAAGTGAGTGAGCGAGACGACCGGTGATGATCAGCGCGAACGAACGAGAGCAGAGCACGCGGGCGGTGATGTCATGAGCATCGTCGTCGACGAGAGCACGAAGCTCGTCGTCTCCGGCCTGACCGGCCGCGAGGGCTCGTTCCACGGCCTCCGCAACCGCTCCTACGGAACCTACCTGGCGGCGGGGGTGACGCCGGGCAAGGGAGGCCAGGACGTAGAGGGGGTGCCGGTCTTAGACTCGATTCGGGAGTCGGTCGAGGAGGCGGGGGCGAACACGTCGATGATCTTCGTCCCGGCGCGATTCGCCGCGGCGGCGATCGAAGAGGCGGTCGAGTCCGGCGTCCACACCGTGATCGCGATCACCGAGGGGATCCCCGTGCTCGACATGCTGCGGATCTACTGGCAGGCCAAGGAGGCGGGGGTGAGGCTGATCGGGCCCAACTGCCCCGGCGTCCTCTCGCCCGGGAAGGCCAACGTGGGGATCATCCCGGCCCAGTTCTTCGACCCGGGAAAGATCGGCGTCGTCTCCAAGTCGGGCACGCTTACCTACCAGATCGGGAACGAGCTGAAGCAGGCGGGCGAGGGCAACTCCTCGATCGTCGGGATCGGCGGCGACCCGATCATCGGCTCCGACTTCATCGACATCCTGACCCTGTTCGAGGCCGACCCCGAGACCGAGCTGATCGTGATGGTCGGCGAGATCGGAGGCGATGCCGAGGAGCGCGCGGCCGAGTTCATCGAGGCCGAGGTCTCGAAGCCCGTCGTCGCCTATATCGCCGGCTTCACCGCGCCGCCCGGAAAGCAGATGGGCCACGCGGGGGCGATCATCTCCGGCTCATCAGGGACCGCCCAGGCGAAGAAGGAGGCACTGGAGGCGAAGGGCGTGCGGGTCGGCGAAAGCCCGACCGAGACGGCGCAGATCGCCGTCGAGGCATTGAGGGAACTGGGCGACGGCTCCGCTTAACCGGCTTGACTGCAACTCTTGGCAGCCTGCCGTGTCTCGAAGTGGGACGGTTGCAAGCGACGGATGGAGGATCGCGGCGTGTCATCCAGTCGAATAATCGGCGGTAGGCGCATCGGAGTGGCGTGCCTGGCCCTGGCGGCGCTGCTGGCGCTGTGCGCGCCCGCCTCGGCTCGAGACGCCTATGTGGCCAACTCCGGCGACGGCACCGTCTCAGTCATCGACACCGGGACCAATGCCGCGATCTCGACGATCGCGGTCGGCGGCGAACCGGTCGACATCGCGATCACGCCAGACGGGAAGAGGGCGTGGGTCGTCGATGCAGCCGGCGGCTCGGTCTCGGTGATCGACACGGCCACGCGGACCGTCGTTCAGGGACCGATCGAGGTCGGGCTCGCGCCGCGGGGGATCGCGATCACCCCCAACGGGGGCCGCGCCTATGTGACCAACTCGGGTGACGACACCGTCACCGTCCTCAACACCGCCAGCTTCGGGCCGGTGGGCGAGCCGATCCCCGTCGGGAAAGAACCCGATGGCGTCGCGATCTCGCCCGACGGCGGGGCCGCCTTCGTCGCCCAGCGGGGCGGCGACATCTCGGTGATCGATGCCAACTCGGCGACGGTCGTCGACACGATCACGGATGCGCTCGGCCCGTCGCGGCTCACGATCGGCCCCCGGGGCGGGCGGGCCTTCGTCACCAACAGCGCCTCGAGCTCGGTCACCGCGTTCAATCCCGCCAGCCGGACCGTGGTCGGCGCCCCGATCTCGGTCGGAACCGAACCGGCCGGGATCGCCTCCGACCCGAGCGGGTCCTTCGCGTACGCGGCGAGCCCAGTCGAAAGCACGCTGACTCAGATCGACGCCGGGATCGGGGCGCCGATCGGCGCCCCGCTCGAATTCCCCGGAGCGAACGGAGTCGCGATCGCCGCGGACGGCCTGCGGGGATACGTGACCAATGGCGGCGGCTCCTCGGTCTCGGTTCTCGACACCAACCGCAGCCTCGCGGCCGGGGCGATCACCGTCGGCACCAAACCGGTCGCCGTCTCGGTCGTGCCCAACCAGGGACCGGCCGCCTCATTCTGGGTCTCGCCGAGCCAACGGCGCGCCAAGAAACGACTCACCTTCCATGCCAGTGGCTCGACCGATCCCGACGGAAAGATCGCCAACTACGCCTGGGACTTCGGCGACCGCGGCCGCGCCGAAGGGCCGCAGCCGACCCGCGCGCACAGCTACCGGAAGCGCGGTATCTACTACGTCACGCTCCGCGTCACCGATGACGAGGGCTGCTCGACGGAAACGGTCTTCACCGGCCAGACCGCCTCCTGCAACGGCAACGCGGCGGCCACGATCACCCTGCCGATCAAAGTCCTTGACGCCACCGGGCCGCGGCTCCGCCTCGCCGGGGCCGAGCACCAGCGGCTGAGAAAGGTGGTGGTCCGGGCCCGCTGCCCCCAGGTGGCCTGCTCGCTGCGGGCCGGAGGCGTCGTGATCACCGCGGTGGAAGACGCCGGTCGGAAGGTGCGGCACCTGCGCCGT
Source organism: uncultured Solirubrobacterales bacterium (assembly GCA_963816785.1). Taxonomy (GTDB): domain Bacteria; phylum Actinomycetota; class Thermoleophilia; order Solirubrobacterales; family 70-9; genus VRUE01. The sequence goes on along the minus strand of CAWFLL010000004.1, from coordinate 1,231,999 downwards.
CTAGGCCAGGACGCGGCGCCGTCGCTGACCCGCTCCTGGCGCAGGCTGGTCCTGCGCCTGCCCGGGGGAGCCCGGGCCGCCGCAGGCCGGGCCCTGCTCCTCGGCGGAGTGGCCAAGGCGCGGATCGCCGTCAGCGCCCGCAGCCGGGCCGGCGAAATCACGGTTGAGACCAAGACGATCAAGCTCAGGTTCTGACGCGGCGGCCGTGCCGGCCTGTTCCCAGGATCACTGCCGCAGCAGGTGGGCGATCTCAGCGGCGACCGTCGCCGCTTCCTTCTCCAACCGCCGCCAGGTGAGCCTGATCACCCGATAGCCGGCGGCCTGCAGCGCGGCGTCGCGGGCGCGGTCGCGCTCGAATGCTGCTCGGTGGCGGTGGAAGGCAAATCCGTCGAGTTCGACGATGAGGCGCTCGCGTGGCCACAGCGCATCGACCTCCATGCCGCTGATCAGGACGTTTTGGGCGGGAGGCGGCAGGCCATGGCGATCGCAGAAGGCCGGAAAGTGATCCTCGAGCGGCGAGCGGTTCTGGAAGGCGGCTCGCGCCGCCTCGATCTGACGCCTGCATGCTCCAAGGCCACGGCGGCCCGCGGCGCGCTCACAGACGCGCTCCAGCGCCTGTAGCTGGAGAAGCCCCAGCCGCTCGGCCTGTTCCGCCAGCCGCTCCCAGCGGCGCTCGTCGACCACGTCGGCCAGGTCGAGCAGAGTGCGGGCGACGGAGGTGACAGGGATTCGATTCCGCTCTGTCCGTTCCTCCGGGTGGATCCGCGCACGATGCAGGACGATTCCCGGGCGGCCCGCTCTTCCATGCCGAGATGTCACGTCAACCCGCTCCCCGCCAGATCGCTGCACGCCCCAAAGTGCGGCTGCGCTGTGGTGACTCAGAACAGCGCCCTCTCCGCAGGCGAGCACCGCAGCCATCCAACGGCCGCGACGGGTGAGTCGGGGATGGCCAATCGCGTAGACGCCGCGGTGCACCACATGCAGCCGGCCCGATTGAACCCTGGCATCGATGCCGCTCCTTTTCAGGCCGACTCGCATCAGCTGTCGACGTCCCACCACGCCGTGCTGCCGAGTCGCGATGGCTCCGATCTCCCGTTCGCGCTCCGCGCGTCGGCGCCGGTTCCGAGGGCGCTCGTGAGTTTCACCTCCCATATGGGGGTCAAGCTCACACGGGCCCTGGTCATTCCCCGCCCGGCCACGCCTAATGGCGTCTGCGCAGCTGCGCCTCGAGGGCGTTGCTAGGCTCGGATGACGATGGCAAGCGACACGATTTCATTCGCCCGCGGCGCGCCGAGCGCGGACATCCTGCCTCACGAGGCCGTGCGTGAGGCTGCCGCCGCGGCGCTGACCCACGACTGGGAGCGGGCGCTCTCCTACGGGACCGGGATCGGGCATCCGGGCCTCATCGAGTGGGTCGCCGAGCGGCACGGCGGCCTCGACGCCTCGCAGGTGATGATCTCCAACGGCTCGCTGGAGGCCGGGGCGATGTTGTTCGAGCATCTGCTCGAGCCGGGCGATCGGGTGATCGTCGAGCAGCCGACCTACGACCGCACGCTGCTGCTGCTGCAGCGGCTCGGCGTCGAGCTCGTGCCGGTGCCGCTCGAGGCCGACGGCATCGACCTGGAGGCCTTCGAGGCGGCTCTCGACGCGGGACCGGTCAAGCTCGCCCACGTCATCCCCAACTTCCACAACCCCGCCGGCTGCACCCTCGCGGCCGAGAAGCGGGTGCGGCTGGTCGAGCTCGCCGCCGCGCACGGCTTCTGGGTCTTCGAGGACGACCCCTACCGGGAGCTGCCGTTCGAGGGCGAGCCGCTGCAGACGATGCTCTCGATCGACGAGGCAGAGCGCGTGATCCTCGCCTCCTCGTTCTCCAAGACGGTCAGCCCGGGGGTCCGCGTCGGCTACCTGGCCGGCCCCGCCGCCGAGATCGCCAGGCTCGCGAAACGAGCCAACGAGACCTACATCTCGCCGAACATGCTGGCCGAGGCGGTGGTGCTGGAGCTCTGTCGCTCGGGCGGCCTCGATCGCAACATCGAGTTCGTCAAGGGGGCGCTGAAGGCGCGGCGCGACGCGCTGGTCGAGTCGCTGCGCGGGCAGATCCCCGAGGCCGAGTTCGTCGTCCCGGGCGGTGGCTACTTCCTCTGGCTCGACCTCGCCGCCGGCTCCGACACGCCGACCCTGCTGGCCGAGGCGAAGGGCGAGGGGCGTGGCCTTCGTCGCGGGCCCCGACTTCATGATCGAGGGCGGCGAGAACAGCCTCCGCCTCTCCTTCGCCAGCGTTCCGCCGGAGCAGATCCCGGAGGGCGTTGCCCGGATCTCCCGGGCGCTGGAGCGGGTCCGCGCGACCGCCGCGGCCTAGCTAACGCCCGTAGCGGTCGGAGGAGAGGACCAGCTGCTCGGGGATCGCCGCGCGGGGCGGCGGTGCCGGGTCGGCGCGGACCGAGACGGTCTCGGCGACGCTGCGTGAGACCTCGTGCCGGCCTGCTCCGGAGGCGATCGTGACGGCATCCTCGTCGGAGCTCTCGACGGTTCCCTCCAGCCCCGGCTCGACCCCGGCCTGCTTCAGGTAGTGCAGGAGCTCCTCCGCCTCGTTCTCGAAGCGCAGGATGTGGACATCGGCGCCGACCTCGACGTCGGCCAGCAGCGACCCGCGCTCCCGCGCCCCCTCGACGATCGGGTGGCCGTGCGGGCAGGTCGTCGCGTCCCCGATCGCCGCCCGCATCCGCTCCTCGAGCACCGGCGACATCGCGTGCTCGATCCGCTCCGCCTCCTCGTGGACCTCGTCCCACGGGATCCCGAGGACGTCGGTCAGGAAGCGCTCGATCATCCGGTGGCGGCGGACGATGTAGCTGGCATGCTCGCGTCCGGAAACGGTGAACTCGAGCGATTTGTCGGGCCTGCGGGCAACGTAGCCATCGTCGACCAGGCGCCCGATCATCTCGTGGACCGTGGGGGGCGAGAGCTGCATCGCGCGGGCGATGTTCGCTCCGGTCATCGGCAGCCCGGCCTCCTCCAGCCAGAACATGATCTCCAGGTACTCCTGCTCGGCGACCGTCGCCTGCTCCTGCGACAAGGGGTGCTCCTTCCTCACGTCGAGTTCGGCCCGCCGATACTAGTGACTGCTCACGGGCGCTCGACCAGGGTCGCTACGACCGCCTCGTAGAAGCCGTCGCCCATCGCGCCTTCGGTCACGGTGACGTTGTCCCAGGCCGCCAGCGCGGCGCGCAGTCCGGGGTCGCGCTCGGGGCCGTTGGCGACGACGAAGAAGCGGCCGACGGCCGCCGCCACCTCGAGGTCCTCGACCGAGTCGCCGACCGCAATGCAGTCGGCCGGGTCGAAGCCGCGGGCACGGGCGTGCGCGGCGACGGCGTTGGCCTTGCTCACCATCTGGGGGACGAGGTGGTAGGCATGGGTCGGCCCTTCCACGGCCGGCATCTCGCGCCCGATCGCGCCGTTGTCGAGCAGCCGCAGGTCGTCGTGGCCCTCCCCGGCCAGCAGCTCGTTGGCGGCCTCGACGTCGACCTTGCCGCGGAAGAGGTGGGAGAGGACGCGCCCGTGATGCCAGGGGGAGTGGTACTCGAGCCGCCCCGCGAAGCGCTCGAACAGCATCTTCGGGATGCCGCGCTGCTCGATCTTCTCGTAGACGGTCCCCTCCTCATCCGGCACGAGGTCGCCTGTCAGGAGCGTCGTCTCGCCGTCGATCGCAAAGGCGCATCCCGCCTCGTAGATGTAGGAGGTCTGGCCCATCAGCCGGGCCGCCTCGTGGACCTGGGGCTCGCGGCGCCCCGACATGATCACGACCTCGACCCCGGCCCGGTGGCAGGCCTCCAGCCCCCGCGCCTGGGCCATCGAGAAGCCGCCCTCGGCATCGCGGAACAGCGAGCTGCCCCTTCCCAGCAGGGTCCCGTCGAGGTCGGTGTAGACGCAGCTCAAAGCCATTCGCGCGGTCGCTACGGTAGCTACCCGTGAGATGGAAGCTGATCGACAGGGGTTTGGACTTGGAGCAGCCGCTGGCTGCCGGGATCGTCAACGTGACCACGGACTCGATGTTCGAGGGGGCGCGGAGTGGGACGCCCGAGCAGGCGATCGCGGATGGGATCGCGCTGGTCGAGGCGGGCTTCGACATGCTCGACGTCGGTGCGGTGGCGGCGCGGAGCGGGTCGCCGGTCCCTGCCGAGGAGGAGGCGGCGGCGCTGGTGCCGGCGATCGAGGGCCTGGCGGGGGCGGGGGTGCCGGTCTCCGCCGACACCTTCTCGGTCGAGGTTGCGCGGCGGGCGCTGGCGGCGGGGGCGGTCGCGGTCAACGACATCTCCGGCGGCTCGGAGGAGATGTTCGAGCTGGTCGCCGCGAGCGGCTGCGGCTATGTCCTGATGCACATCGAGGGGCCGCCGCGGGTCGATCGATCGGCGCCCCAGTACGAGGACGTGGTCGAGCACCTCAGATCCTGGTTCGGGGGGAGAGTCGAGCAGGCGAGGAGCCTTGGCGTCGGCGAGGAGCAGATCGCGATCGACCCCGGGCTCGACTTCGACCTCAGCACCGCGCAGGACCTCGAGATCCTGCGACGCCTCGGTGAGCTCCGCGAGCTGGGGTTGCCGCTCTACATCTCGCTGTCGCGAAAGGACTTCATCGGCGCTGTCCTCGCCGGCTCCTGGGCGGATCGCCTCCCCGCGGCGGAGCGGGAGTGGGGAACGGTCGCCGCGGTGGCGATGGCCGTTCGCGGCGGCGCCGACATCCTCCGCATCCACGACCGCAGCTCCCTGCAGGCCGTCAGGGTTGCAGGCAGGATCGTGCGGCCGGTGCGGAGTACCGGATGACGGCGTCCCGGAGCCTGCTGGGCACACCTTGGGCGATCGCGATCGACCCAGCTCGCCGCGACGGCCGCATCGTCGCCGAGAGCGATGAGCCCGAGCGGGCGTCGAAGCCGGTTGCGATGCCCCGCTCGCTCGATCCCGCTCTGGTCGAAGCGCTGCGTGCGAGCGGCATCGAGCGCCTCTACTCGCACCAGCGCCAGGCGTTCGACGCTGCCGCCACCGCCAACCTCGTGATCACCAGCGGCACCGCCTCCGGCAAGAGCCTCGCCTTCAACCTCCCGGTCCTCGACGGCATCGCCCGCGACTCCAAGCGCCGCGCCCTCTACCTCTACCCGACCAAGGCCCTCGCCCAGGACCAGGCGCGCAAGCTCGCCGAGCTCCGCCCGCCGGGGCTGCGCGAGGCGATCTACGACGGCGACACCCCGCGAGAGGAGCGCCCGGCGATCCGCCGCCGCAACAACCTCGTCCTCACCAACCCGGACATGCTCCACGTCGGCCTGCTCCCCAACCACCGCGCATGGGGCGACTTCTTCGCCAACCTGGGCTGGGTCGTCGTCGACGAGGCCCACACCTACCGCGGGGTCTTCGGCTCCCACGTCGCGAACGTGCTGCGACGGCTGCGGCGGGTGGCCCGCGCCTACGGAGCCGAGCCGCGCTTCCTGCTCGCCTCGGCGACGATCGCCAACCCGCTCGAGCTGGCCGAGCGCCTGGTCGGCGAGCCGTTCGAGGCGATCGAGGACGACGGCGCGCCGCGGACCGGGCGCGAGATCGCGATCTGGAACCCGCCGCTGATCGACAGGGCCACCGGGACCCGACGCTCGCCCCTCTCCGAGGCGGCGGAGATGCTGGTCGAGCTCGTCTCGCAGGGGGTTCGGACGATCTGCTTCCTCAAGAGCCGGCGGGGAATCGAGCTGATCCAGCGCTTTGCCCGCGAGGGGCTGGCCGCCCGCGGCAAGCCGGAGCTGGCGGAGCGGATCGCCCCCTACCGCGGTGGCTACACGCCGCAGCAGCGGCGTGAGATCGAGGCCCGCCTCAGCGCCGGTGAGCTGCTCGCGGTGGTCGCCACCGACGCGCTCGAGCTGGGAATCGACATCGGCGAGCTCGATGCGGCGATCTGCGTCACCTTCCCCGGCACCGTGGCGAGCCTGCGCCAGATGTGGGGGAGGGCTGGCCGACGCCGGCGCGGGCTCGCCGTCTACGTCGCCGGCCAGGACGCGCTCGACCAGTTCTTCTGCCGCCACCCCGACGAGTTCATCGGGCGCCCGGTCGAGGCGGCGATCCTCGACCACGAAAGCGAGCAGATAGCCTCGCGCCACCTGCTCGCCGCCGCCTACGAGCTGCCGCTCACGAGCGAGGACGACGAGATCTTCGGGCCGAGCTGGCGCGAGCGTGCAGAGGGCCTCGCGAGCGCCGGGGAGCTGCGCCGCGCCGGCGCCCGGATGCTGCCGCGCCGCAGCGAGTTCGTCGCCGCGAAGATCCCGCTGCGCTCCGCCTCGGCCGACTCCGTCGCGGTGATCGAGCGCGACTCGGGTGAGATGCTCGGCCTGGTCGAGGCCGAGCGCGCCTTCACCACGATCCATCCCGGCGCCGTCTACCTGCACCTGGGGCGCTCCTACGAGGTCGAGCAGCTCGACATCGACGGGCGGCGGGCGATCGTCTCCCGCTTCGACGGCGACTGGTACACCCGCCCCAAGAAGGAGACCGAGATCTACATCGAGCGGCTGCGGGAGCAGCGCACGACGGCGGGCGTCGAGTTGCATTTCGGCGAGGTCTCGGTCAGCGAGCAGGTGATCGCCTTCCAGCGGGTCTCGATCTCAGAGCAGGAGCCGATCGACGTCGTCGCGCTGGAGCTGCCCGAGCAGCACTTCGCGACCCAGGCGCTCTGGTACGTGCTGCCGGACCGGCTCAGCGGCGCCCTTCCGCCCGACGTCCTGCTCGGCGCCCTGCACGCGACCGAGCACGGCCAGATCGCGGTGCTGCCCCTGATCGCGATGTGCGATCGCTGGGACATCGGCGGCCTCTCGACCAACGTCCACTTCCAGACCGGGCGCTCGACGATCTTCATCTACGACGGCCACCCGGGCGGGGTCGGGATCACCCTGCGCGGCTACGAGCAGTTCGAGCGCCTGCTCGACGACGCCGAGCGGTTGATCGCGGAGTGCCCATGCGAGTCGGGCTGTCCCTCCTGCGTGCAGAGCCCCAAGTGCGGAAACCTCAACGAGCCCCTTCACAAGGAGGGCTCGTTGGAGCTGATGCGCTCGATGAGAGGAGCCGGTCCCCACCCGCCCGTGGCGGACGCGGGAGCGAGCGAGCAAGATAGCCGGTGATCATGAGTGCGAGCGAGCGAGAGCAGAGCACACGGGCGGCACAGATCTCCGTGATCGGGGCCAGCGCAAGCGAGCAGAGCTCGGAGACGGCACGGCTCGCCGAGGAGGTCGGGCGCCTGCTGGCCGAGGCCGGGGCGACGGTCGTCTGCGGAGGCCGCGGCGGCGTGATGGAGGGGGCGGCGCGCGGGGCGGCGCAGGCCGGGGGCGAGGTGATCGGGATCGTTCCGGGCCTCTCGGTCGACGAGGCGAACCCCCACTGCACCCACGTCGTCGCCAGCGGCGTCGGCTTCGCCCGCAACCTCGCCGTCGTCGCCAGCGGCGATGCCGTGATCGCGGTCGGCGGCGCTTGGGGGACGCTGTCGGAGATCGGCCACGCCCGGGTTTTCGGTAGGACGGTCATCGCCCTCCACAGCTGGGGCCTGGTCGGCAGCGAGGAAATGGAGGGGGCGCCGGGTGTGGTCCCAGTCGAAACGGCGGCGGACGCGGTGGCCGCCGCCCTCGAGGCGATCTGATCAGAACAGGCGCGCCATGATCAGCGCCGAGCGCAGCGAGCCGTCCTGACGGCGGTAGTGGTCGCGCCGCACCCCCTCCTGCTCGAAGCCGAGCGACCGGTAGAGGGCGAGCGCCGCCTCGTTGTCGTTGAAGACGTCGAGCTCGATCTTGTGCACATCGGCGGGCCGGGCGTCGATGGCGGCCTCGACAAGCATCCGGCCGCCGCCCCGGCCCCTCCACTCTGGCAGGATCCACATCCCCAGCGCCAGCACTCCGGCCGCGTGTGTGGGATTCATGCCGAGGGCGCCGATCAGGTCCGGCCCCTCGAACAGTGCGAAGGAGTGGTGCCCGTCGGTTTCGACCGAGAACCGGAACCGCTGCTGGAGCTGCTCGGCGGTCGTCGAGGCCTCGGTGGCGAGCCAGCGGCCTTCGTCGACGACCACCTTCATCCCGCGAGCCATCGCCTCGCAGTCATCGAGCGTTGCCGGCCTGACCTTCATCAATCAATCTCCTCGCGCTTCGCTCGCGGCGCGAAGAACCAGATTGCGACGCTTGCTCGCTCCGCGCTCACTGGCCCGAGGATAGGGCCGAAGGTCGCGCGGCGGATCCGTCACCAGAGCTCGCGCAGGGCGAGGATCGCGAACGCGTGCGACCAGGCGAGCGGCGTCGTCGAGCGCGGGATGCCGGTCCTCGAGTCGACCCGCTCGGGTAGCAGCCCAAGGGGGGTGGCGGCGCGGCGCAGGGCTGCCATCAACCCCAGCGCAGCCCGGCGCTCGCCTAGCGCGGCGAGGCTCCATGCGCTCCAGGCGGTCGGCGCCGTCCAGGGATCGTCCTCAGGCCAGTCCTCCGAGGGGGCGATTCCGAAGCGCCCGGCCGCCGCGGCGAGGCGCAAGAGGGTGCGCCGAGCCGGCGGGAACAGCTCCGGTCGGGGAAACGGCCTCACCGCCCAGGCGGCCGCCGAGTCGAGCCCCGAGTCGGGATCGTTTGCCTCCCGTAGAAGATCACCGTGCCGACGGGACTCAAAGCGGCGCATACCTCCCGTTTCAGTCCCGTCGGCGGTGGCGATCGCGTTGGCGAGGTAATCGCCAGGATCTTTCTCCTGATAGTCGGCACGGTCCCGTTGCTCGGTTGAGGGAACCGTGACCGGGACTCCCACCTCGCGCGCGGCGGCCGCGACCCAACCGGCGGCGTCGCCCTGCGCCGCCCGGCCAGGGACCGGGTCGCCACCGACCGTGAACCGGGCGGCGGCATCGAGGTCGAGGTCACTGAGAAAGCCAACGATTCGCCGCGCCTCGGATATGTGGCCGGCGTCGGCGAGGGCGATCGCGACGGCCGCGGCGTCCCGTGGCCAGACGTAGGCCCAGCCGTCGCGGGCGCCGGCGATCGCCGCGCCGCTGCGGCGGTCGGTGAGGGCGCGCACCACGAGCAGGGATCGCTCGTACATGCGCCGGGCCCAGCCCGGCGCGCCCGGGCCCAGGGGTCGGGATCGAGCGACCCAGCGCCGGTCGGCGCGGCCGGCCCGGGGGCCGCCGATCCGGTGAACGACCGTGGCGGAGTGGTCGCCGAAGCGCGCCATGGTCCGCAGCACGTTCGTCCCGGGCAGGTAGCGCTGCCAAACCGTGTCGGCGCGCCAGAGTGGGAGCTTCGCCTGCTCCAGGCGCGCTCGCGCGACGATGCCCGAGTTCGCCGGCACGCTGCCCGCCGCCTGCCGCTCGGCGGAGATCTCCAGCAGCGCCCGCCCCGGCGGGGCCAGGACACGCAGGTCGACGATGTTCCCGTAGGAATCGACTGCCGCCACCGTCCCGCCGGCCCCGACCACCGCCGTGCCGAGGAAGGGCGGCGGCATGTCGGGAATCGCGGGCGGGGTCCTCGGGTCGGCCTGCGATCCCCCCGAGAGAGCCACCGCCGCCGCGACGAGGGCGGCGCCGGCTGCTGCCGCTGCACGAGCGCTACGCACCCCCTCATGCAATCAGCCGCCCGAGCTGCCGGTCGCTAGCCTTCGGCTGCGCCGCTCTGCGGCGTCCGGGCGAGGTAGCTCAGTTGGTAGAGCACACGACTGAAAATCGTGGTGTCGCCGGTTCGATTCCGGCCCTCGCCATTCGTCCGCGTCCGCAGCCTGCTGTTTAGCTCACCGCGGAATGGCCTTGCAGGGAGAAGCGATCAGGTGATCAGGTCGCGGCTCAGCTATGCGAATGTCGTCGCGACCCTGGCGCTGTTCATCGCGCTGGGCGGCAGCTCCTACGCCGCGCTGAAAATCACCGGTCGCAACGTCAAGAACAACTCCCTGACCGGACTCGACATCAGGAACGGCACCCTGCTTGCGGCCGATTTCGCAGGGGGCAGCCTCCCCGCGGCGCCCAGGGGCCTCCCGGTGCCGTCGGCCACCCGGAGTGCCGGGTCCCACCGGTGTCCGGGGCCCCACCGGCGATACCGGCACCACCGGTGAGGCCGGCTCCGCAGGCTCGCCCGCCGCCAGGATGATGGCCGCGCGCGTTGTTGGACTGCCCGCCGTAGTTCGGCGGCGCCGGCTTCGATACGAGGTACGGCGCCATCAGCGGCATCTCAGCCCAGACCACGGAACCCGCCGCCCTCACGATGTTCTCACCGTCGGTTGCGACGGTCGCCAGGGATCTGGCGGTAAGCCACACCGGTGGGACCCTGGGAGAATCTCTTGATGCCGTAGGGGAGGCTCCCACCGCGTGAGCGGCTCGATCCATGGAGGCGGCCGCCAATCCGAGGTTCGGTTTTCCGCCATGGCTCGACCCGGACGTGGCTGTTGCCGCGGTCACCGGGTCGGCATGCTTGCCAGGGCGGCGTCGAGCGCTGCGGCGATCGCCTCGGGGCGTTCGATCTGCGGGTAGTGGGCCGCGTCGGGCAGCTCGATCACCTCGGCGCCCGGGCGCAGGGCGCGGAGCCCGTCGAGGACCTCGGTCCGGGCGACCGGGTCGAGCAGCCCCCATGTCAGCGTCAGGGCGCCGGGCCAATCGCGGACCGCCCCGTGCCAGCGGTCGGTGAGGAGTTCGCGCTCGTCCATGTAGTGGATCGTCTGGTGGGCGATCCGCTGGCCGCCATGGTGGGCGATCAGCGACCACTGGTCGGCCGCCTCCTCGGCGCTGAGCGGATGCTGCGGTGAGAACACGCGGCCGAACTGGGCGCGGAAGCTCGCGCCGCTGGTCAGCCGCGCGAAGACGGGCCCGAGCCGGCTCCGCAGCAGGCGCTGGCCGACCGTCGGCTTCGCCAGGTGAAGGAGGATGCTGCCGTTGAAAAGCAGCGCCCCGGCGATCTCGATGTCGAGCTCCCCCTCCAGTTCCCGGGCCATCAGCTCGGTGGCGACCGAGGTTCCCATGTCATGGGCGACGAGGAAGACCGGCGGCGATCCGTCCCGGCGCACCAGCTCTTCGGCGGCGTCGGCCTGCCAGGAGAGGGAATAGACGTGGTCGGGCGGCTTCTCGGAGAGGCCGAAGCCGAGGAAGTCGAACGCGAGCGCCGGCTCCTCGGGCCTCAGGTCGAGCAGCTTTCGCCAGTCGTAGGAGCTCGAGGGGAAGCCGTGCAGGTAGAGCAGCAGCGGCGAGCCCGTGCCCCGGCGATGGACGTAGAGCTTGCGGCCGAGTACCTCCTCGATCGCCCCGTCCCGCCGCCAGCTCTCCACCCGCTCGGTCAGCATTGCGGCAGGGGTCCTCAGGCCGCTGCCCCGCCGAAGTGCCGCTGCAGGCGGCGGTGGCGATGGCGGAAGAACCAGCCGATCAGCGGGCGCAGGGGCCGACCGGGGAGGCCGAGGCGCGGCTCCCAGCGGACACGATCCGTGACCAGGCAGCCACCGCCGGCGGCGGGCTCCATCGTTCTTTCGTGTTCCCAGACCCGCTGGCTCAGCATCTTTGAGCGCTCGACGAAGCCCTGTCCGGGTTCGAGGCTGACCAGGGTCAGGTCGTCGTAGTCGAACGGGATCAGGCCCAGGAACAGCACCCAGCTCCGGCCGATCCGCTCGCCGAGCTCGACGCTCTCGGGGTCGAGTCGCTCCACACCGCGCGGGACGGTCATTCGCATGATCGGCCGCATCTCGTCGTTGATGCCCTCCGGCGTTGTCACCCGGTCCCAGACGGCGGCGGAATCGGCGTTGAGGCGGGACGCAACGGAGATCTCGGCCGGGCTGGACATCTGCTCGAAGGTGAGCCTAGCCTTCCGTACCCTCTGGAGGACAGGTGCAGGAGACGCTAGCGACACAGATGGCCTCGCGCGACGCGGCCCGCTTCGTCGGTCGTACCGAGGAGCTGGCACGGCTCGACAGCCTGCTGGAGGAGTCCGCCACGGCCAGTGTCGTCCTTCTCCACGGCCCCGCCGGCGTCGGCAAGAGCGCGCTGCTGCGCAAACTGGCGCGTCACGCGGAGGGGCGCGGGATCGAACCGGTCACGGTCGAGGCGCGCGACCTGGCGCCGCTCGCGGAGGCGCTCGACGAGGCGATCGAGCCTGCCCTGCATGCGACCCGCCCGCTTCTCCTGCTCGACTCCTGGGAGCGGCTCTCGGCGCTCGACGCCCATCTGCGCCAGCAGCTGCTCCCGCGTCTGCCGTCGGCCGCCCGCGTCGTCATCGCCTCGCGGCGCGCGCCGAGCCCCGGCTGGTTCACCGGCGGCTGGGAGAACCTCGTGGCTGAGCTGACCCTCGGCCCCCTCGGCCGAGCCGATGCCGAGGCGCTCCTCGCCGCCCGCGGCCTCGACGATCCCGTCCTGCGATCGCAGACCATGGCCTGGGCCGGCGGCTCCCCGCTCGCCCTGGTGCTCGCCGTGGATGCCGGCGGCGTCCCGGCGGAGGCGCCCGGCGAGGCGCCGGCGGCGGTGGTCGACGCGCTGTTGCGCAGGCTGCTCGACGCCCAGCCCGAGGGCGACGCGCGCAGGGCCCTCGCCGTCGCCGCGCTGGCGCGGGTCACGAGCTCCTCCCTGCTCGCCGAGGTCCTCCCGGACTGCGACGCCGAGCGCGCCTTCGCCTGGCTGAGCGCCCAGCCCAGCGCCGAGCCGCTGGGCGACGGTGTCACGCTCCACGACCTCGTCGGCAGGGCGGTCCGGGCCGACCTGCGGCGGCGCTCCCCCGAGATCGAGCGGGACCTGCGCCGCCGTGTCGTCGATGCCCTCTACTCGCGCAGCGCGCGCGAGGGGCTGCTGCAGCTCACCCTCGACCTACAGCACCTGGTGCAGGACCCGGCGATCCGCTGGGGCTTCTCCTGGGACACGTCCGGCCGTTTCCACATCGACACCCCGCGGCCCGGCGACGCGGATGAGATCGCGGCCCGCGGCGGGCCGGCCAGGCGCGCCTGGCTCGAGGGAGCGCGCCGCTACTTCGAGGAGGCCCCCGACAGGGTGACGATCGTCCGCGACCAGGACGGAGAGATCGCCGGCTACGGCATCGCCGCCACCCCTGCCAACGCCCCCTCCTTCGCGGCCGAGGATCCCCTGCTGGGCCCCCGCCTGCGCCACGCGGCGGACCGGGTGCCCGGCGGCGCGGCCGTCGTCCTACGCCAGGCGGTCGACCTGACCCGCGATCGCCCCTCGCCGGTGGTCGGGCTGATCGGCATGGCCGCCGTGACCGGCTCGGGGCTCGCCAATCCGGCTGCCGCCTACCTGCCGATCGCCGCGGCCGACGCCGCCGCGATGGCGTTCAGCGCGGCCTGCGGCGCCCGGCCGGTCCCGGAGTTGGTCGTCGAGGAGTCCGGCGCGAGGGTCGAGTGCCACGTGCTCGACTACGGCCCGGGAGGGCTCCTCGCCTTCCAGCGCGCCGCCGTGTACCGGGAGCTCGGCCTGCGACCCCCGACCCTCGAGGCGGTGCGCGAGGCGCTTCGCAACTACACCTCGCCCGCCCGTCTGGCGGCGAGCGACCTGGCGCCCGCCGCCGGCAGCCCGGCTGCGCGCGCCGAGGCGGTGCGGGCCCTGATCGACCAGGCGGTCGGGGAGGCGTTCGGCGACTCGCCGGAAGAGGACCTGATGCGCCAGGTCCTGGTTCGCGGCTACCTCGAGCCGGCCGGATCGCAGGAGCAGGCGGCGCGCGAGCTCAACATGAGCAGGACCGCCTACTTCCGGCGGCTTCGCGCCGGGGTCGAGCGGGTGGCGGAGCGGCTTGGCGCGCCAATACCCAGTGCTGATACCACTTAGATCGGCCAGGCGTCCAGGCGGAACCGAATCGGGACTTTCGCGGTACTGACGAGACCCCCCTTCGGACCTATCTTCGATGCATGTCGCGCTCGGCGATCCGGTTGGCCGCAGCGACGCTGGCCGTCCTTCCCCTGCTTCTACTGGCACCACCGGCGCTGGCGGCGCCGATCACCGTCGACTTCGAGTCCGGGGCGGCGCCGAACGAACAGGTCACGAATCAGTACTGCTGCCCGGGCGGCGTCGACAAGGGCCCGACCTTCATCAACGCCGTGCACGGATGCCGGCTTCAACGCCGGCAGCAACCTGGCGCTCACCGGGCTTTCCTGCGGCCCTCCCTTCCTCGACGCGAACGACCAGGCCTTCTCAGGCACCAGGACGATCAGCCTGACCGGTTGCGGCGGCCGGCGAGTTCACGGGCACCGCCGGCTTCTTCAAGCTCAACTGGCCGACCGACTCGGTCGAATTCCAGGTCGGGCTGGCCGCCGAAACACCGTCCTCCTGCCCTAACTTCATCTGCGCCGAAATCTGGACCACCGCCTTCCGCAAAGACCGCTCGATCAGTGATGCAGCAGCAGACGCTGCTCGGCCCCAACACCAAATTCAAGGGCGTGCCGCTGCTCTCCGGGGCGGACGACATCGCCTTCGTGTGCGATAGAGAGGGGCAGCAAGGCCTTCCCGACAGACTCGGCGACGGGCGTCGCTCTCAGCCAATTTACGCCAGGATCGAACTACCTCGTCGTCGACGACCTCACCTACGACCCGCCCTCCTCACCACCCGAAAGCAGCTTCCTGCTCGGCGCCTCGCCGACGACCGCCCGATTCGCGCCCGGGGCCAAATCGCCACAGATCAAAATCCCGATCACCTGGACCGCCAACCCAAACCCTTCGGCGAGCGAAGTTTCGCTGGAGCTGAGCGCACCGCCCGGGGTGACCGGCACCTTTACGCCGAACCCGACCAACACCGGCCAGTCGATCCTCGTCCTCGAAGCCGAAAAACTGACGGAACCGGGCCAGTACACGGTGACGGTCGACGGTTACGTCGACAAAGGCGAACCGTCGGAGAAGCACTCGAGCGTCCAGATCCCGCTCGAAATCACCGAACCGTTCAACGTCAATCCCTTGGGCGACCACCTGGTCTCCCGCTGCACTCCGGACGAGGTCGGGATCCGGATCGCGACCGACCCGCAGCTGAGCGCCCCGATCCAGGTCGACGCCTACCTCAATCCCTCCAGCACGGCCAAGTTCGTCGCGACATCGGCCGGATCGGTGGTCGACTCCCACCACGTCAGCGCGACGATCAACCAGACCGGCGGCGAAGCGAAGATGTCGGTGACCGTCGGGATGGACCTCGACGCAGCCCCTGGCAAACGCGGGATCAACGTCGTGGTGACGCCGAGCGGCTACGCGCCGGGGGGCGCCAACGGGACGGTGACCGTCGAGTCGGGCCACGTCGACTCGGTCACCCCGGCGGCCGGCTCGGCGCCCCAGCGCGGCATCCCAGGGACCCAGATGACGGTCAAGGGCGCCGGATTCTGCCCGGGAGACAAGGTCGCGATCGGCCCGACTCAGGACACCGCGAACCCCGAGTCGGTCGCCACGCCCGGAAAGACCCTCACCTTCCGCGTCCCCCGCGCCGCCGTCAGCGGGACGCTTCGCATCCTGCCGCTGAAAGGCGCCTCTTTCGCCGGGCCCGTGATCGCGGTCACCAGCTTCCGCAACACCTCGGCCTTCAGCTGGATGAACGGCGACTACGGGATGCGCCTGACCGGCGAGATGATGGATGAGCTCTACGGCGTCGATGAGACGAACATCAACGTCCTCGGCTGGCTGATCCGCAAGCCCGAGGCGGGACTGCTCGGCGAGGTCACCAACAAGCACATCCCCGGCGGGATCTGCTTCGGGATGGCGTATGCGGTGGCCCAGATGTTCGACTCGCCCGCCTGGGTGAACGAATTCCCGCGCACGTCGAACACCGTCTGGGGCCTCGACGCACCGAACACGCCCTCATACGGGCTGCTGCGCTGGGTGACCGAGCGCTTCTCGCTGCAGTTCACCGACGAGCTGATACCCGTCTCCCTCGGCCAGTTCCTCGGCCAGGCGGTCGGCGCACACGACCCGAGCATCGACATCACCGAAATCCGATCGCTGGTCGGGCCGGGAAAGCCACCGTTGATGCTCGGCCTGATGCACTGGTCGGGCGGCATCGAAGCGCACACCGTGCTCGCCTACGACTGGGAGCCGGGCCCGGACGACACGACGATCGTCTACGTCTACAACCCGAACAAGCCCTATCTCGCCACCGAGTCGGGAGACTGGGGCGACCACCTGACGCGCGAGCTCACCAAGTCGCAGATCATCGTCCGCAACACCGACAGCTACTGGAAGTTCGACGAGCTCGGCTGGGAGGGCCCGGACCAGCACCTGATCCTCTTCCGCCACGACGAGCTGCCGATCCTCAACGGCAAGCGCCCGCACATGCCGAACGTCTTCGTCGCCTTCGGCATGCTCGTCTTCGGCTCCTCCGGGGACTCCGTGATCCAGGTTGGCGACGACCATGGCCACCAGCTGATCGAGAACGGCGGCCCCGCCAACCCGAAGGACCAGCCCGCAGGGGTCGCGCCGGTGCCCTCCTACACCGGCGCCCCGGCGCCGCTGCAGATGCTGGCCACCGACCCGCGCAAGGCCAGGGAGCTGACCGCCACCGTGCGGCGCGGCAAGGGGGGCGGGGCGATGGAGCTGACGCTGCCGGGCCTGCAGGCGAGCCTGCAGACTGGGGCGCGCCCCGGGCAGGTCGACCACGTCTCGGTCGACGACGGGGCCCGCGCGATCGGCTACAGCCCCGCCGCCACGGCGCCGTTCGGCGGCACCCTGATCTCGGCGCCGGGTGGCGCGGCGAAGTCCTCCTCGGCTGATCGCACCACCTCCGAGCGCATGGTCGATTTCCAGACCACCTCATCGAAGGGTGGCGAGGACCTTGTCTCCTTCGCTCGCGGGCGCGCGTTCACGATCGACCACGATGGGGCGCAGGCGGCTCTTTCCCTCACCCTCTCCGGCTTCGGGCCCGACGGCCTGCCGGTTGCGGTTCGGCTGCCGAAGGCCCACCTCGGGCGGGGAGAGAAGCTGAGCGCGGCGCCGACCAACTGGCGGCGGCTAGGGTCGGCCCCGATCCGGCTCACCTCCTCGGCCCACGGCCGCACCTCGACCCGGATGGTCAAGGGCCGCCGGCTCGGCAGGAGCTTCGCCGCCGTCCGGGGGGCGAAGTTCGACGCCGCCGGCACCCACCTCAACCTGGCGCTGCGGTTGAAGCACCCGCCCAGGGGCGCCTCGATCTCGCCGGTCGTCAAGGTGCTCCGCGGCAAGGACGTCGTCGCCAGGTCGAGGCCCGCCCAGTTCAGCGGCGCCGCGATGGCGAAACCGAGCCTGGCCCTGACCCGCCGGGTCGGCAACGGCAGCTACGCGGTGCGGGTGCAGCTGCTCGAGACGGTCGCCGACGGCGTCCTGCAGAGCTCGGTCGTGGTCAGGAAGCGTCTGACGGCGCGCGCTGGTCCAGCTCGCTGATCAGGCCGGCCACCCGGCCCTCGATCTCCTCGCGGGTCGCGCGGACCTCGTCCAGCGGGCGTCCCCTCGGGTCCTCCAGGTCCCAGTCGATGTAGCGCCTGCCCGGCAGGTACGGGCACTCGTCGCCGCAGCCCATCGTGACGACGACGTCAGCCCATTCCGCGTCCTCGGTCGCGAGGCGGCGCGGAACACGCTCGGAGAGGTCGATCCCGACCTCGGCCATCGCCTCGATGACCTCCGGGTGGACCCGGTCGGCGGGCGTCGTCCCGGCCGAACGGGCATCGTGCCGGCCGTCGGCGGCGCGCGTGAAGAGCGCCTCGCTCATCTGCGAGCGGCCGGCGTTGTGAAGGCAGACGAAGAGGATCCGAGCCACTCCTCGAGCCTAGCCGGAACTCGCGAGCCGTCCGCACCTTTCTCTAATTTCAATCTGCGATGAGCCAGCAGGCATTTTCGGACATTTCCCGGCAAGACTCCGCGGAGACCTCTGCGCCTGAGCGCGTCTCGCTGCGGGAGCTGGAGGACGGGCAACGGGTCGAGGGCGTGTACGCCGTCAGGGAGCGCGAGCTGCGGCGGAAGCGCAACGGCGATCCCTGGCTGCGGCTGACCGTGGCCGACGCCAGTGGCAGCGGCGAGGCGGTCTGCTGGGAGGACGCGGAGGAGCTCTACGCGCTCGCGTCCCCCGGCGCCGCCGTCCATCTCAGCGGGTCCTTCGAGGTCAGTGAGAGGTGGGGGTCGAAGATCAAGCTCACCTCGATGCGCGAGGCGGCGGCCGACGAGTACCGGCCGGAGGACCTGACCTTCGGGATGGAGGTTCCCGTCGAGCGGCTCGAGAACGACCTGCGGGAGCTGTTGGCGACGGTCCAGGAGCCGCAGCTCGGGAGCCTCCTCGACCGTTTCTTCGGCGAGGGCTCGGAGATCTGGGCCCGCTTCCGGGATGCGCCCGCGGCCAAGGTCTACCACCAGGCCTACCGCCACGGCCTGCTCGAGCACACCGTCTCCGTCGCGCGCGCGGTTTCCGCCGCCGCCAACTTCTTTCCCGGCATCGACCGGGAGGTGGCGGTGACCGGGGCCCTTCTCCATGACATCGGCAAGATCGAGGCATACAACGACGATCCACTGGCGATCGACCTCACCGACGCCGGCCGCCTCCAGGGCGAGATCCCGCTCGGCTACTACCTGGTGCGGCGCCAGATCGAGGAGATCCCCGGCTTCGATCCCTCCCTGGCCCAGACCGTCCTCCACATAATCCTCAGCCACCACGGCAGCCTCGAGCACGGCTCCCCGGTCATCCCGGCGACCCGCGAGGCCGTCCTCGTGCACATGATCGACAACCTCGGCGGGCGGCTCGGCAGCTTCGACCGGCTCGAGCGGCAGCTGCCCGCCGGCGCCTCCTGGTCGAGCTTCGACCGGGCTCTCTCGGGCTCCGCCTTCTTCGGCGCCCGCGCCGCCTGACGGCCTCTCGTCAGAACCGACTCGTGCAGCGGTGGATGCGGACGACGTTTCCGTTCGCCCCCTCGATGCAGCGGATCAGCTTGCGGCGATTGCGCTTGCCGTCGGTGACCTTGAGCGAGTGGTTGACCTCTCGCCTGATTTTCGTCCCGATCCCGTCGAGCGCCTTCCCGATCTGGTCGATCCCGCTCGACTTGAGCGCCTCGTCGGTCGTCTCCAAAACCGGCTTGACGAGGAACAGGTAGCAGAGGAAGAGCACCCCGGCCGTGACCGCGAGGCGAATAATCCCGCTCGTTACGTTCCCGAAGAGGTTGCGGAGAAGGTCCATCGGAGCGCGTGGAGACTATCCTGCGACTCGTGGCCAAGGACACCGAGAAGCTGATCCGCCAGCTCTCCCTGATCTCGTTCCTGATGGCCCAGGGAAGGCCCGTTTCGGCCCTCGAGATCAAGCGCGAGGTGGAGGGGTACAGCGACATGAACGACGACGCCTTCGCGCGTCGCTTCTACGCCGACAGGGCGGAGCTGGAGAGCCTCGGGATCCAGCTCGGCGTCGAGAAACCGGGCGAGGGCTTCTTCGAGGCCGAGCTCTACTCGTTGCCCCCGGAGAACTTCTACCTCGATCCGATCGAGTTCGACGGCGACGAGCTGGCCTCGCTCAGCACGGCGCTGTCGCTGCTCACCGACGGGGATTTCGCCTACGCCGAGCCGCTGCGCCTGGCGCTCCAACAGGTCGCCTGGGGGCACCCGAACCCGCTCAGCGAGGGCGAGCGGGCGCCGGTCGAGATGGCGATGACGGCCTCGGCGGGCGGCCGCGACCTCTCGCAGCGCCTGTCCAAGATCGAGACCGCGATCTCGCGGCGCAAGACGATCGAGTTCACCTACTACACGATGGAGCGCGACGAGACCGAGAAGCGCAGGGTCGACCCCTTCCACCTGGTCTTCCGGGTCGGCCAGTTCTATTTGATCGGACACTCGCACGAGCGCGACGCGGTCCGGGTCTTCCGCCTCTCCCGGATCCAGGGCAAGGTCGGGTACGCGTCCAAGGCCGAGCACGACTTCTCCCCGCCCGAGGACTTCGACCGGCGTGACTACGGTCAGCGCGCCGATTGGCAGCTCGGCGAGATCACCGGCACCGCGCGGATCTTCGTCCGCGACCGGATCGCCTGGCTGATCGAGCGCGACTTCGGCGGCTACGGCGGGCTGCGGCCGGCGAAGAAGGCCGATGGGGCGCCGGGGAAGGGCCGCGTGTTCGAGACCGACTACGCTTCGGCGCGGGAGCTGATCGCCTGGGTCCTGCGCTGGCGCCAGAACGCGACGGTGCTGGCGCCGGACGAGCTGCGCGAGGAGGCCGAGAGCAGGCTGGGGCTGCTCCACAAGCGCCACCAGAACGGGTTCGAGCCGGCCAAGACGGTCGAGCGGCCGCTGCGCGAGGCCCCGCGCCGCACCCGCGCCAACGGGCGTGGCGAGGCGGCGATCAGGCCAGAGCGCTTCGCCCGCCTCGTCACCCTCGCCGGGATGCTGATCGACTCGGCCAAGCGCGGCGAGCGGCTGCGGGTCGGCGAGCTGCGTGAGCGCCTCGAGCTGACCGCGGCGGAGCTGCAGGAGGACATCGACCTTCTCAACGTCGTCAACTTCGGCGGCGGCACCTACGTCCTCTACGCGGAAATCCAGGGCGAGGAGATCGAGGTCGACTCCGAGCCCTACGGGGACAACTTCGCCCGTCCGGCGAGGCTGCTGCCGTTGGAGGCGAAGGCGCTGATCGCCGCGATCGACCTGTTCGGCGACCACCTTCCGCAGGGCGGCCTGCAGAGCGCCCGCAAGAAGATCGTCACCGCGCTCGGCCACGACCCCTCCGAGGAGGGCCTGGAGATAGCCGGCGCCAGCGGCGGCGACACCGAGGTCGCGAGGGTCGTCAACGAGGCGATCGCCGCCCGGCGGGTCCTCGAGATCCAGTACTACAAGGAGAACGAGGACCAGTTCACGAAGCGCTCGGTCGAGCCGTACCGGCTCGAGAACGGCCGCGAGGGCTGGTACGTCGAGTGCTTCGACCTGAACAAGGAGGGGGTCCGGCACTTCAAGCTCGACCGGATCAAGGAGGCCGAGGTCGGCAGCGAGTCGTTCGAGCCGCGGCCGGAGGTCGAGGAGCTGGCCGGGGTCGAGGGCTGGATGACCGATGGCGAGGTCCCGACCGCCCAGGTGGCGCGGGTCTGGGTCTCGCCCGAGCGGGCGCGGTGGCTGCGCGAGGAGCGCACCGTGGTCGAGGAGCTGGCGGACGGCGCCGTCGTCGTCGAGCTCCCCTATGCCGGGACCTCGTGGCTGGTGCGCGAGATCCTGCGCGGCGCCGGCGACCTCGTCGTGCTGGAGCCCGACGACGCGCGCGAGGCGATCGCCAAAGAGGTCTCCGCCTGACCGAGGCTCCAGGGCATCCGGAGATTCTGAGGCTCGTCGCCCCCAATCCGGGGCCGATGACAGGGGAGGGGACGAACACCTACCTGTACGGGTCGGATCCCTGCGCTGTGATCGATCCAGGCCCGGACATCCCCGGCCACCTCGACGCCGTCCAGGCGGCCGCCGAGGAGCGGGGCGGGATCGGCACCGTGCTCCTCACCCACGGCCACGGCGATCACGCGGACGGGGCGGAGCGGCTCGGGGTCGAGGCGATCCTGCCCGCCGACGGCGAGGAGCACGCCGGGCTCCGCGCCCTCGCCACCCCAGGCCACGCCGCCGACCACGTCTGCTTCCTGACCGCGGACGCGGTCTGCTTCAGCGGCGACCTCGTGCTCGGCGAGGGGTCCACCTTCGTCCCGCCCGACGGCGGCTCGCTGGCCGCCTACATGGACTCCCTGCGCCGGATCGAGGCCGAGCGGCCGGAGCTGATCTGCCCCGGCCACGGGCCCTGGGTGACAGATCCGGCCGCGAAGCTGGCCGAGTACGTAGAGCACCGCCAGATGCGCGAGCGCCGCCTCCTCGCCGCCCTCGATCGCGGCGAGCGCTCGCGCGAGGCCCTGCTGAGGGAGGTCTGGGACGACGTCCCCGACCAGATGCTCCCGGCCGCCGCGGCGGTGATGGAGGCGCATCTACAGAAGCTCGAGGCCGAGGGGCGCGTCCCTGGCCCGCTGGCCAGTTAGCTGATAGACAGGTGGGGTGAGCGCAAGGGGGCGCAAGAGGGCGGCGCGCGCTGGGCTGGTCGCCGGCGCCGCCAGCATCGGGCTGACCGCCGCGGCGGTCGGAGCCGCGTGGCACCTGCTGGCGCGGCGGCCGCTGCCGAAGGTGCGGGGGAGGATCGAGCTGGAGGGCCTCGAGGGCACCGTTCGGGTCCGCCGCGACCGCTGGGGCGTCCCCCACATCGAGGCCGAGGGCTTCTCCGACCTCTGGTTCGCGCAGGGCTTCTGCCACGCCCAGGACCGGCTCTGGCAGATGGACTTCTACCGGCGGGTGGCGGCCGGGCGGGTCTGCGAGTTCGCCGGGGAGGAGGCGCTGCCGGTCGACAGGCTGATGCGGACGCTCGGGATCAGGCGGGCGGCCGAGCGCGAGGCCGAGGCGCTGGATGGCGCGCTGCGGGACGTGCTCGAGTCGTTCTGCGCCGGGGTCAACGCCGCCGCGAACAGCGCCAGGGCGCTGCCGTTCGAGATGCAGCTGCTGCGGCTGCGCTTCGAGCCATGGCGCCCGGTCGACATCCTCAGCCTCGGCAAGCTGCTCGCCTTCGGGCTGTCCACCAACTGGGAGCGGGAGCTGCTGCGGGCCGACATGACCAGGGCGCTCGGGCCGGAGCTGGCGGCGAGGCTCGACCCGGGCTATCCGGCCGAGAATCCCGTCGCCACCCAGGAAGCCTGGGGCGGCCACGGCCTGGCGCTGGCCGAGCAGATCGACGAGGTCCGCGAGGCGATCGGGATGGCCGGGGAGGCGAGCGGCTCCAACAACTGGGCGGTCTCGGGCGAGCGCAGCGCCACCGGCTCATCGCTGATGGCCGGCGACCCGCACCTGCCTCCCAGCATGCCTGGCATCTGGTACCAGCTCGGCCTCAGCCGCGGAGACCGCTTCGTCCGCGGTGCCACCCTGGCGGGGATGCCCGGCTTCTACATGGGCCAGAACAACGACGTCTGCTGGAGCTTCACCAACGCGATGGCCGACATCCAGGACCTCTTCGTCGAGCGGATCGAGGGCGACCGCTACCTGTTCGAAGACGAGTGGCTGCCGCTCGAGGTCGTGCGGGAGGAGATCGAGGTGAAGGGGCGGACGACGCCGGAGGTGCTCGACGTCCGCCTCACCCACCACGGCCCGATCGTCAACGAGGCGCTCGGGGCCGACGAGGCGGAGCCGCTCACCCTGCGCTGGGCGACGCTCGACGAGCCGACCGCCTTCATCGACCAGTTCCATCTACACCGGGTCGAGTCCGGCCCTGAGCTGGTCGCGCACCTCGAGGGACTGACCTCTCCAGTCTCGAACCTGGTCTGGGCCGACAGTCGGGGCTCGATCGGCTACAAGCTGGTCGGGCGGCTGCCGATCCGCCGCGGCGGCTGCCCCGACCTGCCGAAGCCGGGCTGGACCGGCGGGTTCGAGTGGGAGGGCACGGTCCCCTACGAGGAAATGCCGGAGGTGATCGATCCCGAGAGCGGCTACCTGGTCACGGCCAACAACCGGGTCGTCGGCGACGAGTATCCGCACCACATCACCAGCGACTGGCTCGACGGCTTCAGGGCGCGCCGGATCGAGGAGCTGCTGAAGGCCCGCGACGAGCACGACATCGAGGACTTCGAGGCGATGCAGTCCGACGTCCTCTCGATCCCCGGCCTCGAGGTGGCCCGCCGCCTCGGCCGGATGACCCCCGCCGGGCAGCGCGAGCTGAGCGCGATCGAGCGGCTGCGGAGCTGGGATGGACGACTCGACCCCGACACGGTCGCGGGATCGATCTACCAGGCGTTCCTGCTGCGGCTGGCGCGCGAGGTCGCCCGCGCCGCGATCGGCGACCGTGACCTCAGCGAACGCTGGCTCGACCGGGCCGACAACGGGTTCGTTCCCCACGTCACCTCGCCCTGGCGGTGGCACTCCCACCTGCTCAAGCTCTGGGATGAGGGCGACGAGGAGCTGATCGGGCGACCCTGGGACGAGCTCGTGCTCGAGGCCCTCTCGGCCGCCCTCGACGACCTCAGCGACCGCTTCGGCCCCGATCCCGAGGGCTGGCAGTGGGGCCGGATCCACGAGATGGAGTTCCCGCACCCCCTCGGGGACGCCAACCCCGTGCTGCGGCGGCTGCTGAACCGCAGGCTGCGGGCGGGCGGGGCCCAGGAGACGGTCAGCCAGATCGCCTACGACCCCAACGACCCCTATCGGGCCGTCTGGGCGCCGAGCTGGCGGATGGTCGCCGACCCGACCGCGCCGGCGCGCTCACGCTGGCAGATGTTCACCGGCCAGTCCGGGCATCCCGCCAGCCCCCACTACGACGACCTCCAGGCCGACTGGCTCGAGGGGCGCACGCAGCCGATGGTCGGCGAGGGCCCGTGGCGCGAGCTCGAGCTCGCGCCCGCCCGGGCTCGCTAGCTTCCGGGCCGGAACGAGATCCCGCTCAGGACCGCGGTCGGCGTGTCGGAGAGGACATTTCCGGACACGTCCGTCCCCCCGATGCTGACGTTCGACCCGAAGATCAGGATCAGCGACCCGCCGAGTTCGAAGACCTGCGTGATGCCGCTCTGGGGCCGGTATCCGGGCGGAAGTGTGAACACGAATCCGTCGGTGCCCGATTCCCCGAAGCCTTCGAGGTGGACGATGCCGCCGCGGTCTCTGTAGAAGCCGACGGGCTGGGACAGGGTGTCCGGCGCGACGAGGCCGACGTTTCCGGCTCCGGGCAGGAACGGAGGCTCGCCGGCCGCTCCGACAAGGTGGAGTGGTTCGAGCGGCGCCAGCGCGTTGGCGGTATCAGCCACGGACGCGCTGGGCACTTTGCCGACCGAGTTCAAGCGGATGTCCTTGCCGAGGATCGAGCGGTTCTTCACCTTCGCCCCGGTGATCGCGTTCTTGCGGATCTTCGCCCGGGTGACGGCGTTCCTTCGGATCTTCCCCTTCGTCACCGCGTTCTTGCGGATCTTCGCCTTGGTGACGGAGTTCCTCTTCAGCTGCTTGGCGCCGACGCTGCCCTTCGGCAGGTGGACGGCGGCGTACCCGGTGCCCGCCAGCGCGACCACAAGGGCGATCACGGCGACCACCATCGATGGCGAAGGCCTGCGCAAGCGATGTCCCTTCACGTCCCCACTCCTTCCCTCCTGGGCTGCACCACCGACAAAGTACCGGGTACAACCCGCCAGGAGGGCCGGTGTTCCGCGGTGGTGCGTAGAGTCTCAGCTCGCGATCTGTGAAATGAGCCGCCGGGACCAGATAAAGCTGAGCGATGGGGAGCAGAGCGAGCTGCTCGAGGGCGAGCGGATCGCGGTCGTCTCCAGCCTCGGGCCCCGGGGCTGGCCGCACTCGATGCCGATGTGGTTCGTGGCGCGGCAGGGCGACGTATGGGCCTGGACCTACGCGAAATCGCAGAAGGTGCGCAACCTCGAGCGCGACCCGCGGGCGACGGTACTGATCGAGACCGGTCACGAGTACGGCGAGCTGCGCGGCATGATGATCGAGGCCGAGGCGGAGCTCCACCGCGACTTCGAGACCGTGATCGGGTTCGCGGAAGAGCTGACCCTGCGATACGCGGAAGGAATCTCCTCGGTCGAGGGGAATGCAAAGGCCGCGCTCGAAGCCCAGGCTCCGAAACGCGTAGCGATCCAGTTCAGGCCGGTCCGGGTTGCGACCTGGGACCACCGCAAGCTCGGCGGTACCTACTAGACCCTGACGCAGATGAGAATCACCAAGATCGCCATCGCCCTCATGGCCATGCTGGCCCTTCTCGCCGTGCCCGCGGGCACCGCCGCGCCGGCCCCGACGGGCACGGCCCCAGTACCGCGTGAATTCTTCGGGATCGCCCCCCAGACGGACCCGACCAGGGACGACGTCGAACACATGCGGGTCGGGCGGATCGGCAGCATGCGCTGGCCCCTGGTCTGGGAAACGGTCCAGCCGACCGCGAAGAGCGAGTTCGACTGGAGCGGATTCGACGAGGTGGTCGGGATGGCGGCGCGGGGGAGGATGAGGGTGCTGCCGTTCCTCTACGGGACGCCGTCCTGGCTCTCCCGCAGGTACACCGTCCTGCCGATCGACAGCGGCCGCAAGCAGCGCGAGTGGACCGAATTCGTCGAAGCCGCGGTGCTGCGCTACGGGCCGCACGGGGTCTTCTGGAGCGAACACGGGCCTGAAAGCGAAGAACCGCTGCCGCGGATCCCGGTGCGTGAGTGGCAGGTCTGGAACGAGGCCAACTTCTTCTACTTCGCCACCCCCGCCTCCCCGCAGCGCTACGCGAAGCTGCTGAAGCTGACCCACACCGCGATCACGAGCGTCGAGCCGAGCGCGCGGGTGATCCTCTCGGGCCTGTTCGGGGACCCGACCGCACAGCCTCCGAACGCGATGCCCGCCGTCGATTTCCTCGAACAGCTCTACCGGGTGCCGGGCATCAGGTCGCAATTCGACGGCGTCGCGCTGCATCCCTACGCCGACCGGGCGGAAGGGCTGGAAGAGCTGATCGAGGAAATGCGGGGGGTGATTCTCGAAAATCACGACCCCGGCGCCCGCCTCTACGTCACCGAGATGGGGTGGGGATCGCAGAACGACCCCAACATCGTCAGCTTCGAGCGGGGGGTCCGGGGCCAGGTGCTGGAGCTGCGCCAGGCTTACGAATACCTGATCGCGAATCGCCAGCGCCTCAATCTCAAGGCCGCCTACTGGTTCTCCTGGAAGGACCTGCCGGACGTCTGCAACTTCTGCGACTCGGTCGGCTTCTTCCACGACGGCAAGCGCCTCAGGCCGAAGCCCGCCTGGCACGCCTTCGTCGACCTCACCGGGGGCCGGGCTCGGCCGTGACGGCCGCGCGGTAGCGAGACGGGCTCTCAGGTCAGGAGGTCGAAGCACCGGATCGGCGGTGCTCCGATGCCGGCGAGCGCGACGGCTGCGGCCCATCCCGGCCCGACGTCAACCGGGCAGACCTCGACGGGCCCGCCCGGCGGGGGCCCGCCGAGCCCCTCTCCAAAGCACTTCGCGACCGCCTCGCGACGAACCCAGGCGGCGTAGAAGACCTCCGCCCTCTCGGCAGCGGCCGCGCTGGACACGGCCTCGGCAGCGCTCGGCTCGAGCCCGGTGCGGGCGAGTGCCGGGAAGTCGCGCCCGCGCTCGACCCGCTCGAGGTCGACGCCGATCTCCCGCTCCCAGGTGAGCGCGATCAGTGCCAGGCCGTCGGAATGGCTGAGGTTGAAACGGAGCGAGCCGTTCCCGGAGAGCAGCGGCTTTCCATTCGCGGCGGTCGCGAGCTCGATCGCAGCCGGGTCCTCCTCCAGATAGCCCGCGATCGTGAGGCGAAGGGCCCAGCGCGAGGAGACCCATCGCCGGCCCGCCTCCGGGCGCAGGAAGCGCTCCCCCTGGGCGCGGTCCCCGGCCGGCAACTCCCCCAGGCCGGGCCAATCTCCAGCGTCGAGGTCTGCTCGCCAGACGTGAGCCTCCGCCTCGGGCCTGGGTGGGCCCTGCGGCCCCGGCTCCCAGCTCACGCTCGATCGCGGAGCGCCTCCGATATGAGGTCCTCCACGCAATCGGCGAGCATCGCGGCCCCCGGGTCTCGCAGCATCTCGACGTGCCCCACCGGCAGCTGGCGGCGATCGACACCCTCCGTCGCGCGCTCCGACCAGGCCAGGTAGGTCGGTTTGTCGGCGAACTCGGTCGAGACGACGAGAGCCACCCGTCCCGGCCATGGCTTCGCCCTGTAGGAGGCGCGCGCCTCGCGCGCTGCGGCCACCACCCGGCGCTCGATTCGGGCCCGCGCCCGCGGCAGCGGGCGATCGAGGCGCCGCTCGATCGCCTCGAGTGCTCGCGCCCTGGCCTCGACCGCGGTGGCGCGGGCGTGGCGCGACGCGGCCGCACGGGCGCGTACGAGGGGAACCTTCACACGGCGCCTCGCCAGGTCGGCCCGCAGGCGGCGCGGAAGCGGAACACGCGGCGCCGGTAGCAGGGCGGGAGCCAGGCCCTCGCGCGTCCCGTGAATCCAGCTCCAGTCGATCAGATCGCCCGCGTCGCCATCGAGGGGCCGGGGAAAGTGCGGCCTGCAGGTCGGGGCGCTCCCAGGCCGAGAGCAGGTAGCGGTTGAGGCCGGACTCGCCGATTGGCTCGAGCAGCCGCTCGCGGAACTCCCGCCATCCGTCCGCGGCCAACGGGTCACCAGGCTCCCCGCCCAGCTTTTCCCACGCGGTCGTCATCACCCAGTTCCAGGAGAGGCCGCCCGGAAGGCTGCAGCCGTCTGTCTCCACCGGAAGCAGGAGCCTCGGCTCGAGGTCACCGTGCTGTCCGTACTCCCACGACCAGGCCGCGAGCCCGGCGGCGTCCGCTCCGAGCGGGTCGGGCCAGACCCGGCGGAGGTCCTCGCGCCAGTGCCAGATCTCATGCAGGTAGCGGGAGACGCCGGGGGCCGCCGGTTCTCGGAGCCACGCCGCAAGCGCTGCGGCGCCATCCTCGGAATCCGGGTCCGGGACCGCCTCTCCGGCCCGTCGCGCCCGGATCCAGGCCGACTCCATGACGGGATCGAACCCGATCCCCGGCTTGCAGCTCGAGCGGTCCCGCCGGAGGAGGGTCGGAGTCGAGCGAGACCAGCAGCGGAACGTCCTCCCCCTCGCTTCGAAGTCGGTGCGCCATCTCGTAGGCGACGGTGGCCCCGTTGCAGCGCCCGGCGAGCAGGTAGGGGCCATGGGGCCGCACCTCGCGGATCTTGGCCAGGTAGCGGTCGGCCATCTCATCGATGCCGCGGTCGAGGGGATGGCGGCCGTCGAGCCCGCTCGGCTGAAGTCCGAATAGCGGCTGCTCGGCGGAGAGGTGGCGGGCGAGCGGCGCGAAGCCGACCAGATTGCCGTCGCCGGCGCTGACCACGAACAGCGGCGGACGCGATCCCTGCGGCTTGAGCGGGACGAGGTTCTCCCAGCGCGAGGCGGGGGCATCGGAACCCGAGGCAGGCCGCGAGTGCGCGCGGCGTCGACGCCTCGAAGATCGTCGCCAGCGGCAGCCGCCTTCCCGCGATCCGCTCCAGCTCGGAGAAGAGAGAGACGGCGAGCAGCGAGTGGCCGCCGAGGGCGAAGAAGTCGTCATCGACCCCCACCCCCTGCACGCCCAGCGCTTTCTCGAAGGCCTGCACGACGAGGCGCTCGGCTCTGGTCTGCGGGGCCGGCGCCGCCGGTGGCCGCCAGGTGCTCGGGGCCGGGCGCCGGGAGGCTGCTGCGATCGACCTTGCCGTTGGCGTTCAGCGGCAGCCTCGGCAGGGTCACCCACGCGGTCGGCACCATCGCCGCCGGCAGTCGTTCGACGGCGTGCCTGCGGAGGTCGGCCCGATCGAGGGCGCCGTCGTCGGCGGCGACGACATAGGCGGCCAGCGCCCTGTCCCCCGGCGCCCGCTCGAACGGGATGACCGCGGCGGCGCTGATGTCCGGATGGGCGAGCAGCGACTCCTCGACCTCGGCAGGCTCGATCCGGACCCCGCGGATCTTCACCTGGCGGTCGACGCGGTCGAGGAACTCGATCGTGCCGTCGGGGCGCCAGCGCGCCCGGTCGCCGCTGCGGTAGCGCCGGCCCCCGGGGCGGGCGGGGTCGGGCCCGAAGCGCGCCGCGGTCAGCTCCGGATCCGCCCGGTAGCCGCGGGCGACCCCGTCGCCGCCGATCCAGAGCTCGCCGGGGACGCCGATCGGGACCGGGCGGCCCTCGGGGTCGAGCAGCGGCGCAGGTCGTTCCCTGGATCGGCCGGCCGAGGGGAACCGAGCCGCCGAGGCCGGGGCCGTCGCCGGGGCGCATCTCGTGGGTGAGGGCGAAGGTCGTCGTCTCGGTCGGCCCGTAGCCGTTGGTGAGCCGCCCGTCGGCGGGCAGTGCGGCCAGGGCGCGGACGACATGGTGCGGGGAGAGGACGTCTCCGCCGGCGAGCAGGTGGCGCACCGCGCCGAGGCACTCGGGGCGGCTGTCGACCAGCTCATGGAAGAGGCCGGCCGTGAGCCAGAGGGTCGTCACCCCGTGGCGGGCGATCGCCGCCGCGACTGCGTCGGGCGAGGGCTGCTCGCCGAGGATCGCGACGGCGCCGCCGTTGGCGAGCGGGCCCCAGAGCTCCAGGGTCGTCGCGTCGAACGCCGGGCGACGCGGCGTGGAGCATCACCGTCTCCGGGCCGAGCTCGACGTACTCGGGGTCGTCGACCAGGCGGACGATGTTGCGGTGGGTGACCTCGACGCCCTTCGGCTCGCCGGTCGATCCCGAGGTGTACATGACGTAGGCGAGGTCTTCGGGGCCGGTATCGACGGGTGCCTCGATCGGGCTCCCGACGCCGGCCTCTGCGAGATCGAGCGCCTCGATCCCGGCCGGCAGCCGGTGGCCGTCGCCGGTGTCCTCGCAGGCCGATCGTGACCCCGGCGTCCTCGCAGCGCGCGCTCGATCCTCGCGTCGGGGTGGAGAGGGTCGAGGGGGACGTAGGCCGCCCCGGCCTCGAGGATCCCCAGGAAGGCGGTCACGGCGGCCGCCGAGCGAGGCGAGAGGACGGCAACCCGATCCCCAGGCTCGACGCCATGCCTTCGAAGCGTGCCCGCAACGGCCCGCGAGCGGGCGAGGAGATCGGCGTAGGAGATGCGCTCGGTGCCGTCGACGATTGCCGTCGCGCCGCCGTCCCGCTGGGCCTGGCGTTGCACGAGGGCCGGGACCGTCGAGTCCCGATCGTAGGCCGAGGGCCCCACGCTCCACTCCTCGATCTGGCGCTCCTCCGACTCCTCCAGCATCCCGAGCTCGGAGAGGCGGGCCTCCGGGCGGGCGACGAACTCCTCGAGCAGCCGGAGGTGGTGGCCGGCGAGGCGATCGGCGCTCGCATCGCTGAACAGGTCGGAGTGCTCCCAGACGAAGGTCACGCCGCCGTCGCTCGTCGTTGACACCGATCACGTTGAGGTCGGCCTTCGCGGTGCCGTTGGAGAGCACCTGGACGAGCTCAACCACCAGCCCCGCCAGCGCTCCTCCGAGCGGGGGGCGTCGTGAAACGAGAAGAGCGTCTGGATCAGCGGCGAGCGACTCGGGTCCCGTGGCGGCTGCAGCGCCTCCACCACCGAGTCGAATGGCACATCCGCATTGGCATAGGCATCCAGTGCCACCCTGCGGACCCGCTGCAGCAGGTCCTTCACCGTCGGGTCCCCTCCGAGGTCGCACCTCAGCGCGACGGTGTTGAGCGCCATCCCGATCATCCGCTCGGACGCGGGGTCGCGCCGGTTGGCGAGGCCGGAGCCGACCTGGAGGTCGTCACTGTCCGAATAGGACCGCAACTGGGCGAGGAAGGCGGCGAGCGTGATCATGAAGAGGGTCGCGTTGCCCTCGAGCGCCAGTTCGCGCAGCTTGGCGGCCAGGCGCGGCTCGAGCCGCCTCCGGATCGAGCCGCCGGCAAACGACTCGCGCGCCGGTCGCGGCCGGTCGGTCGGTAGCTGCAGCAGCGGCGGCGCGGGATCGAGCACGAGCCTTCCAGTGATCGAGCTGGCGCCGGACGGAGATCGGAGGTGAGCACCGATTCGCTCCCATCGGGCGAAGTCCTGGAACTGGATCTCGAGATCGGGCAGTTGGGGATCGCGGCCCTCGACCCGGGCCGAGTAGAGCTCGGCCAGCTCGGCGGTGAGGACGGTGAAGGACCAGCCGTCGTGAATCAGGTGATGCTCGACCTGGAGCGAGGATCCAGCGGCGCTCCCCGAGCCGCATCAACGTCCAGCGCAGCAGCGGCGCCTCGCCGGGGTCGATCCGGGTGCGGACCTGCTCGCGGATCAGCCGCGGCCAGGCCTGCCCCTCCCCTCCCGCGGAGGTCGATCACCTCCAGCGGCACCGGCCGGCGATCGTGGATCACCTGGACCGGCTCGCCGTTGCGCTCCTCGAAGGAGGTGCGGAGGATCTCGTGGCGGTCCATCAGGTCCCCCATCGCCCTCCGCAGGGCCTCCTCGTCGAGCTCGCCCTCGAACCGGAAGGCGCCCGAGTACTGGTAGGCGAGTGAGTCCGGGCGGAGACGGCCGAAGAGCCACGCCCGACGCTGCGCGGCGCTGAGCGGAGCGACCTCGGCGCGAGGCCCGGGTCGCAGTGGCGGGAGCGGGGGGGCGGGAGCCGCGCCGGACTCGATGTACTCCTCCAGCGCCCGCGGCGTCGGCGCCTCGAACACCGCCCCGATGTCGGTCTCCAGCCCCGCGGCCTCGCGCAGGCGGCCGACCAGCTGGATCGCCAGCAGCGAGGTTCCGCCGAGCGCGAAGAAGTTCTCGTCGGGCCCGACCCCGTCGAGCTGGAGGACCTCGGCCATCAGGAACGCGACCGGGCCGGCATCAGGGCCGGCGCCGTCATCTCGGCCCGGGGCCGGCAGGCTTGCCGCGTCGATCTTTCCCCGCTCGTTGTGGGGGAGCGCGTCGAGGAGGTGGATCGAGCTGGGCACCATGAACGAGGGCAGCCGCGAGGCAACGTACTCGCGGAGCTCTGCCGGGCGCCGGCTCGGCGCCGGGGCGGGGCACCGCGTAGCCGACCAGGTGCTTGTGGCCGGGGACGTCCTCGCGGGCGACGACCGTCGCTTCGCGCAGGTCGGGATGCGAGGCGAGGACGTGGGCGGGCTCGCCCGGCTCGACGCGCTGGCCGGAGATCTTCACCTGGTCGTCGGCACGGCCCAGGAAGTGGAGCTCCCCATCCTCTCGCTCCCGCACGAGGTCCCCGCTCCGGTAGGCGATGCCGGGTGCGCCCGGGATCTCGCGGAAGCGTTCGCGAGTGCGATCCGGATCGTTGCGGTAGCCGCGGGCGACGCCGGCCCCGCCGATCCAGAGCTCCCCCGGCGTTCCCGGTGGGACCGCCGCGCCATCCGGGTCGAGGACGTGCGTCGTATAGCCGGGCAGCGCCCTCCCGATCGGGATCGGGCCGCCGTCGCCCTCGCCGACCTCGTGGTCGGTCGCGATGATCGTCGCCTCGGTCGGGCCATACGCGTTGAGGATCCTCAGCCCAGGGTGGGCCGCGCGCAGCTCGGCCGCGGTCGCCGGAAGGAGGACATCGCCTCCGGAGGCGAGGATCCGCATCCCGCCGAGGTCGGCCAGCCCGACGCGGACGATCTCGGCGAGCATCCCGGCGGAGAACAACGCGACGGTGATCCCGCGGGCGGCGATCAGCCTGCCGATCTCGCTCGGGTCGGGCCGCCCCCGAGGGGCGACGACGACCCGGGCGCCGTTCGCCAGCGTCGCCCAGATCTCGAACGCGGAGATATCGAACCCGAGGGGAGCGGTATGGAGCGTCGCATCGCCGGGCCTGGGGATCAACCTCCAGCCGCCCCCAAGCAGGTTGACGAGGTTGCGGTGGGTGATTTCCACCCCTTTCGGGCTCCCGGTCGAGCCCGAGGTGAAGAGGATGTAGGCGAGCCGATCCCCTCCGGGCGGCGGGTCCGGCCCCTCACCCCCGGTTTCCAGCGCCCTCTCGAGGTCGTCGATCCGAAGGATCGTCTCCGTCTCCGCCAGCCTCACCAGCATCCGCCTGCGGTGGGGCGGGTACTCGGCCGGAACCGGGACATAGGCGCAGCCCGCCTGCATCACGCCGAGAAGTGCGCAGATCGCCTGCCAGGAGCGGGGGAGGCTGACCCCGACCGGCTCCTCCGGGCGGAGGCCCGCATCCAGGAGGGTTGCGGCGACCGCGCCGCCGGCCGCGTCGAGCTCGGCGTAGGTGAGTGCTCGGTCACCATCCTCGACGGCGATCGCATTGGGTTGCGCCCGTGCCCGCTCGGCCACCAGCGCGGGCACCGACAGGTTCAAACCCGCCTCCCTCAGTGGATCGAGCCCCACGGTCCTCTCCATGACCGCCTAACCGTATGTCACATCCGACGGTTCAACAGATTCATCCAAACGGCCGCGAATGGCGGCGGCGAATAGCATCGAAGGATGTCCGAGGCTGTGGCACAGGGTCCGGCTTGGCTCGTGCTACCCACCTACAACGAGGCCGCCAACATCGAGGCGATGGTCGAGGCGGTGTTGGCGAAGCTGCCCGCGTCCGGCCGGGTCCTGGTCGTCGATGACAACTCCCCGGATGGGACCGGGGAGATCGCCAAGCGGCTCGGGCGCGGGGAGGCGCGCCTCGAGGTCCTGCGCCGGCCTGGCAAGGAAGGGCTCGGCCCCGCGTACATCGCCGGCTTCCGCCGGGCCCTGGCCGGGGGCGCCGGCTTCGTCCTCGAGATGGACGCCGACTTCTCTCACGACCCGGCCTATCTTCCGCGCCTCCTCGAAGCGGTCGAGAAAGCCGATCTGGCGATCGGCTCCCGCTATGTCACGGGGGGAAGCGTCAGCGATTGGAGCGCCCTCCGACAGGCGATCAGCCGCGGCGGCAGCGCCTACGCGCGCCTCGCCCTCGGGGTGCAGGTGCGCGACCTGACCGGCGGCTTCAAGTGCTTTCGCCGCGAGGTGCTGGAGGCGATCGATCTCAACTCGGTCAGGTCGCGCGGCTACGCCTTCCAGGTCGAGCTGACCTTCCGCGCGATCCAGCGCGGCTTCAAGGTGGTCGAGGTGCCGATCGTCTTCCGCGACCGCCGCGCCGGCTCCTCGAAGATGGGCGGCTCGATCGTCGCCGAGGCCGTTTGGCGCGTGCCCCTCCTCCGCCTGACCGGAGGGGGCCGGCGCTGAGCTTTAGGGGCTGGTCGCCGGGGGTGCCCGCCTCTGCCAGATTCGCACCTGGGTGCTGTTCGGGAGCTCCATCGTCCGCACGAGCCGGAATCCGGTCCGGCGAGCCGCCTCCTCCACCGCGACCCGATTGAGGATCGGCTCGAAGTCTCCCGCGCTGGGCCGGATCGTGATCACGATCCCGGGCGGGCCGTAGGTGGGATCGCGAAGCGGGCCCAGATATGCGGCTGGATCGTTGCCCTGGTCGGGGAGGAGCTGAATCATCGGGATCCTCAGGCGCTGGTATCGCTGCAGCGACGCGAGGGTCAGCGTGTTCGTGTTGATCACCCGGTTGCGGGAACCGAATGCGGCAACGGGCGTCGCGGTCGGCGTTCCAAGGTCGTCGACGATGTAGCGGGCGAGCTCGTAGCTTGCCCGAGGCCAGGCACGGTCCGACCGGTCAAATCTCGTGTCTGGGCCGGGAACCTGCTCGCGGATCGTGTCCACCGCCTTCGGCACCCCGTCGATCAAGGGCACGGTGCCGAATCCGGGCACGGAGACCGTCCTCTCTCTGGAGAGTCCGTCCCACGCCGTCGAGGTGGAGGCGATGTTGAAGGCGGTGATCACGGCGAGAAGGGCGAGGACCGGGACGAAGGCTCGGCGGTGCAGGCGCAGCGCGACGACCGCAAGCGGCGGCAACAGGACGGCGATCGGGAACGTGAAGCCATTGCCGGCGTTCTGGGAGCTCGAAAGCGCCACGTAGCCGGCCGCGAAGACGATCGCGACGATGGACACCTCACTGCGCAGGAGCCCCTCCACGGCGGCGCGGCGATCGCCGGCCTCCCTCACCCGCCGCACCGCCTCGACCGCGACGGCGATCAGGCCGGCGAGGATCAGGGCCGCGAGCGGAAGCAGCAGATCCCCCGCGGTGATTCGAGTCGCCACCGCGTGCCACCAGCCCCAGGACAGAGTCGCGTGATCCGTTCCGAAATTGGAGGCTTCGGAGCCGTAGCCGAAGTCCGTGAGGTAGTCGAGGACGGGGTCCAGATTGCGCCAATACCAGGTGGCTGCGACCGCAAATGCGGACACCACGAGGAGCCCCAGGTTGAGAATCCCCACAGGCCAGTCCTCGCGCGGCCGCAGGAGCAGGGCGACCAATGCCGCTGCCCCGATCCCTGGAACGAAGGCCACCGCCATCGTCCTCGCCAGGAGCATCAGTCCGACCGCCGCCCCGCAGGCGAGCGCCCAGCGGCTCCGTTGCATGCCCTCGGTGTGGAGCAGCGCGTAGACCGCGGAGGCGAGCAGCGCTGCCGTCGGAAGGGCAAAGATGAACTCGCGCAGGTTGGCGAAGGCCCCCGGGGAGGCGGCAACGACGATCGCCGCGAGGGCGCCGAGGCGGGGCCCGGCTAGGCGCTCGGCGATCCCGTAGGTGGCGAGCGCGAGCACGATGAGGAAAAAGGCCAGCGTCGCGAAGCCCTGCAGCACCCCCGGATTGAAGATCAGGATCACCGAGGTCAGGGCAGGGACCAGGGGCGCCTGCGGGGCCTGCATCTGGATCGTGTCCCACCAGGTGTCGAGCCCCCCTGAGTCGAGGCCGAAGTAGTTGTTCAGCGAGATCGACATGTAGCCGGCCTCGTCGACGTCGAACGGGTAACCGTGCCTGAAGGTGGCGATCCACCAGGCGTCGAGCGCGACGAGGGCGAGCGCCGCGAGGAGGACGACCAGGGCCCAGCGGCCCCGCTCGCTAACCCTCGCCCACATGCTCCGGGGCGTCGGCGGGCCGACCGCGGGCGACCTCGCCCAGCAGGGCCCCGACCCTGCGCCCGTACTCGCTGAGCGAGTGGCGGCGCTCGATCAGGGCGCGGCCGGTCCGGCCCATCCGCTTCGCGCTCGGCGGCGGTCGAGCTCGAGTGCCCGATCCAGCCCGGAGGCGAGCGCCTCGACGTCGCGCGCCGGGCAGAGCCAGCCGGTCTGCCCTCCTCGATCAGCTCCGGCAGCCCGTAGACGTCGGTCGCCAGGACCGGCAGCTCCCACGCCATCGCCTCGACCACCGAGCGCGGCAGCGACTCGATGTCGGAGGCGCAGACGAGGAGGTCGGCCATCCCGTACCAGGCCTGGACCTCGGGGGTGATCGGGATCAGCCGGATCCTGTCCCGCTGCGGTGAGGCATCGATGTAGTCGCCCAGCAGCCTGGCGTCGTCGTCGTCTTTGGCGCCGACCAGCGCCAGGTGGGCATCGGGGTGAGCCTCGGCGATCCGCTCGAAGGCCTGGGTGAGCGAGACCTGCGCCTTGCGCGGCTCGACCGAGCCGACGCAGATCACGAGGTCGGCATCGGCGGGAATGCCCGCGATCGCGGCGCGCCGCGGCGCGGTCGAAGCCGGCTCGGACGGAGTCGATCGGCTCGAGGTCGAGTCCGTAGGGAATCGTCAGGAAGCGCCCGTCGGTCCTCCACGGCTCGAACAGCCGCTGGGTCGCCTCGGCGACGAACAGCACCACCGCCGCGTCGCCGAGGGCCCGTTCGGCGCTGACGCGCACCTCCGGATTCAGCTCACGCCACAGACAGCGGCGGCTCCTGGCTCTCGTGGATCGCCCAGATCGCCGGTATCCCCATCCTGGTCGCGACCTCGACGCCCGGGAACGCGGTCGCTGTGGCGGTGTTGACGAACACCACCTCGAAGCCGCCGTCGGCGGCCCAGGCGGCGAGCTCCTCGACCCGGCCGTTGTGGGCGCTGGCCCCCTCGATCACCGCCATGCTCGTCACGTGCGACGGGATTCCGAGCTCGGCGAGCTTGCCTCGCAGTGGCCCGTCGAGCGTGCTGACGACCGTCGCCTCGATCGCATCGTGGGCGACCAGCTCACTCAGCAGCTCGAGCAGGTAGAGCTGGGCGCCGCCGAGGGTCAGCTGATGGGTGAAGATGAGGGCGCGCGGCGCGTCTCCGCCTCGGGTCGCGGCCGGGGGCGGGGCCGACGCCACGTCCACCTCGGACTCGATCTCCTCCGCCGGGGCGACCGTGATCGCGGCGGCGAGCTCGTGCTGCTCGCCCTCCTTTCCCACCACCACGATCCGGACCTCCGCATCGCCGTCCGGCCCGGGCCAGGACGAGATGTCGGTGATCAGCTCGAAGCCCGCGACACCCGCCGCCGCGTCCCCGGTCTGCATGCTGAGATCCATCCGGGGGAGGCCGAGCCGGGCGAGGCCGAGCATCGTCTCGCCGAGCCAGACCTCGACTCGCACGCAGGGGCCGGAGGGAAACAGCGCCCAGCCTTCGAATGCGACGGCGCCGCGATTGAGGACCGCCCCCGGGGCGGGCCTGTCCAGCCGGCCGTCCGGCATCGGCTTCGGCTCCAGGAGCGGCATGTCGTGCCTCGCTCCCGGCCGCCAGATCCTCCTCGTCGCGCGCAGCCGCCAGAGCAGGCCGAGTTGGAGAGGGGCTTTCGGCACCGGCGCAGATTAGCGGCCAGGGCATGGTGGATACGCTTGCGCGATGAGCGCGGCAGCGACCGAGCGTGCATATCTGATTCTTCGCGAGGGAGCGAAGCGCGAAGTGGTAATTCCGTGCGCCTGTTGATCACAGGAGGCGCCGGCTTCGTCGGCTCCAACCTCGCCGTCTCCCTCGCGGGAAGGCACCCCGAGTGGGAGATCCTCGCCCTCGACAACCTCTACCGCCGCGGCTCGGAGCTGAACCTTCCGCGCCTCGAGGAGGCGGCCGTCGAGTTCGTCCGCGGCGACGTTCGAGAGCCCGCCGACCTCGAGCGGCTGCCCGAGATCTCGGCGCTGATCGAGTGCTCGGCTGAGCCCTCGGTGATGAGCGGGACCGACGGCGACACCTCCTACCTCGTGCACACCAACCTGACCGGCGCCTACCACTGCCTCGAGCTCGCCCGCCGCGACGGCGCCTTCATCGTCTTCCTCTCGACCAGCCGGGTCTACCCGGTCGAGCCGCAGCTCGCCCTCGCCAGGGTCGAGGAGGCGACCCGCTTCGAGCTGGCCGAGGCGCAGGATGTTCCCGGCGCCTCGGCGGCGGGTATCGCAGAGGAGTTCCCGATGAACGGACACCGGACCCTCTACGGGGCAACCAAGCTCGCCGCCGAGCTGCTGATCGAGGAGTACCGAGCCGGCCAGGGGGTTCCCGCCGTGATCGACCGTTGCGGCGTGATCGCCGGCCCCTGGCAGATGGGCAAGGTCGACCAGGGGGTGTTCACCCACTGGGTCCTCGCCCACCACTTCAAGCGGCCGCTCACCTACATCGGTTTCGGCGGCGAGGGCAAGCAGGTCCGCGACCTGCTTCACGTCGAGGACCTCGTCGACCTGGTCGAGCGCCAGCTCCTCGACCCCGAGGGCTGGGATGGGCGCACGGTGAACGTCGGCGGCGGCCGCGAGTGCAGCCTCTCGCTGCGGGAGACGACCGAGATCTGCCGCCAGCTGACCGGCAACGAGGTTCCGATCGAGCCGGTCGCCGAGACCCGCGAGGGGGACGTCCCCATCTATCTCTCCGATTGCGGGAAACTCTTCGGCCTGGACGAGTGGCGCCCGAGGCGCAGCGCCGAGCGGGCGCTCGCCGATATCCACGAGTGGGTGGCTGCGGACGAGGATCGGATCGCCGCCGCGCTCGAAATCGAGACCCCCGCAGGGGAGAGGGAGTAGAAGCAGCAAAATGCCGGTGGCGATCATCACGGGCTCTGGTGGGCTGATCGGGTCGGAGGCGGTCGGCCACTTCGTCGCCCAGGGATACGACGTCGTCGGGATCGAGAACGACATGCGGGCGAGCTTCTTCGGCCCCGAGGCCTCGACCGCGCACGTCACCGAGCGGCTCCAGGTCGCCCACTCCGAGTTCAGCAGCGAGAACGTCGACATCCGCGACCGCGAGGCGGTCGACCGGATCTTCTCCAGCCACGGCGGCGAGATCGAGCTGGTCATCCACACCGCTGCCCAGCCCTCCCACGACTGGGCCGCGAGCGACCCCCAGACCGACTTCGGTGTCAACGCCAACGGCACCCTCAACCTGCTCGAGGCGACTCGGGCCAACTGCCCCGAGGCGCCGTTCATCTTCTGCTCGACCAACAAGGTCTACGGCGACACCCCGAACCGGCTGCCGCTCGAGGAGCTCGAGCTCCGCCTCGAGCTGCCCGAGTCGCATCGCTACCACCGCGGCATCGACACCTCGATGTCGATCGACTCCTCGACCCACTCGCTGTTCGGCGTCTCCAAGGCCGCCGCCGACCTGCTGGTGCAGGAGTACGGCCGCTACTTCGAGATGCCCACGGTCTGCTTCCGGGGCGGCTGCCTGACCGGGCCGCAGCACGCCGGCGCGAAGCTGCACGGCTTCCTCGCCTACCTGATGAAGTGCACCGTGACCGGCACGCCATACACGGTCTTCGGCTACGGAGGCAAGCAGGTCCGCGACAACATCCACAGCGCCGACCTGATCGCCGCCTTCGCCGCGTTCCACAGCGCCCCGCGCGCCGCCGCCGTCTACAACATCGGTGGCGGGCGGTTCAGCAACTGCTCGATGCTCGAGGCGATCGAGATCTGCGAGCTGGTCGCGGGCCGGGAGCTCAGCTGGGAGCTGGGCGAGGAGCCGCGGATCGGCGATCATCGC
The DNA here is from genome assembly GCA_963816785.1 of uncultured Solirubrobacterales bacterium. Taxonomy (GTDB): domain Bacteria; phylum Actinomycetota; class Thermoleophilia; order Solirubrobacterales; family 70-9; genus VRUE01. The sequence goes on along the minus strand of CAWFLL010000004.1, from coordinate 1,191,908 downwards.
TGGTGGATCTCCGACCTCGGCCCCTTCGAAGCGGACTACCCGGACTGGAAGCTCCGCTACGGCGTCGAGGACATCCTCCAGGAGATGTACGAGCAGAACGTCGAGCGCTGGACGATGGCCACGGCATGAAGCTGTCCGTCGTCATCCCCGCCCAGAACGAGGAGGGCTCGGTCGGGACGACCGTGGACGGCGTCGTCGCCGTGCTCGAGCGGGAGGGGATCGAGTACGAGGTGCTGGTGATCGACGATGGCAGCGAGGATCGCACGGCGGCGGTCGTCGAGGAGATCGGCGCCACCAATCCGCGCGTCAAGGTGCGGCGCTCCCCCTACGAAAAGGGCTTCGGGATGGCGATCAGGGCGGGCCTGGACTCCTTCGAGGGGGACGCGGTCGTGATCACGATGGCCGACGCCTCCGACGACCCCGAGGACATCATCCGCTACCACCGCCTGCTCGAGGAGGGCTGGGATTGCGCGTTTGGCTCGCGCTTCGTCCCCGGCGCCCGGGTCAACGACTATCCGCCGCTGAAGTTCGCGATCAACCGCCTCGCCAATTGGTTCATCCGGGTCCTCTTCCGGCACCGCTACAACGACACCACGAACGCCTTCAAGGCCTACCGCCGTGACGTGATCGAGACGATCCAGCCGCTGCTCTCCAAGCACTTCAACCTGACCGTCGAGATGCCGTTGAAGGCGATCGTCAGGGGCCACAGCTACCACGTGATCCCGATCTCCTGGACCAACCGGACCACCGGGGTACCGAAGCTGGCGATGCGCGAGATGGGCAGCCGCTACCTGTTCATCGTCCTCTACGTCTGGCTCGAGCACACGCTCAGCCGGGGCGACTACCGGGTCAGCTCACCAAGCGAGTCGCCCGACCGCGGCGACGTGGAATCAACCGTCTAGCTTCCGCCCGATCACCAGGAATTGCTTCCCCAGCAGCCGCCAGGCGGGGGTTGCCTTCAGGTAGAGGCGGGTGAGCTGGGGCGAGGGGGGCAGGATGCCGCGGAAGGAGTACGGCAGGTAGCGGGGGATGATCCGGTCCGGCTCGAAGCCGGCGGCGTAGAGGTGCTCGGCGATCGCCACATGGGTGAGGGCGACGTAGTGATCGGCGCAGTCCCAGTACTCGCCGGCGCAGTAGCGGTAGTTGGGGCCCATGATCGCGATCCGCCCCCCGGTCTCCATCGCCCGGTTCATCTTTTCGAGAAAGGCGGCGATCCCCTCCTGGTCGGGCAGGTGCTCGAGGAAGTTGGAGACGAAGACCCCGTCGAAATGCGCCTCCGGCAGGTCCGCATTCATGATCGAGGCCGTGATCACGGTCGTGTCCGGCTTGTGGGCCGCCTCCGGGTAGCTGACCTCGTCCACCGCCCAGGTCTCCTTCGCCGGCACCGCGCCGATGAACTCACCGCGGCCGGCGGCGGGGTCGAGCACCCTCTGCGGCTCTCCCATCAGGCCATAGACGTGCGGGCTGATCTCGCGCCAGACCGCGATCCTCGCGTCCTGGTCGATGTCGCGGAAGCGATACGAGTAGAGGCGCTCGTAGTTCAAACCGTTGCCTTTCCACGGGTCGGCCTGCGCGGGAGGCGGCGGATCGCCCATTTGAGGGGGGAGCTGAGCCGCGGCGTACCGTACCTAAGGCTCGGGTTGGAGTAGGGGTCAGGGTCGATCAGCGGCTGCCAGCGATCGATCAGCATCTCTTTCTCCCAATCCTCGACATCCGGTCGAGCGGCTCGAGGACTCGAAGTGGTAGAGCAGCGTGCCCGGGTCGTAGACGACCCGCAGCCCCCTCGACCGCAGCTTCAGGCAGTAGTCGATGTCGTTGTAGTTGACCGGGAGGGTGGTGGTCAGGCCCCCGACCTCCTCGAATGTCTCGCGGGGCGTCATCAGGCAGGCACCGGTCACCGCGAGCAGGTTCTGCGCGACGAGGACGTTGTTCGAGTAGCCGGCGAAATCGCGTGAGAAGCCGTGGTAGGGGTGGCCCGCGAAGCCGCCGTTATCGAACAGCACACCGACGTGCTGGAGGCGGCCGTCCTCGAGGATCAGGCGGCCGCCGACGGCGCCGATCCCCGGATGGGCCGAGTACATCACCATTCGCTCGATCCAGTCCGGGGCGATCACCTCCATGTCGTCGTTGAGGAGGAGAAGGTGCTCGCCCTCGGAGCGCACGGCTCCGGAGTTGATCTTGGCGGAGAAGCTGAACGGCCGGTCGTAGGGAACTATCCGCAACCGGTCTCCGGCGATCTCCCGCAGCTCGTCGAGGACCGCCGGCTCGGTGGTCGTGTCGGCGACGCAGACGATCTCGTAGTCGTCATAGGTGGAGGTCTCGACGATGCTGCGGACGCAGTGGGTGATCAGGACGACCTGCTCGAACCGCACCTCGCGACTCTGGCCCGCGGTGGGGATCACGATGCTGACCGGGGGCCGCCGCTCGAGCCGGGGGATGAGGTTGTAGACGCCCGGGTGATCGAGGTCCCGCTCGACCTTCGCCGGCAGCCCGATCCGCTCGCAATGCGCCTGCAGGGCACGCGTCCCCGCTTCGAACGCCCACGGCTTCGCCTCTTCGCCGCCGCCGGCGGCCGAGGTCTCCAGGGTGCGCCAGTGGTAGAGGATCCGGGGGACGTGAGCGACGGCCCGCGCCCGCTCGGTCACCCTGAGGATCAGGTCCCAGTCCTGGGAGCCCTCGAACTCGGCGTGGAAGCCACCGACCTCTTCGACCAGGGAGCGGCGCAGCACGCTCAGGTGGCAGGTGTACATCTGGGTGCGGAACCGCTCCGGCGACCAGTCGGGCTTGAAGAACGGCCCCGAGTGGTGCCCCGCCTCGTCGATCTTGTCTTCGTCGGTGTAGACGTAATCGACCTCGGGGTCGGCGCGCGAGGGCTTCCTCGACGTGCTCGAGCGCGTCGGGGTGGAGCTTGTCGTCGTGGTCGAGGAGGACGACGAACTCGCCCTGCGCCATCCCGAGCGCGTCGTTGGAGGCGGCGACGATGCCGCCATTCGCGTCGCGGTAGGAGACGCGGATGCGGCCGTCGCCCCTGGCCGCGGCGTCGAGGAGCCGACGCACGTTCGGCGCCGCGGAGCAGTCGTCGACCAGGCAGAGCTCCCAGTCGCGAAAGCGCTGTCCCCGCACCGACTTCAGCATCGCCCGCAGCACCCCGGCCGGCGTTTCGTAGACCGGGGTTACGATCGAGAACCGCGGAGCCGGCACCCGGCTAGCTCCGCCGGCGGAGGCGGGACAGCAGTCCGCGGAGGCGGAGCAGAATCCTCCGGGGGAGGAGCGGGATCCCGGCCTGCACGGTCTTCGCCAGCAGGGTGAGGCGGGCCGAGTGCTCGGCCAGCTCGGCCAGGGTCCCCCGTGCCGTCCCCAGTTCGGCGTCCTTCGCGATCAGCAGGTCGCGCAGCCGCAGCAGCTCCTCGTCGCGGGCGTCGAGTTCGCGCAGAAGCCTGGGCCGGTCCTCGACCTCGCCCTCCTCGATCTTGGCGAGCTGCTCCTGGACGTGCCAGCAGCGAGCGGCGCAGCTCCCCGACCTCGGTCTGCAGCCGCCACCAGGAGCGGTCGTAGCGGCGCACGGTCTCGACCAGGGGCTCCTCGGTGCGCACGTAGAGTGCGGCCCACGGGGTCACGTAGGAGAGGTCGACCTCGAGGTCGCGGAGGAAGCCTTCGCGGGCGAGGAGCGCCGACCACGCCTCCTGGGGCCGCACGTTGAGGTGGGTCGCCTCGCCGTAGTCGGTGGGTGTGGTCGAAAGCAGGAGCCGGTCGGTGTTGGCGCAGAGGCTGGCGATCGCGGCGTCGGTCTCGCCGGGCGGCAGATGCTCGAGCACCTCGATGCAGACGATCAGGTCGTAGCGCCGCGGCAGCGGCTCGGTGATCGAGGCGACGCGGCAGTGGTCGCGAACGGACTCGTGGACCTGGGAGATCGCGTACTCGGAGATGTCGATGCCCCAGGCCTCGACCTCCCGTTTGCGCAGGGCCTCGACCAGGAGCCCCATCGCGCAGCCGGCGTCGAGGACCGAGGTCGGCCCGAGCTCGCGGACGATGCCGTCGGCGACCCGGCCGAAGAACTCGAGCCAGTGCTCGTCGCGCCGGTAGGGAACTCCGCAGTCGCGCCGGAAGTAGTGCGGCCCGTACTCGATGCGTGCCCCTTCCTGCCGCGGATCGCTCGTCCTCTGCTCCGGCATCGCCGCCGAGTCTACCCAGCGCCCCGATACGGTTCCCGGCTTGAGCGCGAACGGAGAAATCCTCTGGATGCTGGTCGTCCACCTGGCCCTGACCGGGGCGCCGGGCATCGCCGCCGCGCTGGCGGCGATGCGGAGCGGCGTCCGCGACGTGCCGATCCTGCTGGCGATCGCGCTCGTCGCCTCGGGGGCGGCGGCGTTCATCGCGTTCTGGGCCTACTTCGCCGACCCGACGATCGGGCAGGCCTGGAACTACGTCCTCCTGATCGGCTCGATCCAGGTCGCGGTCCTCTCCGTCTACCGCGGGAACCTCGACCGCGAGCTGCTGCGGCAGTTGCGGATTCCGCTCCTGCTCTGGGTCCTGGGGACGGTGTTCATCGTCTACATCGGCTTCCTGCATGGCGGCACCGAAGACGCGATCGGGATGTCGGGATCGCGGTTCGCGGGAGGCCTGCCCTCCGACAACGACATCCCCCGCTACTTCGCGGAATGGTTCGCGGCCGAAGGCCACCACGGGACCCCGCCGCTCTATCCGCCCGACTGGATGATGAGCGACCGGCCGCCGCTTCAGATCGGCTACGTGCTCTCCCAGGAGTCGATCACGGTCGCCGACACCATTTCCCTGCACTACCAGGTGCTCTGCGTCGTCGTCCAGCAGCTCTGGATCATTGGGCTCTGGGCGGTGCTGTGCGCGGCCCGCCTGCGTCGGCTGACGATGGGGCTGGCGATGTTCGCGGCACTGGCCAGCGACATCGCGATCACCAACGGGTTCTACGTCTGGCCGAAGCTGATCGCCGCCGCCTTCCTGCTCGCGGCGTCTGGCGCTCGTCATCTCGCCGCGCTGGGAGGAATGGCGGCGCGACATGCGCGTCGGCGCCCTGCTCGGCGCCCTGCTCGCCCTCGGCATGCTGGCGCACGGCGCCAGCATCTACGGGATCCTCCCGATCGCGATCATCGCCGCGCTCAGGGGCCTGCCGAGCTGGCGCTGGATCGGCGCCGCGGCCCTGGTCGGGTTCGTGATGATGGGATCCTGGTCGGCCTACCAGCGCTACGACGACCCGCCCGGCAACCGGCTCGTCAAGTGGCACCTCGCCGGTGTGACCGAAATCGACGAACGCGGCAGCCTCGAGACGATCGTCGACAGCTACAGCGATGCCGGCCTCGATGGCAGCCTCGAGAACAAGTGGAACAACGTCGAGGACATCACCGGGATCGCCAGGTTCGACGAAGACGTCGGCGACACCGTCGACGCGATCGAGGAAGGGGACTCCGACCAAGCGATCATCTCGATCCGCCTCTTCCGCTTCTTCGAGCTTCTCCCGACTGCTTGGCCTGCTCCTGATCGGGCCGATCGCGATGGCACTCCGCCGCCACAGACGGGAGAGCGAGGCCGATTGGGCGCTTCGCTATGACCAGCTTCGCCTACGTCGGGATCGGGCTGCTTCTTCTGGGCGCTCCTGCAGTGGGGCACCCCTGGCGTACTCGAGCGCGATCATCCACGCCGGCACGCTCGTGCATTCCGCTGGTCGCGATCTGCGCCTGCGTCGTCGGGATGGCCGCGGTCTCGACCAGGCTTGCGATCGCCGTCGTCGCGATCAACGCGCTGTTCGTGCTGGTCCTCTACACGCCCTCGTTGACACCGCTGCCGGGGACCGAGTACTCCCCGATCGCGGCGATCCTGGCGGCATTCGGCCTCGTCGGGTATGCCCTCGTCGCCTTCGGCGGGGTCCCCCTCCGTCTTCCCCTCAGCGGGGACGGACGCGGTTCTTGGCGCGGCGCAACTGAGACGTGAGCCGCCACGAGAGCGAGGACAGCACTCCGAGGCGCTCGATGTGCGCCTGCTGGGCGTCGTGAGCGATCCGGAGGCGTCTGCATTCGTCCGAGAGCTGCTCGACATGGTGGAGCAGCGCCGTGATCTCGCGCGGCTCGTCGGGCTCGAGCCTGGTCAGGTCCTCGACCGTCAGCTGAACCGGCTTCTTCCGCGCCACGATCACCCCGTGGCTGGGGACGTCGGGCTCGGTTCGGGGGTAGAGCTGGACGAGCTCGAATGCCCTTCCCCAGTGGGCGCGGAGCCACCAGGGTGAGTTGAAGGCGAGCGGCCCCCCCTTGTCCCACGAGTAGCCATGCAGCAGCGGGTTCATCCCGATCCGGTCTTCCTCCCACTCCTCGCCGGTCAGCGGCTCCAGCATCCCCTCGCCGAGGAAGGTCGCGAAGAGGATGCCGCCGTCGGCGAGGACGCGATGGTGCTCGAGCAGCCATTCGGCCCAGTTGTCGGTGAAGTGGGTGTAGACGCTGAAGGCGTAGATCAGGTCGAAGTAGCCGTCCTCCTGCGGGAGCCCGGCCGTTTCGTTTGATTCGAAGATCTGGAACGGGGGCGCGAAGTTCTGCTGCAGCCACTCGACGCTCGGGGTGTCGAGGTCGCAGCCGTAGAACTCGGCCTCTCCCGCCTCGGGAAGGAACTGGCGCAGGACTCGGCCGACGCCGCAGCCGAAGTCGAGGACGCGCTTGCCCTGCCAGGACCAATCGTCGGGCAGGATGTCGTCCAGCATCTGCCGGTGCAGGCGGCCGGAGTTCTTGTAGACGCCGATCGGGTCCTCGTCGCCCATCGGCCCGATTCGCCCCAGGAGGTCCCCGGAGGGGTACGGCAGGCCTCGTCGGCAGGGCGGTCGTCACCGGTCGGAAACTAACGCCCTACAGCTCCTCGGCGATCCGCGGTGCGTCGCGGTTGAAGATCCAGACCCCGAGGACGCAGAGGCCGACGAAGATCGCCGCCGCCGGGAGCAGGTGCAGCGCGCCGCCGACGACCTCGGAGGCGGTCGGCGCGGTGGGGTCGATCACCCAGACCCGGACCTGCTCGAAGATCGGCGCCAGCGGGTTGATGAAGAGCAGGTCGTGGTACTTTTCGTCGACGATCGTGATCGGGTAGAGGACGGGGGTGGCGTAGAAGAGGACCTGCGACAGCACCGCCCAGATGATCGCCACGTCGCGGAAGCGCACGTAGAGGACCGAGAGCAGCATGCTGACCGCCGTCGTCAGCACGAACAGCGCCAGCAGGGCGACCGGGAACAGGAGCCAGGTCCAGGTCGGGTCGACGCCCCAGGCGAGGATGAAGACGAAGACGACGACCAGGTTGAGGCAGAGGTTGAAGAGCGCGGTGAGGACGACGGTGGTCGGGATCACGAGGCGCGGGAACTGGGTCTTGCGGACGACCCCCTCCTGGGCGACGACCGAGGTGACGGCGTTCGTCGTCGCTTCCTGGAAGAACGAGAAGAGGACGATGCCGAGCAGCAGCAGCACCGGGTAGTTGGGGACATCGCTGCCGATCCGGAAGACCTGCGTGAAGACGAAGAGCAGGACGGCGAAGAGGAGCAGCGGCCGGACCAGCGACCAGAGGTAGCCGAGGACGGTGCCGAAGTAGGTCCGCCTGAATTCGGTCACCGACATCAGCCAGAGCAGGTCTCCGAAGCGTCGCCAGCCCCCGCCCAGGGCCGACGGGCCCCTGACCTCGCGCAGCTCGGCCGCGGGAGCGCCCGCGCTCACGATCCGTCCCCGTCCTCGATGACGGCCTCGATCTCGTGCCCGATCGTCACCATGCCGCCCCCCTCCTCGCCGCCGAAGACGACGAAGTCGACCGCGTTGTGGACGTAGAGCGCCGTCCCGGCTCCGCGCCCACCCCGGCTGACGCCCAGATGGAGGAAGTAGCGGCCCGCGACCAGGGGGTTGTCGAGCCGAACCCGGACCCGGACCCGGCGGCCCGCGCTGACCAGCCCCGACCCGTGCTCGCCGTCGAGCGTGGTGCCGAACTGGAAGAGCCCGACCCCGTCGGCGTTGGTGAGCAGGAACCCGACGCCGACCTCGCGCAGGTCCCGGAGGATCTCCAGCTCGACCCCGACGACGATGTCCTCCCCCTTCTCGATCGGGGCTCCGCGGGCCCCGGATGGGCTCTCGGTCCAGATCTCGCGCAGCCGGACCTCGTCGCTTTCCGCCGTTCCCGCCCGGCCGGCGACGCTGGTGTCGCGCTCGAAGTTGAGGCGCAGGTACTGGCGGCCGATCTCGGCCGGGTCGCCGATCATCCTGATCGCGCCGTCCTCGACCAGCATCGCCCGGTCGCAATAGGTTCCGACCGTCGCCATCGAGTGGGTTACCAGAACGATCGTCTTCCCCTTCGCTTTCATGTCGTGGAAGGCGTCGGCGCACTTCTGCTGAAAGGCCGCATCGCCGACGGCCAGCACCTCGTCGATCAGCAGCACGTCGGCATCCACGTGCATCATCAGCGAGAAGGCGAGGCGAACCAGCATTCCCGAGGAGTAGTTCTTCAGCTTCAGGTCGACGAACTCCTGGAGTTCGGCGAACTCGACCACGGAGTCGAGCCGGCGCTTCGTCTCAGCTCGCGTCAGGCCCATCATGACGCCGTTCAGCACCACGTTTTCCCGAGCGGTCAGCTCGACGTTGAAGCCGACACCGAGCTCGATGAAGGGCGCCAGCCGCCCCGCCATCCGGATCGTCCCGGCGTCGACGCGGTAGATGCTGGCGAGGCATTTCAGCAACGTGCTCTTGCCGGAGCCGTTGCGCCCGACGATTCCGAAGAACTCGCCCTGGCGGACCTCGAACGAGACGTCGTCGAGCGCGCGCAGCAGGCGGTACTCCCGGGCCGCAAAGGGCCGCACCGCACGCTCCTTGAGCGAATCGATGCGGTGGGTCGGGATCCGGAACGACTTCTTCAGCCCGCGCGCCTCGATCGCCAGCGGCACGTCGGGGCCGAGCCTCGTGGACTCTGCGCTCGCGGTGGAGCCGGTGGCGGTTGTCGTGTCGTCGTCGGGCATCGGCGGGTCGTGGCCAGGCGTCACCCCGGGGCCTGGCCCCCGAGGCTTTCGGGGATCTTGTCGCATGGCACGTACACGCCGAAGCCCGGCGGCGAGGTGGGCACCGGGACTCCGGGGAGCCCTTCCGCCTCGCAGGCGGCCGCCGCTTCCTCGAGTGCCGTGTCCCAGGCGGGATTGCCTCGGACCTCCGGTTCGCCCTGGTCGAAGGAAATCGCGAGGGCCCCCCAATCCGTCCGCGGACGCCAGAGCAGGAGCCAGAACGACGCGAACAGCATGTACCAGGACGCCGGCGCGCCCTCGAGCGGGACCAGGGTCGCTGCCTCGCCGATCAGCCGGGGCAAGACCACCAGGTAGTTGGAATAGGGAGCGATCATGGAATCCCCGAATCCTTCTGCCATCGCGCCCCCGAAGAGAACCGGCCCGTCCTCCGCCCAGAAAGAGCGCCCCAGCGTGGTGCTGGCCTTGGGGGAGTCGGGGAAGAGCGTGCCGCCGAGGGCGGTCGAAAGCCGCCTCAGTCTCCCCGCGCCGCTCCGCATCGCGCGGACGATATCGGCGGACAGAGGCGGAGCCGAGAATGGGCGACGGCTCTCCTTTGTGTTGAATTCGGACCCTGTTGAGAGAGCCAGCCAGAGTTTTGCGGGGAGGGGAGCCGGTCTGCGCGTCTGCCTGATCTCCCACGACGCGCGCGATGAGGCCAAGCGCCCATCGGCGGCCCTCGCCGAACTGCTCGCAACCCGCCACGAGGTCACCCTGATCGACCACGGCGGCACGAGCGACGGAGGTTCGGCCGCTGGCTCGACCGGCACGCCGGTGCGGGAGATCGTCGCCGAGCCGAGCGAGGAGCTGGCGGCGACCGCGTTGGCGAGCGAGGGTCATCGGCGCTCCGCCGCGGTGCTGGAGGCGATCGAGCGGGCCTACGGAGATGAGGGCCCGCAATACCTCGAGGCCTGCGACAGGGGCGCGCCGGCCCTCGTTCCCCTGCAGGCGCGGCGCGGTGGGCACCGCTCGCTGCGCGAGACGAAGTTCGGCGTTCGCATGGTCGGCAGCGCTGAGCTGACCGGCCTGCACAACGCGGCGCTCGCCGACCCCGGCATGCAGTTGTTGTGTGATCTGGAGCGCGCACAGCTGCGGCTCGCGGACCGCCTGATCTGGCCGGGCGGGGATGTGCTCGAGCTCTATCGCCGCTACTACGGCGAGACGCTGCCGGGCGCGGCGCGCATCGCGATGCCACTCGGCCTACCCGCGGAGCGTCCGCCGAGCGAGGGCCGCGATCCCAGCGGTCCGCTGCGAATCCTCTACAGCGGCCCGCTGAGCCGCGGGAAGGGAGCCGCGGACCTCGCCGAGGCCTGTCTGCGGCTGCCGCGCGACGACTGGCGTCTGACGATGATCGGCGCTGACACGCCCACGGCCTTCTTCAAGCAGTCGATGCGGCACTCGATCGAAGCGATGTTCGGCGACGACCCTCGGATCGCCATCGAGGACCCCGTCCCGGACGACGAGCTGGCCACGCTGATGGGAGAGCACGACCTACTGGTCGCACCGCCGAGATGCGACGTCTGGCCGGCCGAGGTCCTGGAGGCGATGAGTGCCGACCTTCCGGTTCTGGCCACCCCGGTCGGGGGGTTGGCCGAGATCGTCGAGCTGGGCGTCACCGGCTGGCTCACAGCCGACACCGGGCCGGCGGCGATTCGGGCGGAGATCGGCGACCTGCTGGAGCGACGTGAGGAGCTGGAGCGGGTCCGTGAGTCAGGCGCGGCAAGGGCGCGATCGCGACTGCTCGCCGACCCCGATCGGATCCTCGACGCCTATCAAGAGCTTTTCGACGAGCTGGAGCGCGGCAGGGCATCGGTCGCGCGGCCCGCTCGGCGCGCCCGCGAGCCCCTGGTGAGTGGGGTCGTGCCCTACTTCCGGGCCTCCGCCCACGTCGAGGAGGCGGTGGGCTCCCTGTTTGCCCAGACCCACGGCAACATGGAGGCGATCATCGTCAACGACGGCTCCTTCGAGGTGGAGGACGAGGTCCTCCAGCGCCTCACGGAGAGGGAAGGCGTGCGGGTGGTGACCCAGCTGAACAGCGGCGAGGCCGCGGCCCGCAATCTCGGCACCTTGCTGGCGGAAGGCGACTTTCTGCTCATGCTCGATGCCGACAACGTCGCCGAGCCGGAGTTCGTCGCGCGCGCGCTCGAGGTGCTCCGCCACGAGCCCGAGCTCGCCTACGTCTCCTGCTGGCTTCGCTTCATCGCCGCCGACGGCTCCCCCCTCTCGGAGCCGGCCGGATACGCTCCGCTCGGGAACTCGGTCGTGCGCGAGGAGGATGAGAACTGGGACGGAGACACCTTCGCCCTGATCGATCGCCGGCTCTTCACCGAGCTGGGATACCGGCACGAGACCGAGGCATCCACCCACACGGATTGGGAGCTCTACCGGCGCCTGCGAGAGGATCGGAGATTCGGAATGGTCATCCCCGAGCGCCTTGCCCGCTACAGGTTCGCGGCCGGCTCGCTGACCAGGTCCTTCACCTACGAACTGCAGAGGCGGGCCTGGGAAGAGGCACGCGATCGCCGCATCCGGCGCCGCACCCGCTGGACCGCGGAGGCCTGAGATGGAGGGCGGGGACGCGAGACCCCATGAGGAGGCGCGGGTCGAGGAGCTGCTGCGGGTCAACGCCGAGCTGGCGGCGGAGATCCGCAATCTGACGCTGGCGCGGGCCGACGCGCCACGCTCGACGCTGCTGACTGCCACCCGTGGCATCGCGACCGCGGCCGAGGAGCGCGACCAGGCGCTGGCGGGGCTCGAGTCGGCCAACGCGGAGCTATCGGGACTGAAGAAGCGCAACGAGGAGCTCCGCGAGCTCGTCGACGAGCAGGTCCTCGAGCTCGAAAGGCTCCGCTCCGGCCCGATCGGCCTGCTGCGACGGGCGAAGGCACGGGTCCTGAGGCGCCGCTCCTAGCCCCGGCGCCGGCGCCTCAGCCGCAGCGCCTCGCCCGCGGAGATGTCGAGCAGCGGGGCGTCGCCGACGTCGCGCCGCTCGAGGCCGGCGGCGGCGCGCCAGCCCTCGATCCTGCCGACCACCCCGCGAGCGGTGCGATCGAGCAGGAGCTGTCCGGCGCAGAGTGCCGCCTCGCAGGCCAGCGCCCGCAGCGCGCGGCCGGGGCTCGACATCACCCCGTAGCGGCGCAGCATGTAGCCGCGGCTCCAGCCGGTGCGGGCGAACTTCTCGCCGCTGCCGGCGCCGAGGCTCGCCGAGTAGGCATGCACGGCGCGCGCCTCAGAGGCGAGACGGCAGCGACCGCCGGCCGCTGCCAGCCGCAGCGCCAGGTCGAGGTCCTCGTAGTAGAGGAAGATCCGCTCGTCGAAGCCGCCGACGGCCTCGAAGGCGTCCCGCGCGTAGAGCGCCGCGCCGCCGGTCGGGCCGAGCGGGTCGGCAGCGGTCGCGGCCCTCGCGACCGGCTCCCCGTGCAGGTAGTCGAACCCCATCAGGGTCGAGTCGGCGACGACCCCGGCGGAGTCGATCGCGCCGGGGTCTCGTTCCTGCACGAGGACGCCCGCCACCGCCTCGGCGCCCTCCGCATGGGCATCGAGCATCGCCTCGATCATCCGCGGCTCGCAATCGATGTCGTTGTTGAGCAGGATCAGCGGGTCCGCCGGGCGCTCCCGCACGGCGCGGTCGATCGCGGGGCCGAAGCCGAGGTTCATCCCATGTTCCAGCACCGTGACCTCCCCGAACCGCTCGCGGGTCAGGGCAACCGAGTCATCGCTCGACCCGTTGTCGACGAGGACGACGTCGACCGGCCGGGTCTGCTTCCGCAGGCTCTCGAGCAGGCGCGGCAGGCGGTCCGCCGCGTTGAGGTTGGGGATGTAGACAGCCGGCCGCAGCGTCGCCTCAGCCACGTCCGGAGATCCTGAACAGAGGCGCGGCGACCGGCGCCAGCCCCCGATGGTGTTTATCGATATAGCGGCGCAGCGAGGCCCCCCTGATCGACTGCATCGTGCGGCGGTCGAGCTGGTTGAAGGAGCGCGCCGCGATGTGGCCGACCCGGGCCGAGCCGACGAGGAGGTTTTCGAAGTCGGCGTCGTCGAGGCGCTTGGCGAGGTCGACGTCCTCGTACCAGAGGAAGAAGCCGTCGTCGAACCCCCCGACCTGCTCCCAGGTCTCGCGCCGCATCAGGAAGCAGGCGCCCGAGGGCTGGCCGACCCGCCTGACGACGCCCGGCTCGGGGCTCGGGACCGCCCGCCGCATGAAGGAGCCGGCGAAGACCTGGCCGAGCAGGGCGATCCGCCCGGGCAGCTCGGCGTGGTAGATGTCATCGTCACCCTCCAGCGCCGGCCCGATCATCCCGGCCCGCGGGTTCGCCAGCGCGACGGTGGCCATCGCGGCCAGGGCAGTGGGCTCCGGCCGCACGTCGGCGTTGCTGGCGCAGACCATCTCGGCTTCGCCACCCGCAAGGGCGCGGTTCGCCGCCCGGCCGTAGCCGAGGTTCGAGTCCGCGAGGTCGAGGGCGACCCCGGCCGGCAGGCCGTCCTCGAGGATCCGCCGATCGGCCGCGGCCGAGTTGTTGTCGACGATCCTCACCGCCGGCACGACGTCGGACGAGGCGATGAAGGCGCGGGCGGCGTCGAGTGCGGCCTCCGCCGTGTTCCAGTTGACGATTGCGACGTCGATTGCTGTGGGCGTGGCGCCGCTCGTCATTCGCGACCCGACGATAGCCTTCCGGCGCATGAGCGCGGAGCGAGCCCAATGAGGCATATCTGGTTCTTCGCGCAGCGAGCGAAGCGCGAGAATTTGTGAGCAAAGACCTCAAGGGACTGATCCTCTCGGGCGGCGCAGGCACCCGCCTGCGGCCGATCACGCACACCTCTGCGAAGCAGCTGGTGCCGGTCGCCAACAAACCCGTGCTCTTCTACGGCATCGAGGCGCTGGTCGAGGCCGGGATCGAGGAGATCGGAATAATCATCGCCCCCGAGACGGGGGACGAGATACGCGAGGCGGCGGGGGACGGGTCGCGGTTCGGCGCCCGGATCACCTACATCCTCCAGGACGAGCCCGCCGGCCTCGCCCACGCCGTCCTCACCGCACGTGACTTCCTCGGTGACTCGCCGTTCGCGATGTACCTCGGCGACAACCTCCTTGCCGACGGCCTGCGCGGCCTGGTCGACGCTTTCCGAGCCGAGGAACCCGATGCGCTGATCCTCCTTACGCCCGTCTCCGATCCGGAGTCCTACGGGGTCGCCGAGCTCGAGGGCGAGCGGGTGGTGCGGCTCGTCGAGAAGCCGAAAGACCCGCCGTCGAACCTCGCCCTGGTCGGCGTCTACCTCTTCTCGCCGGCGATCTTCGAGGCCGCCGAAGCGCTTGAGCCCTCCTGGCGCGGAGAGCTGGAGATCACCGAGGCGATCCAGGGCCTGATCGACCAGGGCCGGCCGGTGCGCTCCGAGGTGGTCACGGGCTGGTGGAAGGACACCGGCCAGCTCGCCGACATGCTCGAGGCGAACCGCCTCGTCCTCGAGGAGATCGAGGGCAGCCTCGAGGGCGAGATCGACGCCGACTCGCGGGTCGAGGGGCGGGTGGTCCTCGCCGCCGGGGCCACGTTGCGCCGCTCGGTGGTCCGCGGCCCGGCCGTGATCGGTGCCGGGGCATGCATCGAGGACGCCTACATCGGCCCCTACACCTCGATCGGCGACGAGGTCCACATCCGCCGCTCCGAGGTCGAGCACTCGATCGTCCTCGCGGGCTCGGTGGTCGAGGACCTCGGGACCCGGATGGAGGCGAGCCTGCTCGGCCGCAACGTGAGGCTGACCCGCAGCGAAGGGATGCCGAAGACGCTTCGCCTCCTGGTCGGCGACAACTGCGAGATCAAGCTCATCTAGGGAGCCGAGTGAGGCCCGTATCCATATCTGATTCTGTACGGGCCGAACGAGCGCGAACCGCGGTGTTCTCCCGATGAAGGTCCTGGTCACAGGTGCAGCTGGGATGCTCGGCCGCGACGTGATGCTGGCCGCCGGCAACGCCGGCCACGACGTGGTCGGCTTCGGCCGCGCCGAGCTCGACGTGACCGACGTCTCGGCGCTGGAGAAGAAGTTCGACCTCGAGCGCCCCGACGTCGTCATCAACTGCGCCGCCTGGACCGACGTCGACGGGGCCGAGGACGCCGAGGAGGCGGCGATGGCCGTCAACCGCGACGGCGCCGGCAACGTCGCCGCGGCCGCCGCGGCCCGCGGCGCCAGCGTCGTCTATGTCTCCAGCGACTACGTCTTCGACGGCGCCAAGGGCTCGCCGTACGTGGAGACCGACCAGCCGGCGCCCCTCTCGGCCTATGGCCGCACCAAGCTGGCCGGCGAGGACGCGACCACGGCCGCCAACAAGCGCCACTTCGTCGTCCGCTCCTCGTGGCTGTTCGGGATCGGCGGCGGCAACTTCGTCGAGACGATGCTGCGTCTCGCGACCGACCACGGCGAGGTCCTCGTCGTCCGCGACCAGGTCGGCTCTCCCACCTACACCTGGCACCTCGCCTACGGCCTCGTCCGCCTGATCGAGGGGATCGAGTTCGGGATCCACCACATGGCCGCGGCCGGCGCCTGCTCCTGGTATGAGTTCGCGCGCGAGATCTTCGAGCAGGCCAAGGTCGAGTGCAAGGTGATGTCGGCGACGACCGAGATGCTCGGCCGCCCCGCCCCGCGACCCGCCTACTCGGCGCTGGTCAGCCAGCGCCAGCACGCGATCGAGCTGCCCTCCTGGCAGGACGGCCTCGCCGGCTATCTCGCCCAGCGCAGCGCGGGACAGGAGGCGGCGTGAGGATTCTGGTCACGGGCGCGGCCGGGTTCATCGGCTCGACCTACGTGCGGCTCGTCGCCGACGAGCACGAGGTCAGGGTGCTCGACAAGCTCACCTACGCGGGCCGACGCGAGAACCTGCCCGAGGGGACGGATCTGGTCGTCGGCGCGATCGAGGACCCGTTGATCGTGAGCGAGGCGATGGAGGGCTGCGAGGCCGTCGTCAACTTCGCCGCCGAGTCACACGTCGACCGCTCGATCGACGACCAGGACGCCTTCGCCCGCACCCACGTGGTCGGCACCGGGGTCCTGCTCGACGCCGCCCGCGAGCTCGGCGTCGAGCGCTACCTGCAGGTCTCCACCGACGAGGTCTACGGCTCGATCGAGTCCGGCTCCTTCACCGAGACCTCGCCGCTCGACCCCTCCTCGCCCTACTCGGCGACGAAGGCCGCCGGCGACCTGCTGGTCTCGGCCCACGTCCACACCTACGGGATCGAGGCCTCGATCGTGCGCGGGTCGAACAACTACGGCCCCCGGCAGTATCCGGAGAAGCTGATCCCGCTGATGGTGCTGAACGCGATCCACGGCGACTCGCTGCCCGTCTACGGCGACGGTCGCCAGGTCCGCAACTGGCTCTACGTCGAGGACTTCTGCCGCGGCATCCACACGGTCCTGATCGGCGGCCGTCCCGGCGAGGCCTACAACGTCGGCGGCCCGGACGAGTGCGAGAACATCGAGGTGGTGAGGCGGGTGATCGAGCTGATCGGCGCTGAGGAGTCGCTGATCGAGCACGTCACCGACCGACCCGGCCACGACCGCCGCTACTCGCTCGCCTCCGACAAGCTCCGCGAGGAGCTCGGCTGGGAGGCGCAGGTCCACTTCGCGGAGGGCCTCGAGCGGACCGTCGATTGGTACCGCGAGAACGAGGAGTGGTGGGGGCCGATTCGCTCCGGCGAGTACCGCGCCTACTACGAGAAGCAGTACGGGAGGTCGCTGGGCTAGATGCCGGAGCGGCTCCCGACCAAGCTGAAGGGGGTGGTGCTGCTCGAGCCCGCGGTCCACGGGGACGCGCGCGGCTTCATGGTCGAGACCTTCACCCGCGACGCCTGGGCCGAGCAGGGCGTCGGGGTCGAGTTCGTCCAGCACAACCACTCGCGCTCGGTGAGCGGGACCCTGCGCGGGCTGCACTTCCAGACCGCGCCGGGGCAGGCGAAGCTGGTCCGCTGCGCTCGCGGCGCGATCTTCGACGTCGCGGTCGACCTCCGTCGCGGCTCCCCGACCTACGGCGAGTGGGAGGGCCACATCCTCGACGACGAGAAGCACCGCCAGCTTTTCGTCCCGGTCGGCTTCGGCCACGGATTCGCCGTGCTCAGCGAGGTCGCCGACGTCACCTACCTGCTCTCCAGCCTCTATGACCCGGCGACCGAGTCAGGCATCGCCTGGGACGACCCCGAGATCGGCGTCGAGTGGCCGGTCGAGGATCCCCTGCTCTCGGAGCGCGACCTCGCGGCTCCCCGCCTCGCCGAGGTCGCCGCCGAGCTGCCGTTCGAGCACGCGTGAGGGCGAAGGCCCTCTACCTGCTGAAGGCGCTCGCCCGGCGGATCGTCTTCGCCCCCGTCGATCTGCTCCGCCGGCTGCGCGGCGACGGCGTGCTGGTGCCGCCCCGCGGCCTCTCCTTCGTCGGTGGCGGCGACTTCGCCGAGACCGGCCGCGAGTTCCTCGGCCACTTCACCGGGCTCGGCGGCCTCGAGCCGGGCGACAGGGTCCTCGACATCGGCTGCGGGATTGGCCGGATGGCGATCCCGCTGACCGGGTACCTGGACGGCGGGTCCTACGCCGGGTTCGACGTCGGCCGGGCGATGATCCGCTGGTGCCGGCGCAACATCACCCCTCGGCACCCCGAGTTCGAGTTCACCTGGGCCCCGATCCACAACGCCAAGTACAACCCGTTCGGGACGGTCTCGGGCGGGGAGTTCAGGTTTCCCTATCCCGACTCCTCGTTCGACTTCGCCTTCGCCACCTCACTCTTCACGCACCTCCTCCGCGACGAGGTGCGCCACTACCTCGCCGAGACCGCCCGGGTGCTGAGGCCCGGCGGAAGCTGCCTCCTCACCTTCTTTCTGCTGACGCCGCGCTCGGAGGCCGAGATCGCGGCGGGCAGGGCGGCACTGGCCTTCACCCACCCGATCGACGGCGGCGCGACCACCGACCCCGGCCGGCCCGAGGAGGCCGTCGCCCTTCGAGCCGACCTGGTCCGCGAGATGCTGGCCGACGCCGGGCTCGCCGTTCGCGAGCCGCTCCACCTCGGGCAGTGGGCCAACAACCCAGAGGGAGCGAGCTATCAGGACATCGTCGTCGCCTACCGCGCTTGACCCCGCCGACGGGACTGAAACGGGAGATATGGGCCCGTTTCAGTCCCGTCGGCGAGTGGCCGAGCTGATCGCGAGGCTGGCAAGGAGTTTGGCACCGATCCCGGCGTAGACGAGCGTGTTCAGGAGCGGATTGTGAAGGGGGGCCTCGAAGCGCCGGTAGAAGCGCCCCATGCCGCGGTGGAAGGCGATCTCCTGCCGCAATGCCCGCCGCCCGCCGCTCGAGCCGCCCTTGACGTGGAGCGCCACCGCGGCGGGCTCGTAGAACACCGTCCAGCCCGCCTCCAAGAAGCGCCGGCACCAGTCGAGGTCCTCCATGTAGAGCCAGTACCCCTCGTCGAGCAGCCCGACCTTGCGCACCGCCTCCCCTCGGCAGAGCATGAAGGCGCCGTTGACCGCGTCGACCTCCCCCGGCTCATCGTCGCCGAGGTGGGTCGCGCGGTACTGGCTGAGCGCAGCGGAGGCGCCGTCACGGCGGCCGATCCCGGAGAAGTGCGCAAGGGCGCCGATCGGTGTGGGGAAGGACCGTTTGGAAGCGTGGTCGAGCTCGCCCGACTCGGTCACCAGCTTGCAGCCGACGATTCCGATCCGCGGGTCGGAGCGCAGCCGGGCGAGCGCGGTGTCGAGCGTCCCCGCGTAGACCTCGGTGTCGGGGTTGAGCAGCAGGACGGCGTCGGCGCCCCCCTCGTGCAGCACGAGGTTGTTGGCGGCGGAGAAGCCGATGTTGTCGCGGCGGATCAGCCGCACCCGGGGGAACTCCCGCTCGACCATCTCCGGGGTCGAGTCGGTGCTGCCGCTGTCGACGACGGTCACCCGGGTCTCCCCGCAGGCCGGGTGTTGCTCGAGCGAGCGCAGGCAGCGTCTCAGCAGCCCTTCGGCGCCGTGGCTGACAACTATCGTCTCGAGGTCCATGGCTGAGGAATGTTGCCATTGAGCGGCGGGCTCTGGGTGTCACAGGCAGATCGGCGCCGGCTCCGAAGGGCCCGGTCAGCGGTGCTCATGGTCGGCAGCTACGACGGGTCGGGCAACTACGGCGACGTCCTCCAGCTCGCCGGTGCGATCGAGGCCGTGACGGGCCTCCCAGGGTCGCCGTTGCCCGTCGTGATCATCGAGCGGGCGACGCAACCCAGCCACGCCTCCCTGGTCAAGCGGTTTCCGGCCCTGTTGGGGGACGCCGTGTACGCCTATTTCGATGATGCAGAAGGCCAAGCGGGTGACCATCTCGCGGAGCTCTCTGCAGGGGCGGCGCCATCGCGCTCCATCCTCCACCTCTACGGGGGCGGCTACCTCAATCACTGGTGGGGCAACCGCAAGGTCGCGCTCGCCGGCGCGGCGGAACGGCTTGCGGGGCGGAACCCGCTCCCCCTCGTCGCCTCGGGTCAGCAGGTGGAGGAGCCGCTCATCGTCGCAGGGGGCGCGGCCCACGACGCTGCGCCACTTCTCAATTTCGGCCCGGCGAGCGAGGAGCCCGTCGTCAACCTCCACCTCAACGGGGGCGACTGGGTCAGCGACGAGCCGGAAGCGATGATCGGAAGGGTGATCGCCATCCTTCGGCGCCTCGGCGACGTCGCGGGCGCTCCGCTCGAGCTGCAGCCGGTGATTGCGTATGAGGACCGCCGCATCTCCGAGACCGAGGCCCTCGCGCGGCACGGCGAGGCCCTCGAAGAGTCGGGGCCGTCAGCTGCTCCTACCACGTTGCCATCACCTCGCCGCTGGCCGGCATCCCGACGATGCTCCTGGCGGAGAATGGCTACTACGACCAGAAGGCGGCCGGCCTGCGCGACCTGTTCGGGCTCGACCGCAGCCTGATCGGCGCCGATGGCACGGGGGCCGACTCCGACGCTGCGGCCGCTGTCCTCCTCGACGGCCCCGCCCGAGCTGTCCTGGTCAAGGAGATCCGTGCCGGTGCCGCTCAGATGATCGGGCGTTGCGATCGCGGTCGGGCGGCCACCGCCGCCGCTCTCGCCGAGGGCCTGGGTGGGCCTGGCCCTTGGATCCCCAGGGCGCTCAAGCGCCTGACGAGGCGTGCTCAGTAGGCGCCCTCGCCGCGGATTATCGCCCGCGGGGTCCGCAGCAGGATCGCCAGATCACCGGTCACCGAGAGGTTGTCGAGGTAGTCGCGCTCCATCGCCAGCCGCTCCTCGAAGGTGAGATCGCCGCGCCCGTAGACCTGCATCGGCCCGGTCAGCCCCGGCTTGATCGCCAGCCGGACGCGCTGGCGCTCGTCGTAGAGGGCGACCACCGCCTCCTCCTCCGGGCGCGGCCCGACGAGCGACATGTCGCCCCGCAGCACGTTGATCAGCTGCGGCAGCTCGTCGAGGCTGGTGCGACGGAGAAGGCGACCGGAGCGCGTCACCCGCGGGTCGGAGGCGATCTTGAAGGCGGGCTCCTCGAGGCGCTCGAGGTCGACCAGCTCGCCGAGCCGCTCCTCGGCGTCCGCGGTCATGGTGCGGAACTTCAGCATCGTGAACGGCTCGCCGTCCTTGCCCGCCCGACGCTGGCGGAAGAGGACGGGGCGGCCGGTGTCGATCAGGATCGCGAGGGCGATCGTCAGCAGCAACGGCGAGAGCAGCGCCAGCAAAGCGCCCGAGATGGTCACGTCCATCGCCCGCTTCATCGCCATCGTCGAGCGGGGCGGGTCGGAGAAGCGGAAGTCCAGCACCGGCAGCTCGGCGAGGCGGTTGAGCTCGATTCCGGGTCCGAGCAGGCCGAAGTGCCGCGGCAGGAAGGTGAGCCCGAGCCCGGCCGCCTTGCACTCCTCGATCAGCGTCTCGGCTGCCTGCTCGCTCATCCCCTGCTCGGTGACGACCACGCGTTCTACCGCGTACTCCCGCGCCACCTTGACGATGTCGGATACCGATCCCAGCCGCGGCAGCTCCGTCGCCGGGTCGGCGCCGGGCGGGGCCAGGTATCCGACCAGGCGAAGGCGGGTCTCCGGGTGCGTGGAGAGGCGCCGCGCGACCAGGTCCGCGGCGGCGGGGGAGCCGATCATCAACCCGGTTGAGACCCCGGTCAGGCGGTGCCAGAGGAATCGCAGCACCACCCGGACGACGAAGCTCCCGGCCAGCGCGCCGAGGCCGACGATGATCGCGCTGGCAGCCGATAGCGGCCCGACGGGGCTCAGCGCCAGCAGGCCGTCGAGGGCGAGGGTGCCGAGCGCGCTGGCGGAGATCAGCGATGGCAGCTCATCGAGCGTGCTGTGACGGATTCGGCGATGGTCGTTGTCGTAGAGCCCGTGGAACTTGACGACCAGGATCCAGGCGGGGCTGAAGAGGGTCGCCCAGAAGAGCATCGCGATATCGGTCGCCGCGGTCGCCGCGGTGGCGACGCAGAGAGCCGCCATCAGCGCCAGCCAGTCGCCGACGGCGAGCAGGCGGCGCAGCAACGCCCCGCGGCGCCGCGACCCGCTTGGCCCGGTCAGGCCGAGCCGCACCGCCGTCTCGGTCCCGCCTTGCTGCGGGGGCTCCGGCTTTGCCGACTCGTTGGCCGTCGGCTCGCGCTGCCCGGTGTCGTGGGCGTTCCGGGTCATCTCTTTCTCACCCGCAACCCGCTTCGGAGCGCAGGCATTCGGAGAGTGGGTTCAATTCCCGTGCCCGCTCCAGGTCCGCCTGGGCCGCGTTCTCGTCGCCCGCTTCCCGCTCGACCTGTGAGCGTAGGTAGTACCACTGCCAGTTCTCGTCCTCGCGGTCGATCGCGTTCGTGAAGTGGGAGATCGCCGCCTCGTATTCACCCTGCAGCTGGGCGAGCAGGCCGAGCTGCACGTAGGGGGACGCGGCCCACGGCTCGATAGAGCGGGCGCGCTCGGCGTGGTCGACCGCGCTGACGAGGTTGTTGCTGGCGGCGGCGTCCTGGCTGGCGTCGATCTCCCGCTCGACCAGGAGCGGGCCGACGAGGGCGATCGCGGCAATCCAGGCGACCACGAGGGCGCCCGCGGTGAGGCCCCAGCGCCGTCCCTCATCGGAGGCCGCGGGCCCGACGGCGGGCGCCTGCTGGGCGCATCTGGCGGCGACCGCGACGCCGGCGAAGAGGAAGAAGACCGATCCCATTGCGAGGATCTCCCAGAACCAGTCGATGCCGAGCGCCACCGCCATGGCGACCAGCGCGGCGAGCACCACAGCGTGCAGCTCGCGCTGCTGATCGCGGGCATCGCGCCAGGCGCAGAAGGCCCACCAGAGGATGCCGCCGACCAGGGCCAGCACCAGAATGCCACCGACGGCGCCCAGCTCGGCGAAGGTCTCCAGGTAGAGGGAGTGGGCGTTGTGCAGGGGCAGGTCGATCGAGCGGTTTCGCTCCCAGGCGAACTCATAGGTCCCCGCTCCGGTGCCGATCACCGGCTCTTCGCCGAAGGTGTCGATCGCGACCCCCCAGAAGTCGCTGCGGCCGGCGCCGCTGAGCTCGGAGAAATGCGCCTGCGGGTTCTCCGGGAACTGCACGTCGGAGTTGGTGAACTGGTCCCAGGCCCGGCCCCCGATCGCGATCGCGGCGCCGATCGCGATCACGGCGCAGATCGCCGCCGCAGCCTTCAGCACGGTGGGATGGCGGGACAGATCGACCGCCCGCCCGGTCAATGCCCCTTCCCGCTCCTCGAGCCAGCGCAGGCCGGCGAAGAGAGCCGTCGAGAGCGCGATCCCCGCCGCGAGGATGAACAGCACCGTCACGCCCTGGTCGACCGACGCCTGGGTGGCAAGGTTGTCGGCGAGGCTGTCCCGGGCCTGGACCGCGAGCAGCGCCGGCAGGGCCCCGATCGCGCCGATCGCCAGAGTCGCCAGCATCCAGAGGCGGTCGCGTGAGAGGGCGATGGTGACCCCCGCGGCGATCGCAAGCGCCAGCAGCCCACCCCGCGAGTAGGTGAAATAGAGGGCGAGGAGGACGGCCGGGATCGCCGCCACCGAGAGCCAGCGCAGGGCCGTCCAGGCGGCGCGCCGGCTCCCCCAGAGGAGCATCGCGGCTGCGATCCCGAACATCGCGCCGTTCGCGTTCCAGTAGCCGAGCGGGTAGCGAAGCCGGGCCCCGTCGCCGAGCGAATCGACATCGAGAACATGGGGCAGGAGGCGGCTTCCCAGCGCCAGCAGGGCGACCAGCACGAAGGCGATTGCAAGGCCTTCAGCGAATCGATGGCGCCTTTGGTCGGTTTGGGCGATTAGGAAAGCGGCTAGGAAGATGCCGAGATAGACGAGAACCCTGTCCGCCTCGATCACGGTCAACTCAACAGATCCCGACCAGAGGGAAGAAATTGCCGAGAAAAGCGCAAAACCGCCAAGCAGGCCGGCGCTCCAGTAGAGCGGGCGCCCGAGCGTCGCAGCCGACCCTGCTCCGAACACGAGCAGGCCGACCACGACAAGCCAAACCGCAAGCCCCGCGATATGCCTGGTGCTCACGTCGTAGCCGCCGCCTGCAAGGGCAACCCCGACTATCAGGGCGACGGGCGCTAGCAACGCCGCCGTTTGGTCTAACCTTGCGCCCGATGTACGGGAAGCGCCACCACCAAACTGCGAACTCGGCCCGGCTCGTGTCAGCGCTGGCTCTGCTGGCATTGGCCTGCCTCCCCGTGCTCGCTCACGCTTCCAGCATCCCTGAGTACACCGACTCCCCGCCCACTGCGGTCGGCGGCTCGGGCGGCGGCTCTACCGGCGGCAACAATGCCGAACCCCCGGCCAGGAAGTCCACCGCCGCAGGCGGTGGGGCATCCGCCCCGTCGAATGCGGGCGGCGGCAACAACTCGGTCTCGGGCTCGTCGGCGAACAAACCATCCTCGAAGTCGGGTGGCGCCGCGAGCACGGGCGGCGGCGGCGGCACCGGCCAGCAGGGTAGCCCAGCCAACGGAACCGCCGGCAAGAAGGGCGGCACCGCGCAAGAGGCCGGTCAGACCGGCGCCTCGAATGCGCCGCAGAGCGATGACGGAGGCTCCTCGCCGCTGATCCCGGTTCTGATCGCGATCTTCGTCCTCGCCGCGATCTCGCTCGCGGTGGTGCTGATCCGCCAGCGGCGCCAGCGTGGCACCCACGGCGAGCCCGTCTCCTCGAAGGCGAGCTAACCAAGATGCGGGTGGGGGGGAAGCGCCCGAATGGGCCGCGGGCGCGCGCCATCCTCGTCGCGCTGTCGCTGGCGATCCTCGCGACTGGGGCATTCGCATCTACGGCGAGCGCCGTCCCGGCCACCTTCTGGGGCGTCGTGCCGCAGGCGACGCCGACCCCCGAACACCTGCAGCGGCTGAAGCTCGGCGGCGTCGACAGCATCCGGGTGCCGGTGGTCTGGAGCGCCATCCAGCAGGTGAGGAGCGGGCCGTTCGACTGGTCGGGGGTCGACAGCCTCGTCGACGGGGCCGCGACCGCCGGCATCGAGGTGCTGCCGTTCGTGACCGGCGCCCCCATATGGGCCGTCCCGGCGGACAGGCGCTACAAGAGCCCGAAGACGCTGCCGGTCAGGACCGGCGTCCAGAAGTCCGGCTGGACCAACTTCGTCCGCCAGGCGGTTCTGCGCTACGGCCCCACCGGCACCTTCTGGGCCGAAAATCCGACCGTGCCGAGGCGCCCGATCCGGACCTGGCAGATCTGGAACGAGCCGAACTTCATGTACTTCGTCGCCAAGCCAAATCCGACCGAGTACGGGAAGCTGGTCAAGCTCTCCTATTCGGCGATCCGGGGAGTCGACCCGGGCGCGAAGCTGATCCTCGGAGGCCTCTTCGCCCGGCCTTCGGAGGCGAACCTCACCCGCAAGCCGCCGCTCGCCTACTTCGCAGCGGACTTCCTCGATCAGATGTACGAACGGACACCCGGGATCAAGAGCATGTTCCAGGGGATCGCCCTCCATCCGTACACCGGCACCTTCAAGCGCCTCGAACCGTACATCGAAGAATTCCGCGCGATTCTCAAGGAGAACCACGACGCCGGCAAGGGCCTCTGGCTGACCGAGGTCGGTTGGAGCTCCCAGCCCGAATCGAAAAGGAACTCGTTCGCCAAAGGGCCCCACGGCCAGGCGAACCAGCTGAAGGGCGCGTTCCGGGTGCTTCGCAGCAATCAGGGCAAGTGGCACGTCCAGCGGGTCTACTGGTTCTCGATCGACGACCAGAAGGGCTCCTGCAATTTCTGTGACGGCTCGGGCCTCTTCGGCACCGGCTTCCAGCCGAAGCCGGCCTGGCGGGCCTACGTCAGCTTCTCCGGCGGCCGGGTCGGCTGAGCGCCGATCTGAGCTGACATTCCCCACTTCCGGGCCTCGATTCCGCGTCGCGAAAAATGAGCGCGGGGCGAGCCAAATGAGCCATCTCTGTTTCTTCGCGCAGCGAGCGAAGCGCAATTCTGGGTGGAGCGTAAGATCGGAGGATTGGCCACCGACCGTAAAGCGAGCGCGGGCTCCGACCCGTTGGCGCCGTTCAGCGCCCCTGTCAGGCGCTGGTTCGAGGCGTCGTTCGCCGCCCCGACGCCCGCCCAGGCCGGGGGCTGGAAGGCGATCGCCGGCGGCGACAACGCCCTGATCTGCGCCCCGACCGGCTCGGGGAAGACGTTGGCGGCCTTCCTCTGGGGGATCAACAGGCTGTCGCGCTCTTCGGAGCGCGGCCAGGGGGTGCGGATCGTCTACGTCTCGCCGCTCAAGGCGCTGTCCTACGACATCGAGCGCAACCTCCGCGCGCCCCTGCAGGGGATCGGCGCCGACCTCTCGGTCGGCCTGCGCACCGGGGACACGCCCCAGTCGGAGCGCCGGGCGATGCGGAAATCGCCCCCCGACATCCTGATCACCACCCCCGAGTCGCTCTACCTGATCCTCTCCTCCGGCGCTCGCGAGATCCTCACCGGCACCGAGGCGGTGATCGTCGACGAGATTCACGCAGTGGCCCAGTCGAAGCGGGGCTCGCATCTGGCGCTGAGTTTGGAGCGACTCGAGCATCTGGTCAGGGTGTCGGGAGAGGACTCGTCGGAGCAACAGCGGGGAGGCTCCGCCGAGCCCTCTCCCGACACCCAGGTTCAGCGGATCGGGCTCTCGGCCACCCAGCGCCCGCTGGAGCGGGTGGCGAAGTTCCTGGTCGGGCCGGGGCGCGAGTGCAGGATCGTCGATGCGGGCCAGGACAAGGAGCTCGACCTGCAGATCGTTGTCCCGGTCGAGGACATGGCCGAGCCGGGGGCCCCCAACTTCCCCAACTCGGAGGGAGTCCCCGCCGAGGGGGAGCCGAACGCCCACGTCCGCTCGATCTGGCCGGCGATCTACCCCGAGCTCCTGAAGCTGGTCCGCGAACATCGCTCGACGATCGTCTTCGTCAACGCCCGCCGCGCCGCAGAGCGCCTCGCCAAGCGCCTCAACGAGCTCGCCGCTGAACAGCCACCGGGGGAGCTCCCGGCCACCGAGCAAGCGGGAAACGCCTCTCCGGCGGGTGGTGCGTGTAGGGGGACCCACCTCCGAGGAAGCTTCAGCTACCGCAGGGGGTGGGGGGTCCCCTGCCGCGACAGGACCCGCCGGCCGAGGCGATGAGCTCTTGCCCGAGATCGCCAGGGCTCATCACGGGTCGCTCTCCCACGAGGAGCGCACGGTCGTCGAGGAGCTGCTCAAATCCGGGCAGTTGCCCTGCCTCGTGGCGACCTCGTCGCTCGAGCTGGGGATCGACATGGGGGCCGTGGACCTGGTGATCCAGGTCGAGTCGCCGAAGTCGGTCAGCCGCGGCCTGCAGCGGGTTGGCCGCGCCGGCCACTCGCTGGGTGAGGTCTCCCGCGGCCGCATCTTCCCCAAGTTCCGCGCCGACCTCCTCGAGTGCGCGGTGGTCGCGAAGCGGATGCGGACGGGGGAGATCGAGGAGACGGTGATCCCCCAGAACCCGCTCGACGTGCTCGCTCAGCACCTGGTCTCGATGGCGGCGCTCGACGAGTGGGAGGTCGATGAGGTCGAGCGCCTGGTGACAGCCGCCGAGCCATTCCACGACCTTTCCCGCGAGCAGCTCGAGAACGTCCTCGACATGCTCGACGGCCGCTATCCGTCGGACCGCTTCGCGGAGCTGCGGCCGCGGATCGTCTGGGACCGGACCAAGGGCACGATCCACGGCCGCAAGGGCGCCCGCCAGCTGGTGGTCACCAACGCCGGCACGATTCCGGACCGCGGCCTGTACGGCGTCCATCTCCCGGACGGCCGCCGGGTCGGCGAGCTGGACGAGGAGATGGTCTACGAGGCGCGCCCCGGCCAGACATTCCTGCTCGGCGCCACGACCTGGCGGATCGAGGACATCACTCGCGACCGGGTCATAGTCACCCCGGCGCCCGGGCTGCCCGGGGCGGTGCCTTTCTGGAAGGGCGACGGGATCGGCCGGCCCGCTGAGCTGGGGCGGGCGATCGGCGCCTTCGCCCGCGAGGCGGTCTCCCGCGAGCCGGCCGAGCTGGCGGCCGAGTACGACCTCGATCGTCGCGCCTCCGAGAACCTCGTCGCCTACCTGCGCGAGCAGCAGGCGGCGACCCGCGTCGTCCCCTCCGACGAGACGATCGTGGTCGAGCGCTTCCGCGACGAGATCGGCGACTGGCGGCTCTGCGTCCTGTCTCCGTACGGGGGGCGCGTCCACGCCGCCTGGGGGCTGGCGCTGGCGCAGAAGATCCGCGCCGAGCGCGACCTCGAGGCGGACGCGATCTGGTCCGACGACGGGATCGTCGTCCACCTCCCCGACGCCGACGACCCTCCCCCGGCCGACCTGGTGATGATCGAGCCCGACGAGCTCGAGGACCTGGTGGTCGCGGAGCTGTCGGGATCGGCCCTGTTCGGCTCCCACTTCCGCGAGAGCGCGGCCCGGTCGCTGCTGATACCCCGCGCCTACCCGGGCAAGCGGACGCCGCTCTGGCAACAGCGCCTCAAGTCCCAGAGCCTGCTCGACGTCGCCCGCGACTTCCCCCGCTTCCCGGTCGTGCTCGAGACCTACCGCGAGTGCCTGCGCGACGTCCTCGACCTGCCCTCGCTGACAGAGCTGCTGCGGAAGCTGCACTCGCGCCAGCTCGGCCTGGTCGAGGTCGAGACGCCGACCGCCTCGCCGTTTGCCTCCTCGCTTCTCTTCGACTACGTCGCGACCTACATGTACGAGGGTGACACGCCCAACGCAGAGCGCCGGGCGGCGGCGCTCGCCCTCGACCGCGACCTCCTGCGTGAGCTGCTCGGCCAGGATGAGCTGCGCGAGCTGATCGACCCCGCCGCGCTGGAGGAGGTCGAGGCCCAGCTCCAGCACCGCGTCGAGGCCGGGCGGGCGGCGGATCGCGACGCGCTGCAGCAGATCCTCCGCGGCCTCGGCGACCTGACCCCCGCCGAGTGCGGGGAGCGGGTGGAGGAGGGCTACTCCGCCGCGTCGATGTTGGAGAAGCTGGTCGCCGAGCGACGCGCCGTGGTGGTGCGGATCGGCGGCGAGGAGCGCTACATCGCCGCCGAGGACGCGGGCCTCTACCGCGACGCGCTCGGAGTGCCGCCCCCACCGGGCCTGCCGGAGGCTTTCCTCGAGGCCCACCCTGACGCGATGCGCGCCCTGGTGCGCCGCTACGCGCGCACCCACGGCCCGTTTCCGAGCGCCCAGCTGGCCGTTCGCTACGGAGTCGATCCGACTCCGGCGCTGCGGGAGCTGGAGCGCGAAGGGGCGATGGTCCGCGGCGAGCTCCTGCCCCGCGGCAGCGAGCGGGAGTGGTGCGACTCCGATGTGCTGCGCAGGGTCCGGCGCGCGAGCCTCGCCCACCTGCGCCGCGAAGTCGAGCCGGCCGCGCGCGACCGCTTTGCCCGCTTCCTGCCGAGCTGGCAGAACGTCGATTCCCACCGCGCCGCCGGCGCCGGCCCCGACCGGCTCCGCGACGCGCTTCTGCCCCTGCAGGGCGTCGCCCTCACCCCGAAGGTCTGGGAGGCGGACGTGCTGCCGCGGCGCCTCGGTGCCTACTCGCAGACCTGGCTCGATGAGCTCTGCACCAGCGGCGAGCTGGTCTGGATCGGGGCCGGGGCGCTCGGGCGCAACGATGGTCGCGTCGCTCTCTACTTCCGCGAGGACGTCAGGCTCGCCGGCCCGCCGCCCTCCAACGCGAAGCTCGAGCTGGTCGAGGGCGCCCCCCACGATGCGATCCGCGAGCGCCTCGTCGCGGGGCCGTCGTTCTGGCTCGACCTCCTCGCCGATCTCGACTTCCCGCCCGAGGAGCTCCACACCGCCCTCTGGGACCTCGCCTGGTCGGGCGAGGTGACCAATGACGCCTTCGCGCCGCTGCGGGCGCCGCGGCTTCGTTCGGTCTCGGCCCAGGAGCGGCAGGGCCGCCGCTTCGCCCGCCGTCGATCCGGCGCCGGGTCGGCGGTGCAGGGCCGCTGGTCGCTGACCGCGCCGCTGTTCGAGAACGCGCCCGGAGCCGGGCCCCGGCTCCGCGCCCAGGCGGAGCTGATGCTGGAGCGCTACGGGATCGTCACCCGCGAGACGGTCCTCGCCGAGGGGGTGCCGGGTGGCTTCTCGACCCTCTATTCGGAGCTCGCCAACCTCGAGCTGCTCGGCACGGCCCGCCGCGGCTACTTCGTCGAGGGCCTGGGCGGCGCCCAGTTCGCCCTCGCCGGCGCCGTCGAGCGGCTCCGCTCCCTCCCCGAAGCCGGTGGCCAGTTCCAGGTTCTCGCCGCCACCGATCCCGCCAATCCCTACGGCGCGGCGCTGCCCTGGCCGAAGCCCCGATCCGGCCGCCGCCCAGCTCGCGCCCCCGGCGCCCATGTCCTGCTCCGTGACGGCGAGCCGCTGATCTACGTCGAGCGCGGCGGCCGCAGCATCCTCCGCCTCGCCGAGCTGGACGCGGCCGACCTGGCGGAGGCGATGGGCGCCCTCGCAGCGGCGGTTTCGGGGGGTCGGTTGCCGAAGCTCTCGATCGAGAAGCTCGATGGCGAGCCGGTGATCGGCTCCGGCAACGAGGAGGCGCTGCTCGAGGCCGGCTTCGCCCGCGGCCCGCGCCGGCTCACGGCGGCCGCCGGCTGAGCCGCGATGGGGTGATAATCAGGCCATGGTGGATTCGGTGGGGAGCCCGAGCCCGGTTGAGTTGCTGCGCAGCGTGCCGCTTTTCTCCGACCTCGAGCAGGGTGAGCTGGAGCGCTTCTCGCTCGTCGCGGTTCCCCGCTCCTTCCCGGCCGCGACCCGGGTCTTCCACGAGGGGGACCACTCCGACGCCTGCTACATCGTCCGCTCCGGCAGCTTTCGCGTCACCCGCGAGCACTCCGACGGGAGGGCGATCACCCTCGCCACGCTCGGGCCCGGGGACATCTTCGGGGAGCTGGCGATGCTCGACGGCGAGGTGCGCTCGGCGAGCGTCGAGGCGCTCGAGGACGGCGAGCTGCTGGCGCTCCCCGCGGGCGAGGTGCGGGCCCTGCTGGCCCGCCATCCGGAGATCACGGTCAAGCTCGTCGCGGCCCTGGTCAGGCGGCTGCGGGTCGCCAACGAGCGGATCTCCCGCCAGTCCTTCCAGACCGTGCCCAGCCGGGTCGCCGGGGTCCTGACGCAGCTCGTCGCGGAAGAGGGTCGGGGGGAGAGGGCAGCGAGGTGACGATCCGGATGAACCAGGCCGATCTCGCCCAGCTCGC
Organism: uncultured Solirubrobacterales bacterium; assembly: GCA_963816785.1. Taxonomy (GTDB): domain Bacteria; phylum Actinomycetota; class Thermoleophilia; order Solirubrobacterales; family 70-9; genus VRUE01. The sequence goes on along the minus strand of CAWFLL010000004.1, from coordinate 1,161,251 downwards.
CGGGACCTCGCGGGAGAGCGTCAGCCGCTTCCTCGCCGACCTCGAGCGGGCCGGGGTCGTCCGCCCCGGCCGGGGGCGGGTCACGGTCCTGGAGCCGGCGAAGCTCCGCAACTACATCTTCTGAGATGAGGGACTTCGCCGAGCTGCGCGCGGCGATGGTCGAGCGGCAGCTGCGGCGTCGCGGCATCTCCGACGAGCGGGTCCTGGCCGCGATGGAAGCGGTGCCGCGCGAGGAGTTCGTCCCCGAGCGCCATCGCGCCCGCGCCTATGCCGACTCCGCCCAGCCGATCGGGGAGGGGCAGACGATCTCGCAGCCGTGGATCGTCGCTGCGATCTGCCAGGCGCTGGAGCTGCGTGGCACCGAGCGGGTGCTGGAGGTCGGGACTGGCTCGGGTTACTCGACAGCGGTCCTCGCCGCGCTCGCCGCCGAGGTGATCAGCGTCGAGCGGCACCCCTCGCTTGCCGCCGCCGCGCGCCTCACCCTCGACTCGCTCGGCATCCGCGGCGTCGAGGTGCGGGTCGGCGATGGGAGTCGGGGCATTCCGGAGCGCGCGCCGTTCGAGGCCATCGCCGTCCACGCAACCGCCCCGGGGCCGCCGGCGTCGCTGCTCCAGCAGCTTGCCGAGGGGGGCAGGCTGGTTGTCCCGATCGCTGCCGATTCGGCTGACATGCTGACCGTCTTCCGGCGCCGCGGTGACGACCTGCGCAGCGAGGAGATCGGGCCCTGCCGGTTCGTCCCGCTGGTCGGAGAGGAGGGGTTCGGCCCGGGGTGAGCCTCAGCAGGCGACCGGGTTGGGGTCGACCCGATCCCTGAGGATGTCGTCGTCGCCACCGCCGCCGCAGTTGATCGACCGATCATGGCTGCCGTCGAGGGCATCGATGAAGTCGCTTCCTCCCTTGCCGAGGAAGGTGTCGGCGCCCTGGTGGCCGAGGAAGCTGTTCTCGCCCCCGTCCCCGATCAGGAGGTCGGGGCCGTCGGATCCCTCGAGGCTCTCGTTGTTGGCGCCGACCCGGTCGGCATTGCCGCAGCCCCGCGGGCCGCCGGTTCCTCCGAGCTGCACCTTCAACGAGGCGTCCGAGCGACCGTAGGAGACGGTGTCGTCACCGGGGCCGCCGTCGTAGACATGGCCTTGGCAGGTGCTGACGGATGAGACGAGGAGGTCGTTCCCCGGGCCACCGGAGAGGCTGTCGCTGCCGGGGTCGGCGTAGAGCACGTCGGCGCCGGCGTTGCCGCTGAGCGTGTCGATGCCGTTGTTGGGGCCGTTGTAGTTCTCGCCCGCCTCGAGCACGTCGTCGCCGGGACCACCGCTCAGGGCGTCGGAGCCGGCGTTGCCGTTGGCGCGGGTCTTGACCCCGGCGGGAACGCTCGCTCCGATGTCGATCCGGTCATCGCCGGTGCCGCCGGTGATCACCAGCAGCCCCGTGGCGGAGGAAGCGGGGCAGCTCACCACGGTCTCTCCGGCGGAGACGCAGCCGCTGCCGGGGAAGATCGGGCCGCTGTCGGAGATCGTCCAGCCGCCGGCGCCGAAGTTGATGTGGAGGTCGTCAGGCCCCGCGTCGCCCTGGACGACGAGGCTGGTCCCGTCGAGCCCGTCGTTGAGGATCGCGAATGCGCCGACGCCCGGCGGGTTGAGTTCCGGGCCGCAGGAGTGCTCGACCGTGAAGCCGGAGCAGCTGTCGCTGCCGGCTCCCCCGAATCCTTCGTCGGCTCCCCCGGCCCCGCTCATGCTGTCGTCGCCGACACCGCCGTCGAGCCTGTTGGCGCCGCCGTCGCCGGAGATGCTGTCGCCCTGCGGCGACCCGACGACGTCCTCGAAGCCCGTCAGGGTGTCGTGACCGTCCCCTTTCGAGCGGCCGGAGCCGAGGTCGAGGACGATGCCGCCGCGTGTCGCGCTGGCGTAGGAGACGATGTCGCGGACGCCATCACCGCCGTCGAGCGTGTCGACGCCGCTGTCGCCACGGACGACATCACCGTCGCCGCCGCCTCCGCTGGCGTGATCGATCCCCGTGCCGCCGAAGACGACGTCGGTGCCGGGCCCGCCGTCGATGACCGGCTCGTCGCCGGCGCCTCCGTCCAGACGGTCGTCGCCGGGGCCGCCGGTGAGCCGGTCGTTGCCCTTGTCGCCGGCGAGCTGGTCATCGCCGCCGCCACCGTCGGCGTCATCGCTGCCTTTGTCGCCGCTGAGGAAGTCATCGCCCGCGCCGCCGAAGAGGTTGTCCGGGCCTTTCGCGCCGCGCAGCTCGTCATCGCCGCCGCCGCCGTTGAGGCCGTCATTGCCCTCCGCCCCTTCCAGATCGTCATCGCCGCCGCCACCGTCGAGCTGGTCGGCCCCTGTCTCACCGCGGAGCCGGTCGTTGCCCTCTTCGCCGAACAGCGAGTCGTAGCCCCGGCCGCCCTTGATCACGTCGTTACCCGGCCCGCCGCAGATCCGGTCGTTGCCGTTGCGCCCGCCGCTGATCCGGTCATCGCCGCCGCCGCCGTAGATGACGTCGCTGGCGCGTTTGCCGACGATCACGTCGTTGCCCGGTGTGCCGACGATCGTCGCGTGCCGCCCGGCGCAGCTTGCGGCCCCGGCCTCGGCCCAGGCCGGGAGCAGCAGGATCAGCGCCGACGCCAGCACGAGCCCCGCGACCCGGCGCAGGGTGGGTTTGCCCAGTTCAGCCATTCCGACCTTTCAATCGGCCAGAAAGGGCGGCCTCTACAGCCCCGCCATGCCTCCGTCTACTAAAAATGCAGTATAGCCGGGGGCGGAATAACTCAACAGCCGGTCCGACCGCCGCGGCTTCGCCCGCGAGTGGAGCCCTTTGCGAGAAAGCCCGGTCCGGATTGCGAACACGAATCTGACCCAGCGCGTCACGCGAGATGGGGGTCTCAGATACGCTCGCTGCGCCATGCGCGGCGGCATCTACGTCCTCAACTTCTATTCAGCGGTGTTCGTCGACCAGTTGAAGCGAGCGCGCAAGACGGCGACGATCAGGCTCGGCGATAAGACCGCGAAGTACGAGCGTGGGCAGGTGGTGTGGATCACGGTCGGCTTCCGCCACAGCCCACGGGAGAAAATCTTCGCTGCCGTCATCGATGACGTCGAGGTGAAGAAGGTCGGCGACCTCTCGCCCCGCGACATCGAGCACGACAACCCCGAGTTCCGCCGTCTCGAGGACGAGGTCAAGTTCCTCGAGCAGATCTACGGCCGCCCGATCTCGAGCGACGACATCGTCACCGTGATCCGCTTCTCGCAGATCGTCGAGCCTCCCGGCGCCCATTTCGGCAACGGCGAGACCCCCCACCACAATTGATTCCGCCCGCAAAATGAGCGCCCACCCGCCCGCGGCGGACGCGGGAGCGAGCGAGCGAGATCTCCGGTGATCAGCAGCGCGAGCGAGCGGGAGCAGAGCACGCGGGCGGAATTTCTGTGATGTCCGAGTACAGATTCCTGACCAGCTGGCTCCTGGAGTCGCCGCGGGAGCCGATCTGGGACGCGATCCACGCCCAGGAGCACTGGCCCGAGTGGTGGCGCGGGGTGGAGGAGGTCGAGGAACTGCACTCGGGGGATGGCAACCGCCTCGGGGCCGTGTCGCGGATGGTCTGGCGCAGCCTGCTGCCCTACCGAGTCGAGTTCCAGGTGACGACGACACGGGTCGAGCGACCCCACCTGCTCGAGGCCGACGCTGTCGGGGAGCTGCAGGGGGTGGGGCGCTGGCGGCTGTTCGAGCAGGACGGCGCCACCGCGGTCCTCTACGAGTGGAACGTCGCCACGACGAGGGCCTGGATGAACCTGCTGGCGCCGATCGCCCGGCCCGTCTTCGAGTGGAACCACGACTGGGTGATGGCGCGCGGCGGTGAGGGAATCGCGCGGCTCCTCGGCTGTCGCCTGCTGGCCGACGGTTGAGTCGGCCGACTCGCTATCGTTCCTCATGACCTGTTGGCACTCTCATCCACAGAGTGCCAAGACCAGTTCGAACTTCTGACCGCACAAACGGAGGTGTACGGATGAAGCTGAAGCCCCTCGGGGACAGGCTGATCGTCAAGCCGATCGAGGAGGAGGAGACGACCGCGAGTGGGATCGTCCTCCCAGACACGGCCAAAGAGAAGCCCCAGAAGGGCAAGGTCGTCGCCGTCGGCGACGGCGCGATCAACGAGGACGGCAGCCGCCGCCCACTCGACGTCAGCGATGGCGACGAGGTTCTCTACTCGAAGTACGGCGGCACCGAGGTCACCGTCGAGGACGAGGAACTGCTCGTCCTGCGCGAGTCGGACATCCTCGCCAAGCTCGGCTAGACCCTCGCCAACAGGACTTAGAAGAGAAGGAGGATTGAAATCAGATGGCTCATAAGGAGCTGAAGTACAAGGAGGAGGCCAGGGGGGCCCTGCAGTCCGGCGTCGACGCTGTCGCCGACGCGGTCAAGGTCACCCTCGGCCCGAAGGGCCGCTACGTTGTGCTCGACAAGAAGTTCGGCGCCCCCACGATCACCAACGACGGCGTCACCATCGCCCGCGAGATCGAGGTCGAGGACGTCTTCGAGAACCAGGGCGCCCAGCTCGTCCGTGAGGTCGCAACGGCAACCAACGACGTCGCCGGCGACGGCACCACGACCGCGACGCTGCTGGCTCAGATCATCGTCCGCCAGGGGCTGAAGAACGTGGCCGCCGGCGCCAACCCGCTGGCCCTGCGCCGCGGCATCGAGAAGGCCGTCGACATTGTCGTCGAGAATCTGCGCGAGAAGCAGTCGAAGGAGGTCGCCGGCAAGGAGCAGATCGCCCGCGTCGCGGCGATCTCGGCCGGCGACGACGAGATCGGCAACGTGATCGCCGACGCGATCGAGAAAGTCGGCAAAGACGGAGTCGTCAACGTCGAGGAGGGCCAGACCTTCGGGATGGAGCTGGAGTTCACCGAGGGCATGCAGTTCGACAAGGGATACATCTCGCCCTACATGGTCACCGACCAGGACCGCATGGAGGCGGTGCTGGAGGACCCCTACATCCTGATCGCCAATCAGAAAATCGGCTCGGTGCGCGACATCCTGCCGATTCTCGAGCAGGTGATGCAGGGCGGCAAGCCGCTGCTGATCGTCGCCGAGGATGTCGAGGGCGAGTGCCTCGCGACCCTCGTCGTCAACAAGCTGCGCGGCACCTTCACCGGAGTCGCGGTGAAAGCGCCGGGTTTCGGCGACCGCCGCAAGCGGATGCTCGAGGACATCGCGATCCTCACCGGCGGTGAGGTGATCACCGAGGAGATGGGGCTCAAACTCGAGAACACCCAGCTCAGCCAGCTCGGAAAAGCCCGCCGCGTCGTCGTCTCCAAGGACACGACGACGATCATCGACGGCGCCGGCGAGACAGACGACATCAAAGGCCGGATCAAACAGATCAAACAGGAGATCGAGAACACCGACTCCGACTTCGATCGCGAGAAGCTCCAGGAGCGGCTCGCCAAGCTGGCCGGCGGTGTCGCGGTGGTCAAGGTCGGCGCCGCCACCGAGACCGAGATGAAGGAGAAGAAGCATCGCGTCGAGGACGCCCTGCAGGCGACCCGGGCGGCGCTCGAGGAGGGGGTCGTGCCGGGAGGCGGCGTCGCGCTGCTGAACGCGCAGGCCGATCTCGATCCCGACTCGCTCGGTGAGCCCGATGAGGCGACCGGGGCACGGATCGTCCTCCGGGCGCTCGAGGAGCCGCTGCGTCAGATCGCCGAGAACTCCGGTGAGGAGGGCTCGGTCGTGGTCAACAAGGTCCGCGACCTGAAAGCCGGAGAAGGCCTCAACGCGGCCACCGGCGAGTACGGCGACCTGATCAAGGACGGCGTCATCGACCCGACCATGGTGACCCGCTCGGCGCTGCAGAACGCGGCCTCGATCGCGAAGAACATCCTCGTCACCGAGGCTGTGATCGCCGAGCCGCCGGAGAAGGAAGCTGCCGGCGGCAATGCCCGGCGGCGGGATGCCCGACATGGGCGGGATGATGTAGGCACCCCCCAGCCGACGGGCCGCAAACGGGAGATATAGGCCCGTTATCGGCCCATCGACCGGCGTATGCTCGTTCTAACAGGCGAGTGGCTTTCGAGAGGCCCGGCATCTGCCGGGCCTCTCACTTTTCCCCTTGGGGTGCGCTTTCGGCACATTTCGCGTACCACGGTTGCGGCAAACCAAGGCACGTTTCGAGGATGAGCGGCACTTCCATCGCCAACGGGCCGCAAGCGGGAGCTATAGGCCCGTTATCGGCCCGTCGGCCGGAATTGCCGGACCTGGCAATCGCGGAAGTGGCTGATATGCAACACGGGGTCGTCACGTTGGATCAACTCCGTTCAGCGGGCCTCAGTGACAGCGCCGTTCGCAAACGCGCTCAAGCGGGTCGTCTGCATCGGGTCCATCGCGGGGTCTATGCGGTCGGGCGTTCGCTGCTGACCGAGAAGGGGAGGTGGATGGCGGCGGTCCTCGCCTGCGGGCCGGGCGCCGTTCTTTCGCATCGGTCAGCGGCGGCGCTGTGGGGCTTGCGGCAGGATTGGCGTCGCTCAATCGACGTCACCGCTCCTGGCCGGCGCGGCAGGGTCCCGGCCGGGATAGTTGCGCATCGCGACGGCACTCTGCGGGCACAGGACCGGACCACGGTGAACGGCATCCCTTGCGCCAGCGTTGCCCGGACGTTGCTCGACCTCGCCGCAGGGGTTTCAGGCAATGAGCTGCGCAGGGAAATTGGAGAGGCTGAAGTCTTGAAGATCTTCGACCTGGCCGCTATGCGGGAGGTGATCGAGTGCAGCCCCGGAAGGCGGGGCGTTGCCCGCTTGCGCATGGGTGTCGCGGAGCTCGATCCGCAGACCGGGCGGACCCGCAACGAGATGGAGCGGCGCTTCCTGGCGCTCTGCAGACAGGGCAAGCTGCCGCCTCCAGAGGTAAATGTCCGTCTCAATGTCCGGGGCCGTATCTTCGAGCCGGATTTCCTATGGCGCGACGCAAAGCTGATCATTGAGACGGACGGCCGCGCATTCCACGACACCGCGACCGCCTTCGAGCGTGATCGCAGACGGGATCAGCAATTGATGCTTGACGGTTGGCAGGTCGCGCGTTGCACTTGGTGGCAGATTTTCGATGAGCCCGCCGAGGTCGCGCGCATTGTCCAAGGCCTACTAGCGCGATCCCTTGCCGCCGACGGGCCACAAACGGGAGATATGGGCCCGTAATCGGCCCGTCGGCGCTGGGCAGGCAGGTGGCCGGGGCGGGACTAAGGAGTCGGCGGCGGCGTGAGTTTCGGCGGCGGCGGCAGCGGCGGCAGCGTGCCGGCGTTGTATTCCGCGTAGGTGAGGAAGTTGGCGCGGCGGACCTTGAGCCGCAGGGTGTTTGTCGTCCGCGGGTAGAGGCGGAGGTCGTACGGGTTCTCGCCGATCGAGCCGAAGCCGACGTAGTAGACGAACATCCGCACCCGCGGTCGCTTCACCGTCCAGGCCACGAGCTGCTTGGCGAAGCGCGGTTCGTCGGTCCCGTAGACCGCCCACTCGGCGATCGCGACCGGCATCCCCTTCCACTGCTTGCCGACATAGAAGCGGTTGAGGTCCTTCCAGACCGGATATTGGGAGTAGAAGTCCGTCCCGACCCAATCAACCCAGCGCCTGCCGGGCCAGTAGTTGCCGGGGAAGTTGCCCTTGACGCGCGGCGAGCCGCCGGGGAGGGGGCTCCAGATGATGCTCACCGGCGCCGGCGGGAGGACCGTCGGATTCGGGCCTTTGGTGCGGTTCAGGGGCGGCAGCCCGATTTCGGCCAGGGTCGCGTTGATCCCTTCGAGAGTGGTGCCGCCCCTGACGATCGCCGAGATCCGGCGGAAGGCCTGCTTGTACCAGCCGGTGGTGTGTTCGCCGCCGCGCTGGGCGCCGTCGCAGGTGACCGCGGTCCACGGGTTGAGGCAGCGGTTCGGCTCGCCGAGCGGCCTGATGTAGGCGGGAAGCCCACGTGTGGCGAAGAAATCGTTGAGCTGCAGCAGATAGTTGTCGCCGCCGCCGAGCGCGATCTGCTCCGGCGTGATCATCTCGGTCAGCGTCTGGTCATCGGCGGTCGAGATGTGGAGGATCGGCCTCGTCGCGGTTTCCCGCCACCGTTCGTAGGCCTGGTTGAGGCTGTTCCCCCAGGGATGGAAGGTCTCGAGCAGGGCCGGGTGCTTGGCGAGCAGCCCCCCGAATTCGTTGAACTCCGTGGTCGTGCCCCGATCGCTGACCCCGAACAGGACGTTCGGCTTCGGCGGCACCAACGTCAGCGCGTGGGCGGGCGCCGCGAGCAGCCCGAGCACGGCCGCGACGAGCACCGCTACCCCGCTAGGTGTCGTCCAGGACATCGCTCATCCTCCTCGGCTCGACTCCGAGCGCCTCCGCGTCGGCGGTGCCGCGCTCGCTGACCATCGGGACCTCCATCAGCTCGGCCTCCTCCCAGGTAGCAAACACGGACTCCCCCGCGATGGAGCGCGCTGCAAGCAATCCGTAACGGACCAGTGGCAGGGGGAGGTGGAGGAGCGGACGCGGCCTGCCGGCGGCGCGGCTGACGAGATCCGACATCTCGTCGTAGCTGAGGATGTCGGGGCCGGCCAGCTCGTAGCGCCCCGTCTGCGGCGAGTCCAGCCAGCCGACGACGCAGCGGGCGACGTCGTCGGCCCAGATCGGCTCGAAGCGGGCCTTTCCGCTTCCCGAGACGGGCATCACCGGCAGGAACGAGAAGCGGCGCAGCAACGTGATCCAGGGGTCGGAGTGGTCATAGACGATCGAGGGCGCGAAGACGGTCGTCTCCAGGCTGGAGGAGGAGATCGCCCGCTCCGCCAGCCACTTGGCCCGGAAGAAGCGGGTTCGCTGGGCGGCGGATGCGTTGAGGGCGCTGAAGAAGACGAAGCGCCGCACCCCGCTGCGCTCCGCGGCGCGCAGCAGGCGCACCGTCGCGAGCCCGTTCAGCTCCTCGATCCGGTGCGGGGGCTGGTCGCGGATCGTCGCCGCGAGGTGGATCACGGTGTCGATTCCCCGCAGGGCCTGACGCACCAGGTAGGGGTCCGACATCTCGCCGAGGTCGCCGAGCGCGATCTGGACGCTGACCCGCCGCTCGCCGAGCCTGCGCGGCTCCCGCACCAGGCAGCGCACGTCCTCGCCACGCTCCAACAGCCGCGGCAGCAGGCGCGAGCCGATGCTCCCGGTCGCCCCTGTCAGCAGCAGCATCGCGGGCCTGGTTGGGTGCGGTTGGCGTCTCCCATCGCTCGATCCACAACCCTAGAGAACCGGTTCGGCGGCTCCGCCGGCCGACCGGCCCAATCGCGCCCGGGGTCCCTTTCGCCGCCGCTCATCCCTAGAATGTGCGCTCCGTTGGTGGGGGCCCGTGGGCCCGCCGGGCACCGAAAAGACGACCTAGGAGAAACCCCCGAATGACCTACGTCATCGCCGAGCCGTGCATCGGCACCAAGGACAACTCGTGCGTCGAGGTCTGTCCCGTCGATTGCATTCACCCGACCCCGGATGAGCCCGACTACGACTCGGTCGAGATGCTCTACATCGACCCCGACGAGTGCATCGATTGCGATGCCTGCGTCGAGGCCTGCCCGGTCGACGCCTGTTTCGCCGAGGACCAGCTGCCGGCGGAGTGGGCCAAATACACCGAGATCAACGCCGAGTACTACAAGAGCAAGGTCTGAGCCTCAGATCAGCCTGAAGGGGACTGTCACCGGCCCGGCGGGGGCCGTCAGCGTGCCGCGGTAGCGCCCCTTGCGGAGCTTGGGGCCGGTCAGCCTGCCCCTGAACCTGATCGTGCTCTGACCAGCGGCGGCTTTGAAGCTCGCCGAGCCGGGGATCCGTGCCCGTTTTTTGCAGCCGCGTTTTCCCTTGCAGCGGACCAGGGTCAGCGTCACGTCGGCTTTCTTCGAGAGGTTGAACTGGAAGCCCGGCCGTTTCAGCCCCTTGACCAGAGTGGGCAGGCCCCTGCCGCGTTTGATCCGCCTCGGGACGGCCCGCAGTTCGGTGATCGTCGCGACGGCTTTCGGGTTCTTGGGCTTCTTGGGCTTCTTTGGTTTCTTGGTTTTCCCGGTGCCGGGCCCTCCGCCAATTGTGGGCACCTGAACCTGCGCAGTAGCCGAGTCGCTCAGGCCGAGTTGGTCGGTGACCGTGACTTTGACCGCGAACGTCCCGCCTTTGGTGAAGGTGTGCTGGGGCGCGAAGCTCTGCGCCGTGCCGCCGTCGCCGAAGTCCCAGGAGAAGGTCAGCGCGTCGCCGGGGTCGGGGTCGGTGCTGCCGGTGGCACTGAATTCAACGGCGTGCCCGATCGTCGCCGATGCCGGCGCGCTGATCGCTGCGCTCGGCGGCTGCCGCTGGTACTCGTAGGCGCCCATATCCGAGCGGGCGCCGTTGACCCCGTCACCGTCGATGGGACGAGGGGCGCTGAGAAGATCCACAGTCAGTGGGTCGGCCGGCTCGCCCGCGTCGATCAGCGGCGAGGGAGCCTTCAGGGCGAAGTTGGGCAGCAGCGGGTTGGTGCTCGCGTAGATCGGATCGGTGACGTTGTCATCGCCGGCGCCGAGGGTCTCGATGCACTCGGGATCGGTTAGTTCGGTCGGTTCGGTCCAGTTCGAGTAGGCGACGCCTAGCGTCGCTTCGTTGGGTGCGGCGCCGGCGCAGAGCAGCGAGATCGCAAAGCCATCGATGATCGAGTCGAAGATCGTCAGTTTGGTGTTGCCCGAGGTCGAGTCGATCAGCGCGCCCCTCCCTGTCCCGGCGCCGATCACCGTCGCGTGGCGAACGATCCCTTCACTGCCGCTCAGCATGTAGATAGCGCCGTCGGCCGCCAAGGTGCCGGTCTGCCTGAGGACGGCGTTTTCCACGACGACATCGCCGCCGGAACCCGCCGCTACGGGAGAGCGCGCGGAGGCGACCGTCGAGCGTTGCAGGGTGAGGGTCCCGTCGCCGACGCTGATTCCCCGCCCATCCCCGATCAGGGTCGAGTCCCTCACCTCGACGTCGTTGGCGTTGTTGAGGATCGTGAACAGGCCGAAGCCGTTGACGTCGACCGTGCTGTCTTCGAGGACGGCGTTGCCTTCCGCGACCATTCCGTTTGTTTCAGTCGCCGTCGACCCCGTGTGCGTGGCACGGATGTTGGCCGCAAGGCCGTCCCAGCGCAGGGCTGCACCGTTGCTGACGCTCGGGATCCGAATGGTCAGGTGCTCGATGCTCGAAACCGGGCTGAGCAGCGTCACCGCGTTCGCCGGGGAGCCGGTCCCTTCGATGATCGTCTCGTCGATCCCGTCGCCGATGATGTGCACCGCCTCGATCGGTTTCGTGTAGCTCGGGGATTCGAGATAGGGCGTGCCGCCGTTGGCGCCGACCAAGACCGTGTCCTCGATCGCGTTTGCCGCCGCCGCGTCGAGGGCCCCCTGGATCGTGGTGTGGTTGGTGCCGAGGCCCCCGGCGCAGGGATCCTTGTTGACGCAGAAGAACGCCGCATTCGCCGTTCCCGCGGTAATCCAGAGCGTGCTCAGACCGATCAGCGGGGCAACCAGTAGGGACCTGCGCATGCGCCTACTGTACGACGGGAAGGGGGGTGCCCCCGACCGGAGGCGGCTCTGCGACTGCCGGCGCCGCCTGGAGGACCGGGAGCTCCTGCGGCGTCGCGGCGACGATTCCGCGGGCGGCATCGCGGATCGCCTGCGAGGCGGGTGAGTCGGGCTCGGCGGTGACCAGGGGCGAGCCCGAGTCGGCGTGCTCGCGCAGGGCCTCCGAGAGCGGCACCTTGCCGAGCAGCGGCACGTCGAGCTCGTCGGCGAGGGCCTGGCCGCCGCCCTCGCCGAAGATCGTGAAGCGCTCCCCGTCGGGCGTCGTGAAGCCGGACATGTTCTCGATCACCCCGAGCAGCTCGAGGTCGAACTTGGAAGCCAACTCTGCTCCGCGGCGGGCGACCGACTGGGCCGCCGGCTGCGGCGTCGTGATCATCAGGAACTTGGCCTGGGGCAGCAGCTGCGCCAGGGTCATCGAGACGTCGCCGGTGCCCGGGGGCAGGTCGAGCAGCAGGTACTCGAGCTCGTCCCAGGCGACGTCCTCGAGGAACTGCTGGATCGCCTTGTGCAGCATCGGCCCGCGCCAGACGACGGCGGAGTTCTCCTCGACGAAGAAGCCGATCGACATCACCTTGACTCCACCGGGCGCCTCGAGCGGCAGGATCTTGCGCTCGGCGTTGACATCGGGTTTGCGGTTGACCCCGAGCATGCGGGGGATCGAGTAGCCGTAGACGTCGCAATCCAGTGCCCCGGCGGCGTGGCCTTCGGCGGTCAGCGCGGCGGCGAGGTTGGCGGTCATCGTCGACTTGCCGACTCCGCCCTTGCCCGAGGCGACGCAGATCACGTTCTTGACCTGGGCCAGCGCCCCCTCCGGCAACCGGCCGCGTCCGAGCGATTTCTGCAGGCTCCCCTTCTCCTCGTCTGAGAGGACGTCGAAGCCGACCGCGACCTCGGTCACCCCGTCGAGCTCACGCACCTGCTGGGCGACGGCCTGTTCGAAGTGGGAGCGGATCGGGCAGCCGGCCGTGGTCAGCGAGACGACGACCTCGACCCTGCCGCCCTCGCTGATCTCGATCGAGCGCACCATTCCCAGCTCGACGATTGAGCGCCGCAGCTCGGGGTCGATCACCACGCGCAGGCGCTCGGTGATCTGGTCCTTGGTCGGAAGACTCATCGCCCGCATTCTCTCAAAGCCCGACTGCCGGAGGGTGGCCCGATGGGGGAGACATCTCGGCGCTGCGCCCTTGGCCCCCGAACAGATGTCGTCGAAGGAGGGTGGATGTCGGGCGCACGCAGCGGAGTGGTGAGGATCGTCGGGCTCGGGGTGGCGCTGGCGCTCGCCCTCCTCCTGCTTGCCGCGCGCGAGGCGGAGGCCGGCAAGTACTCGGTCGCCCAGTGCGGCTGGTACGTCGGGATCGACGCGGGTTGGGCCGACACGACCGGCGGGGCCAAGTTCCGACCGGACGCCTTCTGCGCGGTGGCGCCCGGCGCCGACCCGTTCTCCGGGGTCCACGTGAAGAGCTTCACCAAGGCCGCGCAGACTGTCTCGGGCACCCGCTTCGCGCGCTGGCGCTGGGACGCGCCGCCGGGGACCGCGATCACCCGGGTCAGCGGTACCTGGTGGCAGGCGCTGCACGACGGGATCGAGCAGCGGATCGGCGCCATGTCCCCCGGCGGGTTCACCCCGTTCGCGATCGCGGCGGCGACCGACGTCAGCCCGCGGGGCTTCGTCGCCGGATTCTCGCCGGGGATCCCGGCGATCGAGGACCGCCTCCTCTGCGCGCGAGCCGAGAGCAAGTGGTGCAGCCTCGAACCGGGCTCGTGGTCGGCGGTGCGGGCGCTGACGATCACCGTCGAGGACAACGGGGCGCCGGCGGCGGGGATCGGCGGCGAGCTGACCGCGGGAGGCTGGCGCCGCGGCGTCCAGGGCGTCGGGTTCTGGGGGAACGACGGCGGCGGCGGCGTCCGCTTCGGCGAGACCTCGATCGATGGGACGCGGGTGGCGCTGACCGAGTACCTCTGCCAGAAGGCGCTGATCAGCGGCGAGTGGCGCGGCACCCGGATGCAGCCCTGCCTGACCCTCGTCTCCGGCGCGGCCGCGGTCGACACCACCCGGTTCAGCGACGGCCCCCATGCGCTCGGCCATTGCGCGACCGACTTCGCCGGCAACGTCGGGTGCGTATCCCCGAGCACGGTCCTGATCGACAACAACCCGCCCGCCCACCCGCGCAGTCCCGCGCTCGCGGGCGGGGAAGGTTGGCGGCGAGTCGATGATTTCGACCTCTCCTGGGCCAACCCCGATCAGGGCCGAGCCAGCCCGATCTGGGGCGCCTACTGGCGGATCACTGGGCCGGCGAGCTTCGACACCGGCGTCAAGCTCGCTCCGGGCCGGGACGTCGCTTCGCTCGCCGACCGGTCGGTGCCGTCCGCCTGGTGCCTACACGCTGCGCCTCTGGCTGCGCGACGAAGCCGGCAACGACGCCCCCTCCTCGGCGATCGAGGTCCCGCTCCGGTTCGACAACATCGCCCCCGGGGTCGCCTTCGAGGCCGTCACCCGACCGTGAGCCGGGGCCCGAGCTGCCGGATTCGGTCGCTGCTGTCGTTGACCGACCTTCACTCGGGCCCAAAGGGTGGGGAGATCAGCTACCGGCGGCTCGGCGCCGAGCGGTGGATCGAGCTGCCGACCAGGCTCGTGCCGAGCGAGGCCGCCGACCCCGGCCGCCTCCTCGCGGGCCTTCCCCGCGACCTGGACCCGGGCACCTATCTCTTCCGCGCCGACGCGGTCGACGCGGCGGGCAACCGGGCCTCGACCACGCGCCGCGCCGACGGGACCGAGATGGCGCTTCGCAAGGTCGCCGTCGGCCGCAGGTGTCGCGGGCGGCCGCGGCGAGGGACAGGACTCGTCTCTTCGCGCGGCTCCGCTGGCGCCGCCGCAGCGGCTCGCAGCTCACGGTTCCGTTCGGCGCCGGCGCCGTCCTCAGCGGCCGGCTGCTCACCGCCGACGGCGCCGGCCTCGGGGGGCGCCGGCTGCGGGTCGTCTCGCGACCCTCCCGCGGCGCTCTCGCCCGGCGCCGGGTCGATCGGGTCCGCACCGGCCGCCATGGCGGCTTTCGGCTTCCGTTGGCTCCCGGGCCCTCGCGGCGGATCACCGTCAGCTTCGGGGGCGAGGAGGGCCTCGACGGCTCGCGCCGCCCCGGCCTGTCCCTGCGGGTCCGCGGGGGCCTCCGGCTCCACGCCGCCCCGAGCACGGTGCAGACCGGGCAGGCGGTGCATTTCTGGGGCCGGGTCCGGACCCGGGGAGCGCCGCTGCCGCGCCGCGGCAAGCTGATCGCGATCCAGTACTACGAGACCGCCTCCCGCCGCTGGCGCCCGGTCCTGTTTGCCCGCAGCGACCGCGGTGGCCACTTCCGTGTCAGCTACCGCTTCCGCTACGTCAGCAGGACGGCGAGGATCCGCTTCCGCGCGGTCGCCCTCGCAGAGGAGCGCTGGCCGTACTCGACCGGGGCCTCGCGCATCGCTGATCATCCGCGTCAGCGGTTGAGCGGTAGGGTGGGCCCGATGTCGCAGGCGACCCTCCACACCAGCGCCGGGGAGATCGTGCTCGAGCTCCACGACGAGGACGCTCCGAAGACGGTCGAGAACTTCCGCAAGCTCGCCGCCGACGGCTTCTACGACAGCCTCATCTTCCACCGCGTCATCCCCGACTTCATGATCCAGGGAGGCTGTCCCGAGGGGACCGGCACCGGCGGGCCGGGCTACACCTTCGAGGACGAGATCAACGACAACAAGGTCGTCAAGGGGGCGCTGGCAATGGCCAACGCCGGTCCCGACACGAACGGCTCGCAGTTCTTCATCGTCACCACCGAGGCCGCGCCGTGGCTGGACGGAAAGCACACCGTCTTCGGCCGGGTCACCGAGGGCATGGACGCCGTCGACGCGATCGAGGGCACGGAGACGGATGCCTCCGACCGTCCACTCGAGCCGCAGAAGATCGAGCGCGTCGAGCTCTCCGACTAGCCGGTCAGCGCGCCCGCCTTCTTCACTGGCGCGGAGTCCTGTGCCCGCTGCTGGTCTGCCGCGCCCCCGTGTCCGAAGTGCACGTCCGGGAGGATGCGGTCGAGCCAATCGGGCAGGTACCAGGCGGCCGAACCCGCAAGCCGTAGGAAGACCGGCACCAGGGTCAGGCGCACGAGGAAGGCGTCGAGCAGCACCGCGACCCCGAGGATCACGCCCATCTCCTTGGGCGGCAGCGGGCCCGAGAGGGCGAAGGTGAAGAAGACGGCGACCATCACCGCGCCGGCGGCGAGGATCACTCGGCCGGAGTGCGCAAGCCCGCCGACCATTGCGGCCCGGGCATCGCCCGACTCCTCCCAGTGCTCGCGCGCAGAGGAGAGCAGGAAGACCGTGTAGTCCATCGCGATCGCAAAGATCATCGCGAAGAAGAAGATCGGGCCCCAGGCGTTGAGGAAGCCCTGCGATTCGAAGCCGAGCAGGCCGGAGAGGTGGCCGTCCTGGAAGATCAGCGTGGCGACGCCGAAGGCGGCGCCGGTGGCGAACAGGTTGGTCAGCACGCCGATCGCGGCGATCAGGGGCGCCTGGAAGGCGATCAGCAGGAGCAGGAAGCCGAGCGCGAGTACGACGCCGATAGCGAGCGGCGCCTTCGTCGTAAGTGCGGCTTCGAGGTCGTGGTTTTCGGCTGGCGGGCCACCGACCAGTGCGCCGGCGGGCAGCTCTGCACGCAGCCGGTCGACGGTGTCGCCGAGGGCGGAGGTCGAGGGCCCGCTGGCGGGGATCGCCTCGGTCAGGGCGAGCCTCCCGGCACCTGCGCGGACCCGGCACCGTCGCCGCGATTCCCGGATCCGAGCTCAGCACCGCCTCCACCCGGCCGTACTCGGCGCGTGGCGAGACGACCTGCAGCGCCCCCGGCGCCCCGGGGCCGAAGGCCCTGGTCACCTGTTCGTAGCCGACTGGCGGGAGTGGTCGCCGGTGGGCACGACCTTGATCGACGGCATTCCCGTCTTCAGATCGAGAGCGGGAAGTGACAGCAGGACAAGCGCAGCAAGCGCAGCGCCGCCGTAGAGGAACGGACGTCGCCAGAGTCGCTCGGCCCAGCGCGCGAAGCGCGGCGATCGGTGATCGCCTGAGTGCGCCCAGGGCAGGGCCAGCTTGTCCACGCGGTCGCCGAGCTTCGCCAGCACCGCCGGCAGCAGGGTCAGCGTCGCCGCCAACACGAAGAGCACCGAGATCATGATCCCCAGCGACACCGAGCGGAAGGCGGGACTGGGGACGAGCAGGACCGCCGAGAGCGATATCAGCACGGTCAGCGCGGAGAAGAGGACCGCCTTGCCGGCGGTGTCCATGGTCGCGCCGACGGCGTCGACGGGTCGCAGGTTCTGACCGAAGAGGGCGCTGCGGAAGCGCATGACGATGAACAGGGCGTAGTCGATGCCCAGCGCCAGCGCGAACATCAGGGCGAAGTTCATCGCCCAGATCGAGATCGGCGCGAGCTTGGTGCCCAGGTAGAGAACGCCTGCCGAGGCGATCAGGCCGACGATCGTCAGCATCAGCGGCAGCCCGGCGGCGACGAGCGAGCCGAAGGCAAGCAGCAGAATCGCCAGCGTCACCGGCCAGGAGATCAGCTCCGACTTGAGCATCGCGTCTTTGTTCGCTTCGTTGAAGTCGGACCACATGCCGGCGGCGCCGGTCAGGTTCACCTCGACGCCGGGTGCAGCGGTGGCGGCGAGCGGGTCCTTGAGGTCTTTGGCGGCAGCCACCATCCCGTTCGCGTCCTCGGCGGCTCCGGCACGGATCACCGCCGTGTGGCCGTCGCGGGAGATCGAGACGCCGGGGCGCGGCGGCGTCACGTTTCGAACGGCGGGGTCGCCGGCGAGCAGCCGTTCCGCCGTTGCCACGGTACGGCGGAAGGCGGGGTCGGCCGCGGTCAGGCTCTGCGAGTGGACCGCGACCTGCAGCGCGTATGCGCCGTTGCCGGCGAAGGCCCGGTCGATCCGCTCGCGGACCTGCACCGACTCGGAACCATTCGCCTGCCAGCCGGCGCCGGAGAGGGCCGACTCGACCCGGGGGGAGAGGACGCCCAGGCCGATGGCGATGAGCGCCCAGGCGATGAAGATGCGGCGCGGCTGCCGCGCTGCGAAGCGGCCAACTCGGCCGACGGGCCCGAGGTCGGTCATCGGTCGGACGCGCTCCGGAAGCCGAAATAGCGGCGCAGCACCAAGGAGCTCGGGCAATTCCCGAAGACGACGAAGGCCAGCTGGTTGACGGCGACGAAGCCGGTCAGCAGCAGGAACCAGGGGCTGACGACGGCGCTCAGAAGGGCGCTGAGGCCCGTCATCGTGCCCGCCATCAGGAAGAGGACCCGCTCGAGCGGCCAGCGGGCTGGAGCCTCGTCGGCGGCCGTATGGGTTCCGCTGGCAGTGGGGGAAGTGGCAACCGTCGACATCGCTAACCTTCCTTCTACAGTTTTACAAGTTTAACAACTTAACAGTTGTAGATTGGTAGGATAGCAGACATGGCACTGAAGATGAAGAGCCCCCTCGATCAGGACGCGGCCGATCTGATCGCCCGCCGCTTCCGGGCGTTGTCCGACCCCACGCGACTGCGGATCCTCGACCAGCTACGGCAGCACGGCGAGGTCTCGGTCGGGGAGCTGACCGAGGCACTCGGCAGCTCCCAGCAGAACGTCTCCAAGCATCTCTCCGCCCTTCTCGCCGAGGGCTTCGTCAGTCGTCGCAAGCAGGGGACCAGCTCGCTCTACCGGATCGCCGACCCTGCCGTGCTCGATCTCTGCGACAACGTCTGCGCCGGGATCGAGTCGCAGTTGGTGGCGCTCGGCGCGATCCTCAGCGGCTGAATTCCGCCTGCAGTTCGTCGAAGCGCCGGGTCGGCAGCCTGCGGGTGGTCCAGAAAGCCGCGACGACAATAAAGGCAGCGAAGAGGAGCGCGGTCTTCAGCGCCGAAAGTTGCGCGTCTTCGTAATTGTCCACCAGCGCGTCGACGGTCTTGGGGTCGAGGCCCGCTTCGGTCGCGATATTCCGCACCTCATCAGCGGCGATGAAGCTCCCACCGGAGCTCAGGTTGTCCTGGACCTGGTCGCTCACCTGCCTGGAGATCGCCGGGTCAGACTCCACGTTGTTGGAGAAGGCGGCGATCAGGCCGGTGATCACGATCGCGCCGAGCAGAGCCGTTCCGAGCGAGGAGCCGAGCTGCTGCGCGGTGTTCTGGATCCCTCCCGCCTCGCTGCGATCGCTGTCCCCGACCGAAGACTGGACGACGTTTCCGAGCTGGGAGACGATCAGGCCCATTCCTATCCCGAGCACGCCCATCGCGACCAGGAAGGCGCCGTCCTCGAGCTGGGGATCGATGGTGCCGAGCAGCAGCACGGTGGCGACAAGGGTGATGAGCAGCCCCGCCCGGACCAGGGTCCTGGCCGGGAAGCGGGAGGCGAGGGCCGACCCGGCGAGCGCCGTGATGAACAGGCCGACCGAGGCAGGCAGCATCCGCACACCGGTTTCCAGTGCGTCAAGGCCCTGGACGATCTGCAGGTAGAGCGGAATCGTGAAGAAGATCCCCATCAGGATCAGGTTCTGGGCGAGCAGCATTTCCGTCCCACCCCTGAGGGCGGTGATGCGGAAGAGGCGGAAGTGGACCAGCGGCGGCAGGTCATGCTCCTCCCGGCGGCGCTCCCAGGCACGGAAGCCGCCGAGGACGACCAGCCCGGCGGCGATCACGAACGGGGTCAGGGAGAACCCGAAGGGCTCGACCGGCGAGTCGAGCGGCCTCAGCCAGCCCCAGTTGCTCGCCTGCAGAACGCCGAACACGATCAGCGCCAGCCCGGAAGCCGACAACACGCTGCCGACCCAGTCGAGCCGCGGGGCACTGCCCTCCCGGTCGGGCTCCCGGATCAGGCGGGTGCCGATCAGGATGCCGATCGCGACGAGGACCTCGCCGACGAAGACCAGCCTCCAGGTGAAGTCCGTGGTCACCCAGCCGCCGAGAATCGGGCCGACGGCGATTCCAGCGCCCGCGACCCCGCCCAGCACGCCGTAGGCGATCGCGCGATCGCTGCCCTGGTAGTTGCTGGCGACGAGCGCCACCAGGGCCGGCAGGACGAGCGCTGCGCCGATCCCCTCGAGGATCGACCAGCCGAGCATCAGCGAGGGAACGCTCCAGGAGGCAGCGGTCAGACCTGAACCGACCCCGTAGATGCAGAGTCCGATCGCAAAGGCGCGGCGCCGTCCCCAGAGATCGCCGAGCTTGCCGCCGGTCAGCATCAGTCCGGCCATCACCAGCGCGTAGAGGGCGATCACCATCTGGATCGTCGTCACGGTGGTGTCGAAGTCTTCGACCAGTTGGGAGATCGCGACGTTCATCACCGCCTGATCCAGCACCATCAGGAACTGGGCGGTCGCCAGGACCGCCAGGACTCCCCACTTCGCCATCGGGGCAGTATCTCTCAACGGCTGGCCTCGGGCTGCTCGCCCGAGCCCTTCCGGCGACGCCCGAGAAGCGCCTGGCCCGGGCGCCAGAGGCTGACCAGGCCGGCCACAAGGGTGACGAGGAACACCTGCCCGGTCATCATCTCCAGCCCCGCCACCATGCGCCCGACCTGCCCGACGGGGACCAGGTTGCCGTAGCCGGTGGTGGTCAGGGTCGTGTAGCTGAAGAAGAGGAAGTCGGTCCCCTGTTCCTGCGCCTGGCCGAAGAACCCGCCACCTTCGATCCGGTCGATCATGCCGTAGATCCACGTGAAGAGGATGCCGAGGGTCGCGTAGACGCTGACCGCGCCGAGGATGGTGCGGGAGGAAACGCTGTCGGAGGTGACCACCCGCTGTAGGACGGCGCCCATTGCAACCGTCAACAGGCAGATCACGAGGAACGAGGAGACGGTGAACCAGTGTCGGCCGCCGAGGGCCGCCGAGACCATTGCCAGGGCGATCGCCAGGACGGCCACCACCAGTGCTCTCCTCACCGCGGTCTCGCGGGCGTGGGAGCTGGTCAGCGCGACGATCGAGGTCGCACTGGTGGAGATGCAGAGCAGCACCGCTCCCCAACGGTGGTTGGAGAGCAGCGACGCCAATACGTAGTTGATCAGGACCAGCAGCAGCACCAGCCCGAAGGCGTCACTGACCCGCTGCGCTCGGCGCTGCCATCGATCGCGCCTGTGCGCCCGGCGCCCCTCTGACTCCATTACCGCACGTTCGGCCGCAGTGGGGGCATTCCTGCCGCGCTCCTCGACGATAGGTTGGAGCCCCACCAACGAAAGGCAAGGCGATGAAACTGCGACGCACCGGCATCACGGGGGCCCTGCTCGTCCCGGTCCTGATCCTTGCGATGGCGGCTTCCGCCCTCGCCGACACCGCGACGCCTCTCTGCGGGAGCCCGCTCAACGTGTACGTCGGCGAGCGCGGCCAGCTCCAGGCGGTTCGGGTGGACGCCGGCAGCGGGATCTTCTTTCCCTCGACGGACACGGTCGGCGACGCCGGCTTCTTTCTCGCCTTCCCGTCGGGCTACCCGGGCGACAGCACGGCGCGCGTCTACGGCTTCACGGGGAGCGCCGGGCCGTTTGGGCTCGACGAATACACGCCGGTCTCGCAGCCTCCCGTCAGCGGCAGCGGCAGCGCGGCGGATCCCCTCAAACAGGTCACGACATACAGCGTGATTCCCACCCTCACGGTGACCCAGACCACGACCTACGTCAACGGGTCCCAGGAATTCCGGATCCGCTGGGAAGTCCACAACAACACCGGCAGCCCGGTCAAATTCAAAGCGCTCGCTGCGGCCGACTTCTTCTTCCAGGGCGACGACGCCGGCACCGGGATCTTCACCGCCGGGCCGCCCCGCTTCATCGGCGGCACGAACCTCGACAGCGGCAGCTCGGGCGGCTTCGTCGAGGTGACCGCCCCCGGCCTCGCGCCCTGGTCGGCGTACCAGGCGCTCCCCTACGGTGGGAGCCCGAGCGACGTCTGGGGCAAGGTCCAGGGCGCAGCGTCGAGCACAGCGGCCACATTCGACAACACGGTGGTCCCCGTCCCGGTCGACAATGCCGGCGGCGTCGAGTGGGACCAGGACGCCACCGGGACGGGCCTGGCCTCCGGCGCGACCCGCTCCTTCGAGCTGGTCGTGAGGAGCGCCGTCCCATCGGCCCTCCAGCTCAACCCGACCAACGCCGGCTCCCGCCAGAAAGTCCCGATCAACATCACCGCGACGGCGCTCGACACCAACGGGCAGCCCTACGCCGGCAAGACCCTCCGGTATCAGTTCATCGGGCCCAACGCCGGCTCCGGGAGCCTCACCCTCAACGCCGCCGGCTCGGCCGTGATTACCGACCCGGGCAAAAACGCCGGCACCGACACCGTTGTCGCGTTCGTCGACTTCAACGGCAACGGGACCCGCGAGTCATCCGAGCCCCAGGCCTCGGCGCTCGCGAGCTTCGTCGACGGCGTCCCGCCGAACTGCTCGATCAAGGTCAGCGGCAGCCTGATCGGCGGCGGCGGCGCGGGCAACCCGCTGGTCATCAGCATCAAATGCGGCGAGGGCGCGACGGTGACCGTCAACACGACCCTGCAGCCACCCGCGGGCGCAGGCGGCTCCTCGGCGAGCGCGTCGAAGAAACCGGCCAAGATCAAGCTCAAGCCGGTCAAGAAGAAGGTCAAGCCGGGCCGGTCGGTCCCGTTCAAGATCAAGATCCCATCGTCGGTCGCGAGGAAGTACGCGGGCCAGAAGCTGAAGGCCAAGGTCACGGTGACCGCCCGCGACAAAGCCGGCAATAAGCGGAAGAAGAAGACGACGAAGAAGGTCAAGCTCGCCAGGCTGAAATAGGAGTGACGGCGCTCAGCGGAGGGGGTGGGATTCGAACCCACGAGACGCCTGACGACGTCTAACGGCTTTCAAGGCCGCCGCATTCAACCGCTCTGCCACCCCTCCGGGGCAATTGCCGATGAGCGTAGGTGATTGGATCGAGCGATGCGAAAGCTGCTCGTCCTCGCCTCTGCGATGGTCTTCTTCGACGTCGCCTTCTACGCGGCGATCGCGCCGCTGCTGCCCGGCTACGTCTCTGAGTTCGGGCTGAGCGAGGCCGAAGCCGGGATTCTCCAGGCCTCCTATGCGGCCGGGACCCTGATCGTCGCCCTCCCCTCCGGCCTGCTCGCCGCGCGGATCGGGCCGCGTGCCACCGTGATCGTCGGACTGGCCCTCTTCGCCGTCTCCGGCGTCGTCTTCGGGTTCGGTCAGCAGATCGTGCTCCTCGACGTCGCCCGTTTCGCGCAGGGCGCCGCCGGCGCCCTGATCTGGTCGGGCGCGCTGGCGTGGCTGATTGCCGCCTTCCCACCGGAGCGGCGCGGCGCGATGATCGGCACCGCCCTCGGCACCGCGGTGGCCGGCGCCCTCCTCGGCCCGCTGCTCGGCGGCATCGCCGCTGAGGTAGGCACCGAGGCAGTGTTCAGCGCGGTGATGGTGGTCGCGGCACTGCTTGCCGTCGCCGCTGCGCGCACGCCCGAGGTGGGGGTCAGTGAGGTCCAGGACCTGGGCGAGGCCCTCGCGGTGATGGTCAGCCGCCCGATCGTCCTCGCCACCGCGTTCGTCGCGATCCCGTCGCTGATGTTCGGCGCGGTCGAGGTGCTGGTGCCGCTGCGGATCGACGATCTCGGCGGTGGGTCCACCCTGATCGCGGCGGCATTCATCGTCGGGGCGGGGATCGAGGCGAGCCTCGCTCCGATCTCGGGCCGCTACTCGGACCGGGTTGGCCGTCGCCTTCCTTTCGTCGGCGGAATCACCGTCTGCGCGGTGGCGATGCTCGGGATCGCGGCGGCGCAGACGCTAGGAGTCGTGGTCGCCGCGCTGCTCCTCAGCTCTTTCGGAGCGGGAATCTGCTTCACACCGGCGATCACCGCGCTCTCGGAGGCCAGCGAATCGGCGCGCCTGCACGAGGGGTTTGCCGCCGGCCTCTCGAACGTCGCCTGGGCGTCCGGGCAGGTCATCGGGGCGCTCGTCGGCGGCAGCCTTGCCAGTGCCGCCGGCTTCGCGGTGCCAAATCTGGCGATTGCGGTGCTACTGGCCTGCACCGCGGTTTACGCGAGCCGAAGGCTGGGCGGCGGATACGCTGCGCCGATGACGTCCGGGAGCAGGTGACGTGGCCGGCGCCGAGTGGCGCAACTGGGCGGGCGACCAGGCCTGCCGACCGGCTGAGAGGGTGAGGCCGCGCGACTCCGATGAACTGGCGGCGGCGATCGTCGCCGCGGCTGAGGCGGGGAAAAAGGTGAGCGTGGCCGGGTCCGGGCACTCCTTCACCGAGGCGGCGATGACCGACGGGACGATGATCGACGTCGGCGCCCTCAGCGGGGTGATCGACGCGGATCCGTCATCGGGCCTGGTCGAGGTCGGCGCCGGGACGATCCTCGCCGAGCTCAACGAGGAGCTGAACCGGCTCGGCCTGGCGATGGAGAACCTCGGCGACATCGATCGCCAGACCGTCGCCGGCGCGATCTCGACCGGAACCCATGGCACCGGGTCCTCCTACCGCAACCTCTCCGCCCAGGTCGCCGGTCTGGAGATCGTCACCGCCGACGGCGCCGTGCGCAGGCTGGCGGCGGGCGAGGACGCGGACCTGTTGCGGGCGGCGCGGGTGAGCGTCGGGGCGCTGGGGGCGATCACGGCGGTGACTCTGCGCTGCGTGCCGGCCTTCGTCCTGCAGATGGTCTCCAGGCCGCTGCCGCGGGAGGACGTCCTCAGCAACTTCTCGGAGCGCGCTGAGGTGAACGACCACTTCGAGCTCTTCACCTTCCCCTACGCGGATTCCGCCCTGGTGCTCGAACGGGATCGCACCACCTCGCCGCCGCGGCCGAGGGGGAAGCTCGGCGCCTACATAAACGACATCGCGCTCGAGAACTGGGCCCTGGAGGCCCTCTCGGCGACGGGCAAGCTCTTCCCGGCGGCGATCCCGCACCTCTCGCGACTCGCCGCGTGGCTCGCTTCCGGCGGCAAGGTCACCGATCGCAGCGACCGGATCTTCGCCAGCGAGCGCCGCGTCCGCTTCACCGAGATGGAGTACGGGGTGCCACGCGAGAACGGCCCCGAGGCGGCCGGCCGGGTGATCGAGTGGATCCGCGAGCGCCGCTACCCGGTCTTCTTCCCGATCGAGATGCGGGTCGCCGCGGGGGACGACGCCCTGCTCAGCCCCTCGCACGAGCGCGACACCACCTACATCGCCGTCCACCAGTACCGGGGGATGGAATGGCGGCCCTACTTCGAGGCGGTCGAGGCGATCATGGACGAGTACGGCGGCCGCCCCCACTGGGGGAAGCGCCACTTCCAGACCGCGGAGACCTTGGAGCTCCGGTACCCACGCTGGGACGCATTCCAGGCAGCGCGCGAGGAGCTCGACCCCGGCCGCGTCTTCGGCAACGAGTACGCAGTCCGCGTCCTCGGGCCCTGATGGGCCGAAAACGGGTCCATATCTCCCGTTTGCGGCCCGTCGGCGGGGAATTCAGAGGAACGCCTGCCCCTCGCCGCGATAGGTGGGGACCTCGTCGACGATCCTGCCGCCCTCGACCAGGTGGAGGGAGTTGAAGCGCTCGCAGAGCTCGCCCGCCTTGGCGTGGCGGAGGTAGACCCGGTCGCCGATCCCGAGCTCGGCGGCCGGCGCGCCCAGAAGCGGCGTCTGCACCTCGCCGGCGCCCTCCTCCGGGTCGAGCCGCAGGCCGGGCGGGAGCCAGGGGGCGGGGAGGCATACGCTGTCGCCGCTGCCTGAGGCCAGGTAGCCACCGCCGAGCGCCGTCGCCACCCCCGACGAGGGCCTCCGCACGATCGGCAGGGCGAAACCTGCCGCCGGGGTGAGCGAGAAGCGGCTGTAGTGGTCGAAGAGGGCCGGGGCGTAGAAGCCGGAGCCGGCGGTGACCTCGGTGACGGCATCCTCGGCGGCGGTCAGCTCGAGGCTCCCGGTGCCGCCCCCGTTGACGATCTCGAGCTGGGCGAGCTCCTCGATCGCGGCGACGATCGCCCCCCGCCGCTCGGCGAGCTCCGCGGCCGAGCGCCGCTGCATGAAGCGGATCGCCGCCCCTCGGAGGCGCCGGCCCGGGGGCAGGTCGCCGACCCCGGCGATCTGGCCCTCGTAGGCCATCAGCGCCGCGAGCTTGAGCTGGGGGCGCCGCTCGATCTCCCGCGCCAGGGCGACCGCCTGCTCGACGGTGTGGACAGGGGAGCGCTTCGGGCCGGCCTTGACCCTGCCGCCGAGCGCCCACCAGCTCGCGTCGATGTCGATGCAGACCCGCACCGGCGCCGCTCCGGTCCCGAGCACCGACTCGATCGCGTCGAGGTGCTCGACGCTGTCGACCATCACGATCGGCGCCTCCTCCGGGCTGGCGGCGGAGCGCAGCGCCAGCTCGCCGAGGGCGCCGGAATCTGCGGTCGGGTAGGCGAGCAGCAGGTCCTCGTATCCCTGCTCGGCGAGCCAGAGGGTCTCCGGCAGGGTGAAGGTCATCAACCCCGAGAACCGGTCGTCGAACTCGAGGATCCGATTCAGCAGGGGGCGGCACCGCACCGACTTGCTCGCGACCCTGACCGGCTTCGACGCGGCGCGGCCCAGCATCTCCTCCGCGTTCGACCACATCGCATCGAGGTCGACGAAGGCGA
Source organism: uncultured Solirubrobacterales bacterium (assembly GCA_963816785.1). GTDB lineage: Bacteria > Actinomycetota > Thermoleophilia > Solirubrobacterales > 70-9 > VRUE01. The sequence continues at coordinate 1,135,111 of CAWFLL010000004.1, read as the reverse complement.
AAGGCGCCTCCACCTCGGCGAATATCTCCTCGTAGCGGGAATGGGACTGGCTGGCGTTGGCCATCGGTGTGAGCCTAGCCGCGCCGCCCCCGGACGCGGGAGCGAGGGACAGTCCATATCTGTTTCTTCTGGCCCGAGTGGGAGCAGAGGAGGCGGCGCTAATGTTTCTCGCCCGGAGAGGTGGCCGAGTGGCTGAAGGCACTCGCCTGCTAAGCGAGTAGGGGGCGCAAGCTCTCTCGAGGGTTCGAATCCCTCCCTCTCCGCTCCGAACTCAGCCGACTACCTTCCCAAGTATCGCGCGGCTCGGAACGGGACCCCAGAAGCGGCTGTCATCGGAAACACCGCTGTTGTCGCCCATCACGAAGTAGTGATCGGCCGGGATCGTGATCGCCTTGCACAGATTGCAGGCACCGTAGCGGCAGCTCTGGATCACGTTGCCCAACACCGACGATCCGTTGACGACCGGACGCCCATTGCGGACCCTCAGCCGGTCCCCCGGCAGTGCGACGACCCGCTTCAGGAACAGCTCCGACGACAGCCTCGGAGTCGGGAGCGAGCAGGGTTCACCGAAGCGGTGGCGCTTGCCGCACTCAACCCCTCGAACCGCACCCTTTGGCGGATGGAAGACCACGGCATCCCCGATCTGGGGTTGGGCTTCCGCGTACGCGTCGGTGTCGACGGTGACGCTCTCTCCCGCCGAGAACGCGGGCTCCATCGATTCCGAGGGCATGACGTAGGTTCGATCGGCCGCGGCCGGCGTGGCCAGCTGGAGGCCTAGCACCGAAATCAGCAACGAGCCGAAGGCCAGCTTTTTCGTCCGCGATCTCGAGGACATGCCGGGGCGCATCCGCGTCCGTCATACCACACGTGAGCGGACCACCACCTTCGCCCCGCGGGCGGGGATCATCGTCACGTTGCGATGCAGTGCCCGCTCCGGCTCCGGCTCGGCCGCCTCGAGGTCGAGCCGCCGGGCCATCATCTCCAGCACGACGCGCTGCTCCGCCATCGCCAGGGCGGCGCCGAGGCAACGGCGGGTGCCGCCGCCGAACGGGATCCACTCGTAGGTTCCGGGCTTGCGGCCGATCCAGCGCTCGGGCCGGAACTCGAACGGCTGCGGGTAGAGGTCCTCGCGGTGGTGGAGGAGGAGGATGCTGACCAGTATCGGGGTCTCCGCCGGGACCCCGTAGGGGCTCAATCGCCACGGCGCCATCACCCGGCGGCCGACGACGGGAACCACCGGGCGCGAGCGCATGGTCTCGAGAATCGTCGCCTCGACCTGCTCGGCGCCCCCCTCCTCGGAGCGGACGGCGTCGCGCAGGCGGTCGTGGGCATCGGGGGTGCGGACGAGTCGCTCCCAGGCCCAGGCAAGCGAGTTCGCGGTCGTCTCGTGGCCGGCGAGGACCAGTGTCAACAGCTCGTCGCGGACCTCGCGGTCGCTCAGCTCCTGGCCGTCATCGGTCCTGGCCTGCAGCAGCTGGGAGAGGATGTCGCGGCGATCGGTGAGGCCGGGGTCGGCGCGCCGGCGCGCGATCACGGCGTAGGTCGGGCGGTCGAGCACCTCGAGGCCGACCCGGGTCAGGCCGACCGCCTCCTCGCGGAACAGGTTCATCAGCTCCCCGATCTGCGCGATCGGCTTGGTCGAGGCGGCGACGAGCCGCTTGGTCGCGAACCGCAGCCAGTACTCGGGCGTGTCCCGCCGCGGCCTTCCCTCGATCCCGAAGATCCCGGACATGATCACGTCGAGGGTGATCGCCTGCATCCGTGGGGCGAGCGAGAACGGCCGGCCGACCGGCAAGCGGTCGATCTCGCGCTCGGCCGCCGCCGCGATCGACCGGGTGTAGCGCTCGATCGCCTCGCCGTGGAAATGGGGGAGCAGGAGCTTGCGCTGGCGCATGTGGCGCGGGCCGAGCGCGGTGAGGACGGAGTTGGGACCGACGATCGGGCGCAGGGGTGATTCCGCCGCGAGCGAGGGCGTCAGCTCGGGATCGGCGGTGAAGAGCGAGCGAACGTGATCGGGGTGGCTGACGATCACCAGGCCGCCGGGCATCGCGGTGCGCATCCGGAAGGTCTCGCCGAAACGGCGCCGGGCGCCGAAGACGAACTGGATCTGGCGTTGGTTGAAGCGAAGGATCTGCACCGCGGGGTGTGCCGGGATGACCGGCGGCGCGCTGAGCTCCGCCTGATCCTCGCTCGAGATCGGGCCCGCGGGAGAGGCCGGAGCCGCGCCGATCTCCTCGCCCGCGGCCCGCTCCTGAGCCGTGGCGAGCGCTGATTTGGTGGCGGAGCCCATCCCCCGATGTTACATGGATCGGTGTCGAATAGCAGCCCTCGCCGACCATCTACAGTCGTCTCGTGCAGGCAGAACCGCAGAATCGAGAAGGGCGGCGGACGAAGATCATCGCCACGGTCGGCCCGGCGAGCTGGGATCAGCCCGTGCTGGCGCAGCTGATCGAGGCCGGCGCCGACGTCTTCCGGCTCAACTTCTCCCATGCCGACCGTGACCGCCACGCCCTCACGATCGAGTCGATCCGCAGCGCGGCGGATCAGATGGGGCGCGACGTCGCCGTGCTGGGCGACCTGCCGGGACCGAAGCTCCGGATCGGCGAGCTGCGTGGCGACGTCGCGGAGCTCGAGACCGGGATGCACGTGAAGCTCACCCCGCGGGAGGTGGAGGGCGACAGCGAGACGATCCCGGTCGCCTGGCCTGGCCTCTCCTCGCTGCGCGAGGACGAGCTGGTCTACCTCGCCGACGGGGCGATCCGGCTGCGGGTGTGTGAGCCCGAGGCCGAGGGAGTCGATTGCGAGGTCGAGGTCGGGGGAACCCTCTCCTCCCACAAGGGGATGAACGTCCCCGGCGCCGCCGCGCAGGCGACCACCGACGGCGACCTCGGCTGGGTCGAGTTCGCGGTCGAGCACGGCGTCGACCTGCTCGCGGTCTCCTTCGTCTCGACCGCCGCCGACCTCGATCCGGTGGCGGAGCGGGTGCGAACGCTCGGCTCGGATATCCCGCTGATCGCCAAGATCGAGAAGCGGCAGGCGGCGGAGAATGCGGAGGAGATCGTCGAGGCCGCCACGGCCGGGATCATGGTCGCGCGCGGAGACCTCGGGATCGAGCTTCCGCTGGCCGAGGTCCCAGTCGTGCAGAAGCGGCTGATCCGCGCCGCCGGCAGGCGCTCCAAGCCGGCGATCACCGCGACTCAGATGCTGGCCTCGATGGTCACCGAGCGGCGCCCGACCCGCGCCGAGGTGACCGACGTCGCCAACGCGATCTTCGACGGCACCGACGCCGTGATGCTGTCCGAGGAGACCGCGGTCGGCCGCCACCCGGTCGAGGCGGTGCGGGTGATGGACAGGATCGCGCGGGCGACCGAGCCCGACCTCCCCTACGGGGAGTGGCTGTTCAGCCGCACCGACCAGGGGGCCCAGGACGTCGCCGACTCGGTCGCGTGGGGAGCGGTCGGCGCCGTGTACCGCCTCGGCCTTGCCGCGCTGGTGGTTCCGACCCAAAGTGGCCGCACCGCCCGGCTCGTCTCCGCGCACCGCCCGAAGGTGCCGGTGCTGGCGATCTCACCTCGGATCGAGACGGTGCGCCGGCTCAACGTCCTCTTCGGGGTCACCGCACTGCACAGCGACCACAAGACCGAGGTCCGGGCACTCCTCGACGATTGCGCGGCCCTTGCTGCCCGCCACGGCATCGCCCGCTCGGGCGACCTGATCGCGATCACGGCTGGCCTCCCCGAGCAGGAACTCGGCACCAACCTCTTCGAGGTGCACCGGGTTCCGTGAGCGCGGAGCTGCGCGTCGAGCGCGACGATCTGGGCCTGGCGGTGGCGACCTTCGACAGCCCGCCGCTCAACCTCTTCGACCGCCGCATGTTCGACGGCCTCAGGGCGGCGATCGACGAGATCGCGGGAGGGCGGCGTCGCGGCCGCCGACGAGGCGGTCCGCAACGACGCCGGCGAGCTATTCGCGACCGAGGACCTCCGGCGCGCCGTCAGAACCTTTCTCGAGAAGGGGCCGGGGCACGCCGAGTTCGAGGGCCGCTGAGCGAGGCGCGGCCCCGCTGCCACGGGAGCGATACGGTTGCGGCGATGACCGACTTCGACGCGATCGCGGCCGGGATGACCCAGGCGGTCCCGTTCGCCGGACTTCTCGGCCTGGAGATAATCAACATCGGCGAGGGCGAGGCCACGGTGGTCTTGCCGGAACGACAGGAGCTGACCAACCACGTCGGCTCCCAGCATGCGGGCGCGCTCTTCACGGTCGCCGAGACCGCCTCCGGGGCCGCCTTCGTCGGTGCCTTCGCCGAGCGCCTCGGCGAAGTGACGCCGCTCGCCCGCGACGCCGAGATCTCTTACGAAAAGATCGCCAACGGGCCGATCGAGGCGAGGGCAAAGCTCGCCGTAGACGCGGGCACGGCGCTCGCCACCCTCGACGCCGAGGGCAAGGTCGTCTTTCCCTGTGAGATCGTCCTCACCGACTCATCCCGCAAGCAGGTCGCGAGCGCTACCGTCAAGTGGCACGTCCGGCTCAACCAGCCGGCCGCCTCCAAAGAGGTCCCCTGATTCGCCCGCCACGGGGTGCTGCCCTGGCGCTGGCGCTGGCGGCGCCGGCGCTGCTTATCGCCGGACTCCCCTCGACCGCATCGGCCCGCAACGCCTATGTCGCCGATTACAAATCCGAGACCGTGGCGGTGATCGATGTCACCGCCAACCAGCTCGTCAAGCCCCCGCTCGAAGCCGGAGTCGAAAGCGGCCCGTACTCGCTTGCGATCACCCCGGATGGGGTGACTACCTGGGTCGTCAACTACGACGGGGCCAACATCGCTTCGCTCGACACCGCCACGAACCTGTTCATCGGCGCGCCGATACCGATCACGCAGTTCTCCTACGGCTTCGGAATCACCCCGGACGGGACCCGCGCCTACGTCGCCAACAACGAAGACGACACCGTCGAGGTGGTCGACCTCCAGGCGAGGACCCGGATCGGGGCGCCGATACCGGTCGGCGAAGGGCCCGGGGCGATCGCGATCACCCCGGACGGCACGCGCGTCTACGTATCCAACGAAGACGCGGACACCGTCTCCGTGATCGACACCGCCACGAATCAGCCGCTCGGCCCACCAATCCTCGTCGGCGAAAACCCCTTCACCAGCGCCCTCACCCCCGACGGGCGGTTCGTCTTCGTCCCGGTCAAAGCCGGCGTCTCGGTGATCGACACCGCCAGCAACCAGCTCGTCGGCCCGCCGATCCCGATCGGTGCGGAAAACGTGATCGCGGTCGCAATCTCCCCCGACGGCACCCGCGCATACGCGGCGGCGCGAGTGAAAGGGCCCGGCTCGGTGGTCGTGATCGATGTGGCGACCAAACAGGTGATCGGAGGGCCGATCCCGGTTCCGAGCGAAATCGAGTTCCTCGCCGTCACTCCCGATGGAAAGCGGCTCCTGGTCGAGCAGATCGAACCGGCGCAGGTCTCGACGATCGACACGGCGACCAACCAGGTCGTCGACGCCCCGCTGGTGTTCGGCGGACCGAAAGGAGATGGCCAGATCGCGGTCGTCCCCGACCAGTCCCCGGCTGCCGCCTTCACGAAGAAGGGCACCGCCCGCCCCGGCGTTCCCTACGGCCTCAACGGCTCGAGCTCGACCGACTCCGACGGCGCGGTGGCGAGCTGGGCCTGGGCCTTCGGCGACAGGACGACCGCAACCACGACCGCTGCCAAGGTCAGCCACGCCTTCAGGAAGCCCGGCCAATTCAAGGTGACCCTGACGGTCACCGACAACGAGGGCTGCTCAGTCTTGCTCGTCTTCACCGGCCAGACCGCCTCCTGCCACGGGTCCCCGGGCGCCGCCGTGACCAAGACGGTCAAGGTCGCCTATCCCGGGGTGAGGGTGAAGTGCCCGAAGAGCGCCGATGCCCCCTGCAGGTTCAAACTGGAGGTGGTCGCCAGGAAGGGCAAGAAGCTGAAGGCCGAGACCGCCGCCGCCAGGGCCAGGGTCAGGCCCGGCAAGAAGGCGGTCGTCTCGCTGAGGCCGAAGAAGAAGTTCGCAAAGAAGCTGGCCAAGGCCAAGAGGGCCTTGGTGCAGCAGGTGGTTACCATCGACGGCGAGCAGACCTCCAAGCTCTCGAAGCTGAAGATCGTCCAGTAGCGACCCGGCTCCCCTGCACCCCTAGAATCTCGCCTCCCAGCGCCCGTAGCTCAGTTGGATAGAGCGTCGGTCTACGAAACCGAAGGTCACAGGTTCGAATCCTGTCGGGCGCGCTGAGAATCTGTCGATGGATCCCGGCGGGTACTAGGGCATCCGGAACACGGCGTAGTCGTAGTATTCCGGCAGGTTGGATTCGGACGAGCCCCTATTGCAGATCTCGACGATCAGGGAGCTGTCAAGGGCGTTGTCGTGATAGGTCGTCGCGACTAGTTCACGGACTCCGTCGGAGAGCGTGATCATCGCCACGGATTTGGAGACATCGACCCCCAGGCCCATGGCGACCGATGTGCATTCGCCCGGTTTGAGTGTTCCGGGTTCCCCGAAGGTGACCCGCCCCTGGGCGACGGCGAGATCCGCCGTGGTCAGGCTGCCGTTAAGGATCTTGCTGCCGTCCACCGCGTTGGGGGCGAGCTCGTCGCTCGTCACGGCGAGCGGCGCGATCTGGGGGTTCGGATAGCTGCCCGTCAGGTCGCCGCCCGCCGTCCCGGTCGAAGGACCGGGGGGTCCCGGTTCTCCCCTTGGCCCGGAGATCGAGACCCCAGCTGCAATCTTCTCGGCCGTCACTGAGCCGGCGGCGATCTTCGGAGAGGTCACGGCGCCCGTCTTGAGCTGCGCGGTTCCTACCGCGCCTCGCTTCAGCTCCTTGGTGCCGATCGTGTTGCGGCCCACGGCGTAGGCGCTTCCGCCGAGGGCGATGAATACCGCCAGCGTAGCCATCGCGTTTGCGTAGGAAAGCCGACTGCGCAGCGCCTCGAAATTGCCCTGGCGGCGGGACCCTGATCTCACGTCCGTCTCCCTCACGTCGATCGGTCTCTTCCTGATCCAGGCTAGCGGGCGGGCGGCGATTCGCCTAGTCCGATGCGGATCCGATCGGAGCAGGCTCCGCCTCGACCGATCGGGCCGCGTGAGGCTGCGCATCGTCTCTCCGCGGACGAGCGGTCACCGCCCTGCACGAGACGACGGCGTAACTGGATTTGCTCCCTTCCCGGGAGTACCGTGGTAGGGCGATGAAGCACGCGATTGCGTCTCGCCTGCTCGTAGCTTCCGCTTTCTTTGCGCTGCTGATTGCCGGGCCGGTGACCGGAGCCGCCGGCAAGAAGGTCCATTGCAAAGGCGCCAAGGTTCCCGTCACCGTCGGCAAGAAGACGACCTGCCAGCCCCTGGCGAAAGCGATCCCCAAGCCGAAGGCGATCGATCTCAGGCTCGCCCACCTGAAAGACGTGCTGAAGTTCGATCCCGCAAGGGCGGTGCACGGCAAGAAGCGCAAACGCGCCCGCACCCTTCAGAGCGGATTCGGCGCGGCCGGAAAGCGGGCCCAGAAGAAGCTGCTGAAGCTGCTGCCGAAGGCACTGCGCCTCATCGACCGCAAGGGAGGAGGCGCCCGGCCATCTCGTCTCGGGCCCGGCCCGGCATTCGCCTCCGCGAGCTGCGGGCCCGGCGAAGCAGGGCCGATCGGCCACACGGGCGGCGCCTCAGTCGGCACGCTGGGCGTCAACGGCGGATACATCGACGCTCCGGCCGGCGGCGGCGTCAGGGTGCGGATCACCTTCTACTCCTGCGGCGGCACGGGCAGCTTCCACGGCATCCCCGAATGCCCGACTGCGGACGGCAGCGTCGACGCCAAGAGCAGCGGGCAGTTCAACGCGACGATCGAAATCTGGGAAGGAAGCAGGCTCGTCTCCCGGAACAGCAGCGTCTTCCAAGATGACTCAAAGGCGCACGGCGAGGTCGGCGCCGACGCCAAGCTCAAATTCATCGACGTCGAGCACACTCAGGAAGTCTTCATCGTCGCCAGCGGGGGCATCGTGGTCAGGGGCGGGGTGACGCGCAAGGTGCGGATCGATATGCCCGGCGGCAAATACGACGCCGACAACACCAGCGTCTCGTTCTTCGGCGACAAGGTCTCCGACGATGGCGGCGCCAGCGCTTTCGCCGGCATCGTCAAGACCGCGATCACTGCCTACAAAAACGCCGAACCCCGCTGGAACAGCTTCCCCCCCAAGTGCGCGGACCCGGTCTTCTCCCCCGAGAGCAACACGCTCAAACTGAGGAAGGGCGAAGAGAAACAGCTCGCGATGTACGCCAAAGCCCGGCGGGACGGCGGCCAGGCGACGGCGGCGAAATGGACGCTGCTGAGCCCCGAGAACGCCGACTTCTCTCCGACCACCACCGGGGATCCCGCCCCCAACATCTCCTACAAAGTCACCAACGCCCCGAAAGGGGGGCAGGTCAAGGTGACGGTCAAATTCACCTCGACCGCCGGAGTGGGAGAAAAAAGCTGGATGCAACCCACCGAGCCGGGCATCAATCACCTCAGCGGCACCTTCACCGAACGCGAAGAAGAAGGCGGCTCGATCTTCGAGTGGACGGGGAAAGTGGAATTCGACCGGTCCGAGGAAGCCTTGATGGGCGGCTCCGACGGCCAGTACAAACTTGCCCCCGCGAACTTCACCGTGACCGCCTCTGGAAGCGGCTATTTTTTTTCCCCCGCCCTGTCCTCCTGCTCGCAGAGCGGAAGCGCCTCGTTCCCGCTCAGCCCTGCGGATTCGGGATTCTTCGTCCTGCCGCGGCTCAGCGAAACTGACCCCTACCTGTACGTCTTCACCATCCAGCCCGCCCCCGGAGAATTGACTTACCCAATCAATATCACCTGCCCCAATCCCGAAGACAGCACCTCCAACGAATGGTTCGCGTCGTTCACCATCACGCCACTCACCCTGCAGAAATCGGCGGACGGCATCGACTTTTCAGGATCCGAAACGGTCGAAGAACCGACCTCGACGATCACCCGTGAATGGTCCTTCCACGGAACGGAATGAGGTCGTTGTCGAGCCGTTCGCCGGACTGACAGGCGAGGTCAGTAATCGATCAGACCCCAGCGATCCTCCATGTCGAGACCAATCTCGGACTTCGCCCTGGAGGCGTCGAGCGCCTCGGCGTAACCCTGCTTGAGCTGGGCCTCGCCGAGCGAATCGGCGCGCAGGTTCTCCACCCTCTTCGTGCCCCACCATTCGAGGCGGAGCGCGATCCCGTCTACGGCATCCCCAACATAGAGGCGATCGCCGAGCTCGCAAAGCGGCAGGCGGACAGAGTCGGCGGGATTCTGGAGGATGGCGCATTCCCGGTCGTGCTCGGTGGGGACGACAGCGTCCTCCTTGGAAACCTGCTTGCACTACGGCGGCGCGGCCTACTGGGGCTGATGTTTCTCGACGGCCACACCGATTTCTGGGATCTCTCGAAGACCTCCACGGGGGAGCTCTCGGACAGCGACCTATGGCTTGCGACGGGGCACGGACCTGATGTTCTGGCGAATCCCGAGGGCCTAGGGCCCCTTGTGGACCCACGAGCATGTGTGATCTACGGGCATCGCGACCGGGGTGACCAGCTGGAGATGGGTAGTGAGGACGTCTACCGCCAGCCGATGCTGGTGCGCAGCCTGGCCGAGGTACGCAGTGCAGGCATCGAGGATGCGTCTCACCACGCCACGGCATTCCTTGCCGGCTCTGGAGTCGATCAAGTCTGGCTCCACTTCGACGCGGACTGCCTCGACGACGCGCTGATGCCGGCAGTGGATTGGCGAGTCGCCGGTGGCATGACCCCGGTCGAGGTTGTCGACCTAATCCGACCCCTCCTCGAGGCTGGACTGCTCTGCGGTATGGACGTCACCATTTACAACCCGGCCCTTGACACGAGCGACCTGGCTGCGGGTCGCGTGCTCCTCGGGGTTCTCGAGGCCATCCTGTCGTGAGGGCCATCAAATCGCCGTTGCGGCGCTTCCGTGAGCATCGATTAGACGGGACGGCCGCCTCGAGCACGTCCTCGTCGCGCCCCGAATACGCCCTTCCGAGAAGGGCGAGAAAGGGTCGAAAGCGGTATTGAGTGGGGCGCTTCGGTGAATGCCGAAGTCGGCCTTTAGCAGGGCTATTCGCCCCGAAACCGCTCTGTAGAGCGCAATGCGCCGCCCTGGCCGAATCGGTCTACGAAACCGAAGGTCACAGGTTCGAATCCTGTCGGGCGCGCTGAGCTGACGCCGGAGTGGGGGTGATCAGCTCGAGAGACGATCCTGCGCTCGCGGGCCCCACCGCTTGTTGAGCGGTCACCTGCTGCTGCTGACCGTCACCGGCCGCCGCAGCGGTCGCAAACACACCTTTCCGGTCGGCTATTCGGAGGTCAGCGGCGTTCTGACCATTTAGGTCGGGGCACCAGAGCGCAAGCGCTGGTGGCACAACATCGGTAGCGAGACGGCCGTGCTGGTGACGCTGAGGGGCGTCAAGCGGCGTGCCCTGGCCAGCGTGAGCGGGGATGAGCGAAGCGGCATCTCGGTTGTGATCGAGCCCGAGGAGCTGAGGCCCCGCGGGAAGAGGAGCTAGCGCGCGACCCGGGGAGGAAGAAGGAACTCGTAAGGGCGTCGCCGCACGTGCCGCTGCCAGGCCCGGTCGAGGCGGCGGATGCGCAGCAGCCATTCCCATAACCGCGCGTCCGAGCGGTAGTAGCTGCGCACAGCCTTCTCGCTGATCGCGGGGTCCAGGGTCCGGTTAACCGGCTCGAGGAAGGCCGGGATCCAGGCGTCGAGCCGCTCCTTGATCAGGTTGCCCAGCAGGTCGTTTGCGACGCCTCGCCGACGACGATATGCGTCGAGGATGCGTGGCGCCAGGAAGCGCCTGATTGGTCGGCGCGCGATCGCAGGAAGGGACCGGACGAGAAGGTCGAGATCGAGCCGGGGACTCCCGTCCGCCGCCCAGATCATCGGGGTCGTGACGTCGAGGTAGCGGAGGCGACCCTTCTCCCAAGTCCAGTTGGAGAGCTGCGCATCGATTCCCAGTCGGGGCCCGATCGCCGAAAAGGCGGTCTCCACGATCGCATCGACCATAGGGTGCCCAGCCGCCGGCTCGCGGGCCGTGAGAACGGCGGGCCCCAGCGTCTCGGCCGGCAGCACCGGCTGTACCGCGTACCCCGCGACCGTGCCGTCCTCTCGCTCGATCGGGCTGAGCTCGGTCTCGACGACATCGACTCCGCGTTCTCTCAGTGCCTCCAGGTAGTCAATGAGGGTTCGCCGGTAAGCGTCGAATCGGTCGCGTGTCGGAAACACCGGAAGCCGCTTGCACGCGAACGCCGGATCCGCCGGGGGCCAGCCGAGGACTAACGAGATCTCGCCGCCGCCGAGGACCAGGAGCCGCGACTCGTCGGCCTGGTCGAGCGCCGACTCGACCTCCGCGTCCAGCCGCTGCAGCTCGTCTTCGGAGAGTCGGCCGGCTACCCGGTTCATCCGAGCGCGTGGCGAACGGCCCCGATGATCTCCTCGGCTTCGCTATCACTGAGGATCAGGGGCGGCTTGAATTGCGTCACCGAGTGATCGTGCTCAGCAAAGACGGCGAAGACGCCAGCGTCGATCAGCTTCTTGGCCGCTTCGACGCCGGCCTCCGGCCCGTCGAACGAGAGGCCCATCGTCAGCCCGCGGCGTCGCAGCTCGAAGGGCAGGCCAGCGAATCCCGTCTCGAAGCGCTCGCCCAGGGCGCGGACACGGTCAATGAACTCCGGTCTGGAGATCTCTGTCATCACCGCATTCGCCGTGACACATCCGAGCTCCGAGCCGCCGAAGGTCGAGACGTAGGCAAAGGGGCGCTGGTCGAAGAAGCCCTCCAGCTCCTCGGAGATCAGGGCCGCGCTCACCGGATAGAGGCCGCCGCCCAGGCCCTTGCCGGTGATCACGATGTCTGGCTCTGCCTGCTCCTGCTGGTAGTACCAGGGGGAGCCGGTGCGCCCCAATCCGGTCTGCACCTCGTCGAGAACCAGCACCGCGCCATGGCGCCGCGCGAGCTCGCCGGCCTCGCGCAGGTAGCCGGGCGCTGGTGGCGGAAAGCCGAGAGTCGCAGGGATCGACTCTAGGATCACCGCCGCGGCGCCTCCCTCCAGCTCGGCACCCAGCTGGTCGATGTCGTTGAACGGCACGTGGGCAAAGCCCGGAATGGGCTCACCGTAGGACTCTGACCACCGAGGGTCGCTGGCGGCCCGGGCAAAGCCCGCCAGCCCGTGGTAGGCACCGGTCGCCGCGACGATCTTCTCGCGCCCTGTATGACCCCGGGCAAGAGTCAATGCGAGATCCACCGCCTCACTGCCCGTGGCGGTGAAGAGCGCGTAGGGCAGCCGGCCCCCCGTGCTTCCTGCAAGACGTTCGGCGAGACGGGCCCGCCAACCGGAGATCAGATGGTGGTTGCCCACGTCGAGGTGGTCCAGGGCTTCTCGCAGCGCAGCAACGGCGGCCGGGTTGCGATGACCCAGGTTGAACACGCCCCCGTTGCAGTGACAGTTCCAGAACCAGCGGCCGCTGTAGGCGTCGCGGAAGCGGGCCCCCTCACGCTCGCCGACCACGATGTCGACCCCAATCGCCTGCAGGGCGGCAACCTTGCCGCGGTTGACATGGCCCGCAAACGCCGCAGCCACGTCCTCGCGACTCGGGTAGGGCTCGGTGGCAGAGAGGGCTTCGGTGCTTGCCGGTTGCTCCACGTGGATCTCCTTGTATCGCGTCGCCGTTCCAGTCGAACGTACAGCAGGCCCGCGTCAACCCTGCACAGCCGTCTGGTCACAGGGACCTAGTCGACCTTGGACGTCCACCGTCGAGCCGCAACGAACCCCAGACGCCGAGCACGGCTCATAATCCGTCCATCGATGGCCAGATGAGCAAGCGCATCGCCGTCATCGGAGGAGGAGCTGCCGGGCTCGCCGCCGGCTACCTGCTGCGACGAGAGTTCGAGTTGACGCTTTTCGAGAAGGAGCCCCGCCTGGGCGGCAATGCGTACACCTACACGGGGCGCGACGGACAGCAACTCGACATCGCGGTCGCCGCGTTTGGCCGAGCCGGCTACGAGCACTTCTTCCGCCTGCTCGCCGAGCTTGGGATCGTCACCCGTTCCTCGGTGGGCACGTATATGAGCTTCCACGATCTCGACACTGAGAAAGGCATCTACGTCACGCCCGGCCTCCGCGGGCTCCGCGCCCAGCGCTTCGGGATCCTGCGACCCTCGCAGCTGCGGCCCTTCTGGGAGCTGTCGCGCGGGCTGGCTGCGGCTCGGAGGATCCAGAAGGAGGGAGGGTTCGGCAATCTCACCGTGCGCGAGGGGTTGCGCCTCCTCCCGCGAATCAGTGGTGACGCAGAGACGATCTTCATCTGCGCGCTCTGTCTCCTGTCCTCGATGAGCGCCGAGGAGGTGTTGGAGGCGCCGGCGCGGTTCTTCTTCGGGAAGATCGCGGTCCACAACGACGTGATCTCGCCGAAGGCGATCTATTCGGTGCGTACCCTCCCAGGGGGAACGAGGAGCTACGTGTCCGCCCTGGCGCGGGCCTTCGGCGACCGGATCGTGCGTAGTGCCCGGATCCGGACCGTGCGCCGCGACGACGACCGGATCCGAATAGCGTTTTCCGACGGCGGCGAGGCAAGCTTCGACAAAGTGATCTTCGCCTGTAACGCCGACCAGGTCCTGGATCTGCTCGAGGCGCCGACGCCGCTCGAGCGGGAGCTGCTCTCCGCCTGGCGCTACAAGAACGGCCGGCTGGTGGTGCATCGAGACCACACCGCATTCCCAAAGCGGGAGCTCATGCAGGCCTACACCTTCCTCTACCGACGGCGGGACGGCGGCTTCTCGACCTCGGTGAACGGGAGCTTGTGGTTTGAGCCATCCGTCCCGGACACGTGCGACTTGATCGCCTCGCAGCACCCGAACTTTGAGATCCGGGAGAATCACATCGAGCTCGATACGGTGTTGCGAACCCCAATCTTCGATTTCCGCTCCTGCGCCACCACCGCCCGACTGCCAGAGCTGAACGGCGTGAAGAACACCTACTACTGCGGCAGCTATTTTGGCTACGGCCTGCACGAGGACGCGATTCGCTCTGCGGTGGATGTGACCAGACGATTGGGAGTCGAGCCCTGGCAGCAGGGGCCGCCAGACCACCAAGAACGTTCTACCCTCGGGAAGGGCTGAGATGAGCCGTCGGACCTCGGGAGCGGGGCGGAGCGGGGCGCTTCGGTGAACGCGAAAGTCTCCTCCTGTCGGGCGCGCTTTCGGGGCCGCCGCGGTTCTGGTCGTGGCGCTGGCGTGGGCGGGGATTCTCCTCTCGACGGCCTTCGCGTACGCGGCCGATTCGAATAGCGGGCGAGATCACCGACGCGGGTAAGCCCCGGCGGAGGCCTAGTGTTTCCGGCCTTTCCCTTTCTTGTGTTTGCGGTGCTTACGGACGAGTTTTGCCTTGCGCGTCAGGGTCGATGCGGCGTTGCCTGTGGGCGAGTAGGTGACCTTGATCTGCACTTTGCGTTTGCCCTTGCGCTTCAGGGCTTTCTTCACCTTGCCCTTGCCGATGACGGCCAGTTTCACGGTTTCCGTCCCCGTGACCGCTTTCGACTTCGTTTTCAGGCCCTTGCCGGCCAGGGTCACCGTGCCGAGGCTGGGCAGCGGCAGTTTCACGATGAGGGTCGCCGTACCTTTTTTCTTGTTCTTCTTCAGTTTGCCGAGGCTGAAGACGTTCGACGGCTGGAGCTCGGCGGCGCCGATGTCGGAGCCGTCCGCGCCTGGCGCGGCGGAGTTGGGGATGGTCGGGAAGTCGATCGGCCGCACCACGCCGCGCTCGTCGGCCGTGAGGCCGAACGCTGCGCCCTGGTCGACGACCGGGCTGTTTGCGGCCGGCACCATCGTCGGGGACGGCCCTCCGTTGTTCTGCAGTGGCCCTAGCAGCGGGTCCTTGTTGACCTGGTCGCCGTTCCCAGTGAGGCCACATTGATCGGTGCTCTCGAGGTTGAAGCCCTGCGATTCGACTTTCTCGGAGCAGTTCTCGACCCCAGCAGGGCCCTGCCCGCCGCTGATGATCGAGTTCGCGACCTTGGTTCCGGGGTCCGGGTCGGCGTTGCCCCCTTCGGCGATCCCCCCAGGGGCGTTGACGGAGTTGCCGACCAGCGTCGCGCTGACCAGGGTGAGGCTTGTGTCTTTTTCAAAGAGGTCGACCACAAGCCCGCCGCCCTTGGCGATCCCGCCGGGGCTGCCTGGCGCGCGACCGGTATTCCCGGCGACGGTCAGGTTGCTGAAGGTGACCGAGGGCTGTTCCGAGGTGACGAGCATGCCCGCGCCTTCGGCAATGCCGCCCGGGCCGGATCCAGACGAGGCGTCGGCGATATTCCCATTGACCGTGATCGCTGAGATGCTCGCGGACGTCGTGGATTTGAGCTCGACGTAGATGCCGCCGCCTTCGGCGATGCCCCCGGGGCCGGACCCGCTGTGGACGTCGGCCACGTTGCCGGCAATGGTCGAGTTGCGGATCGTGATGGATGTCCCATCGGCGAATGCGAGACCGCCGCCTTCGGCGATTCCGCCCGCGCCGCTGCTCGCCACGGCGGTCGCCGAATTGCCGGACACGGTGGTCCCTTCGAGGGTGAGAGCGCCGCCCTCGCTCAAGATGCCGCCGCCTTCGGCTATGCCTCCAGGTCCACCGCCGAAGGCGTTGACGTCGACGCTGTTGTTCGTGACGATGACGTTTTGCAGCGTCAGGCTCGATTCGTCGCTGTGCACGCCGCCGCCTTCCCCAATTCCTCCGGGTACCCCCTCATGGCCATCGCGGATCGTGACGCCGCTGATGGTCACGCTGTTGCCGATGCCGCCGATGTCGAAGACGCGGAACGGGCCCCCGGAGCGGATGATCGTGTCATTCGCGCTGTGGCCGGAGATCGTCAGGCTCTTTTCGATCTCCAGCTCGTCGCTGGTCAGCGTGTAGGTGCCCGCCGGCACGACGATCGTCTCGCCCGGAGGCGCGTCGCTGATCGCCTGGCGGAGCGACCCGGGACCGCTGTCGTTTGCGTTCGCAACGTTGATGGCCGCCTGTGCGCTGCTAGCCGGAACCAACGCCACGGCGGCTATAAGCGCAACCGCATTCAGCATCCGTGCATGCACAATCCCCTTCTACCACGGTCCTTCGCCGAACGCTAGTTCTAAACTGGACAGTTCGATGTCGCGCAGCCATCTCGAAGGCCAAACGGTTCGAGGTGGTAGCGGATGCGATATCGCTTGGAAGTCGGGAGTTAGCAGGGTTATTTGCCGAGAAACCGCTCTGTAGAGCGCAATGCCTCGCCATCGCCGAATCGGTCTACGAAACCGAAGGTCACAGGTTCGGATCCTGTCGGGCGCGCTACGCGATCGCAGTCGAGGTCAGGCCGGTTCGCTGAGGCCGTAGATAATCAGTGAATCGATCAGGATCGCCACGAGCCCGAAGATCGGCAGAACCGGCAGCGCGATGAGCCAGAAGATCGCACTGACGACCGCGAGCACGATTCCGGTTCCGCGGCCGCTCGGGGAGTCCGTGAGGATCAGGTACGAGCCCAGCAATAGAAGAGCTCCCCAGATGATCGCGATCCAGCCCCAGAACGAAAGTGAGGCGAACAGCAGCCCCTCGTCGGAGAGGTACCCCTTGTCCGCGACCGCGCCGATTCCCCAGACCAGATTCGCGAAGCCGGCGACCACGAACATGATCCCGGCGAATCCGATCCAACCTGACCTGCGAGCGTTGGACGACTCCATCTATGACCTCCTCGTTGGCTGTTCAACAGTCCGAGCCGAAACTAGTCGACGGGGGCGTCTCCTTCAAGACTCGGTCGAGGTGAGGAGATTGCGGATGATTCGCGGTGTTGCAGCGTGACCACGGCCGCCTACGGCACTGGCGTGGAATGGCACCCGGCGAAGCCACGGCTGCGTCCTCTGCGGCTGGTGGTCTCATGGGTGGTTGCCGCCGCCTCGGTATATGTCGCCGCCGCCCTCGTGCCCGGCGTCAGCCTTGGCGCAGTCGGCGGTGCCTTCGTCGTCGCCGCGCTGATCGCGGTTCTCAACGCGGTCCTTCCTCCGATCGTGGCCGGACTGCGGCTGCCGCTCACGCTTGCTTTCGGCTTCGTGCTGGTGCTGCTCGTCGACGCAGTCGTGCTGAAGGTCGCAAGCGACGCGCTCCCCGAGTTCATCAGCGTCAACTCGTTCGGGGACGCGCTCCTGGGGGCGCTGACGATGGCTGTGGTCTCGATCGTGCTTCAGGTGCTGATCGGTGCGAACGACGACGACACGTACTCGCTGCAGGTGGTGCAGCGGGTTGCGCGTCGCCAGGGTGAGCTGGCCCACACCGACGTGCCGGGGATCATCTTCCTCGAGATCGACGGCCTCGCCCTGCCGGTGCTGCGCAGCGCGATGCGCGACGGAAGCGCCCCGACGATGGCGCGGTGGATCGCGGAGGATGGCTACCACCTGACCGAGTGGGAGCCAGATCTCTCGTCCCAGACCGGCGCGAGCCAGGCCGGGATCCTGCTCGGATCGAACGATGACATCCCGGCGTTCCGCTGGGTGGACAAGGCGAGCGGCAGGCTCATCACGTGTTCGGCGCCCGAGGACTGCGCCGAGATCGAGCGGCAGCACGCCAGCGGCGCCGGCCTGCTCGTCGACGGCGGGGCGAGTCGTGGCAACCTCCTATCCGGTGAGGCCGACGAGGTGATCCTCACGGTCAGTCGCATAGAGGCGGAGAAGAGGGCGAACCCGGGTTACCGGGCCTTCCTTGCCAACGGCTTCAACGTCACCAGGGCGTTGGTTCTGTTCGGTTGGGAGGTCCTGCTGGAGTGGACGGCCGCAATCCGCTCGGCCCGGCGAGACGTTCACCCCCGCGGCCACCGCGGCGGCATCTACCCGTTCCTGCGCGCCGCCATGTGCGTGATCGTGCGCGACCTGATCGTCTACGGTGTGCTCACGGACATGATGCGCGGGCGCCCCGCCGTCTATGCCACCTTCTCGAGCTACGACGAGGTCGCGCACCACTCGGGCCTCCAGCGAGCGGACACGATGGAGGCATTGCGGAAGCTCGACCAGCAATTCGACCGGATCGAGCGGGCGCGGGTATACGCGCCCCGTCCCTATGAGATCGTCGTGCTCTCCGACCACGGCCAGACGCAGGGCGCCACGTTCAAACAGCGCAATGGCTACGGCCTCGAGCAGCTTGTCGAGCGCTCGCTGACGAGCGGGGAGGTCGCAGGGTTCGCAGGCGGCGACGAGCAGAGCGCAATGGTCGGAAACGCCGCCAACGAGGCGACCGGCCGGGCGAAAGGGAAGCGTCCGAAGAACGATGTCTCGGATCGAGAGGTGGTCGTCCTCGGCTCCGGCAACCTCGGACTCGTCTATCTGATGGAAGAGAAGCGCCGGCTGACCCTCGAGGAGATCGAGCAGCGCCACCCAGACCTGATCCCGGCTCTGCGCGAGCATCCGCACATCGGCTGGCTTCTCGTTCGCTCCAGCGAGAACGGCCCCGTGGCCCTCGGCGCAAACGGCACCCACTACCTGGCGGAGGGTCGGATTGAGGGAGAGGACCCGCTCGCTCAGTTCTCACCGACTGCGCCACGCCACCTGCAGCGCACCGACGGCTTCCCGCACGTCGCCGACATCATGGTCGGGAGCTTCTACGACCCCGACCTCGACGAGGGCTGCGCCTTCGAGGAGCTCATCTCCTTCCACGGTGGCCTCGGGGGCCCCCAGACGCGCCCCTTCATCCTCTCTCCCGAGCACCTGTCCTTGACCCACGAGACGATCATCGGCGCCGCCGCTGTGCACCAGATCCTCTCCGGCTGGCGGGAATGGCTCCAGCGCGCCTCCGACTACGAGAGCGAGGTCGCTTCGCCGGGATGCAACACCCGCACTTCGACCTGAGGGGCCAGCCTCGCCGCCGAGCTGGCGAACTCATGCGGTGGCGAGCTGAGACGGTCCGAAGCCAGATGGGCAAGGCCGATTGGGAAGAGCGTTCCCCAGTGGATCGGGATCGCGACCCTGGGCGACAGCAGGGCCGCCGCCCGGGCGGCGCGCTCGGGGTCGAGGTGACCGGGCCCGAGGCGCGGACCCCAGCCCCAGACCGGGAGCAGGGCGAGATCCAGTCGGTCCCCGAGTCCCTCCATGCCGTCGAAGAGGTCGGTGTCGCCAGCGAAGTAGATGCGCCGCCGGGCGGTCAGTTCGAAGCCAATGGCCTCCGAAGCCCGCGAGAAGAGCCCCCGCCCGCCCGGATGCCTTGCTTCCACAGCGGAAATCCTGACGTCACCAATGCTGCCTGACTCCCCCGGCGCCAGCTCGGAGACAGCGATGAATCCGTGGTCCCTCAGAAACCCTTCTGCTCCCGGCGGCACGAACATCCGCGCACCCTGCGTCAGCAGTCGCAGGGAGGGCAGGTCCGCGTGGTCGTGGTGGAGGTGGGAGATCAGCACGGCGTCGACGTTGTCCGTCAGCGCCGGGTCGGGAGACGTCCCATGGCGACGCAGTGGTCCGACCCTGCTCCGCAGCACCGGATCGGTAATGAAGCGGACGCCATCCAATTCGATGAGCACGGTCGCGTGACCAACGTAGGTCACACGGCATGGCTCCGTCACGTCATGCATTGCCATTGGTTGTCAGGAGCGCCACGTATCGTCCGGCGGGCCAATCGGCTCCCAAGGGGGAAAGATGGGAAGCACCCCGACATCATCCGCGCTTTCATGAGCCGAAGGCGCGCGATCCTCAGAGGCAGGCTGCGGCCCCCCGGCCGCGAAGGTGTTGGGCGCCGAGGACGAAGTGATCGAGATCGAGCCCGGCGAGTTGAGTCAACTCTTCGCTGCTCCAGGGTGGTTGCGGGACCTCGGCTTCTCCGCCTGGCTGCTTGTCGGGGTGGCCGCGGCCCTCGTCGGAACAATCTGGTTGTTGTCTGCGACCCAGACGATCGTGGCGCCGGTCATCACGGCAGCGATCATTGCCGCGGTCATGTCGCCTCTGGTCGGTTGGTTGAAGCGGCACGGGATACCGAGAGGGGCGGGCGCTGCGATGGTCTTCCTCGCGATCGTCGTCATCGGGATCGCGGTTGGGGTGATCCGCCGGGGTCGTCGTCAGGAAGGGCCGAGGAGCCGGGCCTCGCCTGAACCGAATCGGTCTACGAAACCGAAGGTCACAGGTTCGAATTCTGTCGGGCGCGCTTCGCCCTCGGGGCAGTCCTCAGGCGGGTGAGTGCGAAAAGAGCTGGCCATAGCCGGCGATGGCGCATCGCTGCCCGCCAGGCCGAGCATGCTCCAGAAGAGCACTGGTTGCGGTGACGACGGGACGGTCGAGGTTCGCCTCGAGCGCCTCTATCCTCCGACGGAACGGAAGCCGTTGCCGCCAATGAAGACTCCATCTGCCATGTCGGGTGTATGGCGGCGAATCCAGTCGAAGAGGGGCCCCGGCTCGATCTGGCGCTGGTCACTGGGGAGCTCAGCCGAGGCCACAGAGACGACTTCGAGGGCGAGGCTGCGAAAGTAAGCGCTCCCACAGCGAGTTCAGCTCCTCATCGAACCAGGGCGGATGGACCAGCGTGACCCGTTCGACTCCCATTTGGCGCAATCCAGCCACCGCGGAGGCGGCGGCGGCTGTCACGGGAATCCCTCCCGTGCGCTCTTCGAGACGGGCGACCATCGCCGCCTCCCCGTCGGCGCCGATGACGTAGGCGGAGCGACGCTGGGTTGCCCAAGCTCTCCGCCAGCTGGATGCTGCCGAAGACGCCTACTCCCGGCTCTACGGCGACGCCTAAGCTGGCGATGGGATCGGGGAAGATGTGTGGATGCGACGAGGCCAACTAGTCGTTGCAATGGCTGCCTCGCTGTCGCTGCTGGGGGCGACGGGCGCTACTGCGGCGAGCCTGGAACCGGTTGGGAACTTCGACCAGCCAATCTTCATAACCTCGGATCCCGAGGACCCCGACCGGCTCTTCGTGGCCGAGCGCGACGGGGTGGTCGTCGAAACCAGCGAAACCGGCTCACAGGTCTTCGCTGACCTGCAGGCGCTGGTCAGCTGCTGCCTGAGCGAGCGCGGCCTCCTCTCGATCGCGATCGGCGCCGACTTCCCCTCCACAGGTCGCTTCTACGCCGCCTACACCGGCGAGGTGGCGGCGGGGGGCGCGGAGGGCGACATCCACGTCGATGCCTTCCGCCACGAGGAAGGGGCGCTGCTGCGCGAGCCGATCATCGCCGTCGGCCACTCCGCCAACGCCAACCACAACGGCGGGCAGATCCAGTTCGGCCCGGACGGCTACCTCTATGTCTCGGTCGGCGACGGGGGCGGTGGGGGCGATCCCTTCGACGCGGGCCAGAACCTCGAAATCCTGCTCGGCAAGCTGCTTCGGATCGAACCGCTGCCGGCCGAATCCTCCTACGCCATCCCGGCCGGCAACCCGTTTGCGGGGGTCGCGGGACGGGACGAG
Organism: uncultured Solirubrobacterales bacterium; assembly: GCA_963816785.1. Classification (GTDB taxonomy): domain Bacteria; phylum Actinomycetota; class Thermoleophilia; order Solirubrobacterales; family 70-9; genus VRUE01. The sequence goes on along the minus strand of CAWFLL010000004.1, from coordinate 1,113,654 downwards.
ATCTGGGCATACGGTCTGCGCAACCCCTGGCGCTTCTCCTTCGACAGCGTCGTCGGCGACCTGATCGTCGCCGACGTCGGCCAGGGGTCTCGCGAGGAGGTCAATCACGCGCCGAGCCCAGCCCCCGACACGGTCGGCGGAGCCGGCGCCAACTACGGCTGGGACTGCCGCGAGGGGCTGATCTCATACATCGGACCCCCGGGCGCTCCGAGCGACGAATGCGAGGGCGCCGGCGGCTTCACCGATCCCGTCTTCGACTACCCACATCAGGACCCCAACCCAGAAGCCGATGACGCTTTCGGCTGCTCGATCACCGGCGGCCACATGGTGCGAGATCAGAGCCTTGGTGACCTCTATGGCCGCTACGTCTATGCGGACTACTGCCGGGGGCAGATCCGCTCGCTCCTGCTACCGGGCGCGGGCGGAGGGGGCGCCACCGGCGACCGTTCGGAGGGCCTCTCCGTCGCCAACCCGACCTCCTTCGGGGAGGATTCCTGTGGGCGTGTCTACGTCGCCTCAAATGGGGGGACTGTCTTTCGCCTGGTCGGCGAACAGCCGGCCGACTGCTCGCCAGAACCCGAACCCGAACCTGAACCCGAACCTGAACCCGAACCTGAACCAGAACCCGAACCTGAACCCGAACCTGAACCGGAACCTGAACCGGAACCGAACCCGAACCTGAACCGGAGCCAGAACCGGGGCCGGGAGAGCCCACCCCGATGCCGGGCATGCCGTCGGCCTCGCTTCTGGAGCCGCTGACCCAGCGGCCTACCGGCGCGTTTCGTCTGCTGGCGCATGCCGCAAGCGCCAAAGAAGGCGGCCGGCGGCGCGTGCCCATCGTCGTCCGCGTGAAGCCGTGTGCCGGCCACGCAGGGAGACGCGTGCTGCTCAATCGCGGTGGTCGTCGCCTCGCTGCCAAGCGACTCAACGGCCGCTGCGTCGCCCGTTTCTTCCCCCGCGTAGGACGGCGCTCAACCTTCCGGGCAGTGCTCCCCGCTACCCAGGCGACCAACATGGTCAAGTCCCAGCGGCTGGTCATCCACGCCAAGGGTGGCTGAAGGCCGCGAACAGGCGCCGGCCGGCGTCGGCCCTGGTACAACAAGGGTCATGGAGACTGCTCCGAGGACCGAGCAGGAGTTGCGTGAGCAGGCCATTTCGCGACTCAAGAAGAAGCGTGACTTCCGCGGCCACGTCTTTATCTACGTCGCGGTGAATGCGATGCTGGTGGTCATCTGGGCCGTTACCGGCAGCGGCTTCTTCTGGCCGATCTTCCCGATTCTCGGCTGGGGTATCGGCGTGGCGGCAAACGCATGGGACGTCTACGGGCGCAAGCCGATCAGCGAGGACGAGATTCGGCGCGAGACAGAACGGCTACAGGGTTGAGGGATTGCGCCTCAACACATACCGTGAGCTAGCCTGACCCGGCAGCAGCGCCCTCGCGGGCTGTGCCCGCGGTCGGGCGGGCTGAGAATCCCTGGAAATCGCCCGCCTGCCCTGGGCGTAGTATGGGTTCCCGGATGCAATCAGCGGATGCCTCCGAGCCGAAGCTCACCCTTTGGCAGCGCCTCGGGATACGCGAGATCCGCCGCGCGGCGGGTCGCCGCACTGACGAGCCGTTGAGTTCGGAGGACTGGAGGGTGGCCTACGAAGTCGACAACGCGCTGCTGATCCGGGCGTTGCACAGGGTCTGGCGAGCGCTGCCCAGCAGCCCCCGCTGCGGGCGCTGCGGAGCCCCCTTCGCCGGGCCGGGCCGATTTGTCGTGCGGCCGCTCGGCTACCGACCCTCGCGCAAGAACCCGACTATTTGCGCCACCTGCGTCGAGACCTCGCCTCCCGGCGGGATGAAGATGCACACCGGCGTTCTCTTCGCTGACCTGCGCGGGTTCACCGCGAAGAGCGAGTCCACCGACCCGGAGCAGATCTCAACACTTCTCCGCCGGTTTTACCGCTGCGCCGAGGATGTCCTCTTCCCTGACGCGGTTATCGACAAGCTGATGGGGGACGAGGTGATGGCCCTCTACCTGCCAGACGTGAACCTGCGCATCGAAGCCGGCCAGGTGCCTGCGCTGATGCTCGAGCATGCGCGTGGATTGCTTCGTTCCGTTGGCTACGGCTCAGGCAACAAGCCCTTCGTCGAGATGGGGATCGGGCTTGATGTCGGCGAGGCTTTCGTCGGCAACATCGGCGATCGTGCCCTCTACGACTTCACCGCGGTCGGCGACGTCGTCAACACCGCGTCTCGCCTGCAGGGGCAAGCTGCGGGTGGCGAGATTGTCCTATCTGAGCGGGTCGCGGAGCAACTGCCGGCGCTGGTCGGGACCCGCACCGAGCTTCTCCTGAAAGGCAAGAGCGAGCCCCATCTCGCCTACCGGGTCACTTTCTGAGCCCTCTCCGGCGGAGATTCGCCGGTCTAGGAAACCGAAGGTCAAAGGTTCGAATCCTGTCGGGCGCGTTCGCTGTTTGGACGCTACCGAGGTGAGGCGACCCTCCGGATCAGCCTCAATGTCCTGGTGCGGGTGTTCGCCGTTCCGCCAGTGGGCGTGAAGACGACCCTGATCGACGTGCGAGCGACTCCCTTGGACCTCAGCGTGCGGGCGAGCTTTGGCTTGGGAACGACCCGGAGGGCAAACGTGCCTGCTCGCCTCGCATCCACGGCGGACCCCTTCACCTTCTTCCCGGCGAGCACAAGGCGTCCCGGTCCCGGGACCTCGACCTGGAGCTTCGCTGTCCCCTTGCGCCTGTTGCGCTTCAACTTGCCGAACCTGAAGGCGTTGGAGGGGGGGCTACCGGCCGCGGAGGGCACGGGAGTCGGCAGCTCGTAGGCTCCGCGGTCGATCACCGCGACACCGTCGCCGTTGCCGTCAACGATCCTGGGGGCCCCGTCGAGGTCGGCGGTCGACAGCGCGTCCCCGCCCGAGCCGCTGTCGACGGCGGCCGATCCAGGCAGCAGGTGCCAGTCGGCGCCGGTCGCGAAGAGGGCCGATGGCGGAGCGAAGACATTGCCTCCTCCCGCGCCGCATTCGATCGGGCCGGCCGGCCCGCTCTCCTCCTGAAGCTGGACGATGCTCGCCTTACAGGTGACCGACGCCGACGCGGTGCCTTCGACCTCCTGTTCCTCCACGGCTACCGAGTTGACGAGCGTCACGCTGGCCGTGCCGCTGTTCTCCGCGCGAGCCCCGGCGGCGATACCGCCTTTGTCGTCGACCTTCGGCTCGCCGACGTCGATCGTGTCGTTCGACAATGTCACCAAATTGATAGCGCCGAAGCTGGCGTACGCTTCGACACCGACCGAGCCGCCGGTGAGCAGAGACGAATCGATGACGGTATCCGGGGAGCGGATGGTCGCCACGTGCGAACCTGCGGTCTCCAACCGGGTGCGCAGCACGAGGGTCGTTTCGGCGAATGCCTCGGTGTCGAGCGCCTGACCCTGCGCCGTGCGAACGTCGGAGTCCGTGACCGTCGCCTGCGGCCCGAAGATCGCGATGCCCCAGTATCCGCCGAGATGGCGCACGCGAGCGTCGAGGATGTTCGCTTCGGGGGTTTTCGCAGCGACCTCGATCGCGCCCGTGTTGACGCCGCCGGCGCTCTGAACGTGGACGTCGCCAGCGGTGGCCGCTGGGCCGCCCAGCGAGATGCCCGCGGTGTTGACAAAGCCCGCCGGCACCTCGACGCGCAGCCCTTCGATCGATACGCCGGAGGCGACGCTGACCGCCACCTCCGCCCCTGTGTTCGTTTCGGGCGAGCGGACCGTGGTCGCCTCGGGGGGCGTCGCCTCCTGGTCCGGTCCGCGGCCGGCGCCGTGCAGGGTCAGGTCGGCGTCGTTGGCGTCGTTGATTACCACCCGTTCTTCGTAGAGGCCGGGCCCGACCTCGACCCGATCGCCCGTCCCGGCAACGGCCCGAGACGTGGTGAGCGCTTGCGAGATCGTCGCGCAGGGCGCGGCTTCGCTGCATTCCGTCCCGGACCCGGACTGGCTGACGAAAAAGACGTCGGCCCGCGCGGCGACGGGCATCGCAAACGTCAGAAAGATGGTGAAGAAGACGGCACTCGGCACGAACCGACTCGCCGGCGGGCTCATCGCGCGAGCCTACCGCGGCGAGAAGCCAGGGACAAAATCCTGCGCCACCAGTTTCGGCGATCCGTTCTCGCGTCTACTAGACCCGAAGTCACAGGTTCGAATCCTGTCGGGCGCGCTGCAGGACGAGTCCTAGGGTTTGAGGTCGTGCAGCTCGTAGCTGTACTCGGCGCTCGGAGGCTGCCCCTCGCCACTCTCCATTATCGGTTTCAGAGCCTCTGCCAGGGGGCCATCGCGAAAGGCCTCCCAGCTCTGCTCGGACTCCCAGACATCGGCGATACGGAAGGAGCCCCTGCCGGTGAAACCCGCGGTGTGGACGATCAGCCCCGCCGGTGGGTTTGAGTCGACGTCCAGCCGCTCGGCCACCGCGTCGTAGTTTGGCGTGCTGCGGTCGTCTTCCTCGAGCTCGAACTCCTGGATAAGCATGATCGCCATCTGTTCTTCCCTTCCTCGGATGACCGGTGAGGCAATCCTCCCCCCCTCGCGACGTCGACGCAAGTCGGCTCCCGCGGGGGAGCAGCTGCAGCGCCCCGGGGCTAGGTTGGGCGGTGGCGGCCGGCCGTCGTGAAAACCTGAGGTAAATTGACGGCATGCTGTCCATGACCTCCAGGTCTCTCGCGATGGCATTGGCGGCCACGTTGGTGAGCCTGCTGGCGGTGGCGCCGTCCGCGTCTGCGCGCAAGCCGATCATCTCCTACCTGGACGCCCAGGAAACCTTCCAGCTCTTCGACGCGGAGACCGGCTCGAACATCTCGCCACCGCCGCAGGTCCCGGTGCCGGAAGGCGGGGGCGCCCAGTTCAGATGGGGGATGTCGCTGAACGGCCGCTATATCGTCTTCAGGGACGCTGGCAAAAAACTGCATCTGCTGGACCGCGAAGGCGAACAAGAGGTGCCGCTACCCGGAATCGACGTGGTTGAAAGTCCGGGGAATCTGACTGTCAGCAATGGCGGCCTGATCGCCTTCGACGACAACAGCAACCCGCCCACCTACGTCTATGACGCTGCGACCGGGCAGTTCGTCGATGTCGGCCTGGGAGACGCAGACCCAAGCAAACCAACGAATGAAGTGCGCCAGCCGCGGTTGAGTGGAGACGGCAACTTCATGGTCAACACCTGCTTCGACGAAGAAGAAAAAATGTGCGAGTCGACGAAAGACGGCGACTCCGACGTCTACATGCAGGACCTCGCGGCCAAACAGCAGGTGCCGGAATTCCCCGACGAGCCGGCCGGGGAAAGCGTCGACGAGGAGCACCCCTGCATCAACGGCGACGGCGCCCTGATCGCCGTCGAGAGGAAGGAAGCCGTGGAATCGAACGACAAAGACGTCTTCCTCTTCCAACGGAGTGGCAACGAGTTCACCAAACTCGAAACGCCGGGGCTGAACGACCCCGAAAAAGACGATCGCTACTGCCAGCTCAGCCCGGATGGCGCCTATCTCTCGCTGATCCACAACGAAGAAGACTTCCGGCTCTACGAGCGCGCCTCGGAAAGCTTCATCGACCTGCCCGAACTTCCCTTCGACAACCGATCCACGCTCAGCGACCCTCTTCTCCCTCCCCGCGTCGTGCCGATCAGCGGCATCGGCCGCCCTCCGGCGTCCCGCTGTAGTGGCAGGCGCGCCACGATCGCCGGAACAGCGCGGCGCGACCGCATCAGGGGCACGAAGCGACGCGACGTGATCGCAGGGCTCGGCGGCAATGACGTGATCCGGGGCCTCGGCGGAAACGACCTAGTCTGCGGCGATGCCGGCAAGGACGTGCTGCTCGGGGGCACGGGTAGGGACGTGCTTCTCGGCGGCGTCGGCAAGGACAGGTTGGTTGGCGGCAAGGGCAAGGACAGGCTCCGCGGCGGCCCGGGAAGGGACAGCCAGAAGCAGTAGCTCGGCGGATCTGCGATCCAAGGCGCCATACGCGGCGAAGCGCCAATAACCGGCCTCAACTCGAGAGCCGTCGGATCGAGCGCTGGTCGAGCGCCACCCGCACCCGACTCACGGTCGCATCCTCCAAGTCACGCTGACGGACGAAGGGCAGCACCGGCTCGAGGCCGCAAATCCAGCGGTTCGAGGACTGGAGGAGGCGATCGAGGCGGACTTCATGCCCGATGAGATCGTGGCGGTCAAACGCTGGCTGGTCGCCGCCGCCGAGCGGCTCGAGCGCATCAGCGCGGGCCGATGAGTTGACAAGCGTAGGCTCTGCCTGCGATGAGCATCACGGGCCAGGTCCTCCGCCTTCACGAGCAGATCTACAAGCGAACCGACGGGCGGATCGGACATCGGATGATCGGCGTCCCGACCCTGCTGCTGCGGACGACCGGCCGTCGCTCGGGCGCGACACGGACAAATGGACTCGTCTACGCACGCGACGGCGCCGACTACGTCGTCGTTGCCTCCAAAGGCGGCGCCGACCAGCATCCGGCGTGGTTTCATAACCTGCGAGCGAACCCGGAGGTCGAGATTCAAATCGGCCGCGAACGGCAACAGGCGACATGCAGGGTCATCGAGCCGTCGGACCCTGACTACGACCGCCTCTGGAAGATCGTCAACGAGAACAACGGCGATCGCTACAGCACCTACCAGAAGAAGACGGACCGGCCAATCCCGGTTGTCGTCATCAGCCCACCTGATCCAGCTCGTGCCGAGTTTGAGGAACGACAAAGGGAGCTGCAATGAGCGCCATCGATGAGTTCCTGAAGAACAATGAGGCCTTTGCCGAGGGCTTCGACAAGGGCGACCTGCCGCTGCCGCCCGCCAGGAAGGTCGCGATCGTTGCCTGTATGGACGCGCGCCTGAATCCGTATCCGATCCTCGGGCTCTCGATCGGGGACGCGCACGTGATCCGCAACGCGGGGGGTGTGGTCACAGATGACGAGATCCGCTCCCTGGCGATCTCCCAGCACCTCCTCGGTACGGAGGAGATCATGCTGATCCATCACACGGACTGCGGCATGCTCACATTCACCGACACGGAGTTCGAGCAGATGCTCGAGCAGGAGGCCGGCGAGCGACCCGAGTGGCCCGCCCTATCCTTCTCCGACCTGGAAGAGGACGTCCGCGACTCGATCAAGCGGATAACGGATAGCCCGTTCATCCCCAGGAAGGATGAGGTGCGGGGCTTCATCTACGACGTGAGGACCGGCCGGCTCGACGAGGTCAGCTGAGTCCGGCCCACGCCGCGGTGACCATCGGGCCCAACCCACTTCCGGAACGAACCGGGGTGATCCAGCTGGGCGCGGCGAAGATCTTCATGAACAGCGTGTACCCCGGCGTGGCACTTGCCTCGCCTATCGACGGCGTCGTGGTGCGCTGGCGGGCGCGGCGCGGCAAAGGCGGCGGCATCCTTCCCGCCGACACGCTCACGCTACGCATCCTGCGGAGCACTTTTTTCCCTATCGCGGCGCAATCGGCGCCTACTACCTGGCCAGGATCACCCCGCTTGCGAACGGCCAGACCACGACCTTCAGCGCCGGCGTGGTCACGGACCGCTACGTCCTCGTCAATGCGGATGTCGAGGCTGATTGCGACCGCGACGGGTTTGGCGATGAGACCCAGGACCCGATGATCGCCGCGGTGGCCAGTTGCGGCTTCAAAACCAAGGCCACGGGCGACGGTGAAGTTCAGCTTCAGCTCGGACGACCCCGGCTCGAGCTTCGAACAAGCTCGACAGGGCGGCCTACAAGCCCTGCAGCTCGCCGAAGCGCTACCGCATCAGGGCAACCGCGCACTTCAAGAAGCACACGTTCAGCGTGCGCGCGACCGACGTTGCGGGCAACGTCGACCCGACCCCGGCAACGCGCACGTTCAAGCTCAAGCGCCGCGCCGCTTGACGAGCTTGATCAGCTTCGCCTTGCTGCTCGGGTCGCCGCCGGTCGGGGTGTAGGTCACCTTTGCCTTGACCTTCACCCGGCCGGTCTTGTTCAGCTTGCGCATCTTCCTGCCCTTGGCGCGTACCTTCAGCTTCACATTGCCGGCGGCGCTCGCGCTCTTGCTCTGCTTCCTGATCCCGCTTCCCGTGAGGGCGAGTTGGCCAGGCCCGGGGAGGCTGACGATCAGGACTGCCGTCCCATTCTTCTTGTTGAGACGCTTTGCGAGAAGGTTGAATGCGTTCGGGGGCGAGAGCGCGTCGACCGCCACTCCGACCGGGCCGCCGGCGCCGCCGATGAGGCTCTGGTTTACGCCGGAGCCGTCGAGGTTGGCCTGGCCGATCGAGCTGGCGATGGCGCTGCCATTGGCCCAGTAGACATGCTGGCCGTCGACCGCGATGCCGAAGATGCCGCTGGCGCCGCTGATGAAGCTCTGGTCTGCGCCGGAGCCGTTGAGCCCGGCGCGGCCGATCGTTTCGGTGCCGCGGTTGGTCCAGTAAACGTGCTGGCCGTCGACCGCCACCCCGTACGGTTCGCTGGCGCCGCCGATGAAACCCTGGTCGACGCCGGATCCGTCGAGGTTTGCCCGCCCAATCGTGGTGCCGTTTTCGCCGTTTCCCAAGGTGACGTTGGCCCAATAGAGGTGCTGGCCGTCGACCGCCACTCCTATCTTCGAGGTGACCGGGGAGATCGCGCCGCTGATGAAGTTCGGATTGGCTCCGGAGCCGTCGAGGTTCACCCGCCCGATCGCGCAGCAGCCGTTGGACCAGTAGACGTACTGGCCGTCGACGGCTAATCCTTTCGGGGAGTTGGCGCCGCTGACGAAGCCCTGGTTGACGCCTGAGCCGTCGAGGTTCGCCCGGCCGATCGTGTCAGCCGTGTTGTTCGCCCAGTAGACGTGCTGCCCGTCGACCGCCACCCCGATCGCGTCCGTGGCGCCCCCGATGAAGTTCGGGTTGGAGCCTGAGCCGTCGAGATTGGCCCGCCCGATGTTGCCGGTGGCGCCGCTTGCCCAGTAGACGTACGCGCCGGCCTGCCCCGCCAGCCATAGGCAACTCGACACCGCGAGCACCGCCACAACCGCCACTCGCCACCGCGTAAGAGCCTCCATCACGACATCTCCTAGCTGGAGGACATGGCCGCACGAAGCTTAGTCCCCTGCCGAGTCTGCCCTCCCACGTGATCTCGCTCACGTAGTCGGCGTCGACGGCGGATTTGGCGCCGGCCCGCGGGAAGGATCGGGATGCCCTGGCGTCCTTGGCCATTAGACGCACCCGATCGCCATCCGGCGGTCGTGCACTCGATCCGGAGGTACTCCCAATGATTTCCCTTCCGAGACGGTTGGCCCTGATTGCCGCACTTGCGACTGTCGGTGTCCTGTCCGCTGCGAGTAGCGCGGGCGCGACCGTCGAACCCCCAGTCGTCAACAACAACAACCTGACGGTGACGAGCGACGCCGGCGCAGACACGATTACGCTCGCAGTCGCGGGCGGCTTCATCACCGTCAACGGCACGGCGACGACGCTTGCCGCGGACGCCAATGCCCAGATCGTCGTCAACGCCGGCGGCGGTGGCGACACCGTCGACGCGACCGGGCTCGGCAACACGAACTACGACAAACTGACGATCAACGGCGGCGAAGGCGACGACCTGCTGACCGGCGGCGCCAAAGGCGACGTCCTGCATGGCGAGGCCGGTGAAGACCGCGTGGTCGGCTTCAAAGGCGTGGATCGGCTCGAGGGCGGCGAAGGCAACGACGTGCTCGTCTGGAACAACGGCGACGCCACCGACCGCGACGAAGGCGGCGCGGGCACGGACGAAGTCGAGGTCAACGGAGCCCCGACCGTCGGCGACGAGTTCAACGCCAAGCCCAACGCCAACGAACCGGGCTGGGTGCTGTTCGAACGCACCAACCTGGTGAAATTCGAAATCGAAGTCCAGGCCGAGCGCCTGACGGTCAACGGGCTCGGCGGCGTGGACCACTTCACGCCGGATCCCGCGGTTCCGACCGGTCTCGCCGGCCTCACCGTCCTGACCCTCAACGGCGGCAGCGCCGGTGACAGGTTGGTCGGCGGAGACGGCGCCGACCAGGTCAACGGCGGCAGCGGCGTTGACACCCTCGCCGGCGGCGACGGCGCCGACCAGGTCAACGGCGGCGACGAAAACGATGTCATCGAAGGTGGCGGCGGCGACGATCGCGATCGTCGGCGGCACCGGCAGCGATGCCCTCTTCGCCGACGCCGGCGATGACTCGATCGTCTGGAACAACGGCGACGGCAGCGACCCGGTCAACGAAGGTGGGCCCGGCTTCGACCGCGTCGAGGTCAACGGCTCCGCGACCGCGGGCGACGCCACGGAACTCACCGCCGACGCGTTCGGCGCGACCTTCCAGCGCACGAACCTCGTCCCGTTCACGCTGCAAATCGAGCCCGACAACGAGGTCGTCGCGGTCAACGGCATCGGCGGCAACGACACCTTCAGCGTGACCGACGAAGGGTCAGCGCTGCAGGTGGTCGCCGACGGCAACGCCGGCAATGACGAACTCAACGGTGCCGGCGAGGCGGACAGCTTCTTCGGCGGCTCCGGGAACGACACGCTCACCGGAGGCGGCGGAAGCGACGTCCTCGACGGCAACGAAGGCGAAGATCGGCTGTTCGCCCGGGACGTGACAGGCGACCTGGTCCGCGGCGGGGTCGGCAACGACAGCGCCCAGACCGACGAGGTAACCGTCGACGCGATCGACGGCGTCGAGGCGGTCGATGCCACACCGGCTCCGGCTCCGACCCCGCAGCCTGTGGGCGACACGACCGCGATCCTTCCCACAGTGGGCAAGGTCGCGGTGATCCGCAGCCACGGAAAGCTCATCGCCCGCGCGCCGGTCTCATGCCCGGCGGCAGAGGCGGGAGGGTGCCGCACGGCCCTGACCCTGGAGACGGCGAAGGCCGTCAAGCTGGGCAAGGTTCGAGCGGTGCTGGTGCTCGGATCGGCGACGGTCAACCTGGCCCCCGGGCAGAGGAAGACCGTGTCGGTTCGGGTCAACGGCGGTGCCGCGGGACTCGCCAGGCACGGCAAGCTCTCGACCCGCATCCGGGTCTCGAGCTCCGACGCCGCCGGCAACACGGCGGCGGGAACTGTGGACGTCGGCCTGCGATTCCCTTCTCGTTAGGCAAGACGCCACGCCCAAGAGGAGGCCCCGCCGAACGCGGGGCCTCCTCTTTTGCACATCGACCGATGCACAGCTCCCAGCCACAGATTGAGCACGTCGACCGTTGATAGCCTCGCGACGGTGGCCGCCGACGGCCGGATCCTCGATCCCAGCACCCTGGGGGATCACATAGATCGCCTCTTCCGCGCCGCTTGGGCTCTCTCGGGCTCCCGCGCCGATGCCGAGGATCTCGTGCAGGAGACCTTCGCGCTGGTCCTGGCGAAGCCGCGTCGGGTCCGCAACGAAAATGACATCGGGTACCTGCTGAGCGTACTGCGCAATACGTTCATCAGCTCCCGCCGCAAGGCGGCGCGGCGGCTCAGGCCGGAGGCCCTTGCCGAGGGCTTCGAGCCGGTCGACCCGAGCCCGGCCACGCGCCCGGATCTCGCCGTCGAGGCCCGCGAGGTCTTCGCGACGATCGCCGGCCTCCCCGAGTCCTTTCGTGACGCCCTGGTCGCGGTCGACGTGGTGGGGCTCAGCTACGCCGAGGCGGCCAGCCTCCTCGACACCAAGGAGGCGACAATCACCTCGAGGCTGTTCCGGGCCCGCGCCCAGGTCGCGCGCGGGATGGAATCGCCCCCAGAAGGCGTCCAATCAGGTAGAGACTGAACTACATGCACCACGAAGACGACACCCCTCTGAGCGACGACGACGCGCCCCTAAGCGATCAGGAGCTCGCCCTGGCGAAGAAGGGCGAGGCGCTGATCTCGGCCGCGGTCGCGGACACCCATGCGCCCCAGTCCCTGCGCGAGTCGATCGAGCGCGACCGCGAGCGGGCCCAGGCGGCGCCGAAGGCCTCCTTCTGGCGGCGCCCACGGATCCTGGCCGCGACGGCCGCGACGGCAGCGGCGCTGGCCGGAATCGTCGTCGCGATCCAGGCGGGCAGCGAGTCCTCGGCGCCGTCGCTGGCCGCGGTCGAAGCAGCCGCAGGGCTCGAAGCGACCAGGCCCGCTCCGCCGCCGGAAGGTGGCGACCCGCCCGTCCTCGCAGCCCGGGTCGGGCCGATTCCCTTCCCCGATTGGCAGAAGAGCTTCGGCTGGAAGGCCGTCGGCAGTCGCGTGGACGAGATCTCCGACCGCACCGTCAAGACCGTCTTCTACCGCAACCCCGACGGTGCGCGGCTCGGATACTCGATCGTCGCCGGCGAGCCCCTCGGAGAGAAACCACCTGGCCACCCGGTGACCCGCGCGGGCAACACCTACCACGTCGTCGATGCGGGAGAGCACACGCTCGTCACCTGGACCCAGCAGGGCCACACCTGCATGTTCGTCGCCTCTGCGGCTGTCCCCGAGGCGCGACTCGTCGACCTTGCCGCGTCTCGAAATACCTGACCCCTACGGGGGTGGGTCGCCTAGCCTTGCGGCGATGGCCTTCGTGCCACTCGACCTCCCGTGCCGTCCGACGGAGCGTCGTGCGCCTGCGGGCATTCTCAGTCCACGACGCACCAGCCCTGGTGGATATCTGGCGCGACCCGGCGATTCGCGCCCGCCACGAGGTGCCGGAGCCGTCTTGGGGAGTGGGCGATCGTGGACGCCCGCACGGGCGTGGAATTCCTGACGGATCCTTGCGCGTGCATTTGAGGTTTGCACGCCGGCTTGGCGGGTACCCGCTCGCTTAGAGCCCAGACGGGTCGACTGGCCCGCACAGAAGACCAGGAGGTCTGATGCGATCGGCGGTGAAGCTGTTTCTGGTGGCGATCGCGGCATCTCTGCTTGTCCTCCCGGCAGCCGCGACTGCAAAGGTGCTCAAGGTTCAGGTCGGGCAATCGATCCAGGCCGCTGTCGACCGGGCCCACCCCGGCGACACGGTCCAGATGGCACCCGGCACCTACACCGAGTCGAGCACGCAATGCCCCCCGAGGCCATCACGGAGCTGCGCGGTGGTCGTCACCGAGGACGACATCAGCATCGTCGGCCGGCAGGGAGGCCACGGCAAGCGCGTGGTGCTCGAGGCGGGCGCCGCCGGTCAGAACGAGGGCATCTCCGTCGGGCGCGAGGGCGGCGGTGGCTGTCTCGACGACCCGAGCCTGCGGGTCCACGGCTCCCTGATCAAGGGCATCACGGTGAGGGGATTCGAGGACGACGGCGTCCTGCTGGCCTGCGTCGAGGACTGGCGCGTCACCGATGTGGTGGCGGTCGACAACGAGGAGTACGGGATCTTCCCCTCGCACGTGTTCGACGGCCGCCTCGATCATTCATTCGCCTCGGGCGCGAACGACACCGGGCACTACATCGGCCAATCGTTCGACTCCCGCATGGACCACAACGTCGCGACCGACAACGTCAGCGGCTTTGAGATCGAGAACAGCGTCGGAATCCGGGCCGACCACAACCTGGCCTTCGGCAATACCGGCGGGATCCTGTCCTTCGATCTCCCGTTCCTGGACGCGAAGGTGAACAGCGACAACGTGATCGAGCACAACTTCGTGGGGGAAAACAACCGGCCCAACACCTGCACCGAGCCGGGCGATGCGGTGTGCGGGGTTCCACCCGGCACGGGCATCCTGCTGATGGCCACCGACGACAACCTCGTCAGGGCAAACGTGGTGACCGGCAACGACTCCTATGGAATCGCCGTCGCCAACATCTGCCTGGCCCAGGAACTACCACCGGAAGTCTGTGCCAGCCTCGACATCGACCCCGACCCCGATGGCAACAGCGTCATCTCGAATCTGGCGGTGGGCAACGGGCACAGCCCGGCGCCGTCGCTGCCACCGGTCTTCGCCAAAGACCTGGCCTGGGATGGGTCCGGGGATGGCAACTGCTGGTCCAAGAACGTGTTCGTCACGTCCTTCCCGGAAGCGAGTCTGCTGCCGGGCTGCTGACCGTCGCCAGCTCAGCCCAGTTTTCTCGAATCATCCTGCCGTCATTGCTGCCATCACCAACCTCCCTAGGCGCGTTTGAGGATCTGTGTTTTGCCATCCCGACCCCTCGCGCGAAGGCGTTGGGTGGGGTAGGGTCACCACCGTAAAGTGGCAGGGACTCCGAGGAGAGATAAATGAAGGTAAAGGTCTCTGTCGTCGCGATTGCCGGTCTGCTTCTGTTTGCGAGCACCGCGGGTGCCCATCTGCTCAGATTCGGCGATGCGAAGCGGGCGATCGCCCAAAAAACCGCCTCGATCTGCGCCGGGGCCGATGGGCTGCAGGTCGTGGTCCGTCAACCCGTGTAGGCGTCAATCCCTGCACCGAGTCGACTGTCTCGCGAACTTCTTCTTCACCGGAGGCGGCGATTGCAGTGGGGTGATAATCGCCAAGCTCCCGGCCTTTTCGAACCAGCTGATCCTTCAGCACAAGCGACTCCTCTGCTGACCCCGCCGGGTCAGGAAAGGTAGATGCTCAGGACTGTCGCTTGACCTTGATCTTCAGGCGCTTTGCCCTGGACCGGTTCCGCGCCGGGTCGGTGGCGATCGCGGTGGCGCGGAAGCGGCCGCCGCTGTGGAGCTTGCCGGCGAGCTTGCCGCGGACGCGGATGATCACCCTGCGCGACGGCTTCCTGCTCTTCACCCTGCCGACGACGACGCGTTTGCTCTGCTGGGCGCCTCGGACAATGGCGTCGACCGGGCAGGTCGGCGACTCCAGGTAGCGGCGGACGACCGCCCCATCGGGATAGTCGAAGAGGAAGGCGGCAAAGCCCCGGTCGCCCAGACAGCCCGGGTCCCGGCCGCGTTAGCGAGCGCGACAAAGCCGAAGAAGCGAGCGGGCGTGCTGTTGCGATTCAACAGCTCCGCGGCGGCTGACGTCACCTTCCTCTTCAGCAGGAAGTCGGGCAAGAAGCAAAAGCCGCGCAGCCTCGGTGGATTCATCTACGCCGCCCAGGCCGGGCAGAACCTCCTCCGCTTCAGCGGCGCTCTGCACCGGGGCCGACCGCTCCGCCCGGGCACCTACAGGGTCGCGGTCTACGGAGGGGCCAACAGGAAGCGCTTCAAGCTGACGGTCAGCCCGCCCCGCCGCAGGCGCTGATCGGAGCGAGCCCACTCAGGGGTGCTAGCGCCCTGAGCGTTTCCCTTTTTTCGGCTTGATGACTTCGAAGCGAACCGTCTCGGTCCGCGACACCTGGCCGGCGGCGTCGGAGACCACGAGGCTGGCGCGGTACTGGCCGGGCTTCAGTTTGCGGCCGGCGATCCGCCCGTTGAACTCGATCGTGTTGCGGCCCACGGTCACTTTCTGACGAATCTGGCCGATTTTCTTGAAGCCGGTGCAGTTCTTTTTTTTGCTTTTTTTCGCAGCAACGCAGACTTTTTTGCCTTTGCGTTTTTTCTTGACGCCTTTGAAGCGCTTTTCGATTGTCAGGACCGCCTGGCCTGCCTCCGTCGACCTGAAGGTGAAGCGGGTGCCCTGCCCGGGGAAGAGGGTGGTGTCGCCGATGTCGAATCCGCTGACGTCCGGTGGCGTCGTGTCGGGGGTCACCCCCGACTCCGCCTGCGGGTCGATCGGCACGACCCGGATCGCCCCGGTGGAGCCGGGTGTCCAGGTCACGAAGCCATGGCCGTCGGCGCCGGCGGCGATCTCCGGCTCATAGAACCCTTCGGATCTGGCCAGGGTGGCGGCGGCGGAGAAGTTGCCCGCGGAGGAATCGCTGACGGTGTAGCGGAGGCGGCCGCCGCCGAAGAGCGTCGACCAGACCACGTGGATCCGGCCCGACGGGTCCTGGAAGCTGTCGGGCTCCTGGAGGCTGTTGTTCTCGATCGGGTCGGGCCCCTCGACATAGATCTGGCCGCCGAAGGTGTTCGTGACCGGGTCGTAGCGGCGCAGGCCGACGTGCGAATCCAACGCGACGAACCATCGGTAGGTGAGGAAGACGCCGTTCGGGCCGCTGTTCAGCGCCGTGTCGCTGTTGTCCGGCTCGGGAGATGGGAGCGTCTTATCGACTTCCCAGTTGGATTCGGTGTTGATGCTGGGGACGTTGAGCAAGGTGTTTTTGTAGTAGACCCCGTACTTGACGACCTCGAGGTCATTGGTCGCCGCCACCAACTCGTTGCTGCCCTGGACGCGCACGACCTCGGGCCCGTAGACGAAGATCCCGCCGGTCGCGTACTGCACCCCCTCGGCGCCGTTGGTGGCCGCAGCCTTCACAAACGAGCCGCTGGCGGCGACGAAGATGCCGACATTCTCGAGCCAGGTGCCGAAGCCGGCGGTTTCCGGCCCGTTGCCGATTTCCGCCGGTATGCCGAAGCTGGTTCCGTTGTTGGTCGAGATCCAGCGATAGGTCCTGTCCTGGACTCCGGTCGGGCACAGCCAGCAGCCGGCGACGATCACGACTTTGTTCGGGGCGGGGGTGAACACCCGGGCCTTGCTGCTGGCCCGTTGGTTTTCGATGCCGGGGAAGGGGAGCAGGTCGGTGCGATTGCAACTGGTTGCTCCGGCGCTGATGCGGCAGTAGCCGACCGCAGTGTCGGTTTCCGTCGTCTCCCAGACGACGTGGCCGGTCCCGTCGGGGCCGACCGCGACCGTCGGCGCAGCCCCCGACCCGGCCGTGAACGGGGTCGCGGCATGTGCGGTGGGGGGTACGGCCAGGCACACAGTTGCGATCAGCAGGAATCGAATCGACAGGCGCATGATCTCCCCTCGGCGGTCGTCGCGGAAGCGGCTCCTAGAGTTTCAGATCGCGCCGCCCCCCGCCACCATTTGGACGGATTGCAGGCGCTCTGGCCATGCGCATGTCGCGGGGTCAGCCGTCAGGCGGATTCGCCCGGCTGACGATCGAGCAGGTCCGCGATCCGCTCCGCCGCGACCAGCACGGGCAGGTTGGTGTTGGCGCGCGGGATCGTCGGCATGATCGATGCGTCGGCGACGTGGAGGTTCTCGAATCCATGCACCCGCCCGGCCGAGTCGACCACGGATCGCCCGTCGTCCGGGCGTCCCATCGCGCAGGTGCCGACCGGATGGAAGTAGGGCGCGACGCCATCGGCGCAGTGCTCGCGCAGTCCGGCGCCGGACAGGTCAGGATCGGGAACGAGCTGCTCCTCCCAGGCCTCCCGCGCCGCCGGCGAACGGATCAGCTCCCGGCAGTGCTCGATCCCCTCGAGGATCGCCTCCATGTCTCCCGCGTCGCGTAGGTCCTGCGGCGTCACCTCCGGCAGCTGCTCGGGGTCGCTCGAGCGCAGCCGCACCGAGCCCGTCCATCGCGGCTTCACGAGCGCCGGATCGAGCGCGAGCACGTGGCCGGAGCGCTCGGAAAAGCCGGCGTCGGCGGCGGCGACCAGCCCGACCATCAGGTGAAGGTCCCAGGGCCCCTCGGCATCCTGCGAGCTGCGGGCCCGCCCCAGCCCCTGGCTGAAGAAGGTCAGGCCCGTCTCCTGGTGGCGATCGATCTCCTCCTGCATGGCGGCGCTCGGCGAGAGCCGCAGCAGGACCCGGAAGTGGTCCCGCAGGCGCTCGCCGACGGGGAGGTCCGCCGCGACCGCGATGCCGTGGCGCCCCAGCTCTGCCTCGGGCCCGACCCCGCTTCGCATCAGCACCGCCGGCGAGCCGTAGCTGCCGGCGGCCAGGACGACGGTCTCTGCTCGAACCCGTATCTCCGCGCCGCCGCGGCGGGCCGTCGCCCCGAGCGCGCGGTCGCCGTCGAGGTCGACGCGGTCGACGAGCGCCTTGTCGAGGATCGTCAGGTTAGGGCGTCCGCGGGCAGCGTCGAGGTAGGCGAAGGCGGCGTTCCAGCGGCTCGTCCCGATCGTGTTGACGGGCATCGGCCCCAACCCGGTGTCGCGGGTGTGGTCGTTGATGTCCTCGAGCCCGCCGAGACCCGTCTCCGCGGCCGCCTCGATGCAGGTCCGCAGCCACGGATTCAGCTCCTCAGGCAGGAAGCGCCGCAACGGCATCAGCGACTCGACGCGCTCGACGTAGCTGCCGATCGCTGCCGCCGACCAGCCCTCGTCGCCGCTGGCCCGGCTCCACTGATCCCAGTCGCGGGCCGCCGGGCGCACCCAGAAGCAGAGGTTGTGGGCGGAACACCCGCCGATCACCCGGGCGACCCTCAGCGTCCCCCGGTCGTCGCGCCAGTCGTGACTGCCGGGCGCGCCGCGGCCGTCGATCATCTCCTCCGGCCAGCCGCCGCCGTCGTGGGCGCCGTAGTCGGGCCCCGCCTCGACCAGGCAGACACTGCGATCTCCGTTCTCGCTCAGCCTGGCGGCGAGGACGCATCCCGCCGTGCCCCCGCCCAGGATCAAGACGTCGTATCCGTCGGGGTCCGCCATCGGTGGGCAGCCTAATTTCTCTCACGGGCGGTGCCCTACGGATTTTCCGCGAATAGGCTGACCGCGTGGAGCAGTCGCCCCGGCTCACCGGCGTCCTCGTCAGGACCCAGGGTCTGTCCGAAGACGAGGCGGTGGCGCTGATGAGCGGGCTGGTCACCGCGGTTTGGCGGCGGCTCGGGGGCTGGCGTTAGGGTCGGCTCGTGAAGACCAAGGTCCTCGACAGGGACGGGTACGAGAAGGAGCTCCGCCGCATGCAGGTCGAGCTGGTGCGGTTGCAGGAATGGATCGTGCGGGAGGGGCTCAAAGTCGTCGTCCTGTTCGAGGGACGCGACACCGCCGGCAAGGGCGGGGTTATCCGCCGCATCTCCGAACGGACCAACCCGCGAGTGATTCGCACCGTCGCGCTCGGCACGCCCAGCGACCGCGAGCGGACCCAGTGGTACTTCCAGCGCTACGTGGCTCATCTGCCGGCGGCGGGAGAGATGGTGCTGTTCGACCGCAGCTGGTACAACCGCGCCGGGGTCGAGCGGGTGATGGGCTTCTGCACCGACGCCGAGTACGAGGAGTTCATGCGCTCCTGCCCGCAGTTCGAGCGGATCATCCAGCGCTCGGGCATCCACCTCGTCAAGTACTGGCTCTCGGTCTCCGACGAGGAGCAGGAGCGGCGATTCAAGGCGCGGCTGAAGGACCCGGCGAAGCGCTGGAAGCTGAGCCCGATCGACATCGAGGCCCGGGCCCGCTGGGTCGACTACGCCGAAGCGAAGGACGAGATGTTCGCCTACACCGACACCAAGGAGTCGCCGTGGTTCGTGGTCGAGGCCGACGACAAGCGGACCGCGCGCCTCAACCTGATCGCCCATCTGCTCGAACAGGTCCCCTATGAGCACGTCGACCACGAGCCGATCGAGCTCCCACCGCGCCAGGAGCGGGCCTACGTGCGTCCGCCCGTCGAGACCCAGACCTTCGTCCCGGAGCGCTACCGGGTCGAGTGAGGGGACCTCCATGGGCGCACCTGGGGGCCCGTGCCCGGGTTCTGAATCAAAGATGCCGCGGCCGACCGGCTGGAAGTATTAACTTGTGAGGTTGGCTGGCCAGCGAGCCAGTCCGAAGGTGGCAACCACGGCAAAAAAGCAAGAGCGGGTGATCGTCAGGTTTGCTGGCGACTCTGGCGACGGCATGCAGCTTGTCGGCGCCAGGTTCACGGCAGCGACCGCGTTGGTCGGCAACGACCTCTCGACCCTGCCCGACTTCCCGGCCGAGATCCGGGCGCCGGCTGGCACGCCGCACGGCGTCTCCGCCTTCCAGATCCACTTCGCCTCGCGCGACATCCTCACGCCGGGCGACTACCCGAACACGCTGGTCGCGATGAACCCGGCAGCCCTCGCCGCCCACCTCGGTGCGCTCGAGTCGGGCGGGACAGTGATCGTCAACGAGGACGCGTTCACGAAAGGCAACCTCGCCAAGGCCGGCTACGAGACCAACCCCCTCGACGACGGGGAGCTCGATGGCTACCAGCTCTTCCGGGTGCCGATGACGACGCTGACGACCCGCGCCACCGACGACATCGAGGGGCTGAAGCCGGCCGAAGCGCAGCGGACCAAGAACGTCTTCGCCCTCGGGCTGATCTCGTGGATGTACGGGCGCCCGGTCGAGTCGACGATCTCCTGGCTGGAGACGAAGTTCGCCAAGCGTCCCGCCGTGCGGGACGCGAACATCGCCGCCTTCAAGGCCGGCTACAACTTCGGCGAGACGACGGAGATCGCGGCGACCCCGATCGAGATCGAGCCGGCGCCGCTGGAGCCGGGCGAGTACCGAAACATCGACGGCAGCCAGGCGATGGCGCTGGGGCTGATCGCGGCCAGCGTCAGGAGCGGCCTGCAGATGTTCTTCGCCAGCTACCCGATCACGCCCGCCTCGGAGCTGCTCCACCACCTCGCCAGCCACGACCGCTTCGGCGTTCGCACCCTGCAGGCCGAGGATGAGATCGCGGCGGCGAACATGGCGCTCGGCGCCGCCTTCGCCGGCCAGCTCGGTGTGACCGCGACCAGCGGGCCGGGGATGGACCTGAAGGCGGAGACGATTGGGCTGGCGGCGACACTCGAGCTGCCGATGGTGATCGTCGATGTGCAGCGGGCCGGGCCGTCGACCGGGATGCCGACGAAGACCGAGCAGGGCGACCTGCTGATGGCGATCCACGGCCGCCACGGCGAGTCGCCGATCCCCGTGCTGGCTCCCTCGACCCCCGCCGACTGCTTCAACTCAGCGGTCGAAGCGGTTCGCACCGCCGTCCGCTACCGCACCCCGGTGATCCTGCTCGGCGACACCTTCCTCGCCAACTCCTCCGAGCCGTGGCGGATTCCCGACAGCTCCGAGCTGCCCGAGATCGACCCCGACTTCGCCGAGGCCCCGAACACCGGCGACGATTTCATGCCCTACCTCCGCGACGAGCGCGGCGCGCGGCCGTGGGCGGTCCCGGGGACACCCGGCCTCCAGCACCGGCTCGGCGGCCTCGAGAAGGAGGACGGCAGCGGCAACATCAGCTACGACCCCGGCAACCACGCGCTGATGACGAGGCTGCGCGCGGGCAAGCTCGAGAAGCTGGCCGAGGAGCTGCCCGAGCTCGAGGTCGACGCCGACGACGGCGCCGAGCTGCTGGTGCTCGGCTGGGGGTCGACCTACGGCGTGGTCCGGGCTGCGGCGAGACGGGTGCGGGAAAACGACGTCCCGATCGCGATCGCCCACCTCCGCCACGTCCACCCGCTCCCCGCCAACACCGGTGAGGTCGTCAGACGCTTTCCGAAGGTCCTGATCCCGGAGTTGAACACCGGCCAGCTCCTCAACATCATCCGTGCGGAATTCGTCGTCGACGCGATCGGCTACAACAAGGTCGAGGGCCTGCCGATCCTCGCCGAAGAGATGGAACAGGCGATCCTGGAGATAATTTCGTGAGCGGGAACGGCAGCAACGGCAGCGGCGGCAACGGCAAGGCGCTGCCGATGCTGGCCAAGGCCGACTTCCAGTCCGACCAGGAAACGCGCTGGTGCCCGGGCTGCGGGGACTACGCGATCCTCGCCAGCGTCCAGGCCCTGATGCCGGAGCTCGGCATCCCGCCGGAGCGCACCGTCTTCATTTCCGGCATCGGCTGCGCCGGCCGCTTCGTCTACTACATGGACACCTACGGGATGCACGGCATCCACGGCCGCGCGCCGGCGCTCGCGACCGGGATCGCGTCCTCGCGCGAGGACCTCTCGGTCTGGGTGGTGACCGGGGACGGGGACTCGCTCTCGATCGGCGGCAACCACCTGATCCACGCCCTGCGGCGCAACGTCCCGATCACGATCCTGCTCTTCAACAACCAGATCTACGGCCTCACCAAGGGGCAGTACTCGCCGACCAGCGAGAAGGGCAAGATCACCAAGTCGACCCCGTTCGGCTCCGAGGACCCGCCGTTCAACCCACTCGCGCTGGCACTCGGCGCCGAGGCCTCGTTCGTCGCCCGCACCGTCGACGTCGAGAAGAAGCACATGGCCGAGGTCCTCCGCGCCGCCGCCGAGCACGAGGGCGCCGCCTTCGTCGAGATCTACCAGAACTGCAACGTCTTCAACGACGGCGCGTTCGACGCCGTCCGCGGCAAGGTCGGCGCCCCGAACCAGATCCGCCTCGAGCACGGCAAACCGATCCGGTTCGGCGCCGACGGCGAGCGCGGCGTCGTCCGCGCCCCCGACGGGAGCCTCACCGTGGCCGACATCGAGGAGGTCGGAGAGGCCGCGGTGGTCGTCCACGACTCGCATCTCGACAACCAGAGCCACGCCGTCGCCCTGGCGCGGCTTTCCGAGCGCCCCAACGGGCCGACCCCGATCGGCGTCCTGCGCGCGGTCAAGCGGCCCGTCTACGGCGAGGGGCGCCAGCGGGAGCTGAACGCCGCCCACGCCGGAGCCTCGTTGGCAGACGTCGACGATCTGCTGCGCTCCGGCGACACCTGGACCGTCTCCTAGCGACCGGCGCCGAGGACGCGGAAGCCCGCTTTGCGAGGCTTCGACCGTTTGTTGTTCCGGTCGGTCGCGACCGCGACGAACCGGTAGCTGCCGGGCACCAGTGTCTTCTCGCCGATATGGCCGCTGAACCGGATCCGGTTGGCGCCGGCGCGCCGGTTGCGGCGGACGATCCTCCCGACCCGTTTGAAGCCTCCCCTCTTGGCGCTCGCCCTCGCGCCCCGCCGACGGCGAAGCACGGTGAGTCGCACCGTCGCCCTCTCCGAGAGGCGGAAGCGGATGCTGGTGCCCGTCCTCCGTGAAGCCCGGGAGCTCCCCGCAGCGGCGACCGGGAACGCCCGCGGCACCAGCCGCAGTTTGCCGATCGACGGTTTGAGGTTGAGCACCCGCAGCACCCTCGTCACTGAGGTGGTGTTGCCGAACGCGTCCGTGGCGGAGGCGGTCACCGTGTATTTCCCCGCGCGGCGATAGCGATGCCGCACCGATGGGCCCGCGGCTTTGTCGCGATCCCCGAACTCGAACCCGGTCGAAGCGACGGACGACCAGACGTCGGTCGCGGTCATCGTCATCGTTACTCGCTTGCGCTCACCCGCCCGGGCGGGGACCCGGAGAGAGTCGATCCGCGGCCCCGCGCCGTCGAGGCCCGCGGCGAGGACCGGCACATCGTGTGGAGTGTCCGTAGACGGCTCCCTGCCGCTCCACAGCGCCGCGGCATTCCCGTCCGGGTCGAACGCCGCGGCGACGCCGCCGAATGAGATGCCCTGAGGTGGGCCTGGGAGCAAGACCGGCTCACCGAAGGCTCCGCCCGGGGGTCGCAGCGAGGCAGCGGTCTGTAGGAGCTGGCCCGACCGATCGGCCAACAGCACCAGGGCGGTCCCCTGGCGGCTGATGGCCAGGTCGGTCGGGGAGGCATCTCGGCCCGGGGCCACGGTGAAGGGCGGCCCAAACGGCCCCCCGGCCGGTGCTGCGGCCCACCTGGTGACATACACCGGGTTGTTCAGATACGACCAGATCACCACCGCGCGACCCTCCGGGTCCATGGCCACGCTGGGAGCCAGCGGGCCCTCCGGTTCGGGGATCGAGAGAGATGGGCCGAAATTGCCGCCCGGGGGTCGGAACGCGTACCGAACCTCATCCGCTCCTTCTGATGCGGTCCACACGATCACCGCCGCTCCGGACGGCGACATCGCGAGATCAGGCAGGGCACCAAGCTCGATCGTCTGCGTCGGGGCGAACTGGCTCGATCCGGCAGCGAGCTGCGCGTAGCGGACGGTCAATCCGACTTCGGGCTCGTTGCTCATCCAGGCGGCGATACCGTTCCCGGCGTCGTCCAGGCGCACGATCGGCGACCCGTTCAGGCCTCCGGTGTCGCCGGCAATCGTCTCGGTCGGCCCGAAGTCGCCCCCCGCTGGCCTCACCGCGTAGCTGGGAACGGGTTTGCCTTCGACATAGCGTTCGAAGGCGACGACGGCACGTCCCCCCGGGGTGATCGCCAGCTGTGGGAAGCCGGGAAAGCCTTCGAGGGGCTCGGCGATCGTCTCGGTAGCCCCGAAGGCGCCCCCTGGCGGCCGAAACGAGTAGCGAATGCGCTTCACGGGCCCGGCACTGCTCGCCCAGACGGCGATCGCGCTCCCCGCGCCGTCGAATGCCACCCTCGGTGTATCGGCGCCGGGTTCGCCCGGGTCCGCGGGCATCTCGACAGCGGCCGAGAAGCTTCCACCCGGGGGACGCACCGCGTACTGGATCCGCCCGTTTTCGCATTTGTGTTTCTCGGAGCTGCCCGAGCAGGTCGCGCGCCGCCAGACCGCGATCGCGGTGCCGTCGGGGCCGAGGGCGATGTCTCCGGACAGGTTCTCCTCACCGGCGGGCGAGAGCGTGACCGGCCCCAGCCATGTCGGCGTTGCCGCAGCCCCGGCTGGGAGGAGCAGAACGATGAAGAGGACCGCGAGCGTGCTCGCCCAGCGCATTCGAGCAACGTAGCAACGAACCGGCGCTCCGGATAGGCAGAATGGACAGGTGGCGAAGCTGAGGCTTCAGATCTCGGTCTCGATGGACGGCCTCATCGCCGGGCCGAACCAGAGCGAGGAGCATCCCCTCGGCGAAGGTGGGATGGCGCTGCACCAGTGGGCGTTCAAGACCGCCGCCTGGCGCGGCTCACATGGCCAGGAGGGCGGCGAGGTGACCGCCAGCAGCGAGGTCCTCGAGGAGGCCTTCGATGGCATCGGGGCGGTCGTGATGGGCCGCAACATGTTCGGTGGCGGGCCGGGCCCCTGGGGCGAGGATCCCTGGCGGGGGTGGTGGGGGGACGATCCGCCATACCACGCGCCGGTCTTCATCCTCACCCACCACGAGCGCGAGCCGCTAGAGATGGAAGGGGGGACGACGTTCCACTTCGTCACCGACGGGATCGAGTCGGCGCTCGAGCGGGCGACGGCCGCGGCGGACGGCAAGGACGTGTCACTCGGTGGCGGAGCCGGCGCGGTCCAGCAGTACATCGCGGCCGGCCTGGTCGACGAGATGTGGCTAAACATCGTCCCGGTGCTGCTCGGCAGCGGCGCCCGGCTGTTAGACGAGACGACGGCGGGTGCGGAGTTCGAGCAGGTCCGGGTGCTCGAGGCGCCCGGCGTCACCCACATCAAGTATCGCTCGCGCTAGGCCTCGAGCCAGGTTCCGCTCGGCCCGAGGTTGCGGACCGGTGTCTCGCCGACCCGGCTCTCGCAGCCCCACGACTCGTGGATGTGCCCGCAGACCGCAAGCCGTGGCCGCTTCTCCTCGATCGCCCGCAGCAGCGCCTCGCTGCCGAAGTGGTCGCCGGCGCCGTTGGTGTCGCAATGGCCCTGCGGCGGGGAGTGGAGGACGAGGACCGCGCCCTCGGGGCAGCCGGACAGCTTCTCGGCCGCCGCCTCCTCGTCGAGGTCGAAGCTCCAGTCCCAGGGGGTCACCGGTACGCCGGCGCCGAGCCCGTAGAACTCGACGCCGTCGATCTCGGTGCCACCACCGTGGAGGACGGTCGCCGCGCCCCAACCGGCGGCGGCCTCGCGCAGCGCCTCCTCGGTCTCGTTGTTGCCCGGCACCAGCACGGTCGGCTTCTCGATCGGCGATAGCGCCTCGATCTCCTCGCCCAGCCCCTCGTGGATCGAGGCGAAATCGCCGGCGCCGATCACGACGTCCGCGTCGGCCGACATCTCGACCAGGCTGGCGGCCTGACCGAGGTCCCGGTGCAGGTCGCTGAAGGCAAGGATCCTCACGGCTCCAAACCTAGCGGCTCGGTGCGGGCCGGCCGCCACAGGCGCTCGCGCCAGCGCCTGGCGGGCGCCCGCTCGGCGACCTGGAGGTCGAAGTAGAGGAGGGTCTGACCGATCGCGACATAGGGGACCATCAGCGCGAAGGCGATCGAGCCGACGGCGTTGATCAGCAGCAGCGGCATGAAGGTGAAGATCAGCGCGAAGCCGAGGATCGGCCCGACGATGACGCTGAGCAGCCAGAGGAAGGCGGCGACCCGCAGCGTGTACCACCACCGACCCCGGACCAGCTCCGAGCTGCCGCGGAAGGCATCCCGCACGCCGCTGTCCTCGAACAGGACCCGCTGCTTCACGAACAGCCACCCGATGTACTTCCAGGCCGCGAACGGCAGGCCGATCACCGATATCGCCATCAGGATGATCGCCAACGTCGACAGGAGCTGGGCCCCGACGACCCGACCGAACCGGCGCCAGACCCCCCGGTAGGCGCCGACGAAGCCCGCCGCCCCGGTCTCGTCGAGTTCGCGGATCGCGACCACGACCGCGGCCGCGACCACCGCTGATGCCACCGGAAGCCCGAGCCCGGCGATCACTTCGCCGAGCGCGACATGGAGCCCCGAGATCCCGGTCCGATCGTCGAGGCCGCGGCCGGTCTCACCCCCGGCTATGAGCCAGCTCAGCGCCGTCATCCCGCCGACTATCGGGATCGCGCTGAGGCCGATCGGGACGAAGACCCGGGCATGGTGCCCGTAGAGGCGCCCGGCGCTCAGCAGCAGCTGGCCGAAGGCGCGGGTGCGGCGGAGCTCGGTGATGTCGACCGGCCGCCAGCGGGTGCGCCAGACGACGAACAGGATCAGGCCCAGCAGCAGGGCCGGCACGACGATCAGGATCCAGCGCTTGCGCTGCGATTTATTGAGGAAGGAGGTGACGTCGGCGACGGTCCCGCAGAACGACTTCGTCACCGTCGGCCCGAGCACCGAGCCGACCGGCAGGCGGGGGCTGGTCGTGCGGACGCCATCCATCCAGGTCAGCGGTTCGAGCCACTGCTCCTTCGTCGCCGGCCCGGTCGGGCCGTTGTTGAAGCCCTTCTCCTTCTGGCCCCAGTGGCCCTCGTAGGTGAGCCATCTGAAGCGGCTCCCGGGGCCGGGTTCGGTCGGGGCCAGAATCGGGCCGCACGTTGAGCCGACGGTGCGGTTCGGTCGTGTTGTCGCAGCCGACGCCGGAGCCCTTGCGGCCGTTCTCGACGTAGACCGCGGCCTCGTAGAAGGTCGCGTGCGATCCCGCGGCCGGATAGACGACCGGGTGGGTTCCCTCCTTCTCGACCTTGCCGTCATCCCACTTGGCCTTCTCCCCCCCGGCGTGCTGGTAGAGGGCGATTTCACTCGGGCCCTCTTCCAGGGCCGTTGACGGGTCGGAGGACTCGAAAACGACCTGCATCCCCTCCCAGTCGCCCTCGTGGAGGTCGTTGAACTGGTTGAAGTACCAGAAGAACCAGTACTGGACCGCGAGGCCGGCTCGCCCCTTCTCGCGGGCGATGTGGGCGTAGGTGGTCGGCGGCGCTTCGCCCCTCCGCTTGATCGCCGCGAAGTCCTTCGAATAGACGCAGGTGTCGCCGAGGGGGTCGCCGGGGATGTTGATGTAGTTGTCCTCGCCGAGACCGGCGATGTCGGCCGTCGTCGGCCCCTTCCTCACCGGCACTTC
The DNA here is from genome assembly GCA_963816785.1 of uncultured Solirubrobacterales bacterium. Classification (GTDB taxonomy): domain Bacteria; phylum Actinomycetota; class Thermoleophilia; order Solirubrobacterales; family 70-9; genus VRUE01. The sequence goes on along the minus strand of CAWFLL010000004.1, from coordinate 1,086,392 downwards.
CTTGCCGTCCTCTCCTTCCCTCGCCAGCACGACGTCGGGGTTGCCGAGCACGGTGCCGACCCTCGTCGACTCGTACTGCTCCTCGGTCGTGTCGCAGGGCGGGTTCTCCTGGGCCCGAATCTCGAGCCGCGGCGCGTAGGCCTCGATCAGCTGCTGCGCCGCGCTCTTGCCTTCCGCGGTGGAGGCCGAAGTGGCAATCGCGGAGACGATCGACACCACGACGACTGCGACCCTGATCAGGCGGCCCATCGCCCGCAACGTAACGGTTCGCACAGGTGGTGGTGGAAGGATCCCCGTGGCCCGGCTCGACCCTGCCGGCCGGCATCAGCGTCTTGTCCGAACCGCCTGACTCGTCCACTCGGCATCAGCTCTATCGGCGCTCGAGCGATCCTGCCTTGGCCGGGCGCTGATAATCTCGCGCGCGCTCATGCCCGACATCTTCTGGCTAGGTCTCGGAATCGTCGCCTTCGGCGTGCTCGTCGGCCTCATCAGCGGCGCCCGATCGCGCACGACCGGGGCCCTCACCGGCCTCGCGATCGGCGCCTTCCTGGGGACGATGGCGGCCTTTCCCCTGCTGGCCATCGGCCTCGCGACGACCTGATCCCCCGGCCCGCGGCTTGAGCCAGAGCCCTGGCGGGTAATGACTCCCGTAGTCCGCGAGAGGAAGGAAGCCCATGGTCGAAGTCACGGCGATCCCGCAGATCGAGCTCCACGACGGAGTCGAGATCCCGCAGCTCGGGTTCGGCGTCTTCCAGGTGCCCCCGGAGGAGACGAGGGGGGTCGTCGAGGAGGCGCTTGAGGCCGGGTACCGCCACATCGACACCGCCGCCGCCTACCGAAACGAGAAGGGGGTGGGCGAGGCGATCGCCGCCTCCGGGACACCGCGGGACGAGGTCTTCGTCACGACAAAGCTGTGGAATTCCCAGCAGGGCTACGACGAGGCCCTCGAGGCCTTCGAGGCCAGCCTCGGGCGCCTGGGCTTCGACCACCTCGACCTCTACCTGATCCACTGGCCGATGCCGACCGAGGGCCGCTTCGTCGACACCTGGCGGGCCTTCGAGCGGATCCACGAGGAAGGGCGTGCCCGCACGATCGGCGTTTCCAACTTCCGGATTGATGACCTGGAGCGGCTGGAGCAGGAGACGTCGACGCTTCCGACGGTCAACCAGATCGAGTTGCATCCGCGCCTTCAGCAGCGCGAGCTGCGCGAGTGGCACGCCGAGCACGACATCGCGACCGAGGCCTGGAGCCCCCTCGCCAAGGGGCAGCTGCTCGACGACGAGACGATCTCCTCGATCGCCTCCGCTCATGGGAAGTCCCCCGCTCAGGCGATCCTGCGCTGGCACATCCAGCTCGGCAACATCGTCATCCCGAAGTCGGTGAGCAGGGAGCGGATCCGCGAGAACATCGACATCTTCGACTTCGAGCTGAGCGAGGCGGAGATGGCGGCGATCGAAGGCCTCGACTCCGGCCAGCGCACAGGTCCCGATCCCTCCGACTTCGCCGCCGCGTGAGGGCGGCTCTTTTCACTCGCCGGTCCCCCTAGGCCTCGGATGGCTCCGGGCGGCGCAGGCGGTGGCGCTCCTCGCCATAGCCCCTGGTCTCGACCGCGATCAGCACCCAGAGCAGCAGGTTGGCGATCGCCACCGCGGCGACCGCGGGGATCTCGGTCGCCACCGGCACCAGGATCAGGAGGACGATCGCAAGCAGCAGGCGGCGCCGGTTGAGCGTGTGGATGTGGCGGTAGCGGAAGGCGACGAGCCCGAGCAGGTAGATGGCGAGGCCGCCGAGCAGGGCGAATGCGGGGACGGCGTCGAGATGGCCGTCGAAGTGCCCGATCGTCTTCTTCAAGCCGAGGGCGACGAGGACGATCCCGGCCACCATCGGCAGGTGCAGATAGGAGTAGGAGTCGCGGGCCATCGTGTTCTGCACCCTGCCCGGCTCGGCGGCGGCGAGGCGGCGCCCTGAGATCAGCGCCACGACGTCGAAGTAGATCCACCACATCGCCGCCGTCAGCGCGACGCCGAGCACGGCCGCGGCGGTGATGCCGGCGCTCAGCTCGCCGGCCGCTCCCACCCCGATTGCGACGATCGACTCGCCGAGGGCGATGATCACGATCAGGCCGTGGCGCTCGGCGAAATGCTCGGCCATGAGCCTCCACCCATCGGGGGGGATGACCATCGGGCCGGCCAGGTCGAGAAAGAGCACGAGCGCCCACAGCGCCCCCTGGGCGGTGCCGTCGAAGAAGGAGGCGGCGGTGAGCAGCGTGATCGCGATGGCGGTGCTGATCGCCAGGCCGAGGACCGAGTGGCGCAGCGCGTCGTCCTCGCGGCTGGCGAGGATGAAGAGGGCGATCTGGGCGATCCGGACCATGCCGTAGGCGAGGGCGAAGACGAGGCCGAGCTCCCCGAAAGCCTGTGGGACGCAGAGGGACACCACCAGCAACGCCGCCATCGCGCCGAAGATGACGAGGCGGACGGCGCCCTCCTCGGGGTCGACGACGCTGGTCAGCCAGGCGTATCCGACCCAAGCCCACCACAGCATGCCGAGGACGAGCATTCCCTGGGCGAGGCCCGACCAGGACGGGTCATGGGACATCAGCGCCGTGCACTGGGTGAGCGCCAGCACGAAGACGAGGTCGAAGAAGAGCTCCAGCGGGGTCACCCGCTCCTCCTCTCGCAGCCGCGGCCGGAGGCGGGGCTGGCGGGTTTGGTCGCCGGCGGCCATACCCCAGTCAGGCGTCTTCGGCGTGATACTGCTCCAGCAGCTCCCTCTCCTGCTCCTTGCCCGGGAAGAAGAAGAAGACGAGGGCCGCGCCGAGCAGGATCGCGACGATCCCGGCGCTGTAGGCCCAGGCGTCGCCCTGCAGGAATGAGGACTTTGCCGCCGTGATGATCTGTTCAGTGTGACCCGGGTACTGGGTGGCGAGATCGGCGGCGCTCGAGAACGACTTGGTCAGCTCCCCCTTCACCTCGTCGCTGACCTGGGCCTGTTGCGGCGATTCGGCGATTGCTGCATTCGCGGCGGCGGCATAGCCTGCGGTGAGGAGCGCCCCGAAGATCGATTGCATGATCGCGCCACCCAGGTCCCGCTGCAGATCGGCCGTGCCGGATGCCATCCCCGCCCGCCTGACCGGCACCGACCCGGTCAGGGAGTGCGAGGCGGGTGTTCCGGCGAAGCCGACCCCGACCCCGATCAGCGCGTAGCCAAGGCCGACCTTCCAGTAGGAGATGTCCTCCTTCCAGAGCAGCAGCATGGTGAGGAAACCCAACACGCAGAAGAGGTAGCCGAGGAGAAGGGTGAAGCGGGCGCCGCGAGCCTCGACCAGCTTCGCCGAGCGGGGTGCGACCACCACCATCAGCGCTGCCGCCGGCAGGATCGCCAGGCCGGCGTCCAGGCTCGAGTAGTCGAGGACGTTCTGCAGGAACTGCTGGCCGATGAACATCGCTCCCATCAGCGAACCGAAGACGATGATCCCCGCGCACGCCGCGACCCAGAAGACCCGCCTCCTCGCCACGCTGAGGTCGTAGAGCGGGGCGGGCGCGCGCCGTTGGCGGATGATGAATGCCGCGGTCGCGGCGAGCGCGATCACGCCGAGCCCGACCGCCAGGGAGCCCTTGCCCGGCACCGGCGCGAAATTGATGCCCAGAACCAGCGCCGCGACCATGAGCATCGACAGGATGCCGCCGAGGTTGTCGACCGGGTCGGTGGTCTCGTTGACGTGGGCGGGGACGTAGCGCCACGCCATATAGAGGGCAATGGTCGCAAGCGGCAGCGTGATCAGAAAGACCGAACCCCAGTCGAACTGCTCCAGCAGGGCGCCCGAGAGGAGCGGTCCGAGTGAGGCGATCGCTCCTCCGAGCGCCGACCAGAGCGCGATCGCGCGGGTTCGAGCTGCCCCCGACCAGAGCGCCGTGATCAACGCCAGCGTGGTCGGAAAGGCCATTCCGGCTGCGATGCCCCCGATCACTCGGGCGACGAAGAGGACCCCGATCGACGGAGCCAGGCCCGCCAGCAAGGAGGCCGGGATCGAGAGCCCCATCCCGAGCACCAGCATCATCTTGCGGCCGTAGCGATCGCCGAGCGCGCCGAGATAGAGGACCGAGGCCGCGAGGCCGAGGGAGTAGCCGACCGCGACCAGGTTGAGAGTCGTCTGACCGGCGTCGAAATCCTTGCCGATGTCGGGAAGGGCGACGTTGGCGACGGCGAGGTTGAGGTTGGCGACAGCGGCAACCAGGATCAGGGCGCTCAGGATCAGGCCGGCGCGCTTGGGGCTGCTCGACTCCATCGCCCGGCAAACCTATCCGAGCATGATCGTGCTCACGCATCGGCAGCCTGGGGGGTGCGAGGATGCCCGACGATGAGCGGGGAGCGCAAGCGGCCCGAGGCGCCGCGGACGGAGAGGATGCTGCCCGGGGTGTGGCGGCTGCGGCTGCCGCTGCCCTGGCCAGGGGTGCCGCACGGCAACGTCTGGGCGGTCGCCGCCGACGGCGGCGTCGTCCTCTTCGACACCGGGATCGGCGGCAAGGGGCGCCTGCGCCAGTTCGACCTCGCCCTTGCCCAGGCCGGCTTCGGCCTCGAGGACGTGAGGCTGCTCGTCTGCACCCACTCCCACACCGACCACTACGGCCTGGCGGCCCCGATCGTCGAGGGCGCCGGCTGCGAGCTCTGGATGCACCCGGCCTGGGGGCACGTCCGGCTCCATGCCGACGACCCTGCCGCGGCGCTCGAGCACCGGATCGAGGTGGCGCGCCAGAGCGGCGTCCCGCCGGCGGCGCTCGAGCGCTACCGCGAGTCGCGCGAAGGCGAAGAGGAGACCGGCATCGAGGCGATCGTCGAGCCCGACCGCGACCTCCTGCCCGGGGTCGAGGTCGAGACCGACCTCGGCGCCTGGCAGGTCCACGAGACGCCCGGCCACGCCCCCTCCCACGTCGTCCTGCACCAGCCTGAGCGGCGGCTGATGATCTCCGGCGACCACCTGCTGGGCCGAACGGTGCTGTTCTTCGACCACGGCCACAGCCCCGACCCGGTCGGGGAATTCCTCGCCAGCCTCGACGAGGTCGAGCCGCTGGCGGTCGACCTCTGCCTTCCCGGCCACGGCCGCCCCTTCCGCCAACCCGAGGCGAAGATCGCCGAGGCGCGGGCGCAGGTGGACGAGCTGCTCGGCAAGGTGCGCTCCTTCCTCGCCGCGGGAGAGAAGCAGCCGTTCGAGATCGTCGCCGAGATCGTCGGCCCCGACAACGTCAACTCGCCGGTCAGCGCCTGGGCGCTGCAGATCGTCCTCTCCTGCCTCGACCACATGGCGATCCTCGGCGAGGCGGCGCCGGTCGATGGAACCGACCCGCAGCGCTGGAAGCTCCTCTAGCCGTCTCAGCGTCCTGCCCCGATAGCCTGCCACGAGTGCGGAGCGAGCAAGCGTGCGTATCTGATTCCTCGCGCAGCGAGCGAAGCGCGAGCCTGGTCTGATGGCCAGCTTCACTTTCGTCCGCGAGGTCCAGGCCCCGCCCGAGGTGGTCTTCGACGTCCTCACCGACCACCGCGGCTACGCCGAGATCACGCCGGTCCGACGCTCCGAGCTCGAGTGCGAGGGCGAGCCGGCCCCGAACGGAGTCGGCGCGATCAGGGTCCTGCACGCGGTCGGGCCGCCGCTGGAGGGAGGAAGTGCTCGTCTACGACCCCCCGCGCCGGTTCTCCTACACCCTGCTCTCGGGTGCGCCGGTGCGTGACCATGTCGGCACCGTGGAGCTGACCCCGCACGACGAGGCTACCCGGGTTACCTACGCGGTCCGCACCCACGCGGCGGTGCCGGTCGGCGGCCGGGCCGTCGTCGCGGTCAGCAGGCGGGCCGTGAAGCAGCTCCTCAACGGGATCGCCACGGAGTCCGAGCGGCGCGCCGCCGCCAGGGCCTGAGCGGCCCGGTGGGCGGACGCCTCGACCAGGCGGAGTTGCGGCGGCGGGCGATCGAGGGCGTCCGCGAGGAGGTCGTGGCGTTCGGCGGGGGCGCCCCCGACTCGCGGCTGATCCGCCGCGACGGCCTGCTTGCGGCGCTGACCCCGGCGACACCGCAGCGCTCGCTCTTCAACTCCGTCTACTACGCCGAGCCGGCGGTGCTGGCCGTCGAGCTCGACGCTCTGGGGGAGACCTACGACACCGAGGGGATCCGCGCCTGGACGGTCTGGGTCCCCGACTCGGACCGCGAGACCGCCGACCTGCTCGCCTCGCGCGGTCATGCGCTCGACGCCGCCCCGCGGGCGATGGCGCTGGAACTGGCCGACCTGGCGCCCGGGCCGCCCTGCCCGGCCGGGGTCGAGCGACGGCCCGGCGACGCCGCGACCGCGGCCGAGCTCAACGACCGTGCCTACGGCTACGGACCGGACGGATTCCGCGGCGGGCTTGGCGGCGACACCTCGATCCGCTGGCACGGCGCCTTCGAGGACGATGAGCAGGTTTGCTGCGCCGGGACGATCGAGATCGGCGACGACTGCTGCGTCATCGGCGTCGCGACCCCGCCTGAGCACCAGCGCCGCGGCATCGCCGGCTGGCTCGTCTGGAGCATCCTCGACGCCGCGCGTCGCGAAGGGATGCGGACCGGCTCGCTGCAGGCGACCCGGGCGGGGGCCCCGCTGTATGAGCGGATGGGCTTCGCCGACCACGGTTTCATCGAGATGTGGGAGCTGCGGCGGTGAAGCGCCTATGGGTTCGAGTCAAGCGGGTTTGGAAGGAGCACAGGCGCCTCTCGATCGCAGCGATCGCAGCCGCGGTGCTGGTGATCGCCGGCGGCGCCCTCCTCGCCTACGAGCTGCTGAAGCGGCCGGCCGACATCCACAACGCCGACGTCCCGTTCAAGCCCCATAAGCCGCCGAAGCCGAAGGCGAAAACCGTCAACTGGCCGTTCTTCGGCTTCAATCGGGCCCGGACCCGCTACCTGCCCGCGAAGGGCCTGAAGCCGCCCTTCCGCAAGCTCTGGCGCTACACCGGCCGGCCACTGCTCGAGTTTCCGCCGATCTTCGTCGGCGGCAGGCTCTACTTCGTCGACAACAGCGGTTACGCCCGGGCCCTCGAAGCCGACACCGGCAGGGTCCTCTGGAAGCGACGGATCGGCCGCCTCAACGCCTCCTCGCCGGCCTACTCCAGGCACCGCATCTACATTGTCAACCTCGTTCCCGGGCACATCGTCAAGCTCGACGCGAAGAACGGGAAGATCGTCTGGAAAAAGTCGCTCCCGGGGCGGGCGGAGTCCTCACCGGTGATCGTCGGCCGCACCGTCTACTTCGGATGCGAGAACGGCGAACTGTTCGCGGTCAGCACGATCAGCGGCGACGTCCGCTGGTCGACCCCGCTCGGGGGCGCGATCAAGTCCGCTCCCGCCTATCACCGGGGGACGCTCTACGTCGGCGACTACGGCGGCTACATGAACGCCGTCGATGCGAAGACCGGCGCGCTGAAGTGGCAGAGCGGCTCGCTCGGGCCCGGGTTCGGCGCCTCCGGCGCCTTCTACTCGACCCCGGCGGTCGCCTTCGGCCGGGTCTACGCCGGCAACAACGACGCCCGTGTCTATAGCTTCGACCGCCACGACGGCACCGTCGCCTGGAGCTACTCGACCGGCGGCTATGCCTACTCGGGCCCCGCCGTGGCGACGACCCGGCACAGCCCACCGACCGTCTACATCGGCTCCTTCGACGGCAACGTCTACGCGCTCGACGCCAAGGACGGCTCGGTGCGATGGAGCCGCTATGCAGGCGGCCAGGTGGTCGGCTCGCTCTCCGCGGTGGGGGAGATCGTCTACGCCGCCGAGTTCAGCAACGAGACGACGACCGGCTACATGATGAGGAGCGGGCGGCGCGTCTTCGGCTATCCGCGCGGCACCTACACCCCGATCATCTCCGACGGGCGGCACCTCTACCTCACCGGCTACTCGAGCATCACCGCGCTGAAGCCGTACAGGTACAAATCCGCGGTCGCCGATCGGATCGAGGCGCCGAAGGTGAAGCGCAAGCGGCAGGCAATGCCCGGGGGCTAGCCCGGCGTCGGTGTGAGGCCGCCCGGCGGCGGCGGGGGAGCCTGCGGCGGCGCCGGGGCGAAGTGCGGGATGCGGGGGTGATGGAGCCAGTTTCGGAGCACGCCGAGGCTGGCCGGGTGATTCTGTATCCGGTAGGAGCTGGTCGAGCCGAAGTCCTGGTAGTAGATGAGCATCTTGCAGCGCCGGTGGCGGTCGACCCAGGTCAGCAGGCGGCGGACGAAGCGCGGGTCGTCCGCCCCGACGACGCCCCACTCCGGCAGCGCGAACGGCTTGCCGCGGTAGCGTCGGTAGAGGCCGGCCAGCCCCTTCCAGTCCTGGTTGTCGGAGTAGACGTCAGTGCCGACCCAGTCGACGTACTCGTCGCCGGGATAGAAGTGGCGGGGCCGGTTCTGGGGGACGGTCGGCGCGCCCGCCGGCAGGGTGCTCCAGAGGGTCGCGACCGGCGCTTTCGGCAGTCCGCCGACGGCGCTGCGAAGCGGTGGCAAGCCCGCCCGGCGGAGGCGGGCATCGATCACGCCCCGCTTGCCGCCGCCGTGGACGATCAGGTCGATGCGACGGAAGGCGCGTATGTACTGGCGCGGGCTGTGGGCCGCGTCGCGCGGGTTCCCGGCGCAGTCATAGGCGGCGTAGACGTTGAGACAGCGGTTCGGCTCCCCGAGCGGGCGGATGTAGGCGCGCATCTCCTTCGCCCAGAAGACCTTGTTGAGGCGGATCAGGTACTCGTCCCCATCGCCCCGGGCGATGGCGCGCGGGGTGATCAGCTCCTGGCCGTCGCGCTTGTCGGCGGTCGAGATGTGGATCACCGGCCGGGCCCGGGCGTCCTGCCAGCGTTCGATCGAGTCGGGGAAGTCCGTGCCCCAGGTGCGGAAGGTCTCGATCAGCGCCGGGTGCTTGTGCGTCAGCTTGCTGAAGCCGCCGAAGTCGGCTGGGTCCCCGGTGTCGGAGATGCCGAAGAAGACGTTGCGGCCCTGCGGCACCAGGTCCCCGGCCGCCTGCGCGGGCGCCGCGGGGGCGGCCCAGATCGCAGCCATGGCAAGGAACAGTGCCCACGACGCGGTTTTCGCACGCAGGGTCTGCATCCGCAGCATTTTCACCGGGGGAGGGGCCTCACCTTCCGCACAACACGGTACGGGCCCGATCGTTGCCCAGGCGGGCGTAGCATTGCAGCGACGTGATCGACCCCCTCGACCGATGGGAGCACGGGGAGAAGCCCGACTTCGCCGGGCTTCTGAGCTTCGGCGGCGCCCCCTACACGGAGGATCCCGCCGAGCTGGACGGTGCCGACGTCGCGATCGTCGGCGCTCCCACCGATGACCTTGTCTCCGACCGGCCGGGCGCCCGCTTCGGCCCGCGCGCGATCCGCGCCGCGAGCTGCCCGCCCGGCCCCCACCTGGAGGCCGGCGTCGATGCCTTCGAGGCGCTGCGGGTGGTCGACTTCGGCGACGCCCCGGTCCTGCCCGCCGATCCTTCCGGAACGCACGAGGCGATCGAGCGCACCGTCGGGGCGGTGCTCGACGCGGGGGCGATCCCGATCCTGCTCGGTGGCGACCACGGCATCGCTGAGCCCGACATCCGCGCCTGCGCCGCCCGCCACGGGCCGCTCGGCCTCGTCCACCTCGACACCCACACCGACACCGGCACCGTGGTCTTCGGGGTCGAGGTCTCCCACGGCACCCCGATGCGGAGGCTCGTCGACCAGGGCCATGTCGACCCCGGCCGCTACGTTCAGATCGGCCTGCGCGGCTACTGGCCCGGTGAGGAGGAGTTCGCCTGGCAGCGAGAGCGCGGGATCGAGAGCATCTTCATGCACGAGGTCCGTGCGCTGGGGGTCGAGGCGACGGTCGAGCGCGCCGTCGCTTCCCTCGGCCCCGGCGCCGCCTACCTGTCGGTCGACATCGACGTCCTCGACCCGGCCTTCGCTCCCGGCACCGGGACCCCGGAGCCGGGCGGGATGACGACCACCGAGCTGTTGAGCGCCTGCCGTGAGCTGGCGGCGCGGCTCGAGCTGGTCGGGGCCGAGGTCGTCGAGGTGATCCCGACCGCGGTCGGCTCGGCCGACATCACGGCGCTGGCGGCGGACCGGGTCGTCCGCGAGATCCTCACCGGGCTCGCGCTCCGGCGCCGCTAGCGGTTTCGTTTGCGCAAATTCGGGAACTCGGAGATCTCCGCAACCAAAGGAGATCAGATGTCCACCCTTGCGATCATCGCCATCGTCATCGGCGCCCTGATCGTGCTGGCGATCGTCGTATCCCTGGCACGCCGGGCTCAGGATCGCCGTCAGTTTGGGCAGGTGCAGCACCAAGCCCAGCACGATGACGCAAGCCACCACCGAGAGCGAGCAGAGGACAGCCGGACCGAGGCCGCGATCGCCGAGGAGCGGGCGGAGCGGGCAAAGGTCGAGGCGGAGCTCGACGAGGAGCGTGCCGCCCGGCGCGAGCAGGAGCTCGAGAGAGAGAAATAGCGACCAGAGCAATATCGAGACAGCGAGGAGGAAACTGAAGATGGCTCAGACGAAAACCCGGAGCCCGGCGAAACGCTCCCAGGGATCGAAAAAATCCCAGGCGCACTCGCGAGGCTCGACAGCCAAATCACGTTCGCGAGGCTCGACAGCCAAATCGCGGGCCAAATCCAAATCGAGCAAACCGAAAAGCACGGCGAGAAAATCCAACGGCTCAGGTCCAGTCGATTCGGCGAAAAAGACGGTCGAGCACACCGCCAAAGACGCCGGCCAGGCCGTCGGCCGAGCTGCGTCGAGCGCCAGGGTGCCGCTGATGGCGGCCGGGGCTGCGCTGGTCGGCGCCGCCGGCGGCGTTGCACTGGGCAGCCACCAGGCGCGACGGCACAGCCGTGTGAAGTCTCGAGACGTGGCCAGGGCCGCGAAGGAGATCGGCTCCTTCGGTGCCCACGTGGGTGAGCTCGCCTCGCAGCTTCAGAGCGCTCGCGAAGCATCGAATGGGGGCAAACACCGCTCGCCGATCGAGGTCGTCCTCGAGGGGCTCACGGCGCGTCGCTCGCCGAGCTAGGCACTCGCCCAGCAAGGAGCTATGGCATCCACGGCTCCAGCCACTGGCAGATGCCGCGGGTCAGCTTGTTCGCCTCCTTCGGCCCCCACGTTCCCGGCTTATAGGGATGGATCGGGCCCGGTTCCTCGAGCAACGGCTCGACGATCCGCCACGTCTCCTCGACCGCGTCCTCGCGGGTGAAGAGTTCGGTCCGCCCGGCGAGCGCGTCACCCAGTAGCCGCTCGTATGGCTCGGGATCCTCGCCCGGCAGCTTTTCGAACAGGACCTCGAGGTCGGCGGGCTCGAACGCCTCCTCGCCGGCCTGCTTGGCGTAGAGGCGGATCCGCGAGCCCGGCTCGGGCTCGATCCGGACGGTCAGCTGGTTGGGGTCCGGCAGCCTGCCCCCGCCGACGCCGAGGCGGGGGGGCCGGTCGAAGACGACGTTGACCTCGCTCGCCTTGTGCGGCAGGCACTTGCCGGCGCGGATGAAGAAGGGAACGCCGCTCCAGCGCCAGTTGTCGATCGCCAGCTCGACCGCGGCGAAGGTCTCGGTGGTCGAGTCGGGCGCGACTTCCCTGACGTCGTGGAAGCCCTCGTACTGGCCGCGCACGTAGCGTTCCGAGTCCGCGGTCCGGACCGCCTTGAACAGCTCCAGCTTCTTGTCACGCACCGAGTCCGACTGGTTGCCGGCGGGCGGCTCCATCGCGATCAGCGAGAGGACCTGGAGCGCGTGATTCTGGATCACGTCCCGCATCGTCCCGACAGCGTCGTAGAAGCGGCCGCGATCGTCGACCCCGAAGTCCTCGGCGATCGTCATCTGCACGTGCGAGACGTGCTGGCGGTTCCAGACCGGCTCCAGAACCGAGTTGGCGAAGCGCAGGTAGGTGATGTCCATCACCGGCTCCTTGCCGAGGTAATGGTCGATCCGCAGGATCTGGTCCTCGCGCAGCACCTTCTGCAGCTCGGCGTTGAGCGCCCTCGCCGAGGCGAGGTCGTGCCCGAACGGCTTCTCGATCACGACCCGCGCGTTGTCGCTGACGAGCCCGGCCCGGCCCAGGCCCTCGACCACCGTCGAGAAGAGCGACGGCGGAACCTCGAGGTAGAAGACCGGCCTCTTCGGCTCGCCGATGGCCTTTGCGACCCGCTCGAAGGTGTCGGGATTTGCGTAGTCGCCCTGGACATAGGAGATGCGGGCGGCGAGCCGGGCGAAAACATCCTCGTCGGGGTCGTTCACGGTGGCGCAGATCGATTCGCGGGCGTGCTCGCGCAGTTGCTCGATGCTCCATTCGTCGATCGCGACGCCGACGATCCGGCAACCCAGCTTGCCCCGCGCCTCCAGGAGGTAGAGAGCCCGGAAGGTCATTTTCCTCGCCAGGTCGCCGGTGATCCCGAAGATCGTCAGCACATCCGCAACGTCGTCGTGGCGCTTCGCGGTGCTCCCGGCCATCAAACAAACGTCTCGCGCTTCGCTCGCTTCGCGAAGAACCAGATATGCACGCTCGCTCGCGCCGCGCTCATGAGGCCAGGCTACCCGAGTGACATAGGGTTAAGGACATGGAGCTGGGGATCGTCGGCCTCGGTCGAATGGGCGCCAACATGGCCCGCCGGCTGATGGGCGACGGCCACCATTGCGTCGTCTACGACGTCAACCCCGATGCGATTACGGCGCTGGCAGCCGAGGGCGCCGAGGGCGCCGAGGGCCTTCAGGAGCTGGCCTCGAAGCTGAGCGCCCCGCGGGCGGTCTGGGTGATGGTGCCCTCGGGTGAGATCACCGAGAAGACGATCGCCGACGTCGCCGCGGTCCTCGAGCCCGGCGACGCGATCATCGACGGCGGCAACTCCTACTACCGAGACGACATCCGCCGCGCCGAGGCGTTGCGCGAGAAGGGAATCGACTTCATCGATTGCGGAACCAGTGGCGGGGTCTTCGGCCTCGAGCGCGGCTACTGCCTGATGATCGGCGGCCCAGAGGAGGCCGTCGCGCGGCTCGACCCGATCTTCGCCACGCTGGCGCCGGGAGTCGAGTCCGCTCAGCGCACGCCCGGTCGCTCCGGCGAGCCCTCCGCGTCTGAGAACGGCTACCTGCACTGCGGCCCGAACGGGGCCGGGCACTTCGTGAAGATGGTCCACAACGGGATCGAGTACGGGCTGATGGCGGCCTACGCGGAGGGGCTCAACATCCTCCACAACGCCAACGCCGGCAAGGTCGAGCGCGAGGCCGACGCCGAGACCGCGCCGCTCGAGCAACCCGAGTACTACCAGTACGACATCGACATCCCCGAGGTGGCCGAGGTATGGCGCCGCGGCAGCGTGATCGGGTCCTGGCTGCTCGACCTCACGGCCGCAGCGATGCAGGAGTCGCCCGAGCTGGCCGAGTTCACGGGTCGCGTCTCCGACTCCGGTGAGGGCCGCTGGACCTCGATCGCCGCGATCGACGAGGGCGTCCCCGCGCCGGTGCTGACCGCGGCCCTGTACGAGCGCTTCTTTTCGCGCGGCCTGGACGATTTCGGCGACCGGGTGCTGTCGGCAATGCGCAAACAGTTCGGCGGGCACGACGAGAAGAAAGACTGATGGAGCTCGAGGTCGTCGCCGACGAGAGGGCGGCGGCGCGGCGCGGCGCCGAGCTGATCGCCGCCGCCGGGAGGGCGGCCGTCGAGGAGCGGCAGAGGTTCTCGCTGGCGATGAGCGGTGGCCGCACCCCGTGGGCGATGCTGGCGGAGCTCGGGGGGATGGAGGGCATGCCCTGGCCGGAGACGGAGCTGTTCCAGGTCGACGAGCGGATCGCGGCGCCAGGCAGCGAGGACCGCAACCTCACCCACCTCATCCTCGGCCTCTCGCTCGAGCACCAGTCCTCGCTGCGGCCGATGCCGGTCACCCAGCGCGACCTCGAGGCCGGCGCCCGCGAATACGAAGACTCGCTTCCCGACCCACTCGACCTGGTCCACCTCGGGCTCGGCCCCGACGGCCACACCGCCTCGCTGGTTCCGGGGGACCCGGTGCTTGAGGTCGTCGATCGCCGCGTCGCGCTCACGGCTGGCGCCTACCAGGGCCACCGCCGCATGACCCTGACCTACCCGGCTCTGGCGGCCGCCCGTCGCATCGTCTGGCTCGTCACCGGAGCGGAGAAGCGCGAGCCGCTGGCCAAGCTGCTGGCGGGCGACACCTCGATCCCCGTCGGCCGGGTCGAGAACGAGGAGATGGTGGTCGTCGCCGACGAGGCCGCCGCCGGCCCCCCGTCCTAGTCGCCGATCGAGAGCCGATCCTTCAGCTCTGCGAGGCGTTGCATTCGAGGGTCCCCCCGGCCAACCATCCGCTCCAGCCAGGCTTCGATAGCGGAGACGTCCAGCCCTTCGGTCGCCACCAGCATCTGCTCGATGTCGATCCAGTCCTTGGGGCGGTCGAACATCGCCTTGCATACGGCCAGATGCTCGGGCGCCAGGATCGGCACGGTGATCTCCGCGAACGGGACCCGCCGGGAGTCCTTCCTCATCTCTTCGTGGATCTCGTCGTAGGCGAAGAAAAGGTCGATGGGGTTGCTCCCCCACCACAATCGGCACTGCCCATCGCGCAGGAGCGCCTCCCGATCGAGGCCCCTGGCATCGATACCCAGCGGCGTCAGGACATCGACAACCTCCTGCCAGCGCTCGACCGGGACGAAGAGATTGAGGTCGATGTCAATCGTCGCTCGTGGCTCCGCGTAGTAGGCGAGGGCGAGAGCACCGCCGAGCGCGTGCGGTATCCCCGCGGCGTCGAGGCTTTCGTGAATCGAGATGACCTTGTCCGGGAGGGGGATGTTGGTTGCGTCCGGCATCATGCCGGCTTCGAGTCCAACCGCGGGAAGAGCAGCGGCTTGCCCCTGCGACCGCCGTGCGGCAGCGCGTCCGCGAGCAGAAGGAGATCGACCAGGCTCTTGCCTCGCTCCGCCGGCGTCGCCGCCATCCATTGGGCGACTGCCTGGCTCGGGTCGGCCGGGGTCGCCGCTCTGTGATTGTCGGCGAGCATCGATCTCAGCAGGCGCTGAAGTCGGGGTTGCGGCTCGCGGCCCAAGCCCAACTCTGCGATCAGCTCACGCGCGGCCCTGTCGGCCGGTGGGGGCGCCACGGAGGCGCCGGCCCTTCTGGCGGCGCTTCGAAGCGACCTTGGGTCGATCGGCTTCGCGGCCCTCGCCTGAGCCTTCTCGATCACCTCGTCGTTCAGCTCACCGAAGGTGGCAAGGGTGCGACTGCGCGGGCCGTCAGGCGTGCTGCGGGATTCCCGAAGCTCGAACTTCCCCCGCCTGGTAGGGACGACGAAAGCCATAGTGGGTAAATTGTACCACTACGCCATTTCTGGCTCAGGAAGCCGGCGCCAGCGCGTGGTTGGCGACGATCCGGTCGTCGGGGTCCCACTTGCGCTTCGCCTCGGCGAGGCGGGCGCAGATGTCGGGCGGGTGGATCTCCTCGACCGGCTTGGGCCGATCGCTGAAGTTGAAGTAGGCGCCGTCAGCTGTCCACGGCTCCATCGCCTGTTCGATCCGGTCGAGGTAGGCGGGAATCGCCTCAGCGAGCTCCGGCGTCATCGCCATCCCGACGCTGTACATGGCGAAACCGGCGTCGATCTTGGCGAGCGCGCCGCCGTCATCGGCCGGGCGCCCCAGGGCCCCGCCCAGATTGCGGATCTCGCTCAGCAGCAACGGCATGCCCGAGTCGGACCCGGCGGCGGCGACGTAGGCATCGATCGCCTCGTCGGGGAGCTCGCGGAGGGTGATTCCGTCACCGATGGCCGGCACCGGCTGCTCGGGATCCATGTGGATGTGGCTGAGCCCGGCGGTCGGGATCTGCCCGAAGGTGTCCATCATCGGGTCGCCGATCTCGCGCAGCGGCGCGATCGTCGCTTCCCCCTCCTGCTGGCCGCCGATGCAGGCCGCGCCGATCGTCAGCAGCGGTGTGCCGCGCAGCGGCTCGGGGACGTCGGGGACGTCCGGCGGGGTGACGAAGCGGACGATCGAGAAGACCTCGTCCGGGAGCTGGGCCGCCCAGTCGCGGTAGCTGCGGACCGCGTCGGCGCCCGCCTCGGCGGGAAAGAGCAGGGCCCCGGCGTAGATGTCGGCGATCGGGACCAGGTCGAGGTGAAGCGCGGTGACGATTGCGTAGCCGCCGCCCCCTCCCCGCAGAGCCCAGAACAGGTCGGGGTCGCTGTCGGCATCGACGGTTCGCGGCTCGCCGTCGGCCGTGACCAGCTCGATCGCGGAGACCCGGTTGCAGGCGAAGCCGTAGCGGCGCCCGAGCCAGCTCAGGCCGCCCCCGAGCGTGTAGCCGACGACGCCGACGTCAGGGGATGAGCCGGGAAGGAAGCAGAGGCCATGCTCATTGGCAGCCTGTCCCAGCTCGACCGAGAGGACTCCCGCCTCGACCTTTGCGGTTCCTGCATCCGGATCGATCTCGACCCCCCGCATGCGCTCGGTCTTGATCAGGATCGTCCCCTCGAGCGACGGGGAGAGCGGGGCCGCTCCGTGGCCGGTCCCCTGGCCCGCTACTCGGAGGCCGTTCTCGGCGGCGAAGCGGACGATGCTGGCCACGTCACCTCCGCCGGCGGGGAACGCGACCGCGTCTGGCCGCTGGTCGGCATCCAGGTTCCAGGCCGTGCGCGCCTCGTCCCAGCCATCGTCGCTTGGCGTCGCGATCCGTCCGTCGATCGCGAGATCGGTGAAGTCGGTCAATTCATCCCTCCGTGTCAGCTGAGTGTCAAATGTTCCACTGCGTCGCCCCTGCCGACGAGCAGGTCGCTGACCATATCCGGTGGGAAGAGGCCGTGGGCGGCGACGCCGGGGTCGGCCTCGAGGCGGGCGGCAAGGGCGCCCGGATCGCCGACATCGCCTCGGTAGTCGGCGATGACCCCGTTGTCGGGGCTGCGGGGCGCGTCGCGCAGCTCGACCTCGGGCCCGAGGCGGGAGAGCGTCGCGGACAGGCCGAAGGCGAAGAGCTCGAGCGGGACGGGGCCGGTGAGGGACTCGACCGGCTTGCTCGAGTCGGCGATCACGACGAAGCGGCGCGCCGCAGCGGCGACGATCTTCTCGCGCAGGTGGGCGCCGCCGCCTCCCTTGATCAGCCAGCCCTCGGGGGTGACCTGGTCGGTCCCGTCGATCGCGATGTCGAGCCGCTCCAGCGAGCCAAACTCCTCGACCGGGATCCCCAACTCTCGCGCCTGATTCTCGGTCGCGACCGAGGTGGCGACGCAGCGGATCCCGCTCAGCTCGCGCCGCGCCAGCGCCGGCAGCAGGTACTCGACCGTGGAGCCGGTCCCGAGCCCGACGGCCATTCCATCCGCGACGAGCTCCGCCGCGGCCTCGGCGGCGAGTCGCTTCTCGTCGTCCGCTGGCACCGCGGGGACTTTATGCTCGCGGCGATGAGGGCGGAGCGAGCCCAATGAGGCATTTCTGGTTCTTTGCGCCGCGAGCGCAGCACGAAAGGTTGTGATGGACGCGCGAATCTGGCTCACCGTCGAGGGCGAAGGGCCTCGCTCCCTCCCTCTGCCGGAGGGCCGCACCGTGATCGGCCGTGACCCGGATGCCGACCTCACCATCGAGGACGAGGCGGTCTCCTGGAGCCACCTCGAGGTCGAGAACCGCGGTGGCGTCCTGATGGCGACTGACCTCGACAGCCGCAACGGCACCGCGCTCAACGGCGACCTGATCGACCGACCGCGCCGGCTGCGGGACGGGGACGCGTTGGTGGTCGGAGGCCATCGGCTCGAAATCTCCGACCCGCTGCCAGGCCGGGCCGGCGCGACAGCAGCGGCGCCGGGCCCCGCGGTCGAGCTGACCGAGGAGGAGCGGGCGACCGCCACGGCCCTGGTCGCCCCCTACCGCAGCGAGGGGGCCTTCGCCGGGCGCCCCGCGACCCGGGCGGAGATCGCCGAGGCGCTCCACGTCAGCGAGCGCACCGCGCAGCGTCGCCTCGACGCCCTCGCGGCCAAGCTCGACGTCAGCGGCGACGCGGGCCGGGACCGGCCCCGGCTGATCGCGGCCAGGGTGATCGAGCTCGGCCTCGACCGCTGACCCCCCCTTTCCGCCGACGGGACTCAAACGGGAGATATAGGCCCGTTTCCGTCCCGTCGGGCCTGGGAGGTGGCACGGACCGGGCCAAAGTGGGCCCGGTGGGGGGCGCGGATGTCGTTGGCGCGCACGGCCCGGCGGCCGACCATCGGTGGGCAGATGCAACCCACCATGAAAGGAAATCCAATGCTCAACCGATCGACGCTACTCGTCCTCACCGCACTCGCCCTCGCCTTCCCCGCCGCAAGCTCCGCGGCGCCGGGCTCGGCCGGCGCCGTCGTCTTCTCGCGGGTCGTAACGACGCCGCCCGCCGAGGAAGGCACGTCCGACCCGAAAGCGGCGCCGCAGGTCGAGGGTGGCCTCTTCGCGGCCCGCAACGGCCGCCTCAACCAGCTGACCGAGAACCCCGCCGACAGCCAGCCGGACTTCTCCTCCGACGGCCGGATGATCGCCTTCGCCCGCGACGGCGAGATCTACGCGATGCGTGCCGACGGGACCGGGCAGCACGCCCTGACCAGCGGCGCCGAGGTCGACGGCAGGCCGACCTTCGCGCCCAACGGCCGCTACGTGGTGTTCGAGCGGCGCGCGGCCGGGGGCTCCCCGCGGGACCTCTACACGGTCAGCATCGCCGGGGAAAACCTGCACGCGCTCACCTCGACGCCTGATGACGAGCACCAGGCGACCTTCTCGCCGGACGGCCGCCTGATCGCCTTCGTCGGCAGCGTCGCCGTGGCGGGCGGGGGCGCCGCCGATGACATCTACTCGGTGCGACCCTCGGGGGCCGGGCTCGCCCGCCTCACCAGGACGGCCAGCGTCGACGAGTTCTCGCCCCGCTACTTCGCGGGCGGGATCGCCTTCAGCCGCGGTCAGAGCGGCAGCGGGCCGGGCGCCTACGCCGACGTCTACACGATGCGCCACGACGGGAGCCGGGTGAAGCCTGCCGTCAGGGGGGTCGGCTCGGCCAACATCGAGGACGTCTCGCCGGACGGCCACCTGCTGCTGTTCCGCCGCGACCAGGGCCTCTGGGTGAAGCGGCTCGGAAAGAGCAGGGCGCACAAGCTCACCGAGGTCGCCGACGGCTCCAGCACCAACGCCGTCTTCTCCTCCGACGGCCGCCGCATCGCCGCCTTCGTCGCCACCGAGGACGCGGAGTCGCTCTCGGCAATCAACGTCAAGGACGGCCGCAGCACCGAGCTGGCCGAAGGCTTCGGCCTCGAAAGCGGCTCGGTCGCGGCGACGATCGGCCCGGTCATCGCCTGGCAGCCGGTGCGGGGAACTCGCTGATCGCCTCCTAGCCGGTTCGAGGGCCCTTCAATCCCGTGGAGGGCCCTCGACGCCGGGCCTCGGCTGTATAACGGCCTGCTAGATGGCAGGCGCTGAAGGTGCAGGAGGAGAAACTGAACCGGCGATCGGTTCCACCCTCGCCGGGTACCGGCTCGACGCGCTGATCGCGCGGGGCGGGATGGGCGTCGTCTACCGGGCGACCCACCTCTCCCTCGATCGTCCGGTGGCGCTGAAGGTGATCGCCCGCCATCTCAGCCGCGACGACCGGTTCCGCGAGCGGTTCCTGCGCGAGTCGCGCCTGGCAGCCAGCCTCGACCATCCCAACGCGGTCCCCATCTACGACGCCCGCGAGGAGGACGGCGAGCTGATCGTCGCGATGCGCCTGATCGGCGGCGGCGACCTGAAGAAGCGGATCTCCGCCGGGCCACTGCCGCCGGAGGAGGCGATCGACCTGCTCGCCCAGGTCGGCGATGCGCTCGACTCCGCCCACAACGCCGGGATCGTCCATCGCGACGTCAAGCCGCAGAACATCCTGCTCGAAGGGGACCACGCCTACCTCTCGGACTTCGGGTTGGCCAAGGCGGTCGGCGACAGCGGGGTGGTCAGCGGCGCCTCGATAGTCGGCACCGTCGAGTACATGTCCCCCGAGCAGTGGCGGGGCCAGGACGTCGGCCCGGCCGCCGACGTCTACTCGCTCGGCTGCGTCCTCTATGAGGCCCTGACCGGGATCGTCCCCTTCGCCCGCCGCGCCGGAGACGCCGAGCCGGAGATGCCGGCCGGCCTCGACGCGGTGATCGAGCGGGCGGTCTCGAAGGACCCCGGAGAGCGCTACCCGACGGCCGGCGACCTGATCGAGGCGGCGCGGGAGCGCCAGGGGGCAACTCCGACCGCGACCCGGGTCCTGACCGACGGCCCCGAGGCCCCGACGCGCGCCCTCCAGGAGGAGGGAGGCCTACGCCGCCGCGCCCGAGCCCTGCCATGGGGCTGGCTGGTGACTCCGGCGGTTCTGGCGGCCTTCGTCGCCGCGTTCGTCCTCCTGCTCGGCGGTGACGAGGTCAGCGTCTCCTCGCCGATCGCGGTCGGCCAACCGCCCCTCCGGATCGCCACCGGCGAGGGCGCGGTCTGGGTGACGAGCGCCGCCGACGGCACCCTGAGCCAGATCGATCCGAGGACGCGTAAGGTCGTCGGCGAGCCGCTGCGCCTCGGCCGCGGCATCTCCGCCGTGGCCGTCGGCCGCAACTCGGTCTGGGTCTCGAGCCCCCTGACATCGAGCGTCCTCCGGGTCGATCCGGACGCCAACCGGGTGATCGGGAGGATCCCGGTCGGCGGGCGCCCCGGCGCGATCATCGTGTCCGGGGGGAGGGTTTGGGTCGCCGACCAGCGAGGCGCCGGGGTCAGCGCGATCAATCCGCGGGGGGAAAGGGTCTACCGGCGCGGCATCGCCCCCCACGCCGCGCCGCTGCGGCTCGCCGCCGGAGCGGGCGGGGTCTGGGTCAGCAGCGCCTCGACCGGGGTTGTCAGCCGGATCGACCAGAGCACCGCGAGGGCGGCGGGCTTCCCGATCCGGGCGGGCCGCGGGCCCGCCGGGGTGACCGTCGGCGGCGGTCTCGTCTGGGTCGCCAACAGCCGCTCGGACACGGTCACCAGGGTCGACCCCTCGATCCAGGCGATCCTCGGCGACCCGATCGCCGTCGGCGGGCATCCGGGGGGGATCGACGCCGGCACGAATCTCGTCTGGGTCGCCAGCGCCGCCGAGGACACGGTCAGCCGGATCGACATCGAAAGCGGCGATGTGGTCGGCGACCCGATCGAGGTCGGCCCCGAGCCGGGGGCGATCACGATTGGAGAGGAAGCCGTCTGGGTAGCAAACAACGGCGACGGCACGGTAACGCGGATCGAGCCCTGATGATTAGGATCGCTTTTGGTCATGCCTGAGGACATCGACCAGCTCTGCATCAATACGATCCGGACGCTTTCGATCGACGCGATCCAGAAGGCGGAGTCCGGTCATCCCGGCACCCCGATGGCGCTGGCCCCGGTCGCCTACACGCTCTGGCAGGAGTTCCTCCGCTTCGATCCGGCTGACCCGATCTGGCCCAATCGCGACCGCTTCGTGCTCTCCGCCGGCCACGCCTCGATGCTCCTCTACTCCCTGCTCTTCCTCGCCGAGGTCCAGGCGGTCGAACCGGACTATGAGGTGGTCGGGAGCCCGGCCGTCTCGATCGAGGACATCGAAAGCTTCCGCCAGCTCGACTCGCGCGCCCCCGGCCACCCCGAGTACCGCTGGACATCGGGCGTCGAGACCACCACCGGCCCGCTCGGCCAGGGGATCGCGACCTCGGTCGGGATGGCGATCGCCTCGAAGTGGCAGGCCGCCCGCTACGGCGAGGGTCTCTTCGATTTCGACGTCTACGCGATCGCGGGCGACGGCTGCCTGATGGAGGGGGTCTCCAACGAAGGCGCCTCGATCGCCGGCCACCTCGGCCTCGACAACCTCTGCTGGATCTATGACAACAACCACATCACGATCGACGGCAAAACCGAACTGGCCTACGACGACGACGTCGCCGCCAGGTTCATGGGCTACGACTGGAACGTGACCCGGGTCGGCGACGCCAACGACACCGAGCTGGTGGCCCACGCCCTCGAGGAGTTCCGCGCGGAGGAGGGGCGCCCGACCCTGGTGATCGTCGACAGCCACATCGGCTGGGGTTCCCCTCACAAGCAGGACACGGCGGAGGTGCACGGCTCACCGCTCGGCGAGGAGGAGGTGCGGGAGACGAAGCGCGCGTACGGCTGGCCCGAGGATGCCCAATTCCTCGTCCCCGACGGGGTCAAGGAGCACTTTGCCGCCCGCATCGGCAGGCGCGGCGCCGAGCTGCGCGCCGAGTGGGAGAGCAGGCTGGCGGCTTTCGCCGCGGACGACGGCGACCTGGCGGCGGAGATCGAGGCGGCGCAGCGGCGCGAGCTGCCCGATGGCTGGGACTCCGGGATCCCCTCATTCGAGGCCGGCGAGAAGGGGCTGGCGACCCGCAAGGCCTCCAACCAGGTCGAGAACGCGATCGCCGAGCGGATCCCGTGGCTGCTCGCCGGCTCTGCCGACCTGACCGACTCGACCTCGGTCCGCCTCGATGGAGCAGTCAACTTCGAGCCCGGCGCCCACGCGGGCCGCCAGCTCCACTACGGAATCCGCGAGCACGAGGCGGCGGCGATCTCCAACGGCCTCTCGCTCTCCAAGCTGCGGCCGCTGTGGTCCACCTACCTCACCTTCTCCGACTACGCCCGGCCGGCGATCAGGCTCTCGGCGCTGATGGAGCTGCCGGTGATCCACGTCTTCACCCACGACTCGATCGGGCTCGGCGAGGACGGCCCCACCCACCAGCCGGTCGAGCAGCTGGCCTCGCTGCGGGCCGTCCCCGGCCTTGACGTGATCCGGCCCGCCGACGCCAACGAGGTCGCGGAGGCCTGGCGGGTGGCGATCGACCGCACCCACCAGCCCGTTGCCTTGGTTCTCACCCGCCAGGACGTCCCGATCCTGGACCGCTCCCGCTACGCCTCCGCCGAGGGGCTGCGGCGCGGCGGCTACGTGCTCGCCGACGCCGACGGCGGGGACCCCGAGCTGATCCTGATCGCGACCGGCAGCGAGGTCGCCCTCGCCGTCGAGGCGCACGAGGAGCTGAGCGCCGACGGGGTGCGGTCGCGGGTCGTCAGCCTGCCCTGCTGGGAGCTGTTCGATCGCCAGGACTCCGCCTACCGCGCCGGCGTCCTGCCGCCGGAAGTCACCGCCCGGGTCTCGGTCGAGGAGGCCTCGACGATCGGCTGGGACCACTATGTCGGGCCCGGGGGAAAGCGGATCGGAATGCACACCTTCGGCAGCTCGGCTCCGCTCAAGGACGTGCAGTCGAAGTTCGGATTCACCCCCGACCGGGTGGCGGAGGTCGGGCGGGGGGTGCTGGCGCGGGCCAACGGGAGCGAAGGAGGGGAATCGTGAGGGCGACTCAGGAGCTGCACGAGATGGGGCAGAGCCTCTGGCTCGACAACATCACACGGACGATGCTCCGCGACGGCACGCTGGCCCGCTACATGGAGGAGTTCTCGGTGACGGGGCTGACCTCCAACCCGACGATCTTCGACAAGGCAATCGGAGGCGGCGAGGCCTACGACGAGCAGATCGACGCCGCCAGGCCCGAGGCAGCCTCGGCCGAGGAGCTCTTCTTCGAGCTCGCGCTGACCGACCTGCGCGAGGCCGCCGACATTTTCGCGCCGATCCATTCGCGGAGCGACGGGGTCGACGCCTGGGTCTCGCTGGAGGTCTCGCCCCTCCTCGCCGAAGATGCCGCGGCGACGATCGCGCAGGCGGCGAGGCTGCACGAGAAGGGCGGCCGGGAGAACCTCTTCATCAAGATCCCCGGCACCGAGGCGGGACGGACGGCGATCGAGGAGTCGATCTTCGCCGGGACCCCGATCAACGTGACCCTGCTGTTCTCGCGCGAGCAGTACCTCGCCTCGGCGGAGGCCTACATGCGCGGGCTCGAACGCCGGGTCGAGGCGGGGCTGGATCCCGCCGTCGGCTCGGTCGCCTCGTTGTTCGTCAGCCGCTGGGATGTGGCGGTGATGGACTCGGCCCCGGCCGGGCTTCGCAACCAGCTCGGAGTCGCGGTCGCCAAGCGCGCCTACCGCGCCTACCGCGAACTGCTCGACTCGGAGCGCTGGCAGCAACTAGCCAACGAGGGCGCCCGGCCGCAGCGGCTGCTGTTCGCCAGCACGGGGACCAAGGATCCCGAGGCCTCCGACGTCCTCTACATCGAGGCGCTCGCCGCGCCGTTCACCATCAACACGATGCCGGAGCAGACCCTGCTCGCTTTCGCCGACCACGGCACCGTCGGCGAGCCGCTGGCACCCGACGGCGGTGACGCCGAGCGGATCCTGACCGAGTTCGCCGAGGCCGGGGTCGAGATCGAGTCGCTCGCCGCCCGCCTCCAGGAGGAGGGCACGCAGACCTTCGATCAGTCCTGGCGGGAGCTGATGGGCACGATCGAGGAACAGCAGGGGTGATGGCTCTGCGCGAGACGGGCGCCTGGCGATCGCTGGAGCGCCATCACGGGGAGGTCGGGGGGCGCCACCTGCGCGACCTCTTCGACGCCGACCCCCACCGCGGCGAGCGCCTGGTGGCCGATGGCGCCGGCCTCCACCTCGACTTCTCCAAGAACCGGATCGTCGACGAGACCGTGATGCTGCTCGGCGACCTGGCGCGCGAGCGCGGCGTCGTCGAGCGCCGCGAAGCGATGTTCGCCGGCGAGCACATCAACGTCTCCGAGGACCGGGCGGCGCTCCATGTCGCGCTGCGGATGCCCCGCGGGCGGTCGCTGATCGTCGACGGGGTCGACGTGGTGAAGGAGGTGCACGAGACGCTCGACCGGATGGCCGAGTTCTGCGAGCGGGTCCGCTCCGGGGATTGGGCCGGACACACCGGCCGGCCGATCCGCAACGTCGTCAACATCGGGATCGGCGGCTCCGACCTCGGGCCGGTGATGGCCTACGAGGCGCTGCGGCACTTCAGCCGGCGCGAGATGACGTTCCGCTTCGTCTCCAACGTCGACGGCACCGACTTCGCCGAGTCGACCCGCGACCTCGACCCGGAGGAGACCCTGTTCGTCGTCTCCTCGAAGACCTTCACGACGCTGGAGACGATGACCAACGCCCGCACCGCCCGCGATTGGGCCCTGACCGGCCTCGGCGGGGACGAGGCGGCCGTGGCGAAGCACTTCGTCGCGGTCTCGACCAACGTCGAGGAGGTCGCCGCCTTCGGGATCGACACCGACAACATGTTCGGCTTTTGGGATTGGGTCGGGGGCCGCTACTCGATGGACTCCGCGATCGGGCTCTCGACGATGATCGCGATCGGTCCGGCCCGGTTCGCCGAGATGCTGGCCGGCTTCCACGCCATGGACGAGCACTTCCGCGAGGCGCCCATGGCCGAGAACCTCCCGGCGCTGATGGGCCTGCTCTGCGTCTGGTATGGCGGCTTCTTCGGCGCCGAAACCTGCGCCGTGCTGCCCTACGATCAGTACCTTCACCGCTTTCCCGCCTACCTCCAGCAGCTGACGATGGAGTCGAACGGCAAGCACGTCACCCTCGAGGGCGTCAGGGTCGACTACGACACCGGGGCGATCTTCTGGGGTGAGCCGGGCACCAACGGCCAGCACTCCTTCTACCAGCTGATTCACCAGGGCACGCGACTGATCCCCTGCGACTTCATCGGCTTCATGCGCTCCAACAATCCGCTCGGGCGCCACCACGACCTGTTGGTCTCCAACGTGTTCGCGCAGGGCGAGGCGCTCGCCTTCGGCAGGACGCCGGAGGAGGTGCGCGCCGAGGGGACGCCGGAGGAGGTGGTCCCGCACCGGGTGATGGAGGGGAACAGGCCCTCGAACACGATCCTCGCCGAGCGCCTCGACCCGCAGACCCTGGGCGCGCTGGTCGCCCTCTACGAGCACAGCGTCTTCACCCAGGGCGCCGTGTGGGGGATCGACTCGTTCGACCAGTGGGGGGTCGAGCTGGGCAAGGTCCTGGCCAGGGCGATCATCCCCGAGCTGCAGGCCGAGGCCGAGCCGGAGCTCGCTCACGACAGCTCGACCAACGCCCTGATCCGCCGCTACCGCCAGGCGAGGGCCGGGGCCTCCGGGGGCTAGGTGATGTTGCTCGACTCCCTCCCGCTCGCGGCTTCGGAGTCGAACCTGCTCGCCGCCCGCGAGCTGATGGCCTTCACCCTCGGCTTCCACATCGTCCTCGCCTGCATCGGGGTCGCCTTCCCGGCCCTCGTCCTCACCGCCAACTACATCGGGCTCAAACGCGAGGATCCCGATGCGATCCGGCTCGCCCGCCGCTGGTCGAAGGTCGCCGCCGTCACCTTCGCCGTCGGCGCCGTCACCGGCACCGTCCTCAGCTTCGAGTTCGGCCTGCTCTGGCCCGAGTTCATGGAGCGCTACGGCGACGCGTTCGGGATCGGCTTCGCGATCGAGGGTCTCTTCTTCTTCACCGAGGCGATCTTCCTCGCGATCTACATCTACGGCTGGAGGCGCCTTGGCGGCTGGGCGCACTTCTGGTCGGGGGTGCCGATGCTCGTCGCCGGCATCGGCGGCGCCTTCTCCGTCGTCACCGCCAACGCCTGGATGAACACGCCGCAGGGGTTCACCCTCGACGGCGCCGGCAAGGTCGTCGAGACGGACCCGCTCGAAGTGCTCTTCAGCCCCGCCTGGAGCTATGAGGTCCCGCACATGATCCTCGCCGCCTACATGGTCACCGGCTTCCTCTTCGCCTCGGTCTACGCGGTCGGGATGCTGCGCGGCCGCCGTGACCGCCACCACCGGCTCGGGCTGCTGATCCCGTTGACGATCGCCTGCATCGCGACACCGGTCCAGATCTTCTTCGGCGACGTCGCCGCGCGCGCGGTGGCCGACCACCAGCCGGCAAAGTTCGCCGCCTTCGAGTGCGTCCAGGAGACCGGTCCGGACCAGACCGAGTACCTCGGCGGGATCTGCACCGACGACGGGGTCAAGGGGGCGATCGGGATCCCCGGCCTCGACTCCTTGCTGGTCGGGTTCAGCACCGACACCGTCGTCACCGGGCTCGAGGATATCCCGGTCGATGAGCGTCCCCCGGCAAACACCCTGCTCCACCTCTCCTTCGACGCGATGGTCGGGATCGGCACTGCGCTGCTCCTGCTGGCGGGGTGGCTGGCCTTCGTCTGGTGGCGGCGGCGCGACATTCCGGGCACCCCGTGGTTCCTGCGCGCGGTTGCGATCTCCGGGGCGGCGGCCGTGGTCGCGGTCTGGGCCGGCTGGATCGTGACCGAGGTCGGCCGCCAGCCCTGGATCGTGCAGGGCTACATGCGGACCTCCGAAGCGGTCACCGAGGCGGAGGGGATCTGGTTCGCCTTCGCCGGCGTCATCCTGCTCTATGCCGGGCTCGGCGCGACCGCGATCGTCGTCCTGCGGGGGATGGCGCGGCGCTGGCGCGAGCGGGGTGAGGGCGACGAGGCCGAGACCCCCTACGGGCCCTCGGCGCCCACCGAGGAGGCGGTCCGATGACCAAGGCCGATCTGGCGGCGGTCATCCTCTGGGTCGGCGCGACCCTCTACGCGGTCTTCGGCGGCGCCGACTTCGGCGCCGGCCTCTGGGACCTGATCGCCGGCGACGCGGAGAAGGGCAAGCGGCCGCGGGACCGGATCCAGCGCTCGCTGACCCCGGTCTGGGAGGCGAATCACGTCTGGCTGATCTTCATCCTCGTCGTCCTCTGGACGGCGTTCCCGGAGGCGTTCGGGGCGATCATGTCGACCCTCTACGTCCCGCTGGCCCTGGCCGCGCTCGGGATCGTCCTGCGGGGGGCGGCCTTCGCCTTCCGCAAGTCAGTCGAGACGCTGGCGGCGCGGCGCGCCCTCGGGGCCACCTTCGCCCTCTCCTCGGTCCTGACCCCGTTCTTCATGGGCACGGTGGTCGGCGCGGTGGCGGCCGGCAATGTCCCCGCTGACGGCAACGGCGACGCCTTCTCGAGCTGGATCGACCTCCTGCCACTGGTCACCGGCGCCCTCTTCGTCGCCACCGGCGCCTACCTCGCCGCGGTCTTCCTCGTCGTCGATTCGAGCCGCGGGGGCGACGCCGAGATGGGGCGGTACTTCGCGCGCCGGGCCCTCGCCGCCGGCCTCGTCGCGGGCGCCCTCGCGCTCGTCGGCCTCGTCGCCCTCCACGCCGACGCCCGCTATGCCTTCGACAGGCTGACCGCGGAGGGGCTGCCGCTGGTGGTCCTCTCCGCCCTCTGCGGGCTGGCGGCGCTAACGCTGCTGGCGCGCGGCGGCGTCCGGGGGCTCCGCCCCCTCGCGGTAGGCGCCGTCGTCGCGGTGATCTGGGGATGGGGGGTCGCCCAGTTCCCCTACCTGCTCCCGACCTCGCTCGAGATCACCCAGTCGGCCGCACCCGGGTCGACCCTCGACTCGGTCCTGATCGTCTTCTTCGTCGCCGCCCTCGTGATCCTGCCGTCGCTCGGCCTCCTCTACTGGCTGAGCCAACGGGAACTGCTCGATGAGTGACGCCAAGGCGGTCCTGTTCGACATCGACGGGACGATCCTGGTCACCGGCGGCGCGGGCGGCGCGGCCTGGCAGCGCGGCTTCGAAGAGCTCCACGGCGTAGAGGCGAACGTCGACGAGCACACCGACGCCGGCATGACCGACCCCGAGATCGCCACGATCATCTTCCGCGATGTGGTCGGCCGGGAGGGGACGCAGGAAGAACGGGCGAAGGCGATCGGCGCCTATCTGCGCCACCTTCCGGAGACCGTCGCCGAGTCGGAGGGCTACCGGGTGATGCCGGGCATCGAGGACCTGCTCGACCGGCTGATCGACGCCGGCCTGCTGCTCGGCCTCGTCACCGGCAATATCGAGGCCGCCGCCCACATCAAGCTCTCCCGCGGCAACCTCAACCGCTTCTTCAGCTTTGGTGGCTACGGGTCGGACTCAGCGGACCGCACCGAGTTGACGAAGGCCGCCCTGCGCCGCGGCGAGCTGGTCTCGGGCGGGGCGCTCGGCGGCGGTGGCTGCTTCTCGGTCGGCGACACTCCGCGCGACGTCGGAGCCGGCCACGGCGCCGGAGTCAGGGTCGTCGGGGTCGCGACCGGCAAATACAGCGTCGACGAGCTCAGCGAGGCGGGCGCGGACTGGGCGCTGGAGACCTTGGAGGACGGCTTTCCGGCCTGATCAAGCAGATCAGCCGAGTGTGCAGCGCGCCTGGTAGATCGAGGTGAAGCCCGATACGAACCCGTTGCGGGCGGCCCGCAGGTAGAGGCGCCAGACCCGGACCCGTTCGGGCCCCGCGAGGCGGACCGCGTCGTCGAGGTTCTCGTCGAGGCGGCGGGCCCAGTGGCGCAGCGTCTCGGCGTAGTCGGCGCCGAACTCCTCGACGTGGCGGGTGACGAAGCCGGCGCGTTCGAGGGCCAGCAGGTTTCGCGAGAGATGAAGCGGAGCGGCGTCGGGGAAGACGTAGCGCTCCGAGAAGGCCCCAGCCTCAGTATCGGTGTGGCGGAGGCGGGTGATGCCGTGGTTGAGCAGGCGCCCGCCAGGCTCGAGCAGGTCGGCGAGGGCGCGGGCGTAGACGTCGATCTGCGAGGCGCCGACGTGCTCGACCATCCCGATGCTGGCAATCGCGTCGAAGCGCTCACCGCGCACGTCGCGGTAGTCCATGACTCTGATCTCGACCCTGTCGGCGACGCCCGCGGCCTCGGCCCGCCGGCGGGCTTTCTCCGCCTGGGGAGGCGAGAGGGTGATGCCGACCACGCTGGCGCCGTGGCGGGTCGCGGCCCAGAGGGGGAAGCTGCCCCAGCCGCAGCCGACGTCGAGGACCCGGTCGCCCTCCTTCAGCGCCAGCTTGCGGCAGACCATCTCCAGCTTCTCCTCCTGGGCCTCCTCGAGGGAATCGGCGCCGCGCGAGAAGACCGCGCAGGAGTAGGTCATCGAGTCGTCGAGGAAGAGCGAGAAGAACTCGTTCGAGACGTCGTAGTGGTGGCGGACCGCCCGCGCGTCGCGCTCGCGGCTGTGGCGGCGGCCGCTCGGTCGCAGCTCGGCGGCGGGCCGGCGCGGCGGGCGGGTCAGGCCGGTGGCCCGTGCCGCACCGAGCAGGAGCGCGCGCTTGTCGGCGCCGTCGAGGTCAGGCGGCTGCCAGCTGTCGAGCAGCTCGATCACGGCGTCCATGTCGTCGACCTCGATCTCGCCGCTCACATAGGCGCGGCCGAGGCCGAGCTGCCCCGGCGCCAGCAGGGCGTGGGCGGCGGCGCGCGGCGAGCGGACGAAGAAGGTCGGGCCGCTGCCGTTGGTGGCAGGCAGACGGCCGCCGTCCCAGAACTCGATCGTGAAGGGCCGATCCGGGATCCGGGACCCGATCTCCCGGCGCAACCGGCGGTGCTGGCGAAGGGCATTGCGGAGCCGAGCCTACCCATATGGCTACCTGGCGAGTGCGTCGGCGCCTATGATCGTTCTATGGCAACCGACGGCCCGCTCCCGTCCGACATCCAGCCGGTCGCGAACGAGACCCGCGACAGGATCATCACCGGGCTGGTGACTGTGGTCCCGTTCGTGGCGCTCGGGTTCGCCGGCTGGCAGGTCTGGGGAAGCGCGCTGCACTGGAGCGACGTCTTCCTCTTCGTCGGCATGTACGTGCTGACGGGACTCGGGGTGACGGTGGGCTTTCACCGTCATCTGACCCACCGCAGCTTCAAGGCCAAGACCTGGCTCCACGGGCTGCTCGCGATCCTCGGCTCCGCCGCGATCGAGGGCCCGGTCATCTCCTGGGTCGCCGATCACCGCAAGCACCACACCTTCTCCGACGAAAAGGGGGACCCCCACAGCCCCCACGTCGACCACGGTCACGGTCTAAGCGGCGCCATGCGCGGCCTCTTCCATGCCCACATGGGGTGGCTCTTCATCCACACCCAGCGCGGCAACAAGGAGCGCTTCGCGCCCGACCTGATCAAGGACCCGGTGATCAACTATGTCGATCGCACCTTCCTGCTCTGGGCGATTCTCGGGCTGTTCATCCCGTTCGCCCTCGGCTGGGTGATCGGCGGCACCCTGTTCGCGGCCCTCACCGGCCTGCTCTGGGGTGGCCTGGTCAGGGTCTTCGTCCTGCACCACTTCACCTACAGCATCAACTCGCTCTGCCACGTCTTCGGGCGTCGCGACTTCGAGACCGGCGACGAGTCCCGCAATCTGGCCCTGATCGCGCTGCCGACCCTGGGCGAGGCCTGGCACAACAACCACCACGCCTTCCCGACCTCCGCCGTTCACGGCCTCGGCCGCTGGCAGCTCGACCCGTCGGCGACGGTGATCAACGGGCTCGAGCGCCTCGGACTGATCTGGGACGTGGTCCGACCCACGCCTGACCGCCAGGCAGCCAAGGTCCTCTGACCAAGCAGAACTAGGACGCAGGTCAGGGGACCTCTGGCGATTCGTACCAGTCGATCCAGGCGTCACAGGCGGCGCTCATCGCAACCGTCCTCTTCGGCCCGGCGCCGACCGCGACGAGGTTGCCGACGTGGGCGCTGCCGTCGTACCCGGCGAGGCGCTGCAGGGTGCTCGGCTCGGGAGCGCTGATCGTGAACCGGAGCGGTCCGCCGCGGCTGACGATCTCGCCGGCGGGCCAGAACTGGCCGTCGTTGGCGAGGCTGATCGTGTTCGGCCGCTGGCCGTCGAGCGCCGGCTCCAGCGACCGCTGGAACCCCTCCGCCGTCAGGGTCAGCTCGAACGGAGAGAAGTACTGCAGCGAGAGCCGCCAGCGCCCGGCCGGGAGGTCGAGCGTCTGTGAGGTCCGCTCGCCGTTCCGCAGCACGCTGCCCGTGTCCCAGTGGTCCTTCGGCCCGATCACCGCCGCCGGGAAGAGTGCAGCGCGCCCGCCGGCCGAGAGCAGCACCCGGATCTCCGGCGAGTCGCAGTTCGCCCACGCCGCCGGGTCGGTCCCCTCGAGCAGGACGCGGCGCTCCCTCGGCGCCTCTCCCGTTCGTTCCCAGAGCAGGTAGGAGGGGGTGGCGGCGACGCGGCGGAAGCTGGGCGGCGCCTGGCTGTTCCAGGCGGCGCGGCCGGTGATCACGTAGGGGAACGTTTCGAGCGTCCCGCGCGTGAACGAGTCGAAATCGAGCGGGCTGTATGCGTTGCCGGTGTCGAACGGCTTTTCCGGGTTCGGCGAGATCGCCGGATCGGGGAACTCCACGACCGGCACGTGGGTGTCGGCCCCGAGCAGCTCGTAGACGGCGTAGCGGTCCTGGCCCGCGTAGAGGACGGGCCGGCCCTGCAGGATCGGGAGGAAGGAGCGCAGCTCGGCGCCGTGCCCCGGCGGGCCGACCGGGCCGTCCCTCAGCACCAGAAAGCTCGAGTACGCCGCACCGCCGATGAAGGCGACGGCCAGGATCGACCACCCCAGCCGCTGGAGCGGTGTGGTCGAGCTTGCCGTCGCTGTGCGGTCGTAGCCTCGACCGCGCCGGGGGAACTCGGCCAGCAGCGGGCGGACTGCGACCAGCATCGCCAGCGGCGCCCCGATCATCAGCGCCTTCGCCCGCGAGTAGTCGCCGGTGAAGGGAAGTGAGACGGCGTAGAGGAGGGCGCAGGCGGCGAGCGCGATCGGCACCGCGAGGTCGCGGCGGCGCACCCACCAGATCGCCCCGACCGCCAGCGCCGTGCCGCCGATCGTCCCCGCCAGCCAGGTCAGGTCGGCCTCGCCGGGGGCGTCGAGGCGGTAGTTGGGGGCCCACCAGACTCCGAGCGCCTCGACCGGGGAGACGGGGCCGTAGGTGTTGCTCCCGGCGACCCGGTTGAAGCCGGCGCCGAAGCCGAACGGGCCGACCAGGGTGGTGACGGCGGCGATCCCGGCCAGGATTGCGAGCACCGCCAACGTCGCCGGTCGGAGCAGGAACCGCAGCAGCGCCCGGGGGGCCAGCGCCCGCCGCACCTCGGGGACGGTGAGGCTCCAGAGCGCGACGACCGCGACCGGCCAGGCGAGCCCGGCAAAGCTGTAGGCGAACAGGACTCCGCCGGCCAGGGCCAGGTAGGGGAGGGTGAATCGCAGCCGCGCCACAACCCCCGCCGACGGGCCGAAAACGGGACTATAGGTCCCGTTTTCGGCCCGTCGGCGGTCCAGGTCGCGGAGGGCCAGCGCGACTGCGAGCACGAACAGCGCCTCCGCGGTCTCCTTGAATGCGCCCTGCGCGTAGTAGGACGCCGCGAGGTAGGAGACGGTGACGAGGACCGCCCCGAGGACGCGGCGGAACGGCCCCAGCCCCGGCAGCGCCGAGAGCGTGGTCAGGGCGGTCAGGATCCCGATCGCCAGGACCTCGCCGACGAACGCCTGTCCCAGCCCTACGCCGGGCACCGCGGCGACGGCGTCGGCGAGGGCGTGCGGCCCGAGCGGATAGCCCGCTTCCGGCGCCGGCCCGAAGCCGCTGCGCAGCCACTCCGCCCAGGCGAGGTGAAGGCCGAGGTCGTTGTTGAAGCCGACCCCGAGCAGGCCCCACCGCCCGCTCACCGCAAACGGGATCGAGAGGACCAGCACGGCGACGATCGCGACCAGCAGGCCCCAGAGCAGCACGTCCCGCTCGCCGTCTCCCGATCTCCCCCCCTCCCGGGGCGGGCCCGCCTCCCTCGGCGGGGCCGGGGAAACGGCGAGGACGATCACGGCGGCGCCGATCAGCAGGATCAGCCCCAGGGCCGCCGAGGTCGCGTGCCCCGGCGCCCGCGCCAGCAGGCCGGTGACCGAGAGCAGCGCGGCGAAGCCGATCGCCGGCTCCAACCACGACCAGCGCGGCTGTCCGGCGACCGAGAGCAAAGCGCGGCCGACGAGGAGCGAGGCGGCGCAGATCAGTGCCGCCGAGGCGTAGGTCGCGAGCATTGAGGGCGAGAAACTACCGGCTCGGGGCTGGTCTCAAAACTTCTCGGCGGCGCGTTCCAGCTTCTCGCGCAGGTTCTCACCGTGCATCGGCTCGCCGTGCCCGGTGCCGACCACGGCCGGTTCCAGCGCCGCCAGCCTGCGAACAGAGTCCTTCGCCTTGGCGTGGTCCCATGCCCACGCCGGGTGGGGGACGCTGACCTCGCCCGGCGGCAGCGGCCGCAGCCGTGCCGAGTCGACCAGGTAGACGACGTCGCTGACCAGCGCCACCCGGTCGCTCTCCCGCCAGAGCCCGATCAGCCCCGGGGCGTGTCCCGGGAAGTGGACGACCTTGAATCCCGCGACGTCGTCCCCCTCCGAGACCGTGTCGTCGATCCTCACTGCACCGCCGTCCCAGCGCCGCAGCAGGAACGGGTAGATCCAGCGGACCGGCGCGACGGGCAGTTGCGCGAGGTCGAAGTAGGGGGCGATCGAGGCGTCGCTTTCGGCGTCGGCCACCTCGTCGGGGTGGCAGTGGACCGGAACCCCCATCGAGGGGGCCGTGCCGCGGTGGTCGGCGTGGGCGTGGGAGAGGACCACCCGCTTCAGGCCGCCGAGCCGCTCGGCCTCCTCCCGGGCCGACTTCGTCATCGCCCGGGTCCCGGCCTCGAACTGGACGTACCCGTCGCCATCCTCGAGGAAGTAGATGTTCATCAGCTTGCGCTGATCGCCCCGCAGCAGCCAGACCCCGTCGGCGACTCTGTCCACGGTTCCAGCCTACCCTGCGAACGCCAGCCTCTAGGCTGCGCCGGTGCCGGTGTTTTGGAAAGTCGGGCTGGTGGTGCTGGTGGCCTGCCTGCTGGCCTCGATGGTGATCGCGATCGTTCGGCTCGCGACGACCCCGAACGAGATCCTCGGGGACGGTTTCCGCGGCCTTCCCGTTCGCCAGGCCGAGCGTTAGTATCAGCCGCGTTCAGCGACCAGAGACGGAGGGCGGCTTGTTCAATCGCATCGTGGTTGGAACCGACGGATCGGACACCGCGTCCCAGGCCGTGGACCAGGCCACCGAACTGGCCAAGCTCACCGGCGCCGAGCTCAACATCGTCAGCGCCTTCGAGCCGGTGTCCAAGAGCCGGATCGCGGGGGAGCAGCGCGATGCGCCGGCCGACGTCCAGCACGAGATCAATCCCCAAGAGGACGTCAACCTGTTGCTCGATGCGGCTGCCGCGAAGGCCAAGCGGGATGGCGTCGAGGTCCACACCCATCCGGTCCAGGGCGACCCGGCCGACGCGATTCTCAATGTCGCCGAACGCATCGACGCCGACCTGATCGTCGTCGGCAACAAAGGGATGACGGGTGCGCGCCGGTTCCTCCTCAGCAGCGTCCCCAACAACATCTCCCATAACGCGCCCTGCAACGTGATGATCGTCCGCACGACCTAGCCGGACCGGCTCGCGGTCAGATGATCTAGTCGGACGGGTCGGTGGCCCGTGCGGCGTCGATCAGCCCGGCGCCCTGCTCGGTCCTCGGCAGGCCGAGGTCGCGGGCGGTTCCTTCGAGGCGGGAGGCGACGATCCCGGCGAGCTTGGCGCGGCGGCTCTTGGGGGGGAGGACGGGGGAGGCGAGGACCATCGCGGCGACGCCGGAGACGTGGGCGGCGGCCATCGATGTCCCGACGTAGTCACCGGGCTCGCCGAAGCTCCGCAGGTTGCCGCTTTTCAGGGTGACCTGGTAGATCGGCCCCGTCAGCACTGACGGGCAGCCCGTGACCGGGGTCCCCCCGCCCGGGGCGACGATGTCGACGCCCTTGCCGGCCAGGGAGTAGGCGCCCAGGCAGCCGCCCTCGGTCGTGCCGCCGACCCCGATCACGTGGGGCCCGGTGGCGGGAGGCGAGACGCATGTCTCGGCACCGAGGTTCCCGATCGACGCCACGGTCACGACCCCGCTGCGGTTGGCGCGCCGCAGCTCCTCGTTGATCACCGGCACCTTTTTGTGACAGCCGAAGTTGAAGCTCATGTTGATCACGTCGGCGCCGTGATCGACTGCGAAGCGGATTCCCCTGGCGATGTCGTCGGCCTGGCCGCTGCCGAACCTGTCGAGGACCCGAACCGGCATCAGCCGGGCGCGGTAGGCGAGGCCGGTGAGGCCGATGTCGTTGTTTGTCTTCTCGCCGATCGTGCCGGCCACATGGGTGCCGTGGCCGTTTTCGTCCATCGGCAGCCAGTCGTTGGCGACGAAGTCATAGCCCTTCGCGAACTGCCTCGAGGTGAAGTCGGGGCTGCGCAGGAACTTCTTCCCCTTCGAGCGGTAGGCGATCCCGGTGTCGAGGACCGCGACCTTGACGCCCTGGGCGCCGGGGCGGCCGGCATCGATCAGATTGCGCCAGGCGCCGACCGCGTCGATGCCGCCGTCCGAGGTGGGGAGCAGTGGCGTCCCGTCGCCCTCCCAGGGCAGGAAGTTCCATTGCTTGGTGACCCAGCCCGCGACCGTGCTCGGCAACGCATCCAGCGAGCCGGGGTCGTTGGGGACCTGTTCGAAGGGCGGCTCGGAGGCGGTCGCGATGTAGTTCGGCTCGGCGTAGGCGACCCGGGGGTTGCCGCGGAGCGCCCGCGCGGCCTCCCGCACACCGACCTGCGCGGGCAGGCTCACCGCGCGACCATGCCGTTCGCCCTCGAACTTGACGACGACCTGATGCGGCGCGAAGCCGCGCGCCGCCGAGATGCCGGTTGCCGCGCCGGCCGGGGCCGCGGTTGCGACGGCGGCGAGCAGGGCAAGGGCTGTGAGGATCAGAACGCGGCGGGTCATGAAGAGGTCTTTGGATTGCAGTTTCCCTGCAATCAACCGAGCTTCCCATAAACACCTGTCAGGCGGAGAAGTTGTCGGTCACAGATACTGCCCGGTGATGCCGGGCGAGGCTGCAAGCGATCCGCACCAGCGGCTGATGGCGCTGGCGATCGAGCGGGCCCGCGAGGCCCAGGCCCACGGGGACGTGCCGATCGGCGCCGTCGTGGCGCGCGACGGCGAGCCGATCGCCGCCGCCGGCAACGAGCGCGAGCTGCGCGGCGACCCGACCGCCCACGCCGAGATCCTCGCGATCCGGGCCGCCGCCGAGGCGCTCGGCGGCTGGCGGCTGCCGGGCACGACCCTCTACGTCACCCTCGAGCCGTGCGCGATGTGCGCCGGGGCGATCGTCCTCGCCCGGATCCCGGAGGTCGTCTTCGGCGCTCCCGACCCGAAGGCGGGGGCGGCCGGCAGCGTCATGAACGTCCTCGCCGACCCCGCCCTCAATCACCGCCCGCGGGTCACCGCGGGCGTGATGGAGGTCGAGTGCGCGGCGCTCCTGCGCGAGTTCTTCGAGTCCCGTCGCGGAGCCTGAGGCGGATACCCTTGATGGGCCCTGGAGAGGTGTCCGAGTGGCTTAAGGAGCGCGACTGGAAATCGCGTGGGCGGGGTTAACCCGCCTCGTGGGTTCGAATCCCACCCTCTCCGCTGAATTCCAAGGCGGCTCCCTACAATCAGCCGCCCGACCGAGTCCCGGAGGGGTGCCGGAGTGGTTGAACGGGGCGGTCTCGAAAACCGTTAAGCGTCGTAAGGCGCTTCGAGGGTTCGAATCCCTCCCCCTCCGCTTTAACGCTCGAAGGCCCTGCAAAAAGGCGCCTTTCTGATGGCTGCCAGCGTGTTGATCGGCTCTGCGCAGGTGGCGGCAAAACAGCCTGTCAGGCGACTTTGGCGCTGTCCGGTGCCTCGACGGCACTCCGCTGGAAGTCTGGGAAGCGCCGAACTGTCCGCAGACAAGCTGCCCGATGAATGAGACCTACCCGCTCGAGTTGACCGGCCTGAGCTCTGGCACCCACGAGCTCGCTGTGAGCGCCGAAGATTGGGCCGGCAACGAGCACGAACGCAAAGTCGAATTCAAGTACATCCCCGCCACCGGGATGAAAGACGAATACGTAATGCAGTACTTCCCGCTTCCCGACGGCGGTGGAGGCCCCACGGCAGGCCGGTCGTCGCTCAGCCGCCGAGCGCGCGCTCGATCAACTCAGAGGTGCGCTGCGAGAGCTCGAGCGCCCTGTCCTGGTCGACCATCGGCAGCGCCACCAGGAAGACGAAGCTCGGCATCAGCGCCGGCAGCTGGGCGGCGTTGCCCCTCACCAGTTCGCCCCGCATCACCATCTCGGCACCGTCGAGCGCGGCGCCGACCGCCCTCCCTGACGTGCCCTCCGAGCCCTCGCCGTCGAGCGCCGCCGCGACCTTTGCCAGCGCTCGCCTCACCCTCGCCACCAGCAGCTCGTCTTCGGTGTTGAGGATGCCCGCCATCGCTCCCGCCTCTCCGCCCAGCGGCGAGTGGGCGCCGGGGATCTCCTCGCCCTCGGCGTAGCCCAGCTCGATGCTGAGCTGATCCGCCACCCGAAGCAGCGCCTCGCGTTCGTTCCCCGCCAGCACGGGCGGAAAAGCTACTACTCGCTCCAGAAAAGTGCCGCCCCTCGTGCGGCTAGGACAAATCGCTGCATCCGAGCGACGATTCTGGCCTCTTCGAAGCGCAGTAGAGAAATGTTCTTACGCTCCTAGCCCCGCCGCGAACCGGCTCCACCGCCTGAAAATCGCTGTCCAGAGCCGGCTCGTCACCGAGGGCCCTTTAACTGAGCCGCGGCTCGCGGTATGCTCGTGTTCATGCGCGCACTACCGGGACGGGCCTCACGCGCCACGCTGGACGCACCTCCGGCCTCCGTCACCCGCTCCAGCGCCCATGCCGATCAGCGCCGCCGAATCCTCCGCGCCGTCGGCGAGCTGGTCGCCGAGCGCGGCTACTCCGACGTCACCGTCGAGCTGATCGTCAAACGCGCCCACGTCAGCTTCAAGACCTTCTACAAGCACTTCGCCGGCAAGGAAGAGTGCTTCGTCGCGCTCTTCGAGACCGCCTTCGCCACCACCGAGAAGACGATCCGCGAGCGCCTCGCCGCCGAGCCCCGGCCCTGGTCCGAGCAGGTCGTGCTCGCCCTGCGCACCCTGGTCGAGCAGATCGTCGCCGAGCCGGTCATCGCCCGCGCCGTCATCGTCGAGTCCCCGACCGTCGGGCCCGCGATCACCGAGCGCTACGAGCAGGCCACCAAGGCCTTCGTGCCGCTCTTCCGCGCCGGCCGCGAGCTCAACCCCCGCGGCGCCGAGCTCCCCGACACGATCGAGGACACCCTCGCCGGCTCGGTCTTCTGGTCCGCCTACGAGCGCCTCATCGTCGGCGAGGCCGACGAGCTGGCCGCCTACCTGCCCGTCCTGCTCGAGCTCGTCCTCCGCACCTACCTCGGCCAGGCCGAGGCCAGCCGCATCGCCCGCGCCGAGGCTCGCCGGCGCCTCAGCCCGCCCTCGCCTGATCGCTCGCCGCCGAGCCTGGATAATCTCCGCCTGTGCAGGAGCAGCAGGGCGATGGCGACGGGAGAGGGGAGAGGCCGGGCGAGCTCGGCCCGCTGCCCGGCGGCCACCACGGCCTCTCGCGCGAGCAGATCCTCGAGTCCCAGCGCGAGCGCCTCCTCGCCGCCATGGCCCATGAGGTCGCCGCCCGCGGCTACCGCGCCACCACGATCACCGAGGTCGTCAAGTTCGCCTCGGTCTCCACCCGTGACTTCTACGAGCTCTTCGACGGCAAGGAGGAGTGCTTCCTCGCCGCCTTCGACGCCGTCCGCGACCACCTCGCCGAGCTGATCTCCGACGGCCGCCGCCCCCGAGCCCGACTGGCCCCACCAGGTGATCGCCGCCCTGCGCGCCGCCCTCGAGTTCTTCGCCGCCGAACCCGACCTCGCCCGCCTCTGCCTGCTCGAGTCGGTCAGCGCCACGCCGACGATCGCGATCCGCTTCCGCGAGGCCGTCCTCGCCTGCGTCCCCGCCCTCGCCCGCGGCCGCGCCGAGCTCGCCGACCCCGACTCCCTGCTCCCCGAAACCGAGAGCTCGATCATCGGCGGCGCCGTCTCGCTGGCGACCCGCTCGATCATCGCCGGCGAGACCGAGAAGCTGCCCGAGCTGCTCCCCGACCTGATCGACTTCACCCTCAGCCCCTACCTGGGGGCTGAGCGCGCGGCCGAGTTGGCCGCCCGTTCGCGCCCCGAGTAGTCCGATTCCGGTAGCTCCGCGTCCCCGGCCCGGGCGCCACCAGATGCTGCTCCACGCACGTTTTCAGGTCCTCCTTGGCAGCCGCCGCCTCGCCAGCCACAAAGTCCGAGTAGGCCTCTGTTCTTATCACAAAACTTACCTTCAGAAAAGTTGACTTGCACTCCAGCTACGGATGTGCTTCGCTGTAATCGCTGGGCCCAGGGAGGGCCGGCAGGGAGTACCGAACAGGTAATTGAGCCACCCCACCGGGTCGACCGGTCAGGCGGGGGCTCAGGAGGAGAAAATCGTGAAGGAAGCGTCACGTTTCGCTAGCTCGCTCAGCCATTCCGGCATCGTTCGGAACCAGCGCCGCGCTGCCGCCACGGGTGATGCCTCGCTCCGAGCCAACGGCTGTGGTGCGCCCTCGCGCGGGCGCGTGAGCGTCCTCGTTCTTTCCCTCACTGCGGTCGTTGCCCTTGCCTTCCTTGCCAGTCCGGCCTCCGCCTCCAAGGAGGTGCTGAACTACTTCGGCACAACCGACTTCAACTCCAACGCGAGCAACGCTGTCGGGGCAGAGTTCAGCAACCCGCGAGACACCGCGGTCAACAGCACCGGCAACGGCCCCGCCGACGCGGGGGACATCTACGTCGCCGACGACGAATACAACCGCATCCAGCGCTTCGATTCTGAAGGCAACTTCATCTCAGCCTGGGGCGCCAACGTCCTCACAGACCCGGCCAACGAGGTCCAGACCCTCACCGTCTCGGCCACCGCCGGTACCTACACGCTCAGCTTCGGCGGTGCTACCACCGGCAACATCGCCTTCAACGCGACCGCCGGGGCCGTGCAGACTGCCCTGCGCGCCCTCCCCAGCGTCAACGGCGCCAATCTCACCGTCAGCGGCACTGCCCCCTACACGATCACCTTCAACAACAGCTTCTCGGCGACCAATGTCCCGCAGCTGGCTGTAGACGACGCGCTTCTGACCGGCACCGTGGCCCTTGCCACCACGACCCAGGGCTCGGGGCAGTACGAGGTCTGCGTCGTCGCCGCCAACTGCCGCGGGGGCTCGGCCACCGGCGGCGCCAACGCCGGCAACAACGCCAAGAATGGCTCGCTCGACAACCCCCAGTCGGTCGCGGTTGACGCTGACACCGGCAACGTCTACGTCTCCGACCGCGACAATCGTCGCATCAACGAGTACGCGGGCGATGGCACCTTCGTCCGCTCGTTCGGCTTCGGCGTCGACGCCACCGAAGCCGGAGAAGGCTACGAGGTCTGTCCCGCCTCCAACCGCTGCCGGACTGGCATCGCCGGGGAAGGCGCCGGCCAGCTCGGGGCCACCACCACCGGAGGCACGCTCGGCATCGCCGTCTCGCCGCCCGACGGCGAAGCAGCAGTGGGCAA
Source organism: uncultured Solirubrobacterales bacterium (assembly GCA_963816785.1). Lineage (GTDB taxonomy): Bacteria > Actinomycetota > Thermoleophilia > Solirubrobacterales > 70-9 > VRUE01. The sequence continues at coordinate 1,045,168 of CAWFLL010000004.1, read as the reverse complement.
GGTCTTCCTCGCCGACTCGCAGAACCGCCGCGTCAACACCTACGAAGCTCGACGGCACCTCACCGTCGAGCTTCGGCTCCGCCGCGAACTTCGGCACTACGCAGCCGCGCAAAATCGCCGTCGACAGCCGCGGCATCGTCTATGCCTCGGACTCCAACGGCGGCGCCGAGATCGACCGCTACGACTCCGAAAACGCCAACGGGGGCGGCGTCGGCTTCCTCGCATCGATCGCCGGCCCGCCCCTGCTCGCCGGACCGGCGGCGACAGCGACCTCCGGCCTGGCGGTCGATCCCGACTCGGACGGAGCGGGTGCCGACGAGGACATCCTCTACGTCCTCCGCGATCCCAGCTCGGGCAACACGGTCGTGCAGCAGTTTGGCCCGACCAACGACCCCGGTCTTGACCGCGGCGCCGCAGCGCGGATGACGACGAGCATGGCTCCGGCGCCGGCTTCTCCACGGTGCTGGGGCTCGGCCTGAACGAGTCCAGCGGCGAGCTTCTGGTCACCGCAAGCACCAACATTGTCGGCGACAGCAGTGTCGGCCGCGTCTACATCCTCGACGACAACGTCGCGCCGAGCGCGACACTCGACCCGGTCACCAACGCCGACGCCCACTCGGCCACGCTGAACGGCAGCGTCAACCCGAACGGCTTCCACGCCACCTACCGCTTCGAGTACGTCGACGACGCCGAGTTCACCGCCAACGGGTTCGAAAACGCCATGCGGATTCCGATCGCGAAAACCCTGTACAACCGAATCGGCAACGGCACCAGTCCGGTCGCGCTCGAAAACGACATCCCGGCCCACCTGATCCCCGGCACGACCTATCACGTGCGACTCGTGGCCGGTCAGGTCTTCTCGCCGGTCGAGACCGTCGCCGGCCCGGAAACCTTCACCACCGACAGCTCGGCGCCCACCATCGCCGGCATCGCGGCAACGGTATCCACCGATGAAGCCACGCTGCGCGCGGCTATCAATCCCGAGAACGAAGCGGTCACCAACTACCACTTCAACTGGGGCCCCACGAGCGCATACGGTAACAGCACGCCGGCCGGCAACCTGCTCTCCGGCACCGATCCAGTCGCCGTCGCCGACGAACTCGGCGGCCTCACCCCGGGGATGACCTATCACTATCAGCTGGTCGCTACCAACGGCACCGGCACGACCATGGGCCCGGACCAGACCTTCACCACCCTCGCCCAACAGCCAGGGCTCGGGCCGGAACGCGGCTACGAGATCGTCAGTCAGAACCCCACCGGTGGGGTGCCGATTGTCCCAACCGTGTCCCAGCCGGACGTCAGCCCGAACGGCGACCACGTCCTCTTCGACTCCGTCCAACCCCTCCCGGGCAGCGTCGTACCCATCGCCGACGAGGTCAGCAACTCGTGGGTGTATGCGTCCGACCGGGGCTCGGACGCCTGGACTCTCTCAGACACTGATAGCGCGGGATGGGCCCCCATGGGGCGCGTCATTCGACCTATCGCATCAGTTCACGGGCACCCAGGTAGGGTTGGACCCGGACGATCAGAACGGAGTCCCAGGATGTGTACGAGCGCCAGCCGGACGGGTCGTTCGTCTGGATCTCCCGGGACCCACGCATTCCTGTGGGCACCCCGCAGACCACTCCAGGCGGAGCCGGAGATCCAGACGACCAACCTAAGTCCCGGCATCGACGGCCCTGACAGCCCCTGGACGATGTCCGACGATGGCAGCACCCTGGTCTTCGCGTCGGAACGCCCACTGCTCGACGATGATCCCGGCGACCTCAGCGGTTTCTCCGGCCGCACTGTACAAGTGGCAGGACGGCCAGCTGAGCCTTGTCGTCCATCGCCCGGACGGCAGCGTGCCGCAGGAAGACACGTGGCTGGGTAACGTCGGCGGCACACACCGTGATGTGGTTTCGCGGGACGGAAGCCGGGTGATCTGGGGCGCTTCTCGGAACGACGCCTCCTTCCGTATCCAGAAGGGCAACACGCTCTACGTCCAGATCGACGGCCAGCCGTCCGTCGAGGCCGTCAAGGAGACGGGGGTGCCGCCGCTGCCCGGCCCGCAGCCGTTCAACGTGACGTACCTGGGGTGCCGACACCAACGCCACGCGCGTCTTCTTCGCAAGCGCATCGCGCCTGACGACCGGGCTCCGGCGCCAACCCCGCGGAGGGGCCCGAGCGCCAGTCGCCGAGCAGCGACGACAGGGACCTCTACGTCTACGACGTCGCCGCCGACAAGGTGCGCGACCTGACGCCGCGGCTGGACGGGATCAATGACTCGACCGTCGATCCCTCGGCCGAGGATCGTGGACGCCTCCTCGGCGTCTCGGCGATCTCCGAGGATGGCAAGCGCGTCTACTTCGTCGCCGATGCCCAGTACGACGTGGCGCCGAACCCCGTTGGCCAGCTGCCCTCGGCGGAAGGGCGCAACCTATATATGGCCCAACTCGACGGCATCGACGACCCGATCGACGTGCGATTCGTGGGCGACCCTCGGTCCGCCTCCCGGACTGCGAAGACACCGGCGATGGCTACGTCTGGCAGCAGAGCTCGAGCGGCAAGATGGCCGACACGAACCCCGACGGCTCGGTCCTGTCGTTCGCGTCGACCCAGAATCTCACCGGCCAGCCCATTGGTGGGCTCCGGCAGATGTTCGTCTACGACGCCGCCAGTGACACACTCGAGTGCGCCTCCTGCCCGCAGGACGGTTCGCTGCCCGGAGATGAGGTCGACAGGTACCCGAAAGAGCCGACGGGCGAAACCTATGGCTTCCGCTTCCAGCATGATGACGGGGATTTCCGTTGGACCAGCAGCCGCGGAACCGTCTTCTTCGACACCGTCACGCCGCTCACGCCGGATGACCAGAACACCACCGACGACATCTACGAGTACCGGGCGGGCGACGTCCGCCTGATCTCCGCCGGCACGGGAAGCAACCCCTCAAAGATCGAGAACGCGAGCGTCGACGGCAGCAGCGTCTTCTTCACCACTTCCGACACTCTCGCGCCCCAGGACCAAGAGCCGGGGGTAACAAAGGTCTACGTTGCCCGCGAGGGGGCGGCTTCCCGAAAGCGACCGACCTGCCGCCCTGTGACATCAACGCCGGCGCATGCGAGGGCGCCGGGCACCAGCGCACCCGACCTCGCCGGTGCGGGCACCGCCCAGTTCTCGGGGCCGGGAAACATCGAAGAATCCGATAGGAGCCGTTGCACGAGCCTCGCCCGCGCGAGCCGCCGGCTTGCCAATCGCGCCCGGCGCCTGCGCCGCGCCGCGCGGGGGGCGGGCGATCCGCAGCGCGCCAGGCCCCTGCGCGCCAAGGCCGGTCACTACTCGCGAGCGGCAGCCAAGCGCGCGGCCGAAGCCAAGCGCTGCCGCGGCTCAGCACGAGCAGCCAACAGCAACCGGAGGGCCAGCCGATGACCACGATCAGCACACGCAACACGCACATCGGGCGGCTCTGCTCGCGATTCCTGCTCTCGGTGGCCGCGCTGGCGGCCACGCTGGCGGCACTCGCACCGGCCGCCTCGGCCGACTACGGCATCGAACCCGGCAGCGCATTCGTCAAGGGCCACGAACCCGTGACGCCGGAAATTTGCAACCCATTCCTCCCGCCCACCCCTGGGTGCGTTCCGGGGATCACAATCGAAGGAGGAAGCCAGGGTGCCTTCTTCGTTCCCGGCTACGAACTCTTGGTCGAAGGGCTCGCCAACGCGCCGGAGGCGACCCAGGCTGGAGGTCACCCGGACTTCACCACCGCCTTCGAGATCCAGGATTCCTCGAACACCCCTGAAGGACAGACCAAGGACATCTTCACCGACCTTCCGGCCGGGTCGGTCGGCTTCCCGGAGGCGGTGCCCAGGTGCGAATCCGCAGATCTCAACCTGACGCTCCTGGGCAACTGCCCGACGGAAGCCCAGATCGGATTTGCCGCCACGGAGGCGTTCGTCAGCTTCTTCAGCCCGGTCAACAGCATGGTTCCCGTGCCCGGTGAGCAGGCGGCGCTCGGCTACAAGGTCTTCGGGTTCACCATCAACCTGTTCGCGCGGGCTCGCAGTGAGAGCGACTACGGCCTGACGGTGGAGGCCAGGGACCTTCCCACCAGCGCGAATCTCCTCGGAACAGCGATCACGCTGTGGGGGGTGCCGTACGATCACGCTCACGACGACCACCGCTTCGACACCGACGGCACCCACGGCGGCACGCCGCTCGGCGCCTCGGTCAGCGGTGTCGCGACGCGTCCATTCACCTCTGCGCCGACGAACTGCGACACGGGTCCGCTGACGACCACGGTCAGCATACGCTCCTGGGGCAACCCGGACACCTGGGTCTCTGAAGACACATCCGCCTCCCAGCAGACCGGCTGCGACCAGGTCGAATTCAACCCGGAAGTGACCGCCGAGCCCACCACCAACGTCGCCGACTCGCCGACCGGGCTCAACCTCGACGTGCACGTCCCGCAGAACACAGAATGCGACCCCGGCCCGCCGATCGAATGCGGGCTCTCCACCTCGCACCTGAAAGACACCACCGTCACCTTGCCCAAGGGCATGGTGCTCAATCCGTCGGGCGCGAACGGCCTCGTCGGCTGCTCACCGGCCGACGTCGGTCTCACCACACCGGTCGGCTCGATGCCGATCCATTTCACCGGCGAGCCCGCCGAATTGCCCGGATGCCTCGAAGATCGGCACGGCGGAGATCGAAACCCCGCTGCTGGAAGCACCCGCGCCCGGTGCCGTGTATCTCGCCAAGCCCTACGACAACCCGTTCAAATCACTACTTGCCCTCTACATCGAAACGAACGACCCGGAGCGGGGGTTGGTGGCGAAGTTCGCCGGTCACCTGGTGGCCGACCCCGACACCGGCCAGCTGACGACCATGGTCGTCGACCAACCGCAGCTGCCGCTCGAGCACATAAGACTCAATCTCAAGCAGGGCCCGCACGCGGCGCTTCGCACGCCGCCGACCTGCGGCGATTTCACCACTGTCTCCAAACTGGCGCCCTACTCGGCGCCTGACTCGCCGGTCACCTTCGAAGATGACTTCTCGGTCAACTCCGGGCCGGACGGCAACTGCGACCTGCAGAACGCGCCCAGTTTCGATGCGGGCACGATCAACCCGATCGCGGGGCGATACTCGCCCCTAGTGGTGCGGCTGAACCGGCCGGACGGCTCCCAGGAATTCGACTCCGTGACCATCTCACCGCCGCCAGGCCTGACCGCGAGGCTGGCCGGGGTCCCCTACTGTCCGGACTCCGCGCTGGCCGCCGCCGCGGCCAAAGACGGCTTGGACGAGCAGGCGAACCCCTCCTGCCCCGCGGCCGCCGACATCGGCGACGTGGTCGTCGGAGCCGGCGCCGGACCCTCGCCTTATTACGTGAACGGACAGGCCTATCTGGCGGGTCCCTACAAAGGCGCGCCGCTGAGCCTGGCGATCGTCACTCCGGCGGCCGCCGGACCTTTGGACCTGGGCACAATCGTCGTTCGTGCCGCGCTCCACGTGGACCCGGTGACGGCGAAGATCACGGCAGTCAGCGACCAGATACCTCACATCCTGGACGGGATCCCCCTCGATATCCGGTCGGTCGCAATCCAGCTCAACAGGAGTGAGTTCACCAAGAACCCGACCTCCTGCGACCCGACGAGCGTCGAGGGATCGCTGGCGTCCACCCTCGGCATCACGGCCGGTCTCTCCGAGCGCTTCCAGCTTGGCGAGTGTCGCCGCCTCGGTTTCAAACCGAAGCTCTTCCTGCGTCTCTACGGCAAGCGCTTCACACGGACAGCCAATCCGCGACTCAGGGCCGTCCTTGTGCCGAGGGAAGGCGACGCCAATATCGCACGGACCTCGGTGCTGATGCCGAACTCGATCTTCCTCGATCAGAGCAACATCAACACCGTCTGCACCAGGGTGCAGTTCGCTGCCGACGCCTGTCCGACAGGATCGATCTACGGCCGCGCGATGGCGACGACGCCCCTGCTCGACCAGCCGTTGTCAGGAAATGTCTACCTCCGAAGCTCAAATAACCCGCTGCCCGACCTGGTCGCCGACCTCGACGGTCAGATCCCGGTTGAAGTGATCGGGCGCACGGACACGGTCAAGGGCGCGCTGCGAAACACCTTCGACGTTGTCCCAGACGCGCCGATTAGCAGGTTCGTTCTGCTCCTGGAGGGTGGTCGGAAGAGTCTGCTGGTGGCAAACCGCAACCTCTGCGACGGGGTGCAACGGGCCAAGGTCGACATGCTCGCCCACAGTGGCCGCCGGTCCGTCGTCCGCCAGCGGATCAAGATCCCTTGCGGGAAGCATAAGCGGCACGGAACGCGCCACGCGAGGAGGTAGCTCAGGTGAAAGCCGGGATAGAGATCCGCCGCAGGGGTGGATGGATGCGCCTAGCTCTTGTCGTGCTTGCCGCGTTCGTCGGCCTCGCCTGGAGTGTTCCGAGCGCCATGGCACTGCCCGGTGACCCGATCTTTCTCTTCGCTCCGGTGGCGCCGCCGCCGCCGGAGCCCGCCCAGCCGGCCCCGACCGGCTTCTTCAACGATCCCTGCGGCCTGGCGGTGGATGGCTCAGGGCGCTTCTGGGTCTCCGACTACTACCACCGCGCTGTCAGCGTCTTCAGCTCCAACGCCGATTTCGAAAGTCAGCCGCTGGCGGCGTTCAACCAGCCCGTTCCCCACTCGGGGAGCGTGGACGATCCGTGCGCGCTGGCGCTCGACTCCTCCAGCACGCTCTACGTCAACAACTACCATCGCAACGTCGTCCGATTCTCGACCCCCCACTCGCTCGGCTCCGGGACGGTGCTGTCCGGCTCGGCCGGGGCGACCGGAGTCGCGATCAATCCCCTGAACGACTACGTATATGTCGCGAAGCGAGACGCGGTTGCCGTCTACGAACCCAACGGCACCCACGCGTTCGATGTGGGCCTCGGCGATTTGGGTGAAGCGTACGGCGTCGCGGTCTCCGGCTACGGGTCGACGGCGGGCTACGTCTACGTCCCCGACGCGTCCAACGACACGCTTAGGGTCTACGACCCGGCGAGCGACCTGGTCAATCCGGTGGAAGTCATCGACGGCAGCGCCACGCCCAACGGGGGGTTCGTTTCCCTGCGCGATGCCGCGGTCGCGGTCGACGACGTCAGCGGTAAGGTCTACATGACCGACAGCCAGAATCCGGCGTTCACCGAGAGCCCGCAATCAACGGTGTACTCCTTCGACTCCACGGGAGCCTACGAAGGCCACCTGAAGCGAAACGTCTTTGACGGAGCCCCCACCGGGCTTGCGGTCGACAACTCGGGCACCGGCACCCAGGGCCGCATCTACGTCACGACGGGCAACACCCACCACAGCGGCGTCTACGCCTATCCGCCCGACCAAGAGCAGACCACCCAGCCCCTGTCGCCCACCATCCCCGAGCCACCTCTCGGCAGCGGCCTGTTGTTCAAAACGGTGACGATCGGCGGACCCGTCAGCGAAACGAGCGGCTGCGAAGGCGACGGATGCCAGGCGCTGCCACCCGAACCCGGCGACCCGACCCTGACCACGCTGCTGGAAGGCCTCGGCAACCCGAAGATCCGCTACCGCAACTCGCTCCACAACTGCGCCGTCATCGCCAAGGAACTGCGCGAGCTGGAGGCCAGGATCCGACGCTTATCCGCTCGCCTGAAGCGAGCCGCGACCGCGGGTCAGAAGCGAGGCCTGAGCACCACGGTTCGGGAACTTCGTAGGCGCGCCGCTCGCAAGGCCCGCGGCGCGAAGGCCTGCCGGCAGGCCAGCGGTAGTCGCGTGGCTCGTGTGAGCGCCTCGGCCTCCGCCACGAGGGTCGGCTCGCCAACTTCGCGGAGCGGTGAGGAATCGGATGACGCCACCGCCGCAACGGAAGCCCATAGTCAGGGCACCGGCGCGTCGAGCCCCGCCGTCTCGACCACGCGGGGCCTGATCCCCGGCGCCGAAGGTTTCGACGCCGCGGTCTACGCCAACGGAGGTGGGCTCACGACCCTCGCCGGCTCCCATCCGTACCAGGTCGACCTCAACGTCGCGCTCGATCAGAGCGGGGGGGGCGCCGATCTGCGCGAGCTGCGCTTGCGGCTCCCTCCCGGGTTGCTGCTCAATCCCGCCAACGGAACCGGCGTCCTCTGCCAGTCCTCGGCCTTCACCACGCCGCGCACGCCGCCCTTCCCGGCGGGCAGTGAATCCGGGGAGAGCTGCCACGACCGCTCCCAGGTCGGGACCGTCGAGGTCACGACCGGGATCGGCGGCGGGCAGACGCGACGCTTCGGCCTCTTCAACCTCCAGCCCGACGCCGGCACCGCCGCGCGATTCGGCGCCTCGCCGTTCGGTGTGCCGCTGGTCTTCGACGCAACGATCAACGCCGACGTGCCCGGCACCTACGTCGATCTCGACGCGGGGGAGATCCCGCAGGGACTCGAGATCCAGGCCCTGAAGGTCTCACTGTGGGGCGTGCCGTGGGATGCCTCCCACAACTCCGAGCGCGGCGACTGTCTCAACGAGGAAGAGGCGGGCTTCGCCTGGGCGAAATGCTCGGTGGGAGAGCCGACGACCGCCAAACCGCGCGCCTTCCTCACCCTGCCGACCGAGTGCGGCACGTCGCTCACCTTCGGGGTCGACGCCGGCTCCTGGCAGCAGCCCGGGGTGGGGAGCACCACGGCGACCTCCGGCGGCCCCGTCACCGGCTGCGAGACCCTCGGCTTCGACCTCGATTCTGAGGGCCTCCTCTCGGTCACCAAGGCCTCCTCGGCCAGCGGCTTCGTCTTCCGCTTCGACAACGAAGACGAAGCCTTCACCAACCCGCGCGAGCGCGCCGCGTCGCTGGTCAAGCGGCTGGTGGTCGAGCTGCCCCAGGGAGTGACCCTCAACCCCTCGGTCGGCGCCGGGCTCGGCGTCTGCACGCCCGCCCAGCTGCGCGGCCGAGACCGCCATCAACGCGCCCGGCGACGGCTGCCCGAACGCCTCGAAGATCGGCGACTTCATCGTCCGCCTGCCCTTCTACGAGGACCGCCTGAGGGGCGTCGATCTACCTGGCCCAGCCCGACGACCCCGGCGCCCCGGCGCCGAGAACCCCTTCGACTCGCTGCTCGCCGTCTACCTGGTCGCCAAGTCGGCCGACCGCGGCATCCTGGTCAAGCCTCGCGGGCGAGCTCGAGCCCGACCCCGGCGACGGCACCCTCACCGCGACCTTCGACGACCTGCCCCAGCTCCCCTACACCGACCTCGAGGTCAACTTCCGCTCCGGCCAGCGGGCGCCGCTCGTCACCCCGCCCGTCTGCGGGGCGGCGAGCACGAGGATCACGCTGACTCCCTGGGCGCAGGGCGTCGCCGAGGACGTCTCGACCACCGACTCGCCGATCACGACCGGGATCGAAGGCGGCCCCTGCCCGAGCGGCTCGACGCCGCCGCTTCGCCCCCGGCGCCGTCGACCGGCGGGGTCAACTCCAACGTCGGCTCCTACACCCCCTACTTCGTCCACCTCTCGCGCGACGACACCGAACAGGAGATCACCTCCTACTCGCTGATCCTGCCGAAGGGGATCACCGGCAAGCTCGCCGGGATCCCCTTCTGCCCGGAGGCCGCGATCGACGCGGCGCGACGCAACGCGGCTTCGACGAGACCGCCAATCCCTCCTGCCCGGCGGCGAGCCAGGTCGGCCAGCACCCTGACCGGCTACGGGGTCGGCGACGCGCTCACCTACGCGCCGGGCCGCATCTACCTCGCCGGTCCCTACCACGGCGCAGCCGCTCTCGCTGGTGACGATCAACGCGGCGACGGTCGGGCCCTTCGACCTCGGCACGATCGTGATCCGCTCGGCCTTCGACGGTCGACCCGCTGCACCGCCCAGCTGCAGATCGACTCCGGCGCCTCGGACCCGATCCCCCACATCCTCGACGGCATCCCGCTGCACCTGCGCGACGTCCGCATCTACATGGACCGCTCCCAGTTCACCCACAACCCCTCCAGCTGCGAGCCCTCGGAGCTGATCTCGACGCTGACCGGCTCCGGGCGCGAGCTTCGCGAGCCCGGCCGACGACTCGAGCGCGACGGTCAGCCGCCACTTCCAGCTGCTCAACTGCCTGCACGCTCGGCTTCCGCCCGAAGCTCGGCCTGCAGCCTGCGCGGCGGCGACGCAGCGCGGCGCCTACCCCGCGCTGCGGGCGACCTTCGCCGCGCGCGCGCCCCGGAGACTCCAACCTGAAGCGGATCGCGGTCGACATGCCGCACGCGCTGTTCCTCGCCCAGAACCACATCCGCGCAGATCTGCACCCGGCTGCAGTTCGACGCCGAACGCTGTCCCGGCGGACTCGGTCTACGGCCAGGCCGTCGCCTACACGCCGCTCTTCGACGAGCCGCTGCGCGGCAACGTCTACCTGCGCTCCTCGACCAACAAGCTCCCCGACCTGGTCGCCTCGCTGCGCAGCGGCGCGGTCCAGATCGTCCTCGAGGGCCGGATCGGCCCGACCAAGCAGGGCGGCATCCGCGCCTTCTTCGACAACTGCCCGGACGCGCCGATCGAGCGCTTCGTGATGACCCTCAACGGCGGCAAGCGCGGCCTGCTGGTCAACTCGGTCAACATCTGCCGGCACCCGCCGCTCGCGACCGTCAAAGCGCTGGGCCAGAACAATCGCGGCACGATCTACACGACGAGGCTGCGCGGGAAGTGCAAGAAGGCGAAGCAGGGGGAAAAGCACCATCGTGGTCACGAGCGGTCCCGGTCCGGGCGGTCCGCGCAAGCCCCTGAAACAGTGAAGGAGAATCGCCGATGAGCTCCCGCAGCAAGGCCGCAGCGGTTTTCGCCTTGATCGCCGCGCTGATCGTAGGAGGGGGCACACTAGCTTCGGGCGAGGTCGCCCAGAGCGGCAATCTGCGGGTGGCCGTTGAAGGCAAGCTCAGACCGAGCTCCCTGCCGCGCGAAGGGCTGGCGCCGGTCCGCGTCTCGGTCGCCAGCAAGATCGGCACGACCGACGGCACCCAGCCCCCCCGACTGCGCCAGCTGCGGATCGAGATCAACCGCCACGGACAGCTCGAAACGACGGGACTCCCGATCTGTTCTCGCCGCAGGATCGAGACGGCCACGTCCGGCAGGGCCCTGAGCGCCTGCCGGAATGCGCTGGTCGGGCAGGGCAGCTTCGAAGCCGACGTCTCCCTCGCAACCCAGGAACCCTACGCCGCCAAGGCTCGGCTCCTGGTGTTTAACGGTCGCAGTAAGGGAAAGCCGGTTCTCCTCGGCCATATCTACTCCGCGCGACCCTTCACCACCTCGTTCCTGATCGTCTTCAAAATCTCGGAGCAGCGTCGCGGGACATACGGGACGACCCTGAACGCCATTCTGCCGCGCACGCTCGGCAGCTGGGGTGTGGTGACTGGAATTCGCATAAACCTCTCGCGCCGTTACGGGGCAGGCGGGCAGCGTCGCAGCTTCCTCTCCGCCGGCTGCCCGGCCCCGAAAGGCGTCGGCCAAGTCCTCTTCCCGCTAGCGCGCACCAGCTTCCGCTTCGACGGCGGCCGCCGCGTCAGTTCGACGGTGCAGCGAAGCTGCCGGGCGAGATGAGGCGGGCGGGCGCCCCGCTTCTCGCAATCTGCATCGCGTTGGCGGTCGCCGCCTGCGGGGGCGATGAATCCGAACGGTCGTCGAGCATCTCCGCATCCCCTGGCGGGAATGCCCCGGCGGCGAGCCCCAAGCCCCAAGTAGAGGGGAGTGCCGAGCAGGGAGGTGGCTCCCAGCGGGGCGGGGACGGCGGCGGGCGCGCCGCGCTGGGGGCCCCGCCGGGCGACGCCGCCGGCGCAGGCCCCGACCCCGGAACGAAGGCCGTCGCGCCCGGGGTGCCGGTCCAGGCCGGAGGCGACAACTCGGTACAGGGCTTCGGGGTAGAGGGAGGGGTCGACGAGCGGGAGCAGGCGCTCGCTACTCTCCGGGCCTACCTGCGGGCCAGGGCAGAAGGCAATTGGGAGAATGCCTGCGCTGCGACGTCGGAGGAATTCAAGGAACAGGCAGCGCAGCTGGTCGACATCGCTCCGGGGGCGGAGAAGCCCACAGGCTGCGCCGCGACGCTCGAACGCTTCCTGGGAAGTTTCCCCCGCTCCTCACTGCGCGAATCGGCCCAAGTGAAGGAGTTGCTCAGCTTCCGGGTCAAAGATGGTTACGCCTACGTGATCTTCAAAGGCGCAGGAGGCGAGGTCAAGTTCATCGCGATGGCCAACGACGACGGCGAGTGGAAGGTAAACACGACCGAGCCGGGGGCATTCGCCCCGAACCCCTAGGCACCTCGCTCAAAGAAAATTATCCGGCGGAGCACGCCACGGGAGTAAGGTCTTTCGTGCGTGAATCAGGGAGCACGCCTGCGCAGGCAGGCGTCGGGTATCCGCATTCGGTAAAAGATGATCACGGGGCGTCGTCAAGGACTGGTGCTTTCGGTCGCGACTTTCGCGGCGCTCGCGTCCGGCTTCCTCTCGCCGCCGGCCTCGATCGCGCTCAGCATTGAACCCGGCAGCACCTTCGCGAGGAGCCACGCACCGGTGCCTCAGGCATTCGGGGGGTTCGTGCCGCCCGGGTCGACTCAGGGTGCCTTCTTCGGGCCCGGCTACGACGAATGGGTCGAAACGCTCGCCGAAGAGCCGGAGCTGACCCAGGCCGGGGGACACCCTGACTCCACGACCTCCTTTCAGCTTCAGGGCGCCTCGAGCGAACCGGACGGATCGACCAAGGACGTGTTCATCGATCTCCCCGCAGGGGCGGTTGCCAATCCGCTGGCCGTCCCGGGGTGCGAGGCGGCCGATTTCAACCTGACGCTCCTCGGGCACTGCCCGACGGAGAGCCAGGTAGGGGTCGCGGCCACTGACGCATCCCCCCTTAGGACCCTCTCGCCGCTGAGCAAGCTCACCCCGTCTCCGGGGGAGCCGCTGTTGATCGGCTTCAAGGTGTTCGGCGTCAGCGTTCTGATGCACCCGCGCGTTCGTACCGAGGGCGACTACGGATTCACCATCGAGGCCAGAGACGTCCCCACCACGCTCGCCCTCGGCGGAGCGACTCTCACCTTGTGGGGCGTGCCGTACGACCCGGTGCACGACAGCCATCGCTTCGACGCAGAAATCGGGGCACTCGGCGCCTCGGTCTCGGGGCCGGTGATCCCCTTGACCTCCGCCCCGACCAGCTGCGATACGGGCCCCCTGCGCACGGCGCTGAAGGTCAGGTCCTGGGGAAGCCCCGAGCATTGGTTCGGCGAAGAGGCGACGGCCTCCGAGCAGACGGGGTGCGAAGCGATCGAGTTCGACCCGGAGGTGAGCGCGACGCCGACCACCGATGTCGCAGATTCGCCCACCGGTCTCGGCATCGACATTCGGATTCCCCAGGATGGCCGGTGCGAGGCCGGCCCGCCGGTCGAGTGCCGACTCGTGACCTCGCATCTGAGAGACACGACGATCACCCTGCCCGAGGGGATTGCGCTGAACCCATCCGGCGCCAACGGCCTGGCCGGCTGTTCATCGTCGGAGATCGGCCTGACCACACCGCCGGGCTCCAGGCCGATCCACTTCACGGCGGAGCCGGCTGACTGCCCGGACGCGGCGAAGATCGGAACGGCGGAGATCGAGACACCGCTTCTGGAAGCGCCGCTGTTCGGCACGGTCTACATCGCCGATCCCAACGACAACCCGTTCATATCGCTGCTGGCGATCTACATCGAGGTCGAGAACTCCGAACGCGGCGTCGTCGCCAAGTTCGCGGCGCACGTCGCAGCTGACCCCGGCAACGGGCAGCTCACGGCGACCGTGGAGGACGGCCCGCCCCTGCCCATCGAACGGATCCGGCTCGACTTGAAGCAGGGCCCGCATGCGCCGCTTCGCACGCCCGCATCGTGCGGGGACTACTCGAGCACCGCCGAGCTGACGCCGTACGCGGCGCCCTCTTCACCCGTCGTCGTCAATGAGGACTGGTCGATCGTCAGGGGCCCGGGTGGCGGCTGCAGTCGGCCCACAGCACCAGACTTCGAAGCCGGGGCCGTCAGGCCGATCGCCGGCGCCCTTTCGCCGTTCGTCGCGCAGCTGGGACGCGAGGACGGTGCGCAGCAGCTGCGATCTCTGACGATGGAGCTACCGACCGGGTTGGTTGCCTATCTGAGCGGAATACCACTCTGTCGTGAGTCCTCCCTCGCTTCCCTCGACTCTCCCACAGGCGGCGGGGACGGTAGCCGGGCGGGCGATCCCTGCCCGCCTGCCAGCCGGATCGGCTCCGACTTCATCTCCGTCGGCGCCGGCGTCCATCCCTATTTCCTGGACGAGGGCCCGATCTACCTCGCCGGGCCCTACCGCGGCGCCCCCTACAGCCTCGCTCGATCGTCGTCCCCGCCGCGGCCGGCCCCTTCGACCTCGGCACCGTCGTCCTCCGCGCCCCGATCCACATCGACCCCTGAACCGCCCAGGCCAGCGTCGCCGCTCGACCCGCTGCCGCAGATCCGCGAGGGCATCCCGCTCCGCTACCGCGCGATCCGCCTCGTCCTCGACCGCCCCGGCCTGATCCGCAACCCGACCTCCTGCGAGCCGACCCGGATCAGCCGCAACGGCGACCGCCGCCGACGGCGCGACCGCCGACCGCTCTCGCCGCTTCCAGGTCGCCGACTGCGCCGCGCTCGCCTTCAAGCCCAGCGCTCGCCCTCCGCCTCTCCGGCGGCCTCGCCCGCAACGGCCATCCCGGCCCTGCGCGCCGTGCTGCGCCCGCGCGCCGGCGAAGCGGCGACCTCGCCGCCGCCGACCTTCACCCTGCCCGCCGGCGAGCTGCTCGACCTCCGCCGCGTCCGCGCCCTCTGCGCCCGCGCAGCCTGCGCCGCCGAGCGCTGTCCGCCGCGCTCGCGCCTCGGCCACGCCCGTCTCTGGAGCCCGCTGCTCGGCGCCCCCCTCGCAGGGCCCGATCTACCTGCGCGAGCCCGAGCGGCCGCCTCCCCGACCTGCTCGCCGAGCTGCGCGGCGGCGGGCTGCACGTCCTCCTCCACGGCCACACCGCCGCCCCGCGGCGGGCGCCTGCGCGTCCGCTTCCCGGCCCTGCCCGACATCCCCCTCTCCAGGGCCGTCTTCACGCTCGCCGGCGGCCGCCGCGGCATCTTCGTCAACAGCGAATCGCTCTGCGCGCGCCGCCGCCGCGCCACGCGCCGTCCTCGGCGCCCACAACGGCAAGCACCGCCGCCTCCGCCCGCTGCTCCGCCTCGCGGCCGCTGCTGAGCAGCTGCTGAACGCGCTTCTCTCTCCAGAAAACCAACCTTGCCTTTCCGGTCACCCTGTGCTTTCATCGCTGCTTCGGTAACGGGAGCGAGCAGGGAGCGATGAGAGACCGCCCTCGCCGAAGCAGACGCATCAGGCACGGGGGAGGGCGCGGAGCGCCGCGCGCCGTGGCGACCCTTGCCGCCACCCTGGTCGCGGTCGCCGCCCTCGGCCTGATCGGCCTCGGCGTCGAGGACCACCTGCGCCCGACCTCGCTGGCGATCGACGGCACCCCCTCGGCCCGCGGCGAAGACCTCGCCCGCGCAGCGCTTCGGCGAGTCCTCGCCCTTCGCCGTCCTCCTGCGCGGCCCGGCCGGCGCGATCGAGCGCCAGGGCCGCCACCTCGCCGCGGTCCTGCGCCGCGACCCCGACCGTCACCGTGATCTCGCCCTGGGACCCCGCGCCCGCCGCCCGCAAGCTGCCCGCGCCGCCGCCCGGCACGCCGCCCGGACGCCCGCTCGCGCGCCCTGCTCCTGCTCGACTACCACGTGCCCCTCGCCGAGGCGATGCGCGACACGGTCCCCGCGCTCGAACGACACCCTCGACGCCAACGTCCACCCGCCCGTGCGAGCGACCCAGTCGGGCTTCGCGACCATCTCCCGCGCCCTGCAGCACGAATCGCTCGCCGCCGCCGAGCGCGCCGAGCTGCTCGCCGCCCCGCTTCTGCTCCTCGTCCTCCTGCTCGTCTTCCGCTCGCTCGCTCGCCGCCGCGATCCCGCTCGCTCTTCGGCGCCCTCACCGTCCTCGCCGGCCGCGGCGTCCTCGTCTTCCTCACCTCGCTGATGCCGATCGACGCCCTCTCGCTCGTCGTCTGCACGATGATGGGCCTCGCCCTCGGCGTCGACTACTCGCTGCTGATCGTCTCCCGCTTCCGCGAGGAGCTCGCCGCCGGCCGCGCGCCCGACCGACGCCGCCGCCGATCACCCGCCGCAGCGCCGGGCGCACCACCGCGATCGCCGGCGCGACCCTCTTCTTCTCGATCTTCCTCTCCGCCTTCTTCCAGCCCGGCTCGCTGCTGGTCTCGCTCGCCACCGCCCTCGCCGTCGTCACCGCGATCGCCGTGCTGATCGCCTGGGCCTCCCTGCCCGCCCTGCTCACCCTGCTCGGCCCGCGCATCAACGCCGGCCAGATCGGCCGCTCCCGGCCCGGCGCCGGCCGCTCCCGCGTCGCCGCCGCCGCCACCGTCGGCCCTGCGCCGCCCCGCCTTCGCCACCGTCGCGATCGTCGTGCCGCTGCTGCTGCTCTCCGCACCCGCCCTCGCCTTCGACACCGGCTCGCCCGGGCGTCGATGAGCTCTCGCCCTCGAGCTCGCGCGCGCGAGGACTCCGAAGCGATCTCCGACGCCGTCGGCGCCGGCTGGCAGGCCCCCTTCATCCTCACCCTCGCCGCCGAGCGACGGGCCGCTCACCTCGCGCCGGCGCCTCGCCCTGCTCACCGCCACCCAGCGCCGCATCGCCGGCTCGCCGGGGTCGAGGCGGTGATCGGCCCCGCCGCGATCGCCGCCGCCGCCCGCCCGCTGCGCTCGCTCGGCGCCGAACTGCGAACCCGGCGGCTCCTCCTCGGCCGCCCAGCTCACCCGCCTCGGTCCCCGCCTGCGGCAGGCCTCGGGCGCGGTCTCCGAGATCCGCGGCGGCCTCGGCGAAGCCTCGGCCGCCGGCGGCCTGCTCGGCGAAGGCTCGGCCCGCGCCGGGGAGGGGGCCGAACTCCTCGCCGGCGGCCTCGATCAGGCCGGGGCGGGCGGCGAACAGGCCTCCGGCGCGCTCGAGCGCCTCGCCTCGGGCTCCGAACGGCTCGCCGAGGGCCAGCGCGTCGCCTCCGGCGACCGCCTACAACCTCTCGCTCGGCCTCGGCACCCTGCTGCCCAACCTCACCGCCCAGGGCCTCGGCCGCGCCCGCCGGCTCTCCGCCCGCCTGCAGAGCGCCGCCGCCAGCCGATCCCTCGCTCGCGCCCGCCGCCCACGAAGCCGAAGTCCTCGCCTCCGTCCTCTCCGCCAACCGCGAAGAACTCGCCCGCCTCCGCGCCCAGGCGCGCGGCGCTGAACAGCGGCCTCGGCAAGCTCTACTCGGGCGGCAAGCGCCTGCAGCGGCGGCTCCGCCCGCCTCGCCGCCGAGGCCGCAGGGCCTCAGCGGCGGCCTGCGGGCGCTCGGCGCGGGCGCCGAAGCGCCTCGCCGGCGGCCTCGGCGAACTGCGGGGCGGCGCCGAAGCCCTCAGCGGCGGCCTCGCCGAAGGCTCGGAGCGCGCCTACCCGCTCCAGCAGGGCCTGAGCCGGGCCGGCGAGCGCGTCTCCCGCGCCGCCGACCCGCTCGAGCGCCGCCTCGACCGACTCGAACGAGCTCTCGCCGCGCCTCTTCGACTCCGGCTACCTCGCCGTCGCCGCGATCGACGGCGCCGACCCGGTCCGGCGCTCGCTCGCCGCCGAGGTGATCGACGTCTCCGGCGGCGGCACCGCCGCCCGCTACCTGATCGTCCCCGACGCCGGCTTCAACACCGCCGGCTCGCGAGCGCTCGACTCCCGCCTGCGCTCGCTCGCCGCCGCGATCGAGCGGCGCCCGGGCCTCAGCGCCGGGCTCAGCGGCGGCGCCGCCGTCCTCAACGACTACGGCTCGGCGACCAAATCGCGCCTGCCCTTCGTCGTCGGCTCGATCGTCCTGATCACCTTCCTCATGCTCGCTCGCCCTGCTGCGCGCGCCGCTGCTCGCCGCCCTCGCCGTCGGCCTCAACCTGCTCTCGGTCGCCGCCGCGATCGGCGTCGTCACCCTCGCCTGCAAGATCCCCGCCGGCTACCCGCTCGGCGGCCACCCCTACATCGACACGGTCGGCGCCGCGGCGATCTTCGGCGTCACCTTCGGCCTCTCGATCGACTACGCCGTCTTCCTCCTCGCCCGGATGCGCGAGAACTACCGCGAGCAGCGGCGACAACGCCGCCGCGATCCGCTTCGGCCTCGACAAGACCGCCGGCGTGATCACCGGCGCCGCCGCGATCATGGCCGCCGTCTTCGCCTCCTTCGCGATCGCGCCGGTCGCCACCGTCAGCCAGATGGGCCTCGGCCTCACCGTCGCGATCCTGCTCGACGCGACCGTCGTCCGCATCGTCCTCCTGCCGGCGCTGATGCTCCTGATCGGCGAGCGGGTCTGGCGCACCCCGCGCCTGGCTCGAGCGCCTCCTGCCGCGCGCCGCCGCCCGGCCCGCCGGCCGGCGCCGACCGCCGAGGCGGCGAGCTGATGCGCGCTCGCGCCGCACCGCCGCTCGCCGCGCTCGGCGCTCGCGCTGCTCGCCGCTCGCCTCGCGCCGCCGTCGCGCGCCGCCGCGGAACTGACCCGCCCCGAATACGTCGCCCAGCTCGAGAAGATCTGCAAGCCCGGCTCCGAAGCGACCCAGCGCGCCGTCCGCGGCACCCGCGCCGACGTCCGCTCCGAACGCCTCCGCCTCGCCGCGACGCAAGGTTCGCCAAGGCGAAGCGGATCTTCGCCGGCACGGTCAGCTCGATCTCCACGCGTGCCGCGGCCCGCGGCCGACAGGGCCACCCTCGCCCGCTGGTTCGCCGCCCTGGAGCGCGAGACCGCGGCACCTCGGGCGCACCGCCGCCGCCCTGCGCGCCGAAGACATCGCCCGCTTCCAGCGCGTCTCGGGCCGACTTCATCCACGAGGGCAACAAGGCCAACAACGTCGTCGTCTCCTTCGGCTTCAACTACTGCGCCTTCAAGCCCTCGAGGTTCACGATGAGCCGCCGCGCTCCGCCCAAGGCTCGCCGTCGCTCGCGCTCCTCGTCCTGCTCGCCGCTCGCCTACCTCGCGGTCGGGCCCGCCGGCGCCGAGCAGAGCGGCCGCCCCGGCGTCGTCGTCTCCCTCGACGGCTCGATCTCGCCCCGCCACATTCCCCGCCACCGCCCGGTGCCGGTCTCCCTCACCCTCGCCGGCTCCGTCCGCGGCACCGACGGCGCCCCGCCGCCGCAGCTGCGGCGGATCGAGATCGCCTTCGGCGCCCGCGGCGGCCTCGACACCGCCGGCCTGCCGCGTCTGCCCCCGCGCCCGCCTGCGCAACGCCACCGCAGCGCCAGGCGCTCGCCCGCTGCCGCGGCGCGCTGGTCGGCCGCGGCGAGATCACGCACCGAAGTCCCGCTCGACCCCGACGAGCCCGCTGCTCGCCCGCGCCGGCGTCCTCGCCTTCAACGGCCGCTCCGACGGGCGCCCGGCCGTCTGGGTCCACGCCTACTCGGCCTCGCCGCCGGTCTCCTTCGTCCTGCCCTTCTACCTGCGCCGCCTGCGCACGCGGCGCCTACGGGGTCCTGATGCGCTCGCCGGTCCGCCGCGCCCTCGGTCGCTGGCCGCGCCTGCGCTCCTTCGAGATCACCCTCGGGCGCCGCTACCGCGCCGCCGGCGAGCGCCGCAGCTACCTCAGCGCCCGCTGCCCGCTGCCGCCCCGCTTCAGCATCGGCATCTTCCCCCTCGCCCGCGCCACCTACCACTTCGCGCCCCGGCCGACCCTGATCCACGACGATCCTGCGCGGTTGCCGCGTGCGCCGATGAGCCCCGAGGCCGCCATGCCTGCTCTCCCGCCGGCGAGCGCGCCGCCCGCGGCGGCTCCGTGCGCCTCTTCGCCACGCGCCGCGCGTCGCTACTGGCTCGGGGTCTTCCCCGCCGCCCGCTCCACCCAGCGCCGCCTCCTCGCCCGCGCCGAGGCGATCCCCGACCCGCTGCTGCGCGCCGACGCGCTCGCCTCCCACCGCGACAAGGGCTCCAACTCCGAGGGCCTCGCCGCCCTCGCCGTCCTCGCGCCCGCCGAGCGCCGCGCGCGAGCTCGCCCGCAGCCTCGTCGCCTACCAGCTGATGCTCGACTACCTCGACGGCGTCTCCGAGCGCCCGACGCGCCGACCCGCTCGCCAACGGGCTCTGCCCTGCACCGCGCCTTCGAGGTCGCCCTCGACCCCGACGCCGCCCACGCCGACTACTACGCCCACGCCCCGGCCAGCGAGGACGGCGGCTACCTGCTCGAGCTGATCGAGACCTGCCGCGCGCCCCTGCGCGAGCTGCCCTCCTACGAGGCCGCCCGCGGCCCGCTGCTGCGCCAGGCGCGCCTCTGCTGCGAATCGCAGGCGCTGAACCACGCCCTGCGCTTCGCCCCGGTCGAGCGACCAGCTCGACGAGTGGGCGGCGCGGACCGCGTCCGAGGCCGGGCTCGAGCCCGGCTTCGAGTGGTGGGAGCTGATCGCCGCCGCCGCGGCCTCCTCGCTCTGCGTCGGCGCCCTGCTCGCCCTCGCCGCCACGCCCGGGCGCCAGCGAGGCCGACGCCCGCCGGGTCGAGTCCGCCTACTTCCCCTGGGCCAGCGGCCTCAACGCCCTGCTCGACTCGCTCGTCGACCTCGACGAGGACCCCGAGGACGCCAGCCACCTGCGCCGCTACGACTCCCACGAGCACGCCGCCGAGCGCCTGCGGAGCGATCGCCGCCGGCGCCCGCGAGCGCGTCTCGGCGCTGCCCGACGGCGACCTGCACGAGGCGATCCTCGCCGCGATGGGGGCCCTCTACCTGATCCACGAGGAGGCCTGGCGCCCGGGCCGCGAGCCGATCTCCCTCGCCGTCTACGGCGCCCTCGGCCCCCTCGCCCGACCCTCGCTCGCGGTCCACCTCCTGCGCCGCGGCGGGCGCGGCAGCCGCGCCCTGCTCGCCGCGCGGCGCTCGCGTGCCCGCTTGTGAGATACATACCGGCTGAGAGCGATGCCCGACTCCGCAGAAGCGAGGTGCGCCGCCTCCGCGAGGCGCTGCTCGACCTCTGCACCGAGCGCGGCTACAAGAAGCTGAAGCTCGAGCGATCTGCTCGAGCGCGCCGAGGTCGACGAGGCCGCCTTCCACCGCCACTACGCCGACCTCGACGCCTGCTTCGCCGCCGTCCTCGGCGAGATCTACGACGAGTTCTTCGCCCGCGCCCAGGAGGCGGTCGCCGGGGAGAGCGGCTGGCGCGACCGGATGCGCGCCACCGCCTACGCGCTGCTGCGCTACCTGCGCGCCGACGAACGCGTCGCCCGCCTCGCCGCGGTCGAGGTCCAGTACGCCGGCAAGCGCGCCCAGGAGCTCTTCCAGGAGACCTTCAACCGCCTCGTCAAACTGCTCGACGAGGGCTCGGCCGAGGCCGGCGGCCCGGAGTCGCCCGGCCTCGCCACCGCGATCGGCGTCGGCGGCGTCGTCTTCGCCCGCATCCAGGAGGCCGTCGCCAAAGGCGAACTCGGGCTGGGGGAGGAGGAGATCCCCGAGCTGATGTACGCGGCGGTCTTCCCCTACCTCGGCGCCGAGGCCGCCGAGGAGGAGCTCCGCATCCCGCCGCCGCCCGACCCTAGCGCCGGCTCAGCGCTTCGGGCCGCGCTCGCCGTTGGCGACCGCCAGGGCGCGCTCGGGCCCGACGAAGGTGACCAGGGTGATGTAGGTGGCGAGCGGGACCACCGCGCCGAGGCTCTCGGGGCCGTCGCTGCGGACCTGCTCGCGCATCAGCGCGTAGACCGTCGCCGCGATCGCCTCGGCGCTGACCGCCGGCGCCTGCGGGGTTCTCCTCGAAGCCCGGCGCCAGCATCGCCGCCAGCGAGTCGATCACCCGGTCGCGGCGGGCGAGCGCCTGCGGCCCGGCGCCGTAGACGCCGACCGTCGCCAGCTCGGCCATCGCCGGCTCGGCGACGAAGTAGGCGCAGATCGCCTCATAGAGGGCCCGCACGCCCTCGCTGCCAGTCGCCGGCCCGCCGCGCCGCCGGCACCGCCAGGGCCATGATCTGCGCGCCGCTCATCTCCAGCGCGCCGAGCACCGCGTCGCGCTTGTCGGCGAAGTGGGCGTAGAAGGTGCTGAGCGAGATCGCCGCCGCGCGCGGCGATGTCGTCGGTGCTCATCGCCCCGTAGCCCTTCTCGGCGACCACCGCCGCCACCGCCCGCGCGATCCGTTCCGCCGGCGTGTAGCCCTCAAAGCGCGGCCCCGAGCCGCGGCGCGCTGGCGGCGCGGCACCGCCAGCGGCCCGGGCGGCGGCGCGACGCTCGCCAGCCACTGCCAGAGCTCCGGCGCCAGGCCCTCGAGCTCGCGCCTCCTCGCCGCGGGCGAGGCGGGTGTGGATCAGCTTGCGCAGCCCGGCGATCAGCGCCCGCACCAGCTCCGGGTCCGATCGGCTGATCGCCCGGCTGGCCCGCCGCTCAGCTCTTCGACCCTCGCCGCCAGCGCCTCGAAGCGCGCGGTCGCCGAGCGCCTCGCCCGCCTCGCCCGCCGCGTGCAGCTCGACGAAGCAGACCCGCGCCGCCGCCGGCTGGGAGCGCAGGAGCGCGAAGAACGCCTCGAAGACCTCGCTCGGCTCGCGCGGGCCGCCGTTGTCGATCGGCCGGCGCCAGCGCCGCCAGCGTCGGCTCGACCAGCTCGGCGGCGGCCGCGGTCAGGCACTCGGCCTTGTTGGCGAAGTGCTCGTAGAAGGCGCTGCGCGAGACGCCGCTCAGCGCGAGCACGTCGGCGACCGTGATCGCCTCATAGCCCTTCTCGGAGGCGAGCGCGACGATCGCGCCGAAGAGCCGCTCGCGCTGGTTGCGCGCGACCTCCTCGGCGCGGCGTGCCGGCGCCCGGATAGAGCCGTCGCTCCCTCAGCTCCGAGGCCTCTCCCCACGGGGTGCTGAGCGTCGCACCCACGTTCTCACGCTCGCTCAAACGGCACTCGCCCTCTCTCTCGCCCTGAGCGCCTCCCGCGGTGGGCCGCTATCCCCTTTCGGCCCGCGCTCATTGTAGGACCTCCGCCTCGCCGCGATCGGCGATCGCCTGCTCGCTTGACTCACCGCTCCACCAAACCCCCCGCGCCGGCAGCGATCGCTCGCCACCCGCCATTTCCCCTGTGCCTGCAATTCGTCGCGGTGGATAGTAGACGCCTTTCTGAAGGGGAAGCGAGATATGTCGCCATTTCGACCACGGTCCTCAGCGCCGCGGGAGCAGTAGCGAGCCGCAGCATCGCTCACAGTTGGGTGCGCACGCCGAAGCCAGGCCTCTGGCGCGATTCGACCCCCTGCACAGCCTAAGTCTCCAAATGGTTATCTTCAGAAAAGTTCATCTTGCCTTTCAGACGAGAATCTGCTTTCCTATCGGCGGACGCCCGTTCGGGCGACAGGGATCACCGATTCGCCGGCTGAAGAGTGACGGTAGCCACCGTTATCCGGGACCGGACAGGGGAATTTCGTGAAACTGACACGAGGCAAAGAGACGAGGGCCTCTTGCGCCGGCCGCCACCCGCACGTAACCCATGCGATTACGGCGCCGGCGACACTGCTGCGGTCCAGCTCCACCTCGCGCTCTGCCGAGAAAGCGGTTGCGCTGGGCGCCATCGGTGGTGGCTCGGACCAACCTTCAACAGGCTTCCCGCGGCCCGGTAACGCATCACTCCCGCCCGCGGGAACCGCCGGGGGCCCCTTTACCCTGGGGGGTTCCGGCAAAGGGGGCCAACCGGTATTCCTGTGCCGGGAGGCGCCGATGCGGTACCCACGCTGAACCTGGACACGGGGTTCTCTCATCCCCGACCTCTGGCCGGCGTGGAAGAGGGCAGCCGGGCGCCTACCGGGACCTTCCCAAGTCCACGGCGCCCGGCCGTCCTTCTCTTGCCCGACTGGCCGACCGGGCCAAGCGGTCCTCCGAATTTACCTGGGTTAACTACGACCGCGGCCGACAAATCCGAAAGGCTGCCCTTGCGCTAGTTCCGAGCGTCTGGGAGTTGACGCGCTAAGGGCCGGTGACCTCGTGATCATTGCGGACGGTGGATTAACCCCGAAGTCGCTGCCGAGGGATCACGATGCGCCGATCACGATCCAGAGATCAAAAGCGCCTCGATGTTGATCCAAAGCCAAGGTCTGGAGTAGCCACGGACCGATCCCAAACCTGAAAAGAGAAGAGCTGCGCTGGAAGCGCACCTCTTCGCGCCACGCTACCCGATCCACGCCTACTGCGAGCCTGAGGGGCTCGCGTTGGTTTCGGAGGGCTTCCTCGACGATCTGCGATCGGGCGCCGAGACCAATGTCCTGCGCCCGGCGGCAGGGAGATTGGGACAGCTCCGATTAGCGCCCTGGAATCCGATCCCGAAATGGGGACTCGAGATCAGATCGAAGAGGGTTTTCGAGTCTAGAGGGCGGATTCGCATTGGTCGCCAAAGTGCTCGGTCCAGACATGCGCCTTCACGTAGAGGCCCAGGTCGCCCACCCGGAGGGAGACACCGACCTGGCTGAAGCCGCCGAGGATGATTCTGCGATGCGTAGGAGAGCGCATCCACGCGATGAACATCGAGCGAGGTGTCGCCAGATTGTCCTGCCCGAAGGCGATTGTCTCCCCAATCCTCCAGCAGGGAACCGACGTGTAGCCCATCGCTCGGATCCAGTAGGAGAACGGGCGCCCGCAGGCGTAGTGGCTGAAGTCATGGCAGGCCAGGATGTCGCGCGACTTTAGGTCGGCGGATGCCATCAGCGATTCTGTCTCGCTGACGCCGCCAAGCCCGGCCTCCTGCCTCGCGTAATTGGTGAGGCACAGCATGGTCTGCTCCTGGACCCCTACCGGAGCCTCGAGTCGGTCCTGCGATGGGCAGACGGTTGACGGCGCGATCAGCGGTCCGCCAGCAGAATCGCGCGCGACCTTCGCGAGGTGATGCTCGTGCACCAGCTGGGCCTCAGCCCAGGGCGCCTCCACGGCGGCGAGGAGAGCGGTTGCAGCGACAAGGACTGCATATGTGAATTTGCGGGTCATGCCCGCGGATTCGGACGGTCAAGCGCAGGCCTTTACCCAAATGGACAAAAAAGGGATCGGACATACGCCGATTCGTCCATGAACGAACTAGTTCATGGCTTCCGGGGTGCCCCCTCTCATCCGAGCCCTTGTCGGGAATAGGGCGCTCGACTTCGGCCGTCCTGCAAGTCAAACTCAGCCCATGGGTCGATGCCGGATGAGGCCTGGTACGAGATCCGGGATGCCGGGAACAAACTCCTGACAACCGTTCCGGCGTCAGTCAGCGGCGGAGCAATCTCGCGCTCGGAGGCAGAGGCACAGGCGCTTCTGGACGCTCTTTGGCCCGAGGATCGCCCGGCCTGGGCGACGGCCCTCTACCGCGGCCTTCGCCCGGGGAGTTGCGGGCGTTGCGCTGGTGCGACGTCGACTTCGATGCGGGCCTGATACGCGTTGAGCGGGGCTTGGGATGACAAGGAGGGGCCCGATTGAGCCGAAGAGCCGCGCAGGGCGGCGGAGAGAGCCTCTGGCGCAGCCTCTGCGCGCCCACCTCGCCGCGCATAGCCTGCGCAGCGGTCCTCCTTCATGATCGCTGCTGGCGCCAACGCCAAAGCCCTCAGCTCCTACTAGGATCGGGTGGCGATGAAGGTCCGGCTCTATGGGCTTCCGGGCTCGCACCCGACGACGGCGGTCCAGGCGATGCTCGAATACAAGGGCATCGACTTCAAGCGAATCGACCTCGTCCCCTTCCTCTCGCGAGTCATCCTGCGCAGGGTGCTTGGCTTGCCGCGGAACACCGTGCCGGCGATCACGATCGACGGCCGCAGGGTCCAGGGGTCGCGCGAGATCTCGCGCGAGCTCGATCGGGTGCATCCCGACCCGCCGCTGTTCCCCAGCGACCCCGAGAAGCGCCTCGCGGTGGAGGAGGCCGAGCGCTGGGGCGAGGAGGAGCTCCAGCACCCGATCCGGCAGATCGTCGCTCTGGGCGATGCGCGCGAACCGGGCTCCGATCCGCAGCTACATGGAGGGCTCGAGGCTGGGGGTGCCGATCGGCCTCGCCGCCCGCCTCGCCCCGCCCTTCATCGCCGCCGGGGTGCGCGTCAACGAGGCGACCGACGAGGTCGTCCGGGCCAACCTCGCCGGGCTCGACGGCATGCTGCAGCAGGTCGACGAGTGGATCGCAGCCGGCGTGCTCGACGGCGAGGAGCTGAACGCCGCCGATTTTCAGATCGGGGCGAGCGTGCGCCTGGCGCTGACCCTCCAGGACCTGCGGCCGCTGATCGAGAGCCGGCCTGCCTGCCGCCTGGCGCGCCGCGCGGTCCCCGACTACGCCGGTGACGCACCCCCGGTCCTGCCGCCCGCCTGGCTGGAGCCGCTGCGCTCGCTGACCGCCGCCCGGTAGCGGCTCAGATCGTCTGGCCGACCTCGATCAGGTGGCCGTCCGGATCCCGGATGTAGCAGCGGAACTCGGTCTTGCGCTTCTGCGGAGGCGTCAGGAACTCTGCCCCACGCGCGCTCCACTCCGCGTAGACGGCCTGGATGTCGGCGACACGGATGTTGAGGAAGCTGCTGACCCGATCGGGGTCGGGCGGGGTTTCCAGCGTGACGGTCGGCTTGTCGTCGGTGGGGCCGCCGCCGACGTTGATGATGATCCAGCTGTTGGCGAGCGCCACGACCGACGGCTCGCCCGTGCGGACGGTCTCGCCGCCGAGCACGTCGGTGTAGAAGCGGCGTGAGCGCTCGACGTCGGCGGAGACGATGAAATGGGTCAGCGCGATCCCTTCCTCGGGTGCGGGGAACTCGGCCATCCGGGACCTCCTAGGGTTGGTGCCTCTCATCGTTCAGTAAATAGGTGCCGCGCGACTATAGGGCGACCCCGCCGCGGAACGTCCACGATGTCGCTTCCAGACATCACATCCAGCGAGGTTCGACCTTCAGGCAACCAAGGACGATTTTTGGACGCGGACTCTGTTTGCCGAGACCCTTGAACCAGAGGCGTGGTGATGGAGCCCTCCACCAGCGAGAGGTCGTAGGGGCGAGTGCCCCACGCGCTCGACGGCGGGATCGCGATGAGGTCGTGGTGCTGATCGTCAGGGGCGCCGCGACCAGATCATCCCCGCGCACCACGGCGAAGACGCCAACCGCCCCCCCATTAGAGGCACGCTTACACTCTCGCTCGATGCCGCGGATCGTGCTACCCCGCAGCGCCAAGCAGGCGTTCATCTCGCTGTTTTCCTTCGTCCCGGCGCTGCTCGCCGCCGATGCGGCGCGCCGAGCGGTTCGCGCCCGGCGCGGCGACCGGGCCGTTTGGGTCCTGGCGGCGGGGGTGCACGCCATCCCCGGCGTCTACTTCGCCGGCGGATTTCTGAGACCGGCAGCGCGCACAAGCCCCGACCTGGTGGGCTTACGGGCGGCAACGGCGGTCGGTGTCGTCCCGATCTTGCGATTCGGGCGCCGGCATCCGGTAGCGGCAGCTCTTGCTATCGGGGAGATCCTTGCCTGGCGCGCCTACACCCGCTGGTACTCGTGGTTCGACCGCACGCCGTCCCCGGCTTTGGTCATCGGTGCGACGCTCCCGGACGACCTGCCGTTCTTCGAGCACGGTCGCGGACCGATAATCGCTGCGGAGCTGCGCGGACGGCCCACCGTGCTGTTGTTCTTCCGCGGCAACTGGTGCCCGCTGTGCATGGCGCAGATCGGCGAGCTTGCCGAGCGCTGGCGCGAGATCGAGACGCTCGGCGCACAGGTGGTTCTAGTCAGCCCCCAGGACGAGGGGCACACCCGCAAGCTCGCCGCTCGCCACGGTGTCGCGTTCCGCTATCTGCAAGACGAGAAGCTCGAGGCCGCCCGCCGCCTGGGCATCGTCAACCCAGATGGCACCCCCGCCGGCATGATCGGCTACGACAGCGACACCGTCCTGCCGACGCTGGTTGTCACCGATGCCGAAGGTCGCATCGCCTACGCCGACCAGACCGACAACTACCGCGTCCGACCTACACCCGACACAGTCCTGGCCGCGCTGCGCGCGGCCGGCCTCGCGCCGGCGACGGCGGAGGCAGGCGTTGCTCAATGAGGTAGCCAGACCTCAAGCGGGGTCGGCTCACCCGCTTTGAGCCACACAACGCGCCCGTCGAAGCTTTCACTCAGAGCCTGCTCCGCGGAGCGGCGCGGCTCGGTGAAATGGGCCCAGCCGTCGTAGTGGGCCGGCACGAGCGTCCGGGCTCCAACGAGTTCGGCCAAGCGCAGCCCCTGGGTGGCGCTTAGGCTGAGTCGGAGAGGCCCGGTGACATCGTCAAAGCCACCGCAGCCGATATGGATGATCGCGGTCCCGATCTCGAACCGCCGGCCGATCTCGGCGAGATCGCCGAACAGGACTGTGTCTCCGGAGACGTAGAGCGCCCCGTGGCGCTGCCCCTCCCACTCGAGGACGAATCCGGTCACATCGCCGATATAGCGCTTGAGCACCCTCGGTCCGTGAAGCGCAGGCACGCCGGTCACACGCACTGTGACGCCATCGCCGCCCGTGACCTCAAACGACTGCCACGGAAGCAGTCCCTCGGCGGTTCCGCCGAGGCGCTTGGCACCCGACGCGGTTGTGAGCGTCAGCGGAACGCGCTGGAGGAGTGCGCGACCCTCCCGATCGAGGTTGTCGTAGTGCTCGTCATGCGACAGCAAGACCGCGTCCAGCTCCGGGAGCTCGTCGGTCGACAGCGCTGGGCCCGTGAGCTTGACCAGCGGGAAGTCGAGTCCGAGCCGGCCCAGCAGGCGCACGCGCAGCGTCTCCCTGCTTCCGGCTGGGTCGAGCACGGGATCCGTCAGCAGCCGGAGTCCCCCGATCTCGAGCAGGAAGGTTGCGGTTCCAACGTAGGTGATTCGACAATCCATATTGCCTCCGTCTCTCGGATTCAGGACAAGGGACTCGATGCGCTCCTGGGATGCCGCCGTACCGAGGCGCGCCGTAGCACCTGCTGTGGCTCGCCGTCGAGGAATTCAGCGTGACGTTGCCCTCATGGTCGCACATCCCAGAAACCCGCTCGGTGCGGGCGAAGTCGGCCGATCAACGAGACGACCGTTCCGGCGCCTTCGCAGGCACGCCGGACCGCCTCCGGATCGCGCACGTCCCCCGGACGACATCGCATCCCAGCTCCCGGAAAGCCTCGGCGTCCTCAGCGCGCCGCACCAGGACCCGTACGTCCAGCTCGGCGGCGAGCAGCCTCTCGATGACGGCTCTGCCGATCTGACTGGTAGCGCGAGCGACGAGGATCATCCCGGCTTGATACGCCTTGCGAGGCTCGAGAATGACGAGCGGGATCTCGCGCTCGGTGCGCCGTTGGTAGTCCTCGTAGCCCTGGTAGACGCCGACGGCCATCGGCCAGAGGCGCTCGCGCTCCTGCGGGGTCGCGATCCTTGCGTGGACCGGCCGGCGCTCAGGGCGGATCTGGACGATCGTGTCTGGGTTGGCCTTGAGGTTGTGGAACCAGGCCGGGTGCTTCGAGTAGCCGCCCTTGGCGGCGATCAGGACCACGTCGTCGCCGTCGGGGATGTAGGAGAGGGGAGAGGTGCGCTTCACTCCGCTCTTCGCGCCGACGTGGTCGAGCAGCAGGATGGGCGCGGGGACTCCCGGTATGTGGTGCCCGATGCGGCCGTTGGTGGCGCGGTAGGCGAAGGTGTGCAGGCCCATCACGCGACGCAGCACGGGCCAGCTGCGATCGGCTACGTCCAAGTAGCTGCCCTTGTTCATGGCGCGGTCATGTCGACCAGGGTTCCGTCGCGCAGACGCTCCCAGGTGGCGATCACGTTGTCGTTGCCGGTGGCGTCCATCGGGCCGAGCTCGGCATGGTAGGCGTCAAGTGCGCGCAGCGACGCGGCGCTCGAAACGGTCGCCAACATGCTCGCCTCCTCCACGCGCAGGCCGGCGGGGAGGCGTCGCGAGCCGCCGTCGTAGACGCAGCGCTTGATCTCGCGTACCGCGAGCGGTGAGCGGCGGGCAAGGCGCTCGGCGAGCTCCTGAGCGGTGGTAGCAGCTCGGCGGCTGGGACAACCCGATTCACCAGGCCGATCTCGGCCGCCTCGCTCGGGCGCAAGAGTCGAAGTTGCGCGGCGGATCGTCGAGGTGCACGGTCAACACCCGATCGATCTGTTCCGTGAAGACGACCTGTGGCATGCGAAATCCTCGGTTCTGCACTCGCTACGGCGTGAATCCATCGGCCTACGGCACGTAACATACCGGTGGTATCCAACTTGCCGTGGGTAAAGTTGTCGAATGGCCACCGCCACGCACCGCACAGCCCCCAGCCGCACCCAGCGCGAGCGCTCCGAGACAACGATCGCCGAGCTGGTGAAGGCGGCGCGACGGCTATTCGTCGAGAGGGGGTATGCCGACACCAGGCTTGACGACGTGGTCGACGCGGCCGGCCTGACCAAGGGCGCCGTCTACCACCACTTCAGCGGAAAGCGAGATCTCTTTCGCGCGGTGTACGAGCAGGAGCAGCAGTCTCTGGCGGAGATCTCCCTTGCCGCGTATCAATGCAAACGCGACCCCAGGCAAGGATTCCACGAGGCATGTCGAGCCTTCTTCGAGGCATCCCTCGACCCAGGAGTCCAGCGGATCACCTTGATCGACGCGCCCGCCGCCCTCGGATGGGACGGCATGCGGGAGGTCGAGGACCGCTACAGCATGGCGCTGATCGTCAACGGCCTGCAGCTCGCCATCGATGAGGGCCTGATCGCCAAGCGCCCCGTCGAGCCGCTGGCGCATCTGATCTTCGGCGCGACCTGCGAGGGAGTGATGCTGGTGGCCCGCAGCAAGGATCAACGCGCCATGACCCGCCAGGTCCTGGCGGAGCTGAAGAATCTGATCGACGCCTTCTAGCCTCGCTTCGCCTCCGCCGAGACCCCGCGGTGTCGGCGCCACATCTCCGCCACCCACTCGACGGCGGGATGATCGGCGACTTGGCGCTCGAAGTCGAAGAGCGGCAGCTTGGGAAGCTCATACTGGAACTCTTGGGGACGGGCGAGCAGGTAGACCAAGGAGGCAGCCGTTAGGTCGGCGACTGTGAAGCGAGCACCGACTAGGTAGCCACTGCCGCGCGTCTCCGCGGCGATGCGATCAAGCGCGGCGAGAACCTTTTTGCGGCTGCGCTCTATGTCGGCGGGATAGAAGCGGTAGCGCCGCCTGGCCTGGACGGCGGTCAAGGGAAGGAGGGTCCAGAGCAGGCCGCGCCCCGCACGCCCCTGTCCGGTGGCCAGGAAACCATGGACCTGGCGCGGCTTGCGAGAGATCTCATTGAAGAGCACCCGCCGCGCGTCGTGACCCAACTCCTCATCGAAGAACTCCTCGAGCTCCAACGCTGCCCGGCGCTCGCCCTCATCCGCCGGGTAGAGCGGTGGGTCAGGCCAACGACGCTCGAGCGCCTCGATGATTCTGGTCGAGTCCACGACCCGCTCGCCGTCGAGGTCGAGCGCCGGCAGCGTCCCCCGGCGTGAGAAGGCGCGCGCGCGAGGACTCCCGGGCAGCACTGACCGCCGAACGTGCGGGATCCGCTTGAAGTCCAGCGCCCAGCGCGCCTTCTCGTTGAAGTTCGAGAAGCTGTATTGCCAGAGGATGGGAGGCGTCATGTCCCGGTGGTCAGACATGGTCACTTTCGCCGATGAGGTGATACACAAATCGTAGTTATCAAGAGCGAAAACTGTAGCACTTACTATTTGATCTGTACTATCTAGGCGTGGCGCGAGGCTATGACCATTTCTGTCCAGTAGCGCGTGCGCTCGATGTCGTCGGCGAGCGTTGGACGCTGCTCTTGATAAGGGAGCTGGGGCTCGGCCCGAAGCGCTTCACGGACCTGGTCACGGGGCTGCCCGGGATCGGTCCGACCCTCCTTGCGAAACGCCTGAACGACATGCAGGCCGCCGGTCTCGTGACGCGCACGAAACTGCCACCACCGGCCGCCGCGAACGTCTACGAGCTGACCCAGGCCGGGAGTGATCTCGCACCTGCGTTGGTCGAGCTCGCCAGATGGGGCTTGAGGTACATGGACATGCCCAAGTCGAGCGACCACTTCAGACTCGGCTGGTATCTGACGGCGCTGCAAGTCATGCACAGGCCGGAGTCCAGCCGCGGGGTGAGGGAGACGTATGAGCTCAGGATCGCTGACGAGCTCTTCACCGTCCGCTCAGAAGATGGTGCTCTCAAGATCAAGCAGGGGCCAAGCTTGGACCCGGACCTCGTCCTGACCACCGACTACAAGACCTTCTTTGCGCTGGGACGGCGGCGCCTGAGCCCAAGCGAAGCCGCCAGCGTCGGGCGCGCGGAAATAGAGGGCGACCTCGCGGCAGCGGACCGCTGCGTCGCGATTCTGCGCCCGGGCTTTCGCGATGCCGCTGTCAGTCAGGACTGAGTCCCAAGTACGTTCCCGCGCGCGTGCGCTAGGCCCGATCGGCGATCTCGGTCGTCGGCTCGGCCACCCAGGCCTCGACCATACCCTCGGTCAGCGCGATCGCCTGATCGACCGTCGACCAGCCGACGTTCCCCGCTACGTCGCTGGGCCTGTGCAGGTTGGCGATCCAGCCGTCGTCATAGGAGAGGATCGAGACCGCGCGCAAGCCGGCGTGACGCGCGACGAACGCATCGGTCACGTTCGGGAAGGTCACCACGCGCGGCGCGGTCAAACCGGCGACTCGAGCCCCCTTTTGGGAGAGGTCGACGTCACCGCTCCGAAACCAGCCGGTCAGACCCTCGCGACGAGAGACGACCAGATGGCCCCCTGAGCCGATCGCGTCGAGATTCACCACGAGGGTCGATCGCCGATCCAGCGACCTGCCCGGCCCGCGCATCCAGGCCCCCATGCCCACCGAGCCGGCCTCCTCGCCGCCGGGCGAGACGATCACCACGTCAACCCCAGGCAGCGGCCTCTCCTTCAGGCGCCGCGCCAGCTCGAGCACCGCCGCGACACCCGTCGCGTTGTCGTTGGCACCCGGCACGGTGGGGCTGAGCGCCGCCTGGCCGCAGAGGAGGGTGCTGATCGCGAGGAGCAGCCGCGCGGGCTGCTGCAGATAGCGGTACCCGGTCGCGGCCGCCGCGAGGCCGATGAGCGGTACCGCATGGGAGGGGTAGGCCCGGTCGGTGCGCGCCGAGCGGCGCCGATTCGCGGCGTTTGCGATTGGGTGCCAGACCAGCCCAGTGTGAGCGGCATCGTGATGGGCGACCAGAACCAGCGTGCGGCGAGCAGGATCTCTGCTGGGGATGCGCGCCTCGACGGAGTAACCCGGGCGCCCGGGCAGCAATCGCCGCAGCCACTGGTTTCGAGCGCTGACATCGAGCTCGTACGAGACCGCGACGAGCGCTCCGAGCAGGCGGGCGGCGCGACCACGCACCCAGCTCGCCCCAAGTCCCGCGAGCATGTGCGCCCCGTGCGCCCATGCCCAGCTCGACTGTCCACGGAAGGTCACGACGCGAACATCCTCGGTGCCCAGCGCCCTGAGGCGACCGGCGACCCACTCGGCCGATTCCTGCTCTCCGGCGATGGTAGTGCGGCGCCGGAGCCGCGCGAGAGCCTCGACATCCTCGCGCAACGACGACCCGGCTCCACCCTCTTCGCCGTTCACGGGAAACGCCTTGCTCGTTCATCCACGGCCATGTGCGGTTGCCTCCATCGCGGGTTGCCACTCGTAAGGATAAATACCACCGGTATGCTATTCGAGTGCCACCGGGTCATTTGACCGCAGACATGATTCGCTCGGCAGCAATACCCGCGTGAGCGCCTGGCGCCAGGCCCGTGCGATCGCGCTGCTCCCCGGCACAGTGTGCGTGCTGGTGCCGGTTGCCGTCCTCATCGGCACCGGCTCGAACATCGGCTGGGGCCTCGGCGGAATCGTGGCCGCTCTGCCTGTTCTCCTCGGCCTCGCCCTGATCGCCGCCGGGTTCACACTCTGGCTTTGGACGGTGCGGTTGTTCGCTCGCATCGGCAGGGGGACGCTCGCGCCCTGGGACCCGACCCGGCGTCTGGTCGTCGAGGGCCCCTACCGCCACGTGCGCAACCCGATGATCACGGCCGTGCTCGCGGTGCTGGCGGGCGAGGCGGCGCTGTTCGGCTCGCCGCCGCTGCTGATCTGGTTTGCGGCGTTCTTCGCGATCAACTACGCCGGCTTCTGGGTGTACGAGGAGCCGGACTTGGAGCGCCGGTTCGGCGAGGACTACCGCGCTTACAAGCGCAACGTGCCGCGCTGGCTGCCGAGGCACACCCCCTGGGTCCCGCCGCAGCCTTGACAGACGCGCA
Organism: uncultured Solirubrobacterales bacterium; assembly: GCA_963816785.1. Taxonomy (GTDB): domain Bacteria; phylum Actinomycetota; class Thermoleophilia; order Solirubrobacterales; family 70-9; genus VRUE01. Next base: position 1,010,947 of record CAWFLL010000004.1, on the reverse strand, counting down.
CGCCCGACCAGCCCTAGGCTCAGTCCGCGGCGGCGCCGACCGCGCGCCGGCAGAATTCCGACAGCGCCGCGACGACGTCCTGCTCGGAGACGCTCTCACCCCGCACCGGTGAGAGCGGGCTGACCAGCGCCTCGCTGATCGCCCCGATCAGCGAGGCGGACGTCAGGTCCGCGTCCTGGTCGGGGATCTCGCCCGCCTCGATCGCGATCCGGAGCAGGTCGGCCAGGCGCTCGCGGTAGTCCTGGCGGTGGGCGAGCCGCTCGGCGTCGATAAGCGGGTCGACCGGCTCATAGACGAGGGCCCAGGCCAGGCGCCGGTTCTCGAGGGCGCTGCCCGCGAAGCGGCGCACGACCGCGTCGAGCTTCTCCAGCGCCGTCCCGGGTGCCGCGCTGGCCTCGTAGAGCTCGGACAGCTGGCGCTCGGCGACGGCGCGGAAGACCTCTGCGATCAGCTCGGCCTTGGAGGGGAAGTGGCGGTAGAGCGCGCCGGCCGCGACCCCGGCCCGCGCCGAGATCGAGGCCACCGAGGCCGCCGCGTATCCGCCCGTCTCGAGCAGCTCGACGGCCGCCTCGAGCAGCCGCTCGCGGGTCGCGTCACCACGCGCAGTGGGGGCGGGGAGCGCATTCGGGGTCGGCCGGCTCGGAGGCATCGGCGCCTACTCGTAGGAGAGCGCGTCGGCAAGTGGCGCCCGGGCCGTCAGCCAGGCCGGCAGGGCCGCCGCCAGCGCCCCGATCAATACCGCGGCGGCGGTCACGGCGGCGACGGTGCCGAGCGCGAGGTCGTTGCTGAGCACGTACCCCTGCGCCTCGAGGAAGCCGAGGGTCGGCCCGCGGAAGCTGACGATGCCGCCGATCGCGCCGCAGAAGGCGCCGAGGCTCATCACCAGCAGCGTCTCCAGGGCCAGCGCCGCGAGCAGGCCGGCGTTGCCGATTCCCATCGCCCGCAGAACCGCCCACTCGCGCCGCCGCGCGAAGACCGAGGTGGCGATGATGCCCCCGACCGCGACCAGCGCCGCGATCAGGGTCAGGATACGCATCGCGAAGAGCCCCTTCGTGCTCTGGTTCATCTGCTTCTCTATCCGGTCGGAGAACTCGGCCCCGGTCACCGCGTGGAGCGGCTTCAGGTCCTTCAGGCCGCCGCTGTCGAGGCGGCTGCGACGGTCGACCACGAGCACGTTGACGGCTGCACTCCGGTACAGCTCGCGGTAGCGCTGGATGTCCATGTAGACGGTCCCCGAGGGCCAGGCGAAATCCTCAACCGTGCCCCGGATCTTCAGCTTTTGTGGCCCGACCGCGGTGGGCAGCTCGATCGAGTCGCCGGTGTCGAGGTCGAGACCCGCGGCCATCACCCGTGAGATCAGGATGTCGTCGGGGTGCTTGCGCAGGATCGGCAGATGCCGGGGCAGTCCGGCCGGCCCCGCGCGGAGGATGCCGCCGCGCGTGCTCGGCACGAAGGCCCGCACCTCGATCTTTCGCCCCTGGTAGGGGATGAAGGCGAACGCCGTCGGCCGGGCGACGGTCGACTCGTCGCGCAGCCCCTGCCGCCCGAAGCGGGTCGTGATCGGAACGCTGGCGAAGGCGTCGTCGGCCGCCAGCAGCTGCCGGGCGCTGGGGCGGATCGACCTGTTGATCAGCTCTGTCCGCTTGATCAGGCTCCGTTCGGCGAGCTGCGGCGGGACGACCGCAGCGACGCCCAGCGCCATGATCGCGGCCGCCAGCGCCGCCCGGCGGGGGTTGGCCTCGACGGCGCCGCGGGCCACAAGAACCACCTTCGAGCCGCCATGCTCGCGACGGCCGAGGGCGATCGCGACCAGGCCGACGACACCCGGTGTGGCGAGGGCGAGCCCAACCAGGATCGTCACCGCGGCGAGGGGGTAGAGGCCGGCGTCGGCGACCACCAGCCCCAGGGCCAGGCAGGCCGCCCCGCCGGCCAGCAGCCCCAGTGCTGAGCGCAGCGAGATCGTCGAGGTGACCGTCGCCCCCGCCTGCGGTGAGCGGCCGAGCTGCTCGGCGATCGAGCCGCGGGCCGAAGCGAGCGCTCCGATCGTCGCGGCGATCCCGACGACGAGCGCCATCGCGGCGGCGACCGCGACGACGTCGGGGCGGACCGCTACCTGCATGTTGAAGCCGAAGACGTCGGTCAGGTAGGTCGGAACCTGCGAGGCCAGGTAGTGGGCGATCGGGGTTCCGATCAAGACCCCCGGCGCGATCGCCGCCACCAGCAGCCCGGTGAGGACGATGCTCTCGGCGAGGACCAGCGGCAGCCGCCGCGAGCCCAGCGCCCGGAGCAGGCCGAGGTCCTCCTGGCGCTCGAGCATCCGCATCAGCTGCAGGACGTAGATCAGCAGTCCGGCGATCGCCAGCACGACCATCCCGAAGACGAACGTCGGCGCCCGCACCGTGAAGTCGAGGACGTGGCTCAGCTCGCCCTGGTTGACGGCGGGCGTGGTCAGGACGGCGTTGTCGGGGAGAACCCGCTCGGCTCGGCGTTCCCACGTCTCCGTCAGGGACCGGGGCGCGAGCTTCACGAAAACGACGGTCGGCTGCCCCGGGGCTCCCCGCAGGCGCTCGAGCCGGTCGCGGGGGAGGGTGATGACGTCCTCGATCGCCGGGTCGACATCGACGACCCGCGCGACCCGGACTCGCGGTGCCCGCTCGAAGGCGAAGATCCGCACCCGCTCGCCGCGCCGCACCCGCAGCTCGTCGGCCAGCGCAGACGGCAGAGCCAGGCCCGGCTTGCCCTGGCCGCCGGTCGGGACCCTGAGGTCGCTCTGCACGGCGCTGCGCAGCCGCCGCGCCGAGCGGTCGACGCCGATCGCGGTGGCGACCAGCCGCTCCTCGCCCGCCTCGAGGACGACCCGCTGCTGCGCGATCGGAATCGCATACCGCGTTCCCGCGATCCGCTCCAGCCGTTGGGCCAGCCCCGCCTTAAGCGAGGAGGTTCCGAGGGCTTCGACCTGGACGTCGGAGACCCCGCCAACCGCCCGGCCGCGCTCGCGGAAGGAGTCCTCGATGCTGGTCACGAAGGCGAGCAGCCCGACGCTGATGCCGAGGGCCAGGGTCAGCGCCGCCCAGAGGACGAAGGCTCGCGCCCGCTGCCGCTTGACGACGTGGAGCAGGTGGCGGGTCAGCAGGACCGTGAGCCGCGCCTGCGAACGGACCGAGCCAATCATCTCCTGACCAGAGAGGCCAGGCCCGCCACGAGTCCGCGGCGACGTCCATTCGGTCCGGCCCGGGTCAGGTCCGCGACCCGCCCGTCGATCAGGGAGATGATCTCGTCTGCGTAGCGCTCGGCAAGCTCGTGGTCGTGGGTCACCAACACCACGGCGCGATCCCCTGTCGCCTGTTGGCGCAGCAGCTCGAGGATCTCGTGGGCGTTGCGCTGGTCGAGGTTGCCGGTCGGCTCGTCGGCGAGGATCAGGCGCGGCTCGTTGACCAGCGCCCGGGCGATCGCAACCCGTTGCATCTGGCCGCCGCTCAGCTTGCGGGCCGGGGCCTCTACCTTCTCGGCGAGGCCGACCCGCCCGAGCAGCTCGGCCGAACGGGAGCGCGTCGCGCCGCGGTCTCCGCCGGCGATCGCCGCGGCCAACTCGACGTTTTGGCGCGCAGTCAGGCCCGGCAGCAGGTTGAAGAACTGGAAGATGAAGCCGAGGTTGCCCGCCCGGAAACGAGTCCGGTCCTTGGGGCTGAGGCTACCGATCTCCCGGCCGTCGAAGAGAAGCCGGCCGCTGCTCGGCGTGTCCAGGGTCCCGATCAGGTTCAGCAGGGTGCTCTTACCGCTCCCCGAGGGACCCACGATCGCGACCAGCTTGCCGGGCCGGATCTCCGCCGTGACGCCGTGCAGCACCTCGGCGACGTCGGCCCCCATCGGGAAGCTCTTGCAGATGTCGCGCAACTCCAACACTGTCGCGCGGCAGCTTAGTGAATCGTGATTCACATCAGCTGCCCGGCAGGCTCAGCCCGTGGACCTCGTCTGGCATCCGAAATGTTGGGCCCGTCAGAGAACCATCGGGTCTCAAGGAGCTGCCCAGTAGCCCCGCTGAGCCTGGCGCCGGTCAGCTCTCGAGCACCCGAACTAGCCCGGCGACCAGCCCTCGCTCGATTGCCTGCGGCGAGGCGGTCGTCAAGCCTGCGGATCTCTGGCGCGCGTACTCCATCAAGGGCCCCATGAACAGGGCGGAGTAGAGATCCGGCTCCATTCTGCGGATGTGGCCCGCGCGAGCCTCACGCCGGAGCCAGGCGCCAATCGCGTCGCTGTACTGGGCGTAGTGACGCTGTCCGCTCGGGCGATCCCGCTCGACCTCCTCCCAGCGGAGCATAAGTCGTGTCAGCGCGGGGCGCTCCTGCAACCAGCGGACGTGGAAGCGCACGAGCAGCTTGATGGAGTCGACGAGGTCGGAGCCCTGCTCGAGAGCGTCGACGATGCGAGCGAGATACTCGGCCATCGCCTCGCGGACGAGGTGCTCGAAGATGTCCTCCTTGCCGTTGAAGTGATGATAGATGCTGCCGACGCTCACATCAGCGGCTTCACAGATCTCGTCCATCGTGGTGGAAGCCACCCCTTTTTCGTCGAAGCAGCCGAGTGCTGCATCGAGGATCCGTCGGTGCCTTGCCGGTGTGGTGGCCCATGACCCCGGCCTTCGTCCCTCTCCACTTGCGTTCGTGGAACGCTTCGCACGTATAGCCATTTCCCGAGTATAATTCTAGAACAGGATTCTTAAAAACAATTTTCACCCGGAGGCATTCTTATGGCTGCAGATCTCACGCGATATCGCCAACTCTCCGATCACGTGCTCTCGAGTTGGAACTCCCAGGACGTCGAGCGCGTGCTCGCCTGCTACACCGATGATCTCGCCTACCTTGATCCCAACACGCAGGGTCCGGTCATCGGGCGCGAAGCGATGCGCGCCTACCTGACTAAGTTGTTCGGTCGCTGGACGATGACCTGGAAGGGCGGAGAGCTGTTCCCACTCGAGGGGACGGACGGTGTAGCGATTCGGTGGTCAGGGACACTGGCCCCGGCGGGCGAGAGCCGCTCGGTCGAGATTTCCGGGCTCGACCTCGTGATTCTCGACGGAGACCTCGTCACACGGAATGAGGTGTATTTCGACCGCAGCCCGCTGGCCTCGCTGTTGGCACCGGCATCCGCCTAACCGGGTTTCGGGTTGATTGGCGCCCTCGCCCTCGCCCTCGCGGAGAAGAAGCGGCTCACGGCGCCAGGCAGGCGACTTCCACCGTCACGGTCGTGTCGGTTCCCGTGTCGTTGCCGGCCGTCACGTGGAGCCCCGATGGTTGGAGAGTCGTGGCATCGTACAGCCAGTAGAACTCGCTCAGCCACAGCTCCCGGTCAGCGGTTCCGCCCGGCCCAGTCGACGCCCCCGGCGACCGCCATTTCGTCGTCTAGGCAGAGGACCTCTTTGAAATTGGTTTCGTAGTTGCCGTTCTCGGCGGTTCCCCCGCCTGGGACGACCACGGTGCCGCTGCGTTTCGTGATCGTGCCGAAGCTGGACGCGGTCACCGAATCGTCGGCGATGTTCTGGGCGTTGGTTGCGGCGAGCGCGCTCGGCACCTGGCCGAGGCTGCCCTCGACGATGTCGCTGCCGCTAAGCGTGTCGTTCGTGACCTGGGCCGTGCCGATCGCGTTCTGCGCAATCGTCGGGTTCGGGTAGGTGCCGGCGAGACCGCCACCCGCTGCCGCGCCATTGAACTGCGCATCGCTTCCGGCAGGGCCCTGTGGCCCCCTGGGGCCGGGGGCCTTGCTGACCTCCCGTGCCAGCCTCAAAGCTTCCTTCGAACGCTTTTCGGCCTTCTTGGCGATCTTGAGCGCCTTTGCCACCGAGTTGACAGCGGAGGTTGCACCCTCCAACGCCTGGGCTGGCCCACCGGCGGCCACCAGCAGCGCGACCGCGCCAATCGCAATCCCATAGCGCTGTGAGCGCAGCTCGGCTCGCAGACGAGTCAGCCTCATGTGCTCTCACTCCTCCGGCGCCAGTTGCAGGTCCTGACCAAGCCGACGAGCGCCCGGCCGACCGGCGACTCCACCATACATCCGGACGGCTCCCCACGCGAGGGCACACGCTCGAGACGCATTCCATCTGCCCAGTCGTTGGCGTCGCAAGGCGCTCGTGGGTTCGAATCCACCCCCTCCGCTAGACCGTCCGCCACCAGTTCTGGCCCACGAGCTCATGGCCGAAGCTGTGATGGCCCTCCTCCTCGACGAGCTCGAATCCCGCTCGCTCGTAGATACGCCGCGCGTCCTTCAACACGTCGTTGGTCCAGAGCATGATCCGCTCGTACCCAGCCCGCTGCGCGAATCGGATGCACTCCTCTACCAGCCGAGCGCCGATTCCCGTGCCGCGCGCCTTCGGCTCGACCAGGAGCAGGCGAAGTTGGGCCACCTTCTCCTCCTTCCTCGTGCAGAGAACGCAACCGACCGGCTCGCCATCGACCTCCGCGATCCAGGCTGCTTCGTGCTGCGGGTCGCGGTGTTCCAGGTAGTCGGCGACGATTCGGGCGACGAGCGCCTCAAAGCACTCATTCCAGCCGTACTCCTCCGAGTACAGCGCGCCGTGGCGGTGAACGATCCAGCCGAAGTCCCCGGGTCCCGGCGGCCGAAGAAGGAACGGCTGGCGGCGAGGCGAGTCCTCGAGGATCTGCTGAATCGCTCTCATCGCACCGACGAGCCGCCGCTGATCCTCCTCGCTGAGGGGCGAGAGCAGTGTCCGGACCTCCTCCGCCGAGCGTTGGTCGAGCACCTCGAATGCTGCACGACCCCGCTCGGTGAGCTGAACCACGAGCCGGCGCCGATCGACTTTAGACTGCTCTCGCTTGGCGATCCCGTCCGTCTCGAGCCTTGCGATGATGCGGCTCAGGTAGCCGGCGTCGATCGAGAGCAGGCGCCGTAGGTCTGCCAGCTCAATGGCGTCCCGCTGGGCCAGCTCGTAAATCACCCGAGCCTCCGTCAGCGAGTAGGGCGTGCCCAGCAAGCCTTCGCCGAGAGCCCCGATCACGTTCGTGTAGAAGCGGCTGAACGCCCGAACCGTGGCCACCGGACCGTCCCTTGGCTCGTCGATCGAGGTTGTAGCTTTCGTCAACTGATTCATTGACTAAGTCAAAGACTAACCATCAACTCCCTCTCCTCCGGGCGGGGGAGGCCTTCGCGACGGTCCAAATGGGCTAATCGGCCCGCGATCAGTCTCCGAGGTGCTGGATGAAGATGTCTGAGCCCGGGAAGACCTCGGACTCATGGCCGTCCTCCCAGCGCACGAGGTAGGGCGGCGCCCCGTTATCGCCGAGCACCTTGAGGATCTCGGCGTCGCGCTGTGGCTCTCCCTGACGGTGGCCTCGGACCACGAGGCGATCACCGGGGCGGGCATTCAGCGCCGAGTCGTCGGGGGGCGGGCTAGACAAGGGGCGTTGAGGGCGCCTCGACGCCGGTCGGGGTAACCAACACCGGACAACTCGCTTCGTGAATGACGGCGCTGGAGACGCTTCCGGTGAGCGCGCGGCGAACGGGGCCGCCTCGGCGCGAGCCGAGGACCATCAGGTCGACTCCGTTCTCCGCGGCGCGGATCAGCTCGGGTGCCGGAATGCCCCAGAGGAAGACCGGCAGCGCCCGCGCCTCCGGGGGAAGGTCGGCGACCGCCTCATGCAACTGCTCGCGCAGCGCTTCAGCTCTGGTTGGATCGCCAGGTGTCTGACTTTCAGCGGTGGCGCCTGCAGTGGCGACCCCTGCCGCGACCGTATAGACCCGCAGGGCAGCACCGTTGGCAACGGCGAGCTCCGCTGCGATGTCGAGTGCATTGCGCGCCCCCGGGGTGCCGTCGTAGCCGACGCCGATCACCCGCATCCGCACGTCCCCACTGTCTCCGCTCAGAGGTCGCCACCCCATGTCGCCGTCGTTGAGGTGGCCAAAGCCAGGTGGGGCAATGGCCACCGCACACGGGGCTTCGCCGAGGAGGCGCTCAACCGTTGCCCCCGGCACGACCCGTCCGATCGGGCCCCGATGCGTTGACCCGAGAACGATGAGGTCGGCATCCTCGGACCGCGCCAGCTGCGCCAGGCCGTCGCCCTCAGCGCTTGGAGCGGTGGCGGGGAGCATCTCGGCATCGGTGGCCTGGGCGAGGATTCGACCCAGCGCGAGGGCGTCGCGTCCCTGCTCGGTGTCCTTGTAGCCGACGAGGATCCTGCGGTACACGCTGCTCTCCTTCTGGGATTGCCGTAATTGCCAGGGGCCAACGACTCTCGATCGAATCTATGGGAGGCACCGGTGTCGGCCATCCGGGAAACACCGCACCGATGGGAGCGGCTGGACCCCGATATCCATCCGGTGGGAATGGCAGCAGTCACGCGCCGGCTGCGGGCTGAGAGCATGAGCGCATGGCGGTGATCGAGACCGACGGGCTGACCAAGCTCTACGGCAGCAGCGGGCGCGGCATCGAGGACGTGACGTTCTCGGTGCAGGCCGGTGAGGTCTTCGGCCTTCTCGGGCCCAACGGGGCCGGCAAGACGACCGCGATCCGCACCCTGCTCGACATGCTGCACCCGACCCGCGGCAGCGCCCGCATCTTCGGCCTCGACAGCCGCCGCGACAGCGTCGCGATCCGCGCCCGGCTCGGCAACCTGCCCGGCGACTTCGGCTACGGCAAGCAGGCCAGCGGGCGCGAGGCCCTGGCGCTGCTCGCCCGCCTGCGCGGGGTCGAGCGACCTCGGCCGCGCCGAGGCGCTCGCCCGGCGCTTCCGGGCCGACCTCGACCGCCCGCTGGGTCAGCTCTCGCGCGGCAACCGCCAGAAGGTCGGGCTGATCCTGGCTCTCTTCCACGAGCCCGAGCTGCTGATCCTCGACGAGCCGACCAGCGGCCTCGACCCGCTGATGCAGGAGGAGTTCCTCGCCCTCGTCGCGCGAGGAACGCGAGCGTGGCTGCGCCGTCCTCATCTCCTCGCACGAGCTGGACGAGGTCGAGCGGGTCTGCGACCGGGTCGGGATCATCCGCGACGGCGGGCTGATCGCGGTCGAGCGGGTCGCCGACCTGCTCGGCAAGACGCAGCGCCGCGCCTCGGTCGAGTTCGCCGAGCCGATCGATCTGGAGGAGCTGCGTGCGATCCCCGGCGTCAGCGATCTCAGCGCCGAGGACGGCCGGGTCTCGTTCCACGTCTCCGGCGACCTCGACGCTGTGGTCAAGGCGATCTCCCGTCACACGGTCGCCGACCTCGAATTCGCCCATCCGACCCTGGAGGAGGTCTTCCTCACCTACTACGAGGAGGGCGAGGGACGGATGACCGGGCTGATCGCTCAGCCAGCTCCGCGACCGCCGCCGCGCGCTGCTCGCCTGGGGCCTGCCGATCGGCCTGATGTCGGCCTTCATCGTCGCCATCTTCCCCTCGGTCGAAGACGCGCTCGGCAAAGCGATCCGCGACTATCCCGCCGTCGCTGAAGGAAGCTTTCGGGATCGGCGAACTGGCGACCGTCGAGCAGTACCTGGAGGCCGAGATGCTGAGCCTGATCGTGCCGCTGGCGCTCGGCTACCTCGCGGTGCGCTCGATCGCCAGCGGGCTCTCCGGCGCCGCCGAAAGCGGCCGCCTCGACGTACTGCTCTCCGCGCCGGTCTCGCGTCGGCGCCTCGTCGGCTCGGGCTTCGCCGCTACCGCGGTCGAGCTGGCCGCGGTGCTCGTCGTCTCGCTGCTGCTGACCATGCTCGGCAGCTGGCTGGCCGGTGCCGGCCTCGCCTTCGGTCCGGCCCTCGCCGGCTTCGCCAACGTCTGGCCGCTGGCGCTGCTCTTCGCCGGCCTCGGTGTCGTCGTCACCGGCTTCTCGCTGCGGACCAGCGTCGTCACCGGCTCGGTCGCCGGCGTGCTGGTGGCGATGTACGTGGTCGACCTGATCGGCCGCCTCGACACCGGCCTCGACTGGATCCGCTACGGCTCGGTCTTCAAGTACTACGGCAACGCGATCGAGGACGGGATCGACCCGCTCGCCTTCGCCGGCGTCGACCGCGGTCGCGGTCGCGCTCGCCGGCGCTCGGCGCCTGGCTGTTCGAGCGCCGCGATCTGGCCGCCTGAGCCACGGTGGCTTTGCTGGCGCAAATCGGTGCATGATCTGAAGATGGATTTGCCTGACCAGTCGCAGAGCCAGACTCAGGAAGAGCGCTTCAGGCGGCTGATCGACGTCGGCACCGCTCTGCTCTCGGAGCTGGACCTCGAGGCGGTGCTGCGCTCGGTGGTCGAGGCGGCGCGCGAGCTCACCTCGGCCGAGTACGCGGCGCTGGGTGTGCTCGACCGCGAGCAGCACGGAGCTGGAGCGCTTCATCTACCTCGGGATCGACGACGAGACCAAGCGGGCGATCGGCAACCTGCCGCGTGGGCGCGGCGTCCTCGGCGAGCTGATCCGCGAGCCGGTGCCGCTGCGGCTGCGCGACGTCAACGAGCATCCTCACGCCTACGGCTTTCCCGCCCGGCCACCCTCCGATGCACTCCTTCCTCGGCGTGCCGATCACGGTTCGCGGCGAGACCTACGGCAACCTCTACATGACCGAGAAGCAGGGCGGCGAGGAGTTCGACGACGACGACGAGGAGGCGGCGAGGACGCTGGCGACCTGGGCCGGGATCGCGATCGAGAACGCCCGCCTCTACACCAGCCTGAGCGAACGCGAGGCGGAGGTCGAGCAGGCGCTGCGACGGGCCGAGACCTCGGTCGACATCGCCCGCGCGGTCGGCGGCGAGACCGACGTCGACCGGGTGCTCGACCTGATCGTCAAGCGCGCCCGCGCGCTGGTCGAGGCCAGGACGCTGCTCGTCCTGCTGCGGCGCGGCGGGCAGCCTCGTCGTCGCTGCGCAGGCCGGGGAGGTCGGCGAGCGAGGTGGAGCGACCTGACGATCCCGACCGAGGACGCGGTCTTCCAGGCGGCGATGCAGGAGCGGGTCGCCCAGCACCTCGAGCGCGGCGTCGCCGCCCTCGGAGGCGCGGCTTGCGCGAGCGGCTCGGCGCCGAAGCCGCCCTGGTGGTCCCGCTGCTCTTCCGCGGCTACGCGGTCGGGACGCTCGTCGCGCTCGACCGCGAAGCCGGGCGGCACGGACTTCGACGAGGAGGACCTGCGCCTCCTGCAGGCGTTTGCGACCAGCGCCGCGACCGCGGTCGCCACCGCGCAGAGCGGTCGAGTCCGAGCGCCTGCAGCAGCAGGTCGAGATCGGCGAGCGCGAGCGCCAGCGCTGGGCCCAGGAGCTGCACGACGACGCCCTGCAGGGCCTGGCCGCGATCCGCATCTCCCTCGCGACCGCGCTTCAGGGCGAAGGGGCGGATCGAGCGCGAGCGGATCGAGAGGGCCGCCGAGGAGACGGTCGAGCGCCTCGAGGACCAGATCAACGAGCTGAGCCGGCTGATCAACGACCTGCGTCCGGCCTCGCTGGAGCGCCTCGGTCTCGCCGGCGCCCTGGAGGCGCTGGCCGAGGAGTGCTCGGCCCGCGGTGGCTTCGACGTCGAGACCGAGATCGAGATCGCCGAGAAGCTGAGACGGCGAGGAGGAGCGGGTCGTCTACCGCCTGGTGCAGGAGGCGCTCAACAACGTGCTCAAGCACGCTTCGGCCACCAGCGCCAACGTGTCCGCCCGCTTGGTCGACCATCAGGTGCGGATCGCCGTCGAGGACGATGGCTGTGGATTCGACCCAGACTCCGTCGCCGGGGGCCGCGGCCTGATCGGGATGCGCGAGCGGATCGAACTGCTGGGCGGCGAGATCGAGGTCCGCTCCGAGCCCGAGGGCGGGACGCGGATCTCGGCTTGGGTCCCGTTGCAGCGGGCTAGGCTCAGGTGCCGCTTCGCCGCCTCGATCACGCCGTGGGCGATCGCGAAGCGGACCAGGTCGGGGCGCGACTCGATTCCGAGCTTCTCCAGCAGCTTGGCGCGGTTGACCTCGATCGCCCGCACGCTGAGGAAGAGCCGCTCGCCGATCTCGCGGTTGGTGTGGCCGAGCGCCAGCAGCCGCAGCAGCTCGCGCTCGCGCTCGCTCAGCGACTCCAGCGGGTCGGCCTCGAGTTTCGCCAGCGCTCCGCCCAGCTCGGGGTCGATGTATGAGCCGCCCCCGGCGGCGATCCTGATCGCCTCGGTCAGCTTGCGCTCGGCGGCCTGCTTGAGGACGTAGCCGGCGGCGCCGGCTCGGAGCAGGTCGCGCGCCTTGCGAGGATCGCTCTGCATCGTCAGCACGACGATCGCGGTCTCGGGGACGTTCTCGCGCAGGCCCTGGATGTCGCGGGCGGGATCGGCGCCGGGCATCTGCAGGTCGAGCACGAGCACGTCGGGACGGCGGTCGCTGGCGAGCTTGGCGGCCGCGGACGCGTCGGCGGCCTCGCCGATGACGCGCAGGTCCGCCTCTCCTTCGAGCATGCTCCGCAGGCCGGCGCGGATCACGTTGTGATCGTCGGCCAGGACAACGCTTATCTGCTGCTCGCTCATCCATCCGGGTGCCTCGGAAGTCCAGTCTGCCACGCACCCACCCGGTGCGATTCCGCATGCCCGAGTGTGGCTTTGGCCCGATGGAGTGCGGGCACTGGATTCGGGAGCCTGTTGGTGATGCGAATACTGATCGCCTTGGGCGGCAACGCGCTGTTACGAGGCGGAGCAGCGGCGGAGGCCGGCGCCCCGCAGCGCAATGTGGAAGCTGCGGCGGAGACGTTGGCCAGAGATTGCCGACGAGCACGAGGTGGTGATCACCCACGGGAGCGGCCCGCGAGCTCGACCGGCATGCTCGAGCTGGCGCTGCGAAACGCGCTCGCGACCGCGACGTGATCACGGTCCTCTCCCAGGTCGTGGTCAGCGCGGACGATCCTGACTTCGATCGCCTCATCGGACTCGGTGCCCTCGCTGGAGCCCCATGCGATCGTCGAGCTGCGAAGCCTGCGGACGTTGATAGACGCGGGAGTGGTGGTCATCTGCGCGGGTGCGGGAGGGATACCGATCACCGTCGACCCCAGGGGCACGATGCGTGGCGTCGAGGCCGTGATCGACGAGGATCTCACCGCTGCGCTCTTGGCCCGCCGTCTCGACGCCGACCTGTTCCTGATGCTGACTGACGTCGATGCCGTGCATCTCGGCTGGGGCTTCGACTACGAGTCCACCTTGGGCAGCGCCTCCCCCGCCGAGCTCCGCGAACACAACTTCGAGCCTCGCTCGATGGGACCGAAGGTGGAGGCGGCGTGTCGCTTTGTCGAGGCGACGGGGCGTCGTGCCGCGATCGGGAACCTCACGAATGCCGTGCAGATAGTGCGCGGTGCCGACGGGACTCAGATCGCCCCTAGCCGCGCCTGATCTTCCATCGTCGCAGCTCATCGGCCCCCCAGACGATGAACGGGAAGGGCGCGACCAGCAGCAGGTCCTTCAAGGGGAGAGCGGCGGTCCCGAGCAGATCCTGAAAGACCGGGACGTAGATCAGGATCGCCGCCAGTGCCAGCTCGAAGGCGATTCCCCAGAGCAGCAGGCGATTGCTGAAGAAGCCGATCGAGCGAAGCGATGCGCGCTCGGTCCGCGCCGCGAACGCGGTGCCGACCTGGCAGGCGACCATGCTGAGGAAGGTCATCGTCGTCGCCTGCTGGTAGGCGTGGTGAAGCGAGGCGCCCTCATCGGTGGGGTCTCCCGGGCTCCAGCCGGAGCGCAGGAGCACGTAGAAGAAGGCAGCCATCTCCAGTGCCGCAGCGATCAGCCCCGAAGAAGACCCAGGCACGGAGCAGCATCGAGCGACGGATGATCCCCTCCGAGCGGCGGCGTGGCCGCCGCCGCATGATGCCCGGCTCGGCCGCCTCCTCGCCCGAGCGCCAGGGCAGGCAGCGTCTCGGTGCCGACGTCGAATCGCCAGCAGCTGCATCACGGTCAGCGGCAGCGGGATGGCGCCACCCCCAAGCGCGAAGACGACGAAGGGCGTCACCTCGGGCGTGGCGTGGGCGAAGATGTAGAAGATGAACTTGCGGATGTTGTCGTAGATCCGCCGGCCCGCTGCGACCGCGGCCACGATCGTGGCGAAGTTGTCGTCGGTGAGAACCATCGTCGAGGCCTCGCGGGCGACGTCGGTCCCAGAGCGGCCCATCGCGACGCCGATGTCGGCGCTTCGCAGCGCCGGGGCGTCGTTGACTCCGTCGCCGGTCATCGCGACGACGTGCTGCTCAGCCCGCAGCGCATCGGCGATGCGCAGCTTGGCCTCGGGGGTGCTGCGGGCGAAGATCAGCTCGCCTCCCTCCTCGCAGCGCCGCGTCGAGTTCCGCGTCACTCATCCCGTCGAGCTCCGCCTCGGTGATCGCCCGCGGGGTCCCGCGGGCGATCCCGATCCGCCGGGCGATGGCGACAGCGGTGCGGGGGTGATCCCCGGTGACGACGATGATCCGAATCCCCGCCTCGTGGCAGCGCGCCACGGCCTCGGTGACCTCGGGGCGCGGAGGATCGATCATCGCCACGAGCCCCAGCAGGGTCAGACCTCGCTCTGCCTCCTCGCGCGTCGAGGGAGTCGTTTCGGTCGAGCGCCTGGCGACGGCCAGCACGCGCAGTCCCGCGTCGGCGTAGGCCTCGACGGCGGCATCGACTTCGGCCACCCGCTTGGCGTCCAAGGGCACCGTTCCGGCTGGTGCGACGGCGTCGGTGCAGAGGGCGATGATCGCCTCCGGCGCCCCCTTCGCGTTGACCCAGAGCCGGCCGCGCTCGGCATCGACGGTCGCCATCCGCTTCAGCACCGGGTCGAAGTGGAACTCGGCGAGGCGGCGCGGTTGTGCGTGTTCGTCGACGCCGAGCGAGCGAGCGGTCGTGAGCATCGCCGCCTCGGTGGGGTCGCCGACTGCCTCGCCCGTCTCATCGACGTGGGCGTTGTTGCAGGCGGCCATTGCCGTCGCCAGGTCGAGCAGCGAGGTCGAGGTGTGGTTGGTGGGTGGGACCCCGTGCTCGAGGTCGATCTCATCTCCCGCAACCCAGACCCGCGTCACCCGCATCCGGTTCTCGGTCAGGGTGCCGGTCTTGTCGGTGCAGATGACGTCGGTCGAGCCCAGGGTCTCGACGGCGCTCAGCCGCTTGACCACCGCACCTCGCCGCACCAGGCCCCTCACGCCCACCGCGAGGGCGAGGGTGATCACCGGCAGCAGCCCCTCCGGCACGTTGCCGACGATCAGGCCGATCGCGAACACGATCGAGTCCGAGACGGAAAGCCCGGCGACGAGGGTGGCGAGTGGCATGAAGGCGAGGCCCATCACGACCGCGATCGCGGCTATCAGCCAGGCGACCCGCCTGACCTGCCGTTCCAGCGGGCTCTCCTCCTTCTCGACCCGCTGTGAGAGGGCGGCGATCCTGCCCAGCTCGGTCGCCATCCCGGTCGCGAAGACCAGGGCTCGCGCCTCGCCGCCGGTACAGCTCGTGCCGCTGAAGACAAGCTCCCTCGCCTGCAGGAGCGGAGCGTGGGGGCCGCCGGCATCGGCAGAGCGCGAGACGGGAACCGACTCGCCCGTCAGGGTCGAGAGGTCGACCTCGATCGCCCCCTCGACGATGTGGGCGTCGGCCGAGATCCCGTCGCCCTCCTCGATCAGGAGCAGGTCTCCGGGGACGAGCAGCGCTGCGTCGATCTGCGTTGCTCGACCGTCGCGAAGGACCTTGGCCTGGTGAGGCAGGTAGCTCTGCAGCGCCTCCACCGCGCGCTCGGCCTGTAGCTCCTGAACGAATGCAAAGCCGGCATTGAGCACGATGACGACCACCACCGCGATAGCGACCGGCGTGATCCCGGCGATCGCGGCCAGTGCGGCGGCTCCCCAGAGCAGCAGCGCCAGCGGGTGGGTGAACTGCCGGGCCAGCTCTCGCGGCCAACCCCGTCCCCTGCGCCGTTCGAGCCGATTGGGGCCGTGACTCAGGAGGCGGCGGTCGGCCTCTCGAGCGGAGAGACCATTCAGCGAAGTCCGCAGGTCGCGAGCGAGAAGGTCGATCCGCTCGCTCGGGTCGATGGCCTTGCCGCCATCGCTCGCCATGCCGTCAAGCTAGGCGTGACCGTGGGTCCCGGCATCCGGGCATTGCCACACTTTGCGCGCTGTTTGCCCGCGTTACGCTGGCTTCGAAATGACGGGTTCCGGACCGGACGGCGACGCGGCGATCACGATCGTTCTCGCCGACGATCACGCGGTTGTCCGCGGCGCCCTGAAGGCGTTGCTGGAAGGACAGCCCGACCTCGAGGTGGTGGGGGAGGCGGATGACATCAAGTCGGCGAGGGCGGCGGTCGCCGCCTCGGAACCCGGCGTCCTGATCCTCGACGTCAACATGCCCGACGGCCTCGCCGTCGATGCGGTTGCGGGATTGAGGGAGGAGGCGCCCAAGACCGAGATCGTTCTCCTGACCATGGAACGAGACCTCACGCTCGCGCGCCGGGCGATCGACGCCGGGGCGCGTGGCTACCTGCTCAAGGACGCAGCGCACCTGGAGCTGATCGAAGCGGTGCGCCTTGCCTCTGAGGGTCAGCAGTACCTGCCGTCGACGGTGGCGGCCGGCCTCGAGGACGACAGGAGCAGCGGCGAGCATCCCACTCTCTCGCCGCGCGAGACAGAGGTTCTGCGGCTGATGGCCCTCGGCTACACCAATCGTGAGATCGCAGAGCAGCTCTCCCTCAGCGTGCGAACGGTCGAGACCCACCGTTCCCACGTACAGCAGAAGCTCGGCCTCGACAGTCGGCGGGAGCTGACCCGCTACGCGCTCGAGAACGGCTTGATCGACATCTGACCGAGCAGCTCGACGTACTCGACCAGCCTGTTCGCGGCCAGGAACTGGTCGAGGACACGCCGGTGTGCCGCCTCGCCCATCTTGGCGCTGCCGCGGGGATCGGCGGTCACCGTGAGGATCGCCCTCGCCAGTTCCTCCTCGTCGCGGGGATCCTCGACCAGGATCCCGCTGACCCCATCGACGATCTGATCCTGAATCCCGCCGACGCGAGTGCCGATCACCGGCCGCCGCTTCCACATCGCCTCGGCGACGGTCAGGCCGAAGCCCTCCGCGATGCTCTTCTGCACGACGACATCGGCCCGGCGCTGCAGGGCGTTGACCATCGCGCCGTTTTCGTCGAGGTCGTCCATCGGCAGGCTCACCAGGTGGACTCGGCCTCGAATCTCGGCGGGAAGCTCGCGCCAGGCGTCGCCGATCTCGCGCCAGACGGAGGCCCCTTCCGGGTCGTCGGCGACCGCAGTGGTCGCCGGCGCCGGCGAGGAAGAGTTGTAGATCCTCACCGCCCAGGTGGCGGTGGAAGCACGAGAGCAGGCCGCGGTGGTCCTTGAGCCGGTCCCAGCGTGAGATCTGCGCCACCACCGGCGCGCCCTCCGGAAGTGGCGTCTCCTGCAAGATCTCGGCATGGCGCTCGACTCGACCGGGGGTGCCGTCGGCGCGGGTGAAGGTGGGCACGAGCTCGGGCGAGCTTGCGCCCGAGTCCGATCGCCCCGACGATCGCCTCGACCGTAGCCGGAGTCCAGCTCCTGGTTCTTGGGCGAGAAGGGGTCGATGCAGGGCGCCTCCACCCACGCTCGCTCGCGGTCGAGCATCTCCCAGACGTACTCGCGGCGAGAGAACACGTAGGCATCCGCCACTTGAACGTAGGGATCGAGGAAGTCCCAGGCGCGCCGGACGATCTCGTCCGGGCGGTCGGCCCCGATATGACAGCGCCAGACGACTCTCGCTCCGGCCGCCTTCGCCGCCGCCGCAAGCCCGCGGTCTGGGGGTCGTGAAGGAAGACGATGTCCCCCGGCTGCAGCAGAGGGGAGAGGTGGCGGGCGCTTGCCGCGAGCGTCTCCTCGTAGAGCTCGCGCTCCGCGGCGCCGAGCGGGCCCCCGTCGCCGGGGTCGCCGTGGAGGTTGTTGTGAAGGCGCTTGGTCAGCTCGAAGAACTCGGCTCGCTCTCGCAGGACGATCCAACGGGTGTCGATGCCGGCCCCCCGCACGTAGGGGAGCAACGAGCGCAGCATCTCCGCAACGCCGCCGCCCCGCAGGGTCGAGCTGACGTGCCAGATCGCCCGCCCCTCGAACAGGCGTCGGGCACGAACGGCGGCTGCCTCGACTCGCCCATAGCCCTCGCCCAGCAGCGGCTTGAACCGATCGAGGCGGTGCGGGGGGATCTGGACGAACTTGGGTCGCGCCATGCGCCCTCACCGGCTCGCGATCATCCGTGGGGGCAGATCACCGCCCGGCCGTCGAGGGTGCCCTCGCGCATTCGCTCGTAGGCGTCCTCGACCCGATCGAGCCCGAAGCGCTCGACGTGGGCGCGGATCTTCCCGGCGCGAGCGAGGTCGAGCACCTCCGCCAGCTCGACCGCGCTGCCCCAGTAGGGGATGGTCAGCTGGGCCTCGAAGGGCAGCGCTCCGAAAGCGAACTCGAATTTCCCTCCGGCCAGCCCGACGACGGTCAGATGGCTCTCGAATCGGGTGATCTGCGCTGGCCGAGGGCGATCGAATCGTCAGAGCCGACCATGTCGAGCACCAGCTCGGCGCCGCGGCCGGCGGTCAGGTCGCGAATCCGCTCGGCCGCCGCCTCACCCGCCTCGACCGTCTCATCGGCGCCGACCTCGCGGGCGAGTCGCGAGCTTGTCGGCAGTGACGTCGACGGCGATCGATCCGGGCCGGGCTGAGCGCTCGCAGGATCTGCACGCCCATGTGGCCGAGCCCGCCGACGCCGATCACCACAGCGGTGGAGCCGGGGACCAGCAGGTGCAGCGAGCGCTTGATCGCGTGGTAGGGGGTCAGTGCCGCGTCGGACAGGGGAGCGGCGTCGCGGGGATCGAGCTCGCCCAGCGGCAGCAGCAGCCGCGAGTGGGGGACGAGCATGTACTCGGCCATGCCGCCGTCGAGGCCGAGGCCGCCGCCGAAGGCGCCGATCTCCGCCTGGCGCTCGCAGTAGTTCTCGGCCGAGAGCCGGCAGGCGCGGCAGCGGCCGCAGCCCCAGGGGCCGTAGACGGCCACCGCCTCGCCCTCCTCGAGGCCCTCCACCCCGGCGCCCAGAGCCTCGACCCAGCCGGCGTTCTCGTGGCCGAGCGTGAAGGGCAGGTCGAAGTCCATCGTCCCCTCCGGCCACTCCATCAGGTGCAGGTCGGAGTGGCAGGCGCCGGCGCCGCCCACCTTGACCAGCACCTCTCCGGGCCCGGGCTCGGGCACCGGGACCTCGCGCATCTCCGGCGGCGTCTGCCACGCGGTCAGCTGGTAGGCCTTCATCTGCCTCTCCTTCGGCTCTGGCTCGTTCGAGCGGTGGTCCCGACTCGGCCGCGGCGATCAGGCGGCGCGCCCGCTCGACCGCATCGATGTTGACCGAGATGGCGTCGATGCCGCAGCCGACCAGCAGCTCCGCGTACTCGGGGTAGACCGACGGCGCCTGTCCGCAGATCGAGGTCTTCAGGCCGAGCTCCCGCGCCCGGGCGAGCAGGCGCTCGATGTACTCGGTGACGGCGGGGTCGCGCTCGTCGAAGACCTCGGCCACCAGCTCGGAGTCGCGGTCGGCGCCGAGGACGAGCTGGGTCAGGTCGTTGGAGCCGATCGAGATGCCGGCGATCCCCAGCTCCGCGTAGCGGGGAAGGTGAAACAGCACCGAGGGGACCTCGGCCATCACCCACAGCTCGAAGCCGGGTCTGCCGAGCAGGCCGACTCGCTCGATCTGCTCGCGGCAGAAGGCCACTTCGCCGCGGCGTCCTCACGAAGGGCAGCATCAGGTGGACGTTGCCGTGGCCGGCGGCCCAGACGCGGTCGACGGCCCTGCAGCTCGAGCTCGAACAGGTCGGGCTCGTGCGTGTAGCGCAGGGCGCCTCGGTAGCCGATCATCGGATTGGCCTCCTCCGGCTCGAAGCGCTCGCCGCCCTTCAGGCCGCGGAACTCGTTGCTGCGGAAGTCGATCGTCCGATAGGTGATCGGGCGGGGCGAGAAGGCGGCGGCGAACTGCATCAGCGAGTCGGCCATTCGCTCGACGAAGCGCTCGCCTTCGCCTCGCTCGAGAAGCGCGCGCGGGTGCTCTCCGTCGAGCGCCTCGACGACCATCAGCTCCGCCCGCAGCAGGCCGACGCCGTCCACGTCGAGGCCCTCCACGCGCTCGAGCTGAGACGGCTCGGAGAGATTGACCAGCAGCTTCGTCCTCAGTGGCTGCGAGGGCGCAGCGGCTTCGCGCTCTTCCGCTGCCTCGATCGGCTCCGCGGTGACCGTCTTGCCTTCGGTCACGATGCCGCTGCCCGCATCGACGGTGACCAGTTCGCCGTCGCTGCAGGACGGCGGTGGCATTGGCGGTGCCGACCACACAGGGGATCCCCAGCTCGCGCGAGACGATCGCCGCGTGGCAGGTCATCCCACCGGAGTCGGTGACGATCGCCGCTGCCCTGCGCATCAGCGGGACCCAGTCCGGCGCGGTCATGTGGGTGACGAGAACCTCGCCCTCGACCAGCTCCGCGGCGTCCTCGCGCGAGCCGATCACCCGCACCGTCCCGCTCGCCATCCCGGGCGCGGCGCCAAGTCCTCTCACCAGCTCCTTGCCGGCGTCGGCGGTGGGCCCGGGCTCGCCCTCGCCCCCGGTGCTGGTCACCGGCCTCGACTGCAGCATCCAGATCTTGCCCGCGTCGTCGATCGCCCACTCGGTGTCCTGCGGGGCGCCGTAGTGGGCCTCGATCCGGACCCCGAGCTCGGCGATTCGTCGCGCCTCCTCATCGCTCAGCACCGGCTTGCTCGGCCTCGCTCGGCGCCAGCTCGCGGGTCACGGTGCCGGCGTTGGCCGCCGCGATCGACCTCGATCTCCTTGTGGCGAACTTCTCGCTTCTCGATCGCCAGCTCCTCCTTGCTGACCACGTAGCGGTCCGGGGAGACCGATCCGGAGACCACCGACTCCCCGAGGCCGAAGGCGCCCTCGATCACCAGCCGGTCGCTGGCCCCGGTGGCGGGATCGATCGTGAACATCACCCCGGCGCGGGTTGCCTCGATCTGGCGCTGGACGACGACCGCGATGTCCATCTCGGCCTGGGCAAAGCCCTTCTGTGCGCGGTAGTAGATGGTGCGAGCGCCGAACAGGGAGGACCAGCATTTCCGAACCGCGTCCAACAGGAAGATGGTTCCGCGCACGTTGAGCACGGTCTCGTTCATCCCGGCGAAGGAGGCCGACGCGGTGTCCTCGGCCGTCGCGGAGGAGCGAACCGCCACCGCGACGTGCGGGTCGCCGCTCCCAAGGCTCAGGTAGGCCTCGCAGATCGTCGTCTTCGAGCCACTCGGGCAGGGGCTCGGTCTCGATCATCGAGCGGATCTCGGCCGCCGCGCGATCGAGCCGGTCGGTGTCCTCGACGTCGACCGCGGCCAGTCGCTCCGCGATCCGCGAACGCAGGCCGCTGTCGTCGCAGTACGCGGCATAGGCGGCAGCGCTCACCACGAAGCCGGGGGGAACCGGCAGGCCCGCGGCGGTCAGCTCTCCGAGGTTCGCGCCCTTGCCGCCGGCACGCTCGACGTCTGAGCGGCGGAGCTGCTCGAAGCCGAGTACCGACTCTGCCGGGTGCGATAGGTCGAATCACGGCAGAGGTCTGCGAGCCGCCACTCATGGCCGTCGCACGACGAGCACGGGACAGGGGGCGTCGCGAATGACCTTTCTCGAGACCGAGCCGAGGAGGACCCGCATCAATGGCCCGTAGCCGCGAGACCCGACGACCAGCAGGTCGACTCCCTCCTCGCACGCTCTCGCAAGCTCGAGGGCCGGATCGCCGTCGAGTCGGATGGGCTCGGCGGCGAGCGCGGAATCGACCGAGTCGAGGCCCTCGTGGATGACCCTGTCTGGCTCCGGCGGAGACTCCGGTGCGTAGGCCCCCGGCACCATCACCGGCGCTGCGACCGGGGGCCTGACCACGGTGATGAGCTTGATCCTGGCGTCGGAGCGCTTCGCCAGGGCTTCGGCCCGCTCGCAGGGCGACCTTGGCTTCGGGAGTGCCGTCGTAGCCGACCGCGATGTCCCTGAGAGTCTCGTGGTGGGCCTCGACGTAGCCCTTCGGCGCCACCGCGACATCTGTCGGCGCGCCGTTGAGGAGGCTCATCGCGACGCTCCCGAGCATCACCCGGCCCAAGGCGCCGCGGTGGGGCGAGCCGACGACGATGGCGTCGAAGTCATCCCGCTCGGCGAGCGTGGTGAGGATCCCCGCCGGGGACCCGCCCCCGTAGGCGTGGGTCTCGACGGCCATGCCCGAGAGCCTCTCCCTCGCCTCCTCGAAGAACGGCTCGGCCTCAGTCGCTTCCTCCGCGTTCAGCAGGGCGTATTCCATCGGCAGCGGCCCGGCGTGGAGGACGGTGACCACCAGCGCACTCGCTTCCTGCTCGGGCGCTGCCAGGACCCGGGCGAGCTCGAGCGCGTCGCGGCCACCGTCGCTGCCGTCGAAAGCGACCAGCAGGCGCATCGCCTACTCGGCCTTCGACTTCGGCTTGATCTCGACCGGCTTCTTCTCCTCGGCCTCGGGCAGGGGAATCGTCACTTCGAGGACGCCGTCTTCGGTGGTGGCCTCGACGGTGATCTTCACCTCGTCGGGTTTGATTCCCGGCAGGTCGGCCCGCAAAACCACCGCTGTGTTCTTGCGGATCACCTCCACCGCCATCAGAGCCTCCTTTGGCCTGCGGATTCTTGGTCTGCGGATTCGCCTGATCCGAATCTAGGCGTGGTCCGAGCCCCCGGCATCCGGGTAAGGCCACAGCGAAGTGATGGCGAGACCCCGATGCCCGTTCGGCAGGTGAGCTGGAGAATCGACGAACTTAATGATCCTGCAAGGAGGTAGACATGGCGGTTGCGAAGGTGATCGAGATCACGGCAATGTCGGACGAGAGCTTCGAGGACGCGATCCGTCAGGGCATCGGCAAGGCGTCCGAGACGGTCCGCGATATCCGCGGCGCCTGGGTGAAGGAGCAGAAGGTTCTCGTCAAAGACGGAGAGGTCAACGGCTACCGGGTTGATCTGAAGGTGAGCTTTGTCCTCAACTGAGGCAAGCCGCGGTGGTGGCCGCTTCGCCGATCGGCATCAGGCTGGACGGCGATTGGCGGAGCGCCTGCTTCCACTGGCGGGTGAGCGCCCGATCGTTCTCGCCCTGCCACGCGGCGGCGTGCCGGTGGCCCGCGAGGTCGCCCTGGCGCTCGACGCTCCACTCGAGGTCCTCGCAGTCCGCAAGCTCGGTGCGCCTCACAACCCTGAGTATGGAGTCGGCGCCATCGTCGAGGACGGAACCCGCGTGATCGATCCCGAGGCGGTCGCGGGGTTGGGGTTGAGCGGGGCTGTCCTGGACTCGATTGCCGCCCGTGAGACCGCAGAGCTGCGTCGCCGCGTGGCTGCCTATCGTGGCGATCGATCGCCGGTTGAGCTCTCGGGCCGGACGGTGATCGTCGTCGACGATGGGGTCGCGACCGGCGTCACCGACATTGCGGCGCTGCGGGCGGTGAGACGACGTGGCCCGCGGAAAGTGGTGCTCGCGGTCCCGGTCTGCGCCCTCGATTCGGCAAGGCGACTCCGCGGGGAGGCCGATGATGTGGTCTGCCTGCTGACGCCCGAGGCGCTGTATGGGATCGGGCAGTGGTACCGCGACTTCTCCCAGGTTTCTGACGGTGAGGTGATCCAGGTGTTGCGGGAATTCGGCGATGGCGGCCGGGCCCACGTCCCGACCACCGCGTCCCGGCGACCAGAAGGTTGAGCCGATGCATGGGCGGCTGACCCATGTCAGGCCATGGCCTGCATCGGGGGAAGACCGCATGCCAAGATTGGGGGTACTCCGGATGCCACGACCCTCTCCAGGCAGAAAACTCGACCCATGGCCGTTACGGCTCGAGAGCTTCGGGAATCGATGGGGCAGACCGTAAAGACCGTAAAGGCCCGCCGATGAGCTCCCGGGTTCTGATCGCCGGCGGTGGTGTTGCCGCGCTCGAGGCGGCGATTGCCCTTCGCGACATGGCGGGCGATCGGGTCGATGTCGCCATGTACTCGCCGCGCGAGGACTTCATCTATCGGCCCTTCGCGGTAGCCGAGCCCTACGGGGCCTCACACGGGATGCGCTATGGCCTGCGGCCGCTCGCCGAACGCTGCGGCGCGGCCTTCCATCTCGACAGCATCGGCTCGGTCAATGGCGAGCAGCAGGTGGCCCGCACTCACGACGGAGAGGAGGTCGGCTACGACCACCTCATCGTCGCCTGCGGATCGCGGCTGCTGGCCGGGGTCTCCGGCGCAGTGACCTTCTGGGGCGTGGCCGATGACGGCAGGGTTCAGGACGTGGTCCGCGACCTGCGCGAGCGGAAGCTGCGGCGGGTGGCGTTCACGGTCCCCGGCGGCGGCAGCTGGGCGCTGCCGATCTACGAGCTGGCGCTGCTCGCCGACAGCGAGCTCTCCAAGGCGGGGGTCGATGGCGCGAGCCTGGTCATCGTCACGCCCGAGGACGCGCCCCTGCACCTCTTCGGCCAGCGGGCGAGTCAGCAGGTCAGCGAGCTGCTCGCCGAGCGCGGGATCGAGGTCATCGCCGGCGCCACCCCGGTCAGGTACGACAGCGGACACCTGACGGTCTCGCCCAGCGCGACGATCGAGGCCGATGCTGTCCTCAGCCTGCCCCGGATCGAGGGCCGGCAGATCGGCGGCGTCCCTCACGACAATGACGGCTTCATCGCCGTCGACGGGCACGGCCGGATCCAGGGGATGCAGCATTCGTTTGCCGCAGGAGACGTGACGACCTTTCCGGTCAAGCAGGGCGGCATCGCGACCCAGCAGGCCGACGTGGCAGCGGAAGCGATCGCCGCCGAGCTCGGCTGCGAGGTGGCGGCCGAGACGCTGGATCCGATCCTGCGGGGCGTCCTCTGGACCGGCGAGGAGCCTCTGTACCTGTCTGGCCACCTTGCCGGAGGCCACGGAGAAACGTCGAGCGCCAGCAAGGAGCCGCCGTGGGACGGCACCGAGGAAGGCAAGATCGTCGGGCGCTATCTGACGCCGTTCCTGGACCAGGCCAGCCACAGCGAATGAGCTGAGGAGGTGGGTAGGCTCCCCGCGTGGGGGCGAGCGAAGAAGCGGTGAGGGCGGAGGTCCCGATTCCCCCGGACGATCTCTCCGCCCACATGAGGCAGGGTCCCGCCTCCTGGAGAGAGCGGGAGGCCTACCTTGAGAGGGGGCGGCAGAGCCGCCGAGCCATCGAAGGGGCACTGCCCGATGAGTGGAGCTGGGCGGGAAAGACCGTCCTCGACTTCGGCTGCGGGCCGGGCCGCGCCATTCGCCATCTCGCCGAGGAGGCGCCCGAGTGCGAGCTCTGGGGATCCGACATCAGCGCCCCGTGCATCGAGTGGAACAGCCGGCACCTCAGCCCGTCGCTGTCGTTCGTGGTCAACGACGAGCTCCCGCCGCTGCCCTTTCCCGATGGCAAGTTCGACCTCGTCTACGCGCTGTCCGTCTTCACCCACATCTCCGACACCTGGGCGGACTGGGTCCTGGAGATCGATCGGATCCTGGCCCCCGGCGGTCGGCTCGTCGCGACCTTCATGGGGGAGGGGATGTCCGAGGCGGTGGCGGGCGAGCCGTGGGACGAGAGGAATGTCGGCATGAACGTCTTCGTGCCCGGTCAGGGCTGGGACCGCGGAGGCCCGATGGTCCTGCACTCGCCCTGGTGGATCGAAGAGCACTGGGGCAGGCTGTTCACGATCGAGAAGCTGATGCCAAATGGGTTCTTCGAGAGGGCCGCCGAGACCGCTCAGGACGACCACGGTGCGGTCACGCTGCTCAAAGGGTCGCGGGCACCGACGCCCGAGGAGCTCGAACGCCTCGATCCCGCTGAGGAGCGAGAGGCCACCGCCCTGCTTCACGACGTCCAGCAGCTGCGGGCCGAGAACGAGGCGGTTCGGACGGCGCTGGATGGCCATTGTGCGATGGAGGCCAATCGCCCTCCGGTGTCAGGGCGAGAGGGCGTGAGAGCGGTCTGGGCGGCGATCAAGCGCCGCCTGCGTTGATCCGCCGCCTCTGCATCGCCTCGATCGCCGGTCAGCTGATCTGGCTCGCGATCGCGGCTGCTCGCCATCTACGGCCGCGAGGGGTGACGCCGCGGTTCGCCTCGTCAGCTGGTCCGGACGCTCCCGGGCAGTGAGCTGGTCGTGGTGCCCGGCAGCGGGCCCCCCGAGCGGGACCCCGGACGCAAATAGACTGGCCCCGCCATGCCGGATGCCGCGGAGTCCCATGTCAGCGCCTTCCGCGCTGCCGGTGAGCGCCGCGACCTCGAGGCCCTCCTCGACACCCTGACCCCGGACGTGGTGATCCACTCGCCGGTCAGCGAGCGGCTTCGCTTCGAGGGGATCGAGCAGGCCCGGGAGCTGTTTGGCATGGTCCTCGAGGAGCTCGGGGAGATCAACTACACCGACGAGGTCGGCGACGACGACTCGAGGGTCCTCGTCTACCGGGGCCGCCTCGCCGGCGCCGAGGTGGAAGAGGCCCAGCTGCTGCGCCTCGCACCCGATGGCCGGATCCGCGAGCTCTCCTTCTTCATCCGCCCGTTCCCCGGCCTCGCCGGGGTCGCGGCCGGCCTCGCGCCGGCACTCGCGAGGCACCGCCACCATGGCCGGCTGCGGATCCTGCTGATGTCGATCTTCGGCTCGGCGCTGCGGGTCGCGATCGCGATCGGCGATCGCATCGGCGCTCGCCTGCTCGGCTAGCCGCTCTTGACGAGCTTGATCTTCCGCTTCCTGGTCAGCGGGTCGCCTTCGGTCGGGGTGTAGGTGACCCTGGCGGTCACCATCACCTTGCCGTTGTCGGTCAGCTTCCGCTTCGCCTTGCCCTTGGCGCGGATCTTGAGCTTCACCTTGCCTGCGCCGGGGACGACCTGCGCCGCGCTGGTCAGCGCGCTCGCCTTCCCCGCCGGCTTCTGGCCGGCGATCCCGTTGCCGGCCAGCGCCAGCGTGCCGGGCCCCGGGACGTCGACCGTCAGGGTCGCGGTGCCGTTCCGCCTGTTCCGCTTCAGCTTGCCGAACTTGAAGCCGTTCGGCGGCTTCGGCGTGCTGAGGACGATCTGCGCCATGCCCGTCGTGTCGGTCGCGATCGCAAGGTTTTTGACGCCGGCCTGGGCCGCGTAGCTCGACCCGCCGCCGCCGCCTCCGGCGCTGCACCCATTCGCCGATCCTCCGGCGCCGCCGCCGTAATAGCCGCCGCCCCCACCGCCGCCGACCTGACTGTTCAACAGGTTGGATCCGGCCGCCCCGCCCTTGCCGAACGATCCGCCGCCACCGTCGGGAGCTTCCTCCTCACCTCCCCTTCCACCGGCTCCGCCGGCGCCCGGGGTGCCGGCGATCCCGCCGCCGCCTGGAGTCGGGCCGCCACACCCGATCGACTGTCCGGCCTGGCCGTTCTCGCCTGCATTTCCGCCGTCGCCCCCAGTGGGTTGCTCACGGCGGCCCTGGTCCCCGCCGCCCGCGCCGCCACCGGCGACCACCAGCCTGGAGTCGAGGGTGCTGGGTGCGCCGGAGCAGGCCGCCGCGTTCCGGGAGCAGGTCCTGATGTCGGAGGCGCCACCACCACCGCCCCCTGCGGTCATGAAGTCGCCTCTGTTGGATGGGCCGCCTCCGTTGAAGCCACCGCCTCCTCCCGCGGCGCCGTCGAAGCCGGCTCCACCGACAGCGATGAACAGCACCTGGCCCGGCGTGACCGCGAGGTCGCCCTCGAGCCGGGCGCCTAAGCCCGCCGACCCACCGATGTCCTCGAACTTGTCGAAGCCCCGGCCGCCCCTGGCCCCGACGGCGACGAAGTGGAGTGAGGTGACGCCGGTGGGGACCGTGTAGGTCTGCTCCGCGCCGGTGTAGCCGAACGTCTGCGTGGCCGCCGCGGCCGGTTGCGCGACGGCGATCGACGCCAGGGCGGTGATGGCGATCGCGAGCCCGATCCCCAGGCCACGCCGACCGATTCCCTGTTCCCTGACGATGATCGGCCCAGTATAGGTCGGGAGAATCGGTCGGCTCGGAGTCCGCTAGCCGAACTCGATCACGCTGCGGATCCCGTCCTGGGCCTCCATCAGCTCGAAGCCCCGGTTGACGTCCTCGAGGGCGATCCGGTGGGAGATGAACGGCTCGACGTCGATCTCGCCGGCCAGGTAGCGATCGATCAACACCGGAACCTGGTCGCGGCCCTTGACGCCGCCGAACGAGGAGCCGGCAACGCGCCGGCCCGTGATCAGGAAGCGGGGGACGACTTCGAGGGTCTCGCCCTTTCCGGCCACCCCGGCGATCGTGCAGAGGCCCCATGCCATTCGCGCCGCCTCGACCGCCTGGCGCATCACGGCGACGTTGCCGGTCGCCTCGAAGGTGTAGTCGGAGCCGAAGCCGCCGGTCATCTCGAGGATCTGCTCCACTGCCCCCTCACCGCCCTCGAGCAGATCCGTCGCCCCCTGGCCTCGGGCGAGCTCGAGCCGGTCCTGGGAGAGGTCGACGCAGATGATCCGCTCGGCGCCCTGCAGCCTGCAGCCCGCGACCGCCCCCAGCCCGACCATCCCGGCGCCGAACACGGCGCAGGTGCTCCCCGCCTGGACCGCGGCGGTGTTGATCGCCGCCCCGAGGCCGGTCGAGAGGCCGCAGGCGAACAGGCATGCGTGCTCGAACGGCGCCTCCGGATTCACCTTCGCCAGCGCGATCTCCGGCATCACCGTGTACTCGGCGAACGTCGAGCAGCCCATGAAGTGGCGGATCTCGTCGCCCCCGCGAGAGATGCGGGTGGTGCCGTCGGGGAGGTGGCCCTTGTTCTGCTCCTCGCGGATCGCCAGGCAGAGGTTCGTCCGCGGGTCGAGGCAGTGGATGCACTCGCCGCACTGCGGCGAGAAGAGGGTGACGACGTGGTCCCCGGTGGACAGGGAGGTGACGTCCGGGCCGACCTGCTCGACGACCCCGGCACCCTCATGGCCAAGCACCGTCGGCGCATAGCCCGAGGGGTCGGCGCCGGAGGCCGTGTAGAGGTCGGTGTGGCAGACGCCGCAGGCGGCGAGCCGGACGAGCACCTCGCCCGCGCGCGGCTCGGCAAGCTCGACCTCCTGGACCGCGAGCGGCTCCCCGAACTCCTCCAGCACCGCGGCCCGCATCCTCATCGCGCGCCCGCCATCACTGCGGTCAACCGCCCTTGAACCGGGCGGCCTCCTCCGAGCCACCCGTCGCGTCGCCCTCGCTGTAGGAGTGCGCCCCGGTCCCGGCGAGCTTCCCGCCATCGACGATCAGGTACTCCTCGCGGATCGGGCGCCCCTCGAGCCAGCACTCGAGGATCTCGCGCGTCCCGGCGGCGTAGCGGGCCTGGGCGGAAAGGCTCGTGCCGGAGACGTGCGGAGTCATCCCGTGGTGGGGCATAGAGCGCCACGGGTGATCCTTCGGTGCGGGCTGAGGGAACCAGACGTCGCCTGCATAGCCGGCCAGCTGGCCGCTCTCGCACGCGCGCGCGACCGCGTCGCGATCGCAGATCTTGCCGCGGGCGGTGTTGATCAGGTAGGAGCCCCGTTTCATCCTCGCCAGCAACTCCGCGTCGAACAGGTTCTCGGTCTCCGGATGCAGCGGCGCGTTGATCGTCACCACGTCGCACGCTTCCACGAGCGACTCCACGGTGGGGTGGAACGTCACCCCGAGCTCCTCCTCGACGTCGGCCGGGAGGCGGTGGCGCTCGGTGTAGTGAAGTCCGACCTCGAACGGCCTCAGCCGTCGCAGGACCGCCGAGCCGATCCGCCCCGCGGCGACCGTTCCGACCTGCATCCCCTCCAGGTCGTAGGAGCGGGAGACGCAGTCGGCGATGTTCCAACCGCCCTCGACGACCCACCCGTAGGAGGGGATGTAGTTGCGCACCAGCGCCAGGATCATCATCACGACGTGCTCGGCAACGCTGATGCTGTTCGAGTAGGTCACCTCGGCGACGGTCAGCCCGTGCTCGATCGCCGCCTGCAGGTCGACATGGTCGGAGCCGATCCCGGCCGTCAGGGCGAGTTTCAGCTTCG
The DNA here is from genome assembly GCA_963816785.1 of uncultured Solirubrobacterales bacterium. Classification (GTDB taxonomy): domain Bacteria; phylum Actinomycetota; class Thermoleophilia; order Solirubrobacterales; family 70-9; genus VRUE01. Next base: position 981,021 of record CAWFLL010000004.1, on the reverse strand, counting down.
GCGCCTTCGCGATCCGCTCAGCGGTCAGGTAGGCGGGCCAGAACGGCTGGGAGATCACGACATCGGCCTCCGGCAGCTCGCGCTCGAAGACGGAGTCCACGCCCTCCTTGTCGGAGGTGACGATCAGACGGTGGCCGCCCGCCTCGAGGAACTCCCGCAGGCCCAGCTCGCCGGAGACGCTGCCGAGGAGCTCGCCCGGGGCGAACCCGATCGCCTCCGGCGTCGGCGTGCTCTGCCCGTCGTGGTAGCGCTCGATCGTCGGGATCCCGTCGCGCGCGTAGGTGGGCGGGTAGCCGTCGACCGGATCGTCGTAGAGGACGCAGAGGACATTCGCCATGGGAGACCATTTCATCCTCGCGCAGGGGGAGCCTGCGGGTCAAGGCCACTCGCCACAACTCGATCGGGGATGCCGGGTTAGGGTTCTCGACCAGTGAGACTCGTCCGAAGCCTCATCGTCCTGATCGTCCTCGCCTGCGGCGTTCCCCGCGGCCGCGTCGGCGCTCGAACTGAAAGTCGACAACCTCGGCGACTCCGGCGTCAGCACCTGCTCCGAGCAGTGCTCGCTGCGAAACGCGATCGAAGACGCCAACAACAGCGAGGAGTCGGATACGATCACCTTCTCGAAAGCGGGGACGATCGAACCGCTGACCCCGCTGCCCGAACTCGAAGGGGAAGTCGATCTCGACGCGACCACGGCGCCGGGGTGGGAAGGTGAGCCCGTCGTCGAGCTCGATGGCAGCAAAATGGTCTTCGAGTGCTGCGTCTCGCAGGGAATCTCGGCCGCCTGGAACTCGAGCGGGACTATCGCGGGCCTAGAGCTCGGCAATTTCCCGATCGGGATCGTCGTCCAGACCCAATCCGGCACCACCTCGATCTGCGGCAACAGGATCGGCACCGACCTGGTGGGGACCGGCGCGAAACCGAATGAGATCGGGGTTCTCGTCCCGATTGAAGCCGACACTGTCCAGATCGGCCGCGCGTGCCCCGAAGGAGTCGGCGGCAACCTGATCTCCGGCAACTCCGAATGGGGGGTCATCGCCGCGGGCGCCTCGATCGAAATCGACGACAACCTGGTCGGGACCGACGAGTCCGGGACCGCTCCGCTTCCCAACGGCCCGGTCAACCCCGAGGCGTTCGGCGGCGGCATATATGTCCCGTCCCAGGCCAACTTCGTGACGATCGGCGGAATCGACATCGGCGCCCTGCCTCACAACGTCATCGCCTTCAACCGTGGCCCCGGGGTCTACGTCGGCGACGACGCCGCCCTGACCACGATCCGGCAGAACTCGATCCACTCCAACGATGGGCTCGGGATCGAACGCGTGCCCAGCTTCGTGATCCCGGAGATAGAGAGCGTCGCCGAGATCACGGCGGGGACGACGACCGTGATCGGAGCACTCGATGCCGCGCCGAACACCGAGTACGACCTCGAGTTCTTCGCCAACGAGGAATGCGACCCGTCCGGATTCGGCGAGGGCCGCTACTTCGTCGGTAGCTTCGGCGACGAAGTCGAAACCGACGACACCGGCTCGGCCGGGTTCACCTCGACGCTGCTGGCCCTGACGCTCCCGGCCGCCCACTTCTTCACCGCGACGGCCACCGATGCCTCGAAAACAGTCACCTCGGAGTTCTCGAATTGCGTCGCCTCGCCGGTAACGCCGCCGCCGCCCGAAGAAGGGCAGCAGCAACAGCAGCAGCCTCCGCCTCCGCCCGAGGCGACTCCGGTCAACGGGAAGAGCGTCACCGTCGTGCGGAAATCGGGCAGGGTCCTAGTCAAGGTTCCCGGCTCGAACAAGTTCGTCCCCCTCGAGGGGTTGGGGGCGATCCCGATCGGCTCGATCATCGACGCGACCAACGGCAGGGTCACGCTGACGTCGGTCGACGCAAAGGGGGCCGAGCAGAGCGGCGACTTCTATGACGGCCAGTTCCAGGTGGTCCAACAGGAGGGTGGCGCGCTGGTTACCCTGCGCCTGCGTGGGGGCGATTTCAGCTCCTGCAAGAGGGCCGGAGGCTCGAGGGCGCACGCGGCGAAGCGCTCCGGGCGCAAACTCTGGGGCTCGGGGAGGGGGCGATTCCGGACCCAGGGCAATTTCGGCTCGGCATCGGTCCGGGGGACGGTCTGGCTGACCGTCGACCAGTGCAAAGGGACCTTTTTCAAGGTCCGAAGGGGAGTCGTCACCGTCAGCGACTTCGTCGCCGACAAGACCTTCTCACTGCCCACCGGCAAGGGCTACTGGGCGAAGAAGCAAGGGGCCTGACCGAGGGCGGCAGGCCCCGCACGACGCTCGAGGTTTGGGATTTGCGTCCAAACCCGCTGCCAGACTTAAAGGGATTCGATCGCCTGCCGAAAAATCGGTACGGTCCCGACCGCCGAATCGCATGGCCATCCCCCAGTCGACAGCGAGCGCGAAGAAACCGAAAGGGCGCCGCCGCAGGCACCGGCGCGTCTGGAAGGACAAGCACTATCGCTGGGTGCCCACCGCGGATGGCGACTGGCGCGTCCAGAGCTACATCGTCCGCCACAAGCACAAACCGCGGCGCAATCACTTTCGTGGGCCGGGCCGCAAGCCGCCGCGGCGGGCCCAGCAGATCGCCCCGATCGCCGTCAACCCGGATCCGCGGCCGGCCGGCGCTTACCAGGGGCCGTTCGGCCGCGAGCAGGCGGTGCGGCTGCTCGACCGGGCCGGCTTCGGCGCGGTCCCGGGCCAGGCCGAGCAGCTGGCCTCGCTGGGCCTGGTCGGGGCGGTCCGGTCCCTGACCCAGCCGAGCGGCTCGGCAACCCTGACCGGGCCGCCTCCGGTCGACGACGACAACGTCCCGATCGCGCCCGCCGATGCCTGGGGCCACGACCACCTCTGGTGGATCGACCGGATGGTGCGGACGAATCAGCCGCTGGTCGAGCGGATGGCACTCGTCCTCCATGACTGGTTCGCGACCTCGACCGCGAGCGTCTCGACGGCCCAGCAGATGATCGACCAGTCGAACCTGTTCCGCTCGGCCGGCTTCGGCTCCTTCCTCGACCTGTTCATGGCGGTCACCGTCGACCCGGCGATGCTGCAGTGGCTGAACGGCAATGAAAACCGAAAGTCGGCCCCGAACGAGAACTACGGCCGCGAGATGATGGAGCTGTTCTCGCTCGGCGCCGACCGAGGCGCCTATACCGAGGACGACATCCGCGAGCAGGCGCGAGCGCTGACCGGCTGGCGCAACGACTGGTCGGCGGAGCTGGGCGCATACAACTTCCGCTTCGACCCGAAACGCCACGACGAAGGCTCCAAGACCGTTTTCGGCCGGACCGGCAACTGGGAATGGCGGGACGCCTGCCGCCTCTGTGTCGAGCACCCGCTGCACCCGTCCTTCTTCGTCGAGAAGCTGTGGAGCTACTTCATCCCGCAGCCGCCGTCGGGCGCGGTGAGGGACAACCTGATCAACACCTACCGCGGCTCGGGCTGGGGAATCCGGCCGGTGCTCGAGGAAATCCTGATCAGCCCCGACCTCTACCTCGGCCCGCCGATGGTGAAGCCCCCCGTCGTCCATCTCGCCGGGATGCTCCGGGCGCTCGGCCGCGGCATCGACACCGAGGCCTGGACCTGGCTCTGCGATCAGGCGGGGCAGCTGCTCTACTGGCCTCCGAACGTCTCCGGGTGGGACGACACCCGCTGGCTCGACACCTCGCGGATGCGGGCCCGCTGGAACATTGTCCACTATGCCCTCGACGGCATCTCGGTCAATCCCTGGGGCGATCCCTACAGCACCACCGAGACCGCGGATGAAGCGCTGGGGCGGGCGCTGGCGTCATGGGGCGGGCCGGCGCTGCGAAGCGAGCATCGGGCCGAGCTCCTCGACTTCGCCCAGCGCGCCGAGGCGCTGGCGGTGGCGAGCTGGCAACAGGGCCCCTACCGGGCGCTGCGACAGAACGCCCTCCTGCAGCTGATCGGCATCAGCCCCGACGTGATCCTGCAATGAGAGGGAGCTGAGATGCACAACTGCTGCAACAACTACACCCGGTCCCAGCTCCTGCGGTCCGCCGCCGCCGAGGCCGGCAAGGGACTGCCCGCGATCGAGTCCGGGATGCCGGTGCCGGCCGGCACCGGGCTCTCGCGGCGGAGCTTCCTCTCCTGGAGCGCCGGCCTTGCGCTCGCCGTCTACGGAGCCTCGAAGATCCCGCTGGCCGCGTTCGAAGAGGGGATCGCCCAGGCGGCGCAGGGCGACAAGATCCTCGTCTCGGTCTTCTTCGACGGCGGTATTGACTCGCTCAGCGTCCTGGCGCCGGTCGGCGACCCGCGCTACGCCCAGCTGCGGCCGACGCTCGCCCTCTCCCCCGAAGCGGGCACCGAGTTCTCCGAGGACACGAGCCTGCGCTGGCACCCCGCCGCCGAGGCGCTGGCGACCCTCCACGCCGAGGGGAAGGTCAGCACCTTCCCGGCGATCGGGTACGACCACCCCGACCAGTCGCACTTCACCTCGCGTCACTACTACGAGATCGGCGAGCTCGAGATCGGCTTCCGCACCGGCTGGCTGGGCCGTTACCTCGACTCCGTCGGCACCGACGACAACCCGCTGCAGGGACTCTCGATGGACGGCCGGCTCTCGCCGATGATCGCCACCGCCGAGAAGCCGGTCGCCGCGATCGACAGCGTCGACGGCTACGACCTCTGGTCGTCGGTCAGCCAGCCGGTCGAGGACGAGATGTTCCGCAGCTTCGCCCGTTTCGGCTCGCTGCCAACCGACTCGCCCGGCATGGGCCAGGTGCGGAGGGCGACCACGCAGACCGAGAAGCTGCGCCAGGACCTCGGCGGCGTCGGCGAGTTCACCAGCCCGGTGACATACCCGGACACCTGGTTTTCCCACAAGCTCGCCGGGCTCGCCGCCTACATCGGGCTCGGGCTGCCGCTGCAGGTGGTCACGATCAACGCGCCGGGCGGCTACGACACCCACGCCGACCAGGCGGCCGACCTCGACCGCAACCTGCGCGAGACCTGCGAGGGGCTGCTCGCCTTCCAGCGTGACCTCGAGGCGCGCGGCCTCGCGGACCGGGTGCTGGTCGAGATGTGGAGCGAGTTCGGCCGCCGGCCGGAGGAGAACGGCTCGCTCGGTACCGACCACGGCGCGGCGGGCTGCGCCTTCGTGATCGGCTCCAAAGCGAAAGGAGAGATGGTCGGCGAATACCCGGGGCTGGCGACGCTCGACCCGCAGGACAACCTGCGCTCTACCAGCGACTTCCGAGCGATGTACTGCTCGCTTCTCGAACAGTGGCTCGGCCACGACCCGGCCCCGATCATCCCCGGCGCGTCCGGGTTCGCGCGGCCGACCCTGGTGCAGATGTGACACGAGCGGCGGTGGCGCTGGCCGCGCTGGCGTTGGTCGTGCCGATCGCCCTGCCGCCGCTCGGCTCCGCCAGCCTCGGCGAGGGCGCCGCGCCGTCCGCCGCTTGCACCTGGAAGCGCCACTCGAAGCGCGTGGTGAAGCGGGTGAAACGCCACGGGAAGGTCCGCCGCGTCGTGCGGGTCAAGCACTGGTGGACCTGCCGGCGCACTCCCACGGCGCCCGAACTGGGGGCGGCCGTGCCCAGGCTCCCCGGCTCCGGCCAGCAGCGACCGGCCGAGCCGGGACCGACGGTAGCCCGGCTCAGCGTCAAAGCCCTCGAGTACAGCTTCACCCTCTCCCGCCCAAGCGTGGCGGCTGGGGAAGTGATCGTCGAGCTCAACAACCAGGGGGAGGACCCCCACAATCTCAATCTCCAACTGGCGAACGGCGGGGGGCCGGAGCTGAATGTCCCAGAAGCGGGGTCGCTGAAACGCACCCTCGAGCGCTTCACCCTGCCGGCCGGCACCTACCGGCTCTGGTGCAGCATCCCCGAGCACGAGGAGCTTGGGATGAAGGCGACCCTCTCGGCCGTGGCCGGCTAGGCCGCGGCGGTGTCGCTCAGCGGCGTGGGCCGGACTCGCAGGCCTGCGAGCGCCCCCAGCCCGGCATGCCATCGCAGTGGTCGTAGCCCCCGCCGCCGTAGAGCCGGTCGGAGCTGGGCCCCCCGAACAGGAGGTCGTTGCCGCCTTCGCCGTGGCAGCCGTCATGGCCGGGGCCCATCCGGCAGACGTCGCGGCCGGAGCCGCCCCAGCAGCCGTCGCTGCCGGCGCCGGTCTGGCAGTAGTCGTTGCCGGGCCCGCCGACGCAGTCGCTGTTTCGCTGGCCGGTGATGCAGATGTCCCTGCCGGCGCCGCCGACGCAGCGGTTGCGCCGCGCCCCTTCCGAGTAGCAGGTGTCGCGCTCGCCGTTGCCGATGAACTTGTCGGAGCCGTCGCCGAGGTGGATCGTGAGCGGAACCGGCAGCCGGTTCAGCACCTCCACCATGTCGCCCGACGGCCCCATCCGGACGACGACCGAGCCGACACCCCGCAGCGGGCACGAGGCGGCCAGCCGGTAGCGGGTGAAGTGGCAGCCGCGGGGGTGTGAGCGCGCCAGGTGGCCCTCGACGACCATCCTGTTGCCCCTGACCTGAAGCTGCAGATGTGAGCCGGAGTTGGCGCCGTGGACGACGATCTGGTCCCGCGTTGTGGCGCTCGGAGCGCCGAGCACGAGCACGAGTGCCGCCGCGCAGGCGATGCCGACGACGATCCCGCCGGGGCGCGACAACGCTCTCCGGCGCTGCTTTCCGTTCGGCATTTGCACTGAAGGTTCGATCTGCGGTCTATCCCCTGTCTGGGATCGATACCGAGAATTGTGCAGATTAGTGGTTCCTGCGGCCGGATGGACGCCTGGAAGAGCCGACGCCCGGACTTGAACCGGGGACCCCTTCATTACGAGTGAAGTGCTCTACCAACTGAGCTACGTCGGCGTGGAGGCACATTCTAGGAGCCATCTCGGGGTCCGGCTCAGCGCCTGGCGATGAAGGCGATCGAGCGCTGCGAGCGGGCGCAGCTGACCGCGAGGCCACGGCCGACGGCGGTGGAGAGGCAGCGGTAGGCGCCGACCGCGCAGGCGGACCGGGACTGCCCCTGGGGTGGCCGGCAGCTCGAGTCCTCGTCCCAGCCCGAGGCGATCTTCTCTGCGGACCCGCAGTTGACTCCGGTCACCCGCAGCAGCCGGGATTCGTCGCCGTTATCGCGGCAGCTGCGGGCCTTCACCCCGATCGGGGCGGCCGGGCCGCCGGCCCCGCTCTGCTGGGCCTTGGTCGTCTCGGGCGCCGTGGTCTCGGGCGCCGTGGTCTCGGGCGCCGTCGCCCCGGGTGCCGTGGTCTCGGACTCGTCCGAGCCGCAGCCCCCGACCAGGGCGGCGGTGAGCAGGAGCAGCGGCAGGATTCGGGTCGCGAGCCTCATCGGGAGCCGCTTAACTTACTGGCGCGGGCAAAGACGGCGTCGAGCATCGGCTCGGTCAGGCGGCCGGTGAAGGTGTTCTGCTGGCTCACGTGGTAGCAGCCGAGCAGTGTCCAGTCGGCGACGGTCGGCCTCGGCGGCGTGGGCGAAGCGGGGCTTGGGCGCGGGATCCGGCGCCGAGCTGCGCGCAGGGCCCAGCGTCGTCCCAGGCGAAGGAGCCGAGGGCGACGACCGACCGCGGCGCTCGAGGAGCGCTCCAGCTCGCGGTCAGGCAGGGGGCGCAGCTGTCGCGCTCGGAGGGGAGTGGGCTTGTTGTCGGGCGGGGCGCAGCGGACCGAGGCGGTGATGTAGCCGCCGGTCGAGCGCGCAGGCCGTCGTCGCGGCGACCGAGGTCGGCTGGTTGGCGAAGCCGGTGCGGTGCAGGCCGCGAACAGCCAGTCGCCGGAGCGGTCGCCGGTGAACATCCGGCCGGTGCGGTTGGCGCCGTGGGCGGCGGGGGCGAGGCCGACGACGACAGGCTCGCCGTCCGGGTCGCCGAAGCCGGGGACCGGCCGCGCCCAGTACTCCTCGTCGCGGAAGGCGGCGCGCGGGTCCTCGGCGCGCCTCCTCGCGCCAGGCGACCAGCCGCGGGCAGCGCCGGCAGGCGTGGATCTCCGCTTCCAGCTGATCCAGGCCGAGGTCCTCGAGGGGGATCGGGGGGCTCATCGACTCAATCATGATCCAGGCGACCCGGGCCGTAGGCTTCCAGGCCTCGCCAATGGCCCCGGCCCGATCCATCCAAAGCCACGGGATGTGGCGCGCCGCCGGCCGTGCCGCGTTCGCCCTCCTCCTGATCGCCGTCCTCGCCCCCGGCTGCGGCAAGCGCGGCCACGGAGCCGAGACCGATCCCGAGAAGGGCTCCGACGCCGAGATCCTCAACATGGCGCTCGCGCAGGAGCTGACCGCGCTCGACGCCTACACCGGCGGCATGCCGAAGGTCCGGGCGCGGTTCGCCCCGGTCGCCCGCCGGCTCCGTGCCCAGGAGCAGGAGTACGTGAGCGCGATCTCGAAGGCGATCCGGGGCCTCGGTGGGGAGGCGACGGCGACCGCCTCCGAGCTCGACCTCGCCAAGAACCGCACGCAGGCGGATGTGCTCACGCTGGCCTACGAACTGGAGAGCGCCGCGCTCGCCACCTACCTGGAAGCGGCGCCGCGGCTCTTCACCGACGCTCCCCGGGCACTCGTCGCCTCCCTGGCGGCCGGCCACGCGCAGCACCTGGTCGTCCTCAGGCAGGGGCTCGGCGCGGCGCCGGCGGAAGCCTTCCCCGAGGCCTTCGACGGGGGCGAGGTCCCGCCGCCGGGTGGCGACGCGCCCCCTGGTCAAGGATGATCTGGCCGTGACCGGACCCCTCTATGCGATCGGGCGATTCTGCTCCCGGCATCACTATCCGACGATCGCCGTCTGGCTCGCCCTCGCCGTCGGGCTGGTCGTCGCCGGGCAGTCGGTGGACAGCAGGACCAACGACTGCCGGGCCTGGTGGCTGCCTGGATGGATGGAGCGGTTGATCCCCCATGTCAGCATCGAGGGGGAGGAATACCTTGCCAACCGCGACGCGGCGCTCGGCGCCGCCCGGAGCGACTGAAGCGATGTTTCCAATCAACCTCCCCAACGTCCTCACCCTGCTGCGGATCCTCGCGGTGCCGGTGGTGGTCGTCGCGCTGCTCGGGGAGACGCCGAACGGCGACGCCCTCGCAGCCGCCGTCTTCGCCCTGGCGGCGCTGACCGACGGGCTCGACGGCTATTTCGCCCGCTCGCGCGACGCGGTGACGACCTTCGGCAAGCTGATGGACCCGATCGCCGACAAGCTGCTGATCGCGGCGGCGCTGGTCTCGCTCGTCTCGCTCGACCGGCTGGCGGCGTGGGTGGCGATGGTGATCATCGCCCGCGAGTTCGCGGTGACGGTGATGCGGGCGATCGCCGTCGAGCGCGGCATCGTGATCTCCGCCAGTTGGCTCGGCAAGCTGAAGACGGTCCTGCAGATCGCCGCCGTCTTCGCCCTGATCGCCGCCAACCCGGCTCCGGCCTGGGTCGAGGCCCTCGTCTACCTGGCGGTGGCGGCGACGCTGATCAGCGGCGCCGACTACTTCTTCGGCCTACGCCGCCGCCTGGAACAGGAAAGAAAAAGGCGAGCAGCGCCGAAGACCGAGCCTGGCTAGGACGCAGGGAGGGCGACGCCGGGAGCGTGCTGGACTCGCACGTGACCAAGTCGGCCGACTGAGGACAACGCCAGGCGACGGTCAGCGGCGTTGCTAAGTAGCGGGGGCCTCGAGCCACTCGCGCTTGGTCAGATGCCGGCGCTGGTGCTGGCCGCCCTCGAGCTCCGTGCGCAGGTCCTCGAGCTTGCCGTAGCGCTCCGCGATCACGTTGTGGCGGTGGATCGTCTCCAGGTTCTCCTGGCGCGCCATCACGAAGGCCTCGCCCGGCAGGTCCGGATAGTCCTCGACGACCTGGCGCAGCATCTCCCGCACGCAGTCCTCCACGAAGCGGGGCTGGGAATGCGCCTTCTCGACGACGGCCAGCTCGTCGGGCCGCTTCATCAGCTCGTAGATCTCTGAGCTCATCGAGCTCTCGACGATCCGCAGCAGCTCCGGAGCGTCGATCCAGCTCGGCCCTCCCTCGGGGCATCCGATGTGGAGGGTGCCGATGCCGCGCTGGTTGTGGGTCGCAATCGGCACAGCCTCGAGCGCCTGCTCGGTCTGCTCGGCGTCAAAGCCGCGCTCGGCAAGCCGCTCGCGGGCCAGGCCGGCGACCATCTCCTGCGCGCAGGGGCAGGCGGTCATGCCCTGGGCCTGGACTCCGGTCAACGTCCGGGTTCCCCGCAGCGAGGCGACCGCGGTTCCGTACAGGACGTAGATCTCCTGCGTCTGCGACCCGCTCTGGGGGGTGGTCACCGTCTGCGGGTAGCGCGCCGTGACCGAGACCTCGGCCCGAAGGCCGCCCTGGCGCTCGCGCACGTTCTGGGCGATGTGGGCGGCGAGCACCTCGGCGCGGAACGCCTCCCCGAGCACGACCTCATCGATCGCCTCGCCGACGATTTCCTCGAAGCGGGACATGTGGACGCCGGCCTGACGGGGGTTGAGGTCGACCAGGCACTCGAAGTCGGCGTGGTAGAGGTTCTCGGTGCCGTCGGTCTGGACCCTGATCACCTTCTCGACCCCGGTCACGCCGACCCGCGAGAGGCTCAGCATCGTTGCCGGGGTGGAGGCCTGCACGTCGGGGGCGGTCGGGGAGACCGTGGTGGGGTGGCTCGCCATCGCCCACAAGGGTAGACGGACGGGGGTCTCGGCGGGTCGATGGTTTCTCCCTATACTTCGGCCTGGCCGGAGCGTTGGGGTCGGCCCCCCGGAGGGGGAGAGGTTGCACCGGAGGCAGTGAGATCGAGCCGTTGGAGGCCGTCCCGGAGGGACTGGATCAGGATTCGGGTGCGCAGCAGTTCGCAGACCAGGAGGAGCTGCGAGGGCTGATACTGCTGGGCCGCGAGCGCGGCTACCTGACCTTCGAGCAGATCGCCGCGACCCTCGAGGAGGTCGAGGTGACCAAGGAGCAGGTCACCGGGCTCCACGCGCACCTGGTCGAAAACGGTGTCGAGGTGATCGCCGAAGACGGCGTCAGCGCCTACAAGGAGCAGCGCGAAGAGGCGGCGGCGAACGGGCAGCCGAAGAAACCGGAGCTGGACCTGACGATCGAACCGAGCCTCGACTCACTACGGCTCTACCTGCGCTCGATCGGCAAAGTCGACCTGCTGACGGCGGCCCAGGAGGTCGAGCTGGCGAAGCGGATCGAGCGCGGCGACATGCTCGCCAAGCGGCAGATGGTGGAGGCGAACCTGCGCCTCGTCGTCTCGATCGCGAAAGGCTATCTGGGCCGTGGGCTGAGCTTTCTCGACCTGATTCAGGAGGGCTCGCTGGGGCTGATCCGCGCGGTCGAGAAGTTCGACTACCGGCGCGGCTACAAGTTCTCGACCTACGCGACCTGGTGGATCCGCCAGGCCGTCACCAGGGCGATTGCCGACAAGGCGCGGACGATCCGGATCCCGGTGCACATGGTCGAGAAGCTGAACCGGGTCGCGCATGTCGAGCGCCAGCTCGTCCAGCGCCTCGGCCGCGAGCCCGAGGCGACCGAGATCGCGGCCGAGCTGCGCTGGCCGCTCGGCGACGTGCGGGAGATCCTGCGGGTCGCACAGCTTCCGGTCTCCCTCGAGAAGCCGGTCGGGGACGAGGACGAGTCGGAGCTGGGGGACTTCGTCGCCGACGAGGCCGTCGCCGAGCCGTTCGAGGAGGCCAGCGAACACCTTCAGAAGGAGGGGGTGCGAAAGGCGCTCGAGGCGCTTCCCGAGCGCGAGCGCCAGGTGATCGAGCTTCGCTACGGGCTCTCCGGGCTCGAACCGCTGACCCTCGAGGAGGTGGGCCGGACCTTCGGCGTCACCCGCGAGCGGGTTCGCCAGATTGAGAACAGCACGCTGAAAAAGCTGCAGCGCCTGCCCGAGGCGCAGATGCTCCGCGAGACCGGTTAGAGCGGGTCGAGCACGATGACCGCGATGTCGCGGTCGAGCTTCTTCTCATACTCGTCGAAGCCCGAGTACTGCGCGTTGTGCTTGCGCCAGAGGTCAGCGCGCTCCTCGCCCACGGCGATCCGCGCCCGCACCTTCCTCTTCTCGCGGCCGACCTCGACCTCGGCCTCCGGGTTCGCTTTCAGGTTCAGCGACCAGGCGGGCACCCGTTCGTTGCCGGCATTGGTGTTGATCACGACCCAGCGGCCGTCGTCCTCGAGATAGACGACCGGGCAGGTGCGCGGCTCGCCGGACTTGCGGCCAGTCGTGGTCAGTAGCAGCACCGGGGCCCTGCCGACCTTGCCGCCCAGCCGCCCACCGGAGAGGCGGTAGAGGGGCGTATTGAGCCTGCCGGTCCAGCGCAGCCCGGTCGCGCCGAGCGACATCGAGAGGCGCGAGTAGAACCTGTCGCTGGGCACGGGCGCGAGTATCTCAGACGGCGGCCAGCATCTAGAATCGCCGTCTCCCCCGGGGGAGTGTCCGAGTGGTTAAAGGAGATGCGCTGTAAACGCATTGGCTCTGCCTACGCAGGTTCGAATCCTGCCTCCCCCATATGGCTGTGAGCCTGGACGGCCGCGTGATCGCGATCGCCGGGGTCGGCGGCGGGCTCGGCCCGGTGGTCGCCGAGCGGCTGGCCGATGCCGGGGCGACCGTCTGCGGCTGCGACCGCGACCAGGCGCTGGCCGACGAGGTCGGCGAGGGGCTCGGCCTGCCCGAGGATCGCTGGGACGGCCGCGCCGTCGACCTGCTCGACGAGGACGGCGGCGGCTGGGTGGTGCGCGGCGCTGGTCGAGCGCTTCGGGAAGGTCGACGGCCTGATGCACCTGGTCGGCGGCTGGCGCGGCGGCAGCCGCTCCACACGGCCCCGCTCGCCGACTGGTCGCTGCTGCACGACCTCCTGATCCGCACCGTCCAGCACACGACCCGCGCCTTCCACGATGCCCTGCTCGACGAGCGGAGACGGGCGCTTCGTGCTCGTCTCGGCCAAGCAGGCGCAGTCGCCGACCAACGAGAACGCGGCCTACGCGGCCGCCAAGGCCGCCGCCGAGGCGTGGACCCTGGCCCTCGCCGACGGCTTCGCCGGCAGCGGGGCGACCGCCAACATCGTCGTCGTCGACGCGATCCTGACCCAGCGCATGCGCGAGGAGAGCCCCGGCGAGGAGTTCCCGACCTTCACCCCGGCCGAGCACCTCGCCGAGGCGATCGTCTTCCTCTGCTCGGATGCCGCCGCCGAGATGAACGGCCAGCGGCTGCTGCTTACGATGAGGTGAGATGGCGAAGTCGGCCAACGGCGAGATGACGATCAGGGAGCTGGCGGAGCGGACGGGGATGACGGTCCGCAACATCCGCGCCCACCAGACCCGCGGCCTGCTGCCGCCGCCCGTGGTCCGCGGCCGCACCGGCTACTACAACGAGGAGCACGTCGTCCGGATCGAGCTGACCCGCGAAATGCAGGCGGACGGCCTCAACCTGGAGGCGATCCGGCGGGTGCTCGAAAGCGGGGACGGCTCGGCCGCCGCCGATCTTCGATTTCACCCGCGTCCTGCGGATGCCGTTCGAAGACGAGGCCCCGGAGATCGTACGATGCCGGCGAGATGGCCGGAATCTGGGGGGGAGAGGGTCGAGCTCGGAGCTGCGGCGGCGGGCGAAAAACTGGGGATCTACCGCACCCTCCCCGACGGCCAGATCGAGGTGATCAGCCCCCGCCTGCAGCAGGCCGCCGCGGAGCTGGCCGGGCTCGGCGTCGGGCCGGAGGCCGCGATGGCGACCGCCGAGAAGCTGCGGCGCCACGCCGACGGCGCCGCCCGCGCCTTCGTCGAGCTCTTCGTCGGGGGAGATCTGGGCCCCGTTCGACGAAGGCCGGCCGCCCCGAGCAGGACTGGCCGCGGATCCGCGAGGCGCTCGAACGGATGCGACCGCTTGCCGCCGGGACGGTGCTGGCGATCTTCCAGATCGCGATGGGAGAGGCGACCGAGAAGGAGAGCGAGCGGACCCTGAAGCGTGCCGCCCGCGACCCGAAAGGGAAGCGGAAACGCCGCCGCTAGCGCGGAATTTGCGGAAGGACGCGGGTCCGACGCCGCCGTGGGGGAACGGATAATGGCTCGATGAGTGAGGCTGAGACGGCCACGGCCAGAGTCGCAGGCGAGCGGGCGCCCGAGGCGCTCACCGGGGTTCTCCCTCGCAGGAGCTGAGCCGGGCGATCGAGTCCGAATGGATCGGCTCCGGCGACTACCGGATCCGCCCGGAGGCGATCCAGCCGGCGAGCATCGACCTCCGCCTCGGCGACTACGCCTGGGCGCTTCGCTGCAGCTTCCTCCCCGACATCGACTCGACGGTCGAGGAGAAGATCGAGGGGCTCGCGTTCCAGACGGATCGACCTCCGCGACGGCGCGGTGCTCGAGCGCGACCGGCCCTACCTGGTGCCGCTGATCGAGGAGCTGGCGCTGCCCGACGACGTGCGGGCGAAGGCCAACCCGAAGAGCTCGACCGGGCCGGCTCGACGTCTTCACCCGCGTGCTCACCGACCGCCACCACCGCTTCGACGAGATCCGCGCCGGGCTACCGGGGCCGGCTCTACCTCGAGGTCGTGCCCCGCTCGTTCGCGATCCAGGTCCAGACCGGGCTCTCGCTCAACCAGCTGCGCCTGGCCCGCGGCGACGTGCGGCTCGGCGACGAGGAGATCCGCCGCCTGCAGGCCGAGTTCCCGCTGCTCTACCTCGACTCCCACGCCCTGCGCGAGTCGGAGCTGGCGCTCGCCGACGGGCTCTTCCTCAGCGTCGACCTCTCCGGGCCCGAGCGACCGGATCGTCGGCTACCGGGCGAAGAAGAACAGCCTGCCGATCGACCTCTCGCGGATCCGCGCCTACCGCTGGACCGACTACTGGGACCCGGTCTTCCCCGAGCGCGGGAGGGCGGATCGTGCTCGAGCCGGAGATCTTCTACCTGCTGCTCTCCGCCGAGGGCGTCTGCATCCCGCCCCAGATCGCCGCCGAGATGATGGCCTACGACCCGACCGCCGGCGAGCTGCGCACCCACTACGCCGGCTTCTTCGATCCCGGCTTCGGCTACGACCCGGCCGGCGACCGTCACGGCAGCCGCGCCGCGCTCGAGGTGCGGGCGCGCGACGTCTCGTTCATGGTCGAGCACCGCCAGCCGGTCTGCAAGCTGGCGCTGGAGCGGACCAGCGCGCCGGCCGAGCGCCTCTACGGGGCCGAGCTGGGCTCGAACTACCAGGGCCAGGTGACGATGCTCAGCAAGCACTTCGAGGAGCAGACCGGATAGGGCCTCTAGGATTGGCCCGATGGCCGAGCGCACCTGGCAGGTCTACCTATCCGGGGAGATTCACTCCGACTGGCGCGAGCGGATCGAGGCAGGGCGTGCGGGAGGCGGGGCTCCCGGTCGACTTCTCGGCCCCGGTCACCGACCACGCCGCCTCCGACGACGCCGGGACCGGCACCCTGGGAGAGGAGGCCGAGCCCTTCTGGCGCGACCACATGGGCGCCGGCGTCAACGCGATCCGCACCCAGACGCTGATTCGCGCCGCCGACGTCGTCGTCGTCCGCTTCGGCGACAAATACCGCCAGTGGAATGCCGCCTTCGACGCCGGCTACGTTGCGGCGCTCGGCAAGCCGTTCGTCACCCTCCACGACGCCGAGTTCGACCACGCCCTGAAGGAGGTCGACCGCGCCGCCCAGGGAACGGCCCGGACCGCCGAGCAGGTGGTCGACGTCCTCCGCTACGTGATCACCGGCGAGCTCCGGCTGACGCATAGGGTGGGCGGATGGCCGCCGACGCCAACCGGGCGCTGATCGAGCGCTTCTACGAGGCCTTCGGCCGCTGCAACGGCGCGGCGATGACCGCCTGCTACGCGACGGACGCCCACTTCCGCGATCCGGCCTTCGGCGATCTCGACGGCGAGGAGGTCGGCGCGATGTGGCGGATGCTGACCGGGCGCGCCACCGACCTGGAGATCGAGCTGCGCGAGCACGAGGCCGACGAGGAGACCGGGTCGGCGCACTGGATCGCCCGCTACACGTTCTCCACCGGCCGGCCGGTCGTCAACGACATCCAGGGCGACCTTCCGCTTCGCCGACGGCCTGATCGCCGACCACGTCGACGAGTTCGACTTCCGCCGCTGGGCCAAGCCAGGCGCTCGGCCCGAGCGGCGACCTGGTCGCTGCGCTGCCGCCGCTGCGCAAGGCGGCCCGCAGGAAAGCGCGCGGGCAGCTCGAGGAGTTCATCGAGTCCGAGCGCTCCTTCGCCTCTTAGGCGCCGAGTTTGCATCTGGGTCCGCATAGCGGACACAGATGCAAACTCGATCGCCGCCAGCGTCTGGATGGCGTCTTCCCGTCATGCGAACATATGTTCGTATGCGGTGGGATGAGCTCAAGACCGAGAACGACCTGCGGCTCCCGGGGGTCGGCGAC
The DNA here is from genome assembly GCA_963816785.1 of uncultured Solirubrobacterales bacterium. Lineage (GTDB taxonomy): Bacteria > Actinomycetota > Thermoleophilia > Solirubrobacterales > 70-9 > VRUE01. Next base: position 964,692 of record CAWFLL010000004.1, on the reverse strand, counting down.
GGGTCCGTCATCCGGACCTTCGACGCGCCGGAGGCGATGGGGATCAACTTCCACGAGGTCCGCGCCCGCTCGGCCATCAACCACGTCCCCGGCGGGCGCTACGGGTTCAACTACACGATCAACCCGTACAGAGGATGCACTCATGCCTGTGTTTTCTGTTTCGCTCGCCGGACCCACACCTACCTCGGCTTGAACGCCGGCCGGGACTTCGAGCGGGAGATCGTTGTCAAGGTGAACGTGCCCGAGTTGGTGCGGGCGGAGCTGGCGCGGCCGAGCTGGAAGCGGGAGCTGGTCGCGCTGGGGACGAACACCGATCCCTACCAGTGGGTCGAGAGCCGCTACCGGATGATGCCCGAGATCATCGCGGCGCTGGAGGAGGCGGAGACGCCGATCTCGGTCCTGACCAAGTCGCCGCTGGTGATGCGCGACGTCGACCTCTACGAGCGGATGTCGAAGCGGCTGCCGGTCTCGGTCAACCTCTCGGTTCCGACCCTGGACGAGAAGGTGTGGCGGGCGACCGAGCCGCACACCCCCAGCCCCGCGGCGCGGCTGGAGGCGGTCGCCGAGCTGCGGCGCCGCGGGATCGACTCCGGTGTCCTGATCGCGCCCCTGATGCCGGGCATCAACGACAGCCCCGAGCAGGTGCAGCCGATCGTCGATCGCGCTCGCGAGGCGGGCGCCACCTTCCTCGGCGGGGTCGCGCTGCACCTCCGCGGCGAGGTCCGCGACGTCTTCTTCGCCTGGCTCGAGGCCAAACGCCCTGACCTGATCCCGAAATACGAGCAGCTCTACTCAGACCGCGCCTACCTCCGCCCCCAGACCCGCCAACGCGTCACCCGAGCTGTCCGAGGGTGGGGGCGTAGCCGGGCCGGTCGGGCGAAAGGAGTGGCGGCGGGCCTCAACGGGCGGATCAGAGCAGCCCGCAGGGCTGCGAGTCGGAGAGGCCGCCGCCCCTCCCGCGCCTGCCCAGGAGGCCCTGTTCTAGTCAGCTTGTTGGTGCGCTGGGAGGAGGGGTGTCGGTGATCCTCTCGACGGGCGGATACTCAAAGTCGCCCCGCCATTGCGGGGCGACTTGTCCGGAGAGGGGGTCACCGACACCCCACCCACTCAACCTTCGTCGAGATACTCGAACAGGCACTCCCGCGGGTCTTTGTCGTCTCGGAACCGCCGGAATCGCGCCCCGTGCCGGATCCTCCCGGCGCTGGCGTGGTCGTAGCCCACCTCGATCACGAGCTCCGGCCGCAGCGCCACCCACTCGAGGTCGCGGCCACCCGTCCAGCGGCTCGGCTCCGCCGTTCCCTGCTCGCCGGTCTCCAGCGGCGCGAGCAGGTCGCGCAGCCCACGTTTTTCGGCTGCAGTGAAACCGGAGATGTGGCCGACCGGGCGCAGCTCGTCGCCGTCGTAGAGGCCGAGGATCAGCGAGCCGACCGTGCCCTCCTCTTTGCCCGGCCTCCAGCCGAGCACCACGCAGTCGATCTCCCGCTCGCGCTTCACCTTCGCCATCCCGCGGCGCTTTCCCGGCTCGTATTTGGCGTCGAGCTGCTTGGCCATCGTTCCCTCGGTGCTTCGCAGCCAGCGCTCGGCCTGTGCGGGGTCCGGGTCGAGCGGGCTCACCTCGATGCCGGTCTTCTCCGCCAGTGCATCGAGGCGTGCGCGGCGCTCCCGCAGCGGGGCATCCAGCAGCGACTCGTCGCCCTCGGCGAGCATGTCGAAGGCGACGTACTCGGCGGGGATCTCCTTCGACAGCAGGGCTATTCGCGACTCGGCGGGATGGATCCGGCTCTGCAGCGCGTCGAATTCGACCCCTCCGTCGGCATCGCGGATCACCAGCTCTCCGTCGAGGACGTAGCGCCCGGCGGGGAAGGTCAGCTCGGGGAAGTAGCGAGCCAGCGCTTTCGCCCCGCGGGACTGGATGTAGACGTCCTCGCCGTCGACGAAGACGATCGCCCGGAAGCCGTCGAGCTTCTCCTCGTACGCCCACTCCTCCCCGACCGGCAGCTCTTTGCGGGTTACAGCGAGCTGCGGCTTGATCGGGGGGCTAAGCGGAAGCGTCACCTGGCAGCAGTTTCCCGCTTCGGGCGCGAGCCCGGCGAGGATCGGGGATTGGGACCGCGGAGAGCAGCGACCGGGTGTAGGGATCGGCGGGGTGCTCACAGACCCGGTCCGCCGTTCCCTGCTCGACGATCCTGCCGTCGTGCATCACCGCGATCCGGTCGGAGACGTGGCGGACGATGCCGATGTCGTGGGCGACGAACAGGTAGCTGAGCCCGAACTCCTCCTGGAGGTCGGCGAGCAGGTTGACGATCTGGGCGCGGATCGAGACGTCGAGCGCCGAGACCGGCTCGTCGGCGACGATCAGCGTCGGGCGCAGGGCGAGGGCCCGGGCGATCCCGATCCGCTGCCGCTGCCCGCCGGAGAACTCATGCGGGATAGCGGTCGTAATGCTCGGCGGAGAGGCCGACCCGATCCAGCAGCTCATGGACCCGCCGCCGCCGCTCCGAAGCCGAGCCGACCCCCTGACGGCGCAGTGGGTCGCCGATGATCTGGCCGACCCGTTTCCGAGGGTTGAGCGACGCGTAGGGGTCCTGGAAGACCATCTGCATTTCGCGGCGGAGGGGCCTCATCTCGCGGCGGCTGAGGCCGGCGATCTCACGGCCTTCGAACCGCACCGAGCCCGAGGTCGGCTTCAGCAGCTGCAATGCGACGCGGCACAGGGTCGACTTGCCGCTGCCGGACTCTCCGACCAGGCCCAGCGTCTCGCCGCGCGCGATCGAGAGGCTGACGCCGTCGACGGCCCTCACCTCGCCCACCTGACGGTCGATCACCAGGCCGCGCTTGATCGGGAAATGCTTGACGAGGTCGTCGATCTCGAGCAGCGGCTCGCCGATCACCCTGGCGCCTCCAATCCAATCCTTCCCTCGACCTGTCGCAGCTCGCGCTTCTGCTCGGGGGAGAGCCAACAGCGATCGGGATGGTTCATCGTCCCGTCCGTCCGGGCGACGAGATCCGGCATCTCCAGACAGCGATCGAACGCATGCGGGCAGCGCGGCCTGAACGAGCAGCCCGCCGGGAGATCGAGCAGCGACGGCGGCACGCCGCTGATCTGCGGCAGCCGGTGTGGCCGCGGCTGGTCGATTCGGGCCAGTGATCCGAGCAGGCCCCAGGTGTATGGGTGCTGGGGGTCGTAGAAGATCTCCTCGAGCGTCCCTTGCTCGACCACCCTGCCGGCATACATCACCAGCACCCGGTCGGCGACTTCGGCCACGACCCCGAGGTCGTGGGTGATCAGCAGGGTCGCGAGGCTCCGTTCGCGGTTGAGCTGCGCGAGCAGGTCGAGGATCTGCGCCTGGATCGTCACATCGAGCGCCGTGGTCGGCTCATCGGCGATCAGCACCTCCGGGCCCAGGGCCAGCGCCATCGCGATCATCGCCCGCTGCCGCTGCCCGCCGGACAGCTGATGTGGGTAGGAGTCCACCCGGAGCTCGGGGTTCGGGATCCCGACCGAGTCGAGCATCTCGATCGCGAGCGCCCTGGCCTCCTTCTCGCTCGAGCGCCCGCGATGGGCGCGGATCGCCTCGACGATCTGGTCGCCGACCCGGTAGACGGGGTTGAGCGACGTCATCGGGTCCTGGAAGACCATCGCGATCCGGGCCCCGCGCACCTCCTGGAGCGCGGCCTCGCTCGCATCCAACAGCTCCTCTCCGTGGAGTCGCACAGAGCCCTCGATGCGGGCGTTTTGCGAGCGGGTCAGGCCCATGATCGAGAGCGCGGTGACGCTCTTCCCCGACCCGGACTCGCCGACGATCGCCAGCACCTCCCCCGGCGAGAGGTCGAACGAGACGCCGTCGACGGCCTGCAGGCGGCCTCCTTCGGTGACGAACCCGACCCGGAGGTCGCTTACGCTGAGCACCGGCTCAGGGCTCATTGGAATGCCTCGCGCTTCGCTCGCGGCGCGCAGAACCAGATTGCGCTCATTTGGCTCGCTCCGCGCTCATTGCGCAGACTCCCCCAGCCTCACGCGCGGATCGAGGTACGCGTAGGCGATGTCGACGAGGGCATTGAAGAGGACGACGAAGAAGGCGCCGAACAGGGTGATCGCCATGATCGGCGGCAGGTCGAGGTTGATCGTGGATTCGTAGGCGTAGTCGCCCACACCGTTGAGGCTGAATATGGCTTCGGTGAGGATCGCGCCGCCGAAGACCACCGCCCCGAAGTCGAGCCCGAACAGGGTGACGATCGGGATCAGCGAGTTGCGCAGCACGTGCCGCCTCATCACCTGCCGCTCGCTCAGGCCCTTCGCCCGCGCCGTGCGGACGTAGTCGCCGCCCATCGCGTCGAGCATGTTGGAGCGCAGCACGCGGCTGTAGAAGCCGATGTAGATGACCGCCAGCGTGGTCCAGGGAAGGATCAGGTGGTAGGCCCAGTCGAGCGGGTTTTCGGTCAACGCGACATAGCCCCCCGACGGGAACAACCCCATGTCGTAGGCGAAGACCTTGAGGAGGACAGCGGCGAGCACGAAGACCGGCATCGAGATGCCGACCAGGGCCAGGACCGTCAGCAGCCTGTCGGTGATGCCACCCGCCCTGACCGCCGACATGTATCCGAAGACGACCCCAAAGAACATCCAGAGCACGGCGGCGCCGATGCTGAGTGAGAAGGTCGCCGGCAGCCCCTTGGAGATCTGTTCGTTGACGTTGAGCTGGTTTCCGTAGGAGATCAGTTCGCCGGTGAAGATCATCTTCATCGTCGTCAGGTACTGCTGGGGCAGTGGGTCTTCGAATCCCCAGTCTTTGTTGATGCTCGCGACCAGCTCCGGGGTCGCGTTCTTGCCCGCCATCCGCTGCGCCGGATCCGAGTTGGGGATCACGTTGAAGATCAGGAACACGATCACCGAGATCGCGAGCAGCACCAGGACCATCCCGAACAGACGGCGGACGATGAAGCGGCCCATCAGACCGCCGTCCCCTCCGGCTCGGCGAGGCCGGAGTGAGCCTCGACCTCGAGCCGGACCTTCGATTTCGGGTCGAGGGCGTCGCGGAGGCCGTCGCCGAAGACGTTGAGGGAGAGAACCGTGAGCAGGATCATCACACCGGGCAGGATCGTCAGCAGCGGCGCGCTGGTTATCAGCTCGAACCCGGTCGAGATCATCGTTCCCCAGGACGAGTTCGGCGGCTGCACACCGGCGCCGAGGAAGGAGAGCGCCGACTCGAGCAGCATGTTGTTGGCGATGTTGAGGGTGAAGAAGACGATGATCGTCGACCACAGGTTGGGCAGGAGCTCACCGAACATCACCCGCAGCGGCCCTGCGCCCTGGGCGACCGCCGCCTCGACGAACTCCTTCTCCCGCAGCGCCAGCACCTCGCCGCGCAGCGGCCGCGCCATGTAGGGGACGTAGACGACGCCGATGATCAGCGTCGGTATCCAGATCGACGTTCCCGAGATCGAGATCGGCCCGATCTGGAGCCCCCCTACGGCAAGCGCGGTTCCAAGCGCGATTCCGAGCAACAGGACCGGGAAGGCCCAGATCACGTCGAGGATGCGGGCGATGACCGCGTCGACCCAGCCCCGGTAATAGCCGGCGACGAGCCCGAGCACAATCGAGAGCAGCGTCGTGATCAGCGCCGCGACGAAGCTGATGAAGATCGAGGTCCTCCCTCCGTACATCAGGCGGACCATCTCGTCGCGGCCGAGCCGCCCGTCCGCGCCGAGGAAGAACTTGCCGCCGGCATCGAACCAGAGCGGCCCGATCGGCTGCCCTTCGGGGCTGACGACGTCGCGCTTTTCGCCGCCGTCTTCGGGGCCGACCAAAACCTTTTCCAGCGTGTGGGTGTCATTCGGCCCCGTCTCGGCGACGTACTTGCTCCAGAGCGGCGCGGCGAGGACGAAGGCGGCGATCAGGACGAACAGCGCCAGAAACGCGAGAGCGACCCGGTTGTGTCGCAGCCGACCCAGGGCCAGGCGCCATGGGTTGCGGCCCGGCGACGCGCCGTCCGCCGGGGCGGGTTGGAGCTCGGCGGCCACCTTCCTATTGTGAAGCAGCCGTCGCGGCTACTTGAACTGGAAGCTCGTCAGGTCCTGCCCGAAGGTCGGGTTGAAGATGACCTTGTCGAGGTCGATCGCGCTCGAGACGAAAGTCGTCAGCGTTCGCGTTCCGTAGACCGCCCACGGCGCCTGTTCCATGTATTCCCGGTCCAGGGCGGCGTATTCGGCTTCCTGCTCGGGGCCGAGCTGTTCTTCGCCGAGCTTGGTGATTTTCGCGTTCAGCTTCGGGTCGTCGATCATGGCGAAGTTGCCGTTGTTGGTCGGCAGGATGCTTTCCCCGGCCAGCAGGGGCTGGAAGAAGTCGGCGGGGTGCGGGTAGTCCTGATACCAGTCGACCCAGCCGGTGTCGAGGTCGGGCGTCGACTGGTTGCCGGTGACCGTGAAGTAGTCGTCGGCGTTGAGGATTTTGAGCTTCGCGTTGAAGCCGAGTTTTTTCAGCTGGTCCTGGTAGTAGGCGCCGGCTTCTTCCTGGGTGGGTTCGGTGTCGGTCCAGACCGTGATGTCGCGGTCGGACGGGTTGGCTTCGGCGATCAGCTTCTTCGCTTCGGCCATGTCGTAGGGGTAAAGTTCGTACTTCTCGTGGCCAGGCACTCCTTCTGGGAGAACCTGCTGGATAGCGGCTCAGCGAGCCTGCGTATATCCGTTCCAGGGCTTCGCCGCTGACCGCGTGGTTGACCGCCTGGCGCACCTTGAGGTCGTCGAACGGCGGCCTCTGTGTGTTCATCCAGAAGTAGTAGATGTTGGGGGTTCCGGACTCCTCGCGCAGCTGGGTACCCTCGTACTTGCTGACCACCTCGGCGTAGACGTCGGGCGGGATCAGGGCCTGCATCCACTCGATGTTGTTTTGTTCGACGTCGCTCACCTGGGTCGCGGTGTTGCGGACGATCCTGATGTCGATCTTGTCGACGTGGCCGCTGGGCTGGTCCGGCATCAGCTTCGAGTTCGTCTTCTCCCACTGCGGGTTGCGCTCGTAGGACCAGCCACGGCCGGGATCGGAGCTGACGATCTCGTAGGGGCCCGTCGCCGGCGGCGGGTCCCCAGACAGGTTCTTGATCGGAGTGTCGGGAGGAAGTGGGGCGACGAACATCAGGCCGAGCTCGTTGTTGAAGGTTCCCCGCGGCGCGGTCAGGTTGATGACGATCTCCCCGGTCGCGTCGTTCGTCTTGATCCCCGGTATCCCGCCCTTCTTGGTTTCCTGGAATTTTTCGGCGCCGACGATCGTCGTGTAGAAGGGCGAGCCGCCCGAGTTGAGCTGGAACATCCGTTCGACCGCGAACGTGAAGTCCGAGGCCTTGACCGGGGTGCCGTCGGAGTATTTGAGGCCCTTGCGCAGTTTCAGCGTGTAGGTCTTGCCGCCGTTGCTGATCTTCGGCATGCTCTCGGCAAGGCCGGGGATGACCTTGCTTCCTGCTTCGCCGTTGGCGTGGGCATAGGTCAGGAGCGGGATGTAGGTGGCGTACATCGCGGTCCAGCCTTCGGCCGTGTAGGACAGGGCGGGGTCGAGATAGTCCGGGAATCCGGCGAAGGTGACCCGCAGCGTGCCGCCTTCCTTGCCTCCTCCGGAGTCGGAGTCTCCGCACGAGGCGAGGCCCAGTCCCCCTGCAACGAGTAGCCCCGATGCTGCCAGTAGTGCCGCTAGCTTTCTCAACGCCTGACCTCCGGATTGGGTTGAGGCGGGTTTTCGCCCTCGGGCCGGGTGGACCTTCCCCCCGGAATCAACTCCACCATAGTCTCGCGCTCGGCGTCAATTGGCAATGGACCGCTGTCTAGAGCCACTTCGCCGCTGGGCTCGGGCCACCTCGTCCCCAGCAGGGGGGCGGCGACGATCGCGATCGCTATCACGCCGGCGCCGGCGACGAGGAACGTGGCGCGGGGGCTGAAGCCGGTGGCGATCAGGCCGCCCAGGACGTAGCCGATCCCCGGCGTGGCCGAGGCGACCGATTCGAGCACGCCGATCACCCGCGCCTGCATCGTCGGGGCCGTCAGCTCCTGCACGGCACTGACCACCGCCACCCATTGCACCCCGTTGCCGGCGCCACCCAGTGCCGAGGCGACGCAGGCGAGCGCGAGGGTCTGAGCCGCGGCCATGCCGAGGTAGCCGGCCCCGACCACGACCGTGCTGAAGAACAGCAGCAGTGGGAGCGGCGCCCCCCGCATGGTCGCGAACACGACGCTGCCCAGGACCATCCCGACCCCCCAGCTGCCGAGCATCAATCCGTAGCCGGTGTCACCGGCGCCGAGCGTGTCCTTGGCGTAGATCACCTCGATCGGGATCACCGCGGAGAAGAAGACGAATGCCGCGGCCTGGGCCGCGAGCAGCCGTCGCAGGGTGGGGTTGCCGCGGATGTAGCCGACCCCGGCGCGCACCCGCTCCCGCAGCCGGCCCTCTTCCAGCTCGGCATGGGGAAGCGGCTTCGCGGTCAGCAGGATCCAACCGATCGCGTAGAAGGAGACCGCGTCGAGGAGGAGCGCCGTCTGCACGCCGAAGGCGGCGATCACCGCTCCGGCGATCGCCGGGCCGACGGCGGCGCCGCCGGTGAAGGCGACGTTGAGGAGCGCGTTGCCGGCGCGGAGCTCGCCCTCGGGCTCGAGCATCGCGGCGCTGACGGAGCGGGTCAGCGACCGTGCCGTCAGCGCCAGGGCGCCATCGATCGTCGCCACCCCGACCACAGCCGCGAGCGAGAAGCTGTCGGCTAACACCGCCAGCGCCCCAAAGGCCGCCGCCTCTGCCGCGTAGATCGCCGGCAGCACGAAGCGCGGCGGGGGGCGCTCGAGCCGGGCGACGACCACGGGGGTGAGCAGCGCCGGCAGGAAACCCGTCCCGAGGAACAGCAGGGCGGTCGCAAGGGCGCTGTCGGTCTTCTCGAAGACCAGCACCGAGAGGGCGACGATGCCGAGCCAGTCGCCCAGCTCGTTGACCGCGTAGGAGAGCACCAGGCGGCGGAAGGCCGGGCGTCGCAGCGGGTCTCGCAGGCGCGGTCCGGTCATTTATTTCTGCATTCCCTTGCACAAATTCTTATGCATTTGCACAAGTTTCAGCCAATATGTGCTACAAACCTGCCAGCAAGCGAAACGATCTTCGCTCGAACTTGTGCAAAAGATGTCTTCGTGTTTTCGACAGAAGGGGTCGGACATGGGTTTCAAACGGTAGGACTTCATCGACAGACGAAAGACCCACAGGGGTTTGCCGTCTAGCACGGAGGGCACCCTGAGTGGTGTCCTTTGCGCGTTTTAGGGCAAATCGGCCGCTTTTCCCTGAAATGCAAGGTCTTGGCCAGTTGATCTACGCAAGGTTGCCGACTCGACGGCCAGCCTTTACCTTCCAGCCGAAGGTTGCGATCGTCGCAAGCCGGCTGCCAGTCGCAGGAAGCATTTGGCGACCCGCGAAAGCTTTCGGGCCGGGAGCAGGCGCACGGCGATTTGACCCGGTGCGCGATCCATGGAAAACGAGCGGCCCACACGGTTAAGCCACGCCTTGCTGGCGGTCTCCCTCGCGGGGGCGATCGGGGTTGCGATCTGGCAGGCCCCCAACGCCGATTGGGAACTGGCCCTGTTCGGCATCCTGCTCGGATTCTCGATCCTCAGCGACGTGATGTCGATCGAGACCGAATCCCGCATCAAGGTCTCCGGGAACTTCCTCGCGCTGGTCCTCGCCATGGTCTTTCTCGGCGGTACGCCGGCGGCGCTGATCGGCGTCATCTCGATCATCGCCGGCTGGCTGCGCTTCCGGGAAAAGGGGCACGACTTCGTCGTCAACCTGCTGACCTACATCACCTTCCCGATGATCGTCGGGACCGGTTTCCACGAAATCGTCGAGGCGACCGGGAGCACCTCCTCCGACCCCGTCTACTACGTCTTCGTCTTCGGCGCCTTCCTCGCCGCGCTGACGATCAACTTCACGATGATCGGCGCCTACACCTGCTACCTCGAGCGGAGCTCCTTCTTCGAGAAGGTGCGCACAGTGATCGGCCCCCTGCTCCCCTCGGAGCTGGCCGCCGCCCTGATGGCGGTCGGCGTCGCCTTCATCTACGACCAGATCGGCCTCGCCGGCGTCGCCCTGTTCGGCGTCGTGCTCGTCATCTTCCAGTACCTGCTCGGCGCCCTGCTCAAGTCGCAGGAGCGGGCGCAGGAGCTCGAGGTGCGGTCCAAGCAGCTGGCCAGCTTCCAGGTCGGGATGTTGAGCGCCCTCCTGCGCACGCTCGATTTGCGGGACCAGATGACCGCGCGGCATTCTGCCGCGGTCGCGCGCTACTCGCGGGCGATCGCGCAGCGCGCCGGCTTCTCGCGGCGCGAGGAGGAGCTGGTCCACATCGCGGCGCTGCTCCACGACATCGGCAAGTTCATCCTGCCCGACCGGATCCTGAAGGCCAACGTCCCGCTCACCGACGAAGACTGGATGCTGATCCGCCGCCATCCCCAGCAGGGGGCCCGGGTCGTCTCCTCACTCGACGGCTACGGCCCGGTCGCCGACATCATTCTCGCCCACCACGAGCGGATCGATGGCAGGGGCTACCCGCGCGGGCTGCGGGGGGACGACATCCCCGAGCTGGCGCGGATCATCTCGGTCGCCGACACCTACGACGTGATGACCGCCCGCGACTCCTACCGGGCACCGGTATCCAGCTACGACGCGATCCAGGAGCTGCGGCGGGTCGCCGGGGAGCAGCTCGACGCCCGATTCGTCGAGATCTTCATCGAGCTGCTCGAGGGCGAGGACGTCTCCTTCCGCCACGGCGAGGAGGCCGACTTCGAGAAGGAGCTGGCGCTGGAAGCGCGGATCGCCGAGACGGCAAGTCCCGGCACCGAGCTGAGGCGCTTCCAGGTCCCCGGCGTGCCGGTCGGCTGAGCTTCGAGGCCGACGGGCCGGAAACGGGCCTATAGGTCCCGTTTCCGGCCCGTCGGCGGGGGAGCGATACGGTTCGCGCCGATGCGAGCCGTCACCTTCCAGGCGCCCGGCGAGGTCCGGGTAGACGAGAAGCCCGATCCCGAGATCGGCGCCGCCGACGAGGCGCTGATCAGGGTCGAGGCGAGTGGGATCTGCGGCTCAGACCTCCACATCTACCACGGTCGGGTCCCGGTCGAGACCGGCTTCACGATCGGCCACGAGTACGTCGGCACGGTCCTGGCGGTCGGCGGCAACGTCGAGCGGGTCGCCGAGGGCGACCGCGTGCTCGGCTGCTTCCACACCGCCTGCGCGACCTGCGCCGCCTGCCTGCGCGGCGACTACCATCGCTGCGAGCGGGGCCGGATCTTCGGCCATGGCTCGAAGCTCGGCGACCTCCAGGGCGCCCAGGCGGAGTTGCTGCTCGTGCCGAGGGCCGACCTGACGCTGCGGCGGGTGCCGGAGGGCGTCTCCGACGATGTGGCGCTGTTCGCGGGCGACGTGATGGGGACCGGCTTCCACTCGATCGAGCACGCGGGCACGCGGCCGGGCGACACGGTGGCGGTGCTCGGGCTTGGGCCGGTCGGGCTCTGCGCGGTCCAGGCTGCACGCGCGGCCGGCGCGAGCAGGGTCTTCGCGATCGACTCGGTCGCGCCGCGTCTCGAGATGGCGGCCGAGTTCGGCGCCGTGCCGCTTCACCTCACCGAGGAGGATCCGAAACGGGCTGTGCGGGCCGCGACCGACGGGCGCGGGGTTGACGTGGTCGTCGATGCGGTTGGCGACCCTGCTCCGCTTGCGATGGCGATCAGCCTGGTTCGCGATGCCGGCACGGTGTCCGGGATCGGCGCCTATGCAGGCAAGGGCGAGGTCCCGATCGGCCTCGCCTGGCTGAAGGGGCTGACGCTGCGCCTGGGGCTGGCCAACGTCATCGCCCACGTCGACCGGGTCCTGTCCCTGATCGAGGCGGGCAAGCTGGATCCCGCCCCGCTGGTCACCCACCGGATGAAGCTCGACGAGGTGCCCGACGCCTACCGGCTCTACGACAATCGCGAGGCGCTGAAGATCGTCCTCATTCCGTAGCCATCTCGCGATCGGCCCTCGCCGCCGCGGGCCGCCCCCGCCCCGGCTTGCGGTGGCGACGGAACATCTCTTCGACCCAGACGTAGCCCGGGCGCTCCATCAATGGAGCGCGGAATTCCTCGAGCCCCGCCGGCAGGCCCAGGTCGATCGATACCGGCCCCTCCTCGGGGAGCACCAGTGGATAGAAGAGCGACGCCGCGGTGAGGTCGGCGACCGTGAAGCCGTCGCCGACGAGGTACTCGCCCCCGTTCGCCTCCAGCTCCGCGTCGAGCCGGTCGAGCGCGGCGAGGATCTTCGTCCGGGCCAGCTCGGCGGCCTCCGGGTCGGCAACCCCGTACCGGAGGCTCGTGTAGACGCGGGCGTAGGAGGTTGGTAGCCCGCCCAGCCGCCTCATCGACGCGGGCAGCGACTGTTCGACGACCTGACGGAAGCGGTCGCTATCGCTGCGCAGCTCGTGCCACGCGAGCAGCCGGGAATGGGGACCGAGTTCCTCGTCGAAGTAGTCCTCGAGCTCGAGGGCGCGCCGGCGCAGCGCGGGGTCGGCGGGGTAGAGGGCGGGCTCCGGGTATCTCTCCTCCAGCGCGGCGATGATCGCGGTCGAGTCGCCGATGTTGCGCCCGTCGAGCGTCAACACCGGGAATGTCGTCTGGGCGCCGCGGGTCAGCCATAGCGCGACGGGCATGTGCGCGCCCCCCGCCGGCGCTCGGCGCCGGTGGGCAACCTCCTTGTGGGCGAGCGCCCAGCGCGCCTTCTCGCTGTAGTGGGAGACGCTGATCTGCCAGAGGGTTGGTAGCTCCTCGCTCATTGCTTATTCCCGGCCGCCCTGCCAGCATAGTCCGGACGATGCCGCTGAGCGATCAGGAGATCGAGGCGAGGCTGTCCGAGCATCCCGGCTGGGAGCGGGATGGCCAGGCGATCAGGAAGTCCTTCGAGCGCGCCGACTTCGTCGGCTCGGTCCGCTTCCTCGACAGCATCGTCGAGCCGGCCGAGGCGATGAACCATCACCCCGACGTCGAGATCTCCTGGGACACGGTCACGATCAGCCTCTCTACCCATTCGGTGGGCGGCGTCACCGCCGCCGATTTCGAGCTGTCGGCGAAGATCGACGCCCTCGCCTGAGCCGCGGCTACCTTGGAGGGGTGGCAGACGAGCTGAAGATCAACGAGGGCCTCTCGATCCCGCTTGCCGAGGTCGAGCTGCGCGCCAGCCGCTCTTCCGGCCCCGGCGGCCAGCATGCCAACGTCACCGCCTCGCGCGTGGAAGCCGCCTTCGACGTCGAGGCCTCCGGCGCGCTCGATGAGTCGCAGCGGGCCAGGCTGCTGGAGCGGGTCGGCCCCGTCGTCACCGCGGTCGCCCAGGAGGCGCGCGGCCAGGCGCGCAACCGGGAGCTCGCCCTTGAGCGCCTGGCGGAGAAGATCGCGGCCGGGCTGCGGGTGCAACGCCGGCGCCGCCCGACCAGGCCCAGCCGCGCCTCCCGCGAGCGACGGCTCGAGCAGAAGCGCCGCACCGCTGAGCGCAAGCGCGCCCGGCGCAAGCCCGGCGAGGGGCCCGATTGAGCAACGCTGGGCCCAGCGCCCTGCCAGACTTCTGCCGATGGCCCGCCGCAAGAGACGCTCCCGCGAGAAAGCCGCGACGGTCGCCTACACCGATGCCGATGGCAACGTCCTGACCCTGCGCGAGTCCCTCAGCGCGGGGACGATCAGAAAGCTGGGGGGAGGCCCCGCGACCGACGCCACGTCGGTCGACGACGCCTGGCGGCGCCGCTCAGAGCTCCTCTTCGAGCGCCTCGCCGTCAGCTGGGAGATCGCCGGCCTGCCCCTCACCGACCAGAAGATGCTGCTCGGCCGCTACCGGATGGCGGACGCGGCGACCCAGCAGTGGGTGCGAGAAACGATCGCGCTTCACATCGAGCGCCATATCCCGGAGCTGGCCGGGTAGGAGAGTGCAACAGCGCAGGCACGAGGCCCGATGACTTTGCCGACCGGCAACGGTCATCAGGGCAGGAAAGGAGTCGCAATGTTCGAGAACACCGAGGCTGTCAACAGCTTCGCTGTCGACGACATCGGGAAGGCCCGGGAGTTCTACGGCGAGACGCTCGGGATCAATACCGAGGTGCTCGACGAGGAAAACGGTCTGCTCTCGCTCCATCTCGCCGGTGGCCGCGACACTCTGGTCTATCTGAAGCCGGACTTCACGCCGGCGACCTACACGGTCCTCGGATTCCAGGTCGACGACGTCGAGGCGGCGGTCGACGGGCTCGCCGAGCGAGGAGTGCAGTTCGAGCGCTACGAGGGCTTCGACCAGGACGAGAAGGCGATCTCGCGCGGGAACGGGCCCGACATCGCCTGGTTCAAGGATCCTGCCGGCAACATCATCTCGGTCCTGCACGAACCCTAGGCGGGCCTCGCCCAGACTCGGCCCAGGACCCGGCCCAGTAGTCTCGTTGAGCATGCGACCGGCGGGGGACAGTCCGAGCGAGGGCGAGGTTCTGTACGGTGCGCGGTTCCTCGTCGAGGAAGCTCCCGACCGCGAGTTCCCGAGCGGCGGGATGTCCGCCACCGACGCGATGCGCCTGGTCGGCGAGGAACTTGCGGTGGAGGGCGACCCCGCACGCAACCTGGCGACCTTCGTCACCACCTGGATGGAGCCGGAGGCCCAGCGCCTGATCGCCGCGAACCTCCACCGCAACTTCATCGACCACGCCGAGTATCCGATCTCGGCTGAGATCGAGCAGCGCTGCGTCCGGATGCTGGCCGACCTCTTCAACGCCCCTGGCGAGACCACCGGCGCGAGGACCCAGGGCTCCTCGGAGGCGATCATGCTTGGCGCGCTGTCGCTGAAGTGGAAATGGCGCCAGCGCCGAGAGGCCGCGGGAAAGCCCACCGATGCCCCCAACCTGATCTTCGGCGGCGACGTCCACGTGGTCTGGGAGAAGTTCTGCCGCTACTTCGACGTCGAGCCGCGGATCGTGCCCCTGCAGGAGGGCAAGTACACGATCGGACCGGAGGACGTCGAGCCGCACATCGACGAGAACACGATCGGCGTCGCGGCCGTCCTCGGCACGACCTTTACCGGGCACCGGGACGACATCGTCGGGATCAACGAACTCCTGGTCAGGATCAGGGACGAGAAGGGGCTCGATGTCCCCCTCCACGTCGATGCAGCCAGCGGCGGCTTCGTCTGGCCGTTCCTATATCCCGACTCGGAGTGGGACTTCCGGCTCGAGCAGGTTCGCTCGATCAACGTCTCCGGCCACAAGTTCGGCCTAGTCTACCCCGGGATCGGCTGGCTGATCTTCCGCGAAAAGGACGACCTCGCCCAGGACCTCGTCTTCGAGGAGAACTATCTGGGGAAGACCGACGCCACCTTCACCCTCAACTTCTCGACCGGGTCGGCGATGGTGCTCGCCCAGTACTTCAACTTCGTCCGCCTCGGCCGGGAGGGGTACTCCTACGTGATCGGAATCATGCAGGACAACGCCCGCACCCTGGCCGAGAGGCTCAAGGCCGAGGGGGACTTCGATCTGATCGGCGAGGGGGAGGAGCAGCTTCCGCTGGTCGCCTTCCGGCTCGCCGGCGATAAGCCCTATGACGAGTTCGACGTCGCCTGGCAGCTCTCGGCCGAGCGTGGCTGGATGGTCCCCGCCTACACCCTGCCGCCAAACGCGCAGGACGTTAAGGTGATGCGCGCACTCGTCAAGGAGACGCTGAGTAGAGCGCAGGTCGACAGGCTGGCTGCGGACATCCGGCAAGCATGCGCCACCCTCGAGGAGAAGGGCGGCGCCCACGAGTCCGAGCGTCGCCAGGTCAAGACCGGCACTGGCTACTGATGCGATCCTGGAGGCGGGAGCGCTAGCTCATCTGGCGGTTGCTCCGAAGAGCCAGCGGCCTGGGTCCGCGAGCAGCGCGGCGCGGTAGTGAGCGGAAGGGCTCCAACTCGTGCATCGCGCCGGCTGCTCTCGAACGATCGAGTTTCGCTCAGCCGCGAGGGGCCCCCGGCACCGGGATCGGAGCTGCCCGGCAGCCTCTTTTCCTCTTCGATGGGCTCACCCAGCACGACGAGCCCGTGGATGATCCAGAGGCAGATCGCAAAGACGCCGAGCGACCAGAACGGGTAGGCGCCACCGACCGCCAGAAGCGACCCGAGCGCACCGATGATCACGGTGATCCAGCCCCAGGTGTGTAGGTTGGCGAAAGCGAAGTGCTTTTCGTTCACCCAGAAGTTCGCGTCGGCGATCGCAGCGATGCCGTAGATGATGCTGAGTGTTCCCGCGATCAAGAGCAGGATCGCGATGAATACCGCGCGGCCCAGACCTCTCACAGTGTTTCTCCTTTCGTGGTCAACCACCTTGGCGGTCGCGTTTACGCCGACGAGCGTCCCCGGATTCCCCGTGCCGGGGTCACCGAAGGCGATGCGTGCGATGCAGACCATGCAGGGAATGGAGGAGAGGTCGATGGGAGGCGGCTCGATGAGCGACGGCGACTCTGGGCGTGCGGGCTCGATGCACTAGGCGCACCTTTCTGCTGATTGCCGGCCAGGGAGCGACTATCCGGACGGTGCGGTCGCCGCTTTGGGATCAGATGCGGGCTTCGATTGGCCCGGCTTCTCACTCTCGAAGGTCAGCCAGAACAACGCCACAAAGACAACCGTGGCGAGGACATTGAGCACGAGCTTGTAGTCGAGCTCCACCGAGCCGAATATGTCCTCGCGGGTGGGCCGGGGTCCGGTCGGGGTCAGGCCCAAAGCACTGAACAGGCCATCGACGGCCAGTGCGGCGATCACCATCGTCATCAGCATCAGAGCCGTGATCCGCAGGGCGAACGCCGTTCCGTAGAACTTGCGGTATGCGGCGATGATCGGCAACACGATCAGGTCGGCGAAGATGAAAGCCATCACCCCGGCGAAGCTGATCCCGCCCGACCACAGCACCGCCGCCAGGGGGATGTTGCCAATCGAGCAGACGAAGCTGAGTACGGCGATGATCGGGCCGGCCAGCACGTTCTCGATCGCCTCGATGGCCGGTGGCGCGTCCTTCAAGAAGATTCCGTTGAAGAAATCATCTCCCAACAGGCCGATGAAGCCGGCAAGCAGGAAGCCGACCAGAATCTCCTTCCACAGCATCTGCCAGTCGCCGCGGAAGTTGTGGGCGACGTCTGACCAGGCATCCGCCCTGGTCAGGCGCTCGCGCCAGTTCAGCTGCTCCGATCCCGCTATGTGATGCTGGTGGCCCGTGTCGGCGGCCTGGGCATGGCGGCGAGCCGCCTCCTCGAGCCTCGGGGAGACAAAGAAGCGAAGCGTCGCCGCCATCAAGGCAATCATCACGATCCCTCCGACGTACTCCGCCAGCGTGAACTGCCAGCCGAGCAAGACCCACAGCACCAGTCCCAGCTCCCAGACCAGGTTGGTCGAAGCGAACTGGAAGGCCAAAGCCGAGGCCGCCGAGGCGCCCTTCTGAAAGAGCGACTTGGCTATTGCGATCGCTGCGTAGGAGCAAGAGGACGAAGCGGCGCCAAGACCGGTTGCCCTGGCGACCGGCAGAAGACCGCCGCCCGAGAGCGCGCGCTCGATCCTCTGGCGGGGAACCCAAGCCTGGACGATCGCCGAGATCGCAAAGCCAAGGACCAGCGCCCACCAGACCGCGTAGGCCATCAGGAAGGACTGTTCGAGGCCGTTCCCAGCGATGCTGACCATTTCGCTCATCGCGCCACGGAACGATCCTGGGTGCCGATCGTCTCGTCAACCTCTCTCGAGATGTCTCTGCGGGGCATGTCGAGGCGCGCGCGACGGGAGAGACCGCATTCGATATTGCGGCGGTCAGCGTCGGGTAGACAAACGCCGGGGCGACATTGGATCTGCCGACTCCGGCTGAGCGTATCCCAGGGGTGGCCTCGACCATCACCCCTGTTCAGATGATGTTGCGCAGCCCGAGCGGCGGTACGGTTAGTGGGCCGGGTCACTTGATCACGATGAAGGGAGCGGGTTTGAGCGTCGAAGAGTTCAACGAAATGGGCCCAATCGACTACCTGCTGGTCGAGTGGCCGGAGCGCCAGCCGACCGGAGAGGCGGCGCCGCATCTACTCGACTTGGTCGATCGCGGCTTGATCCGCATCCTCGACCTCGTCTTCCTAATGAAGGCCGAGGACGGCTCCGTCACCAAGCTCGAGATCTCCGACCTAGGTGACAAGGTAGCGGCATTTGCGGACTTCGAGGGTGCCTCGTCGGGGCTGCTCTCAGAAGATGACACCGACGAAGCCGGGGGCGCACTCGAGCCCGGCACCTCGGCCGCGTTGCTCGTCTACGAGAACCGCTGGGCGGCGCCCTTCGCCTCCGCGGTTCGCCGCTCAGGGGGCCAGCTGGTCGCGACGGGACGCATTCCAATCCAAGCCATGCTCGCCGCCCTGGACGCGGCGGAAACGGCCTGAGGCAAAGGAGAACTGCCATGCCAGGACTACTTAGAGGTGTCGCGCGGACGGCCGCCGTCGCCGGAACTGCCACAGCGGTGAGCAACCGTGTTTCCAAACGTCAGTCCGAGCGCTGGGCTGAACAGGAAGCGCCTCAACAGCCGCAGGCCGCGCAGGCCGCCACTCCGGCGGCGCCCGCCGCGGGGTCGACGATCGACCAGCTCAAAGAGCTCGGCGAACTCAAAAGCCAGGGAATCCTCACCGAGGAGGAGTTCGCTGCCCAGAAGGCCAAGCTCCTCGGCTAGGAATCGCCCCGGTTGGAGAGCGGCTGATCTTGGTCTTGAAATGACGATCACCCTCGCCGCCAGCAGGTGTTTCCGGGATGGGCGCGGCTGGGTTCGAACCAGCGGTTTTCGCCATGTCGCGAACCGAAAGTGCCAGGCGCTTGCGGCAATCAATCTACCCGATGACCAGGTAGGGCCTGTTTCGTTTGGTCCGACCGGAAAGTATGTTTACGCAGTGCGGCCTCTTCGGTATTCCATCAACGTCACTTTGGACGGATGCTGCGATCACCGTGCAATATCCGCGGACGAAGAGACACACCGTCACGCGACGAAGATTCTCGCCCAGGCCGATGCTCTTCTCTTCGGCCGGGTGACCTACGAGATGATGGAGTCAGCCTGGCGGCCGCCGGGGCAGACGGAAGCGATGCCCGATTGGATGGCGCCTTTCGGCCGGACGATCGACGCGGCAAAGAAGTACGTCGTGTCGAGCACCCTGGACCGGGTCGATTGGAATGCGGAGCTCGTGCGTGGGGATGTCGGGGAGGCAGTTCAGAAGCTGAAGCAGGAGTCGGGTAAGGGACTGCTCGTGGGAGGCGTAAAGCTCCCGCTGGCGTTGGCGGAGCTGGGGTTGATCGATGAGTACGAGTTCGTAGTGCAGCCCAGGCTGGTGGGCCATGGGCCGACCTTGTTCGCGGGGCTATCGAAGCGCGTCGACTTGAGGCTCGTAAGCCGGCAGGAGTTCGGCTCAGGGGCGGTGGCGATGCGGTACGAGCCTTGGGTTACCTAGAGCCTCCTCGACCCTCTAAGGCCAAATTCGTGACTGGTCTTAAACCACCACACCCCCTATTCAGCGATTTTTGGCTCTGTCAAAGGGTTTGGGATGGGCGCGGCTGGGTTCGAACCAGCGACCTCTCGCGTGTGAGGCGAGCCGGTCCTGGTTGCCGGCCAGCGAGGAAATCGCTCTGCTGAGTTAGATGAAGCGCCCGTGGTGAGCACGGCCTGCTCAGAACGTCAGCGTTCTCTCCGCCCACAGCACCCAGTCGGTCAGCTCCTCAAGGGTCGAGCGGTGGGCGCCCTCGACCAGCTTTGCCTCCTCAAGGCCACGCGCGTCCATGCAGCTTCCACAGCAGGCAACCTCGCCGCGGCGAACCAGCGGTTTGAGCATGCGATCGAGGTGATACTGCCCTTCAGGCGGTTGCTGGCCCGCGATCGCACACATCACCGCATCGCCAAAGAGGAAGATGCGCAGCTCGACCCCGTCGCGCTTGCTCAGCGCCGTCGCGAGGCGCAGCGCGTTGTAGGGGCGCTCGCTGCCGTACGGCTGGTCGTTGGCTATGACCAGAACTTTCATCGCCTGATCGTTGCCTTATCGGGCCCTTCCTCCATCGGGGTATTGTCGCGATCCGCCACCGCAGAACCCGAATATGGCCTCCTGCCGTGAGTTGCGCGCGCGGTCGGCATGTCAATCAGGACCCAGAGCCCCGAAGCGGCGGTCAGCCCGGCCACGAGCGCGATCGCGCTGCTGTATCCGAGCGCGTCGGCGGCGGCGCCCGCGATCAGGGCACCGAGCGCATACCCCAGGTCGCGCCAAAAGCGATAGACGCCAACCACGGGCGCGCGAGCGACGGGGACTACCGCATCGGATATCGCGGCGATCAGCGTCGGGTAGACCAGTGCGGTCCCGAGGCCCAGCAGGGCGGCGGCTCCGACTGCGAGTGGGATGGCGGCACCGCTGAGCGCGAGCAGCACGAGCGCCACGGCCTGGACCAGCATGCCGGCGACGATCAGCGGCTTGCGCCCGATGCTGTCCGACCAATGGCCGGTGGCGATCTGCGCGACGCTCCAGACGCCCGGATAGATGCCGGCGACCAGCCCGACCTGTGCCACACCGGCGCCGTGCGCGGCCAGGAACAGCGGCACCAGTCCCCAGGCGAGACCGTCGTTGAGGTTGTTGACGAGGCCCGCCTGCGAGGCGGAGCGCAGGGCGGGCACGCGGTAGCTCGCCTGCGCGAACGCCTCCCGCAACCGAGGTGGGGTGCTGTCGGCCCCGGGGTGGTGGCGGGTCTGCTCCAGGGCGACGTGGGCAGCGGTGTCACGGACGAAAAGGACGGAGAGCAGCAGCGCCGTTCCTGCGATCGCCGCCCCAGCGACCGCGAGCAGGTCCCGCGCGGCGAACTCGGCCGCAAGCAAGCCGCTCAGCCCGGCGGCGAGCGCGACGCCGCCGTAGCCGGCAGCCTCGTTCAACCCGAGCGCCAGACCGCGGCGCTTCGGCCCAACCAGGTCGATCTTCATCACCACGGTCATCGACCAGGTCAGGCCCTGGTTGACGCCGAGCAGGACATTGGCGGCGACGATCCAGGACCAGCTCGGCGCGATGGCGATCAGCAGCGGCACCGGCAGCGCCACCGCCCAGCCCGCGATCAACAGCCGCCGCCGTCCGACCCGCTCCGCCAGCGCTCCGGCACCGAGGTTGGTCAGCGCCTTGACCAACCCGAAGGCGACGATGAACGAGAGCACCGCGACGCTGGAGGCGAGATCGAATTCCTCGCGCCCGACCAGCGGCAGCGCCGAGCGCTCCAAGCCGATCATCGCGCCGACGAATACGTTGACCGCGACAAGTAGCGAGAACTGCGAGATGTTCTCGCGCAGCCCGAGTTGCACCTGCCGAGCGGACATCGGCTCGCTTAGGTGCTGACCAGTGGGCGACCCGAGCGGTTGGCAGCGACGATCGCGGCCTGCTGTTCGGGAGCCGGCGGAATGTCCTTGATCAGCGCGGCGACGAACTCCTCCTCGGAGGAGAACTGCAGCGCCGTGTTGTGGCGACGCTCGTAGCCGACCGTCGAGGCGGGATTGCCCGACAGGCCCCGGCCGCAGACCGAGCCGGAGTAGTGGGCGGGATACAGCAGGAGGTGGTCGGGAAGCGAGAGCAGCCTCTCCGTCAGCGACCGATAGAGCCTCCGCGCCATCTCCTCGGGGGTCCGGTCGCCGTGGGCGTGCAGGTCCGGCCGCCCGGCATCGCCGACCAGAAGCGCGTCGCCGCTCAACACCATCCAGGGGTCGTCCACTCGCGCGTGATCGGTGACCAGGTAGGCGTGATGGGCGGCGGCGTGCCCCGGCGTGGAGATCGCCTCGAGTTCGGTGTTGCCGACCCGCACCACGTCTCCGTCGGCAAGCGGCTGGTGGTCGAACTCGACCTCGGCGCCGGCCGGCATGTAGGCGGTCGCGCCGGTGCGCTCGACCAGCGCCGCCATCCCCGAAAGATGGTCGGCCTGCACGTGGGTCTCCAGCACCGCGGCGATCCGCGCCCCCTGGGCCTCCGCCAGGGCGACGTAGTCGTCGACCAGGTCCGCGTGGGGGTCGACGACCGCCAACTCGCCGCGGCTCTTGCAGCCCAATAGGTAAGAGGCGCAGGCCGTTTCGTCGTTGAGGAGCTGTCGGAAGAACACTTGGACCTCCAATCCGTTCAGGGCAGGGCTTGACAAGCTATCAAGTAGTTCTATTGAATACCAAAACATGGCTCCCGACCAGGCAAAGCAGGCCCTGTTCGAGGCGATCGCGCTGATGGGCAAGGCGTTTGCCAGCCCACGCCGTCTCGAGCTGCTCGACCTGCTGGCGCAGGCGCCGCGCAGCGTCGAAGAGATCGCGCGGGCGAGCGGGCAATCCACGGCCAACGCCTCCCAGCACCTGCAGGCTCTCCACGCGGCCGGGATGGTCACGCGCACCCGCGAAGGCACGCGGGTTCGCTACGCGCTCGCCGGCGAGGAGGCGCTGCGCCTCTGGCTGGCCCTGCGCGACGCCTCGGCGGCGCGGCTGGCCGAGGTCGAGCGCGCCGCGCACGACTACCTCGGCGAGGACGTCGAGACGATCGGTCGCGAGGATCTGCTGGAACGGCTTTCGAGTGGCGACGTGGTCCTCGTCGACGTGCGGCCGCAGGAGGAGTTCGCCGCCGGCCACATCGAGGGAGCGCGCTCGATCCCGCTTGCCGAGCTGGAGCGCCGGCTGGCCGAGCTTCCAGCCGACCGCGAGGTCGTCGCCTACTGCCGCGGACCCTTCTGCGCCTACGCGCACGAGGCGGTCCGCCGGCTCAACGACGCCGGCCGCACGGCCAGCCGTCTGGAGGACGGCTGGCCCGAATGGCGCCTGGCGCACCCCAGCCCGCAATCCCCCTAACAGAACGGACGCCGACTATGACCACGACCGAACGCCAGCTCGACACCGCCGACCTCACCGAGCGGGTCAAGGGCATGTACCAGGAGGTCGCCCTGCACCCCGACCACGATTTCCACTTCGAGACCGGGCGACCGCTGGCCGAGCGCCTCGGCTATCCGGTCGCCGACCTCGACCGCATCCCGGCGGCGGCGATCGACTCCTTCGCGGGCGTCGGCTACTTCCTCGACCTGGCGGCGATCGCGCCCGGCGAGGTCGTGCTCGACCTCGGCAGCGGCTCGGGGACCGACTCCTTTCTCGCCGCGCTCGCTGCGGGCGAGGCCGGCAGCGTGATCGGCATCGACATGACGGCCGAGCAGCTGACCAAGGCCACCGACCTCGCCGCGGACGCCGGCATCGCCAACGTCGAGTTCCGCAAAGGCCAGATCGAGGACCCCCCGGTCGAGCCCGGCTCGATCGACTGCGTGATCTCCAACGGCGTCATCAACCTCTCGCCCGACAAGCCCGCCGTGTTCGCTGCCGCGGCGGCGGCGCTGCGGCCGGGTGGGCGGCTCGCGATCGCCGACATCGTCAGCGCCAAGCAGCTCCCCGAGGGCGTCACCTGCGACGCCTCGCTGTGGGCGGCCTGCATCGGCGGCGCGATGCAGCGCGACCTCTACCGCGAGACGATCGAGGCCGCCGGCTTCGAGATCGCTCGAGGTGCGCGAGAACGAGCAGCTACCGCTTCATCTCCGATCGCGCCGACAACGCCACCCGCAAATACGGCGTCACCAGCATCTCCCTGCTGGCGCGCCGCCAGGAGGAATCGAGATGATCGAACGCTTCGCAAGCTGGTCCCGCAGCTGCCTGACCATGCAGGGCTACGGCAGCCTGAGCGACGAGGAGCGAAGGAGCCTGTGGCTCGGCCTCCGCTTCTCAACCGGGCTCTGCTTTGCGGGAATCGCGCTCGGCACCGCCCTCGCCTCGCCTGCCCTGCTGTTGGCGATGGCGGTCACGGCTGGGGTCGGCGGCTTCGTCACTCCCAAGCATCCGTTCGACTACGTCTACGACGCCGCCCTGCGGCCGCTGCTCGGTGGGCCGAGCGTGCCGTCCAGCCCGGCGCCGCGCCGTTTCGCCTGTCAGCTGGCGACGCCCTGGATCGGGGCGATCGCCGTCGCCTTCCTGGCGGGCACCCCTGCGGTTGCCTGGATTCTTGCCGTGCCCCTGCTCCTGGTGGCGGCGACGGTCACCACCACCAACTGGTGCCTTCCCTCGTTCATCTACGGTTTGCTTCACCCGCGGCAGGTGGGCGAGGCGGCGAGTTGACCCCCGATCCCTGCACTGATTGCGGGTTGGAGGAAAGACGATGGCAACGCTGATCAGCTTTGGACTCGTACTTGCCGACAATGGCCAGGGCGATCACATGGACTGGGGCGGCGGCTGGTGGGTGGTGATGGTGCTCGGGATGGCGCTCTTCTGGGCCCTGGTGATCATCGGCGGCATCTGGCTGGTGCGGGAGCTTGGCGGCCGCGGGGGCGGGCTCGGGCGAGAGCCCGACGCCCTGGCCCTGCTCGATCGTCGCCTTGCGGACGGCTCGATCTCCCCCGATGACTACCGCGAGCGGCGAGCGATCCTAATGGGTTCGCAACCGCCCGGAGGCGGCGGCGAGCGCTAGGCGCTCGGCGACCCGACGCGGCTCAGTCGACACATCTCCACGCCCTCGTCGAAGCCCTTCAGGAGCCTCTGACCGAGCGGCTCTGATCGGAGGCCTGCAGCCTCCGCCACGGGCAAGGTCGTCACGATCTCGTCGGGTCCCGCGACATTCACAGCCCGGGCTGCAAGATTGACCACCGGCCCAAAGACGTCTCCGTCGCGAAGCAGCACCTCTCCTGCCGCTATCCCGATCCGCACCGGCGGGATGACGCTGTGGTCGGCAAATGCTGCCGCCAGCTTGAAGGCGATCATGCAACCGGAGCGCTCGTCGCCTGCCGTGTAGAGGATCTCGTCGCCTATCAGCTTCACCACTCGGCCTCCCTCGGCGGTGATGGCGTCCGCGGCGACGTTCTCGAACTCGGTCAGGGCGGCGCCAAGCTCCCGGGTCGCTAGGCGCTGCGCCAGGGCCGTCGAAGAGACAATGTCGACGAAACCGACGACCAGTTGCTGAGTCTCATATCCGGCATCGGCGATATCGCCAAGGATCGTGCGGCGCGCCCTGATCAGGTGCTGACGAAGCAACGCGTCGAGCGCCGTTCCCACGAACGGAAGCAGCGCCGCCGCCTCGGCATTTGCCCGAGCCACACCGAGTCCGCCCCGGTCCCCGCCCCCAATTGTCGACTCGACGTTGACCAGGAACGCCGACACGGAGGCGTCGGCGACACGCGCCATCGCGGATCCCATCACGCGCAGGAGCTGGAGGACCGCATCCTCTCCAAATACCTTCTCGGCGGCATCCATTCCAGATGCGAGGCTCACGAAGCTCTCGCTGAAGGTGCGATCATCGGGGGCCGGATCGGCGAAGCCGGCCGCGCGGTTGAGTCGCTGAAGCTTCTCCCTAGCCATGCCCGAGCGCTGGACGGTCTCATCGAAGGTCAGCGCCGTGCCCCGGCGGATCGCCACCACGGAGGCAAGGCCAGGCAACTCGTCCCGGTAGGCGACAAGGTCGCGTGCGGTCGCGCCCAACCCGACCAGGTATTGGAGCAACTCGAGCCGCGCCGTCGCGTCAGGGGCACCGGGATCGTAAAGCCCCAACTCTTCGAGCTCGGCGGAGGAGATGTCAGGAACCTCAGTGATCCACCGTAGGGTTTCAAACTTGGGGTGGCGCGCGGGCGAGAGACTGCGGGTTCCACCGGGGAGGGGGAGCCAGCTGAGATCGGGCGGCTGAAGCAGGAAGTCTCCGCTTGCCGTTCCCCGCCCTGGCCGGGCCCGCGCCTGCGTATGCTCCGGGCGTGCTCGACGAGGAAGCGCTTCAGCGCGGCCTGGCTGGGCGGAGACTGCCTGGCTGGCTACGGCGGGTCACCGATCTTGGCACTTTGCCGTCGGACTCTGAGGACGTCCGGCTTCGCAAGTCGGTGCTGACGCTGTCATCGGTCTTGATGGCCACGCTCTCGTTCGCGTGGGTGGGAACGTACGCGGCGCTCGGCCTGTGGCTGTCGGCGGCGATTCCGTTCGCCTATCAGCTCGCCTCGGCGGCAAGCATCTACACATTCGCGCGGACGCGCCGCTACCGCCTGTTCCGGACGAGCCAGCTGTGGATGAGCCTCTTGCTGCCCTTCGCCCTGCAGTGGAGCCTGGGCGGCTTTGCCAATTCGTCGGCAGTGTCGCTTTGGGCCTTCACCTGCCCCGTGGGGGCCCTGCTGTTCGTTGGCGCGCGCCAGGCCATCCCGTGGTTCGTTGCCTTCGGCGCGCTGGTGGCCGTCTCCGGCGCGATCGATCCCGCGCTCGCAGCGGACGCGCCCCATATCCCTGACGCAGTGGTGGTGACGTATTTCGTGCTGAACATTCTGGGTGTCTCCACCACGGCCTACGTGCTGCTGCAGTACTTCGTGCGGGCTCGCGAGCGGGCGCTGGCCGAACTCGAGGTCGAGCGGGCCAAGTCCGAGCGCCTGCTGCTCAATGTCCTGCCGGCATCGGTCGCGAGCCGGCTAAAGGAGTCCGACCAGGTGATCGCGGACAGGTTTGCCTCCGCGACGGTCCTGTTTGCGGACATCGTCGGCTTCACCCCGCTCGCGCAGGGCCTCTCACCAGCGGACACGGTCGTCTTGCTCGACAGGGTGTTCGCCGGTTGGGACGTGCTCGCTGCCCGCCACGGCGTGGAGAAGATCAAGACGATCGGGGATGCCTACATGGTGGCCGGCGGCCTTCCCAGTCCGCGCGAGGATCACGCCGAGGCGATCGCCGATATGGCGCTCGAGATGGGGGCAGAGGCCGAGCGCTGCGCAGCGGAGAGCGGCATGCCGTTCGAGGTGCGCATCGGGATGGACACCGGTCCCGTGGTTGCCGGCGTGATCGGCCGCTCCAAGTTCACCTACGACTTGTGGGGCGACACCGTCAATACCGCCAGCCGAATGGAGTCCCACGGCGTGCCCGGCGCGATTCAGGTCACCGAGCGTGTCTATGAGCAGCTGCGCGACCGCTACGACCTGCGCCAGCGGGGGACGATCGAGGTGAAGGGCAAGGGACCGATGACCACATACCTGCTGCTCAGAAGGCGGGATGAATCGAGCGCCGAGCCGACTGGCGACTGATCGGCCCCATCCCCGGGCTCCTCGACTCCGGGCGCTGAAGGCTCAGGCCGACGCTTGGCGGTGGGGACATTCGTATATCTGTATGAATGTTTGTAGGATCGCGAGATGGCTCAGAACCCCGACACCTGCGATCTGCTCTGCCTCGACCTTCCGAAGGCCGAGCGGGTCCGCAAAGGGCTTCCAACCGCGGAGGAGCTGGAGCTTTGGGCGGCAGGCGCGAAGGCGCTCGGCGATCCGACCCGGCTGGCCGTCGCGCTTGCCCTTGAGGCCGGCGAGTCCGCCTGCGTCTGCGACCTCGCCTGGATCGTCGGGCGTGACGAGCGCCTTGTCTCCCACCACGCGCGCCTGCTCAAGTCCGCTGGCCTCGCCCGCTCTGAGCGCGACGGGAAGATGGTCATGTATGAGCTGACCGAGCGTGGGAGCGCTCTGCTGGGGGCGGTGGCCGCGCAGAGGATCGAGGCATGAGTTCGGTCGAGTTGCCGACCCTTGCCACCGGGATCACGACCCCGCCGCCCCCACTGCGCCCGGTCGCGTCGATCTCACGCGAGCGCTACGAGCGGCTGGCCCACCGGGTCCGCTTGCTGTCGTGGCTCTCGCTCGGCTGGATGACGATCGAGGGGGCGGTTGCGATCACCGCCGGGATCGTCGCCTCCTCGATCGCGCTCGTCGGCTTCGGCCTCGACTCGGTGATCGAGGGCGTGGCGAGCGTCATCATCATCTGGCGCTTCAGCGGCCATCGGGTCTTCTCTCACACCGCCGAGCAGCGCGCGCAGAAGCTCGTCGCGGTGCAGTTCTTCCTCCTTGCCCCCTACGTCGGCTTCGAGTCGGTCAAGGCGCTGTTGGGCGGCGAGCATCCCGACGTGAGCTGGGTCGGCATCGGGCTCTCGGTTGGCTCGGTGATCTTCATGCCGATGCTCGGGATCGCCAAGGAACGGTTGGCCGACCAGCTCGGATCGGCGGCGACTAAGGGTGAGGGTCGGCAGAACATGCTCTGCGCCTATCTGGCCGGCGCCCTGCTGGTCGGTTTGCTCGGCAACGCGCTGCTCGGAGCTTGGTGGCTCGATCCGGCTGTTGGCCTCCTGATCGCAGCGGTCGCTGTCAAGGAGGGCAGTGAGGCATGGCGCGGCGAGGGCTGCTGTGTCAGCTCGCCGCTGGAAGGCGCCGAGTTCGCCGATGATGAGTGCTGCGAGCGACGCCGGTAGCGATGGCGGTACTCGCCCTCGCCCTCTACGCGGTTTACCTGGCCCTCGCCTTCGGTCTGCGCACGCTGATCCAGGTTCGCCGCACCGGGTCGACCGGCTTCCACGGCCTCGGCGGTCGTCCGGCCTCGGCCGAGTGGATCGCCGGGGTCGGCTTCACGGTCGCGCTCCTACTCGGTGCCGCGGCACCTCTGCTGGCGCTCTTTGACGTAGTGGAGCCGATCGCTGCGCTCGACACGTCGGCTCTCCACATCGCGGGGTCTGCGGTCGCCATCGCTGGGATCGCCGCCACCTTCTACGCCCAGGTGGCGATGGGGGCGAGCTGGCGCATTGGCGTTGACTCCGCAGAGCGCACGGAGCTCGTGACCACCGGTCCCTTTGCGCTGGTTCGCAACCCGATCTTCGCCGCGATGCTTCCCACCGCGCTGGGGCTCGCGCTGCTCGTGCCGAGCTGGGTCGCACTCGCCGGACTCGCCGGGCTGGCGCTTGCGCTGGAGCTTCAGGTTCGGGTGGTCGAGGAGCCATACCTGCTGAGGGTCCATCGCGGCACCTACGCCAGCTACGCCGCTCGCGTCGGCCGCTTCGTCCCCGGCGTTGGCTTGCTGCGGGGAGGCGGAGGATGATTCGCCAGTCGCTAGGTGGACGGCGCAGCTGCCCGGTCGCTCTCCTGCCCTGACTCGGGCGTCCGCCTCTGTGCTGTGCGTCGGATGGCGACAGGGGTTCCGTGACGTGGGACGAGCGTGATGCCGCGCATGACCACCGGTTCGGGGTCGGGCCGCGTGGGCTCGAGGTCGACGCGGGAGACGACGGTGCGGATCACCTCGGCCATCTCGGCCTGGGCGAGCGCCGCGCCGATGCAACGGCGGATGCCGCCGCCGAACGGGAGCCAGGAGTAGGACTCCGCCTCGCCATCGATGAACCGCTCCGGCCGGTACTCGTAAGGCTGCGGGTATAGATCCTCGCGCAGGTGAACGACGGTGATCGCCGGATAGACGCGGATGCCGGCTGGCAGGTCCCAACCACCGATCGTGCGGGGTTTTGTGAGCGTGCGCTCTGCGGCGTCGATCACCGGCCGCAGCCGTAGCGTCTCGGTGACCACGGCGTCCAGGTAGGTGTCGTCGCCGCCGTCCAGCTCATCGCGCAGCCGAGCGAGCACTCGGGGGTGCCGTGGCAAGAGATCGAAGGCGAAGGCGAGGCCGGTGGCGGTCGTCTCGTGACCGGCAAGCAGCATCGTCATCAGCTCGTCGCGCAGCTCGACGTCGGTCATCGGTCGGCCGTCCTCGTCGCGGGCGCGCAGCAGGAGCGAGAGAACGTCGGTGCGCTCCTCGAGGTCTGCCTCGGAACGGCGGCGGGCGATCTCCTCGTAGAGCAGGGCATCGGCTGCCTTCAGACGCCGCTGAAACTGACCCCACGGGCTCCAGCGCCCGAAGTCGCGGCGCAGGGCGTTCGGCAGCACGAACAGGGCCTGCATGTCGAGCAGGGAGACCAGGGCGCTACGCAATCGCTCGATCCGCTCACGCTCGGTGACGCCGAACACGGCGCGGACGATCACCTCGAAGGTCAGCGCCCGCATCCGATCGCGCATGACGAAGTGCTCGCCCTCCCACCAGCGGTCGACCTCGACCTCGGCGACCTCGCGGATCACCGTGCGGAAGTTCTGGATCGCCGACCCCTGGAAGGGCGGCAGCAACAGCTTGCGCTGGCGCAGGTGCTCACGCCCGTCGAGAATCAGCACCGACTTCTTGCCGAGGACGGGGGAGAGGGGCTCGTTGGCCTCCCCCGCATGCAGGTCTGACTGATCGCCGGTGAACATTCCGCGGATCGCCTCCGGGTCGCAGACGTAGACGCCGACCCCGAAGACGAGCAGCGGGACGGTGTAGACGTCGCCGTAGCGCTCCCGCCAGCCGACCAAGGACTCCAGCGGGCGTTGGACGAGGCGGGCCATGTTGACCGCAGCGGGGGCGCGAGGGCCCGGCGGTAGCGGCCCGTAGGCGCGGCGACCTTTCATCCGTGCTCACCAACCGCGATCGAGCAGCCGAGAATCGCGGCCACGAACTCGCCCAGCACCTCATCGGAAATCGCGCCGGGATCGGCCGCTCGCTCGAAGGCGAGTCCATTCAGCGTGGCCCCGATCGCGGTCGCCAGCATCGGGGCGGGGAAGCGCAGCTCGAAGCCCAGCTGTGCGGCGAGGCGATCGAGCGTTTCTGCGAGCGCGTCCTGAACAGCCTGGCGGCGCTTGGCGAACTCCTTCTGAATCCTCGCGCTGCGAACGCCGAACGACCAGAACTCATAGAAGAGCAGCGGCCAGTCGCGGTCACGTTTCAGAAGCTCCTGAAACTGGCGGCCAGCTTCCGCTGCCGCCTCGCCACCGGCCTCGACGCTGTCTACGACGGCGCGAATCTCGGCGATCCGCTCCTCGACCTCCCGGTCGGCGAGCGCCAGGAACAGCTCCTCCTTGCCGGAGAAGTTGGAATAGACCGCTCCGGTGGAGAAGCCAGCCTCGGAGGCGATCTCCTCGACGCTGGCCTCGTGGTAGCCGCGCCTGGCGAAGACCATCGCCGCCGCGTCCAGCAGCAGCTCGCGGGTCTGCTCCTGCCGCTCGCGCCTTGTCAGTACCTTGACCATCTCAAATATTCCCCATTATCCAGATAATGTACGTTATCGGATCATGGCGCAGACGGCTGAGAAGGTTCACCACCCACTGTTTGCCCGCCTCTACATGCGGACGGCCTCCAACAAGGAGGATGAGTACCGTCGCGAGCTGCTTGCCGGGCTGGAAGGCAAGGTGATCGAGGTCGGCGCCGGTCACGGCCTCAACTTCGCCTTCTATCCCGATGCCGTTGAGCAGGTGCTTGCGGTCGAGCCGGAGCCGCTGCTGCGCGAGGCGGCGATCGAGGCAGCCGCCAAGGCGGCTGTCGAGGTCGAGGTAGTCGACGGGGTTGCCGGCGCGCTCCCCGCCACCGATGAGTCCTTCGACGCCGCGATCGCGTCGCTGGTCCTCTGCTCGGTCCCCGACCAGCAGCGCGCCCTGGCAGAGATTCGCCGGGTCATCCGACCCGGCGGCGGGCTTCGCTTCTACGAGCACGTCGTCGCCCACCCGCCAAGATGGGCGCGTTTGCAGCGCTTCGCCGATGCGACGTTCTGGCCGCACGTCGCGGGCGGTTGTCACCTCAGCCGCGACACCGGAGCGGCGATCGAGAAGGCCGGCTTTGAGATTGAGAGCAGCAGGCGGATCGCCTTCAGCCCTGGCCCGCCGGTCCCGCCGATCCCCCATATCCTCGGTGTGGCGCGCCGTCGGTAGCCCTTACTGCCTGTCGTGGCCAGCCGCGCCCGAGAATCTCCACTAGCAGCGGTTTCCAGCATGGGCGCGGCTGGGTTCGAACCAGCGACCTCTCGCGTGTGAGGCGAGCGCTCTCCCACTGAGCTACGCGCCCGGGAGAGGCCCGATCATACGGCGACCGGGTCGGCGCCCGGCGCCCCGGTCTCACCGGCGGCGAGGGCCCGTTTCTGGATCGCGAGGGCGACGAAGGGGAAGACCAGGGTCGAGAGCATCGCCGCGCCGACCAGTCCCGCTGCCGTCGAGGTCTTCATGTGGCCGCCGTCGACCGCCAGGGTGGTGATCGCGACGACCAGCGGCAGCTCGGTCGCCGAGTAGAAGGCGAGCGCGGCGCGTTGGCGGGCCTTGAGAACGCGCGCGGTAGAGGAGCATCGCGGGAGTTCCACGAACGATGACGAAGAGGCAGAAGAACATGGCCAGCTTCAGCAGAGCTTCGACCGAGCCGAGCGCAGCGAGATCGAACTCGATTCCACTGGTGATGAAGAAGAAGGGGACGAAAAAGCCGAATCCGACCGCGGTCAGCTTCGACTCGAAGACGGAGAGCTCATGGCCCTTGAGGGCGACCCGGACGATCATTCCGGCGACGAAGCCCCCGAGGAGGATGTCGAGCCCGAGCTCGCCGGCGAGCAGGACCAAGCCGAAGACGAGAACCACGGTGATCCGCACCGCGAGCTGGCTGCTTGCCTCGAAGGTCCGCTCGAGCGCCGGCCAGCCGCGCCAGGCGAGCCGCACCGAGGCCAGCGCAAGGACCAGCGCCAAAGCGACGAATGCGAGCAGGATCCCTGCCTCGTGCAGCGGCTGTTTGGTCGAGAGCACCAAGGTGACCAGCAGGATCGGCCCGAACTCGCCGGCGCCTCCGGCGGCGAGCAGGTAGGTGCCGAAGCGGGTCTTCAGCTCGCCGTTGTCGCGAAGGATCGGGATCAGGGTGCCGATCGCGGTCGTCGCCATCGCCGAGCCGGTGAAGAGGAAGGAGAGGACGATGCCGGCCGCCGCGAGCAGGCCGCCGATCGAGTAGGCGAGGGCGATCGAGAGCAGCCAGCCGAGCACCCCCAGCTTCAGCGGCGTCCCCTTGATCCGGTCGAAGTCGATCTCGTAGCCGGCGAAGAAGAACAGCATCCCGAGGCCGAGGTTGGAAAAGAAGTCGATGAAGTCGTCGGTCCTCGCCAGATCGAGGACTTCCGGGCCGACGACTATCCCGAGGATCAGCTCGACCACCACCACCGGCGGGGCGAAGCGGCGCGGCAGGACCGCCACCGTGACCGCCGCCACGGCGGCGACCACGACGATGGCGAAGAACGACCCGGCGTCGACGTAGATCTGGCGGGCCGATCCTATGCGCGCACGCAGAGGGGGCCGCGAGCGGCCCCCTCTGCGTTCACATCGATCTCGGCGAGCTAGCCGGACGCGTCGTTCGGGGACTCCCTCATTCACCGAGTGGCCGACGACGTTGAAGTCCCGATCGAGTTGGACGTCAATCTGGCTGCCGCCTCGCCCTCGACGATCAGGACACGCATAGCTCATCAGGCTCTTCCCGATGATGAACTTAGATGAATAACGCTTTCACACAGCATTCATCGAGGTCGGGGATAACAGTGTCCCCGACGAAAGGAGACCAGTGCCCTCGTCCCCATCAATTCAGTCGATCTCTGCCGTCGTCGGCATCGCGCTCCTCGCCTCGCTCCCGGTCGCCTGTGGCGGGAGTGGTGGAGGTGATGGGAGCACCGGAAACGGAGGGCTTCCGCGGGGGGCCGAGCCGGTCGATCTGAGCCCGTCCGACTTCACGGTCGCGATCGACAATCCGTACTGGCCGATGAGGCCGGGAACCCGTTGGGTCTATCGCGAGAGCGATGGCGAAGGCGGCGTGCAGCGGGTCGTGGTCACGGTCACCGACCGGACGAAGCGGATCGCCAACGGAATCCAGGCACGTGTGGTGCACGACGTGGTCAGCCAGGGTGGAGAGCCGGTCGAGGTGACCGACGACTGGTACGCGCAGGACTCGGCGGGCAACCTCTGGTACCTGGGGGAGGAGACCGCGGAGTACGAGAACGGCAAGGTGGTCTCGACCGAGGGCTCCTGGGAGGCGGGGGTCGACGGCGCCCAGCCGGGGGTCGATCATGCCGGCCGACCCACGTCCCGGGCTTGCCTACCGGCAGGAGTACTACGCCGGCGAGGCGGAGGACCGGGCGAAGGTTCTGAGCGTCGACGAGCAGGCGGAAGTTCCGTACGGCCATTTCACGGGCGCGGTCCTGACCAAGGACATCGTCCCGCTGGAACCGAACGCACTTGAGTACAAGCTCTACGCCAGGGGCGTGGGGCCGGTGCTGGTCCTCGACGTCTCGGGGGCGGCCGGTCGGGAGGAGCTGATCTCCCTCACCCGCCGCTAGGATGGGACCCGGACCGTGCTAGGCGGGGAATCAGCGGTGCCCTGTAACCCGCAATCCGCTCTAGCGGGGCCGAATCCCGTTCCGAGGGGCTGGCCGTCGGGGTCAGTGCGCCGGGGGCGGCGTTGACGGCTGGGTCCTGCGCGACGTGGGCACGTGAATCAGGTCAGGTCCGGAAGGAAGCAGCCTTAAGCGGATGCCGCGGGTGCCGCAGGTGAGCCCGGCCCGAGCCAAACACGGCGGACACGCCCGGTGACCTCGCTTCGAAGGCGGGGCGCACGGTCCGTTTTTTCGCCTAGCCCAGAGGACTGAGGGCCTCGACCAGAGCCCGTCCGCAGGCCAGGTCGGGGTCCTTCTCCGGGTTGTAGCAGGCGCGCGCGCCGGCGAGCGCCCGGAAGCCAGGAGCAGCGCCGCCAGCAGAGGCCGGCGCCCTGGAGAGGATCTCCGCGACGGTCGATCGGATCGCCCGCGTAGCCGCGAGGACGTCGTCGCTGGCGAGGATCCCGGTGTCGGGGTCGCGCTCCTCTCCCCTGATCCGCAGGTCGAGGTCGCCCCGGTCCGACGCGCCCGTCGCCGTCGCCAGCCCAGCTTGCGGCTGGGATCGTCTCAGCCCGACTCGGCCAGCTTTTCGTCCAACTGCCTGCGCACGGACTCGCACACCGCCTCGACCTCGGCGTTGTAGCGCTCGGCCGAGAGCACGCCCAGCAGCACCTCGGCGTCGGCTCTCGACAACGTCAGGTTGATCGTTCCGTCAGCCATGCTCAATCCTCCTCTGGTCCATCCCCACTTTTCGTATCCGCCTTGCCCTGCTCCCGACGGGGGCCTCGCTCGTAGCGTTCCTGCTCCCCGGCCGTGCGCTCGGCCCAGGGAATCGCTTCGAGCCGGGCGGCCGGTATCGGGTCGGCGCTCTCGATCGAGTACCCGTAGGTGCCGCCCTCCAGCCTTGCCTCGGCGCGCTCGACGGCCTCCAGCTCTCCGCGGAGCTGCTCGGCCACCGCATCATCGACCTGCTCCTCCTCGATCATCTCGGAGTCGTCGGCAGGGTCGATGCCCGTGTCGATCTCCTCGAGCTCGCCCTTGCGGATCCGTTCGAGGCCGGCGAGCGACTGCTCGATGCGGTCCCGCTCGCGCGAGAGCAATTCCCTGGCACGAGCCTCGTCGAGCGGCGGGTCGGTGCTGTTCATCCCGCCAACTCTATCCGCGGCGGGAGGACGGGTCGCCGCGCGACCGGAGCCTATGCTGAGCGAACCATGACCGCGCCATGGGATCCCGAGGAGGTTGAGGCCGAGAAGGCGCCGGTCAGCGCCGAGGTTGCGGCTTCGACCACGGTCGGCCCAGTGCACCTGACCGTTGCGCAGTTGGAGCGCTCGCTCGAGTACTACTGCGAGGCGGTGGGCCTCGAGGTCCTCGATCAGAGCGAGGGCCGTGCGTCCCTCGGTGTGGACGGGGTGGAGTTGCTGGTCCTCGTCGAGGAGCTGGCGGCGCGGCCGGCTCCGGGGCACAGCGGCCTGTACCACTTCGCGTTGCTGTTGCCTGAGCGCGCGGACCTCGCGCGCTGGCTCACGCATGCTGCGCAGAATCGGGTGCCTCTTGTCGGTCTGTCCGACCACTTCGTCAGCGAGGCGCTCTATCTCAGCGATCCGGACGCCCACGGGATCGAGATCTACTGGGATCGCCCGCGTGAGGTCTGGGAGGGACAGGTCGCCGCGCAGATGACGACGGAGCCGCTGGACGTCGAAGATCTGCTGAGAGAGCTGGAGGATCCGGCGGCGGAGCGCTTCGGGGGACTTCCGGCGGGCACTCGAATGGGCCATGTGCATTTCAAGGTGGCGCGGATCTCGGAGACCATTGCCTTCTATCGCGACGTCCTCGGCTTCGCCCTGATGGCGCAGCTGGGATCGCACGCCGCGTTTCTGAGCGCAGGCGGCTACCACCACCATCTCGGCGCGAACACCTGGGAGAGCGCCGGGGCCCTCGTCCCCCCGCCGGGCACCGCCGCGCTGCGCCACGCGACGATTGTCCTTCCCGACGAGAGGGAGCGCGACCGCCTCCTCGATCGGGTCGAGCGCGACGGCCAGGCGGCGCGGGAGGTTCCCGGCGGCCACCTGATCAGCGATCCCTCGGGAATCTCCCTGATGCTCACGACCCCGTAGCGGTCACTCAGTCGATCAACCGCGCCTCCATGCGGTTGACTGCGATCCGCCACATGACGAGGGCGAACGCGACGAGCGAGGCGAAGCGGAGCAGGTCGATCTCCTCGAAGCCGAAGGAGGCGCCGCGCACCAGTTCGACCAGCTGGTGGAGCGGGTTGAGCTGCGCGACCACCTGCAGGCCCTCGGGCAGACCTTCGATCGGGAAGAAGGCGCCGGAGACGAGGAACAGCGGCGTGACAAAGAGGGCGGTGACGTAGTTGAACTGGTCGATCTTGGCGACGATCGCCGCCATCGCGACCCCGAAGCCGGCGAACCCAAGCGCGGTGAAGAAGCAGAACAGCGGCACCAGCAGCATCCCCGGGGAGGGGGAGAGGCCGAAGAACATCGTGACGATCAGCGGGAAGCAGCCGTAGATGCTGGCGCGGGCCGCGATCCAGAGCATCTCGGCGCTGACCAGCTCCTCGACGTCGACCGGGGCGGCGAGGATCGCGTCGTAGGTGTTCTGGAACCGGTGCTTGACAAAGGTTCCGAACATCGCCGGCAGGGCGCTGGAGAAGATCACGGCGGTGGCGACCATTCCGGTGCCGACGAACTCGACGTAGGGGGTCCCGTTGACGTCGTCGACGAGCGTCGCCGAGAGGCCGAGCCCGAACGCGAGCAGGTAGACGATCGGTTCGAGGACGCTGGAGAAGGTCGTCCCCTTCCAGTAGGTGCGGAAGTTGGCGAGCTCGCGGCTCATTACGCCGCTGATCGCGGCTGGTTCCAGCCGGCGGAGCCGGACCTTGCCCTGGGCCATCGCGCTCTCCATCGCTATTCCGCCTCCTCTCCGGTGAGGAGGACGAAGACGTCCTCGAGCGAGGCCGCGCGCCGCACGGCGTCGTCGGGTATCCCCTCCCCGTTGGCCCGCTCCGAGCCGACGATCGCGATCGCCGGTCCCGCCGGGCGCACCCGCAGGCCCACCGCCTCGGCGGCGCTGCGCGCCTCGATCAGCCGCGCCGGTGGCGCATAGACTTCCGCCGTTTCACGGCCGGCGTGCTCGACGATCAGCTCGGCCGGCCGCCCCCTGCTGATGATCTTCCCGTTCGCCATTACCGCCACTTCGTCGGCGAGCCGCTCCGCCTCCTCGATGTAGTGGGTCGACATCAGGATCGTCGTCCCCCCCGAGCGCAGGTTGCCGATCAGCGACCAAATCTCGGTCCGCATCTGCGGGTCGAGGCCGACCGTCGGCTCGTCGAGGAGGATCAGCTTGGGGTCGTGCACGAGGCCCCTCGCGAGCAGCAGCCGCCGCCGCATGCCGCCGGAGAGCTCGTCGACCGCGTCGCGCCGGCGGTCTCGAAGCCGGGCGAGATCGAGCGCGCGGTCGACGGCGGCGCCGACGTCGGGGACGCGGTAGAGGCGCGCGAACACCGCCAGGTTGTCCTCGACCGTGACGTCGACGTCGAGGTTGTCGAGCTGCGGGACGACGCCCATCTCCGCCCGTGCCGCCTTCGCGTCGGCCGGCAGCTCGTGTCCCAGCGCCCGCAGCTCCCCCGCGTCGGGCAGCGCCTGGCCCGTCAGCAGCCGCATCGTCGTCGACTTGCCGGCGCCATTGGGGCCGAGGAGGCCGAGGCAGATGCCCTCCGGCACGTCGAGGTCGAGGCCGTCGACCGCCGTGATCGGCCCGAAGCTCTTCACCACCCCTCGAAGTTCGATTGCGTCCATCGCTTCTGATGCTGTCAGGTCATCGAAGCGGACCGAGACCTCGAGAGTCGCTCGGCCAGCCAGAGGTCGCAGAGCCAGTCCGACTGCTCACCGCCCTTGCGGGTGACGACGATGCCGTCCGGGCCGCCCTCGACCTCGACCCCTTTCCAGCGGGTCGAGTTGGGCACCGACTCCAGTGCCGCGGCGACGGCGGCGGGCAGCTCCTCACCCTTGGCGGGGCGGATGCGGCCGTCGCGAGAGCGGGCGCGGAACGCCGGCACGGCGCCGCCGACGGAGACCTCGCTCAAACTGCGCACCTCGCCGCCGCCGAGGCGGACCGAGACCCGCCGCCCATGGCGCTCGCCGCTGAGCTCCAGCACCCCGCTGATCTCCGGGCCCATCCGCGGGGTGACGGGGTCCTTCATCTCGATGCTGACCGAGGGCCTCTCCGTCACCTCGAGCCCCAGCGGCGCCATCGCCCTCCCGGCCCGCTCGTAGCCCTGGTCCATCTCTCCCCCTGGAGCGAGGGCGCGGACGCTTCCGTAGATCGCTGCGATCGCGATCAGCGGGCCACCGATCAAGAGCGGGACGAAGCTTTCGAGCAGGTAGATCGGCGGGACCGTGAGGAAGATCAGCAGGGTGACCACCATGCCCAGGCGCAGGCTGCGGCGGGCCGGCTCCCACATCTCGGTGCGGGCGCGGATCGCCTCGGCGTCGATCGGCCTGATCGCGAGCGCCGACCAGAGCTCGGGCTCGGACATCGTCGTCGGGTTATCGATCTCGCCGCCTTCGGCGGCGGCCCGTTCGGTGCCGCGGACACTCGTCGAAGCAGTCCGCTCGAGGTCGGAGCGCTGCAGCGCGAAGAGGATCAGACAGAAGACCGCGATGACGCCGAAGATCAGGCCGAGCGCCAATTTCGGATTGGCTTCTCCGCTGCCCATCGTGACGCCGATCACGGCGACCACGACCATGACGACGATCACCCCTATCAGGCCGAACCGGCTCGATCTCTTGAAGCCGCCGGCCATCCGCGCGCAGGCTACAGCGACGGGCCGCCGAGTTTGCGTCTGCGTCCGAATAGCGGCCCTAAACGCAAACTCGAAGAGGTTGGCGTCAACAGCGGCGGTAGAGCTCCCACGACTCGTTGGCGGCGACCTCGCGGAATCCGGCGGGGACGGTCGTCTCGAAGCGCGCCGGGTCGTTCGGGTCGAGGATGAAGTTGTGGATCACGAACGGCGTCGCCGGGTCGAGGAAGTAGCCGCGCCGGGGCTGGCGCTGCTCGGATGAGCTGACGATCCTGCTCGGCCGCACGTCGAGGTCGAAGGCGAGGCGCGGAACGGCACGGTGGTTGGGGACCGAGATCGGTAGGCACGGCGGCTCGAAGGCGCCGGAGTCGGCAAGGTCGTGGAGGTCGGACTCGATCTCGCTCTGGTTGGTGAGGTCGACGTCGACCCGGTGCAGGAGGTCGTACTGGTTCGGCGCCCAGGCGACGAACATCAGCGCGACCAGCGCGGCGAACGCCTGCCAGGGCCGTCGCCAGCGGTGGCCCGGCTCGAGAAGCCGCCAGCCGAGCAGGCCGAGCGCGGCGAACACCGCCAGCACCGCGGCGGCGAGCATCGTGTAGCGGGGGATGATCGCGAGGCCGGCGACGGCGAGGACGGCGAAGGCGCCGAGCGCGAGGACCGCGGCCGCGAGCCCGATCGCGGAGCGGCGCCGCAGGAAGGCGAGGCCGAGCACGACTCCTCCGGCGGCGCCGACCATCCCCGGCCACTGCAGCACCTCGCCGAGCCGGCGGGGACCGTAGAGGATGAGGTCGACCGGGCCGGTCTGGCGCTCCAGTGTCTCGACCGTGTCGCGGGTCCCGGTGAACGAGTAGGTCGGGCTCGAGGCGGTGATCCAGTCGAACGCGGCCCACCCGACTGGGGCGGCGAGGGCCAGCGCGATGAGCGTGGGGGGAGGGACGACGATGGCGCCCCTCGCCCGGACAAGTGCCGGTCTAATTAGACCGGCACTTTGAGTATCCGCCCGTTCGAGGGGCGCCCTCGCCGTCCCTTCGGGCCGCCGCCCGCCGCGGAGACGCTCAGGATCAATCGATAGGTAGGCGAGGTATGCCAGTGAGAAGAGCCAGGCCTCGGGGCGCAGCAGGCCGGCCAGGGCGAGCAGCGCCAGGACCGGCCAGCCGGCCCGCGGTCGCCTGGTCTCGAGCACCAGGGCGCCGAGGGCCAGCGCGATGTAGGGGATGTCGACATAGGCGCGGAGCCCGTTGGAGAGGTAGGGGGCGCGGGTGAGGACGATCGCCGCCGCGACGGCCCCGATCGGGCGGTCGAACCAGAGGGAGCCGAGTCGGTAGACGAGGTAGCCGACCAGGCCGAGGGAGACGTAGGCGATCACCATCGTCAGGTCGATCGCCCCGTCTCCCAGCGGGGTCGCGAAGAGGCCGAACAGCTCGGCGAGCGGGTGCGGGGTCGGGGGCAGCGCGGCGCCGGTGTCGGGGCTCATCCCATCGGCCATTTCCCGGCCCCAGAGCAGGGAGTAGATCGTGTCGTAATTGGGGAATCCGAGCGGGAAGAACAGCAGCAGCAGCGCCGCGACGGCGGCGACCCAGGCGGCCGGCGTCAGCCAGTTGCGGGCCCCGGATGGCACCGCAGCAACCTACAGATGAGAGACCCCGCCGAGGCGCCGGGGGGCGGTGGGGCTCGCAGATACACTGGGCACAGTGAGTACAGCCGGCGACTCGACCTCCCTCTACCGCCGCCATCGCCCCGGCTCCTTCGACGAGGTGGTCGGCCAGCGGCACGTCGTCCGGACCCTGCGCAACGCGGTCGAGCAGGGAAAGGTCCATCACGCCTACCTCTTCGTCGGCTCGCGGGGCACGGGCAAGACCTCGATGGCGAAGATCCTCGCCCGCTCCCTCAACTGCGAGCGCGGCGGCCCGACCGTCACCCCCTGCGGCGAATGCGAGTCCTGCGTGACCATCGCCGCCGGCACCTCGATCGACGTGATCGAGATGGACGCCGCCTCCAACCGCTCGGTCGACGACATCCGCGACCTCCGGGAGAGGGTCGCCTACGCGCCGGCGGGGGGGCACCACAAGGTCTACATCCTCGACGAGGCGCACATGCTGACCAAGGAGGCATGGAACGCCTTCCTGAAGACCCTCGAGGAGCCGCCGCCGAACACCGTCTTCGTCCTCGCCACCACCGAGGCGCACAGGGTGATGCCGACGATCGCCGACCGCTGCCAGCGCTTCGACTTTCAGCGTCCCTCCCTCGAGCAGATCTCCGAGGTGCTGGAGCGCGTCGCGGCGGCCGAGGGAATCGAAATCGAGGAGGGCGCCGTGGCGATGATCGCCCGCTCTGCCTCGGGCAGCTTCCGCGAGGCGCTCGGCACGCTTGACCAGCTGGTCGCCTTCGACGGCAGCCAGATCGGCCTCGACGCTGTGCTCGAGCTGCTCGGAGCGGCCGACGCCGAGCTGCTGTTCGGCGCCGTCGACGCGGTCGCCGCGGAGGACCCGCGCGGCGTCCTGCTCGAGGTCGAGAAGATGGCCCGCTCGGGTCGGGATCCGGCGCAGTTCGCCCGCGACCTGCTCGGTCACCTCCGCCACCTCCTCGTCACCCAGACCGTCGGCGAGGTGCCCAACACCTTCGTCGTCACCGCCACCGACGCCAATCGCCTCGCCGCCCAATCCGCCTCGGTCGGCGCCGCGACCCTGGTGCGGACGATCGACGAGCTGGCCGCGGCGCTGACCGCCGTACGCGAGGGGGACGATGCGCGGATGGCCGTCGAGATCGCGCTGCTTAAGGCCGCACGGCCGGATCTCGATCCGGGGGCCGAGGGGTTGTTGAGGCGGATGGAGAGGCTTGAAA
Source organism: uncultured Solirubrobacterales bacterium (assembly GCA_963816785.1). GTDB lineage: Bacteria > Actinomycetota > Thermoleophilia > Solirubrobacterales > 70-9 > VRUE01. The sequence goes on along the minus strand of CAWFLL010000004.1, from coordinate 922,997 downwards.
AAGCACTCGGCTCGAGTGGGGGTGGGCCGCGGGTCTTGTCGTCGGAGAAGGGGGGCGTTGCGGGCGAGGGCGTCCTCAGCCCCCCTTCCCCGACACCACCCGCGGCAGAACCCGCACAGGAGAACGATGCAGTGCAAACCGAGACGCCAACCTCGGAGCCGCCGGCCGACGATTCTCCGGCGCCGCCTGGGGACGACGCGGAAGCTGATCAGGGTTCGAGCTCCGACAGGGCCCGCGGCGAGTCCGCTCTTGAGTTGGAGGAGATCGTCCGCGTCTGGCCGGCGGTGCTCGATCACCTGTTGAAGTCGGCGCCGGCGTTGGCGGCGACCTTCGAGGGGGCGCGGCCGGTGGGCCTGGACGACGACGGGCTGAGGATCGGCTTCCCGGCGAGTGCCACCTTCAACAAACGCAAGGCGGAGGCTCCCGACAAGCGCGACCAGCTCGTCGACGCGCTGGAGTCGGTGACGGGCCGGCGACTGCAGCTGCACTACACGCTGCTCGCTGGTGGAGAGGGGTCCTCAGAGGGTGCGCCTCCGGAGGAGGACGTGGATCACGAGGCGCTGGTGGAGAAGCTGAAGAGCGAGTTCGACGCGGAGGAGGTCGGTTGAGCATGGCGAGAGGGGGGCCCGGGGGCTTCGACGTGAACGCCCTGATGAAACAGGCTCAGCAGATGCAGCAGCAGATGCTGCAGGCGCAGGAGCAGCTCAAAGACGAGATCGTCGAGGCCAGCGCCGGCGGCGGGATGGTCAAGGTGAAGATGGGCGGCGATCTCACGCTGCGGGAGATCCAGATCGACCCCGAGGCGATCGATCCCGAGGAGGCGGAGATGCTCGCCGACATGGTCCAGGCGGCGGTCAACGAGGCGCTGCGGGCCGCCCAGGACCTCGCCGGCTCGAAGATGGGCGGGATCACGGGGGGCCTCGGCGGCCTTCCGGGGACTTGAACGGGGAGGGACCGGCGCCGCTGTCCCGCCTGGTGGCCGAGCTCTCGCGGCTGCCGGGGATCGGCCAGCGCACCGCGCAGCGGCTCGCCTTTCACATCCTCCGGGCCCCTGAGGAGGAGACTTCCGCGCTGGCCACGGCGATCCGCGAGGTGAAGGAGAAGGTGGGCCTCTGCGAACGCTGCTTCAACCTCGCGGAGGGCCCTCTCTGCAGGATCTGCACCGACACCTCGCGCGACCAGACGATGATCTGCGTCGTCGAGGAGCCGGCCGACGTGATCCCGATCGAGCGGACGCACGAGTACCGCGGCCTCTACCACGTGCTCGGCGGCGCTCTCTCGCCGATCGACGGGGTCGATGCCGACGACCTGAAGATCGCGGAGCTGGTGCGACGGGTGGAGGGCGGCGGAGTCGAGGAGGTGCTTGTGGCGACGAACCCGACCACGACGGGTGAGGCGACGGCCCTGCACCTCGCCGAGGTGCTGCGGGGCTCGGCCAGGGTCACCCGGCTCGCCAGCGGCCTCCCGGTCGGGGCCGACCTCGAGCATGCGGACGAGGTGACACTGGGCAAGGCCCTGGCGGGCCGCCGCAGCCTCTGACTGGACGAAAGTCCGTGGACGTGTGTCAACCCACTTTTTGCGGGCCTCTCCCTTGCTTGCGTCCGGCGCTTCCGGGAAGGTTCCGGCGTGGCGGCGAGGACATCCACCGGAGGCGGGACGCCCGTCCGCCAGCTGGCCCGTGAGGTCTCCTCTCTGCATGCGGCGCTGCTCGCCAAGCTCCAGCGCGAGCTCGACGGCGAGGAGATCGAGACGTTTGCGGTCGCGGCGCGTGAGCTGGCGGAGGCATTCGGCTCGGTCTCTGCGTCGGCCGTCGGGGCGGTCGCCGATCGGGCGGCGGAGCATGAGCCCGCTGCCGAGCCACCCCCCCAGATGCGCCGCCGCCTCGACCAGTTGATCGAGATGCACAGGCGCTATGGGCACCCGTTCGGGATGCTGGTGATCGACGTCGAGGGGCCGGACGCGCGCAACGGCAGCCCCGGGAAGGGTCGGGAGACGATGCTGGCGGTGGTGGCGGCGGCCCTGCGCGACAGCATCCGCCTCGTCGACGAGACGTTCCGGATCGAGGACGACGGCATCTGCGTGCTGGCGCCGAACCAGGACACGGTCGGGGGAGTGAAGATGGCGGAGCGCCTGCTGGCCCTACTCGATCAGCTCGAGGCCCTCGGTGGAGCCAACATCGGCGTCTCGGCCGGGGTGGTCGCCTGCCCCGAGCATGGCGCTGAGGCCGAGGCTCTGCTGCGGGAGGCTGACGAGGCGATGTGGCGGGCCCGAGCGGTCGGCCAGCCGGTCGGCGTCGGCTCGCTGCAGGCTCTGCAAGATCGCTGACATATTCTGAAAATTCGTCCATAACCAGGGTAAACCTGGGAATTGGGTGCCAGAATCTTGTGCGCATGAGCGCGGAGCGAGCAAGCGTCAATATCTGGTTCTTCGTGCCGCGAGCGGAGCGCGATCTCTAATGGCGGGAATTCGAACCAATGCTGCGGCCGAAGTTCTTGGTGTCAGCCCCAACACGCTGCGCAGCTGGGAGCGGCGTTACGGCTATCCGAAACCAAAGCGCACCGCCGGCAACCACCGCCACTACCAGCTGCTCGAGCTCCAGACCCTGCGCGACGCCCTCGCCCAGACGGGCAACATCTCCTCTGCGATAGAGCTGGCCCGCCAGCGGCAGGCCGAGCCGGCCAACGGCGACGGCCTGATGGCGGCCTTCGAGAGCTTCGACGAGGGCGCCGCCGATCGGGCCCTCGAGGAGAGCCTGGCGATCCGGCCGCTGGAGCGGACCGTCGAGGAGCTGTTGCTGCCGGCGATCGACCGGCTCGCCGCCAACCCCGACCACGAGGCCGAGCGAGAGTTTGCCGCCCGCTGGGCGATGGGGTGGCTGCACGGTGCGCGCCGCCTCGCCTCCGCCGCGTCGCGCCCGGCCGGGATCCTGCTGCTCGACTCGAGCCAGGGACAGGACGCCGAGGAGGTTCACGCCCAGGCGCTCGACCTGACACTGAGGAGGGCCGGCTTCCGGGTCCTGATGCTCTCCAACGAGCTGGGGGAGGAGCGGCTCGAGCGCGCGCTGCGCGCCCTCGACCCGACGGCGATCGTCCTCTGCGGCCCCGGCGCCGACACACCCTCGGCGGTGAAGTTGATCCGCAGGGTCCGCGACGCAGGTTTCGATGCCCCCCTGTTCGGCTTCCGCGCAACGGGCCTGATCGGGGACGCCGTGCCGTCCGCGGGCGAGCGCCCCAGCGAAGTGACGGGGCTGCTCAACGCGGACCTCCGCCGGCGGGCGGCGCAGGCGTTCGCCTAGGTCCTTCCAGTCGCCGGCTTCCGGGCGCGGACGATTGCGGAGGACGCTTTCTCGTGGACCCGGTGGGTCTCCTCTATGCCCACCTCCACTAGCCCAGCGGCGGAGAGGGCGCCCTCGAATTCGCGGCGGGTGAGTGCGCCTGCGATGCAGCCGGTCCACGCGGCAAGGTCGGCTCGGGTTGCGGCATCCATGTCCTCGTCGGCGATCACATCCGAGACAGCGAAGCGGCCGCCCGGTTTGAGAACTCGGGCGGCCTCCGTGAGCACCTTGCGCTTGTCGCCGGAGAGGTTGATGACGCAGTTGGAGATCACGACATCGACCGATTCGGGGGGAAGTGGGATCGCCTCGATCTCACCCCGCAGCCAGATCACGTTCTCAACGCCGGCCCTACGCTGGTTCTCGCGGGCCAGGGCAAGCATCTCGTCCGTCATATCCAGTCCGTAGGCCCTGCCGGTCGGGCCGACGCGCTCGGCTGAGAGGAGCACGTCCAGCCCTCCCCCTGAGCCGAGGTCGAGCACGGTTTCCCCTGCGGTGAGCTCCGCGACAGCGGTCGGATTCCCGCATCCGAGCGAGGCATTTGCCACCGCGGCATCGCTTGCGGTGAGCCTCTCGGCGGCGGCCGCGTAGCGAGCGCGGACCGCCTCGCGGACTTCCTCGCCGTTGATCGCGCCGGCCGAGCAACCGCAGCTCGCGGACTCGGGGTCGCAGCACTCCGACTTGGCGGAGGGCTCGCAGCAATCACTCTGCTGCTCGGGCGAACAGCAGGCGGAGATCGCGCCGGCCTCCTCACTCGACTCGGTCAGCTCAGCCATGCGGAGAACTCCTCCAGGGAATCGGGGATCACGTAGTAGTAGGCCCAAAGCCCCTGTCGCTCTGAGGCGACGATGCCTGCGTCGCGCAGGACCTTGAGGTGATGGGAGACGGTGGGCTGGGTCAGGTCGAACAGCGGCACCAGCTCGCAGACGCACACCTTGCCGGCGTGCTTGCGGAGGACGTCGACCAGTTGCAAGCCGGATCGGGTCGCCGAGCGCCTTGGCGATCTCCGCCATCCGCTGCGCCTCCTCGCGCTGCACGTCGGGGTAGACGACCGGCTCACAGCAGGGCTCGCCAGCAGGGCGCTTCTGCTTGGGGGTCAGCTGCAACTCGGTCGGCATGGTCATATTGAAGCATATCTATTTGACGCACATTTATCTATTGAATAGCTTTGGACTGGCAGGAAACTAAGGATCCGGCTAACGAAGGGCCAATCAGGCGATGGCAACACTCAGCGCCCAGTCCCAGGAGCGACTTGCTCACATAGCCGACGAGCTGGCCGAGGAGTTCGCGGGAATCTTCTCCCGCGAGACGATCGAGCGCTACGTCGAGGAGTCATCGGAGCGCTTCGCGGAAGTGCGGGTCGAGGAGTTCGTGCCGCTGCTCGCCGGACGCTATGCGCGGGAAAGACTCCACGCACACGCCCAGGCGGAGGGTCAGATCGCGAAGGACGTTCCCGAGGTCCTGTTCGTCTGCGTTCACAACGCCGGTCGCAGTCAGATGGCGGCCGGGCTGCTGTCGAAATTGGGAGAAGGACGGGTCCACGTGCGGACCGCCGGCTCGGCCCCGGCCGAAGAGATCAACCCGGTGGCGATCGAGGCGATGAGCGAGGTCGGCGTCGACCTCGGGGCGGAGTTCCCGAAGCCGCTCAGTGACGAGGTCGTCAGGGCAGCCGACGTGGTGATCACGATGGGATGCGGCGACAGCTGCCCGATCTATCCAGGAAAGCGATACGAGGACTGGGAGCTCGACGACCCCGCCGGCCAGGGCCTGGAGACCGTCCGCAGAATTCGCGACGAGCTCCAAGGCCGCGTCGAAGGCCTGCTGGGTGAGCTGTTTCCGCAGCGGTGAGCCCGGGCCTCCCGCGCAGAGCCGCGGCGGAGGGTTTCGCCACCTTCGTCCTCGTCTTCGCCGGTTGCGGCGCAATCGTCTCCGACACGGTGAACGACGGGGCGCTGGGCGCCGTCGGGGTCTCGCTGGTGTTCGGGCTCGTGATCATGGCGATGGTCTACGCAACCGGCCACCTCTCCGGGGCCCACATCAATCCGGCCGTGACGTTGGCGTTCACGGCGACTCGGCACTTCCCGGCCAGGGAGGCGCTCGTCTACGTGTCCGCACAGCTCGCCGGCGCCGTTCTCGGCGCGCTGACGCTGCTCGCCGTCTGGCCCGACGCGCCCGCGAACCTCGGCGCCACGGTCCCCAGCGTCGGAATCGGCAGCGCCCTCGTCTACGAGCTGGTGATGACCGCCACCCTGATGTTCGTGATCATGGCCGTCGCCACCGACACGCGAGCCGTCGGGCCCGCCGCGGCGATCGCGATCGGCGGAACGGTCGGCCTCGATGCGCTCTTCGGCGGGGCGATCACCGGGGCGTCGATGAATCCCGCGCGCTCGTTCGGCCCGGCGCTGGCCAGCGGGGAGTGGATGGACTTCTGGATCTATCTCGTGGGGCCCGTCGGGGGAGCCGCGCTGGGCGCATTTGCCTACCAGCTGGTGCGCGGCGAGCATGACCGGATCGGGTAGGCGGATAGCGCTCCCGGCTTTCACCACTTAGTAGCGCGCTAGTCACATCTCTGACACAGGTGCGCGCCAAGGTCTGCGCGATGGGCGATCGATTCTCGCCGCGTCGGCGCCTGCGGCCCACGGTCGCAGCGATCGCCTGCGCCCTTCTGCTCGGCTCCCCTGCCACCGCCGGCGCGATCGTTTCCGACCCGCATCCGATCGATGGCCCGGGCCTGGAGGTGATCGACGTTGCCGATGCGACGATGTCGGAGGACGGAAGCGGGGGCGTCGTCTACCTCAAACGCGTCGACGGCCGCAGCCATGTCTTCGCCGTGCGGTTCCGCGATGGGACGTGGAGCGCGCCGCAGCGGGTCGACGTCGGCCAGAACTTCGACTCGAGCTGGGCGCGGATCGGCGCCGGCGATGGTGGACGGCTGGTCGTCACCTGGGTGCAGGAGTTCGGTGTCGAGAGCGACCGCATGTTCTCGGCAACGCTCGACCCGGGGGCCGTCGGCTTCCTGGCTCCCGTCCCGGTTGACCTCAATGTCGGCGAGGCGACCTCGACCTATCCGGACCTCGCGATGGGCCGGGGCGGGCAGGCCTATCTCGTATACCGCGTCGTCACCGACGTCAGCCCCGCCAACCCGCCCGGCTACATCGGAGCCGACCTTCGCCTGGCCCGCTACAGCAGCCGGCTCTGGTCGGTTCTGGGGACCCCGATCGACCGCAGCATCGCGGCCCCGGTTCGGATCCCCGCCGAGGACAACGCGCCGGAGGTGGGTATCGACGTCCAGGGCCAGGGCGTCGTCGCCTGGCAGGAGCCTGATGACGAATTCGTCGATCGAGTCTGGGCGCGGCGGCTGTTCGGGAGCACAGTCGGGATCCCGCTCCAGGCCAGCCCCTCGAGCTGGGACGGGCTTCCCCTGCGTGGTGCGGTCGATGCCTTCGCGCTCGACGTCGGCGGCTTCGGCCAGGCCGCGGTCGCGTTCCGCCAGCAACCCGGCCAGTCGAGCAGGCTCGACGCGCCTCGGGTGTTCATCAACGAGATGCCCGACGTCTTCACCGAAACCGCCGGCGCATTTCGGCGGCCCGCGCCTCGCCGATGGCGGCACGAGGGGCAACCTGGGCCCGCCCAGCGTCGCCGTCGACCCACGGGGCTTCTTCCTCACCGCCTTCGGGTCCGCCACGGCCACCCTGCTCGGCTCCGGCGACGATGCCACTGCCGGGAGGGTCGAGCGGATCGACGAGGGCGCCAGCTCGGTGGGGGGCGATCCCGTCGTCGACCTCGCCGAGACCGGTGCCGCCGCCGTCGCCTGGCGGGAGCTGCGGGGGGCCGCGGGGGTGGTCGCGGTGCAGGAGCGCCGGGCCGACGGGGTCAACGAGCAGGCCTCGCTCAGCGCAGCGCGGGGCGGTGGTGTCGGGCGGCTCGTGATCGGCGGATCCGGGCTGGGGGACGCGATGCTCGCCTGGCAGCAGGGAGAGGGACCGAACTCGCAGATCGCCGCGGCGGTCGTGAACGCGCCGCCCGATCCGTTCCTCGTCCTGCTCCCGAGCGGCTGGCAGCGCAAGCGCAGGATCCCGATCGCCTGGGACCGGACTCTGAACGCGATCGGCGGCGTCCGCTACTCCGTCAGCGTCGACGACGAGCCCGTGATCGAAAACCTTCGACGGCTTCATGCCCAGCTCTCGCCCGATCACGTCGGAGACGGCAAGCACCGGATCCAGATCTTCGCCGTCGACCAGGCCGGTCAGGAGACGGGCAGCCGGACCGGGCGGCTCCTGGTCGATCGCAGGGCCCCCCGGGTGCGTCTGCGAAGGCGCCGGGAGAGGCTCACCGTGATCGTCACCGACGCGGGATCGGGAATGCGCAGCGGCTTCGTCAGGGTCACGTTCGGCGACGGAGCCCGGGCGGTCGCGTCGCTGCGGCGTTCGAAGAAAAGGGGAGGCGGAATCTCGAAGGCCGTCGCGCAGCACGCGTTCGATCGGGCCGGGAGGTACCCGGTCCTGATTCGGGCCCGGGACCGCGCGGGCAATCGCAGCAAGGTTCGAAAGCAGGTGCGGGTCCGGTGAAGCTCTCGCACCTCGCCTGTGCAGCCACGTTTGCCGCCCTGCTCCTCACGCCCGCTGGCGCTGCGGCCTATTACGGCAACGGCCTCGAGGGCGTCGACGGCGCTGAGATCGTCTCCGCCGACTTCGAGCGCCTCGAGCAGGGCGATGAAACGACCGTCTTCGCGGCAATCTCCGCCGATGGGCGCTACGTCGCGATCCAGACCCGGGCTCGCAACTTCTTCGCCGACGACGATCCCGATCCCGACGGGCAGTACCGCGCCGGCGGGGTCTTTCGCTTCGACCTCGAGACGCTGGAGCTCGAGAAGGTCGCCGACGGAGACCTGTTCGCCGAAGCCGACAACACCTTCCTCCGCCGCGGCGCCTCGAATCCGTCGATCAGCGCCGACGGCCGCTTCATCGCCTTCGCCACCGCCGAGCCGGTGTTGCCCATCGACACAAACAACAACGTCGATGTCTATGTGCGCGACATGGCGATCCCGATCGGCGGCCCGGGTGCTTTCGACCTGGTATCCGCTCGCGACGGGGTGGATTTGCCGGCGAGCTACGGCCCACCTGAGGTACCGGTCGCCGGCAGTGATCCAGGCGCCGACGTCTCGCGAGGCGTCGCGATCAGCGCCGACGGTCAGCGGGTGGCCTTCCGAACGGAAGCAACCTCCGACCTTCCCGCCGCCGATTCCGTCAGCGTGCCCGTCGGCCAGGTCTTCGTCCGCGATCGCGAAGCCGATACGACCACTCTCGTGACCGAGGTGCGGGATCAGGAGACCGGCCTGATGACCGGTCAGCCGGCGGGAGGGGCAGTGGGCGCGACACTGAGCGCCGATGGCTCGACAGTGGCGTGGACCGGTCGCAATGCCGGTGCACAGGCCCGTTTTCTGAATGGTGAGAATCCGGACCCCAACTTCCTCTACTACCTCTGGCGACGAGTTGAAGACAAAGGTGCCCCGATTCGCCGGATTACGGGAATCGCAGATCCCGACGATCCGAGCTGCCCGCTCGACTCGGTGACCTTCTTCAACCAGACAGGGACCGGCCCGTGTTTCGGGCCGCTCACGGACCAGGAGGGGACCAGATCTGGAATCGCCTCGCAGCTACCGGTGTTGAGCGGCGACGGCTACACGGTCGCGTTCCTGACCGGTGCCGGACCCCGGCCAAACGCCTTCTCCGGAACCGGCCTTGACCTCTTCATCACCCAAATGGCGCCCGGCCAGACTCGAAAGGGGTCAACCGTTGAGTTGACCAGAGATCCTGCCAATTTCGATCCGGCGACAAGCTCGCCCCTGAGCAGCCTCGCAATGGCCGCGAGCGGCCGATACGTTGCGATCACCACTGTTCGCACCGACTTTACCCTGCCGGCGCTCCAGCTTCTGGGGAACACCCGCGCCACTCCCGACATACGCGAGCTATTCGTGGCCGATCTTCAGGATCGAACCCTCGATCGAGTAGCACGCTCCTACACCGGCGGCGATATCAACGGCGACGTGCAGAACGGGGTCACGATCTCGGCAGACGGAAGTCGGGTGGCGTTCACCTCGTTCGCGGACAACCTCTTCTTTGGCGACGCCAACCAGAACGCCGACGCTTTCGTCGCCGAACGCCAGCCCGACCAGGGAACCGGAACACCACCCGAGGCGCCGGGTGCGGGTGGTCCGGCGGGGACGATCGAAGTCGAAGGCGGCGGTCCCCACATCTCCGCAAGGGCCAGGTCGAAGCCCGGTGGCGTGATCCTGATCACCGTCGCGGTGCCGGGCGCGGGTGCGGTCAAGGCCGTCGCGAGGGCGCGTACCGGTACGCCACCGGAGCTGCACACCCTCGCCACGGGCAGTGCCCGCGCCGGCGGTGTCAACCGGACCGAGGTTCCAATCATCATCCGCCCCGTCGCCCGCTACCGGAGCGAGCTGCGCGAGCGCGGAACGATCCGCGGGCGCGCTTCGGTGACCTATGTCGCGTCACGCGGCGGACGCCGCGCCACCACCTCGCTGGGGATCGTATTTCGCCACGCGGTTGAGGCAAAGCGGCTGTCTGGGAAGCGCCGGAAGTAAAGCTGCTGTCACAAACTGGAGACGATCTGGTGATGCCCTTGATAACGAGCTGTAACGCAATCGTAGAAGTCCTGTGAAGCGGCTTGACAGGCCATTTGCGGCTGACGACTCTGCGGGCCGAAAGGTTCAGCCGATGAAAGGAATAACTCTCATGAGCCGCACTCACACGGCCCCCCGGTGGGGTCTGGGCGTCGCCGCGACCGGTCTTCTGGCCCTCGCTCTGGCGGCGCTTGCGATGGCCGGTCTGACTTCCCAGGCGACCGCCGCATTCAACACGGGCAAATGCGCCGGCCTCGATGCCGCTGGCCGGGGGGCCTCGTTTGCCCGCGACGCCCATACCTGGTTCAACCAGAATTTCAAAGTCAACTACTGCGCCGGAACGCCGGGAGAAGGCGTGATCGACGTTGCCTACGACGCGGCTGGGAGCAGCGCGGGCCGGCTGGTCGTGAAGGTTCGCAACGACACGCCGCGCTTCGGCATGTCCGACGAGCCGCCGACGCCGAAAGAGATCGAACAGATGAACACCGGGGTTGGGAACGGCGAACCCAAAGATGACGTCAATCCAAACGACAACGGCAAAATCCACGTCATCCCGGCAGCGGTAGGAGCGGTCCCGATGCTCGTCAACCTCCCGGTCAACTGCAATCCGGAACTGCTGGCTGACGAATATCGCACGGTCTCCGCAGCCGAAATCACCGCGGATGCGACGAAGAAAGCGCTTCTTCGCGTGCGATTCCCGAAGGACAAGTTCGAGGAAGTCTGGGCGCAGGGTGCCGGCGGTATTCCCCTACTCGATTGGGACGACGTGTTTACCGAATTAGCGCCGGATACGGACTGTGCGAAACCGATCATCCGCGTGGTGCGCAAAGACGGCTCCGGTACGACGTTCGCATTCAAGGACTACCTCCACCACATCGAACCCGCCCGGGGGTGGTTGACCACATACAACCCGAATCCGAACATCAAATGGCCTGGCGCAGAAGAAGGGAATGCCAGCGCGCAGTGCCCCGCCGGCGTCCTCGTCCCGGGCCAGAAACCCGATAACGAAGACCACCTAACGAGCGGCTGTCAGAACGGGAACGGATCGCTCGTTCCCAAACTGGTTGAAGTCGATGGCTCGATCGGCTACTCGGACATCTCGACGGCGCGTGGCAATCCCACCACCCTGGCTGTGAACCCCGCTCTCGCCGCCGCGCCAACGACGCCATACTGGACCCAGGCGCAGAATGGCTCGGAACAGTTCACCGAGCCGACCCTCAGCCCGAACGGGTTCCGTACCGACGGTCCGAGGGGCTCCAACTGCGTGGCGACGACGTTCACCAACGAGGGCAACCCGCTGCCGAGCTCGCTCGGGGACTGGGCGAAAGTCACCGGCATCGACTCGCCGGCGGGCTTCGGCATCTGCACCCTGACCTACGGGCTGGTGTTCGACGACAACGCCGACGTTTGGGGTGACACTCCGCAAGAGGAGAGGAAGGCCCGAACCGTCAAGGACTACTGGGAAAGCGTCGTATCGAACGGCACCCAGCTCGGGCTGGCGGGCGCCGACTACGGGGCTCTGCCCGGAAACATCCTGGCGATTTCCAAAACGGGGGTCGCCGAAATCGATTGGGGCCCAGGCGCCGGCCCGCCGGACGATGGTGGAGATGAAAATGACGGCGGAGACAACAAAGGTGGAAGTGCCCCACCGCCGCCCCCAATTCCGAGCAACAGGATCTCGCTGCTGAAAAAATCGATCTCGTCCAAAACCGGGGGTGCCAGCATCTCGGTCAAAGTTCCGGGGCCGGGCAAACTGGAGATGGTCGGGACCGCCAAGGTGGGCAAGAAGACAGTCAGAGTCGGCCGGACGGTCCTCAACGCCAACAGGGCCGGCACGTTCAAATTGGCGCTGAAACCGAGTGCCGCTGCGCTGAAGGCGCTGCGCAGCAAAGGCAGCCTGAAAGTGAGCCTGAATATGACGTTCACGCCGACGGGCGGGACGACGGGCACGTCCAGCTCAGGGTTGACCCTGAAACTCACCAAGAAAGGCAAGTAGCGCGGGCCCGCGGGCCCAACTCCACCGGTGCCTACGGCGCCCGGGCTCACGATCGAGCCCGGGCGCCGCGCCGGTGAAGGGACAGCTGTGAGACAGATAGATCGAGGGGGCAGATGACTGTGAAAGAGGGAAGGGGATCGGGGCGAGGCAGGCTTGGCCGCGTTCCCGTGCGGCCGCCCAAGGTCAGTGGTCGGGATGTGGCCGGCGCGGTGGGGGAGCGCCTCGGCGCGATCGGCCGTTGGTTCGCCAAGGACCCCCTCAACACGGCCCTGATCGTCGCCTCGCTGGTCCTCACCTTCCTCTTCTTCAACCTGCTCGGCCAGATCCAGCCGAGCACGAGCGGCGAGCGGGTGCCGCTGAGCCAGGTCTTCAAGCTGGCCGACGACAAGGCGATCGCCGAGGGCGACCCTGCTCGATCAGGACGCCCGGGTCGTGATGGACACCAAGGGCGGCCAGGTCCTCTACGCCGCCTACCCGGAGTCCGACGCACAGACCTCCTCGATGGTGCAGAAACTCACCGCCAGCGGGGCGATCGTCCAGGTCGACCAGCAGTGGGACAAGCCGGCGAAGCAGATCGTCGTCCAGTTTTTGATTCCGATCCTGCTGCTCGTCTGCCTCTTCGTCCTCTTCACCCGGCTCGGCCAGGATGGAGGCGCGGGTGCCTTCGCCGGCTTCTCGAAGTTCACCGGCAAGGGCCGCAAGCGGGGCGCCGACGCTCCCGACCGGACCACCTTCGACGACGTCGCCGGTGCCGGCGAGGCGGTGGCGGAGCTGCGCGAGATCCGCGATTACCTCGCCGAGCCGAGCAAATACGAGAGCGGTCGGCGCCCGGGCGCCGAAGGGCGTGTTGCTGGTCGGCCCGCCCGGAACCGGCAAGACGCTGCTGGCGAAGGCGACCGCGGGCGAGGCCGAGGCGGCCTTCTTCTCGCTCTCGGGCTCGGACTTCGTCGAGTCGCTGGTCGGGGTCGGGGCGGCCAGGGTCCGCGATCTGTTCGCGAAGGCGCGCAAGATGGCGCCGGCGCTGGTCTTCATCGACGAGCTCGACGCCGCCGGGCGCAAGCGCGGCGCCGGCGTCGGGCAGGGCAACGATGAGCGCGAGCAGACCCTGAACGCGCTGCTGGTCGAGATGGACGGCTTCGGCGGCGACGCCGGGATCGTCGTCCTCGGGGCGACCGAACCGGCCTGACGTCCTCGACCCCGCCCTGCTGCGGCCGGGGCGGTTCGACCGACAGGTGACCGTCGACGTCCCCGACGTCCACGGCAGGATGGACATCCTCAGCCTCCACTGCGGCAACCGCCCGCTCGCCCCGGGCGCCTCGCTTGAGGAGATCGCGAAACTCACCCCCGGCTTCAACGGCGCCGAGCTTGCCAACGTGATCAACGAGGCGGCGCTGCTGACCGTGCGCGAAGGTCGGGCCGAGATGGACCAGCCGACGCTCGAGGAGGCGATCGACCGGGTCGTCGCCGGGCCGGCCCGCAAGAGCCATGTCCTCAGCGCCGAGGAGCGCTGGGTGATCGCGATCCACGAGGCCTCCCACGCGGTCGTCACCCGCTCGATCGGCCAGAAGGTGTCCGCCCAGAAGCTCTCGATCGTCGCCCGCGGCCGCCAGCTCGGCACCGCCGCCAGCATGCTCACCGACCGCGACGCGGTCGTCATGCAGGAGCCGGACATGCGCCGGCACCTGATCTCGATCCTCGCCGGCTTCGCCGGCGAGCAGATGGAGTTCAACGTCGTCTCGACCGGGGTCCACGACGACATCCACACCGCGACAGCGCTGGCGCGGTCGATGGTCACCTCCTACGGGATGTCGGAGGAGCTCGGCCCGGTCACGATCGGCGAGAAAGAGGGCGAGGTCTTCCTCGGCGCCTCGCTGCAGGAGCTCGGCTCGGTCGGTCCGGCGACCCTGGAGCTGATCGACCGCGAGGTCGAGCGGATCGTCAAGGACTCGGTCGTGCGCGCGGAGGAGATCCTGCGCCGCAACTGGAACGCGGTCTACGAGACCGCGAACGCCCTGATCGAGCAGGAGACGCTATCCGGGGTCGCGCTCGACGCGGTGCTCTCGACGGTCGAGGCGACGTTGCTCGATTTGTCGCCCCCGGAAGATGGAGAGGGCCCCGAGCCGACGCCCGACCGCCAGCCACAGGCGGAAGGTGAGTAGGCGGGCGACAGCGGCGCTCGCGGTCCTCCTGGTCGTCGCACTAGCCCCGACCGAGTCGCGGGGCGCCGACCCGATCTGGCGCCTGGAGCAGCCGCCCCCGCCGGAAGGGGCCCCGTTCAAAGTCCCGTTGGGGGCGCCGGGGGACCTCTCGTTCTGGGCGCCCAACCGCGGCCTGCTGACAGTGGAGGGCAACGCGGCGATCCCTCGCGGCATCTTCAGCTGGGATGGCAGGAGCTGGCACCAGCTCGCCACCGTGTGCGGTGGGCCTGGTGAAACGGCGCGGATCGCATGGGCGGGGCCGACCGAGTTCTGGGTGGTGAGCGAACCGAGCCTGCCCCGCCGCGGCTCCGGGCTCGCCCTCTGCCGGTTCAAGGACGGCCAGGTGGTCGGCTCCTGGAGCACCCGAGTCGACGCGGCCGACCCCTTCCGCCAGATGATGTCCGCCACCTGCGACGGCGCCGACGACTGTTGGTTCGGCGGGATCGGCTCCCAGGACACCCTCGGAGAGCGAATCGGTGCCTTCCACCTCCACTGGGATGGGACCGACCTCGAGACCATCTACGGCCCGCAGGGCCGTGGCGTCAGCGACATGCAGTTTCACGCCGGCGAGCTGTTCGAGAGCACCTTGGTCGGCCGTTCGCCCGAGAACCGCACCGACCCGGTCGACCTCGCCGAACCGGAGTCGCCGCCCCGGCTTATTCATGGGATCGAGGACGGGATATTCGCCAACGACCCGTTCCTGCCGGCCCCGCTGGCCGAAGTCCCCGCCGACGGAACCGAGCTGCTTGCGCTCGACAGCGACGGGAGCGACCTCTGGGCTGTGGGAGGCGGCGCCGCCTCAGGATCGTCGGCGCCGGTCGGGGGGGCGGTCACGCGGCCCCCCCTGGCGGCGCGCCTGTCGGTCGACGGGTTCGAAGAGCTGACCCTGAGCGGTGCCTCCTTCGGTGTCAACGATCGTCTAGGCGACGTCGCTGCCGTCCCGGGGACCGGGGAAGCGGTGGCCACCGTGGTCCCGTTCTCCGAGCGGCGCAGCGTCAACAGCAAGGCGACGGTGGCGCGAATAGAGCCGAATGGGACGACGACGACCACGCGGCTGCCGTTGGCCGGGGCCGGGCGCGGCAGCGCCGCCAGGATCGACTGCCCGGCGGCGAACGACTGCTGGCTGGCTACCTGGGCCGGCTGGCTGTTTCATTACAGCGACGGCACGGAGCTGCCACAGGACACAGATCCCGCCTTCCAGGGCACGATCGAGTTCCGCCCCAACGAGTCGGCTGAACAGTTCATCCCCGATCGCCTGCCCGTCGACGACTCGCAGCTCTTCGCGCCGCCGCCGCTCGAGTTGACCCCGAACGCGGTCAAACCGGCGAGGGTGCGGCGGCTGCCGCCGCTGCTGAAGAACGTGAGATCGCGCCTTGACGGCCTTCGGCTGACTGTGACCTTCACCTTGACCCGGCGCGCTCGGGTTCAGTTGCTCGCCAAACGGGGGGGAGAGACCGTCGCCCGCACCGCCAGGCGGATCTTCGCCCCCGGTCACCGTCAGCTGACCCTGCGCCTGGTCCGCGATCGCTATCCGACCGGGCTCGCGTTCAGAACCAAGGAGATCAAGTAGAGGTGAGTGGCCGAGCGCGAAACGTCACCGGCTTCGCCGCTATCCTGGCGCTCGCGCTGGTAGTCGCGTCGCCGGGCCGGGGGCTTACGGACACGCCGCCGGTGGGGCCGCTGCCTCTGCTCGGCCCGGCCGACTCGGCGATGACCCTGATGGGGGCGGCGCCAGGAGGTGAGGCGGGCGAGGCATGGGGATACCGGCAACTGCCGCTCGCGGTCGGAGGTGTCCGGGTGGGTGCGCGAGCGCTCGAGTTCGGGTCGACCTCTGGCCCCGCCCCCGATCCCCAGCTGGTCTTCCTCCGCCACACGGACGCCAACGGCTGGCAGGTATTCGACACGCCCGTCGATGAGGAAGGCCAGCCCTATCGGGGACCCGCAATCGTCAACCGCCGATCGGTGCGGATCACGCACGGTGGCGGCGGCGTTCTGGTCGGCCGCGACCTGCGGCGTCCTGTGGGCGAACAGGTCGTCGTAATCCACCGGGACCCAGAAGCGCACTGGCGGATGCTCGAGTCGCCGCCGCCCGAGGTTCTGATGCCGGCCGAAGAGGGGCGGCCGGCCGAGAGCCTTGCCGCCGACAATGGCAGCGGGGCGATTGCGGTAGCGGCATTCGACGAGTCAGGTGGGACCGGCTTGCTTTTCGGTCCCCAGGTTCGGTCGCTCGTCGACGGGATCGTCCACTTCGCCGGCCACGACTGGAGTCGTGAGCCGATTTGCCTCGGTGCATCGCCGAGCCCCTGTACCGCGCCGACCGGCAGCTTTGCGGTGCTGGCGATCGACGCGACCGGGCCCGGCAACACTTGGGCGATAGCCAAGACCGATGAGCCCGGCCGCTCAGTCGTATTGCTGGAGCGGACCTTTCAGCCCGGGGGGCCGGTCTGGGTCGAACGCTCGCTCGGCTCGACTCCATTTGCGGAAGAGGAAGCGCCGGGAGAGGGCATCGCGGGGGTCGAGCCCCTTGGCGGCGCCGCTCAGCCGATGACGGTCACCTCCGATGGCGTATGGATCGACCTAACGGCGAATCTCGAAGGCATCGACCAGGACGTGACCCTCTTCTACGACATCGGCGATGGCGCTGTCACGCACTCTTGGTGCGATGCCCTGGCCTGTGACGACCCGCTCGGCGTGAAGCTCTCGCGGCAGCTGGGCTACCGCAGCTTTGCCTGGCCCGGTGTCGATTTCGGCACTCGAGTAGTCACCAATCCGCTCGACCCGGGAGGCAGCGAGGAAACGAATCGCGGCACCTACCTGCGCTTCGACGGAGGGCAATTCGTGCGGATGCCCGCCGCTTCCGGCAACTTCCGCCCCAGCGGCGCATTCACCAGTGCCGACAATGGCTGGCTGGAGGGGCCGGTGGAGATCTCGCCGAAGACAGCACCCGCGCGCCTGCGGCCCTGGCCCGTTGCAGCTCGCGCTCCGCTTGCAGACGTCACGGGGGGGCCCGGCGCGGCGCCGGGCGCGCTCGGCTCCGGCGCCCTCGCCGTCGGCGTCAACGGCACCGTGCTTCGCTACGAGCCTGGCCGCGGCTGGCAGCGCGAGTTCCTGCTGAGCTCCAGCGGAAGCGTCAACAGGGCGACGCTGCGCGGCGTCGCCTGGCCGGAGCAGTCGCGAGCCCACGCCGTCGGCGACCTCGGATCGATGTGGATGTGGAACGCGTCCGACGACATATGGGTCCAGGACCCCGGCGTCCCGATCGCCTTCGAGGGCAACCTGATGGACGTGGCATTCGACCCCGGCGACCCCTCTCGTGGCTACGCGGTGGGGAAGGGCGGGGTGCTGCTCCGCTATGGCAAGAGCTGGGACCAGGAGGCGCTGCCGCCCGGCTACGAGGGGGCGGACCTGACCTCGATCGCATTCGCCGGCAGTCAGGCGATCGTCGCCGCCGGAGGGGATCTGCTCGTCAACGACGGTGGCGCCTGGCGCGTCGATTCCTCCGCAAAGGCGCTGCTGGACGGCGTTCGCGCCGGTAGCCCTCGGCTCTTTTCCCTCGCGGGGTTACCCGATGGGGGCGCCGTGGCCGCCGGTCGCGACATCGTCATCGAGCGCGATGGCCCGGGCGCTCCGTGGCGATTCTCGGCGCAGCCGCTGCCCGGTTCGACCGCGATCGCTGCCGCCGCCGTTCGCGCCGGAGGGACGGTGCGGGCGATTGTCTCGGTAGTGCCCCAGATCACCTATCCACTCGCCGACGATCTTCCAGATCCCGATCCCACCGTTCCGCCCCCGATCCCGCCACCCTTTGGCCTCCCCGGTGACGGCTACCTGCTGCGCGAGACCGCGAGCGGCTGGGAGGACGAGCAGCGGACCTCCTTCGCCGCCGCCGGTGACGACCGGCCCCTGAAGACCGACCCGGTGCTGTCGCTGCTGCTCGACTCGTCCGGGAACGGCTGGGCGGTGGGCGGCTGGAGCGGTGACGCGGACGCCGCCGGGCGCGGATCCTCCGCCCGCAACGGCGGCGGCCGCGCGATCCGCGAACGGGTGCGGACGGCGGCGGTCTTCCGCTACGGCGCCGGCGCCGCCCTGCCGCCGGCGGCAGGGCGTCAGCCGGTGCCGATGCCTGGCGGTCCCGCCCGCTTCGCGGTCGCCGGCCATGCCCAATGTGAGGATCCCTGCGCCGATCTGAGACCCCTCTCGATCGGCCCCGACCGCACCCTGGCGGCGGCGCTGCAGACAGTCGCGAGCACGAGAGGAGGATCGGGCCCGCGCGCCCTCCTCTACACCGGCAACCGGGTCAAGACGGGCCTCGACACCGCCGACGCGGCCCGCTACGCCGAACTGCTCAGGTCGGCGCCTGACTTGCCGGTCTTCCCAGCGCTCGGCTCCAACGACGCGGCCAACGGGATCGGTGCGGGGGAATTCCAGGCCGCATTCGCCGGCTTTCCGGCGCCGTTCGGGGCGGCGCCGGCGCCGGCGGGCATCTCGACCGCCGGCATCCCCGGCGCCGCGCCCATCCCGGGCAGAGCTCGCACTCACTACGCCTTCGACAGCGAGGGGCCCGGGGGCACCGTGAGGGTCGTCGTGATCGACAACTCGCTCGGCTCGCTGGCGGCCTCCGACCCTCACCAGAACCCACCCGAGGCTCAGCTTCCCTGGCTGGAGGCGGTCCTGTCCGACGCCCGGTCCAAGGGAATGCCGGTTGTGGTGATGGGCAATAGAAGCCTCAACACGAGCTTCACGCCCAAATTGAATGTCGCTGGTGACGGGACGGAAATCGCTCAGACCCTCGTGAATGGCGGCGCCTCCGTCTACCTCTTCGACCGGCCTGAAGAGAACCGCCCGATGCGGATACCGGCCGGCGGCGCGGTGACGCTCCCCAGCTTCGGAGTTGGCACCCTCGGCTACCGCTCTGAAATCAGCGGTGGGGTGGGCCTGGAGAGCCCCGATTCCCTGTTCGGCGACAGCGGGGTTCTGATACTGGAGATCGGTGCGCCGGCGGCGGGGACGAACGTAGCACCGGTCGGCGTCCGCCTGATTCCGGTGATCGAGGATCTCTCCCTCGAGGCCACCGATGGCACCCTGCTCCGGCGCTCGCGCCCCGCCCTCTTCCGCGGCCTGGGGCGTCGACCCCGAGCCGGTGATCGCTGGGGGAGGATCGCGGCCGGCTCCGGCAGCCCCAACCCCTCTGGGGGTGACCCCTACACGCTCTTCCCGCCGGACCAGTGCCTGGTCGCCGGGTGCGCCGCCCGCCTCAAGCCCCGAGTACAGCTTCGCCTCCTCGGACCCCGACATCGCCGACTTCGTCCGCCAGGACCCCGCCTCGACCAACCTCCGCAAGCCCTACCTCGACGCCAGCGACAAGGTGGTCACCGACAACTCCTCCGGCCTGCTCTGCACATTCAACGCCGGCGACGACGACGGTCACGGTCAGCGCCGGCGGCTTCTCCTACTCGGACCAGGTGACGGTGCTGGGCGGGAGCGTCCAGCGACCCTGCGGCACCCGCCCGCTGCGCCCCGATCGCTTCAAACGGGCCAGCGCCGTGGCCGCGCCGCCGGCCCCGCCGCCGCCGGCCCCGGCGCCGGGCGGCAGCCCGCCGGTCGAGTTCACGCCGCCACCACCACCGCCGCCTCTGGCGCCGCCGCCACCCCTCGTGCCGCCGCCACCGCAGCCGAAGCCGCCTCCCCCTTCGCCGCCCCCGCCCGCGTTCATCCCTCCGGGCGCTCCGCCGATCTCCGCCGTCCCGGCGATCGTCCCCCCGCCGCCGCCGCCGATCGTGCGGCCGCTACCACCGGGCGGCGCTCCGGCACGCGCCTACAAGGTCGAACAAGAGGAAGAAGAGGAGGCGGCGATCGAGGAGTCGCAGGCCTTCTCGCGTCACGAACCCGGCGACGCCGGGCTCAGGGTGCCGCCCTACCTGCTCGGGCTGGTGCTGCTCGCGGCGCTCGCCGGGGCCTCCGTCCGCGGCGGTCCCGGCGCCAAACGGCGCACGCGTCCCGCACCCGCCTTCACCACCGCCAACCGCTCGCCAAGGAGTCGAAGATGACCAACCCCCGCACAACCGGTCTCGTCGCCTGGGCCGCGCTTGCCCTCGCCGTGGGCGCGTTCGTCCTCTCGGGCGCCGCCCAGTCACTGGCGGCCAAGGCCCTGCCCGGCCCGAGCCTGAAGCCGCGCAAGTTCGGCATCCTCCGCCTCAACAAGAAGAAGAAGTTCCCGGCCAGCGTCCTGCCGGGGAAGGTCTTCGACCACTGCTCGCCGGAGACGGTGCGAATCGGGACGGTCTGCATGATGACCAACCCGTACCCGCTCGAAAAGGGCGACATCGGGAAAAACGACTACTTCTTCGCGACCCAGAAATGCGCGGAGCTGGGCGGCTACCTGCCGACTGCGGCGCAGCTGATCGGGGCGGCGGCACGGGTCAAGCTCGCCGGCCGGGTCGACGACAACGAGGTCACCGCCTCGACCGACATCGACCCCACCGACGGGCTCAAGGACCGGCGCGAGATGAGCGCCACCCTGACGACTACCGCTTCCGGCGGGCGGGCGGCCGGCTCGGAGGGCGTGAGCGAACTCTCACGCGGCGACCCGAAGGTAGGCGAGCCCGACCCGGCGCCGCTCCCGGCCGACCCCGCACCGGAAACGCTCCAATACATAACGGTCTACGACAACGGCGACCACGGCGGCTTCGCCGGCGGCAAACCGGTCGGCCAGCCGGAGAACTTCCGCTGCGCCTTCAACCGCGCCCAGGGCAATGCCGGCGAGCTGAAATAGAACAATTCCGCCATCTCCTCCGCTGGCGACCAGCGACAGTGACATGAAAGCGTTGCAATCCAAAGTCCCGCGATTCTCAACGGGGAGTCTCGTCCGAGGAAGACAGACCGGCGCCGTCGTTGCTCTACTTGTTCGAGTTTCCCGGCGCTCCGTCTTCGCTCGGACCGATCGCAGCAGGATCCGACGGGAGGACTTGTTCGGGAGCTCCACCAGAGAACAGGGGAAATCAGACCGCTGGTTCACTGCCGGCAGCCGAGGCAAGTCGGAGGTCACGGTCGGTCTCGTCAGGCTGGCTGAGGGTCTGGCAACGTTTCCTCCGATCAACGCTGCCGACATTCACCCCACCCCGGGGTGGTGAAAGTCGGTTGCGCTAGATCTCTTCAGGGCTGAAGCGGTAGCCGACGCCGAAGTGGGTGTGGATGTATCGCCAGTCGGGGGCGACCAGCTCGAGCTTACGGCGAACCTTGCGGACGAGGACGTCGACCGAGCGGTCGCGGCGCGGCATCTCGCCGCCCCACATCAGCTCGTAGATCTCGGGCCGCTGGACGACGCTGTCGAGCCGCTCGGAGAGGAGCAGGAATAGCTCGAACTCGCGCACGGTCATGCCCGCGCGCCTGCCGTCGACCAGGACCTGAAGCTCGGCCGGGCGGATCTCGACGTTGGCGATCCGCATCGGTCGCTTCGCCGAGCGGGTGGTGGGGGGCACGGTCAGCATCGGGCGCAGGTGAGCCTGTCCGATCGCGGTTTCGAATCGGTGAACGACCTGTATCGAGCTGGAGAAGATTTGGATAACGCGAGTCACCAGTTCTTATCCAGGTAGTTACGTTGCGTTCACTTTGGGAGGCGGCGTGGATTCGACACTGGCCCGGAACGGACTTCCGAACCAGCACCAGGAGCGAGACCAGAATGAACCGCAGCCGCCATTCGATCCTCGCCGCTGCGCTGGCCCTCAGCCTGTCGCTGACGGCCGTCGCGTCGGCCTCTGCCGCGACGATCACGATGAGCGGATCGACATCGATCGCGCCCCTCGCCACGAAGCTCGCGAAGGCCTTCGTCAAGAAGAACAAGGGAACGAAGTTCGTGATCCTCCAGGGCGGCTCCGACATCGGCATCACCGATGTCTCGCGGGGGCGGGTCACGCTCGGGATGTCCTCCCGCGACCCCAAACCCGCTGACCCGGGCGGAATCGTCTTCAACAAAATCGCCCGCGACGCGGTCTGCATCGTCACCAACAAGTCGAACCCGATCGCGACCCTGAGCCAGCCGCAGATCCAGGACATCTTCTCGGGCAGGATCAGGAGCTGGAGCCAGGTGATCGGGCTCGGGGGCGAGCGGCCCGATCGACCTGGTCGTCCGCACCGCCGCCTCCGGTACTCAGGACGCCTTCCAGAACATCTTCATGGGCCAGACCCTGCGCGTTGCGGGGAGCGCCACGACCAAATCCTCCAACGGCCTCCAGGCGCAGACGATCAAGTCGGACCCGAACGCGATCGGCTACGCGTCCTTCCACTTCACGTGCGGGCTGTTCACGGTGCCCTACCAGGGCGTCCCCTGCACCCTGCGCAACGCCAAGTCGGGCCAGTACGCCGGCAGCCGCAACTTCTACCTGGTCAGCCGCGGCGCCGCCACGGGGATCGCGAAGAAGTTCATCCAGTTCTCCCGCAGCGCCGCGGCTCAGCGGCTCGTCTCCAGCGACTGGGTGCCGCTCAGCTAGTGAACCTGGAGGGGATCGCAGCCCGCCTGCCGGGGCGTCGCGGCCCCGGCAGGGCGAGCGCCGGCCCCCGCGGCGATTCCGGATTCTGGTCGGACGCCCGCGTCGAGCTCCTGCTCGGCGCGATCGCCTCCATCGTGCTGGCCCTGATCGGCGGCATGATCATCTTCGTCTTCAGCAAGGCATGGCCGTCGTTCGCTCACAACGGCCTCGCCTGGTTCGGCTCGGGCGGCGACGTCGACCTGCAGCTCGAAGACATCTTCAACTCGCCGGCGAACCCCTCCGAGTACGTCTACACCCTGCACGCCTGGCCGCTGCTCTGGGGCACCTTCGTTGTCACCGCGCTGGCGCGGTCGCGATCGGGATCGTCTTCTCGCTGTTCGCCGCGATCTTCATCGTCGAGTTCGCGCCGGCGCAGGTCAACCGGGTGCTGGAGCCGGTGGTGCGGCTGCTGGCCGCGGTCCCCTCGGTCGTCTACGGGCTGATCGGGATCCTCGTCATAGTCCCCTGGGTCGGCGAGCACCTGATCAGCCTCGAGCGCAAGGAATCGGTCGCCAACGTCGTCCAGCTCGACGGCTCCAGCCTCATCGTCGGGGTCCTGATCCTGACCGTGATGATCGTCCCGATCATGACCGCGATCGTGGTCGACGCGCTGCGCGCGGTGCCGAGCGACCTGGACCGAGGGCGCGGCGGCGCTCGGCGCCAACCGCTGGCGCGTGATGTGGACGATCTCGGTCCGCACGGCCCGCCCGGCGATCGTCGCCGCCGCGGTTCTGGCCACGGCGCGAGCGCTCGGCGAGGCGATCATGCTCTCGATGGTCGCCGGCTCGGCCAGCTTCGCGCCAAACCCGATCGACGGCATCACCTTCCTCTTCGAGCCGACGCGGCCCCTCGCCTCGGCGCTGGTCGAGAACGTCGAAGGGCTCTCGGTGGAGCCCTTCGGCGAGACCCTCTTCGCCTTCGCCGCTGTACTGCTCGTCTCCAGCATGTTCCTCTCGATCGGCGGCTTCATCGCCAAGCAGCCGATGCGCAAGTACGGGGTCCACCCATGAGGTCCGCTGCGACCACGGCCACCTCGCCTCGCGACAGCGTCCGCAGCTGGCCGCTCCGCGACCGGCTCGGCTACCTCGCCGCCTGGGGGGCGGGGCTGGCTCTGATCGCGATCGCGGGCGCGATCGTGATCTACATGGCGGTCAAGGGCGCCCAGTACTTCGACCTCAGCCTGCTCACCGAGAGCCCCAACTCATCGCTCAACCAGGCGAAGAGCGGTGGCTTCAAGGACCCGCTGATCGGAACCGCGATCCTTCTGATCCTGTCGACCGCGTTCGCGGCCCCGCTCGGGGTGTGATCGCAGTCTGGCTGACCGAGTACGGACGCCCGTACGGGCTCGCGCGGGCGGTCGAGTCGGCGGTCGAGATCGTCGCCGGCACCCCCAGCATCGTGCTGGCGATGTTTGGCCTCGTCTTCTTCCAGCAGCAGTGGCTGAGCTTCCTCACCTTCAGCGCCGAGGGGTCGGGCGTGGTCCTCGGCCGCTCCTTCATCGCCGCCGCGGCGATGATGTCGCTGATCGCGCTGCCGCTCGTGGTCGGCGCCACCCGCGAGGCGCTCTACTCGATCCCTGGCCACGTGCGCGAGGCCTCCTACGCGCTCGGCAAGACCAGGGCGGCGACGATCCGGCGGGTGCTGCTGCCGGCGGCGCGACCGGGAATCGGCACCGGCGCCGCCCTCGGCATGGGCCGGGTCGCCGGCGACACGGCGATCGTCGTCGTCCTCCTCGGAGCGGTCCTGCAGATCCAGAACGGGGCCGGTGGCAGCGTCTTCGGCCTCTTCAGGGGCCTCGGCAGCACCCTGACCAGCTACGTCTATTACAACTCGCCCGCGGGTGAGGGCCTGGCGCCCGAGAAAGCGTACTTCGCCGCCTTTGTCCTCCTGATCGTCGTCATCGTCCTCAACTTCGTCGTCGCAAGGCTCGCGCGCCGGGGGAGCGAGACATGGGCGCGGTGACGCCGACCGGCGATCCCGGCCGCGACCCGCGCGACGTGATCCTCTCGCCGCCGCCTCCGGTGCGCCGGATCGTCGTCGACAGCGAGCCCACCGTGGTGGAGCCGCCGCCCGGCAACGGGGCCGGAGCCGCCGCCCGCGTCGGGACGCTCGGGATCACCGCCCCGGTGCGCCGGCCTGAGCCGAGCCCCGGGCCGAAGGTGGAACGGATGCGGATCGAGGGGGTCTCGATCTCCTACGGAGAGAAGATCGCGGTCAACCAGGTAACGCTCCCGGTCCGCCAGGGCGAGGTGCTGGCGCTGATCGGCCCCTCGGGATGCGGGAAGACGACCATGCTGCGCTCGCTCAACCGGCTGGTCGAGATCACCCCGACGGCGACCCGGAGCGGCCGCATCACCCTCGACGGCGAAGATATCGACCAGATGGAGGTGACGGCGCTGCGGCGGCGGATCAGCATGGTCTTCCAGCAGCCGAACCCGTTCCCGATGAGCGTCTTCGACAACATCGCCTACGCGCTCCGCGAGCAGGGCTCGGGCCGGCCCGGCAAGGACGCCCTCTACAACTACGTCGGCGACGCCCTGCTGCGCGCCGGGCTCTGGGACGAGGTGGGGGCGACCCTCGAGCACCCGGCGCTGCGCCTCTCCGGCGGTCAGCAGCAGCGGCTCTGCATCGCCCGTGCCCTCGCCGCCCGCCCCGAGGTGCTGCTGCTCGACGAGCCCTGTTCGGCGCTCGACCCCCGCTCGACTCAGGTGATCGAGGAGCTGATCCTCAAACTCCGCGACGAGGTGGCGGTGGTGATCGTCACCCACAACATGCAGCAGGCGCTGCGGATCGCCGACCACGTCGGCTTCATGTACCTGGGGGAGCTGGTCGAGTACGGGCCCGCCGAGCAGGTCTTCGGTTCCCCCCGGGAGCAGCGCACCCGTGAGTACGTCGGCGGTGCGTTCGGATGAGGCTCGGCAGGCTCAGCGCGGCGGCGCCGGTCACGCTCGCCCTGGCGGGGGTCGCACTGGTCAGCGCCGGATGCGAATCGACCCAGGACAAGAGCGCCAGGATCGGCGCCGAACTGGGCCCGGTGCAGCAGGAAGAGGGACTGAAGATCACCAAGGAGAGCAGCGACGTGAAGGTGCTCGACTCGACCCTCCTCACCGACCGGGTCGGGAGCGCCGTCGTCGTCGAGCTCCGCAACGAGTCCGACCGCGACCTGATCGAAGTCCCGATCGCGATCGACGTCCTCGACGCGAAGGGCAAGAGCGTCTACAGGAACGACCTCCCCGGCCTCGAGCCGGCGCTGACGGCGGTGCCGTTCATCCCGGCCGGGGGAGAGGTCGCCTGGGTCAACGATCAGATCCTCGCCACGGGCAAGCCCGCGAAGGTGGAGGCGAGGGTTGGGGCCAGCGACGAGTCGTACTCCGGCGAGCAGCCGCAGGTCTCGGTCTCCGAGCCGAAGCTCGAGGGCGACCCCTACACGGGAGTCGCGGCGGCCGGCGAGGTCGTCAACGAGAGCGGCGAGGACATCCCGCGCCTGCTGCTGTACGGGGTTGCGCGTGAAGGCGACCGGATCGTGGCCGCCGGTCGCGGCGCGATCGAACACTTCAAGGCCGACAGCAAACCCGTCGCCTACAACATCTACTTCATCGGCGATCCGCGCGGAGCCGACCTCGTCGTGACCGAATTCCCAACCCTCCCCGGTCAGGAGCAGCAGTGAGCGCGAAGCGCGAGGACTTGCGATGACCGAGCGCGACCGACAGGGTCGGCAGGGTGCGGTGGAGCCGTGTCCCCAGTGCGGCGCCCCGCTGGCGGCGGACCAGCGCTACTGCCTCAACTGCGGTCGGCGACGCGGTGAGCCGCGGCTCGACTTCAGCCGTCACCTGCCGGATCAGAGGCCGGCGGCTGCGGCCGACGCCAAGCAGGCTGCCGCGACGCCCGCCGCGGCAGCACCCGAGCAGGGGCGCCAGCGTGACTTCGCGCCGCTCGCCGCCGCCGGCGGCATCGCGGTGCTCGGCCTGATGCTGCTGGTCGGGGTGCTGATCGGCCGCAGCGACAGCGACCCGAGCGCGGCCCCCGCCCCGCCTCCGGTCGTCCGGGTCGAAGGCGGGGGCGGCGAGACGGCCAGCGAGGAAACGGGTGCGCAGAAGGGTGGTGAAGCCAAGAAACAGACGAAGGCGAAGGGCGGCGGCAAGGGCGGCGGCGAAGAGACGAACACCGGCAACGCGGTCACCGCGAGCGACGCCGAACTCAAAGCGCTCCAGGGGAAGAGCCCCGAGGACTACTCGAAGGCGGCCGCCGAACTGCCCAACGAAATCGCCACCCCCGGCAGGGCGCCGCCGAAGGACAACGAGGCCCCCGGTGGCGGCAGCAAGGGGACGACCATCGAATGAGAGGCGATCGCGATGAGTGGTGATCTGCAGCAGCGCCGGAACAGCCTCGCCGAGCAGCTTGCCGAGCTCCAGTGGGACCTTGGCGGGCTCACCTACGAGATGGCGATCCGCGATCACTTCCGGCTCGACGTCCTGACCCGCCGGGCGGCGAAGCTGCAGCAGGTCGACGCGGAACTGGCCGAGGTCGATCGGATGCTGCGGCTCGACCAGGCGGGGGCGGCCGGAGCGTGCGGAAACTGCGGTGCGCTCTACGCCCGCGGCTCCGTCTTCTGCTGGCAGTGCGGCAGGGACCTGATGCAGCGCACGCCGGCCCAGGTCGCCCAGACTCCGGCGCCAACCCAGCCGCCCGCCCAGGGATCGTGACCTCGATCTCGAACCGCGTCTTGCGGGCCTTCTCCCTGGTCGTCACCGACCGCCGCTGGGCCGGGCCGCTGAGTGCGATGGCGCTCGGATTCGGGCTCTTCATCGGCGTCGCGATCGGCCCCACCGCCGCCGGCACCCTGGCAGGCACCCCTCAGATCATTGAAATCCCAGCTTCCGACGGGGGTACGAGCGAAGACCGCAGCGGCGGGGGTGGGGGCCCTGCTCCCACCCTCGCCGGCGGTGGCGAAGGCGCGGGCAGCGAAGGCGGCGCCCTCGGGGCGCTGCCGGCGCCATCGCCCGCCGCGCCAGAAGAAGCGCCTGCACCGGAAGCAGAGCCGCAGCCCGCTCCTCCCGAGGAAGAAGAAGGAGAACCGGAATCCGAAGAAGCCCTGCCGCTGGAGGGGACCGTCGTCCACACCAATCCCGCAGCGGGCAGCTACACCGTCGCGATCAAGGGCGGCGAACTGGTCTCCGTGCACGCCGCAAGGCTCCCCGTGCCCGGCACCAAGCTGAAACTCTCCGGCCGTCGCCTCGACAACGGGACCTTCGCGGAGGCCGGGAAGCCGAAATCCGCCGGCACGAGCAGCCGTGCGTCCTTCCGTGGCGTCGTCACCTTTGTCGACCCGACCCCCGCCGCGCCCGCCTACACGGTCTCGGGCCGGGGGTCCTCGATCCTGGTCGGGGTCAGACCCGACCCGAGCGGGTCCGCGCCGGCGCTTCCGGCGATCAACTCCTACGCGACCGTCGAGGTCAAGATCGAGCGCCAGCCGACCGAGGCCAGCGTGTCGGCGGCCGTCCCGGTGCCTGAAACGGCGGCTCCCGCCGCCACCGTCGATCCCGCGGCGGCTCCGCCGCCGCCGGCCTGCGCCCCGGACCCGAGCCAGCCGGCGCTGAAGGCGATTCAGCCGGCCGCGATCCTCTGGCAGCAGAAGATCGAGGTCGAAGCGGAGCCCGCGACCTACGTCGACCTGGCCGGGATCGTCGCCGCGATCTGCCCGCAGACCGGCCAGATCCTGCTCAGCGCCGACGATACCCGCGCCAGCGCCCAGGACCTGACCCTGACCGTGCCGGCCAGGATCAAGGCCGCGAAGCTGGTGCTCGGCGACTCCTTCCTCGCGACCGCGACGGTCGAGCCCGACGGCTCACTGACCCTGGCCGGCGTCGCCAGCGACGAGAAGGTCAAGGGCGCCGAGGACCCGAAGACCGCCCAGGGCGACCTCAAGCGCTGAGCTTCTCAGCCCGCGACCGGCGCCGCCGCCGCCTCCTCGATCCCGCTCTCGGCGAGCCTCTCGGTGATCGCGGTCACCTTCTCGGTGTCGAGGTAGGCGTGGATCTCGGTCGCCCTGCCCCAGCGCAATCGGACCCAGTGGGCGCCTTCGTTCTCGTACGGAGTGCCGTCCGCGGTCCGGCCCTGGTCGGTCCACTGGATCGAGACCGCGGTGTCCCAGGGCCAGCCGCGCACCGCGACGTCGGTGACCTCGAACTCGATCTCCGGGATCAGCCGATAGAGCCGTTCGAACCAGCGTTCAAGCGCCTCCCGCGAGTGCCGCTCGCCGCCGAGGGCGTTGTCGCCGGGAAAGATGTGGTGGACGTCGTCGGCCACGTCCTCCACGGCCGATCGCCAGTCACCCTCACTCAGCGATGCGAACAGGCCGCGCGCCTTGCGCTTCACGATCGTCCGATAGACCATCTCCCAACCTCCCCTGTCAGTGGGCCTGCGCCGAGGCCGGCCCCGTCTCGCTGATGCCAATTCGTTCGTGCAGGCGGCGCAGAGGCGCCGGCGCCCACCAGTTCCACTTCCCGAGCAGCTCCATCAGCGAGGGGACGAGCAGGGCGCGGATGATGCTGGCGTCGATCAACACCGCGAGCGCGGTGCCGACGCCGTTCTGCTTGATGAAGATGATCTCGGAGGTCGCGAAGGCGCCGATCGCGACGGCGAACAGGAGCGCCGCGGCGGTGACGATCCGGCCGGTCCGCTCCAGTCCGATCGCCACCGACTCCGAATCGGATGCGCCGTGGTCGCGGGCCTCTTTGATCCGCGAGAGCAGGAACACCGCGTAGTCGGTCGAGAGACCGAAGGCGACCGCGAACAGCAGGATCGGCATCGTCTGCTCGATCGCGCCCTGGCTCGTGTAGTCCAGCAGCCCTTCCAGTCGCCCGTCCTGGAAGATCAGCACCAGCAGGCCGAACACGGCGCTGAGGTTGAGCACGTTCATGATCAGCGACTTGATCGGCAGCACCACCGACCCGGTCATCAGGAAAAGGATGATCAGGGTGGCGATGACGATGATCGCGAAGGCGACCGGGAGGTGGCGGGTGAGGCTGCCCTGGAAGTCGATGAAGTCGGCGGTTGCGCCGCCGACGAGGACGGTCGCCCCCGGCGGCGCCTCGACGTCGCGGATTCGTTCGATGGTCGCCTGGCTTGCCTCCGAGTTGAACGGGTTCGCGGAGACGACCTGGATCGCCGTGACCCCTTCCTCGAGAGGTCGCGGCGGGACGACCGCGGTGACACCCTCCGTGCGCCGGATCCGCGCCGCGAGGGGAGCGGCCGCCTTTGGCGAGGCACCCTTGACCGAGACCCAGATCGGCGTCTCCCGGTAGGGCGGGAACTGCGAGGTGACGGTGTCGTAGGCCTGGCGGGCGCTCGCCTCCTTCGGCAGGACGGTGGGGTCGACGGTGTTGAACTTGATCCCGAAGAAGGGCAGGCCGAGGACGATCAGGAACAGGGCGCTGAGGCTGGCGATCGGAATCGGGCGGCGCATCACGAGGCGCGAGAGCCGGTACCAGAACCCGTGCTCGTCGGGACGCGCGTCGGCCTCGGCGCGTCGCTGCAGGAAGCGGGGGGCGAGGGCGTTGACCCGGCTTCCGAGCAGGGTCAGCACCGCCGGCAGCACGGTCAGCGAGATCAGCGCCGCGAGCACCGCCACCAGCGAGCCGCCGAGGCCCATCGAGTAGAGGAACCGCTGCGGGAAGACGAGCAGCGAGGCGAGCGCCGCCGCGACCGTCAGCGAGGAGAAGAAGACGGTCCGGCCGGCGGTCGCCATCACCCGTCGCATCGCCGCCAGCCCGGGCCCGTCCTTGGCGATCTCCTCGCGGTAGCGGGAGACGATGAAGAGGCTGTAGTCGATCGACAGCCCCAGGCCCAGGCCGGTGGTCAGGTTGAGGGCGAAGATCGAGATCGAGCCGAGTTCGCTCGCCACCCTGAGGATGAGAAAGGTGCCGACGATCGCCAGCAGCCCGATCATCACCGGCAGCAGAGCGGCGACGAGGCTGCGGAAGAAGACGAAGGAGAGCAGAAAGAGGAGCGGGAAGGCCAGCATCTCCGCCCGTTGCAGGTCTTCCTCGACCTGCTTGTTGACCTGCTCCTGAGCGACGGCTGCGCCGCCCACCGTGACGCCGGGGCGCCCCTCGAGCTGGTCGGCGATCTCGGCCCCGCTGTCCTGCCACTCCTTGTCCCCGGTGGGCTTCAGGGCGACTGTGAGGTAGGTGGAGCGATGGTCGTTGGAGACGAAGTCGCGGGAGCGGGTCGTGTAGTAGCTGCTGATCGACTCGACGTCGCCGCGGCGGCCCAGCTCGCGTTCGAGCTTGGCGATCCGGGCCCGGGTCGAGGCTCTCGAGACCGGGGCGTCGTCGACCACCACGATCACACCGGGGACCCGCAGGCCGGCGTCCTCGAGCTGCTCCTTGGCCTTCACGGCCTCGGTCGCCGGGTCGTCGGCGCCGTAGGGGTCGAGCCGTTCGGCGACCGAGCCGCCGACCGCGCCGGCGAAGAGGAAGAGGACGATCGCGATCAGCCCGACCCGGCGGGCGCGGCGATCGGCGAGGCGGGCGAGTGCGTCGAACATCAGCTGCTCCTTTCCTCCTGGGCGGGCTCGAGCAGCTGGACCTCCATCCGGTCGCACCACTCGGCGAACCACTGGTTGAACTCGATTCCACCCCGCAGCACCATCAGCGGAAACGGGTCGCCCTTCTCGAGCGCCTGCGGCTCCATCGCCCGCAGCTGCTCGGCGAGGTCGAGGCGCTGCTCGCGCATCGGCCGCAGGATCTCGACCGCCTCCTCCGGCGGCAATATGCCGGCGAAGAAGAGCTTCAGCAGGCCTTCTTCGCGCAACTCGGATGTCTGCGGGGGCTGGCGGAGCCAGTCCTTGAGCTCTGCTCGGCCGGACTTGGTGATCGCGTAGACCGTCCGCTTGCGCTCCCCGCGGGGAGAGTCGGAGCCCTCGACGAGCCCCGCTTCGGAGAGCCGTTTCAGCTCCGGGTAAATCTGCCCATAGCTGGCCGCCCAGAAAAACCGTGTGCTGCCGTCGACCAGAGCCTTGATCTCATAGCCGGACCGGGGTGTGCGGCTGACCATGCCGAGGATCACATAGGCGGTGGAGCTCAGCTTCATGCTCCGATATATATCGCGCCGATATATCGGAAGGTGTGATCTCGATCACATGTGGAGCCGCTGTGGCATGCCCTGGTCCCGCACTATCCTGCGGCGAGCGATGAACGCGGCAGACACAGACATCGTCGTGATGAAGTTCGGCGGCACCTCCGTCGCCGGCGCCGAGGAGATCAAGCGGGCGGCGCGGAGGGTGGTCACCGCCCGCGAAGCCGGCAGCAGGGTGGTCGCGGTGCTCTCTGCGCGTGGCAAGACAACCGACGAGCTGGTCTCCCAGGCGATGGAAATCTCCGATCGCCCCGACTCCCGTGAGATGGACATGCTGCTCTCCACCGGCGAGCGGATCTCCTGCGCGCTCTGCGCGATGGCGATCCACGACATGGGCCACAAGGCGATCTCGCTGACCGGATCGCAGGCCGGGATCGTCACCGACTCCTCCCACACCAGGGCGAAGATCATCGACGTCCGCGCCGAGCGGATCCAGGAGGCGCTCGGGGACGACCGGATCGTCCTCGTCGCCGGCTTCCAGGGAGTGTCGACCGACAGCCGCGACGTGACGACGCTGGGGCGGGGAGGCTCCGACACGACCGCGGTCGCGCTCGCCGCGGCGCTCGGCGCCTCGGTCTGCGAGATCTACACCGACGTGGCCGGGGTCTTCAGCGCCGACCCGAGGATCGTCCCCGGCGCCCGCAAGCTGGCGACGGCCTCCTATGAGGAGATGCTCGAGATGTCGGCCTCGGGAGCCAAGGTCCTGCAGCTGCGCTCGGTCGAGTACGCCCGCAACCACGGTGTCCGCATCCACTGCCGCAGCAGCTTCGAGGACGGCCCCGGTACCCTCGTCGTCTCCGAGCAGGAGTCCGAGAAGGAGAGCATGGAGCAGCCATTCGTGACAGCGGTGACCCACTCCGACGGCGAGGCGCGGGTGACGCTGACCGGCGTCCGCGACGAGCCCGGCGTCGCCGGCCGGATCTTCACGGCCCTGGCCAAGGCGGGTGTCAACGTCGATGTGATCATCCAGAACGAGCCGGTGGGCGATGACGCGCTCGCCGACCTCTCCTTCACCGTCGATCGCTCCGACCTCGCCACCGCCACCGACACGATCTCCGCCCTCGGCGACCTCAGCCAGGCGATTCGCACCGACGAGCGGATCGGCAAGGTCTCGATCGTCGGCGCCGGGATGCGCTCCCACCCGGGGGTCGCGGCGCGGGTCTTCGAGGTGCTGGGCGAGGAGGGGATCAATATCGAGATGATCTCCACCTCGCCGATCAAGATCTCATGCGTGATCTCGGCGGACCGCGTCCCGGACGCGGTGCGCGCGCTGCACGACGCCTTCGAACTCGGCGACGACGCGGTCAAACCCGAGGACCCCACCGGCGCCGAGCACCGGCCCACGGTGACTCCCTGACCCGCTGGTCATACTGATCTGAGATGACCGGCGACGGATACAGAGTCGGAGTGCTGGGCGCGACCGGGCTGGTCGGGACGACGATCCTCGAGCTGCTCGCCGAGCGCGACTTCCCGGCGGCCGAGGTCGTCCCCTTCGCCTCGGAGCGCTCGGTCGGCCGCAAGCTGGAGTGGAACGGCGCGGTGCTCGAGTGCAGGGCCCTGAGCGAGGACTCGATCCAGGGTCTGGACCTCGTCCTGTCCTCGGCGGGCGGGGCGGTCAGCGCCGAGTGGACGCCGCGGCTCGTCGATGCCGGCGCGGTCGTGATCGACAACACCAGTTACTGGCGCATGCACGACGACGTGCCCCTGGTCGTCTCCGAGGTGAACCCGGACGCGGTCGAGGGCCACAGCGGCATCATCGCCAACCCGAACTGCTCGACGATGCAGATGGTCGTCGCCCTGAAGCCCCTCTACGACGAGGCGGGGATCGAGCGGCTCGTGATCTCCACCTACCAGGCCGTCTCCGGCACCGGGAAGGCCGCCGTCGACGAGCTGCTCGAGCAGTCGCGGGCGGTGCTCGAGGGGCGCGAGCCGGTGAGCAGCGTCTACCCGCACCAGATTGCCTTCAGCGCCCTGCCGCAGGCTGGCAACTTCGCCGAGGGCGACGATCACACCGACGAGGAGCGCAAGCTGATCAACGAGACCCGCAAGATCCTCGACGACCCCTCGATCCGCATCAGCGCGACCTGCGTCAGGGTGCCGGTGGTCACCGGCCACTCCGAGGCCGTCAATGTCGAGACCAGGGAACCCCTCTCCCCGGAGCGGGCGCGGGAGCTGCTCGCGGCAGCTCCCGGCGTGACCGTGGTCGACGAGCCCGCCTCGGCCGACTATCCGCTGGCGCTCGAGGCGGCCGGTCGCGACGACGTCTTCGTCGGCCGCATCCGCCGCGACCCCGGCAACGAGCGGGCGCTCGACCTCTGGATCGTCTCCGACAACCTGCGCAAGGGGGCGGCGACCAACGCGGTCCAGGTCGCGGAGCTCCTCGCCGAGCGCGGTCTGCTCGCGGTGCGCGGTCTGCTCGGCGACTCGGTGGACTAGCGCCGATGGACATCGGCTTCGGCGAAGCGGTGCTGCTCTTCGGCGGGCTGCTCGCGGTGGTCGCGGCGCTCTCGGGGTTGATGCGCGGGACGGTCCTCTCCGCCTCCGTCCTCTCGGTTGCGCTCGGGATCGCCCTCGCCGCCACTGGGGTCGTGCACGTAGACGCGACGCGACCGGGCGATCGTCGAGCTGGTCGAGTTGGCGCTGATCCTCACCCTCTTCTCCGACGGGATGTTCGTCGAGCGCGAGCTGCTGCGCCGCCACTGGAGCCCGGTGGCCCGTTCGCTCGTGATCGCGATGCCGATCACGATGGTGCTGCTCGCCCTCGTGGCCAAGGCGCTCTTCGGCTCGCTCAGCTGGGCCGAGGCCTTTCTGCTCGGCGCGGTACTGGCGCCGACCGACCCGGTCGTCACCTCGGCGGTCGTCACCTCGCGACTGGTTCCCAGGCGCGGTCCGCCACACGCTCAACCTCGAGTCCGGCCTCAACGACGGCCTCGCGCTTCCCTTCGTCCTCTTCTTCCTCGTCCTCGCCACCCCGGGAGGCGATCGCCGGCGCCGAAGCGGCGAAGCTGTTCGGCGAGGCGCTGTTCGGCGCGGCCGTCGGCATCGGCCTCGGCGTGCTCGGAGGGCGCCTGCACCACCACCTACCCGGCGGAGGCATCACCCCGCGCTACGAGGGGATCTACGCGATCGGCTTCGCGCTCGTCGGCCTTCGGCCTCGCCGACGTCACGATCGGCAACGGCCTGATCGCCGCCTTCGTCTGCGGCATCGCGATGGGAGCTAGCCGAGCACGACGTCCCGGACGGCTTCGTCGAGTTCGCCGAGAACACCAGCGCGATCATCCAGGTGCTCACCTTCTTCGTCTTCGGCGCTCTGATCGTCGCCACCGGCTTCGACCACAGCATCCCGCCGCTGGTCGTCTTCGTCGCCTTCGCCCTGCTGGTCGCCCGCCCGGTCGCGGTGCATGCTCTCCCTGATCCGCACCGGCCTTCCGCGCCCGCAGAAGCTGTTCATGGCCTGGTTCGGGCCGAAGGGCGTCGCCTCGATGCTCTTTGCCCTGTTCGTGCTCAAATCCGGTGTCGGCGAGGCAGAACTGATCTTCGACGTCGCCGCGATCGTGATCCTCTCCTCGATCGCCGCCCACGGCCTCACCGACACTGTCGGCGCCCGCTGGATGGCGCGGCGTGTCGGTCTCGACGAGACGGCCGAGGGCGGTCCAGCCTGGCGGGCCGCCGGGGCTCGATTGAGCGCTCAGCCGGCGACCGGAGCCGCGAGCCGCTCCTCGACCCAGCCGGTGGAGGCGATGTGGTGGTTCATCCCGAGCTCCTTCGGCTCGGCGCCGAGCGCGAGCCCGACCAGCTGCGGCAGGTGGAGGACGGCGAGGCCGAGGTCGCGGTTGACGATCTTGGCCGCCTCCGGCTGCTGCATGTCGAGGTTGAGGTGGCAGAGCGGGCAGGGCGTGACGAGGCAGTCGGCGCCGGCATCGAGGGCGTCGCCCACGTGCGTGCCGGACTGCCGCAGCGAGGTCTCGCGGTTCATCGTGATCACCGGGAAGCCGCAGCACTTGCGCGCCCCGTCGTACTCGACGACCTCGCCGCCGAGTGCCTCGATCACCTGCTCGAGGTAGAGGTCGCGATCGGGATACTCGTCGTAGCCGAGGCGGTCCTTGGGCCGCACCACGTAGCAGCCGTAGAACGGGCCCACCCGCAGGCCTGCGAGCGGCCGCGTCACCTGCTCGGCGAGACGCTCGAGCCCGTAGTCCTCGACCAGCAGCCAGAGGAAGTTCTTGTTCGTGAAGCCGTCCTTGTCCTTCTCGTAGGAGAGTCCCTGGCCGCTCAGCACCTCGTTGATGTGGGCGCGGTAGGAGGAGTCGGCGTCGAGCCGCTGTTGGCACTCGGACTGCGCCCCCTGGCAGGTCGAGCAGATGTTCATCATCGCCAGCCCGGTCTGCTGGGCGAGGGCGAAGGTGCGGGCGTTCAGGGTGTCGGCGAGCTCCTGGTTGTGCTCGGCGATCACCCCCGCGCCGCAGCAGTTGGCCCGGTCGAGTTCGACCAGCTCGATGCCGAGCCTCTCGGCGACGAGCGCCATCGAGCCGTGCAGTTCGGTGGTGAAGCCGCGCGAGACGCATCCCGGCCAGTAGGCGACCTTGATCTGCCCGTCACTCATCGTCCCCCGCCTTTCGCGGCCGCCGACTCGGCTGCCAGGGTCTCGTCGGTCGGCTCGTCGGGCTCGGGCTCGACGTCCTCCTCGCCGTGGATGTAGATGTTGAATTCCGTGCGGTGCTCCTCGGCGTGCTCGTAGATCGCCTCGACCTCGTCCTGGGCGCCGTCGGGCAGCTTCGGGTGGACGCCGGGGATCAGCTTCGAAAGCGAGCGGGTCTTGCCCGTCTTGATCGCCCGCAGCACGGTCGGGATCGAGCCGAACAGTTCCTTGATCGCCCCTTTGCTCGGTTTCAGCTTTCCCTTGACCCCGGGCGCGAAGGACTCCTGCAGCAGCAGCGCCTCGTCCAGGGTCCCCTTCTTCTCGATGATCTTGACGAAGGCGGCCTCGTGGTTGTGGCCGTTGTTGGGGTCGTCGATCTCCTCCTCGGCGGCTTTGCGGCGCAGCCGCATGATCTGGTCCATCGGCGCCACCCCCTTCGGGCAGGCGTCGATGCAGCTGAAGCAGTGGGTGCAGTCGTAGATCCCGTGCGGGTCGTGGGCGAGGTCGTGGAGGCGCTCCCTGGTCTCGGCGTCGCGCGGGTCGCCGACGAAGCGGTAGGCCTTGGCCAGCGCCGCCGGGCCGATGAAGTCGGGGTCGGCTTCCATCGAGAGGCACGAGGAGACGCAGGCGCCGCACTGGATGCAGGCCATCGACTGGGTGATGTCGATCATCGACTCCGGCTCGACCACGTACTCGCGCTCCGGCGGATCGCCATGGGGGAGGAGCCAGGGCGTGACGCGGCGGATCTTGGCCCAGTGCGTCGACTCCATGTCGGTGATCAGGTCCTTGATCACCGGCATGTTCCCCATCGGCTCGACGACGATCGGGCGAATCGCCGCCGTTGCGGCGATTCGCTTCAGCATGCGCCTCGCCGATCTGGGTCTTGCAGCCGAGGCCGGACTGGCCGTTGATCTTCATCCCGCAGGAGCCGCAGATCGCCGCCCGGCAGGAGCAGCGGACCGAGAGCGAGCCGTCGTCGCGGTCCTTGGCCTGCAGGATCCCGTCGAGCACCGAGAGCGAGGGGTCGAGCTCGACCTTGAACTCCTCCCAGTAGGGGCCCTCGCCGCTCTCCGGCTGGTAGCGGCGGACCTTCAGCGTGTAGTCGGTCATCGTCCAGTACGTCCTCTCCTGGGGTTCCCACTGGGTGATCGTCACCTCTGAGTATGAGATCTCCGGCCCGTCGTCGCCCAGCTCCAGGTCGATGTGCTTGAGCCACTCGTCGTCGTTTCGCTCCGGGAAGTCGGTGCGGTACTGGGCGCCGCGGCTCTCCTTGCGCTCCAGCGCGCCGACGCAGGTGCACTCGGCGTTGTCGAGCATGTAGCCGAGCTCGATCGCCCCCAGCAGGTCCTGGTTGAAGATGCTGCCCCTGTCGTCGATGTAGGCGGACTCGGCCTCCTCCTTGAGGCGGCGGACCGTCTCCAGGGCCTCCTGGATCCCGGCCTCGTCGCGGAAGACCGCGACCTTGGCGTCCATCGTCGTGCCCAGCTCGAGCTTGATCTCGGAGACGCGGCGGCCCGACCCCTTCTCGCGCGAAGCGATCGCGTCGATCGCGCCTCCTCCGCCTCGAGTGCCCCCCGCGAGGGTCGCGATCCCTCGATCCGCTTCGCGCGGGCGGCGGCGTCGGCGCCCGAGCGGCGGCCGAAGATCAGCGTGTCGAGCAGCGAGTTGGCGCCGAGCCGGTTGCCGCCGTGGACCGAGACGCAGGCCGTCTCGCCGGCCGCGTAGAGCCCGGGGATGTCGGTGCGCCCGTCGACGTCGGTCTTGATCCCGCCCATCGTGTAGTGGTTGCCGGGCTTGATGTGGATCGGTTCGCGGGTGATGTCGACGCCGGCGAAGTCGCGGCCGACGAGGACGATCTCGCGCAGCGCCTCGTGGATCCGCTTCCTCGGCACCACCGTGATGTCGAGCGCGACGGTGCCGTCCGGGAAGCCGCGCCCCTCGTTGATCTCGGTCTGCTCGGCGCGGGAGACGACGTCGCGCGAGGCCAGCTCCATCTTGTTCGGCGCGTAGCGCTCCATGAACCGCTCGCCCTTCGCGTTGAGCAGGTGGGCGCCCTCGCCGCGTGCGCCCTCGGTGATCAGGAAGCCCTTGCCGGCCAGCGTCGTCGGGTGGTACTGGATCATCTCCATGTCCATCAGCTTCGCCCCGACCCGGTAGGCCATCGCGATCCCGTCGCCGGTGCAGATCAGCGCGTTGGTGGTCGGCTTCCAGGCCTGCCCGTTGCCGCCGCAGGCGAGGATCACCGCCTTGGCGCGGAACAGCTCCATCGAGCCGTCGGCGATGTTGCGGGTGACGACCCCGCAGCACTCGCCCTCCTCGTCCATCGCCAGCGCCGTGCAGAACCACTCCTCGTAGCGGGCGACCGAGTCCGCGTGCTTCATCAGCTGCTCGTAGAGGACGTGCATGATCGCCTGGCCGGTGATGTCGGCGACGTAGTAGGTGCGGGCCGCCGAGGCGCCTCCGAAGGCGCGGGTGCCGAGCTTGCCCTCCTCGTTGCGGTGGAAGGTGACGCCGAGGTGCTCGAGGTGGAGGATCTCCTCCGGCGCCTCGCGGCACATGATCTTCGATCGCGTCCTGGTCGCCGAGGTAGTCGGAGCCCTTGATCGTGTCGAAGGCGTGCGACTCCCAGGAGTCGCCGGGGTTGAGCGCCGCGTTGATCCCGCCCTGGGCCGCGTTGGAGTGCGAGCGCACCGGGTGGACCTTGCTGAGGATCCCGACCGAGACGCCCTGCTCGGCGGCCGCCAGGGCGGCGCGCTGCCCGGCCAGGCCGGCACCGATTACGAGCACGTCGTGGGTGGGCACGAGGCGCGGATGCTATAGAGCGGAAATCCGAGGGCGCGGTCGGATTAAGAAGGCCGTTTCGGCCTCACAGCCAACGCTCGTCGAGGCGGCGGATCGCAGCCTCGCTGAGGCGCACCGCGTCGGCGACGCTGTCGAAGTCGACGTTCGCGGCGACGTCGTTCGGCCAGTGGTAGTTGGCCGGCTGCTTCAGGTCGGTGCAGCCGCAGAGTGAGGCGGTCTCGTAGCCGGCCGTTCGAGGACCCACTCGGCCGCGCGCCGTTCGCCGTCGGAGGCGGAGGCCGGTGGATCCGCTCCAGTTTCCTCCACCAAACCGCGCAGCCATCCCTGGTCGGGCCCGGCCGCGCGGTCCACGGTCGCCGTTTCGCCGCTCAGCGAGGAGGACATTTGATCGGCGACCCTCGGGGACCTACCATTGGGACATGCTCGGTGGCAGCTCGATCACCCTCTTCCACGTCCGCGGGATCCCGATCGCGGTCGATTGGTCCTGGTTCCTGGTCCTTTTCCTCGTCATCTTCTGGCTCTCGCGGCTCTACGCCGACGTCCTCGGCGAGAGCAGCTCAGCGACGGCGCCCTTCCTGCTGGCCGTGGTCAGCGCCTTCGGCTTCTTCGGCTCGATCGTCCTGCACGAGCTCGGCCACGCCTTCGTCGCGATGCGCAACGGGATCGGCATCTCCAGCATCCAGCTCTGGATCTTCGGCGGGGTGGCCCGGATGGACCGCGAGTCCGACCGGCCCTCGACCGAGTTCAAGGTCGCGATCGCCGGGCCGGTGGTGACGCTGGCGATCGTCGTCGTCCTGGGCGCTGGTCGGGCCTCGCCGCTGGCCGGGCCCGACGAGTTCGGCAAGGCGATGCTCCTCGAGCGGGACGCCGGCATCTCCGGTGTCCTGGCGGTGGTCGCCTGGCTGGCTTCGATCAACGCCCTCGTCCTCGTCTTCAACCTGCTGCCGGCCTTCCCGATGGACGGCGGCCGGGTCGTCCGCGTCGATCGCCTGGTGGCGGACCGGCGACCGCACCGCGGCGACCCGCTTCGCCGCCAATCTCGGCCGCGTCTTCGCCTACCTCTTCATCGGCGGCGGCCTGCTGATGGTCGATCGACGGCAACGTCTTCGGCGGCGTCTGGCTGGCGCTGATCGGGATCGTCATCAACGGCTCGGCCCGCGGCGCCGCGATGCAGACCGCGATCTCGGGCCGGATCGAGGGCGTGAGCGTCGCCGACGTGATGGACCGCGAACCGGTGGCGATCCCGAGCGAGCTCAGCGTCGAGCAGGCCCTCGACGAGTACTTCCTGCGCTACCGGTGGCCCTGGTTCCCGGTCGTCGACGCCGCCCACCGGTTCCTCGGGCTTGCTCGTCCGCGACAGGGCCGACGAGGTGCCCGAGACCTCGCGCGCGACCTCGCTGGTCTCGGACCTGCTCGAGCAGAACGACGGCACCTTCCAGGTCCGCGACGACGCCCCGCTCGACTCGCTGCTCGCCAACCAGCCCTGCGCCGCTTCGGCGCGCTGATGGCGGTCGACGCCGACGGCCGCCTTTCGGGCGTGATCACGGCCGAGCAGGTTGGCCGAGCGCTGAGGGACGCGGGCAGCTAGAGCGGCTAGGAATCCGGCCGGTGGCGCTCGATGATGCGGCCGAAGTCGGCCCCGGCCGGGAGGGTGCCGAAGGCCTGGCCCCAGTCGCCGGCGAGGCGCGAGGCGCAGAAGGCGTCGGCGACGGCCGGGTCGCCGTAGCGGACCAGCAGCGAGGCCTGCAGGGCGATCGCCATCCGCTCGACGACCCGGCGGGCCCGGGACTGGATCGTCTCGATGTCGCCGGGGACCTCCTCGCGGAGTGCGGAAACGTAGGCGTCGAGCCGCGGCTCGGCGCCGGACCCCTCCAGCACCTCGTCGAAGAAGGCCTCGACCGAGGCCGGGCTCTTGACCATCGCCCGCAGCACGTCGAGGCACTGGACGTTGCCCGAGCCCTCCCAGATCGAGGCCAGCGGGCTCTCGCGGAAGAGCCGCGGCATCCCCGACTCCTCGACGTAGCCGTTGCCGCCGAGGCACTCGAGGCACTCGACCGCGTGCGAGGGAGCCCGCTTGCACATCCAGTACTTGAGGACCGCGTTGGAGAGACGGCGGAACTCGATCGCCTGCTCGTCGCCGACCGCCACCTCGTCGTAGGAGCGAGCCAGGCGCAGCGCCGAGATCGTCGCCGCCTCGGACTCGACGCAGAGGTCGGCGAGGACGTTGCGCATCAGCGGCTGCTCGATCAGCTCGGCGCCGAAGGCGGAGCGGTGGGCGGTGTGGTGGAGCGCCTGCGCGACGCCGGCCCGGTAGCCGCTCGCGGCGCCGATCACGCAATCGAGCCGGGTGTGGTTGACCATCTCGATGATCGTCGGCACCCCGCGTCCCTCCTCGCCGATCATCCGCGCCCAGGCTCCGCGGAACTCGACCTCGCTGGAGGCGTTGGAGCGGTTGCCGAGCTTGTCCTTGAGCCGCTGGATGTGGAAGGCGTTGCGCTCGCCGTCGGGCGTCCAGCGCGGCATCAGGAAGCAGGAGATGCCGGAGTCGGTCTGGGCGAGGACGAGGAAGGCGTCGCACATCGGCGCCGAGCAGAACCACTTGTGGCCGACGATCTCGTACTCGGCGCCCGGGCCGCCGCCGTTCCGCGGCGTCGCCGTCGTCGTGTTGGCGCGCACGTCGGAGCCGCCCTGCTTCTCGGTCATCGCCATCCCGCACAGCGAGCCCCGCTTGCGGTCGGCGGGCATCGAGCGCTCGTCGTAGTCGAGGGACAGGAAGCGCGGTTCCCATTCCTCGGCGAGCTCGGGCTGCTTGCGGAGCGCCGGAATCGCCGAGTAGGTCATCGAGATCGGGCAGCCGACGCCGCTCTCGGCCTGCATCAGCAGCATGAACATCGCGGCGCGGGCGACGTGGGCGCCGGGCCCGGGATCGCGCCAGGGGGAGGCATGGAGGCCGTGGTCGACCCCGATCCGCATCAGTTCGTGCCAGGAGCTGTCGAACTCGACCTCGTCGATGCGGTTGCCGTAGCGATCGTGGGTGCGCAGCTCGGGCTTG
Organism: uncultured Solirubrobacterales bacterium; assembly: GCA_963816785.1. Taxonomy (GTDB): domain Bacteria; phylum Actinomycetota; class Thermoleophilia; order Solirubrobacterales; family 70-9; genus VRUE01. The sequence goes on along the minus strand of CAWFLL010000004.1, from coordinate 880,673 downwards.
TGCTCGTTCGCCTCGAAGCCCCAGCGGATCGTCTGGCGCGAGCCGCAGATCGCCGCCAGCTCCCTTGCCCTGCCCTCCGCCCAGTCGGCACCCTCCCGTCGCAGCGCCTCGACCAGCGGCTGATCGGCGTCGAAGGGGTTGTAGTCCTCCAGCGGCGTGGGCTGGTTGAAGACCTCGTGGGTCTCCCGCGAGGCTGGGCGCTCGGCAGTGGCCACGCGCGCATTCTCGCAGGAGACCCGCCTGCGGGTCAGACCGTCGCCGTCTCCGGCTCCGGATCGGGCCGGATGATCACCGTGTCGGCGACCTCGAGGACCTCGTCGGCGGGCATCTCGACCCGCTCGGCGTGCTCCTTGACCGCCTCGATGCTGCTCGCCTGGTAGATGCAGACGGTGCCGAGGGTGCCGCCGTCCTCCTTGATCACGTAGCTGCGGATCCAGCGGATGTCGTCGGGAAAGTCGCTCTCGGCGACCTCTTTCGAGCGGGCGGCCGTCGCCTCGAGCTCCTCGGGGCTCTGCCAGGCCCTTTCGCGTCGGATGACATAGGTGTTCATTCCGTCCTCCTGGTCTGTGGGGCGGTAATTACAGACTGTCTGTCGGTAATATACGGGATCATGTTGGAGGCTACTGTCCAGAGGAAGCGGGGGCGACCCAGCGAGGGAGCGCGCGAGGCGCTGGTCGAGGCCGCGCGCGAGCTCTTCGTCGAGCGCGACTATGACCGGGTCTCGACCGAGGAGATCGTCGAGCGCTCGGGGGTGAGCCGCGGCGCGCTCTACCACCACTTCCCGACCAAGCTCGATCTGTTTCAGGCCGTCTACGAAGCCAGCGAGTGGCGCCTGATCGAACGGCTCGCCGCGGCGCTGCCCGCCACGGAGAGCCCGTTCGAGGCCCTCCTCGAGGGGGCCAGGCTCTACCTCCGCCAGTGCGAGACCGACGAGGAGCTCCGCCGCATCGGGTTGACCCAGAGCCGCGCGGTGCTCGGCTGGGAGCGCTGGCGGGAGGTCGCGGCCGGAATCGGCATCGGGGTGATGCACGCCACGGTGGCCGCGGCGATCGAGGCGGGCGAGCTGCCGCCGGGTGATCCTGAGACGACAGCCCTGGTCCTCTTCGGCGCCCTGATCGAGGCGGCGATGCTGATCGTCGTCGCCGATGACCGGGCGGCTGCCCGCGAACGCTCGGAGGCGGTGATCATCGACCTGCTCGAGGGCCTGCGTCGATAGCATCGCCGCCGTGAGTGCGGAGCGAGCCAAATGAGCCATATCTGGTACTTCGCGCAGCGAGCGAAGCACGAAGCATTGTGATGGCCGAGACCCGGTCGAAAATCGCAGTGAAGAACCCGATCGTCGAGCTCGACGGCGACGAGATGACCCGGATCATCTGGGCCTTCATCAAGGAGCAGCTGATCCTTCCCTACCTCGACGTCGAGCTGGTCTACTTCGACCTCGGGATCGAGAGCCGCGACGCGACCGAGGACCAGATCACGGTCGACGCGGCGAACGCGATCAAGGAGCACGGCGTCGGCGTCAAGTGCGCGACGATCACCCCCGACGAGGCGCGGGTCGAGGAGTTCGGCCTGAAGGAGATGTACCGCTCGCCGAACGGGACGATCCGCAACATCCTCGGCGGCGTCATCTTCCGCGAGCCGATCGTGATCTCCAACATCCCGCGCCTGGTGCCGGGCTGGACGAAGCCGATCGTGATCGGCCGCCACGCCTTCGGCGACCAGTACCGCGCCACCGACATGGTCGTCCCCGGCGAGGGCACGCTGACCCTCACCTACACGCCCACGGACGGCTCCGAGCCGATCGAGCTCGACGTCTACGACTTCCCCGGCGGCGGCGTCGCGATGGCGATGTACAACCTCGACGACTCGATCCGCGACTTCGCCCGCGCCTCGATGCGCTACGGCCTCGATCGCGGCTACCCGGTCTACCTCTCGACCAAGAACACGATCCTCAAGCGCTACGACGGCCGCTTCAAGGACATCTTCGCCGAGGTCTACGAGGCCGAGTTCAAGGCGGACTTCGAGGCCGCCGGCCTCACCTACGAACACCGCCTGATCGACGACATGGTCGCCGCGGCCATGAAGTGGGAAGGCGGCTACGTCTGGGCCTGCAAGAACTACGACGGCGACGTGCAGTCCGACACCGTCGCCCAGGGCTTCGGCTCGCTGGGCCTGATGACGAGCGTGCTGATGAGCCCCGACGGCAAGACGGTCGAGGCCGAGGCCGCGCACGGCACCGTCACCCGCCACTATCCGCCAGCACCAGGAAGGCAAGCCGACCTCGACCAACCCGATCGCCTCGATCTTCGCCTGGACCCGCGGCCTCGCCGCCCGCGGCCGGCTCGACGAGACGCCCGAGGTGACGCGGTTCGCCGAGACGCTCGAGCGGGTCTGCATCGAGACGGTCGAGAGCGGCAAGATGACCAAGGACCTGGCGCTGCTCGTCGGGCCGGACCAGGAGTTCCAGACCACCCAGGAGTTCCTCGCCTCGATCGACGAGCGTCTCCAGGCCGCGATGGCGCAGAGCTGACAATCACGACCTCAGGAGGATCCGTTCAGTGAGCACCCCCGTCAAAGTCACCGTCACCGGCGCCGCCGGGCAGATCGGCTACGCGCTGCTGTTCCGGATCGCGAGCGGCCAGATGCTCGGCCCCGACACGCCGGTCGAGCTGAGCCTGCTCGAGATCCCCGACGCGGTCAAGGCCGCCGAGGGCACGGCGATGGAGCTCGACGACTGCGCCTTCCCGCTGCTGCGGAAGATCGACATCTTCGACGACCCGAGGCCGGCCTTCGACGGCTGCAACGTCGGCCTCCTGGTCGGCGCCCGTCCGCGCGGCCCCGGCATGGAGCGCGTCCGACCTGCTCGAGGCCAACGGCGGCATCTTCAAGCCGCAGGGCGAGGCGATCGCCGCCGGCGCCGCCGACGACGTCCGGGTCCTGGTCGTCGGCAACCCGGCCAACACCAACTGCCTGATCGCGATGTCGAACGCGCGACGGCGTGCCGCGCGAGCGCTTCACGGCGATGATGCGCCTCGACCACAACCGGGCGATCGCCCAGCTCGCCGAACAAGCTCGGCCGGCAGGTCTCCGAGGTCACCAACATGACCGTCTGGGGCAACCACTCGACCACCCAGTACCCGGACCTCGTCAACGCCAGGGTCGGCGGCGCCAGCGCCTGGGAGGAGGTCGACGACGAGGCCTGGATCGCCGACGAGTTCATCCCCCGGGTGGCCAAGCGCGGCGCCGCGATCATCGAGGCGCGCGGCGCCTCGAGCGCCGCCTCGGCGGCCAACGCGGCGATCGACCACGTGCACGACTGGGTGCTCGGCACCCCCGAGGGCGACTGGGTCTCGATGGGCGTCCCCGCCGACGGCTCCTACGGTGTCGAGGAGGGGATCGTCTCCGGCTTTCCCTGCACCTGCTCCGGCGGCGAGTGGTCGATCGTCGAGGGTCTCGAGGTCCCCGAGTTCTCGCGCCAGCGGATCGACGCCAGCGTCGCCGAGCTGCGGGAGGAGCGCGACGCCGTCAGCGGGCTCGGCCTGGTCTAGCCCGCCCGAAAGAAAGAGGCCGGCCCATTGGGCCGGCCTCGGTCAAGTTCGCGACTGGTGGAGCCCGCGAGCTATTTGACGCGGTACTGGCGCCCTTTCTTCTTGACCCGTCCTTCTTTCTCGAGGTCGCCGAGCACCCGGTACAGGTAGTTCGGCTTGATTTTCATCGTCTTGGCGATCTCCGAGGCGGTGATTCCGGGGTTCTTCTCGACCAGGTTCGACGGCCTGATCGGCACGGGTGCCGGCGCCGACGGCGACGACGAGCACGACGCTTTGCCTTTGCCTTTGCCTTTGCGCTTTTTTCGCGCCCGAGCCTCGGGGGCGGCCGCGGCGGCCCGACCGGCGAGCTCCTTTTTCCCGCCGAGCTCGGCGAGGGCACGCTCGAGGCGCTTGCGCTCGTCGTCGAGCTCGGCGAGACGCTTCTTGACCAGGTCCCGGGCCTCGTCGAGTACGTGGGTGGTGCTTGGCATTTGTTTCCTTTCATCCCGTGCGCTCTTGCCGCACGAGTCGTCAGCGATTCGCCCTCAGCGCAAGTGTCGCACAGTCATAGTTTGGTGTGACTGCACACCTGGGAGATACGGCGATGTCACACCGGCATGTGGTTTGAACACGCTGGGAGTGGGTAACTCAAACGGTTCGCTCTGCCTTGCCGCTCGGGTGAGATGCGAACCACGTTCCAGGCGATGCCGAGCTTCTCCATCGTGGCGATGATCAGCGCCGAGGGGTCGAGCTCCCAGCGCTTCAGGCCGTGCACGGCCGAGCGGGGGAACGCATGGTGGTTGTGGTGCCAGGACTCGCCGAGCGAGGGAAGCGCCAGCCAGAAGACGTTGGTCGAGTGATCGTCGGTGTCGAAGCGCCTGCTGCCGAGGAAGTGGCAGACCGAGTTGACGCTCCAGGTCACGTGGTGGACGAAGAAGATCCGTACCAGTCCACCCCAGAGCAGCCCGGTCGCGGCGCCGGCGAGCGTGCCGCTGACCAGGTAGCCGGCCAGGGCCGGGATGGCCAGGCTGGCGAGTGACCAGCGCAGGCGAAGTGGCGGCCGATCGACCGCATCCCGCGGTCCTCGTAGAGGTCCGGGGCGTAGCGCTTCCAGTCGGCGCGGCCCTGGGTCGACAGCAGCCAGCCGGTGTGGGCGTGCCAGAGCCCGGCGAGGATCCCGCGGACGCCCTCGGCGTGGCCGACGTGGGGACTGTGGGGGTCGCCCTCCTCGTCGGTGTGCGCGTGGTGCTTGCGGTGGTCGGCGACCCAGGAGATGACCGGGCCCTGAACCGCCATCGAGCCGAGCACCGCGAATGCGTACTCGACCGGCTTCGAGGTCTGGAAGGAACGGTGGGTGAGCAGCCGGTGGAAACCGACGGTGATGCCGACCGCGGTCAGCAGGTACATCACCGCGGCGATCGCGAGGTCGGAGGCGCTGACGACGCTGTTCCAGAGCAGCACGATCGCGGCGATGGTGGCGGCGAAGGGAACGACCACCGCGCCAAGGTTGATCGCCTTCTCGACCCGGCTCATCTCGTTCATGTTGGTCAAGGTACGCTGCAACTCCCAACAAGAATTAGACTCAGGGCCAATTTCTCACTCCATGTTCTTGTCACCTGAATGACAAAAAGCAGCGATTCTGAGCCCTGGCGCGCACTCCCCGCCGAGGTCGCGGACCTGATCGAGCCCGAGCTCGACGGGGTCACCGAGGAGATCCTCGCGACGATCGCCCGCGAGGTCCCCGAGTACGCGCGGCCGCTCGAGGGCAGCTTCGGGCGCGGGGTCCGCACCGGAGTCGCCGAGGCGCTGCGCCAGTTCGTCGCCCTGATCCGCAACCCGGAGGCGGGCCGGGAGCCGGGCCGTGAGGTCTATGTCGCCCTCGGCCGCGGCGAGCTGCGGCAGGGCCGCACGCTCGACTCGCTGCAGGCCGCCTACCGGGTCGGGGCGCGGGTCGCCTGGCGGCGGATCTCCGCAGCCGGGCGGGATGCGGGGCTCGACCCGGAGGTGCTCAGCCTGCTCGCCGAGGCGATCTTCGCCTACATCGACGAACTCTCCGCCGACTCGGTCGAGGGCTACGCGGAGGCCCAGGCCGAGCTCGAGGACCAGCGCCGCCGCCGGCGCCGCGAGCTGGCGGCGCTGCTGACCGGCGAGCCGGCGGCGGATGAGGCCGACGTGCGCGCCGCGGCCCAGGCCGCCGCATGGGCGCTGCCACGCAGCGTCGCGGCCGCCGCCTGCGCGGAGGAGGACCTGGGCCGGCTCGCGCGGCGCCTTCCCGTCGGACTCGCTCGCGGTGCCGCTGGAGGACGTCGGCTGCATCCTCATGCCGGACCCCGACGGCCCCGGCAGGGCCGCCGCCCTGAGCGCGCGCAGCGAGCGCGGCCCCGCTCGCGCTCGGCCCCGCCGCGGCGCCGACCGAGCTCGCCGCCTCGTGGTCGCTGGCCCGGATCACGTTGCGCGCGTCGCAGGGGGGCGCGCTGGCCGCCGACGGCCTGTTGGTCGCCGAGGAGCACCTCGGCGACCTGCTGCTGTTCGAGGGGCGCGCGCTGGCGCGGCGGATGGCTTCCGGCGGCTGGCCCCGCTCGCCGCGCTGACCGAGAAGGCCGGCGAGCGGATGCGGGAGACGGCGCTCGCCTACATCCGCCACCAGGGCAACTCGGTCGCGATGGCGAAGGCGCTGCACCTGCACCCGCAGACGGTTCGCTACCGGGTCACGCGCCTGCGCGAGCTGTTCGGCGAGCAGCTGGACGATCCGGACATCCGGTTCGAACTCGAGGTCGCGCTCCGCTACGGAGCGGCCGGCTAGCCCCGCCGCCTGCGGGGCAGGGTGCGGAAGACGGCGTCCCAGAGCGGCGAGGAGACGCCGTAGCCGAAGTGGTGATCCTGGAAGTGGTGGCGCATGTGCTGCTCGCGCAGGCGTTTGCCGAGTTTCGATTTCGGCACGAAGTGGTGCACGTAGTAGTGCATGTAGTCGTAGGCCAGGTAGCCGGCGATGAACCCGCCGAACAGCGGGTAGGCCTCGGGGGTGCCGAAGAGGAGAGTGAAGGCGCCGAGGAACAGCGCCGCGAGCGGGATCGAGACGGCCGGCGGCATGACCAGGCGGAGCTTGTCGTTGGGATGGTCGTGGTGGATGCCGTGGATGATGAAGTGCATCCGGCGCCCGAATGCATTGTCGGGCTCCCAATGGAAGAAGAGCCGGTGCAGCCAGTACTCGGTCAGGGTCCAGATCCCGATGCCACCCAGGGCCAGCAGCGCCAGCTTCCAGGCGGCGAGGCCGTCTTCGGCCCCCATCCACACCATCACGGCGATCACCGGGACGAAGACGATCGCCGGGATCGCCGGGTGCACGCGCGAGAAGAAGTTGAGGAATTCGCTCTCGAACAGCTGCGGCGAGGCGGCGAGCTTATCGGACCGGTCGTGAGCCTCCATTCGGTTCCCATGGTAGCGCCGGCGGACCCACTGCCCGCAAGACGCGGGGAAGATGTGACGGGGCTGTATCAAAGAGGTTGCGCTTTGCGGAAATGGGCGTGGCGGAAGCGTGGAGAGAGTGCCACCATGCGCCGCGATGCCGCGCAAGCCGAAGCCGCCGAGCTGTGAGGACTGCTACTTCCACAAGAACCTCCTCTGCGCGCTCGACCTCGAGCAGCCGTGCACGACGTTCCGCCCCAACCGGCCCGAGGGCCTCGTCCCTCCCCGCCAGCCGGTCCTCCTCATGCGCCCCCCTCGCTGGGCAACCCAAGCTCAAGCCGCTGAATCGCGAGCGGCATAGCCGCAATTCCGAGGCGCGCCCGCCGAGCGCCCTGGTTATGTTTTCCCTATGCCCGAGCGCGACCTGTTCGTGAATTTCTCCCGGATGCGGCGGGGGATGGACGAGATGCTCGGCGGCGGCTGGGGCCGCGCCGCCTACGTCAGCCGGCGCAGCACGGGTTTCTCACCGAACATCGACGTCTACTACTGCGGCGACCCGCAGCGGGCGGTGGTCAAGGTCGACCTCGCCGGGATCGATCTCGATGCGGTCGGGATCGAGGTCAGCGGCCGGCAGCTGGCGATCGTCGGCGAGCGACCGGTGCAGGAGACCGAGGGCCGGGTCTACCAGCAGGTCGAGATCCCGTCGGGCCCGTTCAGGCGGGTCGTCGAGCTCCAGGTCGAGGTCGACCCCGACCGCGCCAAGGCGACCTACGAGGACGGCATCCTGCGGATCGACCTGCCGCTCCGCGACCCCGCCGAGACGGCCCGCCGCGTGCCGATAGGGCGGGAGTGAGATGGAGGGGACTCCGGCCCTCGAAGTAGTCGAGTCGCCGCTCGATGCCGAGGACGCGATCCGAGCCAGCCAACCCCTTCCCGACGCGCTGCCGGTGCTCCCGCTGCGGGAGACGGTCACCTTCCCGGAGACGCTGACCCCGCTGGCGGTCGGCCAGGAGCGCTCGATCAAGCTGGTCGACGACGTCCTCGGCGCCAACCGGATGCTGGCGATGGTCGCCGCCCGCAGCCCCGAGGAGGAGGAACCGGGCCCCGAGGACCTGTTCGACGTCGGCGTCGTCGGGGTCGTCGCCCGGATGATCAAAGTTCCCGATGGGACGATCCGCATCCTCGTCCAGGGAACGCAACGGGTCCGCCTCGGCCCCTATGTCGCCGAGGAGCCGTACCTGGTGGCCCGGATCGCCGAGCTGCCGGACGAGGTTTCCGACGGCCCGGAGCTGCAGGCGCTGACCCGCAACGTCCAGCGCACCTTCTCGCAGATCGTCGAGCAGATCCCGTACCTGCCCGAGGAGCTGCAGATGGCGGTCGCCAACATCGACGACCCCGCCGCCCTCGGCCACCTGATCGCCGGAGCGCTTCGAATCTCCACCGAGGAGAAGCAGCAGCTGCTCGAAGAGGTCGACGTCGTTGCGCGCCTGCGCCACCTCTCCCAGGTCCTCACCCGCGAGCTCGAGGTCGTCCAGCTCGGGAGTCAGATCCAGTCCCAGGTCGAGTCGGAGATCGACAAAGGCCAGCGCGAGTTCTTCCTCCGCCAGCAGTTGAAAGCGATCCAGGAGGAGTTGGGGGAGGGGGACGAGCAGCAGGCCGAGGTGAACGAGCTGCGGCAGCGGATCGAGGAGGCCGAGCTGCCGGAGCACGCTCGCAAAGCGGCGGATCGAGAGCTCTCGCGGCTGGAGAAACTGCCGCCGGCGGCCGCTGAGCACGGCGTCATCCGCGCCTACCTGGAGTGGCTGGTCGAGCTGCCCTGGTCCAAGCAGTCCGAGGACAACCTCGACATCGGGCACGCGCGTGAGGTCCTCGACGCCGACCACTACGACCTCGAGAAGGTCAAGGACCGCATCCTCGAGTACCTCGCGGTGCGCAAGCTGAAACCCGACTCGCCGGGCCCGATCCTCTGCTTCGTCGGGCCGCCCGGAGTGGGCAAGACCAGCCTCGGGCGATCGATCGCGCGGGCTCTGGGGCGCGAGTTCGAGCGGATCTCGGTCGGCGGCGTCCGCGACGAGGCCGAGATCCGGGGCCATCGCCGCACCTACATCGGCGCCCTGCCGGGGACGATCATCCGGGCGCTGCGCGACGCCGGCTCCCGCAATCCCGTGTTCATGATCGACGAGATCGACAAGATGGGCGCCGACTTCCGCGGCGACCCCGCTTCGGCGATGCTCGAGGTGCTCGACCCGGCCCAGAACGACTCGTTCCGCGACCACTACCTGGACCTCGAGTTCGACCTCTCCGAGGTCCTCTTCATAGCGACCGCCAACATCCTCGACACGGTCCCGATCCCCCTCCAGGATCGAATGGAGACGATCGAGCTGGCCGGCTACACCCTTGACGAGAAGAAGCACATTGCCCGCCGCTACCTCGTCCCACGCCAGATCGAGGCGAACGGGTTGAAGCCGTCCCAGATCGAGTTCTCCGACCCGGCGCTGGTCGCGATCATCGAGGAGTACACGCGGGAGGCGGGGGTGCGCAACCTCGAGCGCCAGATCGGGACCGTCTGCCGCAAAGTCGCGCGCGAAGTCGCCGAGGGCAAGGTCGACGGAAAGGTGAAGGTCTCGGCGAAACGCGCGCGCGAGCTGCTCGGCCGGCGCCGCTTCTTCGCCGAGCAGCGCCGCCGGACCAAGGACCCAGGCGTGGCGACCGGCCTCGCCTGGACGCCGACCGGGGGCGACGTCCTCTTCATCGAGGCGACCGCGATGCCCGGCTCCGGGAAGCTGACGATCACCGGCCAGCTCGGCGACGTGATGAGGGAGTCCGCCCAGGCGGCGCTGTCCTACGTGCGGGGCCACTGGCAGGAGCTGGCGCCCGAGCTCGACCCGGAGTGGTTCGCCAACCATGACATCCACATCCACGTCCCGGCCGGAGCCGTGCCCAAGGACGGCCCCTCGGCGGGGGTGGCGATGGCCGTCGCCCTCGCCTCGCTGATCTCCGGGCGGCCCGTGCACAACGACGTCGCGATGACCGGCGAGGTGACGCTGACCGGGCAGGTGCTGCCGATCGGCGGCCTGAAGGAGAAGTCGCTCGCCGCCCAGCGCGCCGGGATAAAGCGGGTGATCGTGCCCGAGCGCAACGAGGGTGACGTCGCGGAGATACCGGAGCACGAGCGCGCCGACCTCGACTTCGCCTATGTGGGCGAGGTCTCGGAAGCGATCGACGCGGCGCTCGGCTAGGGCGACGGCATGGAGGCCGCAGGGGCGCTGGGCAGGTGGGGCCTGGGCAACTTCTTCGAGGGGGTCCGTGACGCCGTCCGCGCCCGCTCGCGAGCCTTCTGGATCGTCGCCGGGCTGACCCTGCTGGCGGCCGGGCTGCGCCTCGCGACCCTCGGCGTCCAGGCCTACCACCACGACGAGATCGTCACCGCCAGCCGCCTCCTGCGCGGCAGCTTCTGGCACGCGATGGACGCGGTCGGGTTCAGCGAGTCGGCGCCGCCGCTCTACTACGCGCTGGGCTGGGCCTGGGCCCAGGTCGCCGGGACCGGCGAGTTCGGCCTCCGCTCGCTCTCGGCGCTGACCGGGATCGCGACGGTGCCCGTCGCCTACCTCCTCGGCCTCGAGCTCCGCAATAGCCGGACCGGGATCCTCACCGCCGCCCTGGTTGCTGTCAACCCGATGCTGGTCTGGTACTCGCAGGAGGCGCGCGGCTATGCCCTGCTGATCCTGCTGACCGCGATCGGGACCCTCTACTTCGTCCGGGCGCAGGACCGTGGGCGGCGCCGCGACCTGCTCGGATGGGGCGTGGCCTCTGCGCTCGCCCTCGCGACCCACTATTTCGCGATCTTCCCGATCGCGCTCGAGGGGATCTGGCTCCTGCGTCGGCGCGGCCGCGAGGCCATGGCAGGCATCTGGGTCGTCGCCGCCACGGGCCTGCTGCTGGCGCCGCTGGCAATCCACCAGATGCTGCAGGGCCACGCGGAGTGGATCGGCGATCACAGCCTCGGCCATCGCCTCTGGGAGGTCGGGGTCACCTTCGCGGCCGGCGAGACGGGGGACGTGATCGCCCAGCCCGAGCGGCTGACCCCGGCGATCGTGCCACTGCTGGCGATCGGCGGCGCCCTGGCCCTGTTGGCGGTCCGGGGCCGGCGCTCCGAGCGGCGGGTCGGGGGGCTGATGCTGGCGATCGTCGCCGTCACGATCGCCGCCCCGCTCGCGATCGCCCTGCTCGCTCCCGACGCGGACTTCGTGCTCGCCCGCAACCTGGTTCCGGCCCTGGTCCCGCTGCTGGCCGCGGTCGCGGTGGCCTCGACCCTGCGCGATGCTCGCCGGGCCAGTCTCCTCACCGGCTCGGTGTTGTTTGCCTACTCGCTCGGGTTCACCCTCCTGGCCAGCTCCTCGCCGGCGCTCCAGCGGCTCGACTGGGACGCCGTCGCTCAGCGGCTGGGCGAACCGGAGGCGCCGCGTGCGATGGTGACCTGGACGCTCGGCCAGGCCTCGCTCCGCCACTACCTCTCGACCGGCTCCTTTCAGGTCGCCCAATCGGAAGGCTTCGCCTGGTACGTGCACGAGGTCGACTTCATCTCCGACGGCCCCGCGCCCCTGGTTCCCCGAAGGCTGGTCGGCGCCCGCTTCGCCGAAGTCGGGTATGAACGCGTCGGCCCGCTCCGCATCAGGCGCTTCGCGCTGCCAGGCCCCGACGTGGCCCGCCTGCTGCTGCGCAGGGTCGACGATGCCCCGCTCAACTTCGGCTCCAACACGGTTCTGCTCGACGGGATCGGGCCGGGCTGATGCCGGGATTCCGGCTTCGGAGGTATCCTGAGCCTCCCAAGTTTCCCCAGCGAGGAGAAGGCATGGCCAAGACATCAAGGGCGACCCAGACCGCCGACCGCGCCGCCGATCTGTATTCGACCGCGCGACAGAACCCCTACGTGCAGCGGCTGATCGAAGATGAAGACCTGCGCGACAGCCTGCGCAACGCCTTCGAAGCGGCCCGCGGCGCCTACACGCGGGCGACGGGGAACGGCCACAGCCCGGTCAAGGCCGTGACGAGCGACAAGAAGGTCCAGAAGGACCTGCGCTCCGCTGCGGAGAACCTGCGCGAGGCCTCCGAGCACCTGCGCGAGCCGAAGAAGCGCAAGAAGAGCCGGCTCGGACGCCTGATCCTGTTCGGGATCGTCGCTGGGATCGTCGCGCTGGTGGTCAGCGAGGACGCCCGCAAGACCGTGCTCGACGCCCTCTTCGGCGCCGAAGAGGAGTTCGAGTACACGAGTGCGACCAGCATCAACGGCGCCTAGGGCTCGCATTTCGCCGCGAGCGAGGCACGAAAGGTTGTGATGGAGGCGGCAACAAAAGAGCGCGAGCTGAATGGAGAGAAGGCCCAGCGCATCGTCAACGCGATGCGCGACAGCGTCGCCAAGCGCGGTGCGGCGGGATCGACGTTCGAGCAGGTCGCCCGCGAGGCAGGGGTGAGTCGCGGCCTGCTCCACTACTACTTCGGCACCAAGGAGCGGCTGCTGGTCGAGGTCGTCCGGCGTGACGCCGAGATCCGGGTCGCTCGCCTCGACGAGGCGCTCGCCGGGGCGGAGACGATCGACGACGTCCTCGAGGCGCTGGTCTCCAGTCTCACCGACCTGATCGAGAACGAACCAGCCTTCTTCCTGCTCCTCTACGAGCTGTTCAGCGCCGGCCGGCGCAATCCGGAGATCCAGCACGAGGTCGGCCAGCTCTTCGAGCGGACCCGCTCCCACGTCGCCGAGGTGCTCGGCGTGAAGGAGCGGGAGGGAGTGCTCAGCCTCCGCTACGACGCCAAGGCGATCGTCTCCTACCTGTTCGCGCTCGGCGACGGGTTCGCGCTCCAGGCGCTCTCCGATCCCGAGCAGGACATCGACGCCGCGCTCGAGGCGGGCACCGCCTCGGCCCGCTTCCTCCTCGTCAGCGAGTAGCCCCGCGCGGCCCCGGCGGCGCGCGTCCCGTCGCCCCGATGCGAGTGATCGTCCTCACAGACGATCCCGCCCCCCTGCGCCACGCTGGCTGCACAGCCAATGCGCGAGCTGATGGTCCGACTCTCGAGGTTCCTGGGGCGCCACCGCCGCCCGGTCTTGGTCGGCTGGGTGATCGTCCTCCTCCTCGCTCTGCCGCTCGCCTCGCACCAGACCGACCATCTGACCGGCGGCGGCTTCGACGTTCCGGGCAGCCAGTCGAAGGCCGTGAGCGACTCGCTCGAACGCGACTTCGGCCATGACGCCGACGGGATCGCCGTCCTGCTGCGGGCGGATTCCGGCGCCGGGCCGGAGGCGCGGACAGCGGCGGTTGCCCGGGTCCGCGAGGCGGTGGCAGGGGTCGATCGGGTCTCGCTGCCCCCGGCGGTCGCCGACCGCGGGCTTCTCCAGCTCGAGCGCACCGGAACCGCCCTGCTCGCCCTGCGCAGCGATCTCAACTCCGATGCCCTGATCGACGCGGCGACGGACCTGCGCGCCGACCTCGAGCCGGGGACGGCCCAGAACGGCGTGACCACCTATCTCGCCGGGCAGCCGACGATCTGGGCTGGGATGCAGGAGCTCTCCAAGCGCGATCTCGCTCAGGCCGAGGCGACCGGCTTCCCGATCGTCGCCCTGATCCTGCTCGTCGTCTTCGGCTCGCTCGCCGCGGCGGCGTTGCCGCTGGCCCTCGGGTTCGTCAGCGTGATCGTCACCGGCGCGCTGATCTACTTCATCTCGCTCGAGATGTCGACCTCGGTGTTCGTGACCAACATGGCCTCGATGATCGGGATCGGCGTCGCGATCGACTACTCGCTGTTCATCCTCGCCCGCTACCGCGAGGAGCGCCGCGCCGGGCGCGGCGACGACGAGGCCCTGGCCCAGGCGCTCTCCACCTCCGGGCTCGCCGTGACCTTCTCCGGCATCGCCGTGATCGTCTCCCTCGCCGGCCTCTGGATGGTCGATAACCAGGCCCTGCGCTCGATGGCGCTCGGGGCGATGACCGTCGTCGCCGTCTCGATCCTCACCGCGACGACCCTGTTGCCGACGCTGATCTCACTCCTCGGCGACCGCGTCATGCCCGGCGGCCTGGTCGGCCGCATTCGGAAGCTAGTTCGCCGCCCGTTCAGGCGCCGGGCGGCCCAAGGTCAGTCCGCCATCCCCGGACGCGGGAGCGAGGGCCAGTCCATCTCTGTTTCTTCTGGCCCGAACGGGAGCAGAGGAGATGGCGGAATTGATTCGGGCTTCTGGGTGAAGTGGACGCGGAACGTCATGGCCCACCCCTGGGTCGCGGTGATCGGCGTCACCTCGGTCCTGCTCCTGCTGGCGGCGCCACTGCTCTCGATCGAGACCGGCACCGAGGCCCTCGGGCAGTTCCCGAAGGGCAGTGACGTCCGGGTCGGCAACGAGCTCGCCATGCAGCAGCGCGGCGGGGGCGCCGACCCGGTGCAGATCGTCGCCGACTTCGAAGGCGCCCCCGACCGCGCCGCGGTTGGGTCCTTCGCCGACCAGCTCGCGTCGACGCCGGGGGTGAGCTCGGTCTCACCACCCGCCTTCTCGGGCGAAAGGGTGCTGTTCCAGGCGACCTCGAGCGCCCCCAGCGAGTCCGACGCCGCCCGGGCGCTGGTCGAACGCCTGCGCGACACGGTGGCGCCGTCGAGTGAGCTGGCCGCGGTGGCCACCGTCGACGTCGGCGGCGAAACCGCCCGCTCTCACGACGTGCGGGCTCAGATCGGCGGCTCGATGTGGAAGATCGTCGCCTTCGTCCTCACCCTCAGCTTCCTCGTCCTGATGGTGATGCTGCGCTCGCTGGTGCTGCCGCTGAAGGCGGTGTTGATGAACCTGCTCTCGATCGGCGCCGCGTTCGGGATCCTCGTCGCGATCTTCCAGTGGGGCTGGTTCGACGGCCTGCTCGGGTTCGAAAGCCAGGGCGCGCTCGACACGATCAACGTGCCGTTGATCTTCGCGATTGTCTTCGGGCTCTCGATGGACTACGAGGTGTTCCTCATGTCGCGCATCCGCGAGCGCTACATGCAGCACCACGACAACGAGCGCGCCGTCGCCGAGGGCCTCTCCTCAAGCGCCCGGACAATTTCCTCGGCGGCACTGATCATGAGCTCTGTCTTCGCCGTCTTCGTCCTCACCGGGGTCCCCTCGATCAAGGAGCTGGGCCTCGGATCCGCGGTCGCGATCGCGCTCGACGCGACCCTGGTGCGGCTGATCCTCGTCCCGGCAGCGATGAAGCTGCTCGGCGACTGGAACTGGTGGATGCCCTCGTGGCTCGATCGCGCCCTGCCGGAGCTGAGCTTCGAGGGCGGTGGCTCGGAGCCCGAGCCGGCCGAAGCCTGAACGACGACTGCCGGTTACGATCAGCCCCATGGCGGGACCGGGTCAGGCTGTGATGGTCGATGAGGACGTCGCCTTCGCCGGCGCCGCGCGGCAGGCCGAGATGGTGCTGAACGGAGAGGTCTCCCCGACCGAGCTGGTCAATCTCTGCCTGCAGCGGATCGGGAGGCTCGATCAGCAGCTGAATGCCTTCCGGGTGGTGCTCGGCGAACGGGCCCTGCTCGAGGCCGAGCAGGCCGAGGCCCGGCTGAGGGCCGGGGATCAGCGACCCCTGCTTGGGGTGCCGATCGCGATCAAGGACGAGGTCGACCTCGCCGGGGAGGTGACCACCGAAGGAACCGACGGCTTCTCCGAGCCCGCGGCGGCCGACTGCGAGATGGTGCGCAGGCTCCGTGCCGCCGGCGCGATCGTGGTCGGCAAGACACTCCTCCCGGAGCTCGCGATCTGCGGCTTCACCGAGTCGGCCACCTTTGGAGTGACCCGCAATCCCTGGAACCCGCAGCGGACTCCCGGCGGCTCCAGCGGCGGCAGCGCGGCGGCGGTGGCCTCGGCGATGGTCCCGATCGCCTCCGCCTCCGACGGCGCCGGCTCGATTCGGATTCCAGCCGCCAGTTGCGGCCTGTTCGGGCTGAAACCGCAGCGCGGCAGGATCTCCTGGGCGCCCGACATCGATCACTGGAACGGGCTCTCGGCCCACGGCACGGTCAGCCGGACCGTGCTCGACACCGCCCTCTGGCTCGATGTCGTCAGCGGCGGGTCAGAGGAGCCCGGCGCGCCGCCGCCACCGGAGCGGCCCTTCGTCGAGTCGGCGCGGACCCCGCCGGGGAAGTTGCGGATCGTGTGGTCGACCAAGGCGCCGCAGGCCGCAGCGCCGCCGATGGTCTCGGACGTTGCCAAGGTCGCGGTCGCCGACACCGCCGAGGTGCTGCGCGGCCTCGGGCACGAGGTCACCGAGCGAGATCCGGCCTGGGGGCCGATCGGCAACAACATCACGCCGCGGTTCCTGCGCGGAACCGCCGAAACCTTTGCCAGGGTGCCCCACCCGGAGCGACTCGAACGGCGCACGCGCGGTTTCGCCCGGCTCGGCCGGCTCGTCCCCGAGGGCCTGTTCCAGCGCGCGCTGCGGGGCGTCGAGTCGGATGCAGCCCGCGTCAACGCGATCTTCGACTCATTCGACGTCCTCGTCACCCCGGTGATGGGCGGCACGGCCCTTCCGGTCCGCCGCTGGGAGGGGCGGGGGGCGATCCGCACGATCCTCGAGATGAGCCGCTTCTATCCCTTCTGCGTCCCCTGGAACCACCTCGGCAACCCGGCGATGTCGGTGCCGTCGGGCTTCGCCGCCGACGGGATGCCGCTCGCGGTCCAGGTCATCGGCCGCCCCGGCGACGAGGCGACGCTCCTCTCGCTCGCCGCCCAGCTCGAGGCCGAGCGGCCCTGGGCCGACGCCCGCCCGCCGATACGCTGAAGCTCAGCCCGGGAAGACCTTGCGCATCCGCGCCAGCTCGCGGATCTTGCCGCGCGGGCGAATCCGCCGCTGCAGCATCATTTTCACCGGGCTCTGTTCCGGCTTTGAGGAGACGACCCAGTCGCGCCAGCTCGTTTCGAGGACCAGGTTCGGGTTCGGGTCTTCGCCCGGCTCGGCCCTGGTCGAGCCGTTGTCGAGGATCAGGTGCCAGGGGTCGGCGTCGGTGAACCGCCACTGGTAGACGACCCGCGAGCCGTTGGCGGCCTTGGCGTCGGCCGAGCGGGCGACGACGTCGAACCACAGTCGCTGCAGCTCCGGCGAGGTTTCGGGGTGGCCGTCCGGGGGGCCGAGGATGCCGCCCATCATCAGCTTCACCTGGCGCTCGGCGACTTCCTCCTCGGTCGCATTGGGGTCGAAGGGGAAGACGCCGGGCGGCATCTCCTCGGTCGGGTAGCCGATCGTCCGCCAGCGCTGGCGGATCAGCTTCAGGCCGAAGGCGAAGATGTCCTCGAGGCTGAAGCCGTAGCACTCGGTGTACTCGCGGTCCATGCCGGGCGGGGTGAACACGGCCGGCCCGTAGGGGAGGACTTCGCGCAGCAACTCGACCACCGCCGCCCGGTTCTCCTCCCAGCCCGGTTTGCCTTCGCCGAGCAGTTCGGAGAGGACCTTGACGCCGAAGCCGATGTGGCGCTGCTCGTCGCGGGAGACGTTCGCCATCCCCGAGCTGAAGCCCGGCAGCGTTTCCTCCGAGGCGAAGAAGTCCTCGATGAAGTGCTGGCCCGGTTGGGCGAGGGCGCCCTCGACGATCATGTGGTAGAGGGCGATCGCCTGCGCGTACTTCGGCAGCGAGCGGTCCTTGCGCAGTTCCTCGGCCATCACGTCGAGGCGGTCGAAGATCCCGCGGTAGCCCCAGTTGAGCTGCGGCAGGGTCGAGGAGAGGGTCGCCTGGATCGAGTCGCCGCCGACGCCGATCACCTCTTTGAAGAAGCGATGGAAGAAGACAGAGTGGCGGACCTCGTCGACCTGCTGGGTGGCGAGGAAGTAGGCCTGCTCCTCGGTCGGCGCCGCGGTGATGTAGGGGGCGAGGGTGTCGGCGACCCTGTCCTCGCCGTAGAAGAACATCGAGTAGATCCACATCGCCGAGCGGCGCTGGATGTCGCTCAGTGCATCCCAGCCCTCGCGGTCACCAGAGAAGTCGATGTCGTAAGCGCTCCAGTTGCCCTGCTCCCAACGGTGGTAGAGGTCCTCGTAGGTGACGCTGTCCATCAGGCTCTGCGCTGCGACGCTCATCTCTCTCCTTTGGGATCGGCAGCCGTTGGCCACCCGCTGCTGGATACCGGGAGGGTACCGCGATCCTGGCTGGTCAGCCAGGATCGGCCTGAGTGATGTCCCTCACACAGTGGCCGGCCTCTTGATCTCCCGCTTGAGGATCTTGCCGGTGGGGCCCTTCGGGAGGTCGTCGATGAACCAGACGACGCGCGGGTACTTGTAGGCGGCGATCCGCTCCTTGACGTAGGCGCTGACCTCCTCGGGGCCCAGCTCCTGGCCCTCATGGAGCACGACGGCGGCGCCGATCTCCTCTCCCCACTCGTCGTGCGGGACTCCGACCACGGCCGCTTCGCGGATCTTCGGGTGCTCGTAGAGCACCTCCTCGACCTCGCGTGGGTAGACGTTGTAGCCGCCGCGGATGATCAGGTCCTTCTTGCGGTCGACGATGTAGAAGTAGCCGTCCTCGTCGGTCCGGGCCATGTCGCCGCTGTGGAACCAGCCGCCCCGCATCACCTCCTCGGTCGCGTCGGGACGCTGCCAGTAGCCCTTCATGATGTTGTGGCCGCGGATCACGATCTCCCCGACCTCGCCCTGCTCGACCGGGTTGTCGTCCTCGTCGACGACCTGCATCTCGACCCCCTCGATCGGGGTGCCGATCGAGCCCGGCTTGCGCTCCCGGTCGGGGTGATTGGAGGAGGCGACCGGCGAGGTCTCCGAGAGGCCGTAGCCCTCGAGGACGATCGCGCCGAAGGCCTCCTCGAAGCCGCGCAGGACCTCGACCGGCATCGAGGCGCCGCCGGTGATGCACGTGCACAGGGTCGAGGTGTCGTAGCTCTCGCGCTCGGGGTGGTGCAGGAGCGCTCCGTACATCGTCGGGACGCCGTAGAAATGGGTCACCCGGTCGCGCTGCATCGTCTCGAGCGCCACACCGGGGTCGAATTTGGGGACCAGGGTGAGGCAGGCCCCGACGCGCAGTGAGGCGTTCATCGCCACCGTCTGCCCGAAGGAGTGGAAGAGCGGCAGTGCCCCGAGCACGACGTTGCCGGCGGCTATCTCGCAGGTGGTCCGCGAGGAGACCTCGGCGTTGCGGGAGAGGTTGTCGTGGGTCAGCTCGGCGCCCTTCGGGCTGCCGGTGGTCCCGGAGGTGTAGAGGATCACCGCCGTGTCGTCGGCGGCCGTGTCGGCGGTGCCCGCCGCCGGCTCCCGCCGCTCCAGCTCCGCCGCGAATGCAGCCGGCTCCAGCTCGATCAGCTCGGCCCCCGCCTCAGATGCGCCTTCGCCCGCCTCATCGCTGAAGCTGTGCCAGGCGAGCAGCAGCTTCGCGCCGGAGTCCCCCAGGTAGTAGGCAATCTCCCGCCGCTTCAGCAACACGTTCATCGGGACCACGATGCCCCCGGCCCTGAGCACGCCGTAGTAGGCGATCGGGAAGTCGGGCACGTTGGGGAGCATCACCCCGACCCGGTCGCCGGGCTCCAGCCCCTTCTCCATCAGAAGCGTCGCGAGTCGCGCGCTGCGGTCGTCGAGCTCCCCGTAGCTCAGCTCCATCTCGCCGAGGCGAACAGCCGGGCTGTCGGGCGCCCGCTCGGCGCCGGCGGTGACGATCGATGCCAGGTTCAGCCCCATGCTCCCGCCGCGGAGTCTACGGGTCGGCTGAGGATCAAGTGCCGAATCTGTCATCCGGTAGGGTCGCCGCGGATGGACGATCTGGGCCAGCCGAGCTCCTACCTGACGCTCCAGGCCGGGGTGCCGGTGTATTCCAGCGACGGCGAGAAGCTGGGCGAGGTCGAGCACGTCCTCGCCGACCCCGACGTCGACGTCTTCGACGGGATCGTCCTAGACACGAGCGTCCTGCCCGGAGGCCACCGGTTCGCGGATGCACCGCTGGTCGAGGCAGTCTACGAGCGCGGGGTCGTTCTCAGCGTCTCCGCGGCCGAGGCTGAGAGCCTGCCGGAGCCGAGCGCCAACCCCGGCACCCTCGAGGCCGGCCCTGACGACATGGCTCCCGAAGATCTCGGCGACAAGCTCCGCCGCGCCTGGGACCTGATCTCCGGCAAGGGCTGAGGCGGCCGGCCTCGAGCGCGAGGCCGCCGACGTCGTCCGCTTCCTCTCGAGCTGATCTGATTGCATGGCCTGGTGATGGCCGCCACCCTTCAGGTCCCGGCCCGCTTCAACGGGCCCCTGAGCAACGGGAACGGGGGCTACTCGGCAGGCGTCGTGGCCGGAGCTCTGGAGGGCCCAGCCGAGGTCACCCTGAAACGGCCGGTGCCGCTCGACACCCCGCTCCGGACGAGCGAGAAGGATGGCGCGGCCCTGCTGCTCGACGGCGACGAGCTGATCGCCGAAGCGAAGCGGGCGCCCGGCTTCGAAATCGAGGTTCCGGCTCCGGTCGGCCCGGCCGAGGCCCGCGAGGCGATGGGTCGCTACCGGGGGCTCGAGGACGGCCCGTTCAGCCGTTGCTTCGTCTGCGGCCGGGCGCGCGAGGACAGCTTCGGGGTGTTCGCGGGCAGGGTCGACGGTCGCGACGTCGTCGCCTCCACCTGGACGCCGCCCGAGTGGACGGCGGACGGGAACGGACGCGTCCGCCCGGAGTTCGTCTGGTCGGTCCTCGACTGCCCGACCTTCTTCGCCGCCTACATCGACGTCGATGAGCTCCCCCTCAGCTTCCTCGGCCAGATCACAGCCCGGGTCGGCTCAGCGCCAGCTGCCGGCGAGGAGCACGTCGTGATCGCCTGGCCGCTCGGCGCCGACGGGCGCAAGGCCGAAGCCGGCGCGGCCGTCCTCAGCGCCGATGGTGAGGCGCTCGCGACGGCCAGGGCACTTCTGATCGAAGCCAAGAAAGGAGAATGATGGGACAGCCAGTGGTCCATTTCGAGGTGATCGGCACCGACGGCGCCAAGCTGCAGAGCTACTACGCCGAGCTGTTCGACTGGGACGTCGATGCGAACAACGAGATGAAATATGGCCTGGTCGACCGCAAAGACAACCTGAACCCCGAAGGCATCGGCCTCGGCGGCGGCATCGGCCAGGGACCCGAGGGCTACGGGGGCCACGTCACCTTCTACGTCGAAGTCCCCGACGTCGAGGCGGCCCTCGCCAAGGCCGAGTCCCTCGGCGGCAGCCGGGTGATGGGTCCCGAGACGATCATGGGTCGCATGGTCCTCGGTCAGTTCACCGACCCGGAGGGCAACGTGATCGGCCTGATCGAGGGCGGCGGGTAGTCAGCCGAGCTTCGGGCTGCGCCAGGGTTGGGCCAGGCGGGCGGCCAGCTCGTCCGCCAGGCCCTCGATCGGGACGCGCTCCTGCTCGAGGGAGTCGCGGTCGCGGAGGGTGACGGTGTCGTCCTCCATCGTCTGGCCGTCGACCGTGATGCCCCACGGGGTGCCGATCTCGTCCTGGCGGCGGTAGCGCTTGCCGATCGAGCCGCCCTCGTCGAACTCGGCGGGGATGCGCCTTCGCAGGCCCTCGAAGACCTCGCGGGCCTTCTCCGGCATGCCCTCCTTCGAGACTAGCGGCAGGACGGCGACCTTGACCGGCGCCAGGCGGGGGTGGAGGCGCAGCACGGTGCGCTTGCGGCCCTCGACCTCCTCGACGTCGTAGGCGTCGACCAAGAACGCGAGGGCGGCGCGGTCGGAGCCCGCGGCCGGCTCGATCACGTAGGGCACGTAGCGCTCCTTCGTCGCCTGGTCGAAGTACTCGAGCTTCTCGCCGCTGAACTTGGCGTGCTGGGTGAGGTCGAAGTCGCCCCGGTTGGCGATTCCCTCGAGCTCCGACCACCCGATCGGGAACAGGTACTCGATGTCGCTGGTCGCCGAGGAGTAGTGAGAGAGCTCATCCGCCCCGTGGGGCCGTACCCGCAGCAGCTCGGGGTGGATCCCCAGCTCGGTGTACCAGCGCTCGCGTTCCTCGATCCAGACCTGGTGCCATTTCTCGGCTTCGGCGGGCGGCACGAAGAACTCCATCTCCATCTGCTCGAACTCGCGGGTGCGGAAGATGAAGTTGCCGGGGGTGATCTCGTTGCGGAAGGACTTGCCGATCTGGGCGATCCCGAACGGGGGGCGCTTGCGGGCGAAGCCGAGCACGTTCTTGAAGTTGATGAAGATCCCCTGCGCCGTCTCCGGGCGCAGGTAGACCTCCGAGCCCTTGCCCGCGACCGGCCCGATGTGGGTCTCGAACATCAGGTTGAACTGGCGCGGCTCCGAGAGCTCGCCGCCGCATTCGGGGCAGCGCAGCTCGGCGGCCGGGTCGCCACCCTCCGCCTCGACCTCCTCCCGCAGGTGGTCCTCGCGCCAGCGCTTCTTGCACTCGCCGAGGCACTGCACGAGCGGGTCGGTGAAGCCCTCGAGGTGTCCGGACGCCTCCCAGACGCGGGGGTGCTGAAGGATCGCCGAGTCGAGCGCGACGATGTCGTCGCGGTCCTGCAGCATCGCCCGCCACCACTCGGATTTGACGTTGTTCTTCAGCAGCACCCCGTAGTGGCCGTAGTCGTAGGTCGATCCCAGCCCGCCGTAGATCTCCGAGGAGGGGAAGACGAAGCCGCGCCGTTTGCAGAGCGCGACGATCTCCTCCATCGTCACCTCATCGGGCCTGATCTCGGGGGCGGTCGCCATCTTCAGAACGGTATAGAGAGGAGCGTGCGTGGGCGCTGCGGCCCGGACATCCCGCGGCCGACTGCGATAATCCGGCCGATTCCAATGCCGATCTATGAGTACAAGTGCGAGAACGGGCACGTCTTCGACGTGATCCAGAAGATGAGCGACGAGCCGCTGACCGAGTGCCAGGAGTGCGGCGCGCCCACCGAGCGCGTCCTGCACCCCGTCGCCGTCCACTTCAAGGGCTCCGGCTTCTACAACACCGACTACGGCCGCAAGAAGGGCGCCGGCAACGGCGGGGACGGGGAGGGCGCGAAGGAGTCCTCGGACTCCAAGTCCTCGGACTCGAAGGGCTCGGACTCGAAGGGCTCGGACTCCAAGTCGGGCGACTCGAAGTCGAAGTCCGCCGCGACCTCCGGCGACTAGCGCAGCGCATCAAGTTGACCATGTAATGGATGGCCAACTTGATGAGATTTCGAAATTAGGATCATCTAGCCGTTCAGCAGCTGCTTCACCGCCCGGCGGCGCTCCGACTCGGGCACTTCGATGCTGGTTTCCGGGCCCAGACCGCAGCCGGAGTTCACGCCCTTGCAGAGCACGTCGGCTTCGGCATCACCGCCGATCCCGGCGGCGAGGACCAGCTGCGGCATCGTCAGGAATCCCATGTCGCTGACGAACGCCTTCGGCGCGTTCCAGCCGATGATCGGCCCCTTGACGAAGTTGTAGGGGAGGCGGAGGGGGTCGGTGAGACGGCCCTTGATGCCGCTGATCACCTCCTGCTGGGCGCGGTCGCGGTCGAGGTCGTCGTACCCGAGGGTGTAGGCGCTGGGGCCCGGCCCTGGGCATTCGCTCGGCTTCCGGATCCGGGCGTAGGTGAGGGCCTTTTCCCCGTTGAGGGTGTTCTCGCCCTTGCCGAGCCGCACCGTGTAGCCGCCCTGGCCGCCGCCGGCCCCGCCGGCGATGTCGGCGCAGATCTTCACCGGCACGTCGACCTTGACCCCGCCGACCGCGTCGATCAGGTCTTCGAACCCTGTGAAGTTGACGATCGCGACGTGGTCGATCGGGATGTCGAGGAAGTCTTCGACCGCTTCGATCTCCGCCTTCGCGCCGCCGAACGCGTAGGCGGCGTTGATCTTCTGCGGGTTCTGGCCCGGGATCTCGGCGAAGACGTCGCGAGGGATCGAGAGCTTGCGGAAGGCGCCGCCGCCGGCGCGGATCAGCATCAGGGTGTCGGCGCGGAATTGGCCGACCGAGCAGGGGCCGTGCGGGGCATCGCCGTGGGCCTGCTGCTCGAAGCACTCCTCCGTCGGCGCGGCGCCCGGCTCCGCGGCGTCGGGCGAGCGCGCGTCGGTTCCGAGCACGAGGATCGTCTGCGCGTTGACCAACAGAAGCGGGTTGCCGTGGAGGGCCGACTTGGCGCCGCCGGAGAGCTTGAAGGCCTGCAGCTGAGCCGAGACGGCGAACGCGAGGAAGCTGAGCAGGATCCAGCCCAGCGCCGCCAGGCCGACCCATTTCAGCACCCGCTTTGCGGTCGGGCGCCAGCGGCGGGTGCGGCCCCCGCGGCCAGGCCCCTCGCCGCGGCCGGGAAGGCGAGGCGCCTTCGGCGAGCGCTCCCGCAGGCTCGAGAGGTCCGGTTTGCGGAACCGGGAGAGAAACCCCCTGCGGGACTTGTAGACCTTGTAATCGGGCGGTCCGGACGGCCGCTGCTCATCGCTCTCGGGCATGAAAGGCTTAGGAATGATGCCGATGCCCGCGGTCGCCTGCCGAAAGAGATGAGCCCCGCCGAATCGATAGGCGTCGATCTGGGCGGGACCAAGATGCTCGTCGGGGTCCTCGACGACGGGCCCGAGGTGCTCTGGGAGAGCCGCGAGCGCTCGACCGGCCAGACCGAGGAGGAGCTCGTCGAGCTGCTCGTGCGCGAGGTGGGAGAGGCGCGGGAGGAGCGGGCCGGCGTCGGGGCGATCGGGATGGGGGTCCCGGCGACGATCGACCGCGAGCGCGGCGTCGCGGTCTCGGCGGTCAACCTCCCGATCGAGGACCTGCCCCTGCGCGACCTGGTCGCGGCGCGGACCGGCCTGCCGGCCTTCCTCGACAACGATGCCAACGTCGCAGCGCTGGCCGAGTTCCTGTTCGGAGCCGCGAAGGGCGCGAGCAACGTGGTGATGCTGACGATCGGGACCGGGATCGGTGGCGGCCTGATCCTGGGCGGCGAGCCCTACCGCGGCGCCACCGGGGCGGGGGCCGAGCTCGGGCACTTCACGATCGAGATCGACGGCCCCCGCTGCCAGGGGAACTGCCCGAACCGCGGCTGCTTCGAGACGCTCGCCTCCGGGACCGCGATCGGCCGCGAAGGCCGAGCGGCGGCGGAACGGGATCCGGACTCGGCGCTGGGCTCGCTGCTCGCCGAAGGCCACGCGATCGACGGCAGGCTGGTGACCGAGGCGGCGCAATCCGGCGACGCGACCGCGAGCGGCGTCTTCGATCTGATCGGCACCCGGCTCGGCATCGGGCTCGCCGGGCTCGCCAACATCTTCGAGCCGGAAGTGATCGTGATCGGCGGCGGCGTGATCGCTGCCGGTGACCTGCTGCTCGAGCCGGCCCGCCGCGAGCTGGCTGCCCGCGCGCTGCGGCCGATGAACCGAACGCCGGTGGTCGTCGCCGAGCTCGGCGAGGACGCGGGGATGATCGGGGCGGCGGCGATGGCCCGGATCGAACTGGAGCGGGGCGGGGGCTGATGCCGGGCTCGCTGATCGTCTGCCCGACCCCGATCGGAAACCTCGACGACATCACGCTCCGGGCGCGCGACGCCCTCGTCGCCGCCGACTACATCGCCTGCGAGGACACCCGGCGCACCGGGGCGCTCCTCGACAAGCTCGGGATCCGGCCGGCGCCACCGCTGGTCTCCAACCACGAGGGGAACGAAGCCTCGCGGGCGACCGAGCTGGCGCAGCGGATCGAGCGCGGCGACACGGTTGTTCTCGTCTCCGACGCGGGGATGCCGGCGATCTCGGACCCGGGCTTCAGGCTGGTCAGGCGCTGCATCGAACGCAGCCTCGAGGTGACCGTCCTGCCGGGCCCCTCGGTGGTGCCCGTGGCGCTGGTCGCCTCCGGCCTGCCGACCGACCGCTGGCGCTTCGAGGGGTTCCTGCCGAAGCGCGCGGGGGAGATGGAGCGCGTCCTGCGCTCGGCGGAGACGGTCGTCGCCTTCGAGTCGCCGCGCCGGGTCGGAGAGTCGCTGGCGGCACTGGCGGCGATCGCCCCCGACCGCCCGGCCGCCGTCTGCCGGGAGATGACCAAGATGCACGAGGAGGTCTCGCGCGGCTCGCTGGCGGAGCTGGCGCGGCGCTTTCGCGGCGATGTCAAGGGCGAGATCGTGCTGGTGATCGGGCCGGCCTCCTCTGAGGACCACGACCGCGACGTCGGCTTCGCAGTCGACGCCCTGCGCCACCTGGTTCAGTCGGGCGCGCGCCCGCGGGCCGCGGCCAGCGTCGTCGCCGCCCTGACCGGCACCCGCGCCAACGACCTCTACCGTGCGTTGACCGGCAGGGAGCCCAGACAATGAGCGACAACTCGACTTACTACGTCACAACCCCGATCTACTACGTCAACGCCGAGCCGCATCTCGGCCACGCCTACTCGACGATGGCCGCCGACATCCTCGCCCGCCACATGCGCCAGCGCGGCCGGGACGTCTTCTTCCTGACCGGGACCGACGAGCACGGCGAGCCGATCGAGACGGCAGCCGAACGGGAGGGGGTGACCCCGCAGGAGCTGGCCGACCGCAACGCCGCGAAGTTCCAGGAGCTGATGCCGATCATCGACGCGACCAACGACTTCTTCATCCGCACCTCGGACCCCCGCCACGCCGAGAAGGTCGCCGAGATCATGCAGCGGGTCTACGACAACGGCTGGGTCGACAAAGGCATCTACGAAGGCTGGTACTGCCCCCGCTGCGCCGACTTCAAAACGGAGCGGGAGCTGGGGCCAGGGCAGACCTGCCCGATCCACGAGATCACGCTCGAGCGCCAGCGCGAGGAGAACTGGTTCTTTCGCCTCTCCCCCTTCCAGGCCCAGCTCGAAGGCCTGTACGAGGAACGGCCGGACTTCGTCGTCCCCGAGTTCCGCCGCAACGAGGCGGTCTCGTTCATCAAGCAGGGCCTCGAGGACGTCTCGCTCTCGCGGCCGAAGCTGCAGTGGGGGATGAGGCTGCCCTGGGACCCCGAGCAGCGCATGTACGTGTGGTTCGACGCCCTGCTCAACTACGTCACCGCGCTGATGTTCGCCCGCGACGGGGAGGACCTCAGCGACCGCTTCTGGCCGGCCGACATGCAGCTGATGGCGAAGGACATCCTCAAGTTCCACGCCGTGATCTGGCCGGCGCTGCTGTGGGCGGCCGACCTCGAGCCCCCGCGGCGGATGGCGATCCACGGCTTCCTGCTGATGGGCGAGAGGAAGATGTCGAAGTCGCTGGGCAACGTCCTCGATCCGTTCGCGGTGATCGAGCGCTTCGGGGCCGACGCGCTGCGGTTCTACTGCTTCCGCGAGGTCAGCTTCGGCCAGGACGGCTCGATCTCGACGGCCGGCTTCGAGGCTCGCTACGAGACCGAGCTGGCGAACGACTTCGGCAACCTGGCCAGCCGGGTGCTGGCGATGATCGAGCGCTACCGCGACGGGGTGGTACCCGTCGCCGCCGTCGATGCCGTCCTCGAGGAGGACTTCGAAGGCGTGCTCGAGCGCTTCAGCGAGCTTCTCGACCGGGCCGAGCTGACGCAGGCGCTGGAGGAGGCCTGGGCCTTGGTCCGGCGCCTCAACCGCTACGTCGAGGAGACGCGGCCGTGGGTGCTGGCCAAGGACGAGGCCGATCCCGAGCGCCTCGATGAAGTCCTCTACAACCTCGCGGAGGGCCTGCGGGTCACCACCTTGCTGCTCTCTCCCTACCTGCCACAGACCGCCGAGCGGTTGCTCGGAACGCTGGGGGAGGACTCGCGCGCCCTCGCCGAGCTGGGCTCCCGCCCCGGCGGCCAGCGGGTCGAGCGGGTGCCGCCCCTGTTCCCGAAGATCGAGGCGGAGGGCTAGGCGAGGGAGTCGGGGCCGAGCTGGCCAGGGTCGGTGTAGCCGCAGAGGGCCATCGTCAGGTCGAGGTCGGCGAGGATCATCTTCAGAACCGTTTCGACGCCCTGCTGGCCCTCGAGGGCGAGGCCCCAGACGTAGGGACGGCCGAGGAGGACGGCGTCGGCGCCGAGGGCGAGCGCCTTCAGCACGTCGCTGCCGCTGCGGATGCCGCTGTCGAAGAGGACCGTCAGATCGTCTCCGACCGCCTCGGCGATGCTGGGCAGCGCGTCGAGCGAGGCGATCGCGCCGTCGACCTGACGGCCCCCGTGGTTGGAGACGACGATCCCGTCGAGGCCGCGGGCAGCCGCCTCGCGGGCGTCGTCGACGTGCTGGATGCCCTTGACGAGGATCGGAAGCTCGGTCAGCTCGCGCAGCCATCCAAGGTCCTCCCAGGTCAGCGAAGGGTTGACGTAGACGCTGAGGAAGTGGCCGGTCGCGGCGACGAGATCCTCCTCCGGGGCCCGCTCGAGGTCAGCGCGGAAGACGGGGTCCTGGAAGAAATTCGCGTTTCCCATCCCCTGCAGGAACGGGAGCCATGCCTGCTGCAGGTCGCGCGGCTTCCAGCCGGGGATGAAGGTGTCGACGGTGACGACGATCGCGCCGTATCCGGCCGCTTCGGCCCGTCCAACGAAGCTCTCGACCAGGCGGCTGTCGGCGGGCCAGTAGAGCTGGAACCAGCGCGGCCCATCCCCGCCGGCCTCGGCGATCTCCTCGAGGCTGTAGTGCGAGGTCGTGCTCGCCACCATCGGCACGCCGAGGGCCGCCGCGGCCCGCGCCGTCGCCAGCTCGCCCTCCTCGTGGACGATCTTCTGCACGCCGATCGGCGCCAGCATCAGGGGCGCCGGCATCTTGGTGCCGAGCAGCGTCGTCGAGAGGTCCCGCTCGGCGACGTCGCGGAGCATCCTCGGAACCAGGCGCCGGCGCGCGAAGGCGGCGCGGTTGGCGTCCATCGTGTCCTCGGCGCCGGCGCCGGCGAAGACGTATGCCGCGGCCCTCTCCTCCATCGCATCGGCCGCGCGCCGCTCCAGCTCCGCGATCGAGACCGGGATCGACGGGACCTCGTCCGCCAGCCCGCGGGCGTAGATCTCGCGGTAGTAGTCGGCGGGGTCGGGCATCACAAATCCTCGCGCTTCGCTCGCGGCGCCCAGAGCCAGATTTCGACGCCTGCTCGCTCCGCGCTCATGGCGCAAGGCTATTCATAGACTGGTTTCCGTGATCGACTCCCACACTCATCTCTTCCTCTGCGAGCGGCCGGAGGCCGAGGTGGTGGCGAGCGCCCGGGAGGCCGGGGTCAGGCGGATGCTCAACGTCGGCCTCGGCGGGGAGGCGAACGCCGACGCGATCGGCGCGGCGGAGCGGAACGAGGACGTCTTCGCGACCGTCGGCTGCCACCCGACCTCGGCCCGGGGCTTCGGCGACGCCCGGGCCGAGGAGATCGCCCGCCTCGCCGCCCACGAGAAGGTCAGGGCGATCGGCGAGACGGGCATCGACTACTACCGCGACACCGCTGGGCCGGACGAGCAGCGAAGGGCGTTCGAGGCCCAGATCGAGATCGCCCGGGACCATGACCTGCCGGTCGTCATCCATGCCCGCGATCCCGAGGGAGAGACGACCGCGACGGACGACGTCTTCTCGATCCTCGACGCCGGCGCCGACGGGCTGAAGGTGATCCTCCACTGCTTCCTCGCGCCGTGGCGGGTCGAGGACGCGATCGAGCGCGGCTGGCACTGCTCCTTCTCCGGGATCGTCACATTCCCCGCGTCAGACGCGCTGCGCGAGGCGGCGGCCAGGGTCCCCGACGAGCTGATCCTGGTCGAGACCGACGCTCCCTACCTGGCGCCTCAGCCCGTACGGGGAAAGCCGAACGAGCCCGCGCACGTGGTCGCCACCGCCGAAGCGGTTGCCGAGGTCCGCGGCGTCAGCTACGAGGAGCTGGAGCAGGCGGTGGAGGCCAACGCCCGCGCGCTCTTCGACTGGTAGCCGCCGTGGTCAGGCTCGGCCAGAACTTCCTCACCGACCGGAACCTGCTTGATGCGATCCTCCGCGACGCCGAGCTTCGTCCCGAGGACGTCGTCCTCGAGGTCGGCGCCGGCGAAGGTGTCCTCACCGAGCGCCTCGCCGGGTCGGCGGCTCACGTTCATGCTGTCGAGCTCGACCGCGGCCTCGAGCCGGCCCTCGCCGCGCTCGCCGACCGTCCCGATGTCGATCTGCACTGGGGCGACGCGATCAGGCTCGACCTCGCCGCCCTCGACCCGCCGCCGACGGCGCTCGTCGCCAACCTGCCCTACTCGATCGCGACCCCGCTGATCCTGCGCACGATCGAGGAGCTGCCGTCGCTGGCGCGGTGGACGGCGATGGTCCAGCGTGAGATCGCCGACCGTCTGCGGGCCGATCCCGGCAGCCGCACCTACGGCTCTCCGAGCGTGCTCGTCCAGCTCGCCTGCGATGTGCGGCTGCTGCGCACGGTCGACCCGGCCGTCTTCCGGCCCCGCCCGCGGGTCGAGTCGGCGATCCTCGGCCTGCGCCGCACGGGGCCCGGCGCGGATCGCGCCACGCGGGAGCTGGTTCGCGCCGCGTTCGCCCACCGGCGCAAGTCCCTGCCCCGATCGCTCGAGCACGTCCGGCCCGGCTCGCTGGAGGCGGCGCGCGAGGGGCTGACCAGTCTCGGCCTCCCCGCCGACGCCCGCGCCGAGGCGCTCACGCCCGAGGAGTTCGCGGCGCTCGCGGCGAAGCTGGGGGACACCGGCTGAGGTCGGTCGCGATGGTGATCCACGCCCCCGCCAAGCTCAACCTCTGCCTCTACCTCGGGCCGCGCCGCCCGGACGGCCTCCACGAGCTCTGCTCCCTGTTCGAGCCACTGTCGCTGGCCGACTTGATCAGGGTCTCCGAGGCGGAGCGCGACACCGTCTTCTGCCCGGGGCTCGAGGACGGCGAGAACCTCGCCGAGCGGGCGCTCTCGGGACTGCGGGAGCGGGGCTGGACCGGCCCGCCGCTGCGGGTCGAGATCGAGAAGCGGATCCCGATCGCGGCCGGCCTCGGCGGCGGCAGCGCCGACACCGCGGCGGTCCTCCGCCTCGCCGCCGGCAAGATCGGGGACCTCGAAGCGCTCGCGGCCGAGCTGGGCGCAGATGTCCCCTCGCAGCTCGTCCCCGCGCTCTCGCTGGTGCGAGGCGCGGGCGAGCATGTCGAGCGCCTGCCCGATCCATCGTCGCACGCGGTCGTCCTGCTTCCCGGCGGGGGAGGCCTGAGCACTGCGCAGGTGTTCGCGGAGGCCGACCGCATCGGCCTCGGGCGCGGCGCCGCCGAGCTCGAGGAGATCGCCGGCCGGCTGCGAGCGGCGGCCGGCGCCGGCGCCTCGCCGCTCTCCTATTCCGAGCTGCTCGTCAACGACCTCGAGCCGGCAGCGCGCGCCATTCGCCCGGAGATCGGCGACGCACTTGATGCCCTGCGGGGCGCCGGGGTCGCGCACGCTTTGCTCACCGGCTCCGGCCCGACCGCTGTCGGCATCTGCGCGGACCTGGCGGGGGCCGAGCGGGCCGCCGAGCGGCTCGACCGTGACGACGCGATCGTCTGCGAAGCTGGCCGCGCCCCGCCCCCCCATGGAACTCAGGCTTCCTGAAGATCGCCGTCGCCGCCGGATCGTGGTCGTCGCGATCGCACTTGCGATCGCCGCCGGCTACTACCTGATCAGCAGGGTCGTCCCCCACGACGAATTCCAGCAGCTGCTCGAAGACGTCTCCAACGCGCTCGGCGCCTGGACCTACCTCCTCGTAGGGGTCTTCGCCTTCGCCGAGACCGGCGCCTTCGTCGGCCTCGTCGTCCCGGGGGAGACGATGATGCTGCTCGGCGGCGCCGTCGCCGGGCAGGGGGCGATCAACGTCTACATCCTGATCGCGATCGCCTGGTTTGCCGCCTGGGCGGGAGACACCACCAGCTTCCTGCTCGGCCGCCGCCTCGGCCGCGATTTCGTCCTTCGCAACGGCCCCCGCTTCGGCCTCGGCCGCGAGCGCTTCGAGCAGGTCGAGGACTACTTCGAGCGCCACGGCGGCAAGACGATCTTCATCGGTCGCTTCGTCGGCATCGTCCGGGCGCTGGCGCCGTTCATCGCGGGCAGCTCCGGGATGCGCTACCGGGCCTTCGTCCCCTACAGCATCCTCGGCACCGGGATCTGGTCTTCGGCCCACATCCTGATCGGCTACCTGTTCTCGCGCAGCATCGACACCGCGGCCGAGTACGCGGGCCGCGGCGCCTTCCTGCTCGGGACGTTGATCGCCATCGTCGTCGGCTCGATCTACCTCTACCGGCGATTCCGGGTCGAGGCGAACAGGCGTGCCGCCGTGCGCTGGATGGAGGCTCACTCGGCGACCCGCTGGATCGTCGTCCTCGCGCGGCGCTTCCAGCCACAGCTCCAGTTCCTCTGGGCGCGGGTGACGCCGGGCGGGACCTTCGGGCTCGAGTTCACCTCGCTGATGGCCGTGTTCGCGGTCGGCGGCTTCGTCCTCCTCGGCTACATCTCGATCGTCAGTGGCGACCCGGGGCCGACGCCCGGCGACGTCACCGCGGCGGATATCGCCGAGGCGCTGCGAACCGGCTGGCTGATCGACGTCGCCAAGGCGATCAGCGCGCTCGGCTCCGCGGCGCTGGTTTTCCCGCTGGCCGGGATCTGCGCGGTCCTGCTTGCCCTGCGGCGGCGCTGGGCCGAGCTCGGCGTCCTCGTCTTCGGCATCGCGATCGTCTATGCGGGGGTGCATGAGATCAAGGCCGCGGTGGATAGGCCTCGTCCCGAGGGCGGCCTGGTCGACGCCTCAGGCTCGTCTTTTCCCAGCGGTCACGCCGCCTATGCGACCTTCTACGTCTGGGCGGCGGTGACGATCGTGATGCGGCTGCGGCCGGGCATGGCCCGCGGGGCTCTCGTGGTCACGGCCGGGATCGCGCTGACCGCCCTTGTCGGCCTCTCGCGCGTCTATCTCGACGTCCACTACCTCAGCGACGTCAACGCGGGCTGGGCGCTGGGCGCCGCGGCCTTCTCGTTCTGCGCGGCTGTCGCCCTCATCATCTCCACGTTGCGCCAGAATTAGAACCGTGCTGCTGCTGGCCCTGGAGAAGATCGAGAATGAGTACCTGCTGTTCGGCATCGCCGCGCTGGTCAGCCTCGCCGCCTTCGTCGGCCTGATCCTCGTCCCCGCGCTCAGCGCCTACGGGCGGATCTGGGAGAAGGCGGCCGCTGGGGTCCTCTCGCTGATCGTCCTCATCGCCCTGGTCGTGACCGGAGTCGTCTTCGGCCTCGCCTTCGTCTACTACTACGACGAGATCTCGAAGCTTCTCCACTGACCTGGGGATAATGGCGGCATGTCGGCGACCGCAAGGGGCCAGAAAAAGGCTGCAAATCCCGCAGATGTGGGGAACCTCGACGCGCTCTCGGAGGCGGTCGAGGCGGGCGCCGGCCTCCCCGCCGTGGCCCGCGCCGCATCGAAGGTCCTCGATGCCAGCGTCGCCCTGATCGACCGCTCCGGGGCGGTGCTCGCGGTTGCCGGCGCGTCGCCCGACCAGGAGCAGAAGCTGCTCGAGGCGGGAGATCAGGTGACGACGGCCGAGCTGCGGGTGGCCGACAGCGTCGTCGGTGAGCTCCGCTACCGGGCGAAGGCCGAGCCCGACCCGACGATCGCCCGCATGGTCACCACCCTGCTGGCGCTGGAGCTGGAGCGCTCGCGCTCGCCGGAGTGGGAGAGCGAGGAGGTCGCGAGCGCCTTCGTCGACGCGATCCTCGCCCGCCGGGTGACCGACCGCGGCGACATCGTCGCCCGCGCCGCCGAGCTCGGCGCCGACCTCGAGAAGGGGGCGGGCATGATCGTCGTGCGGGCTGCGCCCAGGGCCGCCCAGACGGGCGAGTGGCGGGAGCGGGTGCTGAACCTCGCGATGCGGACACTGCGCTCGTTCTCACCGGGCGCGCTGGCGACTCCCGACGGTGGCGAGGCCACGGCCGAGATCGTCGTGATCGTCCCCGCCGAGGACGACGAGCGGCTGTCCCGCGCCGCGAACGGCCTGGCCCGGGAGCTGGGGGACACCCTCTCTGCGTTCCATGTGACGATCGGCTACAGTCGCCGCGCCTCCGATCCCGTCGACCTCCACAGAGCCGGCAGCGAGGCGCGGCTGGCGGTCAACGTGAGCGAGGCGGACGGGCGTCCGCTGCTCGCCTTCGAGGACACCGGCGCCTACCGGCTGCTGCTGCCGGCGATGAGCGAGGACCCCGGGGAGCTGGAACGCTTCTACGCGGAGACCGTCGAGCCCATCTCCGCCTACGACGAGCAGTACGAGACGGAGCTGGTGGCGACGGTGGAGGCCTATCTCGACAACGACGGCAACGTCGCGGCGACGGCGAAACAGCTCTTCACCCACCGGCACACGATCCGCTACCGCCTCGAGCGTGTGAGGGAGCTGTGCGGCCACGACGTCTCGGCGACCGAGGGGCGCGAGAAGCTCGGCCTCGGCCTGAAGGCGATGCGCGTGCTCGGGATCCCCTCCCCCCGCGGCCCCGCGCTCGAGCCGGGCGCCGAGGGCGGCAAGGTGCGGCCCTCGGCCGAGGAGTAGCTCCGGGGGGAGGATTCGAACCCCCGCTTCCAGGACCAAAACCTGGCGTGCTACCAACTACACCACCCCGGAATGAGCTTGACCTTAGCGACGTCACCGCTCGGGATTGATCCCGTCCGCAGGCGGGCATATGGTTGGGTACATGGAGATGGGTGGCCTGGCGGCCGACCCCGAGGCCCGCGAGGGCCTGCGCCGCACCTGGAGGGCGCTGATGCTGATCGGCGTGCTGGCGATCCTGGTCGGCTGCGTGGCGATCATCGTCCCTGCGGCCGCCTCGGTCGGGACGGCGATCTTCATCGGCTGGATCCTGATGATCGTCGGGGCCTTCCTCGTCGCGGCGGCCTTTGCCGCGCCCACGATCGGGACCGTGGTATTGCGGTTGCTGTGGGCCTTCCTCACGATCGCCGTCGGGTTCTGGCTCGTGATCGAGCCCCACAACGGCACCCTGACCCTGACCCTCGTGCTCGGGATCTACTTCCTGTTCATGGGCGTGACGCGGATCGCGGTCGCGTTCGCGAGCCGGGGCCAGCAGGGGGCCGGTCTGGTCGGGCTCAGCGGGTTCGCGGGCCTGCTGATCGGGATCCTTGTCCTGGCCGAGCTGCCGAGCTCCGCCGACTGGGCGATCGGCCTCCTGGTTGGCATCGACCTGATCTTCGCCGGGTGGACCCTGGTCTCGATCGCCCTGGTCGGCAGAGACCTCTCCCGCGCCTGACGCCGGAGACAGGAGCCGCCCACCCGGCGCTTCGGGCGGCGGGAAAGCGCTGCCACGCACTACGATTCCCGGGTGAGCTCGCCACTGGTCCTGGTCCTGGCGGCGGGCGAGGGCACCCGCATGCGCTCCTCGCTGCCGAAGATGCTGCATTCCGTCTGCGGGCGGCCGATGGTCGCCTGGCCGATCCTCGCCGCCCGCGAGGCGGGAGCCGGCAGGGTCGCCGCGATCGTCTCGCCGCAGCACGACCTCGCCGCGGGCCTGCCGGAGGGTGTCGAGACCGTCGTCCAACCCGAGCCGGACGGGACCGGCGGCGCCCTGCGGGCGGCGATCGACCTGATCCGCGACTCGGAGACGGTGGTGGTCCTCTCCGGCGACCATCCCGTCGTCTCGTCCGCGGCGATCGCCGGCCTGCTCGCCTTTCATCGGGATTCGGAAGCCGGGGCGACGGTGATGACCGCCGTCCTCGAGGAGCCCGGGAGCTACGGGCGGATCATCCGCGATCCCGACTCGGGTGACCTGGCCCGGATCGTCGAGGCAAGGGCGGCCGGGGATGCCACCGCCGAGCAGCTCGAGATCCGCGAGGTCAACACCGGCACCTACGCCTTCGCCGCGGGGCCGCTGGCCGACGCGCTCGAGCGGATCGGAAATGAGAATGCGCAGGGCGAGTACTACATCGGTGACGTGCTGCCGTTGATCCGCGAGTCGGGGCTGCGGGTGGTAGCGAACATCACCGAGGACGAGGGTGTGATGCTCGGCGTCAATACCCGCGCCGAGCTGGCCATGGCCGAGGCCGAGTCGCGCCGCCGCATCCTCGAGGCCCACATGCTTGCCGGCGTCACGATCGTCGATCCGGCCTCGACCTGGGTCGACGCGGATGTCGAGATCGCAGCCGACGCCCGGATCGAGCCGGGCAGCAGCCTGCGCGGCCGCAGCTCGGTGGGGGCGGGCTCGACGGTGGGCCCGCTCAGCACCCTGATCGACACCCGCCTCGGCCGCGAGGTCTCCGTGCCCCACTCCTACCTGGTCGATTGCGAGGTCCTCGACGGCTGCGAAGTCGGCCCCTTCGCATACCTGCGCCCCGGCACCTCGCTCGAGGCGGGCGCGAAGGCCGGGTCGTTCGTGGAGATCAAGAACTCGCGGATCGGAGAGGGCGCCAAGGTCCCCCATCTCGCATACGTCGGCGACGCCGAGGTCGGCGCCGGCAGCAACCTCGGCGCCGGGACCGTGACCGCGAACTACGACGGATTCCGCAAGCACCGCACGGTGATCGGCGACCAGGTCCGGATCGGCGTTGACACGATGCTGATCGCGCCGGTAGAAGTCGGGGACAGGGCCTACACTGGCGCCGGAGCAGTGGTGAAGGACGACGTTCCCGAGGGGGCACTTGCGGTGAGCGAAAACGACCAGCGGAACATCGAGGGCTACGCCGACGAGAAGGCGGGCAAGATGCGGGAGGAGGAAGAGTGAGCGCAATCGAGGAGCGCAGCCCGGAGGCGATCCAGACCGCGATCGGGTACGACTACTCGAAGCGGATGATGGTCTTCGGCGGGCGCAGCTCGATGGAGCTGGCCGCCAAGGTCGCGGGCAAGCTCGATCTCGATCTCGGGCAGGTGACGCTGAAAACGTTCGCCAACGGCGAGGTCTACTGCCGGTACGAGGAGTCGATCCGTGGCGCCGACGTCTTCCTCGTCCAGTCGACCAGCGCCAATGAGCAGAGCGGGATGACTCCCAACGACGCGCTGGTCGAGCTGCTGACGATGATCGACGCCGCGCAGGGCGCCTCGGCCCACCGGATCATCGCCGTCATGCCCTGGTACGGCTATGCGCGCCAGGACAAGAAGTCGGCGCCTCGCGAGCCGATCTCGGCGCGGATCGTCGCCAAGTGCCTCGAGGGGGTGGGCGTCGACCGGGTCCTGACCATGGACCTGCACGCGGGTCAGGTGCAGGGCTTCTTCCACGTCCCCGTCGACCACATGACCGCGATGCCGATGCTGACCCAGTGGTTCGCCGATCAGAACATGACCGAGGAGCTCGTGATCGTCTCCCCCGACGCCGGCCGGGTCAAGACGGCGCGGAACTTCGCCCGCCGGGTCGGCAGCCACTGGGCGGTGATGGAGAAGGAGCGCCCCGCCCAGCAGGTGGCCGAGATCGGCTACGTGGTCGGCGACGTGAAGGGCAAGACGGCGGTCCTGGTCGATGACATGATCGACACCGCGGGAACCCTCTGCGCCGCGGCGCAGACCGTGCGCGACGAGGGCGCGGCGAGGGTGATCGCCTGCGCCACCCACGGCGTCTTCTCGGGCTCCGCCTACGAACGGCTCGCGTACGAGAACTCCGGGATCGAGCGGATCGTCGTCACCGATACGATCCCCCTCCGTCCCGGCGCGCCCGACAACATCATGGTCCTGTCGACGGCCAGCACCTTCGCCGACTCGATCCGGCGCATCTTCACCGACGACTCGGTCTCGGAGATCTTCGCGGGCGAGAACCAACTGTTCTGATGCCGGACGGCCTGCGGCTGGTCGGCCACAAGGGCGCCGACCTGATCGCTCTCGGCAACACCCCGGAGAGCTTCGCGGCGGCCGTCGAGGCGGGGGTCGACACGGTCGAGATCGACGTCCTCTGGACCCGTGACGGGCACCCGAAGGCCGCGGCCGACGAGCGGTCGCCGCTGGTCATCGCCCATGACTGGCAGGACGCCGAGCGGCGCCGCCCGCTGACCCTGGC
Organism: uncultured Solirubrobacterales bacterium; assembly: GCA_963816785.1. GTDB lineage: Bacteria > Actinomycetota > Thermoleophilia > Solirubrobacterales > 70-9 > VRUE01. Next base: position 842,956 of record CAWFLL010000004.1, on the reverse strand, counting down.
GGAGGGGCTCGACGCGTTTCTCCAGCCGCCTCTGGACCGGGTCGAGATCGACCTCGACATCAAGCTGCCCGGCCGCGAGGAGGAGATCGTCGCCGCGGTCAGGGAGCGGGACCTGTTCGGGCGCGCGATGGTCTCGACGATGGAGATCTCCACCCTGGCGCGGATCCGCAGGCTGGAGCCCGGGTTGCGGCGGGGCTGGACGTATCCGAAGGTGAGCAGGGATTGGGCCTCGAAGCGCTGGGCGCGGGCGCCGATGCTGGCGGCGCTGTTCGCGATGCGACGGCGCCTGCCGGGCATCGCCACCCGCGCGCTGCCCGAGATGGGCGTCAACTCGATCTGGGTCTACCATCCGATCGTCAGCGCCCGACTCGCGGCGGTCACCAGGGCCGCCGGAGTCGAGCTGATCGCCTGGACCGTCGACGACCTGCCGCGAATGCGGAAGCTCGTCGCGGCCGGGGTCAACGGCCTCTGCTCGAACGACCCCCGCCTGTTCGCCTCCGTACTGGCCTAGAACGACAAACGCCCCGACGGCCTCTGGGCTGCCGGGGCGTTCGTACCGCCTGGACCGCTACGTTGCGAACACCCGGTTGCCCACCGTCGCATCGGCGAGCGTGTCGAAGGCGACGAGCTTGCCTTCGGCGTTGTAGGTGAGGACATCGGCGCCCTCGTTTGTCTCGCCCTCAAGCGTGACCGTAGTCAGGACGACAACCTTGTCGCCGTCAGCGACGAAGTCGTGCGGCTCGGTGCGGAACTCTTTGCTCAAGAACTTCCCCCAGAGCTCGCCGACCGCCTGCTTGCCGTTGTAGGTCCCGGTCAGCGCGTTATCGCCGCGTACCGTCCACTCGACTGAGTCGTCCATGTTCTTCATCGCGCCCTCGGCGTCCCCGTTGCTGAACGCCCTGTACGCCTCTTCTGCTGCTTGCTTGTTCTCCTGAGCACCCATGGCTGGGTCCCTTCTGTGGATCCTTCGGATAGAACAATCGAGCATAGCCCCTTTTCGAGGTGCCACCGAATGGGCTGGGGGACCGCCCGACGTTCTTCCACCGACAGGGTTTTGGGGGAAGTCTTTTCCGCGCTGAGCGCCTGAAGCCGACGCGCTAGCGTGTACCCGTGCCGAGCCTAAGGACCGATGATGGTCGGACTCTCTCTTGGCGTGAGGTGGGGTCCGGCCCGCCGCTCCTCTGCCATCCCGGTGGGCCCGGCCTTTCCTCGCTCTACTTCGGAGAGCTGCCGGAGCTGGCGGCCGAGCGCACGCTGGTGTTGCTCGACCCGCGCGGCACCGGGGAATCCAGCCGACCGGCGGATCCGTCGGGCTACGACCTCGAGGACTATGCGGCTGATATCGAGGCGGTGCGTGAGCACCTCGAAGTCGAGCGCCTCGATGTGCTTGGCCATTCGCACGGTGGCTTCGTCGCGATCACGTGGGCGGGGAACAACCCCGAGCGCGTCGGCCGGCTCGTCCTTGCCGGCACCACCCCCCGATTCACCGACGTGATCCGCGGGCTGCGCATGGAGCGGGTCGCCTCGCACCAGGGCCAGCCCTACTTCGATGACGCGATCGCGGCCCTGCAGGACGAGCAGGCCGGGAACTACACCGATGACGGGGAGCTCGCCGCCCTGTACGAGCGAGCGGGGCCGGTGCTCGCGCCCCTCGGCCAAGACATCGCGCCCGTCGCCGAGGCATTGCGCGCCGCCGGCATCAACGCAGACGCCTTGAAGCACTTCAACGAGAGTATCGCCGTCGGGATGGACCTTCGCCCCCTCCTGGCGCGGATCGAGGCGCCCACACTGGTGCTCGCCGGCGAGCACGATCCTTTCGGTGGGGCGACGATGGACGAGATCGCTGAGGCGCTGCCCAACCCGACGGTCCTGACCGTCCCCGGCGCCGACCACTTCGCCTTCCTCGAGCCCGAGGGCCGCGCTCCCTGGTCGCGCGCTGTGCTCGACTTCCTGGGCGCAAAGCGGACGGCCTCGCCATAGGGATAGTCACAGCCTTGTAACTGACAGGCGCCGGATTGAGCAGCGGTTCATTTTTGTTACCGCACGGTAGTGCCAGGGCTTGGGCCTACCGCGGTCCGTACGCCCCGTGCGAGCGCTTCAGCTCGCTGGATCTTCGGGGAAACCCTGGAAGAGTGTGGAGAAACCCGGATGACCCGCAAGACCCCGGGCGATAGTCATTGGAAAGGCGGTAAACCCCAACGGTGAATCGGAGGCCCAGATGAGGTTGCAGACACACGGACTATTCGGAGTGGTGGCGATACTGGCGATCGCCGGATTCGTCGTCGCCGGTTGCGGCGGTGACGACAACACGACCGCAACCGAGCCTGCAACCGAAACCGGCGCGGCCGGTGGGGCGGCGGCGGGCGGCGGCGCCAATGGCGCGACGCTGGAGATCAAGATGGGCGAGTTCTACTTCAACCCGAAAAACGCCACGGCAAAGGCCGGGCCGACGACGATCGAAGCCCCGAATGAAGGAAAGGTCGAGCACGAGTTGGTGCTGTTCAAGTCCAATATGAATCCCGCCAAGCTCCCGACCGAAGCCAACGGCGAGGTCAGCGAGGAGAAGATGGACAAAGTGGCGGAAGAGGCAGGAGAGATCCCCGATGTCGAGGCTGGCGACACCAAATCGGAAGACTTCAAACTGACCCCCGGCAAGTACGTGATGTTCTGCAATCTGCCGGGGCACTACGCCGCTGGCATGTACGGGACCCTGACGGTCACCGAATAACGAGCATCTGATCGCCACCCGCCCGCGTCCGCGCACGGCGACGAGGGCGGGGGCATCAGTCGCGGGGCGCTGCCTCGCAGCTGCGGTAGTGCGAAAAGGCGGCCTCGACCGTGCAGCTTTTTCCTCCTACATGTGTCCGCATCGGGCTGGTCCGGACTCAGACTTGTCGGGCTCTTGGCGCGACCCGGACCGAGGGACGGCCACAAACTCTCGATTGGAGATGGCGATGGAGATGATGACCGAGATACCGGGGGACGAGCTTGTCCGAGAGGTGGAGGCAGCGAAGGGGATTTACCCCAATGCCCGGGTCAAGGTCCGCCGTGGTCGCGTGATCGTCCTCACCGAGGATCTGATCATGCTCGAGCCTTTCGTCTGGGCTTTTCGACACGGGCTGGACGACTCGACCGAGTAGGGGGAAAATTCTTTAGGCAGACGGGGGCGTCCGGTCCTCCTTCGCTGGATCTTCTGTCGCGGCCCGGATCGTGTCGGCGACCAGCTCTGGGTCGTCGAACATCGGCACGTGCCCGACATCATCGAGCACGACGAACCGTGCCCCGGGGATCATCTGCTGGGCGCGAGCGCCATAGACATCGACCGGAAAGAGACGGTCCTCGCGTGACCATGCCAGGGTGATCGGGCACGGCAGGGGATCGAGAGGTTCCAACTGTGCCGTGTCTTCGATCGCGTCCTCGAGAATCGAGCAGCCGAGGACGTTGTCGGCGGAGTCGATGAAATCGGCTCTGTTCAACCGGTCCCCGTGGACGGCGACATCGCTCATAACCCAGCGCCGAAGCCGGCCGGAGTAGGAAATAAGAGGCAGCAACCGACGGGAACGGCGAGTTTCGCGCATCGCCGTGGACAGTTCTTCTTTGAGCCGGTTCCTGTCATCCCAGTCGCGATCCCAGGCACCCGCCGGCGAAAGTGCACACACGGTCTTCGCACGGCCACGCCGCGCCAACTCGAGCGCTACCCAACCGCCCGACGAGTTGCCGGCTAGGTGAGGCCTGTCCAGCCCCAACTCGTCGAGCGCCCGCTCGCTGTCATCGACCCAGTCCTCGAAGGTCGTCGGCCTTTTGTCGGGAACCCGTCCTCCGTGCCCGAACCCCATCGGCGCAATGACGTCAAAGTGTGCGGCCAAGGGCGGGATGACGTGGCGCCACACCCGATCGGCTTGGAATATGCCGTGCAGCAGAACCAGCGGCTCGCCATCACCTTGGCGCAACACGACCGAAGCCTATCGCGGGAGGGCCTCTCTTCGGCCGACGTGATCGTGGACCGCGGGCAGGCCACGGACGAGGACGGCGACCGTTTGATCTTGGTCCACGTCGGGTTTATCCAGGGCTGTCGCCTACCGCCGCTCAGGGTCGCCGCCGCCGCCTGACCCCTGTTTACCGAACCTTTCCCTCGGCTTGGCCTGGACTTTGGCGGCTCCAAGTCACTCTCGTCGTCACGCTGGCCTTTCATGGTCAACACCCCCCAAAAAAGATCCCCAACACATGGAGGACTGATGTCCAGCCGACTCTCAAAGATCCTCGCCCTGATGGGCGTAAGCGCCGTCCTCGCCATCGGCGGAACCGGCCTCGCCCAGGCGAGCCCCGATCATCACAGCGGTCACAAGAACGAGCACTGCAAGAAGTTGCACGGCAAGAAGAGGAGGGACTGCGAGAAGAGGCATCACGACCATCACGACCATCACAACCATCGCGACGACAGCTAGGAGCAGTGCAGCGGATCGATCGAGCGGCCTCGCCTGGCGGCGGGGCCGCTACGCGTTTTAGGGGCGAGAATCGAGGAACCCGAATCGTGGCTGCCCTGCTGCGCATTTCCCGTACCAATAGATTTGGCGCTCCCGCCTCTTGAGCTAAAGGTGTACCGTGCCCGCGGGAGGTTTCGTTCCACGCATGAACGGTTGCGCGTGACATCCCCGCTGGACGTAGTCACGGCGTGGGCACGAGCCATGGACGACTTCGACGAAGGGGCGCTGATCGCCCTCGCGGACGAAGACTTGGAGCTCGTGACCCCGGTCGGCACTCAGCGGGGCCACGACGCGCTGAGGGGCTGGCTTGCGAAGCAGACCTACGGCGTCGCCCCGCGCTTCGAGGGGCGTCGTGTCTTCGTTCGCGGCGATACCGTCGTCGTCGATCTGCACCTCGAGTTCCGCTATGTCGACGGGGGGGAGGTCGCGGGATCACAGGATCTTGCGATCGGCTTCGCTATACAGGACGGCCTCGTGCGGAGAATCACCGCGCACCCCGATCTGGGGTCGGCGCTCTCCGTTTCCGGGCTCGACGAGGCGGACGAGTCCGACTTCGAATAGTGCCGTCTTCTCGCGTCGGGAGAGTCACAGCTCGTCATTGATGGATGGCTGCCTTGCCCTTGTCCCACGATAATCGTCTGGTGGCGAAATCGAGGAGCGACCTCGAACGAGGGCGTGAGGCCTATGCGAACCAGGCTTGGGCCGACGTCTTCGACGCGCTTTCGAACGCCGATCGCTCCGACTCCCTTGCGGCCGGGGACCTCGAGCTGCTCTCCGAGGCGGCCTACATGCTCGGCCGCGAGGCGGAGTACATGGCGACATTGGAACGGGCCAACCGCGCCCACCGGGACGCCGGCGAGCCGATGGCCGCGCTGCGATGCGCCTTCTGGATCGGCGTCAACCTCGCCCGCCGCGGAGACATCGGTCAGGCGAGCGGTTGGCTGGGTCGCGCCCAGCGGCTGCTTGACGAGCAGGGCGAGGACTGTGTCGAGCGCGGCTATCTGATCCTCCCACGCGTCTTCGAGCAGGAGGCAACCGGCGAACTCGAGGTCGCCGCAGCGACCGCTGGCGAAGTCGCGGCGATCGGCCAGCGGTTCGCCGACCCGGACCTGTTCGCGCTCGCCGCCCACGAGCAGGGCCACATCCTGATCAAAGTCGGGCGCATCAGGGAGGGCCTGGGGCTGCTCGACGAGACGATGGTGGCGGTCACCGCGGGCGAGCTCTCGCCGATCGTCTCGGGCATCGTCTACTGCGGTGTGATCCTGGCCTGCAGGGACGCGCACGAGGTCCGCCGCGCCCAGGAGTGGACAGCTGCACTTTCGGCCTGGTGCGAGCGCCAGCCCGACCTCGTCGCCTTCACGGGCCGTTGCCTTCTGCACCGTGCTGAGCTCATGCAGTTGCGCGGCGCCTGGTCCGATGCGCTGCAGGAGGCACGACGTGCCGGGAAGCGTTGCGAGGAGGGCGAGAACCAGGCAGCAGCCGGGGAGGCCGACTACCGCCGGGGGGAGATTCAACGCATGCTCGGCGATTTCGGCGCAGCCGAAGCCGCCTACCGCGAGGCGAGCGGGCGCGGCCGGGAGCCGCAGCCGGGGCTCGCCCTCCTGCGGCTGGCTCAGGGGAAGATCGATGGTGCGTGGGCGGCGATCGGCAGGGCCCTGACGGAGGCCACGGAGATCGGCAAACGGGCGAGTCTGCTCCCGGCATATGTGGAGATCAGCCTGGCGGCCGGGGATCTGGAGGCAGCGCGAGTCGCGAGTCGCGAGATGGAGTCGATCGCAGCGAGTGACGAGGACGGCCAACTCGCCGCAATGGCCGCCCAGGCGCGGGGCGCGGTCGAGCTGGCGGAGGGAGATCCTCGGACCGGCCTGGCCTCTCTCCGCCAGGCCGAAGACATCTGGCGCAAGCTGAAGTTCCCCTATGAGGAGGCTCGGGTGCGCGAGCTCGTCGGCGTTGCGTGCCGAGCCCTTGGAGATGAGGACACGGCGGCCCTCGAGTTGGAGGCCTCCCGCACCGTGTACAGAGAACTCGGGGCGACGCCGGACCTCTCACGCGTCGAATCGCTCCTCGGCACCACGCCGGGCGGCGCCTCCACTCTCACCAGGCGCGAGCTCGAGGTGCTGCGGCATCTCGCCTCCGGCGAGACGAACAAGGCGATCGCCGCCGACCTCGTGCTCAGCGAGCGCACGGTGGACCGCCACGTCAGCAACCTCTTCGCCAAGCTGGGCGTCTCAACCCGCGCCGCCGCGACCGCCTACGCCTACGATCATCACCTGCTCTGAGCTGCCATGGGCGGAACCACCCAATTCGGTCCTGGGTCGAAAGTTGGGTGATTCAGCCGATGCGCAGGCTGAACAGCACGCCTAGCCTCGTCTTCGACCGAGAAACGAGCCTTAGGAGGCGAGCATGTCGAGCGTATCCAGAGAGTCAGCGTCGGAGAGGATCGCGTTGGAGGGACTCGAGGTGAGTCTCGAGAACCTCGAGGATGGCTACACGGTCTGCTTCGAGTCACACACCGCCGATGCCGACCTTGCCGATCTTTTCCGCGGCCTGCCCGAGGACCGCGCGCAACTTCCCAGATGGGGTTACGTGATCAGGGGCAAGGTCGGCTTCCGTTTCCCAGACCGCGAGGAGACCTACCAGGCCGGAGAGGCCTACTACGTTCCACCGGGGCACACACCGGTTCACCATGCGGGAACGGAGATCGTGGAGTTCAGCCCGACGGAGGTCCTCGGCGAAACCATGCCCGTGGTGATGAGGAATCTCGCCGCCGCCGGGGTGGCGGTCGGGGACGATTCGTGAACTACAGGCTCGCCTACGCGCTCGGCTTCCATCCCTGGGAGGGCCTTGCCGAGCATCCGCCCTTCGCCGGCAAGCTGCTGGAGCTGATCGCTCGTGAGGAGGAGGGTGGCGGTCCCCACGGTCGTGCCCTCGACATCGGCACCGGCAGTGGCGTCTGGGGCGTCCGGCTCGCCGAACGTGGGTGGGAGGTGACCGGCGTCGACATGGTCGAGCGCGCGTTGGGCCGAGCCCGCGAGCGGGTCGAGGCGGCGGGGGTCGAAATGCGCGTCATCCGGGCTGACGTGACCGCCCTGCAGGATGCCGGCGTCGGCTCCGACTACCGCCTGCTGGTGGACACCGGCACCTTCCACGGCCTGACCGACTCCCAGCGAGAGGCGATGGGCCGGCAGCTGAGCGCGATCGCCGCCCCAGATGCCACCCTGATCCTCGATTGCTTCGCACCACGGCGCAGGGGCCCGCTGCCCCGTGGTGCGAATCGCGCCGAGGTTGAAGAACGATTCCCCGGTTGGGCGATCACGGACGTCGAGGTGGCGGATACCGAGCCTGACGCGATCGCCAGGCTCTTCAGGTTCGACGAGCGCTTCTATCGCCTTCGTCGCCGGAACCGGAGCGCGCCGAGCTGTGAGCTGTTCAGGCGCTCCCGACAGCCACGAGGACCAGGTTGCTCATCCGAACCTTGCCGTTGTCGGCGTACTCGCGAACCGCCTCGGCGATCGCCGCCCAGGTTTCGCTCTGCACCTCCTCCGGATGGGGCTTGAGGAGGTTGGAGACGGGCGGGGCGATCTCCTTGATGAAACGGGTGAAGTCCTCCGGGGAGTCAAACTCGAACTCGACCTCCAGCTCGTCCACCTCCACATCGGAGAACCCACCGCCGTCCAGCAACCCCCCGATCGCCGCGGGGGTTGGGCGAGACAGCGGCCCGGGCGTTCCTGGCGGCGGCGGCGGCACGTCAAGCCGTTTCATCGCCGTCATCATCGGAACGGCCAGGAACGGCACGCGATCGGGCGGCCCCCAGGAGGCGATCGCCATCCGGGCCTGCGGCTTGAGGAAGCCACGGACCTTCAGAGCCGCCCCCTCTCCGTCGGGCTCGAAGATGATCCCCCAGCGCGAGAGGGCGGCGTCGAAGCTCTGCACGGGCAGATCGAGCGAGACCGCATCGCTCTCGATGAACTCGATGTTCTCGAGGCCCGCGGCAGCCGCCCGTTCGCGGCCGAAGCCGAGCATCCCGGAGGAGATGTCAGTCGCGACGACGCTTCCCTCCGGGCCGACCATTCTGGCTGCGGTCAGTGATGGCTCCCCATAGCCGGCCGCCACGTCGAGAACTCGGTCGCCCGCCTCGATCCCGGCCATCTCCACCATCCGCTCGCTGACCGAGTGGGTGGAGTCGTCAATCAGCTCGTTCCACTTCCGCCAGCCGCTCGACGCGGAGTTCCAGTCCCGGCGCTGGCCCTGGCGAAACTCGCCGGCGTCGATCTCTGCTGCGTTCATCGCTCAACCTCCAGAGTCGGAGTCCGGTCTAAACGTACGGGATCAGGGCCGTTCGGTAAAGCGCCGCTCAGACCGTGCCGGGAGTGGCGGTCGGCGGGGCGTTGCGCCCGCCCTTCGTCCTCACCGCGGACTCGAGCTCGTCGGGGGTGAAGCCGCCCACCGACTCGCTGTCGAGCGCGTAACGGTAGAGGGCGACCCCGAAGATGCCGCTGAGGGCGCTGCTGATCAGCGCCGCGATCGCGAACCCGATCACGCCGAGGACGACGAGCACGGCGCCGAGGAAGCCGGCGGAGGCCCAGATCAGGACTCCGGCCAAGATCAGAAGCAGGCTCGGCAGCATGCCGAACAGGAAGACGGCGCCGCCGATCGCGATGTTCCCGGTCACCTGCTGGCCCCATTTGGACCGGAACAGGCTCGAGGAGCGTTTCAGCGTCTCGATCGGGCCGGTTCCCTCGAACGCCACCACCGGTGCGGCGAGGAAGGTGATCAGGGTCCAGCCGACGGAGAGGACGCGGCCGAAGATCTGGCCCGCGATTCCGCCCTGGTTCTGGAGCGCGCTGAGGATCAGCCCGACGAAGGTCGAGAGCGCCGCCCAGCCGGCGATCTGCGAGAAGCGGCTGCGCGCGACCGCCAACCCGTCGCCGACCGTCGCCTCCTCGCCGCGGAAGACGATGTCGGCGGCGGCGGCGAGGCCGACGCTGAAGTAGAAGCCGATCAGGGCGAGCAGGTAGAAGCCGATGACCGCGAGCGGCCCGCCGAGGGCGACCTTCCCGTTGTCGATCAGGTAGATGCCCGGTCCGACGACGATCGCGGTGCAGACGATCACTGCGATGCCGCCGTAGAGCGGGAAGCGGGCCAGCGCCGGGTGGCCCCGCAGCAGTGCCCAGCTCTTCTTCGTCAGATCCCAGCCGCGGCGTATCCGCCCCATCGTCGCTCCTCTCAGCTCGTGCTCGCCAGACCCGGCGTCCGTCTGACGCCTCTTCCCTCAAAGTAGTCCCACTCCTGCTCGCCGAGCTCGGTCGCGGGCGGGTCGGCGTAGACCCACTCGCGCATGATCCGGTGCCAGTTGCGCTTCGCGCGGAGCTGGCCGAGCACCGCGACGACGCCGATTTCCATCCGCCGGCCCATCAGCTCCTCCGCCGGCAGCGACTCGCGCCGCATCAGGTCGTAGTACTCAGAGCGGGGGTCGTTCGTCGACTCGATGATCTTCATCACCCGCCGGGCGCTGATCTCGATCTCGCGGTCCTCGATGTACCAGCCCCCGACGGCCATCATGTGTTCCATCAGCCGTTCGGCGTCGAGCTTCGACGGGTTCTTGACGAAGCCGAGATCGTGAAGGGCTGCGCGAAACGCTTCCGGGTCGTTGCGGGAGGCGGCGTCGAATGCACGCTGCTGGAGGGCGATCTGCTCGTTGTCGAGCTTCTTCGTCATCCCGAAGTCGAGGAAGGCCACACGGCCGTCGGCCATCAGCAGGTAGTTGCCGGGGTGGGGGTCGGCGTTGAAATGCTGGAGGTGGAAGATCGAGCCGAGGCTGCCGCGGAAGACGATCTCTCCGAAGCGGCTGCGGTCCTCGTGTGGCAGCTCCTTGATCTGCTCGAAGCCCATGCCCTCGACGAACTCGGTGACCAGCACCCGGCGCCGCGAGAGGCGGGTGATCACTTCCGGCACGTAGATGAACGGGTGGTCGCGGTAGGCGCGGGAGAAGCTGCGCTGGTTCTGCGCCTCGTACTCGTAGTCGAGCTCCTCCATCACCCGCTCGCGGATCTCATCGGCGATCGCCTTCGCGTCGAGGCCGGGGGCGAGGGCCCGGGCGAGGCGGACGACAGTCCCGGCGTTGCGCAGGTCCGCATCGAGCGCCTCGGCGATGCCGGGGTACTGGACCTTGACCGCGACGACGCGCCCGTCGAGCAGCTCGGCGCGGTGGACCTGGCCGATCGAGGCGGCGGCGAACGCCTCCTGCTCGAACTCGGCGAAGAGCTCGTCGAGCGGTTCGCCGTCGTACTCCTCCTCGAGCACCTTCTCGACCTTCTCCCACGGCATCGAGGGCGCGTCGGTGCGGAGCTTCGCCAGCTGCTCCTGGTAGATGTCGCGGTACTCCTCGGGGATGAACTCGGTGTCGATGAAGGAGGCGAACTGCCCGAGCTTCATCGCCGCGCCCTTCATCTGGCCGAGCGCCCCGACCATCTTCATCGCCGTTTCGAGGTGGCGCTGCTCGAGCCTCTCCCTGCCACCCTCCTCGGAGCGGGCGACGTTGGTCGCCTTGGTGCCGGCGTAGCGGGCTCCCTGCACGCCGACCACCGACCCGAGCTTCGCCGAGCGGCGGATCCGGCCCTTCGGGATCTTCGATTTGTCGGTCATGAGGTGAGGGTGAAGGGTGCCACAGCTTCCCGTCATCTCCCGGTTCTCTATCCTCTCCGCTTCGATGGCTCGCGGACGCGAAACCCTGAAAGCGGCTCCCCGTGCGGAGTTTGGCTCGCGCAGCTCGCGCCGGCTCCGGCGCGAGGGCCTGGTGCCCGGCGTCGTCTACGCCGGCGGGTCCGAGGCGCGCACATTCCAGGCGGGCGAACGCGAGATCCGCGCCGTGCTCGCCGGCGGCCAGGCGCTTTTCGACCTCGAGCTGGAGGGGGCCTCGAAGGTCCCGGTCGTGGTCAAGGAACAGCAGCTTCATCCCGTCCGCGGAAACCTCCAGCACATCGATCTGCAGGAGGTCAAGCTCGACGAGGAGATCCAGGCCGAGGTCGCGATCGAGCTCGAGGGCACCGAGGTCGCGCCGGGGGTCAAAGAGGGCGGCGTGCTGGAGCACGTGACCCGCGAGATCACAGTCGAAGCGCTGCCGACCGAGATTCCCGAGCGGATCGTCGCCGACGTCTCCGAGATGGAGATCAACGACACCCTGCAGCTTGCTTCGCTCACCATCCCCGACGCGGTGAAGCTGGTCGCCGACGACCCCGAGGAGATCACGATCGCGACCCTCTCCCCGCCGCGCGTCGAGGAAGAGCCCGAGCCCGCGGTCGAGGAGGAGGCCGAGCTCGTCGGCGAGGACGGCGAGGCCCCCGCCGAGGACGAGGGCGAGGCCCCCGAGGGCGAGGGCGACTCGGGCGACTCCGACGAGGAGTAGCCGCAATCGGCCTGTTTCGCCGCCGGGTCGGATCGCGGCGAGCGAATCCTGATCGTCGGCCTCGGCAACCCGGGCGAGAGCTACGCGGGGACCCGCCACAACATCGGCTTCGAGGTCGGCGCCGAGCTCTCGCGCCGCTGGGACCTGCCGCGGGCGAAGAAGAAGTTCGGCGGCCTGATCGCCGAAGGCCGTGCCGGCCCCGGCGGCCCGCGGGTCGCGATCCTGTTGCCGCAGACCTTCATGAACGAGTCGGGCGGCTCGGCGGGGCCGGCGCGGGGGTCGCTCAAGGTCCCGCTCGACCGAGTCGTCGTCATCCACGACGAGATCGACCTGCCCTTCGGCGAGGTCCAGTCACGGCTCGGCGGCGGGCTCGCCGGCCACAACGGCCTCAAGAGCCTCAAGGCGGGGTTCGGCGACCCGGAGTTCTGGCGGGTCAGGGTCGGCGTCGGGCAGGCCCGATTCCAGCGACCCGGAGGTCGTCTCCCGCTACGTGTTGGGCGGCTTCCGCGAGTCCCCGGACGAGGTCGCGGCGCTTGTCGGCCGCGCCGCCGACGAGGCCGAGCGGTTGGTGCGAGCGGCTAGGTTCCGCGGTCGAGGATGACGAGCGCTGAGCGAACCGCATACGAGGTCGACGAGCACGGGCGTCGCCGTGCTGCGGCTCGAGCGCCCGCAGGCCCGCAACGCGATCGACACCCTGATGCTGAACGAGATGCTCGGTCACCTCGCGGTCGCCCGCGATGACGAGGCCGTCCGGGTTCTCCTCATCAGCTCCGGCGACCACATGGGGCTCTCGGCCGGCGCCGACGTCAAGGAGGAGCTCGACGACGAGGCCAAGGTCGCGCGCATGCAGCTCTTCGCCGACCTCTACGACGCGATCGTCGCGCTTCCCGAAGCCGACGATCGCGGCCTGTCACGGCGATGTCGTCGGCGGTGGGGCGGAGATCGCGATCGCCTGCGACATGCGGGTCGGCGGCTCCAACCTGCGGATGCGATTTCCGGGCGCCGCCCTTGGCGTGCCGGTCGGGCCGGCGCGGCTGGTCACCCTCTGCGGCCTCGCCACCGCCAAGTACCTGCTGCTCTCCTCACGCACCATCGGCGCCGACGAGGCGCTGCGGCTGGGCCTCGTCAACCGGGTGGCGCCGGCCGCTGCGACCGAGGACGCGGCGCGCGAGCTGGCCGCCGAGGTCGCCGCCAATCCGCCCGAGGCCGTCGCCCGCCTGAAGCGGATGCTGCACGACGTGGGACGACGTCGAGGGGCGCTCACGGGCCGAGGGCGAAGGCCAGGTCGAGTGGCAGCGGTCGGGGCCGGGCCTGCCCGGAGGGTTAGCGGTCTGGACAGACTCGGCCCAGTGCCTGACCGTCGCCGTCACCGGACCGACCGGAGAGATCGGCAAGCCGTTCATGTCGGCTCTGCAGCGGGTGCCCGAGGTCGGAGCGGGTGATCGGGATGGCGCGGCGCCCCTTCGACATCGCCGCGCACGGCTGGGAGAAGGTCGAATACCGGCGCGGCGACATCCTCGACCGCGACTCGGTCGAGGCGCTGGTCGACGGACGCCGACGTCGTCGTCCACCTCGCCTTCGTGATCGTCGCCGGCACGGACGAGAGCCGCGAGATCAACCTGGCGTGGCTCGCGCAACGTCTTCGACGCGGCCGTCGCCGCCGGGGCCAAGCGCCTCGTCTACACCTCCTCGGTCGCGGCCTACGGCTTCCACCGCGACCTGCCCGAGCTGCTCACGGAGGACGAGCCGGCGCGGGGCAGCTCGCGCCATCCCTACTCCGCCGCACAAGGCCGAGGTCGAGGCCGAGCTGGACGAGGCGCTCGCCGGCTCGGACACCGACGCCTACGTCTTCCGCCCCTGCATCGTCGCCGGGCCCGAAGCGACCCTGCTGCTCGACCTGATCCCGCTGCTCGCGATCGGGCGGAACGCTGCCGGGCCCGCTGCGCTGGGCGCTGGGCAGGGCGCCCTACCTGCGGCCGGTGCTGCCCGACCCCGGCGTGCCCTTCCAGCTCGTCCACCACGACGACGTCGCCGCGGCGCTGTGCGCGGCCGTGATCGGCGCCGGCGAGCCGGGCGTCTACAACCTCGCCGGGCCCGGGGAGCTGACGATCTCCGAGCTGGCCCACGAGCTCGGCTGGCACGCGGTGCCGGCCCCGCGGCAGTCGCGGTCAGCGCCGACCGCCGAGGCGCTCGCCCAGGTCTCCCTACCTGCCCGACGAGGCCGCCTGGATCGAGGCCATCCGCCGACCGGTGCTGATGGACACCGTCCCGCGCCCGCCGCCGAGCTGCACTGGATGCCGCACCACGACGCCCGCGACACCCTGCGCGAGACGATCAGCGCGGTCCGCTCCCGCTGAGGCAGGGGGCTGCCTCAGCCGCCGCCGTCCGCCCAGCTGATCGGATCCAGCGTCGTGCCGCCCCGGAAGGCCTCGGGGTCCGCCAGGATCGTGGTCGGCGACCTCCGCGCAGGGCGCGACCCAGAGCTCGCCCTGCGGCGATGCCCGCGGCGACCCGGTCGAGGAGTGCTCGAGGCGCTCCTCGCCGAGCCAATCGAGCATGAACGGGTGGAGGACGATCGCGAGGTAGCCGCCGTCGCGGCCGAGCCGATCGAGCTCCACTTCGAGGCCGGCGAGGAAGCGCGCCGGGGCTCGAGCGGCTCCGTCGCCCGAGCCGTCTCCGCTCGCGCCGAGTCGCAGCTGCGGCAGCACGCAGCTCGCGTCGACGTGGCGCCAGCTGGAACGGCAGCAGGGCCAGCCCGCCGTCGTCCCCGGCGCCCCTGCCCGCCGGGGAGCAGTAGCGCAGCCCGCCGTCGCGGAGGACGTCGAGCCCGCCCGCGCCGAGCCCGCCGCCGGGCGGGCGGATCCCGGCCATCCGCAGGCCCAGCTCGCCGAACGCCGCCATGCCCGTGCGCGAGGTTCTCGGCCTGCTCCTCGGCCGACAGCTCGCCCCATCGCTCGTGGCGCCAGGCGTGGTAGCCGACCTCGTGGCCGCTGGAGTCGATCTCGACCAGCCGCTCCGGGTAGATCTCGGTGTTGAGCCCCTCGACGAAGAAGGTCGACGGCGAGGCCGCGCGACTCGAGCTCACCGAGGAGCGAGGGCAGGACCTGGGTCGCGGTGGGGTGGGCCGCCCGGGGGGCATCCGGCCCGAGCGTGCCGAGCTCGAGCTCGGCCGCCTCGCCAAGGTTGTCGAAGCTGAGGCTGAGGGCGCCGCGGGCGCCCCCGGGCCACCCCGCCGGCTCACGGCTCCAGCAGGGCCGGGCTCCAGCGCTCCGGTTCCCGGCGCGCCTGCTCGCGCGCCCAGCGGAAATGGTGCTGAGCCGAGATCAGCAGCACCGGGAAGTTGAGCGCGGCCGCGATCAGGCCGAAGCGGCGCGAACCCGAGGCGCGCCTCGGTCAGCGAGGCTGAGGACGCTGGAGAGCCCCCAGAACCAGAGCACCGAGTTGTAGGCGGGCAGCTGCGTCGTCGGTCAGGCCCTCGGCTTCGTCGAGCATCGGCAGCCCGTTGTGCAGCGACCACGGCCAGGCCGCGAAGTGGACCGCGACCCCGGCGACGCCGATGCCGGCGTTGAACGCCGAGAGGCGCTCGTTCACCCGCCCGCCACGGGCGGCGCGACCAGCATCCCATCGGGATCAGAGAACCCCCAGAGGGCGATCGCCCCGCGTCGGCCGAGCTCGGGCTCGAAGACGAGCCCGACCCCGGCACGGGTCTCGAAGGCGTGGTGGGCGAGGAGCGCCGAGCGTCGAGCCGGCGGCGAAGGGACGTCTGAGTCGCATCGATGAGGAGCCTAGCCCGTCGATCTAGAATCGGCGCAAGGCCCGAATCGACCGATTCGGGCTTTCAGCCTGCCATGAGCCTACGCCCGCTGATCGAGATAGCCGCCGGAAACGAGCGCCTGCAGCGCGCTCGCCGCCGGGCTGCCCGCCGAGACCGGGGGCGGGGAACACGGTGAGCCTGCGCGCTTCGGCGACGCTGCGGCCGCTGCTGCTGGCGACGCTGCTCGAGGACGAGCAGGGGCTCGCGGGGCGGCCCGCGCTCCTGGTCAGCGCCGACGACCGCTCGGCCCGGGACCTGGCGGCCGACCTGCCGCCTACCTGGCGCCGCGCCGCGTCCGGCTTCTACCCGTCCCGGGGCACGGGCTACGCCTCGCACGTGACCCCGCCGCCGCATCTCGTCGGCCTGCGGATCGACGCCCTCGACTCCCTGCGCGAGGGCGGCGACGCGGTCGTCGTGGCCGAGCGCCACGGCGCTGGCCGAGGCCGTTCCCGACGCCTCGCTTCGCCCTGCGGGGTTCGCCGTCTCCAGGGGGGATGAGGTCGAGCTCGGCGCGGTGGCGGAGGACCTGGTCACGGCCGGCTACGAACGGGTCGAGCAGGTCGAGGAGCGGGGCCAGTTCGCGATCCGCGGCGGCATCCTCGACGTCTTCGGGGCGACCGAGGAGCGCGCCGCCCGGATCGAGCTGTTCGGCGATGAGGTCGACTCGATGCGCTGGTTCTCGACCTTCACCCAGCGCTCGCTCGGCGAGGCGGAGCGGGTCGAGCTGGCTCCCGCCGCCGAGCTCGATGTCGAGCACCGCGAGCTGGCCGAGCTGGCGGCGATGGAGGCCGCCGAGGAGGGAGGCGAGGCTCCCAATCTCGCCGAGGTCCTGCCGCTGGAGCAGTTCGGGGCGCCGCTCGACCTGGTTCCCGACGCGACTGCCGTCATCCTCGCCGCCGCGGAGGAGATCGAGCCGGCGCTGCGCGACCACTGGGACGACGCGACGACGGCGATGCACGCCGACGACGCCCGCCATCTCTACGTCGACGTCGCCGCCCCGCTCGCCGCCCGTGCCCTCCTCTCGCTGACGGGCGCCGGCGAGGACGGGGAGGAAGCCTTCCGCGCGTCACGGGCCGAGTCCCCGGCGCGCAGCATCAAGGAGGCGGAGTCGGAGTTGGAGAAGCTCATCCGCTCGGGCTACCGCACGGTCGTCGCCTTCGACAGCCGCGGTGAGGCCGAGCGCGCCCGCTACGGCCTCGACCGGCTCGATGCCTCGCTCCTCGACGGGGGACCGCTCTCGCCGGACCCGGGGCTCGCCTTCGCCGAGGCGCGGCTGCGCGAGGGCTTCGTCAGCCCCGAGCTGCGGCTGGCGGTCTTCCCGTTCCGCCGCCTCGTCCACCGACGCCGCCGCGCCGCCGAGCGGGCCCCCGGCGCCGCCCGCGGCCGCCTCGCCTTCAGCGACCTGCGCGTCGGCGACCACGTCGTCCACGAGGATCACGGGGTCGCCCGCTTCGCCGGCTTCGAGACCCGGGAGGTCGGCGGCGTCACCCGCGACTACCTCTACCTCGAATACAAGGGCGAGGACCGCGTCTATGTCCCGACCGACCAGCTGGCGAAACTGAGCCGCTACGTCGGCGGGGGCGGCGAGCCGGCCCTCTCGGCGCTGGGCGGCAAACGCTGGCAGAACATGAAGGCGCGCGCCCGTCGCGCCGCCGGGGCCCTGGCCGGCGAGCTGCTCAACCTCTACGCAGAGCGGCGGACCCGCCGAGGGCACGCCTTCTCGCCGGACGGCGAGTGGCAGCTGGCGATGGAGGCGGCGTTCCCGTACCGCGAGACGGCCGACCAGGTCGAGGCGATCGAGGCGGTGAAGGGGGACATGGAGTCCGAGCAGCCGATGGACCGGCTCGTCTGCGGCGACGTCGGCTTCGGCAAGACCGAGGTGGCGCTGCGCGCCGCGGTGAAGGCGGCCGCGGACGGCAAGCAGGTGATGGTGCTGGCGCCGACCACGATCCTCGCCCAGCAGCACTTCGGCACCTTCCACGAGCGCCTCGCCGACCTGCCGTTCACCCTCGACTGGGTCTCGCGGCTGCGCAAGCCGGCCGATGTGAAATCGGTGCTCGCCGGGTTCAGGGAGGGCAAGGTGGACATCCTGATCGGGACCCACCGCCTGCTCTCGCGCGATGTCCGCGCCGAAGACCTGGGGCTGGTGGTCGTCGACGAGGAGCAGCGGTTCGGCGTCAAGCAGAAGGAGCTGCTCCGCCAGCTGAAGCTGAAGGTCGACGTCCTCTCCCTCTCCGCGACGCCGATTCCGCGCACCCTGCAGATGAGCCTGGCCGGGCTGCGCGACATCTCGGTGATCGAGACGCCACCCGAGGGTCGGCGGCCGGTCCGGACCTACGTCGGCCCCTACGACGAGGATCTGGTCCAGCGGGCGATCGAGCGCGAGCTGGAGCGGGGCGGCCAGGCATTCTTCCTCCACAACCGGATCGACAGCCTGCCGGAGATGGCCGAGCGGCTGCGGGGGCTGGTCCCGAAGGCCAGGGTGGCGGAGGCCCATGGCCAGATGGAGGAGGCCGAGCTGGAGCGGACGATGCTCGAGTTCCTGCGCGGCGACGCCGACTGCCTGGTGACCACGACGATCATCGAGTCGGGCCTCGACATCCCGACCGCCAACACGCTGATCGTCGAGCGCGCCGACCGGCTCGGCCTCGCCCAGGCCTACCAGATCCGCGGCCGGGTGGGGCGATCGCGGGAGCGGGCCTTCGCCTACCTGCTGTACCCGGCGGCGGAGGCGCTGACCGAGGAGGCTGCGGCCCGGCTCTCGACCCTCGCCGACCACACCGAGCTCGGGTCCGGCTTCAAGATCGCGATGCGGGACCTCGACATCCGCGGCGCCGGCGACCTGCTCGGCGAGGAACAGTCCGGGCACGTCGCCGCGGTCGGTTTCGAGCTGTACTGCCAGATGATCGACGAGGCGGTGGCGGCCGTCGGCGAGGACGGGGCCGGGGAGGAGGCGCCGGAGCCGCTGCGCTTCGACGTGCCGGTCGACGCCCACCTGCCGGCCGCCTTCATCCCTTTCGAGGCGGCGAAGATCGACGTCCACCGCCGCATCGTCGCCGCCCGCGAGCCTGGTCAGCTACGGGCGATCCGCGACGAGCTCGGCGACCGCTTCGGGCCGCTGCCGCCCGTGGCCGAGAACCTACTGGCGTTGCAGCGGGCACGGATCGAGCTGCGGCTGGCCGGCGCCCGCAACGTCGAGCTGCGGGGCGGGCGGCTCAGCATCGTCGGGGTCGAGCTCGACTCCGAGCAGGCGACGGCCCTGGGGGAGAAGGTCGATGGCGCGCTATACGAGTGGCGGGAGAAAACCGCCTCCGTCCGGGTCTCCGACGACCCTCGGGAGCGCCTCGACGGGGTGCTCGCGATGGCCGGCGCCCTGCGTGAGACCTTGAGCGCAAATTTAGCCGGAAAAGATATGCTCCCCGCCTCGTGAGTCCGAATAAGGGCAGGAGACCCACCTCAGGGACCGGTGGGAAGAAAGGCGCCGCGGCCGCGCGCCCCAAGGACCCTGCTGCCCTGCGCCGGTTGGCGCTGCTCGTGTTCGGCGTCATCTTTATCGCCCTCTTCGTGATCGTCGCCGTCGCCGAGGGCCTCGGCGACCCGAGTGTCTCCTCCGGAGACGTGGCCGTGATCGAGGATGCCCCCGACGACGCCGGCACGATCACGGAAGACGAATTCACCCGCTCCCTCGAGCAGACGGCGGCGCAGAGCGGCAAAAAAGAAGTGCCGAAACCGGGCGACCCCCAATACGACGAACTGAAGGAAGCGGCGCTGGGAAGCCTGCTCGACTCGGCCTGGCTGCGGGGGGAGGCGGACGAACAGGGCATCTCCGTGACCGATCAGGAAGTCGCCAAAGAATTCAAAAAACTGAAAGACGAAAACTTCAAAACCGAGGACGAGTACAAGAAATTCCTCACAGAATCGAAATTCACCCAGGCGGACGTCGATTCCAGGGTCGAACTGCAGATGCTGAGCTCCAAGATTCAGGAACAGATCACCGACGGTGTCTCGGAGCCGAGCCAGAGCGAAATCGAGAACTACTACGAAGCCGCCAAGCCGACCCAGTTCACGCAGCCGGAAACCCGCGACATCCGGCTGGTCGTGAACAAAGACAAGGCCAAAGCCGAAGCAGCGCTGGCGGCGCTCGAAAAAGATGATTCGGCGGCGAGCTGGAAAACGGTCGCCGAGAAATACTCCGAAGATCAACTGAGCAAATCCAAAGGCGGCTTCCAGAAAGGAATCGCCGAGGGCGTTCTCGAAGAGCCCCTGAACGAAAGGGTCTTCGACACTCCGGAAGACCGGCTCGAAGGGCTCGTCAAGACCAGCCGGGGCTACAACATGTTCGTCGTCGAGAACTCGATCCCCGAAAGCGTCACCGAGCTGGCGACCGCCGAATCGCAGATCAAATCGCAGCTCGAACAGCAGGCCGAACAGGAAACCTTCACCGCCTTCGTGGCCAACTACTCGAGCAAGTGGAAGTCGCGCACCTTCTGCGCCGAGGACTTCACGATCGAACGCTGCGCCAACTTCAAGGGAGATGCCCACCCCGCGACGGCGCCCCCGGCCTGCTACGAAGAGAACCCGAAACAGCCGGCGGAAGCCTGCCCGGCCCCGGTGTTCCAGCTGATCCCGGCGTCGCCAGGCACGGTCACCCCGGTCGAACCGCGTGGGACCCCGCTGGCGCAGCGCCCGATCCCGGCGGCCGGCGGTGAAACGCCCGCAGCGCCCGAAACGGCGCCCGTACCGGTTCCCACGCCCTAGTCCCGGGCGGCAATACACTGCCGCAGCCATGAGCGCGGAGCGAGCAAACGTCCATATCTGGTTCTTCGTGCAGCGAGCGAAGCGCGATCCTCTGCCATGAGCGCAATCGCCTCGATCCACGCGCGCCAGATCCTCGACTCCCGCGGCAACCCGACGGTCGAGGTGGAGGTTGTGCTGGCCTCGGGTGCGCGAGGGCTGGCCGCCGTTCCCTCGGGCGCCTCGACCGGCGAGTTCGAGGCGGTCGAGCTGCGCGACGGCGGTGACACCTGGGCCGGGAAGGGCGTCACCAGGGCGGTCGCCAACGTCAACGGCGAGATCGCGAAGGCGCTGAGCGGTGCCCGCGCGGTGGAGCAGGGCGCCCTCGACGAGACGATGATCGAGCTGGACGGGACCCCCAACAAGGGCAGGCTGGGGGCCAACGCGATTCTCGGGGTCTCGCTGGCCGCGGCGAAGGCGGCCGCAGCCGACTCCGGCCAGCCGCTCTATCTCTATCTCGCCGAGCTCTATGGGGGCGGCGAGCCGAAGCTCCTCCCGGTGCCGATGATGAACGTGCTCAACGGCGGCGCCCACGCCGACAACTCGGTCGACTTCCAGGAGTTCATGGTCGTCCCGGTCGGCGCCCAGAGCTTCTCCGAGTGCCTGCGCGTCGGGACCGAGGTCTTTCACGCGCTGAAGAAGAGCCTTGCCGCGAAGGGGCTCTCGACGGCGGTCGGCGACGAGGGCGGCTTCGCCCCCGATCTCGACTCGAATCAGGCTGCCCTGGAGGCGGTGCTGGCGGGAATCGAGGCCGCCGGCCACGAGCCCGGCGCCGACGTCTTCATCGCCCTGGACCCGGCGACCAGCGAGGTCTACGAGGGAGGGGCCTACGTGCTCGAGCACGAGGGTCGCTCGCTCAGCTCGGAGGAGATCGCCGACTACTGGGAGGACGCCTGCTCCCGCTATCCGATCGTCTCGATCGAGGATGGCATGGACGAGGAGGACTGGGCCGGCTGGAAGCTGCTGACCGACAGGTTGGGCGCGCGTGTCCAGCTCGTCGGCGACGACCTCTTCGTCACCAACCCGGAGCGGCTGCGCCGCGGGATCGAGGAGGGCGTCGCCAACTCGATCCTGGTCAAGGTCAATCAGATCGGCACCCTGACCGAGACGCTGGAGGCGATCCGCACCGCCCGCGAGGCGGGCTACACGACCGTGATCTCGCACCGGTCCGGTGAGACCGAGGACACGACGATCGCCGACCTCGCCGTCGCCACCGGTGCCGGCCAGATCAAGACCGGCGCCCCCTCGCGCTCGGACCGGGTGGCCAAGTACAACAGGCTGCTGCGGATCGAGGAGGAGCTGGGCTCGGCCGCCGAGTTCCCCGGTCCGCAGGCGTTCGCCCAAGCGTCCGTCTGGTGAAGGAATGCGGGGCCCGGCCGCGTAGCACCGGGTATGGCAGCGCGCGCCCAGGCGGGGAGGACGACCGCACGGCGTCGTCGCCCAACCGCTCGGCGCAGGCCCGCCGCTCGGCGCGGTCCCAGCCGGATCCAGTGGGACCGCGTCGGCCGCATCGCCCTCACCCTGGTCCTGGCCGCCGTCCTCTACTCCTACCTGAACCCGGCGATCGACCTGGTCAAGACCTATACCGCCACCACGGCGGCGAAAGCCGAGCTGCACGAAATGCTGGCGGAGAACAAGCGCCTGCATCGCCGCGTCCAGTCCGCGGACGACCCGGTCGCCATCGGCCGCAGGGCCCGCGCCCAGGGCTTGGTCGAGGCGGGCGAGCGGCCACTGGTGGTCCGGGACCTGAAGCCCTGACCGACCCTCCACCGAGCACCACCCGGTGATCGGCGCCGGCACCTACCTCCTCAGCACCGCACTGCTGGCCGCCGTGGTCCTCTCGATCGGCTTCAGCGCGGTCCGCCTCCGCGGCCGCCTGCTCTCCGACTGGCACGGCGCCCCCGCCCGCCTCGTCGAGGCGATCCTCGCCGTGGCGATTTTGATCTGGCTCTCCGAGCTGTTGGGGGTTGTGAGCCTCCTCAACGCCTGGACCCTTGTGGCCTCATCCCTCTTGCTGGCCGTGGGGATGTACAGCTGGACGCGTACGTCCGAGGGTGAACCGGCTCACCAGGAGCTTTCTGCCGCGGGTGGTGTCGGTGGAGGGGGGCCGAGGACGCCCTCGTTCACAGCGCCCCCCTCCACCGACGACAGGACCCGCGGCGCAGAGCTATTGCTGATCGTGATCACGGTCGGCGTGATCGCGGTCGTGTTTGCGCACTGGGGCCTGACGACGAAGGACGCTCTGGACCGCGGCATCTTCAACTTCGACTCGCTCTGGTACCACATGCCGTACGCGGCCGAGATCGCCAAGAGCCACTCCGTCACCGGCTTCCACCACACCGAGACGGTCCTCACCAACTGGTTCTATCCCCAAAACTCGGAGTTGCTGCACGGGGTCGGGATCCTGCTCACCGAGCGGGACACGCTCTCGCTGTTCCTCAACTTCGGCTGGTTGGCCGTGGCCTTCCTCGCCGCCTGGTGCATCGGGCGGCCCTATGGGCGGGGCCCGCTCTGCGTCGCCGCCGCCGCGATCATCCTCGAGTGCCACACCCTGGTCGTGCGCGAGCCGGGCGCGGCGAAGAACGACCTCGCCGCCGCGGCGCTGATCCTGGCCGCGATCGCGATCCTCCTCAACGCCTCGGCGAGCGGCAGGGGCCGCGCCGTGCCCCCCGGTTGGCCGCTGGCCGCCGCGGGGCTCGCAGTCGGTCTCGCAGTCGGCACCAAGGTGACGGCCCTGGCGATGGCGGCCGCGCTCAGCATCGCCGTGATCGCCCTGGCGCCGGCTGGCAGGCGTTGGGCCGCAGCCGGCTGGTGGTTCCTCCCGGCCCTCGCCGCGGGCGGGTTCTGGTACCTGCGCAACCTGGTCGCCACCGGCAACCCCCTGCCACGGGTCGAACACCTCGGCCCGATCAGCCTGCCGCACCCGGAGCGGCTGCAATCGGGCCGGCCCGACTTCAGCATCCTCCACTACGCGACCGACACCGGAGTCTGGCGCGAGTACTTCGGCCCCGGCCTCGAGAACGCGTTCGGCGTGCTGTGGCCGCTGGTCGTCGGCGGCGCGATTGTCGGCGCCGCCCTGGCGCTGCTGTGGGGCGGGGACAGGGTCCTGCGCTGGAGCGGGGCGGTGGTGCTGGTCGGGATCCTCGCCTACCTGGTCACCCCGCTCGGCGCCGCCGGCGCGGAGGGCGCGCCGGTCGGCTTCGCCATCAACATCCGCTTTGCGCTTCCGGCGCTGCTGGCGGGAGCGGCGCTGCTGCCGCTCGCCCGCGGCCTGGAGGGGGAGCGGCGCCAGTGGGTGGCCCTCGGAGTCCTCCTCGCAGTGCTCGTCCTCACCGACCGAGCAGATGCCGTGCTGCGCGATCCCGCTCGCCTCTTCGGGCTGCTGGTGGCGGTGCTGGCGGTGCTGATCCCGGCCGCCCTCCTGTACGGATTGGCGCGCCGATCCGCGTCTCGGGGAGCAGTGGCCGGGGCGTTCGCCGTCCTCGCCCTCGTCGTCGTCGCGATCTCCTATCCGGTCCAGCGGCACTATCTCGGCGACCGTTTCGGGCCGGGCTCGGAGATCCCGGGGATGGATCTCGACCCGGCCTACGTCTGGGCGCGGGATACAGGTGATGCCAACATCGGCCTCGCCGGCACCTCGGCCGGCTTCCTCGGGTACGGCTTCTACGGGACCGATCTCTCGAATCGCGTCCGCTACCTTGGCGTCACGGGACCGCACGGCGCCTTCAACGCGATCCCGACCTGCCGCGAGTTCCGCGCCGCCGTCAACGCCGCCGAGCTCGATTACCTGGTGACTGCGCCCTTCCTCAACTACATCCACCCGGACGAGCCTGTCCGCTCGCCCGAGGCCGCCTGGCTGCGCGGAGATGCGGGAGTCGAACCGATCAGCCGCAACGGAGGGGTGACGGTGTGGCGCGTGCGCGGGGGACTCGACCCGGATGGGTGCGGGCCGGCGAACGCGCCCCTCCGCAGGATTCCGCAGCAGCCGGTGTCATGACCGGCGCTGCTGGGTAATGTCGTCGTGATGGAATATTCACTCGAGAACGGGCTCTTCCAGTGGGAGGAGGGCTGGCGGGTCCTGGATGGGCTGCGCGACCAGCCCGCCGAGCGGCGCCGCGCCGACCTCCTCGTGGCCGGGGTCCACGAGGAGCTGCGGCGCCTGATCGGCCCGACCTTCCGCGCCGCCGAGCTGGCCGAGCTCTATGCGCAGGGAACCGATCGGTATGTCCGGATCGCCCAGGATGCCGCCCCGGGCCTGGAGACGGACCCGCAGTCGCTGGTCGATGCCGCCTTCTGGACCTACCTGCGAAAGGCCGGCGACTTTGCCGGCGGCCGCGAGCTGATCCGCTGAGGCCGGCTACTCGTCGTCGTCGGGCTCGTCGGCGCCGGCGCGGCGGATCACGATCTGGTCCGGGTCGACCCGGACCGTGATCTCACGCTTCCCCGCCCAGTGCTCGAGATAGACAGGGTTGTCTTTGATCGAGGCGTCGAGCCACAGCCCGTAGCCGTCGGTCTCGCCGTGGTCGAAGGTCCCCTCGAGCTCTTTGCGCCTGCCGCGACCGCCGCGGCGCCCCCGGCGGCGCCGCCGCCTTGGGCGGGCCTCGCTCTCGGCGCCCTCGGTCTCCTCCCCGTCCTCATCGGCCTCGGCAGCCTCCTCCTCGGCCCCATCGGCCTCGGCAGCCTCCTCCTCGGCCTCCTCGGCCTCGGCAGCCTCCTCCTCGGCCTCCTCGGCCTGGGCTTCCGCGGTGGCCGCCTCGACCTCGGCCTCGATCTCGTCGCGGAGGTCGACTTCCTGCGAGCCCGCGTCGTTCTCGTCGGGGGTCAGGTCGTGCTGCTTGCGAAACTCGCGCAGCTCGGTCGCTGTGACTTCGAGCTGGTGCGCGATCCAGGCGTCGGTCCGCCCCTGGCGGACCCAGGCGCGGATCTGGTTGAGCTGTGGCTTCAGTGAGCGTCGGGCCATCGGCGCGCGAGTCTATTCAAGAGCGGGGGCGGGCCGCTGATCCGCTGCGTGGGTGATCAAAATCAAGCTCTAGGCCATCAGGAACGAGAGAGCCTCGAACATCGCGACGATCACGACCACGACGGTCACCGTGAGGCAGACGGCGAGAACGCTGAACCGCACCTTGCCCTGCTGCTCGTTGCGGGTGATCCGGCGCTCGCGCGAGCGGTTCGCGGCCCGGCGGCGCAGTTGCTCGCGCCGGCGGCGCTCCAACGTGGTCTCCTGTTCGAAGGCGACCTCGAACTGGGAGATGCTCTGACGCATTCGCATAGCTAGTCGGCAGGGCGGCCGTCCTCACCTGTGAGGACCTCCTGGCCCGCCTGCGGATGACCGTAGCAGAGGTGCAGGAGTCGTTGCAGCGGAGTGAAGTGGCGAATCGCACGAACTCTTGCCAGGCGTGATGTGGGTACGGCCCCTACGGAGAACAGGCGCCCCACAGCCCGCGGCCGGCGCGCGCCGCCTCGATCTCGAGCTGCCGCAGGAGCGGCGCATAGCGATCGTTGGGAGAGATCGTCAGCGTCCGGGCAAGGCCGCGGCGCACCAGGATCGCGTTGACGAAGCGGTCCCCGAGGTGTGCATAGGCGAGCAGGCGCCGATACTGATCGCGCCGCTCGACGCCGAATACGAACCGCACGCTGCGACCCTCGAGCAGCTCGTGTGTGAAGCGGGAGGCACGGGGGCCGAAGCACTGCACGGGAGTTCCGGGCTTCACGGTCTCCGGCGTGTCGACCCCGATCAGGCGGACATCCTCGATCTTGCCGCCGATCCGCGCCTCGACGGTGTCGCCATCGACGACCCGCGTAACCGTCGCGGTCGCCGACGCGGGCCCCGCGTTGGAGTCCTCCTCCCAGGGCCGCAGGATCAGCAGAGCCAGCACCGCCAGCAGAACCGCGCTCCCGATCCACTCAGGCCTCATCTGGACCAAAGCGCGGAGCCGCTCGACTTCTGCCCGGCGCTACGGGATGCGGCGAACGCTGGAGAGCAGGGTCTCCTTGATCTGGGCGATTATCTCCAGCGCCTCGCTCCACTCGCGCTGCCAGACGTTGCGGCCGAAGATGACGCCGCTGCCGCCGGCCTCCATGATCTCGCGGGTGTGGGTGAGGACGGTCTCGTCATCGACCCTGGAGCCGCCCGAGAGGACCACCAGAGAGCGCCCGGCGGACTCGACGCACTGGCGGATCGCCTCCGCCTCGTCGACCTCCATCTCGTCGTAGGGCGGCTGCGCGTCCTTGTCCTTGGTGGGATCGATCTTCGGCATGTTGAGCTTGACCACGTCGGCACCCATCTCCATCGCCATCCGGGCCGCGTAGTCGATCGCGTAGAAGGAGGTGGCGCCGCCCTTGGCGTCGATCGCCTCGCCGCGCGGATATGACCAGACGATCAGCGGCATCCCGTAGCGATCGCAGTCCTGACGCACGCCTCGCAGCTGGGCGAGGTCCTCGTCCTGGCGGGGCGAGCCGACGTAGAGCGTGTAGCCGACTGCGTCGGCTCCGAGCCGCACCGCGTCCTCGACGCTCGCGTTGCAGGTCGAGAAGGCCTTGGCAGAGGACGGGATGTCGGTCTTGCCGTTGACCTTGAGGATCAGCGGTACCTGGCCGGCGTAGTCCGGGTAGTACTTGCTCGCCATCCCGATCTGGCAGGCGAGCGCCGAGTAGCCCGCCTCGGCCGCGAGCCGGAACTGGTAGTCGGGGTCCTTGGAGGCCGGGTTGGGGAAGAAGTCGCGCGGCCCGTGCTCGATGCCCTGGTCGATCGGGAGCAGCATCAAGGTGCCGTTTCCGGGGCCGAACTCGAACAGCAGCCTCCGCAGCCGGGTCCGTTTGCCGGGGGCCAGCTCGGCCAGCAGCGATTTCTGCTCGGTCAGGGTCTTCAACTCCACGCTGATTCCTCCTCGGGTGTCCGAATTCGTGTGCCTTGGCAGTATGGCACCGGACTGGGGCCGTGGGCAGGCAAAGACGGGCCGGTTATCCTCGATATCTATGAGTGAGACTGAGCTCAGCGTCATCTGCAAGAACTGCGGTTCCGAGGTCAGTCCCTACGTCACCGAGTGCCCCTACTGCGGAGCGCGGCTGCGCAAGCGGGCCCCGAAGCTGGAGCGTCGCGGCGGCGCGCTCGAGGCAAGACCGCGACGCCGCGCCGCGCGGCTGCGCAGCAGGCTGCGGAGCCGCGCCGCCGGAGCCGCCACCGACCGCCCCTATGCCACAGGCGCCGCGATCGCCGGCTCGGCGCTGCTACTGATCGTGCAGAAGGCGACCGGCGCCTCGCTGGCGGAGGTGGGCGGGCTGACCGTCCCGCTCGGCGGCGAGTGGTGGCGGCTCTTCAGCGCCCCGTTCGCCTACGTCGACGTCGGCTATCTGTTCGTCGTCGCCATCGCCCTGGTGATCTTCGCGGGCGGGGTGGAGCGGCGCCTCGGCAGCGTCGCCGTCACGGTCCTGCTGCTCGCCTGCGGCTCGCTGGGGATGTTGGCAGCGGCGGGCATCGCCGACGCAGAAGGCGAGTTCGCCCTGATCGGGGGCGGCAACGGGATGGCGCTCGGCGCGATCACCGCCTGGTTCGCGATCCGTCGGGTCGAGGCCCATCGGTCGATCGCCCAGGAGTACGACCTCGTCGGGGTCGCCGTCGCTGCCGCCGTGGTGCTGCTGCTGCCGGTCTTCGAGTCGAGCGCCGATGTCTTCGCCGGCCTGGCGGGAGGCTTAGTCGGCGGCCTGGCCGGGCTCGCCGCCTCGGCCCTGCGCCCATCGGAATAGTCTGGCCTGGATGAGTGCGGAGCGAGCAAGCGTGCACTTCTGGTTCTTCGCGCAGCGAGCGAAGCACGAAAAGTTGTGATGGCGCACGAGGACCCTGAGCGGCTCAGCGCCGCGATCGAGCGGCTGACCGACGCGGAGCGCTTCGCCGAGGCTGAGACGATCGTGGCGCGGGCTGCGCCGGACCTTCAGCGGGTGCTGGCGGCCGCGATGGCCGAGGGCGGATGGTTCGGCGAGTCGCACGAGGCCGAGGCGTTGAGGGCGGCCACCGTTCCCGATCCTGACGAGCGGATCACCGCCGTCAGGTCCCTGCTCGCCGAGGAGGCGAGGATGGGGATGATGGTCGGAGTCGCCGTGGGCTGGGCTTTGAAGGAGGAACTGACCGACACCGACCCCCCGGAGGGAGGGAGCTGAATGGAGATCCGATTTCACGGACACGCGTGCTTCGAACTGAGCGAGGGAGATGTGAGGCTGCTCGTCGACCCGTTCCTGAAACCCAACAACCCAGCCGCCGTGGTCACCGCAGAGGAGGTCGAGCCGACCCACATCGCGCTCACCCACGGGCACGCCGATCACATGGCCGACGCCGTCGCGGTTGCGACCCGTACCGGCGCGCACTGTGTGGCGATCGTCGAGCTCGCCAACTGGCTCGAGTCCCAGGGTGCCGACACCGTCAGCGATCCCAATCTCGGCGGCACGGTCCGTTTCGATTGGGGCTGGATCAAGCTGGTCCCGGCCTGGCACACGAACACGATCCCGGGCTCGGCAGAGGCGCCCTACAGCGCCGAGCACGGGATCTCGATCGGAGTCCCCACCGGCCTGCTGATCTCGATCGGCGGCGTCACCGTCTACCACACCGGCGACACCTGCCTGTTCGGGGACATGAAACTGATTGCGGAGCGCAACCCCGTCGACGTCGTCCTGATGCCGATCGGCGGCCACTACACGATGGACCGCCGCGACGCGGCCTACGCGGCGAACCTGATCGGCGCCGGGACCGTGATCCCGATGCACTACGACACGTTCCCCCCGATCGCCACCGACAGCGACGCCTTCAAGGCCGAGGTCGAGTCGGCGGGCTCATCGCGGGTCGTGCTGCTGAAGCCGGGCGAGGCGCACTCGGTCTGAGCCATTCTTTGGCTGGCCAGCCAGTCCTGCGCTACTCTCGCGTCAGCCCTGAGCGAGAGTCGAGGAGAGGAAGCAGATGGAGGCCAAGGAGGCAACTGGGACCCAGCCGAGGACCGAGCGAGCCGATTTCCAGGCGACCGCCGACCCGGCGTTGATGAAGGAGGCCGACCGCACGTCGGAGGTCACAGCTCCTCACCTACAAGGAGCTGTACCTGCTCTGGGAGCGCCAGCAGTGGCAGACGCAGGAGCTCGACTTCAGCCGCGATCGCGAAGACTGGCACGAGCGGATCCCGGAGGAGGAGCGCTTCCAGCGGATGTACGGGCTGTCCTCGTTCTTCATCGGCGAGCAGAAGGTCGCCGAGGAGCTGGGGCCGATCATGCGTGCTGCCCCGACCGAGGACCAGAAAATCTTCCTCTGCACCCAGATCGCCGACGAGGCCCGGCACGTCCGCTTCTTCGAGCGCTTCTACCGTGAGGTCGGCGTGCTCGACTCAGATGAGCTGTCGGAGATGCTCGAGCAGACCTCCGAGCACCTGAACGACAACTTCGGGCTGCTATTCGACGAGATGCTGAAGCAGCGCACCGACCGGCTCTCGGCCGAGCCGGAGGACACCGAGACCCTGGTCGAGGCGGTGACCCTCTACCACATGGTGATCGAGGGGATGCTGGCCCTCACCGGCCAGCACTTCATCATGGACTTCAACGAACGCGAAGGAACCCTGCCCGCCTTCGTCGAGGGATTCCAGAACGTCGCCCGCGACGAGCACCGGCACGTCGCCTTCGGCTCGGTCTTCCTGCGCGAGATGGCACACGAGGACGACCGCTACAAGGAGGCGATCCAGCGAGCCCTGGAGGAATCGCTTCCGGTCGCCGACGGGGTGCTCTCACCGCCGTGGGCGGAGGACGTCGATGACTGGGAGCTGTTCGGCTACTCGCTCGAGGAAACCCGCCGGTTCGCCGGGACCTGCCTGGCGCGCAGGCTCAAGGTCATCGGCCTGGGCTAGCTGAGCAGGCTATTCGCCCGGCGCCGCTGCTGGGGATTCCGAGCCCGGTGGGGGCGGTGTTTCCGCTGCCGGTTCGGCCGGCGGAGGCGGCGGTTCGCTGGGCGCCGGCGGAGCCGCTTCGGCGGGCGGAGCGTTGGGCGCGCTTCCGACCGTGACGACGACCGTTTCGCCGCCGTCCGGCGCGCCCGCGGAGCCGCTCGGGGGTTTGGCCTCGGTCACGGCGGGTGTGCCTGTGGCGACTGGCGCCTCGCCTTCGCCCGATGCGTGGGACGGAGCGGCGGGGTCGGCGGTGGCGTCCATTTCGGGGGCCGGGCCGGGAGCAGTCTCGTCGGTCGCCGGTGCTTCGGCGGGCGGGGCGGGGACGATCGCGGTGGTAGGTTCGGGAGCCGGTTTGGCGGGGTGGCTCGGGGCGACTGCCGGAGCCGGCGGTATCCGACGCGTGCTCGCAGCTTGCGCCTTGGGGGGCGGGGAAGGGGTGGTCACCTGCTGCTTCACCTCGACCGCGCCGGCGGTTAGGACCGCCGCGGTGACAACGCCGGCGACAGCCTTGCTGCCGATCGCCCCGCCGACCGCGCTGAGCCCACCGACCGTGCCGCTGCTGCCGATCGCGGCGCCGACCGTGCCGACGGCGCCCGCTCCGGTCGCGGAAGCGGTAGCCGTCGCGCCCGCTCCGGCGCTCGCGGTCGCGCCGCCGCCCGCGCCGCCGCCGGCTCCGAAGCCGAGCTTGGAGAGGATGAAGCCTTTCAGCGCCAGCAGCGGGCCGGCCGGGAACAGCGCCGCCAGCGCCTTGTCGTTGGAGCGGACCTGGGAGCGGAAGTCGGAGCACTCCTCGCAGTCGCGCACGTGGCGGCGCACCGGGCCGGAGACCTTGCGCAGGCCCTCGGTTGCCTCGGCGAGCTCGATCCGCACCTCGCCGCAGGTGAGCTGGCGGGCCTGGCTCGCCTCGGCAAGGGAGATGCGCGCCCGTACCAGCAGCGACTTGACCGAGGGGACGCTGGTCTCCATCGCCTGGGCGATTTCCTCATAGGACATCGCGTCCATCTCGCGCAGCATCAGCGCCGAGCGCTGCGTCTCGGGGAGCTTGCCCACGTCGGTCAGGAGCTGGCGGAACTCCTCGCGGTTGTGGACCTTCTCCGCGGTCGAGGCGGCCTCGACGATCGGGACCATGTCCATCGATTCCTGGGCGTCCGCGGTCGGTTTGCGAAGGTGGTTGAGGCAGCGGTTGCGGGCGATCCGGTACAGCCACGGCCGCAGGTTGATGTCGCGGTCGTCGCCGAGCATCGCCCGGTAGGCGTTGACGAAGACCTCCTGGAGGACGTCCTCGGCGTCCTCGGTGGAGCCGAGCATCTGCCGGCAGAACCCGAGCAGGCGGCCCTGGTAGCGATCGACGATGGTCTCGAACGCCCCGGCGTTGCCGCTCCTGGCCATCGAGATCAGCCGTCCGTCCCCCTGCAGCTTCAGCAGCGGGGAGCGGCGGGCGAGAAGTCCGCGCTGACTGGCATGTGTTAGAGCTGATGCCTCCAAGTCACTCTCCAGGGAAGGCGTGTTCTGCCCTCAGAGACACCGTACCATCGGGGTAGTTGCGGTCCCAGAGCATTTTTAGGGTCGCTTTAGGCCTGCTACCCAGTGCCCGGGGCGGGACTCGAACCCGCAAGCCCCCGAAGGGGCAGCGCCTTTTAAGGGCGCCGCTTTTGCCAGTTTCGCCACCCGGGCATCCATGATTATTCCGCCGCCCGCTCCGCTTCGCGTCCGCGGGCGGCGGCAATCGCCGTATCGACGCCGCTCGCGAGGAATCAGATCGTGACACTCGCTAATCGGTTGGCCATAGGCTTTGGTCTGTGGAGCACGGGGGACGACTGGTTGCCAGGGCACTTGGCTCGCGGGGCGTCAGCCACCTCTTCACGCTGTCCGGCGGACACCTGTTCTCGATCTACGACGGGTGCCGTGCCGAGGGGATCGAGATCGTCGACGTCCGCCACGAGCAGTCCGCCGCGTTCGCCGCCGAGGGCTTCGCGAAGGCGACGCGCCGGGTCGGGGTCGCGGCGCTGACCGCCGGCCCCGGGGTGACGAACGGCGTCAGCGCGATCGCCGGCGCCCAGGCAAACGGCTCGCCGCTCTGCGTGCTGGGGGGGCGCGCGCCGGAGCTGCGCTGGGGCGCCGGATCCCTGCAGGAGATCGACCATCTGCCCTTCGTCTCGCCGCTGGTCAAGGACGCGCAGACGGTCAGGGAGCCGGCCCGGATCGGGGAGATGACCGCGGCGGCGCTCGATCTCGCGCTGGCCGCGCCGAGCGGCCCCACCTTCCTCGACTATCCGCTCGACGTCGTCTTCAGCGAGGCCGAGCCGGAGATACCCGCCGTGCCGGAGGAGACTGGAGCGACCCCCGCAGCGGGTGTCGAGGAGGCGGCGGCCATGCTGGGGCGTGCGGAGCGGCCGGCGATCATGGCCGGCTCCGGCCTCTACTGGGGGCGCGGGGAGGAGGAGCTCCGCGCGCTTGCCGAGGGGCTCGGGATCCCGGTGTTCCTCAACGGCCTCGGCCGCGGCTGCCTGCCGGCCGATCATGAGCTCGCCTTCAGCCGCGCCCGCGGCGCCGGCCTGGGCGGCGCCGACGTGGCGCTCCTGATCGGCGTCCCGATCGACTTCCGGCTCGGCTTCGGCGGCAGCTTCGGGGCGGAGACCAGGCTGATCCGGCTCGATGCCGCCCCGAATCAGCTGACCGCGAACCGCCCCCCCGATGTCGATCTGGTCGGCGACGTGCGCGCCACCCTCGCGGCTCTGGTCGAGACGGCCGCCGGCGGCCCGCGGCGGACGGAGGCCTGGCTGGATCAGCTGCGGGCGGTCGAGGCCGAGAAGCGCGCCGCCGAGCAGGATGAGCTGAACGACGCCCGCTCGCCGCTGCACCCGGTCCGCATATACAGGGAGCTCGGCGAGGTGCTCGACCGCGACGCGATCGTGATCGGGGACGGCGGCGACTTCGTCTCCTACGCCGGCCGCCACATCGAAACCTTCGAGCCGGGCTGCTGGATGGACCCGGGGCCGTTCGGGTGCCTGGGCGCCGGCCCCGGTCAGGCGATCGGCGCCAAGCTGGCCCATCCGGAGCGCCAGGTCTGCCTCCTGCTCGGAGACGGCGCATTCGGCTTCGCGGGGATCGAGTTCGACACAATGGCGCGTCACGGCCTCGGTGTGGTGGGTGTGATGGGCAACAACGGGATCTGGGCGCTCGAGCATCACCCGATGAAGTTCCTCTACGGCTACTCGGTCGCCGCCGAGCTGCGGCCGGAGACGCCCTACGAGCAGATGGTCGAGGCGCTCGGGTGCGACGGGATCGCGGTCCGCGATCCCGAGCAGCTGAGGCCGGCGCTGGAGCGGGCCTTCGAGTCCGGGAGGCCGACCCTCGTGAACGTGATCACGGACCCCGAGGTGGTCTACCCGCGCAAGTCGAATTTGGCTTGACCAGAGGGAAAGCAAACGGCGCTGCACTCCGGCGCCGAAACGAGAATCGACCGCCATTGCTGGCGGCCGATTCAAATTGGCCCCTCAGGACGGGCAGGGGTACGTCTTCAGGGACCAGTATTTGCTCTCCAGGCCCAGACGGCGGGAGGCGCCATGATGCGGCAATCGTCCGAACCCTTTGAACGGGGTTGGAAACGGGCACCTTGCCCATCCCCTTTCCCAATGCGGCGATTATCTGCCCGCCTATCCGATCTGTCTAGGAGCGCCTAACCGTGCTACTCATTTATAGGTAGAGTTGAACTACCTACTTTTATGGGTTCGAGCCATGCGTTTACCCATATGTAGGGGCGTTGGATACCAAGCTGTACACGCGGTCCCAGCTTTTGGCTACTGGTGCTGCTGGCTCGGCGCCTGCCCACGCCTCGAGGCCGCGGCGATCGCCGCCCCGTAGAGGATGTCGTGCTCGGAGACCTCGATCCTGTCGAGGTCGAAGGCGCGCATCGTCTCGATCAGGATCACGACGCCGGCGATGATCGTCGGGGCGCGATCGGGATGCAGGCCGACGATGGCCGCCCGCTCGGCCAGGGGCGCCGCCGCGAACCGCGAGAGCAGGCGCTGGATCGAGGGGAGCGACAGGACGTGGCCGTGGACCCGCTCCGGGTCATATGGGTCCAGTTCCAGGTCCACTGCTGCGAGCGAGGTCGGGGTGCCGGCGACTGCGATCCCCTTCGTCGCCCGCGCCTCGGGCCGATCGGCCACGGCCGCCTCGATCAGGGAGCGGGCATCGGCGGCAAGCGCCTCCAGCTCGCCGGTGGTTGGGGGGTCGGCAGCGATGTGGCGCTCGGTGTGGCGCACGACGCCGGCCTGCAGCGAGGTGTGGAAATCGATCCGGTCGCCGTGGCCGACGATCAGCTCGGTCGAGCCGCCGCCGATGTCGATGACGAGGGCCGACCCGATCGACGGCCGCTCGGAGGTCGCCCCGAGGTAGGTGAGGCGCGCCTCCTCCTCGCCATCCAGAACCCGCGCAGAGAGCGCGAAGCGCTCGCGCAGCTCGGCGACGAACGCATCGCCGTTAGCGGCGTCGCGGACCGCGCTGGTGGCGATCGCGTCGATCTCCTCCACTCCGGCCTCGCGGCAGATCGCGACGTAGTCGGCGATCACCTCGCATGTCGCCTCGACCGCCTCTGACGACAGCTGGCCGGAGAGGTCGACGCCCCTCCCGAGCCGGGTCACCCTGCTCTGCCGCTCGATCCGCGAGACCCGGCCGTCGGCGATGTCGGCGACGAACATGCGGGTCGAGTTGGTGCCGATGTCGATCACCGCGACCCGCTGGGGAGAAGCGTCCCTCATCGAGCGGGACTCTAGAGCGCGCGGTGCTGCAGCCGCAAAATGGGTTCAGCGTGATGGCCTGGGCGGGTCCAGCTTCAAGCGGGGCGCGAAGGACACGGTGGCAGGCGCACCTCCGGTCGGGGTGAAGGTGATCACGACCACGACCGAGAATCGCCCCTTCCTCCTCAGGACCGTCCTACCGGCAGCTGTGGGGACGAGGGGCACGAGGAGCTTTCCGCCCGAGTCGGCGCTCAGACTTGCCGTCCGGATCAAGGGCTTTCGAGCTTTGGCGCTGACGGTGCCGGGGCCCGGGATCAAGACCGGCACCAGCGCCGTTCCCTTCTCGCGGTCGTTGTTCAGCTTGCCGAGGCTGAATTCGTTCGATGGTGGTGGAACGGCGGTTTCGGCCGACGCCGACGCGGATGAGCGGGCCGAGGAAATCTGCTCGCAACCGGAGGCTCGGTCGCCGGCGTCGACGAACGCCGAATCGTGACGTCCCGGCCCACAGTCGACCCTGTCGCCCCGGAGCAGCTGTTCGACATCGACCTGGTCGTCGCCGGGGCCGGCATCGATCTTGTCCGGTGCGGTGTCCGCGGGCACGCCACCCACGTCACTGACGTTGAAGATCGTGTCGCGCCCCTTGCCGGCCTTGGCCAGATCCCTGCCTGGCCCGACCGTGAGGTGATCTTCGCCCTCGCCGC
This sequence comes from uncultured Solirubrobacterales bacterium, assembly GCA_963816785.1. Lineage (GTDB taxonomy): Bacteria > Actinomycetota > Thermoleophilia > Solirubrobacterales > 70-9 > VRUE01. Next base: position 807,105 of record CAWFLL010000004.1, on the reverse strand, counting down.
CGCGCAACGCGTCGTTTCCGGTGCCGCCGATGAGAATGTCTCGGTGGGGGCCCCCGATCAGCGTGTTGTCGCCCGGCCCGCCGGCCAGCAGCAGGCCGTCGACGGGATATGGGCCTGTGAACTCGGGGCCGCCGAGGGCGCTGAATGCCCTGGAGTCACGCATGCCGACCAGCCTCAGCTTCGTGATCTCGCTCAGTTTCACGGTGGGGAGGACGACATCGACGTCGCGAGCGTTGCCATCCGCTTCGGGGTTGAGGTTCACGCCCACGCGACGCGGTCCGAGCTGCCCTGCGACGCCCGCCGTGGCTGAGACGTTGAGCACTCTTTCTGGGCCGTCCTCCTGGATTGAGATCTCGATCTCGGGGCCGCTGGCCTCCGCCGACGCCCCGGGGGCGAGTGGCCCGTCGCCGTGGTAGTTGATGAATGGAGCGCTGTTGGTCGTGAGCTCGATTCGGTCGACGTTGAACACCGTTGCCGGGGCTCCCGTGCAGCTGGTCGGCTCCCTCTCGAAATTGCTGAAGACGATGATCGCGTCGCCTTCGCGGAACACGTGCGTGACGCCGTCGGTTCGATCGGTTATCCGCAGGACGTTGCCCGACGGGCCCGGGGCGCCGGTCTCGACGTATTCGCAGCTGAGCGTCCCGCGTCCCTGGCTGGGAGCGACGGCGACCAGCAGCGCCATGACGAAGGCACCGAGGGCGATCGCGACGGCTGCCAGCGATCTACCACTGGATCCCACGGACATCGGGGCCAGCCTACTCCGGCAGCCCGAACTCGGCACGCCGCGCGGCTGGGACAAGGTCGACCGTGGCCGGGTGGTGCGCGATGTACTTGCGCACGAAGGGACAGTGGGGGATGACTGCGAGGCCCTCCTCCCGCGCGCTTGCCAGGGCCGCCGCGATCAGCACGCCACCGTATCCCTTGCCCTCGTGCTGGGGCAGGATCTCGGTGTGGATGAGGTCGATGCGGTCCGGAAAGCGCCGGTACCTCAGGTAGCCGACCCGCCGCCCGTCGACCAGGACATCGAAGCGGTCTTTCTCAGGGTTGTCGCGCACGTCTGGCCGAGAACGACGCCTCATTTGGCCGCTGCCGCCAATCGGCGACCGATGCTATCGCTGACCTTGCCGATCCTGCCTGCGTTGCTAGCATTGGCAGTCCGCCGCGGGGTGGAGCAGTCAGGTAGCTCGTCGGGCTCATAACCCGAAGGTCGCGGGTTCGAATCCCGCCCCCGCTATAGGAGAAGGCCCCGGAAACGGGGCCTTTTCCTTTGTGAGGAGAGGCTTCACGGCAAGGTGCCGTGGTGCTAAGGACGAACCAGGTGTCAAACCGAGCGTTAGGCTTTGGAGCTTGGACGAAAGCATTCCGGCAATGAGTCTCGCCTCCGGGCGCAGGGACCATCGGCACATCGTTGCCAGGGGCTCGGCGCTGATCGCCCTTGCCTGTGTTGCGCTGCTTGTGTTCACCGCCAGGGCGTGGGCGGCAGAAACGATCTATTGGGACAACTACAGCGAAGACGCGTCGATCTCCTTTGCCAACATCGACGGCAGCGGCGGCGGCAGCCTCAACGTCGCGGGGGGTGGGATCAGCAACCCCGAAGGGATGGCGTACGACTCGGTCACCAATCGCCTCTTCGTAGCGAGCCACGGTGGGCCTCCCGCAAGGCCAGATCAGCGTCGTCTACCTCGACGGCAGGGGCGCCTCCGTCTTCAGCGCTCCCGGTGCGCCGATGGAAGAACCGGAAGGCGTGACCATCGATCCGGCGACGAGGACGATCTACTGGATCAACGACATGCCCCCCACCGGGACGATCTCCTGGGCTCGGCTTGACGGCAGCATCGGCGGGGTTCTCAACACGACCGGCGCGACCGTCGACTTCGCCTATCGGATCGCCCTCGATCCGATCGGCGGGCGCGTGTACTGGGGGAACAACAATTCTCCTAAAGGAATCTCTCTACGCGAACCTCGACAACACGGGGGGCGGAGATCTCAACATCACCGGAGCGACGCCGCCGGATTCGATCAGCGGTCTGGCCGTCGATCCGGTGGCCGGGCGGGTGTACTGGGCCGACCATACGGAGGGGGCCATCTCTTTCGCGAACCTCAACGGAAGCGGTGGGGCTGACGTCAATATCGCTGGCGCCACGATCAAAGACCCGTTCGGCCTCGCGTTCGATCCGACCCTGGGCCGGATCTACTGGCCGAACTCACAGGAAGAGGTGCGGGTCAACACGATCGGGTTCGCCGATCTGACGGGCGGTGTCGGCGGCATTACTCCGCAAACGGCGCCGGTGCATAACACGCAGGACCCGGTGATCCTCAAGAGCCCGACCGGCACGGGAGCGCCGACGCTTGCTCGTAATGCGAAATTGCGCTCGGAACTGACCTGCTCGAGCGGCAACTGGGCGGCGGATTTCCCCGGTTCGTTCGTCTACCAGGCACCGAGCTCGATCGCCTACCAATGGCTGCGCAACGGCAGTCCGATCGGCGGCGCCACGGCAGCGGCGTTCGGGGCCAAATCGCCTGGTAGCTACACCTGTTCGACGAGGGCGACCAACCAAGTCGGATCCGCCAGCCAGACCAGCGCTGCGGTCCAGGTCAAAGCCGCGAAGATCAAGCTGACGACGAAGAAGAAGGCGAAAGCGGAGCCCGGCGACCTCGCGACCTTCAAGGTGAAGGCGGTCAACCAGGGTGATCTGAAGCCCAAGAACGCCAAGGTCTGCGTGAAGCTGCCGAAAGCGGCCAAAGCGGACCTGAAAGCGCCGAAGTGCAAGAAGCTCGGGCCGTTGAAAGGGCGAGCAAAAAAGACGGTCACGATCACGGTCAAGGTCAAGCCCGGGGCTGATGGAACCGACAAGCTGACCTTCCAGGTCAAGGGCAGTGCCGGCAAGGCAGCGAAGTCGAAGATCGTCGTCGGCTAGTCGCCGCTCGGGAGTTTCGCCGCTAACGACTTTGTCTCTCTCGTCGACAGTCCCGGGTCTAGGCGCTATCGGCTTGAGGCTCGCGGCGCAGCCGCCCGCAAGCCGCCTGGCCGTCAGCTGCTCCTGTTGTTCAGAGCGGCCGCAGTTCGATCACCCCGCGGATCACGACTGGGTCAGCTAGGTTCTCCCGTCCCTCATAACCCGAAGGTCGCGGGTTCGAATCCCGCCCCGTATCGGTCGTCGCTACCACCGACAGAATCGCTGTAAACGGATGCCTTTAGGACCTGCCGGTGCACTAGCTGCCTGGGCCCCCTCCGCCGCAAGGATGTCCCCGTCGCTGATGGAGAGACCCGAGTGGTGCCATCCGGCGGCCGATACTGTGGCGATCGGCCGCCGAGCCTGCTCGATACTGGCGAGGCTGAGCAGCGACGAGGTAAGGAGGTAGTCGGAGGGATGATTCAGGTAGACGTGACGATGAGAGGCGACGTCCCGGGTGAGGCGCGCGAGCACGCGGAGGAGAAGGTCGGGGCGCTGGACCGACTCGTCGACATCCCGGTCCTCGGTGCTCGAGTGGTGCTCGTCCAGGAAGCGAACCCGCGGATCGAGCGCTCCGCCCGGGCCGAGGGCGAGATCGACCTGAATGGCCCGATGATCCGGGCGAAGGTCGCCGACCTCGACCCGATCGCGGCGGTTGACAGCCTCACTCAGCGGCTCGAGCGGCAGCTGCGGAGCTTCGTCGACCGTCGCACCGACCAGGCCCGCCGTCCGACCGAGCGCAAGGCGGGCGAGTGGCGGCATTCCAGCCTTGCCACCGACCGTCCTGACTACTTCCCGCGAGCGCCGGAGGAGCGGCAGATAGTCCGCCGCAAGACCTTCGCCACCGACCCGCTCACCCCCGCCGAGGCCGCCGAGGAGATGGAGTTCCTCGATCACGACTTCTACCTGTTCATCGAGCGCGAGACCGGCGCCGACGCCGTCGCGTACCACCGCGACGACGGCCGACTCGGCGTTATCGGACCGAGCGGGATCGGCTGGTCGGGCGAGAGCGCTGGGATCGTCTACGAGGAGAGCCGGATGAGCGGGCCGACCAGACTCGAGGACGCGGTTGCGGAGATGAACATCCTCAACCATCGGTTCATGTACTTCACCGATGCCGCGAGCGGCTACGGCAACGTGATCTACATGCGCTACGACGGCCACTACGGCCTGATCGAGTCGGCCCGGTAGCCGGCAGGGGCCGGAGGTACGTCGGGGTCACGTCTCCTTCCGCCCCGAGGGGCTACGCCCCCAGCTGGTCCAGTTCGCTGGTTGCCAGGACCTGCGTCTAGCCCGTCGCGTGAAAGCGACAGCCTGGGCGGGGTCAATCAGTAAGACGAGTTCGGTCGACAATCCGTGGGTGGTAGCGAGAGACGAATCGGGCCCCCGCTATGAACGAAGGCCCCGCTACGGCGGGGTTTTCGCGTTGTGGGGGCGCTGGCCGAGATTGTCAGCGGGCACCAATCGGCACCAATTCATTCGCCGGGGAAGGCGGCCGCCGCCCATTGAGCCTCCCCGATTCGGGTCGGGGGCGTAGTCGGCGTAGATTTCCGTCGTCTCGATGTTGGAGTGCCCCATGAGCGCTTGGAGCGCCCGCATCGGAACCCCGGCGCTCGCCATTCGCGTTCCTGGTGTGCCGCAGATCGTGGAACCGAACCCGGCGAACCCTCGCCGCCTTCAACGCTTCGGCGTAGCGCTCCCGCATCTTGCTCGGGTGGTAGCGCTTGCCCCGTCGCCGGGTGGCAGAACACGAGCGAGTCGGCGGTCGCGTAGGCCGAGCGCTCGCGCTCCGCGAGCGAGCTCCTTCGGAGCGAGTCAGGCTCGCGCCGCCTGCTGCGCGCCGCGGCGCAGCTCGGTCTCGAGGCGGCGCTGTTCGTGCTCGACCTGGCGTTTGAGCTGCTGCAAGGTGCGCCGCATCTGGCGGCGCACCGTGAGGGCGGCGGCGATCTCCGTGACCAAACCGGGAATCCCCGCGCCGACCACGCCGTAGGCGAAGCGGAACTCGATCCTGCTGTTCCCCTCGCTGTGCTCGCGGATTCGCCAGCGACCGCGGTGGTCGACGCCGGTCACCGAGTGCCAGGCGATGTCGAAGGGCTGGTTCCACTCGACCATCTCGATCAGCCCCCCGACCTCGGCGGCCCCGATCCGAACCAGGATCCGGTAGCGGGCGCCGAGACCGGTGGGTTTGCCGTCCACAACCTCCCAGCGGGTGATCCCCGACATGAAGCGCAGGTAGTTCTCGGGGTCGGCGAGGTAGTACCAGATCGTCTCGGGGGAAGCTGCGACGACCGCTGACTCGTTGATCCTCATCCGACCACCGGGAAGCGGCGTTCGGCGGCGAGCCCGTCGAGCGCTTCCTGCATCTGGGCGGTCACGTGCGCGTAGATCTCGTCGACGTCTGGGTCGGGGCCGAACTCCCCCTCGAGGTCGATCGGCGGCAGCACATCGATCGTGATCTTCGAAGGCAGCGGGATGTGGCCCGCGAAATCGCCGATGTTCAGCCCCCAGGGCGCGGCGATCGAGATCGGCAGAACCTTTAGCCGGGCCAGCGTGTCGAGCCGCAGCGCCTTGGCGAGCCCGGCGCCCCGGCTCAGGAAGAGCGCCGTCTCCTGGCCCCCGATCGAGACCACGGGAACGATCGGCACGCCGGCCTCGAGCGCCAGGCGGATGAAGCCCTTGCGGCCCGCGAAGTCGATCTTGTCGCCCTCCCAGCTCGGCCTGTGGGTCTCCCAGTCGCCGCCGGGGTAGACGAGCACCGCGGCACCGGCGGCGAGCGCCTTCTCCGCGTTCCCGGGCGAGGCGCTCATCGTGCCCGATTTGCGCAGCAGTTCGCCGGCGAGCGGCCAGGCGATCGCGAGGTTGTGGGCGAGCTGGTGGAAGGGCCGCTCGACGCCGAAATATGTGTAGAAGGCAAGCGAGAAGATGAACGTGTCGACGATCATGTTGCCGCCGGAGTGGTTGCCCACGAGTAGCACGGGACGATCGGCGGGGACGTTGCCGAGGTCTCGCACCTCGGCCCGGAAGTAGAAGGTGGAGAGCAGCCAGAGCAGCGGCAGCATCTCGCGCAGGTAGTCGGGGTCGCGGTCCTCGAGGTGGGCGGCGAGGCGCCTAGAGACGCGCTCCCTGACGAGGCGCGCGGCGCCACCCAGCAGCGAGCCGAGCGGCCCGGCGCCGCGCCCGTCACGGGCCGCCTCTAGCTCGAGGCCGCCCTCGCCGCTGCCGTTTCGCTGCGCGTGCTGAGCCAGTCCGGTCGGAGTCATCGCGGCTGAGGCGTCGCCGCACACTCCGAGAAGAAGAACATTCGAGGATCTTACGCCGAACGAGCCGGCCGCAACGGTAGCGCCGCTGCGGTCTCGCCGGCCGAGGCCATGAAGCCGCGGACGAGGTCGTGGGTCCGCTCGGGCAGCTCGATCTGGGGGACGTGTCCGCATTCCGACAGCACGACCTGCGGCGCGTCTGGGAGGGCGGCCCCGACGTGACGGGAGAAGCGCGCCGGGACGAGCGGATCCTCGCTTCCCCAGATGAACAGCGCCGGCGGCCGCAGCAGCTCGAGGCGGGTCCAGAAGCCTTTCGGTCCGTGCGGCGCCTCAAGGTAGATCTGGCGGGCGGCTGCGTAGAAGGCGATGCGGGCGGCAGGCGAGCGGTGGGTGCGGAGGAACTCGTCGGCGGCGATATCGGCGACCGAGGGATCGACGCGCTCCGGGCGGGCGATCAACTGCCAGAAGCGCTCGCGCACCTGCTGTGGGCGCAACACCGGCGGCAGCACCGCCAGCTCGGGGCGCAGGACGCGGACCAGCGGCACCAGCTCGCGCCCGCGCCGAAAGGCCATCGAGGGGGCGAGCAGGCTCAGGGTTCGCACCCGGCTCGGCGCCCGCAGGCCTACCTCTAGCGCGACCCGTCCGCCCATCGAGTTGCCGACCAGGTCGGCGCGGTCGATCGCCAGAGCATCCATCAGGCACAGCACGTGGCGGGCGAAGAAGCCGGGGTCATAGGAGGCGAGCGGCTTGGAGGATGAGCCGAAGCCGGGAAGGTCGATAGCGTGCACGGTGTGGTCGGGCGAGAGCGCGGCCACGGTCTCATAGAAGGAGCTCTTCGCCCCGCCCAGCCCGTGGATGAGGATCGCGTGCTTCGTGCCGTGGCCGGCGGTCAGGCACGAGATCCGTGCGCGGCGCACCCGCACGTCGTGCACCCGCAGCAGCGGCGGGCGGTCGCCGGGAAGCCTGAACAGGCCCTCGAAGCTGACCGCGACGTCGAGATTGCCGCGGGCCCACAGGCGTCGTTGCCGGAAGGCGTCGAGACCGGAGAGCCGCCCTTCGCGCAAGGCGAGCCAGGTGGCGGCGTCGGTGCCGATCACCACGTTGGGCTCACCGCGGGGGGAGGTGCGAACCTTGCAGCGGTCGGCCCTCAGCTCGATTTCCCAGGTGCGCCCGATGTCGGAGAGGCGAACCTGGACAGTCGCCTGGCGACCCTCCTCGCCACCCAGGTAGCGCTCGGGGAGCGAGCCGAACACCTCTTCGATCCGCCGCAACGGCTGGCTATGAGTCGACCGCTGTTCCATCAGCCGGCACAGACACTAGAGGCTTGATGCGTCGACTATCCGCGGGTGGTAGCGAGAGACGAATCGGGCCGGGTATCGGTCGTCGCTACCACCGGCAGTCCGGGCGTTCCCGTACATGCACACCGGCACATCCCGCAACGACGTAAGCGCCTCCCGGACCGCACGCAGTCCCCACCGCTACTTGGATATTCAGAGATATCGAGGAATCCGAGGGAAGGTCTTCCGTGGGCCCGGAGAGGTATCCGTATTCCGGGCTTATCGCGTGCGCCAGGCTGGTGTGCCGGCCTGGAACGCCCACGTGCGCGGCGCCTCGCAGAGACTTGCATCTACCGCACCGACCACTTCGATCTGGGCGCTGTCGAGCCGCTGGTCGCGTTGAGCCTTGAGGCTGTCGAGGTCGTCGTCACGGTTACTGGAGGGTGCCGTCGCGTAACGTCCTCACGATGGCGTTACTCAATCGCCTCAGCCGCCAGGCTCGCTCCGGCGTCCAGCTAGCCAGCGCTGCGTGGCCGCAGTTCCTTCGCCCACTCGCGCTCGAGCTCGCATCACACCGGCCGATTCGCGAGGTGCTCCCCGGCGTCCACCACTGGACAGCGATCCACCCGAGGATCAGGCTACCCGTGGACTCGTACTACATCGAGCCCGCCCGGATCGTCCTCGACCCGATGGTGCCACGCGAGGGCCTCGAGTGGTTCGAGCGGCGAGAGACTCCAGGCCAGATTGTCCTCACCAACCGCCACCATCTCCGCCACAGCGAGGCCTACGCGGAGGCCTTCGGATGCCCGGTTCGTTGCAGCGACGCCGGCTTGCACGAGTTCGGGCGCGGCCCGAAGGTCGAGGGCTTCGCGTTCGGGGAGGAGCTAGCGCCGGGGATCACCGCGCACCAGCTGGGGGCCATCTGCCCGGACGACACCGCGATACACATCGAGACTGCCGGCGACGGCGCGCTTGCATTCGCCGACGGCCTCACGCGTCCCCGCGGCGGGGGACTTACGTTCGTGCCGGAATTCCTGATGGGTGATGACCCCTCGGCGGTGCGGGCTGGACTGCGGGAGTCGCTTCGCCAGCTGCTCGACCTCGATTTCGACAGTCTCTTGTTCGCGCATGGCGACCCGCTGGTCGGCGGCGGCAGGGTCGCGCTGCGTGAGTTCGTCGCGGGTGGATGACCTGCTAGCGCCTCCACACCGCCTGAACGCGGGGGCATGATCTTGTTGAGACCCATGGAGTGCCGGGCGACAGCGGCGCCGGCCAAGGCGCGGTCCACGTCCCCGACCCCGGCGAGGTCTACGCCGATGACGAGTTCGCCTTCCGGGAGTTCAGCAGCGGCAGCCTTCGACGCCTCGGTCGCAATGCCGGATTCGGCGCCCTGGAGATCATCGACCTGCCGGTCATCGACGACCACCCCCGAATCCTGGGCACGCTGGCCAAGGCGGTTTGATTCGGCCCTGCCGATCGCCTTGAAGAGGCGAGCGTGAAAATGCAGCGATGACGGACGACGGCACAAAGCGGCCACAGCTGGTGGGGGGCGATGCTCGAGCCGAGCTTTTACCCGCACGCGCCGCCATCGGTCGAGCTCCGCGAAACCCACATCTCCTGGGTCTTCCTGGCTGGCGATCTCGCCTACAAGGTGAAGAAGCCGCTTGTCCTCCCCTTCCTCGACTACGGGACGCTGCCGCGGCGCCGGGAGATGTGCCGTGAGGAGGTCCGCCTCAACCTCCGCCTTGCGCCGCAGATCTACCTGGGGGTGGTCGGGATCGCCCGCAGCGAAGGTCGGTACTCCCTCACCGCCGACGACGACCCTGCCGCGATCGAGTACGCGGTCAAAATGCGGCGGGTGGCGGAGGACCGAAGCCTGGCCGCCCTTGCGGCCAGAGGCGCGCTCGAGTCGTCGCAAGTCGAGGCTGTCGGCAGCCGGATCGCGCGCTTCCACAGGGAAGCGCCTGTCGCCCCAGCCGGGTGCCGCGAGGTCGACACCCTTGTCGCAACCCTGGAGGAGAACCTGACGACTTTGCGGCAGGCGGGGGCGGGGATCCTCGGCGGGGATCGCCTGGACGCCGCCGAGCGCTTCACTCGCAGCTTCCTCGCGGCGAGGCGCGAGCAACTCGAGGCGCGGGCGCGAGTCGGGTTGGTGCGCGACTGCCACGGCGATCTTCGTGCCGAGCATGTCATCGTGCCGGCGCAAGACGAGCTCTACGTCTACGACTGCGTTGAGTTCAACGCCGCGCTGCGGCAGATCGACGTCGCTGCCGACATCGCCTTCTTGGTCATGGACCTGACCCGCCTCGGGTGCGAGCGGCCAGCCCTGAAGCTGATCGACGACTACCGTCGCGCCGGGGGTGATCCCGGCGACGACTCCCTGCTCTTCTTCTTTGCCTCGTACCGCGCCTGGGTTCGTGCCAAGATCGCCTCCCTGCGCGCTCTCGAGCTGGATGAGCAAGACCCCGCACTCCGCGCGGGGGAGGCCGAGGCGCGCGAGCTGCTCGACCTCGGGCACAGATTCGCCTGGCGTGCTCGCCAGCCGCTGTTGCTCATGATCTGCGGTGTGGCGGGGACAGGGAAGACGACTCTCGCACGCCGGCTGGCGGAGCTCAGCGGGTGGGCGCATATCTCCTCGGACTTGACGCGCAAGCGGCTCGCCGGCATTCCCCCGACCGAACGTGCCGGCGAGGAGCATTACTCCAGCGAGATGACACTGCGGACATACAGGGAGATGGGGAGAGCCGCCCGCAACGAGCTCAAGAAACGGGGTGCGGCGATCGTCGACGCGACATTCCACCGGCGGATCGAGCGCGCGGCTTTTGACGATGGGCTGGCTGATCAGCCCGCCCGGCGCCTGCTGGTTGAGTGCAGGGCGTCTCCCGACGTGGTCCTATCCCGGGCACGCGAGCGTGAGCAGTCGTGCGATCGCGCTTCCGACGCCGGCGCCGCAGTGGCCCGGCGACAGCTCGCCGAGTTCGAGCCGCTTGCCGAGGTCCCTGCGCGCGCGCGGATGCTGCTCGTCACCGAGGCTCCGCCCGACGAGTTGGTCACCGAGGTCGAGGCGTTCGTCGACCGTTCGATCTGGGGGGTTGCCCCGAGGTCGGCGTGAGCCCAGCTTCGGCGACCATCGATCAAGCAGCGATCCGCTCGACTATCCGTGGGTGGTAGCGAGAGACGAATCGGGCCCCCGCTAGCCGACCCTTGGCTAGTGTGACGTCATGCGAGCCCTTGTCTACACCGGTCCCAGGCAATTGGAGTGGCGGGATGTGGACGAGCCGAAGCTGGCCGGAGAGAGCGAGGCGATCGTCCGCCACCTGGCCGTGGCCACCTGCGACCTGGACGCGCTCATCGTTTCCGGCGCGTCGCCCTTTCCGCCGCCCTTCCAGCTCGGCCACGAGGGCGTCGCCGAAGTGCTCGAGGTCGGCGACGGTGTGCATAGCGTGCGGCCCGGTGACCGTGTGCTGGTGCCGTTCCAGATCAATTGCGGGACTTGCGGAGCCTGCCGGCAGGGGCGAACCGGCAACTGCGAAACGCTTCCGCTCGGGCAGACCTACGGGTTCGGGTTTGGGGTAGAGGGCACGCAATGGGGTGGGTTCCTCTCAGACAAGGTGCGGGTGCCATTCGCCGACGCGATGCTCGTCTCCATCCCCGCGGGGCTGACCTCCGAGGTGGCAGCCTCGGCCTCGGACAACATCACCGACGCCTATCGAACCGTTGCACCCCATCTAAGTGCGCGCCCTGGGGCGCAGGTCCTGGTTTGCGGCGGGGCGGGGCCGGGATCTATCGGGCTGCTGGCCGTCGCGCAAGCCCTGGCGCTGGGCGCGGAGGAGGTTCTCTATGTGGACGAAGACCCCGGTCGGCGCGCGATCGCCGAGGGCTACGGGGCGGGAACGCTCGACCAGGTTCCCGAACAGCTAGATCGTCGCTACCCGATCACAGTCGACGCATCCGCTAGTCGCGAGGGCCTGGCGCTCGCGCTGGCCAGCCTGGACCGCGACGGAGTCTGCACGAGCACCGGTATCTATTTCGACTCGGAGATGGTGCCGCCGTTCCCACTGCTTGGCCTCTACGTCCTAGGTGCGACATTCCACACAGGACGCGTCCACGCGCGCAATGACGCACCCGCGGTGCTGGACATGCTTGCCCGTGGGTCCTTGGACGTCGAGGCGGTGATCACCACTGCGGCGTTCGACGACGCCGCCGACGCCTTGTTGGAGGCCTTCACCAAGCTCGTCTTCGTCCGTTAGGCGTCGAAGACCTGGCACGAGATTCGCTCGTGTGGAGGTGCTGGTGATGATCACTGGTCCCCACAGCTTCGCCGCAGGCGAGCGGACAGGTCGAGGTACCAGCGGTGGTACCCAGCTGAGCGAAGCTCAGGTGACCTGAGCGCAGCCCAAATCGCTTGGCAGAGCCTCAGAGCCCCTGACAGGAACCCCTGAAGGCACCTCATAACCCGAAGGGCGCGGGTTCGAATCCCGCCCCCGCTACCTCACGAAAGGCTTGGAGTCCGGGCCTTTCGTCCACTTGGAAACACGATGCCTCGCCAACGGACCGCTGGTCGTGGAAGCTACGGCGGCAGCAGTGCGAGCTCCGCTGTGTAGTCCACCCAAGTGCTGTCGATCGCCCAGGTCACGGTGGTGTCGTCGGGGTCCGGTTTGGGCCCGGTGTTGGTCCGGAGGGTCGCAATCGTGTCTGGGTCCCGGGTGCGGTCCTTCCATTCCTGCTCGGTGAGCCTGACGGCTTCCGAGTGCCGGATCCGGAACTTGGTCGGCGTGATGTCGAGCACGACGATGAACGCGTATCCGCCGAGCTCCGGGTGGCGGTTGATGCCGACGAGGAAGTCGATCACGTACCGGACGTACAGACCGGCGACCTGCTTGCGCTGCTGGAGGCGGAAACCGGGCACGTCGTACCAGCCGCCGTCCATCGGCCCCGAGATGCCGTCGAGCTCGTACTCCTTGCGACCGCCCTCATAGCCGGTGCCCGCCACAAGCTGGTCGGGGTTGGCCTGGTCGAGCTTCGCGCTCCAGTGCCTCCAGACGCGGTGGATCATGCGCGTATCGCTGAGGTCGGCCCCGGTCGAATGTTCCACGAGAGTGACCTTGTTGTTCGCGTGGAGGACTATCTGCTTCGGCTTGACCTGTCTGTCGCGGGCGATGAGCGGGCTGGCCGCGTAGAAGGACTTGAACAGAGGAGTGTGCGCGGTCATGCTCGACCCCTCGGCGGCGAAGGTGAAGTCAACGTCCAGGAGGGGTTCGTAGTCGGCGCCGTCCCGCTTCTTACTCCACGCCGGCGCGAACGCCACCTCTTCGATCGTGGACTCGAAGCGCTCCGTCGACGCCGGACTCGTCGACGTCGATGGGGGGATCCGCCGCTTCTTTGGCTGAGGCGGATTGGCGACGGTCTGCGGCGGGTGCTCGGGGTCCAAGGGAATTCGCGCTCCAACACGATCCTAAGACGGCTTGCGCGGCAGCGCAATCGCGCGTCCGCATCGCTTGACTTGGCGCGTCGGAGCGATTAGGCATCGGGGATGGCTGACGAGGGCACCCTCCAGGCCGTCGCAGAGGAGCTGACCCTGGCGCTCCGCCCGCTGCGGTATGCGGCCGCCGACCTCGGCCAGTTCGCAGCGTTCATCGAACGCCTCGGGTTCGGCGCGACCTCGGTGCCGCCGGAATTCACCGCTCTGGCGAACGCCGTCCAGAAAGCGGAGACGGACGTGGTCGCTCTCCAGGCGGCGCCCAGCGCCGAGAAGGTCACCGACGTGCTGGATGACGTGACCAGCGTCTACAACGCGATCACCCAGATCCAGCAGGCCCCAGGCGGGGTGAACGCCGGCGATTTCCTGGCGGAGATCCCGGAGCGGCTGTTCGAATTCCTCCTGATCGAGTACCTGCGCGCGCGCACGCCTCGGCTGTGCGCGGTGCTTCTGGTGCTGGATGTGATCCGCGTCGAGGCTGGGGACACAACGGGCGGCCGACCGGAGCACGCGGTCCAGCGGCTCCGGCTCAAACAGCTCACCAAAATCCTCGGCGACCCGGCGGGCCTTCCGGAGTGGATCTACGGCTGGGGCACACAGGAATTCGACTTCCTGCGCCTGCTCGACAATACGGCCGAGTTCGCGCGCGCGTTCCGCTTGCCGATCTCGATCGACCCGATCGACGACGACCAGGCGGATGCCTACAAGCAAGCGGTTGCGGGCCAGGCTGCGCCGAAGTGGAAGCTGTCGGTGCCGATCAAGTTCGTCGAGGTCGGCACAGACGTCTACGAGCTCGGTGTCCAGGTCGTGGAGCTGCCCGCCGAGGGCGCCAAGCTGCCCGGAATCGCGATCCAGCCGGACGTGCCGGAGGAAATCGGCGTGGACGTCCAGCTCACCGACAACCTGAAACTGGTGGTGCGTGCGGGGACCAACCTGGCCGAGACGATCGGCATCCTGATTCGTCCGGGCGAGCTGTCGGTGGCCTATCCGTTCCAGCCCGGCACCACCCTGCCGTCGGCGGGCTTCGGAGCCGTGCTCGACTATGCCCCGCCCCAGCCCAAGACGCTGATCGGGCAATCGGAAGGAACGCGGCTCGAGCTGGCGGGCGGATCGGTCGGAACGTTCGTCGAGACCGACGCGGGTCAATTCGAGTTCAAACTCGAAATCCAGCCGCGAGGGATGAAGGCGGTTGTGACCGGTGGCGACCAGGACGGCTTCCTCTCGACGATCCTCTCCGCGCTCGACATGGAGGTGGAGATCCCGATCGGGCTGAACTTGTCGAGCCGCACGGGGATCGCGCTCACGGGTGGCTCCGAGTTCGAGGTCACCTTCAGCCCACACATCGAACTCGGTCCGATCGCCATCGAGCAGCTCGAGATCGGGCTGAAGCCGGGACACGACCCCGCAACGCCGGCCCTCGACGTCGAGGTGGGGCTCGGGCTGAGTGGCACGTTTGGGCCGTTCGCGATGGTGGTGAACGGCATCGGGATGCGGTTGGCGATCGCCTACAAGGACGGCAACGCCGGCCCGTTCGACATCGGTGCCGGCTTCAAGCCGCCGGACGGGGTCGGGATGGTGCTCGACGCGACGGCGGTGAAGGGCGGCGGCTACCTCGAATTCGACTTCGACGAGGAGCAGTACGCCGGCGTGCTCGAGCTGTCGATCCAGGAACTGATCCAGATCAAGGTGGTCGGCCTGCTCACCACGAGGCTGCCCGGAGGGCAGGAGGGGTTCTCGCTACTGCTCATCGTCACGGCCCAGTTCCCGCCGATCCAGCTCGGCTACGGGTTCGCGCTAACGGGCCTTGGCGGGCTGGCGGGCATCAACAGGACGCTGAACGCGGAGGCGCTGCGCTCGGGCGTGCGCAACGGGACGGTCGGGTCGATCATGTTCCCCGAGGACCCGGTCAAGAACGCGACCAAGCTGATCTCCGACGTGAAGGCGGTCTTCCCGCCGCAGCAGGACCGCTACGTGTTCGGCCCCATGGCCGAGATCGGGTGGGGCTCGCCGCCCATCATCACCGCCCAGATCGGCATCGTGCTCGAGCTGCCGATGCCGATCAAGCTCGCGATCCTCGGGAGGATCAAGGCGGTGCTGCCCGACGAGGACGCGGCGGTCGTGAAGATCCACCTCGACTCCGTCGGGATCATCGAGTTCGAGAAGTCGAGCCTGTCGATCGACGCTTCGCTCTACGACTCGCAGATCGTGGCCTTCGCGCTCGCGGGCGACATGGCCATGCGCCTCAATTGGGGCCAGCAGCCGAACTTCGCTCTGTCCGTGGGCGGGCTGCACCCGTCGTTCAAGAAACCCCCGCCTGGCTTCCCTTCGCTCCGCCGGCTGAGCCTGACGATGGGCGACGGCGAAAACCCACGGCTCGCCTTCGAAACCTACATCGCGATCACCGCCAACTCCGCCCAGTTCGGCGCGCACCTGGAGGCGAAGGTGTCCGCGGGCGGCTACGGAGTGCACGGCTACCTCGGCTTCGACGTCCTCTTCATCTTCTCGCCGTTCTCGATGAGGGCGGACATGAACGCGGGCGTCGACCTGCTCCAGGGCAGCTCGGTGCTGATGACGATCAGCCTGTCGTTCACGCTCACCGGCCCTCGCCCTGGCACGCGTGCGGGACCGCCACGGCGCACATCCTCTTCTTCGACGTGTCGGTCGGGTTCGACGCGCAGTGGGGCGACCCGCTGCAGGTGCTGCTCGGCGAGCTCAACGCGCTCAAACCGTTGATCGACGCCCTCGAGCGATCCCGGCAACTGGAGCGCGATCGCCCCGAGCGAGACCGAGCGCTGCGCCACGCTCGGCTCCAGCCCCCTCGAGGACGGAACGGTCATGGTCCACCCGCTGGGGCGGCTGACGGTGCGTCAGAAAGTGGTGCCACTCGAGATCCAGATCTCGCTGTTCGGCAGCGCGCCGCCGGCCGGCTGGGACACGTTCAGGATCTCCGACGTGGCGCTCAACGGGGCTACGGGTCAGCCGCGTGAGGCCGTGCAGGACCACTTCGCGCGCGGCCAGTTCTTCGCGATGACCGACGACGAAAAGCTGTCGAAGGACTCCTACGAGCGTCACGACTCGGGCGTGGCCGCGGGATCGGATCAGGTCAAGGGCGGCGCATCGAGCACTCTCGACGCGGAGTACGAGACCAAGCTCGTGACCAACCGCGTGCTCCCCGCCGAGAAGCGTGGCCTCTACAAACCGGACCCGGCCGCGTTCACCGCGGGGCTGCGGCACGGCGCCGGGGAACTGTCGCCGGTGCTCAACTCGGGCAGGGATAAGTTCTCGGTGGCGGGCGCGGGGAGCGCCGTGTCGGTGGACGACCTCTCATACGTGGTCGCCCAGCGCGACGACTTGGCGCTGCGCACCGACGTGCTCACCTCCTCCAGCACCCAGGTGGCCGCCGACGTGGCGCTCGCGCAGCACCTACTGGACCACCCTGAGGACGAGGGCGCGCTCCAAGTGCTCCCAGCACACGAGGCCGCATGAGCGACCTGCCGGCAAAGTACGACTTCCTCTCCTACGTGCGGCGTGGAGCGGCGGCGGATCTCGACGTGGCCGACGACCCGACGCAACCCGTCCCCTACCGGGGCAAACTCGACGTGGACGTCTACGTGGAGTCGAGGGGAGGCGGGCAGACGCAGACCGACAAAGCGAGAGCGAATATCCGCGTTCACGGCCCGATCGACGTGGTGGGCATTGATCCGCGGCACGTGGTCCGCACCGAGCCCTGGGATGCGACGCCGGGCTTCGAGCCGAACTACCTGGCCGGAATCGAGTTCGACCATCCCGACTTCCCCTGGCTGTTCACGCCGGTGAAGGCGAACGGCGACAGGCTGCGTCCATGGGTTGCGCTGATCGTGCTCGCCGACGGGGAGTACGACGAGCCGAAGGAACCGCCGGGGCCGCTGCCCGTGATCAGCGTCAGCGTGCCGGCGATCGCCAAGCTGCCCGACCTCGCGGACTCGTGGGCGTGGGCGCACGCGCAGGTGGCCGGTGGCGTCGGGACGGCCACGCTCGATCAGATCCTGAAGGTCGACCCCGGGCGCGCCACGTCGCGGCTGCTATGCCCGCGCCGACTCGACCCGAGCACCCACTACACGGCCTTCGTCGTGCCCGCCTTCGAGCACGGGCGGCTGGCCGGCCTCGGCCAGAAGATCACCGTGGCCCCAGGCGCCACCACCGATGTGGCCTGGCACGGCGACGAGACGTCGCCGCTCGAGCTGCCCGTGTACTACCGCTTCGCATTCCGGACGAGCGAGTCGGGCGACTTCGAGTCCCTGGTGCGCCAGCTCGTGCCGCGCGAGCTGTCGGCAGAGGTTGGGATCAGAGACATGGCGGTGGACCAGCCGGGCTGGGGACTCCCAAGCGCCGGTGGGCCGCTCGGCCTCAGCGGCGCGCTGCGCTCGGTCTCCTCGCAGGACACCAACTGGTCGGGCCAGCAGCGCAACGCGTTTCGCACCGCGATGGCGGACGCGATCAACGACGGCGACACCACGCAGGCGGGGGATCCCAAGGTGGTACCGCCGATCTACGGGCGCTGGCACGCGGCGCGCTCGCGGGTGAGCAGGATCCTGCATGGCTGGGTTCATCAGCTCAACCTCGACCCGCGCAACCGGGCGATCGCCGGTCTCGGATCGCGCGTGGTGCTCGATCAGCGCTCGAACCTGATGGCGTCGGCATGGGACCAGGTGGCGGGCGTCGATGCCGCCAACGAGACGCTGCGCCAGGCGCAGCTCGCACGCGGCTCGTCGAAGCAGGTGATGGCGAAGCATCTGGCCGACGCCGGCGCATCGATGGTGATGTCGGTCACCGAGCCGGTGCAGTTCCGGCTGCGGGCCAGCCCGCTGACCGTGGCGGGGGAGGTGGCGCGCAGCGCGCTGCCGTCGTCGTCGCTGTCCCCGGCGTTTCGCCGGCTCGTGCGCGCAGGTGGCGCACTGCGGCGTCGGCAAGGGGCCACCAGCCGCGACGCCCTGGCACTCGTGGAGCTCTTGGCCCGCGGCGAGCTGCGGCCGCGCCGGAACCCGCGCCCGGGTGGCCTCCGGACGCTCGACGACGCCGCCGAGGAGGTCGGCGGGATGACGCTCGAGGGTTTTCTCCAGCGCCTTGCCCACCTGCCGCGGTGGCTCGTCCTCGCGGTGGCGGTCGGATTGCTGTTGGTGCTCGTGGTGGTCGGGCTACTCGTGTCGTGGATCGTCGCGCTGGTCGTGGTGGTTTTGATCGTCCTGCTGCTGCTGGCGCTGCTGTGGCGCCTCAGGCGCATCCCCGGCATGGTGTCGGGGCCCGGTTTGACGATCGACGAGATGACTCCTGACGTAGTGGCCGACGCGCCACCCCGGCCTGGATTCGAGGTGGTCCCGGGCCAGCGCCCGGGCGCCGACCAGCCCGACCCGAACGGCACCGACTCGCCCGATGCTGCGGGTTTCCGCGACGCCGCCGGCAAGATCGCCGAGGTGCTCCAGGCCGTGCCCGAGGACCCCGACGATCCCGATCCGCTCGACCTCGAGGGCTTGGCCGGCACGGTTCTCGGCGCACTCGATCCCGAGCTCACGGTGCCCGCGCGGATAGGCGCAATCGTGAGCGTGGACAGCGAGCTCTGGGATCCCGACGACCCGCTCGAGCCGATCATGGCCGCGCCGGAGTTTCGCCAGCCGATGTACGCGGCGCTCCGCGACATCTCCCAGGAGCTGCTCCTGCCGGGCATGGAGCTGGTAGAGCCGAACACCGTTGCGGTCCTCGAGACGAACGAGGCGTTCATCGAGGCGTACATGGTCGGCCTGAACCACGAGATGGCGCAGCAGCTGCTCTGGGCCGAGTACCCCACCGACCAGCGCGGCAGCTACTTCCGCCAGTTCTGGGACGTGGCGGGCTACGTTCGCCGGCCCGGAGACCCGAGTGATGACGACGAGCTGCGTGAGCAGCTCCGCGACATCCCGCCGATCCATCGCTGGTCGCACGGGCCGCTGCTCGGCGAGCACCCGAATCGCACGGACATCGTGCCCGGCAACCTCGTGCTGCTGGTACGCGGCGAGCTGCTCCGGCGGTATCCGAACGCTGTGATCTACGCCACCGAGGCGGTGCTCGACGGGCAGGGCAAGCGCGCGCTCGGAGCCGAGCAGAAGCAGCCCCTGTTCCGCGGCACGCTGACGCCGGACGTCACGTTCTTCGGCTTCGACGTGGACGCGGCCACAGCGTCCGGCGACGACGGGGGCGAGGGCTGGTTCTTCGTCTTCGAGCCGCCGCCGTCGGAGCCACGCTTCGGCTTCGAGCCGGCCGAAGCCGCCGCCCCATCGGTGAGCGAGTGGAACGACCTGAGCTGGTCCAACTTCGCCGCCGACCCGACCATGCTCGTCAACGCCCCCGTGACCGCGCCCACCGGTCTTGGCGCGGGGCTGACGTGGCCGACGCACTCGGCGGGAATCGCCTCCGCGACGATGCGCCGGCCCGTGCGGGTGGGAATACACGCAAGCGTGATGTTGCCGCCCGATGCCTGACGGCATCGACACGAGCGGCGGCAGCGGGGTGACGCTGCCAGGCGTACCGGTTCTGCTGCTGCCCGTCCGCCTCGAGACGCGCTTCGCCGACGGCGCCGGGGGTCGCGAGCTGTGGCTGCGCGTGTTCCCCGACCAGATCTCGATCGACACCCATGAGCCGGAGTTGTCCGAGGCGGAGGTGAAGGCGGCCGAACGCTACTGGCAGGACCTCTGGCGGGTGGGAACGGCGGCCGACGCCGACGAGCGGCCGCCGTGGCGCGAGCTGGCCACGAAGTTCGGGTCGACCCGCGCCGCGTGGATCGTGCAGGCACACCTGCCGACCAATCCCGGCGACCGACCCGACGACTCCACGGACGCGGACGAGCCGCTGCCGTCGGAGCCGGCATTCGACCAGCCCGCGGCCTCCGATCTCCGCGAGTCGTCCTGGTCGCGCGCGCCCTACGCGGCGGGACTGCCCGCGCGCTGGACCGCGTTGGTGCGCGCGCCGAACGGCAGCGCGCGCCTCGTGGCCTTCGACAATCCGATCGACAAGCCGCTTGCGGTGGGCCCCGACCCGCAGGCGCAGCCGGCGCAGCTCGACCCGCGTGACCTCCAGGCAACTGAGGAGCTGCGCTGGATGGTCGACTTCGACACCGCCGTGGCGCGCGGAATGGCGCAGCGGATCCCGTTGACCGCCGACGAGTCCCAGCTCGTGCGGGAGCTGCTCGTGATCGGCACGTCGGGCCCCCGCCAGGCCGGCGGCCCGGTTGTGACGACGCACGTAACCGCTCCGACTCCGCAGACGGACCGCCTCGAGCTCGAGGCGCTCATCGATGCCCACCGCTACACCGACGGCATCGGCTTCGTGCGCCAGGGCACTCCCACCAACAACACCGGCGATTCGCCCTCGGGCTGGAGCCGGCAGGACCCCGGGTACGAGCGGAGCTTCGGTGTCGAGCGCGCGATCGCCCCGGACCTCGACGACGGCGCGGCGGTGGCCTACGCGCTCGGCATCTCGGGGGCGAAGCTCGAGCGCGTGGAGCGTGCCGACGCAGGCGAGCAGACAAATGCGCAGGCAATGGGGGTGGCGCTTTGGCCCTCCACCGCCGGCTACTTCCTGCGCGAGATGCTGGGACCCGCAGTGACGCGCGACGACGAGGAGGCGGCGCGCCGCTGGTTCCGTGACGTGGTCCGGCCGCGGGGACCCCTGCCCGCACTGCGTGTGGGCGCGCAGCCGTACGGCATCCTGCCCGTCACGTCGCTGGCGGGCCGGAGCGGCAAGCGGTCAACGAGGCTGCAGTCGCACCTCGTGGCGTTTCTCGAGCGGGCGCTCCCGAACTGGATCACGAGCTCCGAGCAGGGCCCGTTCGTGGGCAAGCCGGGGGGCGACGAGACCGAGCATCTCGCGGGGCTGCTCCGGATGGACGCCGACTCGCAGAGCTTTCGCCGCCGGCACGCGCTCG
Source organism: uncultured Solirubrobacterales bacterium (assembly GCA_963816785.1). GTDB lineage: Bacteria > Actinomycetota > Thermoleophilia > Solirubrobacterales > 70-9 > VRUE01. The sequence goes on along the minus strand of CAWFLL010000004.1, from coordinate 786,205 downwards.
GCAGCAACTTCCTCGACTATTTCGGCGCGTTCGTCCAGGTGAACGGCATGCAGGAACAGCTCGCTGCCGAGTACTCCTGGGTCAAGCCGCTCCTCGAGGGAATCGGGATCGCCGAGGACGTGCGCGCCGACTACATCTCGCTCTCCTCGAGGGACGGGCAGGTGAAGATGCCCCCCGTGCAGGACGAGCCGCTCTCGGAGGACGATGGGCTCGCCGCCACGACCAACTACATCTCGTGGCTCGCTTCCGCCCCAGTGCTCGACGTCCGCGACATGACCGCCTATCCCGGTGGAACCCCGCCCACATCGCTGCTGTTCAACGTGCTGCGCCAGTCCGTGCTGCTCGAGAACGCGGCACGCGCATTCGAGGCGCTTCGCTGGGCCGGCGAGATCAGCTACTACCTGAGCGAGGAGGAGTTCACGGGGTTCAACCCGACCGACGAGAAGATGACACCGTGGGACGCGCTCGAGCGGCCGGTGGCAGGACTCACGGATGGCGCCGAGACGATGGCCGAGTACCTCGACACGCATCGCGGCCAGCCGGGGCCGCCCGAAGCGGACGACATCCGCTTCGACCGGCTCAACGAGCTCTACGCGGCGCTTGAGGCGCTCGCAGGGGTGCCGACCGCCGAGCTCGAGCGGCTTTTCGTGGAGACGATGGACACGTTCAGCCACAGGCTCGACCCGTGGGTCACCTCGCTTGCCACAGACCTGCTCCGCGACATGCGCGACTCCGGCGTCGGCGAGATCCGGCTCGGCGCCTACGGCTGCGTAGGGCCGATCGTTCCCTCGCCGCAGGGGACGCCAGTGACCGGCGACGAGCTGGCGGCGGTGACCGACCTCGACGCCGACTGGCAGGCCCGCCACCCGGGCGAGCAGGCGCCCTCCTCGCCGCTCGAGCCGCGCGCCGAGAGCGGGGGCTTCATCCACGCGCCATCGGCGTCGCAGGCCGCCGCCGCCGCGGTCCTCCGCAGCGGGTACCTGGAGAACCTCGACTCCACAGAAGGCGCGCAGCTTGCGATTGATCTGTCGTCGGACAGGGTGCGCACCGCGATGTACATGCTCGATGGCGTGCGAGAGGGGCAGCCGATCGGCACGCTGCTGGGATACCGGTTCGAGAGGGCGCTCCACGAGAGCGGGCAGGACGGATACATCCAGGACTTCCGCGACCGATTCCCGATCGTGGCGAACAAGCTGACGCAGCCTGGGGCAGCCACCGAGGAGGTGGCGGCGGCGAACGTCGTCGACGGGCTCGCACTGCAGCGCGCCGCGTCTTTGGAGGGCGGTCTTGACTGGCCCGACGAGCTGCCGCAGGAGGTGACCGATGCGATCGACGGCCTCACGGAGGCCTTCGACTCGATCGCGGACCTGTCGCTGGCCGAGAGCGTGTTCCAGCTCGTCCAGGGCAACTACGGGCGCGGCGGAGCGATCCTCGACGCCGTGTCGCGCGGCGACCGGCCGCCGGAGCCGCAGGTGGTACGCACCCCCCGACGGAGCACGACGGTGGTCCACCGGGTGCTCCTCCTGCTCACGGACCCACCGGCGCGAGAAGCATCGTGGCCGGGCGGCACGCGTCCGCGGGCGCTGGCCGAGCCGCGGCTCGACGCCTGGCTCACCACGCAGCTGCCTTCAAATGCCTCCTGCACCGTGGAGTACACCGGCGGCAGCGTGTCCGTGACCTTGGCCGATCTCGACCTCGGCCCGCTCGACCTGGTGCCGTTGGCAGAGCTCCCGCAGGATCCGGTGGGCTCCGAGCTGGAGCAGCGGATCCTGATCGCCGCCCGTGAGCTGCTCGCCGCCGCGGGGGTGGCCGCGCCCGGCGACCTCACCGTGCGGTTCGAGCAGCCGGCGGGGGGAGACCTGCCGTTCGCGTCGCTCCTTACGTGCGTGCGCGCCGCGCGGGACCTCATCGGCTCGGCGCGGCCGCTCGGGCCGGCAGACCTGGTGGAGCCGGAGCGCCGCGCGGGCGCCGACGACAACCTACGCGCCGACCTCGCCCGCCTCCAGGACGCCCTCACCGCGATCTCCGACCTCGCCGATGAGGTGAACGGCTCGCTGGTGGACGACGCGACGCGGCTGGCGGCGAACCCCGCGGACGCAAGCGCGCTCGCCGACGCGTGGAGGCACCTGCTCGAGGCGAGCGCTTACGGCGTCGATGGCGCGTTGCCGCGCTCCGAGGAGGGCGCTGGGCTCGCCGAGCAGGCACTGCGGGCCGCGGAGCTGCTGAGGGAACGAATCGCCACGGTGAACGCGCTCCCGGCGTTGCCCGCGGTGCCGACCCCCGCTGAGCAGGGCGACCGCCTCGTTGGGGGGCTTCAGGCGATATTCGGAGACGGCTTCGCTGTCCTGCCCGAGTTCGTGCCCGTCGACGGGCCGGGCTTCGAGGCGGCGCTGGGCGAATCGACGTCGCTCCTCTCCGGCGGCGACGACCAGGAGCGGGCGCGCTGGGTGCAGCGACTCACGCACGTGCGCCCGGCGATCTCGCGCCTCGACGCGCTCGATACCTGCGCCCAGGTGGCGGCAGGCTCCGGCCCGCTCGAGCTGACGATCGCGCAGCTGCCGCCGGCGGACACGAGCGGAGGGGCGCCGGCCGACCGCTGGGTGGCCCTACCGTTCGCCGCCGGCGATCGCGCGCCCGCCGACGGTCGCGTCGCGTTCGAGACGGTCCTTCCGGCCGCCGGGTACGACCCGACCGCCGTGCACGCGGGGTTGATGATCGACGAGTGGCCCGAGCGCATTCCCGGAACCGAGGAGTCCGCCGGGATCGCCTTCCACTACGACCAGCCGACGGCTCGCGCGCCGCAGTCCCTGCTGGTCGCGGTGCCGCCCGACCCGGCGACGGGTTGGAGCGAGGAGGGGCTGTTCGAGGTGCTGCTCGAGACCCTTGACCTCGCTCGGGCGCGTACGGTCACGCTCGACACATTGGTGGAGGGCGGTCAGGTGCTCCCGATGACCTACTTCGCCTTCAACCCCGACGGGGACACGGTGTCGTTCGACTATCTCGGGCGGATGATGTAGATGGCGTCGATAACGATCTGGACCAGGCTCGAGCCGCGCTCCGGTGTGGCTGCCGCACCCCCCGGTGAGCCACAGCCTGACCAGTTCGCGCTCGCCCTTCAAGCGCGGGTGCGGGACCCGCTGTGGATGCTCGCGCGGCAATGGCAGGTCGGCGAGCTGAGCGGCGAGGACGGCGGGTCGTTGGTCCAGGCCACAATCCGCACCGAGTCGGCGCCGCTTACCAGCTACCGGCCCTCGCTGTCGGGGACGGGCGGGCCGCTCGACCCGGACATGCCGCTCGAGGCGCATGTGGAGCGCAAGCCGGTGGAGCTCGGACTGCGTGGAGCTGTGCAGCTTGGCCTGCGCTTTGAGGCGCTCGTGCCGACCGCCCAGCTGGGGGCGTTTCGGAACGAGTACGCCATCGACGCGACCGTACCGGCGGATCAGCCCCCAAGCATCGAGGCGGCGCGGTTCAGGTCTCTCGTGGCGGGGTCGACAGTGGACGGCAACGCCCTCTATCAGGCGATCGTCGAAAACGCGGCCGATCTGACACAGGTGCCGCCGCTTCCGGCCCTCGGGCTGTCGCAGACCGACAAGGCCGCGGTGGTGACGGCGCTCGAGGCCTTCCGCGACTACCGCCGCTCCCTGTACAGCGAGCCCGAACAGGACTCGGCTTGGGACGCCCAGCGCCTCGGCTACGAGTTCTCGGTGGGCTCCGAGAGCGACGCGGGCGACCTGCGTCTGGACGGCACCGACTTCGGCGGCGGGCACCTCGACTGGTACTCGTTCTCCGCCACCGACGCGACGCTCGGCGGCGGCCAGACCGCGCAGGCCGCCAACGCAGAGTGGTCGTTCCTGCCGAACAACGTGTCGTTCCCGGGAATGCCGAACCCCCGCTGGTGGCAGTTCGAGGACGGGCGCACCGACTTCGGCCGAACCGACGTGCAGAGCGTGGACCTGGCCAAGCTAGTGGTGATGCAGTTCGCGCTCGTGGCGGGCGACGAGTGGTTCATGCTGCCGCTCCCGCTTGCGAGCGGATCGCTGAGTCGTGTCCGGCTGCTGGTGGTGACGGACACCTTCGGCGTGAGGACTGTGATCCGGCCGACGGGCGAGCTGCCGATGCCGGGCGGCGCCCGCCCGTGGGAGATGTTCAACTTGTCGGGCACGGCCGGGAGGGTTCTCCTGCACCCGCCCACGGTCACGGACGTCCTCGATGGCCCCGAGCTCGAGCAGGTCGCATTCATCCGCGACGAGATGGCAGCGCTTGGCTGGGGGATCGAGCGCGTGCTGCAAGGGCCGATGGACGCTCCCCTCGACGGCTACGAGCCGTGGCGGCTGCGGCTTGAGGCCGATCCTCCTCCTCCCCCGCGACAGCGAACGCCCGGCGGCCCGGCGATCCAGTACGTGGCGGGCACCACGGTGCCCGACAACTGGATCCCGCTGGTGCCGGAGCCAAATGGCCCGCGGTCGTTCCTCTTCCGGCGGGGGGCGATGGAGATCCCCAACGCGGCGGGCACCCTCGAGCCCGTCTATGCGCGCGGGCAGCTGCTCGAGCCGGAGCGCTCGCCGTACTACGTCAACGAGGAGGCGATTCCCCGTGCAGGAGTCCAAGCCTCGCGCAGCATCCGGCGCACGCGCTGGGTTAACGGCGACACGGTCGTGTGGGAGGCGCGACGCGTCAGGCCGGGCCGCGGCGAGGGATCGTCGGGCCTCGCGTTCGACCTGGTCGAGGACCTGCCGGGCCCCTGACAGGGGCGGATCGAGTGCTCAAGGCCATGCGACCGATGGAGGGATCGATGGAGATTGAACAGTTGAACGCGCTCATGTTCGAGGCCGAGGCACATCGGGCGTGCGAGGGGTTGCCCTGGGACGAGTTCCTCGACCATGTCTTGGCAGACGACTTTGCCCTTCGCCGCTCCGCGGCTTCGAAGCCGCTCGAGGACCGAGGCAGCTTCCTGAAGGCGACTCGCGATGCGCAGCCGTTGGAAAGGACGATCGTCCCCGGCTCCCTACGCGTCTGGCAATCCGACACGGTTGCGGCCGTGTCGTGCGTCGTCGAGCTGGAGGGACGCCCAGAGCAGTTCACCAATACCCGAGTCTTCAGTGTCGGCGGTGCGTACGGTTGGCGCTGCAATTGGTGGCAGGTTACGGCGACGCAAGCTGAGCCAGCGACCTCCTAGGCGAGCGTGGTCCCATGATCAGGGCATTGTGCCTTCGCTACATCAGAGTCGAGTGCTGGCGCTTTGCTGGGAGTGAAATGAATGAATGAAAAGAAGTCCAAGAAGTCGGCGAAGGTTGCGAGGCCGGCCCTCCTCGCAGGCGGCAACCCTCAGATCGCGAAGGGTGACGGCGACGCCCCCGTGCAGGCCTACATCGCTGCCATGCCGGACTGGAAGAGCGACATCGGGCGCCGCCTCGACGCACTCATCGTGCACACCGTCCCCGGCGTGCGCAAGGCGGTCAAGTGGAACTCGCCCTTCTACGGAGTCGAGGGCCAGGGCTGGTTCCTCAACTTCCATACCTTCACGAACTACGTCAAAGTGGCTTTCTTCCGCGGCATGTTGCTGCGTCCTGTCCCCCCCGGCGAGTCCAAGCAGAAGGAGGTGCGCTACCTCGACATTTACGGGGACCACGAGCTCGACGAAGCTCAGCTCGCCGACTGGGTAAAGCAGGCCAGCCAATTGCCGGGTACAGATCTGTGAGGTAGTTGGGCCTAGCGGGGCAGATCCGCGGTTCCGGGGCCTTTTTCGTTTCCGGGTTATGCCCTATTGCTGGGCTGCCGCTACCATGGAGCCGCGGTGGCGGCAGGGTCGGAGCGCGCAAGAAGCACTGACGACGGTTCGTTCAGCTAATGACGATTTCGATCCCACCTCGAGGAGAAGAAATGAGTTTCTTGGCCCGCCTCCGCTTCGCTGCCGTGATCGCCGCGCTTCTGGTCACGCTCGGCCTGCTGGCCTCGTCCGCCTCAGCCACCAAGCCTGCAAAGGTGACGGCTGCCCCCGGCCATGGTCATGCGAGCCATGGCCATCCAAAGGCATCCGGTAAGAAGGGCAAGCACGACGGCAAGAAGGGCAAGCACGACCTGAGCGTGATGACCCAGAACCTCTATCTGGGCTCCAGCCTCGTACCCGCGCTCAGCGCGAACGACCCGACGGCGTTCGTCGAAGCCGTCGCGCAGATCTACGCGACAGTGCAGTACACGAACTTCCCGGTGCGCGCCGAGGCGATCGCCGACGAGATCCAGGCCGAGGATCCGGACCTCATCGGCCTGCAGGAGGTCACGAAGTGGACGACCGGCGGCCTCAACCCGCCCCCCGGCTACGACTTCCTCGCCATCCTGCAGAGCGACCTCGCCAACCACGGGCTCGACTACTCGGTGGCGGCCGTCGCGAATAACGCGAACATCGGCCCGGCGCCGCTCGCGCTGCCGGGCTGCGTCCAACCGAACCTGACCATCACCTGCTCGGTGCAGCTCCAGGATCGCGATGTGATCCTCGTCAACGACGACACGCCGGGACTGACCTGGAGCAATCCAAAGAGCGGGCGCTACACCACTCAGGAGGTCCTCAACTCGCCCGTCGGCCCGCTGTCGTTCGACCGCGGCTGGGCCAGCATCGACGCGAAGCTGATGCGCCAGCCGTTCCGGTTCGTGAACACCCACCTCGAGACCGAGGACTTCCCGGCCACACAGCAGGCGCAGGCGGCCGAGTTCCTCGCGGGCCCGGGCAAGGGCGGGACGATCATCGCCACCGGCGACTTCAACTCCGCATCGGACGGCTCTACGACCAATTCGTACGCGCAGCTCACCGCGCCCGGCAAATTCCGTGACGCTTGGGAGGAGGATGAGCTCGGCTCCGGCAGCTCGTGCTGCCAGGAGTCGAACACCCCGCCGCTCGCGCCGGGGGCGCTGAACAATCCGGTTTCGACGTTGCGGACCCGGATCGACCTGATTCTCAGCCGCGGCGCCGCGCGCTCGGATGGAGACGAGGCCGAGCTGGTCGGGGACACGCCGTTCCAGGCGGCCCCGCCGTTCTGGCCCTCCGACCACGCCGGCGTGGTCGCCGAGGTCCGGCTGAACGGCTGACCGGATGGCCTCCGTTTCTTCCTAGGACGGCCGGCGCCCCAAGAGCAGACCTGGTACTCGAGCCCGTCTGCGGGCTCGACCCGACCCTCGGGGAGACATAGGAGCGATCGCTATCGGGGTGTTGGCCGAAGAGTCAGGCGACCAGGCCGACCGACTCGACTATCCGCGGGTGGTAGCGAGAGACGAATCGGGCCCCCGCTATGTCTCTAGCTACCACTGCCGAGCCCTTTGGTGCTCACACTACGCAGGCTCCCGTCACGCATCGCGGTCGAGCATCCAGGCGATCAGGTCGTGGAGGAAGCGACGCTCGGGCGAGTCCGGCACCTCGTCGAACGCGACTTCGAATGCGCCGCTGGCCGCCTCGGCGATCCCGAGGCCGAACTCACGCGTGAAGTCCAGGCTGCCGTAGCGTTTCATGAGCTCGACCATCCCGGCGACATCGTCGGGAGTGCGTTGCGGCCGCTCCATGGCCAGGAACCGCTCGACGGCCAGCCGGTCACGGCCACGCGCTTCGCGGAGTAGGTGGATGACCATCAGCGTCCGCTTGCCCTCGAAAAGGTCGCCGCAGGACTCCTTGCCGTACTTTGCCTCGTCGCCGATGAGGTTGAGCAGGTCGTCCCGGATCTGGAACGCCGCGCCGAGGTAGAAGCCGAACCGCACCAGGGAATCGAGGTCGGAACGGCCCAGTGAGCCGATCAGCGCACCCACCCGCAAGGGATGAATCGTCGTGTACCAGCACGTCTTGTGCATGATCAGATCGAGGTAGTCGTCGGGCCCCAGTTCGCAGACCCCGTCGCGACGCCAGCCCAGCTCGCGCGCCTGGCCCTCGATCGTTCGGCGCGCCATCAGATCGAATTCGTCGGCGATCCGCGAGGCAAGCCGGCTCCCCAGCCGCCGCCGGTTCTCGCGCAGGGCGGCGCCGGCGAGGACCACAAGCGCATCTCCTGCGTTGATCGCCAGCGGGACACCGTGCTCGGCGTGCAGCGTGGGCCGACCTCGGCGCAGCAGACTGGCGTCCTCGATGTCGTCATGGACCAGGAACGCGTTGTGCAGAAGCTCGAGCGCGACCGCGGACGGCAGCGCCTCGTCGAGCTCGCCGCCGAACGCGACGGTGGTTGCGAGGCAGAGGGCCGGCCGGATCGCCTTCCCGCCCCGCCCGGGGTACTCGGCGACCAGGTCCCACAGGTGTTGACGAGGCTCCGTGTCGGGCACGTAATGGCTCAGGGCATCACGAGTCATTGCCCCGTAGCGGGCCAGGTCAGCCTCGACCGGCCGCGCGAGCAGCTCGCTCATCCCGTCACCTCGATTCTGACCGGAAGACCGACCTCGGGCAGGCCGGTGGCGAGGATGTGTCCGTGGTAGACGCCTGGGCTCGTCCCCTCCGGGACCTCGATGGTGACGAGTATCTCCTGGCTCGAGCGCAGGGCGAAGGTGTCGATCAGCGGCGGCTCGAAGCTTGCTGCCGGCGCCTCGATAGCAGCATCGTCGTGCGCGGTGAGCGCTGTCGTTGTCAGCCGCGCCGGGGAGCCGGGTGGGCCGTCGAGTACGTGCAGCCAGACCCGCCCGACCGCGGACTCACCCGACGGCACAGGGCTGAGTGTCAGCTGATCCGCGGTGCCGTTTCGTCCATCGACGCCCGTTTCGGCGGCGTCTGCCGCAACATCGAGGAGCAGGCGCATCGACTCGCCCCAGAGCTCGAGCAGACGCTCCGCGTCCGCCCTCAGCCGTCTGGCCTCGCGCCCCCGGTCACGCGCTTCCTCCGCGCCGTCCCCGTCCACGACCGGCTCAGCGGGCAGGTGAAGTGGAAACGGGGCCCGAGCGCTCTGCCGGCCGAGCTCGAGCATGCGCTCGACGACCACCGCGGCGGTCTCGAGGCCGGCTCGCTGGATGTCGGCCATCGCCCGCAGACCCGCCAGCCCGTCGAACGGCTCGCGATCAGGCACGACCCTGCGCTCCATGCGGCCGGTACTCGCCCGACGTCCCCTCGTCGAGGCGTCGACCTTCGACCGCGTTCGCCGCCTGCAGACCCCCGAGCACGGCCCCCTCGATGCAGCCTGCGTTCAATCCGTTGTCGATCCAGTCGCCGGCCAGGAAGAGGTTGTCCAACCCGCTATCGTCGGCGCGCATCCGGTAGGGCGCACTGCCTGGCAGGGATTGGACGTAGCGATCGGACGGATCGATGTTCGCACGCCAGTGTTGGGAGCTGAAGCGCGCCGCACCGCTTGCGGGCCCGCCGTCACCGGCGCACAGCAGATCCCATCGAAACCCCCCATCGTCGTCGGCCGCTCCGGGCCAGAGCATCGCGCTGCGGCTCTCGAGGAACCGCACCGCATTGGCCCGAACGAGATCGTGCGGGTCGATCCCCGGTGGGATCGCCTCGTCGGGCAGGGTCCCGCAGAAAGAGGCGGCGGTCAGTGGCTGCTCGTCATCTGGCCAATCCTCGAATGGCAGCACCTGGCTCAGCGATCCGAAGGTGTCGAACGGCTCGCCGCATCCCGTCACCGTCGCCGCTGGTGACCGCCAGCCCAGGGCCCGCTCGTCAGTGCGCAGCCACGTCTGAAACGCCTGCGTGGCGACCGTGCCGACGCGCTCCACCATCGATCGCCACCTCTCGTCGGCCTCGAGCAACTCATGGCACGTGTGGGGCACCATGCCCAGCGACACGCCGAGGACGAGCGCGTCGTAGTCGCGTCCCGCCTCCAGGGTCACCCGCTCCGAGTCGCCCCAACCGCACCAGTGGGACTCGAGGTCGTGGCCGAGCAGTTCATCGCCAGCATCGATCTGGCGCAGATCCGGCCGATCGGCGAACACGGGCAGCCCCCGGACTCGTATGAGGGGATCGTATTCGCCTCCCGACACCCCGACCTGCCGCCCGAGGCTAACCCTGCCAACCGACCGCCCGTCCGGCGAGAGGTGGAGGTGATCGAGGCGGTGGAAGAACCGGAATCGCACGCCGCGCCGGCGAAGCGCCTGATATAGCGGGGCGAACACCACGTCGCCCATGCCGGCCCTCATCTTCCAGAACAGCGCTCCCTTGTAGTCGAGGAACATCCGCATCGTGAGGTGGAGAGCGAGGCCGGCCGGGAAGCGCGGTCGGCCCGGGTCGCCGCCCTCGTACGCGAAGGAGAGGTCGTAGTGGCCGTGCACGATCGGCGACTCGATCGCATCCCGTGACGCCCCATGGTGGGCGAGCCAGTCCCGTAGGTCCAGATGGTCGACGGCGGTGTAGCCACGGATCGTCAACCGGTCGGCGATGATCCCGCGGAGCATCGTCACCAGGAGGTCGAGGAGCTCGGCGCTGCGTTGTGCGGCCACACCGCTGCCGCCCACCGCCCGAAGCCCGGTCCGAGCCCCTTTCAGCAGCTCGGCACCCGGCCCGACGCCGCGCAGAGCCAGCGCCGGGTGAGTCGGGGACGACGACATCACCACCCGCGGAGCAAGCGTCGAGGGAGGATCCAGCGACACTCCGAAGCGCCCCAGCAGGGCCAGGCCGCGTTCCAGGAAATCGGCCGAGGTGAGCTCGTCGGCGCCGGCCGCCGCACCCGGCAGGCGGTCATTCTCGGGAAACTGCGCCAGCCATAGCGGCGAATCGGTCTCGCCGGTTCGGCCGAGCCCGATTGTGCTCGCCGGGACGAACGCGTCGCGCCAGCCCTGGATCGGGCACGCCGGGTCGGTACCCGGGCGATCTAGCTCCTCATAGCAGGAGCGAAGCAACCGGAAGGCGTTGTCGTAGAAGCCCAGCCAGACGTGCAGCCCGTGCTCCTCGATGCGGCCGTTCGGTCCACGAGACGATGCTCCCTTTCCGCCCAGCCGCCACCCCCGCTGAAAGACGGTGATCTCTGGTCGCTCTCCGTCCGGGTCGCTGAGTCGCCATGCGGCCGCCAGGCCGGCCATACCGCCACCGAGGATGACGACGCGTCGGCGCATCAGCGGCGCGGCCCGCCGGAGAGCACTTGCCGGGCGGCGGCGAGCTCGGGAGGGCCGGGTCGGTCGCCGAACGCGTCGACGAGGCCGGCGAGCTGGTCGAACCCCTCGCGATCCTGGACGGCGCGAATCGACGCAGTCCGTGCCCGGAGCTCGAAGACGACTGCGCCCTGCCGGGCCGCGAGCTCGACGGCCTCCCGCAGGTCCTCGACGCCCGCGGGTTCGCCGGCGGCCAGCCTGGACTCCCCGAGCACGCGCGCCGTCTCCGCCGCCCAGTAATGGGCTCCAGACCGGCCGCTTATCGCCTTGGCTTCGCGAAGGGACGCCCGTGCACCATCGAGGTCGCCGCCGTCGAGCTGGTGCTTGGCGATCTCGGTGAGGAAGGCCGGCACCCATAGCTCCCCGCCCGCGATTCGCCACAGGGCCAGCGCCTGGGTGACCGCCTCAGCGTCAGCCGTCCCACCTGGTCGCATGGTGGCGATCGTGTTCTGCAACTGCCCGTACAGCGTGAAGAACATGAATCCGTGCCGATCAGCGACCTCGAGCAGCTCGGCAACGTCGGTGTCGGCTGCCTCATAGTCGCCGGCCAGCAGACCGATCAGGCAGCCGTAGGCCTTCGCGTAGGCCGTCGAGAACGGTCCCCAGGGGAACGGCAAGCCGGCCGCCCGTCTCTCGGCACTGACGATCGCATCATGGGCAGCCCCGGGGTCCCCCTTCAGATGGACTGCCAGCGACAGCAGGGCCCAGGCGGCAACGGTTGGGTCGTTGGGCAGCGGCCACTGCGAGGGCTTCCCCGGCTGCTGCGCGTAGTCGGAGTCCAGGTAGGACTCGAGGTCGGCCACAGCCGCCGCGACATCGCCGCGGAAGTAGTGGTTGAAGGCGGTGAACAGCTCGTCGGGTGTTTCGTCGGGCCCCTCGACGCCAATCCGCCGGCGCTCGACCGAGATCACCTCCTCGGCCCGCCCCAGATCTCCCTTCAGCAGGTAGTAGGACCAAACCGGGATCAGGTCGGGAAGGTGCTCGGGGCCCGGCTCCAGGGTCTGGTAGAGCTCGAAGCACCTCTCGTGCTCGTGAACGGCCTGGGGTGCGGCGTAGCCGAGCGTCGCCACCATCGAGAAGCCGATCGCCCGCCGGACCGTGAGCTCGAGCGTCAGCCGCGTCTGCTCGTCGGTGATCTGAGCCACCAGCTCGAGGGCATGATCGAGGATCTCGGTTGCCTCCGCGAAGGCACCCTGCGACTGGGCGATCTGGGCAGCGTCGACATAGGCGGCGATTGCTTCGCTGGTACGGCCGGCATGCTCGAGGTGCTGCGCCAACCTTCCGGCATCGGCCGAGTGATCCTTACCAAGCCGCTGGCGCAACGTGTCCGCGATCCGCCCGTGGCGCTGCATCCGCGCAGGCGTGAGCTGGGTGTCGTACGCCAACTCCCGAAGCAGGTGGTGACGGAACCGGTAGGTCGGCGCATCGCCCTCGTCCCGCTCCAGCAGACCCGCAGCGACGAGCCCGTTGAGACCCACTCGGAGCTCCTCGTCAGGAAGGTCCACGACCGCCGCGAGCAGATCCTGGCGAACCTCCTGGCCGATGCAGGCGATCGTCTGAACGAGGCCGAGGTCGACCCCGGGTGCCGCGAGCCTGGCGAGCAGCGGATCGAGCAACGCCGGCGGGATTGCTGTCCGCCTTCTGGCTGGCCGGGGCACGGGCGCGCCGCTCGGCTGGCCCTCCACGCGGAGCAGCTCCTCGAAGAACAGGGGCACGCCGTCGCTGCGGCGAACGAGCTTCTCCACCTGGCCGGCCGCCAGCCCCTGCGCGGCAGGGGAGGCGGCGGCGATCTGGTCGAGGTCGGAGGCGTTCAGCGGGCCGAGCTCGAGTACCTCGACCGACGTCCACGGGAGCTCGAAGTCGCGGCGGCTGGTCAGCAGCACCAGCATGCGGGGCACGCGCCGGGCGACGAGCCGATCGAGCAGCTCGAGCGTAGAGGGGTCGGCCCACTGCAGGTCGTCCACCATCAGCGCCAGGGCGGAATGCGCGGCCTCGCCCTCGATCCATTCGACGAGGGCCGCGAGGGTCGCCTCGCGAAGCCTCTGACCGTCGAGCTCGGGGCCCGGAGACTCCGGTCCCGCCGGTATGCCGAGCAGCGACGCGAACAGCGGCAGGTGGTGCTCCAGGCCCGACCTTGCGAGCGTTTCGCGGAGGCGCGGCACGGCCCCGTCGAGGTCCCCCGCGAGATCGATGTCGCACACCTCCGCAACCAGCCGGCGGGCTGGGTAGAGATGAGAGGTGGCGTGAAACGTAGAGCACCGGAAGGGGAGCACGGAGCCCTTCTCGGCTATTACCTGCGCCCGCAGCTCGCTCACGAGGCGTGACTTGCCGATCCCGGGCTCACCGCAGATGGCCGCGGCGCTCGAGCCCCCCGGGCGACCCCGCGCCAGAGCGCCCTCAGGCGCTCAAGCTCCTTCGAGCGGTTGACAAACGGGCTCATCTCACCCGGGGCGTCCCGCAGTCCGGACGCCGGCACCTCACCGAGCACCTCGTAGGCGTCGACGGCATGGGAGACCCCGCGCAGCTCGAGGCTTCCGAGCGGTTTGAGGACAAAGTGCCCATGCACCAGACGATGGGTGTCGCCGCTGATCACGAGCGCTCCCGGCGCGGCGTGGTCCTGGAGGCGGGCCGCGACGTTGGGTGTCTCGCCGACGACGGCGTCGCGGTCGGGACTCCCCGGCGGGCCCATGTCGGCACGCACGACCATTCCGGTGTGGATCGCGGTCCGCACCGCGAGCTCGAGCCCGTGGCGCTGCTTGGCTTCGGAGGCAACGTCGCGCAGTGCGAGGAGCAGGTCGAGACCCGTCTTGACCGCCCGCCGCGCATCATCCTCGTGGGGAGTCGGGTAGCCGAAGTAGGCCAGTACGCCGTCGCCGATGTAGTTCGCGATGTGCCCGTCATAGCGGCGCACCACCGCGTCGGTCGTCGTCTGGAAGGACCGCAGCACGTCGCGGATCACCTCGGCATCGTGTTCGGCGGCGAGCGACGTCGAGCCGACCACGTCGCAGAACATGACGGTGAGCTGGCGCCACTCGCCTTCCTCCGCGATGGATGATCGGCAGTCCTCGAGCAGCCGCTCCGCGCTCTCGTTGGCCGGGTCGAGGGCGAGCACGGACTCGGCAAGCGCGCGTACGGCAGGCCAGTCATTCTGCGTAGCCGCTTCGCGGGCGTCGTCGAGCAGGTCACCTACCCGTCCCTCGAAGCGTTCATCCCGCACGATGACCCGCGCTCAAGGGGAGGGGTCGCCGACCACGTAGACCCCGATCTTGTCGACTAGGTGCGTGCCGTCAGGCGAGCCGGACAGCGAGCCCGTGTAGGTACCGCTCGTTATGCCGATCTGTGGCTGGACCCGCACGCACACCTCGGTTTCCTCGCCGGCGCCGACCCGGGGCGGAACAACGGCCACCGCCTCGAGCGGGAGCTCGTTGCCGTCCCAATCGGCGAACTGCCCAGGATGCAAATCGGTAGGTGCCGGCTGCGCTGGGACCACGACGACCTCCTCGTTGAATCCCGTGCGTCCACTCTCGACCGCGGGGAGGTCCAACCAGCTCACTCCGATTGCATTGCCCGTCTCGATCCAAGCCCGGGCGGCGAAGGCCCACGACCGCACGGCAGCTGTCACCAGGTCGTCTAGCCGGTCAGGCATCAGTGGTCGCGGTTGTCTGAGTCGGTTTGGTCCGAATCGGATTTGTCTGAGTCGCGAGGATCTCCCGCACCCTGCGCGAGGATCTTCAGCACGTCGTTATAGGCTTCCCATGCCCTGGCTGTATCGGCGGCGGCCTGGGCATAGGTCTTCGCGGTCAACTGCATCCAGGTGCCGGCGTCGGCGGGGGCATCTCCGGAAAATTGCGTAGCCGCCTGCTTGGCGAGCTCGGCATAGGCGGTGACTGACTCCTGTGTCGCTTTGGCGGCATCCTCGATCACTTTTTCGAGCTTGTCTGCCATCGTGGTTCCTCCCCCGTTGGATGGTGCCCCGCCATCTTCCGGGCAGCCGACGGCGGCGGCGATGACCAGGTCGGTCCAGAAAGTGTCGCAGGCAATCGTCGGCCACGACGCAAGCACGGGGTCTTTGAACCGGATCGCCTTCTTCGCGCTCACCCGCGTACGTCCCTTGTGATTTCCGCTGGTCACCCGCCGCACGTCGAGGGCACCCTCATCGACAACGATGTCCTTCGTTTCGGCGAGCAGCACGTAGTCCAGGTGCACCCCGTCGGGGTCGGCCCCCTCCTCGATCGTGTAGGTGAACCGGAGCGGCGTCACGAGGGTCTTCGTGGCCGAGAAGTCGACCGTCTCAACCAGGTCGCGGCGCCAACCGTTTGGCCGCTCCTCATGGACAGCGCCCGGCCCCTCCCACCGCGTCATCTCTCGCTGGTAGGCGCTGCACTCGTGCCAGCGGGTCGGATCACAGAAGTGACGGAGATCGCCCGGTTTGGCATCGGTGTGGAATTCGACGGTTACCCCGACGGCCTCGA
The DNA here is from genome assembly GCA_963816785.1 of uncultured Solirubrobacterales bacterium. Classification (GTDB taxonomy): domain Bacteria; phylum Actinomycetota; class Thermoleophilia; order Solirubrobacterales; family 70-9; genus VRUE01. Next base: position 770,690 of record CAWFLL010000004.1, on the reverse strand, counting down.
GGTCCCCTTTGACAACGACCTCGGTGTCGTTGCACTGCGGCTTTTCGATCTCGGCCTGCGTGAGACTCAGGGCGACGGTGGCCTGGCTGGCGAAGACCGGCCATGGCTCACCGGCCTCCCCGAGCTGGCTGACCGAGTCGAGCGCACGCCGAACCGTCACAACCGAATCCCGCACGCCCGTCTTGGGAACGCCGGCGCGTTTGACGAGCGCCTCGAGCAGCGCATCGAGCGCCGCGTCATTCGCCTGGAGCTCCCCTCCGCGCCGGCTGGCGAATTTGACCAGTGCGTCGAGTACCAACAGGCGGGGAACGCGCAGGGTGCCGTCCTCGACCGCGCTGGCGAGCGCCTCCATGGCGTCGTCCGGCGCCAGGAAGCTCAGCCGGTCGCGTGCATCCGCCCTAAGGTTGGAGGTGAAGGCGTTGAGCGCGGCTACGGCCGAGCCCTGATCGCGGCGCAGCACCGCCTGTCGCTCCTCAGCCCTTCGCGGCGTCTTGTCGCTGCCCTCCGCCACCTGCAGAACATACTCTCGAATGCGCCGCGATCACGTCGCGATCAATGCGATTGTGCGCCCGTGCCCCATGAGCACGGCACCGTCGATCACGCCCCCATGCGACGTCGCAAGGCCCTCGTTGTTGAACTCGATGATGTCCATGAATTCGCCGACATGCTTGCCCTGTATACGAACCCTCGCGATTCCCGTATTCCCCTCGACCTCGCCGACTGCATCGACTCCGAGCGCGTCGAGCGTCTCCAGCGACATCGACGGCCGGCTCCGGGACGTGGGGCGTCGACTACCGTCCTAGCGTGGACGTCGTCTGGACCCTGCTGGGGATCGCGCTGATAGGGCTGGCGCTGCGTGACATCTTCGACGTCCTCTTCCATCCGCTCGGGCGGGGCATGATCGCGCGGCGGATCGTGCTCGCGGTCTCGGCGCTGGCGCGGCGGGCACCGGTGAAGGCGAGGACCGTGGGGCTGCTTTCCGGACCGGTTAGCTACATCCTCGTCGTCGCCACCTGGACGGCCCTGCTGGCGGTGGGTTGGGCCTTCGTCTTCATGCCGCAGCTGCCTGGCGGCTTCACCTTCGACCCGGCGCTCAATCCAGCCGATCACTCGGGCTTCGTGGACGCCCTCTACGTCTCGCTCGTCAACTTGACCAGCCTCGGCTACGGCGATATCTCGCCCGCCTCGCCTCTGCTGCGGATCTTGGGGCCGGTCGAGACGCTGTTCGGGCTGGGGCTGCTCACCGCCAGCATCTCCTGGCTGCTCTCGATCTACAACGCGATCTCCCGTCGCGATTCGCTCGCGCACGAGGTCCATCTGGCCAAGGAGGCCGAGGAGCGGCTGGGGGAGAAGATGGTCGAGGCCGATCCGCGGCTGCTGGAGGCGATGCTCGCCTCCTTCGCCGAGCAGCTGATCCGCACCCGGCGCGACCTGATCCACTTCCCGATCACGCACTACTTCCGCACCGAGGACGAGGAGCGGGCGCTGGCCGGCTTGCTGCCCTTCCTCACCTCGCTGGCCGACGAGGCGAGCGGCGAGGGCCGGCCACAGGCCCTCAGGGTCCGGGCGGAAATTCTGCGAATGGCGATCGACGACTTCGCCGAGACGCTGCGGGTGCGCCTGCAGATGCCGGGCGAGACCACCGACGCCACGCTCGAGCACTACCTCACCAAGCACGGCCCCATTGGCGGCGACTGATCGGCTTCTCTCAGACGGAGACGGCGCTCTCTCGCGAAACCCAGGTAATCGTGGAAAGTGGGCTGGCGCGATTCGGCGACCAGGTCACCCGGGTGCACACCCCCCGAAGCCACGGAAGCCTTTCCGAGCCGCTCAACCCCCACCCAGCTGTTCAGAATATTCAGAGATGCCGAGGGATCCTCGGGAGGCCATGCCTGGTTCGGCGAGGAGCGAAGGATTCGGCGAGCGGTGGCGATTCCCTCCCGGCGTCGCCGAGAGCCTCGGCTATTACGTCTATGCGCTGCGCGACCCTACCCGGGACGGCGAGGTCTTCTACGTCGGCAAGGGTCGCGGCAACCGCTTATATCGCTCCTTTGTCATGCAGCAAGGCGACCGTGCTCCACTATCCGCGGGTGGTAGCGAGAGACGAATCGGACCGCCGCTATGTCTCTCACCACGGGTCGGGAAACCGCGCGAGTTGTCTGGCCGTGGCAATCGGTTCGATATGGCACAAAGCGACCACTTGTGCCCATCGGATCTCAAGTGCTGGAGCACGATCGGCCCAACACCGACCATCAACCGGGCGCCCGGGGGCGGGCGCCCGGTTGATCATCAAGGGGACTCGTCGTCCCCCGCGTCTTCCATGTTCTTGGTCACGACCTTCAACGTTCGGCCGAGCTCCTCGGTGGGGCTGAACTCGATCACCTCGGTTCCGGCATAGAGAGCAGGGGTGTGGCCCGGGCCGACGTAGTAGGCGTCGCCGGTCTCGAAAACCTCCTCTCCGTCCCCGGAGCGAAAGGCAACTTTGCCATGGACTACGTAGCCCATGTGCTCGCACTGGCACTGGTCGTCGGGGAGTCCCTTGAAATAGGGCGACAGGTCGGCGTCCTGGGTGTAGGTCTCAAACCCCACGGTCCAGCCGCCGTTGAAATGCTCGAAGTGACCCTCGTAGCCCTCCACCGACTCGTGCTCGGAAGCGGTTTGCTTCGATGCTTTCGGCATCCTGACCTCCTCGTTGTGATTTGCAGATGACTCTCTACGATGGCGCGCCGATCTGCAATGGGGGTGCCGGCTCAGTCCTTCGGGTCGCCCGCCAGGACGTCGCGCTCACGAGCGATGCGGCCGTCACTCAACTCAAGGATCGCGTTGGCGGTGACCTTGCGGCCGCCGGGGAACTCACAGGTGATCGTCGCCGCGGCGCGATCCTCTCCCGCCACCGGGTTCTCGACCGTGGCCTCGACGCCAGCGGCGGCGCAATGCTCGAACATCCCCCTGAATACCTCCTTGCCGTGACGCACCCGTGGGGAGCTCGGCGGGTTGTCGCGATCGATCTGGACGTGCTCGACGTCGTCCGCGTAGAGTCCGAGCAGGGTCTCGATGTCCCACTCCTCATAGGCGTGCCTGAAGACTTCGATGTCGAACTTGGTGGATGTAGTTGTGGTCATGTCGTCTCCTTCGTGGATTGTTGTTCGACCGTGTCGCGGCTACCATGGACCTTGAAGTGGGCTTGAAGTCAAGCCCCAGCGAGCGCAGATATGGACGGTTGGCCTGAGCTGACGATCGGTGAGGCCGCCCGGAGAGCCGGGGTGGCCTCGTCGACGATCCGCTACTACGAGTCGATCGGCCTTCTTCCCGAGCCAGAGCGCGAGGGTGGGCAGCGCCGCTACGACGAGTCTGTGCTCGGCAAGCTCGGCTTCATCGGCGTAGCCCAGGCGGCAGGCTTCAAGCTCGAGGAGATCAAGGATCTCGTCGAAGCGGTAGATGGCGAGGCAGGCATGGGCGACCCGATCCGCTCACTCTCCGCCCGCAAGCTAGACGAGGTCGAGGCGCTGCTCGCGCGCACCAAGGCGATGAAGGGCTGGCTCGAAGTCGCGAAGGAGTGCGGCTGCGCGACGCCGGCCGAGTGCGCCCTGTTCTCGACCGCCGGAGGAGAGGCTCCCGACACCCGCGACGCCCTCGCCGTCATCCGCGTGCAGGGCGGAGACTGCCGGCGAGAGCCGGTTTAGGGACGCAATCGCTCAGCTGGCCGCTTTCCCGTTCGGCTTGACCACGAGCCAGATGCCGCCGAACTCTTCGACGTCGTGGCAGAGGATGTTGCCGGGGGAGTCCTCGACGTAGTAGTAGAGCGGCTGGCCGGCGTAGGTCACCTGGAGCTTGCCGTTGCTTCGTCTGGTCGTCCCGAGCAGGCCCTGCTTCGCGCCATTGCCGGCCTGCGGCTTACCCTTGGTAAGCACCGGCGGCCAGGCTCGGGCACAGGCGCCGTAGCACTCGGCCTGCCTCGTGTCCTCCTTGTCGAAGAGGTAGAAGGCCTCGCCCTTGCCGTCGGCGATCACGCGGCCGTACCCAGAGCTGACGACCTTGACCCGGGTGCCCTCAGCCGCCATCGAGGTATCGGCCTTCATCTTCGCCTCGGAAGCCATCCTTTCCTCGTCCTTCATCGCATCCCCTGTCTTCGTCATTGCAGCGTCCTCCGACGCGCTGGTGCTGCCGTCCGCGTCATCGTCGCCGCAGCCCACGGCGATCAGGGCCGCCGTGGCGAACGGGAGAAGAAGAGCAAAGCGCCTCATCGTCAAGCCTCCTTTTCGCTGGTCAGGTCGTCCGAGTATCCGCGTGGCTCCTTACGAGTCCATTACGGACCGAGATCCCGTAAGGGACTCGTAATCGCCGCCTGGCAGAGTCGCGGCACGTGATCGCGCTGATGGCATTCGCGTTCCTGGCCGGCGCCGCGACGGCGCTCTCGCCCTGCGTTCTTCCCGTGCTTCCGGTGGCGCTGTCGGCGGGCGTGACCGGCGGCAGGCGACGGCCGCTCGGCGTCGTCACCGGGCTCGCCCTCTCCTTCGCCTTCGCGACGGTCGCCCTCGTCTACGTGATCGACGCCCTGGGCCTCCCCGGCGACCTGCTGCGCAATCTCTCGATCGCGGTGCTGCTCGGCTTCGGCATCTTGCTGCTGATGCCCCCGGTCGCCGCGCGCCTGGAGGCATGGATCGGCCGCGTCGTGCCGACGCCGAGCGCCGGGGGCGGGGACGGCTTCGGCTCCGGCCTGCTCCTCGGTGGCAGCCTCGGCTTCGTCTACGCACCATGCGCCGGGCCGATCCTGGCCGGCGTGATAACGGTCTCGGCTTCACAGCCCTTCACGGCCGGCCGGCTCGGCGTGGCGCTCTCCTACGCGATCGGAAGCGCCGTCGTCCTCTACTTCCTGATGATCGGTGGGCGCCGGATCACAGCCCGGCTCGCCCCCCAGGCGGGGCGGCTGCAGATGGCGATGGGCGCGGTGATGGTTCTGGTCGCGCTGCTGATGGCGGGCGATTACGACACGCGCTTTCAGACGGCGATTGCCGACGACCTGCCCGCCCTCGTCGTCAACCCGACCAAGGAGCTGGAGGAGCGCGAAGACGTCGGCGAGCAGCTCGCCAGCCTGCGCCCCGAGCGCCACGGCGTGGGCACGGCGGCCGCCCCGGTGAGAGCAGAAGGCGACGCGCTGCCGGTGCTAGGCAAGGCCCCTGACTTCACCGGCACCCAGGAATGGTTCAACACCCCCGGCGGGCGGCCTCTCTCGTTGGGTGAGCTGCGCGGACGCGTCGTCCTGGTCGACTTCTGGACCTACACATGCATCAACTGCATCCGCACCCTGCCCTATCTCAAGGCCTGGGACGAGCGCTATCGAGACAGGGGGCTGACGATCGTCGGCGTACACACCCCAGAGTTCCCCTTCGAGCGTGACGCCGGCAACGTAGCCGACGCGATTGAGCAGAATGGCCTGCGATACCCCGTCGCCCAGGACAACGAATACGCGACGTGGAATGCCTACGCCAACCAGTACTGGCCAGCCAAGTACCTGATCGACGCCCGCGGCCGGGTCCGCTTCGTGCATTTCGGAGAGGGCGAATACGGGGAGACCGAGGCGGTGATCCGCGAGCTGTTGGCTGAGGCCGGCCATCGCCCCGGCGCCTCTCACGCCAGGGCTCGCACCGAGACTGTCTCGCCCCTGGTGACCACACCCGAGAGCTATCTCGGCTCGGCCCGGGCCGACCGCTTTCTCACGGGCCCGCTGGCCCCGGGTACGCAGACCTTCGAAGTTCCGGCGTCCGGCCTCGCCCCCGACAGCCTCGCCTACGAGGGGACGTGGCGGATCGCCTCCGACGCCGCCACTGCCGTGGCCGGCGCGAGCCTGCACCTCGCCTTCGGCGCGCAGAAGGTCTTCCTGGTCCTCGGCTCGCGCGGCGGGAAGCCGCGACGGATGAGGCTGCTGCTCGACGGCAGGCCGATTCCGCAGCGCCTCGCGGGCACCGATGTCCATGACGGCATCGCCACGATCGGCCGCCAGCGCCTCTACCGGCTGGTCGAACTGCCGCGGGCCGAACGGCACGTCCTCTCGCTTCGGCTCGCCCCCGGGATCTCGGGCTACGCATTCACCTTCGGATGAGGACCGAGGTTGGGACAATGGGGCCCATGGCAGACCAGGCAGGTCGCCGCACCGTGCTCGTCGTCGACGACGAGCCGACGATCGCAGAGATTGTCTCGCGTTACCTGGAGCGAGCCGGCTACGCGGCGACAACCGCCGCCGACGGCCTCGAGGCGATCCGCGTAGCCGGGGAGCGCCGGCCCGACCTCGTGGTGCTCGACGTGATGCTGCCCGAGCTCGACGGGCTCGAGGTGCTGCATCGTCTGCGTGAAGGCGACGACGGCCGCACCCCCGTGATCCTGCTGACCGCCAAGGGCGAGCAGGACGACAAGCTCGCCGGTCTGCGAAGGGGTGCCGACGACTATGTCGTCAAGCCTTTCTCGCCGAGCGAGCTGGTAGCCCGCGTCGATGCCGTGTTGCGTAGGGTCCAGCCACCAGAGGAGGCGGCCGAGCCGCTGCATTTCGGTCAGCTCGAGATCGACGTCCGCGGTCGCCGCGTCGCAGTGAGCGGCGAAGAGGTCCAGCTCAGCCAGCGCGAGTTCGATCTGCTCAACTTCATCGCCTCCCATCCGGGCCAGGCCTTCTCACGCGAGCAGTTGATGGACCGGGTATGGGACTCCGCCCTGCTTACCGACACCAGCACCGTCACCGTCCACGTCCGCCGCCTCAGGGCGAAGATCGAGCCCGCCCCCGAGCGCCCGCGCTTCATCCAGACGGTGTGGGGGATCGGCTACCGATTTCAGCCATGACACCGTCGGTGCTCGGACCCCCCGCCAGCTCGCCGCGCTTCGGCTCGCTGCGACGACAGGCCGTGATCACGGCGGTAGCCGTGGGCGCGATCCTGCTCGTTTTCGTCGCCGCCGCGCGAATGATGTTCGTCTCCGAGCGCGACGCGCTGCTCGTCTCGATCCTCGCCCTCGGGGTTGGGATCGTGACCCTGCGGATCGCCGCGCTCGCCGAGCGGGAGCGGGCGCGCGCTGCCGCCGAGGCGACCCGCAGGCAGCTGGTCGCCGCCGTCTCCCATGACCTGCGGACGCCGATCGCCTCCCTGCGCCTCCTCGTCGAGGCGATCGACGACGACATCGTCGACGAGCAGACCCGACGCCGCTACCTGGCGACCATGCAGACCCATATCCACTCGCTCAGCGCGATGATCGACGACCTCTTCGAGCTCTCGCGGATCGAGGCGGGCGACATCGACTGGTCGATCCGCCAGGTCGAGCTGGCGCTGCTGGTCGACGAGACGGTCCTGGCCATGCAGGCTGAGGCCGGCGCGAAGGGAGTCCGGATTCGCTCCCAGCTCGGCGACACCCCATTGCCCGCGTGTGCCGATCCGGAGAAGATCCAGCGCGTCCTCTTCAACCTGATCCGTAATGCGATCCGCCACACCCCCGCCGACGGCAGCGTCACCGTGGGGGCCGAGGCGGGGAGCGACGCGATCGAGATCGAGATCGCGGATACCGGCGACGGCATCCCGCCGGAGGAGCGCGAGCGGGTCTTCGACGCCTTCTTTCGTGGCGGCGAGGAGGTGTCCCGGCACTCCGATGGCGCCGGCCTCGGGCTTGCAGTCTCCCGCGCGATCGTCGAGACCCACGGCGGGCGCATCTGGCTGGCGCCGGCCGAGCGGGGAACCCGCGTGTGCTTCAGCCTTCCGAGCGCGGCGTCCTAGGACCGAACGGCCACTGGCAAGGGTGCACGCTCAGTGGTGGCCGAGGTTGCTCTCTCCGTCCGGCCAGATGCCATCGCCAGGCATCTCGAGCCGGAGACACATGAGCGATCGTTTATCGGGTGTTGGCCTCAGCCCTGGCGGTCCGGCCCAGCCCGCTGCAGCTCGATCCGGATTAGCACCCGTTTTTCACGGCGCATCCGCTCCCGGTACTCGTCCCAGGCGGGGTTCTCGTCGGGGAAACGCTTGTAGTAGTCGATCAGCGGGTCCATCGCCTCGGGCAGTGAGAGAATCTCCGCCTCGCCGTCGATGCCCATCCACTGGCCGGGCCAGCGGTTCTCGAATACGCAGAGCTGGGCATAGGGGTCTTGCCTCAAGTTCTTGACCTTCATCGCTGTCTCGCGACTTGAGATAACCCCGCGGCCCTCCCCGTCTAGGTTGACAATTACCGGGCTAAGCTGGACGCTGCCGTCCCGTCTGCGGGTCGCGACTACGGCGCGATGATTCTCGCGGATGAACTCCCGGGCGCGATCGAGGTCCACGCTCTGAGGCTACAGCCCACCCTGCAGGCCGGCTCGACCCTGAAGCTCTGGACTACGAGACGCGAACGCCTGCGCCCCGGTCCCGGCGCCACCGGCAGGGTTGGCGAGCACCATGCGGCGCCAACCCAGTCGTGCTAGAAGTCGAGCCTCCAACGTCGAGGAGAGGCGGTTGCGATGACTGAGGGTGTATATCGAGTCACCGAGGTGATTGGCGTAAGCAGCGAGTCCTGGGAGGCCGCCGCACGGAATGCTGTGGAGACTGCGGCTAAGACGGTGCGCGACCTGCGCATCGCCGAGGTCGTGCGCGAGGACGTCTCAATCGAGAACGGCACCATCAAGAACTACCGAGTCCGGTTGGGCATCTCGTTCAAATACGAGTCCGACGGGTAGAGCCATTCTCAGCGGTCTCGGGGCGCCCGCCGGCCACGGCACCCAGGGTTAGTGCCTCGCAGGCGGGCCGTCGGGAAAGCAGGCTGAATCAACCTTGGGTGGCCTGCACTAGACCCGGGCTCGGAGCGACAAACCCGCTCGACGATCCGAGCGTGGTCGCCAGAGACGAATCGGGCCCCGGCTATCGAATCGGTCGGGTGCCTAGGTGAAACTGGCCGTCGGTGAGGGGCAGCCGCGTACATCTCTTCGTCGCCTTCGCATTCACGGTCATGGCCGATCCGGTTTCCTCGATCGCCTACGCGATCGAGGCCGCGCTGAGGGCGCTCGATGGCGATCCGGCGGGCCTCGTCGCGGCGATGGGAGTGGTGGTTGGGATCATCGCCGTGGTCTCGCTCACCTACCACCAGCTGATCGGCCGGTTTCCGGAGGGCGGCGGCGGTCCCGAGGCTGTCGGCGAGGCGTTCGGCGAGGGTTGGACGTTCCTGCCGCTCGGAGCCCTCCTGGTCGACTTCACCCTGACCGTGGCGGTGAGCTGTGCGGCCGGCGCCGCAGCGCTGATCGCCTACGTTCCCGCGCTCGCCGGGGCCCGGGTGCCGATCGCCCTGGCGTTGGCCGCCGCGGTCGCTGCCGGGGTCATGGCGGGGCAGCGCGGCAGGATCGCCTTCGCGCTGGCGACCCAGGCGTTCATCGTGATGGCGGCTCTCGTCGTTCTATTCGGCGCCTTCTCCGATCCGGTTGCAGCCCACCCGGCGTCATTGGCACCAGGAGGAGGGCCGCTGTTCGCGGATGCTTCCCTGGCCGCGATCCTCCTCGCCTTTCCGCTTGGCATGGCCCTGGCGACGGGCGTCGAGGCACCGTCAAACGCGATCGCCCAGCTACCACAGCTCGATGTCGGCGGGCGGCGACTATTCGGTCGTGGCACGCTCTGGCTGATGGTCGGGATCGTCGGCGCCCTGACGCTCGCCGTGACGGCGCTCGTGGTCAGGCTTGGGATCGGCCTTCCCGACGATGACTCGACGCTGCTCGCAGACCTCGCGCGGCACTCCCTCGGCGGCGGCGCGGCCTTCGGCGGCTTCCAGATCCTCAGCGCGCTGTTGCTGCTTGCGGCCGCGGCGTCTTCCTATCTCGCCGGGTCGGGAGTGCTGAAGGCGCTCTCGGGAATCGGGTCGGATGGTGACCGGGGCCTGCTGCCGGAGCCGCTTCACCGCGAGAACCGGTTCCTGGTGGCCCACTGGGGAGTGGCCGTCGTGTTGGCGCTCGCGGGGGCGATGATCGTCGCCGCCGAGGGCAGGGAGCAGGCCCTTGTCCAGTTTTACGCCGTCTCAGTCTTCGCCAGCTTCCTCGCGGCGACCCTCGCCTGCGCACGGTTGTCCCACCGCGATGGCAAACGCGGTGCGACGATAGTCAACCTGATCGGCGCGGGGCTGGTCGCATTGGTGCTCGCCCTCAATCTCACTCGCCTCGATTCGGCGATCGCGCTGTTCGGGTCGTTGGCGATCGCCACCTACCTGTGGCGCGTCTGGGTCTCACGCGGCCGCCCGCCCGGCCGGTCGACGGCGGACGCCGCCTAGGGCTCGACGTCGGATCGGGGCGCCGACGGGGGTTCGAATCTGTGGGGCGAAAGGTCGTGCTCTAGCGCCTATTCATGGCGACCGTCACGGCGCCATCACCACCCGGCCGAAGGCGGTCCGGCCCTCCAGGTACGCATGGGCCGCGGCCGCCTCGGAGAGCGTGAAGGACCTGTCGATCTCGACGTGCAGTTCGCCACCTGCCACCCGCTCGATCAGGTCGCCGATCATCGGGTGAACCCGCGGGTACTCGGCGAGCAGCGCCCCGCCCAGATAGACGCCGCGCAGGGTGTTGTTCTTCGTCCACAGCGAGCTGGCCTCGATGGTCGAGCCGGCCCGGGCGGCAACTCCCACGCTGACGATCGTCCCCCGATTCGCGAGCGCATCGATGCCGTCAACGAGGTTCTTCCCGCCAATCGCGTCCACTACGACATCGACGCCGCGCCCGTCGGTCAGCTCGCGAACCTCCTCGACGAAGCTCTGTCTTGCATAGTTGATGCCGTGGTCGAGACCCAGCGGCCGCAGGCGCTCGAGTTTCTCGTCGCTCGAGGCGGTCGAGATCACGGTCGCGCCCGCCTGCTTTGCCAACTGGATGGCTGCCATCCCAACGCCGCCCGCCCCTGCATGGATGAGCACCGTCTGACCTTTCTCGAGGTTCGCAGCCGTGAAGAGGCACTCCTGTGCGGTGCCGAAAGCGACCGGAATGCACGCGGCTACCGCGGAATCGAGACCCTCGGGGACGGGCCAGGTCATGACCGCCGGCACCACACGTTTCTCGGCGTGAGAGCCGTCTGCGTTCAGGGCCACCACCTTCTCGCCGATTGCGGGGTCCTCGACCCCGGCGCCGACCTCGATGACGGTGCCGGCGCACAGGTAGCCGACGATGTGCGGGGTGCTCGCCGGTGGCGAGGCCGCGCGGGCGAGGAGGTCGCCGCCCTCGATGCTGATCGCCTCGACGTCCATCACCACGCAGCCGTCGGGGCACACCGGGTCGGGGACGTCCTCGTAACGGAGCACGTCCGGATTGCCGTTCTCGAATATCACCGCTGCTTTCATGGCACGATCCTATGGGTGCCAGCGCAACGAAATTCGTTGCGCGTTGAGACAAGGAGTCCACCGATGAAGTGCTACGCGGCGGGTCACCGCCCCCGCAGTCGACTTCATCCCAGGAATCTTCTGGCCCGTCGAGCCTGATCCCGAATCGAAGTGACGGCGCTACGGTCCCAGACGCTGAGGTGGAACTGGACGGACACATCGGCCCCGGAAGCGGGCTTTTTTAGCGATTGGGCCCGTCGAGATCCTCAGCCTGGTCGAGGGCTCACCTATACCCGAAGCGCGACGGCGGCAATCGCGAGCAGTGGCACCGCGATGGAGAGTGCCCGCAGGGTGCCGTCAAGCGGCGCAGCGAGACTCGCGCGGTCCAGCCGCCGGCTCGTCCCGTCGGAAAGGCGCTGCTCGCCACTCACGGCGTCGGTTCGGCGCCGAAGCTCCCGCACCGGCGTTGAAAGCCGCCGCTGAGCGGCACTGAGCCAGAAACAGGCGAGGACGGCCGCGCCCGCGGCAATCGCCTGCCGTGGTGAATCCAAGGCGAGCGCGTTTGACCACCAGCCCGTCAGAGCAGGGAAGGCGCCCCAGGCCGCAGCGAACCAGAAATCGGTGTGGAACCGCCCGCCCAGCAGCTCCAAGTTGTAGGCGAGGACCAAGAAGCCGCCGGCAGCGACCAAGGGCGCCAGGGTCAGGGAGACGACGAACATCCCGGCAATACCGATTGCGAGGCCCCCGCCCAATCCTCCGGCGGCGAGTGCCACCAGGACTCGTGATGAGAGCCGAGTGCCGAGTGGGCGGCCGTGCAGCTCATCGAGCGAGTGGGCCCCGACCCCGACCGCCAGGAGGAAGGCCGCCAGCGCGGCGGCGAGTCGGCCGGGGTAGACGTGAGGCGCCGCGGCTGCCCCGATCGCCACGTAGCTGAGGTGCCACACGGTGTAAGGAGGGTGAAGGAGGGTGACGAGGTCGCGCCAGCCGCCGGGGCGCAGCGCGTAGAAGGCGGGGCGCTGCTCAGCCTCAGCCGCCAACAGTGCCCCAGATCACGACACCACCGCCGAGGCTCATTCGCCGCGTCCTGACGCCGCCGATCCCGGCCTGCTTCCACATCTCCAGCTGGCGCTGCAGCGGATAGCTGCCATAGAAGGCTTCAATGCTGGGGCCCAGGAAGCGGCCGACCTCGAACCACTGCCGGGAGGCGAGTCGGCCGAGCCCCGGTAGGGCGACGCGGGTGTAAAGCCACCACGGCCAAAACCAGACCCCGCCCGGTACGCAGAACTCGAGGCACGCGACTCGGCCTCCCGGTTTGACCACGCGGGCCAGCTCGCACAGAGTCGCCGCGGGATCGTCGACGTAGCGCAGCAGATAGGTGAAGGTGAGGTGGTCGAACTCTGCGTCGGGGAAGGGCAACGACTCGGCCTCCCCCTGGACCAGCTCGACCCGCTCGGCAAGCATCGGATTATCCGCGAGCTTGGCCCGCGCCCTGCCCAGCATCGGCGCGCTCTGGTCAAGCGCCACCACCCTGCACCCGTAGCGGTCGACCAGGGCCACACTGACGAGCCCGGTTCCCGCGGCGACATCCAAAACCCTATCGTCGGGCGCCGCCCCGACTGACGCGACCATGGCGCGCCGCCAGCGCGGGTCCTGGAAAAGGCTGAGCGCCGCGCCGAGCTCGTCATAGAGCTTCGGCAGTTCCTCGAACAGCTGGAGGGCGTGTTGCTTGCGGGGAGACTGGGCCGTAGCCACGATCAGAGGTTTGCAGCTCGGACTTCGGGGCGGACTCCAGCGCAGAGCGGAAAAGTCAGTCAACCGGATTTCGTGGATTCCCTTGCCGCCCGCTCGGGTGAGCGCGCGCAGGCGGGCGTACTTCCGGGCAGCCGGTATCGGTTGTCCGCGACCAGCCGGTAGGCCTTCGCCGCGATCCATGAGATCCCCGGCAGCAGGACCACCCGGCCGCTGATCTTCCAGATCCATCCAGCGGTGTTCAGCACAGCGGCGATCGCCTCGTGTCCCGAGCGGATCGTGCCGTCGATCTGAACCCACTGCACGGCATCGGCCGCCTGCTCCTCGGTTAATCCGAGTTCAGCCAGATCGGCAAACTGCCACGGGACGATCTCTGCATCCGGCCTGATCCTCTCGAGGACGTGCACACAACTCGTGCAGAACCCGCAGTCCCCGTCGTAGAGGAGCACCGGACGCCGCTCTATGCGGCTCACGGTCCGTCCCACGATACGCTGAGCAGTCGATCGACCGCGAGTTGCAGCACCTGAGCCCGGGTCTTGCCATCGTGCTGCGCTGCGATGAAGTAGCTGCCGATCAGCAACGAGTAGGCCAGCATGCTGCGGGCCTCGACATCGTTCTCATTCACGCAGAACTGCCCGAACAGTGAGCGCAGATACCCCATGCGTCGGTTGTCGACCCGGTGCAGTCGCTCGGCGACGTCACCGTCGCGGCGCGCCCAGTCCCGAATTGCCAGCTCTACGGCAAAGTCGGCCGACGAGGCCAGCTCGAAGAGCTGCTGCACCTTGGCTCGCGGGTCGGCCGGCTGGCTGTCGACGCGCGCGATGATGTCCTCGATCCCCGGCCTTCTCCCAGGTGTCGAGCATCTCCTCGAGCAGCGCCTGGCGATCCGTGAAGTGCCAGTAGAAGCCACCCTTGGACACCCCGAGGCGCACGGCCAGCGCCTCGACCCGCACGGCATCCGGGCCTCCTGCCGCCAGGGCCTGCAGTGCCGCGTCGACCCATGCGCCGCGTGGAGTCCGAACCTTGGCCACCGCCATATCTATACGGCACCGTATTGACAGATGCAAGCGTTCTGCCTAGCATCCATACGATGTCGTATGGATCGAGGATCGGCATGAGGCTTCCGAACGCAGCACACGAATCTCGTCCCTGGCGGATCCGCGAGATCGTGCCCGACTTCACTCTGGAGGATGTCTGGGCCCTTCCCGTGCACGGTGGTGCTGAGGACTTCCAGGCGCTGGTCGAGCTGATGGTTTCCTCCGATCCGGCCAACGCGGAGTCCCTCCCGACTCGCGCCCTGTGGAGGGTCCGCGATCGCCTCGGCAGTTGGTTCGGCCTCGGCAGGATTTCGGCTCCGATCGACAGCGGTCGGGATGATGCCGCAGGCAAGCTGCCGATTCCGGGTGACGAACGAAACCTCACTGACCGACCGCCTGCCAGACGATCTGCGCAACACGGCGGCGGATCTGCATTTCGACTCCCTGCCTTTCGCGCCCCTCTATCGCACCGACGTCGAGTTTGCCGCGGAGCTGTCGAACCAGACCGTGCACGGCGTGATGCACCTGGCTTGGGTCGATCAGGGCGAAGGCCGCTACCAGGGACAGATGGCCGTCTACGTCAAGCCACGCGGTCCGCTCGGGAAGGGGTACATGGCGCTCATCAAGCCGTTCCGGTATCTGGATTGTCTACCCAGCGCTCATGCGACAGATCGAACGAACGTGGAATACACGCGTTCCTCAGTAGCTGGCGGCGGTCGTCGGAGGGAGAAGCGAATTGAGCCTCAACGGGACCCCCGATAGTCTCGGGGGCAACCGACCATAGGGGGCGACATCGCGTCAAACGCCAATCTCAAGTCCCAACAGCAGGACTCCGCGCCGCAGGAATCGGGTGGCGCCATCAGGAGTCAGACCGGTGCAGGCGAGCGTCTGGCACCTCTGGAAGCCCCTCCCGAGCCAACCGCCGCCGAGCGCGAGGTGGCCGATCTGATCCAGATCGAGACGGATCCCGAGACGGCCAGCAGCCGTCCTGGATCGGGTGCCGCTCTGGTTTCACACCTTCTCGCTCGACCGCTCCAGGGAGCTCTACACCCACGGCGTCGCCCGTGATCATCGCTACCGGATCCCCGCCCTGCCCGAGGACTTCGGCGGCATGAGCGTGCTCGACATCGGCACCTTCGACGGCTTCTACGCGTTCCTCGCCGAGGCGCGCGGGGCGGGGCGGGTCGTCGCGGTCGACAACGAGCAGTACAGGGAGTGGGTCAGCTCGCGCTGGGGCGTCGAGCTTGCAGGGAGGCGAGGGGTTCGCCGCGATCCGGGAGCTACTCGACTCCGAGGTCGAGTACCACCGCCTCGACGCATTCGATCTGGACGAGCTCGGGGAGACGTTCGACCTCATCCTCTGCTTCGGGATCCTGCACCGGGTGGAGAACCCGCTGGGGCTGCTGAAGATCCTTCGTCGACGCCTCGCGGCCGGCGGGCGGGTGCTGCTCGAGACCCACGGGTCGGCGGATCGGGCTCTCGATTCCTCGGCGGCGGTTCACATCCCCGCGCCGGGAGAGGTCTATGCCCGTGATGACTTCGTGTACTGGGGCTTCACCCCCGCAGGCTTGGACGCGATGGCCCGCCACGCGGGCTTCGAGGGCTTCGAGCTGATCGACGCGCCGGTGATCGACGGCCATCCGCGGGTGATCGGGGCGCTTCGCTCCGGTCCCGCTCGACTGACCTCGCGGCTCCCACGGGGCGAGCGTCGGTTCGTTCACGCGAGCAAAACATCTGCTTTCCAGGGCCTTAACAGCTCCGGAGGGGTTTCGTGATCCGATTCGGGTGGATCGGAGATCGCCTCGGCACTGCCCCCGCTATATGCACACCGGCTCGGCCGCCACTACGGTCCGGACTCCTCGGCGGCCGCGCTTCGACACACCCTGAGCGGCCCGGTCGACGGCCTCGAGACCGACGTCTGCCTGACCGCCGACGATCGGCTGGTCCTGCTGCACGATCCGCTGCTCACGCTCGGGACCACGCTTGATGGCTGGGCGCACCAGAGGACCGCTGAAGAGATCCGATCGGCGCTCATCCGTGACTCCGCGGGAGAGCCGACGGCGGAGCATCCGCTCCTGCTCGAGGAGCTGATCGACCTGGTGCCGGAGGCGGTCCGCCTCCAGCTCGAGGTCAAGGCGCACGCCGATCCCGGCCCTTGCCCGCCGCACCGCCGAGGCGCTCTGCGAGCGGCTTCGGAGGGAGCCGATCCGCGATCGAGTCGAGGTGATCAGCTTCCATGGCGAGGCGTGTGCTGTCGCCGCCGCAAACGGGATCCCTCCCGCCTCGTGATCTGGGCCGACTACGCGCCCGAAGCGCTCGCCTCCTGGGCTCTCCGGAGCGGAGTGGACGGGATCTCGGTCGAGCACTTCCTGCTCACCGAGCGACTGGTCGGAGTGCTTCGGGACGCCGGACTGAGCGTCAACACCGGCACCGTGAACCACCCGGAGCTCCTGAGCCGGGTGCTCGAGTTCGCTCCCGACGCGATCGGCACCGATCGACCTCACGAGCTTCGCGCGGAGGCCGAAACAGTCACCGCGGTGGCGCTGCGGCCCTGAGCGGGAGGGCGTGCGGCTACGTGGTCCTCAGTTCTCACAACCGAGGGCGACGCAGCTCAGGCCCGCGACGCGGCGCTGCGACGGCGCAGCTTTGAGAAGCGCCGATCGCGAAGGATCCGCTTGGCAGCGTTGTGGCCCGGGGCGCCCATGACGCCGCCGCCGGGGTGGGTTCCGGCGCCGCAGAGGTAGAGGCCGTGGACCGGCGTCGCGTAGCCGGAGAGAAGCGGCGAGGGCCGCATGAATGCCATCTGGTCGAGTCCCTGCTCGCCCTGGAAGATCGAGCCGCCGGTCATCCCGAAGATCCGCTCGATGTCGGGCGGCGCGAGAACCTCGCGCTCGACGATCGCGTCGGGGACGTTGGGGGCGTAGCGCGCCAGGTGCTGGATGCAGGCGTCCGCATAGCGCTCGCGGGCGCCGGCCGGCCAGTCCCTCTCGTCGTGCGGGCCGTACTGGGTGAACATCGTCATCACCCAGGTGCCGTCGTCGGTGAGGCTCGAATCGATCGCCGAGGGCAACTCGCACTCGACGTAGGGTTCGGCCGCCGGGCGGCCCCCGAGCGCATCCTGCCAGGCCCGCTCCAGGTACTCGATCGACGGTGCCAGGTTGACCCCCGTGTGGCGCAGCGTCTCCTGCATCTCCTCCGAGACCCCCTCATAGCGCGGGGGCTCGGAGAGGACCATGTTGATCTTCACCGAGCCGCCGCGAGTGCGGTAACGGCGCATGTCGTCGACGACCTCGGTCGGGAAGTTCTCGGCGCCCGCGAGGTCGAGCACGGTCGTCTTCGGGTGGGCGCCCGAAGCGACGATGGGGGCCCGCAGCTGCTCGCCGCTCGCCAGCGTCACGCCGACCGTCCGCTCTCCCTGGACGTCGATCGACACCACCTCGGCGTCGGTGCGGGTCTCGGCGCCGGCGGCGCGGGCGGAGGCGGCGATCGCCTCGCTGATCGCGCCCATGCCGCCGATCACGTGGCCCCAGGCGCCCTCGATCCCGTTGAGTTCGCCGAGCGCGTGGTGCAGCAGGTTGTAGGCCGTGCCGGGAGTGTTGGGGCCCGCCCAGACCCCGACCACGCCGGTCGAGGCGATCGAGCCCTTGAGCGCTTCGTGCTCGAAGTAGTCGTCGAGCAGATCGGCGACCGACATCGTGAACATGCGGACCACCTCGTGCACCTCAGAACGTGAGAGGCCGGCGGCCCGGCTGGCCTCGCGGGCCAGCGAGAGCAGGTCGCGCGGGTGCTTGGAGCCAAGCGCCGGCGGTTCGCGCAGCATCATCGGCCGCAGGAACTTGGCGACCCGGAAGAGGCGGTCCTCGAAGGGGGCGAAGTTGTCGGCGTCGCCCGGCGAGATCGAGCGGATCGACTCGGCGGTCTGGCGCGAGTCGTCATGGAAGACGACCGGGCCGTCGTCGGTCAGGGCCGCGTAGGCGGGATCGAGCGGCACGGCGCGGTAGCCGAAGTCCTGGAGGCGCAGGTCGGCGACGATCTGCGGCTGCAGCATCGAGACGACGTAGGAGGCGCGGGAAACGCGTCGGCCCGGCCAGAGTTCCTCGGTGACGCAGGCGCCGCCGAGGATCGGTCGGCGCTCGAGGACCACCACGCGCATCCCGGAGCGTGCGAGGTATGCGGCGGTCGTCAGGCCGTTGTGACCGCCACCGACCACGATCGCGTCATATGTTCGCTTCGAGCCGGTGGTCGTCTGCGGCTTCCGGGGGGTGGTGACGGCCTCCATCGGCGGCGATACTAGCGGATAGTGATATTGACTACAAGGTAAACTAGGCCAATGGAACCTCGAAATGACGGGGCCGACGTCGACCGCCTCCAGCGGATGGCGAAGCGGCACCTGATGCTCCACTTCACGGACATGTCCGCCTACGCGGAGCGCGACATCCCGATCATCGAGCGCGGGGAGGGGTGCCACGTCTACGACCTCGAGGGCCGCCGCTACATCGACGGCCTCTCGGGCCTCTACTGCGTCAACCTCGGCCACTCCCACGGCGAGCGGATCGGCGAGGCGGCGGCCACGCAGATGAGGCGCCTGCCCTTCACCAGCAACTGGACCGTCGCCCACCCACCCGGCATCGAGCTGGCGGGCCGCCTCTCCGAGCTGTCGCCCCCCGGCCTCGACCGCGCCTTCTTCACCTCGGGCGGGGCGGAGGCCGTCGAGTCGGCCTGGAAGATCGCCGTCCAGTGGCACGCCGCCAACGGGGAACCGGCCCGGCGCAAGGTGATCGCCCGCCAGGACGCCTACCACGGGGTGACGCTGGGGGCGCTGGCGTTGACCGGCATCGAGGAATGCCGCGAGCCGTTCGAGCCGTTGGCGATCCCGACCCTGCACGTCAGGAACACGAGCGCCTACCGTCACCCCGAGGGCGGGGACGAGGAGCGGCTCTGCGCCGCCCTCCTGACCGAAATCGAGGACACGATCGAGGCCGAGGGCGCCGAGACGATCGCGATGATCATCGCCGAGCCGGTGCAGAACGCCGGCGGGTCGATCGTCCCACCGGAGGGCTATTGGAGCGGGCTCCGGGAGATCTGCGACAGGCACGGCATCCTGCTCTGCTCCGACGAGGTGATCTGCGCGTTCGGGCGGATCGGCCACTGGTTCGGCGCCGAGCGCTTCGGCTACGTCCCCGACCTGATCACCTTCGCCAAGGGGCTGACCGGCGCGCACTTCGCGATGGGCGGCATGCTGATCTCCGATCGGGTCGCCGCCCCCTTCCTCGACGGACGCAGCAATTTCCTCCACGGCTACACCTTCGGCGGCCATCCGGTGGGCGCGGCCGTGGCGCTGGCCTCGCTCGAGACGATCGAGGACGAGGGTGTGATCGAGAACGTCCGCGCCAACGAGCCGATTGCCGGCGCGGCGCTCAACGGCCTCCGCGACATCCCGATCGTCGGCGACGTGAGGGGGGCCGGCCACTTCTGGGCGATCGAGCTGGTCCGCGACCAGGAGAGCCGCGCGAGCTTCGATGGGTTGGCAGCGGAGTGGCTACTCAAGGACGTCCTCTCGGAGGAGCTGTGGAGGCGCGGGCTGATCTGCCGGCTCGACGATCGATCCGAACCGATCGTCCAGATCGCCCCACCGCTGGTCGCCTCGGCAGAGCTGATCGAGGAGATCGCGTCGATCCTCCGCGAAGGGCTGACGGAGGCGACCGAACGGATGCGCGAGCGCCCCGAGCTGTCGAGCGTCGCCTAACGCCTATCCGCGCCGCCGGGCGACCGCGTCCACGGCGACGCAGTCCTCGCGCCCGAGCAGGGCGGGATTCACCTCGATCAGATCGAGCCCCTCGTCCAGCAGCAGCTCGCCGAGCCCGGAGCCGAAGGCGGCGGCGGCGGGGATATCGAGCTCAGCTCCGTCCCGGTCGCGTTTGAGCGCCGTGGCGCCGCGCAGCGCCCGCAGCGCCTTCTCGACCCGCTCGGGGCTCGCCGGAAGGGGGACGATCGTGACGTCGTCGAGCGCCTCGGCCCAGATGCCGCCGAGCCCGATCACGAGGGCGGGCACGACACCGTCACGGCGCGCGGAGACGATCAGCTCGGCGTCGCCGGGCGCCATCGCCTCGACCAGCAGCGTCGAGCCCTCAGCCTCGGGGAGCCCGAGAAGCCTCGCGCAGGCGTCGCGCACCTCCTCCTCGCCCTCGAGGCCGAGCGCCAGCGCACCCACCTCGCTCTTGTGCCGCAGGTCGGCGCTCGAGAGCTTCACCGCGACCGGGCCGTCGATTTCCTCGGCCAGGGCCACGGCGGCGTCGGCGTCGGCGGCCTCGCCGCCGGGCGGCACGGTCAGGCCCGCCTCGCCGAGCAGACGCTTGCTCTCGGCCTCGCTCAGCCAGGCTCCGTCTCCTCCGGCGCCGTCCGGGCGCTCCGCCGCCGCCGCGATCGCCTCGAGTCGCTCGGCCGTCGGACGGGGCGCGCGCAGCGCCTTGACGCAGCGGATCGCCTCGCGGAGGCCGGCCGCCGCCGCGATGCCGCGCTCGGCCAGCTCGAGGGCGCTCTGCTCGTCGAGCAGGTCGGGCATGGTCGAGGCGAGGAGCGGCTCGGCGCCGCCGCGCTCAGCGCCCGCGAGCAGCGCCCGGCGCACCGCGTCCCAAGCCGGCTTGGCCGTTTCGGAAAGCCCGTCCGGCATGTCGAAGAGCAGCAGCAGCTGATCGATGCCGGGGTCGGAGCCGACCGTCTCGGTGACCTGCTCGAGCACCCCGAGGTCGTCCCAGAGCATCGAGGTGTAGTCGAGCGGGTTGCCGACGGTCGCCACGCTGGGCAGCAGCTCGATCAGTCGCTCGCGCGTCTGCGGCGCCAGCTCGGGCAGCGTCAGACCCTCGCGCTCTGCGAGGTCGGCGGCGAGGCCGGAGTCCCCGCCCGAGCAGGTGAGGACCGCGAGGCCGCCGTCGCGCCCCAGCGGCCCCTGCGGCGCCTGCGCCAGGCACCGCGCCAGCTCCAGCAGTTCCTGCGGGTCGCGGGCCTGCGCGGCGCCGGCCTCCTCGAGCAGGGCCGAGAAGATCCGCTGGTCGCCGGCGAGGGCGCCGGTGTGGGCGCCGGCAGCCCGCATCCCCGCCTCCGAGGACCCGACCTTCAGCACCGCGACGCCGACCCGGCGCTCGGCGCAGCGGGCCAGCGCCCGCGCCAGCCGGGCCCCGTCGCCGTCCGCCTCGAGGAAGAGCGCGATCGAGCGCACTCCGTCGAGCCCGGCCACCGCGTCGATCCAGTCGCTGGCGTCGAGGACGGCCTGGTTCCCGGTCGAGACGACGGTGTGGAAGCCGATCCCGCGGCGCGTGCCGAGGGCGTTGACCGCGAGGTTCCCGCTCTGGCTGATCAGCGCGACGCCGCCCTCGTGGAGGCGCTCCACCGAGTCCCCCCAGAGGGGAGCCCGGGGCCCGAGCGAGATGATCCCGTTGCAGTTGGGCCCGCAGACCGGCAGCCCGCCTCCAAGCGCGATCTCAGCCAGCTCGCGCTCCAGCGGCTCGCTCTTCTCGACCTCGCCGAAACCCGCCGAGAGGACGATGGCGCCGCCGCAGCCGCGCTCGATCGCTTCGGCCAGGACCGCCGCGACGCCCGCTGCCGGGATCGCGACGACCACCGCGTCCACCGGCTCGGGCAGGTCGAGGAGGATCGGCACGCAGGGACGCCCGAGCACCTCCTTGCGATTCGGGTTGACCCCCCAGACCTCGCCCTCATAGCCGGCCGACGCGATGTTCCGCAGGACGTTGTCGCCGTAGGAACCGGCACGGTCGGTGGCCCCGACCACGGCGACCGAGCGGGGGCGGAGGAGCGGCGTTGGGTCCGGTGCCGTTCTTCCTTCGGACAAGACGGCCCGCTCAGTGCAGGATCGGACCGACGCCGCGTCGCTCCAGGCCGCGGGCGACGATCAGTCGCTGGATCTCGCTCGTCCCCTCCCAGATCCGGTCGACGCGCAGCTCGCGGAGGAAGCGCTCGGCGACGTTGGAGCGCATGTAGCCGCGGCCGCCGAAGACCTGGACGCAGCGGTCGGCGCAGCGCCAGGCCGCCTCGGAGACGAACAGCTTCGCCATCGACGCCTTGGCGTGGACCAGTTTCGGGTCGGCGCCCTCGTCTGAGAGCCGGGCGACCTCCATGGCCAGCAGCCGCCCCGCCGCGGCCTCCACGGCGGAGTCGGCGAGGGGGAAGCTGACCCCCTGGTAGTCGTAGATCCGGCTGCCGCCCTGCTCGCGCTGCATCGCCCACTCGACCGTCTCGTCGAGCAGCCGCCACATCGCGCCCATTCCGTGCGCGGCGATCCCCAGCCGCTCCTGCGTGAACCAGGAGCGCTGCAGCGTTTCGCCGTTGCCGGCTCCGCCGATCACCGCGTCGGCTGGCACCTCGACCGAGCTCAGGCGGATCGTCGGATGGCCGTCGGGATAGCTGTGAGTGAAGCGGGGGTTGTCGACGATCTCGACGCCCTCTGCGTCGGCGTCGACGAGGAAGAGCGTCGGCAGGCGCCGGTCGCCTTCAATCAGGTTCGCCATCACGATCAGCACCGCGGCGACGTCGCCGGTCGTGACGAACCACTTCTCCCCGTTCAGCACGTAGCCCTCGGAGGTGGGCTCGGCGGTGGATGCGATTCCCGACGGGTCGGAGCCGGCGTCGCGCTCGGTCACGGCGTAGGCGTCGCGGAGCTCGCCGCGCAGCGCCGGGCGCAGGTAGCGCTCGGCCTGCTCGGGGCTGGCCTGCGACCAGACGTTGTAGGCATCTGGCACGTGCCAGTGGATTGCGTTGGTGCTACGCCCGAACTGCTCGGCGACCAGCGCCCATTCGCCCAGCGACCAGCCCTGGCCGCCGTACTCGGGGTCATGCAGGCCGCCGTTGAGGCGGGCCCCGATCGCCTCGCGCCTGACCCTCTCGATCGCCTCCTGCGGAAGCCGCCCGTCGTTGCTCTCGGCATCCTGCTCGAGCGGGATCAGCACCTCGTCGGTGAATCGCCGGGCGCGGTCCTGGAGCTCCGAGGTGGCCTCGTCGAGGGCGGGGACGGGCATCGACGGGCAAGGTATCATGTGATTGACTACAAGGTCAATTAGTGCGATTGGGGATTCGCGCGCGCGAAAGGAGTCGGCGGTGAGATTGGAGCTCGATCGGGTGGATGTGGAAGCGACGCTGCAGCCGGTCGAGCGAGCTTCGATGCTGCCGCCGGCCGCCTTCGTCGATCCCGCGCTCCTCGCCTGGGAGCTGCGCAACATCTTCGGCGACGGGTGGATCTGTGCCGGCCACGTCTCCGCTGTCGCCGAGCCGGGCTCCTACATCACCCGCGAGGTGGGGGAGGAGAGCGTCCTCATCATCGGCGGCGAGGACGGGCGGCCACGCGCCTTTCACAACGTCTGCCGCCACCGCGGCTCTCGCATCCTCGAGCAGGAGGAGGGCAGCGTGCGCAAGCGGCTGCGCTGTCCCTACCACGCCTGGTCCTATGACCTCGAGGGCAACCTGCGTGCCGCTCCCCACATGGACGGAATCGAGGAGTTCGACCCCTCGTGCTTTGGCCTGCGCGAGGTGCGCAGCGCGGTGATCGGCGGCCTCGTGCTGATCGACCTCGAGGGCGAGGCTGAGCCCGTCGAGGACCATCTCGGAGAGCTGCTCCCGCACCTCGAGCACTACAGCGTCGAGGGCCTGCGGCGCGGCGGCCTGCTCACCTACGAGGTGAAGGCGAACTGGAAGGGCATCGCCGAGAACTACAACGAGTGCCTGCACTGCCCCGGGGTGCATCCGGAGCTGAACGCGCTCAGCGACTACATGAGCGGCGAGGGCTACTACGGCGCCGGCTCCTGGTGCGGCGGCTCGATGACCCTCGTCGAGGGCGCCGAGACGATGGGCAGGAACGGCGGGCATGCCGGCGCCCGTCCGCCGATCGCCGGCCTCGACGATTCCGACCTGCGCAACATCCTCTACCTGGCGCTCTTCCCCAACGCGCTCATCTCGCTCCACCCCGACTACGTGATGCTGCACACCCTCTGGCCGAGAGAGCCGGGGGTGACCGACGTTATCTGCGAGTTCTTCTTCGAGCCGGCGACGATCGACTCGCCGGACTTCGACCCCAGCGACGCGGTCGGCTTTTGGAACCAGGTCAACCGCGAGGACTGGCACGTCTGCGAGCTCGCGCAGAAGGGGGCCGCCTCGCGCGGCCACACCGCGGGTCGCTACTCGGCCGCCGAAGCCGACGTCCACGCCTTCGACACGATGGTCGCCGCCCGCTACATGGAAGGGCTGCGCGAGGAGGCGACGGCGTGACCGAGATCGCGGCGCAGCTCGGCGAGGTCGGCCTCCCCGAGCCGCTCAGTGCGCTCGCCGCGCGGGACTGGGACGTCGTGGTCGTCGGCGGGGGGCACAACGGGCTGACCGCGGCCGCCTATCTGGCGCGGGCCGGACGCAGCGTGCTCGTGCTCGAGCGCCGCGAGAGGCTCGGCGGAGCCTGCACCCTCGAGCGGCCGTTCTCCGACGATCGCTACGTCGTCAGCCCCTGTGCCTACGTTGTCGGCCTGCTCGACGAGCTGGTGCTCCGCGAGCTCGACCTGCGCCGCCGCGGACTGCGCTTCTTCATCGCCGACCCGAACCTCTGGGTTCCCTTCGAGGACGGCAGCTCCTTCGGGCAGTGGCTCGACGACTCAAGGACCCAGGCCGACCTCGAGGCGATGGGTCTCTCGAAGGCGGACATCGACGGCTACTGGGCCTACGAGGAGCTCTTCGACGCGGTTCGCCGCAAGCTGCGCAAGGGCGCCCGCGACTCCTGGGTCGGCGAGTCGCCGAGCCGGTATGAGATCGAGGAGCTGCTCGGCGGCGAGCGCGAGATGATCGACCTCCTATTCGAGGCCTCGATCGCCGACGTCCTCGACGAGCACCTCACGGACCAGCGGCTCAAGGACGCGCTCTTCGGCCAGGGGGTGATCGGCACCTGGGGCGGCCCCAAGGACCCCGGAACCGCTTCGATCAAACTGATGCACTACCAGGGCGACTTCGAAGGCCAGGGTCCGGTCTGGGGCTACGTCGAGGGCGGTATGGGGATGGTCAGCTTCGCGCTCGCCGACGCCGCGCGCGAAGCCGGCGCCGTGCTCGCCTGCGGCGTTCCTGTCTCCGAGATCCTCCCCGACGAGGGCGTGCGGACGGAGGACGGGGCGACGATCCGCGCCGCCAGCGTCATCTGCAATGCCGACCCCAAGGTGGCCCTGCGCCTGCTCGGCGACGCCGAGATCGACTCCGGCTTCCGCGAGCGGCTCGAGGCCTGGAAGGTCCGCAGCCCGGTGGTCAAGTTCAATGCCTCGCTGTCGCGTCTGCCGAGATGGACGGCGGCGCCCGGCAAGGAGTGGCCGGCGCGGGCGACGATTGACGTCACCGGCGGCATCGAGGAGGCCCAGCGGGCCTTCGAGGCATGCGACGCGGGCGAGCCGGCGGTCGGCTTCGGCGAGATCTACATCCAGACCGGCCATGACCCGACGCCGGCGCCGCCGGGATCGCACCTGATGAGCGTCTTCGGCCAGTACGCGCCCTATGACCTCTCCGAGGGGGACTGGGACTCCAGGCGCGGCGACGTCGAGCGCCAGTTCGTCGAGCTGATCGGGCGCTTCGCGCCGGACTTCGCCGACTGCCTGGAGGAGTGCGAGGTCCTCGGCCCGCCGGACATCGAGAGGCGAATCGGCCTCACCGGCGGCAACATCTTCCAGGGCGAGGTCACCCCGGACCAGATGTGGGAGGGAAGGCTCCCGGCCCGAACTCCCGTCCCAGGCCTCTATCTGTGCGGGGCCGCGACCCACCCGGCCGGCAGCGTGATCGCGCTCAACGGCCGCAACGCCGCCGCGGCGCTGCTCGCCGACCAGGACGAGCGCGTCCACCTCGCAGCCTAGGCTCTCGATCGTGGCGGAGGGCGCACGCGAGCGGATCCTCGAGGCCGCCTGCGACCTGATCGCGGCCGAGGGCATCGACGACGTGCGGATCGCGCGGGTCGCGATGCGCGCCGGCGCCTCCACCGCTCTCGTCCACCATTACTTCTCGACCCGTGAGGAGCTGCTCGAGCAGGCGCTCCTGCACTCATTCGAGCTCGTCGGAGACGAGCGCTTCGCCGAGGGCGAGGGGGAGGGCGGCTCGGCGACGGCCAAGCTCGCCGAGGCAATCGAGGAGTGCCTTCCGCGGTCGGGGCGGCTCGAACGCGACTGGGTCCTCTGGGTCGAGCTGTGGCTGCGCGCCGCTCGTAGTCCTGAGCTGCGGCCGTTTGCCGGGCAGCTCTACGACCGCTACCGCGATTGGCTCTCCGGTGTGATCCAGGCCGGGGTCGACAGCGGCGAGTTCGAGCGCCCATCGGACCTCGACGACCTCGTCGACCGGGCGATGGCGCTGCTCGACGGAACCGGTGTGCGGGCGCTGCTGCGTGACCCCGCGATGGACCTGTCGCGGGCGCGCCGCCTGGTCGCCGAGCTGCTGGGCGGGGAGCTGGGAGTCGACCCCGAGAAGCTGATTGCGCCTGGGGGACAGCTGGAGTAATCTGAACCAGGGTTCAGGAAACACCGGCCGCGGGAAGGAGAGAGCACGAGTCCTCGGCCACAGATCGATCACATCCGCCGTCCGCAGATCCTCGCGGCCGCCGCGGAGGTGATCGCCGAGCGCGGCGTCGCCGGCACGAGGCTGGCCGACGTTGCCGAGCGGATCGGGGTCAGCCCGTCGGCGGTGCTCTATTGGTTCGACTCGAAAGAGCAGCTCCTCGCCGAGGCCCTCATCGCCGACGAGAATCGCTTCTACAGCGTCCTCGCTCCCCGCCTCGAGCAGTTGCCCGATCCGTGTGACCGCCTGGCGCTGCTGATCTCCGCAGCGGCGAGCAGCGCCGAGGAATTCGCCCTCTGGCTGGAGCTCTGGAACTGGTCCTCGCGCGACCCTGATCTCAGCGATGCGCGGGAGCGCCTCGACGATCGCTGGCGCGCCGAGATCGAGAAGGTCGTCCGCGACGGGCAGCGAGGAGGAGCGTTCGGAGTCGTCGACGCCGAGGAGGCCGCGCTCGCCATCGCCTCGCTGCTCGACGGGCTGACCGTCCAGGTGCGGCTCGACCAGAGGATGTCGGCGGAGCGGATGGTGGAGGTCGCCGCCTCGGTGGTGGAGCGGCTGCTCGAGTGCAGCCTGCCCTCGCAGCCGCTGCTGAGCACCGAGGAGATGCGGGCAGGAGTCGGGGCATGAGCGAGGAGCGGCTCGAGGAGGTCTGGCCATGGGATGAGGCGATCACGCGCCGTCGCCTGCTGCGGGCGGGCCTGGCCGCCGGCGTCGGCCTCTCGGCCGCCTCGGTCCTCAGCGCCTGCTCCGACACGACGGTCCCCGGCGGCCAGTCCCCGAACCGGGCCCCGGGCGGCCTTCCGCTGGCGCGCCCGAACAACCCGGTGACGCTGCCGATCTATCCGGACAACAAGCCGATCCCGTCCGGGATGAAGCCCGAGGACGGGCCCCTTCAGCTCTACAACTGGGCGGAATACGTCAACCAGGCGGTCATCAAGTCCTTTGAAAAGCGCTACGACGTCAGCGTCGAGCTCAGCACCTTCTCGACGATCGACGAGGCCGTCGCGAAGCTCGCGAGCGGCGCGGTCGGCTTCGACGTCTTCGTCCCGACTCAGCCCTTCATCTCACTGCTCGTCTCCGGCAAGATCCTCCAGCCGCTCAACCTCTCCTATATCCCCAACCTGCACGCGAACGTGTGGCCGTCACTCGCCAACCCCTGGTATGACCAGGGCTCGCGCTACACCGTCCCCTACACCGTCTACACGACCGGGATCTCCTGGCGCAACGACTTCCTTCCGGACTACGACCCGTCCCGTCTGAAAAACCCATACGAGAGCTTCTGGCAGGCCACCGACATCTCCGGCCGCGTGGGAGTGCTCGATGACCAGCGCGAAGGGATCGCGATGGGGCTGCTCCGCAACGGGGTTACGGACGTCAACACCGAAGATCCGGACAAGCTCGACGCCGCGAGCGAGGCCCTGCGCGAACTGACCGACAGGGTGAACCTGCGCTTCTACACGAACGAGTACCAGCACCTCGCCGACGGCTCGATGTGGCTGCACCAGGCCTGGTCCGGCGACATCGCGGCGATCTCCTACTACCTGCCGAAGGGAACCAAGCCCAGCCAGATCAGCTACTGGTGGCCCGAGGACGGCCGCGGCCTGATCGGCAACGACACCTTCGCGGTCCTGAAGGGAGCGCCCCACCCGGTGCTCGCGCACCTGTTCCTCGACCACATGCTCGATCTCGAAACGGCTTTCGTGAACTTCGAATTCACCCTCTACCAACAGCCGCTCAACGGGATGACGCCGGAGAAGGTGCTGGAAAGCGAACTGGTGCCACCGAACCTGACCACGACGATCCTCCGCGAGGGCCAGTTCCGGCACGGCTACGTGCAGGGGCCGCTCAGCGCCGAGGCGCTCGGGCTGTGGGAGACCGCCTGGGCGGAGGTGAAGTCGACGTGACCGGCGAACGCGCGCTCTGGCGCGGCCTCGCTCTTCCGGGCGTCCTCTGGCTGATCCTCTTCGTCGTGGTCCCCGCCTACGCGGTGCTCGCCGTCGCGATGGGCGAAATCGACACGCTGCTGCAACCGGTTCCGATCTGGAACCCGCTCGAGTGGAACGTCGGCTTCGTCAAACAGGCGTTCAGCAGCGTCGTGCCGGGGGGCAGCTACTGGCCGGCGACACGCAACACGTTCGTCTACGTGGCCACCACCATCGTGCTCTGCTTCGCGATCGGCTACCCGGTCGCCTACTACATCGCCCGCCACGCCAAACGCACCAAGGCCCTCCTGCTGGTGCTGATCTTCGTCCCGTTCTGGGTCAGCTACCTGATGCGGATGCTGGCCTGGATCGGGTTGCTTGCTCCGGACGGCTACGTCAACCAGGCGCTCGGCGACGTCGGCATCTCCAGTCCGCCCGAATGGCTCAACGGCAACTCCTTCTCGGTGATCGCCGCGCTCACCTACGGCTACATCCCCTACTTCATCCTGCCGGTCTATGCCGGACTGGACCGCATCGACAAGAGCATGCTCGAGGCCGCCCGTGACCTCGGCGCCTCCTCGCTGCGCACCTTCCTCCGAGTCACCCTGCCGATGAGCTGGCCGAGCATCCTCGCCGGCACGGTCCTGATCATGCTGCCGATGTTCGGCGACTACTACACGAACGACCTGATCTCCGGTTCGCCCCACACCAACATGCTCGGCAACAGCGTCAACCTGCTGGTGCAGGGCGGGCCGCAGAAGAACCTCGGCGCGGCGATGGTCCTGGTGCTGATGACGCTGCTTGCGATCGGCATGCTCTATTACCTCTGGGAGACGGCCCGTCAGACCGCGAGGAGCCGGTCGTGAGCGCCGCCGCCACCCAGGTGCCGCCGAGGAAGCCAGCGGTTCGACCCAGCAGGCTTCCGGACTGGCTGGCGAACCCGTGGGGGCGCCCGCGGTTCCTGGCGCTGACCACCTGGCTCTACATCGTCTGGGCGCTCGTCCCGGTGCTCTTCGCGATCGCCTTCTCCTTCAACGACGGGCGCTCGCGCAGCGTCTGGCAGGGCTTCTCGACACGTTGGTGGTGGGGGGACGAGACCTTCTCCGTGTTCCACGACCCGACCTACACCGACGCCCTCACCCAGAGCCTCAAGCTGGCGGTGCTGGACATGGCGATCGCGGCGCCGCTCGGCATCCTGCTGGCGATCGGGCTGGCCCGCTGGCGCGGCCGCGGATCGGGGCCGGCCAACTTCCTGATGCTGGTGCCGCTCACCACCCCCGAGCTGGCGATGGCGGTCGCGCTGCTGCTCGTCTTCACCCAGCTCTCGATCCTGCCGTTCAGCGCCGTTCACCTCGGAACGACCGCGCAGGTGATCGGCCAGGTGACCTTCTCGGTGTCCTACGTGGTGGTGATCGTGCGAAGCCGGCTTGCGGCGATCGGGCCCGATTTCGAGGAGGCGGCACGGGACCTCGGGGCCTCGCCCCGTCAGGCGCTGCAACATGTGCTGCTGCCCATGCTCGTGCCGGCGATACTCGCCAGCACGCTGATCGTCTTCGCGCTCTCGATCGATGACTTCGTCGTTACCCAGTACATGTCCTCGAGCGGTGAAACGACGACGATCCCGATGCTGCTCTATGCGAACGCGCGCGGCGGCGCGACGACGCCGGCGCTGAACGCGGTGGCGACGATCATGGTCGTCGTCACATTGCTCGGGGTGGGCGGGGCGTACCTGGCGCTGCGCTGGTTCGGCCACCGCACGCAGGCGAAGGAGAGCGGGGCGGCTGTTAGAGACCTGGCAGTGATGGAAGGGTGACGATGGCGACACGGGAAGAGGAGAGAATCGCGATGGGTGCCCCGGAGCAGGGCGGATCGGTCGCGCTCAGGGGCCTGACCAAACACTTCGACGACCTGGCCGCGGTCGACGCGATCGACCTCACCGTCGCCCCCGGCGAGTTCTTCTCGCTGCTCGGGCCGTCGGGCTGCGGCAAGACGACGACGCTGCGGCTGATCGCCGGCTTCGAGCGCCCCACCGCGGGGGAGATCCTGCTCGACGGGGTCAACCTCGCTGCCGTGCCTCCGGAGCGCCGCAACGTCAACACTGTGTTCCAGAGCTACGCGCTCTTCCCCCACCTCAATGTGGTCGACAACGTCGCCTTCGGGATGCGCTACCAGAAGGTTGACCGCAGGGAGCGTCAGCGGCGGGCGCGGGAGGCGCTCGAGCTGGTCGAGCTGCAAGAGCTCGCCAAGCGCCGCCCCCACCAGCTCTCGGGTGGCCAGCAACAGCGCGTTGCCCTTGCGCGGGCGCTCGTCCTGAGCCCTGCGGTGCTGCTTCTCGACGAGCCGCTCGGCGCTCTCGACGCGAAGATCCGGCGCCAGCTGCGCCTGGAGCTGAAGTCGCTGCAGGAGGAGGTGGGGACGACGTTCATCTTCGTCACCCACGATCAGGAAGAGGCGCTCAGCATGAGCGACCGACTCGCCGTCATGAACAACGGGCGGGTCGACCAGGTCGGGACCCCGCGCGAGGTCTACGAGAGCCCCGCCACGTTGTTCGTCGCCGACTTCCTCGGCGTCGCGAACACGATGAGCGTCGAGGCTGTTGAGGGTACTGCGAGCGGGTGCAGCGTTCGGGTCGGCGAGTTCGTCCTCGAAGCCGGCTGCGGCGAGCTCGACGTGCGCGGCGAGGCGGCCGTGGTCGTCCGCCCCGAGCGGCTCGAGGTCAGGGACCCCGACGCGGACGCGAAACCAAACTGCCTGCCAGGAATGGTCGACCGCACCGTCTTCGTCGGCTCCAACCTGCAGGTCATGGTGCGACTCGCGACTGGGGCCCTGCTGCAGGCGTCGGTCCCCAACGGCGGCGAGGGCTTCGACCGGCATGGCCAGGGCAGCCCGGTGAGCGTCCACATCCCACCCGATGCCCTGCGCGTCCTGCGGCCGGGCTAGGCGGCCGAACCGGGGCGACCCTGCCCGGCCGGCCACCTCAAGCCGCCGAGGTATCAAGAGCGCCGCCGCCGAGGACGATGACGTCCCTTGTAGCCAACGCGGGCGAGCCCAATGGCAAGAGCGTTTTTCTCCGACCTGTTTCGAGGGTGTGGGCCTCGGGGTAGCCCTCTCGCAACGGATAACGAGCGGAATAGGAGTCGAATATGGGAATCCTCGACAAGATCACCGGCAAGGCCAAGCAGGCTGCGGGTGACGTCACCGACGACGCCTCGCTGCGCCGTCAGGGCAAACGTGAGCAGAAGAAGGGCGAGAAGAAGGAAGAGCTGGACCACGCGCAGGAGCGGGCTGACGAGAAGGCCGACGAGGTCGCCGACCTCGAGCGCAAGACCTGAACAGAGGTAGGCGGGGCCCGGGCCTGGCGCCGTCCAGTCAGGGTCAGGTAGACGCCGTATGCGCGGAATAGCCTCGCAAGGAGCAGCGCCAGTAGCGTCGCCGCCCCGGCGGACGCCCGGCGTCCTCCCGGTGCCACATTTCCAATGCGTTACGGGAAGACCGGGTCTCCTGTCTCGTCGTCAAACACCGAGATAGCCACCGCGGGGCAGGCCTCGGCGGCCTCGAGAATCTTCTCGAAGGGGCCGGTGCCGATCACTACCGCGACGTCGTCGAGGCGGAAGACCTCGGGTGCGATCTCGACGCAGTCGCCATGGGCGCTGCACTCGTTGGGGTCGACCACGGGTATATAGGTCATGCGGCCTCCTCTGCTCTGTTCTTCGCGGGCCAGTGCCCGTTCTCGATGCGCTTCTTCAATGGCGGGATGGCGCGCGGGCGGCCAACGGCGAGGCCGGCGACCGGAACTCCACAGCGGGTGAAGACGGCTTCGAAGTCGCGCTCGCCTAGGTCGCCCTCGACCACGACGGCATCGGCGTGGTGAGCGTGACCGACATACTGGATCCGCAGCCCGTACTGATCACTCCAGAAGCTGGGCAATGGTGGGGTGCCTGGATACTCGCCGAGCATCGCTCGCGCCGCCGCGGCACCCTGCCAGGCGGCGGCATCCCAGTGCTCGGTGCGGGCGTGGGCGCCGAATCGGGGGTCGAAGGGGACGGAGGCGTCTCCAGCGGCGAAGACGTCGGGCAGGCTGGCGCGCCCCGACGTGTCGGTTCGAACCCCGGACTCATCAAGGCCGCTGCCGCGGACCCAGGCGGTGGCCGGCGCTGTGCCGACGCCGACCACGACCGCGTCGCAGGCGATCGGCTCACCACCGGCAAGGGTCAACTCCTCGACCCGCCGGTTGCCGCGGGCGCCCTCGAGCATCGCGCCGGTCATCACCCGGATGCCTTCGCTCAGGTGAAGGTCGGCGAACCAGCCACCCACCTCCCTGCCGAGGATCGGCGCAAGCGGGGTCTCGAGCGCCTCGATCATCGTCACCTCGACACCGAGCCGGCGCGCGGTGGCGGCGACCTCCTGGCCGATGAAGCCGGCGCCGACGATGGCCAGCCGCGCTCCCGGGACCAACCCCTCACGGAGCTGGCGGGCGTCGGCAAGGGTACGGAGAGTATGGACGTTCTCGTAACCCTCGAGGAAGGGCAGCCGCCGCGCCGCGCTGCCGGTTGCGATCAACAACTTCTCGTAGCGCAGCTCGGTGCCAGAGTCGAGAGCGACCGTGCGAGCCTCGGGGTCGAGTGCTTCGGCGCGAGCGCCGAGCAGCAGCTCGACCTGCTTCTCCTCATACCACCAGGGCGGGCGGTATGCGACCGACTCCTCCTCGACCGCTCCCGCCAGCAGCTCCTTGGAGAGCGGCGGTCGGTCATAGGGCCGGTCGGGCTCGGCGCAGACCATTCGCACCGGGCCCTCGTAACCGCGCCGACGCAGCGTCTCGGCGCAGCGCTGCGCCGCGAGCCCACCACCGATGATCAGGACTCCTTGCTCATCCATCATGCCTCCTCGGGAACTGGGGATCGGGAAATTGGGGCGCCGCGTGGGTGGGAAGCGGGCAGGCCAGACCGGTGGTCGCGGGCTCCTTCGTGGCCTCTGTCCTTCCGTCCCGGCGAGCGCGCGCGCCTGGCGCCGCCCGCGAAGACCCGGTAGACGAAGAGGCCACCGACCACGGGCGTGGTAATCAGCACCCACCAGCGAAACCACACGGTTGAGGCGTCGGTGCCGGCGCCAAACGCGTGGACCAGGCCCAGCAGGTAGACGACGATCGTCGCCCGGTGGGCCTTGCGCCAAAGGCGCGCGCCAATCCGCCTGCGGGCGTAGAAGCTGAGCCCGAGCAACGCCGCCAGGTAACCGCCAATGACGCCGAGGCCCGTCCAAAGTGGGCGGAAGCCCATCGCAAAGGGGACGGCGATGCCACCGACACCGGGGTTCAGCCAGGGGTCGCCGAGGAGGGTGATGCCGTGCACGGCGATCGCGACGATCCCGGCCAGCGCCGTGTGCTCGTGGATCGCCAGCAGCTTGCGCGAGAGCCCCGGGCGACGCATCACTTTGCCTGCCATGGCCAGCCCGAGGCCGACTGAGATCGTCACGAGGACCAGCGCGACGAGGCCGGAGGCGCGACTGGCGAGCCACCAGCCGTGGGTCTGCAGGGTGGTGGTGGCCGCGTTCACGCGGCCGCCTCGATGGCGGGGAGCTCGGGAAGGCGGATGCTGGGCTTGGCGCTGAGCGGCCCGACCGTCTCGATCCGGCCGCTGTCGTGGACGAGCAAACCGCCGCGCTCGGCGAGGATGGCGCGGCCTCCGTCGGGCCCGGAGAGGAGCGCCGCCTTGGCGAAGGTCTCAGCATCGACCGCGGTATCGCCGAGGGCGGTGACGCCGATCAGGCCGGTCCAGGCGGGCTTGCCGGTGGAGGGATCGAGCAGGTGGTGCGCGTAGCGTCCGTCGGGGCCACGCCAGATCCGCACATTGAGACCCGAGGTTGCGACTGCGCCGGAGCCGAGCTTCAGCACGAAGGTGCGCTCGCCCTTCAGCGGGTGCTCGACGAAGATCTCGTAGGGCTGGACGAGGGCATCGGGGCCACCGATCCGAATGTCGCCGCCGCAATCGACGATGAAGCGCGAGTAACCGCGCAGGCGGCTGGCGATCAGATCTGCTGCCAGGCCCTTTCCGGCACCGCCGGTATCGAAACGGATGCCCGGCGGGCGGGTGATCGTCCCGGACGCGTCGTCGACCACGAACCGTCGCCAGTTTGCGGCCAGGTTGGGTTTCGCGGATTGTCGAGGCGGGGCCTCGGCGAGGGCAGCGCCGAGCGGCGCACCCGGGACGCCTGCCCGCGAGGCGACGTAGCCTGCGGACTCGATCTCCCCGACCAGGGTTGGGTCTACCAGGCCGCCGCTGCGCTCGGCCGCGGCCAGGCCGGCCTTGACCGCGACGCGCAGCAGCTCGGAGGCCCGAACGCGCTCGCTCGGGTCGTCGTTCAGGGCGCAAAGCTCGCTCTCGGGCCTGAAGCGAGACAGCGCCGCGTCGAACTCGACAACGAACTGCCTGGCCTGCTCGGCCGCCGCCGGGGCCGGGGCCATCCCCGGCCCCGGCTCGCCGATCAGCAGGCGAACGTGGCTGCCCATCGCATCGAAAATGACGTCGTGCTCGCCCACGTCAGGAGGCGCTGGTCGTGACCGGGGCATACCCCGACGAAGGGACCGAGCTGGTCACCTGCCCGCTGCTGGTGACGCTGGGGCGGCCGGGGGCGGGGACGATCGTGGTGATGACGCGGCGCTTAACCACCTGTTGCATGAGGACCGGGCGGGGTCTGGGGGCCTGGCTCGCGCCGAGCTGGTAGGTGAGAAGCGCGAACATCACCGCGAAGAGAGCAATCGAGCCCCAGATCACCAACGCCGGTCCCGGCTTGCGGCGGCGAGGCGCGCCGCCCTGGGCAGTCGGTCCGGCCACTGGGCTCGGAGGTTGCTCAGTCACCGTTGTCGTCCCGCTCATGATCGCCGCCCTCGTGATCGCCGCCCTCATCACCACCACCGCCGACGCCACCGGCGCCGCTGGTTTGAGTCACCACCGGGGCGGTGCCGCCACCGCCCGAGCCCGCGCTTGAGCCGCTGGTATGGGTCACGACGGGCGCCGGGCCGGAGCCGGAGGTCGGAGTTGCCGTCGACGCGCCGCTCGAAGAAGTCGTCACCGGTGCCGGCGAAGAGGGATAGGAGGAAGAACCGGTCGACGAGGAGCCCGTGGTGGCGCTGCCGCTCGACCCAGCCCTGCCCCCACTGCCCGTGTAGGCGGAACCCGCCGCGCCGGCGCTGACGGGGTGTTTCGGCTTGACGTGCTTGGTGACGTGGATCGTTCGCCGGATCACTTTGGTGCGAACCAGAGGCTTGGCGGCGACCGGCGCCGACTTCTGGCCGCCGGCGCTGAGGGCGACGCCGGTAAGGCCGCCCAGGCCGACGATCGTGGCGGCTGCCGCGACTCGGGTCTTGATGTTCTTCACGTCATCTACCTCCTGACCGATTGCACCGGGCAGTCTGGGGAGGGGGTATTCAAGCCCGCGCCAGGTTCGGGCAAAGAGACGGCAAAACCTTGCGGCGCCCCGCAAGGCGCACCCAGACGCGGCGTTACAGTGGCCAGATGGCGATCCAGTCGGCGCCGAGTGGGCGCATCCTCGTTGTCGAGGATGAGGATTCGATCTCCCAGCCCTTCGCAGAGGCGCTGCGGCGGGCGGGATTCGAAGCCCTGGTCACCCGAACTGCGTCCGGAGCGTTGGAGCTGGCGGGAGAGGCGGAGCCGGATCTGGTCATGCTCGACCTCACTCTCCCCGACGGCGACGGCCGTGACGTCTGCCGCGAGCTGCGGCGGCGCTCCGATGTGCCAATCGTGATGCTGACCGCGCGGGGCACCGAGATGGACAAGATCGTCGGTCTCGAGCTGGGTGCCGATGACTACGTGGTCAAGCCGTTCAGCGCCCGCGAGGTGATCTCGCGGATCAGGGCGGTGCTGCGGCGCAGTGCCCCGCGCGACGGGGCCGGGTTGGAGGAGAAGCCAATTCGGATTGGCGACCTGGAGATCGATTTCGCGGCCCGCGTTGCGCGCCTGGGAGATGAGCAGCTCAACCTCTCCCGGAAGGAGTTCGACCTGCTCGCCGAGTTGACGCGCAATGCCGGCCGCGTCGTCAAACGAGAGGATCTGATGTCAAAGGTGTGGGACGTCAACTGGTTCGGCTCGACGAAGACGCTGGATGTCCACATCGGATGGCTGCGGCGAAAGCTCCGAGACGACCCCCATCGTCCTCGCTACATCGAGACGGTGCGGGGAGTCGGCTTCCGCTTCGCCGCACCGGAGGTAGAGGAGCCGTAAGCCTCCGAGCCGCCCTCCTGCTGGCGCTGGCCTACGTGCTGTTGCTGGCGCTGATCGCCCTCGGTGTTCCCCTGGCGGTGAGCCTCCGCGACCGGGTCGACTCTGAGGTGCGAGGTGAGGCCCGCAGTCAGGCCGACGTGGTGGCAGCGTCCGCGTCTGAATTCCTTCGCCCAGCCCGGCGGCCAGCTCTTCGGCGCCTCGTCGACATCTCTGCGACCAGCGTGCGCGGGCGGGTGATCGTGGTCAATAGCCGCGGTCACCTGATCGCGGACTCCGCTGGCGGCGCCGTCGGGCGCAGCTATGCCAGTCGCCCGGAGATAAGGGCCGCATTGCGGGGGCGCGCCGAGCAGATCACCCGCAACAGCCAGACGCTCGGTGCGGACATCCTCGCCACCGCCGTGCCGGTGCTCGAGCACGGTCGGCCACAAGGCGCCGTGCGGGTGACCCAGAGCGTCGCGGCCGTCAACCGCGCCGTCAGAACCTCGATCCTCGACCTCGCCGCGCTGGCCGGAGTGGTGCTGCTGCTGGCGTTGGTCGCGGCGGCGCTGATCGCTCAGCAGATAGCCCGCCCGATCCGCCGCCTCGACCGGGC
This sequence comes from uncultured Solirubrobacterales bacterium, assembly GCA_963816785.1. GTDB lineage: Bacteria > Actinomycetota > Thermoleophilia > Solirubrobacterales > 70-9 > VRUE01. Next base: position 733,306 of record CAWFLL010000004.1, on the reverse strand, counting down.
GGCACGCAGTGTCGCGGGCGGCGACCTCGATGCCGCGGTCGCGGTCGAAGGTAGCACCGAGCAGCGCTCGCTGGCGCGCGCCTTCAACGAGATGACCCAGCGGATCAAGCGTTTGCTGCGGGCGCAGCAGGACTTCGTCGCCGATGCCTCTCATCAGCTGCGGAACCCCCTGACCGGCCTTCGGTTGAGGCTCGAGGCGCTCGCGGACCGCTTCCGTGGTGACAACCGCGTGGCGGCCGAGCTGGAGGCGGCAATGGGAGAGATCGATCGGCTCTCGCTGATCGTCGACGAGCTGTTGATCCTCAGCCGCGCCGGCGAGCACGAGCTGCCCGGCGCGGAGATCGACCTGGCCGATGCGGCGCATAGGGCAGGTGAGCGCTGGCGCGGTGCGGCCCGGAAGCGGGCCATCGCGCTGGAGGTCCGCAGCGCCAGCGAGACAGGCACAGTCTGGTGCGCGGGCCCCGATCTCGACCGCTCAATCGATGCTCTGGTCGAGAACGCGCTGCGGTACTCGCCCGCCGGCTCGACGGTGACAATTGGAGCCGGCATCGACCGAATAGAGATCCTCGACGAGGGCCCGGGGCTGGAGCCTGGTGAGGAGGAGGCTGTCTTCGATCGCTTCAGGCGAGGCAGAGCAGGGCGGCGCGGGCAGAGCGGGACCGGCCTCGGCCTGCCGATCGCCCGCGAGCTGATCCGCCAATGGGACGGCGAGGTGACCCTCTCGAGCAGGGAGGGCGGAGGGCTCCGGGCGGCGATCTCATTCGCGCTCGAGGCCAAGCGAGCGGAGCGGCCATGACTTTGCCGAGCCTTGACCGACACTGTTCTAGATTGGTCTCGTTGAACGAGTGCGACAAGAGGCCGGCGTGAGGGTTCCCGCGACGATTCGCTGGGTCGCCCTGGCCCTGCTCGGCCTGCTGATCGCCGCGGGCGTGTCGATTGCCGCCGGCAGCCTGGCGAGCCAGCAGATCGGTCTCGCCTCCGAACCGATCTCCGCCGGCGACGCCCTGGCGCCGCAGCCACCCTCCCGAGCCAATCGCCACGGGGGCCAGCGGCAGGGTGACTCTTCGGCGAAGACGCCCACCACGACCGCACCCGCGGTGACCGCCCCCCCGCCGGTGACCACCGAACCTCAGCCGCCCGCCGCCGCGCCACCGTCCACGGTCCCGGCGGCGCCTACGGTCCCGACCGGTTCCAGCCATTCCGGCGGGGAGCAGGACCACGGCGGCGGAGGCAGCGAGCACGCCGACGACTGAGGAGATCGGTCAGGGAGCTAGGGCGCCAGCGGCTGAGGGTCGGGAGCCGGGGGCCGCTCCCCGGTTGGAAGCAGCAACGCGGAGAGGCAGACCATCGCGAAGGCGGATGACTGCAGAACCACTCCGAGGGGATCGGCGGAGAGGGGATCGCCGAAGACGAGGACGCCGCCGGCTATCTGGGTCGTGTTGGCGACCAGCCCCATCAAACCGATCGTCTCGATGGCGCCGCCGCGCTGAAGTGCCGAGACCGCCGTGTACTGGGCGAGGATGCCGCAGAGGATGATGATCGCCACCCAGCCGGCGATGATGGGGGCGCTCAGCTCGGCCGCCCCGGTGAGTCCCTTGATCGCCACTCCCGCAAGGGCGAAGAGCGTGCCCGCGAGGGCGGCCAGGAGGATGCCGCGGTAAGGATGGAGGCGCTCGGCGCGGTGCCCCAGCGCCAGCGCGGCAGCGATCAGGGCGAGACCTCCCTCGAAGCCGAGGATCGGGGCCAAGGCGAACTCGGAATGGTTGCCGCTGAACTGCGGCACGGTCACCGCGAGCAGGGCGAGCCCAGCACCGCCGAGAAAGAGTGCCAGCCACTGACGTCGCTCGACCGGGCCGCCGAACAGCCGCTGCGACATCACCGCCAGGGTCACGGCACCGCCGGCCAGAATCCCCTGTACGAGGGAGATCGGCGCCATTGAGAGAGAGGCGACGTGGATCAGCCAGGCGATAGCGGCGAGCCCCCATCCGGCCACGAACCATCGCGATCGGGCGAGCTCGCGGGCGCTCCGTAGCGGCTGCTGGATGCGGACCGGTGCGACGCGCTGGCAGCCACGGTGCTTGAGCAGGCTGGCCAGGTTGGCCATCAGTGCGGCGACGAGGGCCAGCGCGACGCCGGCCTGGACCGATCCCATCGGGGCCTACACCCCGCTCGCGGTGGCGCGGCGGGCGGCGGCCCGGTCACCGTCGGAGCCGGGGGGCGGGCTCTCGCCCATCTGCATCCGCTTGCGCGCGGCGGCCACCGCCGACGCGCTGGTGCGGCACGCCCTGGCGATCGTGTTGTCGGTGAGCGTGGGGGTGCGTCGCACCTCGAACTCGATCAGGCCCGCGCGCCGCGCCTTGGCGCTGGCATCCATGCTGCACCCGGTCGGCGCTGCGGCCTGGGCTGCCTCGGCAGCCCGCTGGCGACGGCACGAGAGGCAGAAGTCGCCCTCATCGCCGCGCTCCCAGCTCTCGGGAAGCGGCACCGGGTGGCCGTCGATACGGCCGACCGCCATCCCGCAGCGGGTGCAGGTCCATCTCCGGGACGCAGGGGGCGCGGTCATCGGGCCCTATTCCCCTTCGAGTGTCGGCGCCGGGCGTGGCCCGCCTTGCCGTGTGGTCGACCTGCTCGCGCTCCCCGCTCGCCAACGGCGCCGCCGAACTCTCTGGCGAGGCCGAGGTCGCCGGCCATGCGGCGGACCTCATCGGCCTGGTCGGCGAGGACGAAGCTGATGCCGGTCCCGCGGCGTCCGGCGCGGCCGGTGCGACCGACGCGATGGACGTAGGAGTCACGGTCTGCAGGGGCGTCGTAGTTGATGACGTGGGTGATGCCGGCGACGTCGATGCCGCGGGCGGCGACGTCGGTCGCGATCAGGGCGTCCACCTCTCCGGCGTCGAACCGGGCGAGCGCCCGTTCGCGTTGGGGCTGGCTCTTGTCGCCATGCATCGCCAGAGTCTCGAGGCCGCGGCTGCGGAGGCGCTTGGCGAGCCGGTCGGCGCCGCGCTTGGTGCGGACGAACACCAGGGTGCTGTTCCCCTCGGCCCCGCGCAGCTGCGCGACCAGGTGGTCGAGCTTGGCGCTCTGGGAGTCGACGTGGAGGAAGCGGTGCTCGATGTCGGCGGGGCCGCGCTCGTCCGCCGCCTCGGTGTGGCGGCGGGCGTCGCGGGTGTAGGCGGCGGCGATCTTGCCGGTCGCGCCCTCCAGCGTCGCCGAGAAGAACAGTGTCTGGCGCCGCTCGGGGGTCCTGGCGACAATCCGACTGACCGCCGGCTTGAAGCCCATGTCGAGCATGCGGTCGGCCTCGTCGAGGACGAGGATGCGGACCTGCCCGAGCGAGACGACGTCGCGGCCGATCAGGTCCTCGAGCCGGCCGGGGGTGGCGACCAGGATGTCGGCGCGGCGGGCCGCCTTGATCTGCGGGCCGAAGCCGACCCCGCCGTAGACGGCGGCGACCCTGAGGCCGCGAGCGTCGGCGATGGAGCGCAGCTCCTCGACGATCTGAGCCGCCAGCTCCCGCGTGGGAGCGAGGACGAGAGCAGAGGTGCGCCCGGCGCCAGGCTCGATTCGCTCGACCAGCGGGATGCCGAAGGCGAGCGTCTTGCCAGAGCCGGTCGGCGCTTGGACGAGCAGGTCGTGGCCGGCGAGCGCGTCGCGCACGACCAGCTGTTGGACGGGAAAGGGCTGGGTGATGTCGCGGCGAGCGAGCGCGCGCACCACGGTCTTGGAGATGCCGAGATCGGCAAAGGAAGTGATGTTGTGGCTCCTTGTTGAGCGTCTAGGGGAGATCCAGCGACCCCTAGGCGCAAGCAGCGCACGGAGGAAACGGAACCTCTCGGGGTGGCGAATCGGCCACACCCGACCCCTCAACGGTAGCAGCCGCCCGTCGAGCAGCCGCCCGACCCGGCGGACCAAACGGGATAGGTTCGGCACCGATGAACACTGACTTCGCCCGCCTCACATCGTCCCTGACCGAGCAATTCTCCGGTGCACGGATGGGGCGGGGCGCCGTCCAGCCCGATCGGGATGCGCTGACCTACGTCCTGCTCGATGTCTTCACCGACAGGCCGCTGCATGGGAACCAGCTTGCCGTCTTCACCGATGGACGGAGACTGTCGGCGGAGCAGATGCAGCTGCTGGCGCGGGAGATGAACCTCTCGGAGACGGTGTTCATCCTGCCGGCGGAGGAGGATGGCGATGCCCGCCTTCGCATCTTCACGCCACTCAGCGAGCTGCCGTTCGCCGGACACCCGGTCCTCGGCACCGCGTTCGCAATCGCGATCGCCCTGAACAGCTCGACTGTTCGCCTCGAGACCGGCCTCGGCCCGGTACCGGTCGAGCTCGAGCGGGACGGGGAGAGGATCGTGTTCGGGCGGATGCAGCAGGTGATTCCCTCCTGGAGGCCCTACGAGGGCGAGGCCGAGCTGCTCGCCGCCCTGGGGGTGGAGCGCTCGGGGCTCCCTGTGGAGGCTTACGAGAATGGGCCGCTCCACGTCTACGTGGAGCTGGAGAGCGAGGACGCGGTCGCCGCGCTGCATCCCGACATGGGCGCGCTCGCTGCGCTCGGCGAGGTGGGCGCCAACTGCTTCTCCGGCTCCGGAAGGCGGTGGAAGACCCGCATGTTCGCACCCGCCGATGGCGTCCCCGAGGATCCCGCCACCGGCTCCGCGGCCGGGCCCCTGGCCCTGCATCTCAGCCGTCACGGCCGGATCGCATTTGGCGAGGAGATCGAGATCCGACAGGGGGCGGAGGTCGGGCGCCCTTCCCTGCTCTACGCCCGCGCTGATGGAAACTCGGAGCAGGTCGAGCGGGTCGAGGTCGGTGGCGGGGCGGTGATCGTCGCCAGCGGCCGGTTTCTCCCCGCCGCTCTTGGCTGAGGCTAGGACCGGGCGAGCCACCCGGAGGCCACGGCCTCGGCGCTCTGCCGACTTCGTTGGTGTCCGGTCACCGCCGCGATGAAATGCTCGCGGTCGAGGGCCAGTAGTCGCGTCTCGGCGGTGGCGCGGACGGTGGCGGTGCGCGGAACATCGCGAAGCAGGGCGATCTCCCCGAAGCAGTCGCCCGAGGCCTGGTTGCGCTTGAAGACGCCGTCCTCGATCACCTCCACCTCCCCCTCGTCGATCAGGTAGAAGCGATCGCCGTGGTCGCCCTCGGTGATCACCTCCTGCCCGGGCCGGGCATCTACCTCGACCAGGGAACGGCAGAGCCACTCGAGGGTGTCGACGGGCAGCGGGGTGAAGATCGAGCTTCCCCGGAGGAGGTTGAAGTTTCGTGCCGAGACCGGGGCGCCGATCTCGAAGCTGCGCAGCGCCCGCCAGCGGAACAGCGCCAGCAGCGGCAGCAGCGCTCCCAGCGCCAGCAATGCGCCTCGCACCCCGATCAGGGCGACCAGGGCCGGGGCGAGTATCGCGCCCAGCGCCATCGCGGCCAGCCTGCTCGTCTCCAGGAACGCGATCACGCGGGCGAGCGTCTCATCCGAGCCGAGGCGCTGGAGCAGCGTCCTGGCGGCAACCTCGACGAAGGTGTAGCCGAAGCCGATCAGGGAGTAGGAGAGATAGGCGGCGAGCACCACTGGCCAGACGGCCGGCAATGCGAAGGCCCCGCCGACGAGGATGCAGCCGAGCGCCAGCCCCCCCGCGAGGTTCCCCCGTTCGACGAGCACCCCCAGGCCGACCCCGGCCAGCAGCGCCCCCACCGCCCAGCCGGTGCTGATCCAGCCGACGCTGCCCTCGCCGAGGCCGAGAAGGTCGAGGGCGACGACGACGATCATCACGTCGGCCGCGCCCTCGATCAGGACGAGGGCGCTGAGGGTGACGCCCACCAGCCGCAGCCTGGGGTCTGCCATCAGCTCCCTCAGCCCAACCGCGGTCTGCCGGAGCACCCCCGAGGCCACCCCATCGTCGTCGTAGGAGGGCCGCCTGTCCCTGCCGAGGGTGGCGAGGATCGCGGCGGTGATCATCGCGGCCACAGCCGCGGCGGCGAAGGTGGCCTGGACGCTGGTCAGGGCGAGAAGCGCTCCGGCGGCAAGCGATGCCAGCAGGAAGCCCAGGTTGTCCATCTGACTGTGTGCGACGTTGGCCGCAGACAGCTCCTGGGGGGTGCGCGCGGCGAGCGGCAGGAGCGCGCCCTCGGCGGGCACGTACGCCGTCGACGCGACCGCAAACATGCCGGCGAACAGATAGATGACCCAACTCGGGGCGCCGACGACGATGGCGGCCGCGGCGAGGGCGATCGCGAGCCCGCCCAGGGCAGTGCTCAGGATCAGCAGCCGCCGTCGCGAGTGCCTATCGCCGAGCAGGCCGGCGAACGGCGATGCCAGCGCTCCCGGCAGGAGACGGACGAGGGCGGCGATGCCGACCGCCGTCGCCCCGCCCTGCCCGAAGGCGTAGACACCGAGGGCGATTGCGAAGGCCCAGGTCGCCAGGGTCATCCCGGACCAACCGATGATCAGCCGGGCCAGCTCGGGATTTCCGAACACGGCAACCATCGACCCGAGGGAGGCGCGAAGCTGCCGCATGCCGCGGGTCATTGCGGGACAACTGGCCTAATTAGCGCCGCTTGGACCTCTTCAGCTTGCGGACCAGCTTCACCTTGCGCGACCTGGTCACCGCAGTGTTGCCGGTCGGGGAGTAGGTGACATTGATCTGGACTTTGCGTTTCCCGCGCCGCCGCAGGGCTTTCTTCACCTTCCCCCTGCCGACCACCGCCAGCTTGACGATCCCGGTGTCGGCGACGGGCTTGGATTTGGATTTGAGGCCCTTCCCGAACAGCGTCAGCGTGCCGCTGTCCGGCAACGGGAGGTTGACGGTCAGGATCGCCGTCCCCCGTTTCCTGTTCCTCTGCAGTTTGCCCAGGGAGAAGTCGTTGGATGGCTGCAGCTCGAATGAGCCGATGTCGGAGCCGTCGGCTCCCGGCGCACTCGAGTTTGGGATCTGGGGAAAATCGATCGGCCGCTGCACGCCGCGCTGATCGATCGCTAGGCCGGAGGCCGAGCCGCGATCGACGGCTGGGCTTGTCGCGGCGAGCGCCATCGTCGCCGTTCGGCCACCGTTGTCCTGTAGAGGTCCCAGCTGCGGATCGGTGTTGACCAGATCGCCGGCAGCGCCGAACCCGCACTGATTGCTGCTCTCGAGGTTGAATCCCAGCGACGCGGCTTTCGCCGAACAGTTCTCGGCCCCTGCCGGGCCGATCCCGCCGCCGATGATCGTGTTGCGGAACGTCGGGATGTTGGTGCCTTTCCAGAGGAGGTTTCCGCCGAGGCCGTTGTCCTGGTCGACAGTGTTGCCGGCCAGCGTTGTGCTGTTCACGGCCAGCGTCGAGTCCGCGCCGCCGTCGAAATAGATTCCGCCGCCCTGGATCACCCCGAGGTCACCCAGGCCCCGCGCTTCGTTGGCGGCGATCGTCAGGCCGGTCAGGGAGGCGTCGGTCGAGTTCGCGACGGAGAGCATGAATATGCCTCCGCCCTCAGGGATCCCTGCGAAGCCACCCGGCCCCTCCGAGGAATCGGCGATATTTCCCGAGATCGTCGTGGCGCTTACCCTCGCCACACCGTTCAGGTCGGCGTAGAGGCCGCCACCGAGGGCGATGCCCCCGAACTGTTCGGCGTTGGAAGGGCCCTGGCCGCCGCGGGAGTCGGCTGTGTTCCCGGCGATCGTCGAGCCCTCGATCGTGATGGCCCCGAGGCTCGCCACTCCGCCGCCCTCGGTGATGCCCCCGAATTTCCCGCTCCCGCCGACCGCGCTCGCCCTGTTGGCCCTCACCACGCTGTTGACGAGGTGAAGCGCTCCGGACTGGTTGTAGATTCCGCCGCCGCTGGCTATGCCGCCGAATTTGCCGGGTTCCCCGTCGGCGCTGGCGACGTTGTCGGTGACCACCACTTCGCGCAGCGTCAGAGTCGCGTCCTGGTTGGACACTCCGGCGCCCCTGGGAACCCCATTTCCGTCGCGGATCGTGATCCCGCTGATCGTCACCACGCTGCCGGCGCCGCTGACGCTCAACACGCCGCCCGGGACCGGAGTGCGGACGATCGTGTCGCCGGCGCCGTGACCCGAGATCGTCAGGCTCTTGCTGATCGAGAGCCCGCCGCTGCTCAGCGTGTAGGTCCCGGCGGGGACGATGATCGATTCGCCCGGGTTCGCGTCGTCGATCGCCTGCCGCAGCGAGCCGAGGCCTTCGTCGTTGGTGTTCGCGACCGTGATCGCCGCCCGTGAGGCCCCGGGCAACGCCAGGGTCAACACCACCGCCGCGATCAGCGCGGCTCGAACGCTCGAGCGCACTCGACCGTTCTACCACGGGCGTCCGGGGATGACCAGCGAAACCGCTCTGGAGCGCGCAGCCTGTGTGAGAATGCGCTAGTGGCCAAGGCTTCGAAGGGGCCCCACGCCGCATCACCATCCAACCTGCTCACCTACTCGGGCCCACCGGGGCTCGACGTCAGGCTCTGAGCAGGCCGACCTAGACTCCGGGCGTGTCGCTGCTCGAGCGCCTCGGGGTCGAAACGCCCGTCGTCCAAGCGGGAATGGGCGGCGGGCTCAGTCGCCATGAGCTCGCGGCGGCGGTCTCTGAGGCCGGCGGGCTGGGGACGATCGCCGTCAACGGCGCCGAGTCGATCCGCCGCGAGCTGGGGGCGGCGCGAGCGCTGACCTCGCGGCCGCTCGCGGTCAACCTGCTGCTGCCCTTCGCCCGCCGTGACTGGTTCGCCGCGGCGGCAGACGCCGACGCGGTCGTCACCTTCTGGGGCAGGCCCCGGCGACGCACCCCCGGCGTCTGGATACACCAGTGCGGCTCGGTGGCCGAGGCTCGAGCGGCCAATGCGGCGGGCGCCGACGGCGTCATCGTCCAGGGAGTCGAGGCGGGCGGCCACGTGCGGGGATCCCTCCCCGCCGTCGAGCTCCTTCAACGGGTCAGGAGCGCGCTGCCGACCGACTACCCGCTGCTGCTTGCCGGTGGGATCGCCGAGCAGAGGGACGTGCGCAAGGCGCTCGAGGCAGGGGCGAGCGCCGCGGTGGCGGGCACCCGCTTCCTGCTGTCGGAGGAGAGCCGCGCCCACCCCGGATACCGGCAGCGGCTTCTCGAGGCCGAGGAGACGATCCTCACCGAGCTGTTCGGCGCGGGCTGGCCGGCGCCCCACCGGGTGGTGGCGAACGCGGCGACCGAGCGGTGGCTGGAGGACGGCCCGCGCGGGGCCCAGCTGAACCGGCTGATCAATCGCCTGCTCGCACCCGGTGCCCGCTACATGCCCGAGGGGCTTCTGGGCCGAATGATCCGCGCCCAGCGCCCGGGCAGCCGGCTGCTCTCCCCTGCCGGCCCGACCGACGACGGGCCCGAAACGCTGTTGGATGCCGGGGCGCTCTATGCGGGCGAGACGGTGGCACGCATCACCGAGGTCAGGCCGGCGGCCGATCTGGTTCGGGATCTGGCGCCCTGACCCCTCGTAGACTGAGTTGATGTCGATCGACCCCAGGAAGTTGTCGGTCTTGACCCTGCTCCTGTGCGCCGCGGGCAGCCTGGGTGGAGCGAGTGGGGAGGCCGCGTCCACGAAGTCCTGCAAGCCCGTGGTGAACCCGTATCCAGGCACCCGATATGAGGGAGTGAACCTCAGTCAGATCCGCGCGACCGGGGTCTCGTGTCGCATCGCCCGCCGAGTTGCCCGGCTGGCTCACCTGAAGGCACTGGGGCTGACGCCGCCGCCCAGCGGGGTGCGTCGCTTCACCTGGCACCGCTGGAAGGTGACCGGTGACCTGCGCCCATCATCTGACGTCTATGTGGCGAAGCTGGCCGATAGGCGAGTGCGGTGGAGATTCTGAGCTAGCCGCCCAGCAGTACCGCGCCGATCACGGGGTTGGGCTCGCTGATGCTGCCGGCGAAGTTGACGTTCTTGCCGTGGCGCACGGATAGCGTGTGCGGGCCGGCTGCAAGCGTGTCGGTGATCCCGATCATGTGGGCGGTGTCGGACTTCTGCTCGTTGACGCGCTCGGTGGGGAGATTGACGTTCATGCTGCTGTCCTCAGTGGGGTAGCCGGCGGTGTCGCCACCGTCGCCCGGCACCGAGCGATTCCCTGAGAGCGGAGGTGTGACCAGACGCGGCGCATGGGCTCGCGCCGACCGCTTCAGCCGCCGTGGCTCGCCGCCAGTGGCGGACCGGCGTCGTGGACCATCAGGCCATCGGTGACCCGGCACCTGCCCTCGCCTGCTTACGAGAGGTCGTCGCCGGGTAGTAGCCGCCCATGACCGGAAAGGCGGATTTCACCGAGCAGGAGTGGGAGACGATTCTGGAGGGGCCGACGAGTGCCGGCCTGATCGTCTCGATGGCGGAGCGGGGTGGCACATTCCGCGAGTCCTTCTCGCTGGCCAAGGCCTATTCGGAGGCGCGGGCCAGCGCCGGGGCCTCGGGCCTTCTGGACGAGATCGCTCAATCGAAGCCGAAGGTGGATCGGGCCCGTGCGGGCTCGGTCGAGGAGCTGAAAGAGCACTATCTTGGCATCATCCGCGACGCGGTATCGCTGCTCGAGGGGAAGGCATCCGCGGAGGAGCTCGAGGACTACAGGCGCTTCACCCTCGGCCTCGCGGAGCGCGTCGCGGGCGCCAAGGAGGAGCAGGACCAGCCGGAGAGCGACGCTGAGCGGACGGCGATCGGCGAGATCTCCGCAGTGCTCGGAGCCGACTCGGCGACGACCTGAATTCGCCTGCTGTTTTCAGAATTCCGGCCGATGGGGGTAGAGTCGATGCGAGCTGTGAGATGAGTGCAGAGCCGGAACCGGAAGGCCCAGATCCTCGCCAGGATTAGAATCGTCGTGATTCTCGGGGGCGCAATCGCCGCGCTGGCGCTCCCAGCGGCCGCCGACGCCAGCAACGAGCTCGCGGTAACCCAGGCGCCCTCGGCGACGTTGGTGAACGCCGGAGATACGGTCACCTTCAAGATCACCGTCTCGAACCTGGGGACGGAGGCTTATGAAGCCGTCTTCCTCAGCGTCTCCTCGCTGCGCGGGCGCGCCCAGGGCGCCAACAACCCATACAAATCCGTCTCGACTTCGCAGGGCACATGCGTCGAGACATCGGGTCCTGCCTACGGCTATTACTACTACCACTTCACCTGCGAACTGGGAGCGCTCGTGAGTGGGGCCAGCGCCCAGCTCACGGCCGTGGTCCAGGTCAACGAGTCGATGAACCACTTCGCGTCCCTGCTTCCGAACGCCTACTCAGGGGGCTTCCAGGACGACAACAACTCGAACAACGAGGCGGCCGACAGGATCACCGCGAGCACGCCCGCCGACCCTGAGCGGCTCGAAGAAGATCAAGCTCAGGGGCCTTCCCGCGGGCTGCGCGCCGGGGGACTTCACACTGCGGGCTTCGACCAAGGTGCGCGGGGTGAAAAAAATGGCCGCGTCGCTCGACCTGGGCTTCAATGACGAAGGCGAAGGTCAGATGTGGCAAAAGGTCGTGCGGGGGAACCGTCTGGTCGCCGAAGGTGCCGGCCTCGCGTCTGGTGCCGGAGTTGGGAGCCTCCTACGAGCTCAAGGTGAAGGCGAAACGTGGGGCCGCAGGGCCCCTGAAACTGACCGTGACCTTCCAGCCCTGCTGAGCCGAGTGATGGGCAGGCGAGGACGACCGAGGCGGCCCCGGGCGAGCTACGCAAACGTGGCGGCGACGCTGGCGCTGGTGGTGGCGCTGGGGACCGGGGGCGCCTACGCCGCAGGCCTGGGCCGCAACGACGTCAAGTCTCGGAACATCGCCCCCGGGGCCGTGAAGGCGAGCGACCTCGCGAAGAAGTCGGTCAAGACCGCCAAGGTCGCTCCCGGCGCCGTCACCGGCAGCAGGATCGGGACGGACACCGTGACCGGGGCGAATATCGCCGAGGCGACTCTTGGCGCGGTCCCGAACTCCGACCTGCTCGATGGCCTCGACTCCTCCGCGTTTCTGCGCGGCGCCGGGCGCACCCACGCCGTGCTCGGCTTCGATCCGGTGGGAGACTTGCCCTCACCGCCGGTAGGCCTCGACGTCGGCGGCAGCCTCACCCTGGAATGCAGGAATCCGGCATCGGTCGGCTCGGAGTTCGAGTTCACGAACACCAGTGGCGGCCCCGCCGACGTCTGGACGGACAAGATCCAGGAGGAATTCCCGCCCCCCACCACCGAGAACCACGCGGCTGTGGCGAACGGCGACTCGGCGACGCTACCGGTCTCCGGGCCGGTGGTCGCCTCGGGCGAGGCGCTTCTGCGGATGACGATCGCAGCCGGCGACAGGCTGACGCTGATCGAGGCGAGGATCGCCTTCACCGGCGACGGCTGCCGGTTTCCGCTGCTGATCACCGAGCTGCGGGGCTGAGGTAATCGTCCTCGACTCGGGAAGGATCCTGCTCGCTCTGGGGCAGGCGTTCACATAAGTTTCACATGTGAGCACCACCGACTTCGCAGAGGTCAGCGTCGAGCAGGTAGCCGGCTTTCGCTTCCCGCACTGGGCGCTGGTCCGGCGCTGCGCGCTCGGCCTCTACTTCGTGGCGCTGGTGGTGTGGAGCGCGAACTACGGGATCCCGGTCCAGCGGGAGCTCGTCATCGCCTGGGTCTGCGGCGCGCTCGTCTGCGTCTCGCTCGGCCGCCACCCGCGGCAGATCCTGCAGCTGGCCCTCGACTGGCTGCCGATCGTCGCGGTCCTCTTTGCCTACGACTTCACCCGAGGGGCGGCGGACTCGATCGGGATCGGGGCCCACGTGCACCCGATGATCGACTTCGACCGGTTCGTCTTCCTCGGTGAGACGCCGACCGAATGGCTCCAGGCCCACCTGCACCAGCCCGGGGTGGTGAGCGGGTGGGACATCGGCTTCACGCTCGTCTACACCTCCTACTTCATCGTCCCCTTCGCGGTCGCCGGCGTTCTCTGGGCGCGCGACAGGCTCGCGTTCCTGGGCTTTGCGAAGCGCCTCGTGACGCTTGCCCTCGCCGGCCTCGCCACCTACATCCTGTTCCCGGCGGCGCCGCCCTGGATGGCGGCGGACATGGGCCTGCTTGAAGGGGTCCAGCGCACGACCGCGGAGGGCTGGCAGGTGCTCGGCGTCGGCACCGCAGGGGTCTTCTCCAAAGGCCAGGGCAGCGTCAACCTGGTCGCCGCCGTGCCCTCGCTCCATGTCGCATTCGTCGCGCTGGTGGCGATGTTCCTCTGGAGTCGCATCCGCCCGAGCCTGCGGCCGCTGCTCGCCCTCTATCCGCTGGCGATGGGGCTGACGCTGATGGCGACCGGCGAGCACTACTTCTTCGATGTGCTGCTCGGCTGGCTCTATGCCGGCGCCGTGATGGCGGCCTGGGGCTGGTGGGAACGGCGGCGAGCTGGCGGCTATTCGCCCCCGTACTCGCTGTAGGGGTAGGACAGGGGATCAGGCTGAACCCCGCCGTTCCCCCGGCTCCCTAGTGGCTGATCTCCTTCGCGTCGGCCCCCGGGACCGGCGCGTCCCGCTTGGCGAGCTCGCAGGTCGGGTTGACCTTGTCCTCGTCGTCGGCATAGACGACATCCTTGCCCGGCCCGCACAGCACCCGGTCCCCGTCGCCGTCGCGGACGCGCACGACATCGTTGCCGCGGCCGGCGCGAACGACGTCGCCGCCGGGAAGCTGGGTGTCGACCTGGGCGAGCGCGACGAGGTGATCGTTGCCCGGGCCGCCGAACAGGACGTCGGCGCCGGCGCCGGCCCAGAGGAAGTCGTTGTCGGCGGCTCCGCGGAGGTTGTCGTCACCTTCCCCGCCCCAGATCTTGTCGTCGCCCTCCTGGCCGAGGAGGGTGTCGTTGCCGGCCTGTCCCATCAACCCGTCGCCGTTCGTCCCGGCGACGAGCACGTCGTTGCCGTCCCCACCGGTCAGGGCGTCAAACCCGATCTCGGTTTCAACCTGGTCGTCGCCGGTTCCGCCCTCGACGGTGTTGTTGCCGTCACCGGCGCTGACGACATCGCTGCCGTCGCCGCCGTTGATCCTGTCGTCGCCGTTCAGCGCGTAAATCGTGTCGTCGCCTGTGCCGCCATCAACCGTGTTGTTGCCGTCGCTGGCGTCGACCCTGTCGTTGCCGCTGCCACCGTTGACCAGGTCGTCGCCGCCGAGCGAATTGACCGTGTCGTCCCCGCCCTTGGCGTCGATGTTGTCGCTGCCCGGGGTCCCGGTCAGGGTCTCGACGGTGTCATCGCCGATGATCGTCGCCGCATAGGCCACCGTCGCGCTGGCCGCGAACGCCAGTGCGGCCATCGCGAACGTCGTCGCTATCCGCTTGCCTCTCATGGTCCTCCCGTCGAGTCGGTTGAAGTTGGTAGGCGATTCACCAAAAGAAGGGCAACTTTATACCCAAAACTTCTTAGCTTTTCGCTCCGCCAGCTCTTTTGCAACGGGAATTCCAAGAGCTAGCGCGAAAGACGTCCACCGAGCGCCCCGAGGAGCGCACCGATGATCGCGGTGATCACGATCAGCAGCGGTGGGAACTCGCCGAGCGAGACCTTTGCATCGGTGCCCGTGATCGCGTGCGCGATCAGGATGCCGAGCCCGTACAGGCCGCCGCCGACCAGCCCCCGCTTGGCGCCGCCCCGGGCATCCCGATGCTCGAGCCCGGCGAGCACCCCACCGATCGCCGCGAGGGCCGACAGACCCCAGTAGGCGGCGGCGGAGATCCCCAGAACCACTCCGAGGACGGCTCCGAATAGGAACGGAACAACTCCGGCCAGCAGGACCTGGGCCGGCCGCGAGCGCTCGCTGAAAGGCGTGGGCATATCCAAACTCTCCTTCTCGGCTCACATTCTCGCTGAGTCCGCGACACTTTCCGTCGTGGAGGCCACTTCGGTTCTGACGGACCCCGCGCCGAGGACGTTCTTCGGGGTTCCCAGCATGGGCCGGCTCGACTCCCTCGATGCCCAGGTGGCGTTCCTCGGCGTCCCATACGACGGCGGCACGCCCGAGCCGGGGATTCCGACCGGCCAGCGGGCGGGCCCCGCCGCGGCCCGCGAGGCGACCTATGCCCAGTTCTACTACCCGCGAGAGGATGGCGGCGGAGGCGATGCGGGGGCGGAGGGCTGGTACGACGTGGAGGCCGATCGCGACTACCTGGCCGGCGTGACGATGGCGGACGTCGGCGACGTTGTGATCCAGGGCTCGGACACGGAGGCGAACTACGCGCGCATCACCGCCGCCGCGAGGGGGATCGCCGAGCGCGGAGCCCTGATGGTCGCGGTCGGCGGCGATCACTCGATCAGCTACCCGCTCGGCCTGGGGATGGAGGCGCTGGGCGACTTCGACGTCGTCCACGTCGACGCCCACGCCGATTTCCTCGACGAGCTGGATGGCTCGCGCCTCACCGGCGCGAGCCAGCTGAGGCGGCTGGCCGAGCTGCCGTTCACCGGCACCGTCACCGCTCTCGGGATCCGGAACGTCGACCGGGTCGAGGTCGAGGGCATCAGGGAGCTCGGGGGGCGGTGGGCGACCAGCCTCGAGGTTTTGGAGCGCGGGGCCGACACGATGGTGGGTGAGACGGTCGCCGAGGCGGCGGCTCTCTACGTCTCGATCGACCTCGACGTGCTCGACTCCTCGCTGGCGCCGGGGCACTCCCTACCCGAGCCGGGTGGCCTCGACTACCGGGCGCTGCGCGCGATCCTGGTCGCGCTCGCCCGCCGCGGGCGGGTGATCGGGTTCGACGTGGTCGAGCTCAACCCGGCGCGCGATCCCTCCGGTACTACGGCGCGCGTCGCCACCTGGATCGTCACCCACTTCCTCAGCGAGATCTTCGAGCAGCGCGGCTAGGGTTTTCCGATGGCGAGCGAGGGCTTTGCGATCCGACCGGTCGAGCGCGGCGACATCGCGGAGCTGCTGGCGATGATCACTGAGCTGGCCTCCTACGAGCGGCTCTCGGACAGGGTGGTCGGGGACGAGCGCAAGCTGGAACAGTCCATCTTCGAGCTCGGCGCCGCGGAGGCGCTGATCGCCGAGGTCGGGGAGAACGTGGTCGGCTACGCGATCTACTTCACGACCTTCTCGAGCTTCCTCTGCTGGCCCGGCCTCTGGTGCGAGGACGTCTTCGTGCGACCGGAGTGGCGCGGGGACGGGATCGGCCGCGCGCTGTTCGCGGCCGTGGCGACGGTCGCCGCCGAACGCGGCTACGAGCGACTCGATTGGGTCGTCCTCGACTGGAACGAGCCGGCGATCGCCTTCTACGAGGGCCTCGGCGCCAGACACCTGAGCGACTGGAAGACGATGCGGCTCGACGGGGACGGGCTGCGACGGGTCGCCGCCGATGCCCCGGCGATCAGCCGACCCTGACCCTGTCGCAGTGCTTCGGCTTCGGGTCGACCCGGTCGATCAGGGCGACGTCGCGCCTGCCCGGGCCGCAATCGATCCGGTTGTCCTTGTCGTCGTCGTTGGCGAGGATCCGGTCGTTCCCGGGGCCGCCGGAGAAGCTGTCGTCGGGCCGATCGGGACCGACGTCGTCGGCGCCATCTTCCTCCGTCGAGGACGTCGTCGCGAAATGGCCCCAGAAGCCAGGTTCCCCCGCGTTTTCGGACGGTTGGACTTCGTAGCTGACGACGATTGACTCGCCTCACCCGGTCAACCTAGCGCCGCCTCATCCCGCTCGCAACGGCAGGAGTAGCCTTCTCGCCGGTGGATGAGAAGACGGTCCTCGTCACGGGCGGCTCGGGATTCCTGGGCAGCTGGTGCGTGATCGAGTTGCTGCGACGCGGCCATCGCGTCCGCACGACGGTCCGGAATCTCGACCGTGAGCCGCAGGTCCGCGCTGCGGTCGGCTCCGAGGTCGATCCCGGCGATCGCCTCACGTTCCATGCCGCCGACCTGCTTCGCGACGAGGGCTGGGAGGAGGCGGTCGATGGGTGCGACCACGTCCTCCACGTCGCCTCGCCGTTCCCGCCCGCCCAGCCGAAGGACCCCGATGAACTGATCGTGCCCGCTCGCGACGGGACGCTGCGGGTCCTCCGCGCGAGCCTGGCGAGTGGCGTCGAGCGGGTCGTCATCACCTCATCGGTCGCCGCGGTCGCCGGCAGCGCCAGACCGCTTTCGGAGAAACGGACCGAGGAGGACTGGACCGATCTCTCCAGCGACGAGCTCTCCCCGTACGTGAGGTCGAAGACGATCGCCGAGCGGGCCGCCTGGGACCTGGCCCGGGAGGGGGGAGATGAGGGCCGGGTGGCGGTGGTGAACCCGGGCGCGATCCTCGGCCCGGTCCTGAGCGAGGATCGCTCCTTCTCGCTGCAGGCGATCGAACGGTTGCTGAGGGGAATGCCCGGCGTGCCGAGGATCGGGTGGAGCTTCGTCGACGTCCGCGACGTCGCCGACCTCCAGATCAGGGCGCTCGCCGCCCCCGGCGCGGGCGGCGAGCGCTTCATCGCCGTCGAGCGCTTCATGTGGATGGCGGAGGTCGCCGAGGTCCTGCGCGAGGAGCTCGGATCCGCGGCCGCCAAGGTGCCGAGCCGGTCCGTGCCGAACATCGCCGTCAGGGCGATGGCGCTGTTCGATCCCGGGGTCCGCGGCGTGGTGGGCCAACTCGGCCGCAGGATCGAATACTCGAGCGAGAAGGCCAAGACACTCCTCGGATGGGCACCCCGCCCGACCCGGGACACGGTCCTCGACACCGCCCGCAGCATGCTTGCCGACGCCTGATCGCCGCCCTCGGCGGGTGATGTACCGTCTCCGCCATGCCCGCCGAGGCGAGTCCCGTCACGCGCACGGTGATCCCTGACCCGGCCGAGCGGGTTCCCCTGATCGCGTGGCCGACCCTGGCCCTCCTGTTCGGCGCCGCCGGGCTCGCCGCCGCCTCGACGCTGCTCGGCCTCGACGGCACCCTGCCCGCGCCGGTCTCGGTGGTGCTCAACGCGATCGCCTCCTATCTCTTCTTCACGGTCGCCCACGACGCGGCCCATTCCGCGGCCTCCTCGAACAGGACCCTCAATCTCTGGATCGGCCGCGTCTCGACGCCCTTCATCACCCCCGCCGCGAGCTTCGGCGTCTGGCGCTTCATCCACATGCAGCACCACCGCTTCACCAACCATGAGGACGGCTCAGACCCCGACCACTGGACGATGGAGGGGCCGGCCTGGCAGAGATCGCTGCGCTGGGTGACGGTCGACTGGAACTACCTCGCCTTCTACCTGCGGCGGTTCGGCGGGCGACCGCTGTCGGAGAAGGTCGAATCGATTCTCCAATCGACCGTGGTCCTCGCGCTGATGGTCTTCGTAATTGCCCGCGGCGGTTTCGTCGACCTGCTCGTCTACGCCCTGATCCCGCAGCGCCTGGCCCTGCTCTGGCTCGCCTTCGCCTTCGACTACCTCCCGCACCACGGCCTCCACCTGCGCCCGTCGGAGGACGGGCTGAAGACGACGCGGAACCGAATCGGCTCAGAGCGCTGGCTCTCGCCGCTGCTGCTGTACCAGAACTACCACCTCGTCCATCACCTGCACCCGGTCGTCCCGTTCTACCGCTATCTGCGTGTCTGGCGGCGGAACGAGGAGGCCTATCTCGACGGTCAGCCTGCTCTTTCGACCGTCCGCGGCAGGCCCCTCACCGTCGAGGAGTACCGCGCCCTGCGGAGGCTGGGCGAGCACTGACGGCCGCAGCGGCTGGCCGCGGGGCCCGGTGCGTATCGTCGTCCCCTCATGCGCAGGCAGGTCCAGAGGACGCGGCTAGTTTCGCTCGTGGCCGGCACCGCAGCGCTCGCCGCGGTGTCCGGCTGCGGCCAGGACAGCAGCACGGCGGGATCTCCAACGGTGCGCCGCGCCGCGGACCCACCGGAAACGGTGGCCCCCTCGACCTGCCGCCCCGAGCTGCCCCACTGCCGCACCACCGAGGGCCGGATCACCTACGTCGAGCGGGTCGACCCGGACGGCGACGGCGACGCCCACTTCGTGATCGTCGACCCGCAGGGCATCACCCTGCCGGGCCTGACCGCGATCGACGTGAGAAGGGGCCTCCGTCCCCACCCTCTTCCGGGACCGGGGGACCTGATCAGCGCCGCCGGGCCGCTCCAGACCGGCTCCTACGGCCAGAGCCAGATCCACGCGACCGAGCTGCACGTCGCGGGGCGGGGCGGGGGCTGAGCCTGAGCCGATGCCGACGCCGCGCTCGGTCGAACGGGCCTACCTGACCCTGCTCCTCGGGAACACCCTGGCTGCCTCCCTGATCTGGGGGATCAACACGATCTTCCTGCTCGATGCGGGCCTCTCCAACCTCGAGGCGTTCGCGGCGAACGCGTTCTTCACCGCCGGGATGGTGCTGTTCGAGGTCCCGACCGGGATCGTCGCCGACACCGTCGGGCGCCGGACCTCCTATCTGCTCGGCACGCTGACGCTGACCGCGTCGACCTTCCTCTACGTGCTCCTGTGGCAGGTCGAGGCGCCGCTCTGGCAGTGGGCCATCGCCTCGATGCTGCTCGGTCTCGGCTTCACCTTCTTCTCGGGCGCGGTCGAGGCCTGGCTGGTCGATGCCCTGACCGCGACGGGCTTTCGGGGCCAGATGGAGACCGTGTTCGGCCGCGGGCAGATCGTCACCGGAGCGGGGATGCTGACCGGCTCCGTGGCCGGGGGCCTGATCGCCCAGCAGACCAGCCTCGGGGTTCCGTTCGTGCTCCGCGGCCTGGTCCTGATCGTGATGTTCGGGGTCGCTTTCAGGCTCATGCACGACACCGGCTTCACCCCAGAGAAGGGCGGTCGCCCCCTGGCCGAGATGCGGAAGATCGCCTCCAATTCGATCGAGTACGGCTGGCGGGTCCCGGCGGTCAAGTGGTTGATGGTCGAGGCCCTGTTCACGGGCGGGGTCGGCATCTACGCCTTCTACGCCCTCCAGCCCTACCTGCTGGAGCTCTACGGCGACCCGCACGCCTACCAGATCGCGGGACTGGTGGCGGCGATCGTCGCCGGCGCGCAGATAGCGGGTGGGGTGGCCGCCCCGCGGATCCGCCGCCGTTTTCAGCGCCGCACCTCGGCGCTGATCGCCACCGCGGCGCTCAGCGTCCTCGCGCTCGGCCTGATCGGCATCGTCAACAGCTTCTGGGCGGTGCTGGGATTGATCGTGGTCTGGGGCCTGCTGTTCGCGGCGACGACGCCGATCAGGCAGGCCTACCTCAACGGCCTGATCCCCTCGCGACAGCGGGCGACGATCCTCTCGTTCGACTCGATGATGTCCTCGACGGGAGGGGTCTGGGCCCAGCCGGTGCTCGGCAGGGCCGCCGACGTGTGGGGATACGCCCCGTCCTATCTGCTTGCGGCGGGGATCTCGACCCTGGCCCTGCCTTTCCTTGCCCTGTCCCGGCGGGAGAACGCCCCCGCGGACACCCTCGGAGCGCCCGACGCCGGCGCCGTGGCGCAGGCCGGATGAGAGCGATGCAGCTCCGTGGGCCGGGGGCTATGCCACCCGGTCGGCCGAGCGCCCGGGGCCGATCATCAACCCCGCCGCTGCCCCGAGGCCGGCGGCGAGGGCGATCAGCGAGATCAGGGCCGACTCCGAGGTGTTCATCCGAGACCCCCTCAGGCCTTCGCGCGCCTCCTGGCGGAGACGGCGCGGGATTCCGCTGACGGCCCAGCGGGCGAGCTCGCGCCGACCCGCGGGGTCGCGCTTCGTGCGCTCGTAGCCGTAGGAGGAGCGGGCGCTGTGAAATGCATTCCGGATCGACCAGACGCTGCCGTTGTCCTGGAAGTGATCGACGACGACCCTTTCGTCGGCGACCATCCTTCCTTCTTCGAACAGGGCGGGGATCAGGCCGGCCTCGAACCAGCCGGGGGCCTCGGACCCGATGCCCCGGAGCACGCCGCGCTTGAGGGAAAGCGTCGAGGAGGGCGGGGGACGGCCGCCGGGCAGGGTTGCCATCGGGGGCTGCCAGGGGGCGGCGAAGGCGAGGAAGTTGGCCCGCCCGGCGAGGGTCGCGTCGGTCGCGTTGACCAGGCAACCGACCACCGCCGCCGCCTCGGGCCGCTCGGCGTGAGCGCGGATCACGGCCCCGCACCAGTCCGGCCTCGGCACGGCATGGTCCTCGCCGATCGCCACCACCTCCCCGCTGGCCTCCGCCAGCCCCTGGCGGCGGAGGATCAGGATGTCGGGCCCGGGCATCTGGATCAGGCGGACGCGTGCGCCGGGCGGCGGCTTCGTCTCATCGACGTCACCCACGATCAGCACCTCCGCGCCGCACTCCTCGGCGCAGGGAATGAGGGCCGCGAGAACGGACGCGAGCTCCACCAGGCCATCGCGCGCGGGAATCACGATCGACAGGGGCGGCCGCGAGGCATCCGTCTCGTCCCCGCCAGCTCCCCTCGCAACGCTCGACGGCTCGGTGTCGTCGCTCATTCGCGCAGGCATTGAATCAGGCGACGCGGGGCACCGCGACCGGCAGCGGCAGGGTCAGCGCCGTCTGATTCAATCGTGATCACCAGAGAAAGGAGGTGGTCCCTACGTTGAGTCACATGCTTTGCGGGACACTGGAGGTGCAGGGCCGCTAGGCGCCGCACGGGTACGGGCGCCCGCGGAATCCAACCCGGGCACCGGTGGGCGAGGGAGGCCGGGCATGTCCCTCCCGGTCGCGGTTCCCGCGTCCATTCCACGCACCTGATCAGGGCCGCCCTCGGGCGGCCCTGATTCTTTCCGGCCCGATCCGGGCGAGACCGATCTTGGCGGCCAGATCCGCGCGGCTGGACGCGCACAGAAGGAAGCGGGTAGGTTCGGATTTCGATGGAGGAAGGCAGCGCCCTTGGTGTTGGTTCGCGTCCGGCGCACGAGTCGGCAAGCGGTCTGCGGGTGGGTATCGTCGGCACGGGCTTCATCGGCCGGGTGCACGCGCGCTCGGCCCGGGTGGCCGGCGCGACGGTCGCGGCGGTGTCCGCCTCGACGCCGGAGCGATCGGCGGTGGCCCGGCGGGAGCTCGGCGCCGAGCGCGGCTTCGGCAGCGCCGAGGAGCTGATTGCCTCCGACGCGGTCGACGTGGTTCACGTCTGCACCCCAAACCACCTCCATGTCCCGCTGACGCTGGCCGCGCTCAGAGCGGGCAAGCACGTCGTCTGCGAGAAGCCGATCGCGCTCGACGTGGCCGGCGCGACCGAGCTGCTCTCCGCCGCCGCCGGGTCCGGTCTGGTTGCGACCGTTCCATTCGTCTACCGCTACTACCCGATGGTTCGCGAGGCGCGGGCGCGGATCAGATCCGGTGCCGCCGGCGAGGTGCGGCTGATCCACGGCGGATACCTGCAGGACTGGCTCCTCGCCGCCGAGGACGACAACTGGCGCGTCGATCGCGGCCTCGGCGGCGCCTCGCGGGCCTTCGCCGACATCGGCTCCCACTGGTGCGACCTGATCGAGTTCGCGAGCGGGGAGCGGATCACCGCGCTGACCGCCCGCACGTCGATCGCCCATCACGAGCGGCGGCGCTCCTCCGGGCCCTCCTTCGAGCGTGGCACGGCGGCCGGTGAATCTCGCAGCGTCGAGACCGAGGACATCGCGATCGTCCTGTTCGAGACCGAGCGGGGCGCGGCGGGGTCGGTCGTGATCTCGCAGGTCTCGGCCGGCCGCAAGAACCTGCTCTGGTTCGAGGTCTCGACCAGCAGCGAGACGATCTCCTTCAACCAGGAGCGCCCCGAGACCCTGGCGGTCCGAAACCGGGCCGCGGCCGAGATCATCACACGCGATTTCGACACCCTCTCGCCGCAGGCCGGGCGCTACGTCACCCTGCCGGGCGGCCACCCGCAGGGATACCACGATTGCTTCGATGCGTTCGTCGCCGAGACCTACGCGGCGATCGCCGGCGGGGAGCCGGCCGAGGGCCTGCCGCAGCTGCAGGACGGGCTGCGGGCTGCGCGGCTCACCGAGGCGGTGCTCGAGTCCGCCCGCGAGGGCGACTGGATCGAGGTGACCCAGAAATGAAGGGTTGGAGCGAGTGCGGCTGAATCACGTCACGCTTGCGGTCACGGATGTCGAGGCGTCGGTGGGCTTCTACCGCCGGCTCGGCCTGACGCAGATCGTCGCCAGCTATCCGGACTACGCGCGGTTCCTCGCCCCCGAGGGTGGGACGACGCTCTCGCTCCACCGCGCCCCCGAGGCTTCGATGGCGGGAGGGGCGAGCATCCACTTCGAGGTCGATGACGTCGACGCCACGGTGGAGGAGCTGAAGCAGGCGGGCTTCCGGTTCGCCCTCGACCCCGTCGACCAGCCCTATCTGTGGCGCGAGGCGGCCCTGCTCGACCCCGACGAGAACCGGATCTTCATCTACCACGCCGGCGAGAACAGGCTCGACCCGCCCTGGCGCCTTCAGCCCGAGTGATGCCCTGCTTACCGGCGACCCACCCTCGGCATCCCGGACATCTGCTCGATCACGAAGGCGTGCTTCCGCCTCCGCAGTGCCAGCGGCCGAGGCCGTTGACCGGAACCCTGTGGGTGTCGGGGTCCATCACCATCCGGATCTCCCTGTTGCACTTGTAGTTCCCCTGGGCGTCGGTGTGGCGTTCGTCGAAGATGCGGCAGTGAACGACGCGTCTTCCCTTGCGATTGCAATTGAGGACACCTGAGCGGACGCAGCTTTCATCTCGGTCGCAGGTGCGCTTCGCAAAGCCCTCCGCCTTTTCGCTCGCCCTTGGAATCGTCAGCTTGTCGTCGTTGGCCGACGCCGGCCCGGCCAGGAGATACAGAAACGCACCCACCCCGAGGGTGGCGGCGAACGTGCAGACGGCACTCACCGGCACTCGCATTCGGGCATGGGACATGACGGGGGAGAGTTGCAGTGGCCCGTGCAGATGTCAACACGGCCGGTTGATCGCCGGCCCTCCGGCAGCCGCCGCACAGATATGTTCCCGCGACGATGAAAAGAGCAGTGGGGGAATTCGTCTCGGTTCTGAGTGCCCTCACTGTCGACTTCGGCAACCGCGACCTCGGCCTCCTCGGGATCGCCCGGGTCGGGATCTCCTTCGCGAGCTGGTGCCTTGCGATCGCCCTCGGCGTCTACGGCTTCGAGGTCGGCGGCGCCGTCGCGGTCGGCGTCGTCGCCCTCGTGCGCCTGCTGCCGGGCGCGCTCGCCTCGCCCTTCGCCGGGCTGCTCGGCGACCGCTTCTCGCGCCGCAACGTCCTGATCGGCAGCGGCCTGGCGATCACCGTCGTCCTCGCCGCCGCCGCGCGCCGCGGCGGCCCTGGACGGCGCCGCCTGGGTCGATCGCGTCCTCGCCGGCCTCTTCACGGTCGCGATCAGCGGCTACGTCCCGGCCGAGTCGGCGCTGCTGCCGGCGCTCGCGCGCAGCCCCGCAGGAGCTCTCGGCCGCCAACGTCACCCACAGCGCGATGGACAACATCGGCTTCCTCGCTCGCCGCGCTGGCCACCGGCGTCCTGCTCGCGACTCGCCGCGCCGACGGTGGTCTTCGGCGTCGCCGCCGCGGTCGCCCTGCTGACCACGGTCGGGCTGACCAGGATCGAGCGCGACGAGCGGCCCGAGCTACGTCGCCGACGGGGCGAGCTCTCCGGCCTCGCGCGGCAGTCGGCGCTCGGCTTCCGCACCCTGATCGACGCACCCGGGCCTGCGCCTGCGCCGCGACGCTGCTCGTTGCTCGTCGTCTTCTTCGAGGGCACCGCCGACGTCCTCGTCGTGATCCTCGCCCTCGACCTGCTCCACCTCGCCCACGGCAGCGTCGGCTTCCTCAACGCCGCCTGGGGGATCGGCGCCCTGCTCGGCGGCGCCGGCCTGCTCGGTGCTGCTCAGGCCGCGGCCGGCTCGCGGTCGCGCCTCGCGGTCGGCAGCGTCGTCATCGGCGCTCGCCGACCGCGCTGCCCGGCGCCTGGACCGTCGCCGTCGCCGCCTACGTCGGCTGGCTCGGCGATCGGGCTCGGCTACACGTTCATCGAGGTCGCCGCCAAAACCCTGCTGCAGCGGCTCGGCTCCGACGAGACCCTGGGCCGGGTGATCGGCTCGCTCGAGTCGGCCCGCCTGGCGGCGATGGCGCTCGGCTCGATCAGCGCCTCGCTCTTCTTCGAGCTGCTCGGCATCCGAGGGAGCGCTGCTCGCTGCTGGCGGCGCTGCTGCCGGTCTTCGTCGCTCTTGGTCTGGACCCGCCTGCGCGCCTTCGAGGTCGGCGCCCCGGTCGCCGAGGAGCAGTTCCAGCTGCTGCGCGAGCAACTCGATCTTCACGCCGCTGCCGGTCGCGACGCTGGAGCGGATCAGCCACGACCTGGTCCCGGTGACGCGCCGAGGCAGGCGAGGAGGTGATCACCCAGGGCGACCGGGCGACCGCTTCTACCTGATCGAGGAGGGCGAGGTCGAGGTGCTTCGAAGACGGCGTCTTCCGGCGCAACGAGGGGCCGGGCGAATCCTTCGGCGAGATCGCCCTGCTGCGCGACGTGCCCCGCACCGCGACCGTGCGGGCGACGTCGCCGACCCGCCTGCTGGCGCTGGAGCGCGACCAGTTCATCAGCGCCGTCACCGGGCACCGGCGCAGCCATCAGCAGGCCCACACCGTCGTCGACTCACGCTGGCACACCGCCGAGTCGGCGACCAAGCGCTAGCTCAGGAGCCGGCGAGCAGAGCGAGCAGGAAGAGCGCGATGAGGTGCCCGGTCTGGTCGACGGCCAGCCTCAGCCCGGCGGGGGCGTCGTCGCCCACCCCCTTGACGTCCCGCATGTAGATGTCCAGCAGCCGGCCGTCGTCCTGGAACATGTGCGGAAGCGCGACCAGCGCCCCGACCCCGATCGCCCAGCCGGCGCCGATGTCGCTCGCGAGCCAGATCAGCGCGGGCACGAAGGCAAGCGTGTAGGTGACCGTGTGCGAGAGCAGTGCGCGCCGGGATTCGCGATCCCGCCCGAGCCCCCCGATCTTGTGGGTCGCCTGCCAGTTGGTCTGCAGGAGGAAGTCCCCGACCAGGTGAGAGACGACAAAGACGGCGAAGACCTCGACCCACGGCACGATCGGGACCGTATCGCCTATTCCCCGGCCTCAGCCGAGTTGCCGTTGGGAAGCGACCAGACCCGCAGCGGCTGCTCGCGACCGCGAACCTCGAGCTCGCCGACGTCGATCAGCTCGGGAACGGCCTTGACCCGCGCCTCCCGGGTGGAGTCGGCGATGAAGACCGAGTGCTCGGTGCCTTTGGTCATCCCCTCGAGGCGCGAGGCGGTGTTGGTGGTGTCGCCGATCGTCGTGTACTCCCCGCCGCTCGGAGCCGACCTGCCCCGACATCACCTCGCCGCTGTTCAGCCCGATTCCCATCTGGAACCCGTCGCCGTGGCCCGCGCCCGCATCCACTCGCAGAAGGCCGGCAGCCGCACCTCGAGCATCTCCTGCGCGGCGGCGATCGCGCGGTCGGCGTGGTCGGGCTGCTCGATCGGGGCGCCGAAGACGGCCATGATCCCGTCGCCGATGTAGGAGACGAGGGTGCCGCCGTGGTCCATGATCGCGTCGGTCATCTCCCCCAGGTAGACGTTCAGCACCTCGACCACCTCGCCCGGCTCCCGCGACTCCGAGTAGCTGGTGAAGCCGCGCAGGTCGCTGAACAGGACGGTGGATTCGCGCCGCACCCCACCGAGCTGCAGCTCGCCTTCGCCCTCGGACAGCACCTGGTCGACGACGTCCTCGGGGACGAAGCGGGAGAACGTGAAGCGGACCCGCTGACGCTCGAAGGCGGCGAGCAGGTAATGGACCGCGAGGGTGCCGACGGCGCCGATCGCCAGCGCGACGAGCGGATAGACGACCGCGATGATCAGCCCCGTGTTGAAGGCGAGCTGGGCGACGACGAGGAAGACGAGGGCGACGGCGAGCGCGACGGCGAAGGCTGCCACCGGGCGCATGAAGAATCCGGCGAGGGGGCCGATCGCGGCCAGGAGGAGGATCATGAGGACATTGAGCCAGCCCGGGCCGGAGCGGAGCGGGACCCCGTCGAGAATGGTGGCGATCGCGTTCGCCTGCACCTCGGCGCCCGGCATCAGCCCACCACCAATGGAGGTCTCCTTCACGTCCTGGAGCACGGGCGATGTCGCGCCGACGACGACGATCTTTCCCCTCAGCAGATCCGGATCGACCCTGCCGTAGAGGACGTCGACGAAGGAGTAGGTGGGGATCGTTTTCGGCGGGCCCGCGTAGTCGATCCAGGCTTCGTTGGAGTCGAAGCCGTCGTCTTCGATGAATTCGTCCTCGCCGACTTCGGCGGCGGCGACGGCGAAGCTCTCGAGGTTCTGGAGCACGTAGGGAAACTGCCTGACGGCCCCATCGGAATCGGGGACGTAGAGAGTGATGCCGGCGCGGGCGCCGATCTGGCGCAGCACGGCGTTGCCGCCGAATATGCGGTGCTTGCCGAGGTCGCTGACTTCGCTGGTGGCGAGGACGACGTTTCCGGCGTGGTCGACCGCTTCGACCAGTTCGTTGTCTTCGCGTGGGACCGTGGGCTCGGTGAACTGGATGTCGTAGGCGATCGCGTCCACGCCGGCTTCGCTGAGGCGGTCGATCAGGCGCGCGTGAAAGCGGCGTGGGAAGGGCCACTGGAGCTCGAGTTCATTGAAGGTGTCGTCGTCGACCCCGACGACTGCCAGCCGCGGGTTGGGGTCCTGCTCGCCTCGGACCGAGAACCGGGTGTCGACGCCCCCCAGTTCCAGCCCGTGGAAGACGCCACCCGCGTAACAGCCGATGCCGATCGCTGCCGCCAGGGCACCGACGGCGGCAAAGGCGACAACTCCCCGCCGGGACCCCATCAACTAGCGCAGGCGCAGGAAGGGCGCTTTCGCGACGTAGCGCTTGCCGGGGGTGATCACGAGCGAGATTCCCTTGATGAAGTCACGCACCTTGACCCTGCCTTCTTTGACTTCGAACACGGAGGAGAGGTCGCAGCGATCCACGACCAGCCAGGTCGTCCCGCGCACGCTCGCCGACCCATAGTTGCCGACCGTCTTGAAGTTCCCGTTGCCGCTGCCCCAGAGCTTGCGCCCCCCCTTGCCTCCACTGCCTCGCTTGCTGACTCGGGTGGCCTTGGCGCCCGCCCGTTTCTCGCATCGGAGCCGCCCGCCAAGGGTCGCGACGGCGTCCTGTTCGTCACCGGCGTTTTGGTCGATCTCGAAGGTCCCGCCCCAGAAGTACGCCGACTGGGTGGCGCCGCTGCTGCCTTTCGAGGCGGTCAGGGCGACCGTGCCGCTGTCGGTGTCGACCTCGCACCCGACCGGGATCTGCGTGGCGGACACGAGCTTGTTGAAGCCGCTGTCTCCCGGGCACTTGACCCTGACGACGCCGGAAGCGGTCTCGACGTTGACGCTCTGCCCGGCGACCGGCGCGGGGATCCCGGGCGCAGGAGCCGTCTTCAGGGCGGCCGTCGAGCTGTAGACCGGGTTTGAGCCCAGCTCGTTGGTGGCGGCGACGCGGAACGCGTACTGCGTGTCGGGTGAGAGGCCCGCGATCTGGGCGGAGAGGGCTTTCTGCATCACGGCCGCCGCCACCGCTTTCGCGGGGGTATGGGTCGCGCTCTGCGGCGATGCGGCGGGCCAGTATTCGAACCAGGCCTGCGCCGGAAGATTGCGGGGGTTGATCCTCGCGCTGAGGCTGGCCGTGCTCGACGTGACTCCCTGCACCGGGTCCGCCCCGACCACCGGCGTTCCGACGACCTCCAGGGTGGTGTCCTGGGCGGTGTCCTCGGTGACGCCATTGCTGGCGGTCACGGTGAAGTCGAAGTCGCCGGCGATGGTGGGGGAGCCGGAGAGCTCGCCGTCGCTGCTGAGCGTGAGGCCGGCGGGAAGCCTTCCGCTCGAGACATGGAATTCCGGGCCCGGAGCCTGCTTCGTGGTCTCGAACGTGTAGGAGTAGGCGCTGTCGATCACCCCCCGGGGGAGCTCGGCCTGGGCCATCAGCGGGTGGCTCTGCCCGTGTCCGTTGTCGCCCCAGCAAACCACCTCGCCGCTCGTCCGGACCGCGCAGGTGTGAGCGCCGCCGGCCGAGACCGAGTGGAACTCGCCGGTTGGGATTTCGTCGAGCTGGCCGGAAGAGTCATCGCCCCAGCAGGCCAACGTGCCGTCGACGCGGATCGCGCAGGTGTGGGCGCCGCCGGCCGAGACCGCGAGGAACTCGCCGGTTGGGATTTCGTCGAGCTGGCCGGAGGTGTCATCGCCCCAGCAGGCCAGCTCGCCATCGGTTCGGATCGCGCAGGAGTGGGCGCCGCCCGAGGAGACCGCCAGGTACTTGATCCAGTGCCGGTGAACGTGCCAGTGGCCCCAGTGGAACCAGTAGTGGAGGGTGTAGCGCGGGGCGTCGCTCACCTGGCCGGACGAGTCGTCCCCCCAGCATTTCAGCGTCCCCCTGGTCCGGATCGCGCAGGTGTGGGCGCCGCCGGCCGAAACGGACTGGAACTCACCGAACTCAGTGGTGGGGACCTCGTCGAGCTGGCCGGAGGTGTCGTCGCCCCAGCAGGCGAGCTCGCCGTCGCTGTCGATCGCGCAGCTATGGGCGCCGCCCGCCGAGACCGAGTGGAACTTGCCGGCCGGGATCTGGTCGGGCTGGGTCGCGGCGTCATCGCCCCAGCAGGCGAGCGTGCCGTCGGAGCGGATCGCGCAGCTATGGGCGCCGCCGGCCGACACTGAGAGGAACTGGCCGCCCGGGGCCTCGCTCACCTGGCCGGAGGAGTCGTCGCCCCAGCAGGACAGCTCGCCGCCGGCGTCGATCGCACAGGTGTGGGTGCCGCCGGCCGAGACAGCGAGGCCCGGCAGCTCAGCGGGCGCGCTCGAAGGCAGTGGAAGCGCGATCAGCGCGACCGAGGCAAGTGAGAGCAGGGCGACCCTGCGGGCCGTGCCGCTCAATCCTTCGTTCCAGGGCGGTCACTCCGCATCGGGGGGACCTTAGCAACCCCCAGTCGGCTTTGGAATAAGCATTTTCAGCATTTTTTGGCATCGGGGAGGCGAGTCGGTGGCCATCGCCTCGAGCTTCCTCGATGCCTTCTTTCGGCCGCCGACATGGAGGGCATGCGTACCTGGGGCGGATCGAGGCGATGGGCCTCCCGTCCGCCCGCTTCAGCCTCGAGCTGACCCAGCCCCCGGTCGCGAGAGCGACGAGTTCTGGTCCTGACGAAGCCTTGACCCGTCTGCTTAGCTATACGAACAGGTGTTCGTATGGTCGCTTGCGTCCTCATCCCGCGCTTCTCGCTCCGAGTCGCTTGTCCCGATCGGCTCGATGAGCCGGTTGCGCTCGCTCCCCTCCCCGGCGATCGGCAGGCGGTGGGGGAGGTCTCCCGTGCCGCCGAGGCCGACGGCGTCCAGGCCGGGATGCCCCTCGGGGAGGCGCTCGTCCGCTGCCCCTCGCTGCGGCTGATCCCGTCCGACCCCGCCGGTGTCGCCGAGCTCTGGGATGGGCTGCTGGATCGGCTCGAGGGCATCGGCGCGGCGGTCGAGTCGGACCGCCCCGGTGAGGCTTTCTTCGCCGTTGAGGGGCTGCTGGGGATCCACGGCGGCGCCCTCGACGGGGTGATCGCGGCGGCCCGGGAGGCGGCGCAGATGCCGGTGCGGATCGCGGTCGCCCCCAACCGCTTCGCCGCCTTCGTCGCGGCCGGTCGGGGATCGCGTCTCCCGCGCACCCTCTCCGCGGGCGGCGTGGCGGTCGTCCCCCGCCGCGCGCTCGGCAGGTTCCTGGCTCCGCTTCCGGTCGCGACGCTTGTGGCCAGGCTCGGCACGGCCGAGCCGGAGGCGAGAGAGCTGGTCGGCGCTCTGAAGCGGCTGGGGCTCGGCACCCTCGGCAGGCTGGCGGCGCTCTCCCCCGATCAGATCGCCGATCGCTTCGGGCCTCCCGGCCTGCGGGCGCTGCGCCTCGCCCGCGGGGAGGACACGCCGCTGCGGCCGCGCGAGCCGCACGAGGAGCTGGTCGCCGAGATCGAGCTGCCGGAAGGGGCCGCGGGCCCACAGCTCGGCCGTGCCCTGGAGTTGCTGGTGGACCGGCTCCTCGCCGCCCGGGGGCGGAGGGAGAGGACCGTGCTGGCGCTGCGCCTCTCCGCCCTGCTCGCCAGCGGCGGGAGTTGGAGCGTCGAGCAGGTGCTGGGTCGCCCCACGGCATCGGCGCGGGTCATCGGCTCGCTCCTGGCCCCGAGGCTCGAGACGCTGCCCGAGCCGGCGAGCGCGCTGCGGTTGCGGGCGCTCGCCCTCGGGCCCAGGGCCGCCGACCAGCTCGAGCTCGCGCTCGGCGGGCGCGAGCCGCGGCGCGGTCGGCTCGCGGCGGCGGTGAGGGAGGTGCGGGCGGCGGCGGGGGTCGAGGCGCTGCTCAAGATCATCGACGTCGACCCGGGCTCCCGCGTCCCCGAGCGGCGGGTGTTGCTGACGCCCTATCCCGAACGATGAGCGCGGAGCGAGCAAGCGTCACAGTCTGGCTCTTCGCGCCGCGAGCGAAGCGCGAACAGGTGTTATGAGCAGGGCGCGCCGTGTCTACTCCCCGCGGAGCGCCGCGGTCGAGGCGGGCGAGGACGGCGCGCCGATCGCACTCGCGGGGACGGCGGTGGAGGCGATCCGCGAGGAGTGGGTCGTCGAGGACCGCTGGTGGACCGCCCGGCCCCTGCACCGCCACTACTACGAGCTGGCCCTCGCCGACGGCCGCAGCGCGACGGTCTTCCGCGACGTGTGGACCGGGCGTTGGCACCGCCAGGCCGCGTGATGGGCGCCGACGCCTCCTACGTCGAGCTGCACGCCCACTCCGCCTTCTCCTTCCTCGATGGCGCCTCGGCGCCGACCGAGCTCGCCGCCGCCGCCGCCGCGCTCGGCTACCCCGCCGTGGCCCTGACCGACCACGACGGGATCTGGGGGTCGATGGAGTTCGCCCATGCCTGCAGGGGGCTTGGGGTGCGGGCGATCACCGGCGCCGAGCTGACCGTCGCGCTCGCGGACGCCTCCGGCGAGCGTCGGCTTTCCCACCTGACCCTGCTGGTCGAGACCGCCGCCGGATACCGGAACCTCTGCCGCCTCCTCACCGCGGCCCACTCCCACACCCGCGACGGCCCCCAGCGAAGCGCCGGGAAGCCGTGGGTGGGCCTGGCCCTGGTGAAGGAGCATGCCGAGGGCCTGATCTGCCTCACGGGTTGCGCCCGCGAGGGCGTGCTGGCCGGCCGCTGGGGGTGGTGAGCGCTCGCGGGCGGCGGCGCTCGGAGGTGAGCTGTTGGAGGCATTCGGGGCCGACCGCCTGCGGGTCGAGCTGCAGCGCCCCTACGAGCGCCACGATCGCGCCCGCAATCGCTGGCTGGCCGGGTTGGCCGGGCGGTTGGGGGTGCCCTGCGTGGCGAGCGGGAACGTCCACTGCCACCGCCGCTCCCGGGCCCGCCTGCAGGACGCGTTCGTGGCCGTCCGCAGCGGCGCCGGGCTGGAGGAGACCGAGCCCCTGCGGCGCGGCAACTCCAGCGCGGTCCTCGCCTCCCCGGAGGGGATGGCCCGCCGTTTCGCCGATCACCCCGATGCGGTTGCGGAGACGCTGCGGGTGTCCGAGCGGTTGCGCTTCGACCTGACCGCCGAGCTGGGCTACCGCTATCCCGGCGCCGAGGAGGAGGGCGCCGACCGCAGGCTGGCCGAGGCCTGCCGGGTGCTGCTCGCGGAGCGCTACGCGGGCTCTCCCGACCGGCGCGAGGCCGAGCGCCGGCTGGAGGAGGAGCTGGGGGTGATCCGCCATCTCGGCCTCTCCGGGTTCTTCCTCCTGCACCGCGACCTGCTCGACCTGGCGCGTGAGGTGGCGGTGCGGGTGCGGGGGCCGGGCTCGGCTCGCGCGGTGCTGCCGCCGGGGCGGGGGAGGGGCTCGAGCGTCAGCTCGATCGTCTGCTACCTGACCGGGCTCTCCCACGTCGACCCGGTCAAGGCCGACCTCTTCGCCGCCCGCTTCCTCAACGAGGAGGTATCCGCCCTGCCCGACATCGACCTCGACTTCCCCCGCGACATCCGCGAGGTGCTGATCCCCGAGGTCCACCGGCGCTACGGCGCCGACCGCTCGGCGCTCGTCGCCGCCTTCCCCACCTACCGCCCGCGGGGCGCGGTGCGCGACCTCGGCAAGGCCCTGGGGCTGCCGCCGGGGGAGATCGAGCGGGTGGCGCGGATGGTCGGCTTCCACGGCGAGGCCGGAGAGATCGAGGGCCACGTGCGGGCCGCGGTCGGCGCGAAGCGCGCCGGCTCGTCCCGCTGGCGCTCGCTGGCGATGCTCTGCACCGAGGCGATGGGCCTTCCCCGCCACCCCTCCCAGCACCCGGGCGGGATGGTGATCTCGACCCGCCCGCTGATCGACGTCTGCCCGGTGGTGCCGGCGGCGATGGAGGGCCGCCAGACCGTCCAGTGGGACAAGGACTCCTGCGCCGACGCCGGCTTCCTCAAGATCGACCTGCTGGGGCTCGGGATGCTCTCGGCCGTCGAGCGCTGCGTCGTGGAGATCGAGCGGGTGCGGGGCGAGCGGGTCGACCTCTCGCGCATCCCCCACGACGACGCCGAGACCTTCGAATCGATCAGGGCGGCGGAGACGACCGGCGTCTTCCAGATCGAGAGCAGAGCGCAGATGCAGATGCTCCCCCGCACCCGGCCCCGCGACCTCGACGACCTCACCGTGCAGGTCGCCCTGGTCCGCCCTGGCCCGATCCAGGGCGGCGCCATCCACCCCTATATAGAGCGCCGCAGGCGATTGCGGGAGGACCCCGACTTCGAGGTCCCCTACGAACACCCCCTATTGGAGCCGGTGCTGCGGGAGACGCTCGGCACGATCGTCTTCCAGGAGCAGGTGATCGAGGTGGCGATGGAGCTGGCGGGCTTCTCCTCCTCGGAGGCCGAGGGGCTGCGCCGGGCGATGAGCCGCAAGCGCTCCGAGGAGGCGATCCGCTCCCATCACGAGCGCTTCGTCGCGGGGGCGGGGGAGCGGGGCGTCCCGATCGCGGTCGCCGAGCGCGTCTGGCTCCAGATCCAGGGCTTCTCGGGCTTCGGGTTCCCGAAGGCCCACTCGGCGGCGTTCGGGCTGCTCGCCTACCAGTCGGCCTGGCTGCGGATCCATTACGGCCCGGAGTTCCTCTGCTCGCTGCTCAACGAGCAGCCGATGGGCTTCTACCCGCCCGACTCCCTCGTCCACGAGGCGCAGCGGCGCGGGGTGCGGGTCGCGCCCCCCGACGCCGGGCGCAGCGCCGTCCTCTGCAGGGTCGAGCGCGAGCGAGGGGGCCTGGTCGTCCGCATCGGCCTCGGCTACGTCAAGGGGGTGCGCGAGGAGGAGATGGCGGCCCTGGTCGCCGAGCGCGAGCGCGGCGGCCCTTACAGTGGCATCGCCGACCTCGCCACCCGCTCGGGCGCCGGCCGCGACGGGTTGGAGCGGCTGGCCTGGGCCGGCGCGCTCGACGGCCTCCCATTGGGGGGCGAGGGGGCGGGACGCCGCGAGGGCTCCTGGCGCCTCGGGATCGCGGCCGTCGCGCAGGTCGCGGGAGAGGGCCGGCAGCTGCCGCTGCCCCTCGAGCCCCCGCCCGCGCCCGAGCTCGAGGCTCTGGATCGTTGGCAGACGGTGATCGAGAACTACCGCTCGACCGGGATCAACCTCGGCGAGCACCCCCTCTCGCTCCTGCGCGACGGGCTCGGCGAGGAAGTCGTCCGCAGCTCGGAGCTGGGGCGGGTCGCGGACGGGGCCACGGTCGAGGTCGCGGGCATGGTGGTCGCCCGCCAGCGTCCGGAGACGGCGAAGGGGATCACCTTCATGCTGCTCGAGGACGAGCGCGGGACCGTGAACCTGATCGTCCCGCCGCCGGTCTATGAGCGCTGCCGCTCGCTGGTCCGCGCCGCGCCGCTGCTGCGAGCGCGCGGCCGCCTCGAGCGCCGCGAAGGAGCGACCAACGTGATCGTGTTCGAGCTGACGGCGCTGGAGCGGCGCGACCCTCCGGCCGAGGTGAGGCAGATCGAGCCCGATCTTGCGGCCCGCCGCCGCGCCCGCGAGCTGGCCGTCGCCGAGCTGCGCGCCGTCGCCCCGGCCGGGCACAGCTTCGGGCGGCGGGGGCGCTGAGGAGGCTAGGGAGCCTCGCCGCCGCCGAGCTCGGGCGGCAGCGCCTTCGGGCCGTCGGGATAGAGCGAGCGCAGCTGCTCCTCGCTCATCTCGAGCGTGTTCGCGGCCTCGTTCGGGGCGCCGACGATGAGCCAGAGCTGGTCCTCGTCGGTGTCGTTGAAGGGCTGGCGGACCGAGTCGGGCTCGACCAGGACGGCGCTCAGCGGCTCCAGCGTCAGGACGTCGTCGTCGACGCGCAGCCGGCCCGTCCCCTCCAGCACCACGTAGAGCTCGCGCGTCTCGCGGTGGCGGTGTCGGGTCGATGCCTGGCCCGGCTTCAGGCGCCAGAGCCTGGCGCCGAACGTCTCCGCCCCGAGCTGCCGGCCGAGGTCGGTGTTGAGCACGCCCATCTGGTTGGAGGGCCGCCAGTGGGCGTCGCCGGCGGCGAGGACGCGGTAGGCCATCGCCGCGGAGGATAGGCGGATCGGTGTGCCGCTACGGCGCCGCGGCCAGCCAGCGACGCTCCTTCGCCAGCATCACCGGCGTTGCGAGCAGGCTGCCGAGGCGTCGCTGCGCGCCGCGCACGCGCGAGCCGTGCGCCGAGGGGAGCAGCTTCGCGAGCTGGCGATACTCGCGCGAGACCTGGCTCGACCGGAACACGGTCGCGATCGTCCCCAGCAGCTCCGAGGGCTCCGACACGGTCGTCCTCGCCAGCTCCTCGCCGGCGACGGCGATCCGCAGCTCGGCGGGGTAGCTGCGGGCCGGCGGCGGGCGCAGTGGGGCGGCGAGCGCGGCGCCGATCGAGGCGGCGAGCTCGGCGCGGACCGCGGCCGGGTCGTCCGAGCGGGCCCGGCCCCGCCCCCGGCCCTCCTTCGTCCCGACCAGGCGGGCGCTGCCGAGCTCTCCCTCGGCGAGCTGACCGAGCATGCGGCGATCACCGCTCGCCAGAAGCGCCGGGATTCCCTCGGCGGCGAGACTCTGCGCGTATACCTGCACCTCGCTCAGGGACTCGCCGTCGAGCAGCACCTCCATTTCCCAGATGAAGGTGTGCGAGCAGAAGCCGAGCGGGCTCGGCGTGCTGGCGTGATGGCCGATCAGCACGACCGCATCGAGCTCGCCCCCGTGCGCCTTGGCGAACGAGGGCTCGGCCTCGACCAGCGCCAGGTCGGCGATCGGGCGCACCTCCACGCCCCGCGGCATGCGCCCGCGTTCGATGTTGGTCCCGACCATGTGCCAGTCCCCGACCGAGATGCGCTCGGCGCCGGCCTCGCGCAGCGCTTCGACGACAGCCAGCACCTCGTCCGTCATCAGCTTCCGTCCCCTGGCATAGGCGGCGGGATGCGACGGCAGGCAGTCGCGGTAGTCCTCGATTCCCGCGATGCCCTCCATGTCGGCGGCGACCAGGACGTTCACGGCGCGCCAGCCTAGACGATGCGGTGAGTCTGCATCTGTGTCCGCACAGCAGACACAGACGCAGTTTCGGCGCTGCCGACAGAGCCAGTCTGAGAGCATCGGGGCGTCGATGATCGACTTCCTGGTCAAGCGCGACGATTTCCGCGAGTGCCGCGTCGCCGAGTCGGAGACGCCGGCGATCGCGCCCGGTCAGGCGCTGCTCCGGGTCGACACCTTCGGACTGACCGCCAACAACGTCACCTACGCCGTCTTCGGCGAGTCGATGTCCTGACTGGGACTTCTTCCCCGCCGAGGACGGTTGGGGCCGGGTTCCGATGTGGGGTTTCGCAGAGGTGCAGGAGAGCGCGGCCGAGGGAGTCGAGGCGGGAACCAGGCTGTTCGGGTACCTGCCTCCGTCATCGCATCTCGTCGTCAAGCCGGTCGCCGCCGGGGAGGCGGGGTTCGTCGACGGCTCCCCCCACCGGGCGTCGCTGCCCTCCGCCTACCACCGCTACCTGGCGACCGGGTCTGACCGGTTCTACCGGGCCGAGGAGGAGGAGGTGCAGATGCTGCTCCGGCCGCTGTTCTTCACCTCGTTCCTGATCGACGATCAGCTCGCCGATGAGGGGCTACTCGAGCGCGGGCCGATCGTGATCTCCAGCTCCTCGAGCAAGACGGCGCTCGCGGCGGCGTTCCTGCTCAGCCAGCGGGAGGGGGTCGAGCTGATCGGGCTCACCTCGCCACGGAACGCCGCCTTCGTCGTGGACCGCGGGATATACGACCGGGTGGTCGCCTACGACGCGATCGACTCGCTCGGACGGGAGCCAGCCACCTTCGTCGACATCGCCGGCGACGGGGACGTGCGGCTCGCGGTGCACTCGCACTACGGCGATGAACTGGTCCGCAGCATCGCGGTGGGAATGACGCACTGGGAAGAGCTCGGCCAGGGCGTGGGGGAGCTTTCTGGTCCGACGCCATCCTTTTTCTTCGCTCCCGATCGGGTCACCAAGCGGGCCGCGGAC
The DNA here is from genome assembly GCA_963816785.1 of uncultured Solirubrobacterales bacterium. GTDB lineage: Bacteria > Actinomycetota > Thermoleophilia > Solirubrobacterales > 70-9 > VRUE01. Next base: position 696,001 of record CAWFLL010000004.1, on the reverse strand, counting down.
TGGGGTCGGGAGGGCCTCGAGAGGAACGTGGCCGACGCCTGGCATCCGTTCTGCGAGTGGACCGGCGACTGGCTCGAGGTGATCCGCGGCAGCGGCTTCGAGGCCGTGCAGAGCGCCTATCTCGACGTGCTCGAGGGGCGCGTCGACGCGAAGCACGCCCACGTGCTCTCCCTCGGGTAGGCGAAATTTCCTTTTTCCAACCGCGTCCGGCATATAGTTGAGGAAGTTCAATCGTCGGGACGGGGAGGTTCCGGTCGTGATCAAGTGGGCACGCATACTGGCGCTCTGTGTGATTTCCGCAGCGCTGGTGGCGATGCTGGGATCGAGCGCATTCGGCCGGGGGCAGACGGTCAAGGCCGGGAACCTGGTCGTCACGGTCGACGGTGGCTTCAAACCCCAGAAGCTGCCGCGAACGACGCCCGCGCCGATCTCGCTCAATGCGGAAACGACGCTGAAGGCGGCGGACGGCAGCCATCCCCCCGCAGCGAAGACGCTGACCCTCGAATTCGACAAGCACGCCGGCATCAACACCAAGGGGCTTCCCACCTGCAGCGTGACCAGGTTGCAGAGCACGCTGACCACGCAGGCGAAGAGCATCTGCGGCGACGCGCTGGTCGGCGAAGGCGAAGCGGGGGCGGAGATCGCCTTCCCCGAACAGGAGCCGTTCTTCGCCAAGGGCGCGATGCTCGTCTTCAACGGTCGGCCCCAGGGTGGCCACAAGGCCCTGATATTCCACGTCTACGCGCGCGTACCGGCGCCGACCACCTTTGTCACGACGGCGGTGATCAGCAAGGCGACCGGCATCTACGGGACCCGCACCGTGATCAGGATCCCGACCATCGTCGCCGGCCAGGGCTCCCTCACCTTCGCCGAGCTGGAAATCGAGCGGAGCTGGACCTACAGGGGCAAGGAGCAGCACCTTCTCCTCGCCACCTGCCCGACCGGGCGGTTCTTCACCAGGGGCGACCTCACGTTCTCTGACGGGACGCGGATGAGGGGCAAAGTGCTCCGCAGCTGCAGCCCGATCGGCTAGGCCTTCTGCAGAGCCAAATCAGATGCGGTCCGCCCGTGGCTGGCAGAATGCCCAGTCGTGGCCCAGCAGACAACCGCCTCAGGCCGAGAGACGGCGCAGGAGCACCTCGACGTGCTGATCGTCGGCGCCGGGATATCCGGCATCGGCGCGGCCCGGCACCTGCAGCGACGCTGCCCTGGCAAGAGCTACGCGATCCTCGAGGCGCGCGGGGCGATCGGGGGGACCTGGGACCTGTACCGCTATCCGGGGGTCAGAAGCGACTCGGACATCCACACGCTCGGGTTCGGGTTCAAGCCCTGGACGGGGGCGAGGTCGCTCGCCGACGGCGACTCGATCCTCGGGTATGTCCGCGAGGCCGCCAGCGAGACCGGGATCGTCGATAGGATCCGGCTCGATCATCGCGTCGTCCGGGTCGAGTGGTCCTCGGCCGAGTCGCGCTGGACAGTCGAGGCCGAGCGCACCGACACCGGCGAGACGGTGAGGCTTACCTGCGGCTTCCTCTGGGTGTGCAGTGGCTACTTCGCCTACGACGAGGGCTACCTGCCGGAGTTTGAGGGGACCGAGCGCTTTGGCGGGCGCATCGCGCACCCCCATCGTTGGCCCGAGGACCTCGAGTACGAGGGGAAGCGGGTGGTCGTGATCGGCAGCGGCGCCACGGCCGTCTCCCTGGTGCCCGCGGTGGCGGAAAAGGCCGCACACGTGACAATGCTGCAGCGCTCCCCCACCTACATCTTCCCCGTCCCTGGAGAAGACCCGATCGCCAAGGCTCTGCGGCGGGTCCTACCGCTGAAGGCGGCCTACGCGGCAGCCCGGTGGAAGGACATCCTCACGAGCTCCTTCGTCTTCTGGCTCGCCCGCAACCACCCCGGCGCGGTCAAGAGGATCATCCGCAGGGCGAGCGAACGCGCGCTGCCGGCCGACTTCGACTTCGACACCCACCTGACCCCTCGCTACAACCCCTGGGACCAGCGACCGTGCGCGGTCCGCGATGGCGACCTCTTCGAGGCGATCAGCGCCGGCCGCGCCGAGATCGTCACCGACCGGATCGAGACCTTCACCGAGTCCGGGCTTCGGCTCGAGTCCGGCACCGAGCTCGATGCCGACGTGATCGTCACCGCGACCGGGTTCAACCTCCAGTTCCTGGGCGGCGCCGAGATGGCCGTCGACGGCAGCGAGATCGAGTTTGCCAAGCACCTCACCTACAAGGGGATGATGGCCCGCGGCATCCCCAACCTGGCGTTCAGCATCGGCTACACGAACGCGTCCTGGACGCTGAAGGCCGAAATCACGTCGGAGTACGTCTGCCGCCTCCTCAATCACATGGACGCCAACGGCCTCGTCCAGGCCGTCCCGGAGCTCACCGACCCCTCGGTCCGCGAGGAACCGGTCATCAACTTCAGCTCCGGCTACGTCCAGCGCTCCCTCGACAAGCTCCCCAGGCAGGGCTCGAGAGAGCCGTGGCGGCTGCGACAGAACTACCTCCTCGACTCCCGCATGGTCCGGCGCGCGCCGATCGACGACGGTGAGTTGCGGTTCTCCGCCGCGGTGCCGCGGGGAGAGCCGGTCGAGGCGCTCGCCGGCTGAGCGGGTCGCGATCGCCCGCTCCCGCGAATAGATTGGAGGGGAGCGCATGGGCTTTCTGACCCCGACACCGCCGCCGTTCGAGATCGGCGAGTGGAAGCGCCTTTCGCACCTGGAGCGGATCAAGCCGCTGGCCCAGGACTGGGCGCTGAACGGGTTCGGCACGCCGATCGCGGTCTACCTCCTCTACGTCGTCAAGTTGGTGCTCTATGCGGGCGGCGGCCTGCTGCTGATCTCGGCGACGACGGATGGCCTCGGCGGCCTCGGCGACCTCGGCAGCTGGTGGACCGAGCCGATCGTCTTCCAGAAGGCGGTGGTCTGGACGATGCTGTGGGAGGTTCTCGGCCTCGGCGCCGGCTCGCTGCCGCTGACCCTGCGCTTCTCGCCGATGATCGGCGGCGTCCTCTACTGGCTGCGGCCGGGAACGATCCGGCTGCCGCCCTGGCCCGAGCGGGTCCCGCTCACCCGCGGCACCAGGCGCACGATTGTCGACGTCGGCCTCTACGCCGGGCTGATCGCCGCGGCCCTGTTCCTGCTCCTCTCCGACGGAATCTCCGATGCGGGCGCGGCAGCCGGCCGCCTCGACCCGGTCGCGGTCGGGGTGCTGCTGGCCTTCCTGGCGCTGCTCGGCCTGCGCGACAAGGTCCCGTTCCTCGCCGCCCGGGCCGAGGTCTACGGCAACCTGATGATCCTCTTCCTCTTCCCGCTCAGCAACATGATCGTCGCCGCCCAGATCGTCTTCGTCTGCATCTGGTGGGGGGCGGCGTCATCGAAGCTCAACCACCACTTCCCGTTCGTCGTCACGGTGATGATCAGCAACACCCCCTGGAACCGCTGGCGGGCGGCGAAGCGGCAGCTCTACCGCGACCATCCCGAGGATCTGCGGCCGTCCTCGATCGGCGCGCTTGCAGCGCACCTGGGGACCGTGATGGAGTTCACCCTGCCGCTGATCCTGCTCGTCTCCAAGGGCGGGACGGTGGGGACGATCGCCGTCGCAGGGATGGTGATCTTCCACCTCCACATCCTCTCGACCTTCCCGCTCGCGGTGCCGCTGGAGTGGAACATCTTCATGATCTTCGGGCTGCTGTTCCTCTTCGGGCACTACGGGGCGACGCCGCTCACGACGCTCGACGACCCGCTCCTGATCGCGATCATGGCGGTCACCTGCGTCGGGATCCCGGTCCTCGGCAACTTCCGCCCCGACCTGATCTCGTTTCTGCCCTCGATGCGCTACTACGCCGGCAACTGGGCGACCAGCCAGTGGCTCTTCCGCCGCGGGACGGAGGAGAGGCTCGACCACGAGTTGGTCAAGGCGGCGCCGATCGTGACCGAGCAGCTGGCCAAGTTCTACGACGAGGAGCTGATCGACGTCCTGCTCTACAAAGGCCTGGCGTTCCGCTCGATGCACTCCCACGGCCGGGCGCTGAACGGGCTCAGCGCCCGCGCGGTCGATGATCTGGAGGGCTATGAGGTGCGCGAGGGAGAGCTGGTGGCGGGGGTGGTGCTCGGGTACAACTTCGGGGACGGCCACTTCCACGACCAGCGGCTGCTGGAGGCGGTCCAGGAGCGGTGCGGGTTCGAGGAGGGAGAGCTGCGGGTGGTCACGCTCGAGTCTCAGCCCGCCCACCTCGGGCGCCAGCACTACCGGATCTTCGACGCCGCCACCGGGCTGATCGAGGAGGGCTACGTGAGGGTCGCCGACATGATCGTCCAGCAGCCCTGGCTGGACGGGCGCCCGTTCCCGGTCGAGCAGATCGCCCCCGATCGACCCGTGACAACCTCCGCGACGGCATGAGCGAGGTGATCGTCGTCGGCGCCGGCCCCAACGGCCTCGCCTGCGCCGCGACCCTGGCGACCCACGGAGTCCGGGTGACGGTGATCGAGGCCGCCGAAACGATCGGCGGCGGCGCCCGCAGCAGCGAACTGACGCTGCCGGGCGTGATGCATGACGACTGCTCGGCGACGCATCCGCTTGCGGTCGAGCCGCCGTCGTTCGCCTCGCTCGGGCTCGAGCGGCACGGTCTCGAGTGGGCCTGGCCGGAGGTCGACCTCGCCCACCCGTTCGACGACGGGAGCGCCGCGCTGATGCTGCGATCGATCGAGGAGACGGCGGCGGGTCTCGGTGCCGCCGGCCGCTCCTGGAAGCGAGCCTTCGGGCCGTCGTCGGAGGGCTTCGACGCGCTCAGCGAAGACATCCTGGGGCCGCCCCTGCACCTGCCCCACCACCCGGTTGGGCTGGCTCGCTTCGGGATCCGGGCGGCGATGCCTGCGACCGTGCTGGCGCGATCGCTCCGCAGCCCCGAGGCGCGGGCGCTGTTCGGAGGCGTCGCCGCCCACTCCTTCAGCCCGCAGACCCGGCTGTTCAGCTCGGCGGTCGGCGTGGTCCTGATCTCCGCCTGCCACCGCTACGGCTGGCCGGTCGCGCGCGGAGGGTCGCAGGCGATCGTCGATGCGCTGGCGGCGGTCGTGCGTGAGAACGGCGGCAAGATCGAGACCGGGCGACCGGTGCGTGCGCCTGGACGAGCTGCCGGCCGTTTCCGCGGTCGTGTTCGACCTGGCCCCAGCCGCCGTCGCGGAGATCGCGGAGGGCCGGCTGCCGGCGCGGGCGGCGCGGGCGCTGCGCCGCTACCGGCATGGGCCCGGGGCGTGCAAGCTCGACCTCGCGGTCGAGGGCGGGGTCCCGTGGGTCGACGAGGGGGCGCGCCGGGCCGGGACCGTTCACGCGATCGGCTCCTTTGAGGAGCTCGTCGCCGCCGAGCGCGAGGTCAACCGCGGCCGGATGCCGGAGCGGCCGTTCGTCCTCGTCGGGCAGCAGTACCTCGCCGACCCGACCCGCTCGAACGGAGACGTCGATCCGGTCTGGACATACGCACACGTCCCGCACGGCTACCCCGGGGATGTGACCGAGTCGGTCCTCGACCAGCTCGAACGCTTCGCCCCGGGGCTGCGCGAGCGGATCGTCGGTCGCCACGTCCGCACCGCGGAGGACCTGGAGGCCTACAACCCCAACTACGTCGGCGGCGACATCATCACCGGCGCCACCACCGCGCGGCAGGCGCTGATCAGGCCGCGGCTCGCGCTCGACCCGTACTCCGCCGGCGCCCCTGACCTCTACATCTGCTCTGCCGCGACCCCGCCCGGGCGCCGGAGCGCACGGGATCTGCGGGTACAACGCCGCCCAGCTCGGTGCTTCGCCGCCTCGGTGCCGGCGGCGCTGACCCGGTGCGCTCACGGCCGACGATCCTGAACCGCGCGTACTTGGTCTTCGACTTGAGGCCGCCGGTGTCGGTCGCGACCAGGACCGCGCGATATTTGCCCGGCTGCCAGCTTTGCGCCCGGCTTGCCGGTGAAGCGCACCCTGTTGCCGCCCTTCTTCCCTTTCCGTTTCAGCGCCTTGCCGAGCGCAACCGTACGTAGCGGGTCCTGTGGCGGATCCTGCGAGCGCCCTCGAACGCGATCCTCACCCGGGCGCGCTCGGAGAGCCTGAAGCGAAGGTTCGAGCCCTTCCTCACCCTCGCGCCATGTGCCGCCGCCGCTCCTTTTGTCGCGAAGGCGGGTGGCTTGAACCTCACCCTGCTGATCACGACCGGGGTCACGTCCTTGACGTTGATCGTGCGGCGCTCGGTGCTCGATTGCCCCGCCGGGTCGGTCGCGGTGACGACGATCGTGCGCTTGCCGCCGGTGTCCCTGAAGGTGTGTTTGACGGCCGCGCCCTTCGCCGAGCGCCCGTCGCCGAATTTCCACTCGACCGCGGCGCCCCAGACGTCGAAGACGTCGGCCGAGAACGAGGCCGCCTTGCCGGTCTTCGCTTTCCGCGGCACCGACAGCGAGCGGAAGGCGGGCGCCACCCCGTCGTAGCCGGTCGCCCGGAGCGTCCCTATCGACGCGCCTTCATCGTAGGAGTGGAGGACGAGGAAGTTCCCCCTTCCGTCGCCCGACAGATCGAGCGCCGACGTGTCCTCGCCGGGCGGGGTGAACGCCGTCGCCGGGCCGAAGGCGCCCGCCGGGCTGCGCAGTGCCGCCAGCGCCGGGTTGGGATCGTTGTCCCCCTGCACCCACACCATCATCATGCTGCCGTCGGCGGCGAATTGCGCCTCGTCGGCAAACCCGATCCGCGCTCGCGGGCGTCGCGGCCGCGGCGAATGGCCCACCGGGCGGGGCGGCGGCAGCCCGCATGAAATCGCCGGCGCCGCCGTCTCGCCAGGCGGTAAACGCGACCCCGGTCGGGTCGATGGCAGCGATCGGGAATGCCGACTCGAACCCCGGCGTCGAGAGCGGGACCGGCACGCCGAACTCGCCTCCCGGCTCGGCGAGGGCCGTTTCGACGATGTTGTCCATCCCGTTGTACCGCTGCCAGGCCAGCAGCGCCCTGCCGCCCGCGGCCACCGCCTCCTGGACGACGTTCACTCCGCTCGCGGACACCGGCTCGATTGCGCCGAAGTCGCCGCCGGCTGGGCGCCGAGCCGCCTGCACGGCTCCTCCAATATTCGTCGTCCAGGCAGCGATCGCGGTCCCGTCAGAGGTGAACTCGACTCTTGGGAACGCCGCGGCGAAGGAGGTGATCTCCTGCTGTTCCGCGTATTGCCCGCCCGCCGGTCGGAAGACATATGTTAGGTGGCCGTCCCCGCCGGGGCTGCGGACGAACGTGGTCAGCGCGTTGCCGCCGGTGTCCATCGCCGTCGTCGGCAGAGCGACGTGTATCCCGGCGCCGGTGACCTCCTGCGGGGCGGTGAACACTCCGCCGGCGGGCCGGTAGCTGTAGTAGAGGCGGATGTCGTCTTTGAGGGCGTCCACCACCCCTCGCCAGGTGAGGATCGAGTTGCCGGCGGGATCGGCGGTCAGGTCGAGGTTCTCGACGCCTTCCACGAATGGGATCAGGTCGGCGGGCGGGCCGAAGCTCCCCGCGGCGGGCCTGACCGCGGTCTGGATCTTGCTTCCGGTTGAGGAAAAGACGATCCAGGCGGCGATCGTCTCGCCCCGCGGCGTCACCACGGCCTGCTCGGCCGCCAGATTCCCCGAGGCGAGGTCGACCGGCGACAGCCAGGCGGCGGCATGCGCGCCGGAGGCGGGGACCGTGCATGCCGCGAACATCAGGGCGGCTATCGCCCGTGTCCTCATCGCAGCGAGGATACTCAGCGGGCTCCCGGTTGGAGCGCCTCGCCGAGCAGGCGGATGCCATGCTCGATCGCGGGCTCGGGGAGGTTGCCGAAGCCGAGCACCAGGGCCGGCGGCCCGTTCGGGGTGAAGCGGTGCAGCGAGGCCCCCTCGAGGCCGACGCCGCGCTCGGCGGCGGCCGCGATCAGCGCCGCCTCGTCGACCTCGGGGGGTAGCTCGACCAGCTCGTAGAGCCCCGCGGCGCCGTCCCCGGGAAGGCACTCCGGAGCCCAGCGCGCCAGCGCCTCGAGCATCGTGTTCCGCCGGCTCTCGTAGCGCAATCGCATCCGGCGCAGATGGCGGTCGAGCTCGCCGCGGGCGACGAAGTCATGCAGCGCCAGCTGCCCGACCGCCTCCGAGCCCGAGTCCTCGATCGTCTTCGCGGAGATCAGCGTCCAGGCGAGCCACGAGGGGACCAGCATCCAGCCGAGGCGCATCGCCGGGGCGAGCCGCTTGCTCGCCGAGCCGATCAGGACGACCCGCTCTGGGGCGAGGCCCTGCAGGGCGCCGACCCCGCCGCGGTCGTAGCGGTACTCGGCATCGAAATCGTCCTCGACGATCAGGCCGTCGCCGGTCTCGGCCCACTCGATCAGCGCCGCGCGCCGCTCGCTGCTCATCACGCACCCGGTCGGGAACTGGTGCGCGGGGGTGACGATCACCGCCGTGGCGCCGCTTGCCTGCAGCAGGTCCACACGCAGGCCTTCGCGGTCGACCGGGATGGGCACCACCTCCAGGCCAGCCTGTTCGACGATCAGCCGGTGCGGGTGCCAGCCGGGGTCCTCGAGGGCGACCCGCTCCACTTCCTGCGCCGCCAGCCAACGGCAGAGCAGCGACAGGCCCTGGGTGAACCCGGTGCAGATCAGCGTGTGCTCCGGGTCGGTCGCCGCGCCGCGGACGCGCCCCAGGTACTCGGCGAGCGCCTCGCGGAGCTCCGGCACCCCGCGCGGGTCGGCATAGCCGATCGCCCCGATCGGGGCCTGGCGCCAGGCGGCGCGCAGCGATCGCAGCCAGCGGTCGCGCGGGAACCCGGCGAGGTCGGGAAGGCCCGGATGGAAGTCGTAGGTGAAGCTGGGCAGCAGCGAGCGGGCCGGGGCGCGCGGGGCCGAGGCCCGGACCGCGCTGGCGACCCGTACCGGCGCCCCCTGCCTCGTGTGCAGGTAACCCTCGGCCGCCAACTGGCCGTAGGCCTCCGTGATCACCCCGCGTGAGACCCCGAGCTCTGTCGCCAGCGCCCGGCTCGACGGCAGCCGCGAGCCGGCGGCGAGGCGGCCGGCGCGGATGTCGTCGCGGATCGAGCGCTCGACCTGCTCGTGCAACGCCACGGGCTCGTCGCGGTCGAGCCGGAGAAGGAGTTCCGGGCCGGCGCCAACTGGCCCACTCGACCGTGCCATTACTGGAACTGTATATCGGACCAGTGAGTCCCTAACTTGTGCCCTCCAAGGACTCCCAAGGAGGTCGTCATGGGCGGGATCACGATTGTCGGAGGTGGAATCGCAGGGCTGACGGCGGCGATCGCCTGCGCCGAGGCCGAGACCGAGGTCCGACTGCTCGAGGCGCACGCCGAGCTCGGCGGACGGGCCCGCAGCACCGAGGGCCCCTATAAGGCGAACATCGGCCCGCACGTCATCTACAAGGACGGCCCCTTCTGCCGCTGGCTCCGCGATCGCGACCTGATGCCGGCCAGCCGCGGGGTCCCGTTGGCGCCGATCAGGTTTCGCTGGCAGGGCGCGTTGCGCCGCACTCCGCCGCTCGCGACCGCTCCCGCGGTCCTGCGGCTGCGTGGCCGCGAGGCGCCCTCCGACCGCGACTTCCGCAGCTGGGCTGCGGACCACACCGACGATCGAACCGCGCAGATCCTCTCCGCGGCGGCCGGGGTCTACACCTTCCACCACGATCCGGGCGAGCTCTCGGCCGAGTTCATCTGGGGCCGCACGGTCCGGGCCCTGCTCAATGCCCCGCCCCCGGCGCGCTACGTAATCGGTGGATGGAATGCGCTGGTCGAGGCCCTGGAGGGGCGGGCGCGCCAGCTCGGGGTCAGGATCGAGACCGACCACTGCGTCACCTCGCTGCCGGAGCCGCCGGTGATCGTCGCCACCGAGCTGAGCCAGGCGCGCGAGCTGCTCGGCGACGACTCGCTCGAGTGGCTGAGTGGGCGGACGGTCTGCCTCGACCTCGGCATCTCCCACCGGCGCGGCGACCCGTTCGTCGTCTCCGACCTCGACGAGGCCGGCTGGCTCGAGCGCTACAGCGCCGCCGATCGCACCCTCGCTCCGGCCGGCAAGGAGCTGGTGCAGGCGCAGATGCCGATCCGGCCCGGCGAGAGCGCCGAGCAGGCGGGCCTCCGCCTCGAGCGCCTGCTCGACCTCTCCCTGCCCGAGTGGCGTGAGCGGGAGACGTGGCGCCGACGCCTGGTGATGGACGGCCGCAGCGGCGCCCTCGACCTTCCGGGCACCGCCTGGCGCGACCGGCCGGCGGTCGATCGCGGCGATGGCATCTTCGTCGCCGGCGACATGATGGCCGCGCGGGGCCTGCTCTCCGAGGTCGCCTGGGGGAGCGGGGTCGAGGCGGCCACGCTCGCGGTCGAGGCTGCCAGCCCGAGCCGCCCCGCTCTCAGGGCCGCCTAGGAGCCCTGCTCGAAGCTCTCCAGCCGCTCGGCGAGGCGGTTCATGCCGCGCTCGCGAGCGGCGCTCGCGGCACCCAGCCAGTCGGTCGGGCGATCGGGCGGGCGCTCGACTCCGGCGTCGCGGAGGGTGGCGATGTCCTTGAAGGCGAGGAGTTCGTCGCGCGAGTCGAGGAGGGCGCCGCGCAGTTTCGGGCGCGGCTCGCGGATCGCGTTGTCGAGGATCGCCTCCAGCGAGCCGTGGCGCCGCAGCAGTTCGGCTGCGGTCTTCGGGCCGACGCCCTTGGCGCCGGGGAGCCCGTCGGAGGGGTCGCCGCGGAGGGCGATGAAGTCGGGCACCTGGCCGGGGTCGACTCCGTAGCGCTCGCGGACGCCATCCGGTGTCACCTCTTCCGCGCCTTTGCCGCCGGTGCGGACGTAGAGCACCGTCACCCGCACATCGTCGCGCACTGGTACATGTCGCGGTCGCCGGTCAGCAGCAGCGCCCGCCCCCGGCCTCCGCCTCGCGGCGCGCGTAGGTGCCGAGCAGGTCGTCGGCCTCGAGCGAGCCGCTGGTCGCCGACGGTCCAGCCGAAGGCTTCGAAGAAGTCGCGGCAGTCGGCCCACTGCGGCGCCAGCTCGTCGGGCACCTCGTCGCGATCGGCGTGGTAGGCGGGGTACAGCTCGGTCCGGTAGGAGGCGGCGTCGGGGCCGAAGCAGAGGACCACCCCGCGCGGGTCGTGCGGTCTTCCACCTCGCGCACGATCAGGTTGGCGGCGCCGAGCAGCGCGTTGACCGGGTTGCCATCCGGCCCGACGATCGATTTCGGCAGCGCGTAGAAGGCGCGGAACAGCATCGAGGGCGTGTCGACGGCGAGGAGCGGTCGGCTCATCGCCGTGCGCTCCTCTCCGGCTCCGCGGTTCCGCTCAGTCTTTCCACCAGTCCTGGATCATCTCGACGTCGCTCGTGTCGTGCAATGCGCTGACCGCGATGTACTCGAGCCCGTCGGGACCCGCCTCGAAGGCCCGCGTCACCTGTGGGGCGACCCGGATCGCGTCGAGCCTCTCGACCTCGATGATCTCATCGTCGAGTTTGAGGCGGCCCGCGCCGGCGAGCACGACGTAGATCTCCTCGGCCTCCTGATGCCGGTGAGCGAAGGCCTGTCGCCTGCCGGCCGCGAGCCGCTGGTGGCTGATCCCGGTTCCCTCGGTTTCGAGGTCTGAGTTCGCGAAACGGGCTTGCTGGATCTCGGCGAAGCCGAACTTCGGCGCCTGGTCCTCGACCTCGGTGAGCTGCACCTTGGTGAACGGGGTGGTGGTCATGGGGCCTCCAATCATCTCGGTCTGCGGTCCGCGGGAGCGGCTGCGAACGTGCGCTCTACGGCTACCCGGCAACGGGGTCGGATCACCGGGCGTTCGGTAGCGTGCCTCGCGATGGGAGGGCAGATGCCGCGGATCGCGCCCGGAACGCGCCGCCAGATCGGCCTCGTCAACACCGGGATCGCCAGGCTGCTGGGCGTCGCGACGGCGGGCCGACCGCCCCGAATCTTCACCACGCTGGCCCGCCACCGCCGCCTCTTCCGGCGCTGGCTGTGGTTCGCGGGCGGCGTTGATGCCGGGCGGCAAGCTGCCGCGCGAGGAGACCGAGCTGGTGATCCTGCGCGTCGCGCACAACACCGGCTGCGAGTACGAGTGGGGCCACCACGAGCGACTCGGCAGGCGGGCCGGGCTGAGCGCCGAGGAGATCGCCCGCGTGCGCGAGGGCGCCGCCGCGCCCGGCTGGTCGGAGCGGCGCTCGCTGCTGCTCAGCGCCGCCGACGAGCTGCACGCCGAGCGGCGAGATCGGCGACGAGCTCTGGGGGCGGCTGAGCGGGGAGCTGGACGAGGTCGAGCTGATCGAGCTGTGCATGCTGGTCGGCCACTACGAGATGCTCGCGATGACGCTCAACTCGCTCCGCGTCGTCCCCGACTTCCCGCCGGAGCGGGCCGGCCGGTGAAGGACCTGCGCGGCAGCCGCTGCCTGATCACGGGCGCGGCCAGCGGCATCGGCCGCGCGACGGCGCTGGCCGCGGCGGAGCGCGGCGCCGAGCTCTTCCTGACCGACATCCAGGACCGGACGATGCGGCGGCCGCGGTCGAGCGGGCCGGCGGCCGGGTCAGCTCACGCGAACGCCGCCGACGTCGCCGACCACGACGCGGTCGTCGCGCTCGCCGAGGAGGTCCACGCCGCCCACGGCAGCATGGACGTCGTGATGAACATCGCCGGCGTCTCGACCTGGGGGGCGATCGAGCGCCTCGAGCACAGCCACTGGCAGAAGATGGTCGACGTCAACCTGATGGGGCCGATCAGCGTCCTCGAGTGCTTCGTGCCGCCGATGATCGAGGCCGGCCGGGGCGGGCACATCGTCAACGTCTCCTCGGCCGCCGGCCTCTTCGGCCTGCCCGTGGCACGCCGCCTACAGCGCCAGCAAGTTCGGCCTGCGCGGCGTCTCCGAGGTGCTGCGCTTCGACCTGCGCCGGCACGGCATCGGCGTCAGCCTCGTCTGCCCCGGCGCGGTCAGGACGCCGCTGGTCGGCACCGTCGAGATCGTCGGCGTCGACCGCGCCGACCCCGGCGTCAGAAGCTGATCGAGCGCTTCGAGCGCCACGCGGTCAGCCCGAGCGCGTCGCCGAGAGGATCCTCGAGGGCATCGAGAAGAACCGCTACATGGTCTTCACCTCGGCCGACATCGCGGTCGGCTACTGGTTCCAGCGCAAGTTCGCGCTGCCCTACGAGTTGACGATGCGCCTGCTCAACAACCGCCTCGTCGGGTTGGCCGAACGGCGCTGAGCGGCCCGGCTGGTCCGGTCCTCTAGGTTTGGGCGTCATGAGCGCGGAGCGAGCCCAATGAGCCATATCTGTCTCTTCGCGCCGCGAGCGAAGCGCGAGGATTTGCTCTGACCGATCCCGCCCTGCAGATCGAGAATCTCGTCAAGCGCTACCCGACCGGGGTCGAGGCGCTGCGCTCGGTCTCGCTCCGAGATCGAGCCGGGCGAGTTCTTCGGCCTGCTCGGGCCGAACGGGGCCGGGAAGTCGACGCTGATCCACTGCACGACCGGCCTCGCGCAGCCGACCTCGGGCTCGATCCGAACGCTTCGGGCACGACGCGATCGACGATTACGAGGAGTCGCGCCAGTCGGTCGGGCTGGCCCCCCAGGAGCTGAACCTCGACTGGTTCCTGACCGTCGAGGAGACGCTCGACTACCACGCCGGCTACTTCGGGATGCCGAAGCGCGAGCGGCGCGCGCGGGCCAGGGAGCTGCTCGAGACCTTCTCGCTGACCGAGAAGCGGGACGAACGGACGCGGACCCTCTCGGGCGGGATGAAACGGCGGCTGATCCTCGCCAGGGCGATGATGCACCGCCCGCGCCTGCTGATCCTCGACGAGCCGACCGCCGGCGTCGACGTCGAGCTGCGGCTCGAGCTCTGGCACTACGTGCAGCGGATCAACCAGGAGGGGACGACGATCCTGCTCACGACGCACTACATCGAGGAGGCCGAGCAGCTCTGCGACCGGATCGCCTTCATCAACGAGGGCGAGATCGTCGCCGAGGGCACGAGCGAGGACCTGGCCGCGAGCTTCGGCGTCGTCAACCTCGAGGACGCCTACCTGGCGCTGGTCGGGCGCAAGGAGCTCTCCCGCTCCCACATCGAGGTCGAGGAGATCGAGGCATGAGCGCGACGGCGAGGATCCGGCTCTTCACGCTCTGGCGGCGCGAGGTCAACCGCTTCATGAAGATCAAGAAACAGACCCTCGGCGCGCCGCTGCTCGAAACCTTCCTCTACATCTCGGTCTTCGGCGCGGCGCTCGGCACGCGGATCGACAAGCTGCACGGGATCGACTACGTCGTCTTCGTCATCCCCGGCCTGATCATGATGGCCTTGTCGATCAACGCCTTCGCCAACAACTCCTCCTCGATCCTCCAGCAGAAATTCCAGGGCGCGATCCAGGACCAGCTCTCCTCGCCGGCCTCGCCGCTGGAGCTGCTGCTCGCCTTCTCCTTCGGCGGCTTCATGCGCGGCCTGATCGTCGCCGCGCTCACCTTCATCGCCGCCTCGTTCCTGGTCGACCTGCCGGTCGACCACATCCTGGTCCTGATCCCGTCGCTGTTCCTGGTCGGGTTCTTCTTCTCCCAGCTCGGGGTCCTGATCGGCGTCCGCGCCGAACAGTTCGACGACGTCGCCTTCGCCCAGACCTTCGTCCTGCAGCCGCTGATCTTCCTCGGCGGCGTCTTCTACTCGGCGACGCTGCTGCCGGAGCCGTTCGAAACCCTGACCCACTTCAACCCGATCTACTACATGATCAACCTCGTCCGCTACGGCTTCGTCGGCTACACCGAAGTCAGCATCGCGCTCTCGCTGCTGGCCCTGACCGCGGCGACCGCGGCGCTCTTCGTCGTCAACCTGCGCCTGTTCACGAGCGGCTACCGGCTGCGCGCGTAGGCCCGAAGGGAATTTCGCGCGACGCTGTCGATCTGCGGCGATCCCGTTCGTCGTTAGGGTGAAAGGCGGCGATCGGAGCCGCCTCGACGAAGGAGGAACGCCATGCAGTACATGCTTTCGCTGATCGACGAGGAGCCCAACTTCGAGGAGATCTCGCCGGACGAGATGCAGGCGACGATCGACGAGATGGACAGGTACAACGACGAGCTCAAAGAGGCCGGCGTCATGGTCGACGGGCACGGGCCTGCGCGGAGCGGGCGACCGCCAGCGTCGTCGCGCTTCGCGCGAGGGCGGCGAGACGACCGTCACCGACGGGCCCTTCGCCGAGACCAAGGAGCAGCTGATGGGCTTCTGGATCATCGAGGCCGCCAACCTCGACGAGGCGCTCGAGTGGACCAAGAAGGCGCCGCTCCAGGAAGGCGCGATCGAAGTCCGGCCGCTGATCGTCGAGGAGACAGCGGCGAGGAGGACGAGAAGTTCTCCGGCGAGAAGCTGCTCTCCCGGGTCAAGGACCCGACGCGCTGAGCCCGCCTCGACCGGGCCGCGAGGACCGCGACAGCGTCGTCGACCGCACGTTCCGGCACGAGTCGGGGCGGGCGGTCGCGACGCTGATCCGCGTCCTCGGCGACTTCGACGCCGCCGAAGAGGCGGTCCAGGAGGCCTTCGTCGTCGCGCTCGAGCGCTGGCCGCGCGACGGCGTTCCCGTCCAATCCCGGCGCCTGGATCACCCAGGTCGCCCGCAACCGCGCGATCGACCGCCTGCGGCGCGAGCGCAACCTGCGCGACAAGACGGCGATCCTCGAGGGGCTCGAGGCGCTGCGCCCCCCGGTCGGCGGGCCCGAGCCGACCGAGGTGGAGGCGACCGCGGCGAGATCGAGGACGACCGCCTGCGCCTGATCTTCACCTGCTGCCACCCGGCGCTGGCGATCGAGGCCCGCGTCGCGCTCACCCTGCGCAGCCTCGGCGGCCTCGAGCACGGCGGAGATCGCCCGCGCCTTCCTGGTCGCCGAGAGCACGATGGCGCAGCGCCTGGTCCGCGCCAAGCGCAAGATCGCGAAGGCCGGGATCCCCTACGAGGTCCCCGACGCCGAGCAGATGCCCGAGCGGCTCTCCGGGGTGCTGGCGACCCTCTACCTGATCTTCAACGAGGGCTACCTCGCCTCCGAGTCGCGAGTCGCCTCGTCCGGGTCGAGCTCAGCGCCGAGGCGATCCGGCTGGCGCGGGTCCTGGCCTCGATGCTGCCCGCGCGAGCCCGAGGTGCAGGGGCTGCTGGCGCTGATGCTGCTGACCGACTCGCGGCGCGCGGCGCGGGTCGGACGCGAGCGGCGAGCCGGTGCCGCTCGAGGAGCAGGACCGCGGCCTCTGGGACGCCGGGCCGGATCGCCGAGGGCCTGGCGCTCTCGGAGGGGCCGCGGCGCACGGCCCGGTCGGCCCCTACACGATCCAGGCCCGGATCGCCGCCGCCCACGCCGCCGCCGCCACGCGCCGAGCGAGACCGACTGGGCGCGGATCGTCCGCCTCTACGAATGGCTCGGCCCGCGTCGCGCCCGAGCCCCGTCGTCGAGCTCAACCGGGCGGCGGCGGTCGCGATGAGCGAGGGCCCGGAGCGGGGCCTGGAGCTGATCGAGGCGATCGAGGGCCTCGACGAGCTACGCGCCGCTGCACTCCGCCCGCGGCGACCTGCTGCGCCGCCTCGGCCGCGACGCGGAGGCCGCCGCCGCCTACGAGCGCGCGCTCGAGCTCTCGACCAACCCGGTCGAGCGCCGCTTCCTCGAACGGCGACTCGCCGGAAGCGCGAAGCCGATGGCGATGCCCGACGATTGATCAACTTTTTCTGTGGCGACCGGCCGGTGCTGACCGTATCCTCAAGCTCATGTCAGGGAGCAGAGCGCGGATCGGTGCTGGCGATTGCGGTCGGTTGCCATTGCAATGGCACTGGGCGCGGGCAGCGTCTCGGCGACGACGTTCTGCGTGCCGAGCTACAGCGCGGCGTGCCCGAACACGGGGGGCAATGTCGCCGAGGCCGACGTCGAGAAAGCGATGGGCCTGCAGGCCAACGACGGCGATCGCCGACCAGATCCTGATCGCCCCTGGCACGTTCACCGAGGACCGGGATTTCGAGCCCGCGAACGGCAGCCCCGAAACTTTGGAGCCGACCGGAAGCGACCCGCTGACGGTCACCGGCGCCGGTCCTGGGGCGACGTTCCTGACCAGTGGCGCGACGAAAAACGTCTTCATCGTCAACCTCGCCTCCAACAACGCCCGTGCGATCACGATGCGCGATCTCACCGTACAGATGCCGGACTCCGATCCGGAAGACGGCGCGGGCGCCGCCCTTCAGATCGACGGTGACACGGTCCTCGACAACGTCGACATCGTCAGCTTCAACGAAGGCTCAGACGGGATTCCCTCGGCGATCGGGCCCGGCAACGTGTTCCGCAACGGCGAGCTGCGCGGCGAAGCCGGCGGATCGATCAGCCAGCGCTCTGGTGCCCAACAACAACGTCGATCGGCTCCTCGTTGCTGGTCGAGGACTCGACGATCGTAGGCGCGGGTGAGGGCTTGCGGGACGACAGGGGATTGGCACTCAGCTGACCGCACGCAGGGTGAGGGTCATCGGCGCGCGAACCTCACGGCGCGTTCGTCTCCGCGGGAACGATGACGATCGAGAACTCGGTGATGACGATCGACGATGGTGTCGGTCTCTACGTGCGGCCTGCCGACGACTCCGCCACGGTCAACGCAGATCAGGTCACGATCGTCAACTCCGGTGGCGAAGATCCGGCGATCGAAGTGATCAAGGTAGGTGGCGCCGGCGACGCAGCAGTCACGGTGTCGAACTCGATTTTGCGCGACTTCGGCTCCGGCTACAAGGCCCAGACCCCGATCGGTCCGAGTATCGGCCAGATCAGCCTCAAAGTCCGCTACTCCAACCTGCCGGCCAACGGCACGAACGTCAACGGCACAGTGGACGTCGGTATCGGCAACACCGACGCGGATCCGCTTTTCGCCCCCGACCTTTCGATTCCCCCAGTCTCCCCCTCGATCGATGCCGGCGATCCTGCTGCAGGGGGTCTCGGCAGCGACTTCCTCGGCGCCCCTCGGCCCACTGACGGCAACGGCGACGGAGTCGCGCGCCGCGACCAGGGCGCGTTCGAGTACCAGCCACCGCTTCCACCGTTCAGTCCGGCCATCGACAGCACCGCGCCGCAGACGAAGCTCCTGGGCGGGCCGGGGTCGAAACTGGCCAAAGGCATCGCCAAGTTCCGCTTCAAATCGAACGAGGCCGGCTCGACCTTCAGATGCAAGCTCGACAAGAAGAAAGCGACGCGGTGCAAATCGCCGCGCACCTACAGGCGCCTCAAACCTGGCCGCCACACCTTCAGGGTCTGGGCGATCGACGCGGCCGGCAACAAAGACCAGACGCCGGCGAAACGACGCTTCAAGGTCCCGGTCTAGCCGCTCCTCAGGCTCTCGCTGATCCAGCCCAGGTAGCCGGCGCTGCCGGCGAGGATCGGAGTGGCGATGATCTCCGGCTCGTCGTAGGAGTGGATCTCCCGGATCGCGGCCTCGACCTCTCGGTAGCGACCGGCCTCGGTCTTCACCAGGCATTGCCACTCGCGCGCCTGCTCGACCTTGCCCTGCCAGCGGTAGCGGCTGAGGATCGGCCCGACGATCTGGACGCAGGCCGCGAGGCGGCGGTCGAGCAGGTCGGAGGCGACCCGCTTTGCCGCCTCCTCGGAGTCGACCGTGGTCAGGACCTGGACGTACTCGGTCACCGTTGACCCGGCACCGGTTCCGCGCTCAGCCCGGGTCCGCGACCAGGATCTCGCCGTCGGCCTCGGGCTCGACCAGGATCGCGCCCTCGCCGCTCGCGTATGCCTCCTCGCCGTGGTCGACGACGTCCATGCCGACCGCCTCGTCGTGCTCGCTCGCCCGCAGCGGCATCACGACGCCGATCGCCTGCAGCAGCACGTAGGTCATGCCGAACGCGTAGAGCGGCGCGGCGAGGGCGGCCAGCGCCTGGTCACCGAGCTGCGCCGCGTTGCCGTAGAAGAGGCCGTCGGCGACGCCGTTCCACCCGATCTGGGCGACGAAGCCGATGAAGAGGATCCCGGTGAAGCCGGCGATGCCGTGGGCGGCGAGCACGTCGAGGGTCTCGTCGACCCGGGTCCGGGGCCGCCAGACGATCACCGCGTAGCAGGGCAGCGCTCCGAGGAAGCCGAGCACCATCGCCCAGCCGGGGCTGATGAAGCCGCCCGCGGGGGTGATCAGCACGCAGCCGACGATGATCGCGGTCGCGGCGCCGATCGCGGTCACCTTGCGGCCCCGGATCAGGTCGAGGGCGAACCAGGTGATGCAGCGCGCAGGCCGGGGTCAGCAGCGTGTTGGTGAAGGCGAGCACGCTCGGGTTTCCGGTCGAGAAGCCGCTGCCGCCGTTGAAGCCGAACCAGCCGAACCAGAGCAGGCCGGCGCCGAGCAGGACGTAGACGGCGTTGTGGGGGAGGAGCGCCTGGCGGCCGTAGTCTTTGCGCGCTCCGACGACCAGCGCGGCCGCCAGCGCCGAGAACCCGGAGCCCATCTCGACCGGGACGCCGCCGGCGAAGTCGAGCGTGCCGCCGGCGATCAGCCAGCCGCCGCCGAACGCCCAGTGGGCGAGCACCGCGTAGACGAGCACCGACCACAGCGCCGCGAAGACCATGAAGGCGCCGAAGCGCATCCGCTCGACCACGGCGCCGGAGATCAGCGCCACGGTGATGATGCAGAAGGTTCCCTGGAAGGCGAAGAAGACCAGGTGCGGGATCGTCGTCCCTTCGCGCGGGCGTGAAGTCGACGTCCTGCAGCGCGACGTGGTCGAGGCCGCCGATCAGCGCGGCTTCGCCGTCGAAGGCGAGCGAGTAGCCGATCAGCGCCCAGGTGACACCGGCGATCGCGATCGCGGCGACGCACATCATGAACGTGTTGAGCGTGTTCTTCGCCGCGCACCAGGCCGGCGTAGAAGAGGCCGAGCGCCGATCGTCATCAGCAGCACCAGCGCCGTCGCGGTGAGCATCCAGGCGGTGTCGCCGGTGTCGACCTGGGCGAGCCGGTGCAGGCTCGAGCACGCTCATCACTTCGCCACCGGGGTCACGGCGGCCTCGTCGGTCTCGCCGGTGCGGATCCGGACCGCCCGCTCGAGCGGCAGGACGAAGATCTTGCCGTCGCCGACCTCGCCGGTCCGGGCGCCCTCGCAGAGCGCCTCGACGGTCGGTCTGCACGAAGTAGTCGGAGACAGCGATCTCGAAGCGGACCTTGTCGGAGAGCCCGATCTTCACGGTCGTCCCGCGGTAGGTCTCGACCCGGTCCAGCTCGCCGCCGTGGCCCTGCACGCGGCTCATCGAGACGCCGCGGACCTCGGCCCGGTAGAGCGCTTCCAGCACGTCGTTCGCCTTCTCCGGGCGCACGATGCCGATCACCAGTTTCACGACTCCTCCCTTCGGTCGTCCCGCGAGCGGGTCGAGCCTAACCTCGGCCGCAGGGAGCGGTCAAAGATCACCCTGCTCTTTGCGGGAAATGGCGGCGGTCACCGCGATTTTCAGCCGCCGGTCGCGAGCCGCCGCACCTGCGGCAGGTGGATCTCCTGCAGATAGGAGTCCCACTCGATCGCCGCCGTGTCGAACGACAGCTCGGCGCGATCCGCCTCCGGCAGGAGGTCGGCCAGGCGGCAGGCGTCGGCATCGTCGAAGACGCAGTCGAGCTCGGTGTAGGCGCCATAGATCTTGACCATCCGCGTCACCCGTTCGGCGAGGGCGCGGGCGGAGCGCAGCATCCTCTCCTGGGGAAGATGGACCGGCGACGCCATCACGGCCCGCGCCGCCGCCGCGGCGACACGCTCGCGGCGGATCGTCCTGCGAAGCGCGACTCGGCGATCGACGAACTTCAGCTCGCCGATCTTGATCGGCGAGCCGTTGCGAGCGAGCAGCGGCTCGCGCAGGAAGTACTCGCGGATCTCTTCTGCCAGCCTCCCGATCGAGAGCGGGTTGCGGGCGCTGCTTGCGACGGCGATCGTCCGCAGGCCGTCCTCCGGGGGATGGGCGGCGGCGACGACGCAGGCATTGGCGACGCAGGTCGACGGGAACGATGTCGATCACGTTCTGCTCGCGGCCGGGAAGGTGGGTCAGGCCCCGGGAGGCATAAGCGAGGATCAACGGGTCCGCGACCTTGATCCCTTCGAGCCAACCGGGGCTCGGGAGCTCCAGCGCCGACTCGATGATCGTCGGGCGGATCACGGTTGTGGGGGTGGAGCGCTCGGCCACGAGGCGCTCGCCGAGGGCCTTCGAGAGGGCATAGGTGTCGGGCCAGCCAAGCTCGATCGCGTGCCTGCGGCTTCGCCGCGAGAGCCGATCGCCGACCCAGCGCCGGCGCAGCTCCTCCGTCCGTGCCGAGGCGTCCAGGTCCGGCCGCCTGGCCGCATCGCGCTCCGCCGCCTTTGCGAACCGCCCCGCTGCGGCTCCTCGATCGATTCGCGCTCGAGCTCTTCGCGCCACCGGCGCGCAGTCGCGAACAGCGCCTCCGGGTCGAGGTCCGCGAGCCCCTGGTGGGGAGCGCCGTCCTCCAGCACCCGGCCGGATTGGCGGTCCGCCACGTACGCGGTCGAGACATGGACGAGCTCGGGATCGGAGCCGCTCTCGCGCAACCGCTGCAGAAGGCGGATCGGGCCGAAGGTGTTGAGGGCGAGGGCGTCGTCGAGCGCCTCCTCGAAGGAGACCGTCGCGGCGCAGTGGATCACCGTGTCGACGCCCGCCAGCGTGTCGTCCGCCTTCTCGCCCAGGCCGTCGATCTCGAGGTCACCGCGCAGTGCCCGGATCCGGCCGGAGTCGAGCTTGGCGCGGATCTCCGCCGCCGGCAGCTCGGCGAAGGCATCGCTCGCCAGCACGCTGTCGAGGCGCTCGCTCGCGGTCGACGCCCCGGGCGCCCGCAGCAGGAGGACGAGCTGGCCGATATCCGGCGCGCTGCGCAGAAGCGCCCCCAGCACGGCCTTGCCGAGGAAGCCGGAGGCGCCGGTGAGGAGGACCTTCCTCCCGGCGAGCCGGTCTCGCACTCGCTCACCGGCACCTATCGCGGTGGGGGTTGCGAGTCCTTGAGTTTGGTCCGCCTCCCGCCTCACCGCGCCGATTCTAGGACAGGAGGTCGGCCCCGCCGGCAGAGGCGCTCGCGGGCGATCCAGTCGGAGCCGCGGGGCGGCCTGCGAGTCGGGCGCCGCGCCGCGCCGCACTCGAGGGCATCGCGGCCGCCGGCCCGTTCGGGAGAGCGGGACGCGACTGCCGGCAGCAGCAGCGGGACCGGGTCGATCGGGGTGTCGTAGTGGCGCACCTCGAAGTGGAGGTGGGGGCCGGTCGAGTCTCCGGTCGAGCCGACGTATCCGATCCGTGTCCCGCCGCTCGACCCGCTCGCCGACCCAGGTCGTGATCGAGGACAGGTGGCCGTACCAGGTGGTGTAGCCGAGCCGGTGCTGGATCACGACGAGGTTGCCGTAGCCGCCGTAGTTGTAGCCGGCGTAGATCGTCGTCCCCCGACCCGCGGCGCCGACCCGCGTTCCGTAGGGCACCGGGAAGTCGACGCCCGTGTGCAGGTGGTCACCCCGCGGGGCGCCGAACCCGTCGCCGATCGGCCCCGGGACCGGGCGCAGGAAGCGGACCGGGCCCGCTGGGCGCTTCCCCGCCGCCGCGCAGCGAGCCGGATCGTCGCCGGCCCGGCGAGCCCGTCGACGGCGATGCCCGCCGCACCCTGCGCCCGTGTCACCGCCGCCTTCGTCAGCGGCCCGAACAGGCCGTCGGCCCGGCCCGGCCCGTGGCCGGCGCGCTGGAGCAGGAACTGGAGCGCGGCGACGTCCCAGCCCCGGTCCCCGAACCGCATCACCCGGCTCCCGAGCCCCGGCCTTCCGCGCCAGCCGAGCGCCCGCCGGGTCTGCGGCCCGGCGACGCCGTCGACGTGAAGCCCCCGGTGGCGCTGGAAGGCGACGATCCCGTGGCGGGTGAGCGGCCCCCTGATCCCGTCGACGTAGCCGCTGTAGAGGTGCAGCCCCTTCAACGCCGACTGAAGCGCCGCGACCCGCGCGGGGACCGACGCGGCCGCCGGTACGGCGCCGGCAAGAAGGACGGTGGCGATCAGCGCGGCTGCGCCGATTCCTCGGATCGGGCGCATCCCCAATACTGGGTAACAGCTTTGGGCGGCACGGCCGCAACATCAGTTGCACCCCCGGGCCGTGAGCCGGGGCCGGGGAGCCCGGCGCTCTATCCCGTCGACCCGAGCCGACGGTCGGCCACCCGGGGGTCCTGGTTTTCGAGCTCATCGGCGTCGAGCATGGCCCAGCCGACCCGCTCGACCAGCTGGGCTGAGAAGTGGTCGGACTCGAGATCGCTGAGGACGATTCGCTCCCGATACACGACGGCGCTCTCAGAGCTCTCGGGGACATCTGTCACTACGAGAATCTGCGGCATAGCTCCTCCTAGGTCGAGTCGCTCGTAGAGTCGCGCCTGCGGGTTTCCCGCAAATCAATATCTCGTAAAAATCGGGTAAGAGGTGGGGCCCTGGCCATCGGGTGTCCTGAACTGACCTAGACTGTCCCGGATGCTGTCTCGCAAGATCGTGATGACGGCCTTCGCTGCGGCCCTTACGGCACTCCTCGCGTTCGGCCCGGCGGCCTACGCGGCCCCGGTGGTCGAGGGCCACTTCACCGCTCCGGAATTCGATGGCAGCAACAACAAAATCGCCGCGGGGCCCGACGGCAACATGTGGATGGGCGTCAATGAAAGCGAATTCGACGTCATCCGGATCTCCCCGTCGGGCACGATTGACAAATTCAAACTCCAGGACCTCGAACACCCGGCGGGGATCACGGCCGGGCCCGAAGGAAGGATGTGGATCACCGACACGAACAAGGCCGGCTCCTTCCTGCCGTCCGACCCCGAAGGCACGAGGCAGGTGTTCACGATCACCGACATCACCTCGAAGACCCCGATCGTCTTCGGGCCCGAAAACCAGATGTGGGTGGCGGCGAGCAACAACGTCGTCCACTTCTCGCCCTCGGACCCGGAGGGCACCGCGAAATCGATCCCGGTAGCGGGCCTCCAGCCCAAAGACATCGACGTCGCCGGCTCGCTGCTGGTGGTCGCCGACTCGGGCAACAAACGGATCGTCACCGTGACGCCGGCCGAAGTCGTACAAGACATCCCGCTGCTCGGCGACACCAACACGTCGCAGGGCGTAGCCGGCAGCCCCAGCGGGCAGATCGCTTTCTCGAAGTCCGACGCGACCGAGGGCCTTGGTCTGGTGACGCCGCCGGCGGCGCCCACCGCGATCGAGATGGAAGGTGACCCATTCGGCGTCGCGCTCGGCTCCGATGGCGCCTACTGGTTCGCGATGTCGGCGGCGGACAACCTCCAGCGCCTGACCCCCGACGGGAAAGCGACTCCGCTCAACGGCTTCCCGCCGAAATTCTTCCCGCGCCAGATCGCGCCCGGACCCGAACAACACCCTCTGGGTGACGATGGAAATCCCCGGCGAAAACGTCTACGAGGTGGCCAAGGTGAGCGGCCTCGAACCGCCGGCCGTCCCGATCAGCGGCGCGAAACCGAAAGCGCCGGAGACGAAGATCGGCAAGGGGCCGAAGAAGAAGGTCAAGACCAAGGGCAAACGCGCCAAGGTCACCTTCCGCTTCAGCTCCTCGACCGCGGGCGCCAAGTTCGAATGCGCCCTGGTCAAGCTGAAGAAGGGCAAGGGCAAGAAACAGCCGAAGCCCAAGTTCAACGGCTGCAAATCGCCGAAGAAGCTCAACCTCAAGCCCGCCAAGTACCGCTTCAGCGTCCGCGCGGTCGCCTCCGGGGTCGCCGACCCCTCACCGGCGACGAAAACCTTCAGCGTCGTTCACGTCAAGGGCTGAGCCCGCGCTCGGTTAGCTGGACGATCGGAATCGTCCGGTCGACCCTCGCCGCTTCCCGGCGGTAGGCCGCGTAGGGCGCGAAGAGGCCGTCGGCGAGCGACCAGAGCCTCCGACGCTCGTCCTCGTCGACGACGACGGTGGCCCTCATCGGGATGCCTCCGAACATGACCTCCGGGTCGCAGACGAGGTTGTGGAACCAGGCCGGGTTGTGATCCATGCCGAGCTTCGAGGCGACGATCGTGACCCGGTCACCGTCGTGGAAGTAGATGACCGCGTTGCGTCGCACCGCCCCGCTCTTCGCGCCGCGAGTCTCGAGCAGGGCGGTGGGGAGGACGAGGCCCATTCCGAGGCGACCCCCGGTCGCCCGCATCAGGAGCGGGTCGACCTTCCACATGACGTGCACTGACATGAACCTCCCCAGGCGGGTGTTGGCGAGGGCGGCGTAGGCGCGGCTGAAGAGGCCACGCGGCCGGTTCGGGTCGACGTGCTTGAGTTGAGCGGGCATCGCGGACGCTGCGGCGGCCCTACTCGCCGATTAGCTCAACTCTGTAGCCATCGGGGTCCCTGACGAAGCAGATCCGGTGCCCCTCGGTGCGGCCGCCCGGGCGGTATGGGGGCTTTTCGGGCTCGATGCCCTGGGCGGAGAGGCCCTCCAGGGTTCCCTCGAGGTCGTCGACGAGAAGCGCGATGTGGTTGTAGCCGGTGCCGAGGTCGTAGGAGTCGACGCCGTGGTTGTAGGTCAGCTCGAGGCGGGGGTCCTCGCCCGGCAGCCCCATGAAGACGTTGATCGCCTCCTCGCCGATCGGCATCCGCCGCCGCTCCTCGAACCCGAGCTTCTCGTAGAAGGAGACCGAGCGGTCGATGTCGCCGATCCGGTAGCAGGTGTGGAGGAAGCTGGCGATTGCGTTCAGGCTAGCCGAGGGGAGCGGCGTTTGGGATTTGTGCGGGAAATCTGGGAATACTGTCTCCGAATGGCAGCGCCGGAGATGAAGTCGGTGAGCATCCACGGTCGCTCGGTCGCCTACATCGGGGCCGGTGAGGGACCGGTGCTGCTGCTGATTCACGCCATGGCCGGAACCTGCGAGAGCTGGCGGGAGGTGATCGAGCCGCTGGCCCGCGGTCAGACCCTGCTGCTGACCCTCGGCCACGACCGGGCCACCGTGCTCGGCCACTCGCTCGGGGGCGGGGTCGCGATGCAGTTCGCCTACCAGTACCCCGAGATGATCGAGCGGCTGGTTCTCGTCTCCAGCGGCGGCCTCGGCCCGGAGGTGAGCCCGGTGCTCCGCGCCGCCGCGCTTCCGGGCGCGGACCTCTTCATCGGCGCCACCGCTGGTCCCGGGGCGCGGGTCGGCCCGGAACTGGGAAAGGGATTGGCGGCGATCGGCCTGCGCCCCGACCCGGACGTCACCGAGGTGGCGCGAAACTACGCGTCGCTCAGCGACCCCGACCGGCGCGCCGCCTTCCTGGCCACCGTTCGCGCTGTGATCGGGACCGGCGGCCAGCGGATTGACGCCGCCGACCACGTGCCGCAGATCGAGGCGCCCGGCCGTTTCATCATCGCGCTCGAAAGGTTCCTGCGGAACGCCGAGCCGGCGCGCTTCGACGCCGACGAGTGGCGGGCGAGGCTACGGATTGCCTGAGCCCGAAGTGAGCGGGGAACGGGCCCTGGTCGGTCGCTACCGCTCGGCACGGCGGCAGCGAGATCTCGCGGTGCTCGAGGGGTTCCACGCGCTCAAGCACGCACTGAGGTTTGGAGCCGAGGTCGAGGACGTGGTGGCGGCAGACACGGCGGAGCTGGAGGAGCTGGCCGCCGAGCTGGCGCCCGACCTGCGCGACTCGCTGGTCGGGCGGGCGAC
The DNA here is from genome assembly GCA_963816785.1 of uncultured Solirubrobacterales bacterium. Lineage (GTDB taxonomy): Bacteria > Actinomycetota > Thermoleophilia > Solirubrobacterales > 70-9 > VRUE01. Next base: position 669,375 of record CAWFLL010000004.1, on the reverse strand, counting down.
GCCGGTGGCCGCCGAGGTTCTCGCCGAGCTGGTCCCGCAGGCGCCGCGCACCGGGGTCGTGGCGATCGCCCGCCGGCCCGAGGTCGACGTGAATGCCGTCCTCGGCGCTCAGCTGGCGGCTCCGATCGTCCTGCTCGAGGATCCGCGCACGATGGGAAACCTGGGGGCCTGCGTCCGGGTCGCCGCCGCCGCCGACGCCGCCGCCGTTCTGACCACGGGTGGGAACGATCCCTGGCACCCCGACGCCCTGCGCGCCGCCGCCGGCCTCCACTACGCCCTGCCGGTCGCCGCGGTCGAGGAGCTCGATCCCGGTGACCGCCAGCTGATCGCGATCGATCCCGGGGGAGAGGACCTGCGGCCGGCTGAGCTGCCGGCCGGCGCGATCCTCGCCTTCGGCACCGAGCGGCATGGGCTCAGCGAGGGGCTGCTCGGCCGCGCCGACGCGCGGCTGGGGATCCCGATGCGGGCCGGAGTCTCCAGCCTCAACCTCGCCACCGCGGTCGCCGCGGTGCTGTTTGCCCAGCGGCTCTAAAAAGCGGTCTATGATCACCCCACCCGTCCACCGCAGAAAGGACCCCACCCCTTGCTGGCTCTTGCCGACATCAGCTTTGGCGAACTGCTCCTCATCGTCCTCGAGATCTTCTTCTTCGTGATCTGGATCTGGATCCTGTTCACGATCATCACCGATCTCTTCCGCGACCACGAGATGTCCGGCTGGGGGAAGGCGGCATGGGTGTTCTTCCTGGTCTTCGTCCCGTTCCTCACCGCGCTGATCTATCTGATCGTCCGCGGCAGTGGCATGCGCGACCGCACGATCAAAGCCCAGGCTGACGCGAAAAAGCACTTCGACGACTACGTTCGCCAGCAGGCGCACGCCTCACCGGCCGACGAACTCCACAAACTCAACGAGCTGAAGGAAAAGGGCGCCCTCTCGGCGGAGGAGTTCGAGCAGGCGAAGGCGAAACTGCTCGCCTGATCACGGGCGTCGACGCGGCGCGGATATCTCCTCCAAAAGGCGCAATTCTGCAACCGAAGTTGCAAGTTATTAGCAACTCCTAACATCCATTCCGCGGTTTCGTTAGCCTGCTCCGCCGGATGCTTGCGTCCCCCTCCGGCTACCAGAGGCGCTGGTTGCTGCCCGCAGCCGCGCTGCTCGCGATCGTCTCCCTGTGGGCGGCGGGCGGCGATTCCGCTCCCGCCGAGACGCTGCAGGAAAAGTTCGACGCGACCCAGGGCAAGCTCGACCACGTGCGGCAGAGCGAACGCTCGCTGAGCGCGACGATCGCCGAGCAGAACGCGGCGATCGACACGATGCTCGGCGAAGTCTCGCTCCTGCGCCGCCGCCAGGCGGCGATCGAGGCGGAGCTGGTAGCCAAGCAGGCCGAGCTGGAGCGGGCGAGCGCGAAGCTGGAGGCCGAGAAGGAGCGCCTGGCGCGGATCCGCGCTCGCCTCAAGCGGGCGCTCTCGGTGCTGCGCGAGCGGCTGGTGGCGATATACGAGTCGGGCAGCCCCGACATGATCAGCGTCGTCCTCGACTCGGCGAGCTGGTCGGAGGTCAACGCCCGCGCCGACTACCTGAGCCAGATCCAGGACCACGACAACGCCGTCGCAGACCGGGTCAAGGGCCTGCGCGACCAGGCCAAGGCCGCGGTCAAGGCGATGGCCGACGTCCGTCGCCAGATCAAGGCGGCGCGCGACGCGATCGCGGTCAAGGAGCGCGAAGCCGCCGCGGCACGGGCCGAGGCCGAGGCGCGGTTCGGCGAGCTGAAGGCCGCTCAGGCCGAGCGCCGCGAAGCCCTCGACGCGCTCGAGTCCCGCTCCGCAGGCCCTGAGCGACAACCTCGCGGGGATCTCCGAACAGATCGCGAGCGCCGGCGGCTCACCACCGGCCACGGCTCCGGCCCCGCTCACCCCCGGCCAGACCGCCGACTACATCTCCGAAAGCCAGGCGAGCATCCCCGCCGCCGCGCCGCCCGCGGTCCAGGCGGCGATCGAAGCGGCCAACTCGATCGCCACCACGCCCTACATCTGGGGTGGCGGACACGGCTCCTTCTCCTCACCCGGGTACGACTGCTCCGGGTCGGTCAGCTTCGCCCTCAACGGGGGCGGCTTCCTCTCCAGCCCGCTCGACTCGACCGGCCTCTCGACCTGGGGCGAACCGGGCGCGGGCCAGTGGATCACCGTCTACGCCAACGCCGGCCACGCCTGGATGATCATCGCCGGCCTCGCCTTCGACACCTCCGGCGGAGCCGGCCCGCGCTGGCACCCCTCGCCGGTCAGCTCGACCGAAGGCTTCATCGCCCGCCACCCGTCGGGCTACTGAGCGGGACCGACCAGAGGGGTGCGCGAATGCACTTGGTCCCGCATAGCGGGAGGAAATGCGTTCGCGCTAGAGGGCCGGCGCCTCGGCCTGCTCGATCGGCCGTCCCTCCGCGCTCCAGGCTGCGACACCGCCGGTGGCGACGTGGAGCACCGTCTCGAATCCCTCACGCTGCAGGATCGAGGCGGCGAGGCCGCTGCGTTTGCCGCCCTTGCAGATCGTCGCGATCGGCCGGTCGCGCGGCAGCTCCCCGACCCGGCCTGCCAGCTCCCCGTAGGGGATGTGGAGGGAGCCTGCCAGGTGCCCGGCGTCGAACTCATCCTCTCGGCGGACGTCGAGCACCAGCGGCGGGTCGTCCTCCGCCAGCCGATCGGCGAGCTGGGCGATGTCGACCGCCTCGATCCGACTGACCGCGCGCTCCTCCGCGCGCCAGGAGCTCATCCCGCCGCCGAGGAAGCCGCGCACTCGCAGGCCCACCGCGGCCAGCAGCTCGGCGGCCTCGAGCTCGTTGCCGTCGGAGGCGGCGACGATCACGACCTCGGCCTCGGGCGGGACCACCTGCGCGACCTTGGTCGCAAACCCGGTGTCGTAGGCCGAGGCGCTGATCGCGCCGGGGATGTGGGCCTCGTCGAACTGCTCGTTCGTGCGCGAGTCGACCGCCAGCGCTCCGCCGGCGATCGCCGCCTCGAAGCCCCGCGGCGAGAGCCGCGCCGGGCCCCCGATCGCCTCGATCAGAGGCCCGCGGTTCAGCCCGACGATGTGCTCGACGTTGGGGGGGCGGTCGCCGAGGCTGGATACCGCGTCCTCGACGAACTCCGCCTCGTCGGTGAAGCGCAGAGCGCGGTTGTGCCGGCGCTCGAAGCCGATCGTCGAGGAGGTCTTGAGGTCGATGCCGGAGCTGCCGCAGAGGGAGCCGCCGAGGTGTCCCGGCCAGACCTCGACCTCGTCGGGGAGCGCCAGCAGCCGCTCGTGCAGCGACCGGAAGATGTCAGCGGCGCCCTCGCGCGGCTCGATCGCGAGGTCGGGGCGGGCGACGTCGCCGACGAACAGCGAGTCCCCGGTCAGGACCGCGACCGGGTCACCGCCGCGGTCGGAGTCCCTGAGGAGGAACGAGGTGTGCTCGGGGCGGTGGCCGGGGGTGTGGATCGCCTCGATCGAGACGCCCTCCCCGAGATCGAGGGTCCATCCGTCGGCAAACGGCTCGTGCGCGTACTCGGCCGAGGCCAGCTCGTGGATGTGGATCGTCGCGCCTGTCGCCCGCGCCAGCCGGCCGTGGCCGGAGACGTGGTCGGCATGGTTGTGGGTCTCCAGCACGTGCTCGATCCGCACCCCGTGCAGCCGGCTGAGCTCCAGGTAGGGCTCGATGTCCCACTGTGGGTCGACGACGGCGGCGACGCCCGACCCGGCGTCGCCGACGAGGTAGGAGGCACAGCCGAGGTCCTCATGGATGATCTGGCGGAAGAGCATCTGCGAGCGTCGATTTCGGGCCAGAGCCCGAGTGGATAGCGTTCGCTCAGGGTAACGGCCAAGGAAGGAGCGCAATGGCAGCCGAGCAGGAGACCACGCTGGAGCGTGAGCTGAGCGAACTGCTCGCGGTGGAGAAGTTCGATCCGCCCGAGGACTTCGCCTCGCGGGCGCTGCTCGCCGACCCGGCGATCTACGACGACGCGGCCGCCGACCCCGAGGCCTGGTGGCTGCGCCAAGCGACCGAGCTGCTCGACTGGATCGAGGCGCCGCGCGAGGGGCTCGATGAATCGAATCCCCCCTTCTACAGGTGGTTCGCCGACGGCAGCCTGAATGCGTCGGCCAACTGCCTCGACCGCCACGTCGCGGCGGGCCACGGCGATCGCGTCGCCTACCACTGGCGGGGGGAGGAGGGAGAGGAGCGCGACGTCACCTATGCCGACCTGCTCGCCGACGTGCAGCGCTTCGCCAACGCGCTCCGCGCCCGCGGCATCGGCCGAGGAGACGTGGTCGGGATCTACCTGCCGATGATCCCCGAGGTCGCGGTCGCGATGCTGGCGAGTGCGCGGATCGGCGCGATCCACAACGTCGTCTTCGGGGGCTTCTCGGCCGAGGCCGTGCGCGAGCGGATGCAGTTCGCCGAGGCGAAGGCGCTGGTGACCGTCGACGGCGCTCGGCGCAAGGGTAGGACGGCCCCGGTCAAGGCCCAGGTCGACCAGGTGATCGGGGAGGTCGGCTCGATCGAGACGATCTTCGTCGTCCGCCATATCGGGGCCGAGTGCGAGATGCGCGAGGGCCGCGACGTCTTCTTCGAGGACGCGCTGGCCGTCGCCGACCCCGAGTGCGAGCCGGAGCCGATGGGAGCGGAGGATCCGCTGTTCATCCTCTACACCTCGGGCTCGACCGCGAAGCCGAAGGGCGTCCTCCACACCACTGGCGGCTACCTGACCGGGGTCGCCTGGACCCACCGCCACATCTTCGACCTGCGGCCGGAGGAGGACGTCTACTGGTGCGCGGCCGACGTCGGCTGGATCACCGGCCACTCCTACATCGTCTACGGGCCGCTCGCCAACGGCGCCACCAGCGTGATGTACGAGGGGGCGCCGGACTACCCCGGGAAGGACATCTGGTGGCAGATCGTCGAGCGCAACCGGGTGACGATCCTCTATACGGCGCCGACCGCGATCCGGGCCTGCATGAAATGGGGGGCCGAGCACCCCGGCGGCCACGACCTGACCTCGCTGCGCCTGCTGGGGTCGGTCGGGGAGCCGATCAACCCGAAGGCCTGGCTCTGGTACCAGAAGGTGATCGGCGGCGGTCGCTGCCCGGTCGTCGACACCTGGTGGCAGACCGAGACCGGCCAGATCATGATCTCGCCACTGCCGGGGATCACCGCCACCAAGCCCGGCTCGGCGACGCTGCCGCTGCCGGGGATCGACGCGGACGTGTTCGACGAGCGCGGAGAGCCGGTCTCCGGAGTCGATGGCCTGCTCGTGCTGCGCCGTCCCTGGCCGGGAATGCTGCGCACCCTGTACCGCGAGGAGGAGCGCTTCGTCGAGACGTATTACTCCCGCTTCGGGCCGAAGACCTACCGCTGCGGGGACGCAGCGCGTCGCGACGAGGACGGGTACCTGTGGGTCCTGGGCCGGGTCGACGACACCATCAACGTCTCCGGCCACCTGCTCTCGACCGCCGAGGTGGAGTCGGCGATCGTCTCCCATCCGAAAGTCGCCGAGGCGGCGGTGATCGGCCAGAGCGACGAGCAGACCGGCCAGGCTGTCTGCGCCTTCGTGACCCTCGAGGGGGACCTCGATGGAAGCGATGAGATCGCCGCCGAGCTGAACGAGATCGTCGCCGAGCGGATCGGGAAAATGGCCCGCCCGAAGCGGGTGATCTGGTCCGGCGACCTGCCGAAGACGCGCTCCGGGAAGATCATGCGCCGCCTCCTGCGCGACATCGCCGAGGGCCGCGAGCTGGGCGACGTGACCACCCTCCGCGACCCGGCGGTGATGGAGGAGCTCGAGGGGAAGGTCGCAGAACGCCGCGACGAGGAAGGTTGAGAGCCGCTCCGGTGCGCTAGCGGGGAGCGCGCTCGTCGACCATCCGCTCGACCGCGATCTCGAGCGCCGCCAGCTGTCCCCGGATGCTGCGCAGTTCACGCTGGGCGACGGCCTCGGCGGAGGCCACGTCTTCCTCCAGGTCCCGCTCGACCTCGCTCAGCTCCGGGCCGAAGAAGCGCTGCGCGAAGGCGCCGGTGACCAGGGCGATGAAGCCGAGCCCGACCAGCACCAGCACGGTCGCGACGATCTGGCCGCCGGTGTCGGTCGGTTGGATGTCGGAGCCGAGCGTCGTCATCGTCGTCACCGCCCAGTAGATCCCGTCCCAGGTGCTGAGATGCTGTTGGCCGCCCTCCAGCCCCACGAACAGGGCGCCGCCCCCGATCACGGTCAGCAGGGCGAGCAGGGTCGCGTAGTGCAGGCCGCGCAGGGTGAAGATGTCGCGCGAGAGGCGGGCGAACTGCAGCAGGCGCAGCAGCCGCAGCAGGCGCAGGACCCGGAGGCCCTGCAGGCCGGGGGGGAGGACCGGCGGGGTGAAGAAGACGACGATCGGGTCGAGCGGGTTGCGGCGCAGCCAGGCCCGCCGGTCGGGCACCACCGCCAGCATCACGACCAGCTCGAACGCGAACGCGACCCAGGTGACCCAGTTGAGGATGCCGGCGACCTCCTCGAGCGCCCCGCCCGGGTGCGACTCGGTGATCGCGACCATCGGTAGCGTCAGCGCGGCGGCGATCAGCAGTGGAATGTTGAGGGCCCGTTCGATCCGCGTGCTGCGCTCGTCCATGCCCGGCGCGTAGACGGTCTCCTGCTCTGGCTCCGGAGGGCTCACCGGCGTCTAGTTCGACACGCCCCCATGGTCGCCTTTTCGAGATAGTTTGCTACACTAATTATCTAAGCTAATCAAATGACGACGACGGCTCAAGAGAACAGGCTGACCGAGGCGGCGGCGCGGCTGCGGCTCGCGATCGTGCGCACGGCGCGAAGGCTGCGCCAGGAGGCGGCCGGAGCCGGCGGGACCGAGCTGACGCCGACCGCCGCATCGGCCCTCTCGACGGTCGAGAGGCACGGGCCGCTGACGCCGAGCGAGCTTGCGGCCATCGAGCGCGTCAAGCGCCCGACCGGCACCCGGACCCTGCGATTGCTGGGCGAGGCGGGCCTCGTCGATCGCACCCGCGACCCGGCCGACGGCCGCAGCGCCGTGGTCAGCATCAACCCGGCGGGCCGCGAGCGGCTGCGCCGCCTGCGCGGGCGCAAGAACGCCTATCTGGCGCGCCGGATGCGGAACCTGCCCGCTGAAGACGTCGAGACGCTGGAGCGTGCGGCGGCGATCCTCGAGCGGATCCTCGAGGCGCCGTCGCCGCCCGAGGGAAGCCCATGAGCGCCGCCCTCCGGCGCAGCGTCGACTCCCTCTCCGTCCCCAACTACCGCCGCTACTTCGCGGGGCAGGTCGTCTCGCTGTCCGGCAACTGGATGCAGGTGGTCGCCGAGATCTGGCTGATCCTCCTCCTCACCGGCAGCGGCCTGGCGGTGGGGATGACGACCGCGCTGCAGTTCCTCCCGATCCTCCTGTTCGGTGCCTGGGGCGGCCTGCTGGCGGACCGCTTCTCCAAGCGGCGCCTGCTGATGGTGACCCAGGTGCTGATGGCGATCCCGGCGCTGGCCCTGTTCGCGGTGACGGCCGCCGGAGTGGTCGCGCCGTGGATGGTGTTCGCCCTGGTCTTCGTCCGTGGGACGGTCAACGCCGTCGACAACCCGACCCGCCAGAGCTTCGCGATCGAGATGGTCGGCGCAGAGCGGGTGGTCAACGCGGTCAGCCTCAACAGCGTCCTCATCCACTCGGCGCGCCTGGTCGGCCCGGCGATCGCCGGGGTGCTGATCGCAACCGTCGGGGTCGAGCCCTGCTTCGCGCTCAACGCGCTCTCCTTCGGCGGGATGATCTTCGCCCTCTGGCGGATGGAGCCGGCGCAGCTGAACTCATCCCCGCGCGCCGAGCCCGAGCGGCGGCCGATCCGCGCCGCCCTGCGCTACGTCAGGCAGACCCCCGAGCTGGCGGTGCCGCTGGGGCTGATGGCGCTGGTCGGGACCTTCGGGCTCAACTTCCAGGTGATCCTGCCGCTGCTCGCCCGGTTCAGCTTCGACGGCGGGGCGACCGCCTACGCGACCCTGGTCGCCGCGATGGGCGCCGGCTCGGTGATCGGCGCCCTGGCGACGGGCGCCCACGGCCGCACCGACGCCCGACTGATCGTCGGCGCCGCCCTCTCCTTCGGCGTCCTCGCGCTGCTGGCCGCGGCGATGCCGAGCATCGCGCTCGAGGTGCCGATGGTCGCCCTTCTCGGCGCCTCCGCGGTCACCTTCGCCGCCGCGATCAACTCCTCGCTGCAGCTGGCGGTCGAGCCCGAGATGCGCGGCCGGGTGATGGCCCTCTACTCGGTCGTCTTCCTCGGCTCGACCCCGATCGGCGGCCCGCTCGCCGGCTGGCTCTCCGAAGCGTATGACCCGCGTGTCGCGCTGCTCCTCGCAGCCAGCGCCGGGATCGCGGCTGCCTGGGCGGCCCACGTCTCCTTCGCCAGGATGCGGGCGAGGCCGCGAGGGCCCCGCCCGCTCCAGGCTGAGACCGGCTAGCCGGTGTAGCCGGCTTCCGTCAGGTAGTCGGCGGCGACTTTCTTCGCAGGTTCCTTTTCGAGTTCGACCCGGGCGTTGAGCTCCTGGACCACCGGGAGCGTCAGCCCTTTCTGAACCTCGACGATCGTCTTTTCGTAGTCAGGCCCCGCTTCCTGCGCGACTTTTTTGTCCGTCACGAAGATCACGTTGCCGGCCGGGAACACTTCCTTGTCATCTTCGAGGATCACGAACTCGTCGCTCTGCGCCGCCAGCTGCGGGTCGGTGGTGAAGAGGATCGAGAGGTCTGCCTGGCCTTTTTCGAGCACCGTGTAGCGGAGCCCGATGTCGACCGGGTGGAACGACTTGAACTTGAGGCCGTAGAACTTTTCCAGGCCGGCCAGGCAGTCGCTTCGCTGCCGGCACTCAGGTGAGCCGTAGAGGCTCAGTTCTTCGGATTTGCCGTCGAGGTCCGAGATCGTCTTCAGGTCGAGCTCTTCAACGGTTTTCTTCAGCGTCCCGACGGCGTTGGCGCTGGCGAACGGGGTCGGCGGGAACGCGGTCAGGCCTTCTTTTTCGAATTCGGCCTTCGCTTTTTCGTAGGCCTCCTGAGGGTCCGAGGAGACTTCTTCCGGTTCGAGCCCGAAAAGCGACTCGAGGGCGGTGCTGGTGTATTCGGGATAGCCGGAGATCTCCCCCTGCTTGAGCGTTTTCAGGGCGATCGTTTCCGATCCGAGGCTCAGGTCCGTCTTCACCTTGTAGCCGGCCGCTTCCAGGGCCTGGGCGTAGATCTCACCCGTGATTTCCGATTCGGCGAAGTCCTTGGAGCCGATCGTCAGGCTGATGCTGCCGTTGGCCGGGTTGGAGACGATCGCGCCCCCGCCTTCCGTGGTTTCCGCGGTGCCCTCCCCAGTGGTGCTGTCGTCGCTGTCGCCACAGGCGGCAACGCCGAGGCTGAGGACGAGCGTTAGCAGCAGAGCCGCCACCGCGCTCAACCGGGTTTTCTTGGTCCTCATCGATTCCTCTCCTGTCGGGTTGGTTTGGGACATCTCATGCGGGGCTGGGCTTCAGCCCCTTGGAAGTCAGACGGCGTTGCAGCAGGGCGAGAAGGAGCTCGAGAGTGAGCGCCATCAGGGCGACGACGATCGCTCCGGCGACGACGCCGTTCTCGCCATAGACGTTTTCGTTGATGATGTAGTCGCCCAGCGTTTCGACACCGGCGAGGGGCGCGATCGTGGCCGTGGCGATGATCGCGATCGCTGCCAGCCGGATGCCGGCCATCAGAGTCGGAATCGCCAGTGGCACCTCGACCTTGAACAGCACCTCGCGCTCGGTCATCCCGATGCCGCGCGCCGCTTCGACCGCGGCGCGGTCGACCTGGCGGATGCCGACGAAGGCGTTGGTGAGGATCGGCGGCACGCCCAGCACCGCCAGGGCGATCGTCAGGTTGAGGGTCCCGACCCCGATCGCCGCCGCCATGAAGGCGATCAACGCCAGCTCCGGGACCGCCCGGCCGGCGTTGCCGAGGCCGACGGCGAGCAGCTCGCCGACCCCCTTGTGCCCGAGGTAGAGGCCGGCCGGCAGCGCCACGACCATCGATAGGAGTAACGCCAGGATGGTCACTTCGAGCTGCGTCAGCGCCAGTTCCACCGTCTGATCGAAGCCGCCGACCGGCGCGCCCCCGGTGACGTTGGACTGTTGCGGCTCGAAGATGAATTCGAGTGCCCCCCCGATCGAGCCCGCCAGCAGATCGGGCATCGGGGAGATCACACCCGCTCCACTCGCTGCCAGGGTGTGATGAGACGCTGGATGCCAAAGAGGATCGCGTCGAATGCGAGCGCCATCAGGATCGCGATTCCTCCGGCGATGATGATGTTGGTCTTGAAGTCGATTCCGTTGGCGAAGATCGGCGTGCCGAGCCCGCCTCCGCCCGCCAGCGTCGCGAGAGTCGCAATCGCCACCGTCGAGACCGTGGCGATCCTAAGGCCGGCGATGATCTCCGGGGTGGCCAATGGGACCTCGACTCGCCAGAGGATCTGGCGGTCTGTCTGACCGATTCCCCTCGCGGCATCGGTGACTGCGCCAGGCACGTTTGCCAGGCCGACGATCGTGTTGCGGTAGATGACCTGGAGGTTGAAGGCGGTCAGGGCGATCACCGCAGTGTCGACGCCGCGCCCGGTGATGGGAAGCAGCAGGAAGAAGAAGGCGACGCTGGGGATCGTGTAGAGGACTCCGGTGGCGGCCAGCAGGGGAGGCTGAAGCCAGCGGCGCTGGTGCGCCAGCAGCGCAAGCGCAAAGGCGATCGCGAAGCCGATCACCACCGCGGCCAGGACGAGCTTCAGGTGCTGCAGCGTCGGCGTCTCGTAGCGGTCGATGTTGTCCCTGGCCCAGTCGAAGCAGAAGAACTTGCTGGTGTCCGCCTGGCAGGGCAGGGTCTCGCTGGTCCGTTCCCGGAAGAAGTCCGAGCCAAGTTCCCCGGCGGCCGCCAGGGGGATCGCCCAGCTCATGATTTTGGCCTCTCTGTCGCCCGGTGCTCGTCCTTCTCGGCCTCGGGCGAGCCGAGGAACTCGGAGATGATCTCGACCGAGAGGACCCCGTCGATCCGACCCCCCGAGTCGACCACCGGGGCGTACTGCGCCTCCCCCTGCAGCAGGTCGGCGAGGGCGTCGCGCATGACGTCGTCGCGATCGAGCACCGGGCCGAGCGGTGAGTCGGGCCGCGCCGGCACGAACTCGTGCTGCAGGTCGCGCTCCGAGAGCCAGCCGAGGGGGCGCCGCTCGCTGTCGACGAGAAGCGGATAGGGGACCTCCGCCCCTCGCAGCTTCGCCCGCACCTCTGCCGAGGACTGCCCGACGTGGGCCAGCGGCGCTTTCCAGAGGTCGATGTCGGAGACCCGCATCAGCGCCAGTCGCTTCAGCGCCCTGTCGGCGCCGACGAAGTCCTCGACGAACTCGTCGGCCGGTGCCATCAGCAGCTCGGCCGGCGTCGCGTACTGGGCCACCTTGCCGCCCTCGTGCATGATCGCGATTCGGTCGCCGATCTTGATCGCCTCGTCGATGTCATGGGTGACGAAGAGGACGGTCTTGCCGACCTCCGCCTGGAGGCGGAGGAACTCGTTCTGGAGGCGCTCTCGGTTGATCGGGTCGATCGCGCCGAACGGCTCGTCCATCAGCATCACCAGCGGGTCCGCGGCCAGCGCCCTGGCGACGCCGACTCGCTGCTGCTGCCCGCCGGAGAGCTGGACCGGGTAGCGGTCGCCGAGCTCGGGGTCGAGCCCTATCAGGGTGAGCAGCTCGGTCGTCCGCTCCCGGATCCGCTCCCGCTTCCAGCCGAGAAGTTGCGGGACGGAGGCGATGTTCTGGGCGATCGTGCGGTGGGGGAAGAGCCCGATCTCCTGGATCACGTAGCCGATCTCGCGGCGCAGCCGGGCGGGCTCGATCTTGCGCACCGACCTGTCGCCGATCAGGACGTCGCCCTCGGTCAGCTCGACGGTTCGGTTGACCAGGCGCATCGCCGTCGTCTTTCCACACCCCGACGGGCCCACAAGCACGCAGATCGCCCCGGCGGGCACGGTCAGCGAGAGGCCGTCGACAGCGAGGGTCTTCGAGTTGCCGTAGCGCTTGCTGGCGTGCTCGTACCGCACTGCCGAGGCGCCGGCGGGTGACCCTGCGTCCGTGACCTCTTCAGTCGACACCTGCGGTTTGAGCCTATACCCACTGGCCGCGTGGATTCCACGTTTTGATCGCCGGAGATCAGGTGATCCCGAGTCGCGCGGCGCGCTCGGAGGTCCGCGCGACCGTCTCCGCGGCCCCCTCGACCTCTCCACCTCTCATCAGCACCCTGCCGGCGACGACGGTGGTGTCGACCACCGAGCCGCTGGCCGCGTAGACGATGTCGGAATCGAGGTCGCCGAGCCCGATCTCATAGGCGTCGGGGCGCAGCAGCAGGAAGTCGGCGGGGGCGCCGACCGTCAGCGGCTCGCCGGCGCCGAGCATCGGGGCGCGGGCGCCGGTGGCGACTTCCAGCGCCTCAGCGGCCGGCAGCGCCGTCGGGTCCCCGCTGGCGTGGCGCTGGATCAGAGCGAAGGTCTTCAGGTCGGAGAGCAGGTCGAGTGAGTCGTTGGAGCCGGCGCCGTCGGTCCCGAGCGCGATCGCGACGCCTGCCTCGCGTGACATCGGGTAGGGGAACGGCCCCCCGACCGCCAGCTTCAGGTTCGCGACCGGGTTGGTGACCACGGTGGCGCCCCGCCTTGCGATCAACTCCAGCTCCTCGCGATCGAGCCAGACCCCGTGGGCGAGCAGCGTCCGCCCACCGAGAAGGCCGACCCGGTCCAGGTAGGCGGCGGGGCGCTCGCCATGGCCCTCGAGGCAGTCGCTCACCTCCTGCTCGGTCTCGGAGAGGTGGATATGGACCGGCAGCTGACGATCGGCCGCCACCTCCGCCGTCCAACGCAGCAGCTCTTCGCTGACCGTGTAGATCGAGTGGGGGGCGAGCGCCCGGCCGATCGTGGGCCCGAATCCCTCGAGCTCCTCCATCGCGCTCAGGGTCGAGCGCTGCATCGCCGCCGTGTTGCCGTCGATGTCGAACAGCGGATTGCCGATCGTCGCCCGCAGCCCGCTGTCGGTCACCGCCCGCGCGGTCGCCGCCGGCTGCCAGTACATGTCCCAGAAGCGGGCGGTGCCGGTGCGGATCATCTCCAGGCAGGCGAGGCGGGCTCCCCAGTAGACGTCCTCGGCCTCGAGCTTGGCCTCGACCGGCCAGACCTTCTCCTGCAGCCAGCGCATCAGCGGCAGGTCGCCGCCGTAGCCACGGAAGAGCGTCATCGCGGCGTGGGTATGGCCGTTGACGAGCGCCGGGACGAGCGGCGCGCCCGCGGCGTCGATCCTCTCGTCGCCCGGCGCCGGCGCGACGTCGGGCCCGAGCGCCTCGATCGAGCCGTCGCTACAGCGAAGCCCCACCTTCACCCCGTCGTGGAGGGCACCGATCACCGTCAGCGCCGAGCCGCCGCTCACCTCAATACCTCGCCCTTCGCTCGCGGCGCGCAGAGACAGAGATGGACGCTTGCTCGCTCCGCGCTCACCGCCCCAGCTCCGGCAGCACCGTGTCGAGAGCGTCGCGCAGCGCGATGGCGTTGCGCTCGCGATGGGCATCCAGTTCCTCGGTGGAGATCGGTTGCTCCCCGATTCCGTTCGCCATGTTGTCGACGACGCAGACCGCGGCATAGCTGAGCCCCAGCTCCTTCGCCACGATGCACTCGGAGGCGAGCGTCATCCCGACGAGGTGGGCGTGGGCCGCGATCAGCCGGATCTCGGCCGGCGTCTCGAATCGAGGCCCGCTCGTCTGCCAGTAGACGCCGCCGTCGTGGATCGTGCCGGCGCCGCTCGCCTCCCACCCATCGAGCACTTCGCCGCGCCAGCGTCGGGTCAAAGCCGGGCGCGATATGCCCACGCGCGTCGTCGAACGTGGTCAGCGACAGCTGCAGGGCGATGAAGTCGTCGGGGCAGACGAAGCTGCCGACGGTCAACTCGGGGCGCAGCGAGCCGACCGATCCGACCGCGAGCACCCTGTCGCAGCCGGCCTCGACGAGCTGGCGAAGGTTGGCGCCGTGGTCGATCAGGTGGGGAGGGGCATAGGAGTCGGTGCCGTGGCGTTGCACCACGGCCGCGGCGTGGGCCTCCGTGACAGCGACGATCTCCGCGCCCGCGGGTTCGATCGCGTTGCTTCCGAGGATCGTCGCGACGCGTCCCATCGGGTGTGATCCTACGGTGAGCCTTCTCTATCGTGGTAGCCGTGACCGAGAGGCCGTCGGAACGGGATGAGAGCGAGGCCGAACGCCTCGACCGCAACCTCGGCGAGCTGCTGCAGGAGCTGCGCGTCGCGCTCCCCGGCGTCCAGGTCCTGTTCGCCTTCCTCCTCGCCGTCCCGTTCCAGCAGAACTTCTCCGAAATCACGTCCTTCCAGGAAATGGTCTACTTCGCGACGCTGCTCTGCACGGCGGTCTCGGCGGCGCTGCTGATCGCGCCCACCGCCTACCACCGGGTCACCTTCCGCCTCCAGCGGAAGGAGGAACTCGTCCTCCTCGCCAACCGCTTCGCGATCCTCGGCCTCGGGTTCCTCGCGCTGGCGATGACGGGAGCGATCATGCTGATCACCGATTTCCTGTTCGGCGCCCTCGCCACCGCCGTGACCAGCTTCGGCGCGGCGGCGATGTTCGCGGTGCTCTGGTACCTGATGCCCGCCCGGCGGAGCCGGCGGGTCAGCTAGACGGAGCGACGGCCTCCGGGCGCAGATCGGCGCCGGTCGGGCTCGTGGCCGCGAGGTCGTATTCGGCGCCCTCCCAGCCGAGCTCGACCGTGCCCGCCTCCCCTGCATGGCTGGCCCACTGCGCATCCGCTTCCTCTGCGAGCAGGTCGAGGCGCTCGTCCGAGTGGCCCGGGTCGTGGTGGAAGAGGACCGTGCGATCGGCGCCGGAGCGGTTGGCGAAGGAGAGCGCGTGGGAGAGCGAGGAGTGCCCCCACCCGATGTGGTCGGGGTACTCGGCGTCAGCGTACTGGCCGTCGTGGATCAGCATCGAGGCATCGTGTGCCAGCGAGAAGCCGGAGATCCAATCCTCCTCGAGCGAGTCGAGGTCGGCTCCGAGGGCGGGCTCGTGGTCCGGGATGTAGGCCAGCGAGTGGTCTCCATCGTCGATCCGGTACCCGAGCGTGGGCCCCCGGTGGGCGACCGAGGCCGCGCGGATCCGCGCCGGGCCGATGTCCCAGGCCATCTCCGGGCAGTGGCGGAAGGAGACGTCGCAGGGAAGCTCCTTCACCTCGACCGGGGACAGCGGGGCGGAGATGTAACGGGCTATCCGCTCGCGCAGCGAGGCGTCGGGCGAGGCTGGCCCCCAGATCACGATCTCGGTCTGCGGCTGGAAGGCGGGGGCGAAGAAGACGAGGCCCTGGATGTGGTCGAGGTGGAGGTGAGTGAGGAGGATGTGAAGCCGGGCCGGCTCGGCGGCGAGGGCGAGGCCGAGGTTGCGGATTCCGGTGCCGGAGTCGAGGGCGAGCAGCGAGCCGTCGGACAGCGTCACGCCGACACACGAGGTGTTGCCGCCGTAGCGGATCGTCTCCGGGCCGGGGGAGGGGATCGACCCCCGGGTGCCCCAGAGCTTGACCTTCATCTCAGGTCCCAGCCCCGTTCGAGGACGTCGGCCAGAAGATCGCGATCGCGCCGTGGGTGCCGTGGGGGGTGAGGATCGGGAACGCCGAGGCCTCGACCGTGTGCAGGTGACCGTCGGTGGATCGGATCTCGAAGTTCGCGTGGGCCGGGCGGCCGTTGCGGACCGCGACGACGAGCGGCAGCTCGTCGTAGGGGATCGGCCTGCCCTCGGCGTCGAACGGGCCGAACATCGAGCCCCACTCCTCGGGCCCAACCGCTCCCAGCTCCTCGAACCGTTTTCCGAGCAGCGTTCCGGCGGCCTCGTTGTAGAAGACCAGCAGCCCCCCCTCGTCAACCAAAAAAGCCGGCGTTGACAACGCCGACATCAGGTTCCGAGCGAGGATCAGCTCGAGGGGTTTCTGCGTCACGGATGACACTTTAGGTGGATTTGGCACGAGACCTGGGATCAGCAGTTGCCGCGGTTGGATCGGCTCCGCGCTACCCCTAACCCGGAACTCTCAATCTCGGGCCGATCACGGTACGTGACTTTCGTCACGCTTGCTCATTGCCCTGCCTGACGCCAAGCTAGCTCAGGTGCTGGCCGACCCGACCGGCGCGACGAAGGTCCGGTCCCCGACCCGGATGCCGACGGCGTCGGTCCGCGCCAGCTCGAGGGCGGAGCTGAGGGTCGCCTGGGAGTCGTCTCCCCAGCGGTAGCGGAAGGAGCCCGCGGGCATCCGGGATCCGTCCTCTGCCCGTAGGAATACCCGGCAGAGTTCTCCCGAGCGCACCCCTTTGACGTAGACGTGGACCTCGGTCCCGAAGGGCCGCGGTTCCAGCCTGGCGCCGATCTTCATCTTCGGCGGAAGTGACGTGAAGGTGACGTGCTGGGCAGGCGCTTCGTCGCCCCCTCCGGGCAGGATGAAGAGCGCCAGCGCCGCCGCCGCGACGGCCGCGGTGGCGCCGCTCAGGGCGAGGCCGAGCCGCAGCCGCCGGCGTCCGGTCGAGCGCCGCTCATCGGCAATCGAAGCCATGACCCGATCCCCGAGCCGGCGCGGGAGCGACGGGGCGGTGCCGAGGCGCTCCGGGTCGGCAAGCGGCAGCAGGCGGGCGACGGAGGACAGCGACTCCAGCTCGGCACGGCAATCGGCACAGCCCTCGAGGTGGGCCTCGAGCCCCGGGCGCTCGTCGGCCGGCAGCTGACCGAGCGCGTAGGCGCCCAGCGACTCCCGCCACTCGCGGCAGCTCTCAGCCGTCATATCCGGTCTCCTCGAGAGCGACCCTGAGCGCCCTCAGGCCGTAGTAGACGCGGCTCTTGACGGTTCCCTCCGGGACACCGAGCTCCTCTGCGATCTCGGCATAGGGCCGGCCACGGTAGAAGGTCTCGACGATGACGCGCCGGTGGTCGTCGCCGATCCGACGCAGTGCCTCCTCGACCTGCCACGAGAGCAGGGCCTCGCTGAGGGGCTCGACCGAGGGCTCGATTCCCCCCTCGGCGACGCCGGGCCGGGCGGCGCGAGCGCGGCCGAGGTCGATGACGACGTTGCGCAGGATCGCGAACAGCCAGGTCCGCAACGAGCCGATCTGGGGATCGAACCTCTCACCGGCTCGCCAGGCGCGCAGGAAGGTCTCCTGCACCGCCTCTTCCGCAAGCCCGGTGTCCCCGAGCGAGCGGACGGCGAAGCCGTAGAGCTCGGACCCGTGCGCCGAGTACGCCTCGCGCACGTCCTTCTCCCGCGTCAGTGCTCCGGGAGCCATCTCGGGAAGTATTGAGAGGAAACCGCCATCACAGCAGTCCGAGATACGAACGGCCCGATGCCGGGGTTCAGCCTGTTCGGGACTAGGCGACGCCCCCGACGGCGCCGCCCCGCCCGCTTTAGAGTTTGCCGATCTTGAAGATTTTGGTGCCGCAGTCGGGGCACACACCCTGGATCGCCGGGCGACCGTTTTTCATCGTCACCTGTTTGGGTTCCTGGATCTCGACCTTCTTGCGCTCTTTGACGCAGTAGCCCTCGGGCATCGGGGGCCTCCTTTCGCTGCCGCTGTCGGCATGCTCGCGTTTGTGCGCGAGGGTGGATTGCGGGCGACTGTAGCCGAGTCAGGGGACGAGAAGGCCAAACATCGTGCGTATCAGCACAAATCCCTCTATGGTTTCGCGCTTTCCGGGACTTTTTCTTTTTCCCCGTTTTCCTTTTCCCCCGAGGAGCCGCCTGAGCCGGATTTTCCTTTCGCGCCGCCCCCTTCGAGCTTTTCGACCTGGGCCCGAAGAGCGTCCAGTTCGGCTTCGAGCGAGGCCGTTTCGGCGCCTCCGCCCCCGGCCTCGGAGTCGATCTGCGCTTCGAGTTCCTGCTGCAGCTCCTGCACGTCGCCCTCGCTGACCGCGCCTTGGCGGGTGTCGATCGCGAGATAGACCGCGGCCCCCGCGATGCCGATCGCGATCACCGCGAGCGCCAGCATCACTTTCGTGCGAACGCCGAGCTTGCGCTCAACCTCTCCTATCCAGGCGCGCAGCCCGTCGAGCGACATTCGCCCTAACTTAGTCGAGAAGCGGGCCGGGAGTTTGGTCAACTACGCTGCGCACGACCCACTTCATACCCCGGAAGCCAAGGAGAACACCGAATGCCCGATGCTGTGATCGTCGACACCATCCGCACGCCGATCGGCCGTGCCTTCAAGGGCTCGCTCGCGCAGCTGCGCCCCGACGAGGTGGGCGCCTACGTGGTGGACCGGCTGCTCGAGCGCAACCCGGATGTCGACCCGACCACGGTTGAGGACCTCTTCTGCGGCTGCGGGATGCCGCAGGGCCTGCAGGCCTTCAACATCGGCCGGATCATCTCGCTGCTCTCCGAGAAGCTCCCGCAGACCGTGAACGGGGTGACCGTCTCCCGCTACTGCTCCTCCAGCCTCGACGCGATCCGCCATGCCGGCAACGCGATCAAGGCCGGCGAGGGCGACGTCTACATCGCGGCGGGGATCGAGTGGGTCAGCCGCTACAACGAGCGCACCGAGCCCGCCGGGGCCGATGACCAGAACCCGAACCTGCAGGGCAACGACGGCCAGCCGAACGCCTACATCGAGATGGGCCTGACGGCGGTCAACGTCGCCGAGAAATACGAGGTGAGCCGCGCCGACATGGACAAGTACGCGCAGCGCTCGCAGGAACTCGCCGTGAAATCGCAGGAGGACGGGTTCTTCGACCGCGAGATCGTCCCGGTGAAGCTGCCCGACGGCACCGAGGTCGCGAAGGACGACGGCCCGCGCGCCTCCTCGACCCTCGAGAAGCTGGCCGAACTGCCCGAGGCCTTCGGCGGCGGCGGGGTCACGGCCGGCAACTCCTGCCCGCTCAACGACGGCGCCGCGGCGGTGCTGCTGATGAGCGACACCAGGGCGAAGGAGCTGGGCCTGACGCCGCGAGCACGCATCGTCACCGCGGCGACCTGGGGAAACGAGCCCGAGTACATGGGGGTCGCCCCGATCGGGGCGATCAAGAAGGTGCTCGACAGGTCCGGGATGACGATCGACGATGTCGGCGCGGTCGAGCTGAATGAGGCCTTCGCCGCGCAGGTGATCCCGATCATGGACGAGTGCGACATCCCGCTGGAGAAACTCAACACGCACGGCGGCGCGATCGCCCTCGGCCACCCGTTCGGGATGACCGGGGCGCGGATCATGGGCACCCTGCTGAACGTGATGGAGACCGACGATCACCAGGTCGGCCTGGAGACGATGTGCGTCGCCGGCGGTCAGGGCAAGGCGATGATTGTCGAGCGGGTCTAGGCAACTGAGCGACTCCGACCTACAGACCCTCATATACGAGACGGGCGACAGGGTCGCCCGCATCACCCTGAACCGCCCCGAGCGGGGCAACGGCATCACGACGCGGATGCCGGCCGAGATCGCCGCCTGCGTCGAGCGGGCGAACCTGGACCCCGCGGTGCACGCGATCGCGCTCGCCGGAAGCGGCACCGGCTTCTGCGGAGGCTATGACCTGGTCGCCTCGGCGGAGGGGGACATGAGCGGCCTCGGCGGCGTCGAGGCGACCCCCGGCTCCCCCCTCGACCCGGCGACGATCGCGGCCAACCACATGCCCGAGTCGAACTGGGACCCGGTCACCGACTTCCAGTTCATGTGGCGCAACGTGCGCGGCTTCATGAGCCTCTTCCATTCCGAGAAGCCGGTGCTCTGCAAGGTCCACGGCTACTGCGTCGCCGGGGGAACCGACATGGCGCTCTGCTCCGACCTGCTGCTGATCGCCACCGATGCGAAGATCGGCTATCCGCCGGCGCGGGTCTGGGGATCGCCGACGACCGCCCTCTGGGCGGCCAGGATCGGCCCGATGCGCGCCAAGCGCCTGCTGCTGACGGGGGACTCGCTGACCGGCAAGCAGGCGGCGGACTGGGGGCTTGCGACCGAGGCCGCCCCGCCCGAGGAGCTCGACGCGCGCTTCGAGCGCCTGCTGGAGCGGGTGGCGCGGCTGCCGATCAACCAGCTGGTGATGATGAAGATGCTGGTCAACCAGTCGCTCTACGCGCAGGGCCTGCACCAGACCCAGCTGCTGGGGACCTTCTTCGACGGGATCGCCCGCCACACCGAGGAGGGGCACGGCTTCGTGCGCCGCGCCGCCGAGAGCGGCTTCAGGGAGGCGGTGCGGGAGCGCGACGAGCCGTTCGGCGACCACGGTCTGGAAGGCTTTGGACTGTGAGCGCGGCAGCGACCGAGCGTCCATATCTGATTCTTCGCGAGGGAGCGAAGCGCGAGGTCTTCCGATGAGCGACCGCTCTGTCATCACACCGGAGATGGTGCGCGGCTTCCTCGGCGACAGCTTTCCGGGCAAACTCGGGATCGAGCCGCTCGAGATCGAGGACTCATTCGCGCGGGGGAGGATCGTCGTCGACGGCCGCCACCTCCATCCCGGCGGCTATGTCCACGGCGGGGTCTGGACGGCGCTCGGCGATACCGTCGCTGCCTGGTCGACGTTCCGCAACATCCCCGCCGGCCACAACTTCACGACGATCGAGCTGAAGCTGAACGTCTTCTCCGCCGGGCTGCCTGGGGATGAGATCGTCGCCACCGCCGAGCCTCTGCACGTCGGCCGCAGCACGGTGGTGATCGAGGTCAAGGTCGAGCGGCTCCGCGAAGGCCACGAGCCCCGCTTCGCCGCCAACCTGATCGTCACCCAGTTCGTGCTCGCTCCGGACCGCGGCTAGCTCGATCGAGATTCAGGCATCGGCGGCTTCCACCGCTGGAGAGGCCGGGCCTCCCATCTGTTCGATCTGAGGCAGGCGCCAGAGGACGCTGGCGAGCGTCAGCCCGACGGCGGCGCAGAGCAGGGCGAGGAACCACTGGCTCGCGTTGAGCAGGGTCATGTCGAAGAAGTCGCGAAGGGGGCCCACGGCGAGGATGCCCGCGAAGAGGGCCCCGAGCCCGGCGACCAGGGCGAGCATGTAGCTCTGGATCGCGATGTGCTCGCGGCCGGGCCCCCGCTCCAGCAGCAGCACGAAGCAGAGCCCGAGCACGATCAGGGTCGTCGTCGCGGCCGTGCGGCCCGCCTCCAGCGAGCCGCCGAACACCGTGTCGACGAGGAAGAAGGAGAGGATCGAGCCGAACGCGATCGCCAGTCCCGCCGGCACCGCGAAAACGGCCAGCGCCCGCAGCAGCTGGCCGCGGTAGAGGGGGCCGTCGGAGGGTGCCAGGGCCAGCACGAAGGAGGGGATCCCGATCGTCAGGAAGGCGGCGAGGGTGAGGTGGCGGGGGAGGAAGGGGAAGGCGAAGCCGGGCACGGCGACGAGCAGGATCAGCGCCGCCGCGTAGACGGTCTTGGTCAGGTAGAGCCGCCCCAGCCGGTGGATGTTGCGGGCGATCCGCCGCCCCTCGGCGACCGCTTCGGGCAGCCGGGCGAACTGGTCTTTCAACAGGACGACGTCGGCGATCCCCTTCGTCACCTGGGCCCCCGAGCCCATCGCGACCGCGAGGCGGGCCTGCTTCAGAGCCGGCACGTCGTTGACGCCGTCGCCGATCATCGCCGTGTAGCGGCCGGACTCCCGTAGCGCCTGGACCAGGGCCCGCTTCTGCTCGGGCGCGATCCGGCAGAAGATCGTGCTGCGCTGCGCAACCTCGGCCAGCGCCGCGGGGTCGTCCGGGAGGTCTGGGCCGTCGACGATGCCGGCGTCCCTGGGGACGCCGACCGCGTAGGCGACGGCGGTTACGGTGGCGTGGGCGTCGCCGGAGATCAGCTTCAGGTCGACTTCCTCATCGCGGATGTAGGCGATCGTCTCCGCGGCATCGGGTCGCAGGGTCTCTTCGAGCACGATCAGCGCCACCGGCTTCAGCCGCGGCGGCGCGGCGCCGGCCGGGTCGTCGGGCAGCGCCTCGGGCGACTCGCCGAAGGCGACGACGCGTCTCCCCGCTTCGGTCTCCTGCTCCAGCTTGCGCTTCAGGCCCGGCGGCAGCGTCAGCGCCCCTGCCTGCTCGAGCACGTCGGGGGCGCCGAGCACGTAGGAGCTGGCGCCGAACCGCAACCCGCTCCACTTCCAGACCGAGGAGAACGGGACCTCGCCGGTGACGCGACCGGCCTGGACAGGGAAGCTTGCCGCGATTGCCTCGAGGGTGCGGTTGCGCTCGCCGGCGCTCGAGGCGAAGCGCCCCAGCGCCTTCTGCGCCGCCTCCTGCTCGACCGTTTCGGGGACCTCGATCCCGAGCAGCCGCAGCTTTCCGTCGGTGAGCGTCCCGGTCTTGTCGACGCAGATCGTGTCGACCGCCGCGAGGCTCTCGGTGGCGCTCATCTGCTGGACGAGGGTGTCGCGGCCGGCGAGGCGGACCGCGGCGACCGCGAAGGTGACGCTCATCAGCAGCACCAGGCCCTCGGGGATCAGGGTCACCAGGCCCGCGGTCGCGGTCTGCGCCGCCTCCACCAGGTCGACGCTCCGCACCTGGAAGGTCAGCAGCAGGATCGCCGCCAGCGGGATCATCACGTAGGTGCAGACGACGATCACCCGGTTGACCTCCCCCTGCAGCGGCGAGGGTGGGTGGCGGAAGGAGCGCGCCTCGCCCGCGAGCTTGCCGGCGTAGCTCTCCTCGCGCACCGCGTCGACCCGGTAGCTGCCCGAGCCCGAGAGGCAGAACGAGCCCGAGAGCGCTCGCTCGCCGACGCCCTTCCTGACCCCCTCGGCCTCCCCGGTCAGCATCGCCTCGTCGAGCGTCAACCCGCGGTTGCCGATCACCTCGCCGTCGGCGACGAGCTGGTCGCCCGGCTCGACGACGACGACGTCGCCGGGGACGACCTGCTCGGCGAGGAGGTTGACCACGCTGCCGTCGCGAATCACCTTGGCGTGCGGGGCGACCAGCACGGCGAGCGCGTCCAGGGTCCGCTTCGCCTTCAGCTCCTGGCGGATCCCGATGGAGGAGTTGACGATCGCGATCAGCCCGAAGACCGCGTCCGCGAACAACCCCAGCGAGAGGATGAGGACGAAGAAGACGCCGATGATCGCGTTGAAGAGCGTGAAGACGTTGCCGGCGACGATGCTGGACACCGAGCGCGATGACGTCTCGGGCGGCGGGCCGAGGTCGTGAAGCCTCTTTGCAGCCTCAGCGCTCGAGAGGCCCCGGGGGCGTTCTGGCTCGACGCTCATCCGTCTATTCAATAGGGTGCGGGCAGATGGCGCTAAAGCTTGGACTCAACCTCGGCTACTGGGGGATCGGGCCCGCCGGCGAGGACGCCGCCGAGGTGGTGCAGGCGGCTGAGAGGGCCGGCTATGAGTCGGTCTGGGCGGCGGAGTCCTACGGCTCCGACGTGGTCAGCGTCCTCGCCTGGCTCGCGCCGCAGACGACGACGATCAACCTCGGCGCCGCGATCATGCAGGTGCCGGCCCGGCCGCCGGCCGCGGCGGCGATGGCGGGGGCGACGATCGACCAGCTCTCCGGCGGGCGTTTCATATTCGGGTTCGGCCCCTCCGGGCCGCAGGTCTCCGAAGGCTGGTACGGCGTCCCGTACGCCAAGCCGTGGGGGCGGACCCGCGAGTACATCGAAATCGTTCGCGAGATCATCGCCAGGGAGGGCCCGGTCGACCATCAGGGCGAGCACTACCAGCTGCCGCTGCCCGGCGGCGAGGGCAAGGCGCTGAAGCTCAACTTCCACCCACTGCGCAACAGGATCCCCGTCTTCGTCGGCGCGATCGGCCGCAAATCGGTCGAGATGGCGGCCGAGATCTGCGACGGCTGGATCCCGATCTTCTTCAGCGTCGACGCCTTCGAGCAGACCTGGGGCGAGCACCTCGAGGCGGGATTCGCCAAGGGGGGGCGGCAGCGCTCCGACCTCGAGGTCTCACCGACGCTGCAGGTGGCGATCGACGGCGACCTCGAGACCGCCAAGAGCGTCGTCAAGGCGGGCCTCGTCCTCTACTTCGGCGGCATGGGGAGCCGCAAGACGAACTTCTACGTCGACCTCGCGCACCGCTTCGGCTTCGGCGAGGTCGCGGACGAGGTGCAGCGCCGCTACCAGGACGGCGACCGCGGCGGCGCCTACGAGGCGATGCCGGATGAGATCGTCGAGGCGACCTCGCTGGTCGGTGCCGAGGAGGAGGTCGCGGAGCGGATCGGGCGCTTCCAGAGCGCCGGGATCGACCGCCTGATCGTCTCCCCGGTGCACGTCGAGCGCGACCAGCAGCTGCACACGCTGGAGCGCCTCGCGGCGATCGCCGGTGTCCGCACGCCGGCCTGACCGGATCGCATATTCTCCCCCGCCCCCTGAGCCGAAGTGAGCCGAGCATCGAGATCTGACTTCTTGCGAGGCGAACGAGGCGAAGCTTGACTCAATGAAGATCGGAGTTCCGAAAGAGACCGCTGATGGTGAGCGCCGGGTGGCGCTCGTCCCGGACGTCGTCGCCTCGTTGAAGAAAAACGAGAGCATCGACGTCGTGGTCGAGTCCGGCGCGGGCGAGGAGGCCGGGCACCCGGACTCCCAGTACGAGGAGGCCGGCGGGGAGATGACCGACGCCGACGCCGCCTGGGCCGCGGACGTCGTTCTGCGGGTGGCGACGCCGACCGAGGCGGAGATCCGCCGCCTCAAGTCCGGCCAGGTCCTGATCGGGCACCTCGCTCCGTGGACCGCGGCCGAGACCAACCGGGCGCTGGCGCAGTCCGGTGTGACCAGCTTTGCGATGGAGGCGATCCCGCGCACGACCCGCGCCCAGGCGATGGACGCGCTCTCCTCCCAGGCGGCCGCGGCCGGATACGCCGCGACCCTGATCGGCGCCCACGAGTCGGGGCGCTTCTTGGGGATGATGACCACCGCCGCCGGCACCGTTCCCCCCGCTAGGGTGCTGGTCCTCGGCGCCGGCGTTGCCGGCTTGCAGGCGGTCGCCACCGCGAAGCGTCTCGGCGCGATCGTCACCGGCTTCGACATTCGCCGCGCGGCCTGGGAGCAGATCGCCTCGCTCGGTGGACGCCCGCTCGAGCTGGACTTCATCCCCGACGCCGAAGGGGAGGGCGGCTACGCGAGGCCGCTCACCGACGAGGAGAACGAGAAGGTCCGCGTCGCGATCGGCGAGAACGCCGCCAAACAGGACCTGATCATCAGCACCGCCGCGATCCCGGGCCGGCCGGCGCCGTTGCTGATCACCGCGGAGGCGGTGCGCGGGATGCAGCCGGGCTCGCTGATCGTCGACCTGGCGGCGGAGACGGGCGGCAACTGCGAGCTGACCGTGGCCGGGCAGACCGTTGACGGTGGCGGTGTCAAGGTGATCGGCCCGCGCAACCTGCCGAGTGAGATGCCGAGGCCCGCCTCCCAGCTCTACGCCAAGAACCTCGAGAACCTGCTCGGGCTGCTGATCGGCGAGGAGGGCGAGCTGAATCTCGATTTCGAGGACGACATCATCGACGCCGCCTGCATCACCCACGGCGGCGAGATCAGGAACGAGAGGGCGGCGCAATGAGCGCGGCAGCGACCGAGCGTGCATATCTGATTCTTCGCGAGGGAGCGAAGCGCGAGGCGGTGTTCAGATGAGTCTGATCACCGAGATAACGATCTTCGTCCTCGCCGCCTTCGTCGGCTTCGAGGTGATCTCGAAGGTGCCGACGACCCTGCACACCCCGCTGATGTCGCAGACCAACGCGATCCACGGGATCGTGATGCTGGGAGGCCTGATCGTCGTCGGCTACGCCGACGACCCGCTCGAGTACGTGATCGGCACGATCGCGATCGTCTTCGGCGCGATCAACATCGTCGGCGGGTTCATGGTCACCGACCGGATGCTCGGCATGTTCTCGCGGAAGCGGAAACCGGGGTCGGAGGAGGGATGACGGTGGTCCCCGCTGTTCTCGAGCCGGGTGGCGACGGCGCCACCGCGCTCTACATCGTCGCCTTCTCGCTGTTCATCTTCGGCGTCCGGCGCGGCACCCATCCGACCACCGCGAAACAGGGCAATCTGATCGCCGCCATCGGCATGGCGATTGCCGTCGTCACGACGCTGCTGCTCGACGGGATCGGCAACTGGGGCCTGATCCTCGGCGGCCTCGCGGTCGGCGGCGCGGTCGGCGTCACCGCCTCGCTCCGCGTCCAGATGACGCAGATGCCGCAGATGGTCGCCCTCTACAACGGCGTCGGCGGCGGCGCGGTGGCCCTGATCGCCTGGTCGGAGATCCGCCACGGGATCTCGATCGGCGACGAGATTCCGCTCGACACGCTGATCCCGATCCTGTTCTCGGCGGTCGTCGGCTCGGTCTCCTTCTGGGGCTCCAACATCGCCTTCGCCAAGCTCCAGGAACTGATCCCGACCCGGCCGCTCGCCGTCCCGGGCCAGCAGGTGATCAACGCGCTGCTGCTGATCGGCATCGTCGCCGCCTGCGTCAACCTCGCCGTCAACAACGACGACCCCTCGCAGGAGATCTTCATCGGCGTCCTGATCGCCGCGGCGCTGCTCGGCAACCTCGTCGTGCTGCCGATCGGCGGCGCCGACATGCCGGTCGTGATCTCGCTGCTCAACGCGTTCACCGGGCTCGCCGCGGCCGCTGCTGGATTCGCCCTCGACAACGTGGCGCTGATCGTTGCCGGCACCCTCGTCGGCTCGTCGGGAACGATCCTGACGATGGAGATGGCGACGGCGATGAACCGCTCCGTCGCCAACGTCCTCTTCGCCGGCTTCGGCGGTGCCCCCGCCGGGGCGGCCGGCACCACCGAGGAGCGCCCCCATACCTCGATCGGAGCCCAGGACGCGGCGATCAAGCTCGCCTACGCCGACTCGGTGGTGTTCGTGCCCGGCTACGGCCTCGCCGTCGCCCAGGCCCAGCACGCGCTCAAGGAGGTCGCCGACGCGCTCGAGAAGCGCGGTGTCACCGTCAGCTACGCGATCCATCCCGTAGCGGGGCGGATGCCGGGCCACATGAACGTGTTGCTGGCCGAGGCCGACGTCCCCTACGAGCAGCTGAAGGAGATGGATGAGGTCAACCCGGAGCTGTCGCGCACCGACGTCGCCGTCGTCGTCGGCGCCAACGACGTCACCAACCCCGCCGCCAAGAACGACCCCGACAGCCCGATCGCCGGGATGCCGATCATCGAAGTCAGCGAGGCCCAGCAGGTGATCGTGATCAAGCGCTCCCTCAGCCCCGGCTTCGCCGGCATCGACAACGACCTCTTCTACGAACCGAACACCTCGATGCTGTTCGCCGACGCCAAACAGGCGGCGTCGGACATCGCCGCCGAGATCCAGAACCTGTAGGCCGGGCCGCGCCGGTAGCTCAGGCGTCTCGCGTCATCCCCTGGGCCGGAAAGGCGCGGGCGAAGAGGGACTGACGGGGAGAGACCGCACGTGCCCGCACTTGACCACCAAATGGGTGGTCAACTACGGGAACGTCCAGGAAAGGACCGACCGCGGATACAGGTCGAGAGGCAGGTGGCGGCCCTGGCGAGCCGGCAGCACGGCGTGGTCGCCCGGGGTCAGCTGGTTGAGCATGACGTGACGCGCCGCATGATTGAGCGACGCATCGAAGCGGGGCGACTGCACCCGATCCATCGGGGTGTATACGCGCTGGGCCATCGGCGGCTCACTCAGCGGGGTCGCTGGATGGCGGCGGTCCTGGCATGTGGGCGAACAGCGGTATTGAGCCATCGGAGCGCGGGCGCTCTCTGGGGGCTGACACGGCCGCTGGGCGGGCCCATCGAGATCACCGCCCGCAGCAGCCGGGGCGGGCTGGGGCGAGCCGGCATCCTGGTGCACGAGGGACGTCCTGACCCAGGTGATCGTGCCGTTCTCGACGCGATCCCCGTCACCTCGATTGCACGCACCCTCCTCGACCTGGCCGAAGTGGTCGACGAACAGAGCCTGCAACGCGCATTCGAGGAGGCCGACCGTCTTCGCCTGCTCGAATTGCGAGCACTCGACGAGCTCTGCGAACGGAGCCACGGGCGGCACGGGCTGCGACCGCTTCGACGCCTGATCGAAGCCGCCAGGGATCCGATCTCCACGCGCTCGCCCCTCGAGGAGCGCTTCGTCGAGCTCTGCCGCGAGCACGATCTGCTCCCACCGGCCACCAACGTCTCGGTGCTTGGCCATGAGGTGGATGCCCTCTGGCCAGGGAGACGGCTGATCGTCGAGCTGGACGGCTTCGCCTACCACCACCATCGGGCGGCCTTCGAGCGGGATCGCAGTCGCGATGCGGCGCTGCAGGCGGCCGGCTATACCGTGATCCGGCTTACCCATAGGCGGCTTGAGCAGGAAGCGGATGCCGTCGTCGATCAACTCCGCGGCCTGCTGAACCGAACGCCCGGCCCTGAGCGGGGGCAGGCGACGGTGGAGTGGGCCGCGCTCCTGCTCGTGATCACCCTCCTGCTCCTCGGCCTGCTCGCGGCCGGCGTGCGGGTCCCGGGAGCGTCTCTCGCGCAGGCGGTGGCCGCGCGGATCCTCTGCGCGGCGGCGATAGCGGACTCCTGCGGCGACGAAACGGAGCTGATCGCCGCGTACGGCGGTGAGGTAGGCGCAATCGCCAGGGAACAGATGCCCTCACTGGCCTTCGAGCATGGCTCGCGGGCGGTCCCGGTCGACTTCCGCCGATGCCGGGACACCGCCTGCGGCGACGGGCCCGAGAGCGGATTGGTGCTGCGCTCCGACGCCGGCCAACCGGTGACCGCGTTCGTCCACGTGATCGACTGCCGGGAGGGCGGGCGCCGTCCCGCCGCAGCCGACTGCTCGGGAGGCCGCGCCGGCAACCTCTACATCCAGTACTGGACCTACTACGCCGACTCGGCGACCCTGCGCGGCGTCCCGGTCGTCGGCGCGGAGGGTTACCACCGCGACGACTGGGAGTCGCTGCAGGTCCGGATCGGCCCCGACGGTGAGGTCGAGCAGCGCGCCTCCTCCCACCATGGCTATAACCACGTCAAGGGGATCGTCAATGCCGGCTCGGATGCCGGCGTGCAGCCGGTGCGTGAGCTGGCCGAGGCGGTCGGGGCGCGGCCGCGGAACGGCTGGGGCCCCGCGAGCCCGCTCCTGCTCGTCTCCGGCGGCAGTCACGCCGGAAACGTCGGCGGCTTTTCGGCGATCGACCGCCTGACGCCCGGCCCCCAGGTCCACCTGATCCCACTCGAGCCTGTCGCCGCCGGCTCCGACGCCGCCTTCGCGGTCACCCCTCCCTGGCGCAAGCGGGTCTGGCTCGACCCCGAGGCCCAAACCACCGACTGAGCCGGCTCAGCCGAGCTTGTAGGTGACGAGCCCGGTCGCGACCAACTCGCCGCCACCCACCTGGCTCACCTTCACCTCGCAGAAGCAGAGGCTCGAGCCGCGGCGCAGCACGCTGGCCTCGGCGAGGAGCCCGGCGCCCCGGCCCGCCGAGAGGAAGTCGACGGTGAGTCCGACCGTGGTCCCGAGCGGAGGCTGCTCGAACTCGATCGCCGACCACGAGGCGGCCATCGCCGCGGTGTCGATCAACGCCGAAATCGCGCCTCCGTGGACCATGTCGCCGATCGTCACCACCTCGTCGCTGAACGGCAGTGCCAGCAGCGCCCGGTCGTCCTCGATCTCGCGCAACTCGATCCCGAGGTGGCCGACGAAGGGCGAGTGCTTGAGGAACTCGGAGATCAGCTCGCCGCCACGCATCGCGGCCGCAAGGTATCGCGAGCTTCACCCCCCGCGGAACGACCTCGCTAGGGTTTCGGCATCGCCACCGAGGTGACGGCAAGCTCCAAGGCAGCGATCGCGGACCGGCTCGCGGAGGCGCGTCAACGCACCCTCGATCTGATCGAGCCCCTCGATGACGAGCAGCTCAACCGGGTCTACTCCCCGCTCCTCAGCCCGCTCGCCTGGGACCTCGGCCACATCGCCAACTTCGAGGAGCTCTGGCTGGTGCAGACGATCGGCGGCCGCGAGCCGCTGCGCGGCGAGCTTGGCCGCTTCTACGACGCGATCGAGAACCCGCGGAGGACGCGCGGCGAGCTCCCGATCCTGCGCGACGACGAACTCCGCGCCTATCTCGCCGACGTCCGCGAGCGGACACTCGAGGTCCTCGATGAGCTCGACCTCGATCCCGGCGGCGATCAGCCGCTGCTCCGAGAAGGGTTCGTCTACGAGATGCTGCTCGCCCACGAGCTCCAGCACAACGAGACGATGCTGCAATTGCTGATGATGGTCGAGGGTTACGAGCTTCCTTCGGAGTTTGCGGCCTCGGCACCGCCGATCGAGGGGCCGGCAACGGTCGCGGTGGAGGCGGGCGAATACTCGATCGGCGCGCCGGGTAGGGGCTTCGCCTATGACAACGAGCGACCACGCCATGGGGTCGAGCTCGCCGCATTCGAGATCGACCGGGCGCCGGTGACGAATGGCGACTACGTCCGCTTCAGCGACGAGACCGGCGCCGACCCACCGATGTACTGGGAACGCGACGGGGATGGCGGCTGGCTGCACACGGCGATGGGGCGTCGTGACCCGATCGACCCCGCCGCCCCCGTCATCCACGTCTCCTGGGACGAGGCCGACGCCTTCGCCCGCTGGGCGGGCAAACGACTCCCGACCGAGTTCGAGTGGGAGGCGGCCCGGCCGCGCCTCGATGGCCTCGGCCGGGCCTGGGAATGGACCGCTTCGCACTTCCTTCCCTACCCCGGCTTCGAGGCGTTCCCATATCCGGAGTACTCGGAGGTCTTCTTCGGCGATGAGTACAGGGTTCTGCGGGGCGGCTCCTGGGCGACGCATCCGACGGTTGCCCGGCCCAGCTTCCGCAACTGGGACCTGCCCCAGCGGCGCCAGATCTTCGCCGGGTTCCGCTGTGGGAGGGGGGCCTGAGCGGTGAAG
This sequence comes from uncultured Solirubrobacterales bacterium, assembly GCA_963816785.1. Lineage (GTDB taxonomy): Bacteria > Actinomycetota > Thermoleophilia > Solirubrobacterales > 70-9 > VRUE01. The sequence continues at coordinate 638,524 of CAWFLL010000004.1, read as the reverse complement.
CCGATCGCGACAGCCGACCGGATCGAGATCGAGGTCCACTACACGGGCGCGCAGGGGGCGGAGATGGCGCACGAGGTCCGCACGGGCCTGACCGCCAAGCCGAAGGAGCTGGCGCCGAAGTACTTCTACGACGAGCGCGGGTCGCAGCTCTTCGAGCAGATCACCGAGCTGCCCGAGTACTACCCGACCCGCGCCGAGCGCGCGATCCTCTCGACCCGCTGCGGCGAGATCGTCGACGCCGCGGGAGGCCCCGGGACCCTGGTCGAGCTCGGGTCTGGCTCGGCCGCCAAGACCCGCCACCTGCTGACCGCGATGCAGGACGCAGGCTGCCTCGAGCTCTTCGTGCCTGTCGACATCTCGAAGGAGATCACCCATGAGACGGCCAAGAGCCTGGTCGAGGAGTATCCCGGCCTCACGATCAGCGGTCTGGTCTGCGACTTCGAGCAGGACCTGGAGCTGGTCCCGGAGGTGGAGGGCGGCCGGCTGATCGCCTTCCTCGGGGGCACCATCGGCAACCTCTACCCGGGCCCGCGGCGCGATTTCCTGATCCGGATCGCGGCCCTGCTCGGGCCCGAGGACCGGCTCCTGTTGGGGACCGACCTGGTCAAGGACCGGGAGCGGCTCGAGGCCGCCTACAACGACTCGGCCGGCGTGACGCAGGAATTCAACCGCAACGTGCTGGTTGTCCTCAATCGGGAGCTGGGCGCGGACTTCGACCCGGAGGCCTTCGAGCACATCGCGCGCTTCGACGAGGCCGAGGCCTGGATGGACATCGGTCTCCGCTCGCTCGTCGACCAGACCGTCCGCATCGACGGTCTCGACCTGACCGTCCGCTTCGCCGCCGGCGAGGAGATGAGGACGGAGATCTCGGCGAAGTTCACCCGCGAGCACCTCGAGGAGGTCTACCGGGAGGCGGGTCTCGAGATGACCGGCTGGTTCACCGACCCGGCCGGCGACTACGCGCTCAGCCTCGCCTCGCCGGTCTAGGGGGCAAGCCCCTGGATCATCTCGTCGAGCCTGTCGGGCGGGACCACCGGAGTGAGGACCGGCAGGGTGACGCCGCCCTCGACGAAGGCGTCGAGCCGCTCCCTCATCGCCTCCGGCTCTCCGAGGAGGAACATCTCCTCGATCAGCTCCCACGGGGCGGCGGCTGCCGCGGCCTGGCGGTCGCCCGCCTCCCAGGCCGCGACCATCGGGTCGATCTGGTCGCCGTAGCCGAGCCAGCGGTAGAAGGCGGCGTAGACCGGGACCGTGACGTAGGAGGAGAACATGAAGCGGGCCAGGGGCTCGATCGCCTCGCGCTCACCTGGGATGCAAAAGAACCGGGCGAGGAGCTCGAAGCCCTCGGGCGCTCCGTCTAGCTGTGCCGTGACCTTCGGCAGCCCACTCAGGGGCAGGAAGTTGGTGAACGCGCCCTCGGCGCGCTCGACCGCCAGCTCGAGCATCTTCCCCCGCAGGGCGGCGAGCACGATCGGAACCCGCTCGGCTGGGGCCGTTTCCAGCTTGAAGCCGGTCGTCGTGCGCTCTCCCTCCAGCGCGGTGCGCAGGAACTCGACGGTCTCGCGGACCTTGCTCAGCGGCCGCTCGAACGGGATCCCATTCCATCCTTCGACGATTCGATCCGAGGAGGAGCCGATCCCGAGGACAAACCGGCCCTCCGAGGCATCGGCCAGCGCCGCAGCCTCCTGCGCGAGCAGCGCCGGGCCGCGCTGGAAGACGCCGACAACACCGGTCCCCAGCCGCACGCTCTCGGTCCAGGCGGCGCTCAGGGCGAGTGGCGTGAAGCCATCGGGCCCGCTCGTCTCGCCGCTCCAGAGGTCGGTGTAGCCGGCCGCCTCGGCGCCCTTCACCAGCGCCTCGTGATCGGCGAGCGGGGTGCCGGCGAACGGAAGTGTGAGCCCCCAACGAGCCATGGCGCGACCCTATAGCCTGGCCCGCGATGGAGGGACCCTCGCACGATAAGCCTGATCGCAACCTGGCGCTGGAGCTGGTCCGGGTCACCGAGGCTGCGGCGCTGGCGTCCGCGCGCTGGGTCGGGCGGGGAGACAAGATTGCGGCCGACCAGGCGGCGGTCGACGCGATGCGGTTCGTCCTCGACTCGGTCGCGATGGACGGCGTCGTCGTCATCGGCGAGGGTGAGAAGGACGAGGCGCCGATGCTCTACAACGGCGAGCACATCGGCGACGGCAGCCACCCGGTCGTCGACATCGCTGTCGACCCGCTCGAGGGGACGCGCCTCTGTGCGCTGGGAATGCCGAGCGCGATCGCCGTCATCGCGCTCGCGGAGCGCGGAACGATGTTCGACCCCGGGCCCTGCGTCTACATGGAAAAGATGGCCGGCGGCGAGGAGATCGCCGACCTCCTCGACCTCGACCGGCCGCTTCCCGAGACCCTGAAGCTGATCGCCGAGCGCAAGGGCGGCAGCGTCGGCGACGTCACCGTGGTGATGCTCGACCGGCCGCGCCACGAGGAGGCGATGCGTGAGGTCCGCGATGCGGGCGCCCGCATCCGCCTGATCACCGACGGCGACGTCTCGGCCGCCCTGCTCGCCGTCAGCGACCGCTCCCCGGTCGACCTCCTCTGGGGGATCGGCGGGACACCCGAGGGCGTGCTATCGGCGGCGGCGCTGAAGTCGATGGGCGGCCAGCTGCTCGGCCGACTCTGGCCCCGCGACGACGGGGAGCGACAGGCGGCGGTCGATGCCGGCTACGACCTCGACCGGGTCCTCACCGGCGACGATCTCTGCTCCGGCGAGGACGTCTTCTTCTCCGCCTCGGGGGTCACCGACGGCGACGTCCTGCAGGGCGTCCGCTACCGCGGGGCCGGCGCGACCACCGAGTCGCTGGTGATGCGCTCGCGATCCGGGACCGTCCGCCGCATCCAGGCGACCCACGACCGCTCGAAGCTACGCGCGATCATCGGCGAGCGATACGGCTGAGACCGCTGCAACCGTCGCATCTCGGGGTCTTCGGTCGGCTCCTTCGGGTCACGCACCAGAGTGCGCTCCCCTCAGTCGCACTCCCTGCATCCCTCGACCTGCTCGGTTGCAGCGGTCTCAGGAGTTGAGTAGGGCATCTCGCCGGTGTCGTGCAGCTCGTGGCGAAGGCTGTTGATCACGGCGCCGGCCAGCAGCGCCAGGCTCAGCGCGTAGAACCAGAGCAGGGTGATGAGGACGAAGCCGAGGGTCGAGCCGAACCGGGATATGTCGGACACGTTCGCCAGGTAGAACGGGAATGCCCAGTTGGCGATGCCCGTCGTGATCGTGACGAACAGCGCCCCCGGCCAGACCGCGCGCCAGGGCATGTGCCCTTTCGGCACCGCCCAGAAGATCACGCAGAGGAGCGCGAAGGTCACCAGGAGCGCGGCGGACAGCAGCAGGATCGTGTCGATCGCCTTGATGTTGGAGAGGCCGAAGGGCAGCCGATCGGTACTGGAGACGAGGGTCGCCTCCATCGTCGGCAGGACGATGGAGGCGGCGATGAAGAGGAGGACGACCAGCAGCATCGTGAACGAGAACCGCTTCTGCTCGACCCATCCCCGGCATTCGACGTGGTAGATGCGGCAGAAGGCGGTGTCCATCGCGCCCCAGAACGAGGCGCCGATCCAGATCGATCCGAAGAAGGCGGCGATCCCGATCGTCGTCGAGTTGTCCTCGATCCGGGTCAGGACGTCGGTCAGGGTGTTCTGCTCGGCATTCGGAAACAGCCGTTGCAGGTCGTCGAGGACCCCCGCCTCGACCCCCTCGATCTTCAGCACCTGGCCGAACAGGAAGAGGACCAGCAGCGCGAACGGGAACACCGCCAGCATCAGGTTGTAGGCGACCATCGCCGAGAGCCCGGTGACGTTCTCGCGGTAGGCGCGCTGCCAGAAGCCGTTCAGCCAGGGACGGGGATGTCGGAGGGGGGCGAGCATTTGACTTCAGAAACTGAAGCGCCTATCATGCGAACAGACGTTTGAGTGGGCAAAGAAGCCCGCATAGAGCCATTGCAGCGTCGAGTCGCCTTCAGCGCGGACCGGATTGCCGGTCCGTTTTTTCGAGACTTTTCGCCGCCGCTGGCCTTTCATGAGCAGGACTAAACCATCTAGCTGAGAGAAACGAGCGCAAACAGGATGCTGGTAGCAGAGCTTCAGGAGCTTGAGGAGGTAAAAGGGCTGATCAGCCGTGGTCAGCAGCTCGGCGTGCTGACTTTCGGCGACATCGCCGCCGCCGTGTCGGAGGTCGACCTCGACGAGTCCGACGTCGAGGACCTCTACGGACACCTCGAGAAGTCGGGGATCGAGCTTGTCGAGGACATGGACCCGGCCCAGAAAGCGGCCGCGGACGCGATGCCCGTCGACACCGGGAAAAAAGGCCGGCGCCGTCAGAAACAGGCGCTCGACCTGAAACCGGACATGACGACGGACTCGCTGCAGCTGTTCCTCAAGGACATCGGCAAAGTTCGCCTGCTGACCGCCCAGGAGGAGGTCGAACTCGCGAAACGGATCGAGCGCGGCGACCTCGACGCGAAGCAGAAAATGGTCGAGTCCAACCTGCGCCTGGTCGTCTCGATCGCCAAGAACTACCGCAACCAGGGCCTGCCGTTCCTCGACCTGATCCAGGAGGGGACGCTGGGCCTGGTCCGCGCCGCGGAGAAGTTCGACTACCGCAAGGGGTTCAAGTTCTCCACCTACGCGACCTGGTGGATCCGCCAGGCGATCGCCCGCGCCCTGGCCGACAAGGCGCGCACGATCCGCATCCCGGTCCACGTGGTCGAGAAGCTGAACAAGATCGGGCGCGCCGAGCGGAAGCTCGTCACCGAGCTGGGCCGCGAGCCGACCCCCGAGGAGATCGCCGAGGTGACCGGGATCGATCCCGATGAGGTCGACTCGATCAAGCGCTCCGCGCAGGCGCCGGTCTCGCTGGAGAAGCCGGTCGGCGACGAGGAGGAGTCCGAGTTCGGGCAGTTCATCGCCGACGAGAAGGCCGAGTCCCCGTTCGACCGGGCGGCCGACCTGCTCACCAAAGAGGCGCTGAAGGAAGCGCTGGAGAACCTCTCCTACCGCGAGCGCCGCGTGCTCGAGCTGCGCTACGGCCTGGGCGGCGAGCACCCGCGCACCCTGGATGAGGTCGGGCGCACGTTCAACGTCACCCGCGAGCGGATCCGCCAGATCGAGAACCAGAGCCTGAAGAAGCTGCAGCAGCTGGGCGAAGCGCAGAAACTGCGCGAAGTCACCTGATCGCCTGGCGCCTCGGTCGCTACTGCGAAGCACGCCACGCTCCGCGCCGCAATGCACCCCCGCCGATACAGGGCGGGATGTTCGAAATCGACTCAGCCCTGCGCACGCTGATCGAGCGTGAGGGGTCGGACCTCCACATCAAAGTCGGCGCGCCGCCGACCGTGCGCCTGCACGGTGAGCTGGTCCCGCTCGAGGGCTACCAGCCGCTGACCCCGCAGGACACCGAGAGCGCCTTCCAGCAGATCGCCGAGCCCCGCTCGGTGCAGGAGTTCCAGACCGACGGCGAGGCCGACTACTCCTACGCGATCTCCGGCCTCTCACGGTTCCGCGTCAACACCTTCCGGCAGCGCGGCTCGATCTCGATCGTCTGCCGCGCGATCCCGTTCAGGATCCGCTCGGTCGAGGAGCTGGGACTCCCGCCGGTGGTCACCAGTCTGGCCGAAGAGCAGCGCGGGATCATCCTCATCACCGGTACGACGGGCTCGGGGAAGAGCACCACGCTGGCGGCGATGATCGACCACATCAACCGCACCCGGCATCAGCACATCGTCACGCTCGAGGACCCGATCGAGTACCTGCACGAGGACAAACACTCGATCATCAACCAGCGCGAAGTCGGCTCCGACACCGAGAGCTTCGCGCGGGCGATGAAACGGGTCCTGCGCCAGGACCCCGACGTGATCCTGATCGGCGAGATGCGCGACGAGGAGACGGTACGGACCGCGCTGTCCGCCGCCGAGACCGGCCACCTCGTCCTCTCCACGGTCCACACCCTCGACGCGACCGAGACGATCAACCGGATCATCGATTTCTTCCCCCCGCACCTCCAGCACCAGTCGCGGGTGATGCTCGCCGCCACGCTCAAGGGCGCGGTCGCGCAGCGCCTCGTCCCCGACATCACCGGCGAAGGCCGGGTTCCCGCCTCCGAGGTGATGGTGGTGACCGGCCGCGTACAGGACCTGATCCTCAACCCGGAGGAGACGGGCAAGATCACCGAAGTGATCTCCGAGGGTGAGTTCTACGGGATGCGCACCTTCGACCAGGCGCTGCTCGGCTACGTGATGGAGGGGCGGGTCTCCGAGCAGGTCGCCCTCGACTATGCCTCCAGCCCGCACGACTTCAAGCTGATGCTCGCGGCGGGAGGCCAGCGGGCAAGCGGAATCGAGCAGCTCGCCGCTGAGCCGGCCCAGTAGTCGGCAGGCTCGCGCCGCGATTCAAGCTTCAGGCTCCAGATGCCGAGCTAGTAAGCGAACGTATGAGGGAGAAACTCAACAGCAACCCGGTCGCCCAGGTCGCCCTCGTCGCCGTTCTGCTGATCGGCGTCGCGTTCATGCTCATGAGCATGGGCAAAGGCGGCGAAGAAGAAGAAGCCGCGCCCGCGACGACTGAAGCGACGGTGACGGTCGCGGGCTCGGGCGAAACCGGCACCGCGACGGCCGCGACGCCCGGGGAAGCGGTCGAAGGCGCGATCGAAACCGCGACCGCGACCACCTCGACGACGCCGGCCTCGGTCCCCGCGATGCCGCCAGGAAGCACCGCGCCGCCGCTGCCCCGGGAGGTCATCGACGCCTTCGAGGCCAATCGCACCGTGGTCCTGCTCTTCGTCCGCAACGGCGGCATCGACGACGAGATCGTCAAGGGCGCCGTCGAGCGGCTTGGCAGCCTCGGCGACGTCTCAACCTTCGTCGTCCCCGCCGACCGGATCGCCCGATACGCGTCGATCACCCAGGGCGTCGCCGTCGACCGCGTGCCGGCACTCGTCGTGGTCACCCCCAAGAAGGTCGACGACGGGATCCCCACTGCCTCGGTCACCTACGGATTCCAGAGCCCGGCAAGCGTCGTCCAGGCGGTTGTCGACGCCGGCTACGAGGGACGCACGCTCGACTATCACCCGTGACCAGATGGATCAGCGGGAGCACGCGACCCATCTGCGACCAGTTCCGGACTCCGGCGATTCCACCGCGCCGACGCTCGACCCGGTAGCACCAGATCCCCCTCACTTCAGGAGTGCGCCCGCCGACAAGGCGCCACTCGACCCGGTGCCGGTCGGTCCGGAGCCGGTCGAGGAGGAGGAGGAGGAGGAGGCGCCTGATGCTGCCCCGCCCGAGGAGGCGCCAGCTCGACCCCGCCCCGCTCGCCGGAGGCCCGTCCACGCCGGACGACGATGGGGAGGACAGCGATCCAACCCTCGGCCTGACCCATCCCAAAGCCCGCGGGCACTCGTCCGGCTTCGTCACCGACGTCCTCGTCGAACTCGACTTCGTCTCGGACCAGGTGGTGCGCCAGGCCATCGACGCCGCCCGCACGGCGGGGCGCCCACCGGAGCAGCTGCTGCTGGAGCAGGGGGCGATGACCGCCGACCAGCTCTCCCGCGCCGTCGCCGAGCGCTACGGCTTCGACCATGTCGACCTCTCCGCGTTCAAGGTCGACATGGCCGCCGCCAACCTGATCCCGGTCAATACGGCGCGCCGCTACAACGCGCTGCCGGTCGGCTTCCTCGACAAGGCGACGCTTCTGGTCGCGATGGCGGATCCGACCAACCTGCTGGCGATCGACGACATCAAGATCGCCACCGGGCTCGACTGCAACGTCGCCGTCGCGCCGGAGGCCGATATCGAGGCGCTGCTGGGGCGTCTCAACACGCTCCAGAGCGCCGTCAGCGAGGCGATCGTCGAGGGCGAGGAGGACGAGGACCTCGACGTCGGGGAACTCCCAGGCGAGGACATCGAGGTCAGCGCCGAGGACGCTCCCGTGGTCAAGCTCGTCTACAGCATCCTCGGCCAGGCCGTGGGGGAAGGCGCTTCCGACGTCCACTTCGAAGCCGACGAGGGGGAAATGCGGGTCCGCTTCCGGGTCGACGGAGTCCTGCGCGAGGCCGCCCACGTGCCGAAGCGGATGATCAACGCCGTCGTGTCACGGGTGAAGATCATGAGCGACCTCAACATCGCCGAGAAGCGGGTCCCGCAGGATGGCCGTGTCAGCGTCACCGTCGACGACCGCAAGGTCGACCTCCGAGTCACGACGCTGCCGACCCAGCGCGGCGAGGGAGCGACGATCCGCATCCTCGACAAGGAGAACGCCCAGCGCACCCTCGACGACCTGGGGATGGACGGCAGCACCTGCGAGCGCTTCCGGCACGCCTTCAGCCAGGCCTACGGCGCGGTGATCGTCACCGGCCCGACCGGCTCGGGCAAGAGCACGACGCTGTACGCGGCATTGAAGGAGTTGAACAAAGTCGAGAACAACGTCATCACCATCGAGGACCCGGTCGAGTATCAGCTCACGGGCATCAACCAGATGAACGTCAACCGCAAAGCCGGCCTCGACTTCGCCACCGGCCTGCGGTCGATGCTCCGAGCAGACCCCGACATAGTCATGGTCGGCGAGATCCGCGATGGTGAGACGGCGAGGATCGCGATCGAGGCGGCGCTGACCGGCCACATGATGCTCTCCACGCTCCACACCAACGATGCCCCCGGCGCGATCACGCGCCTGACCAAGATGGGCATCGAGAGCTTCCTGATCTCCTCCGCGGTGGACTGCGTCGTCGCCCAACGGCTCGCTCGAAAACTCTGCAGCCACTGCAAGCGGCGGGTGATGATCCCACCCCAGTCCCTGGTCGAAGCGGGGTTGCGGGTCGGCGTCGACGTCGAGGCCTACGAGCCCGTGGGCTGCTCACGCTGCAGCCACAACGGCTACAAAGGCAGGGTCGGGCTCTACTCGGTGATGGTCCTGAGCGAACGGATCAAGGAGATGGTCGTCGCCAACGCCCCCGAGGCGGAGATCAGCAAGGCCGCCCGCGAGGAGGGCATGGTGACCCTGCGCGAGGATGGCCTCAGCAAGGTACGGGCCGGCCAGACAAGCCTCGAAGAGGTGATCCGCGTCACCACCTGACCGCGGGCTGCCCTGCGGTACTCGGTTTTAACTATCGAGTAATCGGCCTGGACGGACGATCTAGCTGCCATGGACTTCGACTTCGCAGAGGTTCTGCGGCGCATGGTCGAGGCGCGTGCCTCCGACGTGCACATCACGCCGGGCGTGCCGCCGGCGATCCGCGACAAGGGCAAGATCACGCATATGGAGGGCTTCCCGGAGCTCTCCAGCCAACAGACCCGCGAGGTCATCTACGGGATCCTCAACGAGGACCAGCGCAAACGGTTCGAGAACCACAAGCAGCTCGACTTCGCGTACGCGATCCCGCGGGTGGCGCGCTTCCGCGTCAACTGCTTCTTCCAGCGCGGGTCGATCAGCGCCGCCTTCCGCCTCGTCCCGCAGGAGATCCCGTCTCTCGACTCGCTCAAGGTGCCGCAGGTGCTGCGCGACCTGGCCGCGAAACCGCGTGGCTTCGTGCTGGTCACCGGCCCGACCGGCTCCGGCAAGTCGACGACCCTCGCCGCGATGGTCGACGTGATCAACTCCGAGCGTCAGGACCACATCCTCACGATCGAGGACCCGATCGAGTTCCTCCACACTCACAAACGCTCGATCGTCAACCAGCGCGAGGTCGGCTCCGACGCGGAGGACTTCTCGCTCGGGCTGAAAGCCGCCCTGCGAGAGGACCCCGACGTGATCCTGGTCGGCGAGATGCGCGACATGGAGACGATCTCGACGGCGCTGACCGCCGCCGAGACGGGCCACCTCGTCTTCGCCACCCTCCACACCCAGTCGACCGCGCAGACGGTCGACCGAATCATCGACGTCTTCCCGCCCCAGCAGCAGGGCCAGGTCCGCACCCAGCTCTCGATCGCCCTGCAGGGGATCGTCACCCAGCAGCTGCTGCCGACCGCCGACGGGATGGCCCGGGTCGTGGCCTGTGAGGTGCTGGTGCCGACGCCGGCGATCCGCAACCTGATCCGGGAGGGCAAAACACATCAGATCTACGCCGCGGTGCAGACCTCCGGCGCGGTCGGGATGCAGACGATGGACGCCGACCTCGCGCGACTGGTCCGGGCCGGGACCATCACCCGCTCGCTCGCCGAACAGCGCGCCTCGGTCCCGGAGGAGCTGAAGCGGCTGCTGGGATCTGGGCCTGTGATGCCGGCCTCCAAGCCGGATGCCGGGAACGGGAACGGCTCGGCTCGGCCGAGCCCGCCTCCCTCGGCGCCCGCCCCACCGCCGCCTCCGCCGGTTCGCGCCGCGCCCGACTCCACTCCTCCGCCCCCTCCGGGAGGGCCGCCTCCCCCGCCTGCGCCGGTGCCCGCGGCCCCCGAGCCCGCCCCTCCGGCCGGGCCCCCGGCTCCGCCGGCCGCGGCCCCCGAGCCCGCCCCTCCGGCCGGGCCCCCGGCTCCGCCGGCCGCGGCCCCGCCTCCGCCGACCGCGGTGCCTGTTTCTGCCCCGCCCGTGCCCCCGGTGCCCCCAGCGGCCCAGGGTCTGCCGCCCGTTGCGCCCGTGCCCCCTGCGCCTGAGCAGACCGCTCCTCCAGTGGCCCCGGCTCCGCTCGAGGCGGCGCCCGAGCCGGTGGTGCCGGAGTCGACGCCCCCGCCGGCTGCGCCGAACCAGACCCAGGAGGGCTGATCGGTGGCGAGCGCGACCACATTCGCCTTCCGCGCGATGGACGTCGCGGGGGCGGCCACGGCGGGTGAGGTCGAGGCGGACTCCAAGGCCCAGGTAACCGAGCAGCTTCGCCAGCGGGGCCTGATCGTCCTCGACGTCAGCGAGAAGCGCGAGCCGTTCAAGATCGAGGACGTCTTCAACAAATACAAGGCGGTCGACACGAGGGAGCTGGCGGTCTTCTCGCGCCAGTTCGCGACCCTCGTCGCGTCCGGGATGCCGATGCTGCGCACCCTTCACACCCTCGAAGAACAGACCGAGGACGACCGGATCCGCGTCGCGGTCGCCGGGGTCCGCTCCGACGTCGAGGCCGGCAGTTCGCTGGAGCAGGCGATGGAGCGCCACCCCGAGGTCTTCGATCGCCTCTACCGGGCGATGGTCCGCTCGGGCGAGCAGTCGGGTCGGCTCGAGGAGGTTCTCGACCGGGTCGCCGACCAGGTCGAGAAAGCCGACGCCCTGCGTCGTCAGGTCAAATCGGCGCTGATGTACCCGGCGCTGATCTTTGGTTTCGCCTCCCTCTCGCTGCTGGCGGTGGTGGCCTTCATCATCCCGGTCTTCGCCGGCGTCTTCGAAGAACTCGCCGCGGAAAACGAAGGGCAGAGCGCCGCCCTGCCGATCCCGACCCAGCTGTGCGTCACCGCCTCCGACGCGATCACCGGCTACTGGTTCATCATCCTTCCGGTCCTGGTCTTCGGCGCAATCGGGTTCTTCCGCTGGAAGCGGACAGACCGTGGAAAAGCGGTCTGGGACCGGTTCAAACTGAAGATCCCGGCCCAGATCGGTGACGTGATCCAGAAAGTCGCGCTGGCCCGCTGGTCGCGGACCTTCGCCGGCTCGGTCTCGGCCGGCGTGCCGATGCTGCAGTCGATCAAACTGACGGGGGAAACGGCCGGCAACGTCGTCCTCGAGGAATCGATGGAGGACCTCTACGCGACCGCGAAGCGCGGCGGCTCGCTCGCCGGGCCGATCGAGCGCCACCCGATCTTCCCGCCGATGGTCGGCCACATGGTCGCCGTAGGCGAGGAAACCGGCCAGCTCGAGACGATGCTGAGCAAGGTCGCCGACTTCTACGAGGCCGAGGTCGACGCCAAGGTGAAGGCTCTCACCGCGCTGATCGAGCCGCTGATGATCCTCTTCGTCGGCGGTGTGGTCGGGTTCATCGTGATCTCGATGTACCTACCGATCTTCAGCCTCTACGAAAAGATCGCCTAGTCACTGAGCGCCCCATTCGGCGTGGCTGGACGGTTGTTCCCGGCGATTGGTTCAGAAACCTGACTTTTTGCCAGAGGTAGTCCGAATTTCGAGGATTTAGGGATCGAGGGCGCGGCCGATGACGGGTCTGTATGAATCTGCCAGCGCTCCGGTGCAATAGGCAAACCCGCTGTGAGGCGGGGGCGCAAAGCCGACGGGGCTCCCTGCGGGGAGTCAGCCGGGTTGCCACCGGGGTCGACAGACACCACGTGGCCAAACACGGGGCTCTGGCGAAAACGATTAGGTCCATAGGAGGTACCTAATGTTTCTCCAGAATCTCCGGGCCAAGGTTGGTGCCCGGCTCAACGGCGACAAGGAGGCCGGTTTCACACTGATCGAGCTCCTGGTCGTCATGCTCATCCTCGGCATCCTTGCCGCGATCGCGATTCCCGCGTTCTTCAACCAGCGGGACAAGGCCAAAGATGCATCGGCCAAGTCGATGGCGCGCACCGCCGAGACGGCGATGGAGACCTACGCGACGGACCACAGTGGTTCGTACGAAAGTGTCACCCCCGCCGCCCTCAACGCGATCGAGGACACGGTCGAAGACGCAGTCAAAACCAAAGACCCGTATGTCTCGGCCGCCGCGGCGACCGGCGCCGGCAAAGGCTACACGCTGACAGTCAGCTCGCCGGCGACGGGCAACTCGTTCTCGATTGCCCGCAGCGCGGAAAACGGGAACGTTACGTTCAGCTGCACCGTCCCCGAAAAAGCGGGTTGTCCCGCCGGTGGTGACTGGGCACACTAGTTCGCCTGGTCAGGCAGTTGTGAAGTTGTGAGAAAGGGGTGGGTCTTCGGGCCCACCCCTTCTTACCTTGGACGAACGTCGAAGAAAACTGACTACTACTGCTTTAGGGGCGTCATGCGGTTGCCGATAGGCATGCAGGCGCCGGCCACCCCGATCCGATCAGGAGCACCCTTTGTGATGAGGGCCCCGCTGGACAAAAACCCGATACGCCGCGCCTCTCAGGTGTTTGCTCGACGCCGCCAACAGCTGGCTGGCGAGCGGGGAAGCATCCTGATGGAGGTGCTGGTCAGCTCGATGCTCCTCGTGATCACCGCGGTGGGGGTTTTCAGCGCATTCGACGCGGGCGCGCGCTCGAGTGCGGAGGAGCGCCACCGCTCCAGGGCTGAGGGGCTGGCCCAGGCGGACCTGGCGCGGATGAGGACGATGCGGATCTCTGCCCTCTCCAACCTGAACCAGACAAAAACCGTGACGATCGAAGAGACCAAATACACGGTCGTCTCCGTCGCGGAGTTCCAGACCGACGAAACCGGGACGGCCTCATGCGTCGAAGGCAAAGCGAAAGCGGACTACATCCAGATCCGCTCGATCGTCACCTGGCCGAGCATCGGCAACCGCCCGCCCGTCGTTTCCCAGAGCCTGGTCGCGCCTCCGAACGGGACGATCTCTACTGAACGCGGCGCCCTCGCGGTGCAGATCGTCAATGCCCATGACGTCGGGATCGAAGGCGTGGGGCTGACCGGCACAGGGGCCGGCAGCTTCAATGGTGTAACCGGCCCAAACGGTTGCGCGATCTTCGGCAACCTCCCCGACGGGGAATACACGCTGACGCTCTCCGGGCCGACCCTGGTCGACAGCGACGGCAAACCGCCGGCGCCGCAGACGACCAGCGTCGTCGCCGAGAGCACCAACACCCTCGTCCTCCAGTACGACGCCCCGGGGAGCATCAAAGCCAACTTCGAAACGCGTGTCGGTGGAAAACTCGTCCCGTCGAGCGCCGACGCAGTGGTCGTCTTCAACAGCGGGATGGAGCTGCCGAAGGCGTTTGGGAACCCGGGCGTGCCCGCTGCCGCGGTGACGGCGACCCCGCTGTTCCCGTTCACCTCTCCGTACGCGATCTACGCGGGCACCTGCGCCGGCAACGACCCCACTCAACCGGGCGCTCCGGCGCCGCCCGGAACCGTCGTGGAGGCGGTCGTCTCGGCGAACGGGACGACGGAAGTCACCCTCGAGCTGCCTGGCTTGCATCTGATCGCCTGGAGTGGCATCAACAAAGAAGTCCCGGGCGAACCGGTCAACGGCGCCTCGGTCAAGATCACGGACACCAAATGCGAAGAAGGGAAACCGGTGATCCGGACGGCCACCACCAACGCCGAAGGCGCCCTCCCCGACCCCGGTCTTCCGTTCAGCACCTATGAAGTCTGCGTCGCGAGCGGTGGGAAACACGTCACCGCGACCGAAGTCGCCGTGCCCCTCGACTCCGAAGAAATGGAAGCCGGGACCGAACTGAACGCCTACCTGGGCAACCCCGCCGCGGAAGAAGGTGCCTGCCCATGAGGGACGAGCGCGGCTTCACGATGGTCGAGCTGTTGGTGGGCGCGATGCTCTCGATCGTCGTGCTGGGCGCGATCATGGCGATGGTTCAGGTGGCCACCGGCAACCAGGATCGGATCTCCGAGCGGGTCTTCGCAAACCAACGGGGACGGCCGGTGATGAACCGGATCATCGACAGCCTCCATGCCGCCTGCATCTCGCCCGGGTTGGCGCCGGTGCGGGCGGGGAGCACGAACACCGCCCTGATCCTCTACTCGAAGGCCGGCAGCGCGGTTTCCCCGGTCCCGAACAAATACACCTTCAGCCTCTCCGAAGGAAAACTCACCGAAAGCGTCGCGACCGGCAGCGGAACCGAACCGGCCAACTGGACCTTCGGCACGTCCTCGACCCCGCGTAGCCTCGTCAACGGCGTTGGCGCGGCCGAAGTCGGCAACCCACTGGTGACCGTTCCGCTCTTCCAGTACTTCGCATATGAAGGGGGTCAGGTCGCGTCGACTCCGCTGGCGACGCCGCTGAGCGCCGAAGACGCGGCGAAAACGGTACAGGTCAATGTCGCGTTCGCGCTCGGGCCCTACGTGAACCCGACAACCGACACAGGCGCTGCCGTCACCCTCACCGACGCGGCGACACTGAGGATCGAACCGGCCAGTGAGGACAGCGCGAAAGTGAACCTGCCATGCGTCTGATTGCATCCAGAAAGAGGCTCCTCGAGGAGGGCGGCTACACGATGATCGCGGTGATCGGCGCGATCTCGTTGGTCTCGATGCTCGCCGCCGCGACGCTGGCGGCGACCAACGGCGACCTCAACCTCGTCCAGTACGACCTCAACCACCGCCGCGCCCATGCGGCGGCCCAGGCCGGCATCGCCGACTACTCCTTCCACCTCAACAACGACAACAGCTATTGGTCCAAGTGCACAAGCGTGCCAAGTCCCAACGCGATCAACCAGAAAGGCTCGACCGCGAAACGGCGTTCGGTTCCCGGGCCGGCCGGTGAGGAATACGCGATCGAGCTGCTGCCGGCGACCGGGAAATCGAAATGCGAAACGGCCAAACCCGTGGAATCGATGCTCGAGCAGAGTGGCAGCGTCAACAACGGCTCATTCCGCATTCGCTCGACTGGCTACGGGGGCAACGCGAAGGTCTCGCTGGTCGCCACCTTCAAACGCGCCAGTCTCCTCGACTACATCTACTTCACCCAGCTCGAGACCTCGGACCCGGTCACCTACGGAGACCCGGACACGATCGAAGCTGCCTACAAACAGTGCATCAAATTCCGCCGCGAAGGACGGGAGGGCGTCGCCCTGCCCGACAACGGCGGCAATGGATGCACGCGGATCGTCTTCGTCAGCGGCGATCAGATCGACGGGCCGTTGCACACCAACGATGACCTGGCGATCTGCGGTACCCCCAAATTCGGGCGCACCGCCGCCGACGTGATCGAGGTGAGCGCGCCGCCGAAAGGCTGGATCGACGGCGAATGCTCGGGGTATGGAACAGCGAATCCAACATTCATCGGACCTCTCGTGACCACCGCCCCGGTACTGAAACCACCGTCGACCAACACGAGGCTGAAAACGATCGCCGGTCCCTCCTACACCTACAGCTGCCAGACGAAAATCGTCCTCAACGGCTCGACGATGAACGTCACGACCAACGCCGGCACTGTCAACAACGTGCCGTTTCCGGCCAGCGGGGTTCTCTACGTCGCCAATGGCTCCTGCCCGGACAAAGGCTCGGTCGTGTGGGGCCCGTGCTCGTCGGCGTACTCGCCGTTCACCGCGACCTATCCGGAAGGATCCGATTGCGGCACCGTCGGGGTCAGCGGCAGCTACTCCGGACAGCTCACGATCGCGGCAGAGAACAACATCCTGATCGAAGGCAACGTGACCAAGACCGGCACCGGATTGCTCGGCCTGATCGCCAACAACTTCATCCGAATCAAGCATCCGTTCTGCCGCGAAAAAACGGGGACCGACAAAGGCGGCCCGGAAGGGTGCCCGAGTGGCTGGGTCCCGGCCCAGACCGCACGCGGCAAATGCAACGGCGGCAAAAACCAGACGGGCTCGCTGTCGGATCCGAAAGTGGAGGCGGCGCTCCTCGCGATCGACCACTCATTCATCGTCGACCACTATGACTGCGGCAACGATCTCGGGGACCTGACCGTGAACGGCGCAATTTCCCAGAAATTCCGCGGCGCGGTGGGGACGACCGGGGGAACCGGCTACATCAAGGACTACAACTATGACGACCGCCTCCGCTACATGGAGCCGCCCAACTTCCTCGATCCCGTCGAGCCCGCCTGGCACATCCAGCGCGAGACGATCGACTTTCCCTAGCAGCGCTCAAGTGGCGCCCTGACGGCGCCGATCCCATTTCGTGCAGATGGCGGCGATAGCGACATTCGGATTCCTCGGCGGAGCGGTCACCGGCAGCTTCCTGAGCGTCGTCGCGCACCGCGTGCCGCGTGGAGAGTCGATCGCCGCTCCTCGCTCCCGCTGCGCAAGCTGCAGCACCCAGATCGCCGCCTACGACAACATCCCGATCCTCTCCTGGTTGCTGCTGCGCGGGCGCTGCCGACACTGCGGCGAGCGGATCTCCGCCCGGTACCCGCTGATCGAGGCCTGCACCGGGGCGCTCTTCGCCGTCACCGTGCTGGTGTTGCACGACGAACCGACCCAACTCGTCCTCGGGCTCGTCTTCGTCGCGACGCTTGCGGCGATCACGCTGACCGACCTCGAGCTGCGGGTGATCCCGAACAAGATCCTGATCGTCTCGGCAATCGCCGGGGTGGCGCTGGCAGCGGCCCTTGATCCCTCCAGCCTGCCCGAACGGGCGATCGCGGGGGCTGCCGCGGGCGGGGTTCTGTTCGCGATCGCCTTCGCCTACCCGCGCGGGATGGGCATGGGTGACGTGAAGCTGGCGGCGGTGATGGGCCTCTACCTCGGCCGCTCGGTCGCCCCCGCCCTCCTGATCGGCTTCGCCGCCGGGTCGGTCGTCGGCCTGGCCCTGATCGCCCGCCACGGCGCCGCGGCGCGCAAGCAGTCCGTCCCGTTCGGGCCGTTCCTCGCCCTCGGCGGGGTCGCGGGCCTGCTCGCCGGCAACCAGATCGTCGACTGGTACCTGAGCACCTTCTAGACGTTCGCCCTCTGGACGTTCGTCCAGATTCTTCGAGAAGTTGGTAGTTGCAGGGCGAAAGGTCTTCCGGCTTTCTGTCGATTGAGGCAGGGCGTGCTCCCCCTCACCCGAAAGAAAATGAAGATGGGTCCGGTGGCCGGCCTCGACATCGAGGCGGGAAGCATCGCTGCGACCGAGGTCTCGTCCAACGGGTCCGTACAGGTGACCGCGTCCGCGATCGGCTCCCTCGACCCGGGAGCCTTCCACGAGGGCGAGGTTCTCGACGCCGGCCTGCTCTCCTCCGCGCTGAAGACGCTCTTCTCCGAGCACAAGCTTTCGAAGAAGGTCCGGCTCGGGATCGGCAATCAGCGCCTCGTCGTCAGGACGATGCGGCTGCCGGCGATCGAGGACCCGAAACAGATGGACGCCGCGGTCCGCTTCCAGGCCCAGGAGCAGATGCCGATGCCGCTCGACCAGGCCGTGCTCGAGCATCAGGTCGTCGGCGGGGTCGCCGCCGAGGAGGGCTCCACGCCGCAGGTCGACGTCGTCGTCGTTGCCGCGCGCCGCGACATGGTCACCTCCTTCGTCGAGCCGATCCGCAGCGCCGGCCTCGATCCGATCGGGGTCGACCTCTCCGCCTTCGGGATGATCCGCGCGCTCGCCGCGGCCGAGGCGCAGCCCGGTGTCGGGCAGGCCGCCGAGGGCCAGGCGCAGGGGACCGTTCTCTACTGCAACCTCGGCGACGTCACCAATCTCGCCGTGGCCAAGGGGAGGGCCTGCCTCTTCACCCGGATCTCCTACGTCGGAATGGGGGCGATCTCCGCCAACCTCGCCACCGCGCACGGTCTCAGCTCCGAGCACTCGGCCCAGTGGCTCTCCCACGTCGGCCTCGATAGTCCGCTGGAGCAGGTGGAGGGCGACCCGGCGATCGTCGCCGACGCCCGCCGCACGCTCGAACAGGGCGTCAGCTCCCTCGTCGACGAGCTGCGCCTCTCGCTTGACTACTACGGCGCCCAGGAGGGCGCGATCCCGGTCAAGCGGATCGTTCTCTGCGGCCCCGGCAGCGCGATCGCGGGGCTGGCCCCGGTGATGGAGGCCAATCTCAGCCTGCCAATCAGCGTCTCCCGCCCACCGGCGCTGGAGGGCTTCGACGAGGCGACGGCCGCGCGCCTGACCGTTCCATTCGGACTGGCGCTGGAGGACTGAGCAGGATGCGCCCGGTCAATCTGATCCCGCTCGAGGAGCGTCGCGGCCAGCATGCCCCCCTGAGGACCGGGCCGGTCACCTACATCCTGGTCGGCGCCCTGGTCCTCGTCCTTGGCGCGATCACGGCGATGGTGCTGACCGACAACCAGATCGCCGAGAGCAAGGTCGAAGTGACGACTCTGAAACGCGAAGACGCGGTGGCCATTGCGAAGGCGAAGAAGCTCGCTCCCTACACCCAATTCAGGACGATGAGCGAACAGCGTGTCGAGACCGTCAGGAGCCTTGCCGACAGCCGCTTCGACTGGGAGCGGGTCATGCGCGAACTGGCGCTGGTCCTGCCCAGCGACGTCTGGCTGGTGAACATGACGGCAACCGCGTCGCCCGGCGTCAGCGTCAGCAACCAGAGTGGCGGTTCCGGCGCCGGTGGGGCGAGCCTGCGGCCATCCGCCCCTGGTCCCGCCCTCGAAATGATCGGCTGCGCGACGGGGCAGGAGTCCGTCGCCGGCTTCGTCACTGCGCTGAAGGACATCGACGGCGTCACCCGGGTCGGGATTCAGTCGTCCGAGCTCGGCGAAGAAGAAGAGAACGAAGAAGCCGAATCCTCGTCCGGCGGCTCGACCGAAGTTGGCGCCGCAACAGGCTCCAGCAGCGACGAATGCCGGACCCGGAAGTTCATCGCCAAATTCGCGATCGTCGTCGCCTTCGATGCCGCGCCGGTCACGGTGACCGGCGAAGGCGAAGAAGCGGTGCCGCCCGCACCCGAACAGGCCGAAACCGTCGCGACGGAATCGTCCGAGAGCACGGAAGGCGAATGAGATGAAGCTGAGCTCCTCCAGCCTCGCCGTGGTCGCAGTGCTCGCCGTCGCCGCGATCGGCGCAGCGTTCTGGATGCTCGGGCTCAGCCCGAAGCGCGAAGAAGCGAGCGAACTGCAGAAAGACGCAGGCCAGGTGCAGGTCTCGTTGGCGCAGCACCGCTCCGAAATCACCGCGGCAGAAGAAGCGCGGGACGAGTTCCCGGCCGAATACCAGCGCCTGGTCGTCCTCGGCAAGGCCGTGCCAGGCGACGACGACACCGCCTCGCTCCTCGTCCAGGTGAACCGCATCGCCGAAGACGCCAAGGTCAGGTTCAAGGAGCTGGAACTCACCTCGGAAGGCGGGACCGAAACCGAAACGACCGAAACGGCGCCGGTATCCGCGGGTGGGGCCCCGATCTCGCCCACCGAGGCAGCGGCGGCGACGATGCCGCTGGGTGCGACGGTCGGCCCCGCCGGGTTGGGCGTGATGCCCTACACGCTGACCTTCGAGGGCAGCTTCTTCAAGATTGCCGACTTCATCAACGGACTCGACTCGCTGGTCGACACCGGCAAGCAAGAGGTCACGGTGGACGGCCGCCTGCTGACGATCGACGGCTTCTCGCTTCAGAAACCGCCGAAAGGCGACTTCCCTCAACTCGAGGTGACCTTCGCCGTCACCACCTACCTGACGCCGCCGGGCCAGGTGCCGGCGGCCGGCGGGGCCCCTGAAGCCCCGGCAGCAACCGAAGCGACACCGGCTGCGACCACGACAGGAGTTGCGCGATGAACCTCAGGGGCCCGGAGCTGAAGATGCCGGAGGTCAAGGTGCCGCCGTTCCTCGCGGACCTCTATTACGACCTGCGCGACCGCCGCCTGCTGCCGCTGATCGGGCTTGTCGTGGTGGCGATCGTCGCCGTGCCGTTCCTGCTCGGCGACAGCCCCGAACAGCCGCCACCGCCGGTGGCCCTGGGCGGTGCCAACCCATCCGGGTCGGCCGCGAACGGCTTCAAGTTGACGGTAGTCGAGGCGACGCCCGGCCTGCGCGACTACCACCGGCGGCTGAAGAGCAGGACGGCGACCGACCCGTTCAACCAGCGGTTCGTGGCGCCCGCGGGCGGGAGCGGCGCAAATGACACCGCTTCCAGCGGCGGCCCCAATGCGGCTCCCTCGGGCGCCAGCGTCGAAGACGAAGGCAGCGTTCCAGTGGAAGTGGGCCCGGCGCCCGGTTCCGGCTCGGGCGGGAGCGGGAGCCCTCAGCCAGACGATTCGGGCCTGCGCTTCTTCGCCTTCCGACCCGATGTCCGGTTCGGCGTCGCGGGCTCGGAGAAGCTGAAGACCTATGACGCCCTCGAGGTCGGGACGCGGCTTCCCCAGAAGAACCCGGTCGTGGTCTTCCTAGGCGTTTCCGACGACGGCAAGCGGGCCAGCTTCGCCGTCTCTCCCGAGGTCGCGGTGATCCGCGGCAAGGGCCAGTGCATCGGCGGAACCAACAGCTGCACGCTGCTCACCATCGGCGCGGGGCACGCGGTCGACCTGATCACCGGCGTGCCGGGCCGCAGCTACCGACTCAACGTCACCCAGATCCAGTTCATCGAAGTCGAGCGGCCAAAGCCGGCGACGTCCTCTTCTGCCAGGCGCCAGCCCTACGGCGATTTCTCCCAAAGCTTCAGTAAGTGAAGCACTGGCGCTAAACTCGCTGGACGGGGCGTTTGTCAGGCGCCTCGATTCCAGATGAGTGCCGCAAGTAACTCCCAATGCCCCGTCTGCCGGACTGCGGACATCGTCTGCGGCAAGTGGACCCTTCTGATCATCCGTGACCTCGCCGGCGATCGCAGCCGGTTCTGCGAGCTTGAGCGCTCGTTGGAGGGGATCAGCCCGCGGACCCTGTCGCTGCGCCTGCGGGCCCTGGAAGAGGAGGGAGTCGTCGTTCGCAGGACGTTCCCGGAGGTGCCGCCCCGGGTCGAGTACGCGCTGACCGAGAAAGGCGAGGCGCTGGCTCCCCTGATCGATGACATGCGCCGCTACGGAAGGCGCTGGCTGATGGACGAGGATCCCGAGGTGGCGGCCGAGAGCTCCGAGCGGGCCCCCGCTCACGCCTAGACCCCCTGGCCCTGCAAGCCGTCGTGCAGGCGCAGGAGCGCCCGACGGGGAGGGGAAGCGTGGAGTGTGCGCGACCCTGTTCTCAACCAGGCGCTGAAGCAGCTTGCCGCCGAGGCGGCGACCCGCTTCGCCACGCTGGTCGCCAGCGGTGACCAGATCCCGTTCGACGTCGACGAGCAGGCCGGCCCTGAGTCGCCCTTCCACAGCTATCGGCCTCTCACCTCCCTCTACGTGCTGGAGCGGGAGGACGAGCTGCGCTCCCTCCCCGCCTTCGAGGCGGCCAGGGACGTGGTCGCGGTGGCCGACGTGGCGGCGTCCTACCTCGAGCAGCACGGCGCGGCCGTCCCCGTCGACTCGGGCGAGCGGGCCGCGAAGATGCTCGTCACCTTCTTCGCCGCGCTCTGGGACGGTTGCACCGAGTTCTCGCTCGACCGGGCGCGCCTCGACGGCGCGCTGGCCGTCCTCGACGCCGAGCTCTGCGAGGTCGACGAGACCGACTTCCTGATCGCGCCGATCGTCGGCCTGCAGATGCCGGTCGCCCGCCTTCATCTCCCGCACGGGATGCAGGCGGTCAGGGCCGACGCCATCGAGGCGCCGATCGAGGCGATGCGCAGCGAGGGAATGGGCCGGATGGCCTGGGAGCCCCAGTTCCTGGCGATCGCCGAGCAGGGCGAGGGCGCGGAGAGCGCCGCCGAGGCGATGCGCCAGCTGCACGAGCTGATCACCGTGATGCGGCTCTTCAGGGCGGGCGGCGTCGGGCTCGGGCCCCATGCCTTCGCGCCGACCGGCGAGGGGAGCTGGCGCCGGATCGCAACCGGTGCCGGCGCGGTCCGGCTGGGTGGCTACCGGCTGGGCAAGGATGAGGCGGACGAGCTCGCCGAGTTCGCCAGCGCCCTCGAGGTCCGGCCGGACCCCGACGGCGCACTCGCCTGGGCCGTCGATCGCTTCGAGCTCGGACGCAGCCGCGAAACCGTTCTGGAAGGGCTCAGCGACCACCTGCTTGCCCTGCGCGCCGTGCTCGGCGGCGAGGGCCCGGTCGGCGCCTCGCTGCCGAAACGCGCGGCGGCGCTGATCGAGGACGACCCCGACGCCCGGATGGTCTGCCACGAACGGATCGAAGTCGCGCTGGAGCTCGAGCGCTCGCTGATGCGCGGCGCCCCCCCGGCGGGCACACCCGAGCTGGCGCGCTGGGTCGAGGAGAGCGTCCGCGGAATCCTCCGCGAGGCCGCCCTCGGAGAGATCAGCACCGACCTCGGCGCCGCCGCCGACGAGTCCCTGATCGCCTCCGGCCTCGAAGCCGGCGACCCCGAGATCACCGTCTCCGTCTCGACACCAGACCCGCCAGTCGACGCCGATCGCAATCTGATTCTCTCGGGGCCGGATCAGGGCCCTGAGCACACCCTCGATGAGGAGGACCACATGGACCACCACGACACCCGCATCATGGAGCCGATCCCGGGCGAGGATGAGATCCGGATCACGGCCACCGACTGGCTCGAGGAGGTCGAGGTCGACGAGGGCAGCACCCTCGAGTGGCCCGGCGGAATTCGCGCCGAGGACCGCGAGCCGATCGACACCCCGACCGTGCGCCACCTGTTCCCGGTGCCCGAGGACGCCGACTGGCAGGTGCGCGAGCTGGAGTACGACCACTACCGGCGCAGCGCCGGCTAGACGCGGCCGGCGGCGAGGGCGACCCGCTCCTCGCTGCTCGCGAACAGGTAGCGGTTGATCTCGGCGAGCCCGCCGAGGTCGTGCACGTCTTCGTCCAGGTAGGGGACCCGGATCACGGCGCTGGTCCGCAGCTCCCTCGTCAGCCGCTCGATGTTGCGGGCGTCGCGCTCGGCCAGAGCCTGGTAGTCGGCGAAGTTCTCGGCCACCCGCTGCGCGAGGTCCCCATCCCCCAGCTTTTCGGCGAGGGCGGCCTCGAGGTCGACCGCATCGCCGCGCAGCCGCTCGGCCGGGTAGTGGACCTTGTTGACGACGACCCCGCCGAACGGCAGCTTCGCCTCGACCAGCTTGCGGTGGAAGTAGACGGCTTCGTCGACCGGCTCCCCCTGCGGGCCGCAGACGACCAGGAAGCAGGTCCGAGAATCGGCGAGCAGGCCGTTGACCCGGCGCGCCCGAGCCTGGAAGCCGTCGACCATGCCGCTGAAGGCGTTGAAGAACTCGGCCAGGTCGGCGATCAGGTCGAAGCCGACGATCCGCTTCAGGACCGAGAGCGCGGCTGACGCCCCCCGGCCCGCGACCCTCGCCGCCAGCCCGGTCGGTCGCATGAAGACCCGCAGCGAGCGACCTTCGATGAACTGGGTCAGGCGCCGCGGGGCGTCGAGGAAGTCGAGCGCGTTGCGGGTCGGTGGGGTGTCGAGGACGAGGAGGTCGAAGCGCCCCTCGGTGTGGAGCTCGAACAGCTTCTCCATCGCCATGTACTCCTGCGAGCCGGCGAGGGCGTTGGAGATCTGCTGGTAGATGCGGTTTTCCAGCACCCGGTCGCGGGACTCCTCGTCCGGCGCCTGGCGAGCGACGAGCTCGTCGAATGTCGCCTTGGCGTCGAGCATCATCGCCCACAGCTCGCCCCTCATCTCGACCCCATGCCGCTCGAAGAGCTTCGGGTCCACCCGCTCCGCCTCGTTGCCCAGCTCGGTCATCCCGAGCGAGTCCGCGAGCCGTTTCGCCGGGTCGATCGTCAGCACGCAGACCTTCAGCCCCCGCGCCGCCATCCCGACGGCGATCGCCGCCGAGGTGGTCGTCTTGCCGACGCCACCGGAGCCGGCGCAGATGCAGATGTCCTTGCCGTCGAGGATCTCGTCGACCGAGGCCATCAGTGCAGTCTCCGGGCGAGTTGCCGCGCGGCCTCGACGTCGAGGTCCGGCTCGAACAGGAACGGGAGTATTTTGACCGGGGTCTCGACGCGCCGCCGCAGGCGGGCCAGCTGGGCCCGCTGCGAGCGTGCTCGGCCGTGCTCGGAGAGGGCTGCGCGCGCCGCCGCGCGCTCGACTCCCTGAGACTCCTCGGCAACGGCGGTCAGGCGCTCCGCCTCCTCCTTGGAGAACCGCTCCGGATAGAGGCCGTTCAGGTAGATGCGGTCGACCGCGACTCCGACCTCGTGGCGAAGGTCATGCTCGAGGGCCGCCGACTCGTTGACGGGCATCTCCTCCGGCAGCGCCACGATCGCCGACCCGGTGTGCTTCTGGTCGGTGATCAGGCGGTTCAGCTGCTGCGCCTGCGAGTGGATCGGCCCGACCCTGGCGATCGCTGCGAAGGTGCGAGGTGTCTGGAGGAAGCCGATCCCGTGACCCGTCGCCGGCGCGTCGACGATCACCAGGTCGTACTTTTGTCCCTTCTTCACCTTGCGGTCGAGCTGAGTGAGCTCCCAGATTTTCCCGATCGTCACCAGCTCCTTCAGCCCCGGGGTGGCGGCTGCGAGATAGGTGAAGACGCGGCTGCGGAACAGCAGGTCGCGCATCGCCCGGACCTTGAGCTGGAGAAGCACGTACTCGCGCATCGACTCGTCGGGGTCGATCGAGATCGTCCACAGGTTCTCCTCCATCCTGACCTCGTGAAATCCGACCACGGTGTGATCGAAGATCCGCGAGGCGTTCTCCTGGGCGGCGACCTCGCAGACGATCGTGCGCTTGCCCTCTGCCGCAGCACGCAGGCCCAGCGCCACGGCCACGGTGGTCTTGCCGACGCCGCCCTTGCCGGTCACGAAGACCAACCGCTTGTCCAGGAGTTCCGGGATCGGGCAATTCCTAGCAATTTCAGGGGGTGGGAGGAAAAGCGGGTGGCCATGCGAATACGGCCGCAATGGGATTCCTTAGCCGAAAGTCCAAGCAGCCGTCAGCCACTGCCGTCGAGGAGCACCCGATCGTCGAGGAGCTCGAGGAGATGGAAGAGGCCGTGCCCGAGCGCGCCCGGCCCGCGGGTCCTCTCGTGGAGGACGACTCCTCGTCCTCGCAGGCTGCGGGCGAGGAGCCATCTTCCGCGCCACCCGCGGGAGCGGCCACCCAGGAAGACGCAGCTGATGAGCCGGAGAGGATCAAGGCGCGGGATCTGATCGCGCCCAGCAGGCATGAGGCCGGGGCGCAGGACGAGGAGCCGGAGGCCGACGTCAAGCACGCCGAGGTGATCGCCTTCGCCAACCAGAAGGGCGGGGTCGCGAAGACGACCACGACCCTCAACCTCGCCGTCGCCTTCGCCGAGTCCGGTTACCGGGTGCTCTGCATCGACATGGACCCGCAGGGGAACCTGACGATGAGCCAGGGAATCGATCCCGACAAGGTCGAGAAGAGTCTCTATGACGTGCTCGTCAACGACATGCCGATCAGCGAGGTGATTCAGCATCGGGAGATCGACATCGCCGTGTCGTCGATCGACCTCGCGGGGGCGGAGATCGCGATGAGCACCAAGATCGGCCGCGAGCGGTCGCTGGAGAAGGCCCTGAAGGAGGTCTCCGGCGACTACGACTTCGTCTGCATCGACACGCCGCCCAGCCTCGGCCTGCTCACGATCAACGCGCTGACCGCCGCGACCAGGGTGATCGTCCCCGTCCAGTGCGAGTATCTGTCGATGCGCGGACTGGTCCAGCTCCAGAACACGCTGAAGATGATCCAGGAGAACCTCAACCCGGACGTCAAGATCGAGGGCATCCTGCCGACCATGCTCGATTCGCGCACCGTCCACGCCAAGGAGGCGGTCGAAATCCTCGAGGAGAACTTCGGGGAGCTGGTCTTCAAGTCCCGGATCCGCAAGGCGATCAAGTTCGCGGAGGCCCCGGTGAAGGGCTCGAGTGTGCTCAAGTACGATCCCGAGGGGAACGCGGCCAGCTACTACCGGGAGCTTGCTAGGGAGGTCTTGGCCAATGAATCGGCGTAAGCGGGCGAGTATGCGCGAGGGTCCCCTCGCCGACCTCTTCCGCTCTACGACCGACGATCCGCCGAGCGATCCGCCTGAGCTGGAGGACGCCATGCCCGCGGGTCCTGTCGCGGGGGAGGACCCGTCCTCCTCGCAGGCTGCGGAAGACGAGCCCACCCCCGCGCCCGCGCCACCCGCGGACGAGGCGCCTCAGCTGGACGACGAGACCTCGACGGAGACGCCGCCGGAAAGGTTGAAAAGGGTCTTTTCGGAGGAGCCGGCTTCGAGGAGTGAGCAGATCCCTGACGTGCCCCGTTACGGGCGGGAGGAACCGGAGTACGCGCCGGTCGGGAGCGGTCAGCCGCACCAGCCGGTGATCCGTGTCGTCGGCGTCGGCGGTGCCGGCGTCAACGCCGTCAACCGCATGGTCGAGGCTCGCGTCCCCGGGGTGGAGTTCATGGCCGTCAACACCGACCTCCAGTCGCTGCAGCTCTGCGTCGCCGACGTCACAGTCCACATCGGCGACGAACAGACGCGCGGGCTGGGCGCCGGCGCCGACCCCGAGCTTGGCCATCGCTCCGCCTTCGGCGAGCAGGACCGGCTGAAGCGCCTCCTCAAGGGATCGGACATGGTCTTCGTCGCCGCCGGCGCCGGCGGAGGCACGGGCACCGGCGCGGCGCCGGTGATCGCCCGGCTCGCGCGCGAGGTCGGCGCGCTCACGGTCGGGATCGTCACCAAGCCGTTCAGCTTCGAGGGGACCCGTCGGGGCAACCAGGCCGGCAAGGGAATCGAGGCCCTCGCCGCCGAGGTCGACACCCTGATCGTGGTCCCCAACGACCGCCTGCTCGAGGTCCTCGACCAGCAGACGTCGATGGTCGAGGCCTTCCAGGTCGCCGACGACGTGCTGCGGCAGGGGGTCCAGGGCATCTCCGACCTGGTGACCCTGCCGGCTCTGATCAACCTCGACTTCGCGGACGTGCGGACGATCATGTCGGACGCCGGCAGGGCCCTGCTGGGAATCGGCATGGGCAGTGGCGAGGGAAGGGCGCTGCTGGCCGCCGAAAAAGCGATCTCCTCGCCGCTCCTCGAGACCTCGATGGAGGGGGCGCGCGCGATCCTGCTCTCGATCACCGGCGGCTCCGACCTCTCGTTGGTCGAGGTCAGCGAGGCGGCCAGGCTGGTCGGCGACGCCGCCCACCCCGACGCCAACATCATCTTCGGCGCCAACGTCGACGAGGCGCTGAGCGACCAGGTTTGGGTGACGGTCGTCGCCACCCGCTTCGACGGTCGATCGGCGCCACCCCGGCGCACCGGCGAGCCGACGATCCGGCGAACCAAGGATGAGGGCCGCGGCCAGGGCCGAGGTGCGAGCCGCGGCGACCTCGGCAGCCTCGACGTCCCAGAGTTCCTGCCCGGGTAGCCCAGCCCCGTGACCGGGGTCGTCGCCGCGGGCCATCCACTCACCGCCAAGGCAGGTGCCGCGGTGCTGCGCGCCGGCGGGAATGCGGTCGACGCGGCGGTTGCCTCCGTTCTCACCTCGTTCGCGGTCGAGAGCCCGTTGACCGGCTTCGGTGCCGGCGGCTTCATGATGGTAACTGGCGGGAAAGGGACGAATGCCCACCGAACCCCCTCCGACCGCGGGAGCGACCGAGCGTCGAAATCTGATCCTCGCGAGGGAGCGGGAGCCGACGAGGGGGGCGGAATTTTGTTCGATTTCTTTGTCGCCGCTTCAGGGCTCGATGGAGTGGAGCGGGGGGCGGAGCTGGTGCCGGTCCCGGTCCATTTCGACGCCGAGATCGTGCAGACGTTCTACGTCGGGCCGGCATCGTGCGGGGTGCCGGGGACCGCGGCGGGACTGGCGCTGGCGCTGGGGCGTTTCGGCTCGATGCCGCTCGCCGAGCTCGCCGGCGCTGGGATCCGCTTCGCGCGCGAGGGAGCCCCCGTCAACGCCGAGCAGGCCTACATCCTCGACATCCTGGCGCCGATCCATGTCCGGCTGGAGGGGACCCGGGGGCTGTATGCGCCGGGTGGGACCGCCCTGCGCGAGGGTGACACCTTCCGCTTCCCGGAGCTGGCGGAGGCGCTGGAACGGTTCGGCGCCGAAGGCGCGGAGCCCTTCTACAGGGGGGACGTCGCGGCGGCGATCAGCGAGTTCGTGACAGCGCAGGGCGGCACGCTCGGCAAGGGCGATCTCGCCGCCTACGAGGCGATCGAGCGGGAGCCGATCCGGGCCGGGTTCCGCGGCACCGAGGTGCTGACCAACCCGCCTCCTTCCTCGGGGGGCATCCTGATCGCCTACTGCCTCGGGCTGTTGGAGCGATTGGGGGAGCAGAGCGGTCCCGAGCAGGTGGTCGCGGCGATGGGCGCCGCCAATCGGGCGCGGGGCGAGGAGTTCGCCGAGGCGCTCTACGAGGCCGGCCTGGGGGAGCAGCTGCTCGACCCGGCGGCACTCGACCTGATGGCCGGGGACCTGCTCGGGTCGACCACCCACATCTCCGTGCTGGACGGCGACGGGATGTGCGCCTGCGTCACCTGCTCCAACGGCTCGGGCTCCGGTGTCCTCGTCCCGGGGACCGGGGTGATACTCAACAACATGCTGGGCGAGGAGGACCTGAACCCGCTCGGCTTCCACGCGATACCGCCGGGCCGCCGGGTGCCGTCGATGATGGCCCCGAGCGTGGTCCTGCGGGACGGAGAGATCGAGCTGGGTCTCGGCAGCGCCGGCTCGAATCGGATCCGCTCGGCGATCCTGCAGACGATCATCCGCGTGGTCGAGGAGGGGATGGGCGCCGACGAGGCGGTGCGGGCGCCTCGGCTCCACTTCGAGCAGGGCATCGTCCAGGCCGAGCCCGGCATCGACGAGGAGGCCCTGGCGAGGATCGAGGCGCGCGGCGTGCAGGTGCTGCGCCGGCCTCGGATCAACCTCTTCTTCGGCGGTGTCCAGGCCGTCGCCCGCGATCCCGTTACGGGTGCATTGAGTGGCGGCGGCGATCCGCGGCGCGGCGGTAGCGTTGCGACCGACCGGATGAGCGGGGAGCGAGCCAAATGAGCCATATCTGGTTCTTCGCGCCGCGAGCGAAGCGCGAGGATTTGTCATGACGATCGACTTCGAGGCAGAGGGGCTGCTCGACGGCGTCGAGGGTGACGCCCGCGAGGCGCGGCGGGAGCTGCTCGAGCGGCTGACCGCGGAAGGGGTCTCGCTCGAGGAGCTTCGCGAGGCGGTCGGAGCGGCCCGCCTGACACTGCTCCCGGTCGAGCGGGCGCTCGCCGGCGACGGTCCCCGCTACACGCCGCGTGAGGTCGCCGAGCTCTCCGGAGTCGAGCTCGACCTGCTGCAGCGGGCGGCTGCGGCGCTCGGCATCCCCTACCCCGACCCCGACGACCGCTCGCTGACCGAGGCTGAGCTCGAGGCCGCTCGCCGGGTCAGGGCTTTCCTCGACGCCGGCCTGCCCGAGGACGGGATCGTGCAGGTGGCGCGGACGATCGGTATGGGGACGGCGCGGATCGCGGAAGCCAATCGTGAACTGACGGTCCGCACGATGATGCAGCCCGGTGACACCGAGCGCGACCTCGCGCTCCGCTTCGCGGCGGCCGCCGAGCACCTGATGCCGCTGATCGAGCCGACCCTGGTCTACGCGCTCCGCACCCACACGCTCGAGCAGGTCCGCCGCGACGTGATCGGCGCCGCCGACCTCGAATCCGGCGAGATTCGCGGCACCGCCGACCTCACGGTCTGCTTCGCCGACCTGGTCGAGTTCACCCGATTGGGCGAGGAGATCGCGCCCGAGGAGCTCGGCTCGGTCGCGGGCAGGTTCGAGCAGATGGCGATCGAGGTCGCGGTGCCGCCGGTGCGGCTGGTGAAGATGATCGGCGACGCGGCGATGCTCGTCTCGAGCGAGCCGGAGCCGCTCCTCAGCGCCGGCGCTGCGACTGGTCGAGCGGGCGGAGGCCGAAGGCGAGGAGTTTCCGTTCGTCCGGGCCGGCCTCTCCTACGGGACCGCCCTCGCCCAGTCCGGCGACTACTACGGCCGCTCGGTCAACCTCGCGAGCAGGATCACCGGAATCGCCCGGCCGGGCAGTGTCGTCGTCGACGCCGCGACCAAGGAGGCGGTCGGGGACGGCTACACCTACACCTTCATCGGCGAGCGGCGCCTGAAGGGGTTCGACTCCGGGTTCAAGCTGTTCCGCGCCCGGCGGGCCGGCAGCGCCCCACGATAGGCTCGCGCAGCGCCATGAGCCCCGTCTCCTACTCGCTCGAGGACGGCGTCGCGACGATCGCCATGGACGACGGCAAGGTGAACGTCCTGTCGCCGGCGATGCTGGCCGAGATCGCGGCGGCGCTCGACCGCGCCGAGGAGGACGGGGCGATCGTCCTGATCACCGGCCGCGAGCAGACGTTCTCGGCCGGGTTCGACCTGCGGTGCCCGCCCGAGCAGGCGGCGGAGATGATCGGCGGCGGCGCGCATCTGGCGGAGCGGCTGATGTCGTTCCCGGCCCCGGTGGTCGCGGCCTGCAATGGGAACGCGATCGCGATGGCGGCCTTCATGCTGCTCTGCTCCGACGTCCGGGTCGGCGTCGGCGGTGACTTCAGGATCGGCCTCAACGAGGTCGCGATCGGGCTGACGATCCCCTGGTTCGGGATCTCGGTGGCCCGCCACCGCCTGGCGCGGCCGTACTTCGACCGCTGCACGGTCACCGGGGCGATGCTCGATCCCGAGGAGGCCGCCACGGCCGGCTTCCTCGACCGGCTGGTCGAGCCCGACGCGCTGCGCGACGCGGCGCTCGAGGCCGCCGCCGAGCTGGGGGCGCTCAACCGGGGCGCCCACCGCGCGACCAAGCTCCGGGTCCGTGAGGAGGCGCTGGCCGGGGTCCGCGACGGGATCGAGCGGATCGGAAGCCCCGACCGCGATTGGTGACGGGCTCTCAGGCGGGCTTGCGGCCCGAGGCGAGCAGGTTGTAGAAGAGCTCGGCGGGCAGGCGGGGCTCGAGGTAGCGGGTGTCGACCTTCTGCAGGGCGATGTAGCTGTTGAAGGCGAAGTTGCGCCAGCTCCGGGACACCGAGGTCGGCTCAGCCGTCGACTCGAGGGTGCGCAGGCTCCACCCCCAGGCGTTGGCGAGCAGCTCCTCACCGCACACCCGGCGCCGCTCGAAGCCGGAGTCGCGCAGCAGCCGGCGCAGGTCCGCCGGCGCGAAGGCGTGCACGTCGACCTCGCCCTCGAGGGCATGGCCGTGGGAGATCTCGGCCTCGGGCAGGCCGCGCGGCCGGGCTCCGACCAGTCCTCTCCAGGCTGGGGCGGCGATCATCCCCGCCCGCTTCGGGATCTCCGCCAGCCGGTCGCCGTAGCGGGACGGCTCCCCGGCGAAGGCGAGCGCGCCTCCCGGCCGCAGCACCCGCCGGAACTCGGCGAAGGCCCGCTCGACGTCGGGGATGTGGTGGAGGACCGCGTGGCCGAAGACGATGTCGAAGCTCTCGTCCTCGAACGGGAGCTCCTCGGCCTCGGTCTCGACCGTGGTCACCTTCACCCCGAGTGCCTCGGCGGTTCCGGTCAGGCGCGCCAGCATCCCCGGCGAGATGTCGGTCGCGGTGAGCCGCTCGACGACGCCGAGCTGGAGCAGGTTGAGCGAGAAGTAGCCGGTTCCCGAGCCGATCTCCAGCCCGTCGCCGAAGCGCTCGCTGTCGAGCCCGCCCAGCGCCTTCGAGAGCTTCAGCCGCACCTGGCGCTGCCCGGTGGCGCCGAAGTCGATTCCCCACTTGGCGTCGTATTCGTCGGCGGCAGCGTCGTGGTAGCGCGTGTTGACGTCCTTGATGTGGTCGGGCGTGGCTGTCGGTGAGGCCGGCATCGCGCGGCACTCTAGATCACCAAATGGGTAGTACCGTGCCTCGGGTGAGAGCCGACTCCATTCGTCCGCGCAGAGCAGCCCTGCTGGGAGTCCTGGTGACGATGGTGGGGCTGGTGCTCGCGACCTCGACCGCCGGCGCCGCCGACCAGGTCTACTGGGCCAACTTCGTCTCCGACAAGATCTCCCACGCCAACCTCGACGGCAGCAACGGGGTCGTCCACCTCAACACCGCCGGCGCGACGACGGACGAGCCGATCGGCCTCGCGATCGATCCGGTCGGGGGGCGGGTCTACTGGTCGAACCACACCGGCAGCAAGATCTCCTGGGCGAACCTCGACGGGAGCGGGGGAGGGGATCTCGAAACCGGCACCGCGACGGTATCGAGCCCGCACGGCGTCGCGGTCGATGTCGCCGCCAGGCGGATCTACTGGCTGAACGAGGGTGCCAACAAAGTCTCCTGGGCGAATCTCGACGGAAGCGGGGGAGCGGATCTCGACACCGGCGGGGCGATGATCGACCTCCCCGGCGCGATCGCCGTCTTCCCGGCTGCGGGGCGGGTCTACTGGACGAACTGGGGCTTCATCGGCGACGGCTGGATCTCCTACGCCAACCTCGACGGCAGCGGCGGGGCGACGCTTCCGATCACGGGGGCGACCCTCGACACGCCGTTCGGGATGGCCGTCGACGCCGCCGCGGGGCGGCTCTACTGGGTCAACGACAACCCGGGGATCGTGTCCTCCGCCAACCTCGACGGGAGCGGCGCCGCGGATCTCGACGATCGCGGCCTCGAAATCAAAGGCCCCTACGGGTTGGCTCTCGACCCGGAAGCCGGGAGGGTCTACCTCGCCAATACCGTCGTCGACACTCTCGCGTTCGTGCGGACCGACGGGACGGGCGGCGCGACCCTCCCGTTCTCCGTGCCGAAAAACAGTGGCCCGAACTTCCCGGCGCTGCTGCAGACGCCCCGAGGGACGGGGGTACCCGCGGTGTCGGGCACGAGCATCATGCGCAAAGTCGTGAAAAAGAGGGTGAGGGGCAAGCCCGTCAAACGACCACCGAGTCAGATTGTGGGCGCGCAGCTCTCCTGCGCTGCCGGCTCCTGGGCGGGTGACCTTGTCGAGGCGTTCCTTTACCGGGCGCCTCTGTCGACGGCGGTGCAATGGCTTCACGATGGCCAGCCGATCCCGGGGGCGGGCTCGATGTCGTTCAGGGCGACCGCCGCCGGCAATTACCGCTGCCGCGAAACCGCGACCAATCATGCCGGCAGTGCCGCTCAGCTCTCGCAGGTGGCCGCGTTCTTCAAGGTCGGCAAAGCGAAACTCAACAAACGCAACGGGACCGCGAAGCTGCCGGTCGAGCTTCCTCCCGGCGGAACCCTCACGGTTGCCGGCAAGCAGATCGTCGGCAGGAAAACTGGCGCCTCCGGCAAGCGGACGATCACGATCAAGCCGGTGGGGCGCGAAAAGGCGAGGTTGGCTGACACAGGCAAAGCGACGGTCAAGGTGCGGCTCACCTTCAAGCCGACCGAAGGCCCGCCGGTCAGCCAGAGCGCCAGGATCCCGCTGCAAAAGCGGATTCCGCACTAGCGGATCGCATTGGGGGCATCGATCGACCACTACGTCCAAGGTGGCCAGCCCGACGGCGTGCCGGCCGCTGGAGCTGACCGGCGAGCGGACGCTGCCCGACGTGCCGGAGGAGAACTACTGGTTCCGGCGCCATCTGGTCGTCTATGAGTGGATCGCCGAACGGGTCGCCGGCAGGCGGGTCGTCGACATGGCCTGCGGCGAGGGTTACGGGTCCGATGTCCTGGCCCGAACTGCCGAGAGCGTGGTCGGGGTCGACGCCAACCCCGAGGCCCACGAGCACGCGCGGCTGCGCTACGTGCGGCCCAACCTGCGCTTCGAGCGCGACCTGGTCGAGGGCTTCTCCGAGCCCTGCGACGCGGTCGTCTTCCTGCAGACGATCGAGCACGTGCAGGACGCCGGGCGCAATCCTCGAGCACTTCAGGTCGACGCTCGACCCTGGCGGTGTCGCGTACGTCTCGACCCCGAACCTGCTGACGCTCGCCCCGCCAGGGGCTGAGAAGTCCGACAACCCCTGGCACGTCCACGAGTACCGGGCCGCGGAGTTCGACGCCCTCTGCCGTGCGCACTTCGACCGCGTCGAGCTGCTCGGCCTCTTCCACGCCCGCAAGCTGCGCGCCCACGAGCTGGCGATCGGGCTCGGCTGGGATCGGGTCCACAGGGCCCTGCGCCTGACCAAGCCCTTCTATGACCGCTTCACCCCGGCGATCGCGACCTCCGACTTCGCCCTCCGCGAAGGAGATCTCGACCGGGCGCTGGACTTCCTCGCCGTCTGCCATGCCTGAGCGCTCGGCCGGCGACCTCGCGATCGTCCTCCACTCCCACATGCCCTATGTGGAGGGCTTCGGGACCTACCCATTCGGGGAGGAGTGGCTGTTCGACGCGGTCGTCCGCTCCCACCTGCCGCTGCTGGAGGTGGCGGAGCGGCTGACGATGACGGTCACGCCGGTGCTCGCCGATCAGCTCGAGGACGCCGGGGCACGGGAGCGGCTGCGGGAGTTCCTGATCGGGTTGCGGATCGAGGCGGCGGAGGCGGACCTCGACCAGGTTCCGGCGGAGTGCCGCGCTGCCTGCGAGGCCGAGCTCGCCCGCTACCGCCACGCTCTCGAGCTGCTCGACGCGGTCGGCGGGGACCCGGTGCGCGCATTCCGCGACGCGGCGGACTCCGGCAGGGTGGAGCTCACCGCCTCGGCGGCGACGCACGCGGTGCTGCCGATGCTCGCGACCCGCCCCGGATTGCGCCTCCAGCTCGAGACCGGGATCCGCTCGCACCGGCGGCGGTTCGGCTGGGACGGCGGCTTCTGGCTCCCCGAGTGCGCCTACGCCCCCGGCCTCGAGGCGCGGCTCTCGGATCAGGGGGTGCGCTGGTTCTGCGTCGATCAGAGCGCCCACGAGGAGCCGCTCGACGCTCTGACCCCGGTCGCGACTGGATCGGGGCCGGTCGCGCTGCCGATCGACTGGGAGGCCGTGAGCTGGGTCTGGTCGCTCGACGGCTACCCGTCCGACCCCGCCTATGTCCAGTTCGCCGGCAAGTCGCTGCGCGGGATCCGGATCTGGAAGATCGGGGGCGGCGCCTACGAGCCGGAAGCGGCCCGCGACGCGACGCGACGCCAGGCGGGCGAGTTCCTCGATGCCGTCGCCGCCCGGCTGCGCGAGTTCTCCGCGGCGAGGGGGCGGCGCGGCCTCCTCGTCTTCGCGATCGACACCGAGCTGCTCGGCCACTGGTGGTCGGAGGGCGCGTCCTGGTTGGCCGCGGTGATCGCCGGCGCGGAGGCCGCCGGGGTGCGGCTCCTGACCGCCTCCGAGGCCCTGTCGGAGCATGAGCCCGAGGAGCGGCCGCTGGCGGCCTCGAGCTGGGGCGAGGACAAGGACCTCAGCACCTGGGACTCGCCGCCGGTCGCCGACCTGGCCTGGGGCGCGCGGCGGCTGGAGCTCCGCCTGCTGCGGGCGCTCTCGGGTGGGCTGCGCGGAGCGGCGGCGGTTCGCGCGGCGCGCGAGCTGCTCGCGGTTCAGGCCAGCGACTGGGCATTCCTCGACCGGCGCGGCGAGGCGGGCGACTACGCCTACCAGCGGGCGACGCGGCACGCCGAGGCGGCGCTGGAGGCCATAGACTCACCATCGGTCACCGATCCGCACATGCGCTCACTAGCCCCGGACCTGAGCATCTCATCGCTCCTCCAGCCCTGACTTGAGTCGAATGACCCGAGTCCTGATCCTCTCCTGGGAGTACCCGCCTCTGATCGAGGGCGGCTTGGCCCGCCACGTCCGCAAGCTCTCCGAGGCGCTGGTCGAGCGCGACGTCGAGGTACACGTCCTGACCCGTGGGGGAGAGGAGTCGCCGGCCGAGGAGCGGATGAACGGCGTCGTCGTCCACCGCATCCGCGAGCCGCAGCGCCCGACCGACCTCGGCGAGTTCGTCGCCTGGGTCGAGCGGATGAACTCCGACATGCTGGCGCGGGGGGTGGAGCTCGGGGACCGTTTCAGCTTCGACCTCGTCCACGGCCACGACTGGCTCGTCGCCAACGCCTGCGACCACCTTGCGAAGCGCTTCGAGGCGCCGTTGGTGGCGACGATCCACGCGACCGAGCACGGCCGCCACCAGGGGTGGGTGGACAAGCACCCGCAGAGCTACATCCACGAGGTCGAGCGCTGGATCGCCAACCGCGCCGAGCGGGTGATCGCCTGCTCGCAGTACATGCGCGAACAGATCGCCGACATCTTCGCGGTCGAGGAGGAGCGGGTGAGCGTGATCCCGAACGGGATCGATCCTGACGACCTGCCACCGCAGGATCCCGCCGAGCTGGCCCGGCTGCGCTCGGAGTTCGCCGCTCCCGAGGAGAAGCTCGTGCTGCTGATCGGTCGCCTTGTCTACGAGAAGGGGTTCCAGCTGGCGCTGGAGGCGATGCCGCGCGTGATCGAGGAGGCGCCCGGCACCCGCTTCCTGGTCGCCGGCTCCGGCACCCACGAGGCCGAGCTGCACCGGCAGGCCGAGGAGCTGGGCCTGATGGAGCACGGGACCTTCCTCGGCTGGATCGGGGACGACGTCCTTCACTCCCTCTACCGGATCGCCGACCTGACCGTGGTCCCCTCGATCTATGAGCCGTTCGGGCTGGTGGCGCTGGAGGCGATGGCCTCCGGCTGCCCCTGCATCGTCGCCGACACCGGCGGCCTGCGGGAGGTGGTTCCGCATGAGGAGGTCGGCCTCCGCTTCCGCGCCAGCGACCCCGACGCGCTCGCCGAGGTCGCGGTCCGGGTCCTCTGCGACGACGAGCTCGGGCGGCGCCTGGTCGCCGAAGCCTACGAGCACCTGCGCCGCTTCGACTGGGGCGACGTCGCCGAGCAGACCGCCGAGGTCTACGCCGACCTCACTCGGGAATCGGCAGGGTCGACTCCGCGCCCGGGTCGGGTTCGACCGGGTCCGGCCAGCGCAGCTCCCGCGGCTCCTCGCGCATCCTGATCACCCGCGCCGGGATCCCGGCCACCACGGCATTGGCGGGGACGTCCTTGGTCACCACCGAGTTGGTGCCGACGATCGAGTTGTCCCCGACCCGGACGCCGCGCAGGATGCAGGCGCCGTAGCCGATCCAGACGTTGGAGCCGACCTCGACCTCGCGCATGTAGATGCCCTGCTGGCGGATCGGCCGCTCGACCTCGATGACGCCGTGGTCGAAGTCGATGAACATCGCCCGGTCGGCGATCACGCACTGCTCGCCGATCCGCACCCGCCGGTAGGCGGAGATCGTGCAGTCCTGTCCTATCACCGTCTTCGGGCCGATCTCGACCACTCCCTCGTGGCAGCGGATCTTGGTCCCGTGGCCGAGCCAGACGAAGCGCCCGAACTCGACCCGGCCCCCCCTGGCGACCTGGAGTTCGAGTCCGCTGCCGAAGAAGATCGGGCCGTCGGTGCGCCAGCGCCACCCGGCCCGGGTGAGGAATCGCCGCCGCAGGTAGCGGCACAGGAGCAGCCCGTATCTCGGCGTCAGCATCCCGTTGCGCGCGTAGAAGCGGATCGAGCGGATCACGGCGGCCGGGACTCTAGACTGGCGCAACCTTGTCTGACGCCGCCAAAACCGCGTCTCTCGCCGAGCGCCTCATCGCCGGCGACAAGCGGGCGCTGGCGCGCGCAATCACCCTGATCGAGTCCGACGATCCCGCCGGCTGGGAGCTGGTTCGCGAGGTCTACCCGCGCACCGGCAATGCCCGGATCGTCGGCTTCACCGGCCCGCCCGGAGTCGGCAAGAGCACCCTGATCGGGGCCCTGACCGCGGAGCTGCGCAAGGCCGAGCGCGACGTCGCCGTGCTCTCGATCGATCCCTCCAGCCCGTTCACCCGCGGTGCCCTGCTGGGCGATCGCATCCGCCTCTCCGACCACTTCCTCGACCCTGGCGTCTTCATCCGCTCGATGGCCTCGCGCGGGGCCCTCGGCGGCCTCTCCGAGGCGGCGCTGCAGGTGGCCCTGGTGATGGACGCCGCCGGCAAGGACGACGTCCTGATCGAGACGGTCGGGGTCGGCCAGGCGGAGATCGACATCGTCGATCACGCCGACACGATCGTGCTGGCGCTGATGCCGGGCTCGGGCGACTCGATCCAGGCGCTGAAGGCGGGCGTGATGGAGATCCCGGACGTGATCGTCGTCAACAAGGCAGACCACCCGATGACCGACACGATGGTCCGCGAGGTGCGCAGCGTGCTCGCGCTCTCCCACGACCCGGAGGGCTGGAACGTGCCGATCCTCCGCACCGAGGCCGCGAAGGGGGAGGGGGTCGCCGAGCTGGCGGAGAAGATCGACGAGCACCGCGCCCACATCGAGGCCGCCGGCACGCTGGAGGAGCGGCGCGCCCGCAACCTCCGCAACGAGGTGCTGGGGATCGCCGCCTCGCGGATGCGGCGCCGCCTCGAGGCGACCGCCGCCGAGGACCCCGAGACCACGGCGCTGCTGGAGAGGGTCGTCAGCCGCGAGCTCGATCCCGCCAGCGCCGCCTCGGAGCTGCTCGAGAGGCAGGCCCGGAGCGCGGAACAAGCGAGCGAGATCGCCGGGGATAATGAGCGCGAGCGAGTGAAGCGCGAAATTGGTTCCGATGGCTGACGTCACCGAGTCGATCCCCGAGGCCGGCCCGCCGTCGCCGGCCGAGGCGAGCACCTGGGTCGGTTGGGGGCTGGACGAGGTGGGCGGCGCGCCGGTCGGCCGGGTCCACGCCGTCTTCGTCGACAGCGAGAGCGGCGAGCCGGCCTGGTTGATCGCCGCGCTCGAGCACGGCGGGCTGCTGCGGAGCCGCCGCCGCGCCATCCTGGTCGCGGCGCCGCTGCGGCATTGCGCGGGCGCCGCCGGCCGCGTCTGGATCGCTCACAGCCGTGAGCAGCTGCGTGGGGCCCCCATCGTCGACCCATCCAGACCGCTGCTGCGCCAGCACGAGCTGGCGATCTGCGCCCACTACGGAATCGGCGAGCGGGTCGGCCGCGCCGCCGAGGTCGCGGGCCGCCCCGTGGGCTCCGTCACCGCTCAGCCGGTGGCCGTGTAGTCGATCTCGACCAGGTGCAGGCGGGCGGCGCCGGAGAGCGTGTCATTGGGGTCGTTCGCGTCCCGCTCGATCGCCACTCCGAGGAGATCGCCGTTGTGGATCGAGCCGCCCGGGATCTCGAAGGAGGTGGCGGTCAGGACGTTGGTGGTGGTGCTCGCCACCGCTTCCGACACTGAGGCTGCTGCGTCTTCCAGGTTCCCGCCGATTCCCGAAACGTTGTGTGTCAGATCCCAGGCGACGTCGCCGTTACCGCTGGCGCTCCAGAGCAGCCGCACCGTCAGTTTCGAGCCTTCGACCCGACCGCCCGGGACATCGGCCGAGAGCGACGCAAAGCTGTCCGCGTCGGGGAAGGAGAGAACCGAAAATGCATTCAGGTTTTCCAGTTCGGCTCCGCCGCCGGCGCCCGGCACGAGCGAGCCGGAGGTGAACACGAGCCGCCGCTGCCGATCGGCGAGCTCGGTGGGCCCGACCGAAGCCGGCGCCGGCCTGATGTTGAGCGTGGACTCGTTGATGTCGGCGCCGCCGAGCGAGTCGTCGATCACCCTCAGGCTGTCGACCGACCGCGGAGCGATTTTCGATGCCGTCACGGCGTTCCGCGCGATGTCGGAAGCGCGCACTGCGTTGCGCTTGATGTCGCCGGTGTCGACCTTGTTCTTGCCCGGCAGGGCGATCGCGGTGCCGCCCAGCACGAAGCAGAACAGGGCGATATAGCCGACCACGTTGTGGCGGAAGTGGTCCCGGACTGCCCCTGGCACACGCACGGCTCCTCTGGATGGTAGCGACGCTCAGCAGCCGAGTTGGCGCGCGATCACCATCTGCTGGACCTCGTCGGTGCCCTCGCCGATCGTGAGGATCTTGGCGTCGCGGTAGAAGCGGCAGACCGGGTACTCCTCGATGTAGCCGTAGCCGCCGTGGATCTGGACGGCCTCCTCGGTCGCCCGGACGGCGAGCCGGCCGGTGATCAGCTTCGCCTGCGCTGCCGTCAGGGTGAACGACTCGCCGGCATCCTTCTCCAGCGCGGCGCGCCAGGTGAGCAGGCGGGCCGCCTCGATCTGGGCCGAGAGGTCGGCGATCTTCGCCTGGATCGACTGGAACTTGGAGATCGGCTGCCCGAACGCGACCCGCTCCTTGGCGTACGCGAGCGCCTCGTCGAGGGCGCCCTGGGCGAGGCCGACCCCCATCGCGGCGACCCCGATCCGGCCCCCATCGAGGATGTGGAGGAAGTTCTTGAACCCGTCGCCGCGGCGGCCGAGCAGGTTGGCCTCCGGCACCCGGCAGTCCTCGAAGGAGAGCGGGCGGGTGTCGGATGCGTTCCAGCCCATCTTCCGGTAGGGCTCACCGGCCTCGTAGCCGGGCGTCCCGGTCGGGACGATCAGGTTGGAGATCTCACGGCGGCCGTCCGACTCGCCGGTGACCGCGGTGATCGCCACGCATCCCGAGATCTCGGTGCCCGAGTTGGTGATGAACTGCTTCGCGCCGTTGATGACCCACTCGCCGTCCTCGAGCATCGCGGTGGTACGCACATTGCCGGCGTCCGAGCCGGCCTCGGGCTCGGTCAGCCCGAACGAGGCGAGGCGGCGGCCGCTGCAGAGCTCGGGCAGCCACTCCGATTTCTGCTCCTCGCTACCCCAGAGGTGGATCGGCATCGTCCCCAACGAGGTGTGCGCCGCCATCGTGATGCACACGGATGAGTCGACCCGGGCCAGCTCTTCCACGGCGATCACGTAGGAGAGGGTGTCGGCGCCGCCCCCGCCGTACTCCTGCGGGAACGGGATCCCCATCAGGCCCAGGCCGCCCATCTTCTCGACGATCTCGTAGGGGAATCGCTTCTCCCGATCGAGCTCCTCGGCGACCGGCGCCACCTCCCTTCGGGCGAAATCCCGCACGGTTTCCCGCAGAAGCTTCTGCTCGTCGCTGAGATCGAAGTTCACGCAGGGGGGAGCCTAGTTGTCCAGCCCGGGTGTCGGTCGCCTTTCTCCGCATAGCGGACGAATCCGATCACGTAAGGCTCGGGTGCTCGCTCCCACCGCTCGGCGTCCTGTGTCTCGCCCCGCATACTCAAATCGGCGGCGAAAACACAACTGGCGAGAAACCCAGCGCAAGGGCGGATACCCCCACCCTTCCTCACCTACAGCTGCAGCGACTTCACCTGCAGGAGCTGCTCGATCGCGTAGCGGCCGTTCTCGCGCCCGTGGCCGGACTGCTTGTAGCCCCCGAACGGCGCGATCGGGTTGAAGGCGCCGCCGTTGATCTCGATCTGGCCGGTGCGGATGCGGCGGGCGACGGCGATCGCGTGCTCCTGGTCACCGGACCAGACGCCGCCGGCGAGGCCGTAGGCCGAGTCGTTGGCGATCCGCACCGCGTCCTCCTCGTCCTCGTAGGGCTGGATCGCGAGGACAGGCCCGAAGATCTCCTCCTGGGCGATCGTCATCTCCGGAGCCACCTCGGAGAAGACGGTGGGGCGGACGAAGTAACCGCGATCGAGACCCTCCGGGGGCGCGGCGCCTCCGGTCAGCAGTTTCGCCCCTTCCTGCTCGCCCTTCTCGATGTAGCCGCGGACGCGGTCACGCTGGGTCTCGGAGACCAGCGGGCCGAGCCGGGTCGACTCCTGGAACGGGTCACCCGGCGTGAAGGCCTCCGCCGCCGAGACCGCAAGCTGCTCGGCGTCGGCCAGCCTCTCGCGCGGGACCAG
Organism: uncultured Solirubrobacterales bacterium; assembly: GCA_963816785.1. GTDB lineage: Bacteria > Actinomycetota > Thermoleophilia > Solirubrobacterales > 70-9 > VRUE01. The sequence continues at coordinate 596,505 of CAWFLL010000004.1, read as the reverse complement.
CATCCGGGTCAGGGCGCTGCAGGTCTGGCCCGAGTTGAGGTAGCACTTGGCGACTCCGTCGGGCACGGCCCGCTCGAGATCGGCATCGTCGAGGATCACGTTCGGCGACTTTCCGCCCAGCTCCATCGCCACGGGCTTGACCGTCGCCGAGGCGAGCTCGGAGACCCGCCGCCCGGCCCGGGTCGAGCCGGTGAAGGAGACCATGTCGACGCCGGGGTGGCCGGCGATCGCCTCGCCGACGACCGGGCCGGTGCCGGTGACGAGGTTGAAGACCCCGGCGGGAAGCCCGGCGGCCTCGATCACCTCGGCGAGGATGAAGGCGTTGAGCGGGACGACCTCGCTCGGCTTGAGGACGACCGTGCAGCCGGCCGCGAGGGCGGGCGCGACCTTGGCGGCGATCTGGTTGAGGGGGTAGTTCCACGGCGTGATCGCCCCCAGAACCCCGACCGGCTCGCGCAGGATCCGCGAGTTCCCGATCTCCTCCTCCCAGGCGACCTCCTCCATCAACCCGGGCATCGCCGCGAACTGGCCGGTGGGCAGGCCCGCCTGGATGATCTGGCTCAATTTCAGCGGCATTCCCAGCTCCTGGGCGATCGTCGCCGCGATCTCCTCCGAGCGCTCGCCGAGGCCGGTGGCGATCGCAGCGAGGAAGCCGGCGCGCTCCTCGCGCGAGGTCTGGGCCCATGAATCGAACGCCTCGCGGGCGGCCCGCACCGCGCGGTCGGCATCGCCCGGCGTACAGGCGGGGATCGACCCCATCACCTCCTCGGTGGTCGAGTTGATCACCTCGATCGCCTCCGAGCCCTCGGGCTCCACCCACTCGCCGCCGATGAAGACGCGCTCCTTCGCCTGAATCTCCGCCGCTGTTGCCATCAGCCCTCCTCGGGTCGCCGCTTCGATGTTGACCACACGATAGGGGGTGAAACGTCGTCAGCGGGGTGCTGCGACTGGAGCCTCGCCGGCGACGGCCGGACCGGGGACCGCCCTCGCATCGCGCGCGTTCAACACCTCGCCGCAGCTCTGGCAGATTCCGCGGTCGCTGACGCGGCCGCCGCACTCCTTGTGGATGACGATCAGCGGCGGGCCGTCGGGATAGTCGGTATGGCGATCGCCCCAGCCCAGGAGCGCGACGAGTGAGGGCCAGAGGTCGAGGCCCTTCTCGGTGAGGAAGTATTCGTGGCGCTCTGGGCTTTTCTGATAGGGCCGCCGTTCGAGGATGTCCTCCTCGACGAGCCGCTGGAGGCGCGCCGAGAGGACGTTGCGGGCGACGCCGAGGCCCTTCTGAAGCTCATCGAAGCGGCGGCGCCCGAGCATCACGTCGCGGACGATGAGCAGCGTCCAGCGCTCACCGACAACCTCCAGCGCCTTGGCGATCGAGCAGAGCTGTCCCGGATAGTCGTGGCGGAGCACGACTGTGATCTTTGCACATTGGGTTGCTTCAAGCAACTGACTCGGCTATGCTGCAGTTGCTTGAAGCAACGCAGCCCACGAGCCGACTGGAGGGCCCCGTTATGAGGCTGATTTCACGAAATAGGCATCGTCACTCGCCGAAGCCGCCGCGGATCTCGATCAGCCAAGCGGAGATCACCGCCGACCTGCAGTACCCGGCGCCCCAACGCACGGCCCATGCAGCCGCGCCGCGCGTCCACCAGACCCGTTGATGGACGCACCCGAGGATGGCGCCGTCGAGGCGGCCGAGGCATTCGCAAAGACGAACCCAGAGTCGACTCGCAGTCGCACGATTGCCTGGCAGGACCCGGTGCCGACCGCTGCGGCCGGGGCGACGATGAGTGGCATCGAGTACATGACCGCCGTCGTCGAGGGCACGGTGCCGCCGCCGCCGATCGCCGTCGTGATGAGGATGGGCCCGATCGAGGTCGGCGACGGGCGCGCCGTGTTCGCGGGCAGGCCCGGTGAGGAGCACTACAACCCGATCGGGGTCGTGCACGGCGGCTACGCCGCGACCCTGCTCGACTCCGCCCTCGGCTGCGCCGTCCACACCACCTTGCCCGCGGGCGCCGGCTACACCTCGCTCGGGCTGGAGGCCAAGTACGTGCGGCCGATCAACCGCGACACCGGCCGCGTCATCTGCGAGGCGAACGTGCTCTACCGCGGCCGCCGCCAGGCGACCGCCGAGGCGACCCTGACCGCCGCCGAGGGCGGCAAGCTCCTCGCCACGGGCACCTCCACCTGCATGATCCTCAGCGAGGCCTGAGACCAGAAAAAGCGGGTCGGGCGACCTAGGACGCGAGCCCGCGCGCCAGCTCGACCAGAAGGCGGACGCCGAAGCCGCTGCCGGCGTCGCCGGTGTAGGGGCGGCCGACGTCCCAGGCGGTGCCGGCGATGTCGACGTGGGCCCACGGGGTCTCGCCAACGAACTCCTCGAGGAAGGATCCGGCGTAAATCGTCCCCGCCTTGCGCTTCGCCGAGGCGTTGGTGAGGTCGGCGACGGTGCCGGTGGTCAGCTCCTTGTACTCGGGGTGGAGGGGGAGGCGCCAGACCAGCTCTCCCGTCGTCCCGCCGGCCTGCTCGACCGCAGCGGCGAGGTCGTCGTCGTTGGAGATCAGCGCCGCGTAGGTCGAGCCGAGCGCGATCAGGACCGCGCCGGTCAGGGTCGCGAGGTCGACGATCCGCTCGGCGCCGAGCTCGACCGCGTAGGCGAGGGCGTCGGCCAGGATCAATCGTCCCTCGGCGTCGGTGTTGTTGACCTCGACCGTCTTACCGTTGTACTGGGTGATGATGTCGCCCGGCTTGATCGCTGTGCTCGACGGCATGTTCTCGGTCGCGGGGATGACCGCGATCAGGTCGATCTCGAGGCTGAGCTCGGCGATCGCCGCGACCGCCTGCAGGACCGCGGCCGCGCCCGACATGTCCATCTTCATCTCGTGCATCGCCGCCGAGGGCTTCAGCGAGATGCCGCCGGTGTCGAAGGTGACCCCCTTGCCGACCAGCCCGAGGGTCGGGCCGGAGCCGCCCCCCGCGTAGCGGAGGATGATCAGGTGCGGCTCCTCCGCGGTTCCCTGGCTGACGGCCACCAGCCCGCCCATCCCCTTCTCAGTGATCTCCTCGCGCCCGAGCACGTCGGCGGTGACCGCGCCGTGCGCGGACGCGATCTCGCGGGCCCGGCGTCCCAGGTAGGAGGGTGTCGCGACGTTGGAAGGCAGGCTCTGGAGGTCGCGGGCCCGGTTCTGGGCCTCGGCGCAGACGCGGGCAGACTCGGCCGCGCCGGCGACCCCGGCCGGCCCGATCACGGTCAACGACTCGAGCGCCGGGGGCGGCGGGTCATCGGGGTCGGGCCCGCGGAAGCGGTCGAAGCGGTAGGAGCCGAGGATCGTCCCCGTCACCAGGCCCTCGGCGGTGGCCTCGTCATCATCGGATCCGGGCAGGAGCCAGGCGAGAGTGGTCGCCTCGAGCCGCCCCGCCTCCTTCGCGGCGAGGGCAGCGGCGACCCGGGCCCGCTCGGCGTCCATATCCTCGCGCTTGCCGAGCCCGACGACGACGCCCCGCCCGGGGCGCTCGGGGTGGATCGCGCTCAGCTTCTTGAAGGCGCCCCTGGCGTCCGAGGCGCCGGCGGCGGCGGCGAGCTCGGCCGGGAGCTCCTCGTCCTGGTGGAGGCCGACGACGAGCAGGTCGGCCTCGACCTCGGCGATCTCCGCTTGGCGCACGTCCACCTGCACTGCGGGCCGAGTCTATGCGCTAGCGCACGCAGCCCGGCGCTCTCTCCCGCTATCGTCCCGATGGGCCAGCTGGCCCTTACCCGAGCCGAGACCCGGCATGACAACGTAAGAAAGGCAGCCATGCCCAACACAGTCATCCTTGGCACCGCGCGGACCCCCTTCGGCAAGATGGGTGGGACCCTCTCCTCCCTCGAGGCCACCGACCTCGGCGGCATCGTGATCGATGCGGCGCTGGAGCGCTCCGGCGTCGACCCGGAGCAGGTCGAGCAGGTCGTGTTCGGCCAGGTCCTGCAGGCCGGGCAGGGCCAGATTCCCTCGCGTCAGGCACAGATCAAGGGCGGAATCCCGAAGGAGGTCCCGTCGGAGACGATCAACAAGGTCTGCGCATCGGGCATGCGCTCGATCGGGATCGCCGACATGGCGATCCGTGCCGGCGACACCGAGGTCGCCGTCACCGGCGGGATGGAGTCGATGAGCCAGGCCCCGCACCTGCTTCCCGGCGCCCGCTTCGGCTACAGGATGGGGAACGTCGAGGCGATCGACTCGATGGTCCACGACGGCCTCACCAACCCCTTCACCGACAAGCAGATGATCAACGAGGCCAGCGAGGTCTCGAACGAGCTCGAGATCACCCGCGCCGACATGGACCGCTTCGCCGAGCGCTCGCACCGGCTCGCGGCCGAGGCGACCGACGCCGGCCGGCTCGCCGATGAGATCGCCTCGGTCACGGTCAAGTCGCGCAAGGGCGAGAACACGATCGAGGCCGACGAGGCGATTCGCCCCGAGACCACGGTCGAGACCCTCGCGGGGCTGCGGGCAATCGGCGGCGAGGACGCGACCCACACCGCCGGCAACGCGCCGGGCGTCAACGACGGCGCCGGAGCGATCGTCGTCGCCTCCTCCGAGTGGGCGGAGCGGGAGGGCAAGACGCCGCTGGCGAGTGTCCTCTCCTACGGAACCGTCGCCGACGACTTCGCCTACCTCGCGAAAACGCCCGCCAATGCCGCCAAGCAGGCGCTGGAGAAGATCGGCAAGGGGCCGGATGACGTCGACCTCTGGGAGATCAACGAGGCGTTCGCCTCGGTCGCCCTCAACTCGATGCGGATGCTCGGCATCGAGGAGGACAACGTCAACGTCAACGGCGGCGCGATCGCCCTCGGCCACCCGATCGGCGCCTCCGGCGCCCGCATCGTCGGCAGCCTCGTCCACGAGCTGCAGCGCCGCGGCGGCGGCCTCGGCGTCGCCGCGATCTGCTCCGGCGGCGGCCAGGGCGACGCGATCGTGATCGAGGTCAACGGCTCCTAGACCGGAGGAAGGTTTGCAGCGGGCTGCCGCGTTTTTCGATCTCGACAAGACGTTGATGGCGGGCTCCTCGGGGATGCAGTTCGCCCGTGTCGCGGCCAGGCACGGGATCGTCGGCCGCAGGCAGCTACTCAGCTGGGCCGTCGAGCACCTGCGCTACCGGCTGCGCGGCACCACCGACGAGCGCACCGCCGAGGTCCTGCGGGTTGCCCGCGAGCTGATCGCCGGCGTCCCGGTGCGGGCGCTCGAGCGGATGAACCCGGAGGTGTTGGCGGCGATCCTGCCCCGCGTCTACCCGCAGATGCTGGATGAGGTCTACGCCCACCAGGACGCAGGTCGCGCCACCTTCATCGTCAGCGCCGCCGGCAACGGCGTCGTCGAGCCGCTGGCCGGCGTGCTGGGCATGGACGGCGGGATCGGGACCAGCTACGAGGTGGACGCCGACGGAGCCTTCACCGGCCGCTTCGACGGCCCCTTCGTCTACGGGCGCGGAAAGGTCGAGGCGATGGAGGCCTTCGCGGCCGAGCACGAAATCGACCTCGACGCCTCCTATGCCTATTCGGACTCGCTCTCCGACCTGCCGATGCTGCGCGCCGTCGGCCACCCGGTCGCGGTCAACCCCGATCCCGTTCTGGCCGAGGTGGCGGGGGAGGAGGGCTGGGAGACGATGCGCTTCGAGCGCCTCGGCCGCCGCCTCGTCGCACTGGTCGTCACCCTGTTGGCGACCGTTGCTGGGTTCGGCGCCTCGCGGATCGCGGCCCGCCGCAAGGCCCCGCCCCGCCGCTTTACCGCGCGGCGCTGAGGCTCGGTCTCAGCGGCTGACGACGGTGAACTGGAGCCGCTTGGCCTTCGAGCGGTTGCCGGCGAGGTCCGTGGCGACCGCGCTGGCGCGGTAGCGACCGGGGTGGAGCTTCTTGCCTCCGATCCGCTTCCTCAACGGAACCTTGGCGGAAAGGGCCGCGCGTTTCGCCCGCAGGGCGCCGAGCTTCTGGAACCGCCTGCACCGTTTCGCGCCCCGCCGATTGCAGTTGCGTCGCAGCTCGATCGTGATCGTCGCCGTCGCGACCTCGGAGTAGCGCAGCCTGAACACCGCCCTGCCGCGCTTGCCTCGCGCGCTTGCCGACGCGCCGGCCAGGACGCGCCGGCTGCTGATCGTGAATTTCTTCACGCGCGGCCGGATCGTGTCCTTTCCGACCTTGAGCCGGGCGGTCTGCGTGGCCCCCGACCCGCCCCGGTTGGTCCCCTTGAACAGGAAGCTGTCGTCGCCGGCGAAGCCGGGCTGCGGTGTGTAGAGGACGCTCTGGGTGGCGGCATCGATGGCGCTCAATCGCCCGTGCCCAGGCTGGGCAACGATCGTCGGCGCCTCCAGCTGGAGCCCGACGCAGTTGAGCTGGATCCGGGTCGGCCTGCCCTGCACGATGGTGCCAACGGCCTCAGGGCAGCTCGGAACGGGAAGGATCTGTCGGGCGAAGACCTGTAGCCGGAGGTTTGGATTTTCAGGTTCGAAGCGCTCGCCCCACGCCACCAGGCCGACTTCGTTGGAGGCGACCTCGAGCTGCGGCAGCGATGGATCGCCGGTCTGCGTGGAGAGCAGGGTGGGAGCCGACGGGAATCCTGCAGTGGGGAAGACCCAGCCCCAGACGTCCCCATTTCCCGCTTCAGGACGCTGGACCCAAGCGACCGCCCCGCCGCCGGCACCGCCGATGCCGGCGCTGGGAATCGCCGAGTTGCCAGTTCCTGCCGGCGTCAAATACGTCGCCTCCGGGGTTCCATCGCTGTTTATGAAGCGCACCTTGACCGTTTGGCCTACGCCGAATCGGTTCCAGGCGGCGATTGAGCGGTTCGAGGAATTGGTCGCGAGGTCGACGGCCCCCAGCTGTTCTTCGGTCGTCGGATCGAGGGTCTGCTCGGGACCGAAGCTGCCGTCGGCCGCGAGCGCACGGTACTCGAGTGAGGACGGGAGCGAGCCCTTTTTGTAGGCAAGCTGGAAGTGGTCGTTCCCATCGGTCGCCAACGCTGGGTCGGCCACGATCCCCGGGGCGGGCGTCTGGAGGGAGCCGGGGATGCCGTTGGCCGATATTTCCTGCGCCTCGACCCCGCTGTCCCGCCAGGAGAGAAGGGCACCCCCCGACGCATTCCTCGCGGCGACGACGTTGGTGGAGCCTGCCGCCGACGCCGGGAAGATCAGTTCGCTCACCGTTCCACTCGCGGTCACATAACGGGCTTCGACCCGCCGGAACGGCCCTGGCACGCTGGTGAAGTTGTGCCAGGCGACCAGCGCCCCGTTCGTTGACGTTGCCGTGAGCTCAAGGTCGCCGGAATCCGAAGCAGCACCCGCGGTCTTCAGGGTGATCGGTTCTCCCAGCGCGTCGTCAGGCTCGACCCAGCGCGCGCGCACCGAGCTTTTGTCGCCGAAGGTCGGGGCTTCGACCCAGGCGACGATCGCGCGTCCGCTCGGCGCGAAGTCCACGTGCGCATCACCTGCCCGCGTCCCATCAGAGATCGTGACCGTCGCTCCCAACGACCCGTCGAGCCTGACCCTGCGTAGCTTGACTTCGACGTCGTCTTTTTCTCCTTCGGTCCAGGCGACTAGCGCTTCACCGGCGGGGGTGATGGCGATGTCGGAGAGACCGGTGTTGGCGGTCGACGTAGGGCCCGTGAGGGGGATCAGCTGCGAGCTGAAGCCCGCGTGGGCGCCAGCCGGGAGCGCCAGCGCGACGACCGCTGTCGCGGCAGCAAGCCAGGCGGCCCTGATCGTGGTGGTGGTGATCACCTCGAGACGATCCTACGCGCGTTCCGGAGGGAGAACTCGCCTACTTGCATTCACTGCGCGTCCGGGACTTCACCGAGTGCGTTACGTCCGCTCGGGTGCGCCGCGAAGAATGCCAATGCCGCCTGGAACCCGGCCTGGTAGAGGAACTCACGGTGATCGGTCGAGAGGTTGAAGTCGAGCGTTTCGACGTCGCCGGTGGGGATCGAGACGACGCGGTCCCCGAAGCCGAGCACGTCCCGCGTGTCGAAAGCGTTCATCGCGGTGTCGAGGATCGCCCTGGCCATGTCCACGGGCCAGTCGAGCCCGCCGACCTCGCGGTGGGACGGTTGCTCCGCGCCCATCCCGGCGTGCAGGCGGAAGCCCCACGTCGGTCGGCGGGGCGCCGGACGATCGAACAGGAAAACCGGGAAGGCGCTGGCGATGCCGCCGTCGACGAGGACCGCATCATTCCCCGTCGCGCGGTCGCGAAGCGCCAGCGGCGGGAAGTAGTACGGGTAGCCGGCGCTGACCCGGACGGCCTCGGCGATGGGAAACTCCTCCGGGCGCAGGGGATCGCCCTGCTCGTCCTCGTAGAGCACGACGTCGTCGGGGAAGACGACCAGGCGGGAGTGCGCGAGGTCGCATCCGACCACCTGAAGGCGCCCGTTCAGCTCTCCGAAGACGCGCGCCGGCGCCGGTGCGCTCCGGAGAAGATCCTCGATCCATTCTGTGAGGCCGGTCCCTCGGGTCAGGCCGTGGCGCCTGACGAGGTTGAGCAGCCGGCTGAAGACGTTGGCCGACTCGCCGATCCGCGTGTAGTCGGTTGCCTCGAGCGCCTCGCGGATGCCCCTCGCGTCATAGCCCACCGCCAGTGCCATCGCCGCGATCGCCCCGGCGGAGGTGCCGGCCAGGCGTCCCCACTCGGAGTAGCCCGCCTCTTCGGCAGCCGCGATCGCCCCGGCGAAGGCGATTCCCTTCACCCCGCCGCCAGAGAAGACGCCGTCCGCCTGCACAGCGCAAGGCTCGCGCAGCACGGCATGCTCGTCAATCTCGCCTCGACGTCCGGCCGAACCCGACCGGCCTCCTAGACTGTCGGTTGATGGCGACGGAGCCGCGGGAGAACCCCGCTTTGGACGAACGCGAGGCGGAGTTCTCGACCCTCTCGGGCCATCCGATTGACGCCCTCTACGGCCCCGATGACCTGCCCCCCGAGGCCGAGGATCGGATCGGCAGCCCCGGGTCCTACCCGTTCACCCGCGGGCCCTACCCCTCGATGTACCGGGGGAGGCTGTGGACGATGCGCCAGTTCGCCGGCTTCGGCACCGTCGAGGAGACCAACGAGCGCTTCCACTACCTGCTCGACCACGGCCAGACCGGGCTGTCTGTGGCATTCGACATGCCGACCCTTATGGGCTACGACTCCGATCATCCCCGCAGCCTCGGTGAGGTCGGCCGTGAGGGCGTCGCCGTCGACAGCCTCGACGACATGGAACAGCTCTTCGAGGGGATTCCGCTGGGCGGCGTCAGCACCTCGATGACGATCAACGCGCCGGCGGCGATCCTGCTCGCCTTCTACGTCCTGGTCGGGGAGAAGCAGGGGGTGGCGCCCGAGAAGCTCGCCGGCACGATCCAGACCGACATCCTCAAGGAGTACATCGCCCAGAAGGAGTGGTGCTTCCCGATCGAGCCGGCGCTGCGCCTCCTCACCGACATGATCGAGTGGTGCTCGCAGCAGATGCCGCGCTGGCACCCGGTCTCGATCTCCGGCTACCACATCCGCGAGGCCGGCTCGACCGCCGAGCAGGAGCTGGCCTTCACCCTGAAGGACGGCTTCACCTACGTCGAGCGGGCGCTCGAGCGCGGCCTCGACATCGACGCCTTCGCCCCCCGCCTCTCGTTCTTCTTCAACGCCCACATCGACTTCTTCGAGGAGATCGCCAAGTACCGGGCCGCGCGGCGGATCTGGGCGCGCGAGATGCGCGATACCTACGGCGCCAGGCGGGAGGAGTCGATGCGGCTGCGCTTCCACGCCCAGACGGCGGGCGTCTCGCTGACCGCCCAGCAGCCGCTCAACAACGTCGTCCGGACCTCGCTCGAGGCGCTGGCGGCGGTCCTCGGCGGCACCCAGTCGCTGCACACCAACTCCTTCGACGAGGCGCTGGCGCTGCCGACCGAGGAGGCGGTCCGGGTCGCGCTGCGCACCCAGCAGATCATCGCCTTCGAGTCCGGTGCCCCGAACACGCCCGACCCCCTCGGGGGCTCCTGGTTCGTCGAGAAGCTGACCGACGAGATCGAGGCCGCCGCCTACGAGTACTTCGCCCGGATCGACGAGCTCGGCGGGATGGTCGAGGCGATCCGCCAGAACTTCCCCCAACGCGAGATCGCCGATGCCGCCTTCACCCACCAGCGCGAGCTCGACGAGCGCAGCCGGATCGTCGTCGGGGTCAACGACTTCACCGAGGAGAACGAGGCCGAGACCCCGATCCTGCGGATCGACCCGGCCCTGGAACGCAAGCAGGTCGACCGCCTGGCCGCGACCAGGGCCGCTCGCGACGGCGCGGCGGTCGAGGCCGCCCTCGCCGAGCTGAAGCGGGCGGCCGCCGGCGAGGCGAACCTGATGCCGCCGATAATCGAGGCCTCACGGGCCCGCGCGACCGAGGGGGAGATGATCGCCGCGATGCAGGAGGTCTTCGGCACCTATACGGAGAGCCCCGTCTTCTAGCGCCCGTTAGGGTTCCCCGACTTCGATGGTGGAGGCAGCCACAGCCCGCAAGATCCGAGTCGTCGTCGCCAAGCCCGGCCTCGACGGCCACGACCGCGGGGCGAAGATCATCGCCCGGGCGCTGCGCGACGCCGGGATGGAGGTGATCTACACCGGGCTCCACCAGACCCCGGAGCAGATCGCCGAGACGGTGATCCAGGAGGACGCCGACGCCGTCGGGCTCTCGATCCTCTCCGGCGCCCACATGACGCTGGTCCCGCGCGTCGTCGAGCTGCTCGCCGAGCAAGGCGTCGACGACGTCCTCGTCACCGTCGGCGGCACGATCCCCGCCGAGGACATCCCCGAGCTGAAGAAGCTCGGCGTCGCCGCGGTCTTCACGCCGGGGGCCGGGACAGACGAGATCGTCGAGTTCATCCGGGAAGGCGCCGGCGAGCGCCACCAGCGCGAGGGTTGACTCACGTCCGCGCGCCTGCGCGGGGGTGACGTCGCTCACAGTCACTGGGCGTCACACCGTCCGATGGATAGATAGACTGACTGACTGGTCAGTCAACGAGCGCAAGGAGTCCAATCTTGAAGATCTGCGTCCTGGTCAAGGAGGTACCGGACGCCGCTGTCCAGAAGCGCATCGACCCCGGAACGATGCGGCTGGATCGCAGCGGCGAGAAGAACCTCAACCCCTTCGATACCCACGCAATCGAGGCCGCCATGCAGATCAAGGAGGGCGGCGCGATCCCGGTCGAGGAGGTGATCGCGGTGACGATGGGGCCCGACTCCGCCGTGCGCGCCCTGCACAAGGCGGTCGCGCTCGGCGCCGACCGCTCGGTCCATCTCTCCGACGACGCCCTCTCCGGGTCCGACGTCTGCGCCACCGGCTACGCCCTGGCGAAGGTGCTGGAGTCCGAGAGCCCGGATCTGGTCCTGCTCGGTCAGCAGTCCGATGACGGCGAGTGCTACACGATCGGCGCCGTCGTCGCCGACCACCTGAAGATGCCCTCGCTGACCCAGGTGATCAAGATCGACGTCGCCGACGGCAAGCTGCGCTGCGAGCGCCAGGCCGAGTACGGCTACGACACGGTCGAGGTCGAGCTTCCCGCAGTGATCAGCGTCGGGGACGCGATCAACGAGCCGCGCTACCCGAGCCTGAAAGCGATCATGGGAGCGAAGAAAAAACAGCTGGACGCGAAGGCGACCGGTGACGTCGGGATCGACGGCGGCATGGTCGGCGAGGCCGGCTCCAAGACTGCGGTCCTCGAGCTCAACCCGCCGCCCGCGAAGGAAGCGGGGGAGATCATCGAGGACGAGGACACCAACGAGACGGTCGAGAAGATCGTCGCCTGGCTCGACGAGAGGAAGCTGATCTAAGTGGCTCCTCCCGACAATCAGCTCCGTTCTGACTCGCTGCAAACCTTCGCGGGGGCGTCGTCCTCGGTCGCTCGCGTGCCTTCAGGCACGCCACGCTCCCTGCGTCCCAGCCCCGCTTGGTTTTCGCGGCCAGAAGCGGGCCTGACCGCCGAAAGGAGCCACTGATGGCAGGCATTCTGGTTTACGCCCTCCACGACGACGAGGGCAACTTCAACAAGAACTCGCTCGGGGCGATCTCCGAGGCGGCGCGGCTGGCCGGCGAGCTTGGCGGCGAGGCCGCGGCGCTCGTCGTCGGCGAGGCCGCCGATGACGCCTGCGCGTCACTCGGCAAGTACGGGGCGGCCAAGGTCTACCGTGCCAAGTCCGTCCCCGAGGGCCTCGCCCAGCCGATCGTCGACGCGATGGCGAAGGTGATCCAGGACGAGGGCTTCACCTACGCGCTCTTCGGCGGCGGCCTGCTCGGCTTCGAGATCGGGGCCGGGCTGACCGCGCGGCTGAACGCCGGCGTGACGATGGAGGTGACCAAGGTCAAGGTCGCCGACGGCAAGCTGGTGGCCGAGCGCCCAATCCTGCAGGACTCCCAGGTCGCCGACGTCGGCTACGTCGCTGAGCCGGGGATCATCATCGGCCGCCTCAACGCGTTCGACGCGAGCGAGGGAGACGGCAGCGCCGAGGTCGTCGACGTCGACGTCGAGCTCTCGGACTGGTCGACCAAGGCGAAGATGGTCCAGCGCGGCGAGCAGCGCGGCGCCGACGTCAACATCGAGGACGCCGAGATCCTGGTCGGCGGCGGCCGTGGCCTCGGAGCCGCCGAGGGCTTCGAGCTCTGCGAGCAGCTGGCAGAGTCGATGGGCGGCGCGGTCGCAGCCACCCGCGCGGTGGTCGACGCCGGCTGGTACCCGTACGCGGCCCAGATCGGCCAGACCGGGAAGACGGTCGCGCCGAAGCTGTACCTCGCTGCCGGCATCTCCGGCGCGATCCAGCACAAGGTCGGGATGCAGAACTCGGAGAACATCCTCGCGATCAACAAGGACCAGAACGCGCCGATCTTCGAGTTCTCGGACCTCGGCGTGGTCGGCGATCTGCACAAGATCCTGCCAAAGCTGACCGAGGCGATCAAGGCCAAGAAAGGCACCTGAGTGCGGAGCGAGCAAGCGTGCATATCTGATTCTTCGCGCCGCGAGCGAAGCACGAAATTGGTTATCCGATGAGCCACGCCCCGTCTGAGTTCCCGCCGCCGTTCGACTCCGCCGAGGTGATCGGCCCTCCGACCGACCCCGAGGACGATCGAATCGAGGTCGGGGTCGCGATCGTCGGCGGCGGGCCGGCGGGGCTCGCCTGTGCGGTGAAGCTGATGCAGCTGCTCGAGGACGAGCCGGAGCTGACCGAGAAGCTGGGCGAAGTCCCGGTCGCCGTGATCGAGAAGGGGAAAGTCCCGGGCGCCCACCTGCTCTCGGGGGCCAACGTCAATCCCTCGGCGATGAAGGAGCTGTTCCCCGACCTCGACCCGGCCGATTGGCCGCCGGTCTACCAGGAGGTGACGAAGGACGCGACCTACTTCCTCACCTCGAAGGCGGCGATCCCGCTGAAGCCAACGCCGCCGAACTTCCGCAAAGAGGGGACCTACACGCTCTCGGTCTCCAAACTCGGCCGGTTCCTCGCCGAGAAAGCCGAAGAGGCGGGCGTCTACATCCTCTCCGAGACCGCCGCGACCAAGCTCCTGGTCGAGGACCGGATCGTCAAGGGGGTGCGCTCCGGGGATCGGGGGCGCGGCAAGGACGGTGAGGAGCTCGGCAACTTCGAGCCCGGCTCCGACGTCGTCGCCAAGGCGACCGTGCTGGCCGAGGGCACGATCGGCCACCTCACCTACGCCGCCTTCGACTACTTCGACATGCGCGGCTCCGACCCGCAGGCCTGGGAGCTCGGGGTGAAGGAGATCTGGGAGGTCCCGAAGCCGCTCGACCGGGTGATCCACACCCTCGGCTGGCCGCTTCGCTGGAGCCCCAAGCACAAGGAGGCGGGCGGCAGCTTCATCTACCCGATGGGCGAGGACAAGGTCTGCTTCGGACTCGTCATCGGCCTCGATACCACCGACGCCACCTTCAGCGTCCACGATGCCGTCCAGCTGTTCAAGACCCACCCCTTCATGAGGAAGATCCTCGAGGGCGGGAAGCGGGTCGGCTGGGGGGCGAAGACGATTCCGTCGGGCGGTTACTGGGCGCTGCCGAAGCGATTCTCGGTGCCGGGGATGCTGGTCGCCGGCGATGCCGCGGGGATGGTCAATATCGCCGAACTCGCCGGAATCCACTACGCGATGCACGCCGGCATGTACGCGGCGGAATCGATCGTCGAGTCGCTCAAGGAGGACATCGACTCGGTCAACTTCCAGAACTACGACGCGAAGGTTCGCGACTCGGTGATCGAGAAGGACCTCTACCGCTCGCGCAACATGCGCCAGCCGCTCTCCAAGGGCCTGATCTTCGGCGGCGTGATGGGCAGCTCGATGGTCGCCACCAGAGGCGCCTTCCCCGGCGGTCACTGGAAGGTCGAGGACGACGCCGAGGTCCCGGTCGAGATCGACAGCGCGGCGGACAAGTACCCGCAGCCGGACAACGAGCTGACCTTCAACAAGCTCGACTCCGTCTTCCTCTCCGGCAACGCGACCCGCGACGACGCCCCCAACCATGTCCGGATCCAGACCCGGGTGCCGCGCGAGATCGCCCAGACCTGGGTCTCGATGTGCCCGGCCCAGGTCTACGAGATCCCGGACGAGCAGCTCGAGAACGGCGCCGCCGAGGTCGACGTCCAGGTCACCGCCTCCAACTGCGTCCAGTGCGGCGCGATCACGGCCAAGGGCGGCCGCCTGACGCTGCCCGAGGGCGGCGACGGGCCGCTCTACCAGGAGACCTGAGCGCCTGCAAACCGTCGCCTCGGGTGAATCAGGCGGCGCGCTGCTCGGGCGGCCGCGCCGAGGCGGCGCGGTCGATCATCCGCGCCGGCCTGGAGAGCCACGGCGCCAGGTCCGGTTCACTGCGCCGGCGGGAGGGAGGGGCGATCGTCCACTCCTCGCATCCGGCAAACGCTTCGTCGAGGCGTTTCGCCATCGTGCTGCGGGGACGCTGCTGGTCGAAGATCTCCTCTGGCATGGCTCTCCGTCCTTTGTGTGGCGGGCGTCACGAAGAATGCAGCCTTCGTCAGACGAAAAAAACAGCCGGCCGCCGAAGACCCCGCAGCTTGCGTTTTCTTTTCTACCCGGGCCCGGCGAAGGCCGCGATCTCCTCGGCGACCCGCTGCGGCTGGTCGACGGGAACGAACGTCTTCGCGTCGGGGATCTGGGTGATCCGGGCGTTGGGGGTGTCGGAGGCCAGTCGTTCGGCGTACTTGAGCGGGAAAAAGCGGTCTCCCGGCGCCCATGCCAACAGGATCGGCAGCTCCGAGCTGCGCAGCTTCTCCGCCGCCTCGAGCGTGTAGCGCTTGTTCATCCCGGTGGTCACCTTCCTCACGTCGTGTTTGATGCCGGGGTTGTCCAGCCCCGGCCTCATCCAGGACTCGATCAGGTCGGCGGGGAGAGGGTCCTTGGTGAAGGGCCGGAAGGCCGCCCGGGCGAGGGCGCCGATCCGGAAGGGAGTCGCGAGGATGGTCATCCCCCCGGGCAGCGCCGCGATCTTGGGCATCGTCTTGAAGATCCCCGGCGGGAAGTTCTCGTGGGTGTCGCAGTTGGTCAGGATCAGGCGGGCGATTCGCTCCGGGTGGCGGGTGACGAGCACCTGCGACATCGCCCCGCCCGAGTCGTTGCCGACGATCGTCACGTCGTTCAGGTCGAGCGCCTCGAGGAAGCTCGCGATCAGGTCGGCGATCCCGTAGGGGGTGAGGTCGGCGTCGGGCTTCATCGGGATCTGCTGGGCGCCGATCGGCCAGTCGGGGGCGAGGCAGCGGTGGGTCGCGGAGAGCCGGTCGACGACCCCGTCCCAGAGCCTCCCGTCGACGAGGTAGCCGTGGACGAAAACGACCGGGCTGCCCTCACCTGCCTCCCGGTAGCGGATCCTGCCGGCGGGCAGGTCGATCTCGCGGCGCTGCTCGGTCTCGGGCACGGTAGTACCTCCTCGACGGATGGCTCTTGCGAGCGGAGGTTATGTGGTCGCGGCGGGCGAGGGCGCCCCGGGCGGGGCGACCGGCCCCTCGCCGGCGGACTCGCCGAGAGTCGTGCGGCGCGACTCCTTGTGCGCGTACATGCGGGCATCCGCGAGCTGCAGGGCCTCGTCGGGGTCGATGCCGTTGGCCGGAATCTCGACCGCGCCCCAGGAGGCGTTGACGTCGAAGCCCGGCCCGCTGGCGCTTAGCGAGCTGACGGCCGCCCTCGTGACGGCCTCGAACCTCTCCGGCGGGCAGGTGAGGAGCAGGCAGAACTCATCGCCGCCGAACCGGTAGGCGGTCCCCTCCGATCCGACCGCGTCGCGGAGGGCCGCGCCGAGCCGGATCAGCAGCGCATCGCCGGCCGGGTGGCCGAAGGTGTCGTTGTAGTGCTTGAACCCGTTGAGGTCGAGGAGGACCAGCGACAGCGGCCGCTCCGCGGTCGCCTCGGCGCACCTGGCCGGGAGGTCCACCTGCGCCCTGCCCCGGCTGCCGAGCCCGGTCAGTGAGTCCGTCCTCACCTGCTCCAACAGCGTCTTGTTCTCGCGGTCGCTCATCCCCAGCCGCGCGATCACGGCGGTGATCGTTGCAGCCCAGAGGACCGTCGAGAGCCCGCTGGTCGCGCTGAAGTACTGCATCGCGAAGAGGCTGATCATGACGCTGGCGAAGACGGCGGGGACGATCAAGTCGCGACGCCGGTTGCCGTCCCCCGGGAAGGAGATCGGGGCCGCCTCTGCCGGTTGCCAGACGACCGCTCCGAGGCAGGTCGCGGCGATCAGGTAGATCGGGTCGATCCAGCCGCCGATCGGCAGCGCTTCCTCGGTCGTCTGCAGCGTGTAGGCGATGTCGGCGATGACCAGCGCGGAGAGGCCGGCCAGCAGCAGCGCCCAGATGCGGCCGGGGCGCCAGCCCATGAGGGCGACGACACCGACGACCATCGCGACCATCGCGATGTCTCCGAGCGGATAGGCGAGCGTCGTGGCGACTTGCAGGGTCGAGCCTTCAGCCGAGGCGGCGACGAAATCGAAGACGAACGCGGCTCCAAGCGCGCCGGTGCCGAGGGCCGCGATCGCGCCGTCCATCCACAGCCGCCAGTTCATCTGGTCGGCTCTGGCGCGGACGAGGACGGCGAGCCCCGCGTAGGCGAGCGGGAAGAAGGCGAGGTACCCGATGTCGGCCGGCGACGGATAGGGGGCGCTCGGATTGCCGTCGATCGCCGCGGTCCAGTAGACCTCGGCCGCCCCCCAGCAGAGGATGGCGAGGCCGATCAGCGTCCAGGCCGCGCGTTCGCGCCCGTAGCTCGACGCTCGCACCAGGCAGGCGAGCCCCGCTCCCAGCACCACGGCGTCGTAGAGGACGCCGCCGATCTCGAATCGCAGGCCGGCGCCGACCCCGATCCAGTGATAGAGGGCGACGACGGCGGTGCCGCCGAGCAGCAGGATGGCGAGGCCGCCGCGCAACGCGCGTTCCGGCAGCCTGT
This sequence comes from uncultured Solirubrobacterales bacterium, assembly GCA_963816785.1. Taxonomy (GTDB): domain Bacteria; phylum Actinomycetota; class Thermoleophilia; order Solirubrobacterales; family 70-9; genus VRUE01. The sequence continues at coordinate 579,079 of CAWFLL010000004.1, read as the reverse complement.
CTGCGGCGATCCTCTCGCTCGTCATTGATCGGGTATCGGCAACTCGGCGCCGACCCACGAGCGGTGATGCGAGCCGCCCCGCCGGTCATCTAGACTTGGACCCAATGAAGACAGGAATTCATCCCGAGTACACGCTTTCCCATGTCCACTGCTCGTGCGGGAACCAGTTCTACACCCGCTCGACCGAGGCTGACCTGCACGTCGAGCTCTGCTCGGAGTGCCATCCCTTCTACACCGGCAAGCAGAAGCTCGTCGACACCGGCGGCAGGGTCGAGCGGTTCCAGCGCCGGGCCGCGAAGCACGCCAAGGCCAGGCGGTAGTAGTTGAGCCCGGACCGGGGCTCGCCGGCGGTGGAGGCGGTCGCGTCGAACGGCGCCGACCCGCTGCGCATGCCCGACGGCGCCCTGGTCGCCAAGCGCGACGCGCCGGTCGGCGGGCAGGCGGTTCTGGAGGGGGTGATGATGCGCGGCATCTCGACCTGGGCGGTCGCGGTGCGCAACCCGGAGGGCCAGATCGAGCTCAGCTCCGAACCGCTGGTCCCGTGGGCGCGGCGCCACCGCATCTGGCGGTTGCCGGTGATCCGCGGCGTCGTCGCGCTGGGGGAGTCGCTGAAGATCGGCTTCAGGGCGCTGGCGATCTCCGCCAACGCCCAGCTCGAGGACGATGAGGACGGTGAGCCCGAGGAGATCGGCGGCTGGGTCTGGGGCCTGACGATCGCCCTCTCGCTGGCGCTCGCGGTCGGCCTCTTCTTCGTCGTTCCGGTCGGGCTGACGAGCCTGATCAAGGACCAGCTCGGCTCGGCGTTCCTCTTCTGGCTGATCGAGGGGATCCTGCGGACCGCGATCTTCATCGCCTACATCGTCGCGATCAGCCGCCTTCCCGACCTGCGCCGCGTCTTCGAGTACCACGGCGCCGAGCACAAGACGATCTCCTGCTACGAGGCGGAAGACGAGCTGGTCCCGTCGCGGGCAAAGCTCTACTCGCGCCTGCACCCGCGCTGCGGGACCAGCTTCCTGCTGATCGTGATGGTGCTGGCGATCTTCGTCTTCGCGCCGATCGGGCTGCCGGCCTGGTACTGGCTGCTCGCCTCGCGCATTCTCGGGATCCCGCTCATCGCCGGGCTCTCCTACGAGGTGATCAAGTGGGCCGGCAAGAACCGGCGCAAAGCCTGGGTCCGCGCTCTGATGTGGCCCGGGCTGATGCTCCAGAACCTGACCACCCGCGAGCCCGACGAAGAGCAGCTGGCGGTGGCGATCGCCGCGCTCGAGAAGGTGCTCGAGGAGGAGGACGACGATCAGGTCAAGGGCGAGTCGCCCATAGAGATCGTTGCGTAGCGCCGCCGAGCTACGCCTAAGGTTCACGACATGATCGATGCACTGATCGAGCAGATGGAAACGCGATTCTCCGCTTTGGAGCAGCTGATGGCTGATCCTGCGGTGATCGGGGATCGGGAGCGATATGCGGAGGTCGGGCGCGAGTACCGGGAGCTGCAGCCCGCGCAGGCCCTGGCCGCCGAGTACAGGACGCTCAAGGACGACCTCGAGGGCGCCCGCGAGCTGCTCGAGGAGAGCGATGACCCGGAGCTCCGGAAGCTCGTCGAGGAGGCGCCCGGACGCATTGAGAGCCTCGAGGAGGAGATCAGGCTGGCGATGGTCGAACGCGACCCCAACGACGCCAAGAACGTCCTGGTCGAGATCCGCGCCGGGACCGGGGGAGACGAGGCGGCGCTGTTCGCGGGGGACCTCTTCAAGATGCTGGTCCGCTATGCGGAGGAGCGCGGGTTCTCGACCGAGGTCCTCTCGCAGTCGGCGGCCGAGGTCGGCGGCTTCAAGGAGGTGACCTTCGCCGTCAAGGGCGAGGGCGCCTACTCGATCTTCAAGTACGAGGGGGGGACCCACCGGGTCCAGCGGGTGCCGGAGACCGAGTCGCAGGGGCGGATCCACACCTCGACCGCGACGGTGGCCGTGCTGCCCGAGGTCGAGGAGGTCGAGGTCAAGGTCGACCAGGCCGACCTCCAGATCGACGTCTACCGCTCCTCCGGCCCCGGCGGGCAGTCGGTCAACACGACCGACTCGGCGGTGCGGATCACCCACAAGCCGACCGGGATCGTCGTCTCGATGCAGGACGAGAAGTCGCAGCTCCAGAACAAGGAGCGGGCGATGCGGGTGCTGAGAGCGCGGCTGTACGAGCGCGAGTCGGCCGAGCAGCAGGCGCAGATCGCCTCCGAGCGAAAGGCCCAGGTCGGGAGCGGCGAGCGCTCGGAGAAGATCCGCACCTACAACTTCCCGCAGGGCCGGGTCACCGACCACCGGGTCAAGGTCACCTCCCACAACCTCGACGGGGTCCTTGCCGGAGAGCTGACGGAGTTCACCGAGGCGCTTGCCGCGGAGGAGAAGAGGCAGCGCCTCGAGGCCGCGACCTCGACGGCCTGAGGCGGTGGTGGCCGAACCCGGGACCGCGGGCGGCGTCGGAGAGGCGCTCGGGGCTGCCGCCGATGCCCTCGCCGCTGCCGGGGTGGAGAGCCCGCGCCTCGACGCCGAGGTCCTGCTCGCGGAGGCCACCGGCTGGGACCGGGCGATGCTCGCGGCGGACCCGGGGCGAGGGGTCCCGGCGCCCGCGGCGCGGAGGTTCGGGGAGATGGTGCGGCGGCGGCTGCGGCGCGAGCCCGTCGCCTACATCCTCGGCCGGAGGGGGTTCCGCTCGATCGAGCTGGCGGTGGACCCACGGGTGCTGGTGCCGCGGCCCGAGACCGAGCTCCTGGTCGAGCTTGCGGTGGAGCTGCGGCCGCGCACCGTCCTCGACGTCGGCACCGGCTCGGGCGCACTGGCCCTCGCGATCGCCGACGAGCTGCCCGAGTGCGAGGTGACGGCGACCGACACCTCCGAGCCTGCGCTGGAGGTTGCGCGCGGGAACGCGGCGCGGCTCGGCCTCGCCGCAAGGGTCAGCTTCCTGGCCGGCACCGTCCCGGGTGAGGTTTCGGAGTTCGATCTCACAGTTGCCAACCTTCCGTACGTTGCAGAGAAGGACTGGCCCCTGCTGCAGCCGGAGATCACCGAGTGGGAGCCGCGCGAGGCGCTCGTTTCCGGACCGGACGGCCTCGACGCGATCCGCGCCCTGCTGGCGCAGTGCGAACGCACTTCTTCCCGCATAGCGGGAGGAAGTGCGTTCGCACCAGGGGTTCTCGCCCTCGAGGTCGGCGAGGGGCAGGCTGCAGCGGTGGGCGCGATGCTCGAAGCGGCGGGATTCACCGGGATCGAGCGTCGCCGCGACCTGGGCGGGGTCGAGCGGGTCGTCTGGGGGAGGCGGGAGTGACGTGACCGAGGTCGTCTCGATCGAGCGGGACGGCGCCCCCGCGGCGCGCTCCGCGCTCGAGAGATGCCTCGGCGAGGGCGGCGTCGCCGTCTTCCCGGCTGACGGCCTCTACGGCCTGGCAGCGGACCCCCTCGACGCGGCCGCGATCGAGCGCGTCCACCGGCTCAAGGACCGAGGGGGGGACAAGCCCTCGGCGGTGATGTACCTCTCGCCTCTCGCGATGCGCGAGCTGGTCGCCAGCCTCGGCCCGCGCGCCCGGGACGCGGTCGGCGCCCTGCTGCCCGGCCCGGTGACGCTAGTCGTGGACAACCCGCAGCACCGCTACCCGCTGGCCTGCCGCGAGGACCCCGCCCGGCTCGGCGTTCGCCTGATCGCCGGCCCACTCGCGGGCGTCATGCACCCGCTCTTCCAGACCTCGGCCAACCTCAGCGGCGAGCCGGCACCGGCGCGGTTCGACCAGGTGGCGGGGGCGATCCTGGCCGGCGCCGACCTGGCGATCGACGGCGGCGTGCTCACCGGCCTGCCCTCGACCGTCGTCGACCTCACCTCGCTCGACTCCGACGGCGAGTGGGCGATCCTCCGCGAGGGCGCTCTCGGGCGAGACCAGGTGGCCGAGGCGCTGGCCTCGGTGTTCGGGCAGCTCAGCAGCCCTGGGGGCCGTCCCGGTAGGGAAGGCGGATGATCCGGACCGAGCGGTTGTTGCCCTCGTGTTCCTCGAAGAGGAGGTTTTCCGGGTCGACGCGCATGACGAAGGCGAAGCAGCCGCGCAGGCCGCTGACGTTGACCCACTGGCGGTCATAGGTCGAGGGATAGATGTCCGACCAGCCGACCGAGGTGCCCAGCCTCACCCGCTTCCGGCTCGGGTCCTGGTTGCACGCCGGGTAGACCCGATGGCTCGGCGAGCGCCTCATCGGCCGGGTCCGCTCGAGGTCGCGGAAGCAGTAGAAGACCTTCGGCCCCTTGCGGACCCGCCGCAGCGGCCGCCGGTTTCCGTCGAGGGACCAGATCTCCATGCTGAGCGGGTCGTGCACCTTCCAGTAGGAGCCCCCGTACTCGTAGCCGACCGAGTAGAAGTGGAGCTTCGCCTCGGTCCGAAAGACCTGGACGCCGCCGCCGACCCTGTAGATCGCCTGGTTCGCCCGCATCCAGTTGCGCTTGAAGCGGCGCCCGCGGAGCTCCATCGGGCCGCGGCCCCGTGACCGGATGTCGTTGCCGGCATGCAGAAGGACTCCGCCGCCGGACCCGTAGCCACCCGCCCCGGATTCCAGATAGAGGTCCGCCGCGGGGCCGACCCGCAGGTCCGGGCACAGCAGCCGCTCTGATCCCGGCCCCTGGCAGGGATTGTCCGGAGCCCTGGCCGCACTCGCGGCACCGCCGGCGAGGGCGGTGAGCGCGACGGCGACCATGGGGATGAGGGAGCTGACGCGGGGGATCACGCCGGCAGGCTACCCGGAGCCGAGCGCCTCCAACACGTCGGCATCGAGCGGCTCACGGCTCAAGGCTATCCCTACCCGTTGGTAAGGTCGCTCCAGCGCGCGAAGCGCGAGATTTGCCCATGGCAGACCTTCCCGACAACATCCAGAGCGCCGCCCTCTCCGAGGTCGACCCGGAGATCGCCGCTGTGCTCGAGGGGGAGCTGCGCCGCCAGCAGGAGACGCTGGAGATGATCGCCTCCGAGAACTTCGTCCCGCAGGCGGTGCTGGAGGCGGTCGGCTCGGTTCTCACCAACAAGTACGCCGAGGGCTATCCCGGGCGGCGCTATTACGGCGGTTGCGAGGAGGTCGACGTCGCCGAGCAGCTGGCGATCGATCGCGCCAAGGACCTGTTCGGGGCCGAGCACGCCAATGTCCAGGCCCACGCCGGCGCCCAGGCCAACAACGCCGCCTACATGGCGCTGATCGAGCCCGGCGACACGATCATGGGGATGGCACTCGATCACGGCGGCCACCTCACCCACGGGATGAAACTGAACGTCTCCGGAAAGCTCTATGAGGTCGTCGCCTACCACGTCAGCCGCGACGACCTCCGCGTCGACATGGCCGAGGTCGAGCGGCTCGCGGAGGAGCACCGGCCGAAGCTGATCGTCGCCGGCTGGTCGGCCTACCCGAGGCACCTCGACTTCGCCGCCTTCCGCGAGATCGCCGACTCGATCGGAGCGAGGCTGATGGTCGACATGGCCCACTTCGCCGGCCTCGTCGCCGCCGACGAGCACCCCAACCCGGTGCCCCACGCCGATGTCGTCACGACCACGATCCACAAGACCCTCTGCGGGCCGCGCAGCGGCATGATCCTCAGCCGCGAGGAGCTCGCGACGGCGGTCGACAAGGCGATCTTCCCCGGCCAGCAGGGCGGGCCGCTGATGCACACGATCGCCGCCAAGGCCGTGGCCCTTCGGATCGCCGCCGGCGAGCAGTTCCGCGCCCGCCAGCGGCAGACGATCGCCAACGCGCGGGCGCTCGCTGCCGGGTTGGAGGAGGCCGGAGTGCCGGTCCTGACCGGCGGCACCGACGTCCACCTGATCCTCGTCGACCTGACCCCCTCCGGCCTCGACGGCAAGACCGCGGAGGCCCGCCTCGAGGAGGTCGGCATCACGGTCAACCGCAACGCGATCCCGTTCGACGAGCGTCCGCCGATGAACCCCTCCGGCCTGCGGATCGGCACCCCCGCCCTGACCACCCGCGGCATGGTCGAGGACGACATGCGCGAGATCGCAGCCGTGATCGCCGCGGCCCTGGGCCCCGAATTCGACAGCGAAAAGGCGTCACTCTCCGAGCGCACCCAGGCGCTGATGGACCGCTACCCCCTGTACTCCCATTTAGCGAGCGTCACAGTCTGATTCCTCGCGAGCGGCGCCGATATGGCGATTGCCGCCGCCCCCGGACGCGAAGCGGAGGAGGCGGCGGATACTGATCCTCGGAGCGTATGAACTGGGTCGACATGAGCGCGCCGGCCCATGTGCTGGTGCTCCGACCGATCATCGCCCGGCTGCGCGAGCAGGGCCACTCGGTCGAGATCACCTCGCGCGACTATGCCCAGACCCAGGCCCTGCTCGACCTGCACGGCATGCCCCACACGCCGATCGGCCGCCACGGGGGCGCCTCGCGGCTGCGCAAGGCCTACCGGCTGGGGGCGCGGACCGCGGGGATGATCGGGTTCGGGCGCGGCCGCTCCTTCGACCTGGCGCTCGCCCATGGATCGAACGACCTCGCGATCGCATCGCGGGCCCTCGGCATACCCGAGGCGAACATGCACGACTATGAGTACGCGGTCACCCAACACCACATCGGCTGCCGGCTCGCGCGGCGGGTGATGTTCCCGGAGTCGGTTCCGCCCGAGCGGCTGCGGCGCTTCGGGGTCGGCCCCGAGAAGCTCTTCCCCTATCCGGGGATCAAGGAGGAGTACTACCTCTTCGACTTCGAGCCCGACCCCGGCGCGCTGGAGCGGCTCTCGGTCGACACATCGCGGGTCGTCGTCGTGGTGCGTCCTCCCCCCGACGTCTCGCTCTATCACCGCAAGTCCAACCCGCTCTTCCCCAAAGTCCTCACCCGGCTCGGCCAGGACGACGAGGTCCACGCGATCGTCCTGCCTCGTACCCAGACCCAGCGAGAGTTCATCGAGACGATGGAGCTGCCGTCGCTGATCGTGCCCCCCGGCGCGGTCGAGGCCCAGAGCCTGATCGCCCAGGCCGACCTGGTCGTCTCGGCTGGGGGGACGATGAACCGCGAGGCCGCGGCCCTCGGCACTCCTGTCTACACCACCTACGGGGGCCGCCTCGGCGGGGTCGACGAAGAGCTGATCCGCTCCGGCCGGATGAGGCCGCTCACCGATCCCCGCGCGCTGCAGCTCGAAAAGCGCTCCGCAGGAGCGACTCCCACGAGGAGGGACCCCGCCTTCCTCGTCGAGAGGATCCTCGGCACTGTCGGAGACTCGCCATCGCACGGAGAACGACACCACGCCCTGACCTCCTAGCCGAGTCCGAGGAGACCCGGGCCCGGCTCCGGCACTTCGTCGCGCTGGCCGGGGACGGCGAGTCGCGCCCGATCGACCCGGTGCTGCGGGCGCTCGACGTCCTCATCTCAGCCGGCGTCCTGCTCGTCCTGGCGCCGCTGCTGGCGCTGACCGCGGTGGCGATTGCCCTCTCATCGGGCCGGCCGGTCCTCTACCGGGGGGCGCGGGTCGGTCGCGCCGGCCAGCTGTTCTGGATGTACAAGTTCCGCACCCTCGCCCCGGACGCCGAATCGCGGCTGGGGCCGTACCTGGGCGAGGAGCTCTCGCGCCGCACCGAAGAGGAGGTGACCAGGATCGGCCGGGCGCTGCGAACGATCCACCTCGACGAGGTGCCCCAGCTCTGGAACGTTCTGCGCGGGGACATGGCCGTCGTCGGACCTCGGCCGATCCGCCCCGCGTTCTTCACCGAGCTCTGCGAGGAGATCCCCCAGTACTGGCAGCGCCTCGTCGTCAGGCCGGGGGTGACGGGCTTCGCCCAGACCCGCGTCACCCGCGAGGAGTCATGGGCGAACAAGCTCGCCCATGACATGGAGTACATCGCCGACCGCTCGGTCGGCCTCTACTTCAGCGTCCTCTTCGCGACCGTCGCCAAGGTCGCCGGACGCGGCCCCGCCGCCCCGGCCTGATCTCGGTGGTCGAGGTTACGGCCGCATAGCGGTTGCAGCTCGACCGCGGGTGCGACTGACAGACTGCCGCTGCATGTGCGGCATCTGCGGCGTTGTCAGCGGGGGCGGAGAGCGCCCGGACCTGGACGTTGTGAGGAGGATGAGCGGCCGCCTCGCCCACCGCGGCCCCGACAGCGACGGCCTCCATCACGACGGCCCGGTCGCGCTGGCCGCCCGCCGCCTCTCGATCATCGACCTCGAGGGCGGCAGCCAGCCGATCGCCAACGAGGACGGCAGCGTCGTCGTCGTCCAGAACGGCGAGATCTACAACTACCGCGAGCTGCGGCGAGATCTGGAGCGCAGCGGCCACCGCTTCGCGACCGCCTCCGACACCGAGGTCCTGGTCCACATGTACGAGGAGCACGGAGACGACTTCGTCGAGCGCCTGCGCGGGATGTTCGCGATCGCGGTCTGGGACTCGCGCGCCGCCCGCCTGCTACTGGCCCGCGACCGGTTCGGCATCAAGCCACTCTTCTACCGTTTCGCCGCCGGCTCGCTCTCCTTTGCGTCGGAGCTGAAGTCGATGCTCGAGCAGCCGGACTTCTCGCGCGAGATCGATCCCCGCGCCGTCGCCGCCTTCCTCGCCTTCAACTCGGTGCCGGCGCCGCTGACGATCTTCGCCGAGGCTCGCAAGCTCCCGGCTGGGTGCACGCTGGCCTGGCGGGACGGTGAGATCGCCGAGCGGCGCTACGCGCGACCGCGCCCCGCCCCGGCCGACCGGGTCCGGAGCGGCCCGGCGGGACCGCTGGCCGCGGAGCTGCGCGAGACCCTGCGCGACTCGGTCCGCGCTCACCTTGTCGCCGACGTCCCGGTCGGCGTGCTGCTCTCCGGCGGGGTCGACTCGGCCGGGGTCACCGCACTCGCCGCGGCAGAGTCGGCCGAGCCGGTCAGGACCTTCTCGATCGGGTTCGAGGAGTCGAGCTTCGACGAGCTGGAGCGGGCCCGCCTGATCGCCGAGCGCTACCGCACCGACCACCACGAGCTGGTCCTGCGCCCGGACGCGGCCGAACTGCTTCCGAACCTCGTCGAGGCGTTCGACGAGCCGTTCGGCGACTCCTCCGCGGTACCGACGTACCTGGTCTCGAAGCTGGCGGCGGGTGAGGTCAAGGTCGCCCTCTCCGGCGAGGGCGGCGACGAGCTGTTCGGCGGCTACTACACCTACGTCGCCGACCTGCTGGCGCCGCGGGTGGCCCCGCTCACGGCGCTGGCGGGGCCGCTGATCGAGGCGCTGCCGAGCTCCGATTCCAAGGTCAGCCTCGAGTACAAGGCGAAGCGCTTTGTGCGCGGCGCCCGCCTGCCCGCGCTGGAGCGCCACCACGCCTGGAAGGAGATCTTCCCGGCGCCGATGCGGGCATCGCTGCTGGGTGAGCGGGGAGGTGCCTGGGACCCGGTCGACCTCCTCCGCGACCGCTACGTCGAAACCGACGGCGCCGAGCCGCTGGCGCGCCTCCAGGACCTCGACCTCGGCATCTACCTGGTCGACGACCTGCTGGTCAAGACCGACCGCTCGAGCATGGCTCACTCGCTCGAGCTGCGCGTCCCGTTCCTCGATCAGCGGGTCGCCGAGTTCGCGCTCGGCCTCGCCACCCCGCTCAAGGTCCGCGGCTTCGCCAAGAAGCGGCTGCTGCGGCGCGCGCTGGCGCCCCTGCTGCCGAAGGAGATCATCCGCGGCCCCAAGCAGGGGTTCTCGATCCCCCTCGCGGCATGGCTTCGCGGCCCCCTCGAGCCGTTCGCCCGCGAGACGCTCTCGCCGGCGACCCTGGCCCGGCAGGGCTGCCTCGATCCCGCCATCGTCACCCCGATGCTCGACCGGCACTGCTCCGGCGAGGAGGACCTCAGCCGACAGCTCTGGGGCCTGATGTCGTTCACACTCTGGTTCGATCGCTATGCCCGCTAGCCTCGAAGCGTTCATCGCCTTCCTCCTCGCGGGCGTCCTGGCACTGCTGCTGGTGCCCTTCACCGACCGGCTCGCGAGGCGCGTCGGCGCGATCGACTTCCCGAACGAACGCTCCCTGCACGAGGCGCCGACGCCGAAGCTCGGCGGCCTGGCGATCCTCGTCGCGGTGCTCGCCGCCGGGCTGATCTGGCTGCCCTGGGACGCCGAGACGCGGGCGATCTTGATCGGCGCGGTGCTGATCACCGCGGTCGGCTTCCTCGACGACGTATACGAGCTCGGCGCGGCGCCGAAGCTGCTGGGCCAGACGGTGGCGGTGATCGTCCCCGTCTCGGCCGGAGTCACGGTCGAAAGCTTCACCTTCCCCTTCCTGGGCGCCCTCGACCCGGGATCGGTCGAGCTGCTCGGCCTCCCCGGCGCAGGCGCGATCGACCTCGGCGACGTCGGCACCGTGGTCGGGATCGTCGCCGTGATCAACGTGATCAACCTGATCGACGGCGTCGACGGGCTCGCCGCCGGCGTCTGCCTGATCTCCGGCGTCACCCTGGCCGCCATCGCGCTTTCGCTGGACCGCAACGCGGCCGGCGTGCTGGCGGCGCTGACCGCCGGGGCCTCGCTCGGCTTCCTCCGCCACGGCTTTCCCCCGGCGACGACCTTCATGGGGGACACCGGTTCCAACCTGCTCGGCTACCTGCTCGGCGTCGTCGCGGTCCAGGGAGCACTGAAGACGAATGCGGTGATCGCCCTCTTCCTGCCGCTGATCATCCTCGCCGTGCCGATCCTCGACACCGGTTTCGTGGTCGCGAAGCGGCTCAAATACAGGCGCCCGATCTACCGGGCGGACCGCTGGCACTTCCACCACCGGATGGCCGACATCGGCTTCTCGCAGCGGCGCACGCTCGCCTACCTCTACGGCTGGACGGTGGTGATGGCAGCCCTGGCGCTGGCCCTGCGCTTCGTCCCCTACAGCGACGACCACGGGAACTTCGACTTCTTCTGGAGCGCGGTCATGGTGTTCTTCGGCCTGCTCGCGCTCGCGGCCAGCGTCTATCTGGTCGAGGTCCTCGAGATCCTCAAGCTGCGCCAGGCACGGCTGCGCCAGCTGGTAGGCCTGCGCCGCGACGCGGGGAGGCCCGTCCCGGAGGCCGAGACCGTCAACCGCGCGGTCGAACGCGAGCTCGAGACCGGGAGCTTCCCGGCGATCGATCCCGAGACGGGCGAGTTCGAGGCCCTCGACCCCGACCCGACACCCGGGCCCGGGCGGTAGTGGCAACCCTCACGAAGTGGCTCTAGAAAGCGGATAACGGGCCCTTTCGGATATAGTCGCCAGTCCGCCCGCTCGCCCGAGCCGGGCGGATTTTATGTCTCCTCCCAAGCATGTCGACCTCATGGTCCTGGCAGCCGCGCTCGCGGTTTTCGTGCTTGCCGGTTGGTCCCTGCTCGGGTTCGCCGTCGGCGCCGCCGCCTGGCTCGCCCAGCGCGGGATCCAGGTCCTGGCCGGCCGCCGGGTGGCGTCCGCGCTGGCCAACGGAAAACGCCAGAAGGCGATGGGCATGCTCGCCGCGACGACCCTCGGCCGGGTCTGGCTGATGGTCACCGCGGCGCTGCTCGCCGGCATCGCCGATCGCGAGGCGGGCCTGGCGGCGGCGGTTCTGCTGCTCGTCCTCTTCACGGTCTCCTTCGCCGCGCAGGGGATCGCCTACCTCCTCGAGCCTGAAGGGCAGGCGTCACCATGAGCGCTGGGACCGCGGCGGCGGCCGGAGCGCCCGCCGAGAAGTCCGGGGGGCTGACCACGAAAGCGAAAGTGCTGATCGGCATCGGCACCTACTTCGGGCTCGCGATCCTGCTGCTGCTGATCTTCGGCAGCACCGGCAAGAACGAGGCCTTCGAACCCCAAAACGAGTTCAAGCTCGAACCGTGGATCTCGATCGAAATCGGCGGTATCGACCTCAGCGTCAACAAGGCCGTGCTCTACCTGGTGATCGCCTCCGCGCTCACCGTCGCCACGATGACCTGGATCTCGCGGCGGATGGTGCAGAAACCGAACCGGGTGCAGACCGCGGTCGAGGTTGCCTACGACCTGACCAAGAACAACATCACCGGCGGCAATCTCGACTCGGAGACGGCCGCCCGCTGGTTTCCCTTCCTCGGCGCCCTCTTCTTCTTCATCTGGTTCTCGAACATGATCGGGTTCCTGCCGCTGCCGATCAACACCGAGCACCCGGTCGACATCTTCGGCATCGAGGTCCCGGCCTTGGCCCTCTACGCCGCCACCGCCAACCTCTCGATCCCGCTCGTCCTGACGCTCGTCGTCTGGGTCGCCTACCACGTCGAAGGGATCCGCGCCAAGGGCTTCTTCGCCTACCTGGCGAGCTGGTTGCCGCCCGGCCTCGAGGACATGAACCCTGTCGCCAAGGGCTTCATCTTCGTGATCGAGGCGATCTCCCACTTCGCCCGCCTGATCTCGCTCTCGGTGCGGCTCTTCGCCAACATCCTCGCCGGCCACCTGCTGCTGCTCTTCATGGGCGGTGGGCTGGCGGTGCTGCTCGGGGTCGCCGCGCTCGGCGCCCTCACCTTCCCCCTCGCCTTCTTCTTCTTCGTCCTCGAGGTCGGCCTTATCGCCACCCTCCAGGCATTTATCTTCTCGACCCTGACCGCGATCTACATCGGCGGAGCCGTTTCCGCCAGCCACTAGAAAAAGGAGAGCTGTTCAATGGATCTGTCCCCAATTGCCGCCGCGATCTCAGACGAAGGGATCGAATCGGCAGGCAAGGCGATCGCGCTCGGCGTCGGCGCCGGGCTCGGCTCGATCGGCGCCGGAATCGGCATCGGCTTCATCTTCGGCAAGGAGATCGAGTCGGTCGCCCGCCAGCCGGAGATGAAAGACGAGCTCCAGAGCATCCGCTGGCTCGGCTTCGCGCTGACCGAGGCGGTCGCCTTCTACACCTTCATCTTCGGCCTCATCGCCTTCTTCCTCTAGGCCGCGAAAGTGGACCTGATCGTTGGCGAAATAACGGGCTTCCTCGCCCTCGCCGCCGAGGCGGCGCACGGGGAAGACGAAGGCGGCAGCTTCCTGGTCTCGCCAGGCCTCGGCCTGATGATCTGGACGTTGGTCCTCTTCCTCTTCACGATGTGGGTGCTGAGCAAGCTCGCCTTCCCGAAAATCCAGGAAGCGCTCGACAAGCGCGCCAAGGTGATCGCCGAGTCGATCGAGGCTGCGGAAAGGCAGCGCCGGGAGTCCGACGAGCTGCTCGAGGAGTACCGCGCCCGCCTCGCCGAGGCGCGCGAGCAGGCCGACGACATCATGGCCCGCGCCCGCAAGGCCGCCGAGACCGCCGAAGCGGAGGCGACCGCGGCGGGCAAGGAGAAACGCGAGGAGCTGGTCACCGCCGCGACCCGCGACATCGAAGCGGAGACGCGCCGCTCCCTCGATCAGATCCGCAAGGAGGTCGCCGACCTGACCGTGCTGGCAACCGAGAAGGTGACCCGCAAGAGCCTCAACGCCGAGGATCAGCGGCGCCTGGTCGAGGAGGCCCTCAGCGAGGTCGACTTCACGGCGCTCTCGGCAGCGGAGGAGCGCTGATGGAGGAGGCCGGCCGCGTATACGCGGAGGCGTTGTTCGACGTCGCCAAGGAGCACGGCAGGCTGGACGAGATCCGCGAGGAGCTCGGCCAGTTCGCCGACGCCCTCGGCCGCGACCGCGAACTCCAGGTCTTCTTCTTCAGCCCCTACTTCTCCTCGGCCGAGAAGGCCGCGGGCGCGCGCCGGGCGATCGTCGACGCCGACCCCGAGTTCGTCAACTTCCTCGAGCTGCTGATCGAGAAGCATCGGGTGCCGGAGGTGTTCCGCATCCGCCGCCATTTCGAGGAGCTGTGGAAAGAGGAGAACAAGCGGATCGACGTCACCGTCACCAGCGCGGTCGAGTTGGACCCCGCCGTGGTGGCCAAGGTCGGCGAAGAGATCGAACGCCAGGTCGGGCGCAAGGTCGAGCTGGCGAGCCGGGTCGACGAGGAGATCCTCGGCGGCATCGTGCTCCAAGTCGGCAACATGGTCCTTGACGCGAGCATCCGCAGTCGCTTGGAGAAACTTCGAAAGAGCGTCGCCAGTGCGGCGTAAGGAGGCATAGAGCACCGAATGGAAATCAAGCCCGACGAGATCGCAAGCATCCTTCGAGAGCGGATCGAGGGGTTGGACACGGAGTCCGCCGACCTCTCGGAGGTCGGGACGGTCCTCTCAGTGGCCGACGGCATCGCCCGCATCCACGGCCTCGACAACTGCATGGCGCTGGAGATGCTCGAGCTGCCTCACGGTGTCACCGGCCTCGCCCTCAACCTCGAGGAGGACAACGTCGGCTCGGTCCTGTTCGGCGAGTGGGACAAGGTCGTCGAGGGCGACACCGTCAAGCGCACCGGCCAGCTGCTGCGGATTCCGGTCGGGGAGGAGCTGCTTGGACGCCTCGTCGACCCGCTCGGCCGGCCGCTCGACGACAAGGGCGACATCGCCACCGATCAGACCCGCCCGGCCGAGTTCAAAGCCCCCGGCGTGGTCCAGCGCCAGCCGGTCAGCGAGCCGGTGCAGACCGGCCTGATGGCGATCGACGGGATGATCCCGATCGGCCGCGGGCAGCGAGAGCTGATCATCGGCGACCGCCAGACCGGCAAGACGGCGATCGCGATCGACACGATCATCAACAACCGCGACAAGGACCTGATCTGCATCTACGTGGCGATCGGTCAGCGGATGTCGACCGTCGTCCAGCTGAAGGAGGTGCTGGAGGAGAACGGCGCGATGGAGAACACGATCATCGTCGCCGCGCCCGCCGACGAGGCGGCGCCGATCAAGTTCATCGCCCCCTACGCGGGCTGCGCGATGGGCGAGCACTTCCTCTACAACGGCAAGGCCGCCCTCTGCGTCTACGACGACCTCACCAAGCACGCCTACGCCTACCGCCAGATGTCGCTGCTGCTGCGGCGCCCGCCCGGCCGCGAGGCCTACCCGGGCGACGTCTTCTACCTCCACTCCCGGCTGCTCGAGCGGGCGGTGAAGCTGAACGACGACCTCGGCGGCGGCTCGCTGACGGCTCTGCCGATCATCGAGACCCAGGCCGGGGACGTCTCCGCCTACATCCCGACCAACGTGATCTCGATCACCGACGGCCAGATCTTCCTCGAGTCCGACCTCTTCTACTCGGGGGTGCGGCCGGCGATCAACGTCGGGATCTCGGTCTCCCGGGTCGGCGGCAACGCCCAGACCAAGGCGATGAAGAAGGTCGCCGGCAAACTGCGGCTCGACCTCTCCCAGTACCGCGACCTGGAGGCGTTCGCGCAGTTCGGCTCCGAGCTCGACCCCGAGACCCAGAAAACGCTGAACCGGGGCGAACGGCTGGTCGAGATGCTGAAGCAGAAAGAGCGCGAGCCGCTCGAGGTCGCCGACCAGGTCGCCGCGATCTTCTCCGGCACCGGCGGCTTTCTTGACCGGATCAAGACCGAGCGGGTGGGCGAGTTCCTCAGCGACCTGCGGATCCGCCTCCGCGCCGAGAAGGCCGACCTGCTCGACCGAATCGAGACCAGCGGCAAGCTCGAGGAGGCCGACGAGGAGGAGCTGGCGGGAGCGATCCGTGAGTTCGTCGACGACTTCGGCCCCGACTTCGACGAGCACGGCGATCCCCTCGAGGCTGGCGAGTCCGACCGGATCATGTCCGCGGAGGAGCGCAGCAAGTCGAGCCGCACCGAGGAGGCCGAGTCCGAGTCTGAGAAGGAGACGGCTCCGGCCTAGGTCAGAACCGATGGCCTCCCAGAAGGACGTCAAGAACCGCATCGCGTCGATCAAAAACATCAACAAGATCACGCGGGCGATGGAGATGGTGGCGGCGGCGCGGCTGCGCCGCGCCGAGCAGCGGATCGAGAACCTGCGCCCCTACGCGCAGGGCATGCGCAAGCTGACCCGCCGCGCCGCCGAGCAGGCGGGCGGGGTCCCCCGCGTCCCGGTCCTCGTCGAGCGCGAGGAGGTGAGGCGGGTCGGGGTCGTCCTGATCACCGGCGACCGCGGCCTCGCCGGCGCCTTCAACACCAACATCATCCGCGACGGGATGCGGCTCGGGGCCGAGCTGCGCGAGCAAGGGGTGGAGGGCTCCTACTCGGCCGTCGGGCGCAAGGGCGTCTCCGCCCTCACCTTCCGCAAACAGGAGCTCCGGTCCTCCTACGTCGGCTTCACCGACCGACCGGCCTTCGCCAACGCTCGCGAGATCGGCGAAGAGCTGACCGCCGGCTACGTCGACGAGGAGCTGGACCGGGTCGAGCTGGTCTACAACCGCTACGTCTCGCCGCTGACCCAGCACGTCTGGCGGCAGACCCTGTTGCCGCTGCAACAGGCGGAGGTCCTCGGCGAGGGCGTCGAGGACGAGGAAGCGGACGCCGAGGAGACCGAGATCGAGAAGGCGCACAGCCGTGCCCTCTGGGAGTACGAGCCCGAGCCCGAAGAGCTGCTCGGGAAACTGATCCCGGAGTACGTGAACATCTCCGTCTACCGGGCGCTGCTGGAGTCCGCCGCCTCCGAGCTGGGGGCGCGGATGACCGCGATGCGGAACGCCGCCGAGAACGCCGAGACGATGATGGACGACCTGACCCTGGAGATGAACCGGGCGAGGCAGGCAGAGATCACGCAGGAGATCCTCGAGGTCGTCGGCGGCGCCGAGGCGCTCGGCTAGGAGCGCGACAATTTGTTTAACGGAGAAAAGGAACCAATGACTGAGAACAACGGAAGCAACGTGGGACGGGTCGAGGAGGTGACCGGCGTCGTCGTCGACGCCGTCTTCCCGGAGAAGCTGCCGGAGATCTACTCGGCGGTCACGATCGAGATGGCCGGCGACGGCGAGAGCGACGCGACCGAGCTGGTCTGCGAGGTTCAGCAGCACCTCGGTGACGACCGGGTGCGGACCGTGGCGATGGACGCCACCGACGGCCTCCGGCGCGGTGACAAGGTGGTCGATACCGGCGGCCCGATCACGGTTCCGGTCGGCGACGCGACCCTGGGCCGGATCTTCAACCTGCTCGGCGAGCCGATCGACCTCGGCGAGCCGGTCGAGACCGAGGAGCGCTGGCCGATCCACCGTCCGGCGCCGAGCGTCGACGAGCTGACGCCGACCCAGGAGATCCTCGAGACCGGGATCAAGGTGATCGACCTGCTCGCCCCCTATGCGAAGGGCGGCAAGGTCGGGCTGTTCGGCGGCGCCGGGGTCGGCAAGACGGTGCTGATCCAGGAGCTGATCCGCAACATCGGCGAAGAGCACGAAGGCCTCTCCGCGTTCTGCGGCGTCGGCGAGCGCTCGCGCGAGGGAAACGACCTCTGGCTCGAGATGAAAGAGTCGGGCGTCATCGAAAAGACGATGCTCGTCTTCGGCCAGATGAACGAGCCGCCGGGCGCCCGCCTGCGGGTTGCCCTGTCGGGGCTGACGATGGCGGAATACTTCCGCGAGCAGGGCGGCCAGGACGTGCTGCTCTTCATCGACAACATCTTCCGCTTCGTCCAGGCCGGGTCGGAGGTCTCCGCCCTGCTGGGGCGGATGCCGTCCGCCGTCGGCTACCAGCCGACCCTCGAGACCGAGATGGGCGAATTGCAGGAGCGGATCACGTCGACCCAGCGCGGCTCGGTCACCTCGGTGCAGGCGATCTACGTCCCCGCCGACGACCTCACCGATCCGGCGCCGGCCTCGGTGTTCGCCCACCTCAACGCGACCACGACGCTGTCGCGGGCGATCTCCGAGAAGGGGATCTACCCGGCGGTCGACCCGCTTGACTCGACCTCGACGATCCTCAAGCCGGACGTGGTCGGCGAAGAGCACTACCGCACCGCGACCGAGGTCCAGGAGGTCCTGCAGCGCTACAAGGAGCTGCAGGACATCATCGCGATCCTCGGCATCGACGAGCTCTCCGACGAGGACAAGCAGACGGTCTCGCGGGCGCGCAAGATCGAGCGCTTCCTCTCGCAACCGTTCTTCGTCGCCGAGCAGTTCACCGGCCGCAGCGGCGAGTACGTGCCGATCGCCGACACGGTCCGCGGGTTCCGCGAGGTCCTCGACGGCGAGCACGACGACCTGCCCGAGGGCGCCTTCTACATGAAGGGCGGAATCGACCAGGTGACCGCCGACTCCGAGACGGCGAAGGCCGCATAAGGAGCGCGGCTTGGCGGGCGAGAACATGTTCGAGGTCGAGGTCCTCACCCCGGAGGGGGAGGTCTTCAGCGGCGAGGTCCGCCAGGTCTCGACCCGCACCGCGGTCGGTGAGATCGGGATCCTCGCCAACCACGCGCCGCTGCTGGCCGCCCTGCGGCCGGCCGAGCTTCGCCTGCATCTGTCCGAGGCCGAGACCAAGCGCTACGCCCAGGCCCACGGCTGGCTGCAGGTGTTCGGCAATCACGCGAGGCTGCTGGTCGAGGAGGCGATCGCCCCCGAGGACCTCGATGCCGCTCTGCTGAAAGAGCAGCTCTCCGATGCCGAGCGCCGCCTTGGTGAGTCCGAGGAAGGAAGCGCGGCCAGGGGCCGGGCGGAGAAAGACCGCGACCGGGCGGAGGCGTTCCTCACTCTGGCGCAGGGATGAGGGGAGCCGATACCCCTCCGCGGAAATTGACGCACCTCGCTTCGCTCGGCGCGGATGAGGAGCGCGGCCTACGGCCGCGCAGACATGAGATTGCATGTCGCGCGCTTCGCGGACATTTCCGCCTCGGGGCATCGGCACCCCTCGCCCTCGCCCGCGGCCGCAGGACCTCTGGCCCCGCCGTCCATGCTGCGGCGGCAGTGATCCGCGTGAAGGGAGAGGTCCGGACCTTCCTTGCCCTGGAAGCGGTGCGAGCATGAGCGAGGAGCTGGTGGTCCTCGCCAAGCGGCTGATCGGCTACGACACGTCCGAGGCCGAGGCGGTGCTGGAAGCCGCCGGATTCGTCAAGGGCTGGCTCGAGGCGCGGGGAATCGAAGCCTCGCATGAGGAGGTCCGGGGCCTGCCGGTGCTGCAGGCGGAGGTGGGCCCCGCCGGAGCCCCGACGGTGGTGCTGCACGGCCACCTCGACGTCGTCCCGGGCAAGCCCGGGCAGTTCGATCCGCGGGTCGACGGCGACCGCCTCTACGGGCGCGGCTCCTATGACATGAAGGGGGCGCTGGCGGCGATGCTCGTGACGACCGCGGCGATGCGCGATCAGGACCAGGTCAGGGTCCGCCTCGGCATCGTCGGCGACGAGGAGTCCGAGGAGGAGGCCGAACGCGGCAGCGATCGGCTCGTCGACGGCGGCTTCACCGGCGATTTCGCGATCACCGGCGAGCCCACCGACCTTCAGATCGGGGTCGAGGCGAAGGGGGTGCTCGCGCTGCGAATCGAGGTCGCGGGGATCGCCGCGCACGGTGCAACGCCATGGCTGGGCGACAACGCCGTGTTGAGGGCGGTCGATGTTTTCCGCAGCATCGAGTCGCTACCGTTTGCCCGGCACAGCTCGGAGCTGTTCGACCGCCCTTCGATCAACCTGGGCCGGATCCTGGGCGGCGACGCGCTCAACAAGGTGCCAGACCGATGCGCGATCGACGTCGACATCCGCTACCTGCCAGATCAGGATCCCACCGTCATCCTCGACCAGGTGCGGGGGCTGCCCGACGCCGAGGTGATCCAGCTGTTCACCCGGCCGCCGGCGGTGGTCGACCGCGACCTGCCCTATGTGCGGGCGCTCCGCGATGCCGCGTCCGCTCACCACGAGGGCGAGCCGATGAGCGTCGGACGGGACGGCGCGTCCGATGCCGTCTCCTTCCTGCGGGTCGGGGTCCCGGCGGTCGAGTTCGGCCCGGTGGGCGACGGGCACCACGGGCCCGGGGAGTGGGTCTCGGTCTCCTCGCTGCTGACCTACCGGCAGACGCTCGACTCATTCCTGAGAGCGCTGCCCGACAGCCTTGGCGATGATTGAGGAGCCGTTCAAGAAGCCGCCGCCCTCGGGCGACTTCCAACCGCCGCCGAAGCCGATGCGCTACTGGTGGCGGTTCACCCTCGCCTCGTTCGTGATCATCCTCGCCGTCGCGGCGGCGACGGCGGCAAGCGGGCTGATCTACGCCAACAGCATCGCCGAAGCCCTCTCCCACAACAACCGCTACAGCAAACTTGAGCGGTACCTGTCCTCGGTCGACGGGGGCGAACCGGAGAACATCCTCATCCTCGGCTCGGACAAACGGGCAAGCGAACCCGGCGATCCCGGCCGCTCCGACACGACGATCCTGCTCCGGCTCGACCCCGATCTGAACGTGATCGCGCTGATGTCGATCCCGCGTGACCTGAAGGTCGAAATCCCGGGTGTCGGGGTCGACAAGTTCTCCTCCGCGTACGCCTACGGCGGGCCCAAACTGGCCCTCCAGGTCGTCAAGGAATTGACCGGGCTGAGGATCAACCACATCGTCAACGTCGACTTCCTCGGCTTCGTCCGCGCGGTCTACGCGATCGGCTGCGTCTACGTCGACGTCGACCGGCGCTACTACCACTCCAACGAAGGGGTGCCGCCATCGGAACAGTATTCGGAGATCAACGTGAAGCCGGGGTACCAGCTGATGTGCGGGAAGCGGGCGCTCGAGTACGTGCGCTACCGGCACACCGACACCGACCTGGTTCGCGCCGCCCGCCAACAGGACTTCCTCAGCGCCGCCCGCCAGCGGGTGCCGGTCGCCGACCTGTTCTTCGACCGCGGCGAGCTGGTCGACATCTTCACCGAATACACGACCTCGGACATCAGTGACGCGGAGACGATGCTGCAGGTCCTGAAACTGTTCGTCGCCTCCCGCAACTCGACGATCAACGAGGTCAACTTCCCGGCGGAACTCGGGCCGAGCTTCGTCTACTCCTCGCCCGAAATGATCGAAGGGGCGGTCGACAAGTTCCTCGGCAGCGAAGCGAGCGGCGGCCCGCGCGGCTCCCTCGACGAGGCCGACAGGGGTTCGGGCGACGGCGGGGGAGAGGCGAAGAAGTCGGGAGGGAAGAACAGGAAGAAGAAGGCCAGGAGCAAGCCGCGGCTGACGACCAGGCCGCCGGGCAGCGACGGGCTGGTGGCCGCCGGCGAAGCCGGCGAGCTGGAGGCGAAGACGGTGGCCCGCAAGGTCAGCAGCGCCTTCCCCGTCTTCTATCCGACCAGGCTGCCCTCAGGCGCCGCCTTCGAGGAAAGCGACTCCTACCTGCACATCCAGGACCCGCGCGTGTACCACTTCAAGGACACCGATGGCAACCGGCACGGCGCCTACCGGATGGTGCTGACGCTCGAACTGCCGGATGGCGTCCACTACTTCGGGGTCCAGGGGATCCAGGGCTGGTCCGACCCGCCGATCCTCAGCAACCCGAGCCTGACCGAAACGATCCACGGGCGCGAGTACGAGATCTTCCTCGACGGCGATCGGGTAAAGATGATCGCCTGGCATCGGGGCGACAACACCTACTGGGTGTCGAACAGCCTGCTGCGGGTGTTGACCAATGACCAGATGGTCGGGATCGCGCGCTCGGCCAACGTGAAGATCCCGAACCAGAAGAGAAGAAAACGCGGGAGAGCGAAACGATGAGCGCAGACAGAGAGCCGATCGGGGTGATCGGCGTCGGCTGGGTCGGGCTTGTGACCGCCGCCTGCTTCGCCGAGCTCGGCCATCAGGTGACCGCCCGGGACATCGTCGCGGAGAAGGTCGAGGCGCTCTCGCGCGGCGAGACGACGATCCACGAGCCCGGCCTGGACGAGCTTCTGACGAAGAACGCGGACCGCCTCACGTTCACCACCGAGATGGGAGAGGTGCTCGACGCCGCCCGCCTGCTCTTCGTCTGCGTCGACACCCCGCCGACGCACTCCGGGGACGCGGACCTGAGCCGCGTGATGGCCGTGGTCGAGGAGCTGCAGAACGGCGGCGACCATGTGCTGATCATGAAGAGCACGGTGCCGGCCGGCACCGGCAACGCGATCCGCCGCGACCTCCCCGATCTCGCCTACGTCTCCTGTCCCGAGTTCCTCAAGGAGGGCAGCGCGATCTCCGACTTCCTCCATCCCAACCGGGTCGTGATCGGAGCCGATCCTGGGGACGAGGAGGTCGGCGAGCTGGTGGCGGGCCTCTACGAGCCGCTCGGGGGCGAGCTAGTCGAGACCGACGTCACCAGCGCCGAGATGATCAAGCTCGCCTCGAACGCGTTCCTGGCCGCGAAGATCTCATTCATCAACGAGATCGCGAACGTCTGCGAGGAGGTTGGCGCCGACGTCGGAGACGTCGCCCACGGCGTCGGCCTCGACGATCGGATCGGCCCGAAGTTCCTCCAGGCGGGCCTCGGGTGGGGGGGCTCCTGCTTCACCAAGGACGTCTCCGCCCTGAAGCAGCTCGCCGCGAACTCCGGCTACCACTTCCAGCTGCTGAGCGCGGTGATCGAGGTCAACGAGCTGCAGAAGCGGCGGGTGATCAAGAAGCTCGGGCGCCATCTCGGCTCCCTCGCCGGCAAGCGCATCGCCCTGCTCGGCCTCTCCTTCAAGCCCAATACCGACGACATGCGGGGAGCGTCGAGTCTCGTCCTCGCAGCCCGGCTCGAGGGCGAGGGAGCGACCGTCACGGCCTACGACCCGGTCGCGATGGAGCGCGCCAGCGCCGACATGCCCGGAGTCTCGATGTCGGCCTCGGCGTTGGAGGCCCTGGACGGCGCCGACGCCGCCGTGCTCGTCACCGAGTGGCCGGAGTTCGCGGAGCTGGACTGGCAGGAGGCGGCCGGCAGGATGGCGCGGCCGCTGATCGTCGACGGCCGCAACTTCCTCGACCCCGCAGCGCTCGGCGCCGCGGGCTTCGAGTATGAGGGAATCGGCAGGGCATCCGGCCCGACGCCGACCCCGACAAGGGCTGACTGAGTCCGTGCAGGCGATCGTCCTCGTCGGGGGAGAGGGGACGCGGTTGCGGCCGCTGACCGAGACCGTTCCCAAGCCCGCGCTGACCCTCGTCGACCGCCCGTTGCTGGCCTACACGATCGAGTGGCTGGCCGGCCACGGCGTCACCGAGGTCGTGCTTGCCAGCGGGTTCCTGCCGGATGTCCTGCGCGAGGCGCTCGCCGGAGAGGAGGAGCGAGCCGGTGCAAAGATCCGCTACGTGTCCGAGCCGGAGCCCCTCGGCACCGCCGGCGCAATCCGCTTCGCCGCCGGCGCTCTGGGAGACGCGCTCGGCGATCGCTTCCTGGCGCTCAACGGCGACGTCCTCACCGACCTCGACCTGACCGCGCTGCTGCGTGCCCATGAGCGATTCGGGGCGCAGGCGACGATCGGCCTCCATCCGGTCGAGGACTCCGCCACCTACGGCCTGGTCAGCACCGGCGCCGGAGGGGAGGTGACGGACTTCGCGGAAAAGACGGGTGAGCACGTGCCGGGGGAGATCAACGCAGGCGCCTACGTCCTCGAGCGCTCCATGCTCGGGGAGATCCGGCCCGGCGAGAGGGTCTCGATCGAGCTCGATGTCTTCCCGCGGCTGATTGGCAACGGGCTGTTCGCGGAGCGGCTCGAGGGCTACTGGATGGACATCGGGACGCCCGAGCGCTACCTGCAGGCGAGCTGGGACATCCTCGAGGGCAGCGGTCAGGACCCTGGTCGAGCCGAGCTCGCCGGGAGTCCTCGTCGCGGCCTCCGCGGAGGTGGCGGCGGACGCGGTCGTCGGGCCGCGAGCCGTCGTCGCCCCCGGCTGCAGGATCGAGGCGGGTGCCGAGATTCGCGAATCGGTCCTGCTCGACGGGTGCATCGTCGGCGAGGGGGCGCGGGTCAGCGGCTCGATCCTGGCCCCGGGCGCCGAGGTCGGGCCGGAGATGGCCATCGAGGGCGCGGTGGCCGGCCGGAGCGAGAGGGTGCGAGGGTAGGCATCGGATGCTCGACGAGGTCCTGGCCATCCCGGAGCACCTCCGCGACGCCCTGTGGCGGGTCGAGTCGGCCCGGATCGCGCCGGCCTCCTCAGCCGGACTGCTCGTCTGCGGGATGGGGGGGTCGGCGATCGGCGGCGACCTCGCCGCGGCGGCCCTCGGCGACCGGCTCGAGCGGCCGCTCCTGACGATCCGCGGGTACGAGCTGCCGAGCTGGGCGACCGCCGAGTGGGCCGTGCTCTGCTCGAGCTACTCCGGCGAGACCGAGGAGACGCTCGGCTGCTTCGAGGCCGCCGGCGCGCTCGGCGCCCGGCGGATCGTCGCCAGCGCCGGCGGCGAGCTGGCCGAGCTCGCACGGGCCGCGGACGTGCCGGTGATCGGCCTGCCTGGGCTGCTGCCCGCTCCCCGCGCCGGCGTCGCCTACATGCTGGTCTGCGCAGCTGAGGTGGCCGCGCTGGCCGGCGCGGCGCCGCGGATCCAGGCCGAGATCGAGGCCGCGGCGAGGTTCCTGGAGGAACACTCGACCGAGCTCCGCCCCCGGGCGGCCGAGATCGCCGCCGCGATCGAGGGCGCCCTCCCGATCGTCTACGGCGCCGACCTGACGGTCCCGGTCGCGCGGCGCTGGAAGACCCAGGTCAACGAGAACGCGAAGCTGCCCGCGTTCTTCGCCGAGCTGCCCGAGGCCGATCACAACGACATCTGTGGCTGGGACGGGGTGTCTGCCAGCCGGAGCCAGAGCGGCGGCGATCCTGCTCGAGGACGCCGACCAGCATTCTCGCGACCGGCGCCGCTTCGAGCTGACGGCGGCGGCGATCGAGGCCACCGGGGCGCCGGCGATCCGGGTCGAGACCCGCGGTGAGGGCCGTCCCGAAAGACTGCTCTGGGCGCTGATGCTCGGTGACCTGGTCAGCCTCGAGCTGGCCCGGGCGCGCGGCGTGGATCCCCTACCGATTGATGCGATCGAGAACCTGAAGAGCGCCCTCGGGCGCCCCTGACCGCGAGTCCCGGGGCGGCCGTATCCCCGTATCCTTCGCGCGAACCAGATCGAGACACGAAAGGGAACCGATGGCAACCGCCGCCTCCAACTACGACATCGCCGACATCGCCCTCGCCGACGCCGGTCAGAAGCGGATCGAGTGGGCCGAGCGCCAGATGCCGGTGCTGGCCCAGATCCGCGAGCGCTTCGAGCGCGAGAAGCCCCTCGACGGGATCCGGATCGGCCTGCTGCCTGCACGTCACGACCGAGACGGCGAACCTGGTGCGCACGCTGATGGCCGGCGGCGCCGACGTCGCGCTCTGCGCGTCGAACCCGCTCTCGACCCAGGACGACGTCGGCGGCGGCGCTGGTCGACCGCTACGGGGCCGAGGTCTACGCGATCAACGGCGAGGACAACGAGACCTACTACCGGCACATCGACACCGTCGTCGACAAGCACCCGCAGATCACGATGGACGACGGCGCCGACGTGATCAGCGTCCTGCACGGCGAGCGCCCGGAGCAGCTCTCGGAGGTCATCGGCGGCACCGAGGAGACGACCACGGGCGTGATCCGGCTCGAAGGCGCTGGAGGCGGAGGGCAAGCTCGGCTTCCCGATCATCGCCGTCAACGACGCCGAACACCAAGCACTTCTTCGACAACCGCTACGGCACCGGCCAGTCGACGCTCGACGGGGTGATCCGCGCGACGAACGTGCTGATCGCCGGCCTGCGGGTCGTCGTGATCGGCTACGGCTGGTGCGGCAAGGGCGTCGCGATGCGCGCCAAGGGCCACGGCGCCCACGTGATCGTCTGCGAGGTCGACCCGCTGCGGGCGCTGGAGGCCGTGATGGACGGCTTCGAGGTGATGCCCGGAGTCGAGGCGGCGAGGAGGGCGACGTCTTCATCTCGGTCACCGGCAACCGCGACGCGATCGCCGGCGAGATGTTCGACGTGATGAAGAGCGGCGCGATCGTCTGCAACTCGGGCCACTTCGACGTCGAGATCAACAAGGGCGATCTCGATGCGATCACCGAGTCGAGCGTTCGAGGCGCGGCCGTTCGTCGAGGGCCACCGCCTCAAGGACGGGCGCGAGATCTTCCTGCTCGCCGAGGGGCGGCTGGTGAACCTGGCCGCCGCCGAGGGCCACCCGGCCGCGGTGATGGACATGAGCTTCGCCAACCAGGCGCTGGCGGCCGAGCACATGGCCAAGAACCACGACGAGCCTGGAGAAGAGGGTCTACCGGGTCCCGCGACGAGATCGACCAGGAGATCGCCCGCCTCAAGCTGGTTTCGAAGGGCATCGTGATCGACCGGCTGACCGACGTGCAGTCAGAAGTACCTGGCCTCGCTGGGACCAGGGCACCTGAGACGCACCCGCCGCACGATGAGGGCGATGATTCTCGCCGCGGGCCTGGGGACCCGGCTGCGGCCGCTCACCTACGAGATGCCGAAGCCGATGGTGCCGGTTCTGAACCGGCCGGTGATGGAGCACATCGTCCGCCTCCTCGTCCGCGCACGGCTTCGAGCGAGGTGATCGCCAACCTGCACTGGTTCCCGGACACGATCCGAGGACCGCTTCGGCGACGGCTCGGAGTTCGGGATCGAGCTCTCCTACAGCTACGAGGAGCGAGCTGCTCGGGCACCGCCGGCGGGGTCCGCAACGTGCGCCGACTTCTTCGGGGACGAGCCCTTCCTGGTGATCTCCGGTGACGCGCTCACCGACATCGACCTGAGCGGCGCTGCGCCGAGCTCCACGAGGCGCAAGACGGGATCGCGACGCTGGCGACGAAGCGGGTCGCGGACACGAGCCAGTTCGGCGTCGTGATCACCGCCGACGACGGCCGCATCCAGGGCTTCCAGGAGAAGCCGCCGCCGGCCGAGGCGCTCTCCGACCTCGCCAACTGCGGCATCTACATGTTCCGCTCCGCGATCTTCGACTACTTCCCCGAGCCCGGCACCAGCAGGGCCGCCTCCGAGGACGACCCCCCCGGCTTCGCCGACTGGGCGATGGACGTGTTCCCGGCGCTGCTCGAGGGCGACCTGCCCTTCTACTCGCATGAGATCGACGCCTACTGGAACGACATCGGCAACCTCGTCGAGCTGCGCCAGGGCAACCTCGATGCCCTGCAAGGCGAGGTCGCCGTCGAGCGGGGCGCGCCGGAGGTGGAGGCGGGAGTCTGGTCGGCCGACCCGCTCGGCGACGCCGAGGTGAGCGGTCCCGCCCTGCTCGGGGTCGGCCTCGAGCTCGGCGAGGGGGCCCGGATCGAGGGCCCCGTGGTGGTCGGCGATCGCTGCCGGATCGGCGCCGGCGCGGTCGTCCGCGACACGGTCCTGCTCGAGGGGGCCGAGGTGCCCTCGCGGGGGCTGCTGGTCGGCGGCATCGCGGCTCGCGTCGCTTGAACCTGACGCTTGCTTGACACTGAGCGCGCCACCCGGGCGCCGCCGCGCCTCATGCTCGGCGGGTGAAGCTCCTCGATTCGGTGACGGCGGCCCTCGTGCCGACGCTGTGCGCATCCTGCGGGCGCTCCTGCGGTGCCGAGGCGATCGTCTGCCGGCGCTGCGGGCGGCGCCTTGCCGGGGCCACGTCCCTGTGCGGAGCGGGGCCCCCCGGGACCGATCGGGCCTGGTCCTCGGCCCCCTATGAGGGTGTCGCCCGCGACCTGGTCGCCGCGCTCAAGTTCCGCAGCCTGCTGCCGGTCGCCGCGCTGATGGCGGACCGGATCCTCCGGCTCGCCCCCCGGGACCTGCTGAGCGGCGAGATCGTTCCGGTTCCGACCTCCCGACTGCGCTCGCTGCGGCGGGGCTTCGACCCGGCCGGCGAGATCGCCGCGGCCCTTGGCGAGGGAGCCGGCCTGCCCCTGCGGCCGTGCCTCGGCCGCCGCGGCGCGGGGCGGCAGGTCGGCCGGCGCCGTGCGGACCGGCTCGGCCGGCCACCCCGGATCCACGCCACCGGCGAGGCGCCGCGCAGCGCCGTCCTCGTCGACGACGTGCTGACCACCGGCTCGACCCTCAGCGCCGCCGCCCGTGCGCTCCGCGCCGCCGGCGCAATTCGCGTCGTCGCGATCACCTTCGCCCGCAGGCTCTAGCCGATCAGGTTTTCCATCCATGAGGTGGAAAACCTGATCGGCTGTCGGAGTCTTGTCGCCGGATCGAGGTCGGCGTAGCATCGGGTCACCGACCCAAAGGAGGCATCGATGCGAATCGAGATACGCGGCCGCAACCTCGAGGTGGACGACGAGTTGCGCGAGCTGGTGACGAAGCGATTCAGCCGGGTCGGCAAGCAGGTCTCGGAGCTGGCGACGCTCGAGGTGGAGCTGTCGGAAGAGCGCAATCCCTCGATCTCCGACAACCAGGTCGCCGAGGCGACGCTGCGGCTGAAGGGCGTGACGCTGCGCGCCCGCGAGGCATCCCCCGAGGTGACCCATACGATCCACGAACTGGCCGAGGACATCCGCCGACAGGTGAAGAAACACCGCGAGAAGCGCCGCAAGCGCCGCCAGACGCGCCGCCTCGTCAACCGGATCCGCGGCCGCGCCGCCGAGTCCTAGCTCTGCAGCGCGGCCGGGCGACCGGCCTAAAAAGCTACCCTTGGGGCGATGGCCAACGCTCGGGACATGGTCACGCGCGCCCTGCGCGTCGGTGAGGGGCGCAAGTTCAGGACCTATGAGAGGCGGGCTCAGTCGATCAACGAGATCGAGGCCGAGATGGAGCTGCTCGGCGACGACGAGCTTCGCACCGAGGCCGACGCGCTTCGCGAGCGCGCCCGCGGCGGCGAGTCGCTCGACGACCTCCTGCCCGAGGCCTTCGCGCTGACCCGCGAGGCCGGCCGCCGCACCCTCGGCCAGCGCCATTTCGACGTGCAGCTGATCGGGGGCATGGCGCTGCACGAGGGCACGATCGCCGAGATGAAGACCGGTGAGGGCAAGACGCTCACCGCGACGCTGGCCGTCTTCCTCAACACGCTCGCCGGCGACAGCGTCCACCTGGTCACCGTCAATGACTACCTGGCCCGCCGCGACGCCGAATGGATGAAGCCGATCTACGACGCGCTCGGGGTCACCGTGGCGGCGATCCAGGACTCCGACGACCACGAGGCTCGGAAGGTCAAATACGCCTGCGACGTCACATACGGGACGAACTCGGAGTTCGGCTTCGACTACCTGCGCGACAACATGGCCGGCAGCCTTGAGCAGTGCGTCCAGCGCGGCTACAACTTCGCGATCGTCGACGAGGTGGACAACATCCTGATCGATGAGGCGCGGACGCCGCTGATCATCTCCGGCGCGCCCGAACAGGCGGCGCAGACCTATTACCAGTTTGCCCGCCTGGCTCGCCAGATGGAGGGCGTCCCGGCGAAAGACAGGCTGCGCTCTCTGGGCGAGTCGAAAGACACCTCCGAGGCCGACTACGACTACGAATACGACGAGAAGCACAAGACCGTGTCCCCGACCGAGCGCGGCGTGAAACGCGCCGAGGAGTTCATCGGCGTCGACAATCTCTACCTCAGCGAGCACGGCAGCCTCGTCAACCACCTCGTCCAGGCGCTCAAGGCCGAGTCGCTCTACAAGCGCGACAAGGACTACGCGGTCGTCGACGGCGAGGTGATGATCATCGACGAGTTCACGGGCCGCATCCTCGAGGGGAGGCGCTGGTCGGAGGGCCTGCACCAGGCGGTCGAGGCGAAGGAGAACGTCGCGATCGGCGAGGAGAACCAGACCCTCGCGACGATCACGCTCCAGAACTACTTCCGCCTCTACGACAAGCTCTCGGGGATGACCGGGACGGCCCTGACCGAGGCGACCGAGTTCATGAAGATCTACAAAGTCCCGGTCGTCGAGATTCCGACCAACCAGCCGATGGTCCGGGCCGACCACAACGACCAGATCTTCAAGACGAAGGACGGCAAGTGGAAGGCGGTCCTCGAGGAGATCACGGCCCGCCACGAGCACGGCCAGCCGATCCTGGTCGGGACGGTCTCGGTCGAGGTCTCGGAGATGATCTCCGGCGAACTGAAGCGGCGCGGGATCGAGCACGCGGTCCTGAACGCCAAGCCCGAGCACGCGCAGCGAGAGGGCGAGCTGATCGCCCAGGCGGGCCGCAAGGGCGCGGTCATGATCGCCACCAACATGGCGGGCCGCGGCGTCGACATCAAGCTCGGCGGCGACCCCGAGCACCTGGCCCAGAAAGAGCTCAACAAGCAGGGCATCGGCCCCGGCGACGAGGGCTACGAGGAGGCGCTGGAGGCGAAGGTCGCCGAGATCGAGCCGCAGTGCGCGGCCGAGGCCGAGGAAGTGCGCGAGCTGGGAGGCCTCTACATCTGCGGCACCGAGCGCCACGAATCACGCCGAATCGACAACCAGCTCCGCGGCCGCTCCGGCCGCCAGGGCGACCCGGGCGTGTCCCGGTTCTTCCTCTCCGCCGAAGACGACGTGATCCGCCTCTTCGCCGGCGACCGCATCTTCAAAATCCTCGACCGTCTCGGCCCGGTCGACGAGGAGGGCGAGGAGATGCCGCTCGAGGCCAAAATGCTGACCAAAACGGTGGAGGGCGCCCAGAAGAAGGTCGAGGAGCAGAACTTCCTGATCCGCAAACGGGTGCTCGAGTACGACGACGTGATGAACGAGCAGCGGCGGGTCGTCTACAAATACCGGCGCGAGATCCTCGAGGGCCGCGACATGTCGGACGTCGCGCGGGATGAGCTCGAGGGCGTCATCGATCGCCTCGTCGACGAGTACACCCCCGGCGACGAGCTGACCGAGTGGGACATGCCCGAGCTCGAGCAGCAGCTGCGCCAGATCTGGTCGGTCGGCGTCGACGTCGACTCGATGGCGCCGGAGACCGTGGATCGGGAAAAGCTGAAAGACGCCCTCAACGACGACGCGATGAAGGCCTACGACGAGCGCGAGGAGGAGCTCGGCGAGGAGCTGATGCGTTACCTGGAGCGCTCGATCCTGCTCGAGGTGATCGACAACCGCTGGCGCGAGCACCTCTTCGACATGGACTACCTGCGGGAAGGAATCCACCTCCGCGGCTTCGCCCAGATCGATCCCCTCGTCGCCTACAAAAACGAAGGGTTCGCGATGTTCGAGGAGCTGATGCACTCGATCTGGGAGGAGTTCAGCAAGCTCATCTTCCACGCCCAGATCGAACTCGACCCCTCCCAGCTCGAGGGCTCCTTCGCCGGCAACGGGGGCGGCGGGATCGCGCTCGACTACTCGGGCGGCACGCCGGAAGCCCAGCCGTCGGCCCTGCAGGAGGTCGCGGCCGGGGGCGGCGCCGCGGTCGGCGTCGGCGCCGGCGCGGCCGGGCCGAACGGCGGGGACACCGCCGCCGCGCCGGAAGTCGTCGAGACCGTGGTCAAGGACGAGCGCGAGCGGGACATCGGCCGCAACGACCCCTGCTGGTGCGGGTCCGGCAAGAAGTTCAAGAAGTGCCACGGGGCCTAGACCCGGTCCGCGAGTTCGTCCGCGCCTTCAACGAGCGGGACCTGGACGGGTTCGTCGCGGTCCTCGACCCCGAGGTCGAGCTGCACGCGATGAGAGGGCTCCGCAAGGGCGTCGAGGCTGCCCGCCTCTGGGCCACCCGCCCGCCCGGGGGAGTGCAGCAGACGATCGTGCTCGAGAAGCTCTACGAGGACGGGACCGAGTCGGGGGCGGGCTCGGCGGCGGCGCTGATCAGGAGGGTCTGGGTCTGGGAAGAGGACGGCTCTCCGGCCGGCGAGGACGAGATGGCCTGGCTGTTCGAGCTGCGCGACCACAGGATCCGCAGCTGGCGCCCATTCGAGGATCGCGCCGAGGCCCTCCACGCCGGCGGCTTCGATCACGGCACCGGATAGGCGTAGGCTTCCGGTCCATGGTCTCCGTCGCTGCGACCAACACCGAGGCGGCCCAAGCGTGGAGCGGCTCGCTGTTCGAACGCTTCGTCAGGTTCCGCGAGCTGGTGACGGCCGGGCTCGGCGCCCACGGAGAGGCGGCGATGGAGGCCCATCCGCCCCGGCCGGACGAGAAGGTGATCGACCTCGGCTGCGGCTTCGGCGACACGACGCAGCGACTTGCCTCCCTGGTCGGTCCCGGTGGCGAGGCTGTCGGAGTCGACGTCTCGGAGCCGTTCATCGAGGAGGCGAGGAAGGAGGCCGAGGATGCGGGCGTCTCAAATGTCCGCTTCGAGGCCTGCGACGTCCAGGTCGCCGAGCTCGGCGAGAGCTTCGACTACGCCTTCTCGCGGATGGGGATCATGTTCTTTGCCAACCCGGTCCAGGCGCTCCGAAACGTCCGCTCGGCCCTGGTCCCGGGGGGCAGGCTCTGCGCCGTCGTCTGGCGGCGCAAGCTCGACAACGACTGGGTCCGCCGCGCCGAACAGGTCGTCGAGGGGTACCTCGACCACCCCGAGGAGACCGACGAGCCCACCTGCGGGCCCGGCCCGTTCTCGATGGCCGATGCCGACACGGTCAGCGACCAGCTCAGGATCGCGGGCTTCGAGGAGATATCGCTCCTTCGCTGTGACCTTCCGATCAAGATCGGCGAGGGCCTCGACCAGGCGGTCGAGTTCAACATGGCGCTCGGGCCGGCCGGTGAGGTGCTACGGCTCTGGGAAGATCGGATCGACGAGATCCGGCCGAAGATCGCAGCGGATCTCCACCAGGCCCTGTCCGAGTTCGACGGTCCCGACGGCGTGGTCGCGCCGGCGTCGACCTGGATCATCGGCGCCCGGGCCCCGGCTGCAGGGGATCCGACTCCCGTTCCCCAATAACCTGTTCGCATGAGTGCGGAGCGAGCAAGCGTGCATATCTGGTTCTTCGCGAAGCGAGCGAAGCACGAGGTTTCGTGATGGCTGAAGCCGCGACGGAATCGGTGCCGGCGCGCCTCGCCGCGATCCGCGGGCAGTTGAAGCTGCTCGCGGATTATCTTTGACCCCGCATCGCTCGAGGCAGAGGTCGAGCGGCTCGAGGCCGAGATGCAGCGCCCCGGTTTCTGGGACGACCAGGACGCCGCCGCCCGCACCAGCGCCGCACACGCCAGCGCCCAGCGCAAGCTGACCGGGTTTCGCGACCTCGAGGCGGATGTCGACGACCTCGGGGAGCTGGCCGAGATGGGGGCCGAGGATGAGGGTCTCGCCGCCGAGCTCGCCAGCCAGCTCCCCTCGGTCGAGGATCGCCTCGCCGAGCTGGAAGAGGCGCGCCTGTTCAGCGGCGAGTACGACAGCGGTGACGCCGTGGTGACGGTCCACGCCGGCGCCGGCGGCACCGACTCGCAAGACTGGGCCGAGATCCTGCTGCGGATGTACCTGCGCTGGGCGGAGCGGCGCGGCTTCGAGGTCGAGATGAAGGAGGCCTCACCGGGGGAGGAGGCCGGCCTCAAGTCGGCGACCTTCATCGCACGTGGCGAGAACGCCTACGGCCTGTTCGCCGCCGAGCGCGGGGTCCACCGCCTGGTCCGGATTTCACCCTTCGACTCCTCGTCGCGCCGCCACACGAGCTTCGCCCAGGTCGACGTCGGGCCGATGGTCGATGAGGACGTCGCGGTCGAGATCGACGACGCCGACCTGCGCGTCGACACCTACCGGGCCTCGGGGGCCGGCGGCCAGCACGTGAACAAGACCGACTCCGCGGTCCGTATCACCCACATCCCCAGCGGCGTCGTCGTCCAGTGCCAGAACGAGCGCTCTCAGACCCAGAACAAGGCGGCGGCGATGCAGCTTCTCCGCTCGAAGCTGCTCGAGCTCGAGGAGCGCAAGCGGGCCGAACGCCTGGCGAAGGAGCGCGGCGAGGTCAAGGAAGTCGCCTGGGGATCCCAGATCCGCAGCTACTTCCTTCACCCTGACCAGCGGGTCAAGGACCACCGCACCGGCCATGAGGCTGGCGACGCCGAGCGCGTCCTCGACGGCGACATCGACGACTTCATCCGCGACTACCTGAACAAGACCGCCGCCTCGTCGTCGAGCGGCTAGCGGCACGAGCGATGGAGCCACTGAAGTACCTGGAGCGGCCGGCGGAGGGGGAGCCCACCGGGCTGCTCGTCCTCCATCACGGTCGGGGGACGGACGCGCCGGACCTGCTCGGGCTCGCCGACCTGCTCGATCCCGAGCGCACGCTCCACATCGCCGCTCCCCGGGCGCCGCTGGCCCTGCCGGGCTCACCCGGCTACCACTGGTACCTCGTGCCGCGCGTCGGCTACCCGGACCACGACACCTTCCACGCCGCCCGCCGGGCGCTGGCCGAGCTCCACGACCAGCTCTGGGAGCGAACCGGCATCGACCCCGCCGCCACGGTTCTCGGCGGTTTCTCGATGGGCACCGTGATGAGCTACGCGATGGGACTTGGCGCGGACCGCCCGCCGGTTGCGGGCCTGCTCGCCTTCAGCGGTTTCGTCCCGATCGTCGAGGGTTGGGAGCCCGATCTCGAGGACCGGAGTGGAACCCGGGTCTTCGTCGCCCACGGCGAGAGCGACCCGATCATGGAAGTCGGGTTCGCGCGCCGGGCCCGCGAGCTGCTCGAGGCCGGGGGGCTCGCGGTCGACTATCACGAGTCCGCCGTCGGCCACCAGATCGACCCCGCGCACATTCCCACCGCCGCCGATTGGCTGGCGGCGACGATCCCCACCGCCGCCTAGACGATCTCGCGGGTCGCGGTCACTGGGCGGGCCCGAAGGCCGGGTCCGACTGGAACCAGACGGTCTGCCCCTGGACCGTCTTCCTCAGCGAGAGGCGCCTCGTGAAGTAGCGCTGGCAGTAGCTGGGGGTGGAGGGGAGGTCAAGCGTCAGGAGGAAGGCCCTGGCTTGACGCGCCCGCTGCATCCGGTCCTCGCCGAGGCTCTGGCCCAGATGCAGCACCCCGCTCCTGCCGAGATGGCGCCTGACCAGGCCGAGGCGGAGCGAGTCCTCGCCGTTGCGCATCCGGAAGTCGAGATAGGCCCTGGTGGGGGCGAGGGACGTGTAGCGGACCACGAGGCGCAGCCGGTTTCGGGAGGCGTAGGTGAGGACGCGGGCCCGTGCCGTTTGCAGCAGGCACTCTTCGGGCGGCAGCGGCCCCGCCTCCGCGGTCGCTTCGGCCCCTTCGCATTCGAGAACCCCTTCTTCGAATTCGAAGCATTCTTCTTCGAGTTCTTCGGTCAGAGCCGGGTCCGGCGGCGCCGGTGGCCCCTCGACGGCGGGTGCGGAGCTCGCGGCCTTTGCGAGGCAGAGGAGGCCGACCAGCACCACCGGGGTGACGATCGAGACGAGCCACGCGATCCGGGTCAGATTCACTTCGCGCTCGGGGGTCGCGGGTCGCTCTGTCATCGCCCCCGGGTCATCGGCCTCGGGGGGTGCTTCCTTTAGCCGAGCCTAGTCCAGCGCCCCCTCGAGCTCGAGCAGCGCCCGCTTCATCGGCAGCCCGCCGCCGTAGCCGCCGAGCGCGCCGCCGGTCCGCAGCACGCGGTGGCAGGGGACGACGATCGGGATCGGGTTCGAGCCGCAGGCGGTCCCCGCGGCGCGGACCGCCCGCTCGTTGCCGGCGCTGGCCGCCACCTCCGTGTAGCTGCGCGTCTGGCCGTAGGGGATGCGGGCGATCGCCCGCAGCACCCTGCGGCGGAAGTCCCGGCTGAGGCGCCAGTCGAGCGGCAGGTCGAAGTCGGTGAGCCCGCCCTCGAAGTAGAGATCCAGCTCGCGCCTTGCCGCGTCGAGCTGGGCGGGCGCCTCGAGCACCCGGGGGGAGACCCGGGCGGCCAGGTCCTCGAGGAGCTCGTCGGTTCCCTGCTCCGGCAGGCCTACCCGGACGAGACCGCGTGGCGTGGTCGCCAGCAACAGCTCGCCGAACGGCGAGTCGATGGTGGTATAGGCGACGTCGAGCAGCCCGTCCTCGGCGGCCCGCTCGGTCAGCCTCTGTAGCTCGGCCTTCATGCCAGCTCCTTTCTCAATCGCTTGATTCCCTCGTGCAGGCTGCGCCGCGCGGCCTCCGGCGAGCAGCCCAGCGCCGCGGCGATCTCAGAGTGGGGGAGATCGGCTCCGAAGCGCAGTGTCACCGCGGCGCGCTGCTTCGGCGGCAGCGTCTCGACCGTCTCCCAGATCCCTTCGTCGGGCTCCGGATCGGCGCTCGCGATCTCGATCGTCTCCGCGACCGGCAGCGGCCGGCGCCCGTTCGCGCGGTGATGGTCGACGGCCTTCCTCTGAGCGATCGTCAGCAGCCAGCCGCGCAGGTTGCCCGCGTCGCGCAGCTTCGGGTAGGCGCGGAGGGCGGCGAGGAAGGTCTCCTGGAAGCAGTCCTCGGCGTCGGTGCGGCCGACGGCGCCGCGCAGCGTCGCCATCACCACGGCCGAGTGCTCATCGAGCAGGGTCTGGAACGGGGGGAGTTGGGTCACTTCAATGATTAAACGCCCGGGGCGCGGTCGACGTGAGGTTCCTGCGGAAGAGACTAGGCTCCGGCGCGTGAGCGCCGAGCGAGCCAGCGACGCCGGAGACGGGCTCTCCGAGATCGTCGCCCGGGCGCTCGCTGAGGACCTCGGGACGGGAGACGTGACCTCCGAGGCGACGGTGCCGTCGGGCGCTCGCGGGAGGGCGAGGATCGTCCAGAAGCAGCCCGGCGTCGTCTTCGGCCTCGCGGCCGCGGCGGAGGCGATGCGGCAGTGCGGGGTCGAGTCGGTCGACAACCTCGTCGTCGAGGGCCAATGGCGCGACGAAGTGCCCGCCGACGTCGTCCTCGCCGCGGGCCCGGCCGCGGGCCTGCTGGCGGCGGAGCGGACCGCGCTCAACTTCCTCGGCCACCTCTCGGGTGTGGCGACGCTGACCGCGCGCTTCGTCGATGCGGTGGCCGGGACCGGGGCCCGGATCCTCGACACCCGCAAGACCACGCCCGGCCTGCGCAGGCTCGAGAAGGAGGCGGTAGCGGCGGGCGGTGGGCTCAACCACCGCATCGGCCTCTTCGACGCGATCCTGATCAAGGAGAACCACGTGGCGCTCGCCGGCGGCCTCGCCGAGGCGGTGGGCGCCGCCCGCGCCGCCCATCCCGACCTCCCGGTCGAGGTCGAGTGCCGCGACCTCGAGGAGGTCGGCACGGCCCTCCGGGCGGGGGCCGACCGCCTCCTGCTCGACAACATGGATGCCGAGACCCTGCGGGAGGCGGTCACGCTGCGCGACCGTGAGGCCGGCGCCGGGGGCGGGCCAGCGCTCGAGGCCTCGGGCGGAATCGACCTTCAGAACGTGCGGGAAGTCGCGGAGACCGGCGTCGAGCTGATCTCGGTCGGCGCCATCACGCACTCGGCGCCGCGGCTCGACTTCAGCATGCTCATCGAGCCTCGGTCCGGCTGAGGGGGCCTAATCGACGGTCAGCTTGAGCTTCATTTCGTCGGGGTGGATCGTGCAGATCAGCCGGTAGACGCCCTGCTTGTTGAAGGTCTTGGCGAAGTTGACGCCCTTGCTCTTCGTCGTGTCCGAGTGGAACGCGCCGCCGGGCCCCTTCTTCTTGAACACGTTGTGCTTGTGCTTCCCGGTCCAGTCGAAGCGTACCTTCGTCCCGGCGCTGATCGTCTTGCTCGAGGGAGCGAAGAAGTTGTCGCCGAGGGTTATCGTCGCCGCCGCCGCGGTGCTGCCCAGCGCCGGAACGGCCAGCAGGGCGACGATGGCGATCAGGGGGACGATGGTCAACTTGCGCATCTGGGCCTCCTCGTGGTCGTTGCCGGGTGGTACGCGCCTTTCTCGCGAAAGGTTCAAGCGTTACTTCAGCAGACGCGAGAGGCGTCGGTCCTTCAGAACCCGGCCGCCGGTCTGCTCCGCGGGACAGTAGTTGGTCTGGTGCTCGGAGAAGAAGACAGCCTCGATCGTGGCGCCGCAGCGCGGGCACGGCTCTCCCTCGCGCTTGTGAACCCGCAGGGGCATCGGCAGCCTGTCGGGCAGCTCGGCGTCGATCGTCTCCTCGTAGTGGTCGATCGCGTTGCCGAGGACCCCGAGGGCGTCGTGGAGCCGGGCGACCTCCTCCTCGTCCAGTTCCGACCCCTGCTTGAACGGCGAGAGCCGTGCCTCCCAGAGGATCTCGTCGACCCAGGAGCGGCCGATGCCGGCGATGTCGCGCTGGTGGCGCAGCAGTGGGTGCAGGTGCCGTGGTTGGTCGATCGCCGCGGCGAAGGCGTCGAGGGGCGGCCTGGGCCACGCCTCCGGGCCCAGCGTCGCCACCGCCTCGTCGTCGGCGACGGCGTCGGCCCGGAGAAATTTCGCCCAGGCGCGCTGCTTGGTGCCGAACTCGCGCAGCCGCAGCTCCCGCCCGTCGGCGAGCCGGATCAGGACCCGTGAGGCTCGGTCTTTCGGCGACGCCCGCTTCTCGAAGACCCGCAGCCTTCCCGCCGACATCAGGTGGATCAGCAGCGCCAGGTCGCCGAACTCGACCACCGGCATCTTCCCGACTCTTCGCAACCCCGTCACCCGCCTCCCGGCCAACTCCTCGAGAGGCGGGTCGAACGTTTTCATCACGTTCATCCCCGGCGCCAGCGCCGACTCCACCTCGGCACCCTTCAGGGCGGCATCCAACCGCCTCACCGTGATCTCCACCTCTGGCAGCTCAGGCATACCCCAAGTCTGCCTAGTCGCCGGTTCGGGCGGCGCAGCGCACCGAGATTGCGTTTACGTCCGCATAGCGGACCCAGAAGCAATCTCAGGCATCGAACCGGTCCCTAGGAAGCTCGTGCAACCCAGGTCTGCCGCCAACGCAGCTGCCCTTGGTGAGTAAACTTGTAGATGCATTCATTCGACTGGACTCAGGCGCACGCCATGCCAGCGAACATACGACCAGCCGGGCCCCTTGGGGCCGATTGAGGCACCGCAATGAGAGAGCTACCGACGATCAACGACCCGGTTCCGATGCTCGACCTCGCGCCCGAGGAGATCGAGGAGCTGTCGGTCGAGGTCCGCGCGCTCGCCGTCGAGCAGGACGCGGTGATCCTGGCCCACAACTACCAGGTGCCGGAGATCCAGACGGTCGCCGACTACACCGGCGACTCGCTCGGCCTCTCGCGCCGGGCCGCCGCCGACGACGCCTCGACGATCGCCTTCTGCGGCGTCCATTTCATGGCCGAGACTGCCGCGATCCTCTCGCCCTCCAAGACGGTCCTGATCCCTGACCTCGACGCCGGCTGCTCGCTCGCCGACTCGATCACCGCCGACGAATTGCGTGAGTGGAAGGCAAAACACGACCCCGACGCGGTCGTCGTCATGTACGTCAACACCTCGGCCGAGGTGAAGGCGGAGACCGACTACTGCTGCACCTCCTCGAACGCGGTCAAGGTCGTCGAGCACATCCTCCGCGAGCACGGCCCGGAGACGGAGATCCTGTTCGGCCCCGACATGTGGCTCGGCGCCTACGTCGAGCGGGTGACCGGCCGCTCGATGCACGTCTGGCCTGGCGAGTGCCACGTCCACGCCGGGATCCGGCCCGACGACATCGCCGACCGCCGCGCCGCCCACCCCGACGCCGAGTTCCTCGTCCACCCGGAGTGCGGGTGCGTCACCCAGGTGATGGAGTACGTCGCCGCCGGTGAAGTCGAGAAGGAGGGCGTCCACATGCTCTCGACCGGGCAGATGCTCGACCACGTCGAGCAGCACCCGAACGGCGAGTTCATCGTCGCGACCGAGAACGGCATGCTGCACGCGCTGCGGCAGGCGGCTCCCAACGTCAGCCTCGTCGAGGCCAACAGGATGGCCTACTGCAAGTACATGAAGATGATCACCCTGCCGAAGCTGCGCGACTCGCTGCGGGAGATGAAGTTCGAGGTCAGCGTGCCCGAGGAAATCGCCGAGCGAGCGCGGATCCCGATCGAGCGAATGGTCGCGATCGGGTAGCGCAAGATAGAGTCCGGCTCCGCCCCGCAACGAGCAAGAGACTCCGTTATTTGCACCAGATAACCCCCGAGCACACGACGGATTTCGAGCAGCTTCACGAGCTCGCTCAGCAGCTCCGAGTCGATGCGGTCCGGGCCGCCGCCGCGGCCGGCTCCGGCCATCCGACCTCCTCGATGTCGACCGCCGATCTGATGTCGGTGCTACTCACGGGCTACCTCCGCTACGACTTCTCGGCGCCCGAGAACCCGGCCAACGACCACCTCGTCTTCTCCAAGGGGCATGCCTCGCCGCTCTTGTACGGGCTCTACAAGATGGCGGGCGCGATCGATGACGAGGAGCTGCTCACCTTCCGCGAGTTCGGCTCCCGCCTCCAGGGCCACCCGACGCCGGAGATCCCCTGGGTCGACGTGGCTACCGGCTCGCTCGGCCAGGGCCTGCCGATCTCGATCGGGATCGCCCTGGCAGGGGCTCGCCTCGAGCACGCTGACTTCAGGGTCTGGGTGCTCTGCGGCGACTCGGAGCTGGCCGAGGGCTCGATGTGGGAGGCGTTCGAGCACGCCGGGCACGAGCGCCTCGACAACCTTGTCGCGATCGTCGACGTCAACCGGCTCGGCCAGCGGGGGCCGACCATGCACGAGTGGGACACCTCCTCATGGGCGGCGCGCGCCAGCGCCTGCGGCTGGGATGTGCAGGAGATCGACGGTCACGACCTCAGGGCGATCGATGCCGCTTACGCGAGGGCGCTGGCGGCGGATCGGCCGGCGGTGATCTTCGCCCGCACGAAGAAGGGCTCCGGGGTCAGCGCCGTCGAGGACCAGCCGGGCTGGCATGGCAAGCCGCTCGCGGATCCGGAGGCTGCGATCGAGGAGCTCGGCGGCGTTCGCTCACTGCGGGTGGATGTCCAGGCCCCCGGCGAGGCGCCGTCCTACGAGATCTCCCGCGAGGAGGTCGAGCGGCCCAGCTACGAGGTCGGCGAAAAGGTCGCGACGCGCGGCGCCTACGGCGACGCCCTTGCCTGGATCGGCTCCGTCGACGAGCGCGTCGTCGCGCTCGATGCCGAGGTCGGCAACTCGACCTACGCCGAGCGGTTCGCGGAGAAGCACCCCGACAGGTTCTTCGAGATGTTCATCGCCGAGCAGCAGATGGTCGCGGCGGCGGTGGGCCTGCAGACGCGGGGGTGGAAGCCGTTCGCCTCCACCTTCGGCGCCTTCCTCACCCGGGCCTACGACTTCGTCCGCATGGCGGCGATCTCCGACGCCGACCTGAAGCTCTGCGGATCTCACGTCGGCGTCTCGATCGGCCCCGACGGTCCGTCGCAGATGGCGCTCGAGGACATCGCCTCGCTCCGGGCCGTGCTCGGCAGCGTCGTCCTCTATCCCGGCGACGCCAACCAGACCGTGCAGCTCGTCGACGCGATGCGTGAGCATCGCGGCATCAGCTATATGCGCACGACCCGGGGCGCGACGCCGGTGCTCTACGGGCCCGATGAGACGTTCGAGATCGGGGGCAGCCGCACGGTCCGCTCGAGCGATGAGGATGACCTGACCCTGATCGGCGCCGGGATCACCCTGCACGAATGCCTCGCGGCAGCCGACCAGCTCTCCGAGCAGGGAATCGTCGCCCGGGTCATCGACCTCTACTCGGTGAAGCCCGTCGACGCCGAGACGATCCTGGCGGCGGCGGGGGAGACCCGGGCGCTCCTCACGGTCGAGGACCACTGGGCCGAGGGCGGGATCGGCGAGACCGTGGCAGGAGTGCTGGCCGCCGCCGGCGCGTCCACCCCGTTGACCAGGCTCGCGGTAACGGAGCGTCCGGGCAGCGGCCCGCCGGAGTCGCTGCTGGCCGCCGCCGGGATCGACGCCGCGGCCATCGTCGACGCCGCCGGCACTGCCCTCGCCTGATCGGGCGCGTCGGTCCCTCGCCTCGAGTCTGCATCTGTACGTCTGTGGGGGTCCAAATGCAGTCTCGCCGACGGCGGAGTGGGAATACAAACGTTTGCTCATGATTCGCTAAGCTGCCGTTCACTTTCAGCTGGGCGGGGAGTTGCGCGCAATACGACGCGCAGGAGTCACCCTGTAGCCGGAGAAGGGACCGCGGCAATGGCCAGAGCGAGAAAATCGAGGCAGGATCGGAGCGGGGGCGAGGGCCACCGTCCGCGCCGTGGCGGCAGGCCGATCGTCGAGCTTCGCGACGTGACCAAGGTCTATCCGGGCGGCCACATGGCGCTCGACCGCGTCTCGCTCGCGATCAGCCGCGGCGAGTTTGCCTTTCTGGTCGGCCCCACCGGCTGCGGCAAGTCGACCCTGATCAAGCTCCTGATCCGCGAGCTCGAGCCGACCGAGGGCTCCGTCCGCATTGCCGGCCGCGACATCGGCAGCCTCGCCGAGAAGAGGATCCCGCAGCTGCGGCGCAACATCGGCACCGTCTTCCAGGACTTCAAGCTGCTGCCCGATCGCACCGTCTACGACAACGTCGCCTATGCCCTGCAGGTGATTGGAGCCGGACGCGCCACGATCCGCACCCAGGTGCCGGAGATCCTTCGCCTGGTCGGCCTCTCGACCAAGCTCCACAGCTACCCGGACCAGCTCTCCGGCGGCGAGCAGCAGCGCGTCTCGATCGCCCGCGCCTTCGTCAACCACCCGCCGCTGCTGCTGGCGGACGAGCCGAGCGGA
The DNA here is from genome assembly GCA_963816785.1 of uncultured Solirubrobacterales bacterium. GTDB lineage: Bacteria > Actinomycetota > Thermoleophilia > Solirubrobacterales > 70-9 > VRUE01. The sequence goes on along the minus strand of CAWFLL010000004.1, from coordinate 536,886 downwards.
AACCTCGACCCGGTGACATCGATCGGCGTGATGCAGCTGCTGTACCGGATCAACAAGACCGGGACCACGGTGATCGTCGTCACCCATGACCGCGAGATGGTCGACAACATGCGCCGGCGCGTGATCGAGCTCTACGAGGGCCGCGTCGTCCGCGACGAGGTCAGCGGCGGCTACACGGAGGAGTCGACGACCGAGTTCGGCCTGCGGATGCGGGCCGAGATGGGTGTCGCCCCCGAGGGCCAGCCCAACGGCCACGACACGCTCTTCTGATGTCAAGGCTCTTCTTCTTCATCCGCGAGGCATTCCGGGCGCTGCGCCGCAACGGGGCGCCGAGCATGGCCGCGATCGTGACCACGGTCGTCACGGTGGTCCTGCTCGGCGTGCTGATCCCGATCTTCCAGACGACCCAGGCCAAGAGCGACCAGGTCCGCGAAAGCCTCGAGATCCGGGTCGCCCTCTACGACGACGCGACGAAAGCCGAAACCGCCGCGCTGGAACGGAGGCTGCGGGACATCCCCCATGTCGAGTCGGTCGAGCTGATCACCAAGGCCGAGGCGCTGGACGAGCTGAGCGCGGACCTCGGCGAGGAAAAGAGCGCCGGCCTGCTCGACCAGCTGCACTCCAACCCGCTGCCGGCCAACTTCCGCGTCAAGGCCGATGACGCCGGCAACCTCGACGCGGTCAGGGCGGCGATCATCCCGCCGGGCCCCGACGGCAAGCCGAAGCCGATCTCGCCGATCATCGAGGAGATCTTCGATCGCCAGACGCAGTCGGAGAAGATCGAGCAGGTGACGAGCGCGCTGAAGATCGTCCTCACGGTCATCACCGCGCTGCTGATCGCCGCCTCGCTGATGCTGGTCGGCAACACGATCCGGCTCTCGATCTACACCCGCAGGCGGGAGATCGAGGTGATGCGCCTGGTCGGGGCGACCCGTTGGTTCATCCGCTGGCCGTTCATGATCGAGGGCGTGGTCGTCGGCTTCGCGGGCGGCCTGGCCGCGATACTCATCCTGTGGCTGGGCAAGATCACGATCGTCGACCCCCTCAGCGACACCTTCTCGTTCCTGGCGGCGCAGAACGCCAGCACGCTCTCCTTCCCGGCTCTGGTGGCGATCCTGTTCTCCGCCTCGGTGCTGGTTTCGGCGATCGGCTCGGGCATCACCCTGCGTCGCTTCCTGAAGGTCTGAGCCCCCCATGAGCGCCGGTCGGACGGTGGCCGTGGCGGCTGCGCTGCTGGCGGTGCTAGCGGGCGGGCTCTGGCTCGGCGGCCACCCCGCCAGCCTGCCGCCACCGCTGCGGGACGTCTTCGTCGACGAATCCGGCGGCCTGACGGCGGAAGCGACCGAGCTGATCGAAGACAATTACTTCCGGGCGGTCTCCAGGCCCGACCTGATCGACTCCTCGCTCAGTGGCATGACCCGCGGGCTGCGCCGGCGCTACGACGACCGCTTCTCCGAATACCTCTCGCCCGAGGTGCTGCAGCGCTTCAACGAAGCGATCCAGGGGAGGTTCTCGGGGATCGGCCTGACCGTGATCGGGGTCAAACGTGGCCTCCGGGCCGAGAAAGTCTTCAAGGGCTCACCGGCCGAAGCGGCGGGGATCGAGCCCGGTGACATCGTCGTTTCGATCGAGGGAAGGCCGATCGCCGGCCTCAGCTCGACCAGGGCGACGGAGCTGATCAAGGGGCCGGAAGGGACCGAGGTCAGAATCGGCGTCCTCGGCCGTGAGAGCGGCAGGGTCGAGCAGCTGACCCTGACCCGGGCCCAGATCTCGGTGCCGGTCGTGGCGAGCGAGGTGGAGGAGATCGACGGCATGCGGCTCGGCTACGTGGGGCTGGCAGGCTTCAGCGAAGGTTCCCACGCCTACCTGCGACGGGCCGTCGAAAGGGTGCGGCGACGAGGAGCGCGCGGCCTGGTCCTCGATCTGCGCGGCAACGGCGGCGGCCTCCTCGAGGAGGCGGTTCTCGCCGCCAGTGTTTTCCTGCCGAAGGGCACGCTGGTGGTGACGACGGAGTCCCGGACCCAGGGGGGCGCCGTCTACGACGCGCTCGGCGACAGCCTGCCGCGGCAGCCGATCGTCGTCCTGATCGACCGCAACACGGCCTCGGCGGCCGAGATCCTGACCGCCGCCCTCGCCGACGAGGCGGGAGCGACGGTCGTCGGCACGCGCTCCTTCGGCAAGGGCGTCTTCCAGCAGGAGGTCGACCTCTCCAACGGCGGCGCGCTGAAGCTGACGATCGGCGAGTACTTCACGCCTGACGGGGTCAACCTGGGCGGCTCCGGGATCCACCCCGACGTCTTCGCGCGCGATCGCCCGGGGACGAGGCGCGACGAGGCCCGCAACCGCGCCCTCGGCGTCCTCGCGGCCGAGCGGGGATCGGGTTGAGGCGACGCGGTAGGCCCCGGGGCCGCTCCCGCCGCCGGGTGGAGCCGAAGACCGCGCGGGACGCCGTCGAGGCGATGCTGAGCGACGAGCTCGGCCGGCGCGGGTTTCCGGCCTCGCTCGAGGTCGAAGCGGGGAGGGCGGCGGCCGCCGCCGGAACGGAGGGCCGGCGTGACCTGACCGGATTGCCCACCTTCACCGTCGACCCGGCCACGGCCCGGGACTTCGACGACGCGGTCTCGGCCCGGCGCGACGGCGATGGGATCCGGCTCTGGATCCACATCGCCGATGTCGCCGCGCACGTCCCGCCGGGCTCGCCCCTCGACCGCGAGGCGCGGCGGCGCGGCAACAGCACCTACGCCCCGGGCACGGTCGAGCCGATGCTCCCGCGCGCGCTCAGCGAGGAGGCCTGCAGCCTCGCGCCCGGCGTCGAGCGTCTCGCGGTGACGGCCGAGATCGAGCTCGACCGGAAGGGAGAGCCACGCGGCGCCAGCTTCTATCGCAGCCGGATCCGCTCCGACGCCCGGCTCGACTACGAACAGCTCGACGTCGTCTTCGCCGGCCGCGCCGCCCCGCCCGACGCCGTCGCCGGGCCGCTGGCGCTGGCCCGCGAGGCGGCCGCCTCGCTGGGCGAGCGCCGGGGCGCGAGGGGCCTCGAGGTCGACTCGTCCGAGCCCGAGTTCCGCTTCGACCGCTCCGGGGACGTGGTCGGCGCCCGCGCGGTCGCCCAGACCGAGGCGCACCGGCTGATCGAGATGCTGATGATCCTCACCAACGAGCAGGTCGCGCAGCTCCTCGAGCGCCGGCGGGTGCCGGCGATCTACCGCGTGCATGGCCAGCCCGACCCCCCACGTGTGGAGCGGCTGATCGCGCAGCTGCACGCGCTCGGGATCCCGACGCCGCCGCTGCGCGGGTCGCTTACGCCCGGGGAGGCGGGCGAGCTGGCGGTCGAGGCCAGCCGCCTGGTGGCGAAGGAGGCGGCGAGGCGCGGTCATGGCCGCGAGGCGTATACATCTCTCGTGCTCCGGTCACTTCAGCAGGCGAGCTACAGCGATCGAAACACCGGCCACGCGGGGCTCGGCAGCGCGGCCTACTGCCACTTCACCTCGCCGATCCGCCGCTATCCGGACCTGGTGGTCCACCGGGCGCTGCTGGCGGCCGTGGGCGAGGGCGAGAGGGCGCCCGGGGTCGCGGAAGCGAGGGATGCCGCCCGGCATTGCAGCGAGCGCGAGCGCGAGTCGATGCGGATCGAGCGTGAGGGGGACGACATCTGCGCCGCGTTCCTCCTCCAGCGCGAGCTGAGGGAGCGCTCCGAGGACGTCGAGTTCGAGGGCGAGGTCTCAGGAGTCATCGGGGCAGGGGCGTTCGCCGGATTTCGCGGCGAGCTGGGAGATGTGTACGAGGGGCTCCTCCCGGCTCGCCGGCTGGGCACTGAGCGATTCGAGCTCAACGAGACCGAGACTGCCCTGGTCGGCCAGGAGTCCGGCCGCGCTCTGCAGCTCGGCGACCCCCTCACGGTTCGCGTGACCAGGGTCGAGGCCGTCCGCGGCCGGGTCGATCTGGAGTTGAGCGAGTAGATGGCGAAGAAGGCGAAGAAGCGACGGGCGCCCGCCTCGGGCGACGTCGCGACGAACCGGCGCGCCGGCCACAGGTTCGAGCTGGTCGAAAAGTTCGAGGCCGGGATCGCCCTGCGCGGCTCCGAGGTGAAGTCGCTGCGCAACGGCAAGGCGCAGATGAGCGACGCCTACGCCGCGATCGATCGCGGTGAGGTCTGGCTGCGAGGCCTCCACATCCCGCCCTACGAACCCGCCAGCCGCGAGAACCATGAGCCGGAACGCCCTCGCAAGCTGCTGCTGCACCGGGCGGAGATCGAGCGCCTCGTCGGCAAGACCGCGGAGAGGGGGCTGACCCTGATTCCGACCCGCATCTACTTCAAGGGCCCCCGCGCAAAGGTCGAGCTGGCGCTGGCGCGCGGAAAGGAGGGCCGCGATCGCCGCCGCGAGATCGCGGAGCGGGACGTGCGCCGCGAGGTCGAGCGCGAATTCAAGAGCAGAATCAGGTAGCTTCGGGTTTGTGATCCTCGCATCTCTGCCGAACGAAGTGGGCGATTTCGTCAGCGACAACATCGAGTACTTCATCGCCGGCCTGGTGGCTGCGATCCTGCTGCTCCTGCTCGTCATCAGCGTCCAGCGGCGCCGTCAGGATAAGGCGGAGAAAAAAGAACCGAGCGCGGGCCCGCCTCCGCCTCCGAAGGCTCAGAAACCGCCGAAGCCGCCGAAGCCGCCGAAGCAGAGGAAGCCGTCGCGCAGTGAGCGCAGGAGGCAGAAACAGGCAGCCGGGGCTGCCGCAAAAGCGCCTCCTCCGGCCAGCGCCCAGACCCAGCAGGTGGCGGCCACGCCGCCCGCCGGCGCCACGCAGCCATCCCAGGCCGAGGCCGGCTCGCCCACCACCGCCGGGCAGGCCCCGCAGGCCGCCGCGCAGGCTCCGCAGGCCGCCGCGGCCGCAGCGACAGTCGCAGCTCCGGCCACGGTCGCGCTGAGCTCGAAGGACACACGGAAGCAGGCTCGCCAGCAGCAGCGGGCCGGCCGCGCCGAACAGCGCCAGAAACGGCAGGCGGAGGTGAAGCTCCGCCGTGAAGAGCGAGCCAGGAAACGCGCCGAAAGGCGGCGCAGCCCCGGCAGCCCGGGATCCGCGAGGCGGGCCAGGAAGGAAGCCGCCAGGGTCGAGCGGGAGACCGCCGCCGCGCGCGCCGCCCAGGAGCGGGCGCTGCTCGCGCAGCAGAGCGCCCAGGCGGCCGGTGTGCCACTTCCGGGCCAGCCCATGCCGCCATATCCGGGGCAACCGGCGCAGCCATATCCGCCGCAGGCCCCGGCGCAGCCATTTCAGGGGCAACCGGCGCAGCCATATCCGCCACCGCCACCGCCGCCCTACCAGCAGCCCCCGCCGCCGCCGCCCTACCAGCCGCCACCCCCTGCGCCGCCGGCCCAGCCGCCCGCGTCGGTTCCCCTGCCTCCGGTGATCCCGCCGCTGCAGGCCGGCGCCACGGAGCCCGCCTACGACCCCGCGACCGCCGAACAGCGGGTCCATCACAAGGTGGCGGAGATCCAGCACGAGGAGGAACGGATCCGGGCCGAGGCCGAGCGCCGAATCGCCGAGGCGGAGCAGAGGCAACGGGAAGCCGGGGCCCGCATGACAGCCACCCAGGCCGGCCAGACCACCCAGGGTATGGACGCGATCGCGCCCCCGCAGCAGCCGGGGGCGGCAACTCCTCCGGCGCCGGACGCTCCGCCGGGCCTACTCAACGCCGAGCAGCATCTGCAGCGCGGGCGCGAGGAGCACGAGCGCTCGATGACGGAGGCCGAGAGGCGCCTGACCGAGATCGAGGAGCGCACGAAGGCGGCAGAACAGCGGGCGGCCGAGGCACAGCGGCTCGCCGCCCTCAAAGCCCAGGAGGAGGAGCGCGAGCGGCGCCTCGCCGAGCTGCGCGACAGCGTCGCCGAGGCCGAGGAGCGCGCCCGTGAGGCCGAGCGCCGTGCCGCCGAGGCCGAGCAGGCGGTGCTGCGCTCGGTCCAGCAGGGTGGTGGGCCTCCGGGCTTCCACCAGCAGCCCGCCGCCTCCGACCCGCAACCGCCCGCTCCGGAGCCGCACCCGCCGGCCCCGCCGCCCCCGGCGCCGGATCCGACACCATCGCCGCCGCAGCCGACCCCACCGACGCCGGAGCCGCCGGCCGCGCCAGGACCGACCCCTCCGGCCGCGGACACCGGCTCCGCGATTGCGCTCAACAGCGTCAGCTTCGATCAGCTGCGGTCCCACGGGCTCACCGTCACCCAGGCGACCCGCCTGCTCGCCCACCGCGAGCGCATCGGCAGCTTCCAATCGGTCGAGGAACTCGACGAGGTCCCGGGCTTCCCCCAGGACCAGCTCGACAACCTGAAGCGCCGCTCGAGCCTCTAGAGGCCGTAGGCCTCGAGCAGCTTCAGCCACAGCTCGCTGCGCGTGGGGTAGGGCGCGACCGCGTGCCTCAGGCGCTCCAGCGGCACCTCGCCGACCACCGCGACCGTCGCCGCGTGGAGGAAGTCCGCCGTCTCGAAGCCGCAGAACGTGGCGCCGACGATCCTCCTGGCGGACTCGTCGACGACGAGCCGGGTCGTGCCGCCCGTCCCCTTTCCCTGGAAGCTGCCGCCGGCGGTGCCTTCGGTGCCGACGTCGACCGCGCGGGCGTCGATCCCGTCCGCCTCTGCCTGCGCCAGCGTCCTGCCGACCGCGGCGACCTGGGGGTCGGTGAATATGACTCGCGGCGAGCCAATTCCCTCAGCGACCGCCTCGACCGGCCTGCCGTGGACGTTCTCGGCTGCGACCCAGGCCTGGTACTTGCCCATGTGGGTGAACAACGCCCGGCCGTTGACGTCACCGACGGCGTAGAGCCAATCCAGGTCGCCGACCCGGAGGCGGTCGTCGGTCTTGAGAAATCCGCGCTCGTCGGTCTCGGCGCCGACCGAGTCCAGCCCGATCGACTCGGTGCGAGGTTTGCGGCCGACGGCGATCAGGACCTCGGCCGCCTCGAGCGCGCTGCCGTCGTCGAACCCGACCTCGACGCCATCTCCGGCGGCGGCGACCCGGTTGGCTTCGACGCCGGTTCGCACCTCGATGCCGTAGGCGTCCCGCAGGGATGCGGCGACCAGCTCGCCGGCGAACGGCTCCTCGCGCGGCAACAGCTGCTCCTCAGCCCCGACCAGGGTTACCTCGGTGCCAAGCGTCGACCACGCCTGCGCCAGCTCGGTGCCGACGGGGCCGGCGCCGAGGACGATCATGCTCGGCGGGACCCGCTTCGAGGTCGTCGCGTCGCGGTTGTTCCAGGCCCGCACCGAGTCGAGGCCCTCGATCGGCGGCATCGCGGCGCCGCTCCCGGTCGCGACGACCACCGCCTTCGTCGCGCGCAGCTCCTGGTCGCCCACCACCACCCGGCGCTCGCCGTCGAGGCGGCCCTCGCCCCGGAAAAGCTCGATCCCCCGATCTTCCAGCCAAGGCAACTGGCCGGAGTCGTCGAGGTCGTGGATCACCTCATCCCTCCGCGCGAGCGCCGCCTCCGCGTCGAGGTCGCCGGTCACCGCCTGCTTCACACCGGGAACCCTGCGGGCCTCGGCCAGCAGCTCCCCCGGCCGCAGCAGCGCCTTCGACGGCATGCAGGCGTAGTAGGAGCATTCGCCGCCGATCAGGTGAGGCTCGACGATCGCGACCCGCAGCCCGCCTTCTGCGAGGCGGCCGGCACAGACCTCGCCGGGAGCCCCGGCGCCGAGGACGATTGCGTCGAACTCCCGCTCAGCCATCACAGATCTTCACGCTTCGCTCGCTGCGCGAGGAACCAGATATGCACGCTTGCTCGCTCCGCGTTCATGACGACACCGTACAATCGCATGAGACATAGCACGGGGGCGACAGGCTTCGACCTGGTCGGTCCGTGCGAACGGTTGCAGGTCGAGGTTGCCGGAGGCCTCGTTAAACACCGGCACCAACCAATACGTGCGGACCATGAGTTCGCCCTCGCCGCTTAGTCAATAGCTGAGTGAGTGAGAGTCGGCCCTCTCCCGCCCGCGGAGGGGGGCACCGGCTTCAATTGCGGGCTAACCCAGGCGGAGCGCCCCGGCCGCCAGGGGACACTTGAGGGGCTCTATCTCCCGCAGTGCCCGCCGGCGCGGACCCCGGGAGACGAGAATCAAGCGCCGGCTATGCCTGTAGACGCCTTCGCGCTACGACCAGGGACGCCGGTTCGATTCCGGCCGCCTCCATCACCATGCTGACGCCTTGAGCGCCTGGCGCCATACCCGCGCGATCGTCCTTCTGCCTGGCACGGCCGCGGTTGCGGTGCCGGTCGTGATCCTCCTCGCCTCCGGCACGAACATCGGATGCGGCCTCAGCGGCGCGGCGGCCGCGCTTCCCGCTCTCCTCGGCCTCGCCCTGATCACGCTCGGGCTCGCGCTTTGGCTGTGGACGGTGCGCCTGTTGGCCCGGGTCGGCCAGGGGACCCTCGCGCCATGGGACCCGACCCGGCATCTCGTCGTCGAGGGCCCCTACCGACACGTCCGCAACCCGATGATCACCGCCGTCCTCGCGGTGCTGATCGGCGAGGCGGCCCTGTTCGGCTCGGTGCCGCTTCTGATCTGGTCCGCGGCGTTCTTCGCGGTCAACCACGTCTTCTTCCTCGTCTATGAGGAGGGGGCGATGGAGCAGCGCTTCGGCGACGAATACCGCGCCTACAGGCGCAACGTGCCGCGTTGGGTGCCGAGGCGCACGCCCTGGGCCCTGCCCGGGCGCTAGCCGATCTCTCGCCGATTCTGCTGCAGCCAGGCGAGCACCTCGGCGGCGTCTCGATCGGGTGGGAAGACCGGGTAGAGGGCCTTCACGATCCGCCCTCTCTCGGCGACGAGCGTCAGCCGCCGGTAGAGGGTCATTCCCTCGACCTCGAAGGTGGGCAGGCGCAGCTCTGCCGCCAGCCGCAGCTCTGGATCGCTCAGCAGCGGGAACGGGATCCGCTCGCGCTCGGCGAACTCGCGCTGTTCGGCCGGGCTCTGGGCGCCGATCCCGACCACGGTCGCGGCCAGGCGGTCGAACTCGTCAAGGGCATCGCGGTAGGCGCAGCTCTGCGGAGTGCAGCCCCTGGCGCCCGGAATGTCATCCCAGCCGGCCGGCGACGGCTCGCCCGGGACCCCCGTCCGCGGATACAGATAGGCGACCAGGAGGCCTCCCGCGAGGGCGGCCAGGCTCGCGTCACCGCCCTTGGTCGAGGGCAGGCTCAGATCGGGCACCGGCAGCCCGCCGAGATGGTCGGCGGCCCCATCGTCCTCGGGGACGGGGAGGTCGTCGGGGAGCTGGAGGTAGTCCATCGGCCGAGCTTCCCAGCTCCGGGCACGCGTCGTAGTCTGGGGCCATATGACCAGGTACGCCGCCTTCCTGCGGGGGATGAACCTCGGCGGCCGCAGGATCAGCAACAGGGAGCTCGGTGCCCATGTCGCCGAGCTCGGCTTCGACGATGTCGAGACCTTCCGCGCCAGCGGCAACGTGACCTTCACCGCGGATTGGGGGGGCGCGGCGGCGATTGCGGACCACCTCGAATCAGGGCTCGCCGACGCGCTCGGCTATGAGGTTCCCGTCTTCCTGCGGAGTGGGGCCGAGGTACGGGCGATCGCCGAGCTCGAGCCGTTCGAGCCCAGGCACCTGGCGGCCTCGAAGGGCAAGCTCCAGGTGGCGCTCCTGCTCGAGAAGCCAACGGCGGGGGGCCGCCGAGAGGCGCTCGCCCTGGCCACGGACGAGGACCGTCTCGCGATCGACGGCCGCGAGCTCTACTGGCTGCCCAGCGGCGGCATGTCGGAATCCGAGCTCGACCTGAAAGCGATCGGCGCCGCCCTCGGCCTGACGACGATTCGGACCATGGGCACGATCAAGCAGATCGCCGCGAGGATCGTCGGCTAGAGGTCCGAGCGCGGCAGCGCCGCGAGCTCGATCTCAGAGCTGACCGCCCCGATCTCCTCGGGCAGTCCGGCGACCTGGGCATTGGAGACGAACTCAATCGGGGCTCCCAATGGGCGGAAGAAGTTGTCGTAGTGGGTCGGCACGACCACCTTCGGCTCGAGCCGCGGCAGGATCCGCTTCCAGTAGCCGGGCGTGAAGCTACGACCGGCGACGCCGGCGAGGAAGACGTCGACGCCCTTCTCCCGGATCGCGTCCTCGATCAGGTTGGCGCTGCCCTGGTGGTAGAGCCGCAGCCCACCGACCCGGATCGAGATCCCCCAAACCTGCCCGCAGCGATAGGCGCCCGGCGAGAGGGAGTCGAGGTGCTCGCAGGTCAGGTCGCCGTCGAAGGGGACGGCGAGGCCCAGCAGCAGCTTCGAGTGGAGGCTGGGGGTGAAGCTGACCTCGAACGGGCCCAGCTCGTAGGTTCGGTACGGCTCCACATCGACCGCCCGGTCGGCCAGCCCGTGAAGCGCCATCAGGTTGACCAACGAGCTCGACCCGTAGGCGCTGCACTCGAAGCGGCGGGCGATCTCCGGAGCGTCGACGGCGTGGTCGAAGTGGGTGTGGCCGACGAGGACGCCGACCACCCGACCAGGCGCCCTCAGGAAGCGGTCGAGAGTCGCCGCCTGCGGCAGGTTCGGACGGCGGAGGAGGAGGTCGCGAAACGGGACTCGCGAGAGGAAGGGGTCGATGAAGAGCGTCTGTCCCTCGTGGGTCAGCCGATAGCCGGAGACACCCAGCCATTCGATCTCCAGCCCGGCCGGCAGCTCGAGCGGCCGCGCCTCCAGCTCCTCCAGCGCCTGCCCGTCCTCGCGCTCTGTGGTGCGCCGCGTCGCGCGGGCTCTCGCCAGCTCTCCCAGATGTCGCAGCGGGCTTGCCATCGAGGGATCCCCGGGACTAGCCGGTGTGGATCTCCGACGAGAGCTGCGGCGGGATCGCCAGTGTTTGGAACACCGTGCAGTAGCGCTCGGTCAGCTTCAGAAGCGTGGCAAGTTCATCCTCGTCGGCGTTCGTCTCGAGGTCGAAGCTGAGCCTGATCGCCCGAAAGCCGACCGGCGCCCCGCGGTCAACGGCGAGCGTGCCGCGGAAGTCGAGGTCGCCCTCGGCAACCACCCGCCCAGACTCGACCGGGATGCCGAGCGAGGTCGCGACGGCCCGCAGCGTCACCCCGGCGCAGGCGACCAGCGCCTCCAGCAGCATGTCGCCCGAGCAGAGCAGCGAGCCGTCGCCCCCGGCCGCCGGGTGCAGCCCCGCCTCGGCCAAAGCGCGGCCGGTCTCGACCGAGCAGGAGACGCCCTCGCCGAGGGCGCCGGCGGCGGTGAGGGTGACCATGGCCGCCTCCGAGCTCTCCTCGTAGCGCTCCTTCAGCGGCGTCTGTATCGCCCGCAGCTGCTCGCGCTCCATGCGGTGAGGCTACGCCGTCAGCCCGGCCGGCGCGATCGCGGCCGCGCCCTCGTCGCGGGCGGTTCCCTCGGCGAGCTCCTTGAGGTTGAGCAGCTGGCGGCGCATCATCACCAGGTCGCCCGCGGGGAGGACCAGGCGGATCAGCCGCGCCGCCGGCGAGCTTCGGCGCCTGGCGACGATCTTGACGACGATCCGCGAGCCGCTCTCGCCCCGCTCCACCGCGCGGTAGGTGCAGGCGACGCGGCCGAACAGGGGGCCGTCGCTGACGATCGTCAGCGAGCTGCCGGCCTCGAACTCGACCAGGCGGAAGATCGTCTGCACGCGTTGGCCCGGCGCCAGCCGATCGAGGCCGGGCGTCAGCGACTGAGGGCTCCGCCGTCCCAGGTTGTCGAGCTTGTCGTAGCTGTAGGGGGCTGCGCGCAGCTGGCACAGCCAGCGGAAGGTGACGCTGCGGGGCGCCTCGACGTCGACCGCCCGGTAGAGCGTCAGATCCGCCCCCGGGACGTGGCGGTCGCACGGGAATCGCCCCGCGCGCTCGGCCGGCGTCGTGCCCCACTCCGACACGCCTCGCGGCCACCCCATCAGCGCAGCGGTCGATCGAGGGTCACCCGGGTGCCCTTCCCGGGGGCGAGGGTGATGTTCCGGACCTTGATCCGTTCCGGGGCCGGGTCGGGGACGCTGAGGTCGGCCCGCTCGAGGATCGCCCGCAGCACCACCCGCATCTCGAACTCTGCGAAGGCGGCGCCGATACAGCGGCGCACGCCTCCGCCGAAGGGAATCCAGGCATAGGTGTCGGTCCTGCGGTCGAGAAAGCGCTCGGGGCGGAACTGGTCGGGATCCGGGAAGAGGTCATCGCGGTAGTGCAGGGCCGCGATCGCCGCCATCAGGTAGCACCCGGCCGGCACCTCGTAGCCGCCGATCTGCGCCGGCGCGGTCAGCTTCCGCGCCACGTCGACGATCACCGGCCGGGCGCGCAGGGTCTCCCTGATCGTCGCGTCGAGGTAGGAGTCCTCGCCGGCGGCGACCGACTCGCGCAGACGCTCCAGCACCCGCGGCGTCCGCAGCACCCGCTCCATCGCCCAGGCCAGCCCGGTCGCGGTCGTCTCGTGCCCGGCCCCGAGGACCGTCACCAGCTCGTCGCGCAGCTCCTCGTCGCTCATCGGGCTGCCGTCCTCGTCGCGGGCGCCCAGCAGCAGCGAGAGGACGTCGTCGTGATCGGTCCCGCCCGCGTCGAGGACGGCGCGCCGGATCGCGATCTCCTCGTAGATGAACTCGTCGAGCGCCGCGCGGGCCCGCAGGAAGCGCGCCCAGGGGCTCCAGCGCCCGAGGTTGCGCTGCAGCGGCGGAAACGCGATCACGGCGTTGACGCGGCCGCTGAACTCGTCGATCAGGCGCCCGAAGCGCGCCAGGCGCGACCCGTCGTGGACGCCGAAGACGGCGCGCATGATCACGGCCAGGGTGATCCGCTGCGTGTGCGGTCGCAGCGCGAAGGCCTCGCCGACCGGCCAGACCTCCATCTCCCGCATCGTGATCTCCCGGATCAGCTCTCCGTAGCGCTCGATCCGCTCGCCATGGAATGGCGGCAGCAGCAGCTTTCTCTGTCGCATGTGCGGCCCCTCGTCGAGCGTCAGCACCGAATTCGGCCCCAGCGCCGGCTCGAGCACCGCGGCGTTCGCCTCGCCCGCGTGGAACTGCTCGGGGGAGCCGGTGAACACCGCCTTGACCAGTCCCGGGTCGGCGACGTAGACGAGCCGGTCGAAGAAGGGGAAGGAGACGGAGAAGACGTCACCGTAGCGGCGGTGGAGGTTGATCAGGAAGCCGAGCGGGTCGCGCGCATAGCTGAGGGCCTGCAGCGTGGCCGGCAGCCTCGGACCTGGGGGAGCCAGCGCCGCGGTGGTGGGAGAGGGGCGTGCGATCGTCGCCTGCTCCATCGGAGCGCACGATACGCCATCGGGCTGGCCGGACAGCCAGGAGCCGTGCGCGCTCAGAAGACGATCGTCCGCTCGCCGTCGAGCAGGACCCGGTCGTCGATGTGGGCCTTGACGGCGCGGGCGAGGACGAGGCGCTCGATGTCGCGCCCGATCCGCATCAGGTCCTCGGTCTCGTCCCGGTGGCTGACCCTGGTCACGTCCTGGTCGATGATCGGGCCGGCGTCGAGCTCCTCGGTCACGTAGTGGGCGGTGGCGCCGATCAGCTTCACCCCGCGCTCGTGGGCGCGGGCGTAGGGGTCGGCGCCGACGAACGCCGGCAGGAAGCTGTGGTGGATGTTGATCGCCGGCGCTTCGAGGCGGCGCAGGAAGTCGCCGCTGAGGATCTGCATGTAGCGGGCGAGGACGAGCAGGTCGACCCCGCCGCCCAGCAGCTCCAGCGTGCGCCGCTCGGCGGCGTCCCCGGCCCCCGCCTCGACCGGGACGTGGTGATAGGCGAGGCCGAGGGACTCGACCTGGTCGGCGTGGTCGGGGTGGTTCGAGACGACGCAGACGATCTCGGCGCCCAGCTCGCCGCTGCGCCAGCGCCAGAGCAGGTCGGAGAGGCAGTGGTCTTCGCGGGAGACCATCACCGCCACCCGCTTGCGCTCGCTCGACTCGGCGAAACGGTGCTCCATCTCCAGCGGCTCGGCGATCTCCTCGCGGAACCTCCGGTAGATGGCCTCCCGCTCCGCCTCGGCCGCCGGCTCGAACGCCATCCGCATGAAGAACCGCCCCTCATGGCTCGAGTGCTGGTCGGCGTCGACGATGTTGAGGCCGGCGTCGGCGAGGAAGCCGCTGACCGCCGCGATCAGGCCCGGCCGATCCGGGCACGCGAGTAGCAGCCGCGATGTCGGATGCTCGTCCTCGATCGGCGAATCATCCCCAAGATCCGCCCGAATCCCCTGCAAGACAAGGTTCAGATCTTGTTCAGGACCCCCTCCGCATGCCTGAGCTAGTTGCGATTGACGCATTGAATGTGAGCAGTGTGATGCCCCTCACTCTCCGGGGCGCGGAGCCCAGCCACGGTTCCGCGCTTGCTTACAAACCGCACATATTCAGTCCTTGTCCTCATCGCAGCCTTCGCCTTTCCCGCTGCCGCCATCGGCGCCGGCGGCGGGGACGGCTCGAAGCCGCGCATCGGCCTCGCCGATGCGCGTCCGGCGGCGCTCGCCGTGCTGACCCGCCCGGTCACCAGCTTCCACCACGCGATCGACGTCGGGGTGCGGCGGATCCGCGCCGCCCGCCGCGCCGAGCTGCGACGCCAGCGCCGCGAGGCGTTTGCCACCCTCCCCGGAGGCGTCGCCCCCTCGACCCTGGAGGCGATCGCCTCCTGCGAGTCCGGCGGCGACCCGACCGCCGTCTCCTCGGACGGCAGCTACCGCGGGAAGTACCAGTTCTCGTTCGAAACATGGGCCGCGGTCGGCGGCAGTGGCGATCCCGCCGCCGCCCCCGAGGCCGAGCAGGACTACCGAGCGGCGCTTCTCTATGCCAGCTCGGGGTCCAGCCCCTGGCCGATCTGCGGCTGAGCGGGTGAAGGGCAGGGGCCGCCCGGCCCCTGCCCTACGATCATCTTTCGATGAACGACGAGCGAGTTCCCGCTCCGAACCCCCAGGGCCCCACTCCCAAGCCGCTCCAGGAGGCGATCGACGAGGCCACGGTCCGGGCACCGACCCGCGGCAACCGCAAACTCGAGAGCTTCCTCGCCGCGGTCAACGAGGACGAGCAGGTGCGCGCCTGGTGGTACATGGCCCAGGTCCACGCCGAACGGCTCGGGATGTCGGACCACTCCTGGGTCCACACGCAGATCGTCCTCAACATCGCCCTGCGGCTGCTGCGACTGCTGGTCAAGGCGGACGTCGAGCCGGCCGTCGTCAGCGATCACGGGATGTCGACGCGGGACGCCGAGGTCGTCGTCGCCGGGGGCGCGCTGCTGCACGACATCGGCATGTCGATCCACCGCAACGACCATGAGGCCTACAGCCTCTTCCTTGCCGCCGGCGCCCTCGATCGGCTGCTGGCCGGCTCCTACAAAGAGCCGAAACGCACTGTGATCGCCTCGGAGATCCTCCACGCGATCATCGGCCACCGCCGCCGCGGCGAGCCATACACCGTCGAGGCCGGCGTCGTCAGGGTCGCCGATGCGCTCGACATGGCGCAGGGACGGATCCGGATCCCGCTCGAGGCCGGGCGCGAGGGAATCCACTCGATCTCCGCCGCCGCCGTCGACGAGGTCCGAATCGAGGCGGGGAAAGAGCGGCCGGTGCGGATCGAGATCCAGCTCAACAACTCGGCCGGGATCTTCCAGGTCGACGACCTGCTGGCGACGAAGATCCGCGGCACCCCGCTCGAGGGCCGGGTCGAGGTCGTCGCGGAGATCGAGGGCGAGAGCGAGAAACGCCTGCTCTCCGGGTTCAAACTGGGCTAGCGCTAGCCGAAGCGGTCGAGGTCGTAGCGGCGCATTTCCTTCCGCTTCTCGAGGTGTTCCTGGAGCAGCGAGAGGACGATCGGCAGGACCGCGAAGAAGATGATCACGCCGAAGCAGAAGAAGGTGACGGTCTTGTCGGTGAGGGGCCCGGCGAGGCCGGCGCCGTTATCGGCGAGGGCCGCGGGCGTCGCGACCAGGGAAAGCACGAGCGCCATCAGGAGGGCGGCGGCAAGGCGGGCGCGGCGCGGCAGCATGATCACGCCCCGCAATCTAGCGCACCTCCAGGCGTGTCGCTGCAGCTCCCCGTAGGCTTGGGCCGATGAACCGGGGGCGGCGGCGGCTTCTCGACGATAGACGGCGGGGCGTCGAGTAGATGGATTGGTGGGAAGCCGTTCTCTTCGGTGTGGTGGAGGGGTTCACCGAGTTCCTGCCGGTCTCGAGCACGGGCCACCTGACGGTCCTCGAGGCGCTTCTCGGCCACGCGACCGACGATCCCGAAATCACCGCCTTCACGGCGATCATCCAGGTCGGGGCCATCGCCGCGACCCTTCTCTTCCTCCGTCGTGATGTCGTGAGGATGGGCGGCGCCTGGTTCCGCGGGCTCGTGAACCCGGCACAGCGCGACGGCGGCGACTACCGTTTCGCCTGGGCGGTGATCATCGGATCGATCCCGATCGTGATCGTCGGCATCGCCTTCAAGGACCAGATCGAGACGACGCTGCGAAGCCTCTGGGTCGTCGCCTGGGCGCTGATCCTGTGGAGCGGGGCCATGTGGTACGCCGACAGCCGAGCCACGCTGCGGAGGCATGAGTCCGACGTCACCTGGCTCGATACCCTGATCATCGGCATCGTCCAGTGCCTGGCGCTGATTCCCGGTGTCTCGCGATCGGGGGCGACGATGTCCGCCGGCCTGTTGCGCGAAATCGATCGCATCGCGGTGACGCGATTGTCGTTCTTCCTCGCGGTCCCCGCCCTGACCGGCGCCGCGATTCTCGAGGGGATCGGAGAGTTCAGCAGCATCTCGAGCGGGGTCGGGTGGGGGCCGACGATCGTCGCCACGGTGGTGAGCTTCGCCGTCGCATTCCTCGCCATCGCCTGGCTCCTGCGCTACATCGCGCACCACAACTACTCGATCTTCATCGCCTACCGGGTCCTCCTCGGTCTGCTGATACTGCTTCTGCTCGCCACCGGCGCCGTCTCCCCGACCTGAGATAGGTCCCCGGCATGGCGGAGCAGATGCCGGTATAGAAAAAGCGAACGGCCCGGGGCAGTGGGCCGTTCGCGGGGAGACAGAGAGGAGTCTCGTGAGGGTTCGAAGTCTGCCGCCGCGTGCCTGGCGCGGGGTGAACATCCAGAGAAGCCCGAACGGCGGCTTTCGCCCAATTTGGGACGGACTCCTGTGAAAATTCCGTGAACGCAGGCACTCTGGCCAGCGGGCCGTCGTCGTGGGTGCATACAATCGTGCCGCCTCCTGCCCGAGCGACGCAGGGTCTCGCAGGAATGTGGCTCTTTTGAATACTCAGCAGACCATCAGGCTCGCGGTTATCGATGACGACAGCGGTTTCGTCACGGTGCTGTCGAAACGCACCGAGGCGGCGGGCTGGCAGCAGCGGACCCTGGCCGGCGCGATCCCTCTCGAGGAGCTGGTGGCGATGAAGTTGAACGCGCTCCTCCTCGACCCCGCGGTGCTGGGGGAAGACGGCTGGAGCTACCTGGAGCGGGTCTGCGGGATGCTCCCCGACCTCGGCGTGATCGTCTGCACCGAACGCTCGACCGTCGCCCAGCGGGTGCGCGGTCTGCGCCTCGGGGTCGATGACTGGGTCGGCAAGCCCTGTCACCCCGAAGAGGTCGTGGCGAGGATCGAGGCGGTGCTGCGGCGCCGGCGCCGCTCTCGCCCCCAGCTCGAGGCCGGGCCTGTCGTGGCCGGAGAGCTGGAGATCCGCGCCGACCGCTTCCAGGCCTTTGTCGCGGGCGGCAGCCTCGACCTGACCCGGCGCGAGTTCGAGCTCCTGCAGCTGCTCGCCGAATCCGAGGGCCAGGTGCTGGAGCGCGAGGCGATCTACCAGCGGGTCTGGGGATACGCGATGGCGCACGGCGATCGCTCTGTCGACGTCTTCATCCGCAAGTTGCGCCAGAAGCTTGAGAAGCGCTCGCCGGGCTGGCAGTACATCCACACTCACTTCGGAGTTGGCTACAGGTTCGACCCGGAACCGGTTGCGGGCGGCGATGCGGAGGTCGTGCCGGAGTCCGAGCCGGTCACCGACCTGCTCGCCGCCAAGCGCGAACGGGCCGTCGCCTCCTGATCACGGCGTCTCGGCCTGTTCCTTTACAAACCGTTCACAAGAGCTTCACGCGGGGATAACGGCTGCACCGACGGTCGGCGCAATGCTCGACTGGCGATGGTCGGCGACATCGGACGGATCAAGGCTCAGTCCCCGCGCCTCGAGATCAGGCCCGAGGAGCATGCGGCCCTGGTCGACGGCCGGCCACTGAGCCTGACGGTACGCGAGCTGCAGATGTTGAGCACGCTCGCGGCCCACCCGCAGCGGATCATGACCCGCGAGGAGCTCTACGCCGAGATCTGGGGTGGCGAGCCGCGCCGTGACGACCGCTCGGTCGACGTCTACGTCAGCCGCCTGCGCTCGAAGCTCGGCGAGGCGCTCCCCGGGGTCGACCTGATCCACACCCACAACGGGATCGGCTATCGCTTCTCTCCCGATGGTTGAGCTCAGCCGTTGGATCCTGGGCTTTTACATCTTTTTCACATTCCCGATACAGGCGGGTAACAAGCTGTTACGAGGTCGCTGAGAGTGTTGCCACGGCATCCGGCACCACGGCCGGTAATCGGAGTGAACCAAACCAGAAGGAGACAGCGTGACTAGCTCTAAGTGGCTCATGGTCATTGCCTCCGCATCCGTCCTGGCCTTTGGGGTGGCGGCGTGCGGCGACGGCGAAGATACGACCGGCGGTGGGAGTGGTGGCGGCGATCTCTCGGGCACGATCCGGATCGACGGGTCGAGCACCGTCGGACCTCTGTCCGAAGCGGTCGCCGAGGAATTCCAGGCCGAAAACTCGGGTGTGAAGGTGACGGTTGGGACCTCCGGCACCGGCGGCGGCTTCGAAAAATTCTGCGCCGGCGAGACGGCCATCTCCGACGCCTCGCGTGAAATCGAGCCCGAAGAGGTCGAAGCGTGCAAAAAGAACGGGATCAAATACGAGAAAGTGCGGGTCGCGACCGACGCCCTCACCGTCGTCGTCAATCCCGAAAACCCGGTCACCTGCCTCACCGTCGATCAGCTGAGCGCGATCTGGGGGCCGAAATCGAAGCTCTCCAACTGGAGCGAAGTTCCCGGTTTGAAAGAGGAATTCGACGAGGACCTCGCCCTGTTCGGCCCCGGCACGGATTCCGGGACCTTCGACTACTTCACCGAAGAAATCAACGGTGAAGAGGGCGCCTCGCGCAAGGACTACAACAACGTCGGCGAGAACGACAACGCGACGGTCACCGGAGTCGAGGGGTCGCCGGGCGGGATGGGCTACTTCGGCTACTCCTTCTACCAGGAGAACGAAGGCTCGCTGAAGGCGCTCGAAGTCGATGGCGGCAAGGGCTGCGTCGCGCCCTCGGCCGAAACCGCGCAGGATGGTAGCTACGTGCCGCTGAGCCGGCCGCTGTTCATCTATCCGAGCGACGAAGCGCTGGAAGAACCGGCCGTCAAGGCATTCGTCGACTTCTACCTCGAAAACGTCAACGAAATCGCCGAATCGGTCGGGTTCATCCCGCTGACCGAAGAACAGCTGGAAGCGTCTCAGGACGCGGCGGCCAAACTCGGCTAGGACGGGCCCAGGGAGCGCATGGAGGCCAGTTCAGCACCTGGAGCCGGCGGCGGGCCGCCCCGCCGGCTCCAGGCCTCCAGTCCCCGCTACGGCGAGAAGGTGATCCAGGGCCTTCTCGCCCTCTGCGGGATCCTCTCGGTGGTCACGACAACCGCGATCGTGATCTCGCTGATCGGGCCGACGATCGGCTTCTTCGAAATCGTCCCACTCGACCAGTTTCTCTTCGGCACCGACTGGACCCCGCAGTTCGAACCGCCCAGCTTCGGCGTCCTGGCGATAGTCGCGGGCACGCTCAACGTCGCGCTCTGGGCGATGCTGTTCGCGATACCGATCGGGCTCGGAGCGGCGATCTACCTGAGCGAGTACGCGGCGCCCCGGGTCCGCAAGACGCTGAAGCCTGTGCTCGAGATCCTCGCCGGCATTCCGACGGTGGCGATCGGCTTCTTCGCGGCCAGCTTCATCCTCCCCGAGATCATCCAGCGATTCTGGCCGGGGGACCTCCTCGGCGGCGCGGCGGGGAAACCGTTTATGGCCCTCGCCGCAGCCCTCGGGATCGGGCTGATGATCGTCCCGATCATCGCCTCGATCTCCGAGGACGCGATGTCGGCGGTGCCGAGCGGCCTGCGCGAGGGGGCCTACGCGATGGGCGCGACCAAGATGAAGGTGGCAACGAAAGTCGTCTTCCCCGCCGCGCTCTCCGGGATCGCCGCGTCGATCGTGCTGGCCATCTCGCGCGCCGTCGGTGAGACGATGATCGTCCTTCTCGCCGCCGGCTCCACCCCCAACTTCACCTTCAACCCGGTCGAAGCGATCCAGGCGATGACCGCCTACATCGGCGTCACCGCGACCGGTGATATCTCAACTGGATCGCTCGACTACAAATCCGTGTTCGCGGTCGGCACCCTGCTCTTCGTGCTGACTCTCGTGATGAACCTGATCAGCATCAGGCTGGTGCGGAGGTACCGCGAGGTGTACGAGTGATGGAGGCGGGCGGCATGCCGACCGAGCGGGCCCGCCTCGCGTCGGCCGGCGCCCGCGCCTCGGTGGCGGCGGCGCTTGGCAACCAGCCTCGCCGCGACGTCATCCTCAATACCGCCTTCGCCGGCCTGCTCTTGCTCACGATCCTGATCGCCCTGGCGGGCCTCGTCGCGCTGCTTGCGCAGGCTCTGGCGAAAGGCGCCCCGGCGCTCAGCACCGACCTGTTCACCAACAACCCCTCGACCATCAACCCCGACAAAGCCGGCTTCCGCCCGGCGATCATCGGGTCGCTGGAGCTGATCGCCGGGGTGATCCTCTTCGTCGTCCCGGTCGGGGTCGGCGCCGCGATCTACCTCGAGGAGTACGCGGATGGGACCAAATGGTGGAACCGCGTGATCGAGGTCAACATCCAGAACCTCGCGGCGGTGCCCTCGATCATCTACGGAATCCTCGGCCTCGCCTTCATCGTCCGCGGCCCGCTCGACCTCGGCTTCATCCTCGCCGCCGGCTCGCTCACCCTGGCCCTGCTCGTCCTTCCGGTGGTGATCATCGCCGGCAGGGAGGCGATCCGGGCAGTTCCGGACTCGATCCGCCAGGGATCGCTCGCACTCGGCGCCACCAAGTGGCAGACGATCCGCAGCCAGGTTCTGCCGGCCGCGGTCCCGGGCATCGCCACCGGTGTGATCCTGGCGGTCTCGCGCGCGTTGGGGGAGGCGGCTCCGCTGCTGCTCGTCGGCGCGACGGTCTTCGTCACCTTCGACCCGACGCCGTTCTCCCCGGACGGCTACTCGGCGCTTCCCGTGCAGATCTTCCAGTACGCGGTGCGGCCCCAGGAGGAGTTCCAGACCCTTGCCGCCGCCGGGATCATCGTGATGCTCGTGGTGCTGCTGGCGATGAACTCGTTTGCGATCTGGCTACGAAATCGTTACGAGCAGAGGTGGTAGGTGCTCTAGGGTGAGCGAGCAGATGGCACAGGACGAGGGCCGGACAGGCCGCGAGACCCGCGAGGCCGCCGCGTCCCGGGCGGCGATCGCGGTGCGCCCGGGTGAATTTCATCACGGAGCTGACGGCATCCGGCAGAAGGTGTTCGAGCTGAAGGGCGTCGGGGTCCAGTACGCCGGCGTGCCTGCGGTCAAGGACATCTCGATGGACATCCACCGCAACGACGTCACCGCCCTGATCGGCCCCTCGGGCTGCGGCAAGAGCACGCTGATCCGCTGCCTCAACCGGATGAACGACCTGATCCCGGGGGCCGAGGTCGATGGGGAGCTGCTCTACCACGGTGAGGACCTCTACGGGAGCACCGTCGATCCGGTCCAGGTCCGCAAGATGATCGGAATGGTGTTCCAGAAACCGAACCCGTTCCCGAAGTCGATCTACGACAACGTCGCCTTCGGCCCGCGGGTGCTCGGTCGCAAGGAGGACCTCGACGCGACCGTCGAGGAGGCGCTGCGCCGGGCGGCGCTCTGGGACGAGGTCAAGGACCGCCTCGACGACAACGCCTTCGGCCTCTCCGGCGGGCAGCAGCAGCGGCTCTGCATCGCCCGCTGCATCGCCGTCCAGCCGGACACGATTCTGATGGACGAGCCGTGCTCGGCCCTCGACCCGATCTCGACCGGCAAGATCGAGGACCTGATGGTCGAGCTGAAGGAGGAGTTCTCGATCGTCATCGTCACCCACAACATGCAGCAGGCCGCGCGGGTCTCGGACCGGACCGCGTTCCTGATGGTCGAGCTGGACGCCGACGAGCAGAATCGCTGGGGGCGCCTGGTCGAGTACGACGAGACCGAAAAGATCTTCACCAACCCCGGCAATAAACGCACGGAGGACTACGTCTCGGGCAAGGTCGGGTGAGAGCCCGGTGGCGGAGCAGACGAGGGTCCACTACCAGGAGGAACTCGAGCAGCTCGAGTCCAGCGCCCTGGGCGGGATCGACCTGGTCAGCGCGGCCCTGAGCCGCACCCTGGAGGCGGTCGAGCACCAGGACGTCGAGCTGGCACAGATCGTGATCGCCGATGACGACCGAATCGACGGCCGCTACCTGGAGGTCCACCAGGCGCTGATCACGCTGCTGGCGACGCAGGCGCCGGTGGCCACTGACCTGCGCCTGATCTCCGCCCTGCTCCACGTCCTCAAGAACGTCGAGCGGATGGGTGATCAGTGCGTGAACATCTGCAAGCTGATTCCCCTGACCGGCAACGAGCCCCCCGCGGACGCGGAGATGGTGAAGCGGATCCTGACCATGGGCAAGCAGGCCCGCACCCTGATCGCCCAGGCGAAGCGCTCATTCGAGGAGCGGAACGTGGAGATGGCGCGCGACCTCGTCCGCCAGGACGACGTCGTCGACAACCTCAACCGCGAGTGCTTTGGCCTGGCGCTGGCGATCGGCGACGACCCGGACAAGCGCGAGTGGGCGATGACGATGCTGCTCGCCGCGCGGGCGATCGAGCGGATCGGCGACAACGGGGTCGACATCGGCGAGCAGGTTGCGTTCGTCGTCACCGGCCTCTTCCGCGAGTTCGAGGACGCATCGCATCCCGGCGAGCCGGTGCGACCCTGACCGTTCCCTTCCCCCGGAAGGAGCGAAGGACCGGGGGAACGAGTCCGGGACGTCTGACAAGATGAGAGAAGGTCAGTGATGCTCTGTGGGGCGATAGATATCGGGTCGAATACGACGCGCGTGCTCGTCGCTGAACCGGTCGACGGTCAGCTCAAGAAGGTGATGGAGCAGCGGGCCTACACGCGCATCAACAAGGCGCTCGATGCCGAGGGCGCGATCGTCCCGGAGAAGGTCGCGGAGGTGGCGGACGTCGTCGCCACCCAGGTTCGCCTCGCGCGCGAGCTCGGCGCCGAGACGATCCGCGCCGTGGCGACGGCCGCGGTCCGGGAGGCGAGCAACGCAGACGCGGTCGCGGCGGCGATCGAAGAGGCGTCAGGGGTCCCCGTCGAAATCGTCAGCGAGGAGGAGGAGGGCCGCCTCGCCTTCATCGGCGCGACGAAAACGCTGGGTCATCCGGTCGACGGCCGGGTCGGCGTCGTCGACGTCGGCGGCGGCTCGACCGAGGTCGTATTGGGGACCGTCCCCGGTGGCGTCGAACAGGTTCGCTC
This sequence comes from uncultured Solirubrobacterales bacterium, assembly GCA_963816785.1. Classification (GTDB taxonomy): domain Bacteria; phylum Actinomycetota; class Thermoleophilia; order Solirubrobacterales; family 70-9; genus VRUE01. The sequence goes on along the minus strand of CAWFLL010000004.1, from coordinate 513,276 downwards.
CTGGCAGATCGGCTCCGGGACCCTCGCCGACGAGCTGATCTCCTCCGACCCTCCGTCGGCGGCCGAGATCCGCAAGATCCGCGGCCGCATCGACGCAAACTTCGAGGGAGTCGAAATCGAGCACCCCTCCCAGGCCGTCGCGGTCGGTGGCAGCGCCACCTCGCTACGCCGGCTGGTCGGCGCCGTGCTCGAGTACGAGACGCTCGAGCGCGGGATTCGCATCCTCGTCGGCGAACCCGCCGCAGATGTGGCCAGGCGCTTCGAGCTCGACCCCGAGCGGGTTCGCATCCTCGCGACCGGCGTCCTGCTGCTGGAGAAGGTCGCGGAGCTGTTGGGGCAGCCCTTGCAGATCGGCAAGGGTGGACTGCGCGAGGGCGTCGTCCTCGACCTCCTCAACGGCAACGCCAACGGCGCCTCGACGACTCGGCTCGCCGCTTAGTCGTTCCAAAAGAACCAGCCCGTTTTTCCACTAGCCTCATGCCGTGGCACGGGCCCGCGAGATTCCCGATCTTGATTGCGACGCGCCGTTCGCGGAGGCGGCGGCTCGGGTGATCGAGGTCCGCGCCGAGGAGATCTTCGAGCACTCTCGCAGGGTTCTCGACCTGGGCGACATCGAGCGGGTGCATGACATGCGGGTGGCGACCCGGCGGCTGCGGGCCGCGATGGAGATCTTCGAGCCGTGCTTCCCGCAGAAGCGCTGGCGCAGGGCCCTGAAGCGCGTCAAGGCCCTCGCCGATGCCCTCGGCGAGCGCCGCGACCGCGATGTCGCGATCGAGTTCCTCGAGGGGTTCGAAACCGAGGTTCGCGGCGAGGACCGCGACCGTCTCGCCGCCTTGATCGACGCCCTGCGGGAGGAGCAACGAGCGGCGAACGATGAATTGGCGCCGGCGGTCGATGCGAGGCGCCTTGAGAAGCTGCGCCGCCGCCTGCGCAAGCTCGTCGAGGCGGCAGGGGAGTGAAGGCGCGTCGGGTCGAGGGCCTCGACCCCGAGGCGCCGCTGCGCGCCGACGCCGGCCGGATCGTGAGCACCAGGCTCGGGGAGCTGCGCGAGCTCGCGGAGCCGGCGATGGATCCCGCCGCAGCGACCGCCCAGCACGAAATGCGGATCGCCGCCAAGCGCCTGCGGTACGTCCTCGAGATCACCGAGTCCTGCTTCGGCGAAGAGGCGGTGGCGGCCCGCAGGGCCGTCAAAGAGCTTCAGGGGGTCCTCGGCGACATCCACGACTGCGACGTGATGATGCCCCGGGTCGAGGGCATCGTCTCGCTGGCAACGCTTCTGCGGGCCAGGCGGGAGCAGCTCTTTCGCGACTTCCATGACCTCTGGCAGGCCGAGGCGAGCAGGGGAACCTGGGCGGCGCTCGAGCGCCTCCTCTAGGCACGCTATTCACAGGATTTTTACGCGCAATTTCCTGGCGGTTCACAAGTTTTCCCTGCTAATAGCGGAAACTGTGAGGCGAAATTGAACGACATAGAGAGGGAGACACCGATGACTTCCCGAGTTGACATGCACTGTCATTCCACCGCCTCACAGCTCTCACGACTGGGCGTTCAGCGCTCACTCGGCCTTCCCGAGTGCGCCACCCCTCCGCAGGAGGTCTATGAGCTGGCGAAGAGCCGTGGCATGGACTTCGTGACGATCACCGATCACGACACGATCGACGGCTGCCTCGAGCTGGCGGGCCGTCCCGACTGCTTCGTCTCCGAGGAGCTGACCGCCCGCTTTGCCGGCGAGGCCCAGGCGGTGCACGTCCTCTGCTACGGGATCACTCCCGGGGACCACGATTGGCTGCAGGCACACGCCGGCGACGTCGAGGCCTGCGCCACCTACCTTCACGAGAACGAGATCGCATGCGCGCTCGCGCACCCGTTCTACGACGTCGCCGCCCCGCTCACCGCCCGCCACCGGCGCCGCCTTGCCGAGCTGTTCCCGATCTGGGAGGTCCGCAACGGCTCGCGGGCGCCGGAGCTGAACGCGCCGGCGGTGATCTACATCGAGACTCACGGAGGCACCGGGATCGGCGGGTCCGACGATCATGCCGGCGTGGACATCGGCCGTACCTTCACCGAGGCGCCGATCTCCTCCACGCCGGAAGAGTTTCTGCACCGGCTGCGCGACGGTGAGGCGACGGCGGCCGGCGAACAGGGAAGCGCGGCCAAGTGGGCCCATGCGGCGATGGCCCTGGCGACCCGCGCCCTTGCCCTCGACCGGGAGCCGGTCGGGGATGGCGCTCCCGATCCCGCAACCGTCCTCAAGATCGCCCAGCGCGTGGTCTCACAGGGCGCCGCCCGGGAGGGCATGGTCGCCGCCGACATCGGGCCCGACGACGCTCGCAGACTGCTCGAGACCTGGCTCCGGTCGGTCGGGCTCCAGATGCAGGGGCGCGACCTGATCGCCTACATGCAGTCCGACTCCTTCTCCCACGCCAACCTCTACCGCCGCGCCCGCCGGGTCCACGAGCGTCGCCTGCGCACCGCGGTGGCGGATGGCTCGCGGGCGGTCGTGGACGGCAATGCCGCCGCGGCCTTCGGCGGCCTCTTCGAGGCCCTTGTGCCGGCCGTCCCCTACGTGCCTTCGGCGGCCTTTCTGGGGGCCGAGAAGGCGAAGCTGGCCCGAGGCGACGGCGAGCCCCGGGCGGCGGTGATCGTCGACGGGATCGCCTCGATGCACGGCGTCACCCATACCGTGGAGCAGATCCGCGAGCACGGGGTGCCGGGCTTCGAAGTGGACGTGGTCGGCACCGACCCGGGCGTCGATCGCCGCCTGCCCGCCGCCGCCGAGCTCGAGGTGCCCTTCTACGACGGCCTGAGGCTTGGGATGCCGGGCCTGCCGGACCTCGTCGAGACCCTGGCCGAGGGCCGCTACGACCTCCTTCACGTCACCGCCCCCGGGCCGGCGGGAGTCGCCGCGGTCCTGCTCAGCAGGATCACCGGCATGCCGCTGGTCGGCAGCTACCACACCGAGCTGACCGCCTACGCCGGCCTCCGTAGCGGCGACGGGGGTCTCGAGGCGATGGCCCGCGCCGCGCTCGGCGCCTTCTACAACGTCCCCTCGGTGGTCCTCTCGCCGAGCTCCGCCGCCGATCGCTCGCTGACCGGCCTCGGGGTCGACGGAGCCCGGATCGGGCGCTGGGAGCGGGGGGTCGATGCATCGCGCTTCGATCCGGTCAAGGCCGACCGCGACGCGTACCCGGGCGAGCTCAAGGTCCTCTACGCCGGCCGGCTGACGCGGGAGAAGGGCGTCGACCTGCTCGCCGAGGCCTTCCTGCGCGCCCACCGGAGCGAGCCTCGGCTGCACCTGCTGCTGGCCGGCGGCGGGCCCGAGGAGGCGGAGCTGCGGGAGCGCCTCGGTGAGAACGCCACCTTCCTCGGCTGGCTCGAGGGCGAGGAGCTGGCGCGCGCCTACGCCAGCGCCGACATCTTCCTCTTCTGCTCCCGAACCGACACCTACGGCCAGGTCGTGCTCGAGGCCGGCGCCAGCGGGTTGCCGGTAGTCGCGGTCGCCGAGGGCGGCCCCGCGACCCTGGTCGAGAACCTCCACACCGGGTTGCTCTGCCAGCCCGATGCCGACCACCTCGCCGGCGCCCTGCTCCGCCTCGCTTCCTCGCCGCTGCTGCGCCGCCGGCTCGGGACCTCGGCGGTGAGCGCTGTCCGCAGCCGTTCCTGGGAGCGGTCGCTGAAGCAGCTCGCAGCTGGATACAGCCGATCTCTGGGCGCCGCGACGGAAGGCCGGCAAGCGCCTGCCCGTGCCGCCTGAGTCCCGCTGGGCAGCGGGAACCCGGCAGTACGATGGGCAGATCGACGATCCAGCCCTCTACTTCAATCGCGAGCTGTCCTGGCTCGACTTCAACCAACGGGTGCTGGAACTGGCCGAGGACCCGACCGTGCCCCTGCTGGAGCGGGTCCGCTTCTGCGCCATCTACGCCTCGAATCTCGACGAGTTCTTCATGGTCAGGGTTGCCGGCCTCTTCGACCAGCTCGAGGCCGGAATCGACGCCCGCGGCCCCGACGGCCTCGGGCCCGGCGAGCTGATCGATGCGATCCAGGCCCGGGTGCTGGAGCTCGACGGGCGTCTGCACGGCTGCTTCAACGGGACGCTGCGGCCCGAGCTCGAGGAACAGGGGGTGCGAATCGTTCCCCTCGACTCGGCGTCGGAGGCCGAGCGCCGCGAGATCGACGCCCGATTCCACGACCAGGTGTTCCCGGCCCTGACACCGCTGGTGATCGGCCTCGGACGCCCCTTTCCCTACATCTCCAATCTCTCGCTCAGCCTCGGGGTCCTGCTTCGCGACCCCGACAGCGGCACCGAGATCATCGCCCGCGTCAAGGTGCCGAAGGAGCTGCTCGGCCGCTTCCTGCGTATCGGCGAGGAGGGCGAGGCCTCCTTCGTGCCGCTGGAGGAGGCGATCGCAGCCAATCTCGACGCACTCTTCCCAGGCACCGAGGTCGTCGACCACGGTTACTTCCGGGTCACCCGCGACACCGACTTCACAGTCTCCGACGAGGCGGACGACCTCCTGCAGGCGGTCCAGGACGAACTGCGCCGCCGCCGCTTCGGCGAGGTCGTCAGGCTCGAGATCGCGGCGGGGATGAATCCGAAGCTGCGGGGCCAGCTGATCGATGCCCTCCGCCTCGAGGATCGGGAGGTTTACGACATCGACGGCCTGATCGACCTCGCCGACCTGACCGACATCGCCGACGTGCCCGGACGGCCAGAGCTCCGCTACGAGCCATGGAGCCCGGTCACGCAACCGCGGCTACAGGGTGAGGACGAGGAGCCGGTCGACATGTTCGCCGCAATCCGCCAGGGTGACATCCTCGTCCATCACCCCTACGACTCCTTCTCCACCTCGGTCGAGCGGTTCGTCACCCAGGCGGTCGCCGATCCCGACGTGTTGGCGATCAAGCAGACCGTCTACAGGACCAGCGACGACTCGCCGCTGGTCCCGTCGCTGATCCGGGCCTCCGAACGGGGCAAGCAGGCGGTCTGCATGGTCGAGCTGAAAGCCCGGTTCGACGAGGCAGCCAACATCCACTGGGCGAAGTCCCTGGAGGAGGCCGGCGTCCACGTCGTCTACGGCATTCCGGGCCTGAAGACCCACGTCAAGGCGATCCTGGTAGTCCGCCGCGAGGGCGACCGGGTGCGCGAGTACGTTCACATCGGGACCGGCAACTACAACCCGACGACCGCGCGGCTGTACACGGATCTGGGGCTGTTCACAGCCGATTCCGAGATCGGCGCTGACGTCGCCGAGATGTTCAACTTCCTCACCGGGTACGGGCGCCCCGCGGGCTTCCGCAAGGTCCTGGTCTCGCCGACGACGATGCGGGATCCCCTCCTCGGGGAGATCGAGAAGACGGTCGAGGCCCACCGGGCCGGCGAGGAGGCGCGAATCGCCCTGAAGATGAACGCGCTGGTCGACGCCCGCTGCATCCAGGCGCTGTACGAGGCGTCTCGCGCCGGCGTCCCGGTCGACCTTAACGTGCGCGGGATTTGCTGCCTGCGACCGGGGGTTCCCGGAGTCTCGGAGAACATCAGGGTCGTCTCGATCGTCAGCCGCTTCCTCGAGCACTCGCGCCTCTACACGTTCCGGCGGAGCGACGAGGTGCGGGTCCTGATCGGCTCGGCCGACCTCATGCCCCGCAACCTCGACCACCGGGTCGAGCTGGCGACTCCGGTCGAGGACCCGACGCTGCAGGCCGAGTTGATCGAGGTGCTGGAGCTCTGCTTCGCCGATAACACCAATGCCTGGGAACTCGACTCCGACGGTATCTGGACGAGGCTCACCGCACCCGAGTCTGAGCAGCGCAGCGTCCAGGACGAGCTGCGCGAAAGGCATGCGGGCCGCGCCGCCGAGCAACTTGCCGCGGCGGCGAGCTGAGGCGGGGCCGACCACTAGGATTGCGCGATGGCGCGCCTCTCGCTCCTGCCTCGCGATCACAGCTTCTTCGAACTCTTCATCGAGGCGGGCCGCAACACGTTGCAGGCGGCTCGGCTGCTCGATCAGATGATGGCCACCTGGCCCGATGACGGCGACCTCGGCCGCGAGATCCTCAAGGCCGAGCAGGAGGGCGACCGGATCACCCACGACATCGTCCAGCGGCTGAACTCGACCTTCGTGACGCCGATCGACCGCGAGGACATCTACGCGGTCGCGACCCAGCTCGACGACATCGTCGACTACACGGAGGAGGCGGCGGACTTCCTCGGCCTCTACCAGATCGAGGCGCCGATGGCGCAGGCGCAGGCGCTGACCAAGGTCCTGGTCGGTGCCTGCGAACAGCTCGCCGGCGGGCTCGAGCACCTGCGGGAGCTGAAGGGCCTGGACAACTACTGGATCGAGATCCACCGGCTCGAGAACGAGGGAGACCGGATCTCCCGCGACGCCGTCGCCTCGCTCTTCTCAAACGGGATCGACCCGATGGTGGTGATCCGCTGGAAGGACATGTTCGCCGTGCTCGAGAACGCGATCGACTCGACCGAGACCGCTGCGCAGACACTCGAGGGCATAGTCATCAAGAACTCGTGAGCGGCGACCTGATCATGGTCCTGGTCGTCGCAGGCGCGCTCGGTTTCGCCTTCAGCAACGGGTTCCACGACACCTTCGACCTGATCTCGACCGCGATATCGACCGACGCCGCACCGCCCCAGGTCGCGATCGCCGTCGCCGCGCTGCTCAACTTCCTCGGCGCCTTCATCTCGGTCGCCGTCGCGGCGACGATCGCCGGTGACATCGTCGAGGCGGCGCAGATCACGCCCGGGGCCGTCCTCTGCGGCCTTGTCGGCGCGATCGCCTGGAACCTCTGGACCTGGCAGCCTTGGCCTGCCGTCGAGCTCATCGCACGCGCTGATCGGCGGCCTCGTTGGCGCGACGTTGCCGCCGGCGGCACCGACGCGGTGATTGGCGGGGGCCTGCTCGACAAGGTCCTGATCCCGGCTCTGCTGGCGCCGCTCGCCGCCTTCCTCCTCGCCGGGATCTTGATCGCGGTGATCTACCAGCTCGTCGGCAACCGGCCGCCCGGGCTCGGTCGGTCGCGCCTTTCGCCGCGCGCAGATCATCTCCGGTGGCCTGCTGGCGATCGGCCACGGCGCCAACGACGCCCAGAAGACGATGGGGGTGATAACCCTTGCGCTGATCGCCCACGGGACCCACGGCGCCGGCAGCGATCCGCCGTTCTGGGTCATCCTCACCGCCGCGGTCGCCCTCGGCCTCGGGCACCTACAGCGGCGGCTGGCGGATCCTGCGAGGCGACCGGCTCGCGGATCATCAAAATGGACTCAGCCCAGGGCTTCTCGGCGCAGGGAGCGGGCGCGACTGCAATTCTCGTCTCGACCGCGCTCGGGTATCCGATCTCCTCGACCCATGCGATCAGCGGCGGCGTCATGGGGGCTGGAGCGGCGAAGCGGATCTCGGCCGTGCGATGGGGGGTGGCGGGAAACATCGTCGTCGCATGGCTCCTGACCCTGCCCGCGACGGCCGCGATCGGGGCGTCGCTGTACGGGGTGGCGAAGCTCTTCGGCGCGTAGAATTCGGCCCGATGCGGATGGCTCGCAACATCGCGATCGTCCTGGTTCTGGCGCTCGCGGTCGCCTTCCTTCCGGCCGGCGGCAACATCGCCGAAGCCGTCCTGACCGCGATCACGATCGGCTTTCTGACGGCGATCGCGTGGACCCTCTTCGTGCTCAGTCGCCAGAACCAGCTGACGCTGGCGACGCTGAGCAACGGGCGGCGCGCGATCCTCTACGGGGCATTGGGCCTGATCGCCCTCCTGATCGCCGGCAGCGATGAGATGTTCGCGAGCGGCGGCGGCACCCTCGCCTGGCTCCTCCTGCTCGCAGCCTCGGTGGCCGCGATCTGGCGGATCTGGATCGAAGCCAACACCTACTGAGAGCCGGAGCGGCGCCAGGGCCGTGACCGAATCGTTCCGTTCTGCGCGCCACGCTTGAATCGCGGCCTGGGACGGTCGGGGGGTGCAGTCCCCGATCCCCACTCGCTTCCGCCGGCAGGATGGGACCGCCTCGGTCGAGCTGATCGGGGTGTTCCCGTTTCTCCTCCTGGCGATCCTGATCGCGGCCCAGGTGGCGCTCGCGGGGCAGGCGCTCTGGTCGGCCGGGATCGCGGCTCGCGCCGGGGCGCGGGCGGCCCTGGTGGGGAAGGATGCCGCCGGTGCCGCGCGGCGGGCGCTGCCGCCGTCGATGCGGCCCGGGGCGAAGGTCGGCCGCGAGGGGGCGGTGTCGGTGGAGGTGCAGGTTCCGCGCCTGCTGCCGGCGCTGCCGCCGGTCAGCGTCGGCGCGAGCACTCGACTGGGACGCGATGGATAACGAGAGGGGGCAGGCATCGGTCGAGCTGGTCGCAGCGGTTCCGGCCCTGCTCCTCGCCGGCCTGATCGCCCTCCAGCTCCTCTGCGTCGGCTACGCGCTGACCCTTGCCGACGGCGCCGCCGAGGCCGGCGCGCTGGCCCTCGCCTCGGGTGGCTCGGCGGCGGATGCCGCGCGCGAGGGCCTCCCCGGGTGGGCGGAGGACGATGTCGAGGTGGCGGTCGTCGGCGGCAGCGTGGCGGTCCGGCTGCGCCCGCCATCGCCGCTCGACCTGCTCGGCGACCACCTGGTGGTCGCCTCCTCGGCGGCGGCGAGGCCAGGGTAAGCGTTGTGATTCTGGTCACCCGGGTCGGCGCCGCCGGCGGCGCCAGGGCGGCGGCGGCGGCGCTCGCCTGCGCGGGCTCCGAGCCCGACCGCGCGGGGTTGCTGGTCGATCTCGACGCCGCACGTGGGCCGAGGCCCTCGCTCGTCGCGAGCGCCGCAGCGCGCTTGCTCGAGGAGCGCTTGGCCGCGCACCTCCCACAGGCCGACGTCGCCTCCCGCGGGAGGATCTGCCATCTGGCGCTGCCCTCCGATACTGGCGGGCTCGAGCAGATCGGCGCGGCGCTGGCGATCGGCCGGGGCTCGACCACGGCGGTTCACCTCGCGCCGCGGCTGGTGCAGGCGGCACTCGCCGAGTTCCGGTTTCGGCCCTCCGGCGCGCTGCTCAGAGCGGACCTGTCGGAGGATCGGGCCCTCACCTCGCTCGCGGTCGGCGACCTGATCGAGCGCGGCATCCGCCCCGCGGTCCTGAAGCGGCCGCTGGGATGGATCGCGGCCCGGCGCGCCGCGGCGGGCGTTCTGCCGCCCGGCGGCGCCGGCGGGCTGCCGCCGCGGCTCTGCCAACGCATGCTCGGCCGTGAGCTCGTTGCGAGGGAGCCGCGGGTAGTAGCGCTTGAACTCGGGTAGCAGGGTCCGTACGGTGGACTCTGATGGACCGGGTCGATCACCATGTTTGAGGTCCGCATCCACGGTCGAGGTGGACAGGGTGTCGTCACCGCGGCTGAGCTGCTCTCGGTGTCCGCCTTCGACGAGGGCCTCCACGCCCAGGCCTTCCCCAGCTTCGGCTCCGAGCGCAGCGGCGCTCCAGTCGTCGCCTTCTGCCGCATGGGCGATTCCCCGATCCGCACCCGCGAACCGGTCGCCGAGCCCGACGCCCTGATCGTCCAGGATCCGACCCTGCTGCACCAGGTCGACCTCTTCAGCGGCCTCGGGCCCGACGCCTACGTCCTCATCAACAGCGGTCGCAGTCTCGCGGAGCTGGGCCTTGGCGAGTTCGTCGAGGGCTTCCGCCCCGAGCGGATGCACACCGCGCCTGCCACGGAGATCGCCCGCCGCTGCCTCGGCCGCCCGCTCCCCAACGCCGCGCTGCTCGGCGGCTTCGCCGCCCTGACCCGGAAACTGCGGCTCGAGTCGGTGACGGCGGCGATCCAGGAGCGCTTCCCCGGTCCGATGGGGGAGCGCAACTCGGCGGCCGCCCGCGAGTGCTTCGGCTTCGTCGAGCGCCAGGCGAAGGAGGTGGCCGGTGCTTAAGCAGACCGAGGGCTCCGCAGCGGTGGCCGAGTCGGTGGGCCTCTGCCGGCCGGAGGTCGTCTGCGCCTATCCGATCTCGCCGCAGACCCACATCGTCGAGGGGCTCTCCGACCTCGTTCGGGCCGGCACCCTGGACCCGTGCGAGTACGTCACCGTCGAGTCGGAGTTCGCGGCTCTGTCGGTCTGCATCGGTGCTTCCGCCGCCGGCGCCCGCACCTACACGGCGACCGCCAGCCAGGGCCTGCTCTACATGGCGGAGGCCCTCTACAACGCCTCGGGGCTGGGGCTGCCGATCGTGATGACCGTGGCCAACCGGGCGCTCGGGGCTCCGATCAACATCTGGAACGACCACAGCGACACGATGTCGCAGCGTGACTCCGGCTGGATCCAGCTCTACGCCGAGACCAACCAGGAGGCCGTGGACATGCACATCCAGGCCTTCAAGATCGCCGAGGAGCTCTCGCTGCCGGTGATGGTCTGCATGGACGGCTTCATCCTCACCCACGCCCACGAGCGGGTAGACGTGCCGACCCAGGAGGAAGTCGACGCCGTCCTTCCCGCCTTCGAGCCTCGCCAGGTCCTCGACCCCGCCGATCCGGTGACGATCGGGGCGCTGGTCGGCCCGGAGGCCTTCGCCGAGGTCAAGTACCTGGCCCACGCGAAGCAGCTCCAGGCGCTCGACCTGATCCCGCAGGTCTCCGCCGAGTTCGGCAGCGCGTTCAATCGCCTCTCCGGCGGTCTCGTCCGCACCTATCGCGCCGAGGACGCGGAGACCATCGTCGTCGCGCTCGGGTCCGTGCTCGGCACGATCGAGGACACGATCGACGAGTTGCGCGACGAGGGCGTCAGCATCGGCGCCCTGGCGATCAAGTCATTCCGCCCCTTCCCGCTCGAGGAGGTGCGGGAGGCGCTCGGGTCCGCCAAGCGCGTGGTCGTGCTCGAGAAGGCGCTTGCGGTCGGCATAGGCGGGATCGTCTCCACCGACGTGCGCATGGCGCTCTCGGGGATCCAGCTGCACGGCTACACGGTGATCGCCGGTCTCGGAGGGCGCCCGATCACAAGGAAGTCGCTCCGCGGCCACTTCCAGGACGCCGCCGCGGATCGGCTGGAGCCGCTGACCTTCCTCGACATGAACTGGGAGCAGGTCGAGGCGGAGCTGAAGAGGATGCAGGAGGGCGGCCGCAGCGGTCCCCACGCCGAGAACATCCTGCGCGACGTCGGAGTGGTCGCGGCCCGTTCGCACTGAGGAGAGAGATGCCGCCCGACGAGAAGAAATCCCGCCCCCGCGAGCAGCAGGTGAAGTTCTACCAAGCGGGCAGCTTCGTGGTCGGAAACCGCCTCCTCGACCCGGAGCAGCGATCGGTGCAGGCCCGGATGGACCGCTCCAACAGCCTCACCTCCGGCCACCGCGCCTGCCAGGGCTGTGGCGAGGCGCTCGGCGCCCGCTACGCGGTCGATGCGGCGATGCGCGCCACCGAGGGGCAGTTGATCGCCGCCAACGCCACAGGCTGTCTCGAGGTCTTCTCGACGCCGTTCCCCGAGTCCTCATGGCAGCTGCCCTGGCTCCATTCGCTCTTCGGCAATGCGCCCGCCATCGCCACCGGGATGGCCGCTGCGATGAAGGCCAAGGGCCGCGAGGACGTCCGCGTGATCGGGCAGGGAGGCGACGGCGGGACGGTCGACATCGGCTTCGGCTGCCTCTCCGGGATGTTCGAGCGTAACGACGACGTGCTCTTCATCTGTTACGACAACGAGGCCTACATGAACACCGGCGTGCAGCGGTCGGGCGCGACCCCGCCCGCCGCCCGCACCGCCAACACGAAACCGATCGGGAAACACCCCGGCAACGTCTTCGGGCAGGGCAAGAACGTTCCGCTGATCGCGATGGCGCACGAGATCCCCTACGTCGCCACGGCGACCGTCGCCGAGCCGCGCGACCTCGAGAACAAGGTCGAACGGGCGATGGAGTTCCGCGGCTCCCGCTACCTCCACGTCTTCGTCCCCTGCCCGCTCGGCTGGGGCTCGGCCTCGCGCGACACGATCCGCCTCGCCCGGCTGGTCAAGGAGACGGGGCTCTTCCCCGTCTTCGAAGCCGAGCACGGGGAGGTGGTGGGGGTCTCGAAGATCCGGCGGCCGGAGCGGGTCGAGGAGTACCTGAAGCTGCAGCGCCGCTACGCGCACCTGTTCGGCGAGCAGCCGCTGACCGAGGTGATCGAGCGGATCCAGGCGATCGCCGACCGCAACATCCGCCGCTTCGGCCTGCTCGCCTCCGCCGAGGAGGGGGCCGACCTTCCCGGCGCCGCCGGAGACACCGCGGGGCGGCCCGATGGCCTGGAGCGGCCGCCGCTGCCGAAGGAGGAGAGCAACCTGATGCGCCTGCTCGCGGAGACGAGCCGAGGGCCACAGTGACAAACAAGGCGAGCAAGCCCTACGCGGTCACCCTCGACGTCGGCTCCAGCCTCGCCAACAAGACCGGCAACTGGCGCACCGAGCGGGCCGAGTACGTAGATCGCCTGCCTCCCTGCAACAACGCCTGCCCGGCCGGGGAGAACATCCAGCGCTGGCTCTATGAGGCCGAGGAGGGGGAGGAGGGCTACGAGCGGGCCTGGCGCAGGCTGGTTGAGGACAACCCCTTCCCGGCGATCATGGGGAGGGTCTGCTACCACCCGTGCGAGACGGCCTGCAACCGGGCGCAGCTCGACGAGGCGGTCGGGATCCACTCGGTCGAGCGCTTCCTCGGCGACGAGGGGATCAAACGGGGCTGGAGCCTTGCCGTCGATGCCGAGCCGTCAGGCAAGAAGGTGCTGATCGTCGGCGCGGGCCCCTCCGGGCTCTCGGCCGCCTACCACCTGAAGCGCCTCGGACACGAGGTCACCATCCACGAGGCGGGCCCGATGGTCGGGGGCATGATGCGGTTCGGCATCCCCAAGTACCGCCTGCCGCGGGAGATCCTCGACGTCGAGGCGCAGCGCATCCTCGACCTCGGCATCGCGCTGGAGCTGAACACCAAGGTCGCCAACATCGAGGAGAGCATGCGCGAGGGCGGCTTCGACGCCGCCTTCCTCGCGGTCGGCGCCCACATCGGCAAACGCGCCTACATCCCCGCCGGCGAGGCCGCGCGGATCCTCGACGCGGTCTCGCTGCTGGAGAGCATGGAGGGGGAGGAGCGGCCGCTCCTTGGCAGGCGGGTGGTCGTCTATGGAGGGGGCGACACCGCGATCGACGCGGCCCGGACCGCGAAGCGGCTCGGCGCGACGGACGCCATCATCGTCTACCGGCGCACCCGCGAGCGGATGCCCGCCCACGACTTCGAGGTCGAGGAGGCCGAGGAGGAGGGCGTGATGATGAAGTGGCTCTCCACCGTCAAACACGCCGACGAGGGAAAGCTGGTGCTCGAGCACATGGAGCTCGACGAGAGCGGCTTCCCCCAGCCGACCGGGGAGTTGGAGGAGCTGGAGGCGGACTCGCTGGTCCTCGCCCTCGGGCAGGACGTCGATCTATCGCTGCTCGAGGACGTCGAGGGGATCGAGGTGGAGGACGGCGTCGTCCAGGTCGGGCAGAACATGATGACCGGACATCGGGGGATCTTCGCCGGCGGCGACATGGTGCCCGCGGAGCGCTCGGTCACGGTCGCGATCGGCCACGGCAAGAAGGCTGCCCGCAACATCGACGGCTGGCTGCGCGAACGCGAATACGCGCCGCCGCCAAAGCACGAGATCGCCACCTTCGAGATGCTCAACACCTGGTACTACTCGGACGCGCCGCGCACCGTCCAGCCGGAGCTCGAGGTCGAGCGGCGTCGCTCCAGCTTCGAGGAGGTTCTCGGCGGCCTGGATTCCGACAACGCTCTCTACGAGGCCCGCCGCTGTCTGTCCTGCGGCAACTGCTTCTCCTGTGACAACTGCTACGGCGTCTGCCCCGACAACGCCGTGATCAAGCTCGGCGAGCCTGGCGAGCTCTACGAAATCGACCTCGACTTCTGCAAGGGCTGCGGAATGTGCGTCGCCGAGTGCCCCTGCGGCGCCCTCGAGATGGTGCCCGAGGAGATCTGATCCAACGCGTTGCTGAATCGTCTGCTTGAGCGCGCCACCCGCGCGCGACGCGCGGTCAGGGTGCGTTCGTGGGAGATCGCCGAGGAGAGGCCGGGCAGGCGCTGCTGCTGGCGCTTGGCGGCGCGTTCGTAATCCTGACCGGAGCGCTCGCGCTGGTCGCGATCGCCGGCGCGGTGACCGGGAAGGGGCGGGTGCAGCGGGCCGCGGACCTGGCGGCGATATCAGCGGCGCGGTCGATGCGGGACGACCTGCCGCGCCTGCTCTCGCCGCCCACTCTCCCCAACGGCCTGCCGAATCCAGCGCACATCGGCAAGGCGTCGTACCTCCTGCGGGCCCGGCGAGCGGCGATCGCGGCCGGCGGCGCGAACGGCGTCGCCGCGACCAGGCTCGGGGTCGCCTTCCCCGACCGCCTCGCGTTCGCTCCGGTCCGGGTCAGGGCGGTCGTCTCCGCCGAGCTGGCCGCCGGGGCCGGCCGCGTCCAGGCATCGGCGGTTGCCGAAGCCGCCGTGCCGGCGGGCGCAGCGCCGGCGCTGCCGACAATCGCCAGCGGCGGTGGCTACAGCGGCGCCCTCGTCTACCGGCAGGGCGAGGGGATGCGCCCCGACGTGGCCGCTGCCTTCGATCGGATGGCGGCCGCGGCCGCCGCGGCGGGCATCGATCTGATCGTCAGCTCGGGCTTCCGATCCGACGCCGAGCAGGCCGCGTTGTTCGCCGCCAACCCCGACCCGCGCTGGGTGGCGCCGCCCGGCCGCTCGCTGCATCGCTGCGCCACCGAGCTGGATCTCGGCCCCGACTCGGCCTACGGCTGGCTCGCGGCCAGCGCCGAGCGCTTCGGGTTCGTCCAGCGCTACTCCTGGGAGGCGTGGCACTACGGCTACGCCGCCGGCCCGGCTCCCTGCTCGCGGGCGGGCAACTCGATCGCCCCCGGCGACGGTGACGGCCTCGTCGCGGGGGCCGGGGGCCTGCCGAGCTTCGTGCCCGCCCGCTTCCGGGCGCCGCTGACGCGTGCGGCCGCCCGCTGGAACGTCTCAGCCGCGATCCTCGCGGCACAGCTGATGGCCGAGTCCAACTTCAATCCCTTCGCGTCCTCGCCGGCCGGCGCCCAGGGCATCGCCCAGTTCATTCCCTCCACCGCCGCCGCCTACGGCCTCGACGATCCGTTCGACCCTGAGGCCGCGATCGACGCCCAGGCTCATCTGATGTCGGACCTGCTGCGGCGGTTCGGCTCTCTCCAGCTTGCCCTCGCCGCCTACAACGCCGGCCCGGCCCCGGTCGAAGACTGCGGCTGCGTCCCCGGCTACCCCGAGACCCAGGCCTACGTCAGCCGCATCCTCGCCCTCCTCGGCGGGTCCGGCGCCCTCGTTCTCCCCGCCTTCGAGGTGCGGCTGGTCGCTTGAGCGGGGTGGACCCCGGCTGCGGTAGCCTGCGCGGCGATGGCGACGGTCGAGGTACAGGGAGTCGAGGGGATGCAATCGCTGCTCGGCAGGGAGATCGGGCCGAGCGAGTGGCGCACGATCACCCAGGAGGACATCGATACCTTCGCCGAGCTCTCGGGCGACGACCAGTGGATCCACGTCGACGTCGAGCGGGCCAAAAGCGAGAGCCCGTTCGGGACGACGATCGCGCACGGGAACCTGACCCTTTCGCTCGTCGACGGGTTCCGCAAGGAGCTGATCTCCTCGACCGGGTTCGCGCTTGGGGTCAACTACGGCTGGAACAAGATCCGGTTCCCGGCCCCGGTCCCCGTCGACAGCGGGGTCCGCGGCAAGGCCGAGGTCGTCTCGGTCGAGGAGGCCGGCGGCGGCTGGTGGCAGGTCGTCACCCGGTTCACGCTCGAGGTTGAGGGCAACGAGAAGCCCTGCTTCGTCGGCGATTCCGTCAGCCGCGTGATGGCGTCCGCCGACTAGAAGCGGGTTCGCGCAGCATGTCTGCGTCGCCCGGCAACCAGATCCTGATCCTCTCCGGGCCTCCCGGGGTCGGGAAGACCACGACGGCCGCGATCCTCGCCGAACGCTCCCCTCGGGCCGTTCATCTGGAGGCGGACCACTTCTTTCGCTTTGTCCGCTCCGGCTACATCGAGCCGTGGAAACCGGAGTCGCAGGAGCAGAACGAGGCCGTGATGAAGATCGTCGCCGGCGCCGCGGCCGGCTATGCGGATGCCGGCTACTTCACGATCATCGACGGGATCGTCATCCCCGCCTGGTTCCTGGAGCCGCTACGGGATGCTCTGGAGGAAGCCGGCCACCCCGTCGCCTACGCCGTGCTCCGCGCTCCGCTGTCGGTCTGCACGGCGCGAGCGCAGACGCGCGAAGGGCAATTCCTCGCCGATCCAGATGCCATCAAGCAGATATGGGAGAGCTTCGCCGATCTCGGCGACCTCGAGCGGAACGCCCTCGACCTCGATCACAGGAGCCTCGAGCAGGCAGCCGACACGATCGCCGAGCGGCGCGCTCGCGATCTGAGCTATGCCCCGGTCATTTGACGGCGAGCGTCCCTTCCATCCCCGCTTCGCGGTGGCCGGGGACCGAGCAGTAGAAGGTGTAATCCCCGGGTTTGAGGCCTTTCAGCGTGACGCTGTCGGAGCCTTCGGTGATCACGTCGGTCTTGCCGACTTCTCCGCCATTCGCGTCTTCGACGGCGACGTCGTGGCCGAGTGGCTGCGGGTTGGTGAACGCGATCGTCAGGTCCCCCGGCGCGGCGGTCAGTTCTTCGGTCGTGTAGGCCAGCCCGCCGCCCGGATCGGCTTCGATGTCCACCGTCGACCCGCCGCCCGCGGCTTCACCGCCGCCCGCGGCTTCGGACTCTTCGGTAGCCGCTCCGCCCGCAGCTTCGGTTTCGGTCGTGGTCCCGCTGTCGCTTCCGCAGGCGACCAGCGCGATCGCCGCGAATAGGAGGGCGAGCAGGGCGGTGGCCTTCTTCATCGGCGGGTCCTTTCCTGGGGGACTGGGCGGCTCACGAGACTCTACCTCGCATACGGGTGTCGGGAGACCCTGGTTCACCGGCCCTCGAACTCGGGCGTCTCGCCACCGAAGAAGGCGGTGACGCCGGCCCGCAGGTCCTCGGTCGCCATGCTGTCGGCGATGCCGTGGCGCTCCAGCTGCAGGTGCTCGGAGAGGCTGTTCTCGATGCTCTGGCCGCACAGCACTTTCACCATCTTCACGTAGTGCGGAGCCTTCGCGGCGAGCTTCTCGGCCTTCGCCCGAGCTCTCTCCATCAGCTCGTCAGGCGCCACGACCTCGGCGACGATCCGCTCGGTGAGCGCGTCCTCGGGGGACATGTTGGGGTCGTTGAGGAGGATCTCCATCGCCCTGCTGGGGCCGACGACGCGCGGCAGGAAGTAGGTCATGCCGCCGTCCGGAGAGGCGCCGATGCGGCCGTAGGCGCAGGCGAAGAACGCGTCCTCGGAGGCGATCCGGGTGTCGCAAGCGAGTGCGAGCGAGAAGCCTGCGCCGGCGGCCGGGCCGTTGACCGCGGCGATCACCGGGTAGGGGATCCGGCGCAGGTCGACGATCGCCGTGTGGAGCGCCTCGGCCCCGCGGCGCACCTGCGACGGTAGGTCGATCGAGTCGTCTTCGACTCCCGTCTTGAACCAGTTGACGTCCCCGCCCGCGCAGAATGCCCTGCCGGCCCCGGTGACGATCAGCGCCCTCAGCGGGGCCAGGTCCGCGAGCCAGGAGAAGGCGACGGCCATCTCGCCGATCATCTCCGGGCTCATCGCGTTGAACGCGTCGGGACGGTCGAGGGTGAGGGTTCCGATCTCACCGTCGATCTCGATTCTCAGCGTGTTCAGGTCGGGTGGGCTCAGGATCTCGGTCTTCATCTCGCTCTCCGTGTCGGGCGTTGTCTTGGCCGGCTGGCCAGGAGCCTACTCTTTGGCAGATGAGTGTCGATGGCGATCAGACCCGCGCCGAGCGGATCGCGCAGCAGCGCCGCGAGCTGCCCGATTCCCCCGGCGTCTACCTGTTCCACGACGATCGCGACGAGCTGCTCTACGTGGGCAAGGCCCGCTCGATCCGCAAACGCGTCGCCTCCCACTTCTCCGGCGGCGAGACCCGCCTCACCTCGCGCGTCGACAGGATCGAGTTCCTCGTCACCGCGACCGAGGCCGAGGCGCTGCTCGCCGAGCAGAGCTTCATCAAGCGGCACCGGCCGCGCTTCAACATCCGGCTGCGCGACGACAAGTCGTATCCGTATGTCTGCGTCAGCCTCGACGAGGAGTACCCGCGGGTCTATTTCACGCGTGAGAAGCACCGTGCCGGCCGTGCCTACTTCGGGCCCTTCTCGAGCGCCAAGCGGGTCCGCGAGACGCTCGATCTCCTCGGCAAGCTGTTCCAATTCCGCACCTGCGAGGGAGTCGAGCCCGGTCGCCGCTCGGGCAGCCCCTGCCTCGACTACTTCATCAAGCGCTGCGGGGCGCCCTGCGTCGGCTACATCAGCAGCGAGGAGTACCGTCGCAACATCGACGCGATCGTCGACTTCCTCTCGGGCCGCTACCGCCAGGTGGAGGCGGATGAGCAGGCGAAGATGGATTCCGCCGCGGCGGCGCACGAGTTCGAGCGGGCGGCCGTGCATCGCGATCGCCTCAAGGCGATCAGGTCCCTGTTCGAGCGCCAGCGGATCGCCGGAGGCTCGGTCGGCACCGCCGACCTGATCGGCGTCGCCACCGAGGGCGCCGACGCCAACGCCCAGGTATTCCAGGTTCGAGACGGAATCCTCGCCGAGCGCCAGAGCTTCTACCTCGACAACCAGGCAGAACGAGAGCCGGCGGAGGTCGCCGAGGAGTTCCTCGGCCAGTACTACTCGGCCTCTCCGGCGATGCCGCGGACGATCGTCGTCGGCCCGTACCTGGCGCAGCGAGCCGAGCTGCTCGCCGCGGCGCTCAGCGAGGAGCGGGGGGCTCCGGTCGAGGTCAGGGTCGCCGAGCGCGGCGACAAGCGGCGGCTGCGGGAGCTCGCCGAGCGCAATGCCCGCCTCGCGCTCGATCAGGATCGCCTCCGCCGCGAGCATCGCCGCCAGCGCCGGGTCGACGCGCTGGCCGATCTGCGCGAGGCGTTGGCGATGGAGGAGCTGCCGGTCCGGATCGAGGGTTACGACGTCTCCAACCTCGGCGCCGAGCACACCGTCGCCTCGATGGTCGTCTTCGAGGGCGGCGCCACCAAGAAGTCGGACTACCGCCGCTTCAAAATCAAGTTCCGCCCGCGTGCTCAGCTCCCGGGCGCGGCCAAGGAGTCAGAGATGGATGGCCGCGCCCTCCCGCGTCCGCCGCGGGCGGGTGGGAAACAGGACGACTTCGCGGCGATGGAAGAGGTCCTCTCGAGGCGGGTCAACCGTTACCTCGAACAGGTGGACCTCTCGCCGCATGACGGCAAGCGCGACGAGAGCTTCGCCTCGCTGCCGTCGCTGCTCGTGGTCGACGGCGGCAAGGGCCAGCTCGGCGCCGCGCTTCGCGCGCTGCGGCCATTCGTCGAGCGGGGGGTGACGGTGGCCTCGCTCGCCAAGCGGGAGGAGGAGGTCTTCCTTCCGGGCGGCTCGGCGCCGATCGACCTGGCCGCCGACTCGGAGGCGTCGAAGCTCCTGCAGCGGGTCCGCGACGAGGCGCACCGATTCGCGATCGAACACCACCGTGGCCGCCGCGACAAGGCGATGACCGGCTCGGTGCTCGACGAGCTGAAGGGCGTCGGGCAGGCCCGCAAGCGCGCCCTGCTCCAGCACTTCGGCTCACCCGAGCGGCTGATCGCCGCCACCCGCGAGGAGCTCGAGGCGGTGCCCGGCGTGCCTGGCAAAGTTGCGCGGGACATCCACGAGCAGCTGAACAGGACCGGTTAGCAATGAGCGACTCGCAACGCGACGTCACCCTGGTCGTCATCACCGGTCACTCCGGGGCCGGTAAGTCGGAGGCGATCGCTGCCTTCGAGGACGGCGGCTACTTCTGCGTCGACAACCTGCCGCCGCGGATGATCGGCAGCCTCGGCGAGCTCTTCCGCCACCGGGGCAGCGGCGTGAAGCGCGCCGCGGTCGTCTCCGATGTACGCGGCGGCGATTATTTCGACGACCTGCTCCAGGTGCTCGACGAGCTCGACACCGACGGGCTGCAGCCGAAGGTCCTGTTCCTGGAGGCCGACGAGGAGACCCTCGTCGACCGCTACAAGGAGACGCGCCGCCGCCATCCGCTCGCGCCCGAGGGGCGGGTTGTCGAAGGGATCCGCGCCGAGCGCGAGCTGCTGGCGCCGCTCCGGGCCCGCGCCGACATCGTCATGGACACCAGCGACCTGACCAGCGGGGTCCTGCGCGGCCGCATCGCGGAAGAGATGCTGGGCAGCGACGGGGGCGGCAAGCTGGCCCTCACCCTGCTCACCTTCGGGTTCAAGAACGGCCCCCCGCGCGACGCCGACCTCACCCTCGACGTCCGCTTCCTGCCGAACCCCCACTACGTCGACGACCTCCGGCCCCTGACCGGGCTCGACAGGGAGGTGCGGGAGTACGTCGAGTCGGGGACGCAGGCGGGAGAGTTCTACGGCCGGCTGCTGCCGTTGCTCGAGTTCCTCATGCCCGCCTACGTGGCGGAGGGGAAGAGCCATCTGACGATCGCGATCGGCTGCACCGGCGGCCGCCACCGCTCGGTCACGGTCGCCGACCGCATCCGCCGCGATCTCGAGGGCCGCGACGACGTGACGATGCGGGTCAAGCACCGCGACGTCGAGCTCGACTCGTAAGAATCCCGGCCCGTGAGCGCGGAGCGAGCCAAATGAGGCATCTCTGGTTCTTCGCGCAGCGAGCGAAGCGCGAGGGTTCGCGATGAGCGAACCTGTCATCCGCGCGCGCGGCCTGCGCAAGAGCTACGGCGACGTCGAGGCGGTCCGCGGCATCGAGCTCGAGGTCGGCGCCGGCGAGGTCTTCGCGTTCCTCGGCCCCAACGGGGCCGGGAAGACGACGACGGTCGAGATCCTCGAGGGCTACCGCGACCGCGACGGCGGCGAGGTCTCGGTCCTGGGCGAGGACCCGGCCCGCGCCGGCCGCGCCTGGAGAGAGCGGATCGGGATCGTCCTGCAGAGCTGCAGGCTCGAGCCGTACCTGACCGTGCGCGAGTCGCTGGAGCTCTTCGCGGGCTACTACGACGATCCACGGCCGATCGACGAGACGATCGAGCTCGTCGGCCTCGTCGACAAGGCCGACGCCCGCGCCGGCAGCCTCTCGGGGGGGCAGCAGCGCCGTCTCGACGTCGGCATGGCGCTGATCGGAGATCCCGATCTGCTCTTCCTCGACGAGCCGACGACCGGATTCGACCCCCAGGCCCGGCGCCAGGCCTGGGATCTGATCGCCGGCCTCCGGGATCTCGGCAAGACGGTCTTCCTCACCACCCACTACATGGACGAGGCCCAGCGCCTCGCCGACCAGGTCGCGATCATCGCCGGCGGCGAGGTCGTCGCTCGTGGAGCCCCGCACGACCTCGGCGACCGCGGCGGCCGGTCGGCGACGATCACCTACCGCCTCGACGGCGAGGAGGTCTCGATCGAGACCGAGGACCCGGTCCGGACCCTGAACGAGCTCACCGGCCGGGCGCTCGAGCAGGGGCTCGAGCTGGAGGGGCTGGAGGTTTCGCGCCCCAGCCTCGAGGACATCTACCTGGCGCTGACCCGGCAAGCATGAGCCTCGTCCTCCACCAGCTCCGCTACGACCAGAAGGTCTTCTGGCGCAACCCGGCGGCGGTGTTCTTCACCGTGCTGTTCCCGGTGATCCTGCTGTTGATCTTCGCCGTCGTATTCGGCGACAACAGGATCGACGTCGAGGGCGGAATCGAGGCCACCACCTACTACGTCCCCGCGATCATCACCCTGGCCGTCATCTCGGCGACGATGCAGACGTTGGCGATGTCGATCGTGATCGCGCGCGAGGACGGCCGGCTGAAGCGCGGCCGGGGGACGCCGATGCCCGCCTGGGTCTTCATGGCCGGCCGGATCGGCAACTCGATCGTGCTGTCGCTGCTGATGCTGGCGGTCGTCATCGCGCTCGGGCGGATCCTCTACGGCGTGCGGATTCCCTGGGCCGACCTCCCCGAGCTGGGTGTGGTGCTCGCCGTCGGGGCCGCCTCGTTCTGCTGCCTGGGCATCGCGTTGACCGCGGCGATTCCGTCGCAGGACGCGGCTGCCCCGATCGTCAATGCGCTGCTGTTGCCGCTCTACTTCCTCTCCGGTGTCTTCATCCCCGACGGCGAGCTCCCGAGCGGCGTGATCGACTTCGCCAACTACTTCCCGGTCAGGCACTTCTTCGAGGCTTTCTTCGACGTCTACGTGAACGGGTCGGGCCCGCCCTGGCACCACCTCGCCGTGGTCGCCGCCTGGGGCGTGGGCGGCCTGCTGCTCGCGATCCGGTACTTCCGCTGGACTCCCCGGGCCGGCTAGCCCTGGTCGCACACCGACGGTTGCCCGTATAGCCTCCGCCCCCGATGCTGCACCACGTCCTACTGGAGGTCT
Source organism: uncultured Solirubrobacterales bacterium (assembly GCA_963816785.1). GTDB lineage: Bacteria > Actinomycetota > Thermoleophilia > Solirubrobacterales > 70-9 > VRUE01. The sequence goes on along the minus strand of CAWFLL010000004.1, from coordinate 490,864 downwards.
CGGATCTGGCGCGGAGCGCCGCGTTCTACGACGCGCTGCTGGCGCCGCTCGGCTGGCGGCGCCACTTCGAGGAGGACGAGACGATCGGCTGGGGCATCGCAAAACCGGTCTTCTTCGTCTCCTCACACCGGGCGCCGAAACCGGGGTTCGGCCTGCTCAGCTTCTCCGGGCTCGGGATCGTCGCGGTGAAGGCGGCGTGGGAGGGGGGTGTCCGCGCCGGCGGGACCAGCACGGGCGACCCGGGGGAGTCCAGGTCCCACGGCTCCGGCTCCTACTCGGCATTTCTCCAGGACCCGGACGGGTATGAAATCGAGGTGACGGTCGGCAGCGACTGACCCAACCTCACCCGCGGCCGCAGGTCCATACCATCGATGTTCCAGACAACGACTCAAGAAGGGACTGGTTCATGGCAGTGAAGGTCGGCATCAACGGCTTCGGGCGCATCGGGCGCAACATCTTCCGCGCGGCACAGGCGGCGGGAGCGGACCTCGACTTCGTCGCGGTGAACGACCTCACCGATCCAGGCACGCTCGCGCACCTGCTCAAGTACGACTCGATCCTCGGTCGCTTCCCCGGCGAGGTCGAGGCCGGGGAGGGCTCGATCTCGGTCGACGGCAAGGAGCTGAAGGTGCTCTCGGAGCGCGACCCGGCGGCGCTGCCGTGGGCGGACCTGGGGGTCGAGGTGGTGATCGAGTCGACCGGGTTCTTCACCGCCCGCGACGACGCCGCGAAGCACCTCGACGCGGGGGCCAGGAAGGTGATCATCTCCGCTCCCGCCAAGGACCCCGACGTGACGGTGGCGCTCGGTGTCAACTTCGACAGCTACGACCCGGACAGCCATCAGATCATCTCCAACGCCTCCTGCACGACCAACTGCCTCGCGCCGCTCGCCAAGGTTCTCAACGACGCGTTCGGCATCGAGCAGGGGCTGATGACGACCATCCACGCCTATACCGCCGACCAGCGCCTGCAGGACATGCCGCACAAGGACCTGCGGCGCGCCCGGGCCGCGGCGATCAACCTGATCCCGACCACGACCGGCGCCGCGAAGGCGGTCGGCCTCGTCCTGCCCGAGCTTGACGGCAGGCTGAACGGGATCGCGATCAGAGCGCCGGTTGCTACCGGCTCGGTCGTCGACCTCGTCTTCACGCCGTCGCAGCCGACCGATCCCGAGGCGGTCAACGCCGCGGTCAGGGCCGCCGCCGAGGGCCCGCTCGAGGGCATCCTCTCCTACACCGAGGACCCGATCGTCTCGACCGACATCGTCGGCGACCCGCATTCGTCGATCTTCGACGCCGAGCAGACGCTGGCGATCGGCGACGGCAGGATGATCAAGGTGGTGTCCTGGTACGACAACGAGTGGGGCTACTCGTACCGCTGCGTGGAGCTGGCGGGCAAGGTCCTCTGATCGCCGCCGAGCCGGTGAGCTTCTCGAAGGCAAGTGTCCGCGACGCTCCGGTCGGGGGCGAGCGGGTGCTGCTGCGCGTCGACTTCAACGTCCCGCTGGACGGTGGCCGGATCGCCGACGATATGCGGATCCGGGCAGCGCTGCCGACGATCGAGCTGCTGCGGGAGCGGGGTGCTTCGGTCATCCTCGCGTCCCACCTCGGGCGGCCCGGCGGAAAGCCCGACCCGGAGCTCTCGATGCGACCGGTCGGCGAGCGGCTTGGGGAGCTGCTCGGCGCCGAGGTCGAGCAGGCGCCCGCCGTGATCGGCGTCGAGGTCGGCGAGATGGCGGGCGCCCTGGGCCCCGGCGGCATGCTGCTGCTGGAGAACGTCCGCTTCGAGCCCGGTGAGACCGAGAACGACCCCGAGCTGGCGGCGGCGCTGGCGGCGCTGGCCGGCCTCTACGTCAACGACGCCTTCGGCGCTGCCCACCGGGCCCATGCCAGCACCGAGGGCGTCGCGCATCGCCTGCCCGCATATGCCGGCCTGCTGCTCGAGCGCGAGGTGACCGAACTGACCCGCGTCGTCGAGTCGCCGCAGAGGCCGCTGGTCGTCGTCCTCGGCGGGGCCAAGGTCTCCGACAAGGTGGGGGTGATCGACCGGTTTCTCGAGATCGCCGACCGGATCCTGATCGGCGGCGCGATGTGCTTCAGCTTTTTCCGCGCGCGGGGCATCGGGACCGGTGACTCGCTGGTGGAGGAGGAGGGGGTGAAGCTCGCCGGGGAGGCCCTCGAGCGCGCCGAGGCCGCCGATTGCGAGCTGGTCCTGCCGGTCGACCTGGTCCTCGCCGATCGCTTCGATGAGGCCGCCAAACGCCGCGAGAGCGACGGAGTCGAGGTGCCGGACGGCTGGATGGGGCTCGACGTCGGTCCCCGCACCGCGGCCTCCTATGCGGAGGCGATAGCGGCCGCCGGGACGGTGCTCTGGAACGGCCCGATGGGGGCATTCGAGCTGGATCCGTTCGCCGCGGCGACCCGCACGGTCGCCGAGGCGGTTGCGGCGGCGCCGGGGACTACGGTTGTCGGCGGCGGCGACTCGGTTGCCGCCGTGCGCCAGTTCGGCCTCGCCGATCAAATCGACTGGATCTCGACCGGGGGAGGAGCGTCGTTGGAGCTGCTCGAGGGGAAAAAGCTGCCGGGGGTGGAGGCACTGCGCGATGCCTGATCAGAGCACGCGGACCCATATGTTGGCCGCGAACTGGAAGATGCACAAGACGGTCGCCGAGGCGGCGCAATTCGTCGACGCGCTCCTGCCGAGGATCGCCGCGACCCAGCACGACGTGGTCATCTGCCCGTCGTTCCTCGCCCTGCGCGAGGTGGTCGAGCGCTCGCGCGGCAGCGCCGTGCGGGTGGCGGCGCAGAACATGCACGAGGACGGCTCGGGCGCCTTCACCGGCGAGGTATCGGCACCGATGCTGATCGAGGCAGAGGTCGACGCGGTCGTGCTCGGCCACTCCGAGCGCCGCCAGCACTTCTGCGAGACCGACGAGGCGCTGGCCCGCAAGGTGCCCGCCGCGCTCGCCGCGGGGCTGGAGCCGATCCTCTGCGTAGGCGAGAGCGAGGAGGCGCGCGACGCCGGCCAGACCGACGGCGTGCTGGAGCGCCAGCTGCGGGCCGACCTCGCCCGGGTCGAGCCCACGCGGCTGGCGGACGTCGTGATCGCCTACGAGCCGATCTGGGCGATCGGGACCGGCCGGACCGCCACCCCCGAGCAGGCCCAGGAGACGATCGCCTTTATCCGCGAGCTGCTGCGCGAGGCCGGCGCCGAGGCCGAGCGGGTGCGGATCCTCTACGGGGGCTCGGTGAAGCCCGCCAACGCGGCCGAGCTGATGGCCCAGCCCGACATCGACGGGGCCCTGGTCGGCGGCGCGAGCCTGGACCCGGCCGACTTCGCCGCGATCGTCGAGGCGGCAGGCTAGCTTGGCGACGATGATCGTCCCCTCGGTCGCGCTGGTGATCCTCGACGGATGGGGCCTCGCCGAGCCGGGCCCCGGCAACGCGATCTCGCTCGCCGAGACACCGGTCTTCGACCGGCTCTGGGCCGAGTTCCCCCACACCCAGCTCTCCGCCCAGGGCCGCGACGTCGGCCTCCCCGACGGGCAGATGGGCAACTCCGAGGTCGGCCACCTCAACCTCGGCGCCGGCGCCGTCGTCAAGCAGGACCTGGCCCGGATCGACGACGCGATCGCCGATGGCAGCTTCTTCGAGAACGAGGCACTGCGCGCCGCCTGCGATCGGGCCCGCCACAGCCCGCGCGGCCGCCTCCACCTGCTCGGCCTCGTCTCCGACGGCGGCGTCCACTCCGGCTGGGAGCACCTCGAGGCGGCGATCGAGCTCGCCTCCCAGGAGGGTGTGCCCGACCTCGTCTTCCATGCCTTCACCGACGGCCGCGACACCCTCCCGCACGGCGGCGCCGGCTATCTCGAGGAGCTCAGCCGATGGCTGTATCGCGCGGGTCGGATCGGGACGGTCTGCGGCCGCTATTACGCGATGGACCGCGACACGCGCTGGGAGCGGACCAAGCTGGCCTACGACGCGATCGTCCACGGCGAGGGCCTGCGCGCGGCGAGCGCCGCGGAGGCGATCGACGCGTCCTATGAGCGGGGGGAGACGGATGAGTTCGTGAAGCCGACCGTGATCGGCGACTACGACGGGGCTGCGGGCGGCGACATCGCGATCTTCCTCAACTTCCGCCCCGATCGGGCTCGGCAGCTCACCCGCGCCCTCGCCGAGCCGGGATTCGAAGAGTTCTCTCGCAGCGGCGGACCGCTCCTCGACCTGACCACGATGACCGAGTACCGCAAGGGCTGGCCGTACCCGGTGGCCTTTCCCGAGGCGCGCCCGAAGACGACGCTGGCGGAGGTCATCGCGGAGGCCGGCGAGCGCCAGCTCCACGTCGCCGAGACCGAGAAGTACGCCCACGTCACCTACTTCTTCAACGGCGGTCGGGAGCAGGAGTGGGAGGGGGAGGACCGCTGCCTGGTCGAATCCGCCCGCGACGTGCCGACCTACGACCACAAGCCGGAGATGAGCGCCCGCGCCGCCGCCGATGCGTTCGTCGAGCGCTGGTCGGGCGGCGACTACCGCTTCGGCATCCTCAACTTCGCCAACCCGGACATGGTCGGGCACACCGGCGTGATCCCCGCCGCGATCGCGGCGGTCGAGACGGTCGACGCCTGCCTCGGCGACGTCGTCGCCGCGGTCGCGGACAGCGGCGGCGCCTGCATCATCACCGCCGATCACGGCAACTGCGACCACATGCTCGAGCCGGACGGCTCCCCCAATACCGCCCATTCGCTCAACCCGGTGCCGCTGATCGTCACCGCCGCCGGGCTGGAGCTGCGAGAAGGCGGGATCCTCGCCGACGTCGCCCCCACCGCCCTGCAGCTGCTAGGCATCGCCCAGCCGAAGGTGATGACCGGGCGGTCACTGGTGGTCGACGCCGCCCGCTCCGATGAGGCTTGAGCCGCAGCGCCTGAGGTTCGAGATCGGCGCCCGCGACGGGGCGGCCAGGGCGGGGGTGCTGCAGACCGCGCACGGCCCGGTGTCGACGCCCGCATTCATACCGCTCGCCACCAAGGGCACGGTGCGCTCGCTCGACTCCCATGAGGTCGCCGAGATCGGCTACGAGCTGGTCCTGGGGAACACCTACCACCTGTTCGTCTCACCGGGGCCGGACCGGATCGCCGCCGCCGAGGGGCTGCACGGCTTCATGGGCTGGCAGCGGGCGCTGGTGACCGACTCAGGCGGCTTTCAGGTTTTCTCGCTGGCGCACGGCGGCGTCGCCGACGAGGTCAAGGGGAGCGGCAGGCCCGGCGGGGGGCACGGGTCGGTCGTCTCGATCGACGAGGACGGGGCCCGGTTCCGCTCCTACCGCGACGGGGCCACCCTGTTCATCTCCCCCGAGGTCTCGATGGAGGTGCAGGCGAAGCTCGGCTCCGACATCGCGCTCGCCTTCGACGAGTGCACCCCCTACCACGCCGACCGCGAGTACACCGCCCGCTCGATGGAGCGGACGCATCGCTGGCTCGGCCGCTGCCTGGAGTGGCACAAGGGGCGGGGCCCGGCCCGCCAGGCCGTGTTCGGGATCGTCCAGGGCGGGGTCCACGAGGACCTGCGGCGCTCCTCGGCGCAGGCCGTCTCGGAGGCGGCGGTCGACGGGATCGCGATCGGGGGCACGCTGGGGCGCGACAAGGAGGAGATGCGCGGCGTCCTCGAGCTGACCGCGCCGCTCCTGCCGGAGGCGGCGCCCAAGCACCTGCTCGGGATCGGCGACATCGACGACCTGCTCGCGGGGATCGCCCTCGGCCTCGACGTCTTCGACTGCGCGATACCCACCCGTCTCGCCCGCCATGGCACCGCGCTGGTCCCGGACTCCGCTCAACGCTTCCGCCTCGACCTGCGCAAGTCCGGCTGGGAGGGGGACCGCGGGCAGCTGGTCGAGGGGTGTCCCTGCGACGCCTGTACCCGCCACGACCGCGACTACCTCTCCTACCTCTCGCGGGCCGAAGAGCTGACCGCCGTTCGCCTCCTCTGCCTTCACAACCTCACCTTCATGCACCACCTCGTCACCAACGCCCGCACCGCAATCCAAGCCGGCACATTCGACCAGTACAGCTCCCACATCCTGGGCGGCGGATCACCCTATTCGGCTGATTGAGGGGTTGCCCTCCGAACGGCTTGTACCGACCTCATTCGGTGTTCTTTTCGACGAGTTCTTTGAACTCTTCAACGACGCGATCGACCGAGTCCCCGGCCACTTCGGTCGCCTTGACGCCGCTGGCGCGATCGGTGGCGATGATCACCGCGGTTGCGACCGCGGCGGCGATCAGGACCAGGGCCACAAGCGCCAGGACGAACCTGGTGAAGCGGGAGAAAGCGCCTCGCCGGGCAGGTGCCGCGGGCGGCGGGGGCGGCGGCGTCACCTCGCGAGGAGGCGGCGGGGGGACCGGCCGGTACTCGGTGCGACCGGTCTGGTCGAGCCGGCGGGTCGCAGTCTCGCCGCCGAGCACGTGGGTCGGAGGCGTGCCCTCGCCCAGCGGCAGGGTCACGTCCTCGCCTTCGAGGCCGAGCCGCAGGCCGCCGGCGAACTCGTCCGCGCTCGCATACCGCCTTCCGGGGTCGCCCTCCAGGGCCCGCAGCACAGCCCCGCCGAGCGGCTCCGGCACCTCGTCGTTGTAGGTGCTGGGCGGCAGCGGCCGCTCGTTTTGCTGGCGCACCGCCAGCTCGGCGAGTGTCGAGCCCTCGTAGGGGAGCCGTCCGGTCAGGAACTGGTAGAGGACGACGCCGAGCGCGTAGACGTCAGTGGCCGGGGTCGCCTCCTCGCCACGAACCTGCTCGGGCGAGAGGTAGGCGGCGGTGCCGACCACCGAGCCGACCTGGGTGATCCGCGTCTGTTCGATCGCCCGCGCGATCCCGAAGTCGGTCAGTTTGACCGCCATCTCGCCGCCTCCGAGCGGACCGCCGACGATCATCAGGTTGCCCGGCTTGACGTCGCGGTGGATGATTCCCCGCCGGTGGGCGTAGTCGAGGCCGGCGCAGGCCTGGATCCCGATCTCCGCGGCCGCCATCGGCTCGAGCGGGCCCTGCCGTTGCAGGATCTGGGCCCCCGAGCGCCCCTCGACGAACTCCATCACGATGTAGTGGCGCCCCTGGTCGATCCCCGTGTCGTAGACCTGGACGATGTTGGGGTGGATCAGTTTGGCAACGGCCAGCGCCTCGCGGCGGAAGCGGGCGACGAAGCGCTCGTCGTCTGAGAGGTGCTCGGCGAGGATCTTGACCGCGACGGTGCGCTCGAGGATGCGGTCGGTCGCCCTGTGGACGGTCGACATCCCGCCAGAGCCGAGCCGCCCGTCGATCTCATAGCGCCCGGATAGGACCCCGGCCTCCATCACTGCTGACCCTGCTGGCCTTCCACCGGGCTCGCCGGTTCGACCCCGCCAGACGGGGCTTCTTCCTGGGCGGGCGGGGTTTGACCGGGCGGCGTCTCGGGAGGGCCCTGTTCTCCCGACGGAGGCGCGGCGGCGGGCGGCGGGGCCTTTTCTTCCTTCCGTTCCTCCTTTTCCTGCTTCTTTTCAGCCTTTTCCTCTTCCTTTTCTTCCTTCTTGGCGGCCGCCCGGTCGGGCTCTTCTTCGTTTTCTTCCTCGGTCGGGATCTCGGCCGGGGCAACCGCTTCTTCGCTTTCCCCTTCGCATTCATCGACGACTTCGTTGAGGCGGTTGGCGCCATCGCGAAGCGCCTGCTTCAGCTTCTGGTCGACCCCGCTCAGCGCCTCGATCTGTTCGCTCACCTGCATCGCCGCGCTTTCGGCCCCGAGGCAGTCGCCTTCGTCGGCCAACTGCTGAACCGAGTCGAGGTTTGCGGTGATCTCCCGCGCGGTCTCGCCGGGAAGCAGCTTGGCGTCTTCCTCGCCGCAGGAGGACAGGGCCGCCACGGCAAGGGCGGCGAGGGCGGCAGCGATCGATGTTCTGGCCAGGCGACCCATCACTCGGCGAGTCTAGAGAACGGCCCTAAGAGCAAAATCAGCCTGCATCCACACGTCAATGGCCGACGAAGAGGCGATCGGCGAGTGGTTTCGGCAGATCGGCGGCGGCGATCGAGGCCGCGGTCCGCTCGACGTCGTACTCGACGCGGTGGAAGCGGGCGGTCTCGGCCTCGGTGTCGAGTGCCAGCCAGGCTGCCCTCGGGTCGCCGTCGCGGGGCTGGCCGACGCTGCCGGGATTGACCAGCCACTTGCCCCCGCCGACGTCGAGCAGGGCCCCGTCGCTGGCCTGGGCCCCGCGGACGCTGCCGCGGGCGCCGTCGAGCCGCGTGAAGAAGAGGGCGACGTGGGAGTGGCCGATCAGGCAGATCCGCTCGGCCTGGGCATCGAGGCAGGCGTCCGCCTGCTCACCGGTAAGGACGTACTCCCAGATCGGGTCGCGGGGGGAGGCGTGGTAGAGCGCCACCCCGTCGCGACGACCGACCGGCTCCAACCCGCGCAGGAACTCCACTGTCTCCTCGCCGATGATCTCCCGCGTCCAGGTGACCGCCTTCGCCGCGGTCTCCGAGAACGCCTCGATCTCGAGATCGCCGAGCACGGCGAGGTCGTGGTTTCCCGCCAGGCACAGAGCGCACCGCTCACGGATCAGCTCGGCGCAGGCGTCGGGCTCGGGGCCATAGCCGACGACGTCTCCGAGGCACCAGATCTCCTCGATATCGGCCTCGTCGATGTCCGCGAGGGAGCCCTCGAGGGCGGCCAGGTTGGAGTGGATGTCGGCGATCACCGCGACGCGCACGAACACACCTTAGTTTCGCGTTCGCTCGCTGCGCGAGGAATCAGATATGCACGCTTGCTCGCTCCGCTCACGAGCCAGCGTACCCCGCCCCTGCCCTGGCTCATACGATGCTGATGGTGACCGTGACCGACTCGATCGCCGAGCTGCGCTCGGCAGTCAACCAGGCAGCGCGCGCCCTGCGCGACGGCGAGGCGACCAGCCCCGAGCCGTCGCTCGACAGGCCGCCGAAGCCCGAGTTGGGCGACTACAGCTCGAACGCGGCGATGCTGCTCGCCGCCCCGCTGGGCGAAGCACCGCGCGAGGTCGCCGCGCGCCTCCGCGATGAGCTGGAGCGCGATCTGGGCGCGAGCGGGAGCGTCGATCGGGTCGAGGTGGCCGGGCCGGGATTCGTCAACCTCTTCCTGTCCGACGCCTGGTACCGGCGCGCGATGGCGCGCCTCGGGGAGGCCGGGGAGGGCCTCGGGCCGGTCCCGACCAGTGCGCCGGAACGGATCCTGGTCGAGTTCGTGTCGGCCAACCCAACCGGCCCGCTCCACGTCGGCGGAGGCCGCCACGCGGCCTATGGCGACTCCCTCGTCCGCCTGCTGAAGGCGGTCGGGCACGAGGTCGAGCGCGAGTACTACGTCAACGACGCGGGCGGGCAGGTGGATCGGTTCGCGGCCTCGCTCGCGGCGCTGATCGGTTCCTCGGAGCCGCCGGAGGACGGCTATCAGGGCCCCCACGTCGAACGGCTGGCGGAGCGGCTCCGGTCGGAGGGCATCGACCCGAGCGACACCGACGCCCTCGGGCGGCGCGCCGTCGAGCTGACGCTCGAGGAAGTGAGGCAGACGCTCGACCGCTTCGGGGTCAACTTCGACACCTGGTTCTCCGAGCGCGACCTCTACGCCAGCGGCGAGGTCGATGCGGCGCTCGCCAAGCTCGAGGAGGAGGGTCACAGCTACAGGAGCAACGGGGCGCTATGGCTGCGCAGCACCGATTTCGGCGACGACAAGGACCGGGTCCTGATCCGCGCCGACGGCGAGCCGACCTACCTCGCCGCCGATGTCGCCTACCACTGGGACAAGCTCGAGCGCGGCTTCGACCGGCTGATCGACGTGCTCGGCGCCGATCATCACGGATACGCGCCGCGCCTGCGCTCGGTGGTGGCGGCGCTGGGGGCGGACCCCGAGGTCCTCGAGACGCTGATCATGAGGCTGGTCCACCTCGTCGAAGCGGGCGAGCGGGCCCAGATGTCGAAGCGCAGCGGCGAGTTCGTCACCCTCGACGAGCTGGTCGACGAGATCGGGGTCGACGCGGCGCGCTGGTTCATGCTCTGGCGCAGCCATGACACCACCGTCGACCTCGATGTCGAGCTGGCCCGGCGCGAGTCCAGCGACAACCCGGTCTACTACGTCCAGTACGCCCACGCCCGGATCGCGAGCATCCTCCGCAAGGCAGAGTCCGAGGCGGGCGTCGCACCGGATGCCGCGGCAGACGTCGTGCCGGACGTCGCCCTCGAGCCCGCCGAGAAGGCCCTGATCAAGCGGCTCCTGGAGTTCCCAGACGAGGTTCGCGAGGCCGCCGAGCGCCGGGCCCCGCACCGCATCTGCACCTACTCGACCGCGGTGGCGGCAGACTTCCATGCCTTCTACCGCGACTGCCAGGTGGTCGGCGCCGAGGGCGAGGGAGTCGAGCAGGCGCGGCTGGCGCTGTGCCTGCTGACAATGCGGACGATCGCGAGCTCGCTCGGGCTCCTCGGCGTCTCCGCCCCCGAGCGGATGTGATGGCCTGGCGCCGCCGGACGCCACCGCTGCTGGCCCGGATTCCGGAGGGGCGGGGGGAGGACGGCAGGCCGGGCTCGCTCGACAGGGCCGGCCTCGAGGCATTCCTGCAGCTCTGGTCCGAGATCGGCTCCGGTGTCGTGCTCGTGACCGGAGATGAGGAGGGGTCGGAGGTCGCGGTGGGGATGGCGGCGGCGGCCGCTGCCGGCGGCCGGAAGGCCGCCCTGCTGGAGTGCGATCTCGCCCGGCCGAGCTTGGCGGCAAGGCTCGGCCTCGATGCGGCTCCGGGTTTCGCCGAGTACCTGGCGCACGAGGCAGAGGCGCCGGAGATCCTCCAGGCCGCGATCCTCGCGGGGCCGGGATCGACGCTGGCCGCCGCGCCCCTGGTCTGCATCGTGGCCGGGAACGCGACCGGCCTCGGGCCGGTGCTGCTGGCGTCCGAGAGCTTCCGCCACGCGATCGAAAAACTGCGCGACGCCTACGACGTCGTCATCCTCGACGGGCCGGCGCTCGATGACCAGAGCTCCCTCCTCGCCACGGCGCCCCACGCCGACAAGGTTCTGGCCTGCTCCAGGTCCCGGCTCCCGCGGCGGCTGCGGGGCGTTGTCGACGGCATGGTCGAGCCCGGCGCGCTGGATGATCAGAGGTCGTAGCGGGCGAGGTCGGCCTCGAGGCGCTCGGCCTCCTCGCCGGATGGCGCCGCCGTCGGGCCGCCGTCGCGCCCGGACGGCCCCGAGCGGCCCCGCCAGCGCCCGATGCTGATCGCCACGGCGACCGCCGCGAGCAGGAAGGCGAGAGCCGGGACGACGTAGGCGGAGAGCTGGAATCCGCTGCCCTCCGGCAGGGCCAGAGCCCCGTTCCCGTACTCGGCGACCAATTCGTCCTTGATCTCCGCCTTCGTCCTTCCTTCCGCGATCAGATCGGAGATGAAGACCCGCTCCCGCTCGGCCTGCGGCGATTCAGACAGCTCGAGCAGGGTGCCGCAGATCGGGCACATCACCTCGTCTTCGACGTCGGCGAGGCTGGTCTGCGGCGCGGCCGCGGCCGCGGGCGAAGCGGCCGCGATCAACACCACCGCGACCACGAGGACCGTGCGCGTCATCGGGCTTCCCCCAAGACCGGGACGACCCGCTCGGAGAGGAATTCCTCGTCGACCGGGCCGCGCCAGATCAGCGCCAGGCGGCCGGAGGGGTCGACGAGGAAGTTCTCGGGGACGCCGGTCGAGCCGAAGGCCACGCTCCGCTCGTCGCCGACCGAGCGCAGCTGGGGATAGGTGAGCCGGTGCTCCCCCACGAACGCGAGGGCGTCGTCGCTGTTGTCCTGCACGTTGATGCCGAGCACGGTCAGGTCCGGATGTCGCCGCGAGAAGCGCTCCAGCTCCGGCGCCTCCTCGCGGCACGGATCGCACCAGGACGCCCACAGGTTGACCAGCACCCAGCGGCCGCGATAGTCGGCGATCGAGCCCTGCCCGTCGCCCTCGAGGGCCGGCAGCACCCGGTCGGGAGCCGGGTCGCCGACGGCTATGTTCGCCTCTCCCTTGCTCAGCAGCCCGAAGCCGAGCAGGCCGATGACGCCGAGGACGGCAAGGAAGGCGAGCAGGGCGCGAGCGCTCATCTGGTCAAGGTTAGATCGGGCCGCCGGTCAGAGGCTGTGATCGTGGCCGCGGACCGTTCGCCACGAGTCCCAGGTGATCCTGAGGATGACCGCGGTGATTCCGAGGCCGATCAGCGGGTCCGCGACGGGGACGCCGACCGCGACGACGGCGGCGCTGGCGACCACCGCGAGGCTGACGAAGGAGTCGGCCCGGGCATGGTTTCCATCGGCGATCAGCGCCGGGCTCTCGAGCCGCCTCCCGGCCCGGGTCCGGATGCCGGCGGCGATCCAGTTGCCGAGGAACCCGATCAGCCCGGCGAGCGCCAGGGCGAGCAGATGGGTGGGCGCCTCAGGATGGAGGAGGCGGGATACCGCCTCGACGCCCGCGACGCACGCCGAGATGAAGATCGCCGCCACCACGAACAGGCCGGCCCAGCGCTCGGCGCGCTCGGAGCGGAGCAGGAATGCGATGCCAAGCGGGACCGCCGTGGCCGCATCGCCGAAGTTGTGAACGAGGTCGGCGAGGAGGGCGATGCTGCCGCTTGCGACGAAGATGGCGAGCTGTGCGAGCGCCGTGAGCCCGAGGACCGCGAGCGAGATGCCGACGGCCCACAGTCCCTCCCGCGAGCGCTTGATGCTCGCGTCGACGAGACCGTGTGAATGACCGTGCCCGGCCGCGTCAGCCACCTGCCCAGGGTAGAGCCGGCTGCAGCGACTCCGCCTAGAATCCCTCAGCGCGCGGACGTAGCTCAGCTGGTAGAGCGCGAGCTTCCCAAGCTCGAGGTCGCGGGTTCGAGACCCGTCGTCCGCTTCGCGCCGGGCGGGGGGTGGTTCTGCCCTCCGCCATCGGATCCGGTGGGCCAGGCCGGGCGGTAGAAGTGCTCGACCGCACCGCGCACCTGCCTTTCCCCGGTCAGCTCCAGCAGCTCGGCCTTCGCCAGCTCGCTGACGTGGTAGTTGACCGTGCTCAGCGGTGCCTGCAGCTCGATGCTCAGATCCTTGGGCGAGAGGGTGCGCCCGCCGTCGATCGTCAGCACCTCCAGGATTGAGATGCGGAGGGCGTGGGTATTAGCCCTTGCAAGACGTTGCCAGTCGAGGCTGTTATTAGTTTGGGGCGAAGTCGCCACTACCTAAAAATAATGACAGATCTCGCAAAAATCAAGTATGGTGACTTCGACGGGATGGCTTCGGGCGGGGAACCTGATACGACGGGATGGAGCATGGCAACGCGCCCGCTGCTGCTGATCGCCATCGCGCTGCTGGCGTCGGTGACCTTTCCCTGCGCGACGGCGCTCGCCGCCACCGGCGACATCATCTCGCCTCAAAACGAAACTGCCGCCGACGGCTGGCAGGCCGGCACCTGCACGACCGACACTCCCGGGTGCTCGGTCGACACTCCCGACCAGTTCTTCAAAAACTCCGCCGGCCACCCTCAGGTCGGCTTCACCCAGTTCATCGCCAAGCACCAGGCGCCCGGTGAAAGCCCGGTTGGGCTGTTGAGCAAAGTCCGCGTCGACCTCCCGGTCGGGCTCAGCGTCAACCCGCAGGCCACCCCCCAGTGCGAAGCCGTCTCCAATCCCGGCTCGTGCCCGGCCAACACCCAGGTCGGGGTCAGCGCGGTCACCCTGGCGGTGGCCGGTGTACCGATCCCCCCGGCCCCTCCTCTGACCGTGGTCCCCGTCTACAACCTCGTGCCGGAGGACAACGAACCGGCGCTGTTCGGCCTCACCCTCGCCGGCAACAACGTCTACCTGCGGGCCAACATCGCCTGGGACGGCGACTACCACGAGGGCTTCACGATCGAAGTCCCGAAACCCCCGCTCGGGGCGATCCTCAAGAACCGGCTGACCTTCGACGGCCGCTCTGGGGATGGCACCTTCATCACCACGCCGACCACCTGCTTCGACCCCGAAATGCCGGGCTTCGAGGGCGTCTACTCCACCTTCCTCCTCGCCGCGTCCTACGAAGAAGAGGAAGCGGCGGGCTACGTGTTCCCGCAGAGCGCCCAGCCGCCGTTCGAATCCCCCCTGCCGGAAGGGGAGAAACCGGTCGACTGCGCGGGCGTCCCGTACGGCCCCTCGATCGAAGTCGACCCGAGCCAGGCCGCCACCGACTCTCCCGCCGGGGCGGTGACCGAGGTCGATGTCCCCCACATCACCGGTGGGGGCGAACGGGAGAGCTCGCAGACAAAGCGGGCCGAGGTGACGCTGCCGGCCGGGATGGGAATCAACCCCTCGGCCGCCACCGGGCTGGTCGCCTGCTCCGATGAGCAGTTCGGCAAGGGGTCGACAAACCCGATCACCTGCCCGCCGGCATCGAAGTTGGGCACGGTCGCGATCGAAACGCCGCCGCTTCCGGCCGGCTCGTTGACCGGCGACGTCTATGTCGGGCAGCAGCGCAGCCGCGATCCCGCCTCCGGTGAGGCCTATCGGCTGCTCGTCGCCGCCGGGTCGGACCGTTACGGAATCTCGGCCCGGCTGATCGGCAACGTGAAGGCCGACCCCCAGACCGGTCAGCTGACGACGGTCTTCGACGACGGAAAGCTCGGCAAAGCGGCCCTGCCGGGGCTGCCCCAGGTCCCCTTCACCTCGTTCAAGCTCGACTTCAACGACGGGCCGCGGGCGCCGCTGACCAGCCCCCCGATCTGCGGGCCGCACACGACCACCACCTCCTTGACACCCTGGTCCGGCAACCCGCCCGCAATCCCGGTCGACGATTTCACCCTCGCCTCCGCCCCGGCCGGCGGGGCCTGCGCCGAGACGATGGCGGCGCGCCCGTTCGCGCCCGGCTTCAAGGCGGCGACCGCCAACCCGAAGGGCGGGTCCTTCAGCCCCTTCAGGGTCGACCTGACCCGTGCTGATGGCGAGCAGGAGCTCAAGGGCGCCACCGTCGACCTGCCGCCGGGCCTGACGGCGAAGCTGGCGGGGCTCAAGTACTGCCCCGAGTCGGCGCTGGCCGCGGCCGCGGCCAGCAGCGGGACTACCGAGGCAGCCGTCTCGAGCTGCCCGGACTCGAGTTTCGTCGGCACCGCCACGGTGCACACCGGCACCGGCCCCGTGCCGCTGCAGATTGCCGGCAAGGCCTTCCTTGCCGGTCCATACGCTGGGGCCCCCCTGTCCCTGGCGGTAGTCACCCCAGCCACGGCCGGGCCGTTCGATCTCGGCTCGGTCGTGCTGCGGGTGGCATTGATGGTCGATCGCGAAACGGCCCAGGTCCACGCCGTCTCCGACCCGATCCCTCACGTCTTCGGCGGCGCGCTGCTCGACATCGGCTCGGTCACGGTCGATCTCAACAGGAAGAACTTCTCGCTGAACGGGACGAACTGCTCGCCCCTGTCGGTGGGCGCGACCCTGCGCGGGGGCGGGGCGAACCCGGCCGACCCGGCCGCGTTCACGGCCTTCCCGGCTTCGACCCCGTTCCAGCTGAGCGGCTGCGAGGGTCTCGGCTTCAAGCCCAAGCTCTCATTGAGCCTGTTTGGGGCGAAGAGGCGCGCCAAGAACCCGAAGCTGAAGGCGATTCTCATCGCCCGCGACGACGACGCCAACATCCGCCGTGCGGTGGTGACCCTGCCCAAGGGCCTGATCCTCGACCAGGGCAACATCGCGAAGGTCTGCACCCGGGTCCAGTTCGCGGCCAACGCCTGCCCGGACAACTCCCGCTACGGCTTCGCCCGCGCGTTCACCCCGCTGCTCGACAAGCCGCTCGAAGGCCCGGTTCGCCTCCGCTCCTCCGACAACCTTCTCCCGGACCTCGTCGCCTCCCTCCACGGCCAGATCGACGTCGACCTCGTCGGCAAGATCGACACCGCCAAGGGAAGGATCCGGAACTCCTTCAACACCGTCCCCGACGTCCCCGTGACCAGGTTCGAACTCACCGTCAAAGGCGGGAAGCAGGGGATCCTGACCAACAGCGGCAACCTCTGCCGCAAGGGCGGCAAGAAGAAGCTGCGGGCGGCGGTGAAGATGTTTGCCCAGAACGGGAAGAAGGCCACCAACAAGCGCCTCAAGGTGAAGACCCCCTGCGGCAAGAAGCAGAAGAGGAAATAGCGGGTTGAACTAGCCTCCGGCGTCGGTGCGCCCGACGCTCTCCGTCCTGATCATCTCCTGGAACAGCCGCGAGGAGCTCTCGCGAACCCTGCCGGCGGCGATCGCCGAGCTGGACGAGGGCGATGAGCTGATCGTCGTCGACAACAACTCCAGCGACGGGTCGGCCGACCTGGTCCGGTCGCTGGCACCCAGTGCCCGCCTGGTCGCGAGCGGGCACAATGCCGGCTTTGCCGCGGCATGCAACGAGGGGGCGAGGAAGGCAGGGGGAGATCTGCTCGTGATCCTCAACCCGGACGCGGCGCCGATGCCGGGCTGGGGCCGCGCGATCAGGGGTCCGTGGGAGGAGGAACGCGGCTGGGTCGCGTGGCAGGCGCTGGTCGCCGACCACGGCGGCGAGAGGATCAACTCCGCCGGCAACCCGGTCCACTTCACGGGGATCGTCTGGGCGGGCGGCCACGGCCGCCCGATCGAGGAGGCCCCCCAGGCTGGAGAGGTCACCTACCTCTCCGGGGCCTGCCTCGCGATCCCCCTCGCCACCTGGGAAGCGGCCGGCGGTTTCCCGGAGCGCTTCTTCCTCTACCACGAGGACGTCGACCTCTGCCTGCGGCTGCGACTCGCCGGCGGCGTCCTCGGGATCGAGCCCGCCGCCGTGGTCGACCACGAGTACGAGTTCGGCGCCCGCGAGCACAAGTGGCGCTGGTTGGAGCGCAATCGCTGGGCATTCCTGATCCGCGTCTACCCGACGCCGCTGCTGATCCTGATCTCTCCGGCCCTGATCGCGACAGAGCTGGCTCTGATCCCGGTCTCCGTCGCGGCTGGCTGGGGGCGGCAGAAACTGGAGGCGATCCTCGAAGTGCTCGCCTGGCTCCCGCGCCTCCTGCGCGAGCGCCGCGAGATCCAGGCGACCCGCTCGGTGACCACCGCCGAGTTCGCCGCCTGGCTGACGCCCGATCTCGACTCGCCCTTCATCCCGGCGTTCGCCCGCTCGCTGCCCGCCAGGCTCGTCCTTCGCGGCTACTGGCGGCTGGTCCGGCTGCTGCTTGGCGGCTAGATCGGCTGCGAGGTGGGGCGGATCAGGATCTCGTTGACGTCGACGTGGGCCGGCTGCTCCAGCGCGTAGATGACGGCGTTGGCGATGTCCTCGTCGCGCAGCGCCCAGTCGCCGGGGCGTTCATCGAAGAACGGCGTATCGGTCATCCCGGGCTCGATCAGCGTCACCCTGATCGAGCGGTTCTCGTGCATCTGGCGCAGCTCCGCCCGCAGCGCCTCGCCGATCGCCGTCGCCGCCCACTTCGTCGCCGAGTACAGCGAGCCGGGGAGCGCCCGCCGCCCCGCGACCGAGCTGGTGATGAGGAAGTGGCCGCTGCCGCGCTCGAGCAGGTGGGGGAGGGTGGCCCGGATCGTCAGGGCGACCCCGTAGACGTTGGTCAGGACCATCGAGCGCCAATGCTCGACCGACTCCTCGAGGAAACCGCGGCTGGCGCCGAACCCCGCGTTGGCGAAGACGGCGTCGATCTGGCCGAATGCCTCGATCCCCGCCGTCGCCATCGCCTCGACCTGGTCCCACTCGGTCACGTCGCAGCGGACCGCGATCGCGCGTTCCTTTCCCCCCAGCTCGGCGGCCAGCTCCTGCAGCGGGTCCTCCCGGCGGGCGGCCAGCACGAGCCGATGGGTGCCCGCCGCCGCGCGGGCGGAGGCGGCGCCGATCCCACTGCTCGCTCCCGTGATCAGCAGGACCGGGTCGCTGGCGGAGCCATCTGCCATCGCGGCCATTCTGGCGCAAATCGCCGCCGCGATGAGTCGCGGCGGGCCTTGCGATAATTGCGCCCCGTGGATCCCAGCCGCAAGCGAAAGATCCGGCTCGTGGTCGCCCTCGGCGCCGCCGTGCTGCTCGCCGCCGCGCTGGTCTACACCTCGTTCAGCGCCTCGACCGAGGCGAAGGAGCCCTCGCAGCTCCTCAACGCCGCGCCCGGCAACAGCTACGACCTGACCGGCCGGGTCGTGAAGGGCTCGGTCAGCCACGAGGGCTCGAGCCTCCGCTTCCGCGTCGCCGATCGCGACGACGCCAGCCAGAGCATCCCCGTCACCTACAGCGGAACCGTCCCCGACCCGTTCCGAGGCGGACGCGAGATCGTCCTCACCGGAGCGGTCGAGAACGGGGTCTTCGCCGGCGAGCCGGACACCCTGGTCACCAAGTGCCCGTCGAAGTTCACCGCCGAAGACAGCGCGAATGACGGCTAGCCTGGGCGGCGCCGCCCTCGCCCTCGCCTTCATCACAGCGATCGCCGCGGCGGTCGCGGCTCTGCTCGGCCGCAATGGCGAGCAGCGCTGGGTCGACCTCTCCCGCCGCGCGGTCTACGGTCTCTGCGCGCTGCTCACCCTCTGCGTCGTCCTGATCGAGATCGCCTTCGTCGGCGACGACTTCTCGTTCGAGGTCGTCCAGCAGCACTCCTCGATCGACACCCCGACCTTCTACAAGCTGGCGGCGATGTGGTCGAGCCAGGAGGGCTCGCTGCTGCTCTGGGCCTGGGTCCTCTCGATCGCCTCCTCGGCGGCGCTCTTCGCGACTCGCGGCAAGCTGCGCGAGGTCGTTCCCTACGCGACCGCCGTGATGGCCGGGATCGCGAGCTTCTTCACCGGCCTGATGCTGTTCGCCGGCGGCGTCGACCCGTTCTCGACCCTCAGCCCGGCGCCGGTCGACGGGGTCGGGCTGAACCCGCTGCTCCAGCACCCGAGCATGATGATCCACCCGCCGATGCTCTACTCGGGCTACGTCGCGTTCACTATTCCCTTCGCGTTCGCGGTCGGCGCCCTCATCACCCGCCGCCTCGATGCCGCCTGGATCCGCTCCACCCGCCGCTTCGCCCTGATCGCCTGGGCCTTCCTCGGCCTCGGCCTCCTGCTCGGCGCCCGCTGGTCCTACACCGAGCTCGGCTGGGGCGGGTACTGGGCCTGGGACCCGGTCGAGAACGCGGCGCTGATGCCGTGGCTGGCCGGGACCGCGTTCCTGCACTCGATCATGGTCCAGGAGAAGCGGGGGATGCTGAAGGTCTGGAACGCCTGCCTGATAGTCGCCACCTTCTCGCTGGCGCTGCTCGGGACCTTTCTCGTCCGCTCCGGCGTCCTGCAATCGATCCACGCCTTCGGCGACAGCACCGTCGGCCCCTACATCCTCGCCCTGATCGCGGTCGTCGCGATCGGCTCCGCCGCGCTGATCGTCTCCCGCCTCGACGACCTCAGGTCCGAGCGCCGGATCGACTCGCTGATCTCCCGCGAGGCCGTCTTCCTGATCAACAACCTGCTGCTCCTCGCGCTCTGCCTGACGATCTTCTGGGGCACGTTCTTCCCGCTCATCGCGGAGCTCTTCACCGGTGAGCGGGCCTCGCTGGCGGCGCCCTGGTTCGACCGCTACACGACCCCCCTGGCGATCCTGGTGGTGCTGTTCACCGGGATCGGGCCGCTGCTCGCCTGGCGGCGGGTCAGCTGGGGCTCGGCGAGGCGGGTCTTCCTCTGGCCGGTGGTCGCGGCGCTGCTCACCGGGCTGGTCCTGGTCGTCGCGACGCCCGCCGGGGCCGAGCCGTGGGCACTGGCGCTGTTCGTCTTCGCCGCCTTCGCCCTGACCGGCCTGGCGCAGGAGTTCTGGCGCGGCGCTGTGGCCCGCCGGGCCCTTGCCGGCGGCTCGATGCCGGCGGCGCTGGTCGCGGTCGTCTCCCGCAACCGCCGCCGCTACGGCGGCTACATCGTCCACGTCGGCGTCGTCCTGCTGCTGATCGGGATCGCCGCCTCCTCGAGCTTCCAGACCAAACGCGACGTGACCCTGCGGCCCGGCGAGAGCGCCGTCGTCGACGGGCGCACGATCACCTACGTGCGTCCCACCGTCCACGTCACCGACGAGGCGCTCGGGTTCGGAGCGGTGCTGCGGGTCGAGGAGGACGGGCGGCGATTCACCCTCAGCCCGAGCCGCCGCTTCTTCCGCCCGACCGGAGTGCAGGGCGGGACGATCGAGAGCTTCTTCGACGGCGAGGCGACCAGCGAGGTCGGCCTGCGGGCCGGGGCCGGGAGCGACTTCTGGGCGGCCGTGCAGCCGGACATCGCCGCCATCCGCCGCCGGGCGGGGGACTCGGACCGGGGCTTCCGTGAATGCGTCCGTGGAGCGCCCGGCTCACCGCCACAGTGCCAGGCGGTCTCGAGCCTGATGCAGGCCGCGGTCGCGCAGCCGCGGCTGGCGCCCGCGGCCGCCGCCCAGATCCAGAGCCTCCAGGCGGCGATCGCGCAGCGGCTCGCCGAGAGCTACCTCTCCGACGAGAGGCCGGCGACCTTCAGGGTGATCGTCGACCCGCTCGTCACCTGGATGTGGATCGGCGGCCTCATCGCCCTGGCCGGCGCGTTGATCGCGATCTGGCCGACCCGCGGGCCGCGGCGGCGGCCGGCGGTCGCGACCGACCTGGAGGCGCTGAAGGAAGCCAAATACCGCGAGATCCGCGACGCCGAGCTCGACCACGTGGCGGGCAAGCTCTCCGATGAGGACTTCGCCCTGCTCGACGCCGAGCTCCGCACCGAAGCGGTCGAGATCCTCGAGCGCGGCAACGGCGCCCGGCCCGAGAAGGTCACGCACAGCTAGAATTCCGCCGAATGTTTGCGATTCTCGGAGTCCTGCAGGTGATCATCGCCGTCGTCCTGATCTTCCTGGTGCTTCTGCACTCGGGCAAAGACGCGGGGCTCTCCGGCGCCTTCGGGATCGGCGGGGGAGGCAGCTCCTTCGGCGGCGGCTCGATGGTCGAGCGCAACCTCGACCGCGCCACGGTCTTCTTCGCGATCCTCTTCGTCATCAACACTCTCGTCCTGCTGAAGATCTGAATATTCCGCCGCCTCCTCCCAGGAGCGTACGCCTGTGATCCGGCGAAGCCGGATTCGTCCGGGGCGGCGGCAGTCGCCATATCAGCGTCGCTCGCAGAGAATCAGATTTCGATGCTGCAACCTGGCTCACCCCCGTCGACACAGTCCGGCAAGAATGTCCCATCGTTTACAAAATCCGCTACTGTGTAAATCACGAGGACGTCAGCAGGGAATTTGACAAGGAGGCGCGATGGAGGCGACGACATCGGACGAGCTGCGTGAGCATGACCATCACCATCTCGGTGAGGAGGTCGAGCTCAATCCCGCCACCTGGCGCGATGCGAAGCGCTACGCGTGGCTGCTGGGGCTGATCATCCCCCTCGCCCCCTTCATCGCCTGGGGCTACGTCGAGCTGACAGGGTGGGGTGCCTTCTGGTACTTCGGGCCGCTGCTCGTCTTCGTCCTCTTCCCGATTCTCGACATCGTCATCGGCATGGACGCCTCCAACCCGCCCGATAGCGTCATCAAGTGGCTCGAACAGGATCGCTATTACCGCTGGTGCACCTACGTCTTCATCCCGATCCAGTACGCGGGCCTGGTCTTCGCCTGTTGGCTCTGGTCGAGCGGCGAGCTCTCCGTCATGGAAAGCATCGGCCTGGCGATGACGATGGGCGTCGTCGGTGGGATCGCGATCAACACCGCCCACGAGTTGGGGCACAAGCGGGCCAGCCTCGAGCGCTGGCTGAGCCGCGTGGCGCTGGCGCAGACGGGCTACGGCCACTTCTTCATCGAGCACAACCGCGGCCATCACGTCCGCGTGGCGACCCCCGAGGACCCCGCCAGCTCGAGGCTCGGGGAGAGCTTCTGGGCGTTCCTGCCCCGGACCGTCGTCGGCAGCCTGCGGTCGGCGTGGGGGATCGAGTGCGCGCGCCTCGACCGGATGGGGAAGTCGCACTGGACGCTTCGCAACGACATCCTCGGCGCCTGGGCGATGACCGTGGCGCTGTTCGCGGCGCTGGCGATCGCGTTCGGACCGGTCGTCCTGCCGTACCTGTTGATCCAGGCGGTGCTCGGCTTCTCGCTGCTCGAGGTCGTCAACTACCTCGAGCACTACGGCCTGCTGCGGCAGAGGAGGGAGGACGGCCGCTTCGAGCGCTGCCGCGCCGAGCACAGCTGGAACAGCAACAACGTCGCCTCCAACGTCCTCCTCTACCACCTGCAGCGGCACAGCGACCACCACGCCAACCCGACCCGGCGCTACCAGGCGCTGCGTCACGTCGACGAAGCGCCGCAGCTGCCGACCGGCTACGCCGGGATGATCGTGCTCGCCTGGTTCCCGCCGCTATGGCGGCGGGTCGTGGACCCGATCCTGCTCGATCACTATGGCGGCGACATCAGCCGCGCCAACATCCAGCCGCGGGCCCGCCGCCGCGTCCTCGCCCAGTACGGCGTGGCGCAGGCATGAGCGCTTGGAGATGTCCGAGCTGCGGCTACGTCTACGACGAGGAGGCCGGCCATCCCCGTGAGGGCTTCCCGCCCGGTACCCCCTGGTCCGAGGTCCCCGATGATTGGGCCTGTCCCGATTGCGGGGTCCGTGACAAGGTCGACTTCGAGCCCGAGGAGTAGGCGCTCCGGCCGCGCCCGCTGAGACGATGGCCGCGATGTCGACTGCACCGCAGCGAACGCCCTACGCGGTGGCGGCCCGCAGGTTGCTCCGGGAGACCCTGTTCATCGCGGCTCGGGACGAGCTCCAGCACCGCGCTTGGTCGGAGATCACGATGGCGGACGTCACCGCCGCGGCGGGGGTCAGCCGCCAGACCCTCTACAAGGAGTTCGGCAGCCGCGACGAGTTCGCCCAGGCCTTCGTCATCCACGAGGGCGAACGCTTCCTCGACGTCGTCGAGGCGGCGGTCCGCGAGCACCTCGACGACCCCCGTGCCGCCGTCGGCGCGGCGCTCGACACCTTCCTGCGCACCGCTGGCGAGGATCCGCTGGTCCGCCTCATGCTCAGCGACGATGGCACCGGCGGCATGCTGCCCTTCGTCACGACCCAGGGGATGCCGGTCGTCCACTGGGCGACGGCGCGCCTCTCGGCCGTGATCCAGGAGGGCTGGCCCCAGGCGCCTGTGGAGAAGACCAAGCTTCTTGCCGAGTCCCTGGTCCGTCTCGCGATTAGCTACATCACTGCTCCGAGCGGTCCGACGGAGACGACGGCGGCCGCGGCCGGCGAGCTGCTCGGCCCGTTCATCGACGAGGCGCTCGGAGAGGGTCGCTGAGGCCCGGCCTTCAGGATGCCCGGCGGCGGGCGTCGAAGTAGAGCATCGACCGGCAGCGACGCCAGGAGCAGGGCTCGAGGCCCGCGTCATCCAGCCAGCCGCGTATCTCCTCCTCGGTTCCCATCGGGCCGAAATCGCCGAGCCCGGGGCGGATCAACAGCCGCTGCCTGAGTGTCTCCCAGCTGTGGACGAACGAGGCGCCGACCAGGCGGCCGCCCGGCTTGATCACCCGCGCGGCCTCGACCACCGCCGCCACCGGGTCGTCGAAGCAATGCAGGCCCCAGTAGGAGAGGAAGAGGTCGGCGGTCCCATCTTCCAGCGGCAGGTCGGTCGCGTCGGCCTCGATCACCTCGATGTCCTCGACGCCTCTGGCGGCCGCCCGCTTGCGGATCCGCCTCAGCATCGCCGGTGAGAGGTCGGCGCCGATGTAGCGGACCGAGCGATCTGGGTCGAGGGCCCGCAGCGCCGGCCCGGCGCCGCACGGGCAGTCGACGATCGTGCCGCCGTCGGGCACCTCGGCGACCGCTCTCATGCTCTCGTAGTAGGGCTCGGTGT
This sequence comes from uncultured Solirubrobacterales bacterium, assembly GCA_963816785.1. Lineage (GTDB taxonomy): Bacteria > Actinomycetota > Thermoleophilia > Solirubrobacterales > 70-9 > VRUE01. The sequence continues at coordinate 467,076 of CAWFLL010000004.1, read as the reverse complement.
CGCCGGCCCAGACCGTCCGCGCCACCCGGCGGCTGACCCGCGGCCACTCCATATACGCGGCGTAGGCGATGCCGAATGGCGATGCGTAGAAGTCCCGCGCCATCGCGGGGGGACTCTATGCGCCGGCCGGCTGCTGGGCGTCGGCCCCGGCGCGGAGCGGGGTCTGCTCTCTGATCAGGTCCGCGGCCCGCTCGGCGATCGCGATCGTCGGCGCGTTGGTGTTACCGCGCGGGACGGTCGGCATCACCGAGGCGTCGACGACGCGGATGCCCTCCAGGCCCTCGACCCGCAGCTCGAGATCGACGACGGAGCCGATCGCGCAGGTGCCGACCGGGTGGTAGATCTGGAAGGTCGTCCGCGCGGCATGCTCCCGCAGGTCATCCTCCGAGTCGCTCTCCGGCGCCGTGAATCGCTCCGCCGCGTAGGGGCGGAACGCCGGCTGGGCGCAGATCTCCTCCATCAGCCGCAGCGCCGCGACCATCCGCGGCATGTCCGCCTCGTCGCTGTAGAAACGGTTGCGGACGACCGGCCGCGCCGTGGGGTCCTCGGAGGCCAGCCGCACCGAGCCGCGGCTGCCGGGAGTCAGGAGGCAGGGGGAGACCCAGACACCATGCGCATCGGGTTCGCCGGCCCCCTCTTCGACGATCTGAACCGGTGCGACGTGGAACTGGATGTCCGGGGCGGGGGCGCCGCTCCCGACCCGGACGAAGCCGCCCGACTCAGCCAGGTTGGAGGCGAACGGGCCGGTCTGCGAGGTCTCGAACTCCGACAGCGCCGCCGGCTCCAGCGCGAGCAGGAGGCTCTCCGGCTCCGGCGTCGTCCATACGTTGTAGGTGGCGGCGTGGTCGCTCAGGTTCTCGCCGACCGCCGGCTGGTCCAGCAGTACCTCGATCTCGCGCATCGCCAGGTGCTCGGCCGGGCCGACGCCGGACAGCATCAGCAGCTGCGGCGAGTTGTAGGCGCCGCCGCAGAGGATCACCTCGCGCTCTGCCCGGTGCTCCTGGGCCTGGCCCAGCTGCGCGGCCTCGACCCCGACCGCGCGCGTGCCCTCGAAGAGGATGCGATGGACGAGGGTGTTGGGCATCACGGTCAGGTTGGGCCGCTCCATCGCCGGGTGAAGGAACGCGACCGCGGCGCTGGCGCGCATCCCGCCGCGCTGCGTGACCTGGTACATCCCGACCCCGTCCTGCGAGGCGCCGTTGAAGTCCTCGTTGCGGTCGAGCCCGGCCTCGACCCCGGCCTCGACGAAGGCCGGCGTGATCACGTTGCCCGACCGCTGGTCGCTGACCGCCAGCGGCCCGCCGACCCCGTGCCACTCCGACACCCCACGCTCGTTGTCCTCGGACCTGAGGAAGTAGGGGAAGAGGTCGTCCCACGACCATCCGGGGAGGCCCCATTCGTCGTAGTCGCGGTGGTTGCCGCGGATGTAGACCATCGCGTTGACCGAGGAGGAGCCGCCAAGCACCCTGCCCCGCGGCAGCGGGATCCGGCGGCCGCCACAGTTGGGCTCGGGCGCGCTCCAGTAGTTCCAGTCGACCTCGGTCCCGGCGAGCTTCAGGTAGCCCAGCGGGACGTGGATGTTGTCGCTGACGTCGGGCGGCCCCGCCTCGATCAGGAGCACGCTGGTGTCCGGGTCCTCCGAGAGCCGCGCCGCGAGCACACAGCCGGCCGAGCCCGCCCCGACGATCACGTAGTCGTACATCCCAACCTCCTTCTCCGCCGATCCAACTCGGCCGGTTCGGGCCTAGCCTACTGCCCGCGGGTGGCGAAGTAGACGGCGAACCGCCGCGAGAATCCCTGGCTCTCGTAGAAGCGCTGGGCGTCGAAGTTGGTGAGCGTCGTCGTCACCGACATCTCCTCGACCCCGAGCTCGGCCAGCCGTGCCCAGAAGGCGTCGAGAAGGCTCGACCCGATCCCCTCGCCGCGGTGCTCGCCGAGGACCGAGAGCGTCTCGAGCACGGCCATCCGGGCGCCGGTCTCCCACGAGGCGTGGCCCGGGCCGATCGTGACGAAGGCGTAGCCGACGGGCTCGCCCTCGAGCGCGGCGATCAGGAAGAAGGTGTCAGGGTCGCCGAGCCAGCGCTCGTACTTCGATCGCCTGAACCGCCACGATTCGGCTCGCTCGCGCTTCGGCGTCCGCTCGCCGAGGTCCGGCGTGATCCGCTCGTGCTGCTCCTGCAGCGCCCCCCACAGCGGCTCGAGGTCGTCGAGTTCCTCGACCGAGTCGGCGAGGCGAAATCCGATCTTCGGGTCCCGGTCCCGGTCAGCCATCGCGCTTCTCCGCCCGGCGCGCCAGGCGCCGTTCGAGGTTGGCGCGGACGGCGGGCCACTCCTCGTCGATGACGCTGTAGTAGGCCGAATCGCGGAGGCCGATGTCGGGGACGATCATGTGGTTTCGCATCACGCCCTCGAACTGGGCCGGAAGGGAGGCGAGCGCCGATCGGGATCGCTCGTTGCGGGCATCGGTCTTGAACTCGACCCGCACGCAATCGAACGCCTCGAAGGCATGGCCCAGCATCAGCAGTTTCGTCTCGACGTTGGCGCCGCTGCGCCAGGCGCTCGGGGTGAGCCAGCTCCAGCCGATCTCGACGACCCGGTCGGGCCGCCGCACGTTGAGATAGCGACTGCTCCCGATCAGGGGCGTGCCGTCGGCGCGGCTGCGGATCGCGAACGTTCCCTCGGTGCCGGCGCCGGCGGCGTCGAGCGACATCTGCATCCAGAGGTCGAAGCGCTCGCGCCGCTCGCCGAGGTTGGTGAGCCAGGCCCAGATCTCGCCCGGCTGCGCCGCCGCCCAGAGCCCCTCGGCGTGCTCGGCCGCGAGCGGCTCGAGGATGACCACCGAGCCCTCGAGGCGGGTGGTGAGCGGCGTCTCGGCGGGATTCATCGCGCCATTGTCCCGGCTTGCTCCAGGCGCGGCGCCCGCAGAGGCCGACGTGTGGACCACCCGCGCCCGAAATCGCCGTGGCGCTCAAGACGGCTGCAGTATCGAGGACCGTGCGTAACCACGGAACGCCTGGCGGTTACTTAGTTCGTAACTATCCGCATTATCTCCCAGGAGGATGATGGAGATGGAGATGATCAGACGATTCGAGCCTGTTGCCCTGGTGGTCATGGTGCTCGGCGCTCTCAACTGGGGAATGGTCGGGTTGTTCGACACGAACGTGATCTCTGATGTGTTCGGGAGCGGAACGCTCACCGACATCGTCTACGTCGTCGTCGGCGCCGCCGGCCTTCTCTACATCCCGAGGGTGCTCGAGAGCCTCAACATCGGGGGACACACGCCTCACCCGCGCGGTACCTGAGCGCGGACGGGAGGCCGACATGCGAGCCGGGCCCATCGGGCCCGGCTCGACTCGTTCCCGGGCGCCGCACCGCCGCCGATCACAGCTCGGCGCGGACGAGGCGCAGGCCGATGTCGAGCTCCTCGAGCTCGCGCAGGTGGCCGTGGCGCCTGTCCCACTCGCCGCTCTCGAGGTCGGCGGCGAGCTCGCCGAGGCCGCGCTCGACCACCTCGGGCGGCAGCCGGTGCCAGATCGATGACGCCTGGCGGACCCGGGGGTCGAGGTGGGCCTCCGGTCGGCTCCAGAGCGCGACGCAGAACCCGTCGGTGCAGTCGGTCGGCACCGGCACCGTCTCGACCTCGAGGCCGGGCAGGGCGGAGGCGAGCTGATCGAGCGACGGGAATTCGCGCCGGTCGGTCTCGATCAGCTCGGGCAGGTAGTCGCGACCGAGCCACATCGAGGCCGTCCGCTCGATCTCGAGGGTGATGAAGACCGCCCGCTGGCGTCCCACCCGCGCGACCTCGGCGAGGCCGCGGTCGACGTCGGCCCAGTGCTGCATCGTGAAGACGCCCATCACCGCGTCGACGCTGTCGTCCTCCAGGGGCAGCGCCTCCGCCACGCCTTCGATCGCCGGGGCGGCGCCGGGAGGGCGTTGGGCGATCATCACCGGCGAGGGCTCGACTGCGATCACCTCGCGGTCGGTCGGCTCGTAGGACCCGGCGCCGGCGCCGACGTTGAGCACGCTCCGGGCGTCGCCGAGGGCAGCCTCGATCGCGGCCCCGATCCGCGGGTCCGCGCGGCGGACCTCGGTGTATTCGATCCCCATCCGGTCGTAGGCGGGAGCGCCCATCAGCTCTCCAGCATCAGCGTCACCGGGCCGTCGTTGATCAGCGCCACCCCCATGCAGGCGCCGAACACTCCCTTCGCGGCGCCGAGCCGCTCGCAGAAGCGGTCGTAGAGCGGCTCCGCCAGCTCGGCCGGGGCGGCGTCGGTGTAGCTGGGGCGATTGCCCCGGCGGGCGTCGCCGTAGAGGGTGAACTGGCTCACGCAGAGCACCTCGCGATCGCCGAGCGGGTCGTTCATCCGGCCGTCGGCGTCGTCGAAGACCCGCAGCGCCCGCACCTTCTCGGCGAGCCGGTCGGCGTCCTCGGCCGAGTCGCCCTCCCGGACCCCGAGCAGGACCAGCAGGCCGGGACCGATCTGGGCAACCCGTTCCCCCTCGACGTCGACCGCCGCCTGGCTCACCCGCTGGACCAGCGCCCTCAACTCGGCCCCCGCTGCATCGATCCCCACGCTACACGTGGGTGCGGCCGGGGAGGAGGCCGGCGGGTGGGGTTGACATGTGACCAAAAGGTCACATATACTGGAGACATGGACGAGGTGTTCAAGGCTCTGGCGGACCCGACCAGGCGCAGCCTGCTCGACGCGCTCAATGAGCGGGACGGGCAGTCGCTCAGCGCACTGGAGCGGGGCCTGCCGATGACGCGCTTCGGCGTCATGAAGCACCTCAAGGTGTTGGAGGAGGCGGGCCTCGTGACCACGCGACGTCGCGGCCGCGAGAAGCTGCACTTCCTCAACGCCGTCCCGATCCGGCTCATCCACGACCGCTGGGTGAGCAAATACGCAGAGCCCTGGGCGGCAGCCCTGACCGGGCTCAAGCGCGAAATCGAGGAGTAGAAGATGGAGAAGGTATTCGAGATCTACATCAAGACCACCCCGGAGCGCCTCTGGGAGGCGATCACCAACGGGGAGCTGAGGCAGAAGTACAACTTCGGCGTCGGGATCAGCTCGGACTGGACGCCGGGCTCACGCTACGAGGCCGTGCACCCTGGCGCCGGGATCGCGATCACCGAGGGGGAGAACCTCGAGGTCGACCCACCGCGCCGCCTCGTCCAGAGCATGGTCGCCCTCTGGAGCGACCAGGTGAAGGAAGAAGGGACCTCACGGGTGACCTGGGAGATCGAACCGGTCGCCGACTCCTGCCGGCTGACCGTGACCCACGACCAGCTCCGCGACGGCGCCAACGACGAACTGTTCGGCGGCTGGCCGATGATCCTCTCCGGCCTCAAGACCCTGCTCGAGACGGGGGAGGAACTGACCACGCCGGGCTCACTGCGCTATTCGGGCGCCGGCAACGAGCAGCCTGCTTGAATCCGACCTCATGAGAGGCCTCGCGGCGTTCCGGACCGTGCTCGGCACGGCCGCCTGGATCGCGCCGCGCGACCTCTCGAGGCTCTTCGGCGTCCCGCCTCAGAGGGTCACCCCGGAGCTCGAGTACATGAACAGGGTCTTCGGGGTCGCGATCGACCTGGCGGCACTGGGGGAGACCGGCCACGAGGAGACCCTCGCCGCCGCCTACGCAGCCTTCAACCGGCGCGACCTCGACGCAGCGGTCGAGCTGATGCACCCCGAGGTCGATTGGCCGAACGCCTGGGAGGGGGGCCGGGTGCGAGGCCGCGCGGCGGTGCGGAGCTACTGGGAGCGGCAGTTCGAGGAGATCTCGAGCCGGGTGGAGCCGCTGCACTTCACCGAGGAGCCGGACGGCAGCATCACCGTCGCGGTCCACCAGGTCGTCCACGACCTGCGCAGCGGCGAGTTGCTCACCGACTCCCAGGTGCGGCACCGCTACCGGCTCGACGACGGTCTGATCGTCCAGATGGACGTCCTCGAGCCCTAGAGCAGGCTAAGGATGGCGGTGTGACCAAGGCGATCTACGACCGGATCGGCCGGCGCTACGGCGAGCACCGTCGCGCCGACCCAAGCATCGCCCGGCAGATCGATGAGGCCCTCGGCGACGCGCGTTCCGTCCTCAACGTCGGCGCCGGCACCGGCTCCTATGAGCCGGATGACCGCGAGGTGACCGCGGTCGAGCCCTCCACCGCGATGATCGCCCAGCGGCCCGGCGGCGCGGCGCCGGTCGTGCGGGCGGGCGCCGAGGCGCTGCCGTTCGAGGACCGCAGCTTCGACGTGGCGATGGCGATCAACAGCGATCACCACTGGGCCGATCGCGCGGCCGGCCTCCGTGAGATGGCCCGGGTGGCGCGCCACCGCGTCCTCCTCCTCAATGCCGATCCGAGCCTGGCCGAGCGGTTCTGGCTGACGCGCGAGTACCTGCCCGGATTCCTATCCCTCATCCCCGGGCCATATCGGAGCCCCGGGCACTGGGAGCGGGAGCTGCGGGAGTCGCTCGGCGCGCTCGAGATCCAGCCGGTGCCGATCCCGCACGACTGCCGCGACGGCTTCTACCAGGCGTACTGGCGAAGGCCCGAGGCTTACCTCGAACGGGGTGTCCGCGAGAGCATCTCGGTCTTCCACCGGCTTTCCCCGCCCGAGGTTTCAATCGCGGTCGAGCGGCTCGCGCGCGATCTTGGCGACGGCACCTGGGAGAGGGCGAATGCCGACCTCCTGGACAGGGCGGAGCTCGATATCGACCTGCGCCTCGTGGTCGCTCGGAGGGACGCCGGCTGAGGGCACGCGCGTCCTCGGCGCCTATGCCGAGAGCCGCACCGGCAGCGTTTTCAGCTGGTTGAGGAAGGCCGTCTCGGCGAACACGGGCTTGCCGTCGAGGGTCATGTCCGGGTACCGGGCGAGGGTCTCCTCGAACAGGATCTTGAGCTCGAGGCGGGCCAGCGCGGTGCCGAGGCAGAAGTGGCGGCCGCCGGCGCCGAACGCCTGATGCTCGGGGTTGCGAAGCACGTCGAAGCGATCGGGGTCCTCGTAGCGCGTCTCGTCGCGATTCGAGGACGCGTACCACATCACCACCTTCTCGCCCTCGCTGATCTTCTGGCCGTTCAGCTCGGTGTCGGCGGTCGCGGTGCGGCGGAAGTGGGCGAACGCGGGGAACATCCGCAGCGACTCCTCGACCGCGCTCGGGATCTGGGAGGGGTCGTCGAGGAGCAACTGGCGCTGGTCGGGATGTTCCATCAATGCCCTCATCCCGCTGCAGTAGGTCGCTTTGGTGCTGTCGTTGCCGGCGGCGACAAGGAGGAAGAAGCCCATCACGATCTCGTGTTCCTCCAGCTTCTGGCCTTCGATGTCGGCGTGGACGAGGACGCTGGTCAGGTCGTCGGTGGGGTTCTCGCGCCGCGCGGCGATCATCTTGTTGCAGCGCTCGAAGATTTCGGGGATGGTTTTCTCGACCGCGCCCTCGATGCCCTCCGGATTGAGGTCCGGGTCGCCGGCTCCAAGGGTCGAGTTCATCATCTCGGCCCAGATCGCGTCGTCCTCTTCCGGGATCCCCATGAAGCTGCCGATCACGCGGGAGACGGCGGGTTGGGCGACGTCGACGACGAGGTCGCAGGTCTCGCGGCCGTCGAGTCGGTCGAGCACCCTGACGACGATTTCGCGGATCTCGTCCTCGTGGGCGGCGATCCGCTTCGGGGTGAAGCCGGCCTGGAAGAGTGCCTTGATCCGGTCGTGCTTGGGCGGGTCCATACCGATGAACATCGCCTGCACGAGCTCGAGCGGGAAGACCTCGGTGATCGCGGTCACGCCGCCGCGTTCGGAGGAGTAGGTCTGCCAGTCGCGGCTCACCTCGTGAACGTCGTCGGCGGTCGTCACCGACCAGTAGCCGGCAGACTCCGGGTACTCGGTGATCTTCGAGGTCCAGTGGACCGGGCACTCCCCCCGCAGCTTCTTGAACAGCTCGTGGGGTGGGCCCTCGACCCAGAGCCTGCGCTCGGTGACCAGCACGTCCTTCAGGTTGCCGTTGCCGCCCTCAGTCAACTCGCCCTCCTCGTCGCGGTGGTTCGCGGATCCTACTGGCTGGCTGGCCAGGATTGTGAAGTTCGGTTTCAGGCGGGCCGCCTCGAGACCGATAGGGCCACTCGCTTCCGATGCCGATCGAACCGGGGCCGAGCGAGCGACCGATATGCGGCGAACCGCGCGGATGCTCTTGGATGATCATCCGGCGGCAAGCTCCAGATCGTCGTCGACCGGCTCAGCGACGGCCGCTCCTAGACTGAGTCCATGGCAAATCCACGAAGTGCCGATCCGTGGCGCGATACCGACGTGATCGACGCGCGTGCCCCGCGCTTCAACCAGGCCGTCGTGGGGCTGGTGGCGCTGGTGGGTGTCGCATTCGGCTGGCCACTGGCCTGGGCGCTGATGGGGGCGCAGCTCCTGGTCGGGTTGACGGCGGGCCGACGCTTTTGCCTCACCTGCCTCGCCTACTTCGAGCTGATCCAGCCTCGCTTTGGTGAGGGCGAGCTGGAGGACTCCCGCCCGCCCCGCCTCGCCAACATGATCGGCTTCGCCTTCCTGACCGCCGCGGCGCTGGCATGGTGGCTCGGCTCTCCGACCACCGGCACCGTGATCGCCGCGCTCGTCGCAGCCCTGGCGCTGCTGGCGGCGGCGAGCGGTTTTTGCGCCGGCTGCGAGCTCTACAGGGTCAGCGCCCGCCTGCGCGGGATCTCTCCACGGCGTCACGGGCGGATCGAGCCGGCAGACCTCGGCTTCCTCAACGGGCACCGGCGCGCGTTCGTCGAGTTCACCCATCCGCTCTGCGCCGAGTGCGGTGAGTGGGAACGGCGTCTCGCGGGTGGTTCGGACCCGCTGGTCAAGCTCGACGTGCGCGAGCGCCCCGACCTCGCCCGGAAGTACGGGATCGCCGTGGTTCCAACAGTCCTGGCTGTAGATGCTGACGGGACCGTGCTGGAGCGGCTCGCACCCTGAGCCGACCCACCGACCCTGGGGGCCTACGGCATGCAACTCCCAATGCGGCTGAATGGAGTCGAACCATCACGGGTGTTTCCACCCACAAGGCCCTCAACCTTGCGCGTCTACCAGTTCCGCCACAGCCGCTCGCGGGCGGTCGATTCTAGATAAGTCGGACCCGGGCGGCGGCGGGGCGCGGCGGCGGGAGTTGCGAGAGTCCGGCCGAACCGGTACCCTGCGAACAGGTGTTCGGACGTCCGAGACATGTGTGGCCGCGTGTGGTGAGGGAAAGAGGCTGAATGGACCTCGACCTGACCAAGCGGCAGAAGGAGATCTTCGACTTCATCCGCCGTTACGCGGCAAAGACCGGCTACCCGCCCACCGTGCGTGAGATCGGCAAGGCGGTCGGGCTCCATTCCTCCTCGACCGTCCACGCCCACCTCGCCAACCTCGAGAAGATCGGCCTGCTGCGCCGCGACCCCTCGAAACCGCGGGCGATCGAGCTGCTCTTCGACCGCGCCAAGAAGACGATCCTGCCGGGGAGCAGCGGCGTCCCGCTGGTCGGCAACGTCGCCGCCGGCGAGCCGATCGTCGCCGAGGAGAACATCGAGGAGTACATCGAGATTCCCGACGTGATCGGCGGCGAGGAAGGCGACTACATCCTCCGCGTCCGCGGCGAAAGCATGAAGGACGCCGGCATCTTCGACGGCGACTACGCGGTCGTGCGGCCCGCCGAGGAGGCCGAGGACGGGGAGATCGTCGTCGCGCTGATCGGCGACGAGGCCACCGTCAAGCGCTTCTTCCAGGAGGACGACCACATCCGCCTCCAGCCCGAGAACGACACGATGGAGCCGATCAGGACCCCCGACGCAACCGTCCTCGGTCGCGTGATCGGCGTCCTCCGCAAGATCTAGCGCACCCCTCCCAAGTCCGGCCTCGCAGCGCTACCCTTGGTGGGCGGGCTGAGCGATCGCGGGGAGAGAAAACCCCTCGAGGAAAGTCCGGACACCGAACGGCGAGGCGGTGGGTAACGCCCACCCGGGGAAACCCGCGGGAAAGTGCCACAGAAATGACACGGCCGATGGCGCGGCCACACGTGAGTCGCGTACAGGCAAAGGTGAAATGGTGCGGTAAGAGCGCACCGGCGTCGCGGTGACGCGGCGGCCAGGCAAACCCCGCCCGGTGCAAGGCCAAACAGGACCGATGACCCGGCCCGGCGAGGTCCAGGTAGGCCGCAGGGCCACTCCGGTGGCCCCTCCGGGGCGCAGGCCTCGGAGAGACAGATGGTCGCTCCCGACAGGATCCGGCTTACAGGCCCGCTAACGGAAAGGCCCCGCGAGGGGCCTTTCCCATTGCCGGGGTCGGGTCAGGGGGAGCTGATCCCGATGCAGGCGACGGTCGGGGGGATGTTGAACCGGCAGGTGACCGAGACCACGATGGGTTCGAGTTGCGGGGCCTGGCCCTCGAGGACGAACACCGCGTCATGGATCAGCCCGATGCCCCCGGGCGGGATCTCGAAGTTGACACCGGGCCCGACCTGGCCGACGGCGACGGGGTTGGCGCTGTTCCAGAAGAGGAATCTCCCCGCGGTGCGGCTGTTCACTGCACGCAGGGAGTTGGTTGCGTCGGCGTCACCGTCGGTGTGTATCTCGAGGCCGATCTCAGGGAAGCTCAGAAGCGTCGTTTGCGTGGTCGAGGTGTTGTCGCCCGCGCCGGAGTCGATCTGGGTCCCGCGCGCGAAGCCGGCCGCCTCGATTCCGCCCAGCAGCGATGCGTTCCCCGCTCTCTCCGCGAAGCCGGCGGTGTCCGCCCGCACCGCGCTCGGAACCTTCGCCAGGCGGTCCTCGCGGATCTCGCCGCCTGTCAGCGCATTGCGCCCGACATCGACCTTCTTGATCGACCGGTTCTTGATGTCGCGGCCCGTCAGCGTGGCGACGGCCGCCGCGCTGCCGCCGAGGGCGACGAACAGCGCCACCGTCGCAACGACGTTCGCGTAGCTGAGTTTCGGTCTCACTCGTCTCCCTGGTCGCCACTCTATTCGGGGTGCTGCAGAGACACAACCGGCGCGAGATCCATCACACAGGCGGATTTCCGTCTTAGCGTTTGCTAACGTGCCGCCAACTTCCGCTGAATCTCCGCCCACATACCGCGGAGAGCGGGGGACCCAAATTAGTTGGGGCGAATCGCAGGCATCTGCCGCGTAGCGCAGCTCTTTCAGCGCGAGCCCGTCAGCTAACCCCGTAAGCGCTCGGAAAGAGACGATGAACGTAGGCAGGAACCGCCTCGGGCGGAAAGATCATTCACGACGGGCATGGCTGCGCTGCAGGCCGGTGCGAGCCCTGCTTCCGGCGCTGGTCGTCAGCTCCGCCCTGATGCTCGGAGCCAGCCCCGCGCAGGCGATGACCGGCGGGGCGTCGGCCTTCTCGGGCGGCGCCGCGACGGAAAGGACCCTCGTCGAGGACGCCTTCGTCTTCACCGCGATGCGCTCGGCGGGCGCCACCTGGTACGGCCCGGGGCTCTACGGCAAACACACCGCCTGCGGTCAGACGCTGCGGCCGCACACGATCGGCGTCGCCCACCGCACGCTCCCCTGCGGGACGGCGGTCAAGTTCCTCTACCGCGGCCGCTCGATCGTCGCCACGGTGATCGACCGCGGCCCCTACTCGGCCGGCAACTCCTGGGACCTCACCAACGGCGCCCGCCTCGCGCTCAGCTTCGAAGGCGCGAACCTGGTCCGCTACGCGATCGGGCGCCCTGCAGCGCGCTAGGCGCGGCCGGTCGCGAAGCCGCCGGGCCTGCGGGTAGTCTCTGCCGTCGAATGCTGGACCTTTCCAAGCGAGGGGTGGTCGCGTCGCTGCTGATGGCGTGCCTGACGGTGATGGTCATCGCGTCCGTCGCCGGCGCCGGCGCGGCCACCAGCTCGCGAACGACCGTCGTCCTCGGCCAGACGAACACCACCCCGGACCCCTCCTGCCCGGGATCGCCGTGCCAGGCCGTCGGCAGCGTAACCGGCTTCCAGATCAGCACCGATCAGACCAGCCTGCCGTTCAGGGTCCCGAGGGACGGCAAGGTCAAGTCCTGGACGCTGACCCTGGCACAGCCGACCAACATGCAGCGCTCCTTCTTCAACGGCTTCTTCGGGACGCCGCCCCAGGCCCGGCTGGCAATACTGCGCCGCGTCCCCGAAACGAGCCCGCCGCGCTTCAACCTCCGCAAGCAGGGGTCGGTCCGGGTGCTCAGCCCGTTCCTGGGCCGGACGGTCAAGTTCGGCGCCTCGCTCCCGGTTCAGAAAGGCGACATCGTCGGCCTCACGGTGCCGACCTGGGCTGCGGCGTTCGCCGAGGGCCTCTCGGCGAAAAACGCCTGGCGGGCGAGCCGCCTGCCCGGCAAATGCACCAACACGACGGCCGTCCGCCAGGGCGAGCCGCAGCAGCGCGTCGGACGACGCGCCACCTACGGCTGCCGCTACGCGACCGCCCGCCTGCTCTATACGGCAACGGTCGTGATGCCCTAGGGATCAGCTGACGCGACTGGCGCGTCAGCGTCCAGTCGCGTCAGGCGGCGGAGGGGAGGACCGCCGGTGTTGCCTGGTCTTTGGGCAGCGCCGCTGCGCTCGCGATCAGGCTCTGGAACTCGTTCAGGGCCAGATGTGCGACCGCCTCGAGGATCTCCTCGTCGCTCCAGCCGATCTCCCGTGCCTCCTCGTGGAGGTGGTTGGGGGGATAGCCGTCGGCCTCGAGGGTGGCCTTGAGGAAGGTCAGCAGCGCCGCCTCCTTGGGGTCGTTGGAGGTGAAGCTGCGGGCCCTCGTGACCTCGTCGAGCCCGAGGCCGGCGCGTTTGGCCGATTTCGCGTGCTGGGCGATGCTGTAGGAGTCGTGACGGTGCTCGGCTACCGCGAGCGCGATCCGCTCACGAGTCGGGCGCGGCAGGACGCCGCTGCGCAGCTCGGAGCGCATCCGAGTGTAGGCGCGCAACACAGACGGAGCGCCTGCGAGGACGCCGACGAACTTGGTCACCGCACCGCCTCCCGCCTGGATGCTCTTGAGCAGGGGAGCGCTCTCATCAGGAGCCGTCAACTCGTCGTGGATGTGGAATCTGCTGACTGCTGTTTTTACTGTCACGTGGCTTCTCCGCTTTCGGCTCAGATGGGCGAATTCCGCTTTACAGAGCCTTTACCTTGCCTTTACTTTACTTTAGGCTGAATACTTACTTGAAGTAAGTTATACCTGGTCTCGACGCCTACCGCAACCCCTGCGGTCACGCGTTTCCTACCCGGATTACGCAGTTCTGCACCTCTCCGGTTCACTTCGCCTATCTTTGCCACTCCAACGAGGGCGAGAGCCAAGGAGGCCGGGATGGCAGAGAGACCGAAGAGTGCCGCCGATGTAGCAGCGATCGTCGAGGAAAGGGACGTTCGCTTCGTGCGTCTCTGGTTCACAGACGTGCTCGGCCAGCTCAAGAGCTTCTCGATCAACGCAGCCGAGCTGGAGGACGCCTTCGACGGCGGCATGGGCTTCGACGGCTCCTCGATCACCGGCTTCAACCCGATCGAGGAGTCGGACATGATCGCGATGCCCGATCCCACGACATTCGCCCTGATCCCATGGCGGCCCGAGGAAGAGAACGCCGTCGCCCGCATGTTCTGCGACATCAGGGTGCCGGGCGGGGACCCCTACGAGGGCGACCCGCGCTGGATCCTGCGCCGCGCGATGAAGCGCGCCGAGGAGCTCGGGTTCGACGCCTACAACATCGGCCCCGAGCTGGAGTACTTCTACTTTCGCTCGGCCAAACCGGAGGACGGGACGCCGGAGGTGCTCGACGAGGGCGGCTATTTCGACCTGACGACGCTCGATGCCGGTTCCGACCTGCGCCGCGAGACGGTGCTGGCGCTGGAGAAAATGGGGATCCACGTCGAGTACACCCACCACGAGGTCGGCCCCTCCCAGCACGAGGTCGACATGCGCTACAAGAACGCGCTCGAGATGGCCGACGACTGCATGACCTACCGCATCGTGGTCAAGGAGTACGCGATGAAATACGGCTGGCACGCGACCTTCATGCCGAAGCCGCTGTTCGGCGAGAACGGCTCCGGGATGCACGTCCACCAGTCGCTCGGCAAGGACGGCGGCAACGCCTTCTTCGACGCCGACGACCAGTACTTCCTCTCCGGAACCGCGAAGGCGTTCATCGCCGGCCAGCTCAAGCACGCGCGCGAGATCTCCTCGCTCTTCGCCCAGTGGGTCAACTCCTACAAGCGCCTCGTCCCCGGCTTCGAGGCCCCCGTCTACCTCGCCTGGTCGCGCCGCAACCGCTCGGCGCTGATCAGGGTCCCCCTCTACCACCCCGGCAAGGAGGGAGCCACGCGGGCCGAGCTGCGCTGTCCCGACCCCGCCTGCAATCCCTACCTCTGCTTCGCCGGCATGCTGCAGGCCGGGCTGGAGGGGGTCGAGAAGGGCTACGAGCTGCCGGAGCCGATGGAGCAGAACCTCTACCACCTCTCGCCGGAGGAGCGCGCGCAGCGCGGCATCGAGGAGCTGCCGGAGACCCTCGGCGAGGCGATCGAGGTGACCGCCGACTCGGAGCTGGTCCTACGCACCCTCGGGGAGCACACCTTCCGCCGCTTCGTCGAGATCAAGCGGCAGGAGTGGGACGACTACCGCGTCCAGGTGACCCCCTATGAGATCGAGAACTTCCTTCCGGTTCTCTAGCGGTCGAGGCTAGACGGCCGCCCGCTCGCGCTCCGGCGGCGCCGGCTCGGTCCCGCCGCCGCCCTTCGAGAGTGCCGAGGGCCACCAGAAGTCGTCGCCGATGCTGAGGGCGATCGAGGGCACGAGCACGCTGCGCACCAGGAAGGTGTCGAGCAGGACCCCGAAGGCGACGACGAAGCCGAGCTCGGTGAGGAAGGTGAGCGGCAGCACGGCGAGCACCGAGAAGGTGCCGGCGAGGACGATCCCGGCGCTGGTGATGACCCCGCCGGTCACCGCCAGCGCGCGCAGGATGCCCTGTTCAGAGCCGTGGGCGATGGTCTCCTCGCGGGCACGGGAGATCAGGAAGATGTTGTAGTCGACCCCGAGCGCGACCAAGAATACGAAGGCGAACAGCGGCAGCGACGGGTCCGAGCCGGGATAGCCAAAGATGACGTCGAAGACGAAGTAGCCGACGCCGAGGGAGGCGAGGAAGCTGAGGATCACGGTGCCGATCAGGACCAGCGGCGCGACCACCGCCCGCAGCAGGCCCATCAGGATCAGGAGGACGACGAGGAGGATGATCGGCGGGATCACGGTCGAGTCCCAGGCGGCCGCGTCGCGGACGTCGAATTCGACCGCGCTCGGTCCGCCCACCAGGGTGCTCGGCGCGACGCCGTGCGCCGCTTCGCGGATCGGTTCGACGAGGTCGAACGCATCGGTCGAATAGGGATTGGGTTCCAGGGTGGCATGGACGAGGGTCCCCGGCGGCCCTTCGGCGACTGGCGGCGAAACGGCCTCGACGCCGTCGACCCCCGCCACGGCTCTCCTCACCGCCGGCACGTCGGCGGGCTGGCGGACCACGATGTCCGTGAGGGCGGTCGTTCCCGCCGGGAAGCTCTTGTTGAGAAGGTACTGGCCTTCGACCGATTCGACTTCGTTGCGGTAGGTGTCTTCGCTGGTCAGTTCGGTCGAGAAGAAAGCAAAGCCGGCGCAGAAGATCAGCAGGAGGGCGATCGAGCCGGCCATCACCCGGCGAGGCGAAACCGCGACCCGATCGCCGACCCGTTTCCAGAGGCCGTGGGTGACGTCGACCGCGCGCTCCCGCTGGAACCGCCGCACCTCGTAGGGCTGGAAGACCACCCTGTCGAGCGGGCCGACGATCAGCGAGGGGATGCGGCGCCCGCTGATCACGCGCAGGAGCCAGTTGAGGAGCACCAGCGGCAGCAGGACCACGACCACGAGGCAGGCGAGGACGACCAGGGCAAGGGCTCCGATGCTCGAGCCTTCGACGCAGACCCTGCGCGCCCGGTCGGAGCAGTCCTCCACCGAGGGCGCGGTCTGCGGCGTGTGGGGCACGAACGGCCAGAAGGCGCGGCGGCCGAAGATCGTCAGCAACGCCGGCAGCAGGGTCAGCATCGAGAGCGCCGCGCAGGCGATGCCGATTGCGGCGATCGGGCCGAGCCCGGAGGTCCCGTTGACCTTGGCGATCAGCAGGCAGAGCAGGGCGGCGATCACCGTCAGCGCCGAGGCGAAGATCGCCGGCCCGGCTGACGCCAGGGCGGTGCGCATCGCCTCGTGCTTGTCGACCTCGTGGTGCAGCTCCTCGCGGTAGCGGGAGACGAGCAGCAGCGCGTAATCGGTTCCCGCGCCGAGCACAAGCACCGACATGATCGAGCTCGACTGGCCATTGATCGTCACCCCCAGCTCGGAGACCCCGTATCCGATCGAGCGTGAGAGCGTCTCGGCGAAGAGCACGGCGGCGAGCGGGATGAAAAAGAACATCGGCGAGCGGTAGATGACGATCAGCAGGAAGATCACCAGGCTCACCGCGGCCAGCAGCAGCGTCCCGTTGATGCCTTCGAACACTTCGATCGCGTCGGCCGAGAATCCCGCTCCCCCGGTGATCTTCACGCTGAGGCCGCTCGGGGGGTCGGCGATCGCGTCGCGCCAGTACTTGACCGGGTCGACGATCCGTTCGCCCTCCCCCTCGGCGTTGATGTAGGCGGTGATGATCGCGGCCTTGCCGTCCGGGGAGCAGACCGGGCCGACGAAGGGGGCGTAGTCGGGTGGCTGGCCCGGAACCGTGCTCGTCGGCCCGGCGCAGCCCGGCGGCAGTCCCTTGGGAATGGCCGCAGGGGCGGCAGCGCTCTTGGAGTCAGGGGCCTTGCCGCCGGACGCGGCCGTCGAGCCGTCCGGCTCGACGCCTTCGAAGCGCTTCTCGGTCATCTTGCCGACGTCTTCGACGATCGTGTCAAGGTCGGCGGGAGTGAGGCCGGACTCGCGCCGGAAGATGATCACGGCGGGGGCGATTTCGCCGTCCTGGAGCGATTCCGTCGCGTCGAGCGACGCCGTCGATTCGGCGTCCCCCGGCAGGTAGGAAGTGGCCTCGTTGTTTTCGGCGTCTTCGAACCTAGCCGGCAATTCGGCCGGCCCGGCGGCGATGAAGATCGCAATGAACCAGGCCGCGAACACGACCCACTTCGTTTTGCGACCGGCGGCGAAAGTGAACCAGGAGCCTCGCAAGGATTCGATCCTCTTAGATCAAGCTGCTTAGTTGTCGCGGATCCGTCACAGGCGCCTGGCAGGCGAAGTTCTCGCAGACGTAGGCGGTCGCGGAGCCGCCCACCGCGGTGCGATCGCGCAGGAGCTCGGGCGCCTCGGTCCCCTCCGGGCCCCCGGCGAGGACCAGGTGGGGGCGGTGGCGGGCGCGGACGACGGCGGCCAGCGGCCCCAGCTCCTCGCCGATCAGCGCGACCTCCTTGACGGAGGCGAGGTGGAAGTCGAGCGCGCGCAGCAGGTGGGCGAACGCGTCGGGCTGGCGCGGCGCGATCCTCACGAACAGCCGGATCACCCCGATTGCCTGCTCTTCATAGGTGCGCTCCCCGCTCAGCGCGGCGAGTCGAAGCAGGCCCAGCGCCGCTGCCGAGTTGCCGGATGGGATCGGGTGGTCGCCGATCTCCTTGCGGCGCGCGATCAGCGCCTCGTGGTCGTCGGATGTGGAGAAGAAGGCTCCCCGCTCGGGGTCGCCGAAGCGCCGGATCATCGTGTCGGCAAGCTCCCGCGCCTGCTCGAACCAGCGCTGCTCGAAGCTCGCTTCGTAGAGGGTCAGCAGCGCCTCGAGCAGGAAGGCGTGGTCCTCGAGGTAGCCGTTCAGGCGCGCCACCCCGTCCCGGTAGGTGCGGAGCAGGCGTCCCTCGGAGTCGCGCAGCGAGCCCAATACGAACTCGGCGCAGGACCGCGCCGCCTCCAGGTAGTCGGGCCGGTCCAACGTCGCGCCGGCCTCGGCCAGAGCGGCGATCGCGAGCGCGTTCCATGACGTCAGCCGCTTGTCGTCGAGCCCCGGGCGCGCCCGGGCGCTGCGCGCCTCGAACAGGGCCTTGCGGGAGCCGGCCAGCGAGGCGGGCTCCTCGGCTGAGGCGCCGCCCGCCAGGTGGAGGACGTTGCGGCCCTCGAAGTTACCGGCCTCGGTGACCCCGTAGAACTCGATCGCCTCCTCCGCCGCGTCGTCGCCGAGAACGGAGCGGATCTGCTCCTGGCGTCCAGACGTAGAAGAGCCCCTCCTCGCCCTCGGAGTCGGCGTCGATCGCCGAGTAGAAGCCGCCCTCGGGGCCGCGCATCTCCCGCAGCATCCAGTCGAGGGTCTCCTCGCAGACTCGCCGGTAGCGCTGATGCCCGAGCGCCTGCCAGCCGTGCAGGTAGGCGGACGCCAGCTGCGCGTTGTCGTAGAGCATCTTCTCGAAGTGCGGCACGAGCCAGGCGGCGTCCACCGCGTAGCGCGCGAAGCCGCCGCCGAGCTGGTCGTAGATCCCCCCGGCCATCATCGCGTCGAGGGTCAGCTCGACCGGGCCGGTCTCACCCTGGGCCAGCAGCAGCTCCAACGCCGATGGGGGCGGGAACTTCGGTGCCCCGCCGAAGCCGCCGCGATCGGGGTCGGCCCGCTCTCGCAGGCCCTCCAGCGCCAACCCGAGGAGGCGCCCGTCGGGGCTCTCGGCCGACGGCTCGATCGCGCCGATCGCCGCCAGGCGTTCCTGGGTGCGGGGCGCCTGCGCCCGCAGCTCGTCGCGACGGTTCTCGAAGGCGTCGAGCACGGCTTCCATCACCATCCGGAAGCTGGGCATGCCGCGGCCGTCGTCGGGCGGGAAGTAGGTGCCGCCGTAGAACGGGACGCCGTCGGGCTCGCAGAAGACGGTCATCGGCCAGCCTCCATGCCCGCTGATCGCCTGCACCGCCTCCATGTAGAGGGCGTCGATGTCGGGCCTCTCCTCGCGGTCGACCTTGACGTTGACGAAGTGCTCGTTCATATAGGCGGCGGTCTCGGGGTCCTCGAAGGACTCGCGCTCCATCACGTGGCACCAGTGGCATGCTGAATAGCCGACCGAGAGCAGGATCGGGCGATCGAGCTCCCGGGCGAGCCCCAGCGCCTCCGATCCCCAGGGGTGCCAGTCGACGGGGTTGTCGCGGTGCTGGAGCAGGTACGGGACTGGTCTCCTGTGCCAGGCGGTTCGCCATCGGCCCCAGACTACCCACGGCGACCCGTTGGCTAACTATTGGGTGGGGCGGCTCGGCAAAAGTCGAACGCATTCGTCCATAGGACTCAACTGCGCCCGGGGAGGAGAGCCCCTGGCACTAGATTCGGTCAGTGCCGACCAAACGACTTATGGGCCAGAGCGAGCCGGCGATCCAGGCGGTGCTGAAGAAGCTCGAGAACGGGGATCGCGAGGTGGTGATGGCGGCTCTCGAGCGGGCCGACCGGACCGAGGCCGAGCTGCGCTACCTCGCCGACCACGACTCGCTGACCGGGCTGTTCGACCGCCGCCGCTTCCGCGCCGAACTCGACCAGTTCGTCTCCTTCAGCGCCCGCTACGGCGGGCAGGGCGCCGTGATGATCATCGACATCGACGGCCTCAAGCTCATCAACGACTCCCACGGCCACCAGGCCGGCGACAACCTGATCCGCCAGATCGCGGCGATCATGCGCGAGAGGGTGCGCGGCACCGACATCGTCGCCCGCCTCTCCGGCGACGAGTTCTCGGTCCTGATGCCGCAGACCGACGTGAGGGGGGCGATGACCCTCGCCGAAGAACTTCGGACCCAGGTGGCGGAGAACGCGCGGCCGGCGCCGGAGGCCGACCCCGCGACCATCAGCATCGGGATCTCGATGTTCGGCCGCAAGCCCCGCGGCAGCTCCGAGGGGGTCCTGGTCGCGGCCGACCAGGCGATGTACACGGCCAAGCAGGGCGGGCGCGACCGCATCGCCCTGTTCCGCGATCCGAGCGAATCGCAGCGGGCGCCGGAGCGCCCCCAGACGACCACGGCGCGGATCCGCGACGCCATCACCCACAATCGCTTCCGTCTCCACACCCAGCCGATCCGCAGCCTGGCGTCCGGCGGCATCGAGCGCTACGAGCTACTGCTGCGGATGGCCGGCGAAAACGGCACCCTGCTCCCGGCCGCCTCCTTCATCGAGGCGGCGGAGCGCTCGGGCATGGTCCAGGAGCTCGATCGCTGGGTGGTCGCCCGCGCACTCGAGCTGCTCGCCGCGCGCGAGCGCGAGGGGCACCCGGTCTCACTCCACGTCAATCTATCCGGCGTCTCCCTCACCGACCTCTCGGTGCTCGAGTTCATCGAACGGAAGGTCGACGAAGGCGGCGCCGACCCGTCGCGCTGCACGTTCGAGATCACCAGGACGACCCCGGTCGAGGACTACGACACCGCGATCGGCTTCGCCGACCGCCTCACCGAGCTGGGCTGCCAGGTGGCGATCGACGACTACGGCGCCAGCTTCAGCCCCTTCCATCACCTGAAGCGGCTCCCGTTCGACCTGATCAAGATCGACGGCGAGTTCGTCCGCGACATGCCCCGCAGCGACGCCGACCAGCTCACCGTCCAGGCGATCGTGCAGATCGCCCGTGGGCTGGGCAAGGAGACGATCGCCGAGTACGTCCAGGACGACACCACCGCCGAGATGCTGCGCGAATACGGCGTCGACATGGCGCAGGGCTTCCACCTCGGGCGCCCGGTCGACATCGCCGAGGCACTCTCGGCCTAAGCCTCCTCGCGGCGCGGCGGCGGCGTCGCCTCCTCGGGCGAGATCCCGAACCGCCGCTGGTACTCGGCGTTGAGCGCCGACCAGGGGCCGGGCACGTCGGGGTCGGTGCCGCGCGGGTCGGGTAGGCCGTCGAGGTCGGCGGCGAGGGCGTCGAGGCAGACGTGCCAGCCGGCGCCGTCGCGGGCGGCCTTGAGGCGGTCCTCGAAGGTGTGGACGAGGATCAGAACGCAGCCTTCGTCGTGGGGGTGGAGCTCCCAGCGCAAATGGTCGGGCCGTTCCCCCTCCTTGACCCAGGTGTAGGCGAGCAGCCGCGGCGGCTCCCACTCGGTGACCTCGCCGTCAACCAGGCCGGGGAATTGCCCCTTCGGGTCCCAGATCGCCCTGCCGCCGGCCTCGGGCTCGAAGCGAGCCGGGGTCGGGTGCCAGGCGAACTGCTCCTCGGGGTCGGTCAACGCCCGCCAGACCCGCTCCGGCGGGTGGGGAAGGGCTCGCTCAAGGCGCAGTGCCGGGCGGCCGTCGATTTCCTCGAGTTTCGCGTGTTTGCCGGGCATCGTCGTCACCCCTCCTTGCTGTCGTCTTTGTCGAGGTGTCGTTCGAGCGCGTCGAGGCCGCCCTGCCAGAGGCGCTGGTAGGGGGCGACCCAGCCGATCAGCTCGGCCATGCCCGCGGGGCGCAGCTGATAGATCCGCCGCTGGCCCTCGGCGCGGGGCTCGACCAGGCCCGCCTCCCGCAGCACCCGCAGGTGGCGGGAGGTGTTCGGCTGGCTGAGCCCGGTGCTCGCGGCGATCTCGCCGACCGGCTGCGGGCCGGCGGCGAGCAGGTCGAGGATCGTGCGGCGCGAGCCCTCGGAGACGGCGTCGAACACGGGGCTGGTCATGCGCTCTATTCAATCATATGCTTATATAACTGTCTAGGCATGTATTCAAAGCCAACAAAGGAGAAACAGCGATGAGCGACGACCACAGGATCGAGATCACGATCGACGCGCCGCCGAGCACGGTCTACGAGGCGATCGCGACCGGTGACGGGGTCCGCAGTTGGTGGACGGAGGACGCCAGGATCGCGGAGGAGGTCGGCGGCGTCAGCCGGCTGAACTTCGACAGCGAGCACTGGACCGAGATGCGGGTCGACCGCCTCGTCCCCGGCGAGGAGGTCGAGTGGGCCTGCGTCGACCAGTACCAGGTCAACTTCACGCCGACCGACGAGTGGGTGGGGACGACGGTCTCCTTCAGGCTCGAGCCCGAGGACGACGGCGAGCGCACCCGGCTGCGCTTCGTCCACCACGGCCTCGATCGGCTCGAGTGCGCCGAGCTCTGCCACCGCGGCTGGGACCATTACCTGCGCGCCAGCCTGAAATCGCTGGTCGAGAGCGGCCGCGGGGCGCCGTCCGTCGCCTGGGCCTCGGCTTAGGCGCGCCGCAGGAGGGCGGTGATCCGCGTCTTCAGGTTGACGGCGCCGATCATCGCCCGTTCCTGCCCCGATCCGGGGGGTGGCATGGCCCCGAGCTGCTGCGCCAGATCGGTCGAGTTGACGTAGGCGTCGTTGCGGTGGATCCTGCCGTCGCGGACCGTGACCAGGTCGAAGCCGGTGATGTCGACTGATGCGCCGGTCGGGATCATCCCTTCGAACCGCGCCGGGCCGGTGAAGGTCGCGGTTGCACGCCAGCGCACCGCGGAGCGGTCCCCCTCGGTGACCTGGTCGACGATTTCGAACTTCCAGTCGGGGAACGCGGCGAACAGGTTGCTGAACCAATGCTGGAAGCTGCCCGGAACCTGGAGCTCCGCCATCCCGTGCAGGACGTCGATGCCGCCGGGCTCCCACAGCGCGGTCATCGCGTCGAGGTCGCGCTCCGCGACCGCCTCGAAGTAGGCGGCCGCGACCGAGGCTGTGTCGCTGGCTGGGGTGCGCGTCGCCATCGCGCAAAGCGTAGCTCGCGACCCGTCAGGCCGAGCTGACGTCGCGGGCGAAGGCCTCGAAGGCGTCGACGTAGGTCTGCAGGTCCTCGTCGGAGTGGGCGAGCGAGAGCGTCCACTCCTCCTCGACCCCGGGGGTCATGAAGACGCCGTGGTTCATGTGGTAGAGCCAGGCCAGCGTCGAGAGCTCGTCATCGACCTTGGTCAGGTAGTCGCGGTACTCGTGCATCGGCTCGGGGGCGAAGATGACGCACCCCTTGGCGCCCAGGCCCTCGGTGTAGGCGGGGAGGCCGTGCGAGTCGATGATCTCCTGGCAGGAGTCGAGCAGGCGCCGGTTGGTCGCCTCGAAGTGCTCGTAGACGTCGTCGGTCAGGACCTCGGTCAGGGTGGCCTCGGCGGCCGCCATCACCAGCGGGTTGCCGTTGAAGGTCCCGTACTGGTTCACGGTCCCGTCGGTGACCAGCTCCGCCAGCTCCGCGGTCATCCCGATCGCCCCGCCCGGGTAGCCGCCGCAGCTCGCCTTGGCCAGGGTGACCATGTCAGGGGTGACGCCGAAGCGGGCGGTGGCGCCGCCGGCGGCGATCGTGCAGCCCGTCTTCACCTCGTCGAAGATCAGCTTCATGCCGTGCTCGGCGGTCAGCTCGCGGACCCGCTGGAGGTAGCCGTCGCGGGGCGGGATGATGTTGATGTTCATCATCGCCGGCTCCATGATCAGCCCGGCGACCTGGTCGCCGATCTTCTCGAGCGCCGCGGCCAGAGCGTCGGCGTCGTTGAAGGGGACAGAGCGGGTCAGCTCGGTGACCGCCCGCGGCAGGCCGCCGCCGTAGGGAACGCTGATCGGGTCGTCGCGGTCGCCGAGCGCCTCGAGCGGCGGGTAGACCGAGACCATCACCGCGTCGTGGTGGCCGTGGTAGGAGCCCTCGATCTTGAGCAGCACATCGCGCCCGGTCGCCCCCCGCGCGAGGTGGACGGCGTCCATCGTCGACTCGGTGCCGGAGTTGGTGAAGCGCCATTGCGGCAGCCCGAAGCGGCGCTTCAGCTCCTCGGCGACGGCGATCGAGCCGTCGGTCGGGGCGGCGAAGTGGGTGCCGCGATCGACCTGGGCCTTGACCGCGGCGCCGACCGTTGGGTTGGCGTGGCCGATGCACATCACCCCGAACCCGTTGTGGAAATCGACGTACTCGTTGCCGTCGACGTCCCAGACGCGGCTGCCGGAGCCGCGGTCGATGTAGACGGGCCAGGGGTCGTTGACCTGGAACGAGGACGGGACGCCGTTCGGCATCGATTTCACGGCCCGCTCGTAGGTCTGGGCCGAGGTCCCGGTGCGGTTGCGGTAGCGCTCCTGCTCGGCCTCGGTCAGCTCCGCGATCCGCTTGCGGTCGATCGTCGCCACACGGGCAGACTAGCTACGGCGTAGCTCGCCCCGCCTGATCTTGCCGCTGTTGGTCTTCGGCAGCTCGGTGGCGAACTCGACGATCCGCGGGTACTTGTAGGGGGCGGTCTGAGCTTTGACGTGCTCCTGCAGCTCGCGGGCGAGGTCCCCCGAGGCTTCATTGCCCGGGCCGAGGACGACGATCGCCCGGACCACAGATCCCCGCTCGGGGTCGGGGGCGGCGACAGCCGCCGCCTCGGTCACCGCCGGGTGGGTGACAAGCGCCGACTCGACCTCGAACGGGCCGATCCGGTACCCCGAGGAGAGGATCAGGTCATCGTCGCGCCCCTCGAACCAGAGGTAGCCGTCCTCGTCCTCGCGGACGAGGTCGCCCGTCGGCCACCACTCGCCCTCGAAGCGCTCGCCGTCGAGGTAGTGGTCGAAGAAGGTCTCCGAGGTCGACGCCTTCAGGTGCAGCTCGCCGTCGAGGACCCGCGTCTCGAGCCCCGGCAGCGGCCGGCCCATCGAGCCGTCACGGGCCGGGTCGTCCTCGTCCGGGCGCATTCCGGTCACCGGGCCGGTCTCGGTCTGGCCGTAGCCGTCTCCTATCGGCAGGGCGAGCCGTACGCGGAAGAGGCGGATCGTCTCCGGCTCGATCGGCTCCCCGGCGGAGACGAGACGGCGCAGCGAGGGGATCGGCGCCAGCTCTGCCCGCTTCGCCAGCATCCGGAACTCGGTCGGCGCCTGGCAGAGGACGTTGACGCCGAGCTCCTCGCAGAGGCGCAGTCGCTCGGCGGGCTCGAAGCGGCCGTCGTGGAGGACGGCGACGGCGCCGGTCAGCCAGGGGGCGACGAAGGCGTTGCGGGTCGACTTCGACCAGCCCGGCGCCGCCGTGCACCAGGCGACCTCCCCGGGGCGGGACCCGAACCAGTGCTCGGCCTGGAGCCGCTGGCCGCCGAGGTAGCGCTGCGGGTAGACGACCCCGCGCGGGTCCCCTGTCGTGCCCGAGGTGAAGACGATCGCCGCCGGGTCGCCGGGGGCGAGGCGCGCGGCGGCGGCGGGCGTCTCCTGCGCGAGGTCCTCGTCGAGGATCCGCGCCAGCTCCGTCATGTCCATATAGGGGATCCCGTCGGGCAGCTCGCCCAGGCACCGCTCCTCGGCCACCGCCAGCTTCGGGCCCGCGGCCGCGGCCCGCAGCTCGAGGTCCTTGCGGCGCAGCTGCGGGTTGCAGGGGAGGGCGACGGCGCCCATCCGCCAGCAGGCGAGCAGCGCCAGCACCCACTCGACCCGGCTGCCGATGAGCGTCATCACGACGTCGCCGCGCCCGACGCCGCGGGCGGCGAACGCGCCCGAGAGGCCGGCCGAGCGGGCGAACAGCTCGCCGAAGTGGTGGACCCGCGTCTCTCCCTGCGCGTCGACCTCGATCAGCGCCGGCCGGGCCGCCGGGAACGCTTCGACGACGTCCTCGATGAAGTTCACGGGCGGCAGTCTGCCGCAGCGCCGTCCGCTAGCGCAGTTCCGAGGAGGACTTGCCGAGCAGCTGGCGGGCGACGATCAGCAGCTGGATCTGCTGGGTGCCCTCGAAGATGTCGAGGATCTTCGCGTCGCGCGCCCACTTCTCGAGCAGGCTGTTCTCGCCGTAGCCGACGCTGCCGCAGAGCTCGACGCAGCCGAGCGTCACGTCGACGCAGGTGCGCCCGGCCTTGGCCTTCGCCATCGATGCCTGGAGCGAGTTCGGCCGCGAGTTGTCGGCCATCCAGGCGGCCTGCATGGTCAGTAGGCGCGCCGCCTCGTAGTCGGCCTCCATCTCGAGGAAGCGGGCCGCCGCCGCCGACTGCGACAGCGCCGGGATCGCATCGTCGATCTCGACGCCGGCCTCGGCGAGCCGCGCGCGGGTCTCCTCGAGGGCGGCGCGGGTGACCCCGACCGCCATCGCGGCGACCAGCGGCCGCGTGTTGTCGAAGGTCTGCATCGCGCCGCCGAACCCCTGCTTGGTGTCGATCTCGGGGCTGCCGAGCAGCGCCTCCTTCGGCACCCGGCAGTCCTGCAGGGTGAAGTTGGCGGTGTCCGAGCCGCGGATCCCGAGCTTGTGCTCGAGCCGGTCGAGCTTGAGGCCGGGATTGTCGCGCTCGACGATGAACGACTTGATCGCCGCCCGCCCCTTGGAGCGGTCGAGCGATGCCCAGACGACGATCAGGTCGGCCCGGTCGCCCGAGGTGACGAAGATCTTCTCGCCGTTGAGGACGTACTCGTCGCCGTCGAGCTCGGCGGTGGTGCGGATCGCCGCCGAGTCCGAGCCGGCCTCCGGCTCGGTGATCGCCATCGCCGCCCATTTGTCGCCGTAGCGCTCGAGCTGCTCGTCGCTCGCCACCGAGGCGATCGCCGAGTTGCCGAGGCCCTGGCCGGGAAGGGAGAGCAGCAGGCCGACGTCGCCCCAGCAGAGCTCGATCACGCTCAGCACCGTCGAGAGGTTGGACCCGTTGCGGTTGCCCTCCTCGCTGCCGCCGTTGGCGTCGCGACGGACCCCGGCGGCGCCGGCGCCGCCGATTTCGCCGCCCTGGTTCACCCCCTCGATGACGGAGGCGAGCATGTCGAGCTCTTTCGGGTAAGCGTGCTCGGCCTCGTCGTATTTGCGCGAGATCGGCCGGAACACCTCGGTCGCGACCTGGTGCGCCTGGCTGACGAGGGGCTTGAACTTCTTCGGTGTCTCGAGGTTGATCATCTCTTGCCTTTCGCTCTAGACGAGCAGGGCGCCCTCCATCACGCCCGCTGCGCGGAGGTCTCGGTACCAGCGCTCGACCGGGTGCTCCTTGACGTAGCCGTGCCCGCCGAGGAGCTGGACGCCGTCGGACCCGATCTGCATCCCCTTCGCGGCGCTCAGCCGCCGCGCCAGGGCCGCCTCGTGGCCGAAGTCCTTGCCCTGGTCGGCGCGGCTGGCGGCGCGGTAGGTGGCGAGTCGCATCCCGTCGGTCTCGATCCCGATGTCGGAGACCGCGAAGGCGACCCCCTGGCGGTTGGAGATCGGTTCGCCGAACGCGGTCCGCTCGTTGACGTACGGGATCACGTAGTCGAGGACGGCCTGGGAGGTGCCGACCGCGAGCGCGCACCAGGCGATCCGGGCCCGGTGGATGCACTCGGCGTAGGCGTCGGGCTCGCCCTCGGCCATCAGCGCGCGGGCAGGGACGCGGGCGCCCTCGAGCAGCAGCCTCCCGGTGGCGGCCGGCCGCAGTCCCATCGCCGGCTCGTCCTCGATCGAGAGGCCGTCGCCGCCGGACTCGATCAGGAACAGCGCCGGCCCCAGCCCCTCGGCCTCGGCCGCGACGATGAACAGCTCGCACTCGGTCGCCCGGGCGAGCAGGGACTTGGCCCCGTCGAGGACCCAGTCCTCGCCCTCGCGCCGGGCCCTGGTGCCGAGCTCGAGCGGGTTGAAGAGCGGGGCCGGCTCGAGGACCGCCAGCGCCGCGGCGGGCGTTTCCTCACCGGTGAAGGCGGGGAGGTAGGTGGACTCCTGCTCGGCGGTGCCCCAGCGGCCGATCGCGGTCGCGACCGCGCCGGGGGCGAGCGCCGCGTAGGCGATCCCCATGTCGCCATGGGCGAGGGCCTCGCCGATCAGGACGCTGCCGATCGCCGACTGCTCCCCCATCACCCCTTCCAGCTCCTCGGGGACGCCGAGCATGTTGACCCCGAGCTCGTTGGCCTGGGCCAGCAGCTCGGGCGGCGTCGACCGCTCGGCGTCGGCGGCATGCCCGGCGGGGCGGACCTTCGCCGCGGCGAAGTCGCGTACCGCCTCCTGGAACATCTGCTGCTCGTCGTCGGGGGTGAGGTCGAAGAGGTCCTTCCTCTTTCCGGTCCGCTGGCGGGCCGGTTTGCCGAGCCGCTGGGCGGCCTTGAAGGTGCGGCCGGCGGCCGTCGCCGAGCGGAAGCCCCCCTTGGTGGTGGTGAAGACCGCCCGCTCGAATTGCCTGCGGAGGCCGATCCGGTCGAGCAGGCTCGAGCCGGCGAGCCGGTTGAGCGTCCGCAGTGCGAAGCCCATGCTGCGGTCCGCCGCCCCGGCGCTGTTGCTGTTCCCGTTCGCGTTCACTTGGACTGCTTCCCTCCGGTTCTCGGTTTGGCCTCGATCCGCCTGACGCGGCCGTCGAGGTGTGGGGTCTTGCGCTTTGCGTCACGGACCTCGAAGGCGATCTCCTCGCCCCCGGAGTCGGTGAGGAACTCGACCTGTCCCGGCAGGAAGATCGGCTTGCGGAACCGGGCCTCGGCGCTGAAGGCGTCCGGGAGGCGGCTCTCGATCGCGGCCAGGCAGCGGGCCTTGGTCCACATCCCGTGCGCGATCGCCCGCTGGAAGCCGAGCGGCTTCGCGGTCCAGGCGTGCAAGTGGATCGGGTTGCGGTCCCCGGAGACCGCCGCGTAGCGGCGCCCGAGGTCGCCGCCGAGGCGCCACTCGCCGCTGACCGCCAGCTCCTGGGGATCGCTGTCCGAATCGCCCGCCCGCCCTGCGGTGTTCTCGCCGCCGCCGCGGCGCAGCATCGTGCTGACCTCCTCCCAGGCCTTCTGGTGCCCCGTCCAGGCCTCGGTGATGAGGCTGAAGGTCCGGCCGCGGGGGTGCGGCTCGAGCCCGGTCGGGCGCACCGTCAGCTTCAGCTCCTCCTCGAGCCCGATCCGCCGGTGCTGGGTGATCGTGTTCTCGATGTGGACCAGCCCCACGGCCCCGAACGGGAAGCTGCCGTCGGCCATCACCGCCATCTGCAGGGGGAAGGCGAGGATGTGGGGGTAGGTGGGGGGGAGGTGGTCGCGGAGCGCGAACCCGCAGACCTTCGCGTAGGCGGCGACGTCGCCGGGGTCGGCGCGGACGCCGCCGAGCTCGAGCTCGAGGTCGGGGATCTCGCCGCCCCCGCCGGGGACGAAGGGCAGCAGCGAGGCGCCGGGGATCATCGGCGCCGCGGCGCGGGCATAGAGCAGCAGGATGCTGGGCGAGCTCCCGAGCGTGCGCGTGGTCGTGGAGGCAACCATCTAGGCCCCCAGCAGGTTCTGGCCGCAGACGCGGACCGTGTTGCCGTTGACCCCGGTCGACGCCGGGCTCGCGAACCAGGCGATCGTCTCGGCGACGTCGACCGGCAGGCCGCCCTGGGAGAGGCTGCTCAGGCGGCGCCCCGCTTCGCGCGCCCCGAACGGCATCGCCGCGGTCATCCTCGTCTCGATGAAGCCCGGCGCGACCGCGTTGATGGTGGCGCCGCGCTCGGCCAGCTCGGGCGCCGTCGCTTCGACCATCCCGATCACGCCGGCCTTCGACGTCGCGTAGTTGGTCTGGCCCGAGTTGCCGGCGATGCCCGACATCGAGGAGACGCAGACGATGCGGCCGTTGTCGCCGAGCAGGCCGCGGTCGAGGAGGGTGTCGTTGATCCGCTCCTCGCTCGAGAGGTTGATTTCCATCAGCTTCGTCCAGCGCTCGGCCGGCATCTTCGCGATCGTTCGGTCGAGGGTGACCCCGGCGTTGTGGACGAGGACGTCGAGGCCCTCGCCGAGGGCGTCGGCGATCCGCGCAGGCGCGTCCTCGCCGGTGATGTCGAGGTCGATCGCCTCACCGCCCAGCTGATCCGTCAGCTCGCGGAGCTCCTTGGCTGCGGGGGGGATGTCGAGCCCGATCACCCGGGCGCCGTCGCGTGCGAGGGTCTCGGCGATTGCGGCGCCGATGCCGCGCGATGCGCCGGTGACCAGGGCCCGCCTGCCCTCGAGCGGGCGCTCCCAATCGAGCTCGGGTGCCTCGGCGACCCCCGGGCCGACCCGGACGACCTGCCCGGAGACGTAGGCGGAGCGGGGCGAGAGCAGGAAGCGCAGGGTCGAGGCGAGCTGGTCCTCGCCGCCGGGGGAGACGAGGACCAGCTGCACGGTCGAGCCGCGCCCGCCGACCTCCTTCGCCAGCGAGCGGGTGAAGCCCTCGAGCGCCCGCTGCGCGGTGCGGGCCCGGGTCGACCCCGCCGCGCCCGGCTCGGTGCCGAGCACGACGACGCGGCCGCAGCGCTCGAGCCGGCCGACGGCGGGGTAGAAGAAGCGCTGCAGCTCGACCAGCTCGGTCGAGTCGGAGATCCCGGATGCGTCGAAGACGAGGCCCTTGACCTTGCCCTCGGCACCGCCCCTTTCGACGCCGATCTGATCGAGGACCGCCCTCGCCTGCTTGATCAGGCCGCCCTCCGGCGCCGAGCCGGACAGAACCGGGCCCGAGATCACCGGCGCGCCGGGGGTATGACGCTCCAGCTCGACCGGCCGCGGCAGCCCGAGCTGCTTGGCAAGGGTGGAGGCGACCGGAGCGTTGACGAGCTGTGCGTAGCGGTCGCTCATCGTGATCCCTCCGGCCCCTCGAGCATCGCGACGACGCCCTGGCCGCCGGCGGCGCAGATGCTGATCATCCCGCGCCCCGCGCCGTCCTCGTGCAGCTGCTTGGCGAGGCCGGCGACGATCCGGCCGCCGGTCGCGGCGAACGGATGGCCCACCGCCAGCGAGCCGCCGTTGACGTTCAGCTTGTCGCGGTCGATCGCGCCGAGCGGCTCATCGCGCCCGAGCCGCTCGCTGCAGAACTCGGGGTCCTCCCAGGCCTTCAGCGTGCAGAGCACCTGGGCGGCGAACGCCTCGTGGATCTCGTAGTAGTCGAAGTCGCCGAGCCCGACGCCGGCGCGATCGAGCATCCGCGGCATCGCGTAGGCGGGCGCCATCAGCAGCCCTTCGCCCCTGTGGACGTGGTCGATCGCCGCCGTCTGCGCCTCGGTGAAGTAGGCGAGGACCGGCAGGTCGTGGGCGGCCGCCCACTCCTCGGAGGCGAGCAGGACCGCGGAGGCGCCGTCGCTGAGCGGGGTCGAGTTGGCGGCGGTCATCGTCCCGTCCTCGCCGCCGAAGACCGGCTTCAGCTTCGCCAGCTTCGCCGGGTCGGAGTCGGGACGCAGGTTCTGGTCGCGCTCCAGCCCCAGGTAGGGGGTGACCAGGTCCTCGAGGAAGCCCCGCTCGTAGGCGGTGGCGAGGGCGCGGTGGCTGGTGACCGCGAGCTCGTCCTGCTCGGAGCGCCCGATGCCCCAGTCCGCGGCCATGATCGCGCAGTGCTCACCCATCGAGAGGCCGGTCCGCGGCTCCTCGTTGCGCGGGATCGCGGGGACGATGTGACCGGGCCGGACCCGGGTCAGCGCCCGCAGCTTGCCGGTCGTGGAGCGCTGCCGGTTCGCCTCGAGCAGGGTCTCGCGCAGCTGCTCGTTGAGGCCGAGCGGGGCGTCGGAGGTCGTGTCGGCGCCGCAGGCGATGCCCGCGTCGACCTGACCGAGGGCGATCTTGTTGGCGACCAGGATCGTCGTCTCCAACCCGGTTCCACAGGCCTGCTGGACGTCGTAGGCTGGGGTCTCGGGGGCGAGGCGGGTGCTGAGCACGCTCTCGCGGGTCAGGTCGCGATCGTGGGAGTGCTTGAGGACCGCGCCGCCGGCGACCTCGCCGAGCACCTCGCCCTCGAGGCCGAAGCGGTCGATCAGGCCGTCGAGGGCCGCGGTCAGCATGTCCTGGTTGGAGGCGCGCGAGTAGGCGGAATCCGAGCGTGCGAAGGGAATCCGGTTGCCGCCGAGGACGGCGACCCTGCGGGGCTTGTCGATCACCTGGGATCACCTTTCGATTTCGATTTGGAGGACCTGCCGGCCGGGGCCGAGCGTTCGCGCAGGCCGGGCTCGATCGTCGAGATCAGGAGCTCGGCCGCTTCCTGGGCGGAGACCGCCTCGGTCCGCAGCCACCAGCGGGCGAGCGCCTCGGCGGCGCCGAGCAGGGCGGCGGAGAGCGCCTCGACCTCGGTGCTGGCGGTGTCGCGCCGCCGCGCGGGCAGCTGCGCGATCAGCGAGCCGGCGACGAGCTCGAGGATCCGGCCGCGGTAGTCGGCGACCCTGTCCGCCACCTCGCCGCTCTGCGGCAGGGTCTCGTCGAAGAGGACTGCCCAGGCGGCGCGGTCGGCGTCGAGGAAGGCGAAGAAGGCCCGCAGGCCCGCGTTGAGCGCGTCACCGGGGTTGGCGCTGGCGCCGACCGATTCTTCGATCGTCGCGAAGAGGGCGTCGCCGGCGCGTTCCATGCAGGCGACGTAGAGCCTCTCCTTGTTTCCGAAGTAGTTGTAGAGGAGGGGCTTGGTGACCCCGACCTCGGCCGCGATGTCGTCCATCGTCACCGCGGCGAAGCCGCGTGCGGCGAAGAGGACGTGGGCGACCGCCAGGGTCTGCTTCATCCGGTCGGCCCGCGAGAGCCGGGTGCGGGGTGTCTGTGCCGCCGCCATCGCCCTTCACATTACCCGACTATAAATTTATATAACGGTAATGTGACCTATCGCACACGAGATGCGGGTCGGCTCGCCGCTGCGGGCCAGCCGAGTTCGGGGCGCGAGTTTGCGTTTGTGTCCGCTATGCGGACCCAGATGCAATCTCACCGCTGCCGACGGGCGGGCGCCGCACAATCCTCCCCGCGGCCGCCAGTCGGGGCCGAGGTCAGGCCGGGGCCTTGGATCCCCGCCTAAGCCTCGGAGACGCCGAAGCGACGCTGAATCCAGCGCAGCGGCGCCGGCGCCCACCAGTTCCACTCGCCGAACAGCCGCATCAGCGAGGGGACGAGGAGGGCGCGGACGATCGTCGCGTCGATCAGCACCCCGACCGCCATCCCGATCGCGATCTGCTTGACGAAGAAGACCGTGCTGACGGCGAACGCGAGGAAGACGATCGCGATCGCGACCGCCGCGGCCGTGATGACGCGGCCGGTGCGGGCGATCCCGGTGGCGATCGCCTCTTCGTTGCTGTCGCCGAGGTCGCGTCGTTCTTTGATCCGCGCCATCACCAGCACCGCGTAGTCGGTGGCGAGACCGAAGATCACCGCGAACAGGAAGACCAGGCTCGTCACCTCGATCGCGGCGGGGCCGGTGTAGTCGAGGACCCCGTCGAGCCAACCCGCCTGGAAGGCGAGGACGAGGATGCCGAGCGTCGCCCCGAGGGTCAGCGAGTTCATCACCAGCGTCTTCACCGGCAGCAGCACCGAGCCGGTCAGGAGGAAGAGGATGACGAGGGTCGTGATCGCGATGATCCCGACGACCAGCGGCGCGTGAGCGAGCAGGCTCTGCTTCTGGTCGATGAACCGCGCGGTGTTGCCGGAGACGAGGATCTCGGCGCTGCCGGGCGGGCTGAGGCCGCGGATCTCGTGCACCGAGTCCTGCGAGTCGCCGCTCAGCGCGTGCCCATCGAGCGCGAAGTTGGCGTAGGCGACGCCGTCCCCGGCCGGGGCGAACGGCGCACCGCCCGCGACCCCTTCGACCGCTTCGATCCGGCGCTGGTAGGCGGCGAGTTGCGGTGGACGGGCCTGTCCGTCGACCGCGACCGTGACCGCCTCGGTGACGCTGCGGGGATAGTGCGATTCGAGGTACCTGTAGGCGTCATAGGAGGGCTGGCCAGGCGGCACCGCTTCGGCGCTGGGGCCGGTCAGCGTTGTCCACAGCAGCGGCGCGGCGGCGGCGAGCAGCAGCGCCGAGCTGGCCAGCGCGACGGCGACGGGACGCCGCATCACCCCGTGCGCCAGCCGGTACCAACCGCCCGATTCGTCGGAGACGGCGGGGCCTCGCCGGATCGACAGCGCGTCGATTCGGGTCCCGAGCAGGGCCAGCATCGAGGGGACGACGAGGATCGCGATCACCGATGAGAGAACCGCGACCGTGGCGCCGGCAACGGCCATCGAGTAGAGGAACCGCTGCGGCATGACGATCAGCGCCGCCATCGCCGCCGCCACCGTCATGCCGGAGAAGACCGCGGCGCGGCCCGCGGTCTGGACGGTGCGGCGGTGCGCCTCCCGCGACGCACCGCCGCGCCCTATCTCCTCGCGATATCGCGAGACGAGAAGCAACGCGTAGTCGACCGCCAGGCCGAGGCTGAGCCCGGTGGCGATGTTGAGCGCGAAGATCGAGGTGTCGGTGAAGCTCGACATGATCCGCAGCACCAGCAGCGTGCCGATGATCGAGATCACGCCGATCAGGAGCGGGATCCCGGCGGCGATCACGCCACGGAAGACGAACAGCAGGAACAGCGCCAGGATTGGGAACGCGATCAGCTCCGACTTGGTCAGGTCCTCGCGGGTCTGGTCGTTGGTGTCGTTGAAGCCGGGCGCGAAACCGCCCATCGCGACGTCGAGGTTGCTCGAGGCGGCCAGCGGTTCGACCCCCTCGGCGGCGATGCCGCCCGCGTCCTCGATGTCCACAGTGGTGAGGTGCCCGGTGATCGCCAGCGATTTCCCGTCGCGGGCGATCAGCTGCGCCCCGGCCCGCGGGTCGGCGAGCGGGTTGACGACGTGGCCGATGTACTGGACCCGTTCCATCTCGGTGCTGAGCCGGGTCACCTCGCGCCGCACCGCGGGGCTGGTCGGGTCGAGCCGGCCGCCACCGGGCGCGCGGACGACCAGCACGATCGCCGGGTTCGGGTCGTAGCCGAGCGAGTCGCGCAGCAGCTTCGTCGCCCGCTCGCTCTCCGAGGAGCTGTCGGTGAAGCCGGCGGCCTTGAGGTGGCTCTCGACGTCGCGCCCCAGTGTCGCCGCGACGAGGACGAAGACCGCAACGACCCCGAGCACGAGCTTCGGGTGCTTCCAGGTGAGGTCGGCGACTCGGCTCACTCCGCCGCGACTGTACCAGATTTCCAAGTGAACGCTTTGTGAAACAAATTACGACTGTTAGACTCGGTGCGATGAGCCGCCGCAACTATGGCCAGGCATGCAGCATCGCCGGCGCTCTCGACCGGATCGGGGAGCGCTGGTCGCTGCTGATCGTGCGCGAGCTGCTGCTCGGGCCGCAGCGCTTCTCCGATTTGGCGCGCGGGGTCGGCGGCGCCCCGACCGACGTCCTCACCAGGCGTCTGCGCGACATGGAGGCCGACGGAATCGTGCGCCGCCGCGAGCTCGGCCCGCCGGCTTCCGCCGTCGTCTACGAGCTGACCGAGCTGGGGCGCGAGCTGGACGGCCCGCTGCTCGAGCTGGGGCGCTGGGGGATGAACTTCTTCCGGATCGAGGACGTGGCCGCGCTCGAAGCCTCATGGCTGCCCAACTCGCTGCGGCTGATCCTGCGGCCGCCGCCCGACGCCTCGCTGACCGTCCAGCTGCACAGCGACGGCCGGCCCTTCCTGCTGCGAATCGAGGGCGGCTCGATCGCCGCCGAGCGCGGCGAGGCACACGAGCCTGACCTGACCCTCGACGGGTCCCCGCCGCGATCTGCTCGCGGTCTTGATCGCCGGCGAGGGGGCGGTCAGCGACGTGGGGATCGACGGCGACCGGGATGCGCTCGAAGCCCTGCGCTCGATGGTCGTCCTCCCGGAGAGCCTGCGCGAGGAGGCGATCGCCGCGGCGACCGAGCCGGCCGGCGCCGCTACTGCTCGTAGAGCTTGACGACGCGGACGGTGCCCTCGGGCGCGGCGTCGACGCAGAGGTTGCAGAGGACGCACTCGTCGAGGTTCTCCTCGACGATCTCGACCGACCCCGAGGCGTCCTTGAAGATGTCGACCGGGCAGACCTCCTCGAGCTTCGCCGCCAGCTCGGCGTCGGCGGCGACCGAGTCCTCGACCTCGACGTCGATGAAGATCCCCTTCAACGTCTCCGCCATCAGGCTGCCGCCCCGATCTTCTCCTTGACCGCGTCGGGGATCTCGTCGATCCGCTCGACGACCCTGATCCCGGCCGCTTCGAGGCGGGCGATCTTCTCGGTCGCGGTGTCCTCCTTGCCCTCGACGATCGTGCCGGCGTGGCCGAAGCTCATCCCCTTCATCTCCTCGTCGTCCATGAACTTGCCGGCCATGAAGGCGACGATCGGCAGCCGCGAGTCGTTCTCGGCGACCCACTCGGAGAGCTGCGCCTCCATCCGGCCGCCCGGCTCGGTGTAGATGACGATCGCCTGCGTCTGCTCGTCGGCCTCGAAGTAGGGCATCAGCTCGGCGTAGGTCGAGCCGATGATCGCGTCGCCGCCGATCGAGATCGCGGTCGAGACGCCGAGTCCCGCCTGGGTCAGCGAGGAGGAGATCTCGGTCGTCATCCCGCCCGAGCGGCTCATCACCCCGACCGGGCCGGGGGCGTAGGCCTTGGCGGCGTCTTTGGCCGGGCCGCCGATGCCGCCCATCTTGCAGACCTCGGGGACGATCAGGCCGAGGCAGTTGGGGCCGATGATCCGCGCCCCGCGCAGCTCCGCCAGCTCGACCATCTGGGCGACGTCGCGGCGCGGGATCCGCTCGGTGACGATGACGATCAGCTTGATCCCGTTCTCGATCGCCTCCAGCACCGCGTCCTTGGTGAAGGCGGGGGGGACGGTGACGACCGAGCCGTCGACCGGGGCGCCGTGGTTCTCGACCGCCTGGCCGACGGTGTCGAACACCGGCACGCCGTGCACCTCGCGGCCCTTGCGGCCGGGGGTGACGCCGCCGACGACCTTCGAGCCGTAGTCGAGGCACTCCCTGGTCAGGTTGACCGCCTCGCGCCCGGTGATCCCCTGGACGATGAAGGTGGTGTCCTTGCTCAACAGGATGCTCATGCGGCCGCCCCCTGGATCTTGGCGACCGCGCGTCCCGCCGCCTCCCACATCGAGACCGAGCGGTCGCAGTACTCGACCCCGTAGCGGTCGAGGATCTTGAAGCCCTCCTCCTCCCAGGCACCCGGGATGCGGAAGATCGCGATCGTCTCACCGGGGTCCTTGTCCATCTCCAGGCAGGCCTTGATCACGCCGCGGGCGACGATGTCGACCCGGGTGTTGGAGACGATCGACATCATCACCGCGATCTTCTCGACCCCGTCCTTCTGCAGCACCTGCTTGGCCAGGCCGCAGGCCTTGGCGACCGAGGGGTTGCCGCCGATCTCGGAGTAGTTGGCCGGCTTGCCGCCCTGGCTGCGGACCGCATCGGTCAGGGTCAGCGAGCCGCCGCCGGCGCCGATCACCAGCCCGAGGTTGCCCTCGAAGCCGTGGTCGCGGCCCTGGATCACGCCGCGGTGGTCGGCGGCGTCGATCGCCGCCACGTTGCGCTCGAAGTCGGAGGGCTCGTAGGTCTCGCGGGTGTCGTCCTCGGCGATCTCCAGTTCCGTGCGCAGCAGCGCCTTCTGGCGCCCGACCGCCTCGTTCTCCATCTCCATGTGGGCGTCGAGGGCGACGAAGCTGCCGTCCGTCAGCTCCGCCAGCGGGTTGATCTCGGCGAGGGTCATGTCGTTGTCGCGGAAGAGGCGGGCGAGGCGGGCGAGGACGGGGGTGGCGCGGTTCAGCTGCGAGCCGGTGACCCCGGTCGCCGCGACGACCTGCTTGGCCTCGAAGTCGGAGATCGGCAGCAGGTTCGAGACGTGGCCGCGGCCGACGTGCTCGGGGTGGGTCTCGGCGACCTCCTCGATGTCGATCCCGCCCATGTCGCTGAACAGCATCAGCGGCCGCTTCGCGGTCCCGTCCCAGACGACCCCGGCGTAGTACTCCTGCTTCACCTCGGCCTTGGGGTCGACGAGGACGCCGCGCGGCATCTGGCCGCCGATCTCCAGTTGCAGGATCACCTCGGCGTGCTCGGCGGCCTCCTCGGGCGTGTCGGCGAACTTGACGCCGCCGGCCTTCATCCGGCCGCCGCTCAGAACCTGCGACTTGACCACGACCGGGCCCCCGATCTCCTCGGCGGCGGCGCGGGCCTCCTCGGCGGTCTTGCAGAAGCCGTAGCTGGTGACGGGAATTCCCGCCAGCTCGACGATCCTGCGTGCCTCGTACTCGTAGAAGCGCATCGGCGGCGGGGAACCCTACCCAACCCGGCGCGTGGCGGGGATCAGCCGAACGGCGGCTGTTTGTGGTCGGGGTAGCCGCGCATCGCGAAGGGGAGCGCGCTGTCGCCGGCGTAGACGCCCCGAACCAGGCCCTCCCTGTCCTGGCCATAGCGGCTCCTCGAGCTGGCCGTGAAGACGCCGTTCCTGTCCGCCTTGACCGTCATCAACTTGCGCCAGCCCTGCCCCGTCCAGGCCTCGATCCTCACCTTGCCCGGGCCACTGGTCGGCGTCCGTCCCCAGACGAACAGCCCCTTCTTGCGCGGGTAGGCGACGAACGGGAAGCGGAACGCGTGGAATATCTCCTTCGGCTGGTCCTGCTCGAGGGTCGCCCCGCGGAAGTAGAGCCCGGACTCCAGGGTCGCGCTGTACGGGGCGCTGTACATGTCGCGCTGATCGTCATGGAGGCTGAACCAGAAGAAGCTGCTGACGCCCGCCCGCCAGGCCTCATAGAGGGCCTCGGAGGTCCATCTCGATGCGATCTCCATCTGCAGGCCGCCGGGGTCGGGCGGCTTCGTGTCCCAGGAGAACTCGGTGACCCACAGCGGCGTGTGCTTGTAGGCCCCCTTGATCCGCTTCGCCTTGTCGGCGGCGACCAGCAGCGATTTCAGCCTGCTGAGCCCTCCGAGCTGGACGTCGTTGATCCCGCCGACGTGGGTCGGCCCGCCGGTCGTGTAGGGCTGGATCGCGAAGATGTCGAAACGGACGGGGGCGCATTTGCCGGCGGCGGGGCGGAAGCTTTCGCGCCCCTTCATGCAGAGCATTTCGCGGGTGAAGCGGATCGGCCCGATCGTCCACTTCGGGACGGCGATCGGGCCGAGACCGGCAGCGAGCACCAGGTTGGAGCGATCGACGGCCTTGACGGCGTCGTAGAAGGCGTTGACCAGCGCCTTGTAGAGGCCCGGCGAGAGCGCCTTTCCGGCGGTGTTGAACTGGGGGAAGAAGAAGAGGCTGAGGTTGGGCTCGTTGAGCGCCTGCCAGTACTTGACTCGCGGGAGCCCGGCGAAGCCGCCGCTGTAGCGGCGGGCGGCGGCGCCGGCGAAGGCCGCGAGCTGGCTCGGGTCGGGGTCGCATTCGGCATCGGGCAGGACCGACGGCGTCTGGCAGCGCTGCGCCCATTTGGGGGCGCTGCCGATCTGCAGCAGCGGGACCAGGCCGGCTGCCGTGGCGCGCAGCACGTTGATGTCGGTGTCGGCCCAGCGGTAGTTTGGGTCGGCGGGGTCGGCTGGGTTCCAGTTGGCGGGTCGCGCGTCCGGCGCCGCCTGATCCCAGAGCACCGGGATACGAACGAAACGCGACCCGGCCGCCTTCGTCCGCGTGAAGGCGAGCGGTTCGTTGCTTCCGATGTTCGTGATCCCCGTCCAGAGTGGGCGGGCGTTCGCGGTCGTCGCCGGGATTGCGATCAGCGCCAGCAGGGTCGCTGCGAGCGCGATCGCCGGCCAGAGCCGGGACGCGGCACTGCGAAGCGTGGTTTCCCCGGGCGTCGTCACGGTGCGGTTCGGCTAGGGAGCCGTGCGGCTACGCTGCTTCCGGAAGAAGGCGACCGCCCAGACGAGGGCGGCGATCAGGATCAGGGGTAGGAGCAGGCCCATCTGCCCCGAGGAGGAGCCGGTGGCCTGCGCGAGCACCTCGCCGAGGCCGGAGGAGCCGCTCACGTCGGCAGCACCGCCTGCAGCGGTCGTGGCGTGCGGGCTCGCATCGTGGCGCGGGACAGATCGGGCGGGGTGCTCAGCGCCGCCACCACCCGCTCCCTGACCGCCACCACCACCGGCAACACCACCGGCGTCGTCTTCATCGGCGGGCGCAGGGGCGCTTTCGACGCTGCTCGGCGCGGTGGCCGCCGCGACTTCGGCGGCCTCGCGCCCCTGCGCGCCCCTGCTCTTCGAGTCGCTTCGCGTTCTCCGTGCCGAGCACCCGGGCGGGCGCGGTCCTGCGGCTTTCCGCCCTTGCCGACGTCTCTGTGTCCACCGGCCGTCGGGAATGCTCTCCGTGTACTGATTTACGGCCGAGTTGCCCGGCGGGACGAGATAGTCGGCGATGCTGGCGGGACGGGCATGCGAAGATCGCGGCCGCGGTGCCCAAGAGTCCAATTCTGAGTGCATTCATGGTCGTTCCTGCGAACCGGGAGAGGGACCTGACAGGGTGACAGGTGCGACAGGCATGCCCTGCAGGGGGCCGTAGATAGAACCAGATGAACGCAACTTCGATTCGCTCCACCAGCACCGCAGCGCAGGAATACGCCCGGCGAATCGACTGGGGCGTCGTCTGGACCTGGCTCCTCGGCTTCGGCCTGCTCGTCTACCTGGGCCTCAAGGGCGGTGGCTACGACCCGCTCGTTCACGACCAGGTCGGGATCGCGGTCTGGTGGGTCCTCCTGCTCGGGACGCTGGTCGGCGCCCTGCCCCGGCTGCGGCCCGGCGCCCTCGCCTGGAGCGCCCTCGGCCTGCTCGCCGCGTTCGCCCTCTGGACCGCACTCAGCCTGACCTGGACCGAGAGCACCGAGCAGACGGCTGCCGAACTCGCCCTTGTCGCCACCTACGTCGGGGTCCTCGCGCTGGCCCTGTTCAGCCGCGACCGGCGACGCCCGCGGCACCTGCTCGCCGCGGTCGCGGCCGGGATTACGCCTCGTCGCCCTGATCGGCCTCCTCTCGCGCCTGCATCCGGCCTGGTTCCCTGACGCCGACCAGACCGCGAGGTTCCTCGAAGACAGCGAACGGCTCTCCTACCCACTCAACTACTGGAACGGCCTCGCCGGCCTGGTCGCGATCGGGCTTCCGCATCGTCCTTCAGCTCGCGACCGGCGCGCGGACGATCGTCGTCAGGGCGCTGGCTGCGGCCGCGCTGCCGGCGCTGTTTCTGACCCTCTTCTTCACCCTCTCGCGTGGCGGCATCGCGACGGCGGCGATCGCGCTCGGCGGTCTACCTCGCATTCGCCTCCGACCGCCTGCCGAGGCTGCTGACGCTGCTCGTCGCGGGCGCCGGCGGCGCCATCCTGGTCGCCGCGACCGCTGACCCGGGACGCCCTCCAGGAAGGCCTGGCCAACTCGACGGCCCACCAGCAGGGCGACGAGGTGCTGCTGATCGACGATCGTCGTCTGCCTGGTCGTCGGCCTGGTCCAGGCGGCGATCTCTCACCTGCTGGCGGATGAGAGGCGGCCCGGCTGGACCGAGGTATCCCACCGCGCGGCGCTGTTCGGCGTGATCGCGGCGGGCGTCGTGGCGCTGATCGTGATCGCGGCAATCGACCTCCCCGGCCGGGCCTCGAACGGCTGGAGCGAATTCAAGGAAGGTGGCGGGCCGGGCACGGGAACCGAGCGGCTCGGCAGCGTCGCCGGCCAGAACCGCTACCAGTTCTGGAGCGCCGCGGTGCGGGAGAACGAGACCGCGCCGCTGAACGGGACCGGATCGGGCACCTTCGAATTCTGGTGGGCCCGCGACGGCGACAGCGACGAAACCGTCCGCGACGCCCACTCCCTCTACATGCAGACCCTCGGCGAGCTCGGGATCGTCGGCTTCGCCGTTCTGATCCTCTTCGCTGCTGGCGATCCTGGTCGGCGGAGCCCGCAGTGCGCTCCGGGCCGACGCCGCGGGCAGGGCGCTGCTCGCCGCCGCCCTGGCCGGCTGCGTCGCCTTCTTCCTCACCGCCGCGATCGACTGGACGTGGCAGATCCCGGTGCTGCCGGTGGCGATGCTGCTGCTCGGCTCGGTGCTGGTCACCGCCGATCGCCGCCCGGATCGAGGGCGAGACATCGGCGCCGAACCTCGCCACTGCGGGTCGGGATCGCCGTCACCGCCGTCGCCGCGATCGTGGCGATCGCGATCCCGCTCGCCTCGACGAATCTGTTGCGCCAGAGCGAATCCGATGCGCGCGCCGGCGACCTCGAAGGGGCGCTCGAGGCTGCCCGCAGCGCCCAGAACGTGGAGGGCGGGTTCGCCGCCCCACGGCTGCAGGAGGCGCTGGTGCTGGAGGAAATGGGCGACTCTCGACCCGGCCGCGGCGGCGGCGGCGGCGGCGACCGAGCGGGAGTCGACCAACTGGCGGAACTGGCTGGTCCTCTCGCGGATCGAGGCTGAGCGCGGCCGGGCCGTCGCCTCAGTTCGCGCCTACCGCAGGGCCGAATCGCTCAACCCGAACTTCTCCTCTTCAATCGCTGAGGCTGGAATACTTGCTGCCCCGTCTACGTTGATGGGGAGTAGATGAGCCACCTCGGTCGCCTCACAGTCCTCGCCGTGCCCGTCCTGGCGCTCGCCCTCGCCGGCTTCGCCCTCGCCGGTTGCGGTGAAACGGTGATCGACGACGTCAAGACCGAGGAAGCGCTCAAGGACAACGTCGAAGACACGCTCGGCCGTGAAGGTCAAGTCGGTCGAGTGCCCGTCCGGAGTCGAGGTCAAGGCGAAGGCGACGTTCGATTGCACGATCACGCCTCAGAAGGGCAAGGCGCAGACCGCGGTTCTGCGGATCCGCAACGAGGACGCGGACGTCGAAGTCGTCGAAATCAAGTCCGGAGACGTTGATCTCAGCATCGGTGGATAGAGTGCGCCAAATGAGCCAAACCACCGCGGCCACAGCGCCGACCACGCACGCAAAGCTCCTCGACTGGGTCGGGGAGATCGCAGACCTGACCAAGCCCGACGCCATTCACTGGTGTGACGGATCGGCCGAGGAGTACGACTCCCTCGCCCAGGCCCTGATCGAGGCCGGCACCTTCGAGCGCCTCTCCGAGGCCAAGCGCCCGAACTCCTACCTGGCCCTCTCCGACCCCGACGACGTCGCCCGGGTCGAGGACCGGACCTTCATCTGCTCGGAGACCGAGGACGGCGCCGGGCCGACCAACAACTGGCGCGACCCGGACGAGATGCGGCG
This sequence comes from uncultured Solirubrobacterales bacterium, assembly GCA_963816785.1. Classification (GTDB taxonomy): domain Bacteria; phylum Actinomycetota; class Thermoleophilia; order Solirubrobacterales; family 70-9; genus VRUE01. Next base: position 424,465 of record CAWFLL010000004.1, on the reverse strand, counting down.
AGACGCTGAAGGGCCTCTTCAGCGGCTGCATGAAGGGCCGCACGATGTACGTGGTGCCGTTCTCGATGGGGCCGCTCGGCTCGCCGATCGCCGACATCGGGGTCCAGCTCACCGACTCGGCCTACGTCGCGACCTCGATGCGGATCATGACCCGGATGGGCAAGGGCGCGCTCGAGGTGCTCGGCGAGGACGGCGAGTTCGTCCCCTGCGTGCACTCGGTCGGGATGCCGCTGGCCGAGGGCCAGGAGGACGTGCCATGGCCCTGCAACGCCGACAACAAGTACATCGTCCACTACCCCGAGACGCGCGAGATCTGGTCGTTCGGCTCGGGCTACGGCGGCAACGCCCTGCTCGGCAAGAAGTGCCTCGCGCTGCGGATCGCCTCGGCGATGGCCCGCGACGAGGGCTGGATGGCCGAGCACATGCTGATCCTGAAGCTGACCTCGCCCGAGGGCGAGGTCAAGTACCTGACCGGCGCCTTCCCGTCGGCCTCGGGCAAGACCAACCTGGCGATGCTGATCCCGACGCTCGAGGGCTGGACCGCCGAGACGATCGGCGACGACATCGCCTGGATGAAGTTCGGCGAGGACGGCCGCCTCTACGCGGTCAACCCCGAGGCGGGCTTCTTCGGCGTCGCCCCCAACACCAGCCACAAGACCAACCCGAATGCGATGGGGACGATCGAGCGGAACACGATCTTCACCAACTGCGCGAAGACCGAGGACGGCGACATCTGGTGGGAGGGGATGACCGGTGAGCCGCCGGCGAAGGCGACCGACTGGCGCGGCAACGCGTGGACCCCCGACTCCGACGAGCCGGCGGCCCACCCGAACTCACGCTTCACGACGCCGGCGTCGCAGTGCCCGTGCATCGCGCCGGAGTGGGAGGACCCGGCGGGGGTTCCGGTCGACGCCTTCCTCTTCGGCGGCCGCCGCGCGACCGCGGTGCCGCTGGTGGCGGAGGCCTTCGACTGGGAGCACGGCACCTTCCTCGGCGCGACGATGTCGGTCGAGACGACCGCCGCCGCCACGGGCGAGGTCGGCAAGCTCCGCTTCGACCCGATGGCGATGCTCCCGTTCTGCGGCTACAACATGGCCGACTACTTCGGCCACTGGCTGAAGATCGCCGAGCGCGAGGGGGCGAAGCTGCCGAAGGTCTTCCTCGTCAACTGGTTCCGCAAAGACGAGGACGGCAAGTTCATCTGGCCCGGCTTCGGCGAGAACAGCCGCGTCCTCAAGTGGGTGTTCCGGCGCTGCGACGGCGAGGGCGAGACGGTGGAGTCGCCGATCGGGCTGCTGCCCGCGAAGGGCGCGTTCGACACCGACGGCCTCGAGATCTCAGACGAGGCGATGGACGAGCTGCTCTCGGTCGATCCCGGCGTGTTCAAGCAGCAGCTGCCGCAGGTCAAGGAGCACCTCGCGCAGTTCGGCGACCGGCTCCCGGCCGCGATTCGGAGCCAGCTCGAGGCGCTCGAAGACCGCCTCGACTGAGCCGACCGACACCAGCCCATCAAGTTGACCCGCAAATGGCTGGTCAACGTGATGGGCTGGGGCGCCAGGGCGGGACTGCCTAGCCGCTGACGATCTTGAAGCTGAGCCGCTGCGGGGCCGAGGTCTGACCGGCGGAGTCGGTGGCGGTGATCGTCGCCCGGTACTTGCCGGGCTTCAGCGGCTTGCCCTTGACCCGGCCCGAGAACTGGGTCGACTGCTGCCGGATTTCTCCTGCGCGCTCAGACGTCGTCACCTTCGTGAAGCTTGCTCTTCTTGCCCTTCCTTGTTCTTCTTCTTGCGTTCGATCGTGATCTTCACCTTCGCCGACTCGGAGAGGGTGTAGGTGAATTTCGTCCCCCGCTTGACGGCCTTGCTCGCCTGCCCGCTCTTTTTCTTGCCGCCCTTCGGCGCGAAGACCCGATTCGTCATCCCGAATTTCGAGATCGTCGGAGCCGGATCGCAGGGAATGCCCTGGCCGGTCACCTCGTAGGCGCCGATGTCGGGGGCGACGACGCAGTCGCGGTTGCCGTCCAGCGATCGAGCGGAGCCCGCCAGGTCGAGCTCGCCCGCCCCGGCCAGTGCCGGATCGCCGCGGTCGATCAACGGCGAGGTGCCCTGTAGGGCCAACCCCCCTTTGCCTGGATCGACGAAGAGCGGGTCGCCGGCGACATTGGCGGCGCTTCCCGGCGCCGGGACGGTGCCGCCGTCTTCGGCGACGACTGTCGTGAAGCTGGAGAAGTCGGCATCGATTGTCCCTCGAATTGCACGGAGATCGGCGACGATTTTCGGCACCGTTGGCGTGTTCCGGGCGATCGAGTTGCGCAGGGTGGCCGTCGCCGGGCCGGCGTCCTCTTCACGGTTCACCACTAGCGCACCGCTGGGCCCGAATGCGACCAGCGTCGAGCCGATGGCGATGAGCTTGGCCGAGGACTGCGCTCCTTCCGAGTAGGCGAAGGCGACCGTCGATTGGGTGGAGAAGAGGACGCTGTCAACGAGTTCGGCTTCTGCGGGCGCTTCGTTCGTTGCTTCGATGGTCAACGCCGTCGAATTGGTTTGGATCCGGCTCCGCCTTATCGCCACGCTGCCTTCGTCGACGGTGACACCCGGGTTGGGAGTTTTGATTTCGACCGACTCCAGCGTCACCTGCGCGCCGCTGAAGATGGTGACAGCGCTTCCGGCAAATTCCGAGTTCAAGACCCGCGAGTTGAGGAGCTCGGCGGCGGCGGCCTGACCGTTGACCTCGATCGCGATCCCGCCCCCAAGGCCAGACCCGCCGGCGAATTCGCTTTCGTTTGCGGAGAGGGCGGCTGGTCCGAGCTCGCTCGATACCTTGATTCCGCCGCCCGCCGACCCCGGGCCCAATTGACCGGGTCCTCCGTCTCCTCCGACGGCGACGACACCGTCAAGCTGCAGCGAGATCGGCCCGGAAGCAGCGGGCGAGAGGAGGATTCCGGTGCCCCCCCGGAAACCAGTTATTTCCGTATCGGCGCCGCCTTTGCCCCCTTCCACCCGCAGCGAGCGCAGCGCTCCGCCGCCCTCCAGCTCCAGGCCGGTGGCGCCGTCGAAATTTTCCCCCGGCGTTCCCCGAATTACGGTCGTGCCCGGAATGCCGTCGAGAGTGCCACCTCCGGCGCCGACGAATGTGAGTGTTTTTGCGGTCTCGATTGACCCGACGAAGATGCCGGGCCCGATCTGGATCGTGTCGCCGCTGGCAGACTGGCCGACCGCGTAGGGAACCGTTTCGCACGGCGCCCCGGGATTGGTGCAGCCAGGGCTGTCGACCCCGCCTTTGGCGACGAAGCGGGTCTCGGCATCTGCGCTTGAGGGGACGACGATCGCCATCGCGATCAACGCCACACCCGGTAGCGACCGGCGCATGAGGCAATTATGGGCGCGCTCCCTCAAATGCGCAACCGCTCAGCCGCTGACGATCTGGAAGCTGAGCTGGCGCGGCTCGGAGGCCTGGCCGGCGGAGTCGGTGGCGACGATCGTCGCCTGGTATTTGCCCGGTTTCAGCGGCTTCCCCTTGACCCGCCCTGAGAACGGGGTCGACCCCTTGCCGGCCTGCTTTTGGGCACTGAGCGTGGTGACCTTTAAGAAGCGCGCCTTGCCTTTGCTCGCCTTCTTCCGCTCGATCGTGATCTTCACCCCGGCAGCCTCGGAAAGGGTGTAGGTGAATTTCGTCCCTTTCTTCGGGGCCTTCGCCGAGCCCTTGGCACTCCCTCCCGAAGCTCCCTTCGGCGCGAATTTGCGGTTCGTGATCCCGAAGCCGGACACGACCGGCGGTGCGTCGGTCGCGTTCTGATTGACCGGCGGGCAGGGGCTGCTCTGACCGGTCACCTCGAAGGCGCCGATGTCCGGGCGGGCGATGCAGTCGAAGTCGCCGTCCAGCGATCGCGGTTCGCCGGCGAAGTCCAGCTCACCCGGTTCGATTATCCCCGGGTCGCCCCTGTCGATCAGCGGTGAGTCGCCGTTCAGTTGGAATTCGGATTCGGGGTTCGATCGGAACCCGGGATCGCCGGCGATGTTCGTGCCGCTCCCCGGGAGTGGTGCGCTCCCGCCGTTTTCCTCGAGTGACGTCGTGAAGCTCGAGAAGGCGGCTTCGATCGTTCCCTCGTCGGCCATCAGATCGGGTACCAGTTCTCCTTCGCTGTCGGGCTCGTTGTAGGCGATCGAGTTGCGCAGCGTCGCGCTCAACGGGGGTGCCGGGGCTGCGCTCTGTACCACCACCGCCGCGGGCCCGTCTTCGGTGACAAAGGTGGTGCCGTGGGCGAGTAGGGATGCAGACCCGCCGAGCGGCGCCGAGGCCACCCTGGCCGCCGCTCCTTCCGTCGAGCGCACAAGGCTGTCGATGACCTCCGCCTCGGCGAAGGGATTGCCGGCGCCGGACTGGACATTGAGTGCGGCGCCGTTGCTTTCGCTGACGACCTTGCTGCGATTGATCGACAGCGAGCCGTGATTGACGCTGGCGGCGTAGTAGCCGATCACAAGGCTGGAGGTGACATTCGCCTCGGCCCCGTCCTCGACCGAGATGCCGCTGTCGATCGCGGCGGAAAAGGTGCTGCCGAGTTGGGAGTCGAAGAACGAGGCGATCGGGGCCGAGCCGATGATCCGGGCTCCGCCGCCGCCGGTGAACCCCTGACCTCCTTGTAGAACGCTCTTCCGGGCGGTCAGGACCATCGGGTCGCCGCCGCCCTGCATCAGCAGCCCCGTCCCCCCACTCCCGGGTGGAAACCCGGATCCACCTTCGCCGCCGACAAGGGCAACTTCGTCGATCTCCAGGGCGGCCCCCTCTTCGCCCGCGGGGGCGAAGCTGACTGCGGCACCGCCCGGATATGCGGTGCCGAACATGCCGCTGGCGTCGGCGCCGTCACCACCTTCGCGCCCGCAGTGAGCTGAGCTGCCCCCTCCGGAGAGCTGCAAGGCGCTTGGGCCGGGAGACCCGGAGGCGGCATCCGGCGCATTGACTTCAGTGCCTCCAATTTCGAACGATCCGGCCTTCGGCGCCGACGAAGCGGAGCACCTTCGTCGTCCCGACCGATTCGTTGTAGATGCCGGACGCGATCGAGATCGTGTCTCCGTCGGTGGCTTCGTCGACCGCGTGTTGGATCGTCGCGCATGGCTTTGTGTCGATCGCGCAGTTGGTGTTGTCGAGCCCGCCGTTCATGACATAGCGGGTTACCGCTGTCGCGCTGGCCGGCAGGACGAGCATCAGCGCGATCGGCACCACTGCAACGAGCGAGTGTCGCATTCACCCCCATTCTCGGCCAGCGCTTCTCGGAGCGCAACCCCTACAGCTCGTAGGCCTCAGCCAGCTCCGGGTCCTTCTCGGCGAGCAGCTCGGCGAGCTCGACCATCACCTTGCACTGCTTCCAGGTCGCGTCGTCCTGCATCTTGCCGTCGATCATGTGGACGCCGGCGCCGTCGGGGATCGCCTCCAGCACCTTCTTCGCGAAGCGGACCTCCTCCGCCGGCGGGCTGAAGACCCGCTTCGCGATCTCGATCTGGGCCGGGTGCAGCGACCAGGCGCCGACGCAGCCCATCAGGAAGGCGGCGCGGAACTGGGTCTCGCAGCCGGCGGTGTCCTTGATGTCGCCGAAGGGGCCGTAGAAGGGAAGGATCCCGGCCGAGGCGCAGGCGTCGACCATGCGGCCGATCGAGTAGTGCCAGAGGTCCTGCTGGGCGCTGACCCGGTCGGCCTCGGGGTTCTCGGGGTCGGCGGGGTCCTCCATCACCCGGTAGCCGGGGTGTCCGCCGCCGACCCGGGTCGTCTTCATCCGCCGCGAGGCGGCGAGGTCGGCGGGGCCGAAGCTCATCCCCTGCATGCGGGGGCTGGCGCCGGCGATCTCCTCGACGTTGACGACGCCCTGCGCCGTCTCGAGGATCGCGTGGATCAGGATCGGCCGCTCGAGCCTGGCCTTGGCCTCGAGCTGGGCGAGGAGGCGGTCGACGTAGTGGATGTCCCAGGCGCCCTCGACCTTGGGCACCATCACGACCTCGAGCTGGTCGCCGATCTCGGTGACGAGGGTGGTGAGGTCGTCGAGGACCCAGGGGCTCTCCAGCGAGTTGACCCGGGTCCAGAGCGAGGTCCGTCCGAAGTCGGACTCCTTCGCGGCCTTGACCAGGCCCTGGCGGGCGGCCTCCTTGCGGTCGACCGGGATCGCGTCCTCGAGGTTGCCGAGCAGGATGTCGGTCTGGGCCGCGATGTCGGACGCCTTGGCGACCATCTTCTCGTTCGAGAAGTCGAGGAAGTGGATCATCCGCGACGGTTTGACGGGGATCTCGTGCAGCGGCTCGGGGGCTCCGATCGCCAGCGGGTGGAAGAAGTCTCTGGGGTGTCTCAAGCTGCTCCTCGGGTCGAATCGTCATCATCGGCGTTCAACGGCCGCCGAGCCGAAATCTAACCGACATGAACGCTTGCTCCGGGGGAGGCTCGACTTCTGAAGGCCTGCCGAGTGCTGATCGTGAACGCGGATGATCTCGGGCTGTCGGCGGGTGTCAACGCCGGTGTCTTCGAGGCGCACGACCGCGGGGTGGTGACCAGCGCGAGCCTGATGGTCTGCAGGCCCGCTGCGGCCGCCGCGGCCGAAGAGGCACGGCGCCACCCGGATCTGGCCATCGGCCTGCACCTCGACCTCGACGACGTCGACGAGGACGAGGGTGCGGCCGGTCGGGCCTGTCGCGAGCAACTTGAGGCCTTCCGCGTGTTGCTGGGACAGGAACCCACCCACGTCGACTCCCACCACCATGCTCACATGCGTGAACCACTGACAGCGGTCGCACGCGACCTCGCCGATGACCTGGGAGTGCCTCTGCGCGGGCGTGAGATTCGCTATGAGGGCGGCTTCTTCGGACGTTCCGAAGGACGGTCGGCACTGGAGCTGATCAGCCCCGAGCACCTGGTCTCAGTGATCGGATCCCTCCCCTCCGGGTGGACGGAGCTCGGCTGCCATCCCGGCCGGCGGGTGGGCGACGAGTCCTCCTACGCCGGCGAGCGGGAACTGGAGCTCGAGTCGCTCTGCGATCCGGCCGTTGCGGCGGCGATCACCGAGACCCAGGTCGACCTGCGCTCATTCGCGGACGTCCGTCCCACCGATTTGAGTTTGCCGCCTGACCGCTCCCTAGATTCAGATGTCGATGGCGGCCGATGAGCGCGACAGCACGCGGGACTGGCTCCTGCCCGAGGACGCGCGGCCGCCGCTGCTGAGCGAGCTGGTGGCGCGGATCGACGAGGCCCTGGCGACCGCCCGCGCCTCCGAGGCCGCGGTGATGAGCGTCGGGGCCGCCGCCATCGAGGCCGCCGAGCAGGCAAAGCGCGCCGCCGAGCTCGCCGAGAGGGCCAGCTCGGCGATGCTGGAGCGCGCTGAAGCGCCTCCCGTGCAGCCGCCGCAGGCTCCGGAGCCTGCGGCGAAGCCGCCTCCCAGCCGCCCACGGGACGAGCCCGAGGACGAGGGCCTGCGCGACTTCAGCGCCCGCGCCGATCGCCTCGCCGCACGGCTGCGGGAGCTGCAGCGCTCGGAGATCCCGCCGGTCTGGGGCGGCCCGTCGGATAGGGCCGCCCGGCGCTGAGCGGATCTAAGGAGACCGGGACGGGCGCCTCGCACTGGCTGCCGAAGTGCTGGGTCCAGACCTGGACGCTTCCCTGCCAGCCGAGGTTTCCGACCCTGGTTTCGATGCCGATCCCGGCGTAGTCGCCGAGGACGTTGTGGCGATGGGTTTCGGAGCGCATCAAGCCGATGAAGATCTCGCGGGGCGTTCCCTCTCCGCCGCGCCCCCAGGCGATGTTCTCCCCGACGTGCCAACAGGGCACCGACGTGTAGCCGCCGGCGCGGATCCAGAAGGCGAATTCGCGGCCGCAGGCGAAGTGGCTGAAATCGTCGCAGGCGAGCATGTCGCGTGACTTGAGCGCGGCGGAGGTCGTGAGTGCTTCCAGCGGGGCCAGGCTCGGCAGGCCGGCCCCGCGGCGGGCGAAGTCGACCAGGCAGAGCATCGCCTGCTCCTGCGCTGCGGCGGGGACGCCGAGGCGATCCTGGGACGGACAGGCGACAGGGGGGGCGATCAACGTCCCGACCTCCGACTTGTGGCCGGTTGGGAATGGCTTCTGTTGCTGAGTCTGAGCGCCGGCCTCGGTCACGCAAATTGCAGCGACCAGCAGCACCAGCGCTCCGACCATTGGTGGGGCAGAGAGCCTGGAGCCCATGCCTATTGCCTCGCCTGTTGTTGGCGAACCTGCTCACCATCGATCCTTGCCGTTCGTCAGCCTCAGGGGCAAATGGTTTAGGCGTATATACGACGTTTCGGAGGGGTGGGGGCACCGCCACAGGTGGCTTCCCGTCGCCTATATCCTTGACCTGCAAGCCGAACCCCGAACCGAGCAGGAGCAAATGGCCGTAGACACCGCCGCCCTCACCGAGCAGACCGAGATTCAGCGCGACATCACCGAGATGGTGCGCCAGTTCGCCGACGAGCAGATCATCCCCAACGCCGAGCACTACGACCACGAGGACTCCTTCCCGGAGCCGATCGTCGAGCAGATGAAGGAGCTGGGCCTGTTCGGGGTCACGATCCCCGAGGAGTACGGGGGGATGGGACTCGACCTCACCACCTACGCGATGATCGTCGAAGAGCTCTCGCGCGGCTGGATCTCGATCTCCGGCGTCGTCAACACCCACTTCATCGGCTCCTACCTGCTGATGAAGTTCGGGACCGAGGAGCAGCGCGACCACTTCCTGCCGAAGATGGCGACCGGTGAGATCCGTGCCGCCTTCTCGCTCTCGGAGCCCGAGGTCGGCTCCGACGTGCAGGGGATCAAGGCGACCGCCAAGAAGGGCGACGACGGTGCCTGGGAGCTGAACGGCCAGAAGATGTGGGTGACGAACGGGCTCGGCTCGGGCGTCGTCTTCGTATTGATGAAGACCGACACCAAGGCCGACCCCCCATATAAGGGGATGACCTGCTTCATCACCGAGAAGGAGCCCTGGGCCGAAACCAACAGCGGCCAGTACGAGGGCCTGGTGATCCCGCCCAAGATCAAGAAGATGGGCTACAAGGGGGTCGAGTCGACCGAGCTCGTCTACGACGGCTACCGCTGTCCGCCCGAGCGGATCCTCGGCGGCGAGGAGGGGGGCGTCGGCCAGGGTTTCGTGCAGATGATGGACGCGCTCGAGGTCGGCCGCGTCAACGTCGCCGCCCGCGGCGTCGGCATCGCTCAGCGCGCCCTCGAGCTCGCCCTCCGCTACAGCCAGGAGCGCAAGACCTTCGGCAAGCCGATCGCCCAGCACCAGGCGATCCAGTTCAAGCTCGCCGACATGGCGACCAAGATCGAGGCGGCGCGGCTGATGACCCGCAAGGCGGCGCGGCTGAAGGACGCCGGCGAGCGCTCCGACCTCGAGGCCGGGATGGCGAAGCTGTTCGCCTCGGAGACCGGCAAGGAGTGCGTCGAGGAGTCGTTCCGCATCCACGGCGGCTACGGCTACTCGAAGGAGTACGAGATCGAGCGCCTCTACCGCGACGCGCCGCTGCTGCTGATCGGCGAGGGCACCTCGGAGATCCAGCGCATGGTGATCGGCAAGAAGCTCCTCCAGCGGCACAAGATCTAGCCGGATGGCTTCGACGCCAGAGCTGATCCGGACCGCGGTCGAGCGCTTCCTCGCCGAAGTCCCGGCGCTGCAGAAACTGAAACTCGTCTTCGGGCTGGAACTGAAGGGGCGCGGCGACATCCAGCTCTACCGGGTCGAGGTGCCGGGGCCGAAGATCTCGAAGGACCTCGCCCAGGACGAGCGCGTCCTGATCCAGATCGACCGCCCACAGTTCAACGAGCTCGCCGAGGGCGGCACGATCGGGAGCTTCCGCAAGGCCTATGAGACCGGCCACATCAAGATCGTCGGCGACTCCAACGTGAAGAAGCTGATCGCCCAGGTCGTCGAGCGCCAGGAGCAGCGCTCACGGCTGCGCAAAGTCCGCTGAGCGCTGGCCAAAAGTTCTGCGCACGGCCACTCGTTCGAATTTCACACCTGATGATTGCCCCTACGCTCCTTTCTCGCCTGCGCTTTTGCGCTCCCGCATTTGCCGCCGGCCTCGCAATCCTCTGCCTGCTCACCGCCTCGACCACCTCGCAGGCGGCGCAGGTCCGCGGTCTGGGGACGATGACCCTCTGCATCAAGAAGGCCAATCCCGAAAAGGGCAAAATCCGCTTCGTCCAGCCCAAGAAGGCCTGTAAGAAGGGCGAGAAGCGGGTCCTCGTCGTGACGACCCAGAGCACTCAGGGCGTCAAAGGGATCGAAGAAAGCAGCGACTCGGTCGTGACGCCGGGCACTCAGGGGCCTCCGGGTAGCCCCGGTGCGAGCGGACAGGACGGAGTGCAGGGCCCGAAGGGCGACACCGGCGCGACCGGACCCGCAGGCGCTCCTGGCCAGGCAGGCCCCACGGGACCGACCGGAAGAACTGGAAACACCGGCCCGACCGGAGCTCCCGGCTCGACCGGGGCGAGCGGCCCGAAGGGCGACACGGGCCCGACCGGCCCTCAGGGGCCTGGGGGTACGACGGGCGACACTGGTCCAACCGGCGCTCCAGGCCCGCAGGGGCCGACCGGCGACAAAGGGCCGACCGGAGACAAAGGCCCGACCGGCAATCAGGGACCGCAGGGACCGACCGGCGACAAAGGCGCCACAGGCGACACCGGCGCCAAAGGTGCGACCGGCGATAAAGGAGCCACCGGAGACACCGGCGCCAAAGGTGCGACTGGGGACAAAGGAGCGACCGGAGACAAAGGCCTGACTGGCGACAAAGGAGCCACCGGAGACACGGGGGCCAAAGGTGCGACCGGCGACAAAGGAGCCACCGGGGACACTGGCGCCAAAGGTGCGACTGGGGATAAAGGAGCGACCGGAGACAAAGGCCTGACTGGCGACAAAGGAGCCACCGGAGACACCGGCGCCAAAGGTGCGACCGGGGACAAAGGGGCGACCGGGGACAAAGGAGCCACCGGAGACAAAGGCCCGACCGGCGACCAAGGCCCGACCGGCAATCAGGGTGCCACCGGCAATCAGGGACCGCAGGGACCGACTGGGGACAAAGGCGCCACAGGCGACACCGGCGCCAAAGGTGCGACCGGCGATAAAGGGGCCACCGGGGACACTGGCGCCAAAGGTGCGACTGGCGATAAAGGAGCCACCGGAGACAAAGGCCTGACGGGAGACAAAGGAGCCACTGGAGACACGGGGGCCAAAGGCCCGACCGGCGACCAAGGCCCGACCGGCAATCAGGGTGCCACCGGCAATCAGGGACCGCAGGGACCGACCGGCGACAAAGGAGCCACCGGCGACAAAGGTCCGACCGGCAATCAGGGCCCGCAGGGACCGACTGGGGACAAAGGAGCCACCGGAGACACCGGCGCCAAAGGTGCGACCGGCGATAAAGGAGCCACCGGAGACAAAGGCCTGACGGGAGACAAAGGCGCCACTGGAGACACCGGCGCCAAAGGTGCGACCGGCGATAAAGGAGCCACCGGAGACAAAGGCGCGACTGGCGATAAAGGAGCCACCGGAGACAAAGGCCTGACTGGCGACAAAGGAGCCCTAGACCGGGGGCCAAAGGCCCGACCGGCGACCAAGGCCCGACCGGCAATCAGGGACCGCAGGGACCGACCGGCGACAAAGGAGCCACCGGAGACACCGGCGCCAAAGGTGCGACTGGGGACAAAGGAGCGACCGGAGACAAAGGAGCCACCGGCGACAAAGGCCCGACCGGCAATCAGGGCCCGCAGGGACCGACTGGGGACAAAGGAGCCACCGGAGACACCGGCGCCAAAGGTGCGACCGGCGATAAAGGAGCCACCGGAGACAAAGGCCTGACTGGCGACAAAGGCCTGACTGGCGACAAGGGAGCCACTGGAGACACGGGGGCCAAAGGAGCGACCGGCGACAAAGGCCCGACCGGCGACAAAGGCCCGACCGGCAGTCAGGGTGCCACCGGCAATCAGGGCCCGCAGGGACCGACCGGCGACAAAGGAGCCACCGGAGACACCGGCGCCAAAGGCGCCACCGGAGACAAAGGCCTGACGGGAGACAAAGGCCTGACGGGAGACAAAGGCCTGACGGGAGACAAAGGAGCCACTGGAGACACGGGGGCCAAAGGTGCGACCGGCGATAAAGGGGCCACCGGAGACACCGGCGCCAAAGGCGCCACCGGGGACAAAGGGGCGACCGGGGACAAAGGGGCGACCGGAGACAAAGGCCCGACCGGCGACCAAGGCCCGACCGGCAATCAGGGACCGCAGGGACCGACCGGCGACAAAGGAGCCACCGGAGACACCGGCGCCAAAGGTGCGACCGGCGATAAAGGAGCCACCGGAGACAAAGGCCCGACCGGCGACCAAGGCCCGACCGGCAATCAGGGACCGCAGGGACCGACCGGCGACAAAGGCGCCACCGGAGACACCGGCGCCAAAGGTGCGACCGGCGATAAAGGAGCCACCGGAGACAAAGGCCTGACTGGCGACAAAGGCCTGACTGGCGACAAGGGAGCCACTGGAGACACGGGGGCCAAAGGAGCCACCGGAGACAAAGGCCCGACCGGCGACCAAGGCCCGACCGGCAGTCAGGGTGCCACCGGCAATCAGGGCCCGCAGGGACCGACCGGCGACAAAGGAGCCACCGGAGACACCGGCGCCAAAGGCGCCACCGGAGACAAAGGCCTGACGGGAGACAAAGGCCTGACGGGAGACAAAGGCCTGACGGGAGACAAAGGAGCCACTGGAGACACGGGGGCCAAAGGTGCGACCGGCGATAAAGGGGCCACCGGAGACACCGGCGCCAAAGGCGCCACCGGGGACAAAGGGGCGACCGGGGACAAAGGGGCGACCGGAGACAAAGGCCCGACCGGCGACCAAGGCCCGACCGGCAATCAGGGACCGCAGGGACCGACTGGGGACAAAGGCAAGCCACCGGAGACACCGGCGCCAAAGGTGCGACCGGCGATAAAGGGGCGACCGGAGACAAAGGCCTGACTGGCGACCAAGGCCCGACCGGCAATCAGGGACCGCAGGGACCGACTGGGGACAAAGGAGCCACCGGAGACACCGGCGCCAAAGGCGCCACCGGAGACAAAGGCCTGACCGGGGACAAAGGTGCGACCGGGGACAAAGGTGCGACCGGCGACAAAGGCCTGACCGGCGACAAAGGCCTGACTGGCGACAAAGGCCTGACTGGCGACAAAGGCCCGACCGGCAATCAGGGCCCGCAGGGACCGACCGGCGACAAAGGAGCCACCGGAGACACCGGCGCCACAGGTGCGACCGGCGACAAAGGCGCGACCGGGGATAAAGGCGCGACCGGCAACCAGGGACCGCAGGGACCGACCGGCGACAAAGGCGCGACCGGGAACACCGGCGCTACCGGTATCACCGGTCCTCAAGGCCCGACCGGAGACAAAGGACCGACCGGCGACAAAGGCCTAACCGGGAACACAGGGCCGACCGGGAACAAAGGGCCAGCCGGTGCTGGCGTGATCGTTCTCGGTGGCGGTGGGGGTAGCGCAAATCTGGTGGACAACACGACCGTCTTTGTGGGGCTCTATTTCGACGACGCATTCGTGACCGAGTCCGTGGCACAGACGGTGGTCCCCGCCTCCGGAACACTCAAAGAATTCAAGGTGAGGCTGTCTGCGGCACCCGGGGGTGGCACCGGTAATGCAAGCGACGAATACACGATGACCCTTCGGTTGAATGGAGCAAGTACGTCGCCGCTGATTTCATGCACGATCGCCGGCACGACCGCGACAACCTGCACCTCTCCGAACGAAGTGACGGTCACCGCCGGGCAAAGCCTTTCGGTACAAGCGGCGCCGGCTAATACCCCGGCTGAAGAGCCCGGAATGTCCTGGACTGCCAGTTTCATCGGCAGCTGATGCTGTAACCCGCTCTCTTGACGCTGGCCACATCAAGGTCGTCGACGACTCCAACGCGAAGCAGCTGATCGCCCAGGTCATCGGGCGACAGGAACGGTACTCCCAGGATGCCAGGTGTCCGCTGAGTCCCCAGCGCGGGCCAAGAACCCCTCAATTTTCGCACCGGATTTTGGAGGAAATGCCTTAGTTGGCCAGATGTTGGATGCGGCAAGTCCACCAAATGTCCGAACTTCCTGTACTTTGGCCCGGCAATCGAGTGCCGTTCCAGGGCGGCCCGGACCGCGAACCATCCTCAACACCAAGGACCAAGGAGATCCCCCCCCTTATGTCTGTCCCCTCGTCCGCTTCTCCTGTGCGCTGGATGGCCCTTGCCGTCGCCGCAGGCTTCGCACTCGTGACATTCCTCCTCGCCGCGATGCCCGCCCAGGCGGCGCAGGTGCGCGGGCTCGGGACGATGACCCTCTGCATCAAGAAGGGCAAGCCCGAAAAGGGCAAAATCCGCTTCGTCCAGCCCAAGAAGGCCTGTAAGAAAGGCGAGAAGCGCGTCCTCGTCGTGACAACCAAGGGCGCTCAGGGCGTCAAGGGGATCGAAGACAACAGCACCACGGCGGGCACTCCCGGCGCGCCTGGTCAACAGGGGGCCCAGGGTAACCCCGGCGCCAACGGCCAGGACGGCCCGCAGGGCCCGAAGGGCGACACGGGTGCGGCCGGACCGGCCGGCGCTCCTGGCCAAGCAGGTTCCACGGGTCCGACTGGAAGAACTGGGAACACTGGGCCCGCCGGTGCAACTGGCGCACAGGGCCCGACCGGTGCCCCGGGTGTTCCTGGTGCAGCTGGAGCAACGGGCGCCACTGGGCCGAAAGGCGACACGGGTCCCGTAGGCCCGACAGGCCCTCCCGGTGGTGATACCGGTCCGACCGGCGATACCGGCGACCAAGGCCCGACCGGCGACCAGGGCGCAACTGGCGACAAAGGCCCGACCGGTGACACCGGCACTCCAGGCCCGCAGGGTCCGACCGGCGACACCGGTCCGACCGGTGACAAAGGCGCGACCGGCGATGCCGGCGACAAAGGCGCGACCGGTGACCAGGGCGCAACTGGAGATTCAGGTCCTACCGGTGACAAAGGCGCGACCGGCGATGCCGGCGACAAAGGCGCGACCGGCGACCAGGGCGCACGACTGGCGACAAAGGCCCGACCGGCGACACCGGCACTCCAGGCCCGCAGGGTCCGACCGGCGACACCGGCCCAACTGGCGACAAAGGTCCGACCGGCGATGCCGGCGACAAAGGCGCCACCGGCGACCAGGGCGCAACTGGCGATTCAGGTCCTACCGGTGACAAAGGCGCGACCGGCGACGCCGGCGACAAAGGCGCGACCGGCGACCAGGGCGCAACTGGCGATTCAGGCCCGACTGGTGACGGCGACAAGGTCCGACCGGCGACCGGGAAAGGCGCGACCGGCGACCAGGATGCCGGCGATAAAGGCGCGACCGGCGACCAGGGCGTGCACCACCGGTCGACAAAGGCGCGACCGGCGATGCCGGCGACAAAGGCGCGACCGGCGACACAAGGCCCCGACCGGCGACACCGGCGCTCCCGGCCCGCAGGGTCCGACCGGCGACACAGGTCCGACCGGCGATCAAAGGCGCGACCGGCGATGCCGGCGACAAAGGCGCGACCGGTGACCAGGGCGCAACTGGCGATTCAGGCCCGACGGGTGACACCGGCACTCCAGGCCCGCAGGGTCCGACCGGCGACACCGGGCCGACCGGTGACAAAGGCCCGACCGGCGATGCCGGCGACAAAGGCGCCACCGGTGACCAGGGCGCAACTGGAGATTCAGGTCCGACCGGTGACAAAGGCGCGACCGGCGATGCCGGCGACAAAGGCGCGACCGGCGACCAGGGCGCAACTGGAGATTCAGGCTCGACTGGCGATGCCGGCGATACCGGCCCCCAGGGCCCGACCGGCGACACCGGGCCGACCGGCGACAAAGGCGCGACCGGCGATGCCGGCGACAAAGGCGCGACCGGCGACCAGGGCGCAACTGGCGATTCAGGCCCGACCGGCGACCAAGGCCCGACCGGCGACACCGGCGCTCCCGGCCCCCAGGGCCCGACCGGCGACAAGGTCCGACCGGCGACAAAGGCGCGACCGGCGATGCCGGCGATAAAGGCGCGACCGGCGACCAGGGCGCAACTGGCGATTCAGGCCCGACCGGCGACCAGGTCCGACCGGCGACAAAGGCGCGACTGGCGATGCCGGCGACAAAGGCGCGACCGGTGACCAGGGCGCAACTGGCGATTCAGGCCCGACTGGCGACAAAGGCCCGACCGGCGACACCGGCGCTCCCGGCCCCCAGGGCCCGACCGGCGACACCGGCCCGACCGGCGACAAAGGCGCGACCGGCGATGCCGGCGATAAAGGCGCGACCGGTGACCAGGGCGCAACTGGAGATTCAGGCCCGACCGGCGACCAAGGCCCGACCGGCGACAAAGGCCCGACGGGCGACGTTGGCGGCGATACCGGCGCCACCGGCCCGCAGGGTCCCACCGGGCTCACTGGACCGACGGGATCAACAGGAGCCACCGGCGCGACAGGAGCGGCAGGCGCGACCAAACTCCTGATCGCCGGGATAACTACAGACAACCTTTCGGGAGCGGCAACGGACTTCTCGGGTCCTCTCTATGCGGATGCCTCGGGGACGGAAACAGTCGTCCGGCTGCCCGTCCCTGTTGCGGGGAAAGCGGCGAACCTGTTCGTGGACCTCAGCGGCGAACCAGGCGCAGCGCCGAACTCGTATGCATTCACCGTCATGAAGAACGGTGCGATTACCGGCATTACCTGCACGGTTGCGGGTCCGGGTCCGGTCTCGTGCAACGACACAACTAACTCGGTGGAATTCGCCGCGGGCGACCTGATCGCCCTGCGGTCGATCCCGACCAGCAATCCAACCGCACGGACCCTGCGGTGGTCGCTGACGCTCACTCAGTAGTCAGCGAGCGAAAGACCATTTGATAGGCGCCGTGAGATCGATTGGATCTCACGGCGCCCTTTCTTGTCCTGCCCTGCTACTCGTTGGCCGGCCAGTTCGGCTGGCGGTCCCGGGCGAGACCGAGGATGCTGAGGAAGAACGAGGAGAAGAAGGCCTGCAGGCCGAGGATGATCAGCACCGAGGCGAAGACGAGGAGGCGCTCCTCGCTCAGCTCGCCGAAGCCGCGGTTGATCCAGGTGCCGACGATGATCGCCGGCGATCACGAGCCCGACGAGGACCATGAGCCCGCCGACCACCAGGCCGAACTCGAGGCGGACGTGCTCGCGGCCCCATTCGAGCAGGCGATCTGGTTTCTCGTTGAGCACGTAGACGGCGAAGGCGCGCGCGCTGACCGCGAGGGCGACGATCTGGGCGCCGACGATCGTGAGCAGCGCGGAGGCGATCGTCGCGTGGATCTTCCACTCGCGGCCGAAGAGCGAGATGTCCAGAGATCGAGAGGACCATGCCGACCAGCCCGAGGGCCAGGATCGCCAGCCCCGGGCACCATGAACAGGGCCGTCGGGCTGTTGACGAGCAGCAGCTTCAGGTGCCGCCAGCCGTCGCGGAACGAGGACAGCTTCGACTCGCCCTCGCGCGGGTGGTATTCGATGTCGAACTCGGCGATCGCGAGGTCCTCCTTGACCGCCCGCACGACCATCTCCGAGGCGAACTCCATCCCGGTGCTGCGCAGCTGGAGCCGCGGCAGGGTGTCGCGGCGCAGCGCCCGCATCCCGCAGTGGGCGTCGTGGACGCCGGAGCGGTAGAGCAGGTTGAGGAACCCGCTCAGGATCGGGTTGCCGATGTAGCGGTGCAGCCACGGCATCGCGCCCGGGACGATGTTGTTCATCCGGTTGCCGATCACCATGTCGGCGCCGTTTTCGAGCGACTCGACGAAGCGCGGGATCTCGTTGAAGTCGTAGGTCTGGTCGGCGTCGGCGGTGATGATGTAGGTGCCCTTCGCGGCGGCGAACCCGGCCAGGTAGGCGCTGCCGTAGCCGCGCCGCTCCTCGTGCACGACGCGTGCCCCGGCCGCCGTCGCGAGGGCGGCGCTGTCGTCTTCGGAGTCGTTGTCGGCGACGATCGACCTCGCCGTTGATCCCGTGCTCGTTCGAGCACGCTGCGAGCGCGACCTGACGCAGGCCTCGATGCTCTGCGCCTCGTTGAGGCAGGGAATCACCACCGAAACCGTCAGGGCATCTGCGGTCTCCCGCCATCGCAGTTCCTGAGCCTAGCCAACTTCCCGGCACGTAAGATGCTGCGCCCGTGGACCTGATTCTCTGCTGGTTCGTCGCCCCCGTCGGGCTGCTCGCAGCGGCGGTCGGGCTCTCGTTCTTGGTCGAGCGAGTGACCGGATTCACCCTGCCGTGGACCGTGCGTCCGGCGATGGGGATGGCGACGATGATCGTGATCGCCCAGTTCGGCACCGCGACCGAAACGACGGCGAAGCTGACGCTGCCGCGCGATCCTGATCCTGGCGGTCGTCGGCCTCGTCCTGTGCAGGCGACCTGGCGACGCCGCCGCCCCGGGCGCCGGCCGAGATCTGGGTCGCGGCGATCGTCTTCTTCCTCTTCGCGCTCGCCGTTCCTGGTCGCGGGCGAAGCGACCTGGGCCGGCTACATCAAGCTCGACGACAACGCGACCTGGCTGGCGATCACCGAACCACGTCTTCGAGCACGGCCGGGGCCTCGGCGATCTGCCGCCCGTCGACCCACCAGCAGGTGCTCGAAGACTACCTGGGCGGCAGCCTACCCGATCGGCGGCTTCGTGCCGATGGCGGTGATGTCGAAGATCTCGGGCCAGGACGTCGCCTTCACGCTCCAGCCGTCGATGGCGGTCGCGGCGGTGATGATGGCGCTGCTCCTGTTCGAGCTGGCGCGTCGCCTCGTCCAGGGCGTCGGCGCATCGGCCCTGATCGCGATCGTCGCCTCGCTCTCCGCGCTCTTCCTCGGCTACTACCTCTGGGGCGGGGTCAAGGAGCTGGTGACCGCCGCGCTGCTACCGCTCGGCCCGGTGCTGGCCGGCCTGGCGACCGCACGGCGAGGATTGGCCGCGGCGCGCCTGGGTGACTCTCAGCATCACGATCGCGGCGATCATCGTCGTGCTCGGCCCCGGTGGTGGCGCTGTGGGCGGTTCCGATCCTGCTCCCGGCGCTGGTCGTCGTCCTGCGCCGCTACGGGACCCGTGGCGTCCTGCGGCTGGCGGTGCCCGTCGACGGTGCTCGCAGTGATCCTGCGTGCTGCCGGTGATCTTCACCCCGACCGGGCCCGTTCGATCCGCTGAACGGTGGAATCACCGGAGAGGCCGAGATCGGCAACCTGATCCATCCGCTCAGCCTGCTGCAGGTGGCTGGAATCTGGCCCTCGATCGACTTCCGCACCGATCCCCACCTCGAGCACCGGTGGTCCGGATCCTGCGCCGTGCTCTGCATGGTGCTGGCAGCGGTCGCGATCGCTGATGACCCTGCCGAATCAAGCGAGCCGAGGGTGCTCCGCTCGTCGGCTACGTCGGCGGCGGGGCGCGGTCGGCGCCTTCGTCATCATCCTCTACGGCTCGGCCTGGGTCGACGCGAAGGTCCTCGCGACGCTCTCTCCAGCGGTGCTGTTCGCGGCCCTGCTCGGCGACTCGTCCTGCATCTCCGAGCGGACCGGACTTCCGACTCGAGGCCCGGACCGCGCTCGCCGATCCTCGTCGGCTTCGTCGCTCTGGGGCGCGTTCCTCGCCTACCAGGGGACCTGGCTCGCGCCGCGGGCGCACTACACCGAGCTGGAAGACGTCGACGACGAGTTCGCGGGCGAGGGGCCGACGCTGGTCACCGAGGTCTCCGGCTACGGGCCGCGCCACTTCCTCAGCGACCTCGACCCCGAGGGCGCCAGCGACCGCCGGCGCCGGCCGGTTCTGCTGCGTCAACGGCAGCGAGCCGACGACAGACGCAGTTCCGGTCGATCTCGATGAAATCCGACTCCGACCAGCTCGACCCCTACAACCTGCTGGTCCTCCGCCGCGGGCCCGCGACCAGCCGCCCGGGCGCCGAATTCAGGCTCGCCTACAGCGGCGACCACTACGAAGTCTGGCAGCGGCGGAAGCGCCGGGGCCCCTGGTCGAGCATCTGCCGCTGGGCACCGAGCTCGACGCCGGCGCGATCCCGGATTGCGCCGAGGTGCAGCGCCTGGCGACGAACGCAGGTGAGGACGGCAGCCTCGTCGCGGCCCGGGTCGGCACACCGATCGCGATCGAGTTCGAGAGACTCGACGCTACCCGGCGGCTGGACGACGCCGAGCGCCTACACGTTCGCTCCCGACGGGAGCGGCGACGCGACGACGCAGATCTCGGTGCCCGGGAGGCGAATACGAGCTCTGGCTCGGGGGCGTCGTCTTCGGCGGCAGTCGACATCTCGATCGACGGCGAGAAGGTCGCCTCCGAGCGCGGCGTGCTCAACAACAACGGCGGGATGGAGCAGCTGACCACGGTCGAGCTTGACCCGGGCGAGCATGCAGCTCGTGCTCGAATACCACGGGGCCAGCCTCTTGCCCGGCAGCGCGCTCGCACCCCTACGAAATCGGGCCGCTCGAGCTCGCGCACACCGCAGGGGAGCGACCTCGGCCTGACCACGGTCGCCCCTTCGGAATACCGCGAACTCTGCGGACGAACGCTGGGACTGGATCGAGGCGCGCGGTCCTTGAGCCCCCGCATCGGGCTGAATCTCATCTACCTGGTGCCCGGTGAGACCGGTGGGATGGAGAGCTATGCCGACCACCTGATCCGGGCGCTTCTGGATTCCGGTTACCCAGGGCTCGAGCTCACCACCTTCGTCAATCGTGAGCTGAGGGAGGCGTCGCCCAAGCCATGGGCTGAAGCTGTCCGGGTGGTGGAGGTTCCGGTTGGCGCCCGCCGTCGTACCGAGTGGGTCCGGGGTGAGCAACAGTTGCTCCCTCGCTTGGCGGCCAAGGCCAAGGTCGAGCTGGTTCACAGCTTGGGAAACACCGCGCCGGCGTGGGGTCGGTTCAGGCGGGTAGTCACGATCCACGATCTGATCCACAGGATCCACCCGGAGGCCCACTTCGGAAACATCTCCACGGCGATGAAGTGGCTTGTACGGATCGCGATCCATCGCTCGGACCGCGTGATCGTTCCGTCTGTCAACACGAGGACAGACCTGATCCGACTTGGTGGGGTGTCCGAAGACCTCATCGACGTCGTTCCGCAGGGCGTGGCGCCGCCACCCGCCATCCCGGAGACGACGATTGCCGAGACCCGTAACCGCTTCCACCTGAGAGACCTCCCCGTCGTGCTCTCCGCTTCCGCCAAGCGCCCGCACAAGAACCTCCCGCGCCTCCTTGAAGCGCTTGCCCTGCTCCCTTCGGAGCGCCGGCCGATGCTCGTGCTGCCCGGGTATCCCACCCCACATGAGGAGGAGCTGCGACGCCAGGCCAAGGCGCTCGATATCGAGGACAGGACGCGATTCCTCGGGTGGATATCCGAGCAAGAACTGGAGGGGTTGTATGCAACGGCGTCGGCCTTTGTGTTCCCCTCCCTCTATGAGGGATTCGGACTCCCGGTGCTGGAGGCGATGATCCGAGGGGTGCCGGTCGCCTGCTCCGATGGTGGCTCGCTCGGGGAGGTAGCGGGAGATGCGGCGAAGCTGTTCGACCCCCAGGTTCCAGCCGAGATCGCTGCCGCCATTGAAGCTCTGCTGTCAGACCCGGCCGAAGCCCAGCGCCTGCGTGAGGCCGGACTCAGTCGGGCCAAGCGCTACACGTGGGCCACGACTGCCGAGGGCACCCTGACGAGCTATCGACGGGCACTCGAGATTCCGTAGGTTGCCCTGACTATGCGGATCGCGCTCGTCTACGACTGTCTGTATCCCAACACGATCGGGGGGGCGGAGCGCTGGTATCGGAACCTTGCAGAGCGGCTGGGCAAAAACCACCGCATCACGTATCTCACGCGGAGGCAGTGGGGAGAGGAGGGTCCCGGCACTCCTTTTGAAACGATCGCGGTGGCGCCCGGATGGGGTTTGTACGCGGCATCAGGGCGGCGGAACATCTTCACTCCACTGCGGTTCGGCTGGGGTGTCTTCTGGCACCTGTTACGCCACGGCGATCGCTACGACGCGGTCCATACCGCCTCCTTTCCCTATTTCTCCGTGCCGGGCGCTTGGGCAGCTCTGCGACTGCGTCGCTCCGCGGCACCCGTGTTCGTCGATTGGCACGAGCTATGGGGGAAGGAGTATTGGCTCTCCTACCTCGGGCCGATCACAGGTCGTATCGGGCTAGCGGTTCAGAGGCTGTGCGTTCGGCTCGCCGACCGGAGCTTCACGTTTTCGCACTTGGTCGAGGATCGATTGCATGCGCTTGGCAGCCGCGCTCCCGTGACAAGGTTGACCGGTGAGTTCGAAGGTCCCAGTGGTGAGGCCGAGGCCGTGGAGAAGGCCCCCGACCCTCCGGTAGTCGTGTTCGCCGGTCGCCATGTTGCCGAGAAGCGGGTCAGGTCCATCCCGCGAGCCATCCTTGAGGCTCGGAGGTCGCAGCCTGATCTGCGCTGTGTGATCCTGGGCGACGGACCCGATACACCCGGTCTGCGAGAGGAAGTGGCCGAGCTGGGTCTGGACGAAGCGATTGACGTGCGGGGGCGCGTCTCCGCGGACGAGGTCGCCAGGACCCTTGGTGTCGCCTCTTGTCTTCTGCAGCCGTCTGCCCGCGAGGGCTACGGCCTCGTGATCATCGAAGCGTGCGTGCTGGGCACCCCAGCCATCGTCGTCGCGGGTTCGGAGAACGCTGCAACCGAGCTCATCGAAGTTGGCCGCAATGGCTATGTCGCGAGCACAACCGAGCCTGAGGAGTTGGCGGCGGCAGTGGTCAGATGTGTCGAAGGTGGAGAGGATTTGAGGCGGAATACGCGACAGTGGTACCTGCGAAACCAGAAGCAGCTCTCACTTGACAGTTCTCTTGAAGCGGTCGAGATCGTTTATACGCAGGTGACCGAGAGCG
This sequence comes from uncultured Solirubrobacterales bacterium, assembly GCA_963816785.1. Lineage (GTDB taxonomy): Bacteria > Actinomycetota > Thermoleophilia > Solirubrobacterales > 70-9 > VRUE01. The sequence goes on along the minus strand of CAWFLL010000004.1, from coordinate 401,547 downwards.
ACTTGTAACTTGAAGCTTCACGTGGCCATAAGGGCCGATAGTCCGGACGCCAAATGATCGATGTAGTAATTCCCACCTGGAATGGAGCAAGGGTTCTTGCGCGTTGCCTAAGTGCGTTGATCGAAGAAGACGCAAATCACAATGCCATTGTCGTTGACAACGGATCATCAGATGGAACACCGGAAATGATTCAACGGCAATTCCCCTCAGTGAAACTTGTTCGTCTAAGTGAAAATCTTGGATTCGGAAGAGCTGTCAACCAGGGCATAGCGGCAGGCACCGCCGACACCGTTGTGCTGCTCAACAACGACGCGGTTGTCCGTAAGGGATTTCTCGATGGGATAGCAACACCGTTGGGGAACGAAGGCATCGGGATGGTCGCCGGCGTGTTGCTTGTGGATGGGACGGACATAATCGATTCGGCGGGAGTCGAGATCGACCGCGGTCTCGCACATTTTGCGTTCATGTCCGGCTGTCCACTTGCCCAACTCGGAGAACACTCAACCGCGCTGCTTGGTCCGTCTGGAGGCGCAGCGGCATTTCGGCGCTCGGTTCTTGAGGACGTCGACGGTTTCGACGAGGAGCTGTTTGCCTACTGCGAGGACGTCGATCTCGCGTTGCGCATTCGAGCTGCGGGATGGACTTGTGCACTCGCTCCGGAGGCATGTGCCGACCACTTGGGTTCCTCGACCCTTGGGTTACGCACGGTCCGGCAGGTAGCTATCTCCTCATGGAGTCGGGGCTACATGCTCGGTCGATGGAGAGTAGGTATGACCTGGATAGCGACGGAGTTGTGGGTCGGCTTACTGGATTGCTTCGTATTGCGATCGCTTGTGCCGTTGACGGGGAGATTCCGCGGACTCCGTCATGGTAGGCATCTGCCAGCAAGAGTTGCGGATCGGACGGCAACCGCACGGGCTATGGGTTGGCTTTCCTCCATGCGACGCCGCTTCGAGTTGGTTCGCGAGTACGAGCGCCGACGCGCACGATAGGGCAGCTTCTGTACAGCATCATGGCGGGGCGTCTGGAGTGGCTTCGCGGAACCTCCAGGCGTGGAGAACCTCATCGGGTATCGCTTTTGTCGTCCAGATCACGACCGCGAACACTGCCGCTGCGATCACCGCGTCGGCAGCTGGGGGAACGGCTGGAATCAGCAGGCTCGCTGCAGCCAGGCCGCCTGCGAGAGCAAGCTTCCAAACAAATCCGAAGTCCGGCCAATGCCGTGCCGTCGAAAAGAGGGCGAGCATCGCGGCGGCAAGGGCGCTCTCCGCGATAACGGCGGTGACAGCCGCTCCAGTGGCGCCCCACTGGTTGATGAAGGCGACGCCAAGCGCGATGACGACGATGAGGCCGACTGCATTCGCGATCGTCGTGGCGATCTGTCGGTGGATTGAGATAAGGCCGAGCTGGCAGATCTGACCAAGGAAGACCGGGATCAGGGCGAATGCCTGGATGCGAAGCAAGGATGCGGCGCCCTCGTATTCGTCTCCTCCGAGGATCTGAATAGCGGGTTCGGCAAGGATCGCAACCATCAGCGCCAGGAACAGGCCCGCGATGAGTCCAGCTTCAATCATCTTCTGGATCACGTAGGCGAATCGACCTTCGTCCTCTCCGGCTGCGGTCAGCACCGGAAGGGCAATGACAAGCACGAGACTGGGGATCCCGAACGCGAGCTCAAAGATCCGGAATGAGGTTGCATACAAACCAGTGGCCTCTGCGGACGCCAGAAGCGACATCAAGATCACCAAGACACGGAGATAGATTGCGTTCATCGTGAGCGAGATAGCGACCGGCAAGGTCTCCCTAAACAGCATTTGCCACTCCGCACGGTCGAAGCGAGGGCGAAATCCCCGGATGGGTCGCAATGCGATGGGCGTTACGACCAGGAGGAACAGACCTGCGGGAATTTGAACTGCGAAAAAGGGAAGCAGTGACGCTCCCACGACAACGAGAGCTACTATTCCGATCATTGAGATGACCTGCCGTGCGATCTCGAACCCGGTCATCTTGACGATGCGAAGATCGACAAAGATCGGAAGCAGCATCGTCATCTGAATGCTGACTAAGACGAGTCCAACGCCTGCGATGATCGTGCCCAGGACAAGCGTGTGGTCGTATCCGGCAATGATCGCGAAAAGGGTTGCGCCCGCAACCCCGACTGGCGTCAGGATGATGCGGGCGCTGATGAGGTTGCCCAGTAAGCGTTCCCGGTCCTTGGGATCAGAACGGAGAGTAAGCTCACGCGCCCCTATCGCCCCAAGTCCGGCGTCGCTGATGCTGCCGACGATAGCGATCAGCGAGACCACGGTTACGAACTGACCGAACTCGACGACGCCCAGGTATCGAAGAAGAAAGACTGAGATCGCAGCCTGAATTGCGATTCCGATGAGGTAACCCGCTCCGCGAACGACACCCCCTCGGACCACCATCGGCCCGGTCTGGGCAGATCGCAGCACGTCGTCATGGACCGGGCCCGCTGCTTGGTCAGCCTCCTTCATTCGCCTGGAGGTTATTCCACCGCCTGAGGGCCAGACTAGACTTGTCGGAGTGAGCGAGAACCTCAATCAAGGCGGGCTTTCCGACGCCTACATCGACCTTGTGAAGCGAGCGCTGACGCATACCCTTTACGGCGAGACCGATCTCGGCGGATATGGGGGATGGACCATGTTCAGTCGCATGGTCGGTCGGCTACTGAGATGGAAAGACCTAGTGCCGATGCGCGTTGTGCCCGCTCCTGGGGAGGCCCGCGAAGAGGGGCTTGACTGGCCGATATTCGCACAGACGATGATCGGTCGAAAGCGACTCGACAGTCTCCATTTCTGTGTGGATGATGTGCTCGCGCGTGGAGTGCCGGGCGATCTGATCGAAACGGGCGTGTGGAGAGGGGGGGCGACGATTCTGATGCGGGCGGTCCTTAAGGCGCGAGGGGTCGATGACCGCATTGTCTGGGTCGCTGACTCGTTCGAAGGCCTTCCGCCCGCCGATCGAGCGCGCTATCCATCGGATGGCGAGATCTCCTACGAGAGCATCGAAGCGTTGAAGATTTCGATCGAGGAAGTTCAGGAGAACTTTCGCCGATACGGGCTCCTGGACGATCAGGTCAAGTTCCTGAAGGGGTGGTTTCGAGACACCCTTCCCTCGGTGGCCGATCGGCGCTGGGCATTGATCAGGCTCGACGGGGATATGTACGAGTCGACAATGGACGCGATCACGAATCTCTACCCTGGGCTTTCGACGGGGGGCTACACGATCATCGACGACTACCACCTAGCGTCGTGCCGCGAAGCCGTGTCTGATTACCGGGCCGAGCATGGGATCGAGGAGGAGATCCATGGCATCGATTCGGCCGGTGTCTTCTGGAAAAAGGGCTCTTAGTTCAGGCCGCCTGGATCAACCCACCGGAACGATCAAGCCTGATGAGACCAGGCCCAGAGACCGCTTCGGATTTGGGTCGTAAACCTCGATCTGGACATCCTCGCCGGGGTAGGCGAGGTAGACGCTCTGCGGGCGCTCGGTGTTGAAGTAGACGACGCCGCCACTTGGTGCAGAGGCGAGGACCCCGTTTGGCTCCTTGCTCTGCGTTTTGAGGGCCTTTGCGGCGTCGGGGAATTCATAGCTCCCGACCGTGAGGAACTCGACGTTAGGGTCACCAGCTTCAACGTCGCCGGTCAGGTAGCGGACATAGGTGCGGCCCGGCTCGGGCTGGCTGAACTCGATTTCGGTGCCCTCCTGCTCACCCGCCCAGTAGATCGGTTCTTCCTGTTCGGTCGCCTTTTCGCGCAATTCGTCGACGCTGACGATCTCGGCGGCGGCCGTTTCGGAGCTTGAGGAATCGTCGCCGCCGTTGTCGATAAGCGAGATCAGGAGCACGGCCGCGAGGACCGCCAGCACGGCCCAGAACCCGTAGCGAATCAGTTGTTTCCGCTCCATTTCGCCGGAAAGCCTATCTGGCGGAGCGGCTGACTTCGCGGCGGACCGCGCGCGGATAGCATCCGCGGCCGTCAAACCCAAGAGGAGACCCGGAGAACAGATGAGCGAGCAGGAGTACGAGTTGATCACCGACCAGGCCGAGCGCGAGGCGTCGGGCGCCCACGCCTACGGCCGCTACCTCGAGGAGTTCGAGGTCGGCGCCGTCTACAGGCACTGGCCGGCGAAGACCGTGACCGAGGCCGAGGACCACCTCTTCTGCCTGCTGACGATGAACCACCACCCGCTCCATCTCAACGACGTCTACGCGAAGGAGTCCCAGCAGGGCCGCAACGTCGTCGCCGGGCCCTACGTCTACTCGCTGATCTTCGGGATGACGGTTTCCGACGTCTCCGGCAAGGCGATCGCCAACCTGGCCACCGAAGAACTGAGCCATCCGAACCCGGTCTTCCACGGCGACACGCTGTTCGTCGAGTCCGAGGTGCTCGAAGTGAAGCCGTCGAGCTCGAAGCCCGACCGCGGCGTCGTCAAGGTCCACACCCGGGCGCTCAACCAGGATGGCGTCCTCGTCGCCGAGTTCAAGCGCGTGGTGCTTGTGCCGCGGCGCGAACCAGGGTAGGGAGCTCGTCAACGGCGGGGCGGCCAGGCTCGGAGAGGTCCTCGACGCGCTTGAGCGGCTCTCCGATCGGCGCGCCGCCCTGATCCTGGTCGGGCTGGGACTGCTGTTTGCCCTGCCCGGCCTGATCCTGCCGGGCAACCCCAACTCCGACGGTCTCTTCTACGAGGTACAGGCGCGGGAGCTGGAAGGCGAGTCGCACGCCGCGGCGATGCGTGAGGTCTTCAACAGCTCCGAGGCGCGCGAAACCGCCGAGATCGAGGACGTCCCCGAGGGCGAGTTCCGCGTGCTCGACCCCGAATGGCAGCGCTACAGCTCCCAGTTTTACGAGCGACGCTGGCTGGTGCCGGGCCTGGCAATAGTGGTCGGCGCGCTCACGGGTCAGGAGGTCGCGACCGCGGTCAAGACCGTGTCGATGATCGGCTACGCGTTGATCGGGGTGGTGCTGTTCCTCCTCCTGCGCCGCCGCTTCTCGGTCTCGACCAGCGTGCTCGCCGCGGTCGCCTGCCTGCTGTTGCCGCCGCTCTACCGTTGGTCCTTCGGCCAGTTCGTCGACTCGTGGGGAGTCCTGCTCGAGTCGTTCGGGCTGTTCGCGCTGGTCCTCGTCGTCGATCGCGGCTTGCGCTGGCTTCCACTATGGGCGAGCGCGATGCTGGCCCTCTCAGTAACCCGCGACGCGACCATGGTCCTCGGCATCGCGGCAGCCTGGCTCGCCGTCGCCCAGTGGCGGCGGCCCGAGACCCGCCGGCGCAACGCCGCGATCCTCGCCGGCGGAGCGGCGGCCGCCCTGCCGGCACTGTTCCTGGGCGGGGCACCTGTCCGGGAGAACCTCGCCTACATCCTCAACGGCTACGACGTGCCGCGGGATTCCAGCTGGGGCGCCGTGCTGGACGGCTACCCTCGCCAGCTGTGGGAGACGGTCGAAGGAAATCTCACCTACCCGCTCGAGATCGGGATTCTCGGCCCTCTCCTCTATCTCGTCGTCGTCGTCGCCTCTGCAGCGATAGCCCTGGTTGTTCTTCGCCGGGCCCGCGGCGACGGCTTCTGGCACGTGGAGCACGGGGCGATCCTCGGCTGCGTCGTCCTGCTGCTGATTGCGAACAACCCCCAGGGCTACCGGCTGGAGCTGGTCCTGGTGCCGGTGATCGCGGCCGGGTTCGCGCTCGCAATCAGCCGCGCCGCCCAGGCGCTTCGCTCCGGTTGAGCGCAGAGACCGGAAGCGACTCGACGGTGTGGGTGCCGACCGGGCCGTTCGTCTTCAGGCCGGGGCAGTAGCTGCCGCCGAGCGCATAGATGCGGCCGTTGGTCGCCGCGACGCCGCCGCGCGCGCCGTTCGAAGGCCATGTCTGGGAGCCGGGTCCAGCGGTTCGTCTCCGGGTTGAAGGACCAGGCGCTCGGCGTCACCCAGCCTTCGCCGTCCTCCCAGTTGCTCTGGTCATCGCCGCCGACGGCGACGAGCCTGCCGTCGATCGCGACCAGGCCTTGGCGAGGCGGCGCCGAACGGGATGCGGGGGAGGCTCGCCCAGCTGTTGGTGGCAGGGTCGTAGCGTTCGAAGGTGTCGAGCGAGCGGTCTTCTTCGTTGGGGCCTCCGATCACGCCTCGGCCTCCGACGACGTAGAGCTTGCCGCCGAGGGCCGCGGCGCCGACGTGGTGGCGGGGGTGCGGGATCGGCGCGCCGTATGACCATTCTTCGGTCTCGAAGTCGTAGACCTGCGAGGGCGCTGTAGGGGGTGATCGGGCCGCTGACGTCGAAGGTCTGCGGGGCGCCGCTCGGCGACGTAGAGCTTGTCGCCGATCGCCACCACCGCCCCGGCGGCGCTCGGCTGCAGCAGGTCGGGGAGCTGGGTCCAACGGTCCGTCTCGGGGTCGTATTGCCAGACGTTCGCGGTCGGATCTTCGCCGTCGAGGTAGCCGCCGGCCAGGTAGAGCTTGCCGTCGTGGGTCGCCACCTGGCTGTGGTTGAGCCCGGTCGGGAGCGAGGTCGGGTCGCTCCACTTCCTGGTCCGGGTGTCGAAGGCGGTGACCCGGTGCAGGTTGCCGGGCGGGCTGCCGCCGGTGACGTAGATCACCGGCCCGATCGCGATCGCGCTCGCCTCGATCTGGGTTCGCGGCGTTTCCGGTTCGAAGCGCCAGCGGCCGGCCGGGGCCGGCGGCGACTTCGGGCTGTTGCGGTAGAGGCCGAGGCGGCAGGGCGGGTTCGGCGTCTTCTCGGTCAGGCCCAGGGACTCACGCCAGGTTGCCCGGCAGGTTGATCGCATCGACGGCGGCGAGCACGCCGATGACGAACACGACCGTCATCGCGATCGCGAGCACCGCGATGCAGCTTGAGGCCGCTGCCTTTCACCGGCCGAAAGTATGGCGAAGCGCCGGAACCGCCCGAGCGGGCAGGGTTGCGCGGCCGCTGCTTGAATCAGGCGGGACGATGAGCGCCCCCGATGAGATCGAGCGCATCCCCGTCTTCGACGTGCGCCTCGAGGAGGCCCAGGTCGAGGCGGTCGCCGAGACCCTGCGCTCGGGCTGGCTGACGATGGGCCCGCGGATCGAGGCCTTCGAGAGCGAGTTCGCGCGCCCACCTCGGGGTCGAGCACGCGGTCGCGACGAGCAGCTGCACGGCGGCGCTTCACCTCGCCTACCTCGCCGCCGGGATCGGGCCCGGGGACGAGGTGATCGTCCCCGGGATCACCTTCATCGCCTCCGCCGCCGCGGTCCGCTACTGCGGCGGCACCCCGGTGCTGGCCGAGGTCGTCGGGCAGGAGGACCTCGGGATCGACCCGGCCGACGTCGAGGCCCGGATCACCGACCGGACCAAGGCCGTCTGCGCGGTCCACTACGGCGGCTACGCGGCCCCGCTGGAGGCGCTGACGGGCGCTCTGCGAGGATCGCGGCCTGGCGCTGATCGAGGACGCCGCCCACAGCCCCGACGCCTCCCTGCCGGGATCGGAGCGCAAGCTCGGCACCCACGGCCTCGCCGGGACCTTCAGCTTCTTCTCCAACAAGATCCTCTCCTGCGGCGAGGGAGGGCTGCTGGCGACCGACGACGGCGCGTGTCGCCGAGCTGGCGCGGAGCCTCCGCTCGCACGCGATGACCACCGGCACCTGGGACCGCCACCGCGGCCACGCGATGGGCTACGACGTGGTCGAGGTCGGCTACAACTACCGCCTCGACGAGCCGCGCGCCGCGCTGCTCTCGGCCCGGCTCCCCGGCCTCGGCGCCGACATCGAGAGCGCCGCCGCCTGACCCGCCGCTACCGCGAGCTGCTCGCCGACGTCGAGGGCATCGTCGTCCCCTACAGCGACGAGCAGGTCGGGGCCAGCTCCTGCTACGTGATGCCGGTGATGTTCGAGGACGCCGAGCTGCGCGACCCGGTCCGCCAGATCCTGAACGAGCGCCACGGGGTCCAGACCAGCGTCCTCTACCCGTCGATCAACGAGTTCACCGCCTACGGTCGCGGCGAGCAGAGCCTGCCGCGCTGCGAGCGGCGTCGCCCGCACCCAGCTGACCCTGCCGCTCTACCCGCACCTCGGCGAGGAGCGCCTGGAGCGGGTGGTCGGCGGCGCTGCGCGAGAGCCTCGCCGAAGCGCCGGCGCTGGCCGGATAGCTAGGCGGCGGCGCGGCTGGCCGCGACCGCGGCGAGGAAATCCCCCCAATCGGTGGCGCGGCCCTCGAGCGCCCGGCAGAGCCGCCGCAGGGCGGCGAGGTCGTCCTCCAGCTCCCAGCCCCAGTGGAGGGTGACCGGCGCCCACAGCGCCGCCTCCTCCGCACGTCAGGCGCTCGACCTCGTCGGCGACCTCCGCCGCGCGCCCGTACAGCGGCGGGTAGGAGGGCAGGTAGACGGCATCGCCGCGCCAGGCCGGGGTCGGGCTGAAGCCGAGCAGGCGGATGCTCTCGGGCCGCCGCAGACGACCTCGAAGCGCTCGGCGAGCAGGTCGTACTGGCCGGCGTCGAAGCGGTTGAAGGGCGGGACGAAGACCGGCGTCTCGAGGCCGAGGTCGGTGAAGCTCCGACGGGCGGCGTCGACCCGCGCGGCGGCGTCGGCGGGGGCGAGGCCGGTGAGCTCGGAGTGGCGCCGGGGGGAGGCGTGGCGGGTGCGGTGGTCGAGGCCGTGGAGGCCGAAGACGACGCCGCTCGTCGGCCAGCTCGCGCAGCACCTCGATCTCGGCGTCGTCGATCGACCTCGACTCCTCGACCCCGGGGTCGAGGTACTCGCGGGAGACGCGCGGGGTGATCGCCAGCAGGTAGGGGACGCCCGCCTCGGCGAGGACCGCGTGGAAGCGCCGGAAGCGGTCGGTCCCGAACGGCCCGGAGGGGTCGAAGGCCCGCGCGTGCGGGAACTCGTCGACCCTGACCAGGACCCGCGGCTCGCCGTCGGCGCCATCGCCCAGCGCCGCCCGGCGGGCCGCGAGCAGCGGCTCGACCACGCTCCGACTCCACCCGGCCCGGCCCCGCTTGAACGCGAGCGCCTGGGCGAGCCTGGTCGGGCAGCGGGCCCGCGCCAGTGCCGCGAAGGGCTCCGCGGCGGCGGCCAGTGCCGAGTCCTCGATGCTCGCCCCGGGGCTCGGCCAGAGCAGGAGGGCGGCGCTGCGTCGCTGGTCGGGCGTCACCGGCGGCATCATCCCGCACCGCGGGTAGGCTGCGACCCGTGAAGCGTGCAGTGGTACTGGCCGGGCGGCCTCGGGATGCGCCTGCGGCCCTACACGACGGTCCTGCCGAAGCCGCTGATGCCGGTCGGCGACCGGCCGATCCTCGACATCATCGTGCGCCAGCTGAGCGCTCAGGGCTTCGAGCGGCTGACGATCGTCACCGGCCACCTCGCCGAGCTGATCGAGGCCTTCTTCGGCGACGGCGAGCGCTTCGGGATCCCGATCGACTACTTCCGCGAGGAGGAGCCGCTCGGCACGGTCGGCGCCCTGCGCCTGCTCGACGGCCTCGACGAGGACTTCCTGGTGATGAACGGCGACGTCCTCACCGACCTCGCCTACGGCGAGTTCCTCGACGCAGCACCGCGCCTCCGGCGCCGCCGCCAGCATCGCCGCCCACCGGCGCGAGGTCCAGGTCTCGCTCGGCGTGCTCGAGTTCGACGACCCGAGGACGACGCGCGGCTGACCGGCTACGTCGAGAAGCCGACCTACGACTACGAGGTCAGCATGGGCGTCTACGCCTTCGCGCCGCGGGCGCTGGAGCAGATCGAGCCGAACGAGCGCCTCGACTTCCCCGACCTGGTCCTGCGGCTGCTGGAGGCCGGCGAGGTCGTCCGGGCCGACCGCAGCGAGGACTACTGGCTCGACATCGGCCGCCACGACGACTACGAGACGGCGATGGACGAGTTCGAGCGGATGCGGGACCGCTTCCTGCCACGGAGTGAGGCTCGAGGGCCGCGAGATCGTCTGCGTCGGCACCGCCGACTGGGCGACCGAGCTGCCGATCAACCAGCACCACCTGATGGGCCGCCTGGCGGCGCGCAACCGCGTCCTCTTCGTCGAGTCGCTCGGCCTGCGCCGCCCGCAGCTCGCCTCGCGCGACCTGGGCCGCATCTGGCGGCGCCTGCGATCGCCGGCCTGCGGGGCCCCCGTGCCGCGCGGACGGCCTGCACGTCCTCTCGCCGCTGGTCCTGCCCTTCCACGGCAGCGCCGCGGTGCGGTCGCTGAACCGGCGCGCTGCTGCGCCGCCAGGTCGGCCGGGCGGCGCGCGGCCTCGGGATGCGGCGCCCGATCCTCTGGGCCTACGCGCCGCAGGCCGAGGCGCTGATCGAGACGCTCGACCCGGAGCTGATCGTCTACCACTGCGTCGACGACCTCGCCGCCCAGAAGGGGGTCGACGCCGAGAGCTTCCGGGCCGCCGAGGAGCGCTTCGCCCGCCGCGCCGACCTGGTGCTGGCCAGCGCCCCGGCGCTCGCCGAGCGGATGCGGCACGCTCTCCGACAACGTCCTCTACGCGCCCAACGTCGCCGACACCGGGCTGTTCGCGACGGCGCTCGAGCCGGGGCCGGTCGACCCGGCGCTCGAGGCGCTGCCGCGCCCGCGGCTCGTCTTCCAGGGCGCGGTCGTCGCGACCAAGCTCGACCTCGGCCTGCTGGCGGAGGTCGGCGGCGCTGCGGCCGGACTGGAGCATCGTCCTCGTCGGGCCGAGCGGGGCCGGGGATCCCGGCGGCGACCTCTCGGCGCTGGCGAGCGCCGCCAACGTCCACCTGGTCGGGCCGCGCGACGCCGCGGACCTGCCCGGCGGTCCTGCGCGGCGCCGACGCCGGCCTGATCCCCTACGCGATCAACGACCTCACCCGCAGCGTCTTCCCGATGAAGGTCTACGAGTACCTGGCCGCCGGGCCTGCCGGTGCTCGAGCACGCCGCTGCCGGCGCTGGAGGGGGTCGAGGGGATCGACGTCGTCGCCGACGCCGCCGGAGCTGGTCGAGGCGGCTCGAGCGAGAGCTGGCGGCGGACGGCCCCGAGCGACGCGCCGAGCGCTCGCGCGCGGCCGCGTCGCACTCCTGGGAGGCCCGGATCGAGGAGATCGAGGCGGCGCTGCCCGAGCCGCGACCCGCCTAGGGGATCAGCCGCCTGCCGCAGCGCTCGGCCGCTTCGGCGAGGACCGCGCGGGTCTCGGCCGCCACCTCGGGCCAGCGGAACCGGGCGGCGTGCCCGAGGCCGCGCTCGATCAGCTCCGGGGGCCGCTGCAGCGCCCGCTCGAGGGCCTCGAGCCAGGCCGCCGCGGTTCGCTCGCCGACGACGATCGCGGCCGGTCCGCTGACCTCCTCGAGGCCGCCCGAGTCGGCGGCGATCACCGCCGGGGTGCCGCTCGCCATCGCCTCCAGCGGCGCGATCCCGAAGCCCTCGTAGAGGGCCGGCGAGGCGTAGGCGCCGGCGGCCCGCATCAGGTCGAGCAGCTCCTCGTCGCTGACCGCTCCGAGCAGGGCGCAGGCGCCGCTGGCTCGCGCCGCCGCCTCGATCCGCTCGCCTTCGAATCCCTGCGAGCCGGCCAGCACCAGGCTCCATCCGGCGCCCCGGTCCCGCGGCGAGCGCCGCCGCCTCGATCAGCACCTCGAGGCCCTTGCGCGGCTCGAGCGAGCCGACGTGGAGGACGAAGGCGCCCTCGACCCCCCAGCGGGCTCGCACCGCCTCGATCGATGCCTCGCGGCCGTCGGGGGCAAAGGCGTCGTCGACGCCGTTGGGGACGACCCGCACCGAGTCAGCCCCGACGCCGTAGTGCGCCTCGACGTCGGCCGCCGTCGTGCTCGAGACCGCGATCACCCGCGTTGCCCGCCGCGCCGAGCGGGCGACCGCGTTGCGGAACCGCCGCTCGTGCTCGCTCGGCTTCACCGAGTCGATGCGGAGAGAGGCGAGGTCATGGATCGTCACCACCGTCGGGACCGGGCTGAGCCGGGGGAGCACGCTCTCCGGGGCCCAGAGCACGTCCGGCCTGGCGCGGGCAAGCCAGGCGGGGAGGAACGCCTCGCGCCAGAGCGGCGTTCCCTTGACCCGCACCCCGACCTCGTGGCCCCCGTCGATGGTGTGGGGGAGGCGCCGCGTGTTGGCGAGCAGGTCGACCCGGTCACCGCCGGCGATCAGCTCGGTCGCGATCCGGTCGAGGTACTTGGGGATCCCGCCCCAGCTGCCGCCGAGCACGTTCGCGTCGATCGCGATCCGCATCGGCTCAGGCGCGCAGCGGCGGGTGGGCCGCCGGCTCCGGCTCGGGCTCCTCGATGTCGGCCCAGGCGGCGGCGAGCCAGCCGAGCAGCCCGCCGATGATCAGCGAGGAACGAGGCTCGACCCCGGTGAAGGTCGCGGTCAGCTCGACCACGAGCATGCCGGCCAGGCCTCCGAAGCAGGCCAGCGCCGCGATCCGCACCTGGGCGTCGTGGTGTCGGCGCCAGACGCCGAAGGCCGTCCAGAGCGCGACTGCGAATACCGCCAGATAGGCGCAGACCCCGAGCACCCCCATGCTGAGCCAGTACCAGAGCGTCGCCACGTGGGCGTAGCGGCGGTCGTGGTCCTCGGCCAGCGGGTAGTGGACTTTCCAGGGCACGCCGAGGCCGATCCCGGTCAGGGGGTGTTCCCGCACGTCGACGATCACGCTCCGCCGCTCGTCCATCCGGTAGCGATCGCCTCGATTCGAGCCGATGCCGCCGGGGCTGATCGTCTTCGCCCGCGCCACCAGCGGGCTCTCCCCGGAGGGGTCCGAGGAGCCGACCACGACGACCGCCGCGAGCGCGACCGCCACCATCGCGGCGGCGAGGATCGCCATCGTCCGCCCCCGCCGCTGGCTGGCGATGATCACGACGAGGACGATGGTGAGGGCGGCGGCGATCCAGAATGAGCGGCGGTAGGAGAGGATCAGCGCGAGCAGGGCGAGGGGTGCCGCCGCATACATCCAGCCCGGCAGCTTGACCCGTCGCACGACCGCGGCGGTGACGCCGAGGACGAGCAGCAGCATGAGCAGGTTCGGGACCGGGTTGAGGTAGCTGATCGTCTCTTCTTCGACCGCGACGCCGGAGCCGCCGATCGCCGTGTAGACACCGGAGAGGCCCTTGAAGGCGGCGAGCGCCGCGGCGAGCCAGGCGAACACCCGGAGCGAGCGGGTGTCGCGGAGGACGTTCACCGCCAGCAGCGGGACCCCGACCACGTACAACGCGGTCAGCCCGCGGTGGAAGAGCTCGCCGACCGAGACAGCGGGGGTCGCGTAGTAGCCGGTTATGACGCCGCCGGCGACGGCGAGCCCGAACAGCGCCAGCGGAGCGGTGAGCGGTTCAGGCAGCCGCGGCCGCTCGCTCTCGGTGACGAACCGGAGCAGGACCCCGCCGATGCCGGCGAGGAGGAGGAGGTCCTGGAGGGTGAGGCTCGCCCCGACCACTTCGTAGAAGGCGTTGACCGGGGGGATGATCCCGGGGCTTTCGACCTCGATCAGGCCGGCGCCGATCAGCAATATCCCCAGCGCGACTTCGGGGAAGCGGAGGAGGACCACGCCCAGCATCGCCACCGCCACCGCCACCGCCCCGAGCGGGCCGGTGGCCTGGATCGCCACAGCGAGGAGGAGACCCGCGGCCGCCCCGCCCACGGCCACCGCCGCCGCGGTGCCGAGCGCCGGCAGAGCGAGCGAGGGCCGACTCAGACCTTGGTCTCCTTTGGCTGCCACGGCTGGCGCCGCAGCTCACGCGGCCGGTATGCGTCGTAGCGTGATTGCCGCGACTCAGAGCGGTTGAAGGCGAAGCCGAGGATCGGGGCGCCGATCGCGCGCAGCGCCTCGACCGAGCGCCGCGCGTCCCGGCGCCGCGTGCGGCGCGAGTCGACGACGAAGAGGACGCCGTCCGCGTAGCGGGCGAGGACCACGGGATCGACGACGACGAGCGTCGGGGGGCTGTCGAAGACGACCGCCTCGTTGGCCCGCTGCAGCTCCTCGACCAGAGCCTCCATCCTGCTCGAGGAGAGCCACTCGACCGAGTCGCCGGTGTGTTCGCCCGCCGGCAGGACGCGGAGCTCGCCCAGCGCTCCGGCGCTGCCCGGGGGAAGGCTGACGCTGACGGTCAGCTCGGAGACGTGGGGCGACTGCTCGCGGACGAGGATGTCGCTGAGGCCGGGGGAGAGCGGCACGCCGAAGATCTCGTGCTGGGTGGGTCGGCGCAGGTCGGCGTCGACGATGACGACCTGGCGGCCTTCGCCGGCCAGGGTGCGGGAGATGTTGGCGGCGATGTAGCTCTTCCCGCAGCCGGACTCGGCTCCCGTGATCAGCATCGAGGCGCCCTGGGGTCGGTCGTCGCGGGCGCCGTTGTCCTTCGCCCGGACCGATTGCTCGAGCGCCAGCATCATCGCCGTGCGGAGGCTGCGGAAGGACTCCAGCGCCGGATTGCCTCGCCCCTTCGGGATCTCGCCGAGCAGCGGCAGCCCGAGGTCGCGGGACGCCTCCTCGGCGGAGCCATAGCGGTCGAAGAAGAGGTCGCGCAGGTAGATCGCGCAGGCGCCGAGAACCAGGGCGACGATGAGGGCGATCAGGGCGTCGCGTTTCGGCTTCGGCGAGGCGGGGTCGCTCGGCGGGACGGCGCGCTCGACCACCCGCATCGAGTCGCCGGGTGTCGCGGTCTCGGTCGCGGAGCGGTCCTGGAGTGCCTGTAGCTCGACCTGAAGCCCGGCGGCTTCAGAGGTTCCGGCGACGCTTGGCAGTTCTTCGTTGATCTCGTCGATCCGGGCCTGGATCGGTCGCAGCGTCGCGGTGCGCTGTTCGACCTGCAGCTGTTCGAGGTAGGTGGCGAAGGCGGTGGCGTACGCATTGGCGAAGTCGGCCGCCTCGGTCGGGCTGGGAGTGACTGCGGTGAACCCGAGCAGCCCGATCCGTTCTTCGGGCTCGACCCCGACGCTGTCGTCGAATTCCTCGGCCTTGCCTTTGACTTTCGGGTCTTCGTGGGCGATTTCGCGGACCGCGTCGGTGTCGGCCAGCTCGTTGTAGATGTTGGAGACGCTGAGAAGCTGTTCCTCGCTGAGGATTTCGCCGGCGGCCTGGCTGGTCGAGACGATCTGCCCGAGGGCGCGCCCTTCGTACTTGTCTTCGCGCTGGGAAGAGGCGATGTAGACGACCACCGCGGCGACCGCCGCGAACAGCAGCAGCCACTGCTTGCTGGACCAAATCAGGCGGAGGTTTCCGGTTCGTTTCACGGGTCGGAGGAACTATCGACGCAGCACGTTTCGACTTGAGAACGTGCAGCCAACACCCGATTTGCACGGGGAACGACGGCTCAAAGGATAGTCACCGCGGTCGCGGGCCCGCTTGCAGTGAACCGCCCCGTGCAGCGGCGCACGCCTCGGCCGGCGAAATCCGCGGCTCAATCGGCGGGACGGCGCCGCGCAGTGAGCCGCGGCACCAGCCGCAGGAGGACCCGCTCGCGGCGCCCGGCGGGGACGATGGCGTCGATCGGCCGAAGCTGCTCCTCCGCATCGAGGGCGCGGGCAAGCGCCGCTGGAGTGCTCGAAGCCAGCTCCCTTCTGCGCACGGCCTCGCCGCCGGCGCCCGTCGCGATGAGCGCCACGTCGGCGCCGGCCTCAGCGGCCTCTCCGAGCCACGATTCGAGCGCGGCGGACCCTCTCCTGCCTGCCGCGACTCCGACCAGCCGCACCGGCCCGAGGTGCGGCGGGCGCTGGCCGAAGCCGCGCTCAGACCCACCGCCGCTGCGCAGCCGGTGGACGGTCGCCAGGGAGTCGGCCCAGCACTCGACCGAGACCTTCGCCATCCCGCGCCAACCGTCGCGCCAGGCGCCGTAGACGAGGACCCGGTAGGCGAGCTTGAGGGTGGGGCGGACGACGATCCCGAAGCCGGCTTCGACCGGGTCGACGGGTGCGCGCTGCTCGGCTTCCAGCCTGGCGTAGGCCCGAGCGTCGCGGAGCGCCTCCCCCCACGAGGAGGCCAGCAGGTGTATCGAGCTCGCCCTCCAGGGGCGCGGTCGGGCCGTCGGGCCAGAGCCCCTCGTGGACGCTGCGCGACTCGTCGTGGCGGAAGGCGCCGCGACGGAAGAGGCGATGCTGGTAGCGCGGATATCTGATCGACGGCCCGAGCGGACGGCCGAGGAAGACTTCGCGCCTCGGGATCGCCGCCATCCGCACATCTTCAGGCGGGTCGGCCAGGAAGGCGCGGATCTCGGCCGCAAGCGGAGCACTGACCCGCTCGTCGGCGTCGATCTCGAGCACCCAATCGCCACCGGCGCGGTCGAGCGCGATGTTCCGCTGCGCCCCGAATCCCGGCCACGGGTTTTCGATCACGACCGCGCCGGCGCCGCGTGCGATCTCGATCGTCCCGTCGCTGGAGCCACCGTCGACGACCACCACCTCATCGCAGAACGACAGGCTCTCGAGGCACCCGGGAAGCTGCTCCTGCTCGTCGCGGGCGATCACGCATGCGGTCAGGGTCGCAGGCAAGGCGCGCAGTATCGCAGCGGCCGCCGCCTGTACAGTCGCCGCCGATGGCGGCCGAGAGCACTCGTTCCCGCGCCACCCGAGACGTCGTGCGGCAGCTTTTCGGGCGCGCGTTCAATCTGGTCCTCGGGATCGTCGTCACCGCGGTCATCGCCCGCGCGCTCGGCGACGCCGGCTTCGGCGAATGGTCGAGCCTGCTGGTGGTCATCCAGATGTCCGCCTATCTCGCCAACCTCGGGATCGAGCAGGTGGGCGTGCAGAGGGCGGCCGCCGAGCCCGAGCGCGAGGCCGAGTGGATCGGGGCGACCGTCGCCCTCAGGTCCGTCGTCTCGCTGCCGGCGACGCTGGTCTCGATCGCCGCCGTCCTGCTTATCGCCGACAACGGAGACATGGCGCTGGCGGGGGTGATCGCCTCGCTCACGATCCTGACCAGCGGTCCCGACGCGGTTCGCACCCTGCTCCAGCTGAGGCTTCGCAATGACGTCAACGTCGCCGTGATGACCTTCGCCTCGGTGGCCTGGGGCGCCGCTGCGATCACGGTCGCCGCTGCCGGCGGGGGACTGGTTCCACTCGCGATCGCATTTTTCTTCGCGACCACGGCAACCACCGCGCTGCAGGTCGTCGTCGGGCTGCGGGCCGGTGGGATCGCCCTGATCGGCTCCCGCCATCTCTGGCGGCCGCTGGCGCGGGTCGGCCTCCCCCTGGCGACGGCCGGCGTCCTGGTCCTCGCCTACGCCCGCATCGACCAGATCCTCGTGCTGGAGATGAACGGGGCGCGCGAGGCGGGCCTGTACGCCGCGGTCTATCGGATCCTCGAGCAGGCGCACTTCCTGCCGCTGACGATCAGCCTCACGCTGCTGCCGCTGATCTCGGCCGCCCACCCTGCGGACCCGGCCCGGGTGCGGGAGCTGCTGCAGACGACCGCCGGCTACATGGCGCTGGTCTCGCTTCCCGCCCTCGGGCTGGGGCTGGCCGCCGCCGAACCGATGATCCAGCTGATCTTCGGCGACGCCTTTCTCGACGCCGCCCCCGGCTCTGCCTGTCCTGATGGGGGCCTTCGTCCTGATCTGCTTCGGCTACCTGTCCGGGAATCTGGTCGTCGTCCTCGGCCTGCAGCGGCGCTTCCTCCGCTACGCCCTGCTGGGGCTCTTCTTCAACGTCGGCCTCAACCTGCTCCTGCTGCCGCGCTACGGATTCGTCGCGGCCGCCTGGATCACCCTCGCGACCGAGCTGGTGGTGGTCGGTCTCACCTGGCGGGCGGTGCTCGGCGAGTTGCAGTTTCGACCTCGGCTGGACCGAGTCTGGCGCGCGACCCTCGCCACCGCCGCGATGACCATCCTGCTGCTGGGGTTGAGGGCGCTCGATGCGTCGGCGGTCGTCCTGCTGCTGGGCGCGGCCGTCAGCTACCCGCTGCTGGCACTCGCCAGCCGGGCGATCAGCATCGATGAGCTGCGCGAGCTGCGGGCCGTGCGCCAGGGCCGGGCCTGATCGTCACGCTGCGAGCGTGTCCCCCAGCCGCAGGGCGAGCGCCGCGATCGTCAGCGTGGGGTGGACGGGGCTGTAGGTGGGGAAGGCGGAGCCGCCGGCGACGAAGAGGTTCTCGAGATCGAGGTGGCGCATCTCGGCGTCGACAACGCCCTCGTCTCCCTCTCCCATCCGGCAGGTGCCGAGGATATGGCCGCCGCGCGGGCCCGGTTCGGTCGCGACTTCGCGTACCCCGAGCGGTGCGAGGCGGCGACGCACCCCCTCGACAGCCCGCTCGATTCCCGTCCGCTCATAGCGGGTCGGCGGGGGGTAGGCGACGCGGATCAGGGGCAGCCCGAAGGAGTCGCGGCTCGGCGCCAGGGTCACCCGTCGCCCGGCCTGGGGCACGTCCTCGGTCAGCATGTCGAGGGGCAGGCGCCGGTTCCAGGCCCCGAGAGCCGTCGGGCGCAGCTTCTCGCCATCCTCTCCGGCGACGACCCCGGGCGTGAGCAGGTCGGCGAGCGAGGAGCCGGGGTTGAAGGGGATCAGGATCGCTCCCGAGCGGCGGGAGCGGAAGGAGCCTTCGCGGAAGGCCTCGGAGAGGCCGGTGGAGAGCGAGTCGCCGTGGCCGGGCCCGATCTCGCGCCGCAGCGAGACGGTCAGGGTCGTGTGGGCGTGGTCGAAGAGGTGGCGCCCGAGCGCCGGCCGATCGAGCTCGGACCGAAGCAGGATCGCCGGATTTTCAAAGCCATTCGCGGCGAGCACGTAGCGCTCCGCTCTGACCAGCATCTCCTCGCCCTCGGGATCGATCGCCTCGATCCCCGCGACGAGCCGTCCTCCCGGGGTGGTTCGAAGGCGCGCCGCGACGGTTTCGGCGTGGAGATCGAGCCGATCGTGGTCGAGCACGGCCCTGAGCCCGTTGAGCGGCGAGAAGCGGGCGTCGACCGGGCAGAGTTCGCAGGTCGCCGAGCCACAGCAGGCGGGGCGTCCCTGGAGCGCCTGCGAGGGCCGCGCCTGCGGCAGTGGAACGAACGGATCGAGGTGCGGTGCGACGGCCTGGTCCATCGGGCTGAGTCGAAATGGGGGAAGAGTCCGCGCTCCGGGCAGCGGCGAGGGGCGCCCGTCGGTGGAGCCGCCGGGCGGCGCGCCCGAGACGCCGAGTGCCTGCTCAGCGCGGCGGTAGAACGGCAGCAGCTCGTCGAGCGACAGCGGCCAGTCGACCATCACGCCGAAGCTGGAGCGCATCCTGAAGTCGGCGGCGGTGAAGCGCGGGGCCGAGCCCGACCAGTGCAGGGTCGAGCCGCCGACCCCGTAGACGTAGCTCCAGGGATAGGGGCGGGTCCCTGGCGCGCTCTCGACGTTGCCCCGGGCGCCGGGAACGTCCGCGGCGACATCACCGTCGGCGAGCTGTTCGGCGTGGGTCTTCAACGCTCCCCGCTCGAGCACCGCCACCCGCCTGCCGGCCTGCAGCGGCTGCCAGGCGGCGAGCAGCCCGCAGACGCCCGAGCCGACGATCGCGATGTCCGCCTCGATCGTCCTCATCGATCGCGAACCAGCCCCGCGCAGGGTGCGTACCCGCCGGGGTCGACGCCGGTGACCCCGTAGGCGAGGCTCGCGGCCGGGGCGGAGAGCATCGGCTCGAGGAGCGAGGAGATCGCCCGTTCGCGGAGGCCGTCGGGGAGGACCAGCGCCGCCGGGTCGCGGACCGCGAAGGCGAAGGCCGCGGCCCGGGCGTCGTACTCGGCGTCGCCGTATTCGGCCCGGGCGCGGTCCAGCAGCTGGGCGGCGAGCGCCGTCTCGATCCCCAGCTTGGCCGCGACCATCTGCTCGAACTCCTCGCCCGGGACGAGGGCGACGTAGGGCGCGACGAGCAGGGCCCCCGCCGTGCCGAGGCCGAGCGCGACGAAGGTCCGGCGGCGCATCCGGTGGGCGCCGGCGTCCTCGGTCGAGCGCCCGGCGGCCCCGCGCAGGACCTCGAGCAGGCGCGGGACCTGGACGGCGCTGTCGTAGCGATCGCGGACCCTGGCGAGCGCCCGCTCGCCGAGCCGGCGTCGCAGCTCCGGGTCGCCGAGCCTCGCCAGCGCGGCCTCGAGCTCCTCGGCATTCCCGGGCTCGACCGTCACACCGGCGTCGCCGACCAGCTCCGCGATCGCGCCGACTCGCGAGGCCACCACCGGCAGGCCGGCGGCCATCGCCTCCAACACCGACCAGGGGACGGCATCGGCGCGGGTCGGCAGGACGAAGACGTCGGCGGCTGCGTAGAGGTCCCGCAGCCGCTCGGAGCCGGCCTCGACGTCGCGATGGACACGGACGGTGTCGCTCGCGGCGACCTCATCCCCGCTGACCACGTCGAGCACCGCGTCCACCTCGGGGCGCCCGAGCACCCCGACCAGCAGGTCGAGGCCCTTGCGCTCGACGTCGTTGCCGACGAAGAGGAGCCGGAGCGGTCCGGCGGACCGGCTCGGGCGCGAGGCTGCGGCCTCGCCCCACCAGGAGGCGTCGAGGCCGGGGTGGAGCGTCACGACGGGCGGCCGTAGGCCCGGATGCTCGCGCCGGATCGCCTCAGCGTTCCACTCGGTCCAGGCGACCACGGCCGCCGCCCGCTCCAGCGCCCGCCGCTCGAGGCGGGCGAGGATCCGGTCCTGGCGAGGGGACCAGCGGTTGCGCGGGCCCCCGTACTCGAGGGCCGTGAACTGGCGGACCGTCGCGTCGATCGAGAGCACGGTTGGGAGGCGGCGCATCGGGCCGCGGCTGAGCAGGGCCGATGCCTGGGTGTTGACGAAGGCGACGTCGACGGAGCCGGTGTTGCGCCTGAGGATGCTGCGGACCTGCCGCGACCACCGCAGCCGCCAGCGCAGCTCGAAGAGGTCCGCATCCCCGAGGCGCCCCGGCCGGCGCAGGAAGAGCCTCGCCCCCCGGCCGGGGGTGGCGACGGTCGCGAAGCTGGCCTCGACCGTGGGATCATCGGCGAGGGCAGCTCGCAGCTGGGCGCTCAGGGTGCGGTGTCCCAGCACCCCCTCGTCGACGAACAGGGCTCGCAGCGGCTCGCTCATCGACTCCTCCCGGCCGGCGTCCCGGAGCAGCCTCTCGGCCTGCTCGGCGACGCTGGCCGCCGTCGAATTGATCGCTCGCCGCGCCGCGCCGCCAGCGCGCCCTCGCGCCGGACGCCGCTCGGGGTCGCCGACGTAGCGGCGCAGCACCTCGGCCAGCGCCCCCGGGTCGTTCTCGGGCGAGACGATCGCGCCGAACTCCTCCTCGATCAGGCCGATCACGCCCTCGGCGCCGGTGCTGACGCAGGGCCGTTCGGCGAGCATGCCGAGAATCACCGCCCGCGGCTGGCCCTCGGCCGGGCTCGGGCAGAAGACGGAGACGTCGAAGGCGGAGAGGACGTCGCCGACCTCGGCTCCGGGAGTGGGGAGGAAGTGCGCGCGCGGGCCGAGCGGCGCCGCTCGCTCGCGCAGCTCGGCCTCGGTCTCGCCGCTGCCGGCGAGGATCAGGTGGGTGTCCTCGCCGAGCATCCGCACCGCGTCGATCACGACGTCGTTGCGCTTCTTCGGATGGAAGCGGGAGATGCAGCCGACCGTGAAGGCGTCGGCGGGGATCCCGAGCTCGGCGCGGACCCGGGCCCGGCCCTCGGCGCTGAAGCGGATCTCATCGGTTCGCATCGCGTTGGGCAGGAACGTCACCTTGGCCGGGTCGACGCCGGCGTCGATCACCGAGCGCCGGGTCCCCTCCGAGATCGCCAGCACCGCGCTGACGCCTCGCGCGGCGGCGGCGTAGAGCCCTGCGGCCCGGCCCGGCGCGCATCTGCCGCGGCACCGGCCCCCACTCGGCCCAGGCGACTCGCGGGCGGAGGCGCGGCGGCAGTCCGGGCGCCAGCAGCTGCTCCTTCTTGTAGTGGAGGAGCAGCACGTCGTAGGGCACCTCAGCCTCGAGCGCCTGCCGCAGACGCCGCCGTAGGCGCCGGCCAGCGGAGGGCGAGGCCGGGCCAGGTGCGCGCCGAGAGCTTCGGGCCGAGCTCGAGCGGCGTGAACCTCGACCCGCGTGTCGCGCCCGATCGACGGGCTGTCGCTGAGCATCACGACCTCGTGGCCGCGCTCGGCCAGCGCGTCGAGCAGCTCGACCGCGGCGAACTCGGCCCCGCCGGGAGCGGCGCCGGTCATCACCGAGACGATCCTCAAGGCGCCAGGCGCCGCTCGAGCGCCTCGATCGAGTACTCGGCCTCGGCCAGGGCGCGTCCGGCGAGCGCCATCGGTTGCCCCGAGCCGGGTCGAGCGCCTCGAGGACCGCGGCCGCGAACGCCGGCCCCTCCGGCTCAGCCTCGGCGTAGTGCTCGCCGGCGCGGACGTCGAGGCCGGCGGCGGCGCGCGGGCGTGGCCGCGACCGGCACCCGGTAGGCGAGCGCCTCGACGAACTTGAGCGGCGAGCCGCCTCCCTTCAGCAGCGGCACCGCGACGCACCCGGCGGCGTCGTAGAGCGCCCTCGAGGTCGGGCACGAAGCCGCGGATCTCGACTCGCGGGATCGTCAGACTCGAGGCTCGGTCGCTCTCCTTGCCGGCGACGACGAGGCGAACGTCCGGGGCCCGCTCCCAGAGCGCTCGGCATCGCCTCCTCGAGCAGGAAGCGGAGTGCGTCGCGGTTCGGCTCGTAGGTGTGGTCGGCGACGAACAGCACGACCCGCTCACCGTCGCGCGGCGGCACGGGCTCGATCGCGGCGACGTCGACGACGTTGGGGACCAGGCGCAGCCGGGCCGTCGGAGCGAGCGCCGCCGCTCCCTCCATGTCGACCGGGGAGACCATCCACGACTCAGCGTAACGGTCGAGCAGGCAGCCGCTCGAAGCGCCTCAGCGCCCGCGGCGAGGCGCTCACGTCCTCGAGTCCGGTGCGGAAGGAAGACTCGAGGTTGTGGGCGTTGTAGATCGCCGGCGCGGCGAGCCGCGAGGGGCAGCAGGGCCGCCGCGGCGACCGGCCCGTCGGCGATCACGCGGGCCTCGGCGTCGGCGAGCCGCCTGACCATCGCCGGCACACCCGGCCAGATCCCCCGCGCGAAGTCGTTGGGAACCCCGCTGAGCCGGGCCCGGAGGTAGGCGGGCGCGCGCTGGAGCGGTCCTGGGCGCTCGACCCGGTGCAGGGTCAGGCGAGGGCAGCGTCCTGTAGGCGGCGTCGGGCTCCTCAGCGCCGAAGGCCCCGTAGACGAGGTCGACCGCCCCGTGGGCGGCGAGGGCCCGCGACGATCCCGTAGGTGCGCCGTGCCCGGCCGGAGTCGAGGGTCGGCGTGAAGGAGGTGGCGAGGACGGTGCGCATCGGCGGCCTAGTGTCCCCCGTCTCAAGGACGGACGGGGGCTGTGTTCGAGCGTTCAGCCCCGGTACGCCTGCATGGCGTCGCGGAGGATCGGGTAGGCCGGCTTCGGCGTCCCGTCCTGTCGCAGCAGCCCGAACTGCTCCTCGCGGTTGGGGCTTTCGGTGCCGCGGTCGCGCAGCTGGAAGAAGGTGATCAACGCGACCCTCCACTCCGGATGCGAGACCACCGCATTCAGCATCGCCTGCAGGTGTTCCGCCTGGTCTGCCTCGCTGACGCACTCGCCTCCGCAGGACGCGGTCGACTCGCCGTACTCGGTGATGTAGATCGGCTTCTCCCCGGCGCCATGCTGGTCCATCCGCTCGCGCAGCGTCTCGATCCGGTCGAACGGCCCGTTGGAGCCGTGATCTGCCGGATGGTGGCCGTACCAGTAGGGGTGATCGGCGAAGCCGTGGATGAGTGAGTTGAGGTCGGGGATGCGGTCATAGAGGGTGTCGATCCAGGAGGTGTCGTGGCCGTGGATGAAGGTGGGGAGGATCACCTTGACCGGCGCCTCGAGTTGCCTGAGCGCTTCCAACGTCGGCCTCACCGTGTCCGCGTATTCGGAGGCCGTCATGGTCCCGAAGTAGGGCTCGTTGCCGAGCTCGATCGAGGTGATCGCGTAGCTGGACTCGTCGAGCTGCGGATTGTTGTTCCAGAAGGTCCCACCGGGCCCCCAGTAGCCGACGAAGGCGACGACGAAGTCCCGCAGGTGAGCCGCGTCACCCAACGAGTTACCGCCGATCAGGGCGTGAATGCGGGTGTGGACCTTGGTCGCGGCGGAGATCATCAGCGGTTCCTCGGCTGAGACCGGATTGTCGAGTTCCCACATGTGCCGCGTCACCGGGGCGCCGAGCGCGGTGCGATCGTTGACCTCGTCAGCCGGCCAGCCGGCGTAGTGGCCGTCTATCCCGACCGTCAGCGTCGGCGGGGCCGGAGGGGGATCGGGAGCGGGGCTGGGCGGAGGGGTCTGATCGGGTTGCGGATCTGGTTCGGAAGGGGGAGCCGGCGCCGGTTCGGGTGCGGGCGGTGGGGGAGTGGGCTGCGGTGCCGGTTCCGGTTCCGGCGGTGGGGGAGTGGGCTGCGGTGCCGGTTCCGGTTCCGGCGGTGGGGGAGTGGGCTGCGGTGCCGGTTCCGGTTCGGGCAGCAGCGGCGGTGGTGGCGGCGGATCGGCGGCTGGGGGTGGGAGTGGTAGTGCGGGTTCCGGATCCTGGTCGGGAGCGGTGGCCTCCGGCGGAGGGCCGGGCGGGTCGAGCGGGATGGCCGAGGTGACGGCAATCGGGGCGGCGGCGAGCGGCGCCGGGGCCAGGGGAGCGCCTGAGTCCCTGGGGGCGATCACAACCGCCCGACTCTGCGCCAGGCCGATCGCACGGTCCGCGTGGTGGGCCGTCCGGAGGTAAATCTGGGTGGAGTCGGCGAGGGCAAGGCCGCCCGTGACCGCAAGCAGCAGAGCGATGACGATCGGGCTGAGACGGCGTGCTCTCCCGGCACGGGTCAACATACGTATTACTCAATAATGTCGTACCGGAGGGTGAGTTGTCAGGCGGGGGGGCTCAGCCGCGGTACTGCGCCATCGCATCGCGGACGATCGAGTAGACCGGCTTCGGCGTCCCGTCCTCGCGCAGGAGCCCGAACTGCTCCTCGCGGTCGCTGCTCCCGGTGCCACGGTCGCGGAGCTGGAAGACCGCGAACAGCTCGACCCCCCAGGCCTTGCGGGTGATCACCGCATTCAGCATTTCCTGGAGGTGCTGAGCCTGGCCGGCCTCGCTCACGCACTCCGCTCCGCAGCTCGCGGTCGACTCGCCGTACTCGGTGATGTAGAGCGGCTTCGAGCCGGCGCCGTGGTATGCCATCCGCTCGCGGAGGGTGTCGATCCGCTCGAACGGCCCATTGTCGCCCTGCTCCCCGGGGGCATGGGCGTACCAGTAGGGGTGGTCGGCGAACGCGTAGAAGAGCGAGTTGAGGCTCGGGATCCGTTCGTAGAGGGTGTCGATCCAGGTCGTTCGCTGCCCGTGGATGTAGCTGGGCAGGATCACCTTCACCGGCACCCCGAGCTGGGCGACGGCTTCGAGCGTCGGTCGCACCGCGTCGGCGTACTCGGTCGGTGTCATCTCCCCGAAGTAGGGCTCGTTGCCCAGCTCGATCGAGGTGATCGCGTAGCGCGACTCGTCGAGCTCGGGGTGCAGGTCCCAGAAGGTGCCTCCGGGCCCCCAGTAGCGGACGAAGGCGACGACGAAGTCGCGGTAGTGGCCTGCGTCGCCGATGTCGTTGCCGCCGAGCAGCGCGAGGACGCGGGTGTGGATCTCGGTGGCAGCGGCGATCACCTGCTGTTCCTCGGAGGTGACCGGGTTGTCGAGTTCCCACATGTGGCGGGTCACCGCGGCTCCGAGGGCGGCCCGGTCCTCGACCTCTTCTTCGGGCCAGCCGGCGTAGTGGCCGTCGATCCCGATCGCCAACGGGGCGGGGTTGGGTCGTTCCAGCGCTCGCCTCCCCGGGCGCTTGGCGGCGCGGCGAAGCCGGAGGAGGCAGCGACGGCGAACGGCGCGGGCGCGCACAGTCCTCTTGCGGGAGCTGGTGGCCCCGGCCATTCTTCGCATCACGGTGCGGGCCTGGCGCGCGCAGACTGCCGCGATGCGGCCGCCAGGGCCCTTGGCGGGAATGGCAGCGTCGACGCCAGCTGCCGCAGCGGCGCTTGCCGGAGCGAGGGCAGCGGCTGCAAGGAGGCCGGCCGCTGCGAGCAGGACGACGGAGGATTTGAACGGTCGGACCGGCACCTGGACCGGTCATCGGGCTGCGAGCCGCGGCTCGCAGCCGATCCGGCCCCCTTCGAACATATGTCCAACTGGGGGCGGCCGCCTGCACCCGGCC
Organism: uncultured Solirubrobacterales bacterium; assembly: GCA_963816785.1. Taxonomy (GTDB): domain Bacteria; phylum Actinomycetota; class Thermoleophilia; order Solirubrobacterales; family 70-9; genus VRUE01. Next base: position 375,445 of record CAWFLL010000004.1, on the reverse strand, counting down.
GTGCGCGGAGCTGTGCCTGGCCAGGAGGAGACTGCGCTCGTGACTAGGGGGTGTTGCGGTACCGCTCTGCGAACGGATCCTCGAACGAGCCGTTCTCGAGCTCGCGAGCCACCTCGCGCACTCCGTCGGGAACCCGCATCTGCGGCTCAAAGCCGAGCCGCTCGCGGACCTTCGCGAAGGACGACCTTGTAGTCGCGGGGGTCCTCGTCGCGATGGACGTAGCTGACCCTCCCGGTGGAGATCTGAGCGGTGATGATCTCGACCAGGTCGAGCTTGCGGTAGTTCTCGTCGCTGTCGCCGACGTTGAAGACGTCGCCGCCGACCTCCTCCGGGCCCGCCTCGAGGGCCGTCACGATCGCCCGCGCCGCGTCGCGGACGTGGACGTAGGGCCGCCAGAACTGCTCGCCGAAGACCTCGAGGTCGCGATCCGCCCAGAGTTCGCGGGTGAACTCGTTGACCGTGAGGTCGAACCGCATCCGCGGCGCGACCCCGTAGACGGTCGCAAAGCGCAGGCAGGTCGCGTTGAGCGGGCCGGAGCCGTCGCCGAGCAGCAGCTTCTCGATCTCGACCTTCTGCTCCGCGTAGAGGGAGACCGGTGCCAGCGGCGCATCCTCGTCGACCGGGACCTCGGGGTCCGCCATGCGCCCGTAGTTCGAACAGGTGGAGGCGAAGATCAGGTGGCCGACACCGGCGCCATCGGCGTCGTCGATGAGCCCCTTGGTCGCTTCGACGTTGATCGCGCGGGCCAGCTCGGGATCGCGGGCGCAGGCCGGGTCGCCGACGATCGCCGCGAGGTGGACAACCGCGTCCACCCCCGCCACGGCGGTCCTTCGACTCGTCACGTCGCCGATGTCGGCGATCCGGACGTCGGCGCCGCGGGCGGCGAGGTCGTCGGCCACATCCTGCTGTCGATGCAGGAGCGAGTCGAGCACGCGGACCTCGCGGCCCGCGTCGAGCAGGGTTTCGACGACAGGGGCGCCGACGTACCCGGCGCCGCCGGTGACCAGCACGGGACCGCTCAACGCAAATGCCTCGTGCTGATCCGCGTAGCGCTCGACCAGGGACTTGAAGCGCTCGCGGAAGGCGGCGGCGCTGAAGCCCTGCGCGTGCTCTCTGATCGCCACCGGGTCGAACCGGCCGAAGTCCTCATCGCGCAGCGGCGCGGCCAACGAGGCCGCGTCCTCGTCGTCGACCAGGACCCCGGTTCGCCCATCGAGGACCGTCTCGCGAGCGCCGCCCCTGCCGACGGCGACGACCGGTCGACCGGCGGCCTGCGCCTCGACCGCGGCGATCCCGAACTCCTCGATGTTTGGCACCACCAGCGCCACGCAGCGAGCATAAAGATCAGCAAGGCGATCATCGCCGACGCTGCCGAGGAACTCGACCGCGGGGTCCGGGTATCGAGCGCGGAGGTGGGGGAGCTCGGGCCCGTCGCCGACGACCTTGATCGGTCGGCCCGCCATCCGCGCGGCCTCGATCGCGACCTCGACCCGCTTGTGGCGGACGATCTGGCCGACGAAGAGGACGTAGTCCTCCGGCTCGCCGATCGAGAAGCGGTCGACCGCCACCGGGGGGTGGACGATCTCGGAATCGACCCCGTAGAGCTCCTCGATCCGCTCTCTGGGTGATGCCGGAGTTGGCGACGTAGCGGGTCACCCGGCCAGCCGCCTCGAGGTCCCACTCGCGCAGCCGCCGCAGGGTCCGGCGCAGCAGCGGCCGGGCCGGCCTCGGCGCCTCCGAGAGGGCTCGATCGCGCTCGAACCAGGCGTAGCGGAAGGGGCTGTGGCAATAGCAGACGTGGAGGGCGCCGGGGGCCGGCCTGACCCCGTGGGCGAATGCGCTGCTGCTCGAGACGACGACGTCGTAGTCGCGCACCTGGAGGCGCTCCGTGGCTCGGGGGAAGAGGGGCAGCAGGTAGCGGAACCGGCTCTGGCGGGCGCCGAGTCGCTGCAGGTAGGAGGTGTGGACCTCGCGCCCGGCGAAGCCGGCGGCGACCGCGTCGGCGTCGTAGAGCAGGGTGTAGATCGGCGCCTGCGGCCAGCAGGAGGCGATCTCGGCGAAGGTGCGCTCGGCCCCCCGCATGACGAGCAGGTAGTCGTGGGCTAGCGCGAGGCGGGTGGCGCTAGTAGGCGCCACGTCCCGACAGGACCGCCGGGAGGGTGGCGAGGAGGATCTCGATGTCGCGCGCGAGCGACCAGCCGGCGACGTACTGGTAGTCGAAGCGGACCATCTCCTGGAAGGGGTTCTGGGAGCGTCCGTAGACCTGCCACGGCCCGGTCAGGCCCGGCCGCAGCTCGAGCCGGCGCAGGTGCCAGTTCTCCTCCAGCGCCGCCGTCTCCGGGAAGATCAGGGGCCGCGGCCCGACCAGGCTCATCTCGCCCTTGAGGACGTTGAAGAGCTGCGGCAGCTCGTCGAGCGAGGCGCGCCGGATGAGGCGCCCGACCCGGGTCATCCGCGGGTCCCGCCGGATCTTGAACATGACTCCGTCGGAGGCCTCGTTGAGGGCCGCCATCTCGTCCTTGCGCTTCTCGGCGTCGATGTACATCGAGCGGAACTTGATCATCTGGAAGCTGGTGTTGCCGCGGCCGGCCCGAGGCTGGCGGAAGAAGACCGGGCCGCGCGACTCGAGCTTGATCGCGATCGCGATCGCGATCATCAGCGGCGAGAAGAGCGTGATCAGCAAGGCCGAGCCGACGACGTCGAGCACCCGCTTGGCGGCCATCGAGGCCGAGGTCAGGACCGGCGCGCCGATCGAAAGCAGCGGCAGCCCGCCGACCTGGTCCAGCGCCCGGACGCCGTCGAGGAACTCGAACAGGCGGGGTACGACGTCGACCGCGACGCCGGCGTCGCGGCAGGCGCGGATCGACTCCAGCAGCTGCTCGTGGCTGGCGAGGGAGAAGGCGATGATCACCCGGTCGATCTGCTGCAGCCTCGATCACCTCGGCGAGATCGTCGAAGCGCCCCAGCCAGGGCAGGTCGGGGCTGCCGACCTCGTGCACGTCGTCGTCGATCATCCCGACAGGAACGAGGCCGAACTGGGAGTTGTTGTTGAGTTTGGCGACGACCTGGCCGGCGACGACGCCGGAGCCGAGGATCAGGGTCCGCTGGCGAAGCTCCGGGTCCCGGTGGAGGCCGGCGCGGACGACGGCCCGGGCGACCCCGGTGAGCCGCGCGATCCCGGCAGACGGTGAGGAAGGTGAGCATCATCTCCTGCCCGACCCCCAGCGCCGGCGGCGATCCCGAACAGCGGCCAGGTGATGAGGAGGACGGCGACGAAGCCGCGTGGGATCTCGGTCACCGCCGACGCCCAGGAGGCGAGCTGGTCGCTGCGGTAGAGGCCGATGCTGAAGGCGGCGAGCGGCCACAGACCGGTGGTGGCGAAGACGAATGCCAGCCCCTGCCAGGATTGGAGGCCCAGCACGATCACCGCGATGCCGGCGGCGCAGAACGCAGCCACCGAGTCGCCCACGTAGAGCATCCGCGCCAGCACCGAGCCGCGCTGCTTGGCCCGGTTGGTTGATCCGGAAGCCGCGCTGCCGTCGACCACACCCCGATCGACGGGGGGCCTGGAAAATGGGTGAGTGGCGGTTGAGCTCTCCATCTGGGTTACTGCATGTCGGGCAGGCTTGGTGCGTCCTCGTTATTTCGCTGCTTCCAGTGGGGCTCTGTCCCGAGTTGCCCGACTCGGGGGCTCGACGTTGGCTGGCCTCGTAATTCACAACAACCCACCGCCTTCAACGTTGCGTGGTCGAGTGACGGGCGGTCCGAGCTCTCAGCAATGAAAATAGAGAGGAATCCGACAGAACTCCATACCCACAAATCGTCGACCGGGAATCTGGATCGAAAAGCCCGGCAAATGTCGTTGTGGCGCCTTAGCACGAAATTCGATTATCGGACGGATGTTCGATCGCGGGGCTCAGTGAGCTTCGTCGGAGGCATGCGCGGGGGGCCGTGACTCCTCCGCCAGCGAGGTGATCTCCAGCAGCCCGTGGGCCGCCGCTTCGAGCACCTCGGTCGCCTCCTCCGCCGAACGCGCGTAGAACTCGACCAGCATGTGGACGACGATCCGCTCCTCGTCGTGCTTGTGGAAGCGGACGTGGGCGAAGAACTCGCGGACGCCCGCCTCCCCGAAGGCGCCGTAGGTGAGGAATTCGGCCGCCTCGGGCCCGGCGCAGCTCTCGACCCGCTCCTGGTCGACGGTGACGGTGCAGGAGGCGACCCAGGGAGTCCCGGCGACCATCCGCTCCCAGCGGTCCTCGATCGGCACCACGCGGTCGTCCTGGAAGGTGAGGTGGGGCTGGTCGTGCATGCAGTCGAGGCACTGGACGACAGCCTCCTGGACCTCGTCGATGCCCTCGGCGGGGATCCCGGAGCTCGGGGTCGACGCGGCGGATCGCGTCGTAGTGGATCTGGATCTCGAGGTTCTGCGACCAGCAGCGGTAGCAGCGCAGCCAGGCGGAACGGTCCCCGTTCAGCTCGCTCATCATCGGTCCTATTGTCGCGCAACGCCAACTGTTGCGGAGCTGTTTGTCCCTGCGCACCACTTGTGCGCCCCAATCCAGGAGGCTGGTCGGCGCCGTGACCAGTCACGAACCCTCCCCGCCGGGATCCAGGGCATCAAGTTCACCAGCAAATGCCTGGTCAACTTGATGCCCTGTCCAACGTGGCCACGCCGCAGTCGGTTTCGGGCGAGGCCGCAACGCGCCTGATTGGCGAGCTAGCCGAGCGACAGCACGGCATCGTCGCGAGGCGGCAGCTCCTGGCTGCCGGGCTTGGCGGCGGCCTCATCGATGAGCGATTGATCAGCGGGCGCCTCACCCTGGTACACCGCGGCGTCTACGCGGTTGGGCACCGCAGGCATGACCTGCGGGAACGGTGGATGGCTGTCGTTCTCGCCTGCGGGGACGGCGCAGCGCTCTCCCACTCGAGCGCAGCGCACCTCTGGGGCCTGCGTGGCTCGCGCGGCCGCGTCGAGGTGACCAGGGCGTCTGGCGGAACGACTCGGCGCGGAATTCGCATCCATCAGGCGCGACTCTGCAGCACCGATGTGACGAGAGAGGCCGGCATCGTGGTGACGACGATCGAGCAGACTCTCCTCGACGTCGCCGGGCGCCTCGACCGGCGGCAGATCGAGCGGATGGTCGTCACCGCCGACAGAAGCGGCCGACTGCGTTGGGGGGAACTCGAGCGGGTCCTGGCCGAAGGGAAGGGTCGTCCGGGCGTAGGGCGCCTACGCGAGGTCGCCATGGCTGTGGACCCGCGCGCACGCGACACCCGCTCGCCGCTGGAGGTCGATTTTCTGGCGCTGTGCCGTGAAGCCGACCTGCCGACCCCACAGGTGAACGTCCTACTCGTGGGCCGGCTCGTCGACTTTCTGTGGCCCGCAGAGCGCGTGGTGGTCGAAACGGATAGCTACACCTACCACGGCGACCGCCTTGCCTTCGAGCGCGACCACGAGACGACGGTCGCCCTGACCGCGGCGGGCTACGAGGTCCTTCGGACCACGTACCGGATGCTCGAGGCCGACCCGAGGCCGTTTCTGAACCTGCTTCGGGGTTCACTCGAGCGCGCCGGCGTCCGGCGTGTCGGCGCACGGCGCCGGTCCACCCTCAAACCATCAGGTTGACCATGAAATAGGGGGTCAACTTGATGGGATTTGCCCCGACGGGTCAGGCGGCGGCGGCAGCAGCGGCGCGCCGGTGCACCAGCTCGACGATCTCGCCCATGATCCGGTTGATGTCGAAGTCCTTCGGGGTGTAGACGCCATCGACGCCGGCCTCTCGCAGGCGCTCGGCATCGGCGGGGGGGATGATGCCGCCGACGACGACCGGGACCTCGGCGCCCTCCTCGCGCAGCCTCCGCACGACCTCCGGGATCAGCTCCAGATGGGAGCCGGAAAGGATCGAGAGCCCGACGACGTCGACGTCCTCCTGCAGCGCCGACTCGGCGATCTCCTCCGGGGTCAGGCGGATCCCCTGGTAGATCGACCTCCATCCCCGAGTCGCGGGCGCGGAGCGCGATCTGCTCGGAGCCGTTGGAGTGCCCGTCGAGCCCGGGCTTGCCGACCAGGATCTTGACCCGGTGCCCGAGCTCGGCTGAGACCTCGTCGACGCGGCGACGGATCTCGGCCAGCCGGTCGCGGTCGGCCGGCGGGGCGGCGCCGTCGACGCCGGTCGGGGCGCGGTAGGCGCCGAAGGTCTCGCGCAGCACCGCGGCCCACTCGCCGGTGGTGGCGCCGGCCTTCGCCGCCTCGATCGTGGCCGGCATCACGTTCTCCTCCTCGGCGGCGGCGACCCGCGCCAGCTCCTCGAGCGCCGCCCGCACCGCCTCCTCGTCGCGGTCGGCCTTCCAGGCCGCGAGGGCCTCGACCCGCTCGCGCTCGACCTCGGGGTCGGGGGTGAGGATGCCGCCATCGGCGCCGGCGGTGAGCGGGGAGTCCTCGGTCTCGGTGAAGCTGTTCTGCCCGATCACCGTCTGCTCGCCGGCCTCGATCCGCGCCACCCGCTCGCGGTTGGACTCGACCAGGCGCGCCTTCATGTAGGGGACCGCGGCGACCGCGCCGCCGTGCTCCTCGACCACCGCCATCTCGGCCCGGGCGCCCTCGATCAGCTCCTCGACCAGCCCGTCCATCACCTTCGAGCCCTCGAAGATGTCGGGGTACTCGAGCAGGTCGGTCTCGTGCGCCAGCACCTGCTGGATCCGGAGGCTCCACTGCTGATCCCAGGGGCGGGGCAGACCCATCGCCTCATTCCAGGCCGGCAGCTGGATCGCCCGGGCGCGGGCGTCGCGGCTGAGGGTCACGGCCAGCGCCTCCAGCACGATCCGCTGGATGTTGTTCTCCGGCTGGGCCTCGGTCAGCCCGAGGCTGTTGACCTGGACGCCGTAGCGGAAGCGCAGCATCTTCTCGTCGGTCACGCCGTAGCGCTCGCGGCCGATGTCGTTCCAGAGCCGCCCCATCGCGCGCAGCTTGGCGATCTCCTCGATCAGCCTGATGCCGGCGTTGACGAAGAAGGAGATCCGGCCGAAGACCTTCGGGAAGTCCGCCTCGGCGACCTGGCCGCGCGCCTTCACCTCGTCGAGGACGGCGATCCCGGTCGAGAGCGCGTAGGCGATCTCCTGGACCGGCGTCGCCCCGGCCTCCTGCAGGTGATAGCTGCAGACGTTGGTCGGGTTCCAGCTCGGGACCTCGTTGACGGTGAACGCGACCATGTCGGCGATCAGCCGCATCGAGGGCTCGGGCGGGAAGGCGTAGGTGCCGCGCGAGAGGTACTCCTTGATGATGTCGTTCTGGGTCGTGCCCTTGAGCTTGGAGCGATCGACGCCGTTCTCCTCGGCGACCGTGACGTAGAGGGCGAGGAGCCAGGCGGCGGTCGCGTTGATTGTCATCGAGGTGTTCATCTCGTCGAGAGGGATGCCGTCGAGCAGCGTGTGCATGTCGCCCTTGTGGACGATCGAGACGCCGACCTTTCCGACCTCGCCGCGGACGAGGACGTGGTCGGGGTCATATCCGGTCTGCGTCGGCAGGTCGAAGGCGACCGAGAGGCCGGTCTGTCCCTTGGCGAGGTTGCGGCGGTAGAGCTCGTTCGAGCGCCGGGCATCGGAGTGGCCCGCGTAGGTGCGCATGACCCACGGCCGGTCGCGCTCTGGCAGACGGTGCTCGGACATCGTCATCAATGATATTTGCGGGCGGCGGAAATACTGCGTTCATCCGTCACGCCGCGCATCTTTTCCCAGGGCCTGTGTTTAGGCTCCGACGATGGGAATTTCGCGTAAAGCAGCGGTTTTGGCCCTGTTCGCGGGCGTGCTCGCCCTGACGGTCGCCGCCGTCGCCGTGGCGGCCCCCGTCGGCATCTACCGCAACGCGATGGGCAACGACGCCCAGCGCGGCCAGCTCCTGAAGCTGAGCGGCGAGAGCTGCGGTCGCGGCGGATCCGAAGACGCGCTGCGGATCACGCTCGGCAAGCGAACCGAGGAATGCGCCTTCCGGACGCCGGTGATCGGGCGGGACCTCGAGATCTCGGCGACGGCGCGGCTCCTCAGCGGCACTCCGAAATCCCTTCGCAGGAAGGCGTTCCTCGCGGTCGACCTGAGGGCCGGCGAACAGGGCGCCCACTACCAGCTCGCGGTCTACCCGCTGCAGCGCAAGGCCCAGCTCCGCAAGACCCTCACCAACGGGCGGACGAGGTACCTCGAAATCGCGAAGGGGGTCGAGTCCGTCAAGGGCGTCAACGAGCCCAACGACCTGCGGCTGCGCGCCTTCAACGTCACCAGCGGCCCCGACAAAGGCCTGTGCCACGTCCTTGCCTTCGTCGGCCGGCAGCTCGTCGCCGACGTGACCGACGACGGATCGGGTGATCTCCAGGGTCGCGCCGCAGCCATCGCGATCGGCGCCTCCAAGAGCGCGAAGGGCCTGGTCGGAAGCTTCGACGACGTCGTCGTGCGCGTCCCGAACCCGTTCGAATAGGCCCCGCCATAATGCGCGGCAATGTCGACGACGACGATCGAGCGACCGCGGCAGGCCGGCCCGGGTGAGGGCCTGGGCGGCGACTGGCGGGTGATCGTGCGAAACGACAACCACAACACGTTCGACCACGTCGCCCGGACGCTGGCCAGCGTCCTGCCCGAGGTGACGGTCGAGCGGGGCCACGCGATCGCCGAGCAGATCCACAACACCGGCCAGGCGATCGTCTGGAGCGGCCCCCGCGAGACGGCCGAGCATTACTGGCAGCAGCTCGACTCCGCCGGCCTCACCATGGCCCCGCTCGAGCGCAGCTGACTGACCAAGGTTTCAGCCGCCGCCCCCGGACGCGGGAGCGGAGGCCCATCCATATCTGATTCCTTGGGCCTCCGCGAGAGCAGAGGAGGCGGCGGAATGCTTACTCGCTGTAGACGACCGTGTGCCAGCTGGGGAGGATCGGCAGGTCGTGCAGGTGGATGATGCTCGCCCGGGCCGCCTCGATCTCCTCCGAGTACCAGTAGCGCTCGAAGTCGGCGCGGCTCTCCCAGAGGGACTCCTGCCGGAACGCCAGCGGGTCGTCGATCGAGCGGGTCAGCGCCCAGCTCCTGGCGCCGTAGGCGGGCATCTTCGCCGCCGCCGGCTCCCAGAGGTCGAGCCAGCGATCCGCCCGGAACGGAGCTATGTGCCAATCGATAGTGCAGACCTCGGCCATCAGCGACCCCTCTCTGTGCTCATGCTCCCACCTCCGCCCGGATCGCGCCCGGGCCGTCCTCGTTCTTTCCCTCGTCCTCGGACTCGGCCCCGACCAGGATCGAGATCTTGCCGAGGTGCCGGTTCTCGTGCAGAAGCTGGTGGGCCTCAGGGACGCCCTCGAAGCCCATCGTCTGCCACAGCACCGGCCGGATCTTGCCCTCGGCGATCAGCTTGTTGGCCCGCATGCACTCGTATGCGTTGGCGAAATGCGAGCCGATGATCTGCTTCTGGCGCATCCACAGGTAGCGGACGTCGAAGTCGAGCTGGAAGCCTGAGGTCGCGCCGCAGATGACGACCTTGCCGAACGGCTTGACGACGAACACCGAGGTCGGGAAGGTCGCCCGGCCGACGTGCTCGAAGACGATGTCGGGGGCGTCGCCGAGGATCTCCTTGACCCGCTTGGCGAATGCGCGCGAGGCCTTGAAGCGCTCCTTGTCGGCGGCGGGGTCGGTGAGGTTCTCGTCGGTTCGCATCATCTCGCCGAACTCGTTGCGGTCGATGTAATCGACGGCGCCGAGCTGCTTGACGAGGTCGCCCTTCTCGGCCGAGGAGACGACCCCGACCGCGTTGGCGCCGGAGGCCTTGCAGAGCTGGGTCGCGAAGACGCCGAGCCCGCCGGCGGCGCCCCAGATCAGGACGTTGTGACCCGCCTGCAGCCGGCACTTGTCGATCAGCATCCGGTAGGCGGTGAAGTAGGTGAGCCCGTAGGCGGAGGATTCGGCCCAGGAGAGGCTCTGGGGGCGGGGGAGGAGCTGCTGGGCCTGGACCTTGGTGAACTGGGCGAAGGAGCCCCAGGTCGTCTCGTAGCCCCAGATCTTCTGGCTCGGCGCGGCGAGCGGGTCGAGCCCGTGCACCTCGACGTCCTCGTAGGAGGCCTGGTTGCAGTGGATCACTACCTCGTCGCCAGGTTTCCAGCGCGTCACGCCCTCCCCGACCTTCCAGACGATTCCGGAGGCGTCGGAGCCGCCGATGTGGTGGCCGTACTCGGGGTGGTCGCCGTAGCCGAACACCGAGACCGGCTTTCCGAGCGCCGCCCAGACGTTGTTGAAGTTGACCCCGGCCGCCATCACCCGCACGATCACCTCGAACGCGCCCGGCTCCGGGACCTCGATCTGCTCGAGCTGGAAGGCGTCGGTCGGCTCGCCCTCGCGCTCCTGCCGGATCACCCACGCCGCCATCGTCTCGGGCAGCGTGCCTGGCTCCACGTCCAACTTTGCGACTGCGCTGGTGTCGACGGCCAAAACCGGGCTCCTCCAAGGGTTGAATTGCGGGCCGGCGGCAATCCTAGATGAGAGCTCGACGACCCGGGACCTAGGCGGCGTCTGCCTCGTCGGGCGCCTCGCGCAGCTCCGGGGCGGAAATCGCCCGGACCGTGATCTCGGCCGGCTCGGGGGGCTCGATCTCCTTTCCGGAGGCGATGCCCAGGCCCTCGACCTTTCGCAACTGCGGAAGCAGCCTGCGCTCCATCGAGCCGATCGCAGTGTCGTAGGCGCTGGCGGCGGAGGTGAGCCCCTTGCCAACCCGGTCGAAGTCGCTGAGGAACTTGGAGAAGCGCGAGTGAAGCGTGCCGGCGGCCTCGGCGATCTCCGCGGCCTCGGCGACCATCCGCTCCTGTCGCCAGCCCAGCTCCATCGTGCGCAGGAGGCCGATCAGCGAGGTCGGGCTGACGAGCAGGACGTTGCGCCCCAGCGCGTAGTCGAAAAGCTCGGGATCGGCGCCGAAGGCGGCGTGCAGAGCGGGCTCGTTGGGGATGAAGCAGATCACCAGGTCCGGCATCTCTCCAGCCTTGAACTGACCCTGATAGTCCTTCGAGCTGAGCGCTCGCACATGCTCGCGAGCCTGCCGCGCGTGGCGCTCGAGGTGGGTCTTCCGCTCCGACTCGACCTCCGCCTCCTGGGCGTCGAGGAAGGCCTCGAGCGGCACCTTCGAATCGGCGACGAAGCTGCGTCCCTCGGGCAGCAGGAAGCGCGCATCCGGACGCAGCCGACCGTCTTCGGTGCGAAGGGTCTCCTGCAGCTCGAAATCGACGTGCTCGGTCATGCCCGCGATCTCGACGCAGCGGCGCAGCTGCAGCTCGCCCCACTGGCCGCGGGTCTGGGGCTGGCGCAGCGCCTTCTTCAATCCCGCGGTCTCGGAGTTCAGGTTGCCCACGGTCTGGCCGAGCTGCTCGATCATCGTCTGGGTTTGGAGATCGACTTCGCCGCGCTGGCGAACCTCGGCCTCGATCTTCTCCTGGCCCTTGGCGATCCTCTCCGCCAGGGCCTTGATCTCCGCCTGGCGCTTGTCCAGGGCGGCCTCAGCGGTCTTCGCGTCGAGCTTGCGCGACTCCTCGTTCATGCGCAGCAGGTCAGCCATGACCTGCGAGGTCGCCTCCTGGATCGCCGGTCGGAGGTCGGGAGCCTGCTGAGCTTTGCCCCGTCGTGCAAGAAGCGCGTAGGCGAGTCCGGCGGCAAGCAGGACGACGGCGATTGCGAGTACGAGAGTCACCGGCCCATGATGGCGAGCGCGTCAGACGCCACGAACAAAATGGGACGAAACGTGCATTCGCCCCGCATAGCGTGGTCAATGCACCTCTGGCCCTTGGCGCGGGGCCGCTAGGGCAGCAGCAGGTCGTTCTCGGACGAGGTCCGGTAGGTGCCGACCAGGAGATGGGCGGGCTCGGCGCCGGGGAGGCCGGCGGCGCTGATCGTGTAGAGGCCGGCCGGGAGCGCGGTCTGGAGGGAGGCGTTGCCGTTGGCCACGAGCGGGCCCGATGTCACCTCGGTTCCCCTGCCGCGAACCACCAGCTTGGAGCTGGTGTCGGTCAGGTTGGCAGCGACGAGGGCGAGGTCGAGGGGCGCTTTGGAGCGCACCCGGGGCTGGCCGACCTCACGGTTCTGCGGGATCTGGCTGGCGGGTTCGGGGCCGACCGCGATCCTCGTCGGCTGCACCGAGACGCTGTCCTCGGTCACGACCACGCTGACCCGCGAGGGTGGCCCCGGGCGCGGCTCGTTCGCGTGCTCCTCGACGCCGCAGCCGGCCGCGCCCAGCGCGACGGCTGCGAGCAGGGCGCACCCGAGCGTCCCTCTGCCTCTCCAACGACCCATCGCGGCGGAATTTAGCCGAACGGCAAGTCGACGACGCGCGCCGTAACGCCAGCTTCACCTACTGCAAGCTCCGTCCCCGGCTCGGCCTCGCGGCGGACGATTGCGAGCGCGATCGGCCCGCGGGCGGGGGAGACGCAGGAGCTGCCGATCCGCCCGACCGGCTTCTCGCCCAGGAGCAGCTCGCTGCCCGGCGCGGCCGGGCCGCTCAGCTCGAGCCCTCGCAGGTGGCGGTTCGGCCTGCCCTTGTAGTGGAGGCGCGCGACCGGCTCCTGGCCGATGTAACAGCCCTTGGTGAAGCTGACCGCGGCCTCGACGATCCCCGCCTCGGCCGGCATCGTCTCGCCGCTCATCTCGGCCCCGAAGCGGGGCGTCCCCGACTCGATCCGGACGATCTCGGCGGCGTCCTCGCTCACCTCGACCGCGCCGGCGGCCGTGATCAGCTCCCGCAGGGTCGCCGCCTGCTCGGCGCGGGCGATCAGGTCGACGCCGAGCTGGGTCGCGACGGCGAGGACCTCGACGCCCTCCCACTCGCGGAAGCGCTGGGCGTGCTCGGGCCCGAGCCCCTCGAAGCCGCTCAGCGCGGCGGCCCGCGGCCCGATCAGGGAGAGGATCGCCCAGCTGTCGGTGACGTCCTCGATCTCGACCTCGCGGCCGATGCTGTAGGTGCGGAGGTGGCTGACCACGGCGGGGGTCGGGGCCGGCTCGAGGTCGAGCCAGATGCCGCCGGTCGAGAGGTGAAGCACCCGCATGTCCGCCTGCAAGTGGCCCTTGCGGTCGAGCAGCGCCGCGTAGCAGCCCTCGTCGGCCCCCAGGGCCTCGAGGTCGTTGGTCAGCTGTCCCTGGAGGTACTCGACGGCGTCGGGGCCGCTGACGAGGAGCTTGCCGCGCCCGCTGCGGTCGAGCATCCCGCATTCCTCGCGCAGCTGCCGGTACTGGGCGTCGAGCTCGAGTGTCGTCGCTTCGGCCATCGCCCCCGATTCTAGGAGCGCCCCGCCGTGGGCTTGTTTAGACTGGTCTAAATTTGATTTTGATGAATCAAAACCTCGACCTGCCCAGGCCATGAGCGGCAGCCGCATCAGTCGCCGCAAGCTGCTCGGGGCGGCCGCCACGGTTCCCGCCGCCGCCGGTCTCCACAGCCTCGTCACCCGCGGGGGGATCGGCGGCGAGCCGGCGCGGGCAGAGTCGAACGGGCACCACCCGGCCGCGGCGGGGCACACCGGCAGCCACGACGCCTTCGCCCATGCCACCTTCGCCCCCGGGCGCAGCGTCGACCACCGGGCAAACGGCTTCGACCCGAGCGAGCTCCTGCGCGACTTCGATTACGGCAAGACCAGGCGCCTGGCCGGCGGCCGGGTCGTGCGCGAATGGGAGATCGTCGCCCAGGACCGGGAAATCGAAGTCGCGCCGGGGGTGAAGTACGAGGCCTGGACCTACAACGGCCGCGTCCCCGGCCCCACCCTGCGCGCCCGCGAGGGGGAGCTGCTTCGGGTCCGCTTCGTCAACGGCTCCGAACACCCCCACACGATGCATTTCCACGGCTTCCACCCGGCGCAGATGGACGGCATGCCGGGGATCGGCGAGCAGCAGGGGGGCGGCCAGATCGAGCCGGGCGAAGGGTTCACCTACGAGTTCCACGCCGAGCCGTTCGGACTCCACCTCTACCACTGCCACGTGGCGCCGCTGGCGTCCCACATCTCGCGCGGGCTCTACGGCGCCTTCATCATCGACCCGAAGCGGGGCCGGCCCGACGCCGACGAGATGGTGATGGTGATGAACGGCTTCGACACCAACTTCGACCGCTCGAACGAGGTCTACGCGGTCAACACGGTCGGCTTCCACTACGTCAACGACCCGATCCGGGTCAGGCGCGACGAGCTGGTTCGGATCTACCTCGTGAACCTCCTCGAGTTCGACCCGGTCAACTCCTTCCACGTCCACGCCAACTTCTTCCAGTACTACCCGACCGGGACCTCGCTGGAGCCGACCGAGTTCACCGACACCGTGATCCAGGGCCAGGGGCAGCGGGGCGTGCTGGAGCTGAAGTTCCCGTTCGACGGCGACTACATGTTTCACGCCCACGTCAGCGAGTTCGCCGAGCTCGGCTGGACCGGCTTCTTCCGCGTCGGCGACCCGTCGCTGCTGGCCTCCGCGGGCGCCGCGGCCGCCTACTGCAAGCTGCCATGGGGCGGCGGGAGCCCGGCCTGATGGAGGCGGCAACCGGCACCGAGCGGGGGCCCGGCGGCTCTCTGCCGACCTGGGCGCTGGGGCTGATCCCGCTCGCCCTGATCGCCGCCCTGATCGGCGGCTTCGCGCTGCTCGGCGGCCCGGGGCTGGGTGGCCGGACAGGGCCGCCGATCGAGGAAGTCGCGGTCGAGCAGACCGTGCTGCGGCCCGGTCAGATCGACCTGACGCTGCGCAACGATGGGGCCGACCCGGTCGAAATCGCGCAGGTCTCGGTCAACGACGCCTACGCCCCGTTCAGCACCAGCGGCGGACTCGAGATCGGCCGGCTGGGGTCGACCACGCTGACGATCGACTATCCCTGGATCGATGGCGAGGCCTACGAAATCCTCGTCCTCACCTCGACCGGCGCCACGATCGAAGCCGATATTTCCGTCGCCGCCGAGACCCCCGACGCCGACATCGGGTTCTTCGGGCTGATGGCGCTGCTGGGGATCTACGTCGGCGTGATCCCGGTCAGCCTCGGGATGCTGTGGCTGCCGTTCGTGCGCCGCATCGAGGAGCGCTGGATCGGCGGCCTGATCGCCTTCACGGTCGGGCTACTCGCCCTACTCGCGATCGATGCCGGGCTCGAGGGCCTCGAGATCGCCGCCGAAGCGCCAACCGCGTTCGGCGGCAACGCCCTGGTCTTTGCCGGCGGGCTGATCGCCTACCTGGTGCTGGCCGGCGTCGACGCCTACCTGGCCGGTCGCCGCGATCGGGGCGGTGGCGGCGCGGCGGCGGGTGGAGGCCTCTACCTGGCCCTGCTGGTCGCGATCGGGATCGGCCTCCACAACCTCGGCGAGGGACTGGCGATCGGCACCTCCTACGCGACCGGGGCCCTCGCCCTCGGCGCCTTCCTCGTCGTCGGGTTCGCGATCCACAACACGACCGAGGGCCTGGCGATCGTCGCCCCCCTGCGCGGGACGGGGAAGGCCGGAGGCGCCCGGCCGAGCCTCGGCCTGCTGCTCGGCCTCGGGCTGATCGCCGGAGCGCCCGCGATCCTCGGCGCCTGGATCGGCGCCGCCGCCTTCGACCCGAGCCTGGCCGCGCTGCTGTTCGGGGTCGGCGTCGGGGCGATCGTGCGGGTGATCGTGCAGTTGGCGCCGGCGATGCGCGACGCCAGCGGCCGAATGCTCAACCCGCTTTCCGTCGCCGGCCTGATCGCCGGCATCCTCGCCCTCTATCTGACCGGCCTCCTGGTCTCGGTCTGATGCCCACCGGTGGCGCCCGCCCGAGGCGATCCCCCAACACCGAGGCGATCGAGGACTACGCGAAGGCGATCTACACGCTCTCGCTCCGGCACGACGGGCCCGTCCTGACCGGCGAGCTGGCGCAGCGGCTGGGGGTGACTCCGGCGACGGCGACGGCGATGCTGAAACGGCTCGACGAGATGGGCCTGGTCGAACACACCCTCTATAAGGGGGTCGTCCTCACCGACGCGGGGGAGAAGGTCGCGCTGGAGGTGGTCCGCCACCACCGTCTGATCGAGGCCTACCTCTCGGAGGCGTTGGGGATGCCCGACGACCGCGTCCACCAGGAGGCCGAGGTCCTCGAGCACTACATCTCCGAGGACCTCGAGTTGCTGATGGCGGAGAAGCTCGGGGAGCCGAGCCACGATCCGCACGGCAACCCGATCCCCGGCCCCGACCTGGAGCCTCCGGCAGGCGAGGCCCGAGAGCAGTGAGGCCGCCGCCCGGCGGGGAGGCGGCGGTCGAGGACGTACTGCCGGGCGAGGCCGCGGTCGCCGAGGCCGCGCGGCGCTCGCTGACGGGGGAGACCAGGGGGCTGGGCAGGGTCTGGCCGTTCCTCGGCCCGGCCTTCATCGCCGCCGTCGCATACATCGATCCCGGCAACTTCGCGACCAACATCGCCGGGGGCGCGAAGTTCGGCTACCTGCTGCTCTGGGTCGTCCTCGCCGCGAACCTGATCGCGATGCTGGTCCAGACCCAATCGGCGAAGCTCGGCATCGCCACCGGCCGCAACCTCGCCGAGCTCTGCCGTGAGCGCTTCTCGCGGCGGACCTCGATCGGGCTCTGGGCGCAGGCCGAGGTCGTGGCGATGGCGACCGATGTCGCCGAGGTCGTCGGCGCCGCGCTCGGCCTCAACCTGATTTTCGGCATACCGCTATTCCAGGCGGGGCTCATCGCCGGTGCGGGCGCCTTCGCGATCCTCGCCCTGCAGCGGATCGGACTGCGTAGGCTGGAGGCCGGGATCACGGCATTGGTCGGAGTCGTCGTCGCCTCCTTCGTGATCGAGCTGTTCAACGCCCAGCCGGACGGCGGTGAGGTCGCGTCCCATCTCTTCGTCCCCGGCCTCTCCGGGACCGAGAGCCTCCTGCTCGCCACCGGCATCGTCGGGGCGACCGTGATGCCCCACGTCATCTACCTGCACTCGGCCCTGACGCAGCGGAGGATCGTCGGCCGCGACGACGCGGAGAGACGGCGGATCCTGCGCTTCGAGAAGGTCGATGTGGTGATCGCGCTCTCGATCGCGGGGCTGGTCAACCTCTCGATGATGGTGGTGGCCGCCGGGCTCTTCCACGCCGGCGGCCTGACCGGCGTCGAGACGATCGAAGGCGCCTACGACGGATTTCGGGCGCTCGTCTCCGATCGGGCCGCGACGGTGTTCGGGATCGCGCTGGTGGCTTCGGGCTTCGCGTCCTCCTCGGTCGGGACGATGGCCGGCCAGGTCGTGATGCAGGGCTTCATCCGTCGCCGCATCCCGATCTTCGCCCGCCGCGCGATCACCCTCGCCCCGGCGCTACTGGTGCTGGCGCTCGGCTTCAACCCGACTGATGCGCTGGTCCTGAGCCAGGTGGTGCTCTCCTTCGGCATCCCCTTCGCGCTGGTGCCCCTCCTGATGATCGCGCGGGATCGCGAGGTGATGGGCGAGCTCGCGAATCCTCCGTGGCTGAGCGCCGTCTGCGCCGGGCTGGCGACGGTGATCATCGGCTTCAACGTCTTCCTGCTCGCCGATCTGGTCATCTGATCATCTACGCTTGCGCAATGAGCGCGGAGCGAGCCAAATGAGCGCAATCTGGTTCTTCGCGCCGCGAGCGAAGCGCGAGGTCATGTAAATGGGCCTCGCCGACGACTTCCAACAGGTGCTGGACGGGATGCCCCCTGACTGGACCGACCTCGAGCTGGACCTGAGGATCGAGGACGAAAGCCAGTACATCGACACCGCCGTCGCCCTCAGCCAGGTCAACGCGCAGCCCTACTCGGAGGCCAACCGGGGCTGGCGGCTGCTGGTTGCGAAGGACTTTGGGCACGCCGCCGCGGCCGACACGGTGCGCGGCGTCCTGGCGGCGCTCGACGAGGCCGGGGTCGCCGGCGAGCTGGCGGTGCGCGAGGTCCGCGAGGGCCGCGCCGAGTTCGTGGAGATGTGGGGCCGGCCGGAGAGCGTCCGCGAGGAGTTCCGCCAGCGGCGCTCGATCTAGCCATGGCGCGGGTGGTCGCGGTCGCGTCCGACCTGCTGTTGGGCAGCAAGGTCGAGGCGATGCTGAGCGCCGCCGGCCACGAGGTGAGCCTGTCCTGGTCATTGGCCGAGGCCCACCCCGAGGACGCGGACTTACTTGTCGCCGACCTCGACGCCGAGGATCCGGAGGCGCTTGTCGCGACCGGGGTGCCGGTGCTCGGCTACTACTCGCATGTCGAGGTCGAGACCCGGCGTGCCGCCGAGGCGGCCGGAGTTCGCGTCATAGTCCCGCGCTCCCGGATGGTCCGCGAGCTGCCCGAGCTGGTGGCGTCTGTGCTCAATCAGGAGGCCTGAATGCGGCACCGACGTCGAGGGGCCGTCGCAGCAGCCCGTGTTCGAGGTCCCAGGCGGCCCATTCCCTCAGGACCTCGGGGTCGAGCGGGCCGGGGCGGAGGTCTCCTCGCAGGACCCGAAGCTGGGCGGCCTGGTCCTCGCGGTCGAGCGAGGGCACCGATGCGAGCAGGTCATCGAGGGCGGCCGCCGGGTGCTCGAAGGCGAGCCGGTAGCCGCGGGTGGTGGCTTCCACCACCAGGTCGACCAGATCGGGGTCCTCGTCGATCGTCCGGCGTGATGCGGTGAGGATCAGCTCGGGGTAGGGAGGGGCCCCGTAGCGGTCGACCTTGAAGACGCGGTTGGGGACGCCGCGGCGGCTGAGCGCGACCGCCTCGGCGTTCCAGAAGCCGGTTGCCGCGTCGACCCTGCCGGCGGCGAGCGAGGAGACGGCGTTGAAGCCGATCGTGACGCGGTGAACGCGGGCGGGGTCGCCTCCGTCGGCGCGCAGCTCGGAGTCGACGACCGCTTCGTCCGACGGCAGCCCGGTGACCCCGACCGTGCGTCCCTCGAGGTCGCGCGGCCGGCGCACGGGGCCGCTGCGGGTTGCGATCAGCGCTGCGAGCGGGCGCTGGACGATCGCCATCGTCCCGACGACGTCCAGCCCATGCTCGCGGGCGATCCCGAGGTCGTGGATGTCGAGGATCGCGAAGTCGACGCGCCCCGCCTCGAGCAGCTTCGGCCCGTCGCTGGGGTCGCCCGGCTGGCGGATCTGCAGCCTGACCCCGACCTCGTCATAGAGGCCGCGACGCTCCGCCGCGTAGATCCCGGAGTGGACCGCGTTGGGTGTGAAATCGAGCACGAGCGTCGCGCCCTCCGGCGCGCCCGGTTCAGCGCCGTCCCCGCAGCCGGCGGCGCCGGCCAGCGACAGGACGGCCGCCAGCAGCGCGGCAATTGATCTCATTCGCCAGGGAAACCTATTGGTTGGCGAATCCAGCTAGACTGCCGCCGCAAAACCCAGTTGGGTCAAGGGAAAGAGGAGGGGGTTAGCCAGTGCAGGAACGAGGACTTGCGGCATATCTCGCCGAGTTGATCGGCACATTCCTTCTGGTGTTCTTCATCGTCAGCGTCGTCATGCTGTTCGTCGCCACCGGAAACCAGGCGCAGTTCGGCTCGGACTTCGCCGTCGTAGGTCTCGTCCACGCGTTCCTACTGTTTGGACTGATCGTGATGTTCGGCGTCGTCAGCGGCGGGCACTTCAACCCGGCGGTCACATTGGGGGCGGCGGCGATCAAACGGATCAATCCGATCGACGCGGTCATCTACATGCTGGCCCAGCTCTCGGGCGGAGTGCTCGGGGCGCTGCTGGCCAAGCGGTTGCTGATCGACGAGGGGCGGGCGACCGACTACGGCGCGGCCCAGGTCAGCAGCCTGCTCGGCGGCAACCTCGAGGGGATGATCATCGAGGCGATCGGCACCTTCTGCCTGGTCCTCGTGATCCTCGCAGCGGTCTATTCCAAAAAGAGCTTCAAGGAGTGGGCGCCGCTGGCGATCGGCACCACGCTTGGCTTCATCGTCATGGTCGGCGGCCCGCTGACCGGGGGCTCCTTCAACCCCGCCCGCTGGTTCGGCCCGGCGCTCGTCGCCAATGAGTGGGGCGGTGTCTGGCCCTATCTGGTCGGCCCGATCCTCGGCTCGCTGCTCGCCGCCGGCGTCTTCAAGTTCGTGCTCGAGGCCGGTGGGGCGGCGCCGACCGAGCCGCCCGAGCCGGTGAAAAAGGCACCGGCATCGGGATCGGGATCCGGTTCGTCGTCGAAACCGGCCACCGCCGACTGAGCGCGCCAACCTCCAGATAACCGCCGGGCCCGATCGGGCCCGGCGGCTTCCAGTAGCGTGAGAGGGGTGCGCCGGGTCACCTTCTCTCGGAACTACACGCTCTCCCTCTCGCGCACCTGCCAGTGCTACTGCAAGTACTGCGCGTTCGCGACCCGGCGCGCCCACATCCACCCGCCGGATGAGGTGGAGCGCCGCCTCGACGAGGCCGTTCGGCGCAATTCGAAGGAGCTGCTGGTCCTGACCGGCGAGCGCCCTGAGGTGAACCCCGAGGTCGCCGCCCGGCTCGCCGAGTGGGGGCATCCCGACTTCACCTCCTACGTGGCGTGGGCCTGCGAGCGGGCGATCGAGCGCGGCATCCTGCCTCACACCAACATCGGCGTCCTCGGGCGCGACGACCTCGCCCGGCTGCGGGAGGTGACCGCCTCGCAGGGGCTGATGCTGGAGTCAGTCTCCGAGCGTCTGATGGAGACGGTCCACGCCGGCTCGCCGACGAAGCATCCCGCCCGCCGCTTGGAAACGATCGAAGCTGCCGGGGAGCTCCGGATCCCGTTCACCAGCGGGATCCTTGTCGGCATCGGGGAGACCGAGGACGAGCGCGTCGAATCGCTTGAAGCCCTGGCGGACGTCCATGCACGCCACAGCCACCTCCAGGAGGTCATCCTCCAGAACTTCGTGCCCCATCCGCGCTACTACGGCCGCGAGGTCGCGGACATCGCTGACGAGGCTTCCCGTCAAAGGTGGAGTGGCAATGGGGCGGCGGCCCCCTCCGCAGCAACAGCCGTGGAGGCTGCGTCGGGGGACGCCCCATCCCCTGAGCCCCCGATGCCGGAGTGGGCCACGCCGGTGACGGTGGAGGACATCAAGCGCCTGATCGCCGAGTGCAGGCGGTTGATGCCGGATGTGGGGATCCAGGTCCCGCCGAACCTGTCGGACTGGTGGATGGAGCTGGTCGACGAGGGGGCGACGGATCTGGGGGGCCTGTCCGCGAATGGCGACCACATTTCGCCCGAGCAGGCGTTCCCGAGCCCGCACCAGGTGCGGAAGGAGCTGGCCCCGAGGGGCTACGCGCTGACCGAGCGCCTCTGCGTGTACCCGCAGTACATGGACTCCGAGTGGATGGAGCAGGGGGTCCTCGACGTGATCAAGCTGAAGTACTGGAGCTTTATCCCCAGGCGGGGGTCGGGGCGAAGGAGGGAGGAGTCGCTCGACCCCGGGCTGGCGAGCCGGGCGATCGCCAGGGGCCGCGAGGGCGAGGAGCTGAGCGAGGAGGAGCTGACCGCGCTGTTCGCCGAGACGCGCCCGGAGGTGATCGAGGAGATGCGCGTCGCCGCCGACGAGCTGCGCGCCGAGCTGGCCGGCGAGCGCGTCACCTTCGTCGTCAACCGCAACATCAACTTCACCAACATCTGCGTCGTCGGCTGCGCGTTTTGCGGCTTCGGCCAGGGCCGGCGCTCCCCCGATGCCTATGAGGTCTCCGAGGAGGACTTCGCGGAGCGGGTCCGCGAGGCGGTCGAGTTCGGCGCGACCGAGATCTGCATGCAGGGCGGGATCCACCCCGACCTGACCCTGGAGGAGTACGGAAAATGGCTGCGGCTCGCCAAGGACGTCGCCCCGCAGCTCCACCTCCACGCCTACTCGCCGATGGAGGTCCACTACATGTGCGAGCGCTCCGGCAGGGCGCCCGATGAGGTGTTCGAGTACCTGCTCGAGTGTGGGCTCGGCTCGACCCCGGGAACCGCGGCCGAGGTGCTCGACGACGGGGTGCGGCAGCGGATCTCGCCGAACAAGCTGCCGGTCGAGCGCTGGGTCGAGATCATCGAAGCCTCACACCGGGCCGGGCTGCGCTCGACCTCGACCGTGATGTTCGGCCACATCGAGGAGCCGCGGGAGCTGGCCCGCCACATGCGGGTGGTGAGGGCGCTGCAGGAGCGAACCGGGGGGATCACCGAGTTCGTGCCGCTCAGCTTCATCCCGTTCAACACCCTGCTCGGCCGCACCCACGGGATCGAGGAGATCTCCGCCGCCGAGAACCTCAAGCACACGGCGGCGTTCAGGCTTGCGCTCGGGAGGACGATCCCCAACCTGCAGGCGAGCTGGGTGAAGATGGGGCTGGAGGCAGCGACCGAGTCGCTGCGCTGGGGGGTCAACGACCTCGGCGGCACCCTGATGGAGGAGAACATCTCGCGGATGGCCGGCTCCCAGCACGGGGTCCGCCTCGATCCCGAGCAGCTGATCGGGGCCGCCCGCGCCGCCGGCCGTGTCCCCGCCCAGCGGACGACGCTCTATGACTTGATCGAGACCTACTGAGCGCCTATTGTTCGGCAATCGCTACTCATTCTTCGGTAGCTAGGGGAGGGTCTTCGGGACTGGCAGTGGTCTCACTGCTTGCGCTGCTCGTTGCCCTCGGCGCCGCGGCGCTGTTCAGCCTGCGGCCCTGGGAGGACGATAGCCTCGCCCCGGACCTGACCGTCTCGCCGGGGATCGGGATCGCCCTCGATGACTCGGTGGCCGTGGCCCCGGCGCGGCAGGTGGCGCTGGCGCAGGCTGTCCCCGCCCCCGATGGGATCGCCGTACTGACGGGCAAGCCCGTCGCCGTCGCGAGGAAGAGTGGATCGGGCCCGCAGATCGGCATCTCGCCGGGGCGCCCGGTCGGCACCATCGGTCCCGTCTCCGCTCCGGCGCCGACACCCGCGCCGCCCTCACCCGAGCCCCCGGCCCAGCCGGAGCTGGTCGCGGCTCCGCCCCCGCCGCCCGCCGCACCCACTCCGGCCACGGCGCCCGTGACGAAGCTGGTCGCCAACTTCGAGAGCGGGCTGAAAGGGTGGAGCACCGCCGCGGTCGGCAACATCGCCCCCAGGGTCGCCAGCGGAGTCGTCCGCGACGGCGGCAAGGCGATCGTGATCCGGTTGACCGGCGATCAGTCCCGCTCGCAGCTGATCCTGGGTGGGGACGGCGGCAGCGGCGGCGCCGTTCAGATCCACGAGGGCGACGAGTACGTCTTCGGCTTCTCCTTCTACATCCAGTCGATGGCCTACGGGGAGCCGGGGGCCGACAACGTCATGGTCCAGTTCATGAGCGATGCCAGCGACAGCCGCAGCTTCGGCCTGCAGCTCTGGCAGGACGCGATCGACGATTGGCAGCTCGCCGGCCGCGGCCTCTGGGCGAGCGGCGAGGCGATGGGCGGCGAGCGCTTCCTGGCGCCGCTCACGGAGCGGGCCTGGCACGACGTGACGATCCACTTCCGTGCTTCGAGCCAGGGCGCCGGCTTCTATGAGCTCTACCTCGACGGAAAGCTGATCGACGCCAGGAGCGAGGTCAGCCTGATCGCCCCCGGCAGCAGCTACGCGCAGATCGAGGTCGGCCTCCTCCGCGACGCCAGCCGGGTGCAGGGAACCTCCGAGATCCGCCTCGACGCCGCCACCCTGGAGTCAGTTCAGCCCTGAGTCGATGCGGGCGATGGTCTTGGAGCGGCAGGGCGAGCCTCTCCGGCCCGCCGAGCTGCCCGCTCCGCGGCCGGCTCAAGGTCAGGTGCTGCTCTCGGTCGCGGCCTGCGGCGTCTGCCGCACCGACCTCCACATCGTCGACGGCGAGCTCGCCGAGCCCAAGCTGCCGCTGGTGCTGGGGCATCAGATCGTCGGCGAGGTGGTGGAGGCCGGCGAGGGGGCCGAGCGCTTCGCGGTCGGCGACCGGGTCGGGGTCCCATGGCTCGGTTGGACCTGCGGCGAGTGCCGCTACTGCCTGAGCGGGCGCGAGAACCTCTGCGACCGGGCCCGCTTCACCGGCTACGACCTCGACGGCGGCTACGCCGAGCTGGCGGTCGCCGACGAGCGCTACTGCTTCCCGATCCCCTCCGGCTACGCCGACGCGCAGGCGGCGCCGCTGCTGTGCGCGGGGCTGATCGGCTACCGGGCCCTGCGCCTGGTCGGCGATGCCGAGCGGATCGGGTTCTACGGCTTCGGCGCCTCCGCCCACATCCTCTGCCAGGTCGCCGTGCACCAGGGGCGGCGGGTCTTCGCCTTCACCCGGGAGGGAGATGGCGAGGGGCAGGAGTTCGCGCGGGACCTCGGCGCCGAGTGGGCCGGCTCCTCCGCCGAGCACCCGCCCGAGGAGCTCGACGGCGCGATCGTCTTCGCGCCGGTCGGCGCCCTGATGCCGGCGGCGCTGCGGGTCAGCGCGAAGGGGGCGAGGATCATCAGCGCCGGCATCCACATGAGCGACATCCCGGCCTTCCCCTACGAGATCCTCTGGGGCGAGCGGGCGCTGGGCTCGGTCGCGAACCTGACCCGGCGCGACGGCGAGGAGTTCCTCGCGCTGGCGGATGAGTTCCCGATCGAGACCGACGTCGAGGTCCACCCGCTGAGCGCCGCCGGCGAGGCCCTCGAGTCGATCCGCAGCGGCCGCCTCCGCGGCGCGGCCGTGCTCGAGATCGCCTGATCTGAGTCAGCGCATCAAGTTCACCATGTAATGGATGGTCAACTTGATGAGCTGATGGCGGGGGACTAGCGGAACAGGTCCTCGTCGCGGGGCCGGCGCAGCGCGGCGGCGCCCGGGCCGTTCTCCTCGGTGACGAAGTGCTCGAGGCCGCGCACGACCGTCGCGGGCACGCGACTCGCCTTGTCGCGGACGAGGTCGGCGGCGGCCGCCGCCTCGTCGGCGACCGCGATCTGGGTGGCCTCGAGCCTGCGGCCGCCGGCGTCCTCGCGGCCGCGCCAGTCGTCGAACGGTGCGATGCCCGCACAGCCGATCGCGACCTCGGACTGGCCGAGGCGCCAGGCGCGGCCGAAGCTGTCGGAGACGATGACGGCGACGCGGCGGGCCGACGCCGCCCCGATCTCGGCGCGGATCCGGCGCGCCGAGGCGTCGGGGTCCTGGGGCAGCAGGGCGACCGTTCCCGGCTCCGGCAGGTTGGAGCTGTCGATGCCGGCGTTGGCGCAGACGAAGCCGTGGTGGGTCTCGACGATCAGGACCCCGCGATCGGCGCGCAGCACCTCGCGACTCTCGGCGAGGATCAGCTCGACCAGCGCCGGGTCGTTGCCGAGGACGGCGGCGAGCCGGCGCGCCTCGGCCCCGGGGATCGCGGAGGAGAGCCTCAACACGCGCCCCTCGGCCTTGGAGACGATCTTCTGCGAGACGACGACGACGTCGCCGTCGAGAAGCTCGGCGCGAGCGGCGATCTCCTCGCCGACCGGCATTCCCGCGGAGAACTCGGGGAGGTCCTCGATCGGGAGCACGTTGACTTCGTTCACCAGCTTCAACACCTTCGCTGTTCGGCGGGCGCGCCCGGGGCGCGCCGCCAGCTCGCGGGTCAGGGCGACGACGTCGGCCGGGGTGTCGAGGTCGAGAGCGAGCGAGACGACCTCCTCGACCGCGAACGGGACCCCGGCCTCGCGGGCGGCGGCGACGTGGCGGGCGCAGCTGCCCTCTCCGAAGGCGGGCCGGATCGACCCCGGCGGGGCGAGGACGAGGGCGTTGGTGCCGGTCCCATGCCGGTCGGGGACGATCGCGGCGTAGCGCTCGGGCACTCCGGTGAGGAGCCGTTCGAGCTCGCGCGGGTCGAGCAGCGGGCAGTCGCCGGGGAGGAGGACGACGCACTCCGCCCCGTGTTCGACGGCGCGGGCGATCCCGGCGAGGGTCGCCTCCGAGTGCCCGGCGTCGGGCGTGTCGGGGATCAGCTCGGCGCCGGCGTCGGCGGCCGCCGCGGCGGCACCCGGCTCATCGCTCACGACCACGATTCGCTCGATCGAGCGGGCTTCGCCGATCGCCTCGAGCACGTCGCCGAGCATCGCCGCGACCAGCGCCTCGCGCTGCTCGTCCTCGATTCCGGCGGCGAGCCGGCGCTTCGCCACGGCGAAGCGCTTGACGGGGAGTACCGCTGTCGCCTTCAACCTGCGCTCAAGCTAGCGGCAAGGTCGAGCACGATGCGCGCCAGCCTGGCCCGGGCGGCGGCATTGTCCATCAGCGTCGGAGCGGCCTGGGTGGGGATCTCCGCCGGCGGCGGGTCGGGGTCGTCCTCGTCGACGACCATCGCGTCGAGGAGGCCCGCGTAGAGCGAGGCGACTCCGCTCGCCGTCGATGGCCGGCCGATCGCCGCCATGAAGCGGTCGGTCGGGCCTTTCACCACCTGGCCGGCGACGTAGGGGCTGACCGCGACGACCGGGGCGCCGGCCGCCGCGATCGCCTCGCGCATCCCCGGCACGGCGAGGATCGGGCCGATGCTGATCACCGGGTTCGAGGGGCCGATCACGATCGCCTCCGCGTCCCGCAGGGCGGCGGCGACCTCGGGGGTCGGCTCGGCGTCGGCGATCCCCTCCAGCTCGACTCCCCGCACCTCGGGCTCGCCGCGGTCGATGATCAGGTACTCCTGCAGGTCCCTGCGCCCAGAGGCCGTCAGCACCTTGGTCCGCACCGGCGCCTCTGTCATCGGCAGGACCGCCGCCTCGACGCCCAGCGCGGTGGCGATCTGCGCCTGGGCCGCGGTCTGGCGCCCGCCCTCGTCCATGAACTGACGGCGGTAGAGGCAGGTCGCGAGATCGCGGTCGGTGAGGCTGAACCAATCCGGCGCGCCGAGCCGCGCGAGGCGCTCGAAGGCGGTGAAGGTGTCGTCGCGGATCCCCCAGCCGCGCTCGGCGTCGATTTCCCCGCTGAGCCAGTAGGTGACGAGGTCGGGATCGGGGGAGACGTGGACGCCGAGGGTCTCGATGTCGTCGGCGGTGTTGGCGATCACCGTCAGGTCGGCGCCGATCTCCTCCTGCAGGCCCGCTCCGAGTTTGGCTCCGCCGGTTCCCCCGGCGAGCAGGGCGACCCTCACCGGCGCCCTATGCCCAATGGTCGTCGCCGGGAAGGCTGGTGATGCGGATCCCGGCGTGTGTCTTGTAGCGGGCGTTGACCGAGATCAGCAGCGGCGTCAGCTGCTCGACGATCCGCGCCATCTCCAGGGCCCCCGCGTTGACCGCGCGCAGGCCGGCGACCTGCTCGATCAGGCGGGCCACCCGCGCCTTGTCGGCCTTGCGGTCGCCGCAGATCAGGACGTCCTCGTCGATCTCGGTGTCGAGGTCGGCGAGCGTCGGGGCGGAGACCGTGTGCAGCGCCGAGACCACGGTGACCCCCTCGGGGACCATCTCCTGCGCCTGTTGCGCCGCCGATCCCTGCCAGACGCCGAGCGAGCGGGTCGCCTTGCCGCTGACGGCGGCCGCGAGGGGAACGGTGCAGTCGACGAGGATCTGACCGGGCTCGAGCGCGGCGCGCAGGTTGTTGAGGTTCTCCGACTGGGCGCGGAAGGGGACCGTGAGGAAGACGACCTCGCCGCGCCTCGCCGCCTCCTCGTTGACCAACCCCTCGACCTCGGCCCCGGGGACCAGGTCGCGGAACCGGGCCGCCGCCTCCTCGGCCCGCTCCGCCGAGCGCGAGCCGATCACCATCGCCTGCCCGGCCTGCGCCCAGCGCAGCGCCAGCCCGCGCCGAGCGCCCCGGTGCCGCCGATGATCGGGATCGGGTCAGACAGGGGCGGGAGTCTAATCTCGCGAGCGCTGAGCGACCGAAGGTCATAGTCTGGCCCCTCGTGAGGGAGCGAATGGCGAGATTTTGATGAGGCTTGAGGGACGGAAAGCACTGGTCACCGGTGGCGCCAGCGGGATCGGCGCCGCGATCGCGGCGCGCCTCGCCGCCGAGGGCGCCGAGGTCTGGGTCGGCGACATCGACGTCGAGGGCGCGGAGCGGGTCGCCGGCGAGGTCAGCGGCCACGACATCGAGCTCGACGTGACCGATCCGGAGTCCGCGCGCGCCGCGGTGGCGGCCGTCGGGCACCCCCGACATCCTCGTCAACAACGCCGGCACCGACGACTTCGGCTTCTTCACCTACACGACTCCCGAGCAGTGGCAGCGGTTGATCGCGATCAACCTCGGCGGCGTCCTCAACTGCACCCACGCGGCGCTCCGGGCCGATGCAGGAGGCCGGCTACGGGCGGATCGTCAGCATCGCCTCCGAGGCCGGCCGGGTCGGGTCGAAGGGCTCCGCCGTCTACTCGGCGGCCAAGGGCGGTGTGATCGCGTTCATGAAGACGATCGCCCGCGAGAACGCCCGCTACGGGATCACCGCCAACTCGATCGCGCCGGGCCCGATCGAGACGCCGCTGCTGATGGGCGCGAAGGAGTTCGGCGAGATCGGCGAGAGGGTGATCGAGACGATGAAGGAGGCGACCCAGATGCAGCGCCTCGGCCAGCCGGAGGAGGTCGCCGCCGCCGTCGCCTTCCTCGCCTCCGACGACGCGACCTACGTGACCGGCGAGACCCTCGGCGTCTGCGGCGGCCTGGGGATGGTGTGAGCGCGGAGCACGAGGACCGGGAGCGCCTGCCGCCGCTCGGCGAGGTCGTCGACGAGGGCGGCCGTCCGCCGAGGGGACGCTCTCGCCCGGGATCGAGCGGATCGACGAGTTCGTCGTCGAGGCCCGCTGATCACCGACGTCGGCGGGTCGATCGGGACCAGCGTGCTCTCGACCCCGGGGATGATCGCGATGATGGAGCGCAGCTCGGCGCTGCTCTCCTACGAGAACCTGCCGGAGGGCCAGGCGACGGTCGGGTTCGAGGTCTGCATCAAGCACGTCGCGGCGGCGGCGGAGGGCTCGACCTGCCGGGTGCGGACGACCCTGCGCGAGGTCGATCGACGATCGCAAGCTCCGCTTCGACGTCGAGGTGACCGAGGGCGAGCGGACGATCGGGGTCGGGACCCACGAGCGGCGGGTGATCGACGTCGGCCAGCTTGGCTGAGGCGGGCGCCGCCTACCCTTCCATTCATGGCGAGCTTCCGAGCAGCGTCCGAATCCGCGAGGTCGGGCCGCGTGACGGATTCCAGAACGAGCCCGAGGTCGATCGCGACCGCCGACAAGGTGCGGCTGATCGACATGCTCGCGGACTCCGGGCTGCGGCGGCTCGAGGTGACCTCGTTCGTGCGGCCCGACGTGATCCCGCAGCTCGCCGACGCCGAGGAGGTGCTGTCGGGGGTGCGAGCGCCGCGACGGCGTCTCCTTCTCGGTCCTGATCCCGAACGAGCGGGGGCTGGAGCGCGCGCTCGCGCATGCGCGACCGCTTCGACGAGATCAACGTCTTCCTCTCCGCCTCGGAGACCCACAACCGGAAGAACGTCAACCGCTCGATCGACGAGTCGCTGGCGGGCCTGGAGCGGACGCTCGCCACGCGCGGGCGAGGCGGGGCTGCGCTGCGAGGGCGTGATCTCGGTCTCGTTCGGCTGCCCCTACGAGGGCGAGGTGCCGCCGGAGCGGGTGTTCGAGATCGCCGAGTCGGCTGGCGGCCGCCGGCTGCGAGGAGATCGGCTTCGGCGACACGACCGGGATGGCCAACCCGCGCCAGGTGCGCGAGTTCTTCGCCGCCGCGCGGCGAGCGCCTGGCCGGGGTCGAGCTGACCGCCCACTTCCACAACACCCGCGGGCAGGGCCTCGCCAACGTGCTGGCGGCGCTGGAGCAGGGGGTCGAGTCGTTCGAGTCGGCGTTCGGCGAGCTGGGCGGCTGCCCGGTGCCGCCCGGGTCGACCGGCAACATCGCGACCGAGGACCTGGTCTCGATGCTGCACGAGATGGGGATCGAGACGGGGATCGACCTGACGCGCCTGATCGAGGCCTCGCGGGCGGCGCAGGAGACGCTCGGGCGCCCGCTCGGCGCCCACGTCCTGCGCGCCGGGCCGGTGGAGTGGAGCGGGAAGGGGTAGGGTGGCGGCGATGAAGAGCGATGCCTTCCGCCGCGCCGCCGAGGCCAAGGACTTCTCCACCGGCGCGGAGCTGTTCTCACCCGACGTCGTCTTCCACAGCCCCGCCGTGTTCAAGCCCTACGTCGGGATCGAGGCCCTCGGCCCGGTGCTGTTCAACGTCGCCGAGGTCTTCGAGGACTTCCGCTACGTCGACCAGGTCGAGACCGGGGACACCGCGGTCCTCGTCTTCGAGGCGAGGGTCGGCGACCGCGAGCTGAGCGGGGTCGACATCCTGCGCTTCGGCGAGGACGGCCGGATCGTCGAGATGAGCGTGATGGTTCGCCCGGCCAGCGGCCTGATGGCACTTGGCGAGGAGATGGGTCGCAGGCTGGCGGCCAGCTCCACCTAGGCCCCCGCCGCGCCGTGACCGATATCCGACCCGCCCTCGAGGCCGCTCTCTCCGGCGGTCCTCAGCGCCACCACGAGAAGACCGCCGAGCAGGGGAAGCTGCCGGTCCGCGAGCGGGTCGAGCGGCTGGTCGACCCCGGCTCGTTCGCCGAGGAGGGGCTGCTCGCGAACTGGGACCAGGAGGGCCTCGGCGCCGACGGAGTCGTCACCGGCACGGCGACGATCGAGGGCCGCCGGGTCGCGCTGATGGCCAACGACCCGACGGTCAAGGCCGGCTCATGGGGGCCGAAGACCGTCGAGAAGATCCTCCGCGTCCAGGAACGGGCCCTGAGCCTGCAGGTGCCGATGGTCTACCTCGTCGACTCGGCCGGGGCGCGGATCACCGACCAGGTGCAGATGTTCCCGGGGCGGCGCGGCGCCGGCCGCATCTTCCACAACGAGGTGCGCCTCTCCGGCCAGGTGCCGCAGGTCTGCCTGCTGTTCGGGCCGAGCGCCGCCGGCGGCGCCTACATCCCGGCCTTCTGCGACGTCGTGATCATGCGCGACGGCAACGCCTCGATGTACCTGGGGTCGCCGCGGATGGCCGAGATGGTGATCGGCGAGAAGGTGACGCTGGAGGAGATGGGCGGGGCGCGGATGCACACCGGCGTCTCCGGCTGCGGCCACTTCCTCGTCGGCAGCGACGAGGAGGCGATCGACCTCGCCCGGCGCTACCTCTCGTTCATGCCCGGCAACTGGCGCCAGCAGCCGCCTGCGGCCGAGCCGGCGGCGCCCGCCTCCGAGGCCTCGATCGCCGAGATCCTGCCGGCCGACGAGAACCAGGCCTTCGACATGACCGAGGTTCTCGACGCCCTCCTCGACGCCGGCTCCTTCCTCGAGGTCCACGAGCGCTGGGCGAAGGAGCTGATCGTCGGCTACGGGCGGCTCGACGGCCGGGTGGTCGGGGTCGTCGCCAACCAGCCGCGCCAGAAAGGCGGGGTCCTGTTCGTCGACTCCGCCGACAAGGCGGCGCGCTTCATCCAGACCTGCAACGCCTTCAACGTGCCGCTGCTGTTCCTCGCCGACGTCCCGGGCTTCATGATCGGCACCGCGGTCGAGCGCCAGGGGATCATCCGCCACGGCGCGAAGATGATCAGCGCCGTCTCCGAAGCGACGGTGCCGAAGCTCTCGGTGATCGTCCGCAAGGCATACGGCGCCGGCCTCTACGCGATGGCGGGGCCGGCCTTCGAGCCCGACTGCTGCATCGCGCTGCCCACCGCCTCGATCGCGGTGATGGGGCCTGAGGCGGCGATCAACGCGGTCTTCTACAACCAGATCCAGGCGATCGA
Organism: uncultured Solirubrobacterales bacterium; assembly: GCA_963816785.1. GTDB lineage: Bacteria > Actinomycetota > Thermoleophilia > Solirubrobacterales > 70-9 > VRUE01. Next base: position 343,909 of record CAWFLL010000004.1, on the reverse strand, counting down.
GGACGAGGCGGAGCGGGAGGCGTTCGTCGCCGCCAAACGGGAGGAGTACGCGACCGACATCGACATCCTCCACCTCGCCTCGGAGCTGGTCGTCGACGCCGTGATCGATCCCGCGGACCTGCGCGCGGAGCTGATCCGCCGCTTCGAGGCGGCCGCGACCAAGGGCCGCTCGTTCGCCGAGCGCCGCAACCCGGTGACGCCGGCCTGATCGCATGGCCTGGGGGCCCGTGGAACCGGCGCCCGCGATCGAAGTCGACGGCCTGCGCGTAAGCCGCGGTGGCAGGCCGGTCCTCCACGGGCTGACCTTTTCGGTCGCCTCGGGCCAGGTGACCGGGCTGCTCGGGCCGAGCGGCTGCGGCAAGACGACGCTGATGCGGGCGATCGTCGGTGTGCAGATCGTCGAGTCGGGGCGGATCGAAGTGCTCGGAAGCCCCGCCGGCTCGGTCGGGCTGCGGGCGCGGGTCGGCTACGTGACCCAGGCGCCGTCGGTGTACCGGGACCTCAGCGTGTGGGAGAACCTTCGCTACTTCGCGCGGGTGATTGGCGCTCCTCAGGAGCGGATTGGCGAGGTGATCGAGACGGTCGCGCTCGGCGGCCAGACCGATCAGGTCGTCTCCAGCCTCTCGGGTGGGGAGAGCGCCAGGGTCTCGCTGGCGACCGCGCTGCTCGGCGAGCCCGACGTGCTGATCCTCGACGAGCCGACCGTCGGCCTCGACCCGATTCTGCGCCGCGATCTCTGGGCGACCTTCCGCGCGCTCGCTGCGCGGGGCGTGACCCTCCTCGTCTCCAGCCACGTGATGGAGGAGGCCGAGCATTGCGATCAGCTACTGCTGATGCGGGAGGGCGAGTTCCTCGCCGCCGAATCGCCCCAGCGGCTGCGGGAGCGGACGGGGCGCAGCCAACTCGACGAGGCCTTCCTCGCTCTGATCGAGGAGCGCGGGCCGGCGTGAGCGCCCGCGTCACCTGGGCAACGGCCCTGCGGGTGCTGACACAGCTGCGACGCGACCCGCGCACGATTGCGCTCCTGCTGGGCGTGCCGCCGTTCCTGCTCGCCCTGTTGAAGGGAGCGTTCCACCAGGATCCCGAGGCCTTCCAGCAGGTCGGCGGGCCGCTGGTCGGGCTGTTCCCGTTCACCACGATGTTCGTAGTCACCTCGATCACGATGCTCCGCGAGCGGACCACCGGGACGCTGGAGCGCCTGATGTCGCTTCCTCTGGCCAAGCTCGATCTGCTGTTCGGGTACGCGATCGGATTCGCGCTGGTCGCGGTCGTGCAGGCGTTGGTGACCAGCACGGTGGCCTTCGGCCTGCTCGGCCTCGACGTCGCCGGCTCGGCCGCCGTGGTGGTGGCGCTCGCGGTCGGCAACGCGCTGCTCGGGATGTCTCTGGGGCTGTTCGTCAGCGCCTTTGCGCGGACCGAGTTCCAGGCGGTGCAGTTCATGCCGGCGATCGTCTTCCCGCAGCTGCTGCTCTGCGGGCTGTTCGTGGCCCGCGACACGATGGTCGGCATCCTCCAGGTTGCATCGGCCCTGATGCCTCTCACCTACGCCTTCGATGCGCTTGAGCGGGTCACCACGCTGGGGTCGCTCGGGTCGCGCGGCGTCCTCGACGTGGTGGTGATCGCCGCCGCAACGTGGCTGCTGCTCGCGCTCGGCGCCGCCACCCTGCGTCGCCGCACGCCGTAGTCCAGCGACCTAGCCGAGGAAGCTACGGGCGCGTTCCCCGACCAGATCGGGCAACTCGTCGACGATGAAGTGCCCGCAGTGCTCGACAATCTCGACCTCCATCTCCTCGACATGGTGCTCGTATCCCGAGAGCAGGTCCGGAGCCAGAGCGAAATCATCGGCGCCGTTGATCAGGCGGGTCGGGACGGTCAGGCGCAGACCCTCGTAGCGGCCACGGAGCAGAGCCGGGACCTCCTTCAGGACGAAGGTCCGGTAGAGGCGCACCGCGGCCCGGGCCCGGTCGGGCTCCGCGTAGGTGTCGGCGAAGACCCGCAGCGTCTGCTCCTCCCAGGCATCTCGGTTGGTGGAGCCTCTGACAAGCACCCGGGGGACGAGGGCACCGCGCCGGTGCAGCATGTAGCCGATGCCCGGCGCCACGATCGGCAGCTGGTAGGCGAAGCGCCAGCTGTGAGGAAACGATGATCGCAACCGCGGCCACGGCGGCACGATCGCCCAGCGCGACGAGGCGCTCGATCCGCGACTCTTCCCTCAGGGCGAGCAGGAAGGCGATCCAGCCGCCCCAGTCATGGCCGACGACCTTGACCCGCCCGATCCCGAGCGCGTCGAGGACCGCGGTGACGTCGCTCGCCATGTTCTCCTTCTCGTAGCCGCCGGGTGGCGCGTCGGACCAGCCGAAGCCGCGCAGGTCCAGGGCCAGGACCCGGTGGCGGTCGGCGAGCATCGGCATCAGGCGCCGCCACATGTACCAATGCTGCGGCCAGCCGTGGAGGCAGATCACGACGTCCTCTCCGCTCCCCGCTTCGGCCAGGTGAAACTCGATCCCGCGCGCCGCAACTGGCGGTGGCTGACGCCCTCGACGTGAGGGAGCTCGCTCACGCGTCGATTCGCCCCGCCAGCTCGACGAACCAGTCGAGCGCGGCCGGGTTGGCGAGCGAGTCGCGGCTGGCGGCCTGCTCGGGCGGAGTGCCCATCAGGATCCGCTTCACCGGCACCTCGAGCACCTTTCCGCTCAGGGTCCGCGGGACCTCGGCGATCTTGAACACCTCATCGGGGACGTGCCGGGGGGAGCAGCGCTCGCGGATCCGGCGGGCGATCTCGCCGCGGAGCGCGTCGTCGAGCTCCGCCCCCTCGCGGAGGACGACGAAGATCGGCATCCAGCCGTCGGTTCCGGGGCGGGGGACGTCGACCACGAGCGCGTCGAGGACGTCGTCGAGGCCGAGCACGGCGCGGTAGATCTCGCTGGTGCCCATCCGGACCCCGGCGCGGTTGATGGTCGAGTCGGAGCGGCCGTAGATGATCGCCGTCCCGCGCGAGGTGATCTCGATCCAGTCGCCGTGGCGCCAGATCCCCGGGTACTGCTCGAAGTAGCTGCTGCGGTAGCGGCTGCCGTCGGGGTCGCCCCAGAAGAAGACCGGCATCGAGGGCATCGGCTCGGTGACGACCAGCTCGCCGACCTCGTCGATGACCGAGTTGCCCTCCTCGTCCCAGGCCTCGACCGCGGCGCCCAGCGCCCGCGCCTGCAGCTCGCCGCGGTAGACCGGCAGCAGCGGCACGCCGCCGACGAAGGCGGTGCAGAGGTCGGTGCCGCCGCTGGTCGAGAAGAGCCAGGTGTCGGCGCCGAGCTGCTCGTAGACCCAGTCGAAGCCCTCGGGGGAGAGGGGGGAGCCGGTCGAGCCGACCGCCCCGCAGGCGGCTGAGGTCGCGGCCCTCGCCGGGGCTCGATGCCAGCCTTCATGCAGGCGGCGATGTAGGCGGCGCTGGTGCCGAACATCGTGATCCGGGCGCGCTCGGCGAGGTCCCAGAGGACCCCCATGTCGGGATGGCCGGGGTTGCCGTCGTAGAGGACGATCGCGGCGCGGGTGAGGAGGCCGGAGACGAGGAAGTTCCACATCATCCAGCCGGTCGTCGTGAACCAGAAGAGGCGATCGCCGGGGTGGGCGTCGACGTGGAGGTGGAGCTTCTTCAGGTGCTCGAGCAGGATCCCGCCCTGGCCCTGGACGATCGCCTTCGGCAGGCCGGTGGTGCCGGAGGAGTAGAGGACCCAGAGCGGGTGGTCGAAGGGGACGCGCTCGAACCCCAGCTCGGCGCCCTCGCCCGCCGCGAGCAGCTCCTGCCAGGCGATCGTCCGGTCGAGCCCGCCGAGGTCGGCGTCAGGGTCGAGGTAGGGGAGGACGACGGTCCGCTCGAGGCTCGGCATCGCCGCCTGCAGCTCGGCGATCACGTCGCGGCGGTCAAAGTGCCTGCCGCCGTAGCGGTAGCCGTCGACCGCGAACAGGACCTTGGGCTCGATCTGGGCGAAGCGGTCGATGACGCTGGCGGATCCGAAGTCGGGAGAGCAGCTCGACCAGATTGCGCCGATGCTGGCGGTCGCGAGGAAGGCGGCGATCGCCTCGGGGATGTTCGGCATGTAGGCGACGACCCGATCGCCGCGCTCGACCCCGAGCCCGCGCAGGCCGGCGGCCAGCGCCGCGACCTGTCGGCGCAGCTCGCCCCAGCTCAGCTCCTCCAGCTCGCGCAGCTCGGAGGCGTGCAGGATCGCGGTCTCGGAGTCGTCCTTGCCGGAGAAGACGTGCTCGGCGTAGTTGAGGCGGGCTCCCGCAAACCACTCGGCGCCGGGCATCTCGCGGCTGCCGAGCACCGCCTCGGGGTCGCCGTCGGCCCGCACCGCGAAGAAGTCCCAGATCGCGGACCAGAACCCGTCGAGGTCCTCGACCGACCAGCGCCATAGCTCCTCATAGCCGTCGAAGCGGAGCCCGCGCTCGGCCGCCAGCCACTCGATGAATTCGGTCATGCGAGCCTGCTCGCGCAGGCTCGCGGGCGGGTCCCAGAGCTTTTCCGGCTCGGGGGCGGTCACCCCACCGCCGCGGCGTCGTCGGCCCGCGCCTGCTCCCGTTCCAGCTCGTGCGGGTCGTGCGAGCAGAAGAGCCGGAGCCGATCGCCCTCGGCGGCGGCCAGCTCCCGGAGGCGCTCGCCGTTCGTCTTGCGGGTCCTGTTGTCGACGGCCGTGATCGACTGGAACAGGCCCAGGAGCGGCGGGCAGGACGGCGGGGTCGCGATCTGGCCGTGGTGGAAGTAGGCGTCGCCACAATGCAGCAGCCAGCCGTCGCCGTCGTTGATCGCGACCGCGGTGTGGCCGGTGGTGTGGCCTGGCAGGGGGACCAGCAGGACCTCGGCGTCGAGGCCCGGCAGGATCCGCACGCTCTCGAACCCGTTCCACTCGTCGCCTTCGACCGCGTGCTCGACCCAGTGCGGGCCGTGGCGCCAGTGGGGGGCGAGATAGCGGGGTCGCTCCGGCAGGCCTGGGTGGAGCGCTGCCGCCAGCTCGGGCTCGAAGACGTGGACCTCGGCGTCGGGGAAGTCGGGGAGGCCGCCGGAATGGTCGGGGTCGAGGTGGGTGACGACGATGTGGCGGACGTCGCCGGCGGCGAAGCCGAGCCCCTCGACCTGGACCAGCGCCGTCTCGTCGATTCGGGGTCGGGCCGCCGTCAGCTTCGCCGCCAGCCCGAGCTGCCGTGGGTTGCGGGCATCCTCGGTGCCGTAGCCGGTGTCGAGCAGGACGAGGCCGTCGTCCGCCTCGATCAGGAGGCAGTGGCAGACCATCCTCGCGGCCTCGAAGAGACCGCCCTTTCCAGTCAGCAGGCGCGCCCCGCGAGGGCAGGTCGTCCCGCAGTTGATGTGGTGGATCCTCATCCCCGCGGGCGAGTCTGACAGGACGTAGCACTGGATTCCCGCAGGCGCCAGATTGCCGCATCCGACATTGACCACAGCGGGCTGGGGTAAATGTCGGATGCTGCATTGGAGCGGTCTATCGTGTGCCGGGCGCCGGAGTGGCGGAATTGGCATACGCGATCGACTCAAAATCGATTGCCCTTGTAGGGCTTGTGGGTTCGAGTCCCACCTCCGGCATCAAGCTGCGTGGGGATCGCGCGGGTCAGGCTGGCTGCGGCGTTCCGCCGTTCTCGGGCGGGGCGCCGGCGCCGTAGTCTTCGCCGGAGCCGATCGGGCGCTCCTCCTCGACGTGCCAGTCCTGGCTGAAGCCGTAGAAGCAGGCCGCGATCAGGAGGATCTGCAGCAGCAACATGATGATCACGAGCAGGCCGATCAGCGGGACCGGGAGCAGGGCGTCTTCGAAGCCGTCCTTGTCGCGGGCGAACCAGCTGTTGGCGCCGACCGCGCAGAAGATCACGAGGATCATCGAGAGGGCCGCCGCCACGGGCAGCACGCCCCGGCTCCACTGGGTCACGCGAAACCCGAACAGGGCGTAGAGCGCTGCGTAGATCAGGCAGACGACGCCCATGCCCCCACCGCCGGTCAGCAGCGACCAGCCGGCGATCGCGATTAGCGCGGCGAGCGCGGCGGTCGCCAGCATCAGGAAGGCGACCACGAACTTGGTCGTGACCACCTCCGGCTTTTCCCTGTTGGGATGCCAGAGTTCATAACCGGGCCTCGCCTCTCCGATTGCCACGATTCGATCATAGAATCTGAGAGCGACAGCGCGGCATTGACCGCGCGTTAAGCGCCTTCGGAGCGCTTGCGCGGGCGTGGCGGAATTGGCATACGCGCCAGGTTTAGGTCCTGGTGGGCTTCGGCCCGTGGGGGTTCAAATCCCTCCGCCCGCACTTCTTCGGAAAGCCCCTCCAGCGGCTCGGCCGCCTCGATGAACAGGGCGCAGCTCTCGAGCGAGTCGCAGCCGCATCCGCTCGCCGCCGTGAGCCAACCTCGCATCGCCTCCGCCCGTTGGATCAGCGCCTCCACCTCCGGAAGCTTGCGGGCCGCGAGCGCCTGAAGCTGTTGATGTGCGGGCGCGCCCTGATCGCTGGAGGTCAGGAGGGTCCGGACCTCATCGAGCGAAAATCCGGCCTGCTTCGAGACGTCGATGATGCCGAGCCGATGGACGGTCTCCGCGGCGAAGCGGCGCTGCCCGCCGACCCGCTCGGGTCGGGGCAGGAGCCCTTCGCGTTCGTAGAAGCGGATCGCGGAGACGCTGACACCGGCCCGGTCCGCGACCTCTCCGATGCTGAGCGTTGCGTCCGCCATGAAGTCCTCCTTGACCTGAACCTGGGTTGAGGTTCAACACTAGCGGCGCACCCGACCCGGAGGAACGATCCGTGACCGAGAAAACCCCCCTCGCCTGTTCCCTTGACGCGGGCGGCCTCAGGACTCGACTCGCCGCAGTGGCGGAGGTCGGGCGCAGCAGCCTGATCTCCCGCGAGCGCGATCAGCACCGACACCTGCTGCGCTTCAGGCTCGATGCCGGGACCAGGGCACAGCTCGAGCAGATCATCCGCGCGGAGCAGGAGTGCTGCGAGTTCATCAGCCTCACCCTGGAGGAGCAGGGGGACGAGCTGGTGCTCTCGATCGAGGCACCCGCCGGCGCTCAGGCGATCGCCGACGATCTCGCCGCCGCGTTCGCCAATGTGGCTGACTGACTGGGCGATCAGGTTCCGCTTGGGCCAATCAGGGGGCCAATCCCGCCAGGCAGTTCAGATTTTCGGTACCGGGGGGCCATTTTCGTCCAGTCCCGTATTGCGAATGAGCAAATCTCATGTAGCTTCAATTGCCTCCAATGCGCCGCCTCATTCTCATCAGCGCCATTGCGGCGCTGATGCTCGCCTCGGTTCCGGCCGTCAGCTCGGCGACCTTCATTCCCGGGCCGAACGGAAAGATCGCCTTCGCCAGCGGGCGGGCGAACAGCGAGGTCCCGGCTCCAGCCGACGGCGACGACGCCAAAGCGCGGATCTGGGTCGCCGACTATCCGAGCGGCACGCCGGTGCAGGTCGACGACCCTCCCGGTCGGCGTCCAGCACCGCCACCCGAACTGGTCTCCGGACCACACCCGGATCGTCTACGCGGCCGGCGTCGGGTTCAATGCCAACGGCGAATACGCGCTCTGGATCGTCGATCTGCGGACCGGGGAACAGACCGAATTCGCTCCCCTGGCCAACGGCCAGGACCGCCCCATCCTGGTCGCCCGACGGCACGAAGATCGTCTATGGCTCAGAAGGCGACCTCTGGGTCAAGGGCGTCGCGCCGGGGTCAACCGCCGGACAGCTGACCAACACGGTCGGGATCACCGAGGAACGGCCCGTCTGGAGCCCGGACGGCGAAACGCTCTACTACAACCGCGGCGAACCGCACCAAACAGCGCGACATCTACATGAAGAGCCCGGTCACGCTCGCGGGGGCCGAGATCCCGCCTCGTCACCGGCGGGAGCGATGACTGGCAGCCCGCGCTCTCCCCGGACGGCAAACGGCTCTGCTTCCTTCGCGGCGCCACAGAGCGACGGCGCCGACCTCTACACGGTCAACGTCAGCGGCACCGGTGTCGCGCCCTTCGCCACGACTTCGCTGGTCGGCGACCTGAACTGCGTCTGGTCCCCCGACGGAACCCGGATCCTCTACACCCAAGGCGCTTTCTCCGCGGGCGAGCTCGTCACGCGAGGACATCAACGGCAACAATCTCCGATGTCCTCGACGCGCTGAACGTCGCCAAACACTTCGACGGCAACGCCGACTGGGCGACCAACTTCTCGCCGAAGTGCGACCCGAAGAACGTCCAACATCGACGTCAACGGCTTCATCGACGATCGCGCTCTCCTGCACCGACCCCGACTACGGGCTTCGGCGCCGACCCGCCGACCCCGACGCCGCTCGACGACGGACGCGCTCGAAATCGCGCTCGCGCCCGCGCACGGAACGATCGGCGGGCTCTCCAACGGCAAGGTCATCTACACCCCGAACAAAGACTTCAAGGGCACCGACACCTTCACCTACACCGGCAGCGACGGCACCTCCGAACGCGGCGCCGGCGACCGTGACGATCCAGGTCGGCGCCGCGAGCGGCGGCGGCGGCGGCGCGGACACAGACCGCGCCGTCGATCTCGGGCGTCAAGGTCTCGGCCAAGAGCTGGCGGCTCGGCAAAGGCCTGGCGAGCATCTCGAAAGTGCCGGTCGGCACCACGATCTCCTTCCGGCTCAGCGAGGCGGCGCGCGCGACCCTCACCTTCCAGCGCGACCAGCCCGGCAAGAACGGCGGCAAGCCAGCGCTACGCAAGCGCCGGGCACCGCTCTGAACGCGGCGCTCACGCGCGCAAGGCCGGGCAGAACAAGGTCCGCTTCCAGGGCCTGCTGACCCGCTCGCGCAACCTGGCGCTCGGGCAGCTACCGGGTCGTGGTCGAGCGCCCGGGACGCCGCCGGCAACCAGTCGCAGCCGCGTACCGGACCCAGCGTTCACGATCGTCGCGAGCTAGTCATCCCCGAACCTCGAAAGGACCCAAATGTCGAAGCTCGAAGAGGCGCCTGACGATCGTGTCCTGACCGCGCGTCGGCAGTGCTGCTGCTCGCTTCCGGCCGCCGGCCAGGCGGCGACGAACTTCGGCAGCCGGCTGAAAAACGAGCCGACCGACAACGACCTGCGACGTGCGCTCGGGCCCTGCACGATCGTCTCCTACATCCACCCGAGCGACCCGAACGGCGATCCCTACTCCGGCGGCGCGCCGGTCGACGGCGTGATCACGAAATTCAGGATCCGCGCCTTCGCGCGTGGACGACCCGGGCCAGATCACCTTCCGGGTCGCCGACATCACCCTGCCCGACCCAAACGACCAACGACAGCGCCCTGGCCACCGCGGCCGGGCACCGGCCCGACGGTGACGATCCAGCCCGACGAAGCCGCGCCGGAAACGCCGATCACCGAGGTCGCCGGCCGGCTGCCGGTCAAGAAAGGCCAGCACCTCGCGGTCGACACGACCGAAATCGATCGGCGCCGTCTACAACTCAGCAACGGCAGCAAGTTCAGCTACGTGTTCGCGCCGCCGCTCGTCGACGGCGCGGGCGCACGCGGCTCGACCGAAGTGGCCAACGAGCTGCTGGTCGCGGCGACGATCGAGCCCGACGCCGACGGTGACGGCTTCGGCGACGAGACCCAGGACCAGTGCCCGAGCCAGGCGACGACGCAGGGCGCCTGCGACATCGACCGCGCCGGGGGTCAGCGGCTTGAAGGTCAGCAACGGCAAGATCTCCTACAACCTCTCCGAGGCGGCGACCGGTCAGCTTCACAGCTCGAGAAGAAGTCCGCCGGCCGCAAGGTCGGCAAGAAATGCGTCAAGCAGACGCGCGAAGAACAAGACCAAGAAACGCTGCCCGAGCTTCAAGCCGGTCGGCGCCGCTTCAGCGGCCCGGGCAACGCCGGCGCGAACAAGGTGACGCTGCCCAACGGCAAGAAGCTCGAACCGGGCAGCTACCGCCTGACGATGACCGCCCGCGACGTGGCCGGCAACGAGACGACCAAGACGACGACCTTCAAGGTCGCCAAGAAAAAGAAGAAAAAAGGGAAATAGCGCAGCACCGCGCCCGGCGGGAGCGGCGGGCCTGACTCGGCCAGAAGCTCGAATACGATTCGGGCTGCCGCATCCCCCGGGGGAGTGAGTTAACGGCTATGCGCACGGTCTCCAAAACCGTGAATCCGGGTTCGAATCCCGGCTCCCCCGCTTGCCTGGCGAAGAGCGGACCAGTGAGGACGGTGGGCGTGACGATCTCGCCGAGGTCCTCGAGCGCCGGGCGCAGACCCGGGATGAAGCGCGGCCCGATGCGGTCGGGCGCCGCCATCAGGCGGGCGGCGCGCACCGCGCGCGAGAACGTCGATGACCTCGTCGATCCGGGGTCATTCATCGAGTACGGCCGCTTCGCGATCGCTGCCCAGCGGGGCCGGCGCACGGTCGAGGAGCTGATCGAGCGCACCGCCGCCGACGGCCTCGTCGCCGGCACGGCCCGCATCAACGGCGAGCTGTTCGGCGATGCCGCGGCCTGCGCCGTGCTGACCTACGACTACACCGTCCTTGCCGGCACCCAGGGCGCCGTCGGTCACCGCAAGAAGGACCGGCTGTTCGAGCTGATTGAGCGGATGCGCCTCCCGACCGTGTTCTTCGCCGAGGGCGGTGGGGGACGGCCGGGCGACACCGACTACCCGGTCGTCTCCGCCCTCGACACTCGGGCGTTCGCGCTCTGGGCCGGGCTGTCCGGGGTGGTGCCGCGGATCGCGGTCGTCGCCGGCCGCTGCTTCGCCGGCAACGCGGTGATCGCCGGCTGCGCGGACCTGATCGTCGCGACCGAGAACATCTCGCTCGGGATGGGAGGCCCGGCGATGATCGAGGGCGGCGGTCTCGGCGTCGTCGATGCCGATGAGATCGGGCCGATCGAGATGCAGGCGGGAAACGGCGTGGTCGACGTGGCCGTCGCCGACGAGGAGGAGGCGACCGCCGTGACCAGGAAGCTGCTCGCCTTCTTCCAGGGCGCCACGCCGCCGGGCGTCGAGCCCGACCAGCAGGCGCTCCGCGATCTCGTCCCCGAGCGCGAGCGGCGCGCCTACCCCGTCCGGCCGATCATCGAGACGATCGCCGACCAAGACTCGGCGATCTTCCTTCGCGAGCGCTTTGCGCCCGAGATGGTCACCGCACTCGCCCGAATCGAGGGCCGCCCGCTCGGATTCATCGCCAACGACACCCGCCACACGGCGGGGGCGATCACCAGCGATGGCGCCGACAAGGCGGCGAGGTTCCTCCAGCTCTGTGACGCCTTCGGCCTGCCGGTGGTCTCCCTGGTCGACACGCCGGGGATCATGGTCGGCCCGGAGGCGGAGGCGACCGGGCTTGTGCGTCACGCCTCCCGGCTGCTGGTCGCGGGGGCGGCCCTGCGGGTGCCGCTGATCGCGGTGATCCTGCGCCGCGGCTACGGGCTGGGGGCGCAGGCGATGGTCGGGGGGAGCCTGCACGAGCCGCTGCTGACGGTCGCCTGGCCCTCGGCGCACCTCGGCCCGATGGGGCTGGAGGGGGCGGTGCGGCTGGCGATGCGCCGGGAGCTGGAGGCGATCGCCGACGAGGCCGAGCGCGAGCAGCGAGTCCGCGACCTGACCGCCGCCGCCGAGCGCAACGCGAGGGCGCTCAACGCGGCGACCCTGTTCGAGCTGGATGACGTGATCGATCCGGCCGAGACGCGGTCGATGATCGCCGCGACCCTGGCGGCGGCCACGGCCCGCTCGCCCGTGCCGGCGCCCGGGCAGCGCTTCATCGACACCTGGTAGGCGCGCTCAGCGCTTCTTCGGCTCCAGCCCGATCAACTCGAAGTAGCCGATCAGGAAGAGCCGCCTGCCATCGGAGACGACCGGCGTGTAGCCGGCCTGGTCGAGCTCGAATGTCCTTCGATGGGTGTGGACGTCGATCCCGACCGCTTCGCGGGTCTTGAAGCTCGAGGTGTAGACGGTGTCGCCGATCACGGTCGCGGTCCCCGGCACGGGACCGCCGACATCGTATTTCCAGCGCTGCCGGCCGGTGAGCGCATTGAGCGCGTAGAAGTGCTCGTTGTAGGAGCCGATGTAGACGGTCGGCGGGGTCCCGGGGACCTGGGCGAGCGCGGGGGAGCCGTAGACGAAGTTGTTGGTCTGGAAGTACCAGGCGACCTTGCCGGATTTTTCGTCGAAGGCGTAGACGGTGCCGTCGTCCCTGGCCGCGTAGACGTGGCCGAAGTCGATCGCCGGCGAGGAGTAGAAGCCGCCGTCGCCGAACGGCTTGACCTCGGTCGTGTTGGTCCGCCAGGCCGCCTTGCCGGTGACGGCGTCGACCGCGTACATCGAGCCCTCGTAGTCGGCGACGAAGACCAGGCCGTCGTTGTGGCTGGGGCTGGCTTTGATCGCGCCCGGCGCCTCGAACCGCCATTTGACCTTGCCGTCGGCCGCCCCCAGGGCGATCAGCTCCTTACGGTCGGTGCCGATGTAGAGGACCCCACCGGTGACGAGCGGCGAGGATTCGAGGTGCGCCTTCAGGTTGCGCTTCCAGACCGGCTTCCCCGTCCTGGCGTCGAGGGCGACGAGTTCGCCGTCGAGGAAGGCGACGAAGAGCTCGCCTTCGCTGTAGACCGGCGAGGTGACGTCGGTCGGCTTCCCCCGGTTCCGCGGGTCGCGCTCACGTTCCCAGAGAGTCGAGTGGTCGCTCAGCCGGACCGCATGCAGGTTGCCGAACTTGTTGACGACATAGGCGACCCCGTTCGCGACGGCGGGCGGGAACTCGATCAGCCCGTGGGTGTTGATCGACCAGGCTTCGCGAAGGGGCGGGTCGAGATTGCGGCGGTCGGTCGGCATGTAATGGGTCCGTTCCGGCACCCGCCCGAACATCGGCCAATCGACGAGCGCCTCGTCGGCCGTGTCGGCGGCGGTCGGGCCCGTGCCGCTCTCCTCGTCGGAGCCGCAGCCGGCCACCAGCAGGCCTAGCGCGAGCGCAAGCCAGGCGAGCAACAGACCCGATCGCAGCCTCATCCGCATCACCTCTTACCCGCATCGGCAACCCGATGCGGCAGCTGTAGCCGGCCAGTAGGCGGAGAGCGGCGGACGGGAGTTGAACCCGCGTCATCAGCTTGGAAGGCTGAGGCTCTACCATTGAGCTACCGCCGCACGGGCGAGACAGTTTGCCGGATGCTGGCCCTGTCCCGTGCGATGCTCTCCGATACGCCAGAATGGGCCCAAGCCACGGGGAGTGGCGCAGTCTGGTAGCGCACTCGGCTGGGGGCCGAGCGGTCGCCGGTTCAAATCCGGCCTCCCCGATTCCCGCCCGGCGGTAGCGGATGTGCGTCGCCAGTGGGGAATGGAGGACCTCGTCGGGCTCGAAATCGAACTCGGCGACGCCGTTGAATATCCCCTCGCCGGACCCGAGTAGAACGGGGGCGATGTCGAGCCAGAGCTCGTCGATGACGCCCGCCTGCAGCGCTTGGCGGACGGTCGAGGCGCCGCCCGCGATGTCGACGCCGTCTGCGCCGGCAGTCTCGCGGGCCTGGGCGTAGGCGGCGTCGAAGCCATCGGTGACGAAGTGAAACGTCGTCCCGCCCTCCATCTCGATCGGCGCGTGAGCGTGATGGGTCAGGACGAACACGGGCGCGTGGTAGGGCGGCTCGGCCCCCCACCAGCCCGACCACTCCTCGTCCCACTCGCCGCGGATCGGGCCGAACATGTTGCGGCCCATGACGTAGGCGCCGCGGGGGCGCAGCAAACGGCGCTCGGCGGTGGCGTCCGCCTCGTTCGCGCGCTCGTCGCCAAGGTGCCAGCCGTGAAGCTCGCGGCCCCGCTTGCCGAGCGGGTCGTCGCGGCTTTGATCCGGCCCGGCGACGAAGCCGTCGAGGGAGATCGACATGTGGCAGCGAAAGCCCAAGGGAAGGACAACCGAGCCGAGCGAGGGCACGATCGTTGACTCGGTTGGTTCGCAGGCTCTACGTTTATCGCGTGCTTCCCTCGTGACCAACTTTCTCGGCATCTAGCGTCTGGGCGATGGAGTCAGCGACACTCCGTCGGGTACCAACTCTGCCGAGCGCGGTGCAGTTCGGACTCATCGCCGGGCTGCTGCTTCTAGCCGCCGTCGCTTGGGAGATGACGGGCGACCGGATGGCCGGCATGGACGCCGGCCCGGGCACGGATCTGGGCGGCCTCGGCTTCTGGCTGACTGCCTGGGTGGTGATGATGGCCGCGATGATGTTCCCGTCGATCGCCCCGATGGTGGTCATGTACGCACGGATCGAGGAGGGGAAGCGGCGGAAGGGGCAGCCGACCCAGGCCGGCGCGACGGCGATCTTCGTCGGTGGCTACCTAATCACCTGGGCGGCTGCGGGCCTCCTCGCGTACGCGCTCTTCGACATCGGGCGGTCGCTCGATCTCGGTTTCCTTGCCTGGGACAGCGGCGGCCCCTACGTTGCGGGAGGAGTCATCCTGGCGGCGGCGATCTACCAGCTCACACCCCTCAAGGACGTCTGCCTGCGGCATTGCCGAAGCCCGCTCACGTTCCTACTCATGCGCTGGCGCCCGGGCAGGATCGGCGCCCTTCGTATGGGTGTGGAGCACGGGGGCTGGTGCGTCGGTTGCTGCTGGGGCCTGATGGCGGCGCTGTTCGCCCTGGGTGTGATGAGCATCGGCTGGATGGTTTTCATCGCCGCCTTGATCGCGCTCGAGAAGCTCCTGCCCTGGAAGGCGGTGGCCAATCGCTCCGTCGCCACCCTGCTTGTCGTGCTCGGGCTCGCCGTGGCCTTCGTACCCGACAACGTGCCGGGACTCACGCTGCCGAACTCACCCGAGGCGGCACGGGCGATGGATTCGATGGGCATGCAGGAATCCTCGGGCGGATCGATGAGCGAAAGGGAGATGCCCGCTCAGGACGGGATGACCGGCGCAAAGAACGGAAAGCCGGCGCCCTAGGCGGCCCAGGCAAATTCAGAAGCCGAGATTCCCGTCTTCCCCTCGTACTCGATGCCGAAGGCACTGATCCTTGAGCGCTTCGCCTCGGCTGCGTTGAATTCCGACGAGGCCGGATGGAAAACGCCGACGAGCCGCACCGGTTCCCCCGTCTCGACGCCGAAGGGAACGATGTCCTCGATCTCGAAATCGATCGCGTCACCGATCTTGACGCTATGGCTGAGCCCGTCCTCCGCCAGCTCGAACGGGGCCCGCTCTACGCCGAGTATCTCGCCGACCAGCGGCGTGATCGCCTCCATCGGGCCACCCTTCTGTCCGGCAAAGACGGCGGTGAGCTTCTCGGCCTGCTCCTCGGAGGCGTCCTGATCAATGAAGAGGCCGAGGCGCCAGTTGCCCTCGGTCATGATCTTGGGAGTGTCCGCGATCGCGGCCACTTTGAGGCCGCTGACGTTGGTGCCCTCAATCTCGCCCTCCTTGATGTTAAAGACGAGGGTGACCCGGCAGTAGTCATAGGTCGCGCCGTGGTCGAACGACATGTTGCAGGGGCACATCAGATCGCACGAACACGTCTCGAAGTAGCTCCCCTTCAGGCTCCAGGACACGTCGGTCTCCTTTCGTGCGGGTTTGCGAGCCCGATTCTCTCTCTTGGGCCTGCCTGCGTCAACAGGCCGAGAGATTGGCTTGACCGCAAGAGCCCAGAGCGGTCAGGATGAGGGATCAAATGGATGAGCGCGCTGCCAAAATCAGCTCCCTGCTTCACGAGGCCGGGGAGACGCACCACCGCGTCTACCGCATCACAGACGGAGCCGACGATGACTGGGCCTCGTTCTACGCTGATTGGCTGATCCGCCTCTCGGAGCTGCCAGATCTGCTCTCGACGAAGCCGGTCCCAAGCGAGCTTGTCTACATGCTCGTGAAACTCGACAAGGACTATGGCAGCGAGGACACCAATCAGAAGTGGGAGGACTACTACGCCGAGCGTCTGCTCAAGCATTTCGCAGGCGCCTGAGCTCAAGCGTCGCGCCTAGGCAGTTTGGAGCCCACGACCAGTCCCGCTCTCAGCTTCGGAGCCTCGTCAGGATCGCCAGACCGATCAACTTGCGAGACGGATCGGCTCGACTATCCGCGGGTGGTAGCGAGAGACGAATCGGGCCGCCTATCGGCCAACGTCTCGGTCAGGTCCGGGACCCGAGCCAGCTGCTTGGCGAGCTCGATGACGCGGCGGGGGGCATGTGACGCAGCGTATCGGCGCTCGCGGCCACGGTCTGGCCCCCACACGCCTCTGTCAGTCGTCGGCTCAGGCGTCCGGTTCCGCGACCCCGCCCACCCGGGCCGCGGCAATTTCACGCACGATCTGGGTTGGCCTCGCGGAGCGTCGCCCTGGATCTTGAGTCCTCACGGACGAACGCGGATGATCGTCTTCCCGCTGATCCGCTCGGTCGGATTGAAGGCGGCGACGGCGTCGTCGAGGGTCGCGACGTTGCCGATGTTCGTCCGCAGTCGTCGGTCCCGCACCCGCTGGACGATCTCACTCAGTTGGGCACGATCGGACTCGACAACGAAGTCGACCGCCAGGCCGTCGTCGGGCCGCGCCTCGGGCGGCCCGACGACGGACACCAGCGTTCCTCCGGCTCGAATCAGGCCTGCGGACCGCTTCCCGATGTCGCCGCCGATGACGTCGAACACCAGATCGACTCCGCCGACATCCTCCAAGGTGTCGTTCTCGAGGTCGACGAACTCCTGCGCGCCGAAGTCGAGCGCCTTCTCACGGTCGGCAGCGTGTCCGGTGCCGATGACGTAGGCGCCGGCCTCTCGTGCAAGCTGCGTCACCATCGACCCGACTGCGCCGGCCGCGCCATGCGCGAGGATGCTCTGCCCCGCCTGAACGCGGCCGTGCTGGAACAGTCCCTGCCACGCGGTGAGGCCCGAGATCGGCAGGCTCGCGCCCACCGTGAAGTCGACGTCGCCCGACAAGGGCGCGAGGTTGCGTGCCTCGACGGCCGCGTAGTCGGCCAGGGTGCCGTCGCGAGTCCAGTCGGTGAGGCCGAACACTCGCTGTCCCACAGACAGTCCCGTCGTGCCATAGCCGAGGGCGGTGACCACTCCGGCCAGCTCGTGCCCGGGAATCGACGGCGTCCGGTCACGGTCGAGGCGATCGGTCCAGGTCGAGGGCCACGTCAGCTCAGTCGGGACGAATCCCGACGCATGAATCTGAACGACGACATCGTTTATCGCTGCCTGCGGCTCGGGCCGCTCCACCAGCGTCATCCCGGCCGTTCCCGCGGCCTCCTCGGTCACCACAATCGCCTTCATCGGGCACCTCCCAGTGTCGAGTTCTCGCCTGTACGGCAGCCGATCACCAGGACGTCCTGTTGAAAAGACATTCGCACTCAACCTAACGCTTGGCGCACAGCTCGACCCCAGTCAATCGGGCAGACGGCTCCGATCCACGATTCGCGGGTGGTAGCGAGAGACGAATCGGGCCCCCGATCTGTACTCGAGACCCCCCGCGTGGTACCGCTTTTGGTACCGGATGCATCGTCCGATATGTCCGATGAGTCCAGATCGGGGGACAGGAGGGACGCACGGGACGCATAGGGACGCATCTGACAGACCTGTCCTCCGGCTGGGGGCCGAGCGGTCGCCGGTTCAAATCCGGCCTCCCCGATAACCGAAAGCCCGCTCGGAAGCGCGACCCGGCCCCTCCTAGCGCACGACAGCTACCGAGAGCGTGTGCTGCGCGGCGCGAGAGCAGGTGCCGAATGGCAGCGGCACCAGCTTCGATTTGCTCTGTCCAGGGGGCGTGACCCGCAGGCCGGCAGCGGTCACCGGGTGGCAGGCCGAGGGCGAGAAGTTGCCGGCGTCGACGATCCGCAGCGAGGCGCTCGCCGTCGCGCCGTTCGCCAGTTTCACCGTTTTCGGTTTCTGGCCGGCTTCGTGCTGCGCCGGGGCGCCGATCCGTTTGCCGGCGAGGTTGACCGCGGCGACCCGCGGGAAGCCCCTCAGGGTGCAGGCGTGGCCGGAGAGGTTGGTGAACTTGATCTTGTAGAAGACGCTCCCTGCGGTGCCGCCGCCGGCTCCGTTGTTGGACCAGATCACCAATCCGGACGTCTTGCAGTGCGGTGGGCCAGCCGCGACGGCGCTCGCCGCGGGAGAGGCCAGGGGGAGGGCCGCGATCGCCAATAGGGCGACGAGGGCGAGGCGGGCGAGGGGCGCTGGGGAGAATCCGGCTTGACTCATCGTGGACCGGCCTTTCGGTGGGGGATCGATTGCCGCGCTGAGGCGGCGAGTGGCCTGCGTTGAGCCTACCCTGCTCCTCCGGCTAAACGATTGGTCGAGTTCCCACAGCGCAAGAAGCTCGAATAGCAGGGGATAAGCATGCGTGGGAGGTCGGCCGGCCCGGGCGACGCACTACGCGGCGATGCTCTTCGTCGGTATCCGGATGTGATTCGCGCAACGGGCCCCCTCGGCGGTGTCTTCAAGGCGCTGGCGTTGGCGGTAAGAACGCTTCGGTTCCAGCTCTAGAGGTCCCCTCGAAGAGGGCGCTGCCAGCCTTTCGGTCGAGCTCGATAAGGCTGTGCCTACTCCCGTGCCGGGCCGCGGCCACGCCTCGATCTTTGTGCGCCTGAAGGCTGGCGGCGTTAGAACCATCGATGGCCAGGCACGCTGGCTCAAACCAGCGTTCTGGAATGTCTCTTAGCAGGGAAGTGATCAAGGCGTTCGAGGCCCGGGGTCCGCATTATTGGGATTGTGCCCCGCAGCCCGAGCGCTTTAGGATCGGCGCACACTAGCGAGGAGGAGAGCATGCACATCAAGCTGGCGCTGACGGCCGTCGTCGTGCTTCTCGTGGCCGCCGCGGCGGCGCAGGCCCACGTCGTGCCGATGGGCTACGCCAAGTCCGAAATCCGCAAGGAAACGGCGAACCTATGCGCCCAGACCAGCGGCTGCGCCAACTGGGGCGTCGGCCCCTGCAGGCGCCAGTCCTACCACCGCGTCGACTGCGTCGCCCGCCTCGAAGGGGAAAACGGCAACCGCTGCGCCTTCGTGGTCATCGCCCGGGCCCCCTCCCACGTCTACGACGTCGTCATCCACCACAAGCGGATCGTCTGCGCCGGCATAGAATAATCGGGCTGCCAGAATCACTGACCTAGCCCGCCGGAGGCGCCTCCGGCGGCGAGCACCAGAGCGGCGAAAAGCAAGTGGCCACCACCGCCCTGATGCCGTGATTACCTGCTGCGCTCCCTGTCTCGTTAGACCCTGCGAGCGAGCCGTCTTCGCGGGATGGGCGCGACGACACTTGGCCAGGTGAGCGTCTCGTCACCACCGGGGCCTGGTACCGCTTTGGTACCGGACGCATCGTCCGATCTGTCCGTTGCGTCCCGAGCCGGGGACGCAATAGACGCATGGGACGCGTCCGGACGCATATGGCAGTCGCGTCCTGCGGCTGGGGGCCGAGCGGTCGCAGGTTCAAATCCGGCCTCCCCGATTCACGCGAAGCCAGCTTCCGAGGCGAGCTTCTGTCTTCAGAGGAACCGTCGCTGAACCTTCGAATTGCCTGCTACGGGAAGACGACAGCGAGAGTTCGACATCGCGGGAAACGTTAGAGCTGAGGTCCCAATCGGCCAAGGGCGTTGCCGCGCTAAGGTCGCGCCGATGCATACCGAGACCGAGACAGCCAACGGCGCTCCCTTCAGGGTCGTGATCGTCGGCGGCGGTGTCGCCGGCGCCGAGGCGCTGCTCGCCCTTCATCACCTGATGCACGACCGAGTCCGGGTTGAGCTGATTTCCGAGGGCCGCGAGATGACCTACCGACCCCTTGCCATCGCCGAACCCTTCAGCCTTGGCGAGGGGCAGTCTCTTCGCCTGGACGTTCTGGCCCAGGAGCGGGAGGCCGATTTCCGCGAGGACGTCCTCACGGCAGTCGACCCCGACCGGCGCATCGTCACCACCCAGAGCGGCGCCGAGCTCGGCTACGACGCCCTGCTCCTCGCGCTGGGGGCCCGCGCCACGGAGCAGTTGAGGGGCGCCCTCAACTACGATGCGAGCCCGGTCGCCAACGCCGCCTACCGCACGCTCCTCGACCAGCTCGAGGCTGGCAAGGTGCGGCGGATCGCGTTCGCCGCGCCGGCGGGACTTAGCTGGGTGCTGCCGCTCTACGAGCTCGCCCTGCTAACCGCCCACCATGCCCGCCAGCGGGCCCTTGAGGGCGTCGAGCTGGTCCTGGCAACCGAGGAGGATCGGCCCCTTGCGATGTTCGGACGGCGCGCCGGCGAGGCGCTTGCGGCCCTCTTGAAGACTGCGGGAATCGAGTTCCGCGGATCCCGCGCACCGACGGCGGTCGAGCCGGAGGGCCTCGTTCTCGCAAACGGCGCGCTGGTCGAGGCGGATCGTGTCGTCGCCCTGCCGCGGCTCAGCGTCGCGCCGATTCCCGGCGTCCCCCAGGGACCGTTCGGATTCATCGGGACCGACCTCCACATGCGGGTCGAAGGGCTGTCCAGGGTCTACGCCGCCGGCGATGCGATCTGGTTTCCAATCAAGCAGGGCGGCCTGGCCGCCCAGCAGGCCGACGTGGCGGCCGAATCGATCGCCTCCTGCGCCGACCCGGCGCTGCCCAAAGGCCAGTTCCGACTGGTCCTGCGCGGGACGCTGCTGACCGGGGCCGCACCCCTATACCTGCGGTCCGGAGTGGCAGGCTCGGACGCAGAGTCGGCAGCCGGCGCAGTGCCGCTGTGGTGGCCGCCTGCGAAGATCGCTGCCAAGTACCTGGCGCCCTACCTCACCGGTGGGGAGGAAGAGCAGCCGACACTCGAAGACGTACCCGCCCTTCATGGCGAGGACTTGGCAGAGTCGGCTGCCGATCATCAAGAGGCGGTGGAGCTGGCACTCAGGTGCGCAGATAACGACGCCCGCTGGAAGGATTACGACGGCGCGCTTCGCTGGCTAGCGCTCGCGGAGCAGCTGAACGTCACGCTCCCGCCTGCCTACGTCGAGAAGCGGCGCTGGTGGGGCTCCGAGGCGGGAGCAGCCTCCTGAGCGAGCCGCCCGCTGACATGCGTGCCGAGCTGGGATTGTGCGGGGCAGGCGGGCAGCCCGGGATCGAGCCTGTGACCATGGCGTGGTACCGCTTTTGGTACCGGCTGCATCGTCTTATGTGTCCGATGCGTCCCGAGCCGGGGACGTGGGGGACGCATGGGACGCGTCCGGACGCATATGGCAGTTGTGTGCTCCGGCTGGGGGGCCGAGCGGTCGCCGGTTCAAATCCGGCCTCCCCGACTAACCGGAAACCCGCTTCGGGAGCCGGGCAAGTTACTGCCGGCTAAGAATCGGGCCCCCAATGTAGGACGGAAACCCGCTTATCACGGGTTCCGCGTTTTTGGGGGGAGCCTCCGGTACGGCTGGATGATTGATTCCTAGTCCGCGTGCGCCCGGGGGCGCGTCATCTGGGTGTGCGGAGGCTGGGGATCAGTCATCGATCACGAAGCCCGGTTCCAGCCGATCGAGGATCACCCACTCGCGGCGTGGGGCGGCTCGGCGAACGCGATCGTGTTCCCATCCGGATCGGGGATGTTCACGTGGCGGACGCCGTTCGAGTAGGTCTCGATTGGCTCGTGCTCGATGCGCTGGGCAGCGAGGCGCTCGAGGAGCGCGTCGAGCCCAGCGACGGCCAGGGTGATCCGGCCCGCGCCCGCCTGTGCCGCGTTCGGCTCGATGAAGAGCCAGGCAGGCTCGTCGATCTCCCAGAGCATCTCTTCCCCGACGCGACGGTCTGGGGGTCGCCCGAAGAACCGCGTATACCAATCGATGCTGGCGTCGAGATCGGAGACCGGGACACCAGCGAAGAGGTGGGTGATCGCGCTCATCTCGTTGGTCGCGACTGAGCCTGTCAGAAGGTGGCCGTCTGCGCTTCGCAGAAGTGTGTGGCCATCTTCGTGTCTCCTTTCAGCGCCTGGCCGTTTCGGTCCTCGCAGGCGGTCTCAGAGGCGCCTGGGTGATCAGTCATCACTCAACGAGTGATTCGCTCGCCTCGGGTTTAAAGACGACGAATCACCCGAATCGCGTGATGGCCGCTCACCCACATAGCGCGGAGACTGCTTGCAGTGAGCGTGTCGACGAACGAGAAGAGCGAACGTCTCACGCGCCAGCATGCCGCAGAGCGATTGACCGACATTGCATATGCGCTGATGACGGGCGGCCCGATGAAGCTGGGCCCTGATGGGCAGGTCACGGTCCCCGTCTCCGACGAGATGATGCTGAAGTGGGTCAGCAAGTCAGATGACGACCGGGTCCAGCTTGCGCTGGAGCTCAGCTGGTCGACGACGCAGTCCCTGACCTAGCGGATCCGCGAAGGCGCGAGCAGCCCGAGCTCGCGTGCCCGCTCGACCGCCTCGGCACGGCTGTGCGCGTCGAGCTTGGAGTAGATGTGCCGCAGGTGGGTCCGCACCGTGTTCGGCGAGACGAACAGCTCAGCTGCGATCTCCGGCGCCTTCAGGTTGCTCGAGAGGAATCTGACGACCCGCAGCTCGGCCTCGCTCAGCTCGTCGCGCGGCGCCGGCACCGCGCCGCGCAGCCTCGTGGACGAGCCGGCAAGCACGTTGAGGATCTCGGAGAGCAGCGCCGGGTGGGCGGTGCGGTGCCTTGGATGACGCTCCAACAGGTCGGCGACCGGTGCGACCGCAAACGGCACGATGATCCCCTCGGGCTCCGCGAGCTCGAGCGCGCGCTCGATCGCCTCCTCCGTCGCGCGGGCGTCACCAAGCCGGTCCCGCGCGAGGGCCTCGAAAAGCAGCGCGTCGATCAACGAAGTCGTCGAGTGGGCCGCCCGAGCGGAGCCCTCGATCACCGGCGCCAGCACGTCGAGCGCCGCTTCGGGATCGTCCTCCGTCAGATGGATCTCCGCGGCGGCAATCCGGACCAGGGCGCGGTCGCGCTCGTCTTCGTCGAGCTCTGCGAGGGCGGCACTGGCAGCCGCGGTCTCGCCGATCCGCACCTGCGCCTGGAGCAGGACTCCCCGCGGCTCGATCGTACGAACCTCTTTGCTCATCTGCGACTTCAGCCGCTGCGCCTCGGTGAACGCTGCCAGCGCCTCCGCGAACCGACCCTGGATCAGGCGCAGCAGGCCGGTCGCCCAGCGCAAGAGGAGCGTGGTCATTGGGTCTGCCTCACGCCTCAGCGCCCGATCCGCGCGCTCCAACCGCCGTTCCGCCTCCGCGAACCGGCCGAGCCACATGAGCCCGACTCCTCCAATCGCGAGCGCCGGGGTAATGATCGAGTCCTCCTCCCAGCCGAGTGCCTCGGCCCTGGTGATCGCCTGCTCGGCGTAGCGAACCCCGTCCAGGACCGACCCTCCCGCCTCCGGCGCGGCGATTCCGAGGTGGGCGAGGCAACCGATCTCCAGGTAGGGGCGCTCGGCTTGCCGCGCCAAGGACAGGCCCTCCTCGAGGTGCCGGCGGCCGTCCGTGGTCCGAAGCGACCAGAGCTCCGCGATGCCGAGGTTCATGACGGCGGCGGCGCGGTGGTCGGCCGCCCGAGCGATGTCCCTTGCCGGCTGCGCCGCCAAGACCGCCTCCACGGCACGCATCGCCTCAAGCGCGGCGGCGAGGTCGACCCGACGCCGAGCGAGCCACAGCTTGGTGCTGGCGAGGCGCAAGTCGAAGCGCCAGCGCCGCTCGGCGGGCACCGTCGCGGCCAGGTTCTCGGCCACCTCGATAAATGCGTCGGTGTCGTCAGGTCTCTCCTCGAACAGCCGCCCGCCGGCCAGCACGATCGCCAGCTCGGCATCCTCGGCCGGCGCCTTTGGAGGGAACGTTCCCAGGAGCCCGCGGAGGGTTTCCAGGCGACCATCGAGGATCAGGCTGGTGTAGCTGTCGGCGATTAGACGCGCCGCATACGTCCACTCCGATGCGGCCTGAGCGTGCTGAATCGCTTCCGCCGGATGCCCGTGCTCCTCAAACCAGCGTGCCGCCGCGCGGTGAAGGGAGTCGATGCTGGCGGGGTTGGAACGGCGCAGCTCGAGCCGCAGGAAGTCGGCGAAGAGGTGGTGGTAGCGAAACCAGGTTCGCTCAGCGTCGAGTGACGTGACGAACGCGTTTGCCTCCTCGAGGTCGAGCAGGATCCTCTCAGAGCCTGACCGGCCGGTGAGCGCGTCGGCAAGCTGTCCTGTGACCTGGTCGAGGATCGACGTCCGCAGCAGGAGCTCGCGCACGTCGGGCGAATGGTGCTCCAGCACCTCGGCCATCAGATACGCCGCGACGCTCCGCTCGCTGCCGGAGAATTTGCGCACCAACCGTTCCGGGTCGGGATGCCCGGCGAGCGAGATCGCAGCCAGCCGCAGACCCGCGACCCAACCCTCCGTCCGCTCGTTAAGCAGGGCCACCGCCTCATCTGCGAGCTCGATCCCGCTCGACCGCAGCAGCTCGGCCGCCTCCTCGCGGGAAAAGCGCAGGTCCGAGGCTCCGATCTCGATCAGTTCGCCGGCCAGGCGCAGGCGATGTAGGTTGAGCTGCGGCTGCGTGCGGCTCGTCAACATGATCCGCAGGCTTGCGGGGCGCCGGGCGATGAACAGCTCCAGCCACCTCAATGCCTCCGGCGACTGGAGCTCATGCAGGTCGTCGATCACCAGCACGCGCGGCTCTTCCACCGAACGTAGGTCTTCGAGTAGCCGCTCGACCACGGCCTCGCCATGAAATTCCGGCGCAGGGCTGATCCGTTCGACCGAGCCGTCGATCTCGCCGGCGAGCGCGTCGATCAACGAGAGCCAGAAGCGCTGCGCGTCCCGCTCACCGGGCTCGACCGCCACCCACGCCGTTTGCCGGGAGCGCTCGTCGGCGTCGAGCCACGTGCGCAGCAGCATCGTCTTGCCGCAGCCCGCTGGACCGCAGATGAGAACCACCCAGTCGGCGGGGGCCGCCGTGAGTTGCTCGAACAGCGCCTCGCGACGAACCAATGCCCCTTGAGCCGATCGCTCTTGCGTTGCTGTGCGCGGATGTTCTGGAGGGGGAGGCCGGATTCGCGACGTTCCGGTCCCGTTTCCGCACTCCTGCGGCTCAGGCTGCGGCTCATGGCAACCAGTATCGCCGCGCGCCTGCGCCCGCGCAACCTGCGGACGAATGTGTACGCGGAGGACCTGCGGGGTCAAGCCCTCCGCGCCTTATGGCTTCACTCAGCCTCAGGAGCCCTGGGCCGGCTCCTGTGACAGGTTTTCGGCCTCCACCCGCGCGAGAGCCGCGTCGAGCACGGTGTACTCCGCCTCGACCACCGCCGAGTACGCGAAGTCGATCGCGAACCGCGCCTCTTCCTCTGCCCGGTCGGCCCGGTGCTGGGCCTTGTGCACGTCGTGCTCTGCCTTGCGGGAGTCGATATCGGCGCGCATCTTGGCGACGCCCTCGTCCCAGCTCTTCTGGACGTCGGCCCTCCAATTCGAGATCCGATCGCCTCCCTCTTCGGCCGTCTCGCGCAAAGCCTGGGCCTGCTGTTCACCCACTGCGCGCGCGGTCTCTCGGTCGGCCTCGATGTCGGCCGTGGTTTTCTCGCGCGCCGCTGCGGCGCGATCCTTGGCCTCCTTCGCGCGCGCCGAGAGCTTGCCCAGCTCGTCTGAAAGCTTGTGTGGATCTTCTGATGCAGGCATCTTCAACCTCCTGTTATTGGACGCCCCGAGGATGAGCGATGCGCGGGTGAGCGAGCGTCATCCATTTCTAATGATCTTCCGAGCATCGGCAAGGCTGTCCTCTTCGCCGTCATCGCCTCGGCCGCGCTGCCACTCGGCGCGTGGCACGGATGCCGCCCCGGCCGCACGTGGCAGCACGGCTGGTCCCGAAGCCGAATCACTCAAAGTTGGTGATGACGGATCACCGCGCCCGGGTTCAGGCTCACTGGCATCAATACCCGATAAGGCGCTGCTTCGTGGCGCCTACCCAAAAGGAGAAGCTATGAGTGAACACGCAGCAGATCCCCGGTTCGAAAGACCACTGACGGGGCCGGCGGCGCAAGCGGTGAGCAAGTTCACCGGTTACTGGTGGCTCTGGCTGGTTGCTGGAATCGCCTGGATCGCGATCTCGGTGGTGCTCCTCCAGTTCGACCAGGCCTCGGTGACCACCGTCGGCGTCCTCGTCGGGTTCATGTTTACGTTCGCGGGGGTGCAGAACGTGGCCATCGCGTCCGCACCGCGCGAGGCGCTCGAGAATCTCGGACTGTCCACGGCATGGCGCTGGGTCGCGGGATTGTTCGCGGTGCTGTTCTTCGGCGCTGCGATCGCCTCGTTCATAAGCCCCGAGAACACTTTTGCCGGGCTTGCGGACATGCTCGGCTTCCTCTTCCTGCTCATCGGAATGTGGTGGATCGTCCGTGCGTTCCAGGAGAGGCCGATCAATTCACTCTGGTGGCTCGGCCTGATCACCGGCATCTCGATGACGGTCCTTGGGTTCTGGACCGCCGGACAGTTCTGGATCGACAAGGCCTATCTGCTCCTCGTGTTCGCGGGCATCTGGGCCCTGATGGAGGGGATCGTCGACGTCGTACGCGCGTTCGAGATCCGCGAGGTAAACAAGGAGGTCGAGCCGCCGTCCAGGTCGTCCTAGCAGGGCTGGCCAGAGCGGCTACACGGGCGCGGTATGAGGCCGTCGTGGCGGATCGGGCTCTCCTGCGCCCCCGGTCGCGGACAATCCCTCGAACTGGGTGATGACAAATCACCCAACCAACCCGGACGCTGTGGGCCTCAATGGCCGCGCACAAAGAGGACAGTAAAATAGCTACGAGAAGCTCTACGGAGGCTGGTGATTCTGGGATGGCAACTGGGTCGAGGGCAAGGTCCAAAGCCGCTGAGGGGGGCGGGTCCCGAGAGGTCTGAGCCGCCGTCGCGGGCACTGCCGGAGCGGAGTCCGCAATCCGCTGCAGCTCCGTCGCCATTCCCTCCGATCGCCGATTACGCGTTCCTCTCGAACTGCCATACCGGAGCGCTCGTCGCACCCGACGGCGCCGTCGATTGGCTCTGTGTTCCGAGCTTCGACTCGCAGAGCATCTTCGGGAGCCTGCTCGATCGTGAGGCCGGGACCTTCCGGGTGGGGCCGTTCGGGATCCACGTTCCCACCGCCCGGAGCTACGAGCCGGGGACGAACACGCTGGGAACCACCTGGAACACGCCGACGGGCTGGATTCTGGTCCGCGACGCGCTCACCATGGGTCCGGGGGGCGGCGAGGACGAGGTCACACCCCACACGCGCCCGCCGGCAGACGACGACGCCGACCACATGCTCGTGCGCAATGTGCTCTGCCTCGAGGGAAGCGTCGAAGTCGAGCTCATCTGCGAGCCCGTATTCGACTATGGACGAACGCCGGCGGAGTGGTCCCTGGTCGAAGGCGACCGTCACGTCGCGGACGCCACAGGCGCCGAGCAGACGGTCCGCCTGCGAACCGACATGGCCCTCGGCATCGAGGGAGACACGGTCCGGGCGCGGCATACCCTGACGAAGGGTGAGCAGGCGTACTGCTCGCTGTCATGGGCAGATCAACTCGTCTCACCCGAGAACGTCGACCAGGCGAACGCCCGCCTGGCGGCCACGACTCGCTTCTGGCGTGACGTGGCTGGGACGGGCGCTGCTGCCCGACCATCGGTTCCGGCAGCCCGTCCAGCGCTCCGCTCTGACGATCAAGGGGCTGACGTACATGCCGACCGGCGCCACGGTCGCGGCGCTCACCACCTCCCTGCCCGAGACCCCCGGCGGGGAACGCAACTGGGACTATCGCTTCACCTGGATCCGCGACGCCACCTTCACCCTGCGGGCGCTCCAATTTCTGAACCTCGACTGGGAAGCCGACGAGTTCGTGCAGTTCGTCGCCGATCTGGAGCCGAACGACGACGGTGCGTTGCAGATCATGTACGGGATCGACGGCAGACGCGACCTCACCGAGTCCACGCGAGACGAGTTGTCCGGCTACGCGGGGGCGAAACCGGTGCGGGTCGGAAACGCCGCCTTCGACCAGCGCCAGAACGACGTCTTCGGCGCGGTCCTCGACTCGATCCTCCTGCACACGCGACACTCAGGGCGCCTGCCGAGAAGGCTGTGGCCGATCGTCCAGTCACAGGCCGAGTGTGCAAGCGCGGTGTGGAGGAAGCCGGACCAAGGAATCTGGGAGGCCCGCGGCAAGCCCCGGCACTACGTCTCCTCGAAGCTGATGTGCTGGGTGGCCTTGGACCGTGCGTCGAGGCTCGCAGCGATTCGCGGCGATCCTGAGCTCGAGTCGAAATGGGCTGGGACCGCGGATGAGATCAAGGAGGACATTCTCGAGCACGGAATCCGAGACGGTGTTCTCTGTCAGCACTACGACACCGACGCGCTCGATGCGTCCACGCTGCTTGCGGCGCTCTTCGGCTTCCTGCCCCCGGATGACGAACGACTGCGCAAGTCGGTCGAGGCGATCGAGGACGACCTGACCGAGGACGGCTTCGTGCTGCGCTATCGGACAGGCGAGCTTGACGACGGCCTATCCGGCAAGGAGGGGAGCTTCTTGATCTGCTCGTTCTGGCTTGTCTCGGCGCTTGCGATCGTGGGCGAATGGCAGCGCGCCCGCGACCTGATGGACCGGCTGCTCCGCATCTCCTCCCCGCTTGGCCTCTACGCCGAGGAGTTCGACCCCGGCACGGGCCGCCACCTCGGGAACTTCCCACAGGCGTTCTCCCACCTGGCGCTGATCGAGGCCGCCGCCCGGATCATCGTCGCCGAGACTGTGCAGGAGTTCCGGGTGGCAAGCTCCTTTTCGGGGTCATCAGGTGGAGCGGGTGGGATTCGAATCCACGAGCGACCTGACGGCCCCTGACGGGCGAGGCTCTACTCCCCACCTCCAGGGCATGGGATGAGCGCCGGCCTACTCAACAGCATCATCGCGGTGGTCACCCTGGCGGGACTCGCCTGGCTCCTCTACCGGCCGAAGGTCCAGGAGTCGGGCACCTACAAGGCGACGGTGGTGCCCCTCGGCGAGATCATGGACGTCGGCTTCATCGTCTTCTCGCCGGTGATCATCCTCCTGTTCGGCTACGACGCCACCTGGGCCATGCTCGGGCTCTGCCTGCTCGCGATCCTCACCGGCTTCGCGATCTCCTACAACATCAACAACTACGAGCCGCTGATCGGCAAGCCCGATCCGCTGCACCGGTGGAACTCCATCGCGCTCTGGGCGCTGCTCGCCGCCTCGGTGGTGAACGTCGGCTACTACGCCCAGCTGCTGATGACGCTGGTGTGGCTGCCGTTGGGTGACCTCTACTCGCCCGGACTCGTCACCGCTACCGCCGCACTGCTGCTCGGCATCCTCATGATCTACGGCTTCGCAAAGGGCCTGATGGCACTCAACGACCTGGGCAACAAGACCACGGCGTTCAACCTGTCGGCGATCGCCGCGGTCCTGGTCGCCTTCGCCGCCTACAACGTCCAGCGGCTGGTCGGCGGCGACTTCGACTTGCCCCACTTCAACGCCCCCGCCGATGATGAAGCGTTCCGCAAGCTGCTCGGACTCTTCGTGCTCGTCCAGGGGTTCGAGTCCTCCCGTTACATCGGCGCCTACTTCTCCGCAGACATGCGGGTCAAGACGATGCGCTCCGCTCAGTACATCTCGTCGGCGGTGTACGTCCTGTTCGTCGCCTTCTCGCTGATCCTCTTCGCCACCGTCAAGGCTCCCGACGACGTGACGGCGATCTTCGAGGTCTCCAAGCAGGTCAGCGTCTTTCTGCCGTTCCTGATCATGGCCGCGGCGCTCGGCAGCCAGTTATCGGCGATCGTGAACGACACCGAGACCCGGACCGAGATGCTCGCCGGGCAGCTCGGCGATCGGGTGCCCAGGCAGTGGACATTCCCGCTGTTCTTGGTCCCGGCGATTCTTTTCGTGCTGCTCACCGACGTCAGCTCGGCAGTGGCGCTGGCCTCCCGGGTGTTCGCCGCCTACTACCTGTCGCAGGCGTTGATCGCCGGACGGCTCGCCTGGCGGGCCGAGAGATGGGCCTGGGTCGCCTTCTTCGCCGGCATCGCGTTGGCGATGGCCGTGGTAGCGGTCCTCGGGCTTCCGAGCTGAGCCGAGGGCTCCACCAACCTCGACGATCGTGGCGCGCTGCCCTCCGGGGTTGATCTCGAACTGCCCGGTCAGACCGCGGTCCTCAGCTGTCCTTCGTATGGACCGCGGCCGGTCATGCACGCCGCCCCGGCTCGCGCCGCGAGCGCGAGCGCATCTTCGACGTGACGGCCCTCCCCGAGGGCGTAGGTAAGGCCGGCAGCGAACGAGTCGCCCGCGCCGTAAGAATCCACGGCCGGTCCCGGCAATGGCGCCGCCTTCCATCTGCTGGTCCGTCCATTGGCTGCGATCACCTCACCTCCGGAAGCGCCGGCGGTGCGAACGACGAACGCAGGCGATGGATCGAGCTCCCCGGCCGCGTAGCGCTCGCCCTGGTCCGTGGCGCTCGACACCAGCGCGTCGAGCGGGACGGAGGCCTCCCTCAGCGGCTCGATCGCGCGCACCGTCGAGACGAGCTTGCGCGCGCGCCGTGCCGCCCGCACCGCCCCCGCGTCGCCCGCCGTAAAGTACACGGCGTCGGCGCCGTCGAGTTCCTTCCACGGCAGCGGGTCGCCCCTGCGCGGCCCGACGCGCTTGCCGAGCACGGTGATCGTGCGCTCCGCGCCGGCGTCGACGTGGACGAACGCCCTCCGCTGAGGCTCGGAGCGCCACGAGGCAACGACCCGAACGCCCAGGGCGTCCAGCGCGCGGTACGCCCTGTGACCGAGCGGGTCGTCGCCGAGTGCGGTCAGGAACAGGCAGGTGCCCGCGAGCCGGGCGAGCTGAACCGCGGCGACGGCGCCGCCACCGCCGACCTCCTGCCATGCCTCGTGCGCGTGGACGATCTCGCCGGGCGCGGGCACGTGCTCGACGCGCGCGAACTCGATCCACTCGACGTGCCCGACGACGGCGACCCTCATTCCGGCCTGAGAGTGTCACAAGAAAGCCCCCTGGCGTTTTGATCTCGCGCCGCGCGAGTATCACCAGTACGGGCCGAAGCGAACGAACGGCACCCGTTAGCGGTCCGTCGAACCGGCCGCGTGACCGGCCTCCGTCCTACACCAGCTCGCCGAGCTTGCGGATCTGGGCGCTGATGGAAGAGGGGACGAGATGCGCGCCGCCGAGCGCGGCGAAGTGTCGATCGGCTTGCGTGTTCATGAGAGGCAGGCCCCCCAGGTGGCGGTCACGGATTCGCCCGGTTCCAACCGGAGAACGTGGTCGCCGCTGGCGAACCCGTTCGGCGGACAAGTCATCGGCTCGGTCCCGAGGCCCCGGCGCGCGCGGTCGGGGGCGAGGGTGTCGCCTGTATAGGTCTCGACGAAGCCGTACCTGGCATCGACCCAGAGCTCCGCGCATCCCCCGTCGGGCCCCCAGAGCCGGGTCCACGCCCGGCCGCCGTCGTCGCGGGCGAGATCGGTGAACGCGTGGTCGATGCGAGCCTCGCCCACGCCTCGCGGCTCCAGGAAGTCGAAGTCCGTACCTTCGACGGGTTCGCGGCCGGTCGGCAGTTGGCGCTCGGAGTCGGTGACGATCCGCGTACTGCCGCTCAGCTGCAGCGTGCAGGCGTCGATGAGGCCGCTACCGGGCGAGAGGTAGGGATGCTGGCCGTGTCCATAGGGACAGGCACGGGCGCCGAGGTTCTCGGCAGTCGTGGCGACCGTGAGGCCTTTGGGCCCGAGCTCGTAGGAGATCCGGATCCCGAGCGTGAACGGGTAGCCCTCACGCGGATAGAGGTGCGTCTTCATCACGACGCGATCGGCATCGCGTTCGGTTGCCTCCCACGGCTGCCAGAGCAGGAACCCGTGGATGGCGTTCCGCTTCTCCGGCTCGGTCAGCGGCACCTGATAGGTCGTGCCGTCGAAGGAGTACCGGCCGTCCTCGAGTCGGTTGGGCCACGGGATGAGCGGCGCGCCGTGGGCGCCGTCGCGCATCCGGTCAGCCGCATAGGGCTCGAGCACGGGACGACCGTCCACCACATACTCCCTGAGGCCGCCACCGACCTCGACGATGGTGGCGCGCTGCCCTCCGGCGTTGATCTCGAACTGCTCGCCCGAAGGAAGGGCTCTCGCTGGGGATCTCGTCTCAGCCGTCATCGCTATCCACCGCGACGCGTTGCGGGGTGGCGACGGAGGCGGGGGCCGGCGACACCCACGAGAGCGGCCACCCGTCAGGCCCCGTGCTGCCGGCGGGGTATTCCTCCAGCGGCACCCGGTCGTCTCGCCATGCCTCGAGGACCGGCTCGATGATTCGCCAGCTCTCGACCGCCATGTCGCCGCGTACCGAGAGGATCGAATCGCCGGCCAGGATGCTCTTGAGTACCTCGCCGTACTCGCGCAGCGCACCCGGTGCGAAGCCCGTGTCGATGGTCACCGGGTCGATCTCCCGGGGGTCGCCGGGGCCGTTGACGTTGAGGTCGAGTGTCACGCGGCCGGCATCCAAGGTGATGCCGATGTGTAGCCTGTTCGGCTGATCGCCACCGGTGAGGCCCGTCGGGATGTGCGGGGCCCGCTTGAAGGTGACGACCACCTCCTGGCGCGGATTGCTGAGTGCCTTGCCGGAGCGCAGCCGGAACGGAACCCCGGCCCACCGCCAGGTGTCGATCTCGAGCACGACCTCGGCGAGCGTCTCCGTCGTGCTGTCGCCGCGGACGCCGTCCTCGTCGACGTAGGAGGACAGCCGGCGCCCGTCGACCTCTCCGGCCGTATAGCGGGCGCGGTAGCTGTTGGCGACCGGATCGCCGTCCCGGACAGTGCAGGCGCGCAGGATGGCCGCCTTGGCGTCGCGGACGTCGCGCTCGCCGATCGTGCTCGGCGGATCCATTGCCACGACGGACATCACCTGGAGGAGGTGGCTCTGGATCATGTCAATCAGTGCGCCGGTGCCCTCGTAGTAGCCGGCGCGACCCTCCAGCCCGAGGGTCTCGTCGAAGACGATGTCCACGCTCTCGACGTGCTCGGCGGACATCAGCGGCTCGAAGATGCGGTTCGCGAACCGCAGGCCGGCGATGTTCATGACGGTGGAGGTCCCGAGGAAGTGGTCGACCCGGAAGACGCGCTCCTCGGGAACGATGCGAGTCACCAGCTGGTTCAGGGCTCTCGCGCTGGCGGCGTCCGTTCCGAACGGCTTCTCGAAGACCAGCCGGGTACCCGGTGGCAGATCGATGCCGGTCAGGGCCTGGCAGGCACGCTCGGTGACGGCCGGCGGCAGCGCGAAGTAGATCACGACACTGCCGCGGCAGGCGTCGAGCACTCGCCGCCACTCGCTCTCCGCGGTGACGTCGGCCTTGATATAGGGCGTGGAGTCCGCGACCGCGTCGATCCGCTCACTCGTCGCACCGGCGGCCGCAAACGACTCAGCCACCCGGGAACGCCAGCGCTCGTTGTTCCAGTCGTGGGCGGCGCTGCCCACCAAGGAGACGCCCTCGACGGCACCGTCGGCGATCAGGCTTCCCAGGCCGGGGACGAGCAGTCGCGCCGCCAGGTCGCCGCTGGCGCCGAGGATCAGAAGTGTCTGCTCGCCCTGGAATGTCATCACGTGCTCCGGGAGGGTCGCTCGCGCGAGGGTGAGCAGGCGTCATCCTATCTGGATGATCCCGACCGCGCTCGCGCGGTCAGACCGCGGTCCTCAGCTGCTGTTCGTATGGACCGCGACCGGTCATGCACGCCGCGCCGGCTCGCGCCGCTAGCGCGAGCGCGAATCACTCAGCTTGGACGACGCGGATTCACCCACCTGGGAGCAACTCTTCCCGCGACCGATGGGCGACCACAAGGAGCTGAGCGTCGCCCAGGGCAACCGCACGGTTCGCGTCGCGTGACCTTGTGCGGCCAGCGACTCGAAAAAGGAGGCACGAAATGGTCATCAAGCCCCAGATCGAGAACGTGACGGTGCTGGGCACAGGCGTGCTGGGCTCCCAGATCGCCTATCAGACCGCGTACTGCGGCCTCCGGGTCACCGTCTACGACATCGGCGAGGAGCGTCTCGACAGCGCGAAGCACAGCTTCGAGCGGCTCGCCGCACTCTACGAGCAGGAAGTCGATGGCGCCGCCGGTGGACCGGCGCGGGACGCACTGGAGCGGATCCACGGCTCGGCGGACCTTGCGGACGCGGTCCGCGAGGCCGACCTCGTGATCGAGTCCATCCCGGAGAAGCTGGACCTCAAGTGTGACGTATACACCAGGCTTGGACGGCTCGCGCCCGAGAAGACGATCTTCGCGACCAATACCTCGATGTTGCTCCCGAGCGAACTGGCCGCGTCCACCGGCCGTCCCGAGCGTTTCCTGGCGATGCATTTCGCGAACGAGATCTGGAAGCGGAACACCGCCGAGGTCATGGGTCACGCCGGCACCGCCCCGGCCGTCTACCACGCCGTCGTCGACTTCGCTCGACAAATCGGTATGGAGCCGATCGAGCTCCACAAGGAACAGCGCGGCTACATCCTCAACTCGATGCTGACTCCGTGGCTCGACTCGGCGGAGTACCTGCTCCTCGATGGCGTCGCCGACCCCCAGATGATCGACAAGACCTGGCGCATCGGCACCGGCATGCAACTGGGCCCGTGCGAGGTCATGGACATGATCGGGCTCACCACGATCTACGAGGTCAATGCCGCGTCCGATAACGAGAAGACCCGCGCCGCCGGCGCCTATCTCAAGCAGCACTACATCGACAAGGGCAAGTTGGGCCGCGCATCCGGCGAAGGCTTCTACAAGTACGCGGCCGCGGGATCGACGGCGAAGCCCTGAAGGGATCGAGCTTTGGACCGCCTCATGTGCGGCCGCGTACTTCAGTGGATGAGCACCTTGAGGAGCACCACGAAGAGTCCGAGCATCAAGGCGAACGCAGCCGAGAGGAGCGTCCCGCCTGGACCGGCGTCGTGGCGGATCGCAGCGTAGGCACCCGTCGCCGCCAACTCCACCAGCGCAAGGATGGTTGCCGCCACGAGCACCGCCCGCTCGGGCAGTAGACCGATCGCGCCCAGCCCGAGGATGAGCACCAGCGGGATGGCGACCTCGACGAGGGCCCAGTGCTCCCGCATGGCCCAAGCGACGGCCGCTCGAGTCACCCCCCGGTCGTGCGACACCGCTGTGCCGAGCAGGCGCGCGTACACGTGCGCCAGCCAAAAGACGAGCGCTGTCACCAACATGCTGAGGGCGGCCTGCCCGGCGTCGGAAGGATCGGACTCCCGTGAGATCGCGATCACGGCCGTCGCCAGTATGAGCCCGTACACGCCCTGCGTCGCGCTCTCGCTCGTGCGGATGGCGAACGGGCGCCAGTCCGGATCGGATCTGGTCGAAGGGTTGCTCACCAGCGTTAGCCCTAGGCCGGCTGCTGCTCGGCGTCCGCGGCGGCGATGCGAGCTCTTCTGGCGGCGGTGAGTTCGTCGGCGACGATCTGGATCGCGGCCGCGATCGGCACGCCGATGATCGCCCCGATGATCCCGAAGAGCGCCCCGAACGCCAGCACACTGGCTAGCACGGTGAAGCCGGAGACCTGGGCCGCCTTTCCGATGATCGTCGGCTGCAGGATGTAGTTCTCGACCTGCTGGTAGACCACGATCACGATCACGAAGGCAATCAAGGGTCCAAGGCCGACGGAGAGCGCGACGATCCCGATGATGATGCCGGCAATCAGGGAACCTACGACGGGGATGAGGTCGAGGAACCCCGCGATCAACGCCAGGGCGAGGGGGTACGGGAGCCCGAGGATCACCGCCGTGACACCGTAGACGGTCGCGCAGACCACAGAGATCGCCAGGTTACCCAGCATGTAGCGCGAGGTGGTCCCGATGATCCGATCGGTCGTCTGCAGGTACCGATCCCGCGTGTCACGGTACAACAGGCTCCCGATCCAGCCCCGCAAGCGCGGCTCCTCGATCAGCCCGAACAGCGTCAAGAAGGTGACCGAGAAGAAGAGCGTGACCGCTCCGAAGGCCGAGAGCCCAACGCGGGCGACGCCGCCGGACACCTCGCCCACCCCCTTCGTGATGTCGCTGGCGTTCTTCCTCAACGTGTCGAGCGAGTCGCTTCCGCCGTTGATGAAGCTCCCCAGATCGCTGTGCCTGGCCTGGTCCACGATCTGTGGCAGGTCATTGTTGAAGCCACGCACTGCGCCGCTGAGCGCCTGCGCAAACACCAGCACCAGGACCCCGATGCCGATCATGATCCCGAGCTCGAGCAAGACGGCGCACCGGGCGCGGCTCCAGCCGAATCGTCGCTCCATCATCTTCACGACCGGCAAGAGAACGGCAACGCTGAAAACCGAGACGAAGATCATGAGCAGGACGTCCGTGATTGAGACCAGCGCCCAGGCGACGGCGACCGTGGCAGCGACCAGCAGAATCGTCCGGATCGATATCGAGGTCTCGACCTCGAGGCGACCGGTATCCCTGGCCCCCGGGGAGGAGTTTGGCCCGGCCATCAGGCGCTTATACCGCCCACTGCGGACGACCTCTGAAGGTGGATGAGCCTCCCCGCCAAGTCGCTTTGGCACTCGGGAGCGGCGGCGCGCGCGGCTACGCGCATATCGGCGTAATCGAGGTTCTTGTGGGAGCGGGCGGGTAGCGATCTCCCCCAGCTCCTCGGCGAGTCGAGAGCGCCAGCGGTGCCGTGCAGCCGCCGCGAGATCGTCGAGTCCTCTCTCCCCCGAAACTCAGAGCCGTTTGTGCAGATCGAGGACCGCGAACGCTCGCACGATGGCGGCGACACCCTCAAGCAGTGCCCAGATCCCCGCGAAGACGAGAAGTACGTAGGCCTTCTCGATGAACTGGTCTTTCAGGTTGGGACGCTGCCAATAAAGGTTGGGACGCTGCCGTGTGGTTGCTCATGAAGATGAGTCTGAAGCCGGATGGGTGAGGCGTCATCACACGCATTGGATGATTCTGGAAGCATGGGCTGAGGATGCTCGAGGCCGTCCCGAGGGAGCTCAACAGGCTCGATCTCGCTGTCTACGCGGCGATCGCCGCGACCCCGAGCCCGACGTTGGACCGTGGCTTCCGTCAGATCTCCCGTGCTGCCGACCATTCCAAGGTCTGGCTCGCCGGCGGGGCGCTGCTGGCATGCGCCGGCGGGGCGGCCGGGCGCCGGGCCGCGGTGAATGGCCTCGCCTCGACGGCTCTGACCTCTGCCGTCGTCAACCTGCTGCTGAAGCCGCTCGGCCGCCGCCGCCGCCCCGACCGCTCCCTGCACCAGGTTCCAAACTCCCGCCAGGTGGCGATGCCCCAGTCGACCTCGTTTCCGTCGGGGCATGCAGCCTCCGCCTTCGCATTCGCCGCGGGAGTGGCCTCCGCCCTGCCGCAGGCAGGGATCCCGCTCAGCGCGGCGGCCTCGCTCGTCGCCTATTCGCGCGTCCATACGGGGGTGCACTACCCGCTCGACGTGGTCGCCGGGTCTGTCACCGGAATGGCGCTGGCGCCGCTGGCCGTCGCCGCGCTCGAACGCTGCCGCGCCGGGGCGTCCTGACCCGCAGCGCCCCCGGCCGGATTGCGAACTTCAGAGGTGGGGCGAGCTCGACCGCCTCCCCGTCGAGGCCGCCTTTGACCGTTTCCTGAGCGGTCACCTCCAGTGAGGTCGCGCTCCACGCCCGCCCCGACGGAGGCGCTGCGCCGGCCGGCCCATCGATGACGACCACCCCGAGCTGCCCGCCGTCGAGCCGCGGGCGGGCGCCGCCCCTCCTCGGCCGCCCCAGCGCGTAGGGGTTGTTCGAGACGAGCACCATCGCAGGCCGGCGGTGCTCCGCGCCCCGCTCGTCGACGAGGCGCAGCTCCGGCGCCTCGCCGCCTGGGCCGAGGACCGCGCGGGCGGTCTCCAGCAGCGTCCGGAGCTTCGCGTCGCGGTAGGCGGCCTGCCGGACCGCCACCCCGTAGACGCCCAGCGAAACGCAGTTCAAGAACAGGCGGCCTCCCACCGTCCCGACGTCGATCCGGCGTTCTGCGCCGTCGCCGAACGCCTCGAGCGCCCCGGCCGGATCGTCGGGATCGAGGCTAAGGTCGCGGGCGAAGTGGTTGCGCGTCCCGGCGGGAATGCAGACGAAGGGCAGTCCATGCGACTCGGCGGCGGCCGCGACGATCCCCAGCGAGCCGTCGCCGCCGGCCATCCCCAGCGCGTCTGCGCCCCTCTCCACTGCTTCGTCGACCAGCGCTCGCAGGTGCTGGCCGCGGGCAAGCTCGACCACCTCGATCCCCCGCTCCCGGGCCAGCTCGGCCACGCGGGCACGCGCGGCCTTACCTCCTCCCGACCTTGGGTTGACGAACAGAACCGGCCGCTCGAACTCGCTCACCAGAGGCTCCGAGACGCAGGCAGGGAGCGCCTTGCGATCTCCGCCGCCTCGGCCGGTGGCAGGCCGAGGCTCCGCAGGACCCCGGACGCGTGCTCGACGTCGCAGTCGGGAGCGAGATCTCCCAGGAGGACGGAGTGGATGACCGCGAGCAGTGCACCACCGGAAGCCTGCAGCGCCACCTCGGGGTTCTCCAGGCTGAAGCGCCCGGCCCCGATCCCGGCGCGGATGTCCTCCCGTGCCGCCTCAGCGAGCTTGGACTGGCCCACTCGGTGGGGGACCTCGAATCGCACCAGGAGCCAGGCCAGCTCCGGGTCGCCGCTGGCGAGGGCGACGAGATGGCGGTGGGCGATGCTGATCTTCTCGGCGGGGTCGCTGACCGCCGCCTGGCGCTCGCGCAGGACTTCCAGCTGGTCCGCCAGCGCGCTCGCCAGCACCGCGGTTAGCAGCTTGTCCTTCGTCTCGAAGTAGTTGTAGAAGGAGCCGACGGCGATGTCTGCCTCCTCGGCGATCTCGGAGATCGTGGTCACCTCGATGCCCTTGGCGGCGAACAGCCGCTGTGCGGCTGCAATCAGGCTAGCGCGGGTACGGACCTGG
The DNA here is from genome assembly GCA_963816785.1 of uncultured Solirubrobacterales bacterium. Taxonomy (GTDB): domain Bacteria; phylum Actinomycetota; class Thermoleophilia; order Solirubrobacterales; family 70-9; genus VRUE01. The sequence continues at coordinate 305,104 of CAWFLL010000004.1, read as the reverse complement.
CGACGCTGGACGCGCCCTATTCCAAGTGCCTTCTCGGTGGCGATCGCTGGAGTATGCATAGGACTCTGTGAATGATTATAGCTTCAAACTTGAATCAAAGTTCATTTCCTGTTACGGTGCCGCCATGGAGAGGGTCCCGGTCCTCATCGTCGGTGGCGGCGGCGCCGGTCTCACGGCTTCGATGCTGCTCGCGGGGCTGGACGTCGAGCACCTGCTGATCAACTCGCGACCTGGCACTTCCGACCTGCCCAAGGCCCACGTTCTCAACCAGAGGTCTATGGAGATCCTCGACGACGCCGGCGTGGCCGACCTGATCGAAGAGCGCGGCACGCCGGCCGAGGCGATGGCGGCGACCGCCTTCTACGCCGGCTTTGGAGGCTCCGATCCCGACGCCGGCCGCCGGATCGCGAAGCTCCAGAGCTGGGGGGCCGGTGGAGCCGACGAGCACTGGCGCGCCGCCAGCCCCCGCCGGCAGTGCAACCTGCCGCAGATCAGGCTCGAGCCACTGCTGCGGGCGCGCGCCGAAGAGCTCTCGCCCGGCCGGCTCCGCTTTAACCATGAGCTGATCGAGCTGAGCCAGGACGAGGAAGGGGTCACGGCGATCGTTCGCGACAACGAGGATGGCCAGGAGTACGAGGTCCGCGCTGACTACCTGATCGGGGCCGACGGCGGCCGCACGATCCCAGCACAGATCGGGGTGGAGTTCGACGGCCTCGGCGTCGTCTCCGAGGCGGTCAGCTTCCACGTTTCCGCGGACTTCTCCACGCTGGCCCCCGACCCGGACGTCCTGATTCGCTGGATCATCTCGCCGGAGCGCGGCGCCAGCGTGGTGATGGTGCCGATGGGGCCCGAGCGCTGGGGGCCCGAGTCGGAGGAGTGGGTGATCCACCTCCAGTACCTCGTCGGCGACCCCAGAGCGGCCTCCGACGAGGCCGTCCTCGCTGACCTGCGCGACGCGCTCGCGATCCCGGAGCTGCCGATGGAGATCCACAAGATCTCCCGCTGGACGGTCGACGCGGTGCTCGCCTCCTCGTTTCGCGAGGGCCGCGTCTTCCTGGTCGGCGACGCCGCCCACCGCCACCCGCCGACCGGTGGGCTGGGGCTCACCAGCGCGATCCACGACGTCCACAACCTCTGCTGGAAGCTCGCTGCCGTGCTGGCCGGACAGGCTGGGGCGCCGTTGCTTGACAGCTACGAGGCCGAGCGACGGCCGGTGGACGCGCGCAACGCCCAGCGCTCGCTCGAAAACGCCGTCAACCACCTGGAGATCATCGCGACGGGGGGAGTCAGCCACGAGCAGGGCCCGGAGGGGAACTGGGCGAGCTTGCGCCGGCTGTGGAGCGGGGACCCGGCCGACGAGGAGCACCGCGCCGCCGTCCTGCGCTTGATCCGCGCCCAGTCGATGGAGTTCAACGAGCACAACGTCGAGTACGGATTCGCTCATGAGTCCGCCGCGATCGTCGCGGACGGGACGCCGGAGCCTGAGAACCCGGACGACGTCCGAATCCACATCCCCTCGACCCGACCCGGCTCGCCGCTGCCCCATGCCTGGATCGAGGACATCGACGGCGACCGCCGTCCGATCAAGGACCTCGTGCGTCCGGGTGCCTTCTTGGTCATCGCCGGTGAGGAGGGGACGGCGTGGTGCGAGGCGGCGCGCGAACTCGCCCGTGAGCTCGACCTGCCGATCGACGCGGTCAGAATCGGCCACGTCGACGGCGACCTCTTCGACCCCCGCTCCACCTGGCTTCGGCATCGCGAGTTCGGGCCGCGGGGCGCGGTGCTGGTCCGGCCCGACCGCTACGTCGCCTGGCGCAGCATGGGCGCCGAGGAGGCGCCGGAGCAGCCGTTGCGCGAAGCGCTCGAGCAGATGCTCGCCCGCGCCGGCGCCCCTGCGGCCGCCGGCGAGGTGGAGGCAGCCGCGTGAACGGCGTCTCCCGGATCGGACACATGGCGCTGCGCGTCCCGGATCTCGACGCCGCGATCGCCTTCCACGCCGAGGTGCTCGGCCTCGTCGAGACCGAGCGCCGCGGGCGGGGCCTCCTACCTCACCTGCAACGAGCGCCACCACGAGCTGATCCTGATCGAGTCGCCCGAGCGGGGCTACGACCACATCGGCCTGGAGGTTCCGATCCCGAGACGCTGGAGCGGCTGCGCCGGGGGTCGCCGCTGCCGGCGGCGAGGCTGATCGGTCCGACCTACGACGGCGAGCCGGGCATCGACCGCGCGGCGTTCGTGCGCGGCCCCGGCGGCCACGTCTACAAGCTCTTCTGCGGCATGGAGGAGGTCCCGCGCCGCCGCGCCGGCGACCGGCCGATCAAGTTCGAGCACGTCTCGGTCAAGGCGCGCCGGCTCGGCCCGACCGAGCGCTTCCTCGCACGACGGCCTCGGCTTCCGCTTCTCCGACCGGATGGGCCGGACCGCGAGCTGGTGGCACTGCGACGCCGACCATCACGGGATGGCGGTGATCTTCGGCCCGCGGCCCGAGCTCTCCCACTACGCCTGGACGGTGCCCGACCTGAACGCGATGGGCCGCGTCGCCGACCGGCTCGCCGCCCGCGGCCGCAAGCTCGATCTGGGGCCCGAGCCGCCACGGTCCCGGCAACAACCTCTTCCTCTACTTCCACGACGCCGACGGGGCGATGATCGAGTGCTGCGCCGACATGGCGACGATGCCGCCGCGAGGGCGACTACGAGGCGCGGCAATGGCCGGGCGGGCTCGGCGCGATCAACCAGTGGGGCGGGCCGCCGCCGCCGCGCTTCCTGCTCACCGGCTTTCCGATCGCGCCGGCGAGCCGCAGTCGCTGACTCACGGAGCTGGCGGCGGATGAAGCTGAGGAGGATCGCCGAGGGGCTGATCGTCCGGCGACGACGGCGCACTGGGTCCCGCTTCGGGGCGAGGGTCTCACCGACGAGCAGAGCCTGACATGGTCGCCTTCCTCGCCGGCGGCGAGGAGACGCGCGCCGCCGCGAGGCGGTGCTGGCCGGCATCGAGGATCCGGCCGCCGACGCGGTCGCCGATCCGGCGGCGCCGCGATCCTGCCCTTCCAACCGCGCTCGATGCGCGCCTTCATGCTCTGGGAGTCGCACTATGATCGCGTCGAGCCGGATGCTCGTGAAGCGCTTCTTCCCGCCGCCGGCCGCCAAGGCCGTCGCCGGCTACGAGCGCCTCACCGGCAGGACCTTTCCGAAGCTGAAGCCGAACAAGCGCTTCTACGAGAAGCCCGACCTTCTACGTCGCCAACCACGCGGCGCTGCTCGCCGACGGCGAGCCGATGTGGTGGCCGCGCGCACACCGAGTGGCTCGACTTCGAGCTCGAGCTCGCCTTCGTGCTCGCCAGGCCGCTCGCCGACGCGAGCCCCGAGGAGGCCGCCGCGGCGGTCGGCGGCTGGTTCGTCCTCAACGACTGGTCGCGCGCGCGACGTTCAGGCCGAGGACGCCCGCGAGAACATCTTCGGCCCGGTGGTCAAGTCGAAGACCTTCGCCAACTCGATCGGCTCGCGACGTGCTCACCGCCGACGAGCTGCCGGACTGGCACGGATGACGGGGCGGGTGCGGGTCGACGGCGAGCTCTGGTGCGAGGGCACGACCGCCGGCGCGGCGCACGACATCGGCGCGATGCTCGCCTTCGCCTCGGCCGGCGAGCGCCTCGAGCCGGGCGACGTCGTCTCGACCGGGACGATGCCCGGCTGCTGCGGGCTCGAGCTCGATCGCTGGATTCAGCCGGGCCAGACCGTCGAGCTGGAGATCGACGGGATCGGCACCCTGCAGCAACCGGATCGACCGCAACGCCGAGCCGCAAAACGCGACGGTGGCGGGACTCTGATGCGCGCCGAACCCGACTGCGATGTCCTGATCTGCGGGCTCGGGCCGGTCGGGCAGCTGCTCGCTTTGCTGCTCGGCCGCGCCGGTCTCTCCGTTCTGGCGATCGACGAGGCGAGCAAGCCATTCGAGCTGCCACGCGCAGCGGTGGTCGACGACGAGGTTTTGCGGATCTTTCAGGCTGCGGGCGTCGAGCGGGAGATCCTCGCCGACAGCCAGGTGCAGGAGGAGGTCAGCTTCGTCACCACGAGCGGTCGGCCCCTCTGTCTGCTGCGACCCGTCGACGGCTCTCACGGACAGCCGCCGCTCGTTTCGATACACCAGCCCTCGATCGAGCGCACCCTGATCGCCGCGCTGGCCGACCAGGAGACGGTGCGGACCTCCTGGGGCCGACGCCTGGAGCGCTTCGACCAGGATGGCGAGGGCGTTCGGGCGCTGGTGCGCTCCTTCGAGGATGGCTCGACCGAGGAGATCCGGGCTCGATGGGCGATCGGCTGCGACGGCGGTCCCAGTTGGGTTCGCCAGTTGCTCGGGATCGAGTTCGGCGGTTCCACCTTCGGGCAGCGGTGGCTCGTGGTCGATGTCCTGGTCGACCGGCCCCTGGCGAAGGTCCGCCATCCCCATTTCTTCGGCGACTGGCGGCGTCCGATCGTCTCGCTGCCGATGTCGCCGGGCCGCCACCGCTGGGAGTGGATGCTGCATCCCGGCGAGGACCCCGAGCCGTTCCTCGACCCGGGCTCCCTTCGCGAGCGCATCGATCCCTGGCTCGAAGGCGAGACGGCGACCGTGGAGCGGGCTGTCGTCTACACGTTCCACGCCCGCACGGCCGCACGCTGGCGGGAGGGCCGGGTGCTGCTGGCCGGTGACGCCGCGCACCTGATGCCGCCCTTCGCCGGACAGGGGTTCAGCTCCGGCGCCCGCGACGCCGCAAATCTCGCCTGGAAGCTCGAGGCGGTTCTCGCGGGTGCGCCCGAGGCCCTGCTCGACACCTACGAAGAGGAGCGCCGGCCCCACGTGGAAGCGATGCGGACGCTGGCCGTCACGCTCGGCAGCTTCGTTCAGACCGCCGACCGCCGCGTGGCTCTGGTGCGGGACCTCTTCCTCGGGGCTCTCGACATAACGGGGATCGCGAGCTGGGCACGAGCGAGGATCAAGCCGCTGCCCGCCTACGGGGCCGGTGCCTTTGCCGCACGCCCGCACCGAATCGTCTTCATGCGAGGCGTCGGTGCGCAGTTCCCACAGCCCGTCGTTCGGGTCGGCGGAAACAAGGTGCTCTTGGACGAGGCGGCCGGCCGGAATTGGTGTGCGTTGTCGGCCGACTCCGGCGCCGCCGACGCGCTCGCGGCAGGGGGCCTGCGTGTCCTGCTCCTCGGCCGCGATCTGGAGGACTCAGAAGGGACAATCGGTGAGTGGCTGACCCGCTTCGGAGCATCGTGGGTCCTCCTGCGACCGGACCGCTTCGTCTTTGCGCACGGGGGCTTCGGAGGCGGCGAAATCCGGCGCGCGCTCGACGCACTCCACCGCAATCTGGGACGGGCAACCTCCGAGCTCATTGTCGGACGCAGCAGAAAGATCTCCCAGGCGTTGGTCACCGCATGAACGGCGGGTCGCCGCATTTAACCGCTGAGCTTGCAGAGCTGCTCGACTCGAACAAGCTCGGAACCCTCGCGACTGTAGGCCAGGACGGCCTGCCCCGGCTGTCGGTCGTCTACTACGCCAACAGGGGCGAGCGCATCTTCATCTCGACCCTTCGCGAACGGGTGAAGGCGAAGGACATCGAACGGAGGGGTTGGGCGGCGCTGTCGGTGCGCGGTGAGGAGCCGCCCTATCCATCGGCGACCTTCACTGGCAGCGCGGTCGTGCGTACGGCCCGGATCGGCGAGGACACGGCGCTTGTCATGGGACGAATCGCCGGCCTGCCGGAGCCGCCCGAGCCACAGGGCGACGAGGCCCTCGCCGAGGCCGGGCGGGTGTTGATCGAGATCACGGTCGAGCGGATCACCGCAGTCACCCATGTCTAGTGGCCCTCCCGTGAACGTTGCCGAGGACTCCACGCCCGAGTCGAGGAGCGGCCACCGTACTTCCAACCTACCTCAGTGCGGTCGATTACGGATGCACCGGGCCAGGTCGAAACGGAAGCTAGGACGGTTACTATGACGAGCCCATTTTCGAGGAGGTTGAGATGACTGTATCGGAGCAACTCGCCAAGCTGGCCGCACGGGCCAAGGAAGCAGAGGACCATTTGGCAGCCGCGCAGGCAAGTGACAAGGCGGCTCTCGAGCAGGACGTTGAGGCGGCCGGTGATTCGGCTCAGGCCCAAGCTCAGAAATTGCGCGAGTCAGCCGACGCGGGCAAGGAGAGCATCTCCAATTGGTGGAACGACGTACAGAGGAGCTGGAACGAACACGTCGCCACCGTCCGAGAGAACATCGAGCGCAAAAAAGCCGAGGGCGACCTCACCAAAGCGCAGCACCATGCCGACCACGCCGAAGTAGACTCTGGGTTCGCCATCGAATTCGCCTATTCGGCGATCGCGGAGGCCGAGTACGCGGTGCTGGATGCCTGCCTTGCGAGGAAGGAGGCCGACGAGCTCGCGTCAGGCGCCTGAGGCGGGGCGCAGAGCGGCTCGGCCTGCTCTTCGCCCTCGGCTCGCTGATGGGGTTCGCGGTCGCGCCGACGATCGCCTACTACGCGAGCACGAGCCCGGAAGCGGTCTGGGAAGCCGGCGGCGCGACGGCGCTCTTCATCGGCCTCGTCTTCCGTCCTATTTCGGCAGGCGGAGCTGACGCCGCTACTGACTGATTGTCTGCATGCCAGCCACATCAAGGGTTAAGGAGCCCCAATGTCCCTTCGCACGACGCATCTGCTTGTCATTCTCGGCGCCGTCGTCGTCTTCGTCGGCACCGCCATCACCTGGTACACCCACGATATCTCGGTTGCGGCTCAAGGCGGACAGGTCGGCTACAGCTCGAGCACGTCCTACACGCTCTGGGACCTCACCACCCTAGCGCCGGTGTTGCTCGTCGTCGCTGCCGCGCTTGGAGCGGTGGTGCTTCTTTTCACATCGCCTAGCTCCTCTCGGCTCGCGGCTGCTGTCGCCGGGCTATGCGGGCTCGGGATCACGGCGTACTGCGTGGTGAAGTGCTTCGACATCCCCGACCTCGGACCGACCGGCGCGGTGAACCTCCCGCTCGCCGGCGGGAACGGGGTGGCCGCCAGCGCATCCACCACCCTCAACGCAGGTCCTTTCGTGGGCATCCTCGGCGGCCTCCTGATGGCCGCAGGCGCAATGGGGATGGTAAGCCAGGCGCCAGCCTCGGAGGCCTCCGTCAAGGCGGCTGCCTGAGAAGCACAAGCGCTTCGAAGAGCGGACCAGGCGATCGGCGGCGCGGACCGCGCCGGCTTCGCGCGGAAGCCCGGATGCGGGTCGGGGAGGTAGGAGCCGTCCCGATCGCGGTCGCCTGTCGCGTGAAGTCGATCGAATACTCGATCTGCTCGCGCCTGCTGACCGCACCAGGCGTCGCCCTGAAACGAGCGGCCTGCTGGCTCACACCGGGTAGGTCGTCCGGGTCCTCGACCGGCCCACCGCCATCTATCGGCCCCTCACGTGCTCGGAGTCAGAAGGGCTCAGGTCAGCTTTCCGACCCGCCGGATCTGGAAGGCGCGAACGATGTCGGTTATCCCGGTCAGTAGCGCCCAGATCCCGGCGAAGACGAGCAACACGTAGGCCTTCTCGATGAAGAAGGCGCCGCCCGCGTAGAAGCCGAGGATCACCATCAGGGTCCCGGCGATCAGACTCAGCCACCAGAGCGAGTTGACTTCGATTGACAAGAACGCTTCGATGATCCAGTAGATCCCGACCAGCACGAAAAGAAAGCCGAGGATGTCGGCCATCGCCGCGAAGGTACCCTCGGGGCTGATGAAGCAGATGACCGCCGCCGCCAGGTACAGGACCCCAAAGATCGCATAGAGCCAACCCAGGCGGTCTTCGAGGGCGGCGAGCGTGAACTGCTGCAAAGAGAAGCCGAGGAACATGAACCCGATGATGATTCCCACCGTCGTGACCGAGGCCTGATCAAACTGAAGGATCACCACCGAGATGACGATCCAGGCGATACCGGTGACGAGCCACAGCCACCAGACCGATGACAACCTCGTGAGCGCTGCGCGTGCGGGGTCTGATCCCAAACTCTCCATCTCGCTCTCCTCTCTTGCTTGCGGGTTCTTGCGGGTAAGTACTAGCACCTATTCAGCCAGCGCGCAAAGGCACGAGCGAAAAGAACGCTCCCAGGCGGCCGAAGGTCCAGGCCTCGGTCACCTACAAGGCGACGGTGGTGCACGTGACGACGAACGAAGGTCGGACCCACCACTATGAACAGGTTCTGGCAAATCCTATGAACAGGTTCTGGCAAATCTCGAGCAGGCAAGTCGTCAACAGCACGCGGCGACCAAGACCGAGACGCAAGATCGGCAGATCGATCGGACCAGGGCGATCGTTGAGAATTCAAGACTGGGCGTACCCCGATCGACCGTAGCGAAGCTCGCGGCGTTACAAAAGGTCGCGTCCAGCAGATCCTCGACCAAGCCGGAGCCACCGGCGGGGACTGGAAGGATCCGCAACTGCGTCGCCTCGTGAAAGCGGCGATCGCCGCTCGTCCAATTCCATCTGCGGGAATTGGTTTGCGCCGCGAGAGTACGCTTGGCCCGCATGTAGGTCGGGGGGCCGGGGTCGCGGTTCGGCTGACCGGAGACCTGGATAAGGATCGCCACGACGTCATATCGATGATCGAGAAGCTGCTCGATGAGGTGCGTTCGGGGAATCTCGACTACTTGTTGTCCCTGACGGAGGCACTGCTGCTTCGCGGGAGAAGCGGGCGTCTCGAAGTACCAGCTCTCAGGTGTCCTGTCTTCTGCTCCGGTCAGCCGGACAGACGGCCCGCTCGACGATCCGCGGGTGGTAGCGAGAGACGTCCTCGAAATGGAGCAAGAGATGCTTGCCCCGTGAGGCGACTTCCTCCAGGCGGCGACAGTCCAGCCTCGTGACACCGGCCAGCTTCCCCCGCGGGCTCGGCGCCGAGACCCGAACAGCTTCGCCGGCCAGCGCGTCGTCCATTCGTTTCGCGGCGCGCGCGATTGTGTCTCCCTCAGCCATCGGTCCTCCATTGCCGTGGGTTTCTCGGCTGAAGCGGGTAGACATCCAGCATGCCACTTTGGATTGCCCGCAAGGCCGTCCCGACGATCTGGCGTCGGATTCCCTGGAAGGTCGTCTGGGCTATCGCGCTATGGCTGGTCAAAAAGGGCCAAGAGCGCGTCTGGGAAAACCTCACCCAGAGAGAACAGCGGGAACTGGTTCACCTCGTAACGAAATCAAGGGGTCTCCCCTCAAACCTCTCCCAGCGTGACCGCACCCGCATCAGGAACATCGTCGGTAATGCGGTCCGTGGGTGACTCGGCCGCTGCCAAGAGAGACAACCGGGGCCCGATCTGCACACGGGAGGGAGCGTGGTACCGCTTTGGTACCGACTGCGATGTCCGATGCGTCCAAAGTGTTCAGAGCCCAGGACAGATGGGACGCCAGGGACGCGGTGGGACGCATGGGGCGACCTCGTCAGCCGGCTGGGGGCCGAGCGGTCGCCGGTTCAAATCCGGCCTCCCCGATGTAGACAATAGGTTCCCGGCCGGGCTTAGGGAACCGGTCTCCAACCGGGGCTTCCAGCGCGAGGAGTCGATCCACCTCCGACGGCCCAATCGCGGTCTGCCACCGGCATGGATAATCCTCGGCGAGGCCAGGTTATGACGAAGGAGGGTGGAGATGCAAAGTTGGGACCTGAGGACGGTCGGGGTCGAACCGCACCAACCGGAGATTCTCGCCTCGGCGGACGATGCGCGGACGATCCTGCTGTACCTCCCAGCCGGGGAGGAGCTACAGGAGCACGAGGTGCACGAGCGGGCGCGAATCGTCGTCATCGAGGGGCAGGTCGAGACTTCGATGCCGAGCGGGGAGAGCGTGTCGGGAGGACCGGGCCACCTCCTCGAGTTCGAGCCGGGCGAGCGCCACACGGTCGCGGCGCGATCCGACTCGCGCCTGCTACTGATCCTCAGCCCCTGGCCGGGAGACGGCCACCCCGGCGCGATGACCCTCGAGGAGAAGGGCGAGGCTCGCGAGAAGGCCGCCGAGCACTAGAAGCCCTCATCTGCGGCGAGCGGCGTGGCCGGACTGCCGTTTCCCTTCAGCCGGGCATGACAGAGTTCGGCTGATGACGAAGACCCTCAATCGCGAGCTGACCGAGATCCCGATCGACCGCTTACGGCGCCGGCACAGCGCCAAGTGGGCGCGCTATCCGGCCGACGTGCTGCCTGCCTGGGTTGCCGAGATGGACTTTCCGCTGGCCGAGCCGGTCAAGCTGGCGCTGGCCGAGGCGGTGCAGCTCGACGATTGCGGCTACGCCTCGCCGCAGGAGCTGGGGTTGGCCGAGGCATTCGCCGGCTTTGCCGAGGACCGCATGGAGTGGCGCGTGGATCCGCAGGCGGTTTCCCCCAGCTCCAATGTGGTCGGCGCGATCACGGCGGTGCTGCGGAGGATCGCGGAACCGGGTGATCGGATCGTCATCAACACGCCGGTCTACCACCCCTTCTTCGCCCTGATCGAGGAGCTCGGATGCGAGTTGGCCGAGGCGCCGCTTGCCGCCGGCGAGCTCGATCCCGAAGCGATCGAGCGGCGCTTCGCCGAGGGCGCCGTTGCCCTGATCCTCTGCAGCCCCCACAACCCCACCGGCGGCGCTCCGAGCTGGGAGCAGTTGGCCGCGGTCGCCGACGCGGCGGCGCGGTACGGCGCCTGGGTGCTCGCGGACGAGATTCACGCGCCGCTGGCCCTTCCGGGCACGCGGCATGTGCCGTTCCTCACCGTCTCCCAGGCCGCGGCGGAGCGAGGCATCGCCTTCTGCTCGGCGTCGAAGACGTTCAACGTCGCCGGCCTGCACTGCGCCCAGATCATCACCGCCTGCGAGAACGCGGCCGATGTGATCGAGAGGCTTCCGTTCAGCGCCACCCACTGCGGCCATCTGGGCGCGATCGCCTCCGTCGCCGCCTTCCGCGACGGGGGACCGTGGCTCGACGACGTGATCGCAGTGCTCGACCACAACCGCAGCCTGCTGGCGGAGCTCCTGGCTGAGCATCTGCCCGAGGTCGACTGCGCGCAACCGCAGGCCGGCTACCTTGCCTGGCTCGATCTGCGCGCGCTGGACCTCGGCGAGGACCCCTCCCTGGCGATCCTGGAGCAAGGCAGGGTGGCGCTCAGCCCGGGGCCGACCTTCGGCCGTCAGGGCGCCGGCTTCGCGCGACTGAACATCGGCACCTCACCGGCGCTGCTCGAGCAGGCGGTCGAGGGAATCGTCAGAGTTGCCGGCCGTGGCTGACGTCGCCGCTGGGCCGAACCCTAAAGAGCCGGAGTGGGGGCCGCTCGAGCTCGAGTCGCGGCTATGGCTGGAAGCGATCAAGCGGGAGGCCGGACCGCTCTCGCTCTTCGACGCCCACACCCACTTTGGGCGCAACGACCCCGACGGCTATCAGCAGGAGCCGGAGGAGCTGCTGGCGACGATGGAGCGGGCCGGTGCGCGCGCCGTCGCCTTCCCGATGCACGAGCCCGGCGGATACCCACCGGCCAACGACGAGGGGCTGGCCCTGGCCGAGGCCTCGGGCGGCCGCCTGGTGCCCTTCTGCCGGGTCGATCCCCATCGCGATGCGCTGGCCGAGGCCAGGCGCTGCCTCGACGCTGGCGCTCGCGGCATCAAGCTGCATCCCCGCGCAGAGCAGTTCGCCATGCACGAGCCCGCGGTCGAGGAGCTGGTGTCACTGGCAAACGAACGGCGGGTCCCGGTCCTGATCCACGCCGGCCGCGGCATCCCCGCCTTGGGGCGCGACACAGTCCAACTGGCCGAGCGCCACCCGAGCGCGCACCTGATCCTCGCCCACGCGGCGGTCAGCGACATCGCCTGGCTGTGGCGGCTGATGCCGAAGCATCCGAACCTGCTCATCGACACCTCCTGGTGGAACCCGGCCGATCTGATCGCGCTCTTCTGCCTGGTGCCCCCGGGCCAGATCCTCTGGGCCAGCGATTACCCCTACGGGGAGCCCCTCGGCGCAGCCGCGCTGCACCTTCGCTGCGCCCTGGCAGCCGGCCTCGACCGCGAGGCGATCGCCTCGATCGCCGGCGGCCAGATCGAGCGCATCCTGGCCGGAGAGGACCCGGCCGACGCCGGTCCGCCGCCTGGCCCTCCCGGCCCGCTCGACCAATCGATGGAGCGGGTCTGCTCCCATCTGCTGACCGCGGTCGGCCGCGCTTTCGCCGGGGGCGACGTGACCGAGTCGGTGGCGCTGGCCCGTCTCGCCTGCGATATCGAGGGAGAGCACGGCACTGTCTGTGAGGAGGTGATCCGCCTGCTCGGCCTGGCCGAACACCACCACGGCCCACCGCCACCCGGTCGCCGCTTCCCGCCCTCGATGTGGTTGCTGGTCCTCGCCCTCTGCGTGGCCCGAACGCCCGATGTGGCGCTGCCCGAACGCCCTGTGGTAGCAAACTGAGCGAATCTCACGCGAGTTCAGCGCACCGACCATTCCACGCGCAATCCCGCTCCGACCGTGCTCGCTGTCGCCGAGAAACTGCAGCGGCGCTCGGGGAAGGATGAAATGGTCGTGGGCTGGATTCCCGCGCCCGGTCGTGGCTCTCTTGCCGATCCGTGGGTCTCGACCGGTGAAGGATGGCGTGGTACCGCTTTGGTGCCGAATGCATCGTGCAATGCGTCCAGACTGTCCGCCGCCGGGGACGAGGGAGACGCGGTGGACGCCCAGGGACGCATCGACAGGAAATGTGCGCCGGCTGGGGGCCGAGCGGTCGCCGGTTCAAATCCGGCCTCCCCGATTTGACGATCCGGCGACGAAACCGAAGTTGCTCAGGCTGAGGCCCGGCGCCGGCGGTAGCTGCGCGTCGTCTTGCGGTTGCTGCAGACATCCATAGAGCACCAGGTGCGGGAGCGTTGCGGGAACTGTCGAAGAAGGCCCACCGGCAGCTCTCGTCGGGCAGAGCGCGCTCGGCGGCCGCATGTCCCGGGCGCGCGGTGCCGCGGCACGGGATCGACTGATCGCGACGCGATTTGTTCACGCCGGCGGTCGCGACGGCGCAGGAATCGATCGCACCGCGGCGGCCTGCCGGTGGTAGCGTTGCCACGGGTCGTTCAACGCCAACTCAAGGGGGGTCGTGATGACTGAAACACTCAAGGGAGCTTGCTTGTGCGGCGGCGTCGAGTACGAGGTTCAAGATCCCGAGGCACTGGGTTACTGTCACTGCACTCGCTGCCAGCGGTGGACGGGCTCGAGCCTTGCGGGGGTGATCGTGGCCAAGGAGAACTTCAGGTTCACCAAGGGCGAGGACTTGGTTAAACGCTACGAGAGCGAGTTCGCGCCCCGCAACTTCTGCAGCAACTGCGGATCCAGCCTGTACGACGACCTCGGCGAGAAGTACTTTGTGGCCGCAGGGCTGATGCGCGATCTCGAACTCGATCCGAGCTTTCACCTCCAGGTCGCATACAAGGCCAGCTGGCACGGGATCGGCGACGACGCGCCGCAGTTCGCCGAGAACCCGCCGGCCTGACACGAGGGCGCGCCGGGTTCAGCCCCTGCTGTCGCCGGCGCCGGCTGGTCCAGTACCACCTTGGTACCGGATGCATCTTCCGATATGTCCGTTACGTCCCGAGCCGGGGACGCAGGGACGCGTGGGGACGCATCCGGACGTGTATGACACCCACATCCACCGGCTGGGGGCCGAGCGGTCGCAGGTTCAAATCCTGCCTCCCCGATTTTCGGGAAGCCCGCTTCGGAGGCGGGTTCCGGGTTCCTGGATCGTGAGCGAGACGGCCACTCGGCTTCTGGACCGCTTCTTTCTCTTCCTTCTTCGGCTGGCTTAGCCGTCGAGCGCGAACAGCTGCCAGCGTCCGGGGACGCCTTTGAGCTCATAATCGTCCCGGTCCTCGAACGTGAAGGGACCGCCCACGACTGCCCCATACACCGCGCTCGACACGAGCACCTCACCAGAACCGGCGAGTCCGCCGACTCGCGAGGCGATGTGGACGGCCATCCCGCCGACGTCCTCGCCGATCAGCTCGCACTCGCCGGTGTGCACTCCGATTCGAACCTCGACTGCCAGCTCGCGCGCCGCGGCCGTGATGGCCCGCGCGCAGCGCAGGGCGGAGGAAGGCGGGCCAGCAAAGGTCGCAAGGAAGCCGTCGCCCGTCGTCTTGACCTCACGCCCGCCAAAGCGAGAGAGCTCCTTGCGGAGCGCCTCGTCGTGGAGGGCGAGCAGGTCGCGCCAGCGTCCGTCCCCAAGCTCGGAGGCGCGCAAGGTGGAGTCGACGATGTCGGTGAACATCACCGTTGGTGTGCTCGGCGAACTCCTCCCGCTGCTCGGGGGTCATCGCCCAGTCATAGTCTGGAGCCCAGGAGGAGCGCGCGACCGATGCGAACATGACGAGCGCGGCGATGCGCTCAGGGTGTTCGGCGGCAAGCAGCGCGCCGACCGGCCCCCCCAACCCTTTTGTGTATAGGACCGCCCGCTCGCTTTCGGCGGCGTCAAGCACCGCGAGAGCGTCCTGGGCGTCCTGCTCCAGCGTATAGGCACCGCCGAGGTCGTCGGAGGACCCGGTCCCGCGGTGGTCAAACAGGATCAGGCGGCTGAATTCGGCAAGGCGCTCCATGAAGCGGCGAAAAGGGGGAGCCTCCCACGCATGCTCGATCTGGGAGATCCATCCGGTCACAGACAGCAGATCGATTTCCCCTTCGCCGATGACCTGATAGGCGATGCTCGCCTCGCCGCTTCGTGCGTATCGAGTCTTGGGTGGCATGGGTCGACGGTTAGGACGACAGTACCCGAGACGTGCATCGTCGCGGACGGCTGGCCCAAGACTAGGAGCTCTTACGAAATCGCTCGACTATCCGCGGGTGGTAGCGAGGGACAAATCGGGCTCCCGATTTGACCCGCAGAGTCGGTACCGCTTGGTACCGGATGCATCGTGCAATGCGTCCAGGCTGGTGATGGTCCCCTCGCGCACGCACAGGGCGTCGGCAGCCTCCCTGTAGGAGAGGCGCTCTCGAAGACAGCTGCTTACCCCCTCGCGGAAGGGAGAAGTCCACATGATCCGCGCCCGTGGTCTCGGAGGTGGGTATGTGTCGCTGGTAGGCTCGGCGTCAGTGATCCTTCGATGACGCTGAGCGGTCGGCGAGCTGAATGGCCTCGCCTTTAAGCCCGGTCACCGTCGACACGAACCCTCAGGAAGGCGTTAGATGATCCGGACGCTCGCTTCGCATCTCCGCAGCAATCTCGTCGGTTACGTTGCGCTGTCCATCGCCCTCACCGGCACCGCCTATGCCGCCGACCTGATCGGCCCGAAAGACATCGCCAACAACGCTGTTCTCTCGAAACACATCAAGAAGGGCAACGTCAAGGAGAGCGACATCGCCACAAACGCAGTCAGCTCGGCGAAGGTCGCAAACGGGTCGCTACTCGGCGAGGATTTCGCTCCGGGCCAGCTCTCGGCTGGTGGCGGGCCGGCGAGCCAGATTGGATCACCGGACTCCCCTCAGCAGGTGCTCGATAAGGTGAAGCAGGTCGACGGATCCGGCTCCGGGCTGGACTCAGACCGCTTCGACGGCAGCGACTCCGCCGACTTCCCGAAGAAGGTCGCAGAGATCACATTCTCGGACTTCGACTTCGGCGGGATCGAAGCGGGCCGCTGCGTCACCCTCTCCTCAGGCTTGACCGGCCCACAGCCAGGCGACTTTGTGCTGGCGACCGTAACTAACGGGGACTCGCTACCGGGGGGAGTCACCTTCACTGGGGCCGGCGTTCCCAACCCGACCACCACCACGGCGATCATGTGCAATCACCTCGTCGCGAACATCGCCGGCCCGGTGCTGGACATCCGGCTGGTCGTGATCCGGTTCTGACCAAGGGCGATTCGGCCAGCCGGCATCGAACCGGTTTGGTGAGGACTCCCCGTAGCCGCCCCCCCACATGGCGTCGCGTCCCTTATCCCACTCGGTCCCGTCAGTCTGGCCGAGGTCCAGCGGTTGAACAGCCAGCGCTCGACGATCCGCGGGCGGTAGCGAGGAACGAATCGGGCCCCGATTTGACCCGCCCCCTCTGTTAAGGGCCTGGCTCGCTCGGTTGATCTGGGTAGGGTTGACCAGGTGAAAGCGGTGGTCTTGACGGGGACGGGCGGGCCAGAGGTTCTTCAGGTGCTGGAGCGACCCGATCCGGCGCTTGGCCCGGGCGGGGTGAGGATCGCGGTTAAGGCCGCCGGCATCAACTTCGCCGACACATTGGCCCGGGTCGGTCTCTACCCCGACGCCCCAAAGCGGCCCTGCGTGCTTGGCTACGAGGTGGCAGGCGAGGTCGAGGCGGTGGGGGAGGGGGTGAGCGCCCACACGGTTGGCGACCGGGTTATCGCCGGTACCCGTTTCGGCGGCCAGGCGGAGCTGGTCACGGTTCCGGAGGCGCAGGTCCTGCCGCTGCCCGAGCGGCTCAGCTTCGAGCAGGGTGCGGCATTCCCCGTGAACTACGGCACCGCCTACGCTGCGCTGATGCTGATGGGCGGCCTGCGGCAAGGAGACCGCGTCCTCATCCATGCCGCCGGCGGCGGCGTGGGCATCTCGGCAACGCAAGTCGCCCGCAATGCCGGCGCCGAGATCTTCGGCACCGCCTCACCATCCAAGCACGATGCGATCCGCGCCCAGGGGGTCGTCCACCCGATCGACTACCGCAGCCAGGACTTCGAGGTCGAGGTGATGAGGATCACCGGCGGCGAGGGGGTCGACCTGGTGATGGACGCGCTTGGCCCGACCTCGTTTCGCAAGGACTACCGCCTGTTGCGCTCTGGCGGACGTCTGGTCATGTACGGGCTATCGGAGAGCTCAAAGGCCGGCGCCCGCGACCTTCCGGCCACCTTCATGAGCCTGGCGAAGATGCCGCTGGCGACGCTTCCCTGGTGGAAGAGCCTCGCGGTGATGAACGAGAACAAAGGCGTCTTCGGCCTCAACATGCTGAAGTGGTGGGACCGGGAGGGCGACCTTGACCGAGTCACGCGGCCACTGATGGCCGATCTCGAGGATGGACGCCTGGAGCCCGTGGTGGCGGCGGCCTTTCCCTTCGAGCGGGCCGGTGAGGCGCACGAATTCATCGCCGAACGGCGCAACGTCGGCAAGGTTGTGTTGGTTCCCAGTTGAAGTCAGCCGCGATCCGCTCGACTACCTCGAGTTCCCACTCTGGAACTCGGCGGTCCAGACAGTTCGCAGAACCTCCGGAAGCGTGGGAGAGGCGGACTCGACATATTCGATGCAACGCGAGCTTGCTACCGGCCGAGTTGTGAATGGACTCGAGATATTCGCCCGGGAGCACCCCAGCGAGTTCGGCATCCGCACAACCTCGGGGCCGACCCCATTCGTACACCGGTACCGATTCGCGTCTGAGGGCGGCTCAACCACGATCCACCTTTCAGCTGAGGTTGAGCTGGGTGTCCCGGGCGTGCTCGGCCCGCTGGCGGCGCGCGGCGTCAAACGAGGCGTCGACGCCAACTTCGCCGCTCTCAAGCAGACACTCGAAGGGGCGGCTCCAGGCGTTCCGTCCAGTTAGAAGTCCGGCAAGGGAACTCGCTCGACGATCTGCGAGTGATTGCGAGAGACGAATCGGGCCCGACGGTTCGCCTCTGAACCTCGCTGCGGGCCATCCCGTACTCCACTTCGCCATGTCCTCCTCGTCTTCGAGCAGACCCACCCGAGAGCATCGAGACATGAGCGGCACGGGGACCCAGCTCCCCCAGGGACTAGATCCGACCAAGGAGGAACCCAAGTGACCAGGACGACCTATGCGTTCGCCCTTCTCGCTGTCGCGGGGGCGCTCGTCATCGCCGGCTGCGGCGGGAGTAACAGCGAAGCCGTCAGCAGCTCTTCCAGCGCCAGTGAAAAGCCGGCCTCGAGCTCGTCGTCGGAAAGCGGTGGCCCGATGGCGCTGACCGGCGCGAGCGTCCCGGGCCTCGGCGCGGTGCTGGTCGATTCGGAAGGCTTCACCGTCTATGCCTTCGCCAAGGACAAGGGAACCACCTCGTCTTGCTACGGGGCGTGCGCCGAAAGTTGGCCGCCGGTGATCACCAAAGGTGCGCCGACGGGGGGCGAAGGTGCGATGTCCTCGCAGCTCGGCGCAGCCAAGCGCAAGGACGGAACGCTCCAGGTGACCTACGGCGGCCACCCGCTATACACCTTCGTCGGGGACGAAAACCCGGGCGAAGCGAACGGCAATGAATCCCAAGCCTTCGGCGGCAAGTGGTTGGCGCTGGATGAATCGGGCGCGTTGGTGGAAGGCCAAGCAAGCAGCGAAGCGGAAGCCGCCCCGACGGAAAGCTCCGAAAGTAGTGGCGGCGGCTACGGATATTGACCTCGAAGACCCTCGGTGCTGCGGCGCTGATCCGGCCCCCCTATTCTCGGAAGCCGTCCCATGCCGACACCCCTGATCGAGTTCCCCGCCGACGACCCGGAGCGCGCCCTGCGCTTCTGGCGCGGGCTGCTCGGGGTCGAGCTGGCGCCGCGCGGTGCGAGTGCCGGGAACGGCTGGGAGGCTGAGGAGGACGGCCTGCGGCTCGGCCTGCACGAGCGTGGCATGGGGCCCGGCGACACCGGCTCGCTTTCCTACTTCACGGTCGAGGACATGGCCACCGCGCTCGAGCGTGTCCAGGAGCTGGGTGGCTCGATTGTCCACCCCGGGGAGCGCTGGGCCGTATGCCGGGACTCGGAGGGGAGCCCGTTCGCGCTGGCCGCATTGCCGCCGGCCGCGGCGTGATCGTCGTCGGCGGTCCGGCACACAGCTGGCGCGAGCCCGAACGCCAGCCCAGGTCCTGACGCTGGGCGAGCACCTGAATCAGGCGAAGAATCCCGACGCCTTGCGTCCCTCGACCCTGTGTTGAGCTGCCCAGATATTGAGAGACCCCGAGGAATCCGATAGGAAGCGGTCGCGTGGCCTCGGAAAGGTATCCGTAAGGCGCCGTCATCAGGCGTCGTATTGATGCGCGTCTCTGGGTCCGCGGAAACCGGGATGGCGGGTGGCCGAGGGTCGGGTCGGTGCGCTCTCCGGCTCCCCGCATATCCCGCAAGGTACGGTTCCGTTCTTGGGCCCGGGAAACGACGAGCGCACAGCCGCGGAGTTAATCGGAGCCGCAGCCGCGACCCTCGAGGCCGGCCTGGTCCGCGACCCGGGCCGAAAAGCCCCCGGACCGCACGAGGTGAAGGAATTCGGGCCGGCACTTCGCGACACGCTGACCGCGGTTCTTGCTGACTCGGAGGCCGGTGGCGCGGTGCGACTTGGCCATCAGGCGCCAATCGTCGATTGGAACCGGCCTACGACCCAGGTCGACCTCGCAGTCGTCGGTGACGCTGAGCTGAAGCTCGTGGCCGAGCTCAAGGTCTGGGACGTCGGACATCAGCTCTTCGACGTGGCGAAGGTCTGCTGCCTTCTCAAGGCAGGTTCGAATGCGGGCTTCCTGCTGTGCATCGCGGAGACAACGGACGCGTTCGAGCGCAACCCCGGGGGTGAGCTGTTTCGGGCAAATGCGGGGCTGGTGCACGGCGACGTCTTCCCGGTCCTCTTCCAGCGGCATCCGGCCGAGGCGCGGAAGCACCTGAAGCGCAACCGGCCGTGCCCCACATCGCTCCCCCGGCGCTTCTCGACGACGGCGGTGTGCGACCCGGTTCGGCTCGACGCCTATCCCGGCCACCAACTTCGCGCGGTCGAGGTGCGGATCGAGGATCCGACACCAACCTCGATTCCGCCGGAGCTCATCGCCGACGACTGAGGTGGACGTCGCCTCTATGAGGCTGCCCGTCACGGCAGCGCCCCCAGGTGGCCGTTAGGTGTTAGGTGCGAGCAGAGAAGATGCCTACCGCACCGACCACCTCGATCTGGGCGCTGTCGAACCGCTGGTCGAGTTGAGTCGTGAGGCTGTCGATGTCGTCGTCACGGTTGCTGAAGGTGCCGTCGCGATTGAGCCGGTCCATCATCCATCGCGACAACCTGGTGTGCGACACGCCGCCGCTCAGAACGGTACTGCCGAAGACGACGCCGCCGGGCGCAAGCACCGTCTTACAGTGGTCGAAGACGACACTCTTTGTTGCCATGTCACCTGGCAGGCAGTGCAGCAGCCAGTTCAGGCCGACGGATTCGAATGTGCCCGCCGGTAGCCCGAACGGCTCAAGCGCGTTCGCTTGATGCGTCTTGGGCTCGTAACGGCGAAGGCGTTTGGCCGCCACTTTGAGAGGGGCGGGGTTGAGATCCATGAGCGTGATGTCTGGTGACTGCGTCGGATAGCGGCATTTGTCAAGGAGGTAGCCAGTCCCGACACCGATGTCCAGATGTCGGGCAGAGACGTGCTCGTCGTAGAGCCGAACGAGACGTCGTGGAGGGCATCGCCACACGAGATGCCCGTTGAATCGCAGAACAACCGTGTCGTAGACCCGTAGGAAACCGGTTGTATAGCGCGCCTGTCCAGCGTAGGCGGGATCCCCGGGGGAGATCGCGATCATGTCGCCCAGGCTATCTCCACAGCCAACGTTCGCGCTGGCCGCGGCATGACGCCGGGATAGTCCCTACCGCTGCGATGCCCAGCGGGAGGGCTCGCGGGTGCCGTTTGCAGCAGTGGTGGCGAAACCGAGCCCCTGCGAAGGGGTCGGCGCGGGGAAGTTCGCCGGGTGGCGGCGCAGGTCGCGCACCAGCCAGCGCGCGGAGAGGCCGGCCAGTAGGAGCAGGCCGCCGAGCAGCGCGAGCTCGCCGGGCGCGTGATGACGGGTGGCCTCGACCACCAGGATCAGCGCCGCGAGGGAGATGATCAGCAGCGCCAGAGCGCGGTGGAAGCGGCCCGCCTCGGAGTGCGGCCAGGGGTCCAGGGGGCGGACGACCTCTCGACCTTGGTTGGAGTCGGTGCAGTCGGACTTTCGTGCGCAGGCATTGCAGACCTGTGCCTTGGCCCGGTAGCGGACCAGCCGTCTCTCGCGGTCGAACTCGGCCGGCCACAGCGACTCGCCCTCCGGGCAGACCCAGAGGTCGTGCTCGGATCGGTACTCGAAGCCGGCCGTGCGGTACCTCAGCGAACGTCGGTGGGTGAGTGCCGACAGCCACTCGAGCACGAAAGCCGAAAGGACGAGGGCCCCAGCGTAGGCGGAGGCGAGTAGGACCTCGGGGCTCATCGCGTCTCCGCCGCACTCGCCTCGGCGTCGGTGGGAGCGGGAACTCCCTCGGGGGTCGTGAGCTCTGTGAAGAGGATGTCCTCAGGCTCGCGCAGCGTCACCCGTTTGACGGTATGGCGGATCCCGATATAGGCGATGTAGAGGGCCGGGATCGCACCGCCCACGATGAAGACGATGTCGCCCGGCAGGCGCAGCCACTCGATCAGCGTGTTCGTGTCGTTGGTCAGGAACTCGAGCTGGCGGGCCGCGAAGTAGCCGGAGGCGACCGACTTGTAGAGCTGGAGGAAGCCGAGCGGGAGCAGGGTCGCGAAGCACATCCACGCGAGGCCGACGTTCGTGGACCAGAAGCAGACCTTCGCCCAGCGCTCGGGCCATCGCTCCGCCGGGATGAGGTAGCGCAGGCAGAACATCGCCAAGCCGAGGGCGAGCATTCCGTAGACGCCCATCATCGCCGCGTGGCCGTGGTTGGCGGTGAGCGCCGTGCCTATCTCGTAGTAGCTGACGATCGGGAGGTTGATCAGGAACCCGAAGATCCCGGCGCCGACGAAGTTCCAGAACCCGACGGCGACCAGGAACATGACTGCCCAGCGGTGGGGGAACGGCGTCCTCGAGCGTGACTCCTGGGCTGAGCCGAGTTGTAGGAACGACCAGGCCTCGACCGTGAGGAAGGTGAGCGGGATGACCTCGGCTGCGGAGAAGAACGCGCCCAAAGCCATGTGCTCGGCGGGCTCACCTGAGAAGTAGAGGTGGTGCATCGTTCCGACGACGCCGCCGACCGAGTAGAGGATGATGTCCAGGAAGACGACGGCGAGCGCGACCCTCTCGCGGATGACACCGAGCAGGACGAACATGTAGGCGACCATCACCGTCGTGAACAGCTCGAGGAAGTCCTCCACCCAAAGGTGAACGACCCAGAAGCGCCAGAACTCGGTGACCGTGAAGTTGTCGCCCGTCCGCGCGATCAGGCCGACGGAATAGAAGGCCGGGATCGCGCACGCGGCGAGGAAGAACAGCCATGGCATGTTGCCGCGGTGCTCGCCGGCGAGCCGCTTGCGCAGCACCCGCCAGAGCATGAACACCCAGAAGAAGAGGCCGATCGAGAGCAGCACCTGCCAGAGCCGGGCGAGGTCGAGGTACTCGAAGCCCTGCAGGCCGAACCAGTTCGAGGCTGCGTCCTTGAGGACGCCATGGATACCCAGGTACGAGCCGACGAGCGTGCCGACGACGACGATCGTGAGCGCCCCGAGGAGGGCGAAGGTGAGCTTGCCCTGGTGCTTGGGCTCGCGACGGGCGATCATCGGCGCCAGGAAGATCCCGGCCGCCACGAATGATGTTGCGACCCAGAAGAGCGCGAGCTGGACGTGCCAGGTTCGCGCCAGGTTGTAGGGAAGGATCTGGGCGAGGTCGAAGCCGAAGAAGTCGGCGATATCGGCCCGGTAGTGCTGTGAGGCGGCGCCGACCAACGTCTGCACCAGGAATAGCGCCGCCATCACGAAGAAGAACCAGGCCGTCGCCCGCTGTGCCGGTGTCAGGGCGACGTCCCCGGGGTTGCGGAACGAGAGGGTCGCCTGCTCGCGGCCGTGCCAGCCGAGACGCCGCCCCCAGCGCCCGAAGGCTGCGAACAGGAGGCCGATCCCGCCCAGCAGGGCGATCAGCGATGCGACCGACCAAACGATGACGTTGGCGGTCGGCCTGTTGTCGACCAGCGGCTCGGAGGGCCAGTTGTTGGTGTAGGTGTAGTTGTGGCCTGGCCGCTCGCTGGACCCGGCCCACGCGGTCCAGGCGAAGAACGACGTTAGGTCATGCAACTGCTGGGGATCCGTGATCGCGTCGGGTCTGAGCCCGTTACGGCTGGTCGGCTCGGAGAAGAACTCCCCGTAATGGTCCTCGAGCGAGCGGAACGCGTCGGCCTGCGCGGTCGAGACCGTGACCGTCTTGGTCTCCGAGTCGTAGCCAGCCCCGCGGAAGTCCTCGACCGTCCTGCGGGCGGCGGTGTCGGAGCCCTCCCCCCATAGGCGGCGCGCACTAGCAGGGCGCTGCGGTGGAGATAGTCGGCGGTGAAGTCCGGCCCGAGATAGGCGCCGTGCCCGAAGGCCGAGCCGTACTCCATCAATCCGTTGTGGAGGAAGACCTGCTGGCCGTCCGATATGTCCTCGCCGGTGTAGAGCACCTGGCCGGCGGGGTCCACGACCTTGACGGGTATCGGCGGCTTGGCCTGGTAGGTCCGGTAGGCCAGCAGCCCGAGGATGAAAAAACCGACGAGGAAGACCAGGGCGGCAGCCTGAACCCAGCCCTTGGAGATCAAGAGCTCACGTCGCGACTCCCCTCCGGCGACCATGCGATGACGACGCTACCACCGCCGCTCGGTCCGTCAAAGCGCTGCAGAGTGTCGCTAGACCCGACGTCCTCGGTCATGCGATGACGATTGAATTGATTCAGGTCATCGGCGTCAACTGATGCCGGGGAGGCCGAGGGACGCAGGGACGGGGAGCGTCTGCCGGCTGGGGGCCGAGCGGTCGCCGGTGTCGCGCAGGCGCTCGCTTGCGAGATAACTGATGTTTCTGCCGCGTCCGCGTTGCTCTACGAGCCCGGCATCGAGTAGACGCCTGAAGTCGGCACTCGCGGTAGCCGGCGACACGTCCGCCTCTTCCCCGTACTGGCCCCGGTCGGTTCCACCGACGAGGCTCTGCTCAAGTGCGATCACCAGTCGGGCCGGCCAGTTGCGAGCTTCGACCAGCTCTTCCAATGAGGCCCAACGCGTGGCGGCCTCCTTGATTTGCGCCAGGCGCTGTCGGGCCTGGACGAGGTGGGCAGCGACACAGAAGGAGACCCATCCGCTCGCGTCGCGGTCTGGTTGATAGCTCCCCCCTGTGCCTCGCGCAATGCGGCGTAGTACTCCTGGGTGTGACTGCCGAGGTACTCCTCGATCGAGAAAAACTCCGGCGCTGCGAGTCCCTCGCGGGCGAGGACAAGCGACTGGACGATTCGCGAGACACGGCCATTGCCGTCGCGGAATGGGTGAACCGAGACGACGTGAAGGTGGGCCATCGCCGCCCGGACGACGACATCGACCTCGAGGTCCCCGGTCGCCAACCATTCGACCACCTCGTCCATCAACGCGACCACCCGCTCGCTGTCCGGACCTTCGTACTCGAGCGAGCCGTCAGGAGTGGTGACTCCGTCCGGTCCGGTGCGCCAAAGGCCGGGATCCCTGTCGCGCTGGAAATAGCAGGCGTCGAAATGCAGGTCGAGGATCACTCTGTCGACCCACTGAAAGGAAGGGTCGACGCCCATCGTTCCCACGTGGTCCATGGCCCGGGCGTAGCAGGCGACCGCCTGACGACTATCTTGGTCGCGGTCGGCGACATCCCTGTTGTTGGCCAACGCGAGCGCTTCCTCCGGTGAGACGCTGAAGCCCTCAATCGAAGTCGAACTCTCGATCGAGCTGGCTCGGACCTCGCGCCGAAGGCTGCCCATCCATCGATCGCGCGTCTTGACCTCACTGCCCAATGCCGCACGCAGCTTAGCCAGCGCATCGAGCTGCTCTTGCAGGGCCGGGGTTATCGGTGGCGTTGCGTAGATCATGGCCAGAAGAATAGACGATTAACCGCATAATCGTCTAGATGAAAATTAAGCTACAATCTTGGTCCGATTTCGCCGGTTGAAATCCGGCCTCCCCGATCTTTATAAGTCCGTCGCATGCCGGCACCCTTGATCGAGTTCCCCGCCGACGACCTGGAGCGCGCCCTAGGCTTCTGGACGCGGGCTGCTCGGGGTCGAGCTGGAGCCGCGCGGCACGGGTGCCGGGGATGGCTGGGAGGCTGAGGAGCACGGCCTGCGGCTTGGCGTGCACCAGCGCGGCACAGGGCCCGGCGACACGGGCTCGCTTCCCTACTTCACGGTCGAGGATATGCCGACCGCCCTCGAGCGCGTCCAGGAGCTGGGCGGCTCGATTGTCCACCCGGGTGAGCGCTGGGCCGTGTGCCGCGACTCCGAGGGCAGTCCTTTCGCGCTGGCCGCGGTGCCGGCCGCGGCGTGATCGTCACCGAGGCGGTGATGATCCGGCGGCTCAGGGGCAGGCCGCGCTGCAGCGGGCCGTGATTTCGGCTAGGGACGGCAAGCGGTGCCGTATGGTGGTCGGTCAATGCAGGCGGAGGAGAGTCCGCTGGGACTACGGCGGCGCGGGCGTTCGCGGGTCCCCGAAGGCCCGTATGTCGTTGCCGGCCTGGGCGAGGCGGGTCGATCTGCCGTCGATGCGCTTTGTCGCGTCGAAGGGAGCGCGCGGGTTCTCGCATCCGATCACCACCCCGTCGGAGTCCCGAAGCGGGTGCGCCGCGCCCTCGAGGCGGCGGGCGTTCGCACCCATCTCGGAGCGCAGGATGAATTGCTCGATCTGCCTCCCCCGCCACGCACCCTCGTCAAGAGCCCGGGCGTGCCCGCCGATGCCCCGTTGCTCCAGCAAGCGAGGCAACGGGGCATCGAGGTTCTCGACGAGGTCGAGCTCGGCTGGCGGCTCGCCAGAGCCCCGATGATTGCCGTAACCGGGACCAACGGGAAGACGACGACCTCGACTCTTGCTGCCGCTGTCCTGGCAAGGTCGGGTCTCGATGCGAGGCTGGCGGGAAACGCCGACATAGCCCCGCCGCTCACGGCAGTGACGGGCCCGATCCCGACCTGATCGTCTGCGAGGTCTCCAGCTTCCAGCTCGAGGGTTGTCCCGCGCTGATGCCGGAGGTCGCGGTCTTCACCAATCTCAGCCACGACCATCTGTCACGGCACGGGACGATGCGCCGGTATGGCGAGGTCAAGCGGAGCCTGTTCATCAAGGACGGCGTGGCCGTGCGCCTGGCTGTCGTGGACACCAGCGACGAGTTCGGGCGACAGCTCGCGGACGAAGTCGAGCGGGCTGGGGGTCGGGCGATCCGCGTCGGTCTCGGCCCTGAGGCGACGTATCGCATCCAGGATGCTCGCTGGGACCTGAGGACGGCCGAGCTGGAACTCGATACCCCGAGCGGAAGGCTCACGATCGAGACCAGGCTGCCGGGCTACTACAACGCCCGCAACGTCGCGGCCGTCGTCGCCCTCGCCGATTCGCTCGACGTCGAGCGCGCGGTGCTGACGGAGGTGCTGGCGACGCATCCCGGGCCCCGAGGCCGCTTCGAGCACATCGATTGCGGCCAGCCGGTCGACCTGATCCTCGACACGGCTTCCTCGCCGGCAGCAGTCGAACAGTTCCTCAGCGCGGTGCGGGCGGGAATGGACCCGAGCGCCCGTCTGCACGCGGTGCTGGGTGTGCTCGGAGCCCCCGACCCCGCTCAGCGTCGCGCCATCGGCCGCGTGGCCGGGATGCTCTGTGACCGGTTGGTGCTCACCGCGGGCAGCTTCCGCCGCAACCCTCCGTTGGGCACGCTCGAATGCATGATCGCCGGCGCCAGGCGCGTCGGCGGCGCCGACCTCGCGGTCATGCCAGATCGAGAGGAGGCGTTCGCAACGGCACTTCGTGGTGCCAGGCCCGGCGACATCGTCTCGATCCTCGGCCGCGGCAACGTCGTCGAGTCGATTCACAGACGGAAAGGCCGACGACCGCGAGGCGCTATACCGAGTCGCCGGAGCGGACCGGCGCGGGCGCCTGGGCCCAGAAGGGGCTGGCGAGGCCTCGAACCGCGAGCTCGGCGTGAAGTTCGAGCAACGCGGAATAGGTCGGTAGGACGATCAAACGACCGGATGCTTCAGCGATCGCTCGATCGAGCGCGCTCGCGATCCCGGCGTCGACGGCGATGCGCGAAACGGGCCATCCCGCATATTTGAGGCGCAGTGCCAACTCGGCGGCCCGGCTCCCGCTGCAGATCACGCGGCCGACCCGGGTTTGAAGCGCCTCGAAGTCGGCATCCCAGATCCAGGAGACGTCACGGCCGTCAGCCTGGCCGTCGTTCAGCGCGATGAGTAGGTCCAAGCTTGGAGAGGCGTCTCTGCTCAGTGTTCGCAGCAGCTCGTTCGCGCCCGCCGGGTTCTTCATCAACAGGACGAGCAGGTCCGTGGCGCCCGCCCGAATACGCTCACCCCGGCCAAACACCGGGGCGAAGGCCGCCAGGGCACGTGAGATCGAAGCGGGCTCGATACCGAGAGCGAGAGCCGCGCCGGTTGCCGCCAGGGCGTTGTAGACGTTGTAGAGGCCAGGCAGGGCGCAGGTTCAGGTCGAGCCGATCCGCCCCCCCTTCAATCGAGAAGCTGGACCCCAGGATCCCATCGAAGCGGACGCCGTCGGCCCAGACGTCGGGATTCGGCCTGCTGGTGCCGCAGGCATCGCACCGATAGTGGCCCAGGTGGCTCAGCATCCGGGCATCGAACCGGAGCGGCTCCTCGCAGACCCGACAGCGGATCGAATCAGCCGTGTGCTCGGCCTCCGGCAGGCTCAGGGCGCGATCCTCGACGCCGAAGAATGATGCTGGAGGTCGGCCATTTCCGGTGCCGTGCGAGACCAGGTTGGCGATCACGGCGTCGTCCGAGTTGAGCACGAGCTGGGCCTGGAGACTGCCTGCCACCATCGCCTCCCAGGCCGTCGCCAGCGCGTCGAGCTCACCGTACCCATCGAGCCGATCCCGAAAGAGATTTCCGAGCACGATCACACCGGGAGACAGCTCCGCGGCCACGATCGGCAGCCAGGCCTCGTCGACCTCGAAGACGCCGATTTCGCCCGGCTGCTCCAGGAGGGCCGTCGCCACTCCCGAGGGCATGTTCGCCCCGGCTCGATTGTGGGTGACGGTGTGGCCGGCCTCGCGCAGAATCGCGGCGATCATCGAGGCCGTGGTGGTCTTCCCGTTTGTGCCGGAGACCAGGACGCAACGCTGCGGCAGCCGCCGGGCGAGGAGCCGCAAAGCATGCGGCGCACGCTGCAGGACGACCTTCCCCGGGAGCGTCGTCGCTCCACCACCGCGCGCCCAGGAGACGTGGCGGGCCGCGTCGGCGAGCCTCCCCAGCGTGTATGGCAGATTCTTCGGCGACGATGACGAGCTGCGGTGAGCCGGACCGATACTCTGCGCGATCTCCGAAAGGGCGACGACCTGGTCCTCAAACGGAGGGAGCTCCCACGCAAAGCGCAGCAGTCGGTCGCGATCCTCGGGGTTCATTTGGTTCGGGAAGACTTAGACACATGAAGATACTGCTGGCAACACAGGAACTTGCCTGACCGATGCATGTTCTCGTCACTCTCGCGCGTTTCATGCTCGGCGGAACCGAGACGTACTCCGTGACAGTCGCCGAGCAGCTCGAGCGCCTCGGGCACACGGTGACGCTGCACGCAGCAGAGGCCAGCCCCGAGGGGAAGGAGTTGGTGGCCTCGCGAGGGGTGCGGCTGAGCGTCGGCGACACCGCGGGGCTCGAGGACGTCGATGCCGTCCTCGCCCAGGACGCGACGAGCGCGTACCTTCTCGCCAGTCGCCGACCCGAGATGCGCCAGGTATTCGCGATCCACGGCCTCGCTGCCTACGAGCACCCGCCCGCGCGGCTGGACCCTTCTCCGCACGGTCGTGGTGCTCAACGATCGCATCGGTCGCCACGCCGCCGCGCTCGCCTCGCGCCCCACGGTGGTGCGGATGCGGCAGCCGATCGACATCGAACGGTTCCGTCCACGCGGCGCGAGCCGACGAGGGGCGCGACGGGTCCTCATGCTCAGCAACCGCCCCAACCGCGCCCGCTTCCGCCTCCTCGAGGAGGTGTGCGGGGACCTCGGCCTCGAGCTGGCCCAGATCGGATCATCTTCCGGAACGCCGACGATCGCGCCCCAGGGGGCGATAGCCGATGCAGACATCGTCGTCGGCTACGGGCGTTCCGTGCTCGAGGGGATGGCGATGGGGCGCGCGGCATACGTCTGGGACTGGGCGGGGGGCGATGGTTGGGTCACCCCCGAGAGCTACCCAGCCCTGGAGGCCGACGGCTTCAGCGGCGCGGCGACCGACGCGGTCATCGACGCCGATCGCCTCCGGGCCGACTTCGCCGCCTACCGGCCCGAGCTCGGCGCCGTCGGCTTCGACCTGGTCCGGCGGCACCACTCTGCGAACGACCACGCGGAGCGGCTGGTGGACCTGCTCGGCGGGGCGAGCGCCCCCGCTTCCGAGGACTCGCTCGAGACGCTCGCCCAGCTCGTGCGGCTGGAGGCCCGCGCGGCAATCCGGGTCGACCGCCTTGAAACCGAAAACGGGCTCATGTGGGAGGAGGCGCAGGCCCAGCGAGCGCGCGCCGACGCTGCCGAGGAGTGGCGCGACGCGGTGCTGCGCTCTCGATCCTGGAGGCTCGCGGCCCCGCTCCGGCGAACCGCGGCCTTTCTGCGCAGGGGTTAGCCGGCATGCCTGTGCGCCGGCTGGGGGCCGGCTGGTCGCCGGTTCAATCCCGGCCTCCCGATTCAGCAAGACACGCACTGGACCCACAGAGCGATCAGTCCCTTTTCTCAGTCGCCACCCAGGCCTCGACCATCCCCTCGGTCAGCGCGATCGCCTGATCGACCGGCGCCCCCCTCGGCAGACTTGCGCTCCTCCGCGGTCGTTGTGAGGCGCCGAAGCTGCGCCAGCGCTTCGACGTCCTCGCGCAACGACCCGCCTCGAATCTCAGCGCCGGTCGCAGCGCTTCCCTTGTTCGCTCATCCATGGGCATCTGAAATCACGTCCATCGCGTCATAGGATGAAGGAGGAAACGCGAGGAAGGGGCACAATGGGCACGATCAACGTCGAGGAACGCGGGACGGTCCTGATCGGCAGCTTTGACAATCCCCCTCACGGGCTGATTGACCGCGGGTCGATGGAGGCGCTCGAGCGGCTGGTCGCGCGGGCGGAGGACGACGACGGCGTCGACGCGGTCGTCCTCACCGGTTCGCACCCGGAGCGCTTCGTGGCCCACTATGACGTCGCTGAGATCCTCGCCGGCGCGCGCACCAGCCCCACGGTCGGCGCCGGCGTTGCCGGCGTCTCAATGCGCATCGTCGCGGCCGCCCGGCGGATCCGGGGGGCCGACCGCGGGCTCAGGCGAACCCCGCTTGCCGGTCTGCTCGAGGTCGAACACTTCCACGAGGTCTTGCTGCGGATGAACCGCTGCGGCGCCGTCTTCGTCGCCGCGATCAACGGCTCCGCGCAGGGCGGCGGCAGCGAGCTCTCGCTGGCCTGCGATCTGCGGCTGATGGCAGCCGGCGATCACGGCATCGGCCAGCCGGAGATTTTCCTCGCCTTCCCACCCGGCGGAGGCGGCACGCAGCGCCTCCCCCGCCTGCTGGGCAGCGCGAAGGCGCTGAAGGTCGTCCTCGACGGCGCTCCGCTCAGCCCGGAGGAGGCCGCGGAGCTCGGACTCGTCGACAGGGTCGTTCCGCCGGGCGAGCTGCTGGAGACCGCGATCGGGGAGGCACGGCGCCTCGGGGCTCGGCCGAAGGCGACGATCGCAGCCGCCAAGCGCGCGATCTACGAGGGCGGCACGCTGCCGCTCACCGATGGCTTGCGCCTCGAGGCCTCGCAGTTCATGGCCGCCGTCACGGCGCCGGAGGCGATCCGTGCGATGGAGGCCTACGTCGACCAGCTCGAGCGCACCGGCGAGCTGCCCCTCTACGACCCCGAGACGATCGAGCGCGTCGCAACGGAGGGCTACTTCGGATAGCCCTCCGGTGCGGTGGGCTGATACCGCCCTGCCGAGGCCGCCCGGATTGGAATAGGATCCTCGACCTCTCGGTGGTGCGATGAAAAAGCTTCCAGTCACGATTCTCGTCCGTTGCCCTGCTCGCGCTCCTCGCGGGCTGCGGCAGCTCGAATGACGACTCGACCACCACGGCTGCGAACTGCGAGCCGGGCGAACTCGCGACCAAGACCGACGGGACGCTGACCGTCGCCACCGACAAGCCCGCCTTCCCGCCCTACTTCGAAGACGACGATCCGACCAACGGCGAAGGGGTTCGAGAGCGCCGTCGCCTACGCGATCGCCGACAACCTCGGCTTCTCGAAGGCCGACGTCAAGTGGACGGTGGTGCCGTTCAACTCCTCCTACGCGCCCGGCCCGAAGGACTTCGACTTCGACGTCAACGAGATCTCGATCACGCCGGCGCGTGAGAAGCAGGTCGACTTCTCGGCGCCCTACTACACGGCGAATCAGGCCGTCGTCGCGCTCAAGGACACCGATGCCGCCAATGCCAAATCGCTGTCCGACCTGCAGTCGGCGAGGATCGGCGTCCAGATCGGCACCACCAGCCTCGACGGCGTCGAAGAAGAGATCGAACCGAGCGAGCAGCCCCAGGTCTTCAACAGCTCCAACGACGTCGTCACCGCGCTCAAGAACGAACAGGTCGACGCGGTCGTGGTCGACCTGCCGACCGCGCTCTACCTGACCGCGGTCCAGGTCCCGACCGCCAAGGTCGTCGGCCAGTTCAGCGTGCCCGGCGGCGATCAGTGGGGCGCCCTGCTCGAAAGGGACTCGGCGTTGACCGCGTGCGTCTCGCAGGCGATCGAAGAGATGCGCGAATCGGGCGAACTCGAAGAGATCACCCAGCGCTGGATGAGCGAATCCGCCGGCGCCCCGGAACTGAGCTGAGCTAGCTCCGCCCTGCGCGGCGCCGTCCCCCGCCGAGTTCACAATGGCGGCGGTTGACCGGGACTGCCGTCATCAGCGACCGCCGCCTCGCCAGGCAGGCGGCCAAACGTCGCAAGCAGAGACGAGGCCAGGCGGTCGCCGCCATCTCCAGCATCGTCGTCCTCGGCGGCCTCGCGGTCTGGATCCTGACCAGCCCCGGCTGGCCGGCGGTGCAGGAAACGTTCTTCTCCTGGAGCGTCTTCCGGGACTCCTTCCCGGAAGTCCTCAAGGGCTTCTGGCTCGATGTGAAGCTGTTCGTCGTCGTCGAGATCGCGGTGCTCGCGGTCGGGCTTGATGATCGCGCTGCTGCGGACGAGCGCCGGCGCGGCCCTGTTTCCGCTGCGGTTGCTGGCGACGGTCTTCGTCGACCTGTTCAGGGGGATACCGACGATCCTGCTCGTGTATCTGGTCGGGTTCGGGATCCCGGCCCTGCAGCTGACCGGCCTGCCCACCGACCCGGTGGTCCTCGGCGGAATCGCCCTCGGCCTCTCCTACAGCGCCTACGTGGCGGAGGTCTACCGGGCGGGATCAGCTCTGTCCACCGCGGGCAGCGGGACGCGGCGCTGGCGGTCGGCCTGACCGAAGCGCAGGCGATGCGCCACGTGATCCTGCCGCAGGCGGTGCGCCGGGTCGCGCCGCCGCTCCTCAACGACTTCGTCGCCCTCCAGAAGGATGTCGCGCTGGTCTCGATCCTCGGCCCCCAGGAGGCGTTCCGGATCGCCCAGATCATCCAGGGCGAGAACTTCAACTACACGCCGCTGATCGCCGCCGCGCTGCTCTACCTGGCGATCACCGTGCCGCTTGCCCGCCTGGTCGACCGGATGGGCGGCGGCGAGAGCGGTGCGGTCCGGTGAGCGCGGTGGGCGCGCCCGTCCTCGAGGTCCGCGGGGTGACCAAGGCGTTCGGCCCGCGGGAGGTGCTGCGGGGGGTGGACCTGACCGTCAGCGAGCACGAGGCGGTGGCCCTGATCGGCGCCTCGGGGTCCGGCAAGTCGACCCTCCTGAGGTGCATCGACCTGCTCGAGGAGATCGACGACGGCGATGTCTTCCTCGACGGCGAGGTGATCACCGACCCCTCGGTCGAGCCGGTGCCCGTCCGCCGCCGGCTCGGGCTCGTCTTCCAGGCCTTCAACCTCTTCCCGCATCTGACCGTGCTGCAGAACGTCGTCCTCGGCGAGATGCGCGCCCAGGGGGCCACCCGCGAGGAGGCCGAGGAGCACGGCCGGGCCCTGCTCCGCCGCTTCGGCCTCGAGGGCCGCGAGGGCGACCGGCCGGACGACCTCTCGGGGGGCCAGCAGCAGCGGGTGGCGATCGCCCGCGCCTTCGCCGGCCGCCCCCGCGCCCTGCTCCTCGACGAGGTGACGAGCGCCCTCGACCCGGAGCTGGTCGGCGAGGTCCTGGCGGCGGTGCGTGACCTGAAGGTGGCCGGGATGACGATGGTGATCGCGACCCACGAGATGAGCTTCGCCCGCGAGGTGGCCGATGAAGTCGCCTTCCTTCACGACGGCCGCATCGTCGAGTCGGGGCCACCGGACCGGGTCCTCTCCGCGCCCGAGAGGGAGGAGACCAGGCGCTTTCTCGCCCGCCTGCTCGAGGCAGGCCGGATCTGACCGGGCTGACTGGCCTATCTTGATTGGATCGCCCGCAAGCCAAAGGTCAGCGCCGGGATCCTCCTCTACCGCGTCGGCGACGCGCCCGAACTGCTGCTGGTCCATCCCGGAGGCCCGTACTGGGAGCAGCGGGACCTCGGCGCCTGGTCGATCCCGAAGGGTGGGTTCGAGGATGGCGAGGACCTGCGCCGGTGCGCGCTGCGGGAGCTGAAGGAGGAGCTCGGCCCTGCGCCCGAGATCGCCGTCGAGGAGATGGTCGAGCTCGGATCCGTGCGCCAGAAGGGCGGCAAGGTCGTGCACGCCTGGGCTGCCGAGGGCGATTTCGACCCCGCCGAGCTGGACAGCGACACCTTCGAGATGGAGTGGCCGCCGCGCTCGGGCACCGAGCGGGAGTTCCCGGAGGTCGACCGGGCCGAGTGGTTCGAGCCCGCGGCGGCGCGCGAGAAGCTGATCGAGGCACAGGCGGCGTTCATCGACCGCCTCCTGGAGCACCTGGCCTCGAAGGCGGAATAGGGGCGAGTCACGAGCGGGCCGGTGGGCTGAGCGGCCGTATACTCGCCGCGATGAGTGCGGAGCGAGCGAGCGTCCATATCTGGTTCCTCGCGCCGCGAGCGAAGCGCGAAAGATCATGAGTCCGGACGGACCCCCCGACGAGGGCCCTGCGGGCAGGCCACTGCCGCTCTCGGTGCGGCTGCTCGGCGCCGGCGTCCGCGGCGCCCGCAGCGTCGGCAAAGCGACGGGGGTCGACCGGGCCGTTCAGGCCGCCACGGAGGAGGCGATGGTCGCTGCGGTCGAGAGCGAGGCGGTCGAACGGGCGCTGGTCAGGGTCCTGAAGGGGCCGGTCGTCGAGGAGGCCGTGCACGGTGCCCTCGAGAGCGAGGCGGTGAAGCGGGCGCTGATCGACGCGCTCGACAGCGAGCTGGTCGATGAGGTCTGGCTGCGGCTGTTGGCCAGCGACGAGGTGCAGCGGCTGGTCGAGCGAATCGCCGAGGCGCCGGAGATACGAGCCGCGATCAGCGCTCAGAGCGTCGGCTTCATCGAGGACATCGGCCACACGGTCGGCGACACGACCCGCCGCCTCGACGGAGCGCTCGAGGGGATCGTGAGGCGAATCTTCTTCCGGCCGCGGCGGACCGAGCCGACCGAGCGGGCCGGCGCCGTAACCAGGGCCCTGGCCTTCGGCATCGACGCCCTGATCGTCAACCTCGCCTTCTCGGGCCTGGCGGCGATCGTGGCGCTGATCGCCTCCGCCTTCACCGGCGACGCTGGCGTCTCCGACATCGCCCTGGTGTTCGGGAGCGCCGCCTGGCTGGCGCTCGGCGCCCTCTACCTCGTCAGCTTCTGGTCGCTCGCCGGCCAAACCCTAGGAATGCGCTTCCTCGGGATCAGGCTCGGAGTCGACGGCCAGGGGCTACCGGTTCGCAGGTCGGTGCGGCGGCTGATCGGGATCGGCCTCGCGGTGCTGACCCTCGGGCTCGGCTTCCTCGGGATCATCTTCGACCGGCGGCGGCGCGGCTGGCAGGACCGGCTGGCTGGAGTCGACGTCCTCTACGAGCCGCGCGAGAAGGCGCCGTGGTCGCGGCTTGCCGCCGACGACGCGGCCGCCGAGGGCGCCCCTGACGCGGAGAAGGCCCCGGATGCCCGGGGCCTTCGCCCACAGCAGGTTGCCGGTCCCTAGTCAGGCGTTTGGCGCGCCTTCGGGCCCCTCGGCCAGCTTGTAGATGATGATGATCGAGAGGGCGAAGATCGCCAGCGACCAGAACGGGTATGCCGGGATCGAGAGCAGCGCGCCGATCGCGTTGAGCGAGCCGACGAAGATCCCGAACCAGCGGCCGAACTCCCCACCCGAGAAGAGCGAGAAGGCGGCGACGAGCTCGAGCACCCCGATGATCAGGGTGATCCATCCCCAGGTGTTGAGGCTGCTGAGGATGTAGGTGGCGTTCTCTGTGAAGAACTTCGAGTCGCCGATAGCGGCGATGCCGTAGATGATGTTGAGGACACCGGCGACCAGCAGCAGGATGCCGGCAAACACCCACCAGCCGCTGATCAAGCTCTCATCGTTCATGCGTAACCCTTTCGTGAGCCCTTCTTGGACGAGCTTCGACGATGCTACGGCGCGGTTCGTGGCCGGGCAGAAATTTCCTTCCAACCCGGCGTCGAAGCCGCTCCGTGCGAACCTTTTCGTGCATTTGGCAGTATTCCCGGCCGATGGGTTGCGCTACAGGGATGCTGACCAGGCGAGCGGGAATGCTGACCAGGCGAGCGCTGTCGGCGCTCCTGGCCGCGGCTGCGATGCTGGCGCTCCCGGCCGGCGCCTCGGCGACACCGGTGATCGAAATGGGAGGGAGCGCCGCCTCTGCGGCGACCAGTCCCCTGCAGGTGGCCGGTCGTGCTCCGCAGGAACGCCTGATCGCGCGGGCCTCGAGCCTGCGCGTGCTCAACGCAAGCGAAGCGGGCACACGCACGAACGGGAAAATCATCGGCATCGACCCGACGGAGGGGACCTACACCTGCTCGGGCACCGCGGTCAATACTCCGAGCCGGTCGATCGTCCTCACCGCCGGCCACTGCGTCGTCCTCGAAGGCGCCGCCGCCAGTCGCATCGCCTTCGTCCCCGCCTACGATCACGGCGCCCGGCCGTTCGGCACCTTCACCGTGGGCTCCGTCTACGTGATGCCGCAGTGGCGCCACGGGGAAAACCCAGACTTCGACCTCGCCGCGCTGAAGGTGGAGCCGAACGACCTTGGCGCCCTCACCGACGTCGTCGGGGCGCGGGGCTTCGCCACCTCGAGGTCGCGCTCGGCGGGCTTCCAGATCTTCGGCTATCCGGCTGCCGCTCTGAAGGGCGAGGAGATGCGCAGCTGCCGCGCCCACGGCCTCGGCAGCGACCCGTTCACCTTCCCGCTCGAGGGCCCACCGACGATTCCGGGCGCCTGCGACATGGCGGCCGGCTCGAGCGGCGGCGCCTGGCTGCTCGACGGCACCTACGTCAACGGGGTGACCAGCTACGGCTACGCGAACCGGCCCGACCGGCTCTTCTCGCCCTATTTCGGCCCCGCGATCGCGAGCTTCCTGCGGGCGCTTCCCTAGCGCCCGGGGCGGGGGATGGAGTCGCCGAGTATGAGGCGGGCCCGGTAGTAGAGGGCCTCGTCGACCGCACTCTGGCCCGAGTCCCTTCGGTCGGCGCGGCTGGCGCGGTTCTGGCCCGTCCCCGCCGGGACCTCGTCCCGGATCAGGCCGGTGAGCCTTCCTCGCGAGGTGAAGGTCGTGCCGTCTCTCGAGCTCATTGTTCTCTCTTCTTTCCTGTTTTGTTTACCAACTAAGTCAAGAATATCATTTGCGGAACCGGGAACAGGGTTTCCATGCCGGACCTCGTCCTCGGGCCCCTGCTTCGCTACCTCTCAGAGACCGAGGCGACGGTCTGGGTCGAGACGAGCGAGCCCTGCGAGGTCAGGATCCTCGGCAGGCGGGAGAGGACGTTCGGGGTCGCGGGGCATCACTACGCGCTGGTCGAGATCGATGGGCTGGAGCCCGGTGGCCTCTACGAGTACGACGTCACCCTGGATGGCCAGTGGTGCTGGCCGCCGCGGGGGAGCGAGCTGCCGCCGAGCGTGATCCGCACCTTCAGCCCCGGGGAGCCGCTCGACATCTGCTTCGGCTCCTGCCGGGTCGCGCTGCCGCACGAGAGGCCCTACACGCTGACCAAGGACGAAGACGAAGACGGGCACGAGCTGGATGCCCTCCACGTCCTCGCCGAGCAGATGATCCGCGACGACCGCGACAACTGGCCGGAGCTGCTCTTCCTGCTCGGCGACCAGGTCTACGTCGACGAGGGCTCGCCGCGCACCCGCGAACGGATACAGGCACGCCGCGATACGAGCAGGCCGCCCGGCAAGGAGGTGATCGACTTCGAAGAGTACACCTGGCTCTACCGGGAGGCGTGGGAGGACCCGCTGATCCGCTGGCTGTTCTCCACCGTCTCGACCTCGATGGTCTGGGACGACCACGACATGAGCGACGACTGGAACATCTCTCGGTCCTGGCTCGAGGAGATGGACCGCAAGGACTGGTGGCACGAGCGCGCGGTGGGGGGAATCATGAGCTACTGGATCTACCAGTACCTCGGCAA
The DNA here is from genome assembly GCA_963816785.1 of uncultured Solirubrobacterales bacterium. Taxonomy (GTDB): domain Bacteria; phylum Actinomycetota; class Thermoleophilia; order Solirubrobacterales; family 70-9; genus VRUE01. Next base: position 267,673 of record CAWFLL010000004.1, on the reverse strand, counting down.
CCTCTCGCCTCGCGAGCTCGACGAGAGCGAGATCTATTCCCAGGTCAGGGGCAATCCCGACGCCACCGACGTCCTTCGCGAGTGGGCGCGGCGAATCGACTCCACGGCGGCCGGCACGAGGTGGAGCTTCTACCGCGACATCGACGGGGTGCGGGCGCTCTTCGTGGATTCCCGCGCCGCCAGGGTGCTGACCGAAGACCGTCGCTCGATGTGCGACGACGAGGTCTGGGACTGGATCGCCGACCACGCCAGCGGCGACTTCGACCACCTCCTGATCGGGACCACCGTCCCGTACCTGCTCTCACCGGCATTCCACGACCTGGAGGCCTGGAACGAGAGGCTCTGCGACGGGGCGTGGGGCGGTCTCCTCGCTCGCGGCAGCGAGCGCCTGCGCCGGGCTCTCGACTTCGATCACTGGGCGGCATTCCAGTTCTCGTTCGAGCGCCTGCGGAAGCTGATCGAAGAGGTCGGCTCGGGCCAACGCGGGAAGCCGCCGGCCTCGATCCTGATCCTCTCCGGCGACGTCCATCACGCCTATCTGTTCGACGTGGAGTTCGGCCCCGAGGCGGGCGTCAGGAGCAGGGTGGTCCAGGCGGTCTGCTCCCCCTACCGCAACCCGCTTGACGGGAAAGAGCGGCGGGTGGTGCGGGCGGGGTTCTCGCGACCCGTCGGCGTTCTCGCCCGCGCTCTGGCACGTCTCTCAGGGGCGCCGGCCCCGGGCATCGGTTGGCGCACGCTCGAGGGGCCCTACTTCGACAACCAGGTGGGTACCGTGCGGCTCGACGGCCGCAGCTCGATCGTGCGCCTCGACAAGACGCTGGCCGGCGAGGAGGACGAAGAGGCGCTGGAGAAGACGTTCGAGCGCCGGTTAACCTGAGCGGCGAGATGGGGCGGGGCGCCACCCGGCAAAAAGGGCGCCCCACCCCGTCGCCCCTTCAGGCGGCTGCAGATACCTCTGCGTCGCCGCCGCCCTCTGCATCCCGGGGAGTCGAGGCCCCGGGGTCGCTGGGCGATGACGAGTCACCGCTGAAGTTCTTGGTCTGACCGGGCCGCAGGTAGACGATCTGCCTATCGCGCAATTCGAGCTTCTGGAGCTCGGAGCGCGTCAGCTGGGCCCAGACCTCGGAGCCGTCCGCGAGGGTGAACTCGACCCGGATCTCGAAGCCGAGCGCGACGATCCGCTGCACCATCGCCTCCTCAGTCCGCTCGTCGGCCTCGAGCACGACCTCCATGTCGTGCGGCCTTACGAAAGCCTCGCCGAGGCGGTTGACCTCGCCGACGAAGCTCATCACGAACTCGTTGGCGGGGTGGTCGTAGAGGTCGTCGGCGCTGCCGGATTGTTCGACCCTGCCGTCGTTCATCACGACCAGCTGCTCGGCGACGTCCATCGCCTCCTCCTGGTCGTGGGTGACGAAGATCGTCGTCACGTGCATCTCGTCGTGGAGGCGGCGCAGCCAGGTCCTCAGGTCCTTGCGCACCTTGGCGTCCAGGGCGCCGAACGGCTCGTCGAGAAGCAGCACCTGGGGCTCGACCGCCAGCGCTCGCGCCAGCGCCATCCGCTGCCGCTGGCCGCCCGAGAGCTGCGACGGGTAGCGGTCCGCCAACCCGTCGAGCTGGACCAGGCGCAGCAGGTCGTGGACCCGCTCCTCGATCTGCGGCTTGCTCCACTTGCGGATCTTGAGGCCGAATCCCACGTTCCCGAACACGGTCATGTGCTTGAAGGCGGCGTAGTGCTGGAAGACGAAGCCGACCCCCCGCTTCTGGGCGGGTTTGCCGGTCGCGTCCTCACCGTCGATCGTCACCTTCCCGGAGTCCAGGGCCTCCAGCCCGGCGATTGCCCGCAGCAGCGTCGACTTGCCGCTGCCGCTCGGCCCCAGCAGGGCGGTCAGCGATCCGTCGGGGACGTCGATCGATACATCGTTGAGGGCCTGAAAGTCACCGAAGCGCTTTGACGCTCCCTCGACTGAAATTCCCATCAGGCACCCTCCTTTCTTTTCAGGAGGTTCATGAGCAACAGGGTTGAAAGGGCGAGCAGCGCGAGCAGGATCGAGGCGCCGTAGGCCCCGGCCAGGTTGAACTGCTCGAACTGCTGGGAAACGAACAGGGGAAGGGTTTCGGTCTGACCGGAGATCTCGCCGGAGACGACCGAGACGGCGCCGAACTCACCGAGGACGCGAGCCGTGGTCAGGACGACTCCATAGGCAACCCCCCACCGGATCGCCGGCAGGGTGACCCGCCAGAACGTCTGCCAGGCGTTGGCGCCGAGCGTCGAAGCTGCCTGCTCCTGCTCGGTGCCGATCTCCTGCAGAACCGGCACCGTCTCACGGACGACGAAGGGGAGCGAGACGAAGATGCTGGCGAGGATCATCCCCGGCGTCGAGAAGAGGACCTTGAAGCCCATTTCGGCGAGTGCCGGGCCGAACCAGCCGTCGGTGCCGTAGAGCAGGAACAACGCCAGCCCGACGACGACCGGTGAGATCGCGAACGGGAGGTTGATGATCGCGTCCAGCACCGCGTTGCCGTTCCAGCGGTAGCGGACCAGAAGCAGCGGCGCAGAGGACGCCGAAGATCGTGTTGAGGGGAACCGCCACCGCGACCATCAGCAGGGTCAGCTGCAGCGCGTGCAGGCCCTCGGGCGAGGTGATCGCTTCCAGCGGCGGCCCGATTCCGTCCTCGAAGGTCTTGTAGAAGATCATCCCGACGGGGGCGATCAGCAGCACGCCGAGGTAGCCCAGGGCGAGCGCGCGCAAGCTGAGGCGGCTGGTCTTGCTGTTGCCCGTCACGTGCCGGAGCCCCCCATCTGCGAGCGGCTGATAAGCCGCGAGATGGTCGATTGCCCCTTGCCGCTGTCGCCGCGTTCGTGGCGGCGGCCCCAGCGCTCGGCGGCGGTGACCCCGGCCAGCAGCAGCAGCGAGACGACGAGCAGCACGACCGAGACGGCGGCCGCCCCGGGGAGGTTTCCCGACTCGATCTGGCTGCGGATGAAGACCGAGGAGACCTCCGTCTTGAAGGGGATGTTCCCCGAGATCAGGACCAGCGAGCCGAACTCGCCGAGCGCCCGCGCGAAGGCGAGGGCGACGCCCGCCGTCAGGCCGGGGAGGAGATTGGGGAAGATGATGCGGCGGAAGACGGTGAAGCCGCCGGCCCCGAGCGAGGTCGCAGCCTGCTCCATATCGCGATCGAGCTCGATCAGCAGGGGCTGAACGGCGCGCACCACGAAAGGAAGGGTGACGAAGAGCAGCGCCAGGACCACGGCGATCTTGGTGAAGGCGATGTTGATCCCGACCGGGCTCTCGCTGCCGTAGAGGGTCAGCAGCGTCAGGCCGGCGACGATCGTCGGCAGTGCGAAAGGCAGGTCGATGATCGCGTTGACCGCCGCCTTGCCCCGGAACTCGTCGCGGACCAGCACCCAGGCGATGATCGTCCCGAAGACGGCGTTGATCGCGACGACGATCAGCGAAGAGATCACGGTCAGTTTCAGCGCCGCGATCGACTGCGGGCCGGTGACCGCGTCCCAGAAGGCGCCGAGGCCGTTGTCGGTCGACTCGACGACGACGGCCGCCAGGGGCAGCAGGACCATCAGGCTCAGATAGAGAACGACCAGCCCGCGGCCGAGGGCGGCACCGGCCCAGGGCAGGCGAACTCCTGCCCTGGGCGGTGTGCCGGTTGCTGCGTGTGCCTCCATCCGCTACTCGGTGGGGACTCCGAGTTCCTTCTCGATCGCGGCGACCTTGCCGGTTTCCTCGTCGAAGAACTCGCCTGTCACCTGCTCCCAGCCACCGAACTCAGCGATGTTGAAGAGGTCCGCCGGGATCGGGAACTTCTTCTCGTCGAGCAGCGCCTGGTTTACCGGGCGGTAGCCGTTCTCCGCCCATAGTTCCTGTCCCTCGTCCGACCAGATGTAGTCGAGGAACGCCTGGGCGGACTCCGGCGCGCCTTTGGTGACGGCGATCGGGGTCTCGATCCGGATCGTCGACGGCGGGACCACGTACTCGACGTCCTCGCCCTCCTCCTGGGCTTTGATCGCCTCGTTCTCATAGGCGAGGAGGACATCTCCCTCGCCCTGGGTGAAGGCGGCGAGCGCGTCACGGGCGCTGCCCGGCTGGACGATCGTCTTCTCGAGCACGGTCTTGACCGCCGCGAGGGCCTCTTTTTCGGATTTGCCCTCGTGCAGCTGCGCGCCGTAGAGCGCCATGATGTTCCAACGGGCCCCGCCGGAGCTGAGCGGGTTGGGGGTGATCACGTCGACGTCCTTGGTCAGCAGGTCGTCGAAGGATTTGATGCCCTCGGGGTTGCCTTTGCGGACCGCCAGCACGACGACCGACTCCTCGCCGATGCCCTTGTACTGGTTCTTGTTCCAGTCGGGCGCGACGTGGCCGGATTCGACGAGGGCGATCATGTCGCCGCCCTGCGCGAAGTGGACGAGCGATGCCGGCTGGCCGGCTTCGACCGCGCGACGTTGGTCGCCGGAGGCGCCGAAGGAGCCAGAGAAGCTGACACCCTCACCGGCAGACGTGCTCTCGAAGCCGGGCTCGAGGGCGTCGGTGTAGACGGCCTCAGGGGTGGAGTACGCGACGATGTCGATTTTGCCGCCGCCGGAGGAGCCGGAGGCGGTGTCGTCATCGCTACCTCCGCAGCCTGCTACCACGATTGCCGCCACCAGCGTGAACAGTGCGACCAGCAGGCCGACGTTCACGCTGCGCCGCCGGGTTACGTTGCGAGCGTTCCGCATAAAGAGGATGTTCCTTTCTATTTTGACTGACTTAGTCCTAAAAGCGGAGCGCGGCAAGGTAGCACATTGTTGATTGGAAAAGTCGTAAAATTGGATCGGCATTGCGGGAATTAGACTCGCCGCGACCCATCGATCCGACCCAGGAGAAGCGATGAGCGTGGATGTCGTGAGGACCCCGGACGAGCGGTTACAGGGGCTGCCCGACTTCCCGTTCGAGTCCGGCTACCACGAGGTCGACGGACTCCGGCTCGCCTACATCGACGAGGGAGAGGGGGAGCCGGTCGTCTTCTTCCACGGCGAGCCGACCTGGTCGTTCCTCTGGCGCAAGGTGATCCCGCCGGTCCGCGACGCGGGATATCCGCTGCATCGCCCCCGACTACGCCGGCTTCGGGCGCTCCGACAAGCCCACCGACCTCTCCTGGTACACCTACGACCGCCATGTCGAGCTGATGGCGGCGCTGCTCGAGGAGCTCGACATTCGCGACGCGACCGCGGTCGTCCACGACTGGGGCGGTCCGATCGGGCTGCGGCTGGCGGTCGAGCACCCGGAGCGCTTCTCGCGGCTGGTGATCATGGATACCGGCCCATTCACCGGCCAGCAGCGGATGAGCGACAACTGGCTCAAATTCCGCGAGTTCGTGCGGCGCAACGAGGACCTGCCGGTCGGGTTCCTGGTCCGAGCCGGCTGTGGGAGTGACCCCGGCGACGATGTGATCGCCGCCTACGAGGCCCCGTTCCCGAACCCGGAGTCGAAGGCCGGAGCCCGGGCCTTCCCGCTGATCCTGCCGACCGAGCCAGATGCGCCGGGCGCGGAGGAGGGCAAACGGGTCGCTAACGCTCTGCGAGAGGACGACAGGCCGGCCCTTGTGCTGTGGGCCGACTCCGATCCCGCCCTCCCCTTCTCGGTCGGCGAACAGGTCTCCGACCCGGCTCAACTTCCCGGCGCCGAGAAAGATCGAGAACGCCGGCCACTACCTGCAGGAGGACGCCGGGGCCGAGATCGGCGCGATCATCGCCGAGTGGCTCTGAGCGCCTAGACCTCTCGACGCGAGCGCTGCCGCCGCACGACCGCCGCCAGCTCGTCGCGGGACCGCTCGGCCAGGAGGCGAACGCGGCGCGGCGCCTCGCCGTCCTCGACCCAGGTCACGGTGCCGGGCCAGTAGGGGCCCGGAGGGGTCCCGGGGTGGTGGAAGGCGGAGGCGAAGACCCAGCTGCCGGTGTTGTGGAGGCGGCCGCCGCCCGGTAGCAGCCACTCCGCCTCGCCCTCTCCGGGGCCGCCGCGATGGGTGTGACCGGTGATCAGGTGCTCGGCGCCCAGGCCGAGCCGCTTGCCGAGCTCGGTCGCGGCATCGATGCCGCTGGCGGCGATCGCGGCCGGGGAGAGGACGGGGTCGAATTCGGCTCCCAGCAGGCGGTTGATCCCCCACACGGTCGCGGGGACGCCGGCCCCGATCGCGGCCCGCAGCAGGGCGCGGCGGGCCCGCCCCCGCGCCCGGTTGGGGCTCGAGATCGTCCGCCAGGCACGCTCCGAGGGCCGGGTCGCCCGCTGCGCCAGTTCCGACTGGGCCAGCGAGAAGGAGAAGCCGTAGACCGGGTCGCAGCACCCGCTCGTAGTCGAAGGGCGAGGCGGAGGGCGGGGGCGGCCCGAAGATGCGCATCACGGCCGCCGCCGCGATGCACTCGAGGCGCGGCAGGCTCATGTGGCAGTCCATGTAGTGGCCATGGGTCGCGTAGACGTCCTCCCGCAGCCAGATCCCCGGGTAGGCGAGGTCGAGCTCGGCGTCCCCGAGCCAGCCGGCGATCAGTCCCGGCGGCCTCCGCCAATGGGGGCGCGTGTTGCTCGAGCTCGAGCGGCCGGCCGGCCAGTGCCAGCTCCTCGAGCAGCGGCTCGGCCAGCCGGTGGTCGTGATTGCCCGGCACGAGCACGACCTGCCGACCCGCCATCGCGGTACCCACCTCCTCGAAGAACGGCCTGGCGTTCTCCAGCGTCACGGCGAGCGGCTTTTCGCGCAGCTCGAGGACGTCGCCGAGCAGGACGAGGCGGTCGGCGGCGGCGATCTCCTCCAGCAGCAGCCGTCTGATGCCCGCATCGCGCGCAAGGTCCTCGCCGAAAGCGCTGCCCAGGTGCAGGTCGGAGACGATCGCCGTGCGCACCGAGGCAACCTAGCCGCTGGCTGTGCCTGCGGCCCGGGGCGGTGAGGAGGTGGGCCGTTACCATCGTTCGATGACAGCTCTCCGCGAGGAGCGTCTGGCGCCAGCCAACGGAATCGAGATCGCCTACCAGGAGGCCGGCGACCCTGGGGGCGAGCCGCTGCTGCTGATCATGGGCCTGGGGACGCAGATGCTCGCCTGGGACGAGCAGCTGTGCGCGATGCTCGCCGAGCGTGGATTCCGGGTGATCCGCTTCGACAACCGCGACATCGGCCACTCGACGATGATCGACGCGGCGGGGATGCCCAGCCGGCTCGACATGATGCGCGGTCGCCGCGACCGGGCCCCGTACCTGCTGACCGACATGGCCGATGACGCGTTCGGTCTGATGGACCACCTGGGTGTCGACGCGGCCCACGTCGTCGGCGCCTCGATGGGCGGGATGATCGCCCAGACGATGGCGATCGAGCGCCCCGAGCGCGTCCGCTCGCTGGTCTCGATGATGTCCGGGACCGGCAACCGGTGGCTCGGCTGGCCCCACTGGAGGGCCTTCGGGGTGCTGCTGGCCGACTTCCCGAGGAGCCGCGAGGCATACGTCGAGCGCGTGAACAGGACTTTCGAGATCGTCGGCTCGCCTGGCTTCCGGCGGGACCCGGAGCGCCTCAGTGAGATGGCGGGGCGGATGTATGACCGCTCCCACAATCCGGCCGGGATCCTGCGCCAGATGTACGCCGTCACAGCCTCGGGCGATCGCGCACCCGCCCTGCGCCGGCTCGACCTGCCGACGACGGTGATCCACGGGACCGCGGACCGCCTCGTCAGGGCGGCCGCCGGCCGCGCCACGGCGAGGGCGATACCAGGCGCGCGCCTGCGGATGATCGAGGGCATGGGGCACGACCTTCCGCGCGACCTCTGGCCCGATTTCGTCGAGGAGATCACCGCGACCGTCGGCCGGGCGTGGGACCAACCAAGGCCCGAGAGCGCAGGACCCGCCGCCCAGATCCAACCAGCCTGAGTCACCTGCCGGAATCCCATCAAGTTCACCATCCATTTGATGGTCAACCTGATGAATGGGACCACCTCGGCGATGCGGCTGAGAGGAGTCGAACCTCCACGGAGTTGCCTCCACACGGACCTGAACCGTGCGCGTCTACCAGTTCCGCCACAGCCGCGCGGAGCAGGCAATCTACCGTGTCCGGGCCGCCAGCCCCGGCCGTCGCCGGCCGGTTGTTCGCCATCGGCGCTCGCTAGAATCGTGCCCCCTCGCCGCTATCGTCTAGGGGACTAGGACGCCGGATTCTCAGTCCGGAAACCGGGGTTCGAATCCCCGTAGCGGTACTCAGGGTTCCGGTCAAGACGGGCCAGGAATGCCCGGCGCCGGGTCGAAGCAAGGCCTCGAGCGCATGGCTCCTAGCAACGAATCAGTTGATGCCACACGACGCACGCGCCTTGCGAGTGAGCGTACCGAGCTGGCCTGGTGGCGAACCGGCTTGACAGCCCTGGCGGTGGCGCTGGCCGTCGGTCGGGTCATTCCGGGGCTTGATCGCGGCCTGGCACAGTGGCCATATGACCTCGCCGGAGCCATGTTTGCCATCTACGGTGTCGCCGTGATCGCCTACGGCAGCCGCCGTCGTAGCTCGATGGAGCGGGCCCTGGACGACGGGCGTTTTCCCGAGACACCGCGCTATGCACACACTGCGTTGGCGGCTGGCGGAGTGGCGCTCGGCCTGTTGACGGTCGTCCTGATCCTCCTCGGCTGACCTCCTCAGTCCGCGCCGGTCTCGCTCGCCATCGACACCGAGCGCCGGAAGCCAGTCGAGGAAACGTCGCTTGCGGCCTGAGCAGCGGGCGGAAGGCTCGTGTCGTCGGTTTCATTTCACCCCCATCGGATGATGCGGACCAGGGATGCGAATGGTCGAATCCGGGGCAGTCCGCATCCCGGCCACACGGCTGTGCTGCACGCTGGGTCCGCAAACGTTCCTGGAATCAGGAGGTCAGAAGATGAGCCAGCCCGACCGCAGCAAGCTTCCAATCCGCAGGCAGCCGTTCGCCGGCGTGGCGAACCGGACGCTTGACGGCTCCCAGCCGGACTGGGAGGCGATCGGCCACGTCGATGCGCCCGACGGCGCACCCAACATTCTTCTGGTGCTGATCGACGATGCCGGGTTCGGCAATCCCGCAACCTTTGGCGGACCGATCAATACGCCGAACTACTCGCGGATCGCCCAGGAGGGGCTGCGCTACAACCGATTCCACGTCGCCGCCCTCTGCTCGCCGACCCGGGCCGCCCTGCTGACCGGTCGCAACAGCCACACGGTCGGTTTCGGTTCGGTCGGCGAGTTCTCGACCGGGTTCGCCGGCTACACGGCGTTCGTTCCCGACGACTGCGTCCCGTTGCCGCGGATCCTCCGCGACAACGGGTACAGCACCGCGGCGTTTGGCAAGTGGCATCTGACCCCGGATGGCCAGCAGGGCCCCGCCGGGCCGTTTGACCGCTGGCCCGTCGGCTGGGGGTTCGACTACTTCTACGGGTTCCTCGGCGGGGGCTCTGGACAGTGGGACCCCTGCCTGGCCGAGAACCAGAAGGTCATCGGCACCCCCGAGGCCTTCTACGACGAGGAGAACCCCTACTACCTGCCCGATGACATGGCGAACAAGACGATCGAGTGGCTGCACGCGATCCGGGCCCAGGACGCAAGTAAGCCGTTCTTCGCCTACTTCTCCACAGGCTGCAGCCACGCCCCGCATCACGTCTCGGAGCAGTGGGCCGCGAAGTACAAGGGAAAATTCGACCAGGGCTGGGACAGGTTGCGTGAGGAAACGTTTGCCAGGCAGAAGGAGCTCGGCGTGATCCCCGCCGACGCGGAGCTCACGCCGCGCGACGACGCCTTCCCGGCCTGGGATGACGTCCCGGACAAGCTCAAGGCGTATTACGCGCGCCAGATGGAGGTCTACGCCGGCTACTCTGAGAACGCCGACCACAACGTCGGCCGCACGCTCGATGCGATCGAGGAGCTGGGCGAGCTGGACAACACGCTCGTGCTCTGGATCTGGGGTGATAACGGCGCCAGCATGGAGGGAACGATCACCGGCTCCTTCAACGAGCTGACGATGCAGAATGGCATCCCGCTCACCGACGAGATGCAGCTGCAGCTCTCCGAGCGCTACGGCGGCATCGAGGCGTGGGGAAATCAGATGATGGCTCCCCACTACTCGGCTGCCTGGGCGTGGGCGGGCAACACGCCGTTCAAATGGGGAAAGCAGGTGGGCTCCCACCTTGGCGGCACGCGCAACCCGCTCGTCGTCCACTGGCCCGAGACGATCTCCGAAGACGGCGCCCTGAGGTCGCACTTCACCCACGTCATCGACGTCGGCCCGACGATCCTCGACATCGCCGGGATCCCGATGCCGACCCACATCGACGGGATCGAGCAGCAGCCGATGCACGGCTTCACGTTCGCCGACTCGCTCACCGACGCCGACGCGCCCGAGCGCCACACCCAGCAGTACTTCGAGACGATCGGCAACCGGGCGATGTACAAGGACGGCTGGTGGCTTTCGATGAAGACCGCGCGGATTCCGTGGGTGTCTGACGCCCGAGGCCCTCCAGCCCTACGCCCCCGGGGAGTGGGACCCCGATGCCGATCCGACCGAGCTCTACTACCTGCCCGACGACTTCAGCCAGGCGAACGATCTCGCCGCCGAGCACCCCGAGAAGGTGCAGGAGCTAAAAGAGCTGTTCTGGGAGGAGGCCGAGAGGTACAACGTGCTTCCGCTGATGGCCCCGCTTGCCGGGTTCTTCGGCATGTTCCCGCCGCTCCCGGAGATCGCCAAGTTCGAGTTTCGCGGCGATGTCCAGAACGTCCTCTCCGGCATGATCCCGCGGATCTACAACCACTCCTACACGATCAGCGCCGAGCTCGTGATCCCGTCGGACGGCGCCGAGGGGGTGATCGTCGCCGAGGCCGACCACCTGGGCGGGTTCTCGCTGTTCGTCGACGAAGGCAAGCTCACGCATACCTACTCGATGATGGGTGTCTTCGTGTTTCGCCAGCAGGCCGAGGAGACTCTGCCCGAAGGCGAGGTGACGGTGCGCATGGAGTTCGTCGCCGACGCGGCGAAACCGGCCACCGGCGGCGAGGTGACGCTGTTCATCGACGATCGGCCGGTCGGCAAGGCCGAATGGATCACACGGTCCCGATCCGCTTCTCCGGGTATGCGGGCATGGACATCGGCCGCGACAACGGCGGCGTTGTCGACCCGGGCTACGAGACCAGGAAGCCCTTCGCGTTCACCGGGAAGATCCGGCGAGTCGTGTTCGACGTCAATCCGCATCCATCGGCCGAGGAGGCGCACGGGCTCCACTCGGCCGTCCACCACGGTCACACCGCACATGCGATCACGGCTTGAGGCAGACTGCCGGCAGAGGAGGTACCAATGAAGCTGCACGACACGATCTACGTCCTGATCGGCGGCTACATGTCCAAGGACGCGGCCGAGGAGGACTACGAGGCGGTCCTGAATTGCGGTGGTGAGCTGCAGGGAATGGCGCTCGTCGCCAAGGACCTGGAGGGCGAGCTCTCGGTGGTGGAGACAGACCACATGGTCCGCGAGGGCGCGGCGGGCGTGGGTCTGGCCGGCTTGGCGCTCGGGCTGGCCGCGCCGCCGCTGTTGGCCACCACCGCGATCGGGGCGGCGCTGGGCGCGGCTGCCGGCAAGCTGCTCCACCACAAGACCGCTGACAAGATCGGGGAGCAGGCGGGCGAGACGATTCCCCTCGGCGGAGCCGGCCTGATCGTGATCTACTCGAGGTCCGAGGCCGAGAAGGTCGAGCCCGCGGTCTCGCGTGCTGTCAAGCAGGTGAAGGGCGAGGCGGAAGGGCCCCATGTCCAGGCCGTGAAAGGCGCGCTCGCCGAAGCTCAGGAGAAGATGGCCGAAGGTGACGCTTGACCGGACGCCGGGCCGTTCATCGCTTGGTGGAGGCGAGATCGCGGGCGACGCGGAAGCCGAGATTGCCGGTTGAAGCGTCCTGGCTGTTGGCGCTGCGGGCATCCACTCGGTAGCGGCTGCAATAAGAGGCGTGGCAAAGGTAAGAGCCGCCGCGCATCACCCGGAGGGCGCCATGCTCAGGGCCTGAAGGATTCTCCCGCGGACTCAGTGCGTAGTAGCCAGGGTCAAACCAGTCAGAGGCCCATTCCCAGACGTTGCCGGTGAAGTTGTGCAGGCCAGAGCCATTGGCCGGAAACGCGTCGACGGGGGCTGTGCCGACGTAGCCGTCCTTGCCGGTGTCGTGATCCGGGAAAGTCCCCTGAAAGACGTTCATCCGATGCTCTCCGCCAGGTTCGAGTCCCTCACCCCAGGGGAAGCGGCTGTCGGCCCGCCCTCCACGAGCCGAGTACTCCCACTCAGCCTCGGTGGGGAGGCGGGTCCCACTCCAAGCGCAGAAGGCCCTCGCGTCATTCCATGAGATGTGGACGACCGGGTGGTCGGCGCGCTCCTCCCAACTGCTGTGCGGGCCCTCCGGGTGGGACCAGTCGGCGCCCTCGACCTGGCGCCACCAGGGCGCCGCGGCGACTGCGCGGGTTGGAGGAAAGTCATTCGGAAGAAAGCCCGAGAAGACGAAAGACCAGCCGAATCCCTCGGCCTCCGTTCGATACCCGTTGGCGTCGACGAAGGCAGCGAACTGCTTGTTGGTAACGGCATAGCGTGAGATTGAGAACGGCGCGATCACCACCTCGTGAGCCGGCCCCTCGCCATCCTCGGGGTACCCGTAGCCCCCGTCCGTGCCCATCACGAACCTCCCACCCGCCAAGTCGACCAGATCTGCGGCGATCAGATCGACGCCTTTCTCGGTCGCCCTTGCGGTGCCCACATCCGAGTCTCCGACCAGGGGCCGCGATTCGTGGCCCGGTGTGCAGCATGGCTTTGGCATCACGCCTGGCCGAGGACTCGCTGCTTTTCCCGCGCCAGCTCTTCGTCATCCAGGATGCCCGCCTTGTGCAATTCGCCGAGCCTCTCGAGGTTCGTGAGGCGCTCGTCCTCCGCCGGAGCGGCGACGGGTTCGCGCCGCCTCGGTCCGACTGCCTCTCGAATGGATTCCCAAAGCCCACCTGGTTCGGCATCTGGGAACTCACTCACCGTCATGCGCCGAAGCGCCTCCACCCCGGCGACCAGGAGGCCGATGAGAATCAGGGTCGGAGCGAGCCGGCTGGTGCCGGGAGTGGGGTTCCACCAGAGAACGAGGAGGACGATCACGACCACCCCCGAGTAGGCGACCAGGCGCCGCTGCAGGTAGGGGGCCAGAGCCTCCCGCAGGCGGGTCGCCGCGCCTGAGGGCCCGGCCAGCCATGCTGCCAACAGGAACAGGAGGCCGTAGCCGATCATCGCCACGCCGGTCGCGCGCAGCAGCGACGTGCCTATTTCCCAGGTGGATTCGATGGCCGGTTCGACCGAGGCGGTCGTCGCCAGGGCATCGACGACGACGTTTCCCGCGAGCCCCCGCGCCAGCAGAACCGCAAGGCCGACGAGGACGAAGCCGACCCCTACCGAGCGCAGCGCCTTTCGGCGCCAGCCGCGGGCCAGGTACACGGCAAGCGCGAAAAGGCCCAGCGCAACTGCGGTCAAGACGATCGCCAGGCCGCGCAGGATCCGCACGAGGTCCTGGCCGAGGCCGATCTGGTCGCTTTCGAGGACCTTGATTTCGCCGGCGTCCTCGGGCAGCTTGGAGACGACTTTCTCGCCCACGCCGGTTCGTTCCGAGAGATTCTCGAGCAGGGCGCCGAGGTCCAGGGTTGCTGTTTCGCCCTCGACCTGCAGGACCTCGGATTCGCCCTCGACCACGGCGAGCAGACGTTCATGCGCGCGCCGGTTGGCCTCCTCCCAGAGCTCCTGCACGCGGGGGCGGCCGAGCGCCTCCACCGCAGCTAGGTTGGCCAGCTCTCGCAGGCCGCCGGCGGCCGGCCCGGCCAGCGCCGCGGCCTCGGGCGGAAGCCGCTCCCGCAGTTCGGCCTCGACGTCGACGTTCGCATAAAGTTCGTCGACGAGAAAGCCCGCCACCGACGTGCGGATGTCCTCGTCCTCCAGCAGCTCGGTGCTCGTCTCGGTCCAGGTGTCGGTCTCGAGCGCCTGCCTGTTCGCCCAGACCGCGAAGACGGCGAGGAAGGCAAGCAGCGAGGCGACGACGACGAGTGCCGTGACCAGGCGGTGGTGAGGGCGGGCCTCAGCCATGGGGACGTCGGCGAATCCTTCGGGCTTCAGGAGGCGAGCAGCTTCGCCTTTTGGGCGTTGAACTCATCCTCCGTCAGAACGCCCTTGTCGCGTAGCTCGCCGAGCTCCTTCAGCTTCTCGATCGGGTCGGCGGCGGGAGTCGGCGGGGCCGCCTGGGCAGGGGCCTGGGTTCCCCGCCTGCCGGCTGCTGGGCTTCCTGCTGGGCCCAGCGATCCGCCTGGCGGCGGTGAAACGCGGTTGGAGACGGCGGTGGCCGTCCCGGCCACGACCGCCGTTCGTGCGACACCTCTGACCAATCCTGGCATGAGAGTTGCTCCTTTCCTTTCTCAGGACGCCTTGTCCGAAGACTCGGCTTCTTCAGCTGCCTCCAGGGCGGCGATGACGGCCTGGACCGGGATACGGCCACTGGCGACGAGCTGGCCGCCCGAGCGGCGGACCGCCGACGCGAAGGGGGCAGCCCATCTGTTCTCGCACACGAGCAGGGCCGCCGAGGTGCCGGGCTCGAGCGCTTTCGCTGCCTCGGCGGTGTCCTCATCTGAGAGCAGCCCCGAGGATGCCCCTTCGAACAGCCTCAGCTCCTCCACCTGCTCGGCCAGATCCTTGATCTCCAGGCCGGCGACGGAGCCGTCCTCCGCCTTCGCGATGAATGCCAGGTCGAGGACGCGGACGATTCCGCGTTCCACCAGGTCGACCAGGATCGGGGCCGCCTCCCCCGTCGGCTGACGACCGGGCCACTCGACCACGACGTAATCGATCGGGCCCAACTCCTCGATTCCCTCAACGTTCACTGCCACTCCTTCTCCGCGAACGGTTACTGGCCAAGGTAGATCGGCGGCTTCGGCGTTGCATCACCCGGTTCGCATGATGTTCGCGGCGAAGCGGCAGTCGCCCTTCGTTGACCAGGCTGACGCTCTCGGCGCGCAGCGAGCGCCGAGAGCGCGCAGCTGATCGGGAGCCCCCTCAGCCGCGGGGCGCGCCGCGCGCGGGTCCGTGCTGCCTGGCAGTCGCTCTTCCTCGAGCGGCTCGCCGAGGACGATCAGGCCGTGGATGCACCACAAGCAGATCGCGAAGACCCCGAGGGCCCAGAACGGGTAGGCGCCACCAACGGAGAGCAGGGCTGCAAGCGCGCCAATGCTGGCGGCGATGATCCCGATCACCCGGCCGAAGGCTCCGCCGACGAAGAGCGAGAAGCCGGCGAACAGCTGGATGACGCCGACGATCACCAGGACCCAACCCCAGGTGCTGAGGTTTGCGAACACGAAGTGGTTATCGCCGACCCAGAAGTTCGCGTCGGCGATGGCGGCGATGCCGTAGATGGTGTTCAGCGTTCCCGCAATTAGCAACAGGATCGCGACGAATACGGCTCGGCCCAGACCTCTCATGGTGTATCTCCTTTTTCAGCCGACCGCCGCGCCCGGCGGTCAATGACGGTTGCGTTTGACCGAACCGTAGGCCCAAGGACGGCGAAGCGGCATCGCCTTGTTCGGGTGATTCCCAAATATGGCTGCGCTACGCACGGGTAAGCCACAGGCCGGGCGATTTCACCCGGTTCGCACGATGACACCGCGTCGCCGCTTGCGATTCGATCCGAATCAGGATGTCGCCGTCCCGAGGAAGCAAGAAATACCTTCGCGCCCCCCGTCGGCCCGTCGAGTTCGGAGGCCGAACGCGTAGAGGCGCTGACCAAGCTCAAGGAGCTGCTCGATTCCGGTGTTCTCACCGAGGAGCAGTACGAGGCCGAGAGGAAGAAGCTCCTACGGGCAAAGTAGGCGCTGAACCGGGCGCCCTGGCCGAACATGCCCGCGGCGGGTCCGTACGTTCGTCCCCCAACCTCTGGGTGATTTCCACGGATGGGTGAGGGCGCCGTCGCCCGCCGTGTAGGCTCGCACTGTGCGGCGGGGCGGAGGGCGCTGGGGATCGCATGCCCGCCAAGGAAAGAACGCCAGCTGGAGAGCAGCCCGATCGCAGGGGTGGACTTGGAGCGGCCTGGGATGGGCAGCCTGGTCGAGCGGCCGCGGCTGCTGGACAAGCTCGAGCAGAGCACCGCCTCACTGCTTCTACTCAACGCGCCCACCGGCTACGGCAAGTCGGTCCTCCTCGCCCAGTGGGCAGCGCGCGATCCACGGCCGTTCTTCTCGCTGACGCTCCGCGACGCCCACAACGACCCGGTGATGCTGCTGGATGAGCTGGTCGACGAGCTCGACCGAATCGAGCCGCTGCCGGCCGAGGTCGCCTCGGCCCTGGCCGCGCCCGAGCCCGACCTCGAGGGAGTGGTGCTGCCACGGCTCGGAGAGGCGGTCGAGGCGCGCCAGACCGCGGTCGTCGTGGTGCTCGACGAGATGGAGCACATCGAGTCCCCGCAGTCCCTCCTCGCGATTCGTTCGCTGGTAGAGCATGTGCGCGGCGGCACTCAGATCGCCATCGCCACCCGCGAGGAACCGGCACTGCCCCTGGGCCGCCTGCGGGCGAACCGACTGCTGACCGAGATCGGCCGTGGCGAGCTGGCGATGACCATGCCGGAGGGCGCGAAACTCCTGGCCGGTATCGGAATCGAGCTCAGCCCGGAAGATCTCGGCACACTTGTGGAGCGTGCCGAGGGCTGGCCCGCCGCCCTCTACCTGGCGGGGATCGCGCTGCGCGACGAGGCCGACGTGAGCGCTGCGATCGGGCGCTTTGCCGGTGACGACCGGATCGTCGCCGATTACATCAGGGACGAGTTCCTGACACCGATTTCACGGCGTCGGATCGAGCTCCTGCGCCGGATCTCGATCCTCGATCGCTTCAACGGCGAGCTCTGCGACGCGGTGCTCGAGCGCACCGGCTCGGCCACTGCCCTGCGCGATCTGCTGCACGGGAACATGCTGCTCCTTTCCCTTGATCGCAAGGACGAGTGGTTCCGCCTGCACACTCTCCTCAGGGACATGCTGCGAGCCGAGCTGAGGCGCACTGAGCCCGGCGAGGAGCCCGAGCTCCACCGGCGCGCATCACGCTGGTGGGCCGAGCACGGTGACTCCTACCGGGCGATCGAGCACGCGATCGCCGGAAAGGACATCGAGCGAGCCGGAGAGCTGCTGTGGGCGGGCGTGCCCGACTACAACGCACGGGGTCGAGTCGCCACCGTGGAGCGATGGCTGGCGCGTCTCGGCGCGGAGCGCGTATCTGCCTACCCCACCCTGAGCCTGACGGCCGCACAGGGCTGCCTGGCGCGCGGCGAGGGCGGTATGACCGAGTACTGGATGGCCGTCTCGCGCAGCCTGCTGGACAAGGTGAGCCCATCCGCAAGTACGGCGCCCCTGACCGCCGGGCTGGCGCTTGCCGAAGCAGCGCTCGCTCGCCAGGGCCTTGTCGCGATGAGCGAGCGTGCAGCGGCTGTGGCGCGGCCGAGCTGGTCCCGGACGAGAGCCCGTGGCTGTCGATGTGCTGCCTGCTCGATGGGACGAGCCTGCTTCTGCGTGGGCACACGGATGAGGCGCAGGCGCAACTGAGCGAGGGTGCGCGCCGGGGGGCGGTGGGCGGTCCTCACATCCAGGTGCTCTGCCTGAGCCAGCTGGCTCTGCTGGCGGTCGAGGAGCCCGACTGGATCGTCGCGGAAATGCTCGCCTCCCAGGCCCGGGCCCAGATCGAGCGCTCCGGCCTCGGCGCCTACACGACGGCCGCTCTCGCCTTTGCCGTCTCCGCGTTTGTCCGATCCCACCGCGGAATGGCGGAGGAGGCCGCCACCGACCTGCAAATCGGGACACAGCTGATGCGGCAGCTCGACGAGTTCGCCTCCTGGTACGAGGGCGAGACGAGGATCGTGCTCGCGCGGGCCGCCGCCCGACTGGGCGACGTGGCCTTGGCCCGCGAGCTGATGGACGAAGCACGGCGCCTGGTCCGGCTGATCCCCGAGGCGATCCTACTCGCCGATTGGCTGCGCCAGGGCGAAGCGGAGACGGAGGCGATCTCGGCGGCAGCGGTCGATGAGCTGACGCCGGCTGAGCTGCGAGTCCTCCTCACTCTCCCCACGCACTACTCGCTTCCCCAGATCGCCGCCCGGGCGCACGTCTCACCGAACACGGTGAAGACACAGGCGCAGGCCGTCTACCGCAAGCTGGGGGTGTCGTCCCGTCGCGAGGCGGTCGAGCGCGCCCGTGAGATCGGGCTGCTGCGCGCGGAGGAGCGCAGCGACCGCAGGTAGGGCGGTCACAGGATCACCCGATTCGCGTGATGTGCGGCGATCGGGCGGGGCCTAGCTTCGGGGCACAAACAGAAAGGAACACTGATGACCTGGCTTTGGGTGATTCTGGCAATCGCTTACATCGCGCTGTTCTTCTGGCTCGGGCTCGCGACGCTTCGCAACGGTCATGGGTGGCTCTTCTTCTTTGGGATCTTCTTTCCGATCCTCTGGATATTCGGTGCCATGGCCGCTCCAACTGACCGAGACGTTGGACCCCACGGTGAGGCCCGCGGCTGACTGGAGCCAGGGGCCGTGCCGCCGCGCCCCATTCGTTGTCCGGGAACTGAGATCTCACAGAATGTGTCCCGAAATATGTCCCCAACTCCACCGAACTCCGGTGGTCTCCAACCAACTCCACGGACCTGTCAGACACAATCCACCGCAATCCCACTCCCAGAGCCAATTCTCAGTCGGGAAACCGGGGTTCGAATCCCCGTAGGGGTATCCGAGACCTACGCCTGCGGCTGGATGTTCTGGTTCACCCGGAAGAGGTTGCTCGGGTCATAGGTGGCCTTGATCTTCGCCAGGCGGTCGTAGTTGTCGCGGTAGCTCGCCCGCACCCGATCCTGCCCCTCGTCCATCATCATGTTCACGTAGGCGCCGCCGGCGGAGTGGGGGTGGAGCGCCTCGAAGTAGTCGACGCACCAGCGGCGGATGGCCTCCGCGTTGCCGGGGTCGTGGTCGACGCCGGCGAAAACCGATCCCCAGACCGCGTCGCGGTAGCTCCATGGGGTGTCAGAAGGTCCGACATCGTGGGCGGCTCCGTCAATCGGGTAGAGGTGCATTGTCGACTGCATGGTCGGCATCTCGGCCCCGAACCGCGCGTGGGCCTCGACGGCGGCGTCGGGGATCTCCTTGACGAAATCTGCCCGCCAGTACCACTGATCCCCGGGCGGGTAGACCGGGTCGAAGGCGCTCTGCAGCGCCGGGTGGGGCATCGGTTGCGCTCCGTGCAGCAGCGGCTCCGGCAGGGCGTCCAGCAGGGGCGCCATCGCCCTGGTGGCGGCGTCGGGATCGCCGACGCAGCACCAGACGACCCCACAGACCTTGCGCAGGTGAATCTCCTCGGGGAAGGGCGGCGCCGGTGGCACCGTGGTGAAGGCGAAGAAGCCGTTCAGCTCGCGCGGAGCGTTGGGGAGGAACTCGCGGTAGGCCGTCAGTACCTCGGCGCCCAGCTCGACCGGCCAGAAGGTCGGACCGCCGATGACGGTGCCCACCTCGTGCAGCCGGAAGACGAAGGAGGTGACGACGCCGAAGTTACCGCCACCGCCCCGGATCGCCCAGTACAGGTCGGGGTTCTCGTCCTCGGAGGCGCGGACCCGCTCGCCGCTCGCGAGTACGACCTCGGCCTCGAGCAGGTTGTCGATCGTGAGGCCGCACTTGCGGGTCAGGTGGCCGATGCCGCCTCCGAGCGTGAGACCGCCCACGCCCGTGGTCGAGATGATCCCGCTTGGCGTCGCCAGCCCGTGCTCGTTGGTCGCGGCATCCACTTCGCCCCAGGTGCAGCCGCCGCCGACCCTCACCGTCCGGGCACCGGGATCGACCTCGACTCCCTTCAGGCCCGAGAGGTCGATGACCACGCCGTCGTCGCAGGTTCCCAGCCCGGCGCCGTTGTGGCCGCCGCCGCGCACCGCCAGCAGGAGCTCGTGATCAGCAGCGAACGAGACGACCTTGGCGACGTCTTCTGGGTCGGCGCAGCTCGCGATCAGGGCGGGCCGCCGATCGATCATCGCGTTGTAGACCTTGCGGGCCTCGTCGTAGCCTGAGTCCTCGGGGGCGGTCAGCCCTCCCTGGAACCCGGACATCTCGCTGCTGGCCGTCTGCTTCAGGGCGTTGGTGGTGCTCATGCGTTCCTCCTGGCTGTCGTCATCGAAATCGTCACGGCCGAGCGTAGGGCGCACTGGCCCTCCTGTCTCGGAGCCTAGGTCCGCCATTCCGTGGCATCTACGGTGTGTCCCGAAGTATGTCCCCTACTCCACCGAAATAGATCGAACGAGATTGAACATCCGGGGTTTTTTTGACCCAGATCGACCGCGAACGGCCCCCAGAGCCAATTCTCAGTCCGGAAACCGGGGTTCGAATCCCCGTAGCGGTACTCCTGCGACGCTGCTTCGAACGACCGCCCGGCCTCACCGCCTAATGGACGGCGGTCCTTCATCCGAATAGGTCGGCATGAAGGCCGATGCTGATGTAGCCGTGAGGCCGCTGGTCTCACCGGTCACCGAGTACGCCTGGATTGGCATCGGCGATATGGGTGCCGGATTGATCTTCGGTGTCGTAGCTCTCTTCACAGAATCTGCTGTTCGGGCCATTTTTCTCCTCTCATTTTTCGGGATCTTCTTTGGGGTGGCGATGTACCTAACCGTTTTCCTACGGTACGCACGCGCAGCCGTCGCATCTGCGTCTGCTCCCACGGTCAGTGATCGAGAGACCGCTCCAGAGACCCTTCGCCGGGTGCTGCTGATGCTGGGTCTGACATGCGGAGCGATGGCTGTGGTCACAGTCGTCTCCGGCATCCCAGCCTTTCCCAGCGGTGCACTGCTAGGGGGTGGAGCAGCGATGATCGCGACCAGTCGGTGGTTGAGGCGACGGGAAGACGAGATGTCCGCACGCCTACTTCGGGAACCGCGCTACAGATTGAGCGGGCCTCGAACGCGGATCGGAGGCAGGGGAATCTTGGATGCCAGGGATTTCTATGTGGTCAGTCAGTCAGACCATGCAAAGCAACGGAAATCTTCCTAGGCCATCCTTCCGATCAGAGCGGGTGGGGGATCATCTTGGATTCGGTGGCTCAGGAACTCCGAGCTGACGGCAAATCGCGCGGACGAGTCCCGGCCCGATCTGGTTGTGTCGAGGGAGGGCCGAAACCTGATCCCCCGAACCGCGCCACTTCGCGTGCTTCGAGCCGCCGACCTCCCGGCAGCCGTGAATGCGCAGATGACGCTCCAGATCGCGCCGCTTCACGCCGCCGGCACGAACCGGAGGTGCTCGCGATCGGAATCGGAAGTCTCCCCGGCGAGCTCCTCATCCGGCGTCAGTACCGTGCGCAAGGCGTCCAGGACGTTTTCCCTCGCGTCCTCCCGCGTTCGGCCTTGGCTGATTGCGCCAGGAACCTCCAACACGCGCGCGACGATCCAGCCGTCCTCATCGGGGCTATCGAAGGAGATCGTGAAGTCGACGGATGCCGCCATGCCGAAAACGGTAGCGCGTGACGCGGCTGGCCGCCGGGATCCGGGAAGTGTGTCCCGAAATATGTCCCCAACTCCACCGAACTCCCGGTGGTCTCCAGCCAACTCCACGGACCTGTCAGGCACAAATCCACCGCAATCCCACTCCCAGAGCCAATTCTCAGTCCGGAAACCGGGGTTCGAATCCCCGTAGCGGTACTCCAGATTCAGTCGCAAAAGCGCCGCCCCGAAGGGCGCGCGTTTTCGCGTCCGTCCGTCCGCCCGGGCTCAGGGATTGGCAGCGGAAGGCAGTTCCTCCTTCGTGCCGACCTTCATGGCAAGTGCGACGCTCGCCCACACGATCACGATGCCCGTGGCCACGAAGGCAAAGAACCCAAGTGGCGTCAGACCGGCGATGCCGAGCACCAGCGCCAGCCACCCGAGCGGTCGTGGAAGGCCCCCGTGGCGCAGAATCGCAAGTGCGAGTGCGAGGTTGAAAACCGCCGTCCCGACCGCGACGGTGAAGAACATGTTGCTGTTGAGGGCGTTCAGAGTGAGGATGGCGGAGGGCGGTAGCTCGTCCGCCGCGTCGCCGAGGGTGAATCCGATCCCAGCGAAGATCGAGGCCCCGACTGCGATCACAACCCCGCCGAGCAGAACCACGGTCGAGAGCCCCCCCTCATCGCCAGCGGCCGCTCGCAGGGCCCGGCGCAAGCTTCCTAGAAAGAAAACCAGCGCAACGCATCCCAGAGCAAGCACCGCCGAAGCCAACGACTGCGAATCGTCGTTATCGAGGTAGAAATCGACGATCTCCCGAGGCGCATCGTCGGTTTCGGGTGTCTCGCCGCCGATCAGAACGGCGACGATCAACAGGACGACGAACAGGATCCCGGTCAGGGGACCAATCATCTTCGCGTTCATAGGGCTCCTTTTCGGTGGGGGTTCGTCGCGCTCACCCTCTCACAAGCTGTAGCCGCCAAGAACGGGATCTGTTTCGAGCACCTCCGGCGTTTCTATGGGACGATCGATATCGGAGCTGATGCCGCGCGAAATGGAGGTTGGGTCCCGGTGCTGAGGCGAGCAAGAGCGGCGATGCGCGATCCGAGCCTCGCTGCCGACCACTCTCCCGATGCGGTTCGCCGCAGGCTCAGCAGCCCGCCGTCCTCGAGCTACCTGCGCGACTTCATCTACGGCGCCATCGACGGTGCGGTGACGACGTTCGCCGTGGTCGCGGGCGTGGAGGGCGCCAGCCTGAGCGCCAGCGTCGTCTTGATCCTGGGCGGCGCCAACCTGATCGCCGACGGATTCAGCATGGCCGTGAGCAACTTCCTCGGCCTCCGCGCCCAGCGCCAGCAGCTGGAGCAGGCGCGCCGCGAGGAGGAGCGTCAGGTCCGCTTGGTCCCGGAGGGGGAGCGCGAGGAGATCCGGCAGATCTTTGCGGCCAAGGGCTTCGAAGGGGAGGATCTCGAGCGCGTCGTCGACGTGATCACATCCGACCATGACCTTTGGGTGAGCACGATGTTGAGAGAGGAGCTGGGCCTCGGCGGCACAGAGCCGAGCCCGTTGCGTGCCGGCGCCTCGACGTTTGCCGCCTTCCTCCTGGTCGGCTCCTTCCCGCTGCTCGCGTGGGTGTTCGACGCCATTTCGCCGGGGGGTCTCGACAACGTCTTCGCCTGGAGCGCCGCGATGACGGCGCTCGCCTTCTTTGGCGTCGGCAGCCTCAAGTCCCGTTTCGTAGAGCAGGCGTGGTGGAGATCCGGCCTGGAGACGCTTGCGATCGGTGGCGCGGCGGCGGTGCTCGCCTTCGTGGTCGGGGCGCTTATCGAGGGCCTCGTCTGAGCCCGGCGCGGCATGAGCGAAGCCGAGCCCAGACGGGCCTGGAACATCGTGACGCGGGAGCGTCGGTCAGATCGACGCCCTTGCCGTGCAGACCTCTCCCGACGGGCTCGTGGCTCGCGCCGAGATCGTGTCCTGGCCGGGGCCGTTTCCGAGCACGCGGCGGACCTCGAAGGATCCGCTCCGCCCATGGGTCGTGGCGCTGGTCCGCGCGGCGACGGCGCCGTTGCGCTTGAGGACCACTTTCCAGGTCACGCCGTTGCGGTTCTGGTCGACCTCGAACTCGGTCTCGATCCGGCCGTCCTCCGGGCTCAGCTTGATCTTCGCCGAGGTGTTCCCGGTGCAGGTGCCGCTGTTTCTGACGTCGCCATCCTTGGCCATAGCCGTGGCTGGGACGATTGCCGCCACGGCGCCGAGGACGCAGATGAGCAGGATGCGCTTGGACATGGTTCTTCTCCTTGATCGGTCGCTGGTCAGGTGACCATCGTCGGACGCCTCCGGTCGGAATTGCAATGGGACTTAGGTCGGAGCGACGTCTGGCACCGCCGTCGGGAAGGCATGATGTTGAGCCGATGCGAGAAAAGCCGGATACGGCCAGGCATGAGGTTCCGGTGCAATCCCCTCCCGGGACGGGGGCGGCTGTGGCCCGCTTCCTGCTCGGCAGCCTCATCGCCGTCGCGGTCGTCGTCGTGGGCGGGTACTTCAGCCTCCGCTCGATCGCGATCAAGGAGGCCGAGGACGACACCCGCGAGCAGGTTCAGCTCCAGGGCGCACTGGTGGAGACGGCCGGCCTCAGCGACGGCGTATTGCACGGCCAGCCTGCCGCGCTCGCGCATCTCGACGGACTGGTCCTTGGCCAAGTCCTCGACGAGTCGGTGATGCGGGTCAAGATCTGGTCGCAGGACGGGCGCATCCTCTATTCCGACCAGCCCGCGATCATCGGCGAGCGGTACCGGCTCGGGGAGGAGGAGCGGAGGCTGTTCCACGAAGGTGGGGCGGACGCAGAGCTCAGCGAACTCTCCAAGCCGGAGAACCGCTACGAGCGCCAGGAGGGGAAGCTGCTTGAGGCCTATACGCCGATTCGCACCCCGAACGGAACGCAGGTCCTGTTCGAGATCTATCGGCGCTTCGGCTCGATCCGGGAGAGCAGCGAAAGCATGCTTCGAGCGCTGGCCCCTCCTCTGCTTGGCGGCCTCCTCGTCCTTCTCCTCTTCCAGGTCCCGCTGGCCTGGTCGATGGCCCGGCGCCTGCAGCGCGGCCATCGTGAGCGCGAGCGCCTTCTGGCCAACGCCGTCGAGGCATCGACACAGGAGCGACAGAGGATCGCCGCTGACCTCCACGACGGCGTCGTGCAGGATCTGGCGGGTGTCGCCTTCGGCCTGGCACCCCTCGCCGAGGACGCCGATCGCCGCGGAGCAGCGGGCGAAGCGTCGGCTCTGCGCAACGCGATCGCCCGGCTGCGGCAGGGCATTCGCGATCTGAGGACGCTGCTCGTCGAGATCCATCCCCCCAACCTCGAGTCGACCGGGCTCGGCCCCGCGTTGAGCGATCTCCTCAGCCCCCTGGAGGCGGAAGGCATCGAGACCGAGCTCCAGGTCGATGACGAGCCCCCCCGCGGGGCCGGCCTCGACCCGCTCATCTACAGGGTCGCCAACGAGGCGATACGAAACGTCCGGTCCCATGCCGAGGCGAGTTCGGTGAGGGTCTCACTGTCCCGACCCGAGCCGGAGACCGTCCAGCTCGTGGTCGAGGACGACGGCCGGGGCTTCGAGGCGGCGGCCCGTGATCGGCGGGCCGCTGGAGGGCATGTCGGCCTGGCGTTGTTGGAGCAGCTGGTGGGGCAGGCGCAGGGCTCGCTCAGCGTCGAATCCGAGCCGGGCCACGGGACCAGGGTCGAGCTGCGGGTACCGGCGCTGTGATCCGGGTGCTGATCGCCGACGACCACGGCGTCGTGCGCGACGGCCTCGGCCGGCTCGTCGACGCGCTCGACGACGTCGAGCTCGTCGCCGCGGCCGCCGACGGCGAGGAGGCCGTGGAACGTGCTCATGAGACCGGCCCGGACGTCGTTCTCATGGATCTCGACATGCCGCGCGTCGATGGCATCGAGGCGACCCGCCGCATCATCGCCGAGCATCCCGGCACCGCCGTTCTCGTCCTCACGTCCTTCTCCGACCGGCCCCGCATCCTCGGCGCGGTCGAGGCCGGGGCCTGCGGCTACCTGCTCAAGGACGCGTCCTCCGAGGAGGTCGCAGAGGGGATCCGGTCCGCTGCCCGCGGAGAGTCGCCGATGGATCCTCGGGCCGTGAGAGCCGTGCTCGACGCGCGTGCGGAGCCGGATCCACTGGAGCGCTTCTCCGACCGTGAGCGCGAGGTTCTGGCTCTGCTCGTGGATGGCCTTCCGAACAAGTTGATCGCTCGCCGCCTCGAGATAAGCGAGAAGACCGTCAAGTCCCACCTGACGCGGATCTTTCGCGAGATCGGCGTGACCGACAGGACCCAGGCGGCTCTGTGGGCGGAGCGAGAGGGGCTCGGCGAGGGCGAACGGGGTTAACCAGCTGCGACCAATGTCGCATTGCGGCTGGGACCCGCCATGCTCGACAGTCCCCCTTGCCCTATGACTGAGTCCGCCCGCGCATCTTTCCCGGCGATCTTCGGTGGCCGCCGTCCGGTCGCCCTGATCGCGCTCGCGCTCGCGATCCTCGGTCTCGGCGCCCCCGCTTCGGCTCTCGCGGACGATGGCTCCGAGGATGTGCGGGTTACCGGCACCTGCGGCAGCGGCGCCAGCTCGAGCCTCCGGCTGAAGGCGGAGGATGGAGCGATCCGCGTCCGGTTCAGCGTCGAGTCAAATAGAGGCCATTCCCGCTGGCAGGTGGTGATCGTCCGCGAGGGGCGTGTCGTCTGGCGCGGCCAGGCGCGCAGCGACGGAGGGGGATCGTTCCGTGTCACCCGTGGCATCCGGGACCTGCAGGGAGCCGACCAGGTCATCGCCAGGGCCCTGGGCCCGCACGGGATCACCTGCATCGCCGCCGGGACTCTTCGAGACTGAGGGCTTCCATCTCCGGCCAACAGGCTGTCTCAGGGGCGGCCCGTCGGCTGGCATCATCTGCTGCCGTGGCAACTCCGCCGGGGTCTGGACGGTGAAGGGCTCGGATCGGTGAGCCCCTCACCCGACCCCTCGCTCCGCGAGGCCGCCGATGTGGCGGCCGACCTGGGCACCGATCTCGGCCGGGGGCTGAGCGCCTCCGAGGCGGCGGCTCGGCTCGAGCGCCAGGGGCCGAACCGGCTCGAGTCGGCGAAGCCGGTGCCGGGGTGGCGGAGGTTCCTGGGCCAGTTCGCCGACCCGCTGATCTACCTGCTGCTCGCCGCGGTCGTCGTCTCGCTGGCTGCCTGGGGCTTCGAAGGCGCTGAGGGTGTGCCCTACGACGCGGTGGTGATCACCGTGATCGTCGTCCTCAACGCAGTGCTCGGCTTCGTGCAGCAGATGCGCGCCGTGCAGGCGGTCGCGGCGCTGCAGCGGATGGCGGCGCCGATGGCGAGCGTGTTGCGGGACGGGCGGGAGGACCGAATCCCGACCGCGGAGATCGTCCCCGGCGACGTGCTCCTGCTCGCCGAGGGGGACGCGGTTAGCGCCGACGCCCGGCTGGCCGACGCCGCCTCCCTCTCGGTCGCCGAGGCCGCCCTGACAGGGGAGAGCGAGGCGGTGCTGAAGGATCCCACGCAGCTGGGCCGGCCCGCGGCCCTCGGCGACAGGATGGACATGGTCTTCTCGGGCACGGCGATCACCCGGGGTCGAGGTCGTGCGGTGGTGACCGCGACCGGGATGGACACCGAGATGGGAAACGTCGCACGCCTGCTCGGCCGCACCAAGAGGGAGAGCACTCCGCTGCAGAGCGAGGTCGCCCGCACCGGGCGGACGCTCGGGATCGCGGTGGTCGCGATCGCGGTCGTGGTCGTGGCCGCGATCCTGCTCACCTCCGAAATCGAGACGACATCCGACCTCGTATCCGTGATGCTGGTCGGCGTCTCGCTGGCGGTCGCCGCGGTCCCCGAGGGGCTGCCGGCGATCCTCTCCGTGGTACTCGCGCTCGGCGTCCAGCGGATGGCGCGACAGGACGCGATCGTCAAGAAGCTCTCCTCGGTGGAGACGCTGGGCTCGGCGTCGGTGGTCTGCTCGGACAAGACGGGGACGCTGACCAGGAACGAGATGACTATCGACACCGTGCTGACGCCCTCCGCCGAGGTGGAGGTGACCGGCAGCGGCTATCGCCCGGAGGGCGAACTGCTCCACGACGGCCGGCCCCTCGACGATCCGGTCGCGCTCGACGAGGTCCGCGCGGTGCTCACCGCGGGCTGCCTGGCCAACGATGCCGTCCTGCGCCAGGACGGGGGTGAGTGGACGATCCAGGGGGACCCCAGCGATGCGGCGTTCCTCGTCGCCGAGGCCAAGGTGGAGGGGCTCTCGGCGGCGCGCGAGGCGCGCTTCGAGCGGGTCGGAGAGCTTCCCTTCACGTCCGAGCGAAAGCTGATGAGCAGCGTCGAGACCGACCTCGAGCGCGGCGGCGAGATCGCCGTCGTCACCAAGGGCGCCCCGGAAGTTCTGCTCTCACGCTGCAGCGCCGAGCGTGTAGCCGGCGACGTGCGGCCCCTCACCGA
Organism: uncultured Solirubrobacterales bacterium; assembly: GCA_963816785.1. Classification (GTDB taxonomy): domain Bacteria; phylum Actinomycetota; class Thermoleophilia; order Solirubrobacterales; family 70-9; genus VRUE01. The sequence continues at coordinate 239,691 of CAWFLL010000004.1, read as the reverse complement.
GGCCCGCCGCGAGGAGATCCTCGCCGCGGTCGATCGCCTCGCCGACCGGGCCCTGCGCCCGCTGGCCGTCGCCTACCGGCCGGTGCCGGCGGGTGACCGGCCTCCGGAGGAGGAGTCGGTCGCCGAGCGCGAGCTCGTCTACCTCGGCATGGTCGGCATGATCGACCCGCCCAGGCCCGAGGCGCGGAATGCCATCGCCGAGGCCGCCCACGCGGGGGTGCGGACGATCATGATCACCGGCGATCACCCGCGCACGGGCGGTCGCATCGCCGCCGACCTCGGCATCGTCGCCCCCGGCGCTCCGACCCTGACCGGGTCTGAGCTCGACCGCCTCGACGACGAGGCGCTGACGCGATGCGGTGCGCGAGGTCTCGATCTACGCCCGGGTGGCGCCCGAGCACAAGCTGCGAATCGTCGATGCCCTGCAGGCCGACGAGCGGATCGTCGCGATGACCGGTGACGGGGTCAACGACGCGCCGGCACTGAAATCGGCAGACATCGGAGTGGCGATGGGCATCACCGGCACCGACGTGACCAAAGACGCGGCCGACATGATCCTCGCCGACGACAACTTCGCGACGATTGTCACCGCGGTGCGAGAGGGACGCGGGATCTTCGCCAACATCCGCAAGTTCCTGCGCTTCCTGCTCTCCTCGAACATCGGCGAGGTGTTCACGATGTTCTTCGGCGTCCTGCTCGCCGGGCCGATCGGGCTCGAGGACACCGGCGAGGCGATCGCGGTGCCGCTGCTGGCGACCCAGATCCTCTGGATCAACCTGCTGACGGATTCAGCGCCGGCGCTGGCAATGGGCGTCGACCCGCCGCCCGACGACGTCATGCGACGCCAACCCCGACGGCTGACCGATCGCATCATCGACCGCGAGATGTGGCGCGGGATCCTCTGGGTCGGGGCGGTGATGGCGGCGGTCACACTGGCCGCGCTCGACCTCGGCCTCGCGGGCGGGCTGCTTGGCGGCTCGGGCGAGATCGACGAAGCCCGGACGATGGCGTTCACGACCCTCGTTCTCGCCCAGCTGTTCAACTGCTTCAACGCCCGCTCGGACCGGACCAGCGCCTTCGATCACCTGTTCACCAACCCGCTCCTCTGGGGGGCGATCGCGGTCTCGGCCGCACTCCAGGTGGCGGTGGTTCAGCTCCCGCTCCTCAACGATGCGTTCTCGACCGCTCCGCTCGCCCTCGGCGATTGGCTGACCTGCGTCGGTCTCGCGAGCATCGTCCTCTGGGCCGACGAGGCCAAGAAGCTGATCGAACGCCGGCTGCGCGGCTGACGGACCCGGCGAGCACCGGCACGCGAGTGCCGATCACGCGAGTACTTCGGCGAGCAGCTGGAGTTGGTCGCGCAGGAGCCGGGTGATCAAGAATTCCTTGCGGACGCGCCGCCGGCCGGCGCTGCCGAGCTCTCTCGCCGCCGCTGGCCGCTCGAGCAGGTCCTGGACGGCGCTCGCGAACTCTTCGACGCCGCTCGCCAGGCGGCCGCTTACTCCGTCCTCGAGCTGGCTCGGAATCCCGCCCGCGCGGCCGGCGACGATCGGGGTGCCCTTCCAAAGCGTCTCCGAGACGACGAGCCCGAAGCCCTCGCGGATGCTCTTCTGCACGGCGACGTCCGTCACTCGCTGCAACGCGTTCACCTCGTGAGCCGTGACGCCCATCTGGTTCGTCAGCAGGTAGCAATCGGGCTCGTCACGAACGGCGGCCTCGAGCTCCTGGTAGACCCGCCACCCCTCCGGATCGTCGCCTGCCATCGCGCCGACCAGGGCGAGCTGGAGGTCGGGGAACGCCGAGCGGGCGAGCCGCCAGACCTCAACCACGCCGAGCGGGTCCTTCCAGGGATCGAAGCGTGAGACCTGGATCAGCAGCGGGCGGGAGAGGTCGATGCCCAGCTCCTCGACGGTCTCGCGGGCCAGGAAGGCGGGTAGTTCGCGGTTCTTCGAGGTCAGCGGGTCGATCGCGGGTTTGATGAAGGCCGTGGGAACCCCCAGGTCGGGTGGCACGAACTCCGGCAGGGTGTAGATGGCGCGGTCGAACCGTTCGATATAGGGGCGCAGGAAGTCGGACGCCGTCGGGTCGGGCGTCGAGGAATCGATGTGGCAGCGCCAGATCCATTTGGTGCTGTCATCGGTGCGGGCCAGCGATCGCACCGCGGTCGGCTGCGGATCGTGGGCGATCACGACGTCCCAGCCCTCGCCCAGAGATGCAGCGTAGGCCGCGTTGTGGGCCAGGTACTCCTCGCGGTTCTTGGCGGTGATCGTGATCGGCCTGCCCTGGAGGCCGTTGTGAAGCGCCTTGGTGAACTGGAAGAACTCCGCGTCGCCCGGGATCAGGTCCCACTGGACGTCGAGCCCGACGTCGTGCTGGAGCGGCACCAGTGAGGACAGCAGCTCCGCGACCCCGCCGCCCGTTGCGGTCGAGCTCAGCTCGAGGACGCGCGCGCCGCGCAGTTCGGATCCGAGGTCACGGATCGCGGTTACGAGGTCGTCGCCGACCAGGCGGCGGTAGTCCTCGAGCCGCTTGTGCTTCAGTCGAACCGGCTGTGGGTGGGCGCGGACCGCTGCGTCGACCACGCCGGGACCATATGCGCTCAGCCGCGCGGTTGCGATCGACTGGTGGGGGCTGGGCCGACGCGCGGGCCACTAGGCACGAGCCCACTGGATCGGCGATGCTCTGGCCCGTGGAGGACACGGTGCTCTTCTTCCACCTGCTCGGCGTCCTGCTCTTCGTCGCCGGAATCGTCCTTGCCGGAGTCGCCTTTGAGGCGGCTCGTCGGCGTGAGCTGCCCGCGGACGTCGCGCTGCTCCTCGGCATGGCTCGGATCGGGGCGGTGCTGGTCGTCTCAGGGGGCCTTTTGTTGCTCGTATGCGGGCTGTGGCTGGTCGATCTGGGGGACGACGGCTTGGGCACCGCCTGGGTGGATGCGGCGATTGCCCTCTTCGCATTGGTCATGCTGCTCGGCGGCCTGGGCGGGCAGCGGCCGAAGCGGGCCCGCATGCTGGCGACCCAACTGGCGCGCGAGGGCGGGCAACTCGATGCCGATCTGCGGGCCCTGCTCGACGACCCGGTCTCACGGGTGGCCAACTACGCCTCCGCCGCGCTCGTCCCGATGATCCTCGCCCTGATGGTCTTCCAGCCCTAGGCGGTGTTCCGGGGCCCCGCGGGCCGCGCCACTCGTCGCTCGCTATGGGTTGCCAGGTGCCTCAGCCGCTTCAATTCTGGCTGCGAGCCCGCTGAGGCTGTCGGCATCGAGTGCCTCTTCGATGATCGGGAAGAGCTTCCGCTCCTCGAAACGAACGTGATCGTGGAGGAGCTGGCCGAACTCCTGCGCCTCCTCCAGCGAGACCTCGCCGGCCTTCAAACGCAGGGCTTCGCGGCGAATCGCGAGGTGCTCCTCGAGCATCCGCGCTACACCGGGCCGATCCACCTCGGCGTGCATCGCCCAGTTTGGAAGCAGCACCTCCTCCTCGATCCGGAAATGGCGCCGCCCCTCGCCTTCCCAGAAGTCAAGGAAAGCTCCCGTCGCCGCCTCGAGGTCGCTTGCCTCTCTCCGCAGCCGGGTACATTATGACCCGGTGACCTTCATGCAGGAGCTCGGGCTCAGCGACTGACTCTTGTCGCCGGCTGCGCCCGAATCCGCCTCAATGCCTCGATGCCCGCGCCGAGCGCGAATGCCACACCGAGGCCGATCAGCAGCGGCTGCCAGAGAGCGTCGCGAAAGGCGCTCCCACCCATGTACCCGAGCAGAGCCGTGTAGGTGGCCCACGCCAGCGCGGCGAACGAGTCGGCGAGCAGGAAGCGCCGGTATGGGAAGCCGGTCGTGCCGCAGGCCAAGGTCGTGACCGTCCTCCCGGCCGGAATGAAGCGGCCGACGATGATGATCGTCGAGCCGCGGGTCGAGACCTGCTGACCTGCCCAGCGGTAGAGCCCCCGGCGGCGGTCGCCGCGCAGCAGGCGGTCGGCGATGCCCGGCCCGAACCGGCGCCCGAGGAAGTAGAAGAGGTTGTCCCCGAGCATCCCTCCGATCGTCCCGGCCAGGATCACGAAGTGGATCGTCAAGCCCCCGTTGGCCGCGATTATGCCGGCGGTGATCATCGCGGCGTCGCCGGGAGCGAATGGGAGGAAATCGTCGATGAAGATGATCGCGGTGAGCGCCAGATAGGTGCTTGGGTCATCGCTGATCGCGTCGAGTAGGAAGTCGAGCACCGGCGCCGGAAACCCTAGTGGCGTGAGACGTCGAGTGGACTCACTGCTTGCGGACGCTGGACGGCGATTCCGGGGTAGCTTGAGAGAATCGCCCAGAAGATTCTCATCGCCGGCGCCACGGGATTCGTCGGGAGCCGGCTGGCCACCGAGCTGGCGAGCACGGACTCCGCCGTGCGTTGCCTGGTCCGCAGCCGCTCCAAGGCGGGTGGGCTAACGGCGGCGGGCCTGGACCTGCACGAAGGCGACGTCACCGACGAGGCCAGCCTCGAGGGCGCGGCAAGGGATGTCGAGATCGCCTATTACCTGGTCCACGCCATGGGCGGCGGCGGCGGCTTCGCCGATCGTGAGCGAACCGGCGCCCTCAACTTCGCCCGGATGACAAAGCGCGAAGGCGTAGAACGGGTCGTATACCTGGGTGGGCTTGGGAGCGAGACCGCCTCGGAGCACCTGCGGAGCCGCGATGAGACCGCGCGCATTCTCGCCGCCGATGGACCCCCCCTCACCTACTTCCGGGCGGCGATGGTGGTCGGTGCCAACAGCGAGTCCTACCGTACCCTGCGCTACCTGGTCGGGCGCCTGCCTGTGATGATCGCTCCCAGTTGGCTGCGTACCGCCACCCAGCCGATCGGGATCGACGCGACGGTCGAGTATCTGCGGCGCGCTCCCGACGTGCCGGAGTCCGAGGGCCGAGAGGTGCAGATCGGCGGGCCCGACGTCCTCTCCTACTCGGAGATGCTGGATCGGATGGCGATCACAATGGGAAAGCGGCCACGAATGAAGCTTCCGGTTCCCTTCATCACGCCCTGGCTTTCGGCGCTTTGGCTGGGCCTGGTCACACCGGTCGATACCAAGGTCGCGCGACCACTGGTCGAGGGCCTGACCACGGAAACCGTTGTCACCGACCCCTCCGGTGCCGAGCCGTTCGGAATTTCACCCGAGCCCTTCGACGAGGCGCTGCGACGCGCCTTCGCGGAGGAATCTCAGGCGACTCGGTGAGCCGGCTCCTGGCCATCGAGGGTCGCGAGCACGGCATCGGCGACGAGGTTGGCCATCCCGTCCCGGGCGGTGACCGTCGCCGAGCCGATGTGGGGGAGGAGGACGCAGTTCGGGGCCTCGAGCAACTTCTCGGGCACCTGCGGCTCCTGCTCGTAGACGTCGAGGCCGGCGGCGCCGATCTCGCCCTCGGCGAGGGCGGCGGCAAGAGCCCGTGAGTCGACCAGCGATCCCCGCGCGGTGTTGATCAGGATCGCGCCGGGCCGCATTTGGGCGAGCTCGGCGGCGCCGATCAGGCCGGCGGTCTCGACGCTCGCCGCCGCGTGGAGGCTGACGACGTCGGACCTGGACAGCAGCTCATCGAGCTCGACGCGGGCGGCGCCGAGCTCGGCCTCCGCCTCCCTCCTGGCGCTGCGGCTGTTGTAGATCAGCGACCCCGCCATCGGGCGGACCAGCTCCGCGTAGCGCCTACCGATCCGGCCCATCCCGACGATCCCGAACGTGGCCCCGCTCAGCTCGATGCCAAGGTCGCCGGTGGTGTCGAACCCGGTCCATTCGCCGCCCCGCAGCCGCCTCTCCGCGGCCGGGAGCCCGCGGGCCGCGGCCAGCGTCAGGGCCAGAGCCAGCTCCGCGGTGGCGTCGGTGAGGACGTCCGGCGTGTTGGTCGCGATCACGCCCCGCTCCCGGCAGGCGTCGAGGTCGATGTTGTCGTGGCCGACGGCGAAGTTGGCGACGAGCTTCAGGTTCGGCCCGGCGGCGTCGAGCAGCTCGGGCCCGACCGCGACCGTCGGGTCGGCGACGATCGCCTCGACGCCGTCCGCGCGCTCGAGGATCTCCTCCGGCGTCGCCTCGAGGGCGCCTTCGCGGACCTCGCAGCGGGCGGCGATCCGTTCGCTGCCGGCGGCCGGGATGCGGCGGGCGATGAGGACGATCGGTCGCGATCCGGTCACGAGCGCCCTCGATTCTCTCGTCTCGGCGCGCTTAGGCCTTCGGCGCCTTGAGCTGGATCGTGGCCCTGAGGGGCGCGGTGTCGCCCACCTCGTTGGTCACGGTGCCCCTGATCGTCGCCGGAAGCTTGCGGCTGTCTTCGAGCAGCTGCCGACCGGTGGCGTTGAGGTGGATCGCCAGCTTGCCGGTCTTGCCGCCGCCGACCTTTCCGGAGATGGACCCGATTTTCCCCTTGGCCTTCGTGGTCAGGCTGCCCCTGACCGAGCAGGTGTCGCCGGCAGGCGCCCGGCATCTGAAGGAGGCCGACCCGGAGCCCTTGCGGACCAGGGACTTCTTGCTCCCGGACAGGGAGCCCCGAGGGGGCGAGGATGATCCCGTCGCGACCGCCTGCGCGTCGCCGCCGGCGCAATCCTGATCGATGCCGTCGCCGGGGACGTCGGTCGCACCGGGGCGGATCGCCGCATTGTGATCGTCGCAGTCGACATTCGCGCCCGAGCCGTCGAAGTCGAGGTCGGGGTAGTAGACGACCTCGCATTTGATGACGGTGTCGACGAGATCGACCATCGCGGTGTCCTGGCCGAAGCCGCAATCGATCGTGTCCTGCGCCCCGTCGCGGGCGTGGATCTCGTCCTCGTCCTCGCCGCCATCGAGGGCATCCTGGCCGGGCCCGCCGTCGATTTCGTCGTTCCCCTGCCCGCCTTTGAGGGTGTTGGCTGCGGCCGAGCCGATGAAGCGATCTCTTTCAGGGCCGCCGGTCAGGTTCTCGATATCCGAGTGGATGTTTTCGGCGCCCGACAGGCCATCGTTGCGGACATCGTCGAGAGTGACCGAGAAGGTCTCGGCGCCGCTGGTCTGATAGACGACGGTGTCCGCATTCCCGCCACCGTTGATCAGGTTGGGACCGGCGGGATGCAGGATCAGGTCCTCGCCGGCGCCCCCGTCGATCGTGTTCTGGTCGCTGGCGCCACCGACCTCGATCGTGTCGTCCCCGCCTTCGCCGTTGATCGTGTTGACGGCGCCGCTGCCGATCGTCAGGGAGTCGTTACCGGCGCCGGCGTCGATGGTCATCCCGTTGCCGGGGGCGCCGCCGATGAGGCGGTCATCAGCCCCGGCGAGATCGATTTTGACGACCCCGGAGATGTCGCATTCGACTTTCGTTTTTTGCCCTCCGGAGACGTCCGCGCAGTTCGTCCCGGCGGCTATCAGCGCCGCCCCCGGCAGGCCGCCCTGCTGGAAGACCCATTTCGGCCCTGCGCCGATGCTGACCGCGACATCGTCGATGCTGTCGCTGCCGACGTAGAGGGTGTCGACGCCTTCGTGGGAGACGTTGGCGTCGGCGGCGTTGGCCGACGCCGGCAACAGGAGCAGCAGAAGCAGCGGTAGGAGGCCGAACCCGGATCGGCGCATCGACAGATACCAGCAGACGGCCTCCGACCAGTCAAGAACACCTCTGTTCATGGCGATGGCGAAACCGCCCGTCAGCGCTGGTACTTTCCGGCTCGAGCGGTTTGAGGGGGCGTTGGTGAGGGAATGGCGGGGACGATGCGATCGATGATCGGCGCGCTGTGCGCGCTCGTACTGTGCGCGGTCACGGCCCCGGGGGCCATCGCCTCGGATTCGACGACCGTGCAACTGCCGGGGGATGCGGCGAAGGTCTCGATCTTCGGGATCTCCTGCCCGTCCACCCGGCTGTGCGTCGCCGTCGGCGGCAACAACACCGTCGCTGAAGCACTGCCGCTCGCCCAAGCGCTACCGCGTCGGGCCCGGCTGGCACCGATTCAGGGTGCGGGCGATCGGCAGCACCGGCCTGAGGGGGCCCGTGGCCAAGGCCCTGTTCAGGGTCTTCCGCCCCTCCGAATGGCCTCCCACCGGCTAGGCCGAGGGAGGCCATTCGGGCGAGGCGTCGGCTAGGCCCCCGCTCCCTCGATCGCGAGCTGGCCATCGGGCGCGTCGGCCTTCTCGACCAGTTCCTCGCGCTCGATCTCGTTCTCGCGGACCAGCAGCAGCGCCAGGGCGGACCCGGCGAAGGAGAGCAGGGCCCCGAGCAGGAGGATCTCGTTCATCCCCGCCAGGAAGCCCGCGCGGGTGGCGTGGGCGACGGTTTCACGAGCCCCGTCCGGGACCGAGCTCAGGGCCTGGCCGAGGTTGCCCGACGACGCCGCTTCGATCAGCTGCCGCGGCCGGTCGCCGTCCGCCACCGGGGTGCCGGCGGCAAGCTCGGAGACCTTTTCCGCGCCGCGGCCGAGGAACAGGGCGCCCCAGGTGGCGATCCCGACCGCGATCCCGACCTGCCTGAACGTGTCGTTGATGCCCGAGGCCATCCCGCTCTGCTCCTTCGGCACGACGCTGACCGCGACGTCGGCGATCACCGGGTTCAGCAGCCCGACGCCCACCCCGGCGACGATGAAGCCGAGCAGCAGCGTCGTCCACTCCGAGCTCGCGTCGATCCCGGACATCAGCAGGAGTCCTCCGCCGGCGAGCGCCAGCCCGGCGGAGAGCAGCACCCGCGCCTGGAGGCGGCCCAGCAGGACCCCCGCGATCGGCGCGACGAGGAAGGCCGCGACCGTGATCGGCAGGTACCGGATCCCGGCCTCGAGCGGCGAGTAGCCGAGGTAGTTCTGCAGGTAGAGCGTCAGATACAGGAACAGGGCGAACATCGAGCCCGAGACCGCGAAGGCCGCCACCTGGACGCCGGAGAAGGCGCGGCTGCGGAACAGGTGGAGCGGCAGCATCGGCTCGCTGACCCGGCGCTCGATCGCGATGAACGCCGCCATCAGCACCGCAGCGCCGCCGAACAGGCCGAGGATCAGCTCGCTGCCCCAGCCCTCCTGGTTGCCGCGCAGCAGCGCCAGCACCAGCAGGAACAGCGCCGTGCTGAAGGTGGCGAGGCCGCCCCAGTCGATTCTGGTCGCGTTCGGGTCGCGGCTCTCGCGCAGCTTCACGAAGGTCGCTGCGATTGCCGCGATGCCGATCGGGACGTTGAGGAGGAAGACCGACTGCCAGCCGAGCCCGTCGGTCAGCGCGCCGCCGACCAATGGCCCGATTGCCACCGCGACGCCGATCGTCGCACCGTAGGTCGCCATCGCCATCGCCCGCTCACGACCCGCCGCGAACTCCTGCGCGATCAGCGCCAGCGAGACCGCGAACATGATCGCGCCGCCGACGCCCTGGATCGCGCGGTCGACGTTCAGCATCGTCGGGCTGGTGGCCAGTCCCGCCGCCAGCGAGGCAACCGAGAAGATCGCCAACCCGATCCCGAACATGCGCCGGCGTCCCAGCCTGTCGGCCAGGGAGCCGGCGGTCAGGACCAGGGCGGCCAGCGAGAGGGTGTAGGCGTCGATCACCCACTGAAGGTCGGTGAAGCTGGCGTTCAGGTCTTCCTCGATCGCCGGCAGCGCGGTGTTGACGACGGTGATGTCGAGCAGCAGCATGAAGGTCGCCACCGAGACCGTGATCAGGGTCCACCATTTCCGTTCCACTTGAAGCCTCCTAACCGGGGAAGTACAATTCGTCAGGTAACCTTGTAAGACGGCCTGATAAGGCGACCGTAGCATATAGTCAGGCCGCTTGACCGATTCATCGAAATTAAGTGCGTGAGAGGGATCACAGATGAGCGCCACCGAGACAGCACCGACAAGCGAGTGGATACCGTTGCCACGGCTGCTGGAGCAGGCAAAGTCGGCGGGATTCGATGAGCTGCACCGGCGCCTCGCCGAGCGCGGCTACCCCGACATCCGCCATGCCCACGGCTGCGTCTTCCGCCACGTCGAGCGCGACGGCATGCGGCTCACCGATCTCGCCCAGCGCGCCGGCCACAGCAAGCAGGCGATCGGCGAGTTCGTCTGCGACCTCGAAGGGATGGGCTATGCGGAGCGCGTCCCCGATCCGCTCGACCGCAGGGCGAAGCTGATCCGCCTCACCGAGCGTGGAGCGGAGGCCAAGGAGTCGGCGCTCGAGATCTTCGCCGAGATCGAGCGTCAGTGGGCCGAGCAGATCGGCGAGGAGCGGGTCGAGGCCCTGCGCGACGCGCTCGAGCGCATCTACGAGCTCGAATACCTGCCGTCCGTCTCCACGTAGCCAGGCGGCGCCGCGGGTACGCTGTCCATTTCCGGGCTTCCCGTTCGTCTTGGGAGCAGCAAGCTCTCCAAAGGAGGAACGATGAAGTACATGCTGATGATCAACCAGGGCAGCGCCCCGACGCCGCCGTCTGAGGAGTGGGATCGCCTTTCCGAGGATGAGCAGAGGGCGATCTCCGACGACTACAGGGCGATCTCCGAAACCCAGGGCGTCAGCCCCGGCCTGCAGCTCTCGCCCCCCGAGACGGCGACCACCGTCCGCGTCGAGGACGGCAGGACGCTGACCACCGATGGCCCCTTCGTCGAGACGAAGGAGGCGATCGGCGGCTACCTCCTGCTCGAGGCGGACGACCTCGACGCGGCGATCGAGCTCGCCGCGCGAATCCCGGCGGCCCGCCTCGGCGGCGCGATCGAGGTCCGCCCGGTGGTGGAGTGGTAACCAGCGCCGAGCAGGCCTTCCGCGACCAATGGGGCCGTGTCCTCGCTGCGCTGATCGGCTTCCTCGGCGACATCGACCTCGCCGAGGAAGCCGCCCAGGACGCGTTCGCGATCGCCGCCGAGCGCTGGCCCCGCGAGGGCGCCCCGTCCAACCCGGGCGCCTGGCTGGTCGCGACCGGCCGCAACCGGGCCGTCGACCGCATCAGGCGCGACCGCACGCTGGCGGCGAAGACCCGCCTGCTCGAGATCCCGGAGGAGGCTGAGGTGGAGATCGACGCGACGACGATCCCCGATGAGCGGCTCGAGCTGATCTTCACCTGCTGCCATCCGGCCCTGGCGACCGAGGCGCAGGTGGCGCTGACGCTGCGGACCATGGGCGGGCTCAGCACCGAGGAGATCGCGCGGGCCTTCGTCGTCCCGAGGGAGACGATGGCCAAGCGCCTGGTCCGCGCGAAGAAGAAGATCGCGGCGGCGGGGATCCCGTTCCGGGTCCCGCCCGAGCACCTGCTCCCGGACCGGCTCGCCGCCGTGCTGGCGGTCGTCTACCTGATCTTCAACGAGGGCTACGGAGGCCGCGGCGAGCTGGCCGGCGAGGCGATCCGCCTCGGCACCGCGCTCGCCGAGCTGATGCCCGAAGAGGCCGAGGCGCAGAGCCTGCTGGCGCTGATGCTGCTCCTCGACGCCCGCAGCGAGGCGCGCTATCGCGAAGGAGAGCTTGTCCTGCTCGAGGACCAGGACCCGCAGCTCTGGGATGGAGAGAAGATCGCCGCCGGACGCGCGCTCTTGGAGCGGGCGGCGGCCCTGCACGGCGACGGTCCCTACTTCCTCCAGGCGCGGATCGCGGCCCTGCACCTGGACGAGGTCCGCGACTGGCCGCGGATCGCCGACCTCTATGCCGAGCTGGCGCGCAGGACCGAGTCGCCGGTGGTCGAGTTGAACCGCGCCGTGGCGGTGGCGGCGACCGACGGCCCGGCGGCGGGGCTGGAGGCGATCGAGGGGCTCCAGCTCGACTCCTATCCCTACCTCCACGCGACCCGGGCCGACTTCCTGCGGCGCCTCGGGCGCGCCGGGGAGGCGCGCGCCGCCTATCGGCGGGCGCTCGAGCTGACCCGGTCCGATCCCGACCGCCGGTTTCTGAACCGGAGGCTGGCCGAAGTCGGGTGAGGCGATCCGGATGCCACCGCACACCCGGATGACCCTGCAGATTCGTCCTGGCCGAGCGTCCGACGTTGCGGCCGTGAGCGACATCGTCGAGCGGGCCTACGGGATCTACGTCGAGGAGATCGGGGGGCGCCCGGCGCCGATGGACGCCGACTACTCCGAGACCGTTCGACAGGGGACCCTGTTCGTCGCCGAGGACGACGGCATCGCCGGGCTGATCGTGCTGGTCGCCGAGGGCGATCACCTGCTGGTCGAGAACGTCGCGGTCGAGCCGCGCCGGCAGGGGGCCGGTGTCGGCCGCGCCCTCCTCGCCTACGCCGAGGCCCACGCGCGCAGCCGCGGGGTCGGGGAACTGAGGCTCTTCACCCACGTCCTGATGGAGAGGAACCTGAGGATCTACGACCGCCTCGGCTACACCGAGGACGAGCGCAGGACCGACAACGGCTTCGAGCGCGCCTTCCTCTCCAAGCGCCTCCCGCCGGCGTTCTGAGCCGATACCCGGAGGGGGTATAGTTTCCCCGGCGATGGCGAGCGCGACGCCGAGCCGCGGCTACACGGCAAGCAAGGACGAGCTCCTGCGGCGCCTCGCCCGGCTCGAGGGCCAGGTGAGGGGGATCACCGGGATGGTCGAGGAGGACCGCTACTGCATCGAGGTCCTGACCCAGATCGCGGCGGTGCGGGCCGCGCTCGACAGGGTCGCGCTGGGGCTGCTGGACGATCACGCCCACCACTGCATGCTCGGCAAGGGCGATTCGGTGCCGGCCGATCCCGAGCAGCGGGTCGAGGAGCTGATGGCCGCGGTCGGGCGCCTCGTCCGTTAGATGCGGAACCGCCTCCCTACACTGCAGAGATGAGCTCAAGCGCCGATCGCGACTCCGTCCTCACCCTCTACCGGCGTGGAATCGAGCTGCTCGAGGAGGCCGACTTCGAGCAGGCCGCGGTGCCGCTCGAGGCGGCGGCGCGGCGGGCGCCGGAGAAGTCGTCGGTCCGCGAGGCGCTCGGCCGCGCCTACTTTCGATCGGGGCGGTTCGCCGCCGCCGCGGTCGAGTTCGAGGCCGTCGTCGACACGCACCAGGTCAACGACTTCGCGCACTTCTGCCTCGGCCGGGCGCTCTCGAAGACCGGCCAGACCGACCGCGCCCGCCACCACCTCGCGCTGGCGTCGAACCTGCGCCCGGAGCGCAGCGACTACCGCTTCTACCGCGACCAGCTCGCCTGAGCGGCGCCGCCCCCGACGCGAGCGGGGCCAATCGCAGTCTGATTCCTTGGCCCCCGCGAAAGCAGAGGAGGCGGCGCCTTTCCTCAGAGGCCGGCGACGAGTGGCCCGACGTTCCGCTGGCTGAAGTAGGGGCCGAAGGTGTGGTGGGTGTCGAGGCGCTTGGCATAGCTCGTGAGGCCGTTGATCGTCTTGCCTTCTTCGATGAGCCAGCCGCCGCCGCTGGCGCCGGGGGCCCAGTGGCAGCGGATCGCGATCGTCGGCGGCCCGGGGATCCGGTAGGTGGTGCTGTCGTCGCCGACGTAGGGGGAGCTGCACCCCTGCATGCGGCGGACCCTGCCCGGATAGCCGAAGGTCTGGAACTGCTGTTTGCGGCCGAGGTCGAGGGCGATCGCGGCGCCACCTCCGACGGCGTCGGCGACGTTCGCCCCTTCGGCGTTGGGCGAGACCTGGGCCGCCCCGATGTCGAAGTTGGGGTTGCCGAGCTTGATCCACTGCAGCGGCACGTGGACCGCGTTGCGGTGGGCGACGAAGGCGCCGAACGGCGCGACCCCGTTGGTGAAGGCGGGGACGAACAGGACAAGGCGCGACCAGGTGGTGCGGCCCCGCAGGCCGCGCGGGCCGGAGTTGAGGCAGTGGGCGGCGGTCAGGACCAGGCGCCGGGTCGGGGAGTTGATCGCGGTCGCCGAGCAGAAGCCCTGCTCACCCCCCTGGCGGACGAAGAGGCGGCCGTTGACCGCGAACGGGGGAACGCTCGGTTCGGGCACCGGCGCGAAGCTGGCGGCGGCGAGGTCTTCGAGCGGCGTGCGCGCGTCGAGGGGCGGCGTGGCGCGCATCCGGGCGGGAGTCCAGTAGGCGATCGCGCGCGCCTGTTCGCGGGGCTGGGCGGGTCCCTTCGGGCTGACGCGCCCCGGGGCGGCGGCAGCGACGGGCGCGACGGCGACCGCAATCGCCGCCGTCAGGGCGAGCGCCGCGAGCGGACCCGCGACGCGCAACTTGGCACTGGGCGGGCCGGGTCGCATCGGTACTGAGGATAAAGCCCCGGTCTCCCGGACTTCGACGAGCGTCCGAGATCCGATCGGTCTGCGGCGTGTTAGCTGACGAGCGGGATCACGCAGCGGTACTTGCGGGTGTTGGTTGAAAGGGCGAAGTTGATTTTGCTCTCGTTCGAAACGGTGACGACGCCGTAGAGGTCCAGTCCAGACACGCTTGCTATATCGCTTGTCCACTCGTCCCCTTCGTCCAGGTTCACCCCTTCCAGGTTCGCGAAGGCGGCGAGCTGGAGCGCCTCCGGCAGCGTCCCACCGCGGGCGGCGCAGGCGGCGGCCGCGGCGGGGGCGGTCAGGGCGGTGGCCGCGGGCGACGCCTCCCAACAGGCGCCGGCGAATGGCTGGGTGCCGGCCGCGCAGCCGGCGCCGAACCCGTTGACCGTCTGCGCGTCGACCGCGTTGACGGCATTGAGCGCGGTGTCGGCGTCGATCGCGCTCTGGGCACGGTCGGCGGTCTGGGCGTGCGCCGCGCTCGGCACCGTGCCGAGGCTCTGCTCGTCGATGTCGGCGCCGGTCAGCGGCCCGTTGATCTGCTTGCCGAGCACCCCGGGCTTGAGCCGGTTGGCGGCGACCGAGCGGGGCTTGAGCCGGTTGCCCGGCAGCGACTTGACGACGATCGTCTTGCCGCTGATCCTCTTCGCCGCGTAGACGGTCCCGCCGAGCGCTAGGAGAAGCGCCAGCAGGGAGACGAGCAACGCCGGAGACTGCCGCCAAGACGCCTGCCTCATGAGCACCTCCAAGGGTCTGAAGCTGTCCCGGCCCTCGAGCGTAGTCGGCCATCTCCGGCCGTTCCAGGGCCGCTGGACGAACGTCCGGCGCCCGGCCGGCGCGGTTGCCGCCGCGGCCGGTGGATAGACTGCGCCGCGATACGGCCGGTGGTCAAGGGAAGTCCGGTGAAAGACCGGCGCGGTCCCGCCACTGTGACCGGGCAAAGGAAGCCGCAGGCGCACAAGAGAAGCGCCGGCCACTGAGGGCGACACAGAGCCCTCGGGAAGGTGCGGCCGACAAGCCCGGGAGCCAGGAGACCTGTCCCCGGCCAGCCATGACAACCCTCGAGGAAAGGGTGGCTTCAATGCCAAGAATCGTTCTCCCCCGGTTGGCCGCGGCGTGCGCGCTGACCATCGCAGTGCTGTTCTCGACCGTCGCGCTCGGCGGCGGCGAAAGGGACCCGCGCCGACCTGCGCGTGGTCGGCGCAGGCGGCAGGGCGCTTGCCGAAGAGACGCTGCAGACCGGGACCACGAAGGTCCCGACCAGCCCGAAGGCGACCTGCCTCGGGAAAGGAACCGGCGGCAGCGGGAAGCACGTCACCGTCAAGGGCCCGACCGCGCTCGGCCTGCTCGCCCAGGCCGCGAAGTCGACGGCCTCGCTGCGGCCGCTGCTGGTGACCGATGCCTTCGTGTCCGAATTCGGGCTCGGGATCTGCAGGGTCGGCGGCTCCGCCGGCACCGCCAAGCAGTCCTGGTACCTGAAGGTCAACCACAAGAATCCGGAACTCGGCGGCGACTCGGTGAAGCTGAGGAAGGACGACGAGGTGCTGTGGGCGCTGGCCCCGTTCCCGTACCCGAACGAGCTTGCGCTGGAAGCTCCGTCCGAATCGGTGCCGGGGGTGCCGTTCGAAGTCCGGGCCTTCTCCTACAACGACAAGGGAAAGCGCAAGCCCGCGGCCGGGGCGACGGTTCCCGGCGCCACCGGGCCGACGGCAGCCGACGGCAGGGCGACCGTGGTCCTGACCGCGCCGACGAGGCTGGTCGCCCGCCACGGCAAGGACATCCCCTCGAACGGGGTGCCGGTCTGCGTGCTCGGCGCCTGTCCCCAGGGCTGATGCCGTGAGGCGCGCCAGCCCGGCGATCGCGATCGCGCTGCTCGTTGCGGCGCTCGCGGTCGCCGGCTGCGGCCTCGGCCCGGGCGAGGACCTAGGCGAGGTCGGGCTGACCGTGACCCGTGACTACGGGGCCGGGCCGGTGACCCCCTTCGGCGCCGACGAGGTCACCGAGTCCGACACGGTGATGCGGGTGCTCGACCGCAACGCGGAGATCACCACCCGCTACGGGGGCGGCTTCGTGCAGTCGATCGACGGCCTCGAGGCCGAGGGCGGCGGGAATCGGTCATCGGACTGGTTCTTCTACGTCGACGGCGTCGAGTCGAGCGTCGGCGCCGCGGACTTCCCGCTCCGCGGCGGCGAGGCGATCTGGTGGGACTACCGCGACTGGTCGGCGGCGCGCTCGGTCCCGGCCGTCGTCGGCTCCTGGCCGCACCCCTTCGCCGGCGGCTATGAGGGCCGGCAGCACCCGACCGTCGTCGAATGCCGCGGCGGCGGACCCGCCTGCGGGACGGTGGAACGGCGATTGGGGGACGTCGGGGCGAGGGTCGTGGCGGGCGGGGAGGGGGTCGTGCCGAGCCCGATCCGGGTCCTGGTCGGGCCGTGGGCGCGGCTGCGCTCCGATCCCGCCGCGGCGCAGCTCGAGGCCGGCCCGCAGGCCAGCGGCGTCTTCGCCCAGTTCGAGGAGCGCGGGGCGAGCCGGCGCTGCTCGGGCTCGACGAAGCAGGGGAGGTGGCTCACCGCTTCGGGGCGCTCGCGGGCCTGGTCGCGGCGACCCGCCGCTTCGACGCGCCTCCGACCTGGATCGTCAGCGGTGTCAGCGCAGCGGGCACCGAGGCTGCTGCCGCACTGCTCACCGCGGACTCGCTGCGAGACCATTACGCGGTGGCCACCGAGGGCGGCGAGGAGGCGCCGCTTCCGCTGGGATCGTGATCAGGTCGCCGTTCGCATACACGCCGAGGCCCGGGCCGCTGCAGTCGGCCACGCCCCTCGCCGCGGTTGCCTACCTCGGCTCGCCCCTCGCCGTCGCCTTCCTCTACTCGAGCCCGCTCATCCTCGCCGCGGCCGGGGCGGCGGCGGTCACGGCCGGCATGCTGGCCGGAGCTCCGCGCGCGGTGCGGGCCGCGCTCTGGATGGGCCTGACACTCGGGCTCCTGATCGTGGTCGTCAACGCGATCGTCGTCACCCGCGGCGAGACGGTGCTCGCCCGGCTCGGCGAGTGGCCGGGGTTCGGCCGGGTCGACGTCACCGCCGAGGCGATAGCCGATGGCGCGATCTTTGCCCTGCGCGCGCTCGTGGTCCTGGTCGCCTTCGCCGTCTACTCGGCCTGCGTCGACCCGGACCGGGTGCTGCGGGCGCTGCGGCCCCTGGCCGGGCGCTCGGCGCTGACCGCGACGCTTGTCTCCCGCCTCGTCCCGGTGGCGGCCGCGGACGCGGCCCGGCTTCGTGACGCCGCCCGGCTTCGCGGCCGGGCCGCCGCCCCGGTCGGCCGGGCGTCCCTCGCGCGCCGCCTTCTCGCCGGCTCGCTCGACCGCGCCGTCGATGTCGCCGCGACGCTCGAGCTCCGCGGCTACGGCCTCGGGTCGCCGCGGGCGCCCGGCCGCCGCGACCGCTCCCGCCACGACGGCCGCTTCTACGCGTTCGGCGCCATGGTGCTGGCCGCGGCGGTCGCCGGGAAGCTGGTCGGCGCAGGCGGCTTCCACGCCTATCCCACGGTCGGGCTCGACACCGGTCCCGCGACCGTCGCGCTGGCGGCCGTGATCGCCCTCTCGGGCCTTGCTCCTCGGGTGCGACGTGGCTGACCTGGCGGCCGCCACCCGCGCCACCCGCGCCCCCGGCCCTGGTCCTCGACGGGGTCGGCTACAGCTACCCGAAGGGGCCCCGTGCCGCCCTCGCCGACGTCTCGCTGCAGATCGGCGCCGGAGAGTTCGTGATTCTTGCCGGTCGCTCCGGCTGCGGGAAGACGACCCTGCTTCGTGCCGCCTGCGGCCTCGTTCCGCACTTCCACGGCGGCGAGATCTCGGGGCGGATCGAGGTCGCCGGGCTCGACGCGATCGCCTCCGGCCCGGGCGAGCTGGCCGCCGCCGTCGGCTACGTCGCCCAGGACCCGGAGACCCAGGTCGTATCGACCACGGTCGCGGCCGAGATCGAGCTGCCGCTCGAGCTGCGGGGGGAGCCACCGGCCGCCCGGGCGCGGGCGGTCGAGGAGGTGGCCCTCGCCCTGGCCATCCCCGAGCTTCTCAGCAGGACGGTCGACACCCTCTCGGGCGGAGAGCTTCAACGAGTTGCGCTTGCCGCCGCGCTCGTCACCCGCCCCCAGCTCGTGCTCCTGGATGAGCCCACCTCCCAGCTCGATCCTGTCGCCGGCGACGAGCTGACCTGGCTGCTGCGACGGCTGAACGAGGAGTGGGGCGTGACGGTCCTCATCGCCGAACATCGCCTCGAGCGTTGCCTTGCGGCGGCCGACCGCGTCGTCGCCTGGACGCCGGGGCCATCAGCTTCGACGGCGACCCGCGCGACTTCTTGAGCTGGGCGCAACGGGCCGATCCAGCTTTGGAGACCCCCGCCGCCCGCCTCTTCTCCCTCGCAGGCATCGAGCCACTTCCCATCGGGGTCCGCGACGCCCGCCAGCTTCTCTCGAGAATCGAGCCTGTTGAGGAGGGGGATCGGACCCCCTCCTCACTCAATTTTTCGCCGCGGGCAGCGAGGCGTCTCTCGCCGACGCACTCGGGCGAAAAAGTACAAGCCGTTCGGAGGGGGTCCGATCCCCTACTGCAGCGGTCCTCGAGGTGCGAGACCTCTGGGTCGAGCTCGGGGATGGCGACGAGGGGCGTGATGTCCTCAAAGGGGTGGATCTCACCGTCGAGCGGGGCGAGCGGGTCGCGCTGATGGGCAGGAATGGGGCCGGGAAGAGCACGCTGTTGCGGACGGTGGCGGGGCTTGTGGAGCCGGTGCGGGGGAGGGTCGCGGCCCCGGGCGGGGTCGCGCTGCTGACGCAGAGCCCCGGCGACTACCTGGTGCGGGAGCGAGTCGGCGACGAGCTGCCGGGAGAGCAGGGGCTCGAGGCGCTGCGGGTGGTCGGGCTCGAGCACGCCGTCGATGCCGACCCGAGGGACCTCTCCGGAGGGGAGCGGCAGCGGTTGGCGCTGGCGATCGTGCTCGCCGGCGGGATCGAGCGCGGCGAGCTGCCCGGCCTGGTCGCGCTCGACGAGCCGACGAGGGGCATGGACCGGGCGCGCAAGCGGGACCTCGCCGGGTTGATCGAGCGGCTCGCCGGGCGCGGCGCGGGGGCGGTCGTCGCCACCCACGATGTCGAGTTCGCCGCCGCCTTCGCCGAGCGGGTCGTCCTCCTCGGCGACGGGGTCGTGATCGCCGACGGCGCCGCCGGCGAGGTCCTGTCCGGCGGCTGGTACTTCGCGACCGAGGTGGCGAGGATCCTCGACCTGCCGGGCATCGTCACGCCCGAGCAGGGGGCCGCCCACCTTTCGGGGGAGGCTGCACGGTGAGCTGGGAGCTGGCGAGCTTCCTGATCCTCGGCGGCGTCCTGCTCGCCGGGTTCGCCTGGTATGAGCGCTCGCGCCCTCCCTCGCAGGTGGTGGCGCTGGTCGCCGCGCTGGCCGCGCTGGCGATCGCGGGACGGATCGCGTTCGCCGCCTTCCCCAACGTGAAGCCGACGACCGACATCGTCATCCTCGCCGGCTACGCGCTCGGCCCGGCGCCCGGCTTCGCCGTCGGCGGCCTCGCCGCCCTCGTCTCCAACCTCTGGTTCGGGCAGGGCCCGTGGACGCCGTGGCAGATGGCGGGCTGGGGGCTGTGCGGGGTCTTCGGCGCCGCGCTTTCCCTGCCCAGGCGCGAGATCGGCCGCTTCACGCTGGCGGCCGCATGCGGACTTGCGGGGCTCGCCTACGGGGCGCTCCTAAACTTCTCCCTGATGGCAACCTACGGAGGCGAGCTCTCCCTACAGCGTTTTCTCGCGCTCGAGTCGCGGGCGATCCCGTTCGACCTCGCCCACGCGATCGGCAACATCGTGTTCGCGCTGATCGCCGGGCCGGCGATGCTGCGGATGCTGGTCCGCTTCCGGGAGAGGTTCGAGTGGCGGGCCCGCACCCCGGCGCTGGTCGGGACGATGCTGGCCGCCCTGCTGCTGGTGACGGCGCTCCCCGGCCGGGCGCAGGGAGCCACGGGCGAAGAGGGAGCCGCGAGCTGGCTGGTCTCCGTCCAGAACAGCGACGGGGGCTGGGGCTCGAGCCCAGGCAGCAGCTCGAGCCCCTCGATCACCGGCTGGGTGATGCTCGGCCTCGAGGCCGCGGGGCGCAATCCGCTCGACATCTCGAAGGGAGGGAGCACTCCGGTCGACTACCTTCGCTCGAGCGTCGGCGACCTCAGCAGCAGCGGCGATTTCGCGCGCACGATCCTCGCCCTCGGGGGCGCCGGCGTGAACTCGCGCTCCTTCGGGGGCCGCGACCTTGTCAGCGCCCTGGTCAAACGCCGCCGCGACAACGGCTCCTGGGAGGGATGGCCGGGCTCGACCGCCTACGCGGTGCTCGCCCTCCGCGCCGCCGGGGAGACGGGCGGGCTCGAAAGCTCGCTGTCCTGGCTCGCCGACGTCCAGAACCGCGATGGGGGATGGGGCGATGAGCCCGGCTCACCCAGCACCCCGGACGGCACCGGCGCCGTGATGCAGGCGATGCGGAGCTCGAAGGTCGCCCAGGGGGGCCTCTCCTTCCTGCGCAAGGCGCAGCGCTCCAGCGGAGGCTTCGCCCTCGGCAACTCCGGCTCCTCGAACTCCCAGTCGACCGCGTGGGCGGCGCAGGGGATGATCGCCGTCGGGGCCGATCCCGCATCGATCAGCGAGGGCGGCAACTCGGCCCGCGACTACCTGCTCGCACGCCAGGACGCGGACGGCCATTTCTCCTACTCCTCCTCCAGCGATCAGACCCCGGTCTGGGTGACCGGCCAGGTGCTGCCGGCGATCGCCGGAACGTCACTCCCGATAGCGCCGCCGCCGCGGGCGCCGAAGCCGCCGGCCCCCGCCAAACCGAAAGGTGGCTCGACGACACCCTCGACCCCGTCGTTGCCGGGGGTGCCGTCGATTTCGGAAGGCCTGCCGCCGTCGCCGTCAGGCGGAGTCGGCTCCGGATCCGGATCCGGCGGATCGCCACCGCTGACCCCACCGACCGCGACTCCGGGCCCGCCGGTCCCGGTGTCGCCCTCGACGGAGGGGGACGAACCCGAACAGGCTCCGGCGCAGCCGTTCGAAGCGAAGGAGCCGCCACCCGGACCGAAGCCGTTGGCACCGATCGGCGTCGGCCTCGGCACCGGCGGCCTCGCCCTCGGCGGCGTCATCTTCCTCGGCCGCCGCTTCGGCTGGTGATGAGCGCGGAGCGAGCCAAATGAGCGCAATCTGGTTCTTCGCGCCGCGAGCGAAGCGCGAGATGTCGTGATGGACGTCGAGACCGCGATCCGAACGCGCCGCACCCACAAGGCGTTCGGCGCCGGGCCCCTCGACCAAGACGAGGTCGAGGCGCTGCTCGAGCTGGC
The DNA here is from genome assembly GCA_963816785.1 of uncultured Solirubrobacterales bacterium. Taxonomy (GTDB): domain Bacteria; phylum Actinomycetota; class Thermoleophilia; order Solirubrobacterales; family 70-9; genus VRUE01. The sequence continues at coordinate 218,234 of CAWFLL010000004.1, read as the reverse complement.
GCGGTGGGCCCCCAACCACAACCTGACCGCGCCCTGGCGCTTCCGCGTGCTCGGGCCGGAGTCATTGGCGCGGCTGAAGGACGCGGCAGGGCCCGAGGCCGCCGCCAAGCTCGACCGCGCTCCGACGCTGGTCGTCGTCTCCGCCGCCCTCGCGGGCGACCCGGTGCAGGACGAGGAGGACCTGCACGCGACCGCGGTCGCCTCCTACATCGTGCTCCTCGCCGCCCACTCCCGCGGCCTCGCGGGCTACTGGCGCACGCCCGAGGTGCTGCGCGGTGAGGAGGGGCGCCGAGCGGTCGGTTTCGGGGAGGGCGAGCGCTTCGTCGGCCTCCTCCACCTCGGCTCGCCGCGCCAGGAGAAAACGCCGCCGCCGCGGCCGCCGGTCGAGCAGCTGACGGAATTCTTGCCTTGAGCTCGGAGCGAGCCAAATGAGCGCAGTCTGGCTCGTCGCGCCGCGAGCGAAGCGCGAGGCGGTGTGGTGATCCGCGCGGGGGCGCCCGGATGATCTCGCGCGCCGCCGCGATCGAGGCGATCGCCGGCCAGCGCTTCGAGGTGGTCGTAATCGGCGGCGGGATCACCGCCGCCGGCGTCGCCCTCGACGCTGCCTCGCGCGGCTACTCGGTGGCGCTGCTGGAGCGCAGCGACTACGCGTCCGGAACCTCGAGCCGCTCCTCGAAGATGGTCCACGGCGGCCTCCGCTATCTCCAGAACCTCGACCTCGGCCTGGTCCGCGAGGCGCTCCTGGAGCGCCAGCTGATGGTCCAGCTCGCGCCCCACCTCGTCTACCCGACACCGTTCCTGGTCCCGTCGTTCGGCGAGGACCGCCGCGATCGCAAAATCGGGCTCGGGCTCAACATGTACGACGTGATGGCGACGACGCGAGTCGGCCGCGGCCGCCGCGAGATGCGCTCGTCCAAGGACGAGGACGAGGACTTCTACTGGTCGCCGGACCGGCACCGCACGATCGACCGCGACGAGCTGCTGGAGATGGTCCCCTCGCTGGAGCCGCGCGACCCCAACGACGCCTATCTCTTCTACGACTGCCAGACCGACGACGTCCGCCTCGTCTTCACGATTCTGGGCGAGGCCGAGCGCTTCGGCGCGGTGATGCTGAACGGGGCCGAGGTGACGGAGCTCCTCTCGGAGAACGGCAGGGCCAGCGGGGTCGCCTTCGTCGAGGCCGATTCTGGGGAGCGGTTCGAGGTCGCTGCCGACAACGTCGTCAACGCGACCGGTGTCTGGGCCGACCGCCTCCGCCCGGAGGAGGTGGTGGAGGAGGAGGACGTGCCGCGGATCAAGCCGAGCCGCGGCACCCACCTGCTGCTCGACCGGGCCGATCTCTCGACCGGCTCCGCGGCCTGCATCGTGCCGGCCGGCGAGGGGCGGGCGATCTTCGCCCTGCCCTGGTACGGGCGCACCCTGGTCGGCACCACCGACAACGACTTCAGCGGCGACATCGACAGCCCCCGGCCCGGCGATGAGGACATCGCCTATCTGCTCGACGCGGTCAACGCCTTCTTCGGGATCTCGCTCGAGCGCTCCGACCTGGTCGGTGCCTACGCCGGCGTCCGGCCGCTGATCTCGACCGGCGATCCGAAGAAGTCGGTCGACATCTCCAGGCGGGCGGAACTGTATGAGACCTCGTCGGGACTGCTGACGATCACCGGCGGCAAGCTCACCACCTGGCGGCGGATGGCGAAGCAGGTCGTCGACCGGCTGGTCGAGCGGGAGGGGCGCGAGGCGCCCTGCCACACGGCCGAGATCCCGCTCGGGATGGAGGCCCGGGCGGAGGACCTGGAGGCGCCGGAGGGGGTGGGGGAGGTCGAGATATCCCAGCTCGCGTTCCGCTACGGCCACGCGGCGCGGGCCGTCCTCGACCTCGCCTGGAAGGACCCGAACCTGGCGGCGCCGATTGTCGAGGGGCGTCCCGACCTGCTCGCCGAGGCCGCGATCGCCTCGCGGCTCGAGCAGGCCCGCAGCGTCGCCGACGTGCTGTTGCGCCGCACCCGCCTCGGGCTCCTTGCCGCGCCGCAGCTCCGCAGCGCCGACGCGGTCCGGCCCGTCGCCGAGGTGATGGGGGCCGAGCTCGGCTGGTCGCGGCGCCGGGTCAGGAGCGAGGCCGAGGCCTGGCCGGCCGCCGTCGCCGAGGCCGGCGTCGACCCGGCGGGCTAGGAACCCTCGGGCTGGGCGCCTCCGTCAGGTTTGTCGGGGATCTGCTGGACGGCCCATCCGTTGCCGTCGGGATCGCTGAAGAAGACGAACCGGCCCCACGGGAAGTCCTGGATCTCGGAGACCTCGACCCCTCCCGCCGATAACTGGTCCCGGGCCGCGGTGATGTCGTCGACCACGAGCTGGAGGCCCTCGAGCGATCCGGGCGCCAGCTCGGTCAGGCCTTCGCCGATCGAGATCGAGCAGGCCGAGCCCGGCGGCGTCAGCTGGACGAAGCGCAGGCCCTCTTTGACCGTCACGTCGTTGTCGAGGCTGAACCCGGCGCGCCCCGAGTAGAACTCCTTCGCCCGGTCGACGTCGGTGACCGGAACGGGAATCAGCTCCAACTTCAGGTCCATCCGGAGTCGAACTCTATCCACCGGTACATCTAGCCGCTCCACTAACCTGGCGGCATGAGACTTTTCATCGACACCGGAAACGTCGCCGAGGTCGAGGAGATCGCCGCCTGGGGCGTCCTCTCCGGCGCAACCACGAACCCGTCGCTGCTCGCCAAGGAGGACGGCGACCCCGGGGAGAGCATCAAGCGGATCTGCGACCTGGTCGGCGGCCCGACCTCGGCCGAGGTCATCTCCCGGGACGTGCAGGGAATGCTCGACGAGGGCCGCGCGCTGCGGGAGCTGCACGAGCACATCGTCGTCAAGGTGCCCTTCAACAGGGAGGGGCTCGAGGCGACGAAGACGCTGACCGGGGAAGGCATCCCGGTCAACATGACGCTCGTCTTCTCGCCGACCCAGGCGCTGCTCGCCGCCGCCTCCGGGGCGACCTACGTCTCCTGCTTCATGGGCCGCCTCGACGACATCTCGGTCGACGCGACCGCGGTGCTGGAGGAGATCGCCGACACGCTGCGGACCGGGGGGATGACCTCGGAGATCATCGCCGCCTCGATTCGCCATCCCGAGCACATCGTCGCGGCGGCGCGGATCGGCTGCGAGATCGCCACCACGCCGGCAAAAGTGCTGCGTCAGATGCTCGACCACCCGCTCACCGTGGCCGGTGCCGAGAAGTTCCGCGCCGACTGGCAGAGCCGCCCCGAGTTCGGCGAATGGCTGAGCGAGCTGACCAGCAAGCGCCTCGCCGCGGCCGGCAACTAACCTCCGCCCCGATGACGAAAGCCGAGCTGGAGCAAAAGCACCTCGCCGAGCTGCACACGCTGGCGGCGGAGAAGGGCATCGACGGCTACCGGATGCTGCCGCGCGCCGAGCTGATCGAGAAGCTCGCCGACGGGGGGCCCGGGGGCGGGTCGGGGCCCAAACGGGAGCCGCGCGGCGATTCCGGCCGTCGCGGACAACGCGATCGCGAGCGCAAACCACGCCAGCCCCGCCAGCGCCAGCCGCAAGGCGACCGTGGGCAGCGGCGCGACCGCCGCCCGGACAAACCGGAGCGGCCATCTCCGCCGCCATCGACAGAGCCCGTCGTCTCCGCCCCGGATCGCCCGCGGCGCAAACGGCGCCGTCGCCGCTGGGGTCGCCGCCGCAAGGACCTCAGAGTGCAGGATCTGCTCCTGCCCGCCTCCGGGCGCCAGGCGATCGTCTACGCCGAGAACCGCCAGACCTGCACGGCGCTGCTGCGGGAAGTCGCGGCGGACCTCTCCGGGGCCTCGGGCGGCCCCGACCCGATCGCGCTGCTGGTCGACCCGAGCCCTGAGGAGCTTGCCGATTGGAAGCGCGACGCGCCGCAGGTCGAGATCGTCGCCGCCGGCCAGGCCCGCCACGCCGGCGACGCCATCGCCCAGGCGGCCCGCCGCGCCGAGGGGGGCGAGGACGTGATCGTCCTGATCGACTCGCTCAGCCGCTTCGTCGAGGCCTTCAAGGCCGCCAACGAGGCGAAGGAGCTGTTCGACGCCGGGCAGCAGACCGGCGGCAGCGGCTCGCTGACCGTGGTCGCCGCGGTCGAGCGCCCCGCCTGACCGACCCGGTCGCCGTCGGCACACAGGATCAAGTTGACCGGCAAATAGACGGTCAACTTGATGGGATTCCGCTGGCAGCGTGGAAAATGCGGGGATGGAAGGGGGAGAAAGGTGAGGCGGCGCTGGATCGCCGGGCTTCTCGCGGTGGCTGGGATCGTTGGAGTCGGCGCATCTCCGGCTGCGCCGTTGGCGCTCGCCGAAACGTCTGAAGAATTCTGCACGCCGCGCGTCATCAATGACTACGAAGCGCCGCTGGCGGCGCTGCCGAAGGTCCGTGAACCGCCGAAATCGGGGCGGCTGCCGTTCGGCCCGCGCAGGCTCTACTTCAGAGCCGTCGCTGATCTCGGCGTTGCCTCAGACGTGATCGTCGAGGGGGACGGGATCGAGTACAGGTTCGGGCTGGACGGCTCCAGCTTCGGACCGAAGCGGATCGGCTGGGAGGTCGAAAGTCGCCTGGTCCTGATCAATGCGACCGGCAAGGCCATTCGAGTCGTGCGGCGCAAACGCGAGCGCGTTGGCCTGCTCAGCGTCGCATCCGGCGGCGAACCGGCGAAGCCCCGCGAAATCGGCTTCGACGAATCGCCGGTGCCCGGTCTCTATCGCTATGACCTCGCATTCAGGGGCGCCTCGGCGGTTTGAGCCGGGGCGGGCTAGCCGCGGTAGGCGATGCGGCGCCAGGAGGGCTCTTTGGAGAGCTCGATCAGCTCGGAGCTGCGGTCGGGCTGGACGTAGCCGAAGGTCTGGGTGCGATCGTCGAAGACCACGTCCAGCTCCCCCTCCTTGACCCGCTGGTCGAGCCAGGCGCCGCGGAAGACGAGGCGGCGGAGCCAGTGGACGAGGCTGCGGTTGGCGGGCCCGACCAGATCCTCCCAGTTCTCGTTGATGTGCTCGCCGAGCCGCGAGCTGGGCTCGTCGATCTCCCCGTTGACCGCGAGGTCGAGGAGGTCGTTCAGCTCGTCGTGGCTCAGCCCCTGCTCGACGAAGCCGAGTTTGACCGCCGCCTGCTCGACGCGCTGCCCGAAGTCGCCCTCGTTGAAGGCAAAGCGAAGCTCGCCGTACTCGAGCACGTAGTCGGAGCCCGACTCATAGTTCCCTCTGCGGGTCGTCTTCCTATTCACGTTGAAGCCCATTCCGCCTCCGCAAGCCCTGCGGGGGGCAGGTGCTGGATCATGCCGGTCATCGTAACCGCGTGCCTGTGCCAGGCGACGCCTGAACGAGGGTTTGCACAGTGATCGACCTCCATTGCCACATCCTTCCCGGCATCGACGATGGGGCGACGGAGCTCGCCGACAGCGTCGGGATGGCCCGCCAGGGCCTCGCCGACGGGATCGAGGCGATCTGCGCCACCCCGCATATCCGTCACGACCACGACGTCCGAATCGAAGAGCTGGCCGGTCGGGTCGCGGTCGTCAACAGCCGCCTCGTCGAGGAGGATGTTGCGATCGTCGTCCTCCAGGGCGGTGAGGTTGCCGAGACCGCGGTCGAGGGGCTCGCTGAAGAGGACCTGGCGCGGGTCACGCTCGGCGCCGGGCACTGGGTGCTGCTGGAGCCGGTGCCGGGGCCGCTCGGCGACAGCCTCGAGCGGCGGGTCGAGCACCTCGCCGAGCGCGGCCACCGGGCGCTGATCGCCCACCCCGAGCGTCACCTCTCGGCCGACATGTTCGAGCGCCTCGCTCGCCTCGTCGATCGTGGGGCCCTGATCCAGGCGACCGCCGACCACCTCCTGCGCGAGCCGATCGCGAGAGGGATCCTCGCGATGGCCGAGGCGGGCCTGGTCCATGTCCTCGCCAGCGACTCCCACTCCTCGATCGGCGGCAGGCCGGTCGGCCTCAGCGCCGCCTTCGAGCAGCTCCGGGCCGTCGAGCGGCTCGGGCCGCATCTGGAATGGATCGCGATCGATGCGCCGCGTGCGATCGTCGAGGGGGGCGAGCTCGAGGTCCCGTTCCCGGTGGGGATCTAGTCGAGGGGGCGCAGCTCGACCCGGCGAGCGAGGTCCGCCACGACCCCGCCGTCGGCGCTGCCGAGCCCATTGCGAAGGAAGTTCGCCGCGCCCGCCGCGGCCCCGATTCGCATCGTCTCCTCCCAATCGCGCCCCGCGGCCATGCAGGCGGAGAGCGCTCCCATCATCGAGTCTCCGCAGCCCTCCCGCGCCCCCCGCTCGAAGCGCGGCGGCACCAGCGTCCACGCCCGGCCATCGCGCAGGACCAGCGCGGGCTCCTCGGCGCGGGTGATGATCACCGCGCCGGCGCCGGCCTCGAGCAAACGCTCCGCCGCGCTCCGCGTCCGCTCCGGGGTGTCCACCGGGCCGGTGATGAACTTGGCCAGCTCCCAATCGTTGATCTTGACCAGGTCGGGTTCTCCTTCCAGGGCGCTGTCGAGCCGGGGAGGAGCCAGGTCGACGATCGCGGGCGTCCCGTTGGCCCGCACGTCGGCGACGAGTTTGCCGTAGACCTCGATCGGCATCGCTTCGGGGGGATAGGCCCCACATACGGCCAGCACGTCGGCGTCGAGCGCGGCCGCACAGGCCACCGAGAAGAGGTCGTCGACCTCGTGGCGGGTGAGCAGCGGGCCGGTGCTCTGCGCGAGCGGCCTGCGCTCGCCGCTGCGGCGATCGTGCAGGTAGCAGCCGCTCGACCCCCCGGTCTCGACCAGACGCAGCTCGACCGGCAGTTGCTCCAGCAGCGGTCGCAGGACGGTCCCGGTCTCGCCTCCGATGTAGCCGCAGAGGACCGCGTCAGCGCCGAGCTCGGAGGCCATCCGCGCCACCCAGACGCCCTGGCCGGCGGCGTGAAGGTGGATGTCGTCGACCGCCTCCACCGGCACCGTCTCGATCGTGATCGAGAGCATCGGACTTGGACCGAAGACCGCGACGCTGCCACCCGATGCCATCGGCTCAGAGGCTAGTCCACGGAGGCCGGCGCCAATTGAATGCCGTCCGGCAGCGGCGTACCCTCGGCGTGTCGTGACCGGGATTCGCCTCGTTGCCGTTGCCGTCGTGCTTTCCGTGGCCGCCGGAGCCTCGACCGTGGAGGCGAAGACCAGGGTCTTCTCGAGCGGCCCGATCAACCGGCCAATCCCGGACACCGTCGGCATCGCGGGCGTCGAGATCGCCCCCAGCTTCAAGGTCGAGGCGAAGGGGAGGGTCAGGGACGTCAGCTACCGGGTGCGGGTCACCCACCCCAACGCCGAGCAGCTCGAACTCGGCGCCAGCCACGCCCCGTCGGGAGGCGTCCTGCGGCTGGCCAAACTGAAGGAACACGGGACCCTGCTCGACCCCGTGGGCGCGGACCTCGGCGCGGGGGGGTATGGATGCGACGGGGCGAGCTTCACGGTGTTCGACGATCAGGCCCCGACGCCGATCCTGCAGGGCGCACCGCCGTTCCTGGGGTCCTTTGCGCCCGTGACGCCGCTTTCGGTCATGAACGGGACCCAGCTCCGCGGCAGGTGGTATCTCGACGTCCTCGACATCACCGAGGGGGGAGTGGGGACGATCGAGTGCTGGCAGGTGAAGATCCGTTACACGCCGGCGAAGAAGAGGCAGAAGCGATAGGGAGAGTTCTCGTCCGCGCGCGCTTGTCGGCGCATGCCCGAGTCCAAGCTCGCACCAAGGCTGCGCCGGCTGGGCCGGACCCGGGTGCTCGACCGCGAGGTCGCGGTGGCGCGGGGCTTCCGTTCCCGGCTGCTCGGCCTCGCCCTCCTCTGCGCCGAGCGGGCCGGTGACGGCCTGTTGATACCGCGTTGCTCCAGCGTCCACACCTTCGGGATGCGGTTTGCGCTCGACCTCGTCTTCCTCGACGCACGGGGTGCGCCGACCTCGATCCATCGCGGCGTCCCCCCGAACCGGCTGGTGTCGGACCGGCGGTCGGTCGCGGTGGTGGAGCTGCCGGCTCGTTCGGCGCCGCCCGCCTGAGGCCGCCAAAGGGGGAGATTCTGCGACGCCGCCACCTTTACCCCGCGCATGCTGCCGGAGAGAGAAGTGATCGCCACCGTGGTCGTTTGCGAGGACGACCAGCCGACGCTCGAGCTGCTCTGCGACCACCTGATCGCCGACCGGTTCGGCGCGATGCCCGCGCCGAGCGCCTCCGACGCTCTGCGGCTCTGCCGCTACAAACAGCCCGATCTACTGCTGCTCGACCTGGCGCTGCCGGACGCGTCCGGCCTCGACGTCCTGCGGGAGATCCGGGAGGCAGACGGCGTCGTCTCCCGCTTCGACCCGCTCCTCCCGGTGATCGTCCTTACCGGAAGGGGGGCGGATGCCGATCGCGTGCGCGGGTTCGAGGTCGGCGCCGACGACTATGTGGTCAAGCCGTTCCACTATCCGGAGCTGCGCGCCCGGATCGCAGCGGTGCTGCGGCGCCAATCCGATCGGCGCGACGGGCCGCGCCGGGTCGGTGAGATTGTCGTCGACCCGGCGCGCCGGAAAGCCTGGGTCGGCGAGCGTGAGGTGCCGCTGTCGAACAAGGAGTTCAGCCTGCTGCGTGTGCTCGCCGCGGATCCCCATCGGGTTTTCACCAAGGCCGACCTGCTCGGCGAGGTGTGGGGATATCGCACCCCCGCTCGCACCCGCACCCTGGACTCCCACGCAAGTCGGCTGCGGCGCAAGCTCGACCCGGAGCACGGCCGCTACATAGTCAACTGCTGGGGCGTCGGATACCGGCTCGTGGATGGATGACCGGACGGCGTCGCGCAGCTCTCAACGAGGCGCTCCACGAGCTACGCCGCCCCCTCCAGGCGCTCGCTCTCGCCATCGGCCCGGGGAGGGCTACGGCGGGTGGCGTCGAGAGCTCGCTGCTCCTGGTAACGGCGGCCCTCGATCGACTCGACAACGAGATCAACGGTCGCGGCTCGCAGCGACTCCCGCAGCCGGTCCCGGTGCGCCCGCTGCTCGAATCCGCGATCGGGCGCTGGCGGGCGCGCGCCAGCCTCGGTGGCGGCGCGCTGAGCCTGCGCTGGGATGCCGGCCCCTCGGTCATCGAGGGTGACCCGCTGGGCCTCTCGCAGGCGCTCGACAACCTGATCGTCAACGCGATCGAGCACGGCGGGCCCTCGGTCGTGGTCGGGGCGCGCCCGCATGGAAGGCGACTCCGGATCACGGTCGCGGACTCGGGGCGCGCGCAGCGCCCGGCATCGCGGCGTGGAGCACCGGCTGAGGTTCTGGCGCGCCTAACCGGGAGGAGGCGGCGGGGGCACGGCCTGGCCGTGGTCCGACGGGTCGCCGCGGTCCACCGCGGCCGATTCGAGCTGCGATGCTCGGAGCGGGGCTCGGTCGCGACCCTCGAGCTGCCCCTGGCCTCGAAGGATCCATGAGCCGACGAGGACGCGCCCTGGCCTTCCTGCTGCTGGCGATCGCCGCGGCCGGCGCGGCTGCCGCGATCGCCGAGGGGTACGGCTCGAGCATCGCGCGCGGTTACGGGCCGTGGCGCCCGGTTGTCGTCGTCGGCTCGACGCTTCCGCCTGGGACACGGCTCGGGGCCAAGGAGGTCAGCGGGGCATTGACGGTGCGGCGAGTGCCGCAGCGATTCGTGCCGCCGGGGGCGCTGACGTCGCCCACCGAGGCGATCGGGCTTCTCACCGCGGCTCGGCTGCCGGCCGGCTCCTACCTGCAGGCCGCGCAGCTGCGGGCGCCGAGGGAGGGCGGTCCGGCCCGCAGGCGGCTCGGCGGCGGCCGTGGCCCGGTGGAGATCGCGGTCAGCGGCTCCGATGCCCTGCTCGTCGGTGGCGCAACACCCACCGGCGCGAAGATGGACGTGATCGTCACCAGCGAACCCGCGGACGCCGGCCCCGGCCGCACGTATGTCGCCGCGAGGAGGGTGCCGCTGCTCGCATTGAGGCCGGGACCCGAAGGAGCGGAACCGGGAGCCACCGCCGTTGCGACGCTCGGCCTGACCAGGCCTCAGGCGCTGCGGCTGATCGCCGCGGAGAGCTTCGCGCGAAGGCTGACCCTGCTGCCGGCGGGCGCGCGGTGAGATCGAGGGCGCGACAACGTGAGCTGCTCGCAGCTGCGCTGCGCGCCCGCCTGATCGAGCAGCGACGCGCGGCGGCTGCCCGCGGCGCCGACCCGTCGGAGGAGCTCGAGGGAGAGGTGCGGTCCCTGGTCGACGAGGAGGCTGCGTTGCTCGGTGCCGCCGACCGCGACGCGGTCGTCGCGGGGATTCTCAGGGACACCGTCGGGCTCGGCCCGCTCGAGGATCTTCTCGCCGACCCAGCCGTCGAGGAGGTGATGGTGAACGGCGCCGAGACCGTGTTCGTCGAGCGCCGCGGGCGGATCGAGCCTGCCGAGGCGTGCTTCGCCGACGAGGAGGAGCTGCGCAACGCGATCGAGCGGATCCTTGCGCCGCTCGGACGGCGGGTTGACGAGCTCAGCCCGATGGTCGATGCCCGCCTCGCCGACGGCTCCCGCGTCAACGTCGTGATCCCGCCGCTGGCGGTCGACGGCCCGGTGCTCTCGATCCGACGCTTCGGCGTGCGGCGACCGGGCCCGCGCGAGCTCGTCGCCTCCGGGACGCTGACCGAATCGCAGCTCGAGTCGCTCGCGACAGCCGTCGCGGAGCGTCGCAGCGTCCTCGTCAGCGGAGGAACGGGGTCGGGGAAGACGACCCTCCTCAACGCGCTCTCGAGCTTCGTCGGGGCCGGCGAGCGGGTGGTCACGATCGAGGATGCGGCTGAGCTCCGGCTCCAGCAACCGCATGTCGTGCGCCTCGAGAGCCGCCCTGCGGGTGTGGAGGGCAGGGGCGAGGTGACGATCCGCGACCTGCTCCGCAACGCCCTGCGGATGCGACCCGACCGGATCGTGATCGGCGAGGTGCGCGGATCGGAGGCGCTCGACCTGCTCACCGCGCTGAACACGGGCCACGATGGCGCCCTCTCGACCGTCCACGCCAACTCACCGGAGGACGCGGTGCGCCGCATCGAGACGCTGGCCCTGATGGCCGGCGTCGGCCTTCCCCACGACGCGATCTCCGACCAGGCGCGCCGCGGAATCGACCTGGTCGTCCACCTCCAGCGCGGCGCGGACGGGGCCCGGCGGGTGACGGAGATCGCCGAAGTACGGTGAGCGATCCTGGCCCTCTCCTCATGCTCGCCGGCGCCGCCGCCGGCGGGTTGGTCGCTCTGGCGGGGCGCGAAATGGCCCGCGCGAGCCCGGCGCTCGCAGGCTGGATCCGTCAGGCCCTGGAGCCCCTGCGACTGGCCGGCCATGAAGGCTATGCGCCGAGCTCTCTGGAGCGCCGACGTCTCGCCCTGCTCGGAGCCCTTGCCGCGCTGCTCGGCGGCTGGTTCGTCGCCGGCACGGCGGTCGCCCTGCCGCTCGCCGTCGCCGGTCCCGCGCTCGTGACCCTCGCCGTGACCAGGCGGAGAGCCCGCTACAGGGCGGCGGTCGAGCGTGCGCTGCCGGACATCGGCATCGCGGTCGCCGACTCCCTGACTGCGGGACGCTCGTTGCGGGCATCTCTATGCGCCGCAGATGCCTCGCTCGACGGTCCGGCGGCCGTCGAGCTCGCGCGGCTGCGGGCCGAGCTCGAACTCGGGGCCCCGACCGGGGAGGCGATCGGGGCCTGGCGGCAGCGGATGCGCTCGGCCCGCGTCGACGCCTTTGCTGCGGCGGTCCTCAGCCAGCGCCTCGCGGGCGGCGACCTGGCGGGGTTGCTGCGTCGATTCGCGACGGGGGCCGCGGAGCGCGACAGGGCGGCCGAGGATGCGAGGACCGCCACCGCGCAGGCCCGCTTCACCGGTCTGCTCGTCGTCGCGATGCCGACCGGGGCGGCGCTCTTCGCCGAGCTGCTCGCGCCGGGGTTCATCGCCAGGCTCCTCGGTGAGCCGGTCGCCGCCGTGTTCCTGATCCTGGCCGCGGCCCTGCAGCTGATCGGCTTCGTCGCGATCCGCCACCTCGCCCAGGTCCGCCGGTGAGGCGATGACCCTCGCGATCCTGCTCGCGGCCGGGGCCGTGCTCCTCCTCTTCGCCGCGGGGCGGGAGCTCTTGGCTTCACGGGCGGGAGGGCTCGACACGCTGCTCGACCCGGCGACGCGCAACCGGCTCACCGAGGTCGCGCTCGAGCTCGGCATCCCCTCGCGGCTCTCGCGTGCGGGCCTGGGCTCGAGGGTGCCGTTGGCGGCGGTGATGCTCGCGAAGCTCGGCGCCGCGGCGGCCGGGGTGGTCGCAGGATGGCTCGCAGCGCCCGCCGCCCCAGGCCGCCTCTCGGTCCTGGTCGCAGTTGGCCTACCCGCCGCCGGCTTTCTCGTCCCCGACGCCCTGCTGGAGCGCGAAGCGCGTCGCCGCCGCCGCCGCCTGCTCGGAGCTCTGCCCGACGCGCTCGATCTGCTCGCGGTCGGCTCCAGCTCCGGTCGTAGCCCGGCGGTCGGCTTCGCCGAGATCGCCCGCTCCGGCGGCGGCCCGCTTGCGGACGAGCTCCGAATCGTCGTCAGCGAGCTCGGCTGCGGCGAGCCCTTCCCCACCGCCCTGAGCGGCCTCCGCGAGCGGGTCCCCGGCGGAGAGATGGCGACCCTCTGCGCATCGATCGAACGGTCCCGAAGCCTCGGGGCGCCGCTCGCCGATCAGCTCAGCAGGCAGGCGACGTCGCTGCGGCGTGATCAACGACGCGACGTCGAGGAGAGTGCGGCGCGCGCCGCCCCGAAGATCCAGCTCGTCGTCGCCCTCGTCCTAGTCCCCTCGGTCCTGCTGATGATCGCCGCCGCCCTGATCGCCAACGCCGACGTCCTCCTCGGGGGTTTCTAGGCACCCGCCCGATCGCACCGAGACTGCATTTGTACGTGCATGGGGAACACAAATGCAGTCTCGAATCGAACCTAGGCCTGCTGTTCCTCGAGCGACTCCTCGCGCAGCCGGGTGGCGACCGTGGCGGTGGCGTTCCGCATCCCGTCCAGCTCGGCGGCGCTCTTGCGGTGGCCGTTGACGTAGCAGCAGAGGTGGCCGCCGACCAGCTCGAAGGCGAACTTGTCCGGGGCGGAGTCGGCGAGCCAGACGATGAAGCTGGGGGAGAAGAGCTGGCGCAGCCAGTTGAAGTCCTGGAGCTGGGGGTTGGCGAAGATCTCGTAGCGCTCGGCCAGGGCCTCGCTCTCCAGCTCGACCCGCTTCTTGGAACGGAAGGCGTCCTCGAGGCCCTCGAGGGAACGGAGGCCGAACTTGCGCCGGCAGTAGAGCTCGGGGGCGAGATAGACGCACTCGGGGACCTCGGTCATCCCCACGGTGTAGTGATAGGTATTGGTCCGCTGGTTCCCCTGGCCGTCGGTGCTCTGTTCCTCGTAGGTGAAGAGGGCGAGCAGCCCCTCGACCCCGTCGCCGAGCGGGCCTTCGAGCACCCGCACCGCGTAGCGGTCGCTGCCCTTGCCCAGCAGCGGGGTGGAGGCGGGCAGGTGGCGCCTGCGCGCTTCGGCGGCCATCCGGCGCTCGGCGGCGAATTTCTCGAAGAAGGCGTCCTCGGATCGCGAGTCGGCGATCCCGAAGACGACGAGGAGGGCGACCAGGAGGGCCGCCACGAAGGCGGCGGCGCCGATCAGAGGCCCGAAGAGCAGGAGGCCGGCGACCCCCGCCGCGATCGTAGAAGGCCGCGACCAGGGCCAGGGTCAGCGGCTTTCGAATCAGCTCGCCGAAGTACTCGCCCCGAAGGTCGTTGGCGTCGGCGAGTGGGACGTCGAGGACCTGGGGGGTGCTCATGGCAATGGATCGCGCTTCGCTCGCTGCGCAAAGAACCAGAGATGCATGCTTGCTCGCTCCGCGCTCATGGCAGCGAATCTAGTCGATGCAACGGAGCTTGCGAGCTGGGGCGTTCCGTCCGGTCTGTGTTGCAAAGTGGGGGGAAGTGGGTTACTGTGGCCCCGAGTTGAAGCCCAAGGGCCGGGGTGGTGAGGCTCCTCCCACCTCATCACTCCGGCCCTGACTCTTTCCGGCCGTCGCAGAAAGGAACCCACGGGGAATGGCTTTTCGGGGTCTTTACGAGCACAGCCTCGACGCCAAGGACCGCCTCACGGTTCCGTCCCGGTTCCGAGCGGCGCTTTCCGACGGCATTGTTCTCTCCAAGGGCTTCGACCCCTGCGTCTGGGTGTATCCGACCACCGAGTTCGAGCAGCTCTCCGATCGCTTCCTCGCCCCGCACAGCCCGTTCGGCAAGGACGCCCGCAGCCTGCGCCGCCGCTTCCACGGCGGCTCGTTCGACGAGAAGCTCGACTCGGCCGGGCGGATCCGGGTCCCGAGGCCGCTGATCGAGCACGCGGAGCTGGCCGGCCCCTGCATCGTGATCGGCGCCGGGGAGTACCTGGAGGTCTGGAACGCCGAGGCCTGGGCGAAGCAGGAGCAGGAGCTCGACACCTCCGCCGCGGAGATCGCCGAGGGTCTGGCGGGGGCGGCGGAGTGAGATGCGGGCCCATGCGCAGCCAAGGCCGCGATACGAATCCCGCGAGCGGGGTGCCGGCGGCGACGCTGCCGTTCGCGCAACCCTTGAGCTGATGCCCGTGGAGCACGATCCCGTCCTCGCCGAGGAGCTGACCTCGCTCCTCGCCCCCTCGCCGGGGCAGACCGCGGTCGACTGCACCTTCGGCGGCGGCGGGCACTCGCGGCGGATCGCCACGGCGCTCGGGCTCGAGGGGACGCTGATCGGGATCGACCGCGACCCCGCTGCGGAGGCGCGCTTCGAGCGCCTCGCCGCCGAGGTCCCCTGCAAATGCAGGTTTATCGGGACCGACTTCGCGGCAGGGCTTCGCACCCTGAACGGCGAAGGCATCCGACCAGAGATGGTCTACATGGACCTCGGAATGTCCTCGATGCAGGTCGACGCGCGCGAGCGGGGCTTCTCCTATTCCTATGACGCGCCGCTCGACATGAGGATGGACACGCGCCAGCAGTTCAGCGCCGCCGACCTCCTCAACGAGTGGCCGGAGTCGCGGATCGCCCAGGCGCTGCGGCGCTTCGGCGAGGAGCGCTACGCGGGCGGGATCGCCCGCGAGGTCGTTCGCCGCCGGCCGCTGCAAACCACCGCCGACCTCGTCGCCGCGGTCAAGGCCGGCATCCCCGCCTCGGCCCGCTTCGGCGGTGGCCACCCCGCCAAGCGGACCTTCCAGGCGGTGCGGATCGCGGTCAACGGCGAGCTCGACTCGCTCGACGACGCGTTGCCGACCGCGTGGCGCATGCTCGCCGTCGGGGGCCGGTTCGCCGCGATCTCCTTCCACTCGCTCGAGGACCGCCGCGTCAAGCGGTTCCTCGCCGACCGCGCGCGCGGCTGCATCTGCCCGCCCGAGCTCCCCGTCTGCGCCTGCGGCCGCGAGCCCGAAGCGGAGCTGCTGACCCGCCGCGCGGTCTCGCCCGGTCCCGAGGAGGTCGCCGCCAACCCGCGCTCCAAGTCGGCCCACCTGCGCGTCGCGGTGAAGATCGCCCCGACCCCGGCGGAGGTGGCCTGATGGAGGCCGCAACGGTCAGGAGCACGGCTCCCGCCCCGACGCGTCGTCGGAAGCCTGCGGCCAGGCCGGCTCCCACGCGACGGCGCCCGGCTCCGGCCCGACGCCACGGTGCCCAGCTGATCCCGATCGCGGTCGGGACCGCGACCGCGGTCGGTCGCCTCCCCGACTCCGGCCTGGTGGTCCGGATGACCCGCGGCCGCGCCTGGATCGGCGTTCTCGGCATGCTCCTGGCGGGGATCGTCGCGCTCAACGTGATCACCCTCAGCTTCGCCGCCAGCGCCGGCCAGATCGACCAGAACATCCAGGCCCTCGACCGCGAGAACTCGATCCTCCGCAGCCGCGACGCGCTGCTCTCGGCGACCGAACGCGTCCGCAGCGACGCCGCGGCGCTGGGGCTGAGCGCCTCGACCGAGGCGGAGGTCGGCTACGTCCAGGCGGACCCGGATGACGTCAAGATCGCTGCGCAACGCCTCGCCGCCGCGGGATCCGGCTACTAGGGGCCGGCCGTGCGGACGATCGAGCGCAGGATCGGGCTCCTCTTCGCAGGGTTCCTCCTCTGTTTCCTGGTCGTGATCGGGCGCGCCGCCTGGCTGCAGGGGGTGCAGGGCGCCCAGCTCGCCTCCGAAGCCACCTACCAGCAGACCGAGGTCGTCACCGTCCCGGGCCTGAGGGGCAGCCTGCTCGACCGCTACGGAAATCCGCTCGCGGTCTCGGAGGACGCGGCGACGATCTTCGCCACGCCCTACCAGGTGAAGAAGCCGGTGAAGGCTGCCACCGAGCTGGCCCGGGTCCTCGACATGAACAGGGACGAGGTGCTCGAAAGCCTGACCGAAGACTCGGGTTTCTCCTACATCGCCCAGCAAGTCGACCTGCCGACCGCGGCGCGGGTGGAACGGCTGAAGCTGCCGGGGATCGGGCAGCTGCCGGACAGCAAGCGCAGTTACCCGCAGGGCGAGATGGCGGGGCAGACGATCGGCGCGGTCGGGTCCGAAGACGAGGGCCTGACCGGGTTGGAGCTGGGCGAGGAAGCGACCCTGGGCGGCAGCGACGGCGAACGGCGGG
Organism: uncultured Solirubrobacterales bacterium; assembly: GCA_963816785.1. Lineage (GTDB taxonomy): Bacteria > Actinomycetota > Thermoleophilia > Solirubrobacterales > 70-9 > VRUE01. Next base: position 201,631 of record CAWFLL010000004.1, on the reverse strand, counting down.
TGGTCAAGGACGCGCTCGGCGAGCCGATCCGCCTCGACACCGTCAAGGAGGCCAGCGACGGCGAGGACATCCGCCTCACCCTCGACCCGGCGATCGAGAAGGCGGCCGAGGACGCGCTGGCCGAAGTCGGCGAAACCTGGTTGCCGAAGGGCGCCACGGCGATCGTGATGAACCCCCACAACTCGCAGGTGCTGGCGATGGCCAACTGGCCCCCCGTCGACCCGACCGACCTCTCCGAAACAGACCCCGAATATCTGCTCAACCGGGCAACCGGCTTCACCTATGAGCCGGGCTCGACCTTCAAGGCGTTCACCGTCTCGGCGGCGCTCGAGGAAAAGCTGGTGACGCCGACCACCACCTACACGCTGGCGCCGACGATCCAGGTCGCCGACCGGACGATCGAGGAGTCACACGAACGCGGCACGGAAACGCTGTCGGTGTCCGAAATCCTCGCCCACTCCTCCAACGTGGGCGCGGTGACGATCGGCCTCCAGCTCGGCAGCGAAAGATTCAGCCGCTGGATCAGCCGCTTCGGCTTCGGCCGACCGACCGGGGTCCAGTTCCCGGCCGAGGAGCAGGGGCTGGTGCCGCCGCTCGACGAATACTCCGGCTCGACGATGGGCAACCTGCCGATCGGGCAGGGCCTCTCGGTGACGCCGATGCAGATGATGGCCGCCTACGCGGCGATCGCCAACGGCGGCATCCTGCGGCGGCCGCAGCTGATCAAGGACGTGGGCGGAGAACCGGTCACCGAGCCGCGCGGGCACCGGGTGATCGCCCCCGAAGTCGCGTCCGAGGTGCGGACGATGCTGGAGGGCGTGCTGGCGCCGGGCGGGACCGCGTCCGAGGTGAGCGTTCCCGGCTACACCCTCGCCGGCAAGACCGGGACCGCGGAGGTGGCCGAAAACGGCACCTACTCGGAGACCAAATTCGTCGCCTCGTTCATCGGCTTCGCCCCCGCCCAGGACCCGCAGCTGCTGGTTGCGGTGATCGTCGATCAGCCGCAGGAGGAAATCTACGGCGGGTCGGTGGCGGCTCCCGCGTTCGGCAAGATCGCCGAATTCGCCCTTCCCTATCTCGGCGTTCCACCGGGATAGGCCGTTGCCCCGGGCGGGCTGCGACTGGCCGCCACCATAAAATCGCCGGATTGAGACTGGATGAGCTCATCGCGGCGGCGAATCCGATCCGAGTCGTCGGGGACGCACGGATTGAGATCGAGTCGCTCGCCTACGACAGCCGCCGGGTCAGTCCCGGGACGCTCTTCTTCTGCGTGCCGGGAGAGCGCTCCGACGGGCACGACTACGCGGCGGGGGCCGTCGAGTCCGGCGCCGCGGCGCTGGTCGTAGAGCGCCAGCTGGAGCTGCCCGTGACTCAGGTCGTGGTGGAAGACGCGCGGGCGGCGATGGCGCCCCTTGCGGCCCGGTTATGGGGGGACCCGACCGCGGAGCTGAAGGTCGTCGGGGTGACCGGGACCAACGGCAAGACGACGACCGTGTTCCTGATCAGGGAGGTGCTCGAGTCGGCGGGAGTCCAGTGCGGGCTGTTGGGGACCGTGAAGCAGGTGGTCGGCGGCATCGAGGAAGAGGTCGAGCGGACCACCCCGGAGGCGATCGACCTGCAGGCGACGTTCAGGCGGATGCTCGACGGCGGCGACCGGGCCTGCGCGATGGAGGTCTCCTCCCACGCGCTCGCGCTGCACCGCAGCGACTCGATCCGCTTCGAGGTCGCGCTGTTCACCAACCTGACCCAGGATCACCTCGATTTCCACGCCGACATGGAGGACTACTTCAACGCGAAGCGGATGCTGTTCGAGATGGGCTCCGGGCAGGCGATCGTCAACGTCGACGACCCCTACGGCCGCCGACTCGCTGAGGACTTCGAGTGCCTCACCTACTCCACCGACGGGCGCGAGGCCGATTTCGCGGCCCGCGACGCGACCTTCGACGCGACCGGGGCCAGGTTCCGCGTCGGAGAGGTCGAGGTGCGGACGCGGCTGCCGGGCCACTTCAACATGTCCAACGCGCTTGCGGCCTTCGCGGCGGCGCGCGCGATGGGGGTCGATGCCCCGGCGGTCGCGGGGGGGCTTGCCGCGGCGAGGCCCCCGCCCGGGCGCTTCGAGCCGATCGAGGAGGGGCAGCAGTTCGCGGTTCTCGTCGACTACGCGCACACCCCCGACTCGCTGGAGAACGTGCTGGCGGCGGCGCGGCGCCTGACCAGCGGCAGGGTGATCTCGGTGTTCGGCGCCGGCGGGGACCGCGACCGCGCCAAGCGGCCGAGGATGGGGCGCGCCGCCGCCGCCCAGTCGGACCTGGCGATCGTCACCTCCGACAACCCCCGCTCCGAGAACCCGGAGGCGATCGTCGAGGAGATCCTGGCCGGGATCGAGGAGCGGGAGGGGGTCGAGGCCGAGCCGGACCGGCGGGCGGCGATCGCGCTGGCGCTCTCCCGGGCGGAGCCAGGCGACACCGTCGTCGTCGCCGGCAAGGGGCACGAGCAGGGCCAGGAGTTCGAGGGCGGCCGCAAGATCCCCTTCGACGATCGCGAGGTCGTCCGTGAGGAGCTGCGCAAGCTGTGAATTTGACTCCCGAGCAGATCGCGGCGGCGATCGGAGCCGAGGTCGTCTCGACAGGTGCCGGCGGCTCGCCGCGGCGGGCGACGATCGACTCGACCGAGACGGGGGACGGGGACCTCTTCTTCGGGCTGCGGGGCGAGAACGTCGACGGCGGTGAGTTCGCGGCCGGGGCGATCGAGGCCGGGGCCTGGGGGACGGTGGTCGGGCCGGGGCGCTCAGACGGGCTCGCCGGGGGCTGGGTGTTCGCGGTCGCCGACCCGCTGGCCGCCCTGCAGGCGCTAGCCACGAGCTGGCGGCGGGCGCTGGGAGCGCGGGTGGTCGGGATAACCGGCTCGGTGGGCAAGACCTCCGTCAAGGACATAACGCGGGCGCTGCTGCCCGGCCGGGTGCACGCCAACCGGGAGAACCTCAACACCGAGATCGGGCTGCCGCTGACGGTGCTGGAGGCTCCGGCGGAGACCGAGTTCCTGGTGCTGGAGATGGCGATGCGCGGCCACGGCCAGATCGCCGAGCTGGCGGCGATCGCCGAGCCGGAGGTGGCGGTGATCACCAACGTGGGCCCGGTCCACATCGAGCTGCTGGGCTCGGTCGGAGCTGTCGCTGCGGCAAAGGCCGAGCTGCTGGCGGCGCTGCCCGGCGAGGGCACCGCCGTCATCCCCGTCGATGCGGGAGAGCTCGAGCCCCACCTGTCGCAGGCGCCGCGCCTGCTCCGCTTCGGCCCCGGTGGCGACATCGACACGGTCGGCGAGAGCCGGGTGGAGGAGGAGGTCACCGAAGCCGTGGTCTCGACTCCGGCCGGGCGAGAGACCTTTCATTTTCCGTTCACCGAGCGCCACAACCTGACCAACGCTCTGGCCGCGATCGGGGTGGGCGTCGCGCTGGAGGCATCGCTCGGCGAGATGGCCGACGGCGCTGCGAGCATAGGCTTTTCCCGTTTCCGTGGCGAGCGCCTCGAGTTGGGCGACGGGATCGTCCTCGTGAACGACTGCTACAACGCCAACCCGCTGTCGATGCGAGCGGCGCTCGACCATCTCGCGACCTTCGACGGCGGGCGACGAATCGCGGTGCTGGGCGAGATGGGGGAGCTGGGCGATGGGGCCGCCGGACACCACGGCGAGATCGGCGACCATGCTCGGGCGCACGCCGTCGACCTGGTGATCGGGGTCGGTGAGCCGGCCCGCGAGTACGGCCCCGACGAGCTGGTCGGCACTCCCGAGGAGGCCGCGGAGCTGCTGGCGGCGCAGCTCGCGCCCGGGGACACGGTCCTGGTCAAGGGCTCACGCTCGGCCGGGCTCGAGGCAGTCGCCGAGACCCTGCAGGAGCTGCTCTGATGGGTGAGGTCCTGATCGCCGGGATGGCGGCGATGCTGATCTGCATCTTCCTCGGCCCGAAATTCATCGAGTACCTGCGGGTGAAGGAGTTCGGGCAGCACATCCGCGAGGACGGCCCGCAGGAGCACCACATGAAGGCGGGGACGCCGACGATGGGCGGCCTGATCGTCTTCGCCTCGATCTGCGTTCCCTACCTGGTCCTCTCCGACCGCGACGCTCAGAGCCTCGCCGTCTTCGGTGTGGCGCTGGGCTGCGCCACGCTCGGCTTCGCCGACGACTTCACCAAGATCGTCAAACGTCGCTCGCTCGGCCTCTCGGCCCGCTACAAGCTGTTCTTCCAGGTCTTCCTCGCGCTCGGCCTCTGGTGGGTCGCGCGCCACGAGGTCGGCCTCGAGCCGACGCTCTTCTTCCGGATCGGCGACGCCAGCCTCGACCTCGGCCCGGTCCTCTACTTCGTCCTCGTCTTCCTCGTCATCGCCGGGACCTCCAACGGCGTCAACCTGACCGACGGCCTCGACGGCCTCGCCGCCGGCTGCTGCGCGATCGTCCTCCTCGCCTTCACCGCGATCTCCTTCGTGACCAACGAGCAGCAGAATCTGGCGCTGCTCTCGGCCTGCCTGGTCGGCGCCTGCGTCGGCTTCCTCTGGTTCAACGCCTTCCCGGCATCGATCTTCATGGGCGACACCGGCTCGCTCGGGCTCGGCGGCGCGATCGGCGCGCTCGCGGTGATGACCCAGACCGAGGTGCTGTTGATCATCATCGGCGGCATCTTCGTGATCGAGGCGCTCTCGGTCGCTGCGCAGGTCTTCGCCTTCAAGACCTTCCGCCGCCGAGTCCTGCTGATGGCGCCCCTGCACCATCACTTCGAGATGATGGCCTGGTCGGAGACGAAGATCATGATCCGCTTCTGGATCATCGCCGCGGTCTGCTCGGGGATCGGCTTCACCCTCTACCAGCAGTCGATTGGCCGCTGAGCCCGAGCTCTCGACCCCCCGGCTGAAGCTGCGCCGCTGGCTGGCGGCCGATCGCGAGCCGTTCGCCGCGCTGAATGCCGACCCGGTGGTCATGGAGCACTTCCCCGCCCCCCTCGCCAGGGCGCAGAGCGACGACCTCGTCGAGAGGATCGAGGCGGGCTTCGAGTGGCGCGGCTACGGCCTCTGGGCGCTGGAGGTGCGGGCGAGCGGCGAGTTCATCGGGTTCACCGGCCTCGAGGAGCCCTCGTTCGAGGCCCATTTCACCCCGGCGGTCGAGGTCGGCTGGCGCCTGGCGCGCTCGGCCTGGGGCCGGGGCTACGCGACCGAGGCCGCCGGCGCGGCGCTCCGCTTCGGGTTCGATCGGGTCGGCCTCGCCGAGATCGTCTCGTTCACGAGCGCCGTGAACCTCCGCTCGCGGGCGGTCATGGAGCGGATCGGCATGAGCCGCGACCCGGATGGCGATTTCGACCACCCCGAGATACCGGATGGGGATCCGCTACGCCGACACGTCCTCTACAGGATCGGCGTGTAGCGGGGACAGGTCCGCCGCCGGCGGTCGCGAAGATAGCCGTGATGAGCGCGGAGCGAGAAAGCGTCGCAATCTGGCTCTTCGCGCAGCGAGCGAAGCGCGAGGGGGTGTGATGAGCGCGGAGCGAGCCAAATGAGCGCAATCTGGCTCTTCGCGCAGCGAGCGAAGCGCGAGGGGGTGTGATGAGCGTGCCGCCACCGAGAAGGCCTCGCCCCGGGTTTCCCGAGGGCCCATTTCTCGTGGTCGGGCTTGCGCGCTCCGGCCAGGCTGCGGCGCGGCTGCTGGCGCGGCGGGGGGAGTCGGTGCGGGGCGTGGACGTGGCCAATCCCGAGGGCGCGGCAGGGCTGGCCGGGGACGGCGTCGAAGTCGTCCTGGATACGGATGGAATCGCTCTTCTCGACGGCGTGCGGACTGTGGTCAAGAGCCCGGGCGTGCCCGGGGAGGCGCCGGTGATCGCCGCGGCGCGGGAGCGCGGCGTCGAGGTGGTCGGCGAGCTGGAGCTGGCCTGGCGGGCGATCCCAAGCCGGTTCCTGGCGGTGACCGGGACCAATGGCAAGACGACCACGGTCGAGCTGCTCGGTCACCTATACCGGAGCGCCGGCGAGCCCGTCGCCGTCGCCGGCAACGTCGGGACGCCGCTCGCCTCGCTGGCCGAGGAGATCGACCCGACCGCGACCGTGGTCTGCGAGGCATCGAGCTTCCAGCTCGAGGACACCACCTTCTTCGCGCCGGAGTGCGCGGTCTTCCTCAACCTCGCGCCCGACCACCTCGACCGACACCCCGATCTCGATTCCTACCTGGCGGCGAAGCTCCGGATCTTCGCCAACCAGGGCAACGACGACCTCGCGATCTACAACGCCGACGACCCCGCCCTGGCCGGGACCGACCTCGGCGGCTGCGCCCGCCGCATCGCCTTCTGCCACGGGGCCGGCCCCGACTGCGAGGTCGCCCTCGCCGAGGGGACGATCTTCTACGACGGCGAGCCGCTGCTGCGGGCCGAGGAGCTGGGGCTGCTGGGCGAGCACAACGTCGCCAACGCGATGGCGGCCGCGGCGGCGGCGCTGGCGATGGGGCTCGACCGCGAGGCGGTCGGCGACGGGTTGCGCAGCTTCGCCGGGGTCCCGCACCGGCTCGAGCCGGTCGCCGAGATCGGCGGCGTCCGCTTCGTCAACGACTCGAAGGCGACGAACGTCGCCTCGGCCGTGGTCGGCCTGCGCGCGTTCGATGGAGGCGTCCACGCGATCCTCGGCGGCAGCGAGAAGGGCGAGCCGTTCGCCCCGCTCGCCGAGCCGATCACCGAGACCTGCGTCGCCTGCTACCTGACCGGCGCCACCACCGACCGGCTCGCCACAGAGCTCTCACCGGTCCTCGGGGCGGGCATCCCGCTGCACCGCTGCGCCGATCTGGACGACGCCGTCCGCAGCGCCGCGGCCGCGGCGCTGCCTGGGGAGGTCGTGCTGCTCTCGCCCGCCTGCGCCAGCTTCGACGCCTTCGAGGACTTCGAACGGCGCGGCGAGCGGTTCCGCGAGATCGTCGGAGAACTGCCATGAGCGCGCGCAGCCTCTCGCTCCGCTGGCCGGGCAGGGTCGGCACCGCCAGGAAAAAGAAGAGGAAGACGAAGAGATCGCGGGCCGCGAGCCTGCCGGCCGAGTACAACATGCTGCTGACGGCGACCCTCTGCCTGCTCGCCTTCGGCGCGGTGATGGTCTTCTCGGCCAGCTCGACGACCCGCGTCCTCAGCGACGGAGGCCTTTCAGACAGCGCCTACTACCTGAAGCGGACCGCGATGTTCGGCGCCCTCGGCCTGTTGATCATGCACCTGGCGGCCCGCCACGGCCTGCAGGTCGTCCGCCGAATGACCCCGGCATTCCTCGCGCTCTCCTTCTTCCTCCTGTTCGTGGTGCTGGTGGGTGGCACGAGCGTGAACGGATCCAGCCGCTGGCTCGGCTCCGGCTTCATGCAAATCCAGCCCTCGGAGCTGGCGAAGGTGGCGCTGATCCTCTACGGCGCCGACATGTTCGCCCGCAGGCCGAAGCTGGTCCGCTCGCTGGAGGGGATGACGCCGTTCCTGCTCGTGGTCGGCGTCTCGGCGCTGCTGATCGTCGCCGAGCCCGACCTGGGGACGACGCTGGTGATCGCCTTCGCCTCCGCCGCGACCCTCGTCGCGGCCGGGGCGCGGCTGCGCGACCTGCTCGTGATCGCCCTCGTCCTCGGCTTCTTCGCGCTGCTGATGACCGCGATCGAGCCCTACCGCATGGCGCGCCTGACCGCGTTCCTCGACCCCGGCGCGGACGCCACCGGGTCGGGCTTCCAGGCGGCGCAGGCGAAGATCGCGCTCGGCTCGGGGGCCTGTTCGGGGTCGGGATCGGCAACGGCGTGCAGAAGGCCTTCTACCTGCCGGAGGCTCACACCGACATGATCACCGCGGTGATCGGCGAGGAGCTGGGGCTGGTCGGGATCGTCGGGGTGGTCGGGTTGTTCTCGCTGTTCGGATACGCCGGCCTGCAGATAGCGCGGAATGCAAGGGACGTCTACGGGAAGGTGCTGGTCGCCGGCCTGACCTCGCTGATCCTCGTCCAGGCGACCGTCAACCTGTTCGCGGTGATGGGCCTGGCGCCGCTGACCGGCGTCCCGCTGCCGTTCGTCTCCTACGGCAACAGCAGCCTGCTGGCCTCGCTGTTCGCCGTGGGGCTGATCCTCAACGTCGCCCGCGGGGGGACCGCCGGCGCTGGCAAACTGCGCGTCGTCGAAGGCGGGCGCTCACGCTCACCCGCGCGCGAAAGGAGTCGATCGAGCAGTGCCAGGAGTCGCAAGAGTGGTGGTCGCGGCCGGCGGAACGGCCGGTCACGTCGTGCCGGCCATGGCAGTCGCCGCCGAGCTTCGGGCTAGCGGCGCCGAGGTCACCTTCCTCGGCACCCGCGAGCGGATCGAGGCCGAGCTGGTGCCCGCGGCGGGATACGAGATCGACTGCATCAAGGTGCGCGGAATCGACCGGGGCAACCCCCTGCGGGCGGCGGCGGCCGCGCTCGAGTCCGGAATTGCGGTCGGTGCCGCCCGCCGCGCGATCCGCCGCCGCGGGGCCGACGTGGTGATGGGCGGCGGCGGCTTCGTCGCCGGGCCCGCGGGCCTCGCCGCGCTGATCTCCGGCACGCCGCTCGTCCTCACCGAGGCCGACAGCCATCTCGGCCTCGCCAACCGGCTGCTCGCCCGGCGCGCGAGGCGGGTCTGCCTCGCCTTCCCGATCGCCGGGCGGGAGGACGAGCGCTACCTGGTCACCGGGCGGCCCGTACCCGCCGCCGTGCTCGCCGGCGACCGCGGGGCGGCGCGAGAGCGGTTCGGCGTTCCCCCGTCCGCCAGGTGCCTGCTCGTCGTCGGGGGCAGCCAGGGCGCGCGCTCGATCAACGAGTGCGCGATCGCCGCCTTCGCCGAGCGCGAGGGCCGCGATTTCCACGTCGTCCACGTCGCCGGCCGGCGCGACTACGCGGAGCTGAAGCCCCGCCTGGCGGCGGCGCCACACGGCGATCGCTACGAGCTGCTCGACTACGAGCCGGACCTCGGCGACTGCCTCGCCGCCAGCGACCTGGTCCTGGGCCGGGCCGGCGGCTCGATCTTCGAGATCACCGCGACGGGGAGGCCGGCGATCCTCGTCCCATACCCGCACGCATCGGCGGGCCACCAGGCGGCAAACGCTGCCTGGATGGAGGGGGCGGGCGCGGCGAAGGTGATCGCCGACGCCGAGCTGAGTCCGGAAGCGCTGCTCGACGCCGTCCGCGGGCTGTTCGCGGACGAGCGCGCCCTTGCCGCGATGGCGGCGGCGTCGGAGGCGCTGGCGATGCCCGACGCCGCCCGACGGATCGCCGACGAGGTTTTGAGCGCGGCGCGAGCGAAGCGAGATGGCCGGTGATGATGAGCGCGAGCGAGCAATGCGCGAAATTCATGTGTGCGGCGGTGAAGCGATGAGTGACTGGAGCGGGCGGCGCCTTCACTTCATCGGGATCGGCGGGGCCGGGATGAGCGGCCTCGCGCTCGTCTGCAGCGAGCTGGGCGCCACGGTCAGCGGCAGCGATCGCGCCGACTCGTCCTATCTGGAGAGGCTGCGGTCCGCTGGCCTCGATCCGCGTGTCGGCCACGACGCCGCCAACCTGCCCGAAGACACCGAGGTCGTCGTCTCGACCGCGATCGGCCCCGACAACCCGGAGCTGGCGCTGGCTCGGCGAGCGCAGCCTCGCGATCCGGCACCGCGGCGATCTGCTGGCGGAGCTGTGCGCAGAGAAGCGCCTGCTCGCGGTCGCCGGCACCCACGGCAAGACGACGACGGCGGCGATGGCGGCGTGGGCGCTTCGGGCGTCCGGCGCCGATCCCGCCTTCTTCATCGGCGGCGAGGTGCCGGGCCTCGGCCCCGACGGCGGCACCGCGAACGCCGGCTGGGGCGAGGGCGAGTGGGTGGTCGCGGAGGCCGACGAGAGCGACGCCAGCTTCCTCGAGCTGAAGCCGGAGATCGCCGTGGTCACCAACGTCGAGATGGACCATCACTCGCGCTGGGGGTCGGTCGCGGAGCTGCGCCGGGCATTCGCCCGCTTCGCGGCCCCGGCGAAGAGCCTCGTCGTCCCGACCGGGGGCGAGCTCGACGACCTGGCCGGGGAAGGGGACCTGGTCCATTTCGACGAGCGCAGCCCGGGGCCGGCCGACCTCGCGCTCGCCGTTCCCGGCCGCCACAACCTGCTCAACGCGCGGGCGGCGCTGGCCGCGGTCGAGCTCGCCGCCGACGACGCCGAGCGGGCGGCGGCCTCGCTCGCCGAGTTCGCGGGGGTGAGGCGACGGCTCGAGCTGAAGGGGGAGAGGGGCGGCGCCCGCATATATGACGACTACGCGCACCACCCGACCGAGGTCCGCGCGGCGCTGGCGGCGCTGCGCGAGATGGAGCCGGAGCGGCTGATCGCGGCCTTCCAGCCCCATCTCTACTCGCGGACGAAGGCGTTCGCCGAGCAGTTCGGGGCGGCGCTTGCGCTCGCGGATGAGGTGGCGGTCCTCGACGTCTATCCAGCCCGCGAGGAGCCGGTCGGCGAGCTGGCGGGGGTCAGCGGCCTCTCGGTCGCCCGGGCCGCCGCCGACCGGATGGGGGGCAGGAGGGTGTGCTGGGTGCCCGACCGCGAGCAGGCCGCCGCGGCGCTCGCGCCCGAGCTCCGTCCGGGCCGGGTCCTGGTGACGATCGGCGCCGGCGACATCCACGAGCTGGCCGAGGCGCTGCTGGCGGATGGGGATCGACGATGAGCGCGCCCCCGAAGGGCGTCGAGCGGGGATACCCCCTCGCGCGGCTGACCACCGTCCGCACCGGCGGTGACGCCGATTGGTTCGCCGGTCCCGAGGACGAGGACGCCCTCACCGAGCTGGTGACGTGGGCGGAGCAGGAGGGGCTGCCGATCGGGATCCTCGGCTCCGGTTCGAACCTCCTCGTCGCCGACGAGGGATTCAGGGGCCTCGCACTCAAGCTGGGGGCGGGGCTCGCGACCGTCAGCAGAGACGGCGAGCGGCTGCGGGCGGGCGGCGGCGCCAGGCTGCCGTCGGTGGCGGCGAAGGCGGCGGGCTGGGGGCTCTCGGGCCTCGAGTTCGGGGTCAACATCCCCGGCACCGTCGGTGGCGCGGTGAAGATGAACGCCAATGCCTACGGCGGCGAGCTGGCCGAGGTCCTCGAGTGGGTCGACGTCTGCGCCCCCGGCGGCCGCGACCGGCGCCTGCCGGACCAGCTCGGGTTCGGGTATCGCAGCTCGAACCTGGGGCCCGGTGAGGTGGTTGCCGCCGCCGGCTTCCTGCTGAGCGCGGCCGACCCGGACGAGGTGAAGGCGACGATGGCGGCGATGCGCGAGAGGCGCCACGAGGCCCAGCCCTCCGGGGTCAGGACCTTCGGCTCGACCTTCAAGAACCCCGAGGACCCGCGGGCCGAGGGCCGCACCGCGGGCCAGCTCCTGGAGGCGGCGGGATGTCGCGGCCTGCGATCGGGGGGCGCCCGGTTCTCGGAGAAGCACGCGAACTTCGTCGAGAACACCGGCGAGGCGACGACCGCCGATGTGCTCGAGCTGATGGCCGCCGGCCGGCGCCGGGTCCACGAGCGCTTCGGCGTCGTGCTGGAGCCGGAGGTGCAGCTCCTCGGCGAGGTCAGCATGCCCGCTGGCTGGGAGCTGTGAGCGCGGAGCGAGCAAGCGTGCATCTCTGGTTCATCGCGCCGCGAGCGAAGCGCGAGGATTTGCTGTGAAACGGCTGCTGCTGCCGATCCTCGCTGCGGTCGTCGCGGCCGCGGCGCTGTATCTGCTCGTCCTCCGCGAGGACACGGTCGCGCCGAGCGTCCGGCTGCCGGAGCCGGTGGCGGCGATAGGGGTCGGGTCCGGCGCCGTCAGCGTCGGCGGCGGCGGGCAGGTCCTCGAGTGGCTGCCCCCACCCGAGGACGAATCGCTGCCGCTGCTCCCCGCCTCCGAGCCGCCGCCGAGCGGGCGGCTCGCGGGGCCGATGCTGCAGCAGGCGCGCCTGCTCGCGGCCGCCTCCGCCGAGCTTCGTCCCTACCTGCGGAGCAGCTCCTACGGCGAACGGGGGATCGGGGTCGAGCTGCGCTCGGGCATCGAATTGCGCTTCGGCGACGCCACCCAGGCGCGGGCAAAGTGGCGGGCGGTGGCGGCGGTGCTGGCCGATCCGTCGATCGAAGCGCTCGATTATGTCGACGTGCAGGCGCCGCGGCGACCCGCCGTCGGCGGCTCCGGGCACGTTCTCCCCCCTGCGCAGTAAACCCTCGACCAAAGGGTCAGAGTCGGCAAACCCTCAAGTAGTACTTGAGACGAATCACCTTGCAGGATGCTTCCCGCCCGTTTGACAGAGGGGCGAGGATGCCCTACGTTGAGCGCAATTTCCGTGGTTGCAGCTGAGGCCCGAACCCTTAAGCCTTGCTGAAGCCTCGGACAGAACGAAGGCTCAACTCAAATACAGTCCTTAGGGACTTGGCAAATTCCAGTCCTGTCCGGACTGGGGCATAGCCGGCCCGCTCGGGGCTGGACCGGAGAAAATCGGGAGATGGAATCCACTTACCTTGCGGTGATCAAGGTCGTCGGGGCAGGCGGCGGGGGCACCAATGCCGTCAGCCGGATGGTCGATGCCGGAATCCGCGGCGTCGAGTTCATCGCGGTCAACACCGACGCCCAGGCGCTGCAGGCCTGCGACGCCGACATCAAGCTCTCGATCGGGCAGGAGCTGACCCGCGGGCTCGGGGCCGGGGGAAATCCCGAGGTCGGGGCCGGCGCGGCGGCCGAGAGCCGCGACGAGATCAAGGAGGCGCTGAAGGGCGCCGACATGGTCTTCGTCACCGCCGGCGAGGGCGGCGGCACCGGGACCGGCGCGGCGCCGGTGATCGCCGAGATCGCCAAGGAGGAGATCGGCGCCCTGACCGTCGGCGCGGTGACGAAGCCGTTCGAGTTCGAGGGCAAACGGCGGATGCAGCAGGCCCTCGAGGGGATCGAGAAGCTCCGCAACAACGTCGACACCCTGATCATCGTCCCCAATGAGAAGCTGCTGCAGGCGGTCGAGCGCCGCACCAGCGTCCTCGAGGCCTTCCGCCAGGCTGACGACATCCTCCGCCAGGGCGTCCAGGGCATCACCGACCTGATCACGATCCCGGGCCTGATCAACCTCGACTTCGCCGACGTCCGGACGATCATGCGGGACGCCGGCTCGGCCCTGATGGGGGTCGGCTCGGCCTCCGGCGAGGCGCGGGCGATCGACGCGGCCAAGGCGGCGATCACCTCGCCGCTGATCGAGGAGTCGATCAAGGGCGCCACCGGGATGCTGCTCAACATCACCGGCCCCGAGGACCTGGGGCTGTTCGAGGTCAACGAGGCCGCCCAGCTGGTCCAGGCCGAGGCCGACGACAACGCCAACATCATCTTCGGCTCGGTGGTCGACCAGTCGATGCGGGACGAGGTCCGCGTCACCGTGATCGCGACCGGGTTCGAGGGCTTCGAGCTGCTGGCCCGCTCGCCGCAGCGGGTGCGCCGCCGCTATGAGAGCCGCCCGCGGATCTCGGCCGACGACACCGACATCCGCAAACTGCGGGTCTCCGACGACGACATCGAAGTCCCGGGCTTCCTTCAGGAATAACGCGGCGCTCTGGGGCCGTCGGGAGCCCCTCCTCACGCCGCTTCGCGGGAGTTCGTGACGAGGGGCTCCCGACGCCCCCCATCGGCACGAGCGAGCCAATACCCTCCGCGCCGTGAGCCTCCAGCGGACCCCTCTCTTCGAGCGCCATCGCGAGGGTGGCGCGAAGCTGGTCCCCTTTGCCGGCTGGGAGATGCCCGTGCAGTACGACGGGATCATCGAGGAGCACACCGCGGTCCGCACCCACGCCGGGATGTTCGACGTCTCCCACATGGGCGAGGTCGAGGTCGAGGGCCCGGGCGCACTCGACTTCCTGCAACGGGTGCTCTCCAACGACGTCGCCGCGATCGCCCTCGGCGGCGCCCAGTACTCATGCCTCTGCAACGAGGAGGGCGGGGTTCTCGACGATCTCTTCACCTACCGGCTCGGCGGCGATCGCTTCCTGATCGTCACCAACTCGGCCAACCACAGCTCCGACCTCGCCTGGCTCGGGCGGTGGAGCCGCGAGTTCGACGTCGCGGTGCGCGACGTCGCCGACCGTTACGCGATGCTGGCGGTGCAGGGGCCGCACGCACGCGGCATCGTCGCTCCGACCCTCGGTATCGAGCTGCCGCCGCGGATGCACGTCGCCGCGGTGCGGGTCGGCGGCCGCCCGGCGCTGGCCTGCGGCACCGGCTACACCGGCGAGGACGGGGTCGAGCTGCTGATCGACCCCGAGGTCGCGCCGGCGATCTGGGCCGAGTTGCTCGACGCCGGGGTCGTGCCGTGCGGCCTCGGCGCCCGCGACACGCTGCGGCTCGAGGTCTGCTTCCACCTGCACGGGAACGACCTCACCCCCGACCGCAACCCGATCGAGGCCGGGCTCGGCTGGTGCTGCAAGGAGGCGACCGGCTTCGTCGGCGCCGAGGCGGTGGCGCGGGCCCGGGCCGAGGGGACCGCCGAGAAGCTGGCCCCGTTCAGGATCGAGGGCGCCGGCATCCCGCGCCAGGGCAACGCGGTGCTGTCGGGTGACGAGACGGTGGGCACGGTGACGTCCGGGAGCTTCTCGCCATCGCTCGAGATCGGGATCGGGATGGCCTACGTGCGGGCCGACCTCGCCGAGCCGGAAACCGAGGTCGAGATCGACGTGCGTGGCAAGCGGCGCCCCGCGCGGATAGCGTCCAGGCCCCTCTACAAGAAGGAGAAGTGACCTTGGCCGACGCGAGCTATCCGGACGAGCTGCTGTACCACCCCGAGCACGACTGGGCGCGGATCGAGGGAGAGGAGGCCACCTTCGGCATCACCTGGTACGCGCAGGACTCGCTCGGCGAGGTGGTCTTCTACGACCCGCCGGAGGTCGGCACGGCTGTGTCCAAGGACTCCGCCTACGCGGAGGTCGAGTCGGTGAAGGCGGTCTCCGACGTGATCGCGCCGCTCTCGGGGGAGATCACCGCCGTCAACGAGGCCCTGGCCGACGCCCCCGAGCGGATCAACGAGGACCCCTACGGGGACGGGTGGCTGGTCAAGGTGAAGCTGAGCGACCCGGGCGAGGCGGAGGCGCTGCTCGCTGCGGCCGATTACCGCAACTTGCTCCTGAGCGCGGAGTGAGCAAGCGTCCATCTCTGGTTTTCGCGCAGCGAGCGAAGCGCGAAATTTATGCGGCCTGCGCCTTCTCGTAGCCTGTAGACGTGAGTCGTTACACGTCCGTCACGCCCGCAGACCGGGCCGAGATGCTGGCCGCGATCGGCGTCGAGTCGACCGCCGAGCTCTTCGACCAGGTCCCCGAGCCTCTGCGGCTCGGCCGCCCGCTGGCGCTGCCGGACGGGATCAGCGAGGCCGAGGTCCACGAGCGGCTCGCTGCGCTGGCGGCCCGCAACGCCGACGCGGAAGAGCAGGTCAGCTTCCTCGGCGCCGGGATGTACGACCACTACGTGCCGGCGATCGTCGATGCGATCACCCAGCGTTCCGAGTTCCTCACCCCCTACACGCCCTACCAGCCGGAGATCTCCCAGGGCGGGTTGCAGGCGATGTTCGAGTTCCAGACCGCGATGTCGGAGCTGACCGGGCTGCCGGTCTCCAGCGCCGGCCTCTACGAGGGGCCCTCCTCGGTCGCCTCGGCGGGGTACCTGGCGATTGGGGCGACCGGCCGCCGCCGCTTCGTCGTCTCCCGCGGCGTCCACCCGCACAGCCGCGAGACCCTGGCGACCTACTCGCAGGGGTACGGCTCCGAGGTCGTCGAGGTGGGCCTCGAGGGAGGGGTCACCGACGCCGCCGCCCTCGCCACCGCCGTCGACGGGGAGACCGCGGCGGTGCTCCTGCAGAGCCCGAACTTCCTCGGCGCGGTCGAGGACGTCGAAGCGCTCGGAGCGGCCGCCAGGGAGCACGGCGCCCTGCTGGTGGCCGCCGTCGACCCGATGACGCTCGGCGTGCTGCGGCCTCCCGGCGAGTGCGGGGCCGACATCGCCCTCGGGGAGGGCCAGCCGCTCGGCAACCGGCTCGACTTCGGCGGGCCCTCGTTCGGCTTCTTCTGCGGCACCGAGGACCTGATCCGCCGCATGCCGGGACGGATCGCCGGTGAAACCGACGACGTCGACGGGCGCCGCGGCTTCGTCCTCGCCCTGCAGACCCGCGAGCAGCACATCCGCCGCGAGAAGGCGACCCACAACATCTGCACGGCACAGGCGCTGAACGCGCTGGCGGCGATGGTCCACCTGGCCTGGCTGGGCCGCGAGGGATATCGCGAGCAGGGGGAGCTGCTGGTCCGCCGCACCGCCTACGCGCGCGAGCGGCTGGCGGCCCTCGACGGGGTCGAGCTCCTGCACGACGCGCCGGTGGCGCGCGAGTTCGCGGTCCGCCTCGCGGCCCCGGTCGACCGGGTGCTGGAGCGGTGCGCCGAGCGCGGCATCGCCGCCGGGTATCCGCTCGGGCGCGATTACCCCGAGCACGAGGACGGGCTGCTGGTGGCGATCACCGAGCGCCGCAGCCGCGCCCAGATCGATCAGCTCGCCGATGCGATCGCTGACGCGATCGCCGAACCAGTTCCGCCCACTTCCTCGGCTCCCGCTCGCGGCGAGGGAATCAGAGATGGATCGCGCTCGCTCCCGCGGTCGGAAGTGGGCGGGTGAGGTGGCGGCCATGGGCGAGAGTCGCATGCAGTCGGAGGATGTTCTGACGATCTTCGAGCGCTCGAGGCCGGGTCGCCGCGCCGCGGTCCTGCCCGAGGCCGAAGTCCCCGAGACCCCCCTCGAGGAGCTGATCCCGGCGAACCTCCTGCGGCAGGAGCCGCCGCGGTTGCCGGAGGTCGCCGAGCCGGAGATCGTCCGCCACTACAACCGGCTTTCGCGGCGCAACTTCGACCTCGACACCGGCTTCTACCCGCTCGGCTCGTGCACGATGAAGCACAACCCGCGCCTGAACGAGCGGGTCGCGGCGCTGCCCGGGCACGCGCGCCTGCACCCCGCCCAGGACCCGCGCCGCGCCCAGGGGGCGCTGGAGCTGATGTGGCTGCTGCAGGAGTCCCTGGCCGAGATCTGCGGCCTGCCCCACGTCAGCCTGCAACCCTCCGCCGGCTCGCACGGCGAGCTCGCCGGCCTGCTGCTGACCCGAGCCTTCCACGCCGACCGCGGCGAAGAGCGGACCAAGGTCCTCGCTCCCGACACCTCACACGGCACCAACCCCGCCTCGGTGACGATGGCCGGCTACGAGGTGGTCAAGGTGGCGACCAACGAGCGGGGCGGGGTCGAGATGGACGACCTGCGGGTCAAGATCTCCGATGAGGTCGCCTGCCTGATGCTGACCAACCCGAACACCCTCGGCGTCTTCGACGAGAACATCGCCGAGATCGCGGCCCTGATCCACGAGGCGGGCGGCACCCTCTACTACGACGGCGCCAACCTGAACGCGGTGATGGGGCACTCCCGGCCCGGCGACATGGGCTTCGACATCGTCCACGTCAACCTGCACAAGTCGTTCAGCCAGCCCCACGGCGGCGGCGGCCCGGGCGCCGGCCCGATCGCGGTCTCCGACCGGATCGAGCCGTTCCTGCCGCGTCCTCAGGTGGTGCGGAAGGAGGGCGGGAACGGAAGCGCTCCCTTCTTCGACCTCGACCTCGAGCGGCCGAAGTCGATCGGCCGGCTGCGGGGCTTCCAGGGGAACTTCGGCGTCTTCGTCCGCTCCTACGCCTACATCCTCAGTCTCGGCGCCGACGGCCTCGCCGAGGCCTCGGAGACGGCGGTGCTGAACGCCAACTACCTGAAGGCGAGGCTGGCGGCGGGCCGCGGCGGCAAGTACCTGCCGGTCGCCTTCGACCGCCACTGCATGCACGAGTTCGTCCTCTCCGGCAAGCCGATGAAGCGGGAGCTCGGCATCGCCACCCTCGACCTCGCCAAGCGCCTGCTCGACTTCGGATTCCACCCGCCGACGGTGTACTTCCCGCTGCTCGTCGAGGAGGCGCTGATGGTCGAGCCGACCGAGACCGAGACGAAGGAGAGCCTCGACGCCTTCGCCGACGCGATCGAGCAGATCCTCGCCGAGGCCGAGGACGATCCCGAGGTCGCCCGCCAGGCCCCCTACACGACCCCCGTCCGCCGCCTCGACGAGGTCAAGGCGACCCGGAAGCCGGTTGTCAGGCAGCCGCTCTGAGTGAAGATCGAGCTGCTTAACGTCGGCTGGATGACCGCGGCTGCGGGCGTCTGGTGCCAGGGCGAACAGGACCCCGGCCGCGCGGCCCGGATTCCGGTGCCGGCCTACCTGGTCGAGACCGAGACCGAGCGGCTATCGTCGTCCACCGGCGACAGCGCTCGGGTCCGAGCTCGCGCTCGAGCACGCCGCCTCGACGGCCACACCCCCGGCCACCAGTCGGTCCGGGTCGGCGAAATCGTCATCGGCGCCGACGTCGCGCACTTCGCCGGCGTCCTCGATGATCACCGCTTTCCCGCCTTCGGCGACGACTTCGAGGAGCAGCGCCGATCCGCCGAGCGGCTCCGTGACCTGCGCGAAGCCGGCCTGAGGGTCCAGCCCGGGCACGACCCCGACGTCCTCGCGCCGGCCCGATCAAGGTCGAGGCGGCGCCGGAGCGCTAGAGCTCGGGCAGGGACTGCTCGAGCTCTAGGACGGGGGCGAAGAGGTCTCCCCGCTCCTCGACGCGCTTCAGCACGGCGGCGGTCTCGAAGACGAGCGAGTCGGCGTCATCGCGGTCGGCGGCGTGCTCGACCTCCTCCCAGGAGACCGGCGTCGAGACGGTGGGGCGCTCCCGGGCCCGCATCGAGTAGACGGCGACCGTTGTCTTGCTGCGGTGGTTCTGTGACCAGTCGACGAAGACCTTCCCCCTGCGGTCGACCTTTTTCATCTTCGAGACGACCTTGTCGGGAGTCTGCTTTTCCAGCAGCTGGGCGATCGCTTTGGCGAACGGTTTGGTCTGCTCGTAGCTGACCTGTTTGCGGTTGAGCGGGACGTAGACCTGGAGGCCCTTCGAGCCGGATGTCTTGGGGAAGGCGGAGACCCCGAAGTGATCGAAGAGCTCACGCAGCCGCAGCGCCACCCGGCAGCAGTCGACGACGTCGGCGGGTGGGCCGGGGTCGAGGTCGAATGCGAGCACGGTCGGCCGGTTCGGCGCCCGCGCTCGGGACAGCGAAGGGTGCAGCTCGATCGCCGCGAGCTGCGCCATCCAGACCAGGGTCGCAAGGCTGTCGCAGACGCAGAAGTCGATCTTCCCCGCGTGGGGGCCGGCGCGGACCGAGGCGGTCTTCGACCCATTTGGGCCGGTGCCTGGGGCAGCGCTTCTCGAAGAAGGCGGAATCGAGGTCATCGACGCCTTCCGGGAAGCGCCGCAGCGTCACCGCCCGTCCGCTCAGGTGGGGGACCATCGCCTCCCCGACCCGGGCGTAGTAGTCGACGACCTCGCCCTTGGTGAAGCCGGCCTTCGGGTAGAGGACCTTGTCGAGGTTGGTGAGTTTCAGCTCACGCCCGTCGACCTCGACGTGGGTGTCCTTCGGCACGGGCTACTTGGCGGATTTCGCCTTGGTGGGCGAGGTGCGTTTCGGCGCGGCTTTCTTGGGCTTCCGTTTCGCGGCCCGTTTCGCCGCCTTTTTCGGCGCCCTCCCGTCGCCTTTGCCCTTCACCGCGGCGATGCTCTCCTCGAGCGCCGCCATCAGGTCGGGCGCCTTCGTCGCCTTCGGCTCCTCGGGGGAGGTTCCGGCGAGGACGTCCTTGCCTTCGGCCTTGCGTTCGATCAGGGACAGCAGTTCCTCGCGGTACTCGTCGCGGTAGGCGCTCGGATCGAACTCCCGGGTCAGCGAGTCGATCAGCTGCTCGGCCATCTCGACCTCGCGTTTCGCGACCTTCGGCTTCTTCGCCGGAAGCACGTCGTCGAGCTCCTCGGGCGGCACCACCTCGTCGGCGTACCGCATCGTGGTCAGGGTGAGGACCCCGTCATTCGGGCGCAGCGCCGCGAGGTGCTCCTTGTTGCGGAAGACGAAGCGAGCGATCGCGACCTTGCCCGACTCCTCCATCGCCTGGGCCAGCAGCGAATACGCTTTCTCGGCACCCTCCGCAGGCCCGAGGTAGTAGGGGCTGTCGAAGTAGATCGGGTCGATCTGGTCGAGATCGACGAAGTCCAGCACCTCGATCGCCCGCGTCTTCTCCGGCGCCAGCGCCGCCATCTCCTCTTTGGTCAGGGGCACGTAGCGATCCGGGGTGATCTCGAACGCTTTGACGATCTTCTCGAAGGGGACCTCCTCGTCGGTGCCCTCGGCGACCCGGCGGTGGCGGATGCGGGCGCCGTCGGACTCGCGCAGCTCGCGCAGGGAGATCCCGCGGCGCGCCACCGCGCTGTAGAGCTTCACGGGCACGTTGAGGAGCCCGAAGCTGATCGACCCGCTCCAAATCGCTCTCGCCATCAGCAGATCACCTACCAGGATTCTGGCAATCGGCGCTGGGCGGCGTTCTCCACCCGCCCGGTTGGGACGCAATCTTGCGACGGCCCTGCGTGGCTCGATCAGGGGCCCACCGGGACGCCGCCCCCGACCCGGCGCTCGTACCAGCGGGCGCCGTGCATGTTCTGGATCCGCCAGAAGGCCTCACCGGTCGGCCCCAGGGGCTCGATCCAGAACCGGTCGGGCGGCTCGTCCAGCGGCTCCACCGCGCCGGGTTCAACGTCCGCGATCACGTGGCCGGGCCCATCGGAAGGAGCGCGCGCGGCGAGCACCGTGCCGTCGGCGGCGCAGATCTTGGCGCCGTTGCCGATCGAGCAGCGGTACCGGAGCGGCAGCAGCTGGTCGCGGCAATCGAGGTTGCCGCAGTGAGCGGCCTCGACGACGGGGGCGCCGAGGAGGCGGGCGAAGCGGGGCGCCCAGTTGCGGACGATCCGGTTCATGCTGGCCGTCAGCCTGGTGCGGACGGGGTCGGGCAGGTAGTCCGGGGCCTCCCAGGTGAAGGAGCCGCCGACCGCGAGGTCGACCCCGCGCAGGCGCCTCACGGTCTGGCTGCGGTTGAACTCGAGGCAGAGCGCCGCCCCGACGCGGAGGCCGTCGACCTCGATCAACCCGTCGTCCTCGCCGCCGCGGTAGAAGCAGTTCTCCCACATCGTCGGGATGTCCTTGTCGTGCCTGCCGGCGATCCCATCCGGCGTCGCGAGGATGAAGCTGTTGCGGACCTCGCCATCGGGGTCGCGGCAGAGGAAGGAGCCGCCGACGTTCGCGCCGTGACGGCGCGCGAGTCGCAGCAGGAGGTCCGTCGCCGGGCCGTCGGCGGGCAGCGCCGCGCCGGCGAGCTTCGGGACGAATCCCATCCCCGTCGTGAAGAACTCGGGGAGGAGGATCCATTCCGCCCCCTCCGCCCCCGCCTCATCGGCAAGCCGCTCGCAGGCGAGGAGGTTGGCGACGACGTCGGCGATCACGGGGCGGAGCTGGATAGCGGCCGCCTTCATGGATTCAGACTAGCCCCGGGGCCGTGACGAGGCCCTCTTAGACTCGTCCGGGTGACCCGCCAACAGCTGCTGACGCTGGTCGCGACGATCCTCGGCTCGACGGTCGTCTTCCTCGACTCGACCGTGGTCAATGTGGCCCTGCCGCCGATCAGCGACGACCTCGACGCGGGCCTCTCGGGGCAGCAGTGGGTGGTCGAGGCCTACATGCTCACCCTGGTCGCGCTTCTGCTCGTCGGCGGCTCGCTCGGCGACCAGTTCGGGCGGCGGCGGATCTACACGATCGGCCTCATCGCCTTCGGCGCGACCTCGGTGCTCTGCGCGATCGCGCCCAGCTCCGAGTTCCTGATCGGCGCCCGCGCGCTGCAGGGAATCGCCGGGGCGCTGCTGGTGCCCGGCTCGCTGGCGATCGTCGCCGCAACCTTCGAGGGCGAGGCGCGGGGCAGGGCGGTCGGGACCTGGACGGCCTGGACCGGGATCGCCACCGTGATCGGCCCGGCGGGAGGCGGGGCGCTGATCGAGGTCCTCTCGTGGCGGGCGATCTTCTGGATCAACCTGCCGCTGATCGCGGTCACGATCGCGCTCACCCTCCACTCGGTGCGCGAGAGCCGCGACCCGGAGGCGTTCCGGGGCATCGACTGGGCCGGGATCGCGCTTTCGGCGGCGGGCCTCGGCGGCCCGGTCTTCGCGCTGATCGAACAGCCGAGCCACGGCTGGGGCGATCCCCTCGTCTGGGCGCCGATGGTCACCGGCATCGCCTGCTTCGGGTTGTTCATCCTGCGCGAGGCGCGCGCCCGCCACCCGATGCTCGACCTGGCGCTGTTCCGGATCCGCAACTTCTGGGTCGCCAACCTGACCACCCTCACCGCCTACGCGGGGCTGATCGGCGGGCTCTTCTTCGTCGGCCTGTTCCTGCAGCAGGTCGTCGGCTACTCGCCACTCGAGGCCGGGCTGGCGACGACGCCGATCTCGGTGATGATGTTCGTGCTCTCTCCCCGCTTCGGCAGGATCGCCTCCGGCGTCGGGCCGCGCGCCCCGATGTGCGTCGGACCGATCGTCGGTGGGATCGGGTTGATCCTGCTGCTGCGAGTCGGGTCGGATCCCAGCTACGTGGGCGACGTCCTGCCGGCGTTGATCGTCTTCGGCCTCGGGCTGGCCGCCACCGTTGCGCCGCTGACCGCCACCGTGCTCGACTCGGTCGAGGAACGGCACGTCGGAATCGCTTCCGGCGTCAACAACGGGGTTGCCCGCGTGGCGGGGCTGCTGGCGATCGCGGTCCTCGGGGCGGTGATCTCGGCGAGCTTCGGTTCGATGGTGGACTCCAACCTCGGTGACCGCCCGCTCGGCCAGGGTGGCGCCGACGCCGTCTCCGAAGCGAAGGAACAGCCGCTCGGGGTGCCCTCGACAGGCGACCTCGCGGCCGAGGAAGCCGATCGCGTCAAGGAGGCCTCGGTCGACGCATCGACCTCGGCCTTCCACCTCGGCATCCTCATCGCCGGCATCCTGATGATCATCGGTGGCATCGTCTCGGGTGTCTGGATCGAGAACCCGACGCGCCGGGTCGAGGTGGTGGCGACCCGCGGCGGCGCCGCCGCCGGGGAGTGCGGGCACGGCGCCGACGCCGATTGCGGCGAGGGTACGCCGGTCGGGGCCGGCAAGGAGACGCCGGCACCGGAGCCCGCATAAAGTCACAACTGCGTGAACCCTCAAACCGCCACGGACTCGAACCACCGGCTGCCACCGTGTCGGTTTGAGCGCTCACGCCTATGAGCCCTGTCGTATTCTCCGGGATCCAGCCGACCGGCCGCAAGCACCTCGGCAACTACATCGGGGCGATCCGCCAGTACGTCGAGGGCCAGGAGCGGGGGGCGCCCGCGATCTACTGCATCGTCGACCTGCACGCGATCTCGGTCGCCTTCGACCCGGCGCAGCTGCGCGAGAACCTCTACGACACGACCGCGATCCTGCTCGCGGCGGGTCTTGACCCCGAGCGCTGCATCCTCTTCCGCCAGTCCGACGTGCACGAGCACACCGAGCTGACCTGGCTTCTCTCCGCCGTCACGGCGCACGGTGACCTCAACCGCATGCACCAGTTCAAGGACAAGTCGGCGCGGCAGCGGGAGTTGGTCTCGGCGGCGCTCTTCTTCTACCCGGTGCTGCAGGCTGCCGACGTCCTCGCCTACCGGGCGACCGAGGTGCCGGTCGGGGAGGACCAGCGCCAGCACATCGAGCTGATGCGGGAGATCGCCAGGCGCTTCAACGAGCGCTTCGGCGAGACGCTGGTCGAGCCCGAGCACCGGATCCCGGAGGTCGGGGCCCGGATCATGGACCTGCAGGAGCCGGAGCGGAAGATGTCGACGACCGGGGCCACCGATCCCGGGACCGTCTACGTCCTCGATGAGCCCGATGCGATCCGCAAGAAGCTCGGCAGCGCGGTGACCGACTCCGGGCGCGAGGTCGTCCGCGCCGAGGACAAGCCGGGCATCACCAACCTGATCGAGATCCTTGCCGTCGCCCGCGGGATCGGCCCCGAGGCGGTCGAGGCCGAGTTCGAGGGGGCCGGCTACGGCGACTTCAAGCAGGCGGTGGCCGAGGCCGTGGTCGAGCTGCTCGGCCCGGTGCGGGAGCGCTACGCGGAGCTGCGCCCCGACGAGGCGGCGCTGGACGCCGCGCTCACCGCCGGCGCCGAGCGGGCCCGCGCGATCGCCGCGCCGACCGTCGCCGAGGTCCGGGACCGCATGGGCATCGGGTCCCCCAAATAGTTCCGCCCAACTCCTCGGCTCCCGCTCCCTCGCGAAGAATCAGATCTCGACGCTCGGTCGCTTCCGCGGTCGGAAGTGGGCGTGTGAGTGTCACTCCCGGGCTGTACGGTGGGCCTGTGACTGTTGTGGATCTGGACCTCGAGCTCGACGTCTTCGCCGGGCCCTTCGACCTGCTGATGGCGATCGTGCTGCGCGAGGAGATCGACCTGCTCGAGGTCGAGCTGGCCGAGGTCGTCGTCGCCTATGTCGAGCACCTCGAGAGACAGGGCGAGCTCGAGTTGGAGGTCGCGACCGAGTTCCTGGTCCTGATCGCGGCCCTGCTCGAGCTGAAGTCCCGGCTGCTCCTGCCGGGCGCTGATGAAGAGCTGGAGCAACTGGGCCCCGAGGAGGCGATCGAGGAGCTGCTGGCGAGGCTGCTGGAGTACCGCCGCTACCGCGATGCCGCCGAGATGCTGGAGGAGCGCTTCGAGGCGCAGCGCGGCTACCTCTACCGGGCGGCGCCGCTGCCGCCGGAGTTGCGCCGGGTCGCCCTCGACGCCGCCGCCGCGGTCTATGAGCCGGAGCGGCTCACGGCCGCCGTCGGCGATCTGCTGACCGTCGCGCCGCCGCTCGACACCAGCTTCATCCGGCCAACCGTCTCCCTCGAGAGGCGGCTGCGAGCGCTTCGCGACGCCCTCGCCGGAACCGCGAGCATCGACTTCGACGATCAGTTCGGGGAAGAGGACAGGCTGACCCAGGCGGTGACCCTGTTCGCCCTGCTCGAGCTGTACAGGAAGGGCGAGGTGACGTGGAAGCAGCGCAAGCCGCTCGGCCCGATCGAGATCCGCAGGGTGGAGGCCTCGGCATGAGCGACCTCGGGCGCACGATCGAGGCGCTGCTGTTCCTCTCGCCCCAGCCGGTCTCGGCCGCCGACCTCGCCGAGGCGACCGAGGCGACCGAGGGCCAGGTCGGCGAGGCGATCGACGCTGTTGCGCGAGGACCTCGCAGAGGGCAGGCGGGGGATCGTGCTGCGCGAGGTGGCGGGCGGCTTCACCCTCGCCAGCGACCCGGCAAGCGAGGCCGCCGCCCGGCGCCTGCTGGCGAAGCCGCGGACCCCGCCCCTGACCCAGGCCCAGGCGGAGACGTTGGCGATCGTCGCCTACCTGCAGCCGGTCTCGCGCCCGGAGGTGGCGCGGATCCGCGGCGTCTCCTCGGAGTCGGCGGTGCAGACGCTGGCCGAGCGCGGGCTGATCGAGGAGTCGGGCCGCTCTCGGTTTGGGGCGACGATCTTCAGGACCACCGAGCTGTTCGAGCGGCTGTTCGGCCTCTCCGGCCTCGACCAGCTCCCGGATCCCTCCCGCTTCGACCCGACGCCCGAGGACGAGCGCGAGCTGCGCGAGCGCCTGCTGAAGGCGGGCGAGCAGCGGGCCGAGTAGCGCCTGCGCCGTGCGGCTGGCCAGGTACCTCGCCCACGGCGGGGTCGCGTCCCGTCGTAGCGCGGAGAGGATCATCGGGTCCGGCCGGGTGACGGTCGGCGGCGAGGTGGTGACCGACCCCGCCCGCGACGTCGGGGAGGGGGACGAGGTCAGGGTCGACGGCGAGCCGGTTTCGGCCGAGCCGCGGGAGGTCTGGGCGGTGAACAAGCCGATCGGGGTCGTCTCCACGGCGCGCGAGCCCGGTTCGCGGCCGGCGGTCGTCGAGCTGGTCCGCTCCGACGCCCGCCTCTATCCGGTCGGCCGCCTCGACGTCGACTCGACCGGCCTGTTGCTGCTGACCAACGACGGCGAGCTCGCCAACCGCCTCACCCATCCCCGCTACGAAGTCGAGAAGGCCTACCGGGTCGAGCTGCGGCGGCCCCCCTCGGAGGCCGATCTGCGGAGGTTGGCGGCGAGCGTCGAGCTCGACGACGGGCCGACGGCTGCGGCGATGGTCGACCGGGTCGGGGTGCGCGAAATCGAGATCGTCCTTCGCGAGGGCCGCAACCGCCAGGTCCGCCGGATGGCGGAGGCGGTCGGCAACGAGGTCGTGGCCCTGTGCCGGGTCCGGTTCGGGCCCCTGGAGCTCGGCGATCTCGCCGAGGGTGCCGCGCGCCGCCTCTCCGACGACGAGATCCGCTCCCTGACCGCGGCCGTTTTCAGCCGCTGACCTGGACGACGACGGCCCGCTCCCGCGGCCGGTCGTCGAAGTCGATCAGGACCAGCTGCTGCCAGGTGCCGAGCGCGAGGCGGCCGCCGAGGACCGGGACCGACTCCGAGGGCCCGATCAGCGACGCGCGCTGGTGGGCGTGGGAGTTGGTGTCGTGGTTGAGCCGGTTATGCGCGTAGTCGCCCTCGGTCGGGATCAGCCGCTCGAGCATCTCCCGCAGGTCGCCGATGCCCCCCGGCTCGAACTCCATCGTGGTGATCGCCGCGGTCGAGCCGCGGACGAAGGCGAGCGCCTGCCCCTCGCCGGCCCCGGCCGACGCCACAGCCGATTCCACCTCCGAGGTGATGTCGACGATGTCGGAGTCCCCCTCGGTCGCAAGCCGCAGCTCGGTGGTGTGGACCGCCATGTGGCGACGCTACAGGCTTTGGGAAGATGCCGGCCGTGGGAGCGAGCGGGGAACTACGAGTGTTCGCGGTCCGGGGCGCCGTCCAGGCGGAGGCCAACGAGGCCGACTCGATCCTGGCGGCGACCGGCGAGCTGATGAGGGAGCTGATCTCCCGCAACGGGCTTGCCCCGGAGGAGATCGTCAGCTGCCTGTTCACCGCGACCGATGACCTCGACGCCGAGTTCCCAGCCGTCGCCGCCCGCGCGGTGGGCCTCGACTCGGTGCCGCTCCTCTGCAGCCGCGAGATCCCGGTGCCCGGGGCGATGCCGCGGGTGATCCGGGCGATGGTCCACTACCACGCCCCCCCGGGCCACACCCCGTCACATGTCTATCTCGGCGCCACCCAGGCGCTGCGCTCGGACCTGCACGCCGCGCAGTAGCGGTCATCCGAGGCCCCGGTCGGCCACAATGGAGGACCCGTCATGACCGTCACCTTTGCCGAGAAGCTCGCGCGCATGCCCGGCTACCAGGCCGGGGTACCCACCGGCCACGCGCCGGAGGCGATCGCCGCCGCCGGCATCGCCCAGCTCGCCTCGAACGAGTCTCCGTTCCCGCCCCACCCGAAGGTCGTCGAGGCGATCCGCGAGACCGCCGCCGCGATGAACCGCTACCCCGACCCCGACGCGACCCTGCTGCGGCGGCGGATCGCCGAGCGCTACGAGACCGAGCCGGGCAGGGTCGCGATCGGCAACGGGTCCTGCGAGATTCTCCTCGCCGCCGCCGACGCGCTCTGCGAGCCCGGCTCCGAGATCGTCTACGCGTGGCCCTCGTTCTCGATGTACCCGTACCTGCCGGCGCTTTCCGGGGCGCGCGAGATCCGGGTGCCGTTGGCCGAGGGCGACGTCCACGACCTCGAGGCGATGGCCGCCGAGGTGACCGCGGCGACGCAGCTGGTGATCGTCTGCAACCCCAACAACCCGACCGGCACTCACCTGCCGGCGGCCGAGGTCGCCGCCTTCTGCGAGCGGATGCCCGGTCACGTCACCGTCGCCCTCGACGAGGCCTACATCGAGTTCCAGACCAACGACGACCCCGACGCGACGATCGACCTGCTCCGCGATTTCCCCAACCTCGTCGTCCTCCGCACCTTCAGCAAGTGCTACGGCCTCGCCGGGCTGCGGGTCGGCTTCGCGATCGGCTCCGCCAACTTCCGCGCCGCGGTCGACGCCGTGCGCCAGCCGTTCAGCGTCAACGCGCTCGCCCAGGCGGCGGGGGCCGAGGCGATCCTCCACTCCGACGACGCCATGCGCCGGATCGAGTCGACGATCGTCGAGCGCCTCCACGTCGAGGAGGGCCTGCGGGAGATCGGCCTCTCGACCACGGACACCCAGGCGAACTTCTCCTGGGTCGACCTCGGGGAGGCGGACGAGGGCGAGGTCGTCGCCGGCCTCGCCGAGCGCCTGATCGCGGTCCGGCCGGGGACGCCGCTCGGCAGCCCGGGCCACATCCGCGTCACCTACGGCACCCGGGCCGAGAATGACCGCTTCCTCGCAGCCCTGGGCGAGCTTCTCGACTAACCCCGCCTCACCTGCTACAAAGTCAGCAGTTGTGAGGCACAGCGGCTGTCACATCGCGAGTGGATGCAGCGCCGACGGCGCCGCGCTCGCCCCTGCCGCCCTCTCCTATTACTGGCGATTTAGCTAGGCGTCCGGCCCGCGGCGACGCGCCGCGCAGATAGAGCGCAAGAGGCTGGGCGCCGGATCCCGAGGTTCGCGCGTCCGCCTGCGCTCAGATGGCGGCACCCGCACTGAAAGTAAGGTTTGAAAGTTGTGGAGAAAGGTGGCGGCAAGATGATGATCGGAATGCAGGCGGAGGCTCGGGACCGGGTCCGCGATCAGCGGATCGACCGGATCGTCGAGCTGGTCTCGCCGGCGGGGCTGTTGCAGGACCTGCGGCTCGGGGAGGAGCGGGAAAAGGTGGTGGTCGGCGGCCGCGGGGCGGTCGAGGGCATCCTCACGCGCGAGGACGATCGCCTCCTCGTCGTGGTCGGGCCCTGCAGCGTCCACGACCCCGACGCGGCGCTCGATTACGCGGGCAGGCTCGCCGAGGCCGCGCGCGGGCACGAGGAGGACCTGCTGATCGCGATGCGCGTCTACTTCGAGAAGCCGAGGACGACGACCGGCTGGAAGGGCCTGATCAACGACCCCCACCTCGACGGCACCTACGACGTCAACTCCGGCCTGCGCAAGGCGCGGACCCTGCTCCTGCAGGTCCTCGACCTCGGCCTGCCGATCGGGTGTGAGTTCCTTGACCCGATCACGCCGCAGTACATCTCCGACACGGTCGCCTGGGGTGCGATCGGGGCCCGCACCACCGAGAGCCAGATCCACCGCCAGCTCGGCTCCGGCCTCTCGATGCCGATCGGGTTCAAGAACCGCACCGACGGCAACATCCAGGTGGCGGTCGACGCGGTGCGCGCCGCAGCCGTGACGCACGCGTTCGCCGGCATCGACGACAACGGGACGCCGGCGATCCTGCACACCAAGGGCAACCCCGACGGCCACGTGATCCTGCGCGGCGGGCGCGGCGCCCCCAACTGCGATCCCGAGGGCGTCGAGGGTGCCCTGGAGCTGCTGCGGGCCGCCGGCCTGCCGGAGCGCGTCGTCGTCGACGCCTCCCACGACAACAGCGGCAAGGACCCGGCGCGCCAGGTGACGGCCGCGGAGCAGATCGGGGCTCAGGTCGCCGCCGGCAACGGCGCGATCGTCGGCGTGATGCTGGAGTCGTTCCTGGTCGAGGGCCGCCAGGACCTCGAGGGCGGCGAGCCACTCACCTACGGCCAGTCGATCACCGACGCCTGCATCGACTGGGAGACGACGGTCTCCCTGCTCGACGGGCTTGCCGCATCGGTGCGGAGCCGGCGCGGACAGTGAGCGCGGAGCGAGCAAGCAAGCATCTCTGGTTCTATGCGCAGCGAGCGAAGCGCGAGGATTTGTAATGACCGTCGCCGTCCTCGGCGTCGGCCTGATCGGGGGCTCGGTCGGGCTCG
Source organism: uncultured Solirubrobacterales bacterium (assembly GCA_963816785.1). Lineage (GTDB taxonomy): Bacteria > Actinomycetota > Thermoleophilia > Solirubrobacterales > 70-9 > VRUE01. Next base: position 171,872 of record CAWFLL010000004.1, on the reverse strand, counting down.
CCGCCCGGGAGCGATCCGGCGTCGAGGTGGTCGGCTTCGACCCGGACCCCGCCACGCTCGAGCGCGCGGTAGAGGTCGGCGCCGTCGACCGCCGCTCGGAGAGCGTCGCCGCGGCCTGCGCGGGGGCCGACACGGTCTTCTGTGCGGCGCCCGTCGCCGCCCTGCCCGAGCTGGCTCGCGCCGCGCTTGAGGCGAGCGGCCCCGAGACAGTCGTCACCGACGTCGGCTCGACCAAGCGCGACCTCGTCGCCGCCCTCGGGGACGACGAGCGCTTCATCGGCGGCCACCCCCTGGCCGGCGCCGAGACGGCCGGGGTCGAGAACGCCCGCGCCGACCTCTTCGACGGGGCGCGCTGGTACCTGACCCCGACCGAGCGCTCCAGCGGCCTGCTCTACGACGCCCTTCAGCGTGTGCTGACCGACCTCGGGGCGAGGCCGCAGGCGATCTCCGCCGAGGCGCACGACCGGTTGATGGCGACCGTCAGCCACCTTCCCCATGTCGTCGCCAACGTGCTGGTCGGCCAGGCGGCGGCGGAGCTGACGCGGGACTCCGAGCGGATGCCCGAGGTCGGCCCGAGCTTCCGCGACGCGACCAGGGTCGCCGGGTCCAACCCGGCGATCTGGGGCGACATCCTCGCCAGCAACCGGGTCTCGGTCGCGGCGGCGATCGAAGACGCTGCCGGCAGGCTTCGCGACGCGGCCGAGCTGATCCGTGGCGGCGACCGCGACGCCCTCTCCGCCTGGCACGGCGCCGCCGCCGAAGAGCGACGGCGCCTGCAGGAGGCCGAGCTCTCCGCCGGGCCCCTGGCCGAGCTCCGGATCGTCGTCGCCAACAGGCCCGGCACCGTCGCCGAGCTGGCGCTGGCCCTCGGTGAGGCCGGGGTCAACATCGAGGACATGGCGCTCCACCCGGCGCCGGACATGAAGTCGGGCGCGATCTCGCTCTGGGTGGCCGGGGAGGAGCAGACCGAGCGCGCCCTGGAGCTCGTCCGGGGACTGGGCCACTCGGCCACGGTCGTCGGCTCGGAGGAATAGGCCCCCGATGCGAGCGCTGCGATGACCCGCTTCGACCCATCGGGCCCGTTGCGGGGGACGCTGCAGCCCCCGCCCGATAAGTCGATCTCCCACCGCGCCGCGCTGGTCGCGGCGATGGCCGAGGGGACGACGAGAGTCAGCAACTATCTGGACTCGGCCGACACGCGCTCGACCCTGGAGGCCGTCGCCAGCCTCGGCGCCCGCATCGACGGAGTCTCCGGTGGAGGCATCGAGCCGCGGATCACGATCGACGGAGTCGGCCTGCGCGGCGCCGCGCCCGCGGACATCGACGTCGGCAACGCCGGCACCCTCCTTCGCCTCCTGCCGGGCTGGCTGGCCGGGCAGGAGACCGGTGCGTGGACCCTCGACGGCGACGACTCGATCAGGCGCCGCCCGGTGGATCGGATCGCGACGCCGCTGCGGCAGATGGGCGCGAGGCTCAGCTGCCGGGAGGACCGCCTGCCGCCGCTGCGGATCGAGGGCGCCCCGCTGGAGGGGATCACATACGAGCTGCCGGTGGCGAGCGCCCAGGTCAAGTCGTGCCTGCTGCTCGCGGGCCTGCTGGCCGAGGGCGAGACCCGGATCGTCGAGCCGGTCCCGAGCCGGGACCACAGTGAGCGGATGCTGGCGGCAGCCGGGGCCGAGGTCGGACGCGTCGGCGACGTCGTCACCATCCGCCCGGCGGCCAGCCTCGAGCCCGGCCAGATCGCGATCCCAGGCGACTTCTCGGCGGCGGCGTTCTTCATCGTCGCCGCATCGGTTGTGCCGGGCAGCGAGGTGGTCCTCACCGGGGTCGGCCTCAACCCGACCCGGACCGGGCTGCTGGAGATCCTGGGCCGGATGGGCGCCGAGGCCGAGATCGAGGAGGCCGACCTCACCGGCGAGCCGAGCGGGACCCTGCGGATCGGCGCCGCGGCGCTGCGCGGGACCGAGATCGGGGGCGACGAGGTGCCGATAGCGATCGACGAGCTGCCGCTGGCGGCGCTCGCCGCCTGCTTCGCGGAGGGCGAGACGACGATCCGCGACGCGGAGGAGCTGCGCCGCAAGGAGAGCGACCGGATCGCGACGGTGTGCGAGGCGCTGACCGCGCTCGGCGGCGAGGTCGAGGCGACCGATGACGGCCTCAGGGTGCGCGGCGGCGGCGGCCTGCGCGGCGGCGCGGTCGACTCCCACGGCGATCACCGGATCGCGATGATGGCGGCGATAGCCGGACTCGCGTCGGAGACCGGCGTCGAGGTCGAGGGCATGGAGGCGGCGGCGATCAGCTACCCGGGCTTCGAGGCCGATCTCGCCGCCCTGGCCGGCGCCACGCGGACCGGATAGAGATGGGAGACCGGATGGACTACGAGCAGATTCGCTACGAGCGCCGCGGCCCGATCGCGGTGATCACGATCGACCGCCCCGAGCGGATGAACGCGATCGGCGCCCGCACCCACCGGGAGCTCCTCGACGCATGGACCCGGTTCCGCGACGACGGGGAGGCGTTGGTGGGGATCCTCACCGGCGCCGGCGACCGCGCCTTCAGCGCCGGCGGCGACCTCAAGAGCCTCGCCGACGGGGAGCCGGTCGTCCCGACCACCGCCGAGGAGATCGAGGCGCACAACCGGGGCGAGCGTCCCGGCATCCTCGGCCCCTCGCGCTGGACCGACATCCACAAGCCGACGATCGCGGCGGTCAACGGCGTCGCCTACGCCGGCGGCCTCGAGTGGGTCTGCTGGTGCCACCTCGCGATCGCCGACGAGCACGCCAGCTTCGGCGTCACCTGCCGCCGCTGGAACATCGGCCTCGCCGACGGCGGCACCCAGCGACTGCCGCGGATCGTGGGCTGGCGGCGGGCGATGGAGCTGATCATCACCGGACGCGTCATCGACGCCGCCGAGGCGCGTGAGATCGGCCTCGTCAACGAGGTCGTCCCGAGCGGCGCCTGCCTCGACCGGGCGCTCGAGCTCGCCGGCGAGATCGCCGAGCTTCCCCAGCCCGCGATCCACACCGACCTCGAGGCCGCCGAGCGCGGCTGGGGGCGGCCGCTGGACGAGGGGCTCCGGATCGAGGCCGAGTGCTTCAACAGGCTTCTCTCCGGCCCCGAGATACTCGAGGGGCTGCGCCGCTTCGACGAGCGCGACCACCCCGACCGGGATCTTGGCGGAGCGCCCACCACCCCGGGGCTGCGACGGGCCGGGGACTCCTGACCCGGGTTGTCCGTCACCTACCCTCCCGCGCGATGACGCGATGGTGATCGCAATCGACGGCCCCGCCGGGGCTGGAAAGTCAAGCGTCGCGAGAGGCGTCGCCGACGCGCTCGGCTTCACCTACCTCGACTCGGGGGCGATGTATCGCTGCGTGGCCCTCGCCGGGATCGAGCGAGATGTTGACCTCGACGACGCCGAGGCGATGGGAGAGCTGGCGGCCTCGCTCGAGATCGAGCTCGACGGCAGCCGGGTGGCGCTCGACGGGAGCGACGTCAGCGCCGCGATCCGCGATCCCGAGACGAGCGCCGCGGCCTCGCGCGTCTCGATCCACCCGCCGGTGCGGGAGGCGATGGTGGCGCGGCAGCGCCGCCTGATCGAGGCCGGGCGCTACGTCGCCGAGGGACGGGACATCGGCACCGTCGTCAGCCCCGACGCGCCGCTCAAGGTCTTCCTCACCGCCTCGCCCGAGGAGCGGGCCCGGCGCCGCGCGGCGCAGACCGGTGAGGATGAGGAGGCGGTCCTGGCCTCGCAGATGGAGCGCGACGAGCGCGACCGCAGGCGCGAGCACAGCGCCCTGCGGGCGGCGGAGGACGCGGTCGAGGTCGACACCACGGGCCAGCAGCTCGACGAGGTGGTGGCGCGCGTGGTCGCGCTTGCCCGAGAGCGGGGTCTGGCGTGAGCGTCCCGACCGTCGCGGTGGTCGGGTTCCCGAACGTCGGCAAGAGCAGCCTCGTCAACCGCCTCGCCGGAGCCCGCGAGGCCGTCACCCACAGGGATCCGGGCGTCACCCGCGACCGCAAGCGCGTCCCCTGCGAGTGGAACGGCGTCGCCTTCGAGCTGCTCGACACCGGCGGGATCGACCTCGCCGACGAGAGCGAGCTGGCTGAGGACGTTCGCCGCCAGGCCCGGCTCGGGATCGCCGAGGCCGACGTCGTCCTGCTCGTCGTCGACGGGACCGCCGGCGTGCGCGCGGGGGACGCCGAGGTGGCGAAGGAGCTGCGCGGGAACGAGCGCCCGGTCCTGGTCGCCGTCAACAAGGTCGACCACCCTGGCGACGAGCACCTGACCGCCGACTTCCACTCCCTCGGCCTCGGCGACCCGCTCGGCGTCTCCGCCACGCACGGGCTCGGCACCGGCGACCTGCTCGACCGCATCGTCGAGCTGCTCGGAGACCGCCCGCGGCGCGAGGAGGTCGACGAGGCGGTCCGGGTCGCGGTCGTCGGGCGCCCAAATGCCGGCAAGTCCTCGCTGGTCAACGCATTCCTCGGCGCCGAGCGGACGATCGTCTCCGAGCGGGCCGGGACGACCCGCGACGCGATCGACACCGAGCTGGAGGTGGACGGCCGCCGCGTCCTGCTCGTCGACACCGCCGGCCTGCGCCGCCGCTCGAAGGTGAGCGAGTCGGTCGAGTACTACGCGCAGCTGCGCTCCGAGCGCGCGGTCGAGCGGGCCGACGTTGCGCTCGTCGTCTGCGATGCGTCCGAGGGAGTCACCGCCGAGGACCTGCGCGTCGCCGAGCTGGCGATGCGGGCGGGCTGCGCGACGCTGCTGGCGCTCAACAAGTGGGACATCACGACGACCGACATCGACGACGCCCGCGCCCGGGTCGAGCGCAAGCTGCGGCTGCGCCCGGCGGTCGTCACCTGCTCCGCGACCCGCGGGCGCAACGTCGCCAACCTCCTGCCGAAGGCGCTGGAGCTGGCCGACAGGGCCGCCGAGCGGATCCCGACCCCCGAGCTGAACAGGTTCGTCGCCGACGTCGTCGCGAAGACGCCGCCCCCCGCCCGCCGCGGCCGCCGCCTGCGCCTCTACTACGCCGCGCAGGTGGGCGAGCGACCGCCGCGGATCGCGATCCAGGTCAACGACCGCCGCCTGATCACCCGCGACTGGGCCTACCACCTGGAGAACAGGCTCCGCGAGACTTACGGCCTCGAGGGGGTCCCGCTCGTGATCGACTTCGTGCCGCACACCCGGCGGGACCGGCGCTGAGGCTTCTCCTCTAGGCTTCGCGCATGACCGAGACGCAGTCGCTCGCCGAGGGCGAGTACCTCTTCACATCCGAGTCCGTCACCGAGGGGCATCCCGACAAGATCTGCGACCAGATCTCCGACGCGGTGCTCGACGCCGTGATGGAGGGCGACCCCGAGGGTCGGGTCGCCTGCGAGACCCTCGTCAACACCGGCATGGCCGTGGTCTCCGGGGAGATCTCCACCGAGGTCCACCTCGACGTGCCGGAGATCGTCCGCGAGACGATCCGCGAGATCGGCTACGACCACGGCGACTACGGCTACAACTGCGACCACATCTCGGTCCTCGTCTCGCTCGACAAACAGTCGCCCGACATCGCCCAGGGAGTCGACGAGGCCTACGAGACGCGGGTCGGTGGCGCCGGGGACGAACTCCTCCTCGCGGGCGCAGGGGACCAGGGGATGATGTTCGGCTACGCGACCGATGAGACCGAGGCCCTGATGCCGATGCCGATCCAGATCGCGCACCGGCTGGCGGAACGGCTGGCGGCAGTGCGGAAGGACGGCACCCTCGACTACCTGGGCCCCGACGGCAAGACCCAGGTCACGGTCCGCTATGCCGACGGCCGGCCGGTCAGGGTCGAGAAGCTCCTGATCTCGACCCAGCACGCAGAGGGGATCGAGTCGGAGGCGCAGATCAAGCCCGACCTCTGGGAGCACGTGGTGATGCCCGTGCTCGGCGCCGAGGCCCCCGGGCTGTTCGACGGCACCGAGCTTCTCCAGAGCTTCCTCGTCAACCCGACCGGGAAGTTCGTGATCGGCGGACCGGTCGGCGACGCCGGTCTGACCGGCCGCAAGATCATCGTCGACACCTACGGCGGGATGGCCCGTCACGGTGGCGGCGCCTTCTCCGGCAAGGATCCCTCCAAGGTCGATCGCTCGGCGGCCTACGCGGCCCGCCACGTCGCCAAGAACGTCGTCGCCGCCGGCCTCGCACAGCGCTGCGAGGTCCAGGTGGCCTACGCGATCGGCGTCGCGCAGCCGATCTCGCTGATGGTCGAGACCTTCGGCACCGGCAAGCTTCCCGACACCCAGATCTCCCGGCTGGTCGAGAACGAGTTCGATCTGCGGCCGGGCGCCTTCCGCACCTACCTGAACCTGCACCGCCCGGTCTTCACCCAGACCGCCGCCTATGGCCATTTCGGCCGCTCGGGCGAGGCCTTCACCTGGGAGTCGACCGATCGGGTCGAGGCGCTGCGCAGCGCTGCCGGCCTCGAGTCCGCAGCCGCCCCTGCCTAGTCGCGCCTAGCCCTGAGGCGGCGCCGCAGCGTCCAGCCGGAGGCTGGGCCTCGCCGAGGCCGTGGGTGCCGGCCGCGGAGGCGCCGGTCGCCTGGTCGACCCGGTGCACGACGGCCTCAGGGTCGGCCACCCCGGCGAAGACGAAGTTGTAGTCGTCGGTCGCGGCGGTGTCGAAATCGACGTCGCCGATCTGCATCACCCGTTGGAATACGGACTGCTGGAAGTTGACGTTCTGCACCCGCTCCAACCGGGTCTCCTGGACCTCACGCGAGATGATCCCGCGCTTGATGTTGAGGCGCCGGTTGGTGATCGTGTAGGTCGTCGCAACCCGCTTGATGAAGCCGATCAGGACGGTCAGGGCGATCACGACGAGGACGATCATGAAGACGGTGCTGTTGCCGGCGCCGAACAGCTTCGCGATGACGCCGATGATCGCGGCGATCACGATGCCTTTCAGGTAGAAGCCGAGTATCGCGCGCCAGGACGGATGGCCCTGGAAGATCAACTGCTCGCCCTGACTGAGGTTGAGCCCCACGGTGGTCAGCATATCCGCGCCGGTGGGCGTCCGCGTCTCTCCATACCGTCAACCGAATGGCGATCGCCAAGGTTGAGCCGCTGACCACCGCCCGCGCTCTGCGGGGCCCGTTCGACTACCGCCTCCCGGAGGAGATGGCCGGCCTCGGCGTCGGCAGCGTGGTGCGCGTCCCGTTCGGCCACCAGCGTCCCCTCGGGGTCGTCGTCGGCATCGCCGAGGAGTCGGAGCTGCCTCCGGAGCGGCTCGCGGAGCCGCTCGAGGCACTCGAGTCCGGCGCCCCCGCCGAGCTGGTGCAGCTCGGGCTCTGGGTCTCCCGCGAGTACTGCTCGACCCCCTCTCGGGGGCTGCAGCTGGTGCTGCCGCCGGGGACCGGCCCGTCTCGATCCCGGGTTCGATCGCGTTCCGAGCTGCGGGCAGAGATCGCAGCCGCCGGCGAGCAGGCGCTGGCGGCCGGGGGGAGGCTGGGCGCCCGCCAGCGCGCCGCGCTGGAGGCGCTCCGCGGCGGAGAGATGTCGGGGCGCGAGCTCGCCGCGGCGGTCGGCGCGGATCGCCAGGTGCTGCGCAGGCTCGAGCAGCGCGGGCTGATCGTCACCCGCAGCTCGCGCGTCCGCCGCCGCCCTGAGCAGCCTCACCTCGGCGCCGCCGCAGCGCGGCCGGTGTTGTTGAGCGAGCAGCGGCGCGCGGTGGAGTCGATCGTCGCCGCCCTCGACGGCGCCAATCGTTGGGCACCGCGCGAGATGCTCCTGCACGGGGTCACCGGCTCGGGCAAGACCGAGGTCTACCTGGCCGCGGTCGAGGCGGCGCTGGCAAGGGGAGCGGGGGCGATCGTCCTCGTTCCCGAGATCGGCCTCGCCCCCCAGGCCGTGGTGCGCTTCCGGGCCCGGCTCGGCGACCGCATCGCGGTGCTGCATTCGGCGCTGTCAGCGGGGGAGCGCTACGACGAGTGGCTGCGGCTGAGGAACGGAGAGGCCAGCGTCTGCGTCGGGCCTCGATCGGCGGTGTTCGCCCCCGTCCGCGACCTCTCCCTGATCGTGATCGACGAGGAGCACGATCCCTCCTACAAGCAGGACGGGGACCCCAGCTACGACGCGCGCACGGTGGCTCGGCGGCGGGCTGAGGACTGCGGCGCGGTACTGGTCGCGGGCACCGCGACTCCGCGGCCGGAGACCTGGCTCGAGCTGCCGCGGCTGGCCCTGCCGCAGCGGATCGATGGACGGCGGATGCCCCCGGTGGCGGTCGTCGACATGCGCGGCACAGACCCCCGCTCGGGGCCGCTTGACCCGGCCACCTGGGAGGCCCTCGAGGAGGTGCGGCGCCGCGGCGAGAAGGCGATCGTGATGGTCAACCGGCGCGGCTTTGCACCGTGGCTCAACTGCCGCTCCTGCGGTCGTCACTGGGGATGCCCGAACTGCGACGTGTCGACCATCGTCCACCGCCACGCGGGGCGGCTCGTCTGCCACCACTGCGCCCATGCCGAGCCGCTGCCCCGGGCATGCCCCGACTGCGGATCGACGACGCTATCCCAGGCCGGCGCCGGGACCGAGCAGCTGGAGGCCCTGCTTGCGCGGAAGCTCGACCCGATGCCGGTCTTCCGGCTCGACTCCGACGTCGCGCTCGGCCGGGGCGCGCACGCCCGCATCCTCGCCGGCTTCGGCGAGGCGGAGAGCGCGGTCCTGGTCGGCACCCAGATGGTCGCCAAGGGGCACGACTTCCCCGAGGTGACCCTGAGCGCGATCGTCGACGCCGACGCCACCCTGCGCTTCCCCGACTTCCGCGCCGCCGAGCGGACCTTCGCGATGATCACGCAGCTCGCCGGCCGCAGCGGGCGCGGCGAGGCGGGGGGGAGGGTGATCGTGCAGACACTGGCGCCGGGCTCCCCCAGCGTCGCCCACGCCGCCCACCACGATGCCGCGGGGTTCCTCAGCGAGGAGATCGAGCGCCGCCGCGCGCTCCGCTATCCGCCGTTCTCACACCTGGTGAGGGTCGTGCTGCGCTCGGAGTCCGAGGCGCGGCTGGAGGAGGCCGCCGCGCTGCTCGCCGCCGGCCTTGCCGAATGCCTTCCCGACGGAACCGATCTGCTCGGCCCCGCGCCGATGTTCCGGGTCCGCAGCCGCCACCGGCGGCGGCTGCTTACCAAGGCCGAGGACCGCGAGGGAACGGTCGCCGCGGTCGGTCAGACGGTCGAGCGCCTGGCCTCCGACCGCGCCCTGCGGGAGGTCGCGATCGGCGTCGACGTCGATCCGCAATAGGGCAGTCGGTCCGATCCATACAATCGCTTGAGCGCGGAGTGAGCAAGCATCGAAATCTGGTGTCCTGCGAAGCGAGCGAAGCGCGAGGAATTCATCTTATGAGCGATGAGCAGGCTGTCGGCCACGAGCAGGCCGAGCGCGAGAGGATCGAAGAGGAGCTGCTGGAGCGCCGCGAAGCCGCGCTCGCGCAGGTGATCAAGTTCGGCGACCCGGTCCTCAAGAGCAGGGCCTCGCCGGTGACTGATTTCTGCCCCGAGCTGCGGGGCGAGGTGGAGAGGATGATCGGGATCATGCGCGACGGGCTGGGCGTCGGACTGGCCGCCACCCAGGTCGGGCTCCTGCGCCGGCTGTTGGTCTTCCAGGCAGGCCCCCAGGCCGAGCCGACGGCGCTGGTGAACCCGTCGATCGAGTGGCTGTCAGACGATGCGGTGGTCGCCGAGGAGGGCTGCCTCAGCCTTCCCGGGGTGGCGATGGACGTCGAGCGTGCCGCTCCATGCGCGGCTCAGCGGCCTCGATGTCGACGGGCAGCCGGTCACGATCGAGGCATCGGGGCTCGAGGCCCGCATCCTCCAGCACGAGATCGATCATCTGGACGGGGTCCTGATCCTCGACCGGGCCCCCCGCGAGCAGCGCAAGGCGCGCGCTGCGGGCGCTGCGCGAAGGCGGCAGCTACAGCCCGCCGAGCGAGGGCGGGGACGAGGCGCAATCCGACCCTCGCCCATCGCGAGCCCCGAACCGACGCGTGAGGACCGCCTACCTCGGGACCTCCGAGTTCGCGGCGGCGGTGCTGCGACCGCCTGGCGAAGAGCCGGCATCGGCCGCTCCTCGTCGTCACGCCCCCCGATCGCCCCCGAGGCCGGGGCAGGCAGACCCAGGCGCCGCCGGCCGCGGAAGCCGCGGCCGAGCTCGGGATCGAGCTGGTGCAGGCCGAGGACGTCAACGACGAGCCGGTGCTGGAGCGGACTCGCGCGATCCGGCCCGAGGCGGTCCTCGTCTGCGCCTTCGGCCAGCTGATTCGCGAGCCGCTGCTGAGCGAGTTGCAGCTGATCAACCTTCACCCGTCCCTGCTTCCCCGCTGGCGCGGCGCGGCGCCGATCGAGCGGGCGGTCATGGCCGCCGACGAGCGGACCGGGGTCAGCGTGATGAGGCTCACGGCCGGCCTCGACTCCGGCCCCGTCGCCCTCCGCGAGGTGATCGCGATCGATCCCGATGACGACTTCGGGACGTTGCTCTCGGCGGCTGCAGGAGATCGGGGCCGAGCTGCTCGTCAGGAGCCTCGACCTGATGGAGGCCGGCGAGCTGCGCTTCGAGGAGCAGGTCGAGGAAGAGGCTACATACGCCGAGAAGATCGACCCCTCGGAGCGGCGCCTCGATCCCTCGCGTCCCGCCGCAGAGCTGGAGAGGACGGTTCGCGCCCTGACGCCCCATGTCGGCGCCTACCTTGAGACGGCAGACGGCAAGCGCCTCGGAGTGGGGCGCGCGCGTGCGGTCGACGCCGCGGTCCGCAAGGGTGATGTTCGCGCCGAGTGGGGGGCATCTGCTGCTCGGCTGCGGTCAGGGGGCCCTGCGCCTCGAGGTCGTGCAGCCGGAGGGCGGCAAGCCGATGGCGGCCGACGCCTACCTGCGCGGCCACGAGTTGCCGAAGCTGTGAGCGGGGAGCGAGCAAGCGTCGAACTCTGGCTCTTCGCGCCGCGAGCGAAGCGCGAGCCGATTGCTGTGATTACGCAGGCGCGGGCCGTGGCGCTGGAGGTGGTCAGAGCGACCTTCGAGGACGGCGCCTTCACAGAGCGTGCGTTTCGCGAGCGCGGCCGACGCCCACGACCTCGCGGGCGGGAGCGCGCCCAGTCGCAGCGGCTCACCTACGGCGCCGTCCAGCGTCGCGCAACGGCTGATGCCGCGATCGCGCGCCTTTCGAGCCGGCCGCTCAACCGCCTCGACCCGCCGGTGCTGGCGGTCGCTTCGGCTCGGCCTCTACGAGCTGCTGTTCACCGACGCGACCCCCGACCACGCCGCCGTCGACCAGGCGGTCGAGTCGGTCGAAGCAGGCCGGAGCGGCGCACGCCGCCGGCCTCGTCAACGCGGTGCTGCGGCGCGCGTCGCGGGAGCGAGAGGCGCTCACCGCAGCCCTCCTCGGCGACGACCGACTCCCGGACCGCGCCGCGGTCGCCCACTCGGTGCCGACCTGGCTGGCTCGGATGTGGTGGGAGGAGCTGGGGCCGGACGGCGCGCGCTCGCTGCTCGCCTCCTGCAACGAGCCGGCCGAGGTCGCCCTGCGGTGCGTCGCTGCATAAAAGTCGCGCCTCGCTCGCGGCGCAAGGAATCAGATGTCGATGCTTGCTCGCTTGGCGCTCCCCTCGACGCCATTGTCTCTGAGCTCCGGGACGAAGGAGTCGATGTCTCCCGCGGCCGACGGCCGATGGCCGCTGGCGGTGCCGGAGCTGCTCGTCCTCAGCCGGCAGGATGGGCGAGGGGGTGGCGACGAGGATCGCGGCCGGGTCAGCTGACTCCGCAGAGCCGCGGCTCGGCCGGCGGTCGATCGAGGTGCTCGATCCCCGACCCGGCGAGCACGTGCTCGACCTCTGTGCCGGGTCCGGGGATCAAGACCGGCCAGATCGCGGCTCGGATGGGGGACGGGGGGAGACGATCTCGGTCGAGCCGATCCCGAGCGGGCGACGGAGGTCGCCGACGAGGCCGGGCGGCTCGGCCTGCGGAGCATGACCGTGGTCGAGGCCGACGCGGCCGCCGCGCGGATGGCGCCGAGCTTCGACCGGGTCCTGGTCGATGCGCCCGTGCTCGGACCTCGGCGCGCTCGCCTCGCGGCCGGACGCGCGCTGGCGCAAGACCCCGCGCGGCGATCGAGCGCCTGGTCGACGTCCAGGGCCGGCTGCTCGCCCGCGCCGCGAAGGCCCTTCGCTCCGGTAGGGACGCTCGTCTACGCGACGTGCACGATCTCGCGGCGCGAGAACGAGGATCGGGTCGCGGCGCTGCCGAGGCCTCGGCCCGGTGGAAGGTGCCTTCCCTCGCGATCGACGACCTCGGCAGCCGCTCGCCCGGCGCTCGCCTCGCCCCACGACGCCCGCTGCCTGCAGCTGCGGCCCGACCGCGATCGAACGACCGGTTTCTTCATCTGCCGCCTCAGGCGCGATGATTAGGACATGAGCGACCCGGAGCCGACAGGATCGATGCTGCGGCGGGCGGCCTGCCCAGGCTGCGGCGAACCGTGGCTGCGACCGACGCAGCTGCCCGGCCGCTTCCGCTGCGTCTACTGTCTGCGCCGCTTCGAGCTGGTCTCGCAGTGCCCCAACTGCGGCGAGCACCAGACGATCGCGCGGATGAGCAGCAGCGAGGACATGACCTGTCAGGTCTGCGGCGATTCGATGCTGAGGATCATCTGATTCCGCCCAGGCTTCCACTAGGTTCTTGCCGGTGAAGCAGTTGCTGAATGAGCGGCGGGTGGCGCCGTCGATCCTCTCGGCCGACTTCTCGAAGCTGGGGTCCCAGCTCGCCGAGGTGATGGACGCGGGTGCGCGCCTGATCCACTTCGACGTGATGGACGGCCGGTTCGTCCCTCCGATCACGATCGGCCCCGTGGTCGCGTCCTCGATCGCCGACCAGGTCCACGATGCGGGCGGAGCGCTCGACGTTCACCTGATGATCGAAGCGCCGGAGCGGCAGATCGAGGCGTTCGCCGAGGCCGGGGCCGACTCGATCACCTTTCACGAGGAGGCGACGGCGCACGCCAACCGGACGCTGGCGGCGATCCGCGAGCTGGGCTGCCTGGCGGGGATCGCCCTCAACCCCGGCACGCCGGCCACGGCGGTCACCGAGCTGCACGGCTTCGCCGACATCGTCCTCTGCATGACGGTCAATCCCGGCTGGGGCGGACAGGCGTACATCGACGGATCGGCCGACAAGGTCTCGCGTCTCAGGTCGCTGGTCGGCGACGCCAAGATCGAGGTCGACGGCGGTATCGACGCCACCACCGCCGGATCGGTCGCCGATGCCGGCGCCTCGCTGTTCGTCGCCGGCTCCGCCGTGTTCGGCGCCGATGACCCCGCCGCCGCCTACACCGAGATCGCCGCCGCCGCCGGCGCTTCCTGACTCGGGGTCTCAGCCTCGGGCTATCAGGGCGCCGATCACCTCCTGCCACCAGGCTCTCTCCGCCGCGTCGGTTCCGCTGCGCTCGGCCCGCCGCTCGCACCAGCGGGCCAGCGCCTGGCGCCCGCCGACCGCGACGATGGTCTCCGTCGTCACCGCGTAGCGGCCGTCGGCCATCCCGACCAGGGCGCTCGGGTGGTCGCGGCGGCTGCGGAGGACGGCGACGACGGGGATCTCGGCGACCGTGCGGGGGTTGCTCGGGTCGTCGACGGCGGACGCCGGCCCGACGGTGAAGACCTGGGGCGCGCCGCGAATTGGCAGCAGCGGCGGCGGCGGCTCGCCGATCGGACCATCGTGCCAGCGCTTGGTCAGCTCCTCGACCTCATCCCTCAGCTCGCTGCGGACGAGGATGTGCAGCTCGTCGCCCTCACGGACCTGGGAGGAGCCGCGGGGAGGGAGGGCGTGGCCGTCGCGGACGATCACGTTGAGCAGGGCTTCGCGTGGGAGCCCCAGTTCGCGCACGAGGTGGCCGGCGGCGGCCGCCCCCGGTCGGAGTTTGTAGGCGATCACGTCGCCGCCCATGCCGCGGATCCGCCCCGACTCGAACAGGCGGCGCGGCAACGCCGGCTCGTCGGTGGTGAGGCCGAGCCGATTCGCAAGCGGCTCGAAGCTGGCGCCCTGGATCAGGGCCGAGGTGACGACGACGAAGAAGACGATCGAGAACATCTCGTCGGCTGCGCCGACGCCGGCGACGACCGGGAAGGTCGCGAGCCAGATCGGAGTCGCGCCGCGCAGCCCGGCCCAGCCGAGCATCACCCGCTCCCGCACGTCGAAAGAGGTGAACAGGGTCGCGGCGAAGGCCGCCAGCGGCCGGGCGACGAGGATCAGGACCGCCGAGAGCGCCAGCGCTTCGGGGGCGACGTCACCGAGGTCGCTCGGGAAAACCAGCAGCCCGAGGAGGATGAAGAGGCCGATCTGGGCCACCCAGCCGACGCCCTCGTGGAAGGCGACGACCGTCCGCCGCGCGGGGATTCGAGCGCCGCCGACGGCGAGCCCGGTCAGGTAGGCGGCGAGAAAGCCGGAGCCCCCCGCGACCTCGGCGAGCCCGTAGGCGAGCCCGGCGATCGCGATCGTCGCGACGGGGTAGATCCCGTCGGTCGGGAGGCTGACGCGGTTGAGCGCGGCGACGGCGACCCGGCCGAGCGCCAGCCCGATCGCCGCTCCAAGGGCGAGTTTCAGGGCCAGCAGGGCCGCCATGTCGGGAAACCCGTAGCCCGGCTCCCGGATCCATTCGATGAACCCGATCACCAGCAGCAGCGCGACCGGGTCGTTCATCCCGGACTCGCCCTCGAGCGAGCGGGCAAGGCGCTTCTCGAGGGTCGATCGGCGCAGCACAGCGAAGATCGCCGCTGAGTCGGTGGCCGCCACCGCCGCGCCCACGAGCATTCCTTCCAGCGTGCCGAGGTCGAAGATCCAGGTCGCGGCGAGACCGGTCACGACCGCCGTCACGACGGTGCCGACCGTCGCCAGCGACGCCGCGGTCCCGAGGACCGGCCGGATCTCCCCCCAGCCAGCCGTGAGACCGCCCTCGAACAGGATCAGGACGAGGGCGATCGTCCCCAGCGTCCGGGCAACCTCGGCGTCGTCGAACTCGATCCCGCCGATGCCCTCCGAGCCGGCGAGCATGCCGAGGACGAGGAACAGGAGCAGGCCCGGGATCCGGATCCTGTCTGCGAGCATCGCCCCCACGATTCCCGCGGCGAGGAGAGCGCCGGCAACGAGGATCAGCTCAGCGTCATGCCCGCCCATCCACTACGCACCCTCTTCGGCGGCGGCGAGGCGGGTCTCCAGCTCCTCGGCCGAGCCCGCGTAGGGGACGTCCTCGGCGCGCTCGTGCGGCCGTCGGTAGATCGCGATGAGGAGCGCCAGCAGCAGCCCCGCGGTCGCCGCAAACCCGATCTCGACCCGCCTGAACTCTTCGGCGATCACCGGCAGCAGGCACCAGCCGATGAAGAACCCGGCGCACCCGATCCAGCGCATCGAGGACCGCCGCACCTGGCCCTGCGCGAGGCAGGCCTGGTTGATGGTCACCGATGAGAGATAGAGGCCCATCCCCAGCGTCACCAGCAGCAGACCCACCCGGTCGTAGCTGAACTTCTTGCTGAAGGCGAGCTGCATCAGCTGGGGGCCGGCGACGATCACGGCCAGGGCGACGATCGCGGTGAAGGCCGCGATCGCCAGCAGGACCATCCGGACCGAGCGGTGGAACTCCGCCCTGCTGCCCGGATCTCCGCTGGCGTGGAGGCTGGTCAGGTGGGGGAGGATGCTGGTCGAGACCGCCTGGAAGAGCTGCAGGGGCGCGCGGGCGATCATCAGGACGTTGAAGATGAAGCCGGCGGCCGCGGCCCCCTCGAGGGCCCGGACGAGCAGCGGCCCGGCGTTGAGGAAAACCTGCTCGCTGAACATGATCAGCAATACGGCCGCGGCGAAGCCCGTGCCCTCGCCAAGGGAAAAGTCTCCCTCCGGCATGTCCTCCGGAACAAGTGCTTCGCCCTCGCTCCCTCGCGAGGAATCAGAGGATGACGCTCGCTCGCTCGGGCTCGCGGCGCGTCCGGGCATGCCGGTTCTCTTCTTGGCCTGTCGGGCAAACGCGGCCGGGACGACGAGCAGGCTGAGAGAGGGGGCGGCGACGATCCCGATCGCCACCGCCGATTGGCCGCTGAGGAGCCCGATCGCGACCAGCACCGCGAACAGCGTCCTGAACACCGACTCGGACAGAATCAGCGCCGTGAACAGGCCGAAGCGGCCATGGCCGGCCAGGTAGCCGCGGGCGAAGTAGCTGGCGGCGTAGAAGAGGACGGCGGAGAGGAAGATCCAGTACAGGGTTTCGTTCCCGTTCAGCAGGCCGTCCTGGATCGGCCCCCGCAGCGCCAGGGTCACGACCGCGAACGCTGCGGCGAGGCCGAGCTGGATTTTGGTCGCGACCAGGGTCGGCTCCCGTACCGGTTCGCCCTTGGCCAGATGCTCGGAGATGTGGCGGGAGAGGAGCTGGTCGACCGGCCGGTAGAGGGTTGAGACGGTGATGAACACCGCCGACCAGAGAACGGTCACCTCGCCGTAGTCCGGCTTCGAAAGCACGTGCGAGGCGATGAAGAAGTAGACGTAGGTGATCAGCCCGGTCAGCCCGACGCCGACCGCGAGGAAGCTGGCGGTCTTGCCGTAGTCGGCGGTCGCGGAGCCGCTGGACTGGCGCGATCTGCCGAGGATCTTGCGTCGAGGGCCCGTCAACGCTCGCGCGCGCCGGGCTCGTAGTGCGATGGCTCGACCCCGAGCGCCAGCTCGACCCGCCGCACCCGCTCGAAGACCCGCTGCGTCATCACCCTCTGCCCGGCCAGCAGGTCGCCGATCACACCCAGCGCGAAGAGCTGCACCGCGGCGATGAAGAGGACGGCGCCGAGGATCAGCGACTGGATGTGGCCGCTGCTGTCGCCGTTGAGGATCCAGTCGAGCAGGAAGGGCATCCAGGCCGCGAGGGCGAGGATCGCGACGACGAGGCCCGCGGTCGCGAACACCCGCAGTGGCTCGTAACGGGCATAGATGCGGAGGATCGAGAGGCCGCTCCGCCGCACGTAGGAGCCGGTCGAGCCGGACAGGCGCGACTCGCGGGTCTGCGGGTTCGTCTCGATCTCCGTCTGGTCGACCGCGACCAGCATCTTGCCGGCCTGGATCAGGCTCTCGAGGGTGTAGGTGAAGTTGTCGACCACGAGCAGTCCCAGCGCCGCCTCGCGGTTGTAGGCGCGGAACCCGGATGTGGTGTCGGTCACCTCCGTGCCCGACAGCCTGCGCACAACCCAGCTCCCCAGCCGCTGCAGCGCTTTCTTGCTCCCTGAGAAGTGCTCGATCTGCGCCACACGGCGGTCGCCGACCACCATGTCCGCCTCGCCGGCGAGGATCGGCGCGACGAGCCTCGCCACATCGGCGCCCCGGTACTGGTTGTCGGCGTCGGTGTTGACGATGATGTCGGCGCCGAGCTTGAGGCCGGCGTCGAGCCCCGCCTGGAAGGCCGCCGCCAGTCCCTTGTTGTTGGTGAGCCTGACGATGTGCTCGACACCGTGCGCCCGTGCGACATCCACGGTCCGGTCGCTCGAGCCGTCGTCGATCACCAGCAACTCGACCGAGTCGATGCCCTCGATCGTGCGTGGAAGGTCCCCGATCGTCGCCGGCAGGGTCGTCTCCTCGTTGAAGCAGGGGATCTGGATGATCAGCTTCATGCTGGCCGATCAGGGTATCTGCGGGTCCGGCCGGCCGGCGACCGCGAGAGCAGGCGATACCATTGATTGACGAGTCAATCGGTCGCATGAACGCCCAGCTGACAGCCACGGATCGGGCGCACCTCGAGCGGGCTCTCGAGCTCGCGGAGGGGGGGCGCGGCCGAGTCAGCCCCAACCCGCTGGTCGGGGCCGTGATCGCGCGCGACGGCGCGATCCTCGGCGAGGGGTTCCACGCAGTCCTCGGCGAGCTCCACGCCGAGCGGGCTGCTCTCGAGGACTGCAGGTCCCGCGGGGAGGACCCCGCGGGGGCGACGATGTACGTGACGCTCGAGCCCTGTGCCCACCAGGGCCGCCAGCCGCCCTGCACCGAGGCGATCCTCGAGGCCGGGATCGGGAGGGTCGTGATCGGCTCCGACGACCCGTCGGAGAAGGCGGCGGGCCGCGGCCCCGGCATCCTCCGCGACGGCGGAGTCGAGGTCGAGCTCGCGGCCGGGGCGGAGGCCACCGCGGCCCGCCTCCTCAACCAGCCGTTCCGCAAGCACGCCCGGACCGGCCTGCCGCTAGTGACGCTGAAGCTGGCGATGTCCATCGACGGCGCCACCACCACCGCGCCCGGCGACTCCCCGTGGATATCCGGCGAGCTGAGTCGAGAGCTCGTCCACCGCTGGCGCGCCGAATCGGACGCGATCGCCGCCGGCATCGGCACGGTCCTCGCCGACGACCCCCTTCTCAGCGCTCGACACGGCCAGGGCCCCCGCCAGCCGATTCGGGTCATCTTCGACTCCACGGCCCGCCTCCCCCTCGATTCCCAGCTGCTCGCGACCCTCGACCAGGCGCCCGTGCTGGTTGTCGTCTTCCCCGACGCGGACTCCTCCAAGCTGGAGGCCCTGCGAGCGGCGGGGGTCGAGGTCCTCGTCGCAGGCGGCCCCGCCGCTGCTGACCGGATCGCCTCTGCTCTTTCGGACCTCGGCCGCCGCGGCATCACCAGTCTCCTCCTCGAGGGCGGCCAAACCCTTGCCGCCTCATTCAGTTCAGCTGATGCGATCGACGAGGTTCGGGTCTTCATCGCACCCTTGTTGCTCGGAGACGTCGGGCGCGCGGGTCCTGTCGCCGGGGAAGGGGGGGCGCTGCGGGCGAGGTCGTCCTCGACCCCCCCTTCCCCGACACCACCCGCGCGAGCAACGGCGCTGAGCAGCAAGGTTGAGACCGTCGGAGACGATGTTCTGATCACGGCGCGGTTCAAGGAGTGGTGAGCGTGTTCACCGGGCTGATTCAGGATGTGGGCGAGGTTGAGGCCGTCGAGAGGGCCGTCGACGGGTCGCGGATCCGCATCGCGACCGGGCTGACCACCGAAGTCGGAGAGGGGGATTCAGTCGCCGTCGACGGTGTCTGTCTGACCGCGACCGACGTGGACGCGGTCGGGTTCGAGGTCGAGGCGATGAACCAGACGCTCGAGGTCACGTCTCTGGGGGCGCTGGAGCGGGGGGCCCGGGTGAACCTGGAGCTGGCGATGAAGGCGTCGGAGCGGCTCGGCGGGCACATCGTCCAGGGGCATGCCGATGGGGTGGGGGAGGTCGTGAAGGTCGAGGAGGACGGATTTGCGCGTCTCCTGCGGGTGAGGTTGGGGCCGGAGCTGATGCGGTACCTGGTCGCCAGGGGCTCGGTCGCGCTGAACGGGGTCAGCCTCACCGTCGCTGCCCTCGGCGAGGACTGGGCGGAGGTCTCGCTGATCCCGGAGACGCTGGAGCGGACGAACCTCGGGGTGCTCGAGGTCGGGGGCGCCGTGAACGTCGAGTGTGACGTGATTGCCAAGTACGTGGAGCGGTTGGTGTCACCATTCGCCGGAAAGGAGTAGGCGTGAGCCAGATGACCGAGGCGTCGAAGGCAGATCAAATGGAGCGGAGCGCGGGCCATGGCCCGTTCGCGACGATCGAGGAGGCGATCGAGGAGATCCGCCGCGGTCGCATGGTCGTCGTCTGCGACGGGGAGGAGCGCGAGAACGAGGGCGACCTGGTGATGGCGGCGCAGTTCGCCACCCCGGAGGCGATCAACTTCATGGCGAAAGAGGCCCGCGGGCTGATCTGCCTCGCGCTCACCGCCGAGCGCTGCGAGCGGCTCGGGCTGAACCTGATGGCGGCGAAGAACGAGGCGCCCCTGAAGACCGCGTTCACGGTCACTATCGAGGCCGCCGGTGGGGTCAGCACCGGGATCTCGGCCCACGACCGCGCCCACACGATCCAGGTCGCGATCGACCCCAGCTCGGCCCCGCGGGACATCGTCGTTCCCGGCCACATGTTCCCGCTGCGGGCCAAGGACGGCGGCGTCCTCGAGCGGACCGGCCACACCGAGGCCAGCGTCGACCTCGCCCGCCTCGCCGGCCTGATCCCGGCCGGGGTGATCTGCGAGGTGATGAACGACGACGGGACGATGGCCCGCGTCCCCGACCTCGTCCCCTACTGCGAGAAGCACAACCTGAAGATGGTCACGGTCGCCGACCTGATCGCCTACCGCCGCCGCACCGAGAAGCTGGTCGAGCGGGTCGTGGCGACGGGGCTGCCGACGGCGTTCGGAGACTTCACCGCGGTCGGGTATCGCTCGCTGGTCGACGACAAACACCACGTGGCGATGGTCAAGGGAGAGGTCGACGGGGCCGAGGACGTGCTGGTCCGCGTCCACAGCGAGTGCCTCACGGGCGACGTCTTCCACAGCATGCGCTGCGATTGCGGCGAGCAGCTGGCGGCCGCGCTCTCGATGATCGAGAAGGAGGGGCAGGGCGTCCTCCTCTACCTCTCCCAGGAGGGCCGCGGGATCGGCCTGCTCAACAAGCTCCGTGCCTACAAGCTCCAGGAGGAGGGCGCGGACACGGTCGAGGCCAACCTGAAGCTGGGCCTGCCCGCCGACCTGCGCGACTACGGGATCGGCGCCCAGATCCTCGGCGACCTCGGCTTGACCAGCATCCGGATCCTCACCAACAACCCGAAAAAGATCGTCGGCCTCGAGGGCTACGGCCTCTCGGTCACCGAGCAGGTACCGATCGAAGCTCCTCCGAACGCCTACAACGAAGACTACCTGCGGGCCAAGCGCGACAAGCTCGGTCACATCCTCCACCACCAGGGCCTCGCCTTCGACGAGGAGATGCTCCACGACGAGGAGGAGCGCGACGCGGAGGCGGAGGGTGTCTGAGGGGGAGGAATTCCTCGAAGAATTCACCGGTGAGGAGAAGGAGACGCTGGCGCCACTGCGCTTCGCGGTCTGCGTCGGCCGCTTCTACGAGGACCTTGCGGAGCGGCTGCTGAAGGGCGCCAGGGAGGGATTCGCGATCGCGGGCGTGGGGGAGGATGCGATCGAGGAGTTCTCGGTGCCGGGGGCCTACGAGCTTCCCTTTGCGGCGAAGGCCTGCATCGGCAGCCGGCGCTTTGCCGGCATCGCCTGCCTCGGCGTCGTGATCCGCGGCGAGACCGATCACTACGAGTTCGTCTGCGCCGAGGCCGCCAGGGGCATCCAGGACGTGCAGCTGGAAACGGGCGTGCCCTGCGCTTTCGGGGTGATCACGTGCGACACGATGGAGCAGGCGCTCGCCCGGGCCGGGGGCGGCAAGCGCGATCAGGGCCGGAACGCCGCCCTCACCGCCGCCCGGATGGCGCTGCTGCAGCGCCACCTCGCCTGACCCGGGGCTCCGAACGGCTACCATGCACGACCCATGAGCGCGGAGCGAGCAAACGTCGCAGTCTGTTTCTGCGTGCAGCGAGCGAAGCGCGAGGATTCGTAATGGCCAAGGTATGTCACAGCTGCGGCAAGGGACCGGCGTTCGGAAATTCCCGAAGCCACTCGATGGTCGCGACCAGGCGGCGCTTCGACCCGAACCTGCAGAAGGTGCGGATCGAGGAGAACGGGCGCAAGCTCCGCACCTACGTCTGCACCCGCTGCCTCAAGGCCAACAAGGTCGTCAAGGCCGCCTGACCTCGCGGCGGCCCGATCAGTCGGGCACGGCGACGACAGGGTGCTCGCCGGTGGGCGCCGGGTCGCCCTCTGCGGGCTCGACGTGGAGGCGCGGCAGGATCCGGTCGAGCCAGCCCGGCAACCACCAGGCGCGCTTACCGAAGAGCTGCATCACCGACGGCACGAGCACCGAGCGGATGATCACCGCGTCGATGAAGATCGCGGCGGAGAGACCGAGGCCGAAGAGCTTGAGGATGCGGTCGTCCCCGATCATGAACGAAGCGAAGACGGTGACCATGATCGCCGCCGCCGCCGTGATCACGCGGCCGGTGAGCGCCAGGCCGCGGGTGACGGCGAGCGTTGCGTCGTGGCTGTGCTCCCACTCCTCGTGGATACGGGACATGAGGAAGACCTCGTAGTCCATCGAGAGGCCGAAGACGATCGCGAAGAGGAAGATCGGGAAGAAGGAGATGATCGGCCCGGTGCCGTCGACGCCGATCAGGCTCGCCCCCCAGCCCCACTGGAAGACGGCGACGATGAGGCCGAAAGCGGCGCCGATGCTGAGCAGGTTCATCACGACCGCCTTCAGCGGCACCAGGACCGAGCGGAAGACGGCCATCAGCAGGAGCGCGGAGAGCAGGACGACGACGCTGATGAAGAGGGGCAGCTTCTCGGCGATCGCGGTGCCGAAGTCCTCGAAGATGGCGGTGATGCCGCCGACGTGGACCTGAGCGCCCGTCTGCCGCTCGACCGGCGGGATCACCTCGTCCCGGATGCGATCGAGCAGCTCGGTCGTCTCCTCGCTTTCCGGCGAGGTCGTCGGGTAGACCTGGAAGACGCCCGTGTTCTCGGCCGGGTTGAGCATGACCGGGGTCGTGTCGGCGACACCCGGTTCGGCTTGGAGCGTCGTCCTGAGCTCGGTCAGCGCGGTGTCGTCGCCCTCTCCGGGCAGCGCTGCGACGATCGAGAGGGGGCCGTTGAAGCCGGGGCCGAAGCCCTCGGCGAGCAGGTCGTAGGCCTCGCGCGTCGTCGTCCCGACCGGGTCGGTGCCGGCGTCGTTGGTGCCCAGCCGAAGCGAGAGGGTCGGGATGCACAGGGCGATCAGCAGCCCGCCCGAGAGCAGCGCCGCGATCACCGGCCGCCGCTGGATCTCACGGCTCCATCGGAACCAGGGCGTGTCCTCGGCGGCCGACGGAGTGCGGCTGCCGAGGCCAGGGATGCGGAGCCGGTCGACCCGCCGGCCGGCGATCGTCAATAGCGCCGGCAACAGGGTCAGCGCCGCGATCATCGTCATCAGCACCGCGAGGGCGGTGGCCATCGCGACGCCGTAGAGGAAGCTCAGCCCGAGCAGAAACATCCCCATCAGGGCGATGATCACCGTCACCCCGGCAAAGAGGACGGCGCGGCCGGCGGTGTCGATAGCGGCGATCGCCGCGTCGCGGGACTCCATCCCCTCGTTGAGCCCGTTGCGAAAGCGGGTGAGGATGAACAGGGCGTAGTCGATGCCGACGCCGAGGCCGATCATCGCCGCTAGCTGCGGCGCGAACTCGGCTGTGTCGAAGATGTGGGTGCCTAGTGTGACCAGGCTGAGGCCGACTCCGAGCGCGAACAGCGCGGTGACGACCGGCAGGCCCATCGCGACCACCGAGCCGAAGGTGATCAAAAGGACGACGATCGCAGCCAGCAGGCCGATGGCAAAGGTGGAGTCACCTCCTTCTTCTTCCCGCACTTCCTCGATCGGCTGACCGCCGATCTCGACCTGAAGCCCATCGCGAGACGCTTCCCGGGCATCGGCCATCACGCGCTCGATTTCCTCCGTCTCGAGCTTTTCCGTTGTCTGGTCGAACTGGACCGTCGCGTAGGCGATCTTGCCGGTGTCGCTGACGGCCCCGGCGCCGTCGCCCTGGTATGGGCTGGCGACTTCGCTCACGTGGGGAAGTTCGTGAATACTGGCAAAGACGTCCTCCATCTCCCGTTTGACGCTCCCCGCCTCGACTCCGCCGTCGGCCTTGAAGACGATCGTCGCGGTGTCGCCTGACTGCGCAGGGAATTTTTCTTCGAGCAGGTCAAAGGCTTCCTGGGAGTCGGAGGCCGGCAGCTTGAATTCTTCGGAGAAGTCGGAGCCGACCGAGCCGGCGAGCATCCCGACCCCGACCAGGGCGACGAGCCAGGCAAGGATCACCGTCTTGCGGTGCCCGGTGCACCAGGTGGCGAAGCGTCGCATCGAGGGGGTTCCACGCTAGCAACGGACCACCCGACGACCTTGGCCCGTCGTTGCGGACGGCTAGATTCCCTGCCGATGTCCGATCCCTCGATCGCGCGCTTCAGGCGCGTCGTCACCGCTGCCTATGCATCGTTGGAGGAACGGCGCCAGGAGGTCAACGACCTCAACGTCTTCCCCGTCGCCGACGGCGACACCGGCGACAACATGGCGATGACGATGCGTGCCGTGATGGAGGAGCTGGACCGCCTCGACGGGCTCGAGGTCGACGAGGTCGGGCGCACCCAGCTCGTGCAGGCGCTCGCTCGGGCGGCGCTGATGGGCGCTCGCGGAAACTCCGGGGTGATCTTGAGCCAGATCGTCCGCGGTGCCGCCGAGGAGCTCGCCAGCAGGCCCGGCGAGCTGATCGACCCGGTTTTGGTGGCCTCCGCCTTCGCCAGCGCCGCCGACGCCGCCTACGCGTCGGTCCGGGACCCCGCCGAGGGGACGATGCTGACCGTCTTCCGCGAGATGGCGCACTCGATCGCCCGCCAGCTCGCGCGGCTCGAGGCCGACAAGCAGCGGCTCGACCAGGGCGTCAGCGACGAGCTTCAGGACGCGGTGCTGGCCGAGGTCCTGGAGAGGGCGGTGGCCGACGGCCAGAACGCGGTCGCGCGGACGCCGGAGCAGCTCGAGGTGCTGCGCGAGTCCGGTGTCGTCGACGCCGGGGGATACGGCCTGGTGCTGATCCTCGCCGGCGTCGTCGCGGGCCTGCGCGGCGATCATGACGAGGTGCCCGCGGTCTCCCATCAGGAGACGCCACGGCGGAGCCGCCCCCATCACGAGGACAGCCGCTTCCGCTACTGCACGAACTTCATCGTCTCGGGCTCCGGCCTCGAGCAGCGCGAGTTCCTGCCGAGGCTGGAGGGGCTGGGCGACTCGGTCCTCGTCGTCGGCGACGAGATGACGCTCAAGGTCCACGTCCACACCGACGATCCCGAGGCGGCGGTGGAGCTGTTCGCCGAAGCCGGCCAGGTGACGAACCTCGATGTCGGCGACATGCGGGAGCAGATCGCCCAGCGCGACGCCCGGCTGGCCGCCGGTCGGACCGGGGCGCTCGCGGTCGCCGCCGGGGAGGGGGTCGAGCGCCTCTTCGCCGAGCTCGGCGCCCACGTCGTTCCCGGCGGCGACACCCTCAACCCCTCGACCTTCGAGCTGCTGGCGGGAATCCACGAGGTCCCCGCCGAGGAGGTCGTCGTCCTGCCCAGCTCCGCGAACGTGATCATGGCCGCCGAGCGAGCCTGCGAGCTCTCGGAGAAGCCGGCCTGGGTCGTCCCGGCGACCTCCCAGCAGGCGGCCCTGCTGGCCCTGGTCGAGCTCGATGTGAATGGCTCCGCGAAGGAGAACCGGGAGCGGCTCGTGGCGGCTCTGGAGCGGATCGCCACCGGCGGGGTCGCCCCGGCCGCCCGCGACGACGCCCGCGGGCGCTTCCGGCAGGGCGATGCCGTCGGCTTCGTCGGCGAGGAGATCGTCGCCTGGGGCGGGGCAGGCTCGACGCTGGCCGCGACGATCAAGACGCTGGGCGCGGGTGCGGAGGTCGTGACGGTCCTCGCCGGCGCCGATGCCCCGATCCCGCTCGCCGAGATCGACACCCACGTCCCCGACGGGTTCGAGATCGAGACCCACGAGGGCGGCCAGCCGAGCTGGTGGTGGCTGCTCGCCGCCCAGTAGCCGTCCGTGAAGGCCTTCGCTGGTGTCTCGGAGCTCTCCCCGGCGGAGATGCGGGAGGCCCCCCTCCACTGGCCCCGCCCGAGCGCCCTCGACGTCTCGCTGAGCGCTCTGCGGGGCGTCGGCCCGAAGCTTGCCGAGGCCGCTTCGGAGACCGGGATCTCGACCGTCGGCGACCTACTCCTCCGCTTCCCCCACAGCCACCGCGACCGCACCGTGGTCCCGGTCGCGAGCCTGGAGCCGGGCCAGCGGGGGACGATTCAGGTCGAGGTGCTCGGCAGCACGCCGCGCCCGTTCCGCCGCCGGGGCCTCTCGATCACCTCTGTGAAAGTTGGCGACGACTCGGGCGCTCTCCGGGCGACGTGGTTCAACCAACCATGGGTGGCGCCGAAGCTCACCGCGGGAGCGCACTTGCTGCTGACCGGCTCGCGGGACAAACGCGGCCTCCGGGTGAGCGAGTACGAGTTCCTTTCGTCCGCGGGTGGTGCGGGGGAGGGGCTTGTCCCCGTTCACCCTGCGACCGAGAAGCTGAAACCGCAGCGGATCAGGCAGTGGGTGGAGCAGGCAATCGAGCTTGCCCCGAACGTGATCGAGCCGCTGCCGGCCGACCTGCGGGCACGGCGGGGGCTCGCGGGAGTCGCCGACGCGGTGACGGCGGCGCATTTCCCGGAAGGCGAGGAGGAGATCGATGCGGCCCGCGAGCGGCTCGCCTTCGAAGAGCTGTTCCTCTACCAGGCGATCCTGACCACCCGGAAGCGGACGCGCCGCTCCGCCCGGCCGGCGCCCCGGCTCGGCCGGCCCGGCGAGATGGTCGGGCGCTGGATCGAGTCGCTGCCGTTCGAGCCGACGGAGGACCAGCGGGCTGCGTTCGCCGAGATCGATCGGGATCTCGACTCCGGCCGGCCGATGCAGCGCCTGCTGATGGGGGAGGTCGGCTCCGGCAAGACGGTGGTCGCGCTGTACGCGATGCTGCGGGCGCTCGAAGCCGGCTTCCAGGCGGTCCTGATGGCGCCGACCGAGACACTTGCCGAGCAGCACGCGACGACCCTCGACAGGCTTCTCACGCCGCAATTGGCGCTGCCGTTTGCGCTGCTGACCGGGGCGACTCCCGCGCCACGGCGCCGAGAGGCGCTGGAGCGCCTGGCCACCGGTGAGCTCGGCCTCGCCGTCGGCACCCATGCGCTGATCGACCCGGCCGTCGAGCTGGCGCGGCTCGGCCTCTGCGTCGTCGACGAGCAGCATCGCTTCGGGGTCGAGCAGCGGCGCGCCCTCGACGCGAAGGGGGTCGAGGGGATGGCGCCCCACGTCCTCCACATGACCGCGACTCCGATCCCCCGCACGCTGTCGCTGACCGCGTACGGAGACCTCGACACGACCGCATTGCGGGAGCTGCCCGCAGGGCGGCGGCCGGTCGAGACGCGGCTGGTCGGGGAGGGAGACCGCATGGCAGCCTACGGGTTCATCCGCGACCGTCTGCGCGAGGGCCGCCAGGCCTACGTGGTCTGCCCGCTGGTCGAAGAGTCCGAGAAGCTGCAGGGGAAGGCCGCCGAGAAGGAGGCGGAGAGGCTGGCGTCGGGAGAGCTGCGCGAGTTCAGGCTCGGCGTCCTCCACGGGCAGATGCCGTCGGCCGAGAAGGCCGCGGCGATGGAGGCGTTCGCATCCGGTGAGCTCGACGTGCTGGTCGCCACCACCGTGATCGAGGTGGGAATCGACGTCCCCAACGCCTCGGTGATGGTGATCGAGGGGGCGGAGCGCTACGGCATCTCGCAGCTGCACCAGCTGCGGGGACGGGTCGGTCGCGGCGAGCATGCCTCCCACTGTCTGCTGTTCGCCGAGGACACGGGCGGGCTAGCCCGGCGGCGCCTGGACGCGGTTGCCGGCGAGCTGGACGGGTTCAAGCTGGCCGAGGTGGACCTCGGCCTGCGTGGCGAGGGTGAGGTGCTGGGGACGCGCCAGCACGGCCTTCCCCGCTTCGCGGTGGCGGAGCTTCCCGAGCAGACTCCCCTCCTCCTCGAGGCGCGCGAGGAGGTGCTGGCGCTGCTCCGCCGCCATGGCTCCCTGGACGCCCCCGAGCTCGGCCCCCTGCTCGATGCCGCCGGCCGCCGCTTCGGCGCCGGCGCCGCGGACCCGATACCAATCTAAGTGTGCGGGTAATCGCTGGAGAGCTCGGAGGCAGGTCCCTGGTCGCCCCGCGGGGATGGAAGGTGCGGCCGACGTCGGACCGCGTCCGCGAGGCGATCTTCTCGGCGCTCGGCGAGGTCGGCGGCGCCGTCGTCCTCGACCTCTATTGCGGGACCGGGGCGCTGGCGATCGAGGCGCTGTCGCGGGGAGCGGACCGCGCCCTGCTGGTCGACCGCGACACCAGGCCGGCCCTCGGCAACGTCCAGCTCCTCGGCCTGGGCGAGCGCGCGACGCTGGTTCGAGCCGACGCCTCACGCTGGCTCGCCGACTGGGAGGAGAGGGATCGCCAGCGGTTCAACCTCATCTTTGTCGATGCCCCGTATAGACTCGCCGACCGCGTGGGGCAGGAACTCGACATCCATCTGCCGCGCCTCCTGGCCGCAGGAGGACGGGTTGTCGTCGAGAGCGGCGCCCGCCGCCCGCTGCGGCTGGAGTCGCTCGAGCGCATCCGCCAGCGCCGCTACGGGGCCGCCGACGTCGCCTTCTACCGAGAGTCGCCACGATGAGCGCGGAGGGAGCAAGCGTCGCGATCTGTTTCTTCGCGCAGCGACCGAAGCGCGAGGTTGTGCGATGAGCGAGCGCGGGGGAACCGTGGTCTGCCCGGGCAGCTATGACCCGGTCACGAACGGGCACCTCGACATCATCACCCGCACCTCGGCGGTCTTCAAGCGGATCATCGTCGGCGTCGTCAACAATCCGATCCGCAAGGAGAAGACGCTCTTCACCGCCGAGGAGCGGAAGGGCTTCATCGAGGAGGCGACGGCGTCCCTTGCCAACGTCGAGGTCAGAATCTTCTCCAACCTGCTGGTCGAGTTCGCGCGTGAAGTCGAGGCCCAGGCGATTGTCAAGGGCCTGCGGGCGATTTCCGACTTCGAGTACGAGTTCGAGATGGCCCAGCTCAATCGCAAGCTCGATCCCGGGATCGAGAGCATGTACGTGATCGCCTCGCCGCATTACAGCTTCCTGTCCTCGACCGGAGTGAAGGAAATGGCCACCTTCGGCGGCGACGTGTCCGACCTCGTGCCCCCACCGGTGGCGTCCGCGATGGCGGACCGCCTGGGCGACAGGTAGGCTTTTTCAATCGAGCGTGGAGTGGGCGAGAGCTTGCAAAAACCCGAGGAAATAACCGCATCTTCACCGAAAGCGCCTCCTACCCGTAGGCTTACGACCGACTGATGGACGTACTGGTCCTCATAGACAAGCTGGACGATGTCGTCCACAACGCCCGCCCCGTCCCTCTGACGGATCAGGTGCGCGTGGATCGCGAGGAGATCTACGATCTCCTCGACCAGATGCGGGCGACGATCCCGGAGGAGATCAAGCAGGCGCGCTGGATCGTCAAGGAGCGCCAGGAGATGCTCGCCGAGGCGAAACGCGAGGCGGAGCGGATCGTGCGCGAGGCCCGCGAGCAGCAGGCGCGCCTGATCTCCGACGAGGAGGTCACCAAGCAGGCCGAGCGGGCCGCCGACGAGATCGTCGAGGACGCCCGCACCCGGGAGCGCGAGATCCGGCTCGGCGCCGAGGATTACGCCGACGAGATCCTCAACACCCTCGAGGTCAACCTGCAGAAGTTCCTCGCGGCGGTGCAGCGCGGCCGCGACCGGCTCGCCGGCCGCGACGAAGAGCCGATCGCCGAGCTCGACGAGCAGCAGCAGCAAGGCTAGTCGAGCCTGAGCTCGTTCAGCTTGTCCCAGCGGGGGTCGGGCCCGGTGCCGTGCTCGTGCTCGGTGGGGTCGGCATCGTTGAGGGACTCGCCGCAGACCGGACAGAGGCCGGCGCAGTCGGCCCGGCAGAGGACCCGTGCCGGGATCGCCAGGATCGCGGCATCGTGTGCCCAGCGCCCGGCGTCGAGCTCGCCTTCGACCACATAGGGGCTGCGCAGCTCCTCGTCCTCGGTGTGCTGTTGGTCGATCTCGCGCGCGTCGACCTCGGTCTCGACCATCGCCGGCTCGAGGCAGCGCATGCAGGGGCCCTCGATCCGCAGCGGGAAGCGGAGGCGGAACGCGTACCCGTTCATCGGGCGCGAGACGTCGAGCCTGGCGCTCACCGACTCCGTGGGGACGGAGTAGGTCTGGCCGCCCAGCTCCAGCGGGTCGAGTCGGAGCGGGAAATCGAGCCGGGCTCCCTCGCCAAAGGAGAGCGACAGGCCCGAGAGGTCGATGATCGTGGTTGAGGGTTTGGCCATTGAAGCTCCTCCGCCCGGCGACACTTACGATGGCACCTCTCCGACGAGGTTACGAAATGGGTCAATTCGACTGGACACCGGACGAGTACCTGGAGCGGATCCGCTCCAAGGTCCCACGATACGACGAGCTGCAGGAGCAGGCGGTCGCCGCGATTCCGTTTTCCCCGGATCGGGTGCTGGAGCTCGGGATGGGGACCGGCGAGACGACCCGGCGGCTGATCGACGCCTATCCCGATGCCTGGGTGGTCGGGCTCGACGCCAGCCCCGACATGGTCTTCCGCGCGCGCCAGACCTACGACGACGTCCAGCTCGCGCGGATGGAGGACCCTCTGCCGGACGGGCCCTGGGACCTCGTCATCTCGGTTCTCTCGATCGGCGAGCTCTCCGACGAGCAGAAGCAGGCCCTGTTTCGGCGGGTCAGGGAGCAATCCCGCTCCCTCGTGATCGGTGAAATGGTCGAGGGCGAGGACCTGGAGAACCTGTCTCGCGTGGTCGGGCGGCGAGGTCAGCTGGGAAGGGGAGGGACTGGCCGTGGTGCGAGCGGTGTACAGCTAGCGCATCTGCCGTGGGTGGTCGACAGGAGCCGCGGCGCAGGCGTCCTCGCTACCATTCCGCGACCGATGGCCGTCCCCAAGAAGAGAACCTCGAGCGCCCGCCGTGACAAGCGGCGCGCCAACCACAAGGCCGGGGAGGCGCGGCTCAACCGCTGCCCTCGTTGCCACAGCCCCCGCCTGCCGCACCGGGTCTGCCCGACCTGCGGTACCTACAAGGGTCGCGAGGTGATCGACATGACGGTCACCCCCGAGCCCACTACCGGCGCTCCCGACGCCGAGGAGTAGATGCCGGCCGGGCGCGGCGTGACCGTCGCCCTCGACGGCTACGGGGCCGAGCAGGGCTTCGACGTCCTCGCTGACGGCGTCCGGCGCGCAGCCGCCGACGGGATCGGCCTACGGGTCTTCGGGCCCCCCGGGAGCTGGGGCTCGGCGGCATCGACGGCGTCGAGGTCGTCCCCACCGCGGATTGGATCCCCAACCAGGAGGATCCCGTCCCCGCGGTCCGGGCCAAGCCCGAGGCCTCGGTGGTGCGAGCCGCCGCCGACGTCGCCGAGAAGCGATCGGAGGCGATGGTCAGCGCCGGCTCGACCGGGGCGGCGATGGCGGCAGCCACCTTCGGGCTGCGCCGGCTGAAGGGCGTCCAGCGCCCCGCCCTGGCGGCCCAGCTGCCGGTGCCGGGCGGGCCGGTGCTGTTCCTCGACGTCGGCGCAAACGCCGAGGTCCGCGCCCAGCACCTGGTCCAGTTCGCCTTCCTCGGCGCCGCCTTCAGCGCCGCCGTGCTCGGGGTCGAGCGGCCGCGGGTCGGGCTCCTCTCGGTCGGCGAGGAGTCGGGGAAGGGAAGGGAGGAGGTCGCCGCCGCGCACGCGCTCCTGGCCGAGGCCGAGGGGCTCGACTTTCGCGGCAACGTCGAGGGAGGGGACCTGCCCGCCGGAGTCGTCGACGTGGTGGTGACCGACGGCTTCACCGGCAACGTCTCGCTGAAGCTGATGGAGGGCACGGCGCGCAGCGTCAGCGGGGCGATCCGCGACAGCGCCCGCTCCAACCCGCTGGCGGCCCTGGGAGGCCTGCTGATGCGCCCGGCGCTGGGCCGGGTGCGGCGGCGGCTGCACCCCGACTCGACCGGCGGCGCGATCCTGCTCGGCCTGCGCTCGATCGCGGTCGTCGCCCACGGCAGCGTCGGCGCGGAGGGCATCGCCAACGCGGTCAGTCTCGCGGCGCGCTGCGTCGAGGTCGACGCGATCGGGCGCACGAGTGAGCTGTTGCGGGAGGGCGACGCGACCCGGGGCTCGCTTGCCGCCCGCCGGCCGCCCGGTGAGGCCGGTCCCTAGGGTTTGGGTGCAGTGACCCGCGACGAAGTCCTCAAACTGGTCCGCGACCACCTCGCGGAGGAGCTCGAGGTCGACGCTGAGGCGATCGCCGAGGGGACCCGATTCAAGGAGGACCTCGACGCCGACTCCCTCGATCTCTACGAGCTGGTGATGGAGCTCGAGGACCGCTACGGGATCTCGATCTCCGAGGAGCAGGCGGCCGGGATCGAGACGGTCGGGGACGCGGTCTCCTTCGTCCTGGAGCACGCCCCGGCTTGAGTGTGAGCACGCTGGCGGAATTGATCTCCGAGCTTCCCGAGGAGCTGCGAGGCCGGGCCCTGACCCATTCCTCCTGGACGGCCGAGCGGACCGGCTCCTACGAGCGCCTCGCCTACCTCGGGGACAGCGTGCTGGCCCTCGCGGTCGCCGTCGACCTCTACGAGCGCTTCCCGGAGATCGACGCCGGCGGCCTGACGAAGATCCACAACCAGGCGGTCAGCGGGGTCTCCTGCGCGGAGGTCGGCCGCGAGCTCGGTGTCCCGGAGATGCTCGAGCGGGCCGAGCCGTCCGACGAGGATGCGATCCCGGCCGACGTCCTGCTCGCCGGGTCCCGCCCGCTTCCCGAGGTGACGGAGGCGCTGATCGGAGCCTGTCTGATCGCGTTCGGCTTCGACCGGGTCGCGGCCGCGGTGCGAGAGGCGTTCGAGTCCCGGATCGAGCACGCGGTCGAGACCAGGGTCGACTTCAAGTCCGCCCTCCAGGAGCTGCTCGCGCAGCGCAAGGCGCAGGTCAGCTACGAGGTGATCGGGGAAGCGGGCCCCGCACACGCGCGGACATTCGAGGTTGCGGCGGTCGTCGGCTCGGAGCGGATCGGGACCGGGAGCGGCCGCAGCAAGAAGGCGGCGGAGCAGGTCGCGGCCGAGCGCGCGCTGGAGAAGCTGGGAGACGAAGGGGTAGGGGTTGCGTCCGATTGAGGCGCGAGCCTTAACGTTCCAGGCCAAGGACTGGTTATGTATCTGAGATCGATCGAGATGAAGGGGTTCAAGTCGTTCCCCGAGCGGACCAAGCTCGAGTTCTCCCCTGGCGTAAGCGTGATCGTCGGCCCGAACGGCTCGGGCAAGTCGAACATCACCGACGCGGTGCTGTGGGCGCTGGGAGAGCAGAGCCCCGGCGCGATCAGGGGAGCCTCGATGCAGGACGTGATCTCCGCCGGCGGCAAGGGGGTCGGCCAGCGCCGGGCCGCCGAGGTCGAGGTGGCGATCGACAACTCCGAGGGGCGGGCGGCCTCGGAGCTCTCCGAGATCTCGATCCAGCGCCGCCTCGACCGCTCCGGCGACGGCACCTACAGGCTCAACGGGGCGCGCTGCCGTCTGGTCGACGTGGTCGAGGTCCTCTCCGACACGAACCTGGGGCGGGAGATGCACTCCGTGATCAGCCAGGGGCGGGTCGAGTCGATAGTGCACTCGAAACCCCGCGAGCGGCGCCTGCTGGTCGAGGAGGCAGCCGGCCTTGGCAAGCACCGCAAGCGGCGCCGCCGCGCCGAGCTGAAGCTGCGCGCGGCTCGCGACAACCTGGACCGGGCGCTCGACCTCGAGCGGGAGGCACGGACGCGGCTGCGGCCGCTGAAGCGGCAGGCGCAGGCGGCGGAGCTGGGAGTGAGGATCGAACGGGAGGAGCTCGAGCTGCGCGCGAGGCTCGTCGCCGAGGAGCTGCGCTTCGGCGCAGACCGGGCGCAGGCGGCGCAGAGGGCCGCCGAGAAGGCGCGCTCCGCTCGCGACGAGGTCGAAAAGCGGCTTGCCGCGGTCAGCGAGAGACGCCGGGCCGCCGAGGAGCGCTTCGCGGCGCGCGACCGCGAGCGGACCCAGGCGTGGGGGATGCTGACCAGGCTCCGCGGCGAGCAGGAGCGGATCGCGGTCCGCGCCGCCGGCCTCGCGGACCGCGGCGCCGACCTGGAGGGTCGCCTCGAGGCGCTGCGCGCTGAGTTCGGGCCGCTGACCCTGGACCTCGATGAGACCGGCCGCGCCCCGGCGGCGCGGGGCCGAAAGCTGGAGGAGGAGCTGGGAGAGATCGACGCCGGCCTGACGAGCGCAGTCGAGGGCCTCGCCCGGGCCCGTTCCACCGATTCCGCCGAGGCCGAGCGCGAGTCCGCGCTGGGCGCGGTCCGCAGCGGCGCCGAGCGCGCCTCGCGGCACGCAAGACGGGCCGAGGGCCTGCTCGGCGAGCGCCACCGCGAAGCCCTGCGGGCGAGGGTCGAGGCCGGTGAGCAGTTGCTCGCGGAGATCGGCGCCGCCGCCTCGGCCGCCGGAGCGGCGGAGGCCGGGATCCGCGCCCGCGTCGAGCGGATCGAGAGCAGGGTCGTCGGCGAGGAGGGCGACGGCGACGAGATCGCGGAGGAGATGCGGGCCTGCTCGCGGCAGGAGTCGGAGCTGCAGGTGGAGATGAAGGCCGCCTCGGACCGGCTGACCGGGGCCGAGGTCGAGGCGACCCAGCTCGGCGACCGGCGGGCGGAGGCGGCGAAGGAGCTGGCGGCGATCGGCGAGCGCCTCGGCGAGGAGGTGAGCCCGGCCGAGAAGCCGCTGAGCGAGGAGGAACGGCTTGACATCGACCGCCGCATGGAGCGGCTCGAGCGCCGTCGGGCGCAGATCGGGCCGGTCAACCCGCTCGCCGAGCGTGAGTACGAGGAGGCGCGCGAGCACGTCGAGTGGCTGCAGGCCCAGCGCGAGGACACCGAGCGCGGGATGCGCGAGCTGGAAACGCTGATCGGGGAGATCGACCGGGAGATCGAGCGCGCCTTCGAGGAGACCTTCGAGGCGACCGCGCAGAACTTCGGGGAGATGGTCGAGCACCTCTTCCCCGGCGGGCGTGGAAGCTTGCGCCGGGTCAGCCTCCGCCCGGTCGCCGAGCCCGGCGGCTCCGATGGCGACGGGGAGGAGGATGAGGAGGTGCGCGAGGAGCTCGGGGTCGAGATCGAGGTGACCCCGGCAGGGAAGTCGACCCGCAAGCTCTCGCTGCTCTCAGGTGGCGAGAAGTCGCTGGTCGCGCTGGCCTTCGTCTTCGCCGTGTTCCTCGCCCGCCCCTGCCCGTTCTACATCCTCGACGAGGTCGAGGCGGCGCTCGATGACGCGAACATCGACCGCTTCCTGCAGCTGATCCGCCGGTTCTCCGACCGGGCCCAGTTCGTGATCGTCACCCATCAGAAACGGACGATGGACGCCGCCGACGTCCTCTACGGGGTGACGATGGCCGACGACGGGGTCACCAAGGTCGTCTCGCGCCGGCTCCCGCGCGAGAGCGAGGCCGATGCCGGCGCCGGCGAGGGGCCGCCGCCGTTCGCCGGCATCGCGGATGAGGAGGAGGAGGCGGGCGAGGAGTTCACGGCGCCCGCCGCCACCGCGGCGAAGCAGCCCGGCAAGGCCGAAGCGGCCTGAGCACAAGAAACAACCACGTTTAGCTCGACGTCCCTGCGGTACCCTGAACCTGGGCGCACCTAAGGAGGCAGTCGTGACTCAGAGCCATATGGACAGGCTTACGTCGTTCGATACGTCGTTCCTGGCCAACGAGAGGCAGAACGGTCACATGGCGCTGGGCGCGATCATGGTCTGCGAGGGCTCGGCCCCCAGCTTCGAGGACTTCATCGCGCACATCCGCAGCCGCCTCCATCTCCTGCCGCGATTCCGCCAGCGGGTCGTGTTCCCGCCGATGCAGCTCGGCCGCCCGTTCTGGGTCGACTTCCCCGAGTTCGACATCATCCAGCACGTCCGCCATGTGACGCTGCCCTCGCCGGGAACCGACGCCCAATTTCACGAGCTGGTGGGCGAGTGCCTCTCACCGCCGCTCGATCGCTCCAAGCCTCTCTGGGAGCTGTGGCTGGTCGACGGGTTCGAGGACGAGCGCTTCGCGATCGTCTACAAGACCCACCACTCGCTGGCCGACGGGATCTCGGCGGTCGACATCGGCGTCCTGCTCTTCGACGTCGAGCCCAAATTCGAGGTCGCTCGCGAAGAAATGCCGTGGGAGCCGCACAAGCCCCCCTCGCGGGCCGGCCTGGTGGGCCGCGCAGTCTCCGGCGTCGCGGTGACGGTCGGCCGCATGGTGCGCTGGCTCGCCGGCGCCATCAGCAGCCCCAAGCGCGCGGCGATCCGGGCGAGGGACGGGATCGCGGGGATCTATGAGGTGAGCTGGGCGCTGACCAAGCCGGCGCCGAAGGTGCCGCTCAACGTCGAAATCGGCCCCAACCGCTGCTTCTCCTGGACCCAGTGCCGCCTCGAGCAGTTCAAGCAGATCAAGAACACGCTCGGCGGCACGGTCAACGACGTCTCGCTCGCGGTCGCGGCCGGGGCGATCCGCCGCTGGCTGCAGAGCCGCGACGTCGAGGTCGACGGGCTCGAAATGCGGGCCCTTGTCCCGGTTTCGGTCCGGGCCGAGAACGAGCACGGCGAGCTCGGCAACATGCTGACCGCGATGCGGGGGCCGCTCCCGGTCGGGATCGCCGACCCGGTCGAGCGCCTGCGCAAAGTCAACCACGCGATGGAGGAGCTGAAGGCCTCGAAGCAGCCGCTGGGCGCGGAAGCGATCTGGGGGCTGAACGATTGGTTCCGGGAGTTCGCGCCGCCGCTCCTGCTGCGGCCGACCGCGGCGATCAACTTCTCGACCCGGCTCTTCAACCTCCTCGTAACGAACTTCCCCGGCCCGCAGATGCCGTTCTACGTCCTCGGCCGCGAGCTGGTCGGCGTCTACCCGGTCGGCTTCCTCGCCCGCGGCCACGCCCTGGCGATCGCGATCTTCAGTTACAACGGCCAGATCTTCTTCGGGTTGATCGCCGACCGAGACTCGATCGACGACCTCGAGGCGATCTCCTCCTACGTCGACGACTCGGTCGAGGAGCTGTTCGCCGCGGCCCAGATAGCCTCCGGCAGCGATGGCAACGGGCTGGGACGAGATCATCGACCTGGGGTCGCGGGAGGCCGCGAGCGCCTCGGAGCCTGAGTCCGAGGAGGAGCGCCGGGGAGTCTTCCGGCGACTGAAAGAGAGCCTCGGGAAGAGTCGCCGCGCCCTCACCGAGGAGATCTCCGCCAGCCTCTTCGACCGGATCGACGAGGAGACCTGGGAGCGCCTCGAGGAGGCGCTGATCCTCGCCGACGTCGGCGCTCCGACCACGGCCTCGATCGTCGAGCGCCTCGAGCAGGAGGTCGAGGCCGGGTCGGTCTCCGCCGACGGCGAGGCGGTCCGGCAACGCCTGATCGAGATCGTCGCCGAGGTCGCCTCGACCGGGCGGGCGCCGCTCGCGCTCGGCGCCGAACCGGCGGTGCTGCTGATGGTCGGCGTCAACGGCACCGGAAAGACGACGACGATAGGGAAGATCGCCTCGCACCTGACCGGGGAGTTCGGCCTCAAGGTGGTGCTCGCGGCCGCCGACACCTACCGCGCCGCCGCGGCCGAGCAGCTCGCCGAGTGGGCGGAGCGGGCGGGGGCCGACCTGATCCGCTCCGAGCCGGGGGGCGACCCAGGGGCGGTGGCCTTCGACGCGATCGAGGCGGCCCGCGCCCGCGGCGCCGACGTTGTCATCGTCGACACCGCGGGCCGCCTCCACACCCAGGGCAACCTGATGGACGAGCTGGCGAAGGTGCGGCGGGTGATCGGCAAGCAGCTCCCGGAGGCCCCCCACGAGACGCTGATCTCGATCGACGCGACGACCGGCCAGAACGGCCTGCGGCAGGCGAAGGTGTTCTCCGAAGCCGCCGAGGTCGACGGGGTCGTCCTGACCAAGCTCGACGGAACCGCCAAGGGCGGGATCGTCCTCGCGATAGCCAGCGAGCTCGGCATCCCGGTGAAGCTGATTGGCACCGGCGAGAAGCTCGAGGACCTGCGCCCATTCGACCCCACCGATTTTGCTCGCGCCCTGCTCGCCGAGTAGCCGCGAAACTGCATTCGTACGTGCGGGGCACGTACAAAGGCAGATTCGCCCCTAAGCTGGGGCGGTGTTCGACCAGCTCTCAGACCGGCTCCAGGCCACGCTCTCCGAGGTCCGCTCGCGCGGCAAGCTCAACGAGGGTGACGTTGACGCGGCGATGCGCGAGATCCGGCTCGCCCTGCTCGAGGCCGACGTCAACTTCAAGGTCGTCAAAGCGTTCACCAAGACGCTGAAGGAGCGCTGCCTCGGCAGCGAGGTGCTGGAGAGCCTCGACCCCGGCCAGCAGGTGGTCAAGATCGTCAACGAGGAGCTGACCCACCTGATGGGGGGCTCGGGACGAGAGCTCGCGTTCTCGGCCAGCGGCCCGACCGTGATCCTGATGGCCGGCCTGCAGGGCTCGGGCAAGACGACGGCCTGCGCGAAGCTCGCCCGCCACCTCGGGAAATCCGGGAAGGATGTTGCGCTCGCCGCCTGCGACGTCTACCGCCCCGCAGCGGTCGAGCAGCTGGTCGCGGTCGGAGGCCGTGCCGGCGCTCACGTCTACGAGCAGGGAACCGAGAGCGACCCGGTCGAGATCGCCGCCTGGGCGCTCGACCACGCCCGTGAGGACGGGCGTGACGTGCTGATCGTCGACACCGCCGGCCGCCTCCACATCGACGAGGAGCTGATGGCCGAGCTGACCCGGATCCGCAAGCGGACCAAGCCCCATGACGTGCTGCTCGTCGTCGACGCGATGACCGGCCAGGACGCCGTCGGGGTCGCGGAATCGTTCGCCGAGGCGGCCGAGTTCGACGGCGTCGTGATGACGAAGCTCGACGGCGACGCCCGCGGCGGCGCCGCGCTCTCGGTCAAGGCGGTCACCGGCAAACCGATCCTCTTCGCCTCGACCGGCGAGAAGCTGGATGCGTTCGAGGCGTTCCACCCCGACCGGATGGCGTCGCGGATCCTCGGCATGGGCGACGTCCTCAGCCTGATCGAGAAAGCCGAGGAGCAGGTCGACCAGCGCCAGGCCGAAGACCTGCAGCAGAAGCTGGAAAGCGACCGCTTCACCCTCGAGGACTTCCTGCAGCAGATGCGGCAGGTGCGGAAAATGGGGCCGCTCAGCGGCCTGGTCGGGATGCTGCCGGGGATGGGGGCGATGAAACAGCTGAAGGGCGCCGAGGTCGATGAGGGCGAGCTCGACCGGGTCGAGGCGATCATCCTCTCGATGACCCCGGAAGAGCGGGTCAACCCGGCGGTGATCAACGGCTCGCGGCGCAAGCGGATCGCCGCTGGCTCGGGCACCCGCGTCCAGCACGTCAACCAGCTGATCAAGCAGTTCGAGCAGATGCGGAAACTGATGCGCCAGATGGTCTCCGGCAACATGCCCAGCCCCGAGCAGCTCGCCCAAATGGGCCAACCCCGCCCGCGGAGAATCAGACGATGACGCGAGCGGGGCTGGCCCGAACAATTCCGCGCATGTCCTCCGCTTCGCGTCCGGGCATGCGCGGGCACTCAGGGCACACCAAGCCGCCCCCGGACGCGGGAACGAGCGCGCGAGATTGTCGGTCATGTTGGGCGCGCGCGAGCGGGAGCCGAGGAGGCGGCGCTTGGTTCTGTACCCTGATCCGGCCTATGGCAGTGAGAATCAGACTCAGACGGGTGGGTTCGAAGAAGAACCCGATATGGCGGATCGTCGTCGCCGACAAACGCTCGCCGCGTGACGGGCGGACGATCGAGACGATCGGCCGCTACGACCCGCAGACCGAGCCTTCGACGATCGAGCTCGACGAGGAGCGCGCACGCCACTGGCTCGAGCACGGGGCACAGCCCTCCGAGACGGTGGCCACCCTGCTCCGCACCAAGGGCATCGCAGCCTCCGGCAGCTAGATGGACCCCAGATGAGCGCGGAGCGAGCCAAATGAGCGCAATCTGGCACTTCGCGCCGCGAGCGAAGCGCGAACAGGTGCGATGACCGAGCTGCTCGAGTTCCTCGTCAGGGCGCTCGTCGAGGATCCCGGAGCGGTTGTCGTCGAGGAGCTCGAGGAGGAAGGGGACCTGGTCTATGAGATCACGGTCGCCGAGGAGGACCTCGGCCGCGTCATCGGCAAAGGCGGGCGGGTGGCGAACGCGATCCGGACGATCGCCAAGGCCGCAGCGGTGCGGATCGACCGCCGCGTGATCGTCGAAATCCTCGACTAGCTTGAAGCTCGACATCTTCACCCTGTTCCCGGAGGCGTTCGAGTGGTTCCGGTCGCAGCGCTCGGTGCAGAACGCGCTCGGCCATGGGAGCGAGCTCCGGCTCTTCAACTACCGCAACACGACCCCGCTCAACGCGGGCCAGGTCGACGATGCTCCCTACGGTGGAGGAGCCGGGATGGTGCTGCGGGTCGACGTGGTCGACGCGGCGCTCCAGGCCGCCTATCCGGACGGGGTCAGGCCGCGGATCGTGCTCCTGTCCCCGACCGGGCGCATGCTCGACGACGAACTCGCCGATCAGCTGACCCGGGAGCCACATCTGGCGCTCCTCTGCGGACGCTACGAGGGGTTCGACGAGCGCGTCCACGAGCATCTTGCCGACGAGGAAGTCTCGATCGGCCGATACGTCCTCGCCGGCGGGGAGCTGCCGGCAATGGTCCTGGCGGACGTGGTCATGCGGAAGCTGCCGGGCGCCCTCGGTCACGAGCAGAGCGCCGTCGAGGAGTCGTTCAGCCGGGTCCTCGAGGGCGCCCCGGAGTACCCGCATTACACCCGGCCGCCCACCTACAGAGGCTGGGAGGTGCCGGAGGTGCTCGTCTCCGGTGATCACGAGAGGGTGCGCAGCTGGCGGGCCGAGCAGAGCAGGGCGCGGGCCGAAGAGTTCGACCGCGGCCCGGAGTAGGTACGATTCCGCAACCGCGCGGCGCCTCTTCAGGGCTCCGGCGGCTTTTTTACGGAGCGCCGAGAGACAGCAATGAGCAGTGTGATCGACAGCATCGAGCGCCGCCAGCAGCGGCAGGGGATCCCGCCCTTCGAGCCGGGCGATCGCGTGCGCGTCCACTTCCAGGTCGTCGAGGGCAGCCGTCGCCGCACCCAGGTCTTCGAGGGGATCGTCCTCAAGCGGCAGGGCTCGGGGGCACGTGAGACCTTCACCGTCCGCAAGCAGTCCTTCGGCGTCGGCGTCGAGCGCACCTTTCCCCTGCACTCGCCGAAGATCGAAAAGCTCGAGATCGCCGCGCGCGGCGATGTGCGGCGGGCGAAGCTCTACTACCTTCGCGGCCGGGTCGGGAAGGCGGCCCGGGTCGCCGAGCGGCGCTGGGGGATCGACGAGGAGCTGATCTCGGCCCCGACGGCGGCAGCCGAGCCGGAGGCCGTCGACGCCGAGGGCGTCACCCTCGATGAGGCCGAGGCGGTCGACCGTGGTGAGGCCCCGGAGACGGAGGAGGGCGAGGCTCCTGCGGAGGGCGAGGCTACGGAGTCCGAGCAGGACCAGGCGGGGGCCGATGCAGGGGCGGAGGCAGAGCCGGTTGCCGAGAGTGAGGCTTCGGAGCCGGATTCGGAGACGTTGGAGCCCGAGGAGCCCGAGTCGAGTGAGACCGAGACCTCGACGGCGGCTGAGGAGGAGACCGCCGAGGAGGATTCGGCTGAAACTGCCGAGGGCGAGGAATCCGACGACTCCGACAAGGACCCGGCCTGAATCCGCGGATCCCCAAACCACAGAGCACGGCCGGGGGGCTGGTCGAGCTCGTCGTCATCGTCGCGCTGGCGCTCGGCCTCGCGCTGGTGCTGCAGGCCTTCGTCGTCAAGCCGTACCAGATCCCGTCGCAATCGATGGAGCCGACGCTCGACGTCGGCCAGCGGGTCCTGGTCAACCGCTTCCTCTACCACTTCACCGACCCCGGGATCGGGGACATCGTCGTCTTCCACCCACCGGCGGGAGCCGACAACGGCGTCCAGTGCGGGGCGCCACATCCCGCCGGTCAGGCGTGCGACACGCCGACGCCGGACCGCTCCAGCCAGAACTTCATCAAGCGGATAGTCGCCGGCCCAGGCGACAGGCTGAGCGTCCGCGACGGCCATCCGGTCGTCAACGGCGTCGAGAAGAAGGATGAGCCCTACACCGTCCCCTGTGGCAACGGCGGCGCCTGCGACCTGCCGGAGCCGATAACCATTCCACCCGACCATTACTTCATGATGGGCGACAACCGTGGGGCGAGCGACGACAGCCGGTTCTGGGGGCCAGTACCCCGAGACTGGATCATCGGCAAGGCCTTCGCCACCTACTGGCCTCCCGACCGGGTCGGGATCTTCTAGACGAAGGGGCTCCTCGCGCACGCGCCGCCGGATGCTGGCGCGGACCCAGCGCCTGTTCACCTTCGACCGGGCGCTCGGCAGTCGGCTGGTCGCCGGCGCCGATGAGGCTGGGCGCGGCTGCCTGGCGGGCCCGCTCGTTGCGGCCGCGGTGCTGATCGACTACGGGTCCCTTTCGCGCTCTGACCGGCTCACCCTTGCCGGCCTGCACGACTCGAAGCAGATGGACGCCGAGCGGCGCGAGGAGATGTATCCGGCGGTGCTCCGCGCCGCGGCCCGGGCCTCGGTCGTGGTCCGCTGCGTGCGCGGCATCGATGACCGCGGCCTGCACGTGACCAACCTCGAGGCGTTGTCCAGCGCCCTGGAGGGACTGCGGCCCGATCGGGAGGTGACCTGCCTCGTCGACGGCTTCTCCCTGCGCGACTGCGCCGTTCCGCACCGCGCCCTGGTCGAAGGCGACGGGACCAGCGCCGCGATCGCCGCCGCATCGGTGCTGGCCAAGGTCACCCGCGACCGCTACATGCACAGGGTGGCCAGCCAGCATCCAGGCTGGGGATTCGAGGAGCACGTCGGCTACTCGACCCCCGAGCACCGGGCGGCGATCGAGCGGATCGGGATCTCGCCGTTGCACCGGCGCTCCTTCCAGTCGGTCGCCTACAGCCAGCTCGAGCTCTCCGGGTGACGTGCGTGGCTCGGCGCATCTCTGCGTCCTCGGTCGCTCGCGTGCAGAGCACGCCGCGCTCCCTGCGTCCTTGATCTGCTTGGCCACGCACGTCAACCGCTCTCAGAAGGCCCCTTGGATGTGCTCGATGTGGAGGCAGCGATGGCTGCCGTCAAAGGTGACGCCGACGACGTCGAAGCGGATCTCGCCGTAGGGGGGCGCGCCGCGCCGAG
The DNA here is from genome assembly GCA_963816785.1 of uncultured Solirubrobacterales bacterium. Taxonomy (GTDB): domain Bacteria; phylum Actinomycetota; class Thermoleophilia; order Solirubrobacterales; family 70-9; genus VRUE01. The sequence goes on along the minus strand of CAWFLL010000004.1, from coordinate 129,062 downwards.
TCGCCATCCACGCGGTGGCGACGCGGCGGATTCGGAGCCTCTTCCTCGCGTCGACCGCCAGCGCCGGTCGCTCGGGCCCTGATCCGGCGCCGGCGCGGCCCGCCTTCACCTCGACGAAGACCAGCGCTCGCCCGTCGAGGGCGACGATGTCGAGCTCGCCGAGGCGGGTGCGGGCGTTGCGCTCGACGATTGTCCAGCCGGCCGCCGCAAGCCGCGCCGCGACCAGCTCCTCGGCCCGGCGTCCGATTCGCTGGCGGGCGACGGTCATCGCCGCCGACACTAGGGCCAGCGCCCGCGCAGGTGTCGCGCGGAATGCAAGGAGAGTGAGACCCGAGCTGGGCGTTGATTGTCTCGGCACATCGGGGGTGGGGACTTCTTGAGAACAGCGCGCCACCCGCGCGTCGGGGCCGGCCAACCTGCAGGGCATCCTCGCCACCTCACGGACATTCACGCTCGATGGCATCTCCGCCCGCCCGGTCCGGGTGGAGCTCGACGTGCGCCGCGGCCTGCCCGCGTTCTCGGTGGTGGGCCTTCCCGATACAGCCGTCAGGGAGGCCCGCGAGCGGGTGCGGGCGGCGATCACCAACTGCGGCTTCGAGTTCCCACTGCGGCGGATCGTCGCCAACCTCGCTCCGGCCAGCGTGCGCAAGGCCGGGCCCGGCCTCGACCTGCCGATGGCCGCCGCGCTGCTGACGGCATCGGGCCAGTTGACCTGGGCGGAGCCACGGCGAGTGGCGATGGTCGGCGAGCTGGCCCTCGACGGCTCGATCCGGCCCGTGCCCGGCGCGCTCGCGATCGCCGAGGCGGCTCGCGAGGTCGGCGAGGAATCGATCGTCGTCCCCGCCGCGAACGGCCCCGAGGCGGCGCTGGTGGAGGGGATCGAGGTGATCCCGATCGAGAGCCTCGGGCAGCTGACCGAGCTGGCGGCGGGAGGCCCGGTCGCCGAGCGCCCGGCGCCGATGCCGCTTCAGCCCAGCGCCGCCGGCGCGCCGGACCTCGCCGACCTGCGCGGCCAGCGCCACCTCCGCTACGCGCTCGAGGTCGGCGCTGCGGGCGGCCACAGCCTGCTGATCATCGGCCCGCCGGGGGCGGGCAAGTCCCTCGCGGCAACCCGCCTGCCCTCGGTCCTGCCGCCGCTCGCCCCCGTCGAGGCGCTCGAGGTGGCACGGATAGCCAGCGCCTGCGGCCGGCTCAACGGCTGCCCGGTCGGCGGCAGGCCGTTCCGGGCCCCGCACCACACGATGAGCCCGGCGGCGCTGGTCGGAGGGGGCAACCCTCCCGGCCCCGGGGAGGCGACGATGGCCCACCGCGGGGTGCTCTTCCTCGACGAGCTCTGCGAGTTTCGCCGCGACACGCTGGAGGCGCTGCGGGCGCCGCTCGAGAGCGGCTGGGTCTCGATTGCCCGAGCCGGCGTGACCCGGCGGCTGCCGTGCCGGTTCATGCTGGTTGCCGCGGCCAACCCGTGCCCCTGTGGCCGCGGCGAGGCGGACCCCGATTGCACCTGCCCGCCGCTCGACGTGCGCCGCTACCAGGGCCGCCTCAGCGGCGCGCTCGCCGACCGGATCGACATCCTGGCGCCGGTCCGCCAGCCGAGCGCGAGCGAGATCGCGGGCGAGGCGGGAGAGGCCTCGGCGCCGGTCCGCGAGCGGGTGGTGGCGGCGCGAGAGCGGCAGGAAGGGCGGCTCGGGCCGGGCCGGTGCAACGCCGACATGACCCCCGCCGAGGCGCGGGAGTGTGAGATCTCCAGGGACGCGGCGGCCCTGTTGGCGGAGTCCTACTCGCGCCGGAGGCTCAGCGGCCGGGCCCATGACAGGGTCCTGAGGCTGGCGCGCACCGTCGCCGACCTGGCCGGTGACGAGGCGGTCGACCGCGACCAGATGGCGCAGGCCCTGCAGCTGCGGAGGCGGGACCGTGAGTGACCGCCGCGGTCCCGAGGCGTGCCCGGAATGCCTGCGCCGGTCCTGGCTGCTCGCCCAGCTCGCCCCCCACATCGAGAAGATCGCGACCGGCGCGCCGGGCTCGCGCTCGCCGGAGCTCCTGCGCCTCTCCAATCGGGACCTGGTCGCGGCCGCGGCGCCGCAGAGCGCCGCCCAGGTGCTCGAGCAGGTGGAGAGCCTGCCCGAGCGACGGCTCCGGGCCGACCTCCTCGCCGCCGAGTGCTGGGCCTGTTGCCGCCACGACCCCCACTACCCGGCCGGGCTCGAGGACGCGGCCGACGCCCCGTGGGCGCTGATCGGCCGTGGCGATCCGGCGCTGCTCGTGCAGTTGGAACCCGAGGCGGCGGTCACCATCGTCGGCGCCCGCCGCGCCAGCTCCTACGGCCGCGAGGTGGCGCGCGAGCTCGGCCGCGAGCTGGCCGCGGCCGGCCAGGTCGTCGTCAGCGGCCTCGCCTTCGGGATCGACGCCTGCGCGCACCGGGGTGCGCTCGAGGCAGCCGGCCTCACCGTCGCCGTGCTCGGCTGCGGGCCCGACGTCTCCTATCCCGCGGCCCACCGCTCCCTCTGGCGGCGGATCGGCGAGCTCGGCCTCATCCTCTCCGAGCTGCCGCCCGGCACCGGCGCCTGGCGCTGGACCTTCCCGGCGCGCAACCGGATCATGGCGGCGCTGGCGGGGATGACGGTCGTGGTCGAGGCGGCGGAGCGCTCGGGCTCGCTGATCACGGCCGATCTAGCGGCCGACCTCGGCCGCGACCTCGGGGCGGTGCCGGGGCCGGTCGGGTCGCGGCTCTCCGCCGGCGCCAACAACCTCCTCGCCGGCGGCGCCTGCGTGGTGCGCGACGCCCAGGACGTGCTCGACGCGATGCTGGGGCCGGGAGCCAGGCGGCTGGACCGCCTCGGGCCGCCCCTCGAGCCGGACCTGCTCGAGGTGCTCGGGGCGGTGGAGAGGGGCGAGGAGACCTGCGACGCGATCGCCGCAGCGCTTGACCTCTCCGGTGCCGACGCCGCCGCCGCGCTCGCCACGCTCGAGTCGAGGGGCTACGTCTCCTGCTCGCTGGTCGGCGTCTATCTGCGCACGACCCTACGGGCTCCGGAGGACCCGGTGGCCGCGGACTAGGCTGCCCGGTGTGGCGTCCAACCGCATCCCCACCGTCCTCTCGATCGCCGGCTCGGACTCCGGCGGCGGCGCCGGCATCCAGGCCGACCTGAAGGCGTTCGCGCGCTGCGGGGTGCACGGGATGACCGCGATCACGGCGATCACCGCGCAGAACACCGTCGGTGTGAGCGAGGTGGAGGCGGTGTCGCCGTCGATGATCCTCGCCCAGGTGCGGGCGGTGGCCGAGGACATCGGCGTCGATGCGGTCAAGGTCGGGATGCTCGGCAACGAGGAGACGGTCGATTCGGTGGTCGAGGCACTCCGTCTCCTCGGTGGCGTGCCGATCGTGGTCGACCCGGTGATGGTCGCCGAGAGCGGCGCGATCCTGCTCGACGAGAGTGCCCGCGGGGCACTGGTCGAGCGGCTGCTGCCGCTCGCCACGGTCGTCACCCCCAACATCCCCGAGGCCCATGAGCTGACCGGCGCGGAGCCAGAGGCGACCCAGGAGGAGCTCGCGGGTGGAGTGCTGGCGCTGGGGCCGGATGCGGTGGTCGTCACCGGCGGCCACAGCGGGCGGGTCACCGATGTCTTCTTCGACGGCGCCGAGATGGCGGAGATCGTCGGCGAGCGCCATCCCGACGGTGCCTCGCACGGCTCCGGCTGCACCCACTCCTCCGCGCTCGCCGCCCGCCTGGCGCTCGGCGACACCCCGTTGGAGGCGGCCCGGCGGGCCCGCGAGGTCGCCTCGGAGGCGGTCGCGGCCGGGCTGCGAGACATCGGAGCGGGCCCGGGACCGGTCGACGTTTTCAACCTCTCGAACCGGACACCTGGGCCTGCTCAGTAGATTTGCCTGAATGAGCTCCAACGGAAAGACCGCCACCAGCCTTCCCCGCCCACGCTCGAGCACGGTCTTCGACGGTCCCGACCGCGCCCACTCGCGCGCCTATATGAAGGGGATCGGGTTCGACGACGACGCCCTCAGCCGACCGACGATCGGGATCGCCAACACCTGGACCGAGGCGATGCCCTGCAACTTCCACCTGCGGGGGCTTGCCGAGTATGTGAAAGAGGGCGTGCGTGCGGCGGGGGGGACGCCGATGGAGTTCAACACCGTCGCCGTCTCCGACGGGGTGACGATGGGGACGCAGGGGATGAAGGCCTCGCTGGTCAGCCGCGAGGTGATCGCCGACTCGATCGAGCTGATGGCCCGCGGCTACCAGTTCGACGCGATCGTCGCCCTCTGCGCCTGCGACAAGACGATCCCCGGCTGCGCGATGGCGCTGGCCCGCCTCGACATTCCCTCCGTCGTGCTCTACGGCGGCTCGATCGCACCGGGCCACTGGCATGGCCGCGACGTCACGATCCTCGACATCTTCGAGGCGATCGGCGCCCACAACAGCGGCGACATCAGCGACGAGGAACTGAACGAGCTCGAGGGCGTGGCCAGCCCCGGCGCCGGCGCCTGCGGCGGCCAGTTCACCGCCAACACGATGGCCTGCGCCTTCGAGGCCCTCGGGGTCAGCGCCGGTGGCTCGGCGATGGTGCCGGCCGAAGACGAGGAGAAGGGGACGGTCGCCGAGCGGATCGGCGAGCTGGTGCTGAAGGTGCTGGTCGAGGACCTGAGGCCGAGCAGGATCATCACCCGCGACTCGCTCGAGAACGCGATCGCCTGCATCTGCGCGTCGGGGGGCTCGACCAACGGCGTCCTGCACCTGATCGCGCTCGCCCACGAGCTCGACATCGAGCTCTCGATGGACGACTTCGAGCGGATCTCCCGCGCGACGCCGCTCCTTGCCGACCTCAAGCCGGGTGGCCGCTTCGTCGCCACCGACCTCTACGCCGCCGGGGGCGTCCCGGTGATCCTCAGTCGCCTCGCCGAGGCAGGCAGCCTCCACACCGACGCGCTGACCGTGACCGGGCAGACGATCGGCGAGGTCGCCGCCGAGGCGACCGAGGCCCCCGGCCAGGAGGTCGTGCGCCCCCTCGACGACCCGCTCAAGAAAGAGGGCGGGCTGGCGATCCTCAAGGGCAACCTCGCCCCCGAAGGGGCGGTGGTCAAGCTCGCGGGGACCGAGCGCACCCAGCAGACCGGCCCCGCCCGCGTGTTCGAGTCCGAGGAGGAATGCTTCCGCGCCGTCAAGGAGCAGCAGATCAGCCCCGGCGACATCGTCGTCATCCGCAACGAGGGCCCCGCGGGTGGGCCCGGGATGCGCGAGATGCTGCAGGTGACCGCGGCGATTGTCGGCGAGGGCCTCGGCGAGAGCGTCGCGATGGTCACCGACGGGCGGTTCTCCGGCGCCACCCGCGGCCTGATGATCGGCCATGTCGCGCCCGAGGCGGCCAAGGGCGGCCCGATCGCCGCGATCGAGGAGGGCGACACGATCACCGTCGACGTCGACTCCCGTAAGCTCGAGATCGACCTCGACGAGGAGACGATCGCCGCCCGTGTCGCCGCCTACGTCTCGCCGCCGTCGCCGTTCGGGAACGGCGTGATGTCGAAGTACGCGGCGACGGTGAGCTCGGCCTCGGCCGGCGCGATCACCCACTGAGGAACTGCTCGAGCAGGGCGTTGAAGCGGCCCGGTCGCTCCAGCTGCGGGACGTGGCCGGTGCGCTCGAAGATCTCCATGCGCGAGCCCGGGATTCGCCGCTTGAAGCTGTGCCCCGCCCGGACCGGGATCACGTGGTCGTCGGAGCCCCAGACGATCAGCGTCGGCGTCTCGATCGCGGCGAGGCGGTCGCGGACGTCGTAGTGGATGACGGCGGCCAGGGCCTCGGTGAAGCCCGGGCCGCGGAGGCCGCCGACCATCTGCTCCCAGAGCAGCTCGGGGCGGAGCCGGCCCGGGTAGCGGACGAACCTCTGCCAGAACAGATGGCGGAGGCGGGGTCGGCTGACGATCTCCGGCGCGAGCGCGGCGACCGTCGGGCCGAAGGTCCGCCAGGCGGCCGAGACGACGGCCGACCTCTCATCGGGGCGCCAGGTGTTGATCAGGCCCGCGGTCGAGACCAGGACCAGGTGGTCGAACGCATCTGGCTCGGTCGTCACGGCCTCGAGCGCGATGAAGCCGCCGAGCGAGTTGCCGACCAGCGCCGCATCGTTGCCGATCTCGAGCTTCTCGGAAAGCTCGTGGATCAGCCGCCCGTAGGCGGGGACATCAACCTCCCATGACGGCGACGGACTGGCGCCGAACGCCGGCAGGTCGAGCGCGATGACCCGGTGCGACCCCGCGAGGCGGGGGAGGTTCTCGAGCCAGTTCTGCCAGCAGCCGGAGATGCCGTGGATGAAGAGGATCGGCGGCCCCTCGCCGAGCTCGACGTAGTTGACACATGCCCCATCCAACTCGACCCGCCGCAGATGGCGGCGCCAATCGATCCGCAGCCACTCGCCGTCGCTCGCGCCGTAGTCGTCCGGGCGGGCACGCCTCCTCATCGTCGAATCGCCGAGTCTGCGTCTGGGTCCGCTATGCGGACTCAAATGCAGACTCGGCATTGCGATCAGGCGCGGCCGATCCGCTCGGGCAACGGGATCTCGCGGATCTTCCTACGAATCGGCTCGGAAGCTGACCCCTTCGAGGCCCGCGGTGGTGCCGGGGGACGACACCGTACCGTCAACCGCCGGATTTATGCCCGATCCGAAGACACCGAGGACTCCCACGCCGCCGGCGGGGCAGGTGCCGCCGCTGCAGATGTTTGGGAAAGCAGTGAGCTTTCCGGCGGCGGGCCGGTAGCCCGGGGGAAGCTGGAAGATGGTTGCGGCGGTCCCCCCGTTCACGATGCCCCTGAGGTGGACGATGCCCTCATGGTCCTTGAAGAAGGCGGCGTTATAGGTGGCGGGGTTTGCCTGTTTCCAGTTGTTCTGGTACCCCGGCTCGCCTGGCGCGCCAACCTCATGCCAGCCCTCTGGGGCCGCGAGGGTGTTCGCCTGCTGCGCCGTGGGCACCGTGCCGAGCGTCGAGATGTTGATCTGCGCCCCGGTCAGGGTGCCGTTTTTGACCGTGGCGGCGGTGATCGCCTGTGGTTTGATTTTCGCCGTGGTGACGGCCTGTTTCTTGATTTTCGCCGTGGTCACCGCGTTCTTCTTGATCTGCTTGGCCCCGACCGTGTTCTTGCCGAGGTTCGAGGCCGCAATCGCGCTGCCCCCCAGAGCCGCGAACAGGGCGATGTATGCGACCACGGTCGCGTGGCTCGGCTCTCCTGGGCTTTCTCATCTCGACCTCCGAACGGGTTGTTGGCTTTCGGCCTCGCCCACCCGAGAGGTCGGAGGCCCCGTCGATTCACCGTATTCCTGGTTGGCCGCTTAAGCAAGGCGGTCTACGCATAGCCCATCCGTTCCAGCACCGGGATCTCGCGGATCTGCGGTGGCTGGAGGTGGTCCCAGAGGATCCCGCGGGGTCGCTCGTACTGGCTGTCGACCTCGATCACGGCGCGCGGGGTGGCGATCATGTCGACCGGCAGGTCGTGCGCGGTCATCATCAGGTGGCGGCGGACGATCTGCATCGGGTGCACGGTGGTGGCGACGATGGTGTGGGCGTCGATCTTGCCGGCGTCGATCAGGATCCCGTACTCGAGGTCCGAGTAACCGCCGCCCTTCCCGACCCGCGCCCCGCTCAGGTTGACCCCGACCGAGCCGCAGAGCACGAAGTCGATCGCAGGCAGATCGTCGAGGGCGACGACCCGCCCGTGCTTGAGCGCGCCCTTGATCGTCGCCGCCTCCTTCAACGCCTCCTTCGAGAGCCGTTTCGGTTCGAGGACGCGGAAAGGGTGCGGGTCGCGCAGGCGCGGCACCGCCATGATCACCGTCTTGCCTTCCTCCAGCGCCCGCCGGCGAGCGTGGGTCTGCGGCGAGTCCGGATTCGCCTTGATCGCCTGTGCCCGCTTCCAGAGCCGGTGCCCCGCCAGCTTTTCGGCCGCCATCCTCGCCCCGGCGAAGTTCGGGATCCGGCCCTCGGCGCCGGGGAACCGAGACACGCCCTCGCGTTCCATCGCCTGCCATATCTCCTTGCGGACCTGATCCTTGGAGCGCACACGGCAAACATATCCATCCGCAAAGCCGGATCGCCGCAGGCGGAATTGCAGGGAAGGGGTCCCGGGCGGCCGAAAGTAGCTCTGCCTACACTTTTGGAGTCGGGGTAGTCCGTAGTCCGCAGAGAGCCGAACCTGGAGTCGAGCAAGTTGGGACGTAAGGCGAAAATAGGGATCGTCACCGGAGCATTCGTGCTCGGGCTGTGCGCGATCGCCTACGCGTACGACCGCTCCCAGGAGGAGACGATCGCCGACGGGGTGACGATCGGCGGCGTCGATGTCGGCGGCCTCGATGCCCAGGCGGCGGAACACCGGGTCCGCAGGAAGCTCTTGCTGCCGCTGCAGCACTCGCTCCGGGTCGGCTACGACGGCGAGAGCTGGAAGCTGGCGGGGAAGAAGCTCAAGGTCCACGCCGACCTCGAAGCGGCGGTGCAGGATGCGCTCGACGCCAGCCGCGGTGGCGGCCTCCCGGCCCGGGTCGTCCGCTACATCAGCGGCGGCCAGGTCGACGAGCAGGTCTCGGCCGAGGTGACCTACTCCCATGCGGCGGTCAATCGCTTCGTCCGCCATGTCGCGGCCGAGGTCGGGCGCGAAGCGCAGGACGCGACCGTCGATGCGAACGGCAGCGAACTCAGCATCGCCCCGGCGGTCTACGGGCGCGAGCTGCGCGACAACCTGCTGACCGACCAGCTCAACGCCGCGGTGCTGAACGCCAACGCCGACCATACGATCGCGGCCCGCACCCACTCGGTTGCCCCGGAGGTGGTGGGAAGCGAAGTCGCCGCCGAGTACCCGAGCTACCTGACCCTCGATCGCGCCGGCTACACGCTGCGGCTCTGGAAGAACCTGAAGCTGGCCGAGGAATACACCGTCGCGGTCGGCCAGGAAGGCCTCGAAACCCCCGAAGGCCTGTACTCGATCGAAACGAAGGAAGTCGAACCGACCTGGCACGTGCCGGAATCCTCCTGGGCGGGCAGCCTCGCCGGCCAGGACATCCCTCCGGGGCCGTCCAATCCCCTCAAGGCCCGCTGGATGGGGATCTTCGAAGGCGCCGGCATCCACGGGACCGAAGAAACGTGGTCGCTCGGCCAATCCGCCTCGCACGGCTGCGTGCGGATGTCGATCGAAGACGTGATCGACCTCTACGACCAGGTGGAAGTTGGGACGCCGATCTACATCGGCTGACGCAGGCTCCCAGGGCAGCGCGGCGAATGTAATGAGATGACCTGGGACGAGGCTCTGGTCGGATTCGATCGGGACTCGCGCGCCCGCAGCGTCGCCGAGCGGACACGCCGCGCCTACGGCGTCGACCTCGGGCAGTTCGTCGAGTGGGCGAAGGGGAGGGGGCTGGAGCCCGAGCGGGTCCGGCACCGCGACGTGCGCCGCTATGGGGCGGGGCTCTCGCAGGACGGCGCCGCCCCGGCCACGGTCGCGCGCAAGCTCGCCGCGATCCGCGGCCTCTTCGACTTCCTCGTCCGCACCGAGCGGATCGGCCAGAACCCCGCCGACCTCGTCTCCAGCCCGAAGCGGGACCAGAAGCTGCCGCAGGTCCTCAGCGGCGAGCAGGCGCGGACGCTGCTCGAGCGGATCCCGGCGCGCACGCCACTCGAGCTCCGCGACCGGGCGATGCTGGAGCTGGCCTATTCCTGCGGCCTGCGCTGCGAGGAGATCGTCCTGCTCGATGTCGGCGCCTTCGACTTCGAGTCCGAGCAGCTGCGCGTCCTCGGCAAGGGCTCCAAGGAACGGCTGCTGCCGGTCGGGGAGCCGGCCCAGCGGGCGCTGCGCCGATACCTCGAGCGAGGCCGCCAGGCGCTCGCCGACGACCACCGCCAGCAGGCCCTCTTCCTCTCCAAGAGCGGCCGCCGCCTCTCCAATTCAGACGTCACCAGGCGGCTCGGCCTCTGGGTGCGCGAGGCCGCCCTGGCCGGCGGGGTCTCCCCCCACTCGCTCCGCCACAGCTTCGCCACGCACCTGCTCGAAGGCGGCGCCGACCTGCGCACGATCCAGGAGCTCCTCGGTCATGCGTCCATTTCGACGACACAGGTCTACACTCGCGTCGACGCGGCTCGCCTGCGGGACGCTTACCTTGCAACCCATCCCCGTGCCTAGCGCGCTCGCGGTTCAGCCATAGAATCGAGCAGAGGCCATGGAAACGGGTGTGAAAGAGGTGGAGCTGCGTGACCTGTGGCGCCGCTACAAAGAGGACGGCGACGCCACGGCCAGGGAGCGCCTCGTCGTCGCCTACTCGCCGATGGTCAAATTCGTCGCCGGCCGGCTTGGGGCGGGCCTGCCCTCCCACGTCGACGACGCCGACCTGATCTCCTACGGGCTGCTGGGGCTGATCGGCGCGATCGAGCGCTTCGAGCCCGAGCGTGGGATCAAGTTCGAGACCTTCGCGATGACCAGGATCCGGGGGGCGATCATCGACGAGCTGCGCTCGCTCGACTGGGTGCCGCGCTCGGTCCGGGCGCGGGCCCGCGAAATCGAGGCGGCCCAGGCGAAGCTCGAGCACGAGCTGCAGCGGGCGCCGACCGAGGCCGAGCTGGCCGATCACCTGAACATCAGCGAGGAGATGCTGCAGTCCTCGCTGCTCGAAATCGCGAACTCCTCGGTCTACGCGCTGGATGAGCTCTGGACCGTCTCCGACGCCTCCGGCGACAAGGTCTCGCTGCTCGACACGATCTCCGACCCGCGCGCCGAAGACCCCCAGGAGTCGCTGGCCAGCAGCGAGATCAAGGACAGGCTGACTGAGGCGATCGCCTCGCTCCCCGAGCGCGAGCAGCTGGTCGTCGCGCTCTACTACTACGAGGGCCTGACGCTGCGCGAGATCGGCGAGGTGCTGGGCGTGACCGAGTCCCGGGTGTCGCAGCTGCACACCAAGGCGGTGATGCGGTTGAAGTCCGCTCTGCAGCCGGTGTAGGTTCCACTGCGTGCCACACAAGGCCGCAGACCGGATACGCAATGTCGCCCTGATCGGGCACCGGGGCAGCGGCAAGACGAGCCTGCACGAGGCGATGCTGTTCGAGGCCGGTGCGACGAACCGTCTCGGGACGGTCGCCGACGGCACGACCGTCTCCGACCACGAGCCCGATGAGCAGGAGCGCCAGATGTCGATCGACGCCTCGGTCGCGACGTTCGAGCACGAAGGCCGCAAGATCAACCTGCTCGACACGCCGGGCGAGCCCAGCTTCGTCGCCGACGCGGTCGCCGCCCTGCGCGTGGCCGACGCGGCGGTGGTCGTCGTCAGCGCGGCGATGGGCGTCGAGGTTCACACCGAGCGGCTCTGGCGCCGCGCCGACGCGGAGGGCCTCGCGCGTCTGGTGTTCCTCAACATGCTCGATCGCGAGCGCGCTGACTTCTTCGCCTCGCTCGACTCGCTGAAGCGCGCCTTCGGCCCCCACGTCGTCGCGACCGAGATCCCGATCGGCGCCGAACACGAGGTCCGCGGCGTGATCGACCTGATCGACATGAGGGCCTTCGTCAGCGACGGGGACGGTCGCGGCAACGCCAGCGAGGCGGAGATCCCGGATGAGCTCCGCGCCCAGGCGGAGGAGTACCGGGAGAAGCTGATGGACGAGGTCGCCGAGAACTCGGACGAGCTGATGGAGCGCTACCTCGACGGCGAGGAAATCGACCATGCCGAGATCGTCGGGGTCCTGAAGCAGGGGGTGACCGACGGCGGGATCTTCCCCGTCACCTGCGGGGTCGCGACCCGGAACCTCGGCACCGGTCGCCTCCTCAGCGCCCTCGTCGAGGACCTGCCCTCGCCGGCGATGCGGGGCGCGGTGAGCGCGATCGGGCCCGGCGAGGAGGCGATCGAGATCGAGCCCGACGAGGATGGCCCGCTTGTCGCCTATGTGTTCAAGACGCTCGCCGACCCCTACACGGGGAGGATCAACCTCTTCCGCGTCTACCGCGGGGCGCTCGAGTCGGACTCCCAGATCGTCAACGCGACGAGGCACCAGAAGGAGCGGGTCGGCCAGCTCGGGCAGCCGCTCGGCAAGGACCTGACACCGGTGCCGGAGCTCGGCGCCGGCGACATCGGCGCCGTCGCCAAGCTGAAGGAGACGCAGGCGGGGGACGTCCTCAGCAGCCGGCAGGAGGAGATCTCCTTCGCGCCACTCGACCTGCCTGCCCCGGTGATGGCGTTCGCCTACGAGCCGAAGTCGAAGGGCGATGAGGAGAAGGCCGCGGCGGCGGTGAGGCGGCTGAGCGAGGAGGACCCGACCCTGGACGTGCACCGCGATGCGCAGACCGGTGAGCAGATCGTCGCCGGCCTCACCCAGGTCCACGTTGAAGTGCTGGTCGAGAGGATGAAGCGCCGCTTCGGCGCCGAGATCGAGCTGCACCCGCCGCGGGTCCCCTACCAGGAGACGATCCGCAAGCCGGCAGCCGCCCACGCCCGCTACAAGAAGCAGTCCGGCGGCCGCGGCCAGTTCGCCGACTGCAAAATCGAGATCGAGCCCGCCGAGGACGGGGTCGGCCTCGACTTCGTCAACAAGATCAAGGGCGCCGCGATCCCCGGCAGCTTCATCCCCGCGGTCGAGAAAGGTGTGGTCGAGGCGATGGAACACGGAACCGTCGCCGGCTACCCGGTGAAGGGGGTGCGGGTGAGGCTGGTCGACGGCAAGCACCACGACGTCGACTCCTCCGAGATGGCCTTCAAGATCGCCGGCTCGATGGCCTTCCGGCAGGCGATGGAAGAGGCGGTGCCGGTGCTGCTGGAGCCGATCGTCCGGCTCACGGTCAGCTGCCCGGAGGACGTCGTCGGCGACGTCATCGGCGACCTCAACTCGCGCCGCGGGCATCCGCTGGGGATGGAGCCGGCGGGGGGGATGACCGAGGTCAAGGCGGAGGTGCCGATGGCCGAGGTGCTCGACTACGCCCCCGACCTGCGCTCGATCAGCGGCGGGCGGGCCGACTTCACGATGGACTTCGACCGATATGACGAGGTCCCGACCCATCTCGCTGACAGGGTCGTTGCAGCGAGCCGGGAGGGCGCCGGGGTGGGCGCGTAGGCCGGCACGGCCGCTGCTAATTTGGCCCTATGAGCGCAGAGCGCGCAAGCGTCGAAATCTGGTATCTCGCGCAGCGAGCGAAGCGCGAGGAATTTGTTTTATGAGCGGCGACGAGATCTGCGCCGTCTGCCAGCGGACCATCCTGGCGGGCGAGCGCACCCGCACCTTCATGAGCCCGAGGGGGGGTCCGAAGCTCGTCTGCGATCTCTGCCGCGAGCGCGCCCGGCGGCTCGGCTGGGTCGATCCCGCGGCGCCCGGGGCGAACGTCGGCCGCCGCGCCGCGCCCGATGCCTCGGAGTCCCCGGCGAGTCGCCTCGAGCGCGCGGCGCTCCGCTTCAACGGCAGCGAGGCCGCGCACACGGTCAGGGGCCTGATGCGGACCCTGGGCCAGCCGTCCGTCTCGGTCGGGTCCGCCGCCGGCTCGCCGAGCGAGGTCCGGATCACCTTGGCCTGGGACCTGTGCTGGTACCAGTGGGGGGTGGACCTCGGCGACGAGCTGCGGCCGGTCTTCCAGATCGACCGCGGCACCGAGATCGACCAGCTCGACGGCTCGGCCCGACAGTGGAACGCGTCGGCGGCCGCGGGTGGGCGGATCTCTCTCGGCGCCCCCGCCGCCGGCGAGGTCCGCGACGGCGAGCCGGTCGGCTGAGCCTTGGGGAAGCTGGTGGTCAACGTCGACGGCGGCTCCAGGGGGAACCCGGGCCCGGCCGCGGTCGGGATCGTCGTCCAGGACGCAGACGGGGAGGTGCTGGAGGAGGTCGGCGAGCGGATCGGCAGCGCCACCAACAACGTCGCCGAGTACCGGGCGCTGCTGCTCGGGATCGAGCGGGCGCGGGCGCTCGGGGCCAGTGAGCTGGAGCTGATCGGGGACTCGGAGCTGATCGTGCGCCAGGTGAAGGGCGAGTACAAGGTCAAGGACTCCGCCCTGCGCGAGCTGCATGGTGCGGTGACCCAGGCCCTGGCGCCGTTCAAGAGCTGGTCGATCCGCCACGTCCGCCGCGAGAGCAACGCCGAGGCCGACCGCCTCGTCAACGAGGCGCTCGATCGCTGACGGTGCGCGTCAGCCTATCGACCGCCCTGGCTCTTTCCTCTTGCTCCCACCGCCCTACGGCCCGCTGAAGCCGATCGCGAAGCAGGGCCCGCCGCCGCAGTTGTCGGTTTCCGTCGATACCCAATATTGGGTGCCCTAAACCGGTCTCGAGCGGCCGCGGGTTAGGCTGGCGCGCAAGCTCCGTGCCAACCCGGTTACAGAAGGGACCCAAATGAGCGACAGCTACGCGCGCTACGGCGCCATGACGGGGATCCTGTTCGTCCTCCTGGTCATCATCGGCTTCTTCGTCACGCCCCAGCCGCCGAACACGGACGCGGCTCCGGCCGAGGTGCTCAGCTATGTCGTCGATCACCAGAACGCGCTGCACGCGGTGCAGCTGATCTTCGCCGCCGCCGGCTTTCTCTTCATCTGGTTCATCGGCACGCTGCGCGACGCTCTCTCCCGGGTCGAGGTCGGCGAGGGGCGCCACGCCCTCGCCAACACCGCCTGGGGAGCTGGGCTGATCGCGGTCGCCACCCTGATGGTTGGGTTCGCGCTGGCGGCGACCGCAACCCTTCATCCGGTCGACAGCGACCCCGAGCTGACCCGGGCGCTGTGGGACGCGTCGTTGATGGTCCCCGCCGTCGGCGCCCCCGCCGCCGCCGTCTTCTTCGTCGGGAACAGCCTCAGCATCCTCCGCTCCGGCGTCCTGCCGGCCTGGTTGGGCTGGCTGGGGCTCGTGACCGCTCTCTTCAACGCCCTCGGCATCAGCGCCGTGTTCACCGACCACGGCGCGTTCGCGGCCGACGGCGTGCTGGGATTCTTCGCCGGCTTCCTCCTCTTCCTCCTCTGGACGCTGCTGGCCAGCATCACCCTCGTCCGCAAGCTCGGGGGGTCCAACTTGGAAACCTCAGCCCAACCCTCTCGATAGGAGACCCACGTGATTCAGATCAAGAAGTCGTTCACGTTTTCGAACGTAATCGCCCTGATCGCCCTCTTCGTGGCGCTTGGGGGCACGGTCTACGCCGCGAACAAGATCAACGGAAAGCAGATCAAGGCCAAGTCGATCCCCGGCAACAGGATCAAGCCCGGCTCACTCACCGGAGCGCAGGTGAAGGCGGGCTCGTTGACCGGAAAACAGGTGGTCGGAAGCAGCCTCACCGGGGTCAATGCCAGCGGTCTCGCGACGGTTCAATACGCGACGGCGGCGGTGCCCCTGGTCCAGAATGCGGAAGCAGGCACCTCCGGGAGCGTTGCCTGTCCCGCCGGAACCAAAGTAATCGGCGGCGGCACGATCGTCAGCGATGAGAAAGAAGGCTACGTGAACGACAGTGGCCCGACGGCGGACCGCGCCGGTTGGTCGGCCACCGGATTCTCGGGTGCGACCAACACGATCATGACCATCACGGCGATCTGCACCCCGGTTGCCGCGACCAGCGGCTAGCGCACGGAAGGCCAGCTTCACAGGATGGACGTCGCGATCGCAGGCGGGCACGGCAAGATCGGCCTGCGGCTCGGCGCAATGCTCGCCGAGAAGGGTCACCGCGTGCGCGGCCTGATTCGAAATCCCGCGCAGGCCGGCGACCTGCAGGCGGCCGGAGTCGAGCCGGTGGTCTGCGATCTGGAGGGCGATGACGACGTGGCGGCGGCGGTGAGCGGGGCGGAGGCGGTCGTCTTCGCCGCCGGCGCCGGCCCCGGCAGCGGCGCCGAGCGCAAGCGGACGATGGACCTTGGTGGCGCGCTGAAGTTGATCGAGGCCGCAAAAGGGGAGGGCGTTCGCCGCTACCTGATGGTCAGCGCGATGGGTGCTGCGAACCCGCCCGCCGAAGGAGGGGGCGTTTTCGGCGAGTACCTGCGGGCGAAGGCCGAGGCCGACCGCGCCCTGGCGGCGAGCGGCCTCGATTACACGATCGTCAGACCGGGAAGCCTCACTGACGACCCACCCACCGGACTCGTCACGATCGGGACCGACCTCAGACGAGGCGAGATCAGCCGCGCTGACGTATCCGCCACCCTCGCCGCGGCGCTGGTGGCGGAGAGCACGGTCGGCAAGACCTTCGAGTTGATCGCCGGCGAGACCCCGATCGAGGAGGCGATTACGCGCTTGTGAAGCGATCCCGGCCCACGCGGCTTTGAGGCCGTCCGCCTACGCGGGGCCAAGCCAGGTCATCGACACCTCCGGGCTGGTCTCCGGGCCGCCTGTGGAGACACCGAGATTCAGCGCCCCCCCGGAGGTCTGCTCCACGACCGCCTCGACGAATTCACCGGCATTCAGCAGGTACACGGTTGAGATCGTGAGCGGGGCATTGGAGATATCGGTGGCAGAGTTGGCGGTGAAGCCGACAAATTTTGAGCCCCCGTTGAGCCTGAGGCCGAGGTCACGCTCGCCGACGGAGGTTTCTGTCCAGAACACGCCCGCGGTCATCAGGTAGATCCCGTCGATGGGAGCGACCAGCCTCGTGTTGTTGGCATTTGAGTGCATTGCGAGGTGATCCCAGGTCTCGCTTGTGAGTTGAATCGGCGTGAATACCCCATTGGGAATCGACTGAACCGCCGTCCGTCGTGCACGCACCGACGGGATCGTCGCGAGGTTCGATGGTTCCACCGTGCCGGTCGCGAGGTTGCCACCGGTCAGGCTGCCGGCCTGCACGTCGGTGCCTGACAGGCTTTCGTTCAGGACATCGGTCCCGGTCAGGCTGCCGTTCAAGACATCGGTACCCGCGAGGCTCTCGTCTAGGACGTCGGCCCCCGTCAGCGTCCCGTTCTGTACGTCGCCGCCCGTCAGGCTTTCGTTCTGTACGTCGACCCCGGTCAGGCTCTCGTTCTGTACGTCGATCCCGGTCAGGCTTTCGTTCTGTAGATCGGTTCCTGCCAGGCTCCCGTTCTGTACGTCGCCGCCCGTCAGGCTTCCGTTCAAGACATCGGTGCTCGCGAGGCTCTCATCCTGCACATCGGATCCGGTGAGCGAGCCGTCGGCCACCTTGGCACCGCTGATGGCGCCGGTCTTGATTTTCGCCCCGGTGACAGCTTCCTTCCTCAGCTGCTTGGGCCCGACCGAGTTCCTGCTGACGTGGGTAGCGGCAAGCGCCCCGCCTCCCATCGCGACGAAAAGGGCGAGGTAGGCGACCGCGGTCGCGTGGCTGGGCCGCCTCAGCTTCATGTGCTTTCTCATCCGAACCCCCGTATGGGTCGTGGCTTTCGGCCTCGCACCCAAAGGGCCGAGACCCTCGCCTCGACGCTAGCGGGGGCCATTGGGGGGGTCAAGCAGCGCCTCGCTTTCGAGAGCGGTATCACCCGTGCGGCGGCGGCGACAGCAGCAGCGGTGAGCTGCACGCCGTCAGTTAAGGGCCGCGTAAACCTCGCCCCAGCGCGCAGGTGAGTGTAGGTGGCCGACGCCGGGCCAGACAGTCAGCTCTGCAGACGGGACCTGTGACGCGATCCAGCGGTTGTGGGTGGCAGGGACGGTGCGGTCATCCTCGCCATGCCAGAGGTGCAACGGTACGCTCAGGCGGTCGATCGCCAGGCCCGATGGCCGAGCCCAGACGGCGAAGTCCTCGACCATCCCCGCCGGGCCGTTGCGGCCCGCCTCGAGGAAAGTTCAGGCAGCAAGGACCGAAGGCCGTTGTCGAGCATCTCCTGATCCGCTGGCGCCGGGAAATCGCGATCCGCGCTCTTGCCGAACCAGGGTCCTGCCATCCGGCAGCTCATGCGCCTGATCCGGCGCGACCGGCTCAGACTGGGTCATGCAAGACACGCTACCCGCTGCGGAGTCGGCGCGCTAGGGGCCCTCATCGGGGGTGAGGTGGGGGACCTGCGGCCCCAAGCTAGAATCCCCCTCCGCGCGGCTGTAGCTCAGTTGGCTAGAGCGTCTGCTTGCCATGCAGAAGGTCGTGGGTTCGAATCCCATCAGCCGCTTCGAGAGTTTCGCTGGGCGTGGCCTTTCAATGGGCGGACTTCGTGTCGATGGATCCGAGCTTCGGCGACTGCATCCTCAAGATCAGTTCCTCAGCAATCGATATCCTCTCGGTGGTGGGCGGTGCGGCTGGGTGAGTGCATTCGCCAAGGAAGGTACGAGTGACGAGAACTGCGTTGACTTTGCGGTGGACGCGATCGGCGGGTGTCGTCGCGGCCGTCGTGGCAATCGCAGCGCCGGCAGCGTCGGCGGGGGCTGAGACCCGGGATTTCTCGTTCACAGGCGCGGAGCAGACGTTTACGGTCCCGGCGGGCGTCATGAGCGTCGCGGTCACCGCGATCGGCTCCCCTGGCAGCAGCTACGGCGGACTAGTACTCGGCGGGCGCGCAGCTACGGTCAGCGGGACGCTTGACGTGACGCCCGGCCAGACTCTGTATGTCGAGGTCGGCGGCACTACGATCGAAGGCAGCGGCTTCAACGTCGGCGGCCGGTATGCGATCTACAGCGGTGGCGGCGCCACGGACGTCCGAAGCGTCCCGCGTGCGAGCGCCGGCTCGCTCGACTCCCGTCTGATCGTCGCCGCCGGCGGCGGCGGCAGGGGCGACATTTATGGGAAGGATGCCGACGCGCCAGACTCCGGTGGTCCTTGCTCAGCGGGCACGGCAACGCAGACCGCGGGGGGCGCAGGCGCCGGTGGCGGGGACTCCGGGGGCCTCGGGAGCGGAGGTGGAGGCTATGGCGGCGGCGGCGGCGGTCTCTACGGCGGCGGTGGCAGTGGGTACCTCGAATGCGCCACGGGTGGAGGCGGCGGCGGCGGCTCATCGCTCGTCCCGGCGGCCGGCACGAAGGACCTTGCGGACCGCACAACGGCGCCGTCCGTGCGATTCACCTTCACACCGCCGACTGACCCGGGGCCCACGGATACCACGGGGGCGTCGACAGATCGCACGCCGCCGTCGATAGATCGCTTGGCTATCTCGCCGACCATTTTCACCGCCGCAAACTCGGGCCCGGCGCTGATAGCGGCCGTCGGCGGACGGGTCGCCTACCGCCTCTCGGAGGCAGCATCGGTCGCGTTCACCGCTGAGCGTGCGCTCAAAGGGCGCAAGAAAGGCAAACGCTGCGTGGCGAAGGGCAAAGGCAAACGCTGCACCCGCTACGTCAAGGTCAAGGGCAGCTTCGCCCACGCCGGCGTTGCGGGGCCAAACGAGTTCCTCTTCATGGGGCGGCTAGGAAGCCGCCAGCTGCGGTCGGGCCGCTACAGGCTCGTCGCCATCGCCGCCGACGCCGCCGGGAACCGCTCTAAGCCCGTCACGCGCAACTTCCGGATCAGGTAGCCCGATCCTGTGCCCGAATCAACCGAATCCCCGCAAATCAAAGGCAATCCGTTCCAAGGTCCTAAAGGCCAGATTTGGCCGGGGAAGGTCGTGGGTTCGAATCCCATCAGCCGCTTTCGCGGAAGCCCCGCTCCGGCGGGGTTTGTTCGTTGACGGGCCCGCTGAGAGGTCACGTCCCCGCCACCCGTTCTGCGCGATTCTGCCCGCTTCTGTCCGATAAGCCCCTCATCGGGGCAGGTCGGCTAGGCGGAAGGTCATTGTTAGATCAGCACGGGTCTGCATGGGGTATGCGCAGGCAAAATGCCGTGCCTTCGACCCTCCCCCCGCCGCGAGATAGTGCCCTGGCGATGTCGCAGGAGAACGAGAAAGCGCCGGGGCTGGTGTTCTCGTTCCTGGTCGCCATCCCTGTGGCTCCGCCGTCCGTTCCACTATTTTCTGGCTCAGCCGGGCGCATGCGCCGACCGTAGTGAGAAACCGGAGGGCACTGGGTGAGCTTCTCGGAGGCCGTCAAGTCTGGATTCGACCACTATGTGAAGTTCGATGGCCGAGCCTCACGACCCGCGTTCTGGTGGTGGTTCCTGTTCACGATCCTGGTCGCGATCGCCTTGCAGGTCATGGACGGCATCATCTTCAATGAGAGCATGCTCCTGACCATCGTCGTCTGGCTGGGGCTGATCCTGCCGAACCTCTCAGTCTCGATCCGGCGGCTGCACGACACCGACCGCAGCGGCTGGTGGGTCCTGATCGCGTTCGTCCCGATCATCGGGTTTATCGTGCTGCTCGTCTTCTACCTGCAGAAGAGCGACCCCGGCGACAACAGATACGGCCCCCCGATGGCCGAGGGCGTCGCCTAGCTCGCGCACGACCGTCGGGGGCTTCCACTACTTCTTCCAATCGGGCCGCTTTCCGGACGGCAGTCCGAACTGGCGACGCGCCTGACTAGGACTGGGACCGGGTCAGCGGGGGCGTTGCCTGAGCGTTGTCGGTGACTCCGCCATCAGGGGAAAACCACGACCGAGAAGTGGGATTACGCGGATGATGCGCAGGCTCAGACGGCGGAGAATCGGTTGGTCTCATGGAGCTGCGCGACATCAGCCAGGAGGAGTTGCGGCGGCTTGCTCGGTTGGGCGGAGCCGGTCGTTTCGTGCTGAGCGTCTATCTATCCATCGACCCTCCGCATGCCCCGGACGCGCACCCTCGCCGCACCGAGCTTGGCTCACGACTGAACGAGGCGGGGCGAGAGCTGCGACAGCGTGGAATCGATGGCGAGAGGGCCGAGGAGGCGTTGGAAGCCTGCCTGGGCCGAGTCCGGCGGGAGTTGGAGGCCCTGCCCCCGGATCACACTGCGCAGGCGGTGGCGGTCTTCTGCGAGAACTCCGGCGAGCTGCGGGCATATTGGCTGAGACGGAGGCCGGATTTCGCCGTCGCGGCTGCCTTCTCCGAGCGGCCGGCCCTCGAGCCGCTGGCCGAGGCGCTGCCCGGCCCGCGTTGGGCCGTTGCCTTGGTGAGCCGCAAGCACGGACGGATCTTCACGGGAACCGAGGTTGCGCTAGCAGAGGTGAGCGATGTCGATGACGAAGTGCATCGTCGGCACTCGCAGGGCGGCTGGTCGCAGGCTCGCTACCAGCGGGGCATCGAGAAAGAAGAGAAGGACCACATAGGGCACGTCTGCCAGCGCCTTTTCGCGCTGCACCGCAGCCGCCCGATCGATCGCCTCGCGATCGGCGGCCCGGCTGAGATCTGGCCTCTGGTCGACGCGGAGCTGCATCCCTATCTGCGCGAGCGCCTGGCCGGACACATCGAGGTCGACGTCGACCGCCCCTCCGCCGAGCAGGTGCTGGAGCACACCGGTGCCGTGATGGCGAAAGACCGCGCACGACGTGAGCACGAGGCGATCGGTCGCGTCATGGAAGGGCTGGGAACCGGGGACAGGTCGGTCGCCGGTCCCGACGAGGTTCTCGCCGCGCTCGACGATCGCCGCGTGGCCACGCTGCTCGTCAGCAAGGGCGCCACCGAGGACCGATTCGAGCAGGCGGTGGAGAACGCCCTGGCGCAGTCGGCGGAGATCGTCATCGTCGAGAGCGAGGCGCTGGATTCACTGGGGAACGTGGCCGCGCTCCTGCGCTACTGAAATCACTCAAAGAAACGCCTAGGAGGTCGAGCATGGCGGTCGCAAAGATCATCGAGATCACGGCAACTTCGGACAGCAGCTTCGAGGAGGCGATCAGCCAGGGGATCGGAAGGCATCCGAGACCATCCACAACATCAAGGCGCCTGGGTCAAGGAGCAGAAGGTGCTGGTGGCGGACGGCAGCGTCAACGCCTACCGGGTCGACCTCAAGGTGAGCTTCCTTCTCGACTGAGAGGACACCTGCCGTCACTGAGCCCAGCCTGCACCGACTGGACGCGACGCTCTGGGAGATCCCGGCAAGCGCCCGGGCCGACATGCGCGTGCCCGCGCGGGTATTCGCCGACGAGGAGATCCTGGCGGCGATCGGCGAGGACCGCTCGCTCGAGCAGCTGCAGAACGTGGCAACCCTGCCGGGGATCGTCGGCGCGGCGCTGGCGATGCCCGACGTCCACCAGGGCTACGGCTTCCCGGTCGGCGGCGTCGCCGCGACCGCGCCGCCGGACGGCGTCGTCTCGCCCGGCGGGGTCGGCTACGACATCAATTGCGGTGTGCGGCTACTCGCCCTGCCGCTGAGCGAGGCCGAGCTGGGCGAGCGGCGCGTCGACCTGGTCCACCAGATCTCCCGCGGCGTGCCCGCCGGCGCCGGACAGCGCGGCAGCATCCGGCTGGACGAGGAGGGGCTCGACCACGTCCTGGTCGAGGGGGCGCGGGCGCTGGTCGAACGGCACGGCATCGGCACGGCGGCGGATCTGGAGCACACCGAGTCGGGTGGCGTCCTGTCGGGCGCCGACCCGGCGATGGTCTCCGAGCGGGCAAAGCAGCGCGGCTCGGGCCAGCTCGGGACGATGGGCTCCGGCAACCACTTCGTCGAGGCGCAGTGGGTGGAGAGGATCATCGACGCGGCCGCGGCTGAGGCGTTCGGCTTTGCTGAGGGCCAGATAATGGTGCTGATCCACTCAGGATCGCGGGGATTTGGCCACCAGGTCTGCACCGACTACGTGAAGCACATGGACGCCGCCATCGCCCGCTACAAGATCGTGCTGCCCGACCGCGAGCTTGCCTGCGCGCCGCTCTCCTCTCCCGAGGGCGGCGCCTACATGGCGGCGATGACCTGCGCGGCCAACTTCGCCTGGGCCAACCGCCAGGCGATCGCGCACCGGGTGCGCGAGGCGGCGGCGAACGCCCTCGGCACCGCCGTCGCCGACGGAACCCGGCAGGTCTACGACGTCGCCCACAACGTGGCCAAGCTGGAGACGTATGAGGGTCGGGAGCTCTGCGTCCACCGCAAGGGCGCCACGCGCGCCCTCCCGGCGGGCTCAACGGAGATACCGGTGGCCTACCGCGATGTCGGCCAGCCGGTCTTCATCCCCGGCAGCATGGGCACGAGCAGCTTCGTGCTGAGGGGGCTACCGGGGTCGATCGAGCGCTCCTTCGGTTCCGCCTGCCACGGGGCGGGGCGGCTGATGAGCCGCACCGGCGCCCGGCGCAAGATCACCGGCGCCGAGCTGCGCCGCGAGCTGGAAGCGGAGGGGATAGTCGTCCGCTGCCCTTCCCAGCGCGGCCTCGCCGAGGAGGCACCCTTCGCTTACAAGGACGTGGAGCGCGTGGTGCGGGTCGTCGAGCGTGCCGGCCTCGCCGCTCCGGTCGCCCAGCTGCGCCCGCTCGGCGTCATCAAGGGCTGAGCCTCAGACGTCGAGGATGACGCGGGCGTGCCAGGCGCCCTCCTCGTCCTGCTCGAACTCGAGCCGGTGGTAGGTGACGCCCTTGACCAGGGTCTGCGGCGTCGTGCGCTGGCCGGCGACCAGGGCCTCGACGGCGCTTCCCGAGAGGTCCATCTTCGAAATCCGCTCGGGGACGAAGCCGTCGTTCTCGGCCAGGTAGACCAGCTCCTGCAGCCACTCCACCAGCAGCGTCGGAAGGTCGGCCGCGCTGATGCTGACCGGGTGGGTGACCGGCTCGCCGCCCGGGTGCTCACGCAACAGGTCTCCGAGGGCGATCGCCGCTTCGCCGAGGATGGCCTTGGGGTCTTCATCCTCGATCCAAAGCTCCCGCTCCGAGGTGTGATCGAGCCAGCGGTACATATGTATCCGGCGGGAGCCGCTAGGCCTCCGTGATGCCGCGGGCAGGCTCGATATGGGGTTCCCGGAAGCCCTCGAGCTTGTCGTCGATCGAGGTCCCGCCACGCTTGTCCTCGATGCGAAGGGTGGTCGTCAGGCGACCGACTCCCTTGCCGATGAGCAGCTCGTGTGCCTCCTCGACGGCCTCGAGAACTGCTTTCAGCTCACCCTCGATCGTCGTGCCCAAGGGCTCGACCTCGTGGTTGAGGCCACGTCGCATGAGGGGCTCAAGCGCGAGCCTGACCACCTCGTCCTGGCTCATCCCTTCCGGTGCCTCGCAGGTGACGCTGAACTCCACGGTGACCATCTGATCCTCCTTCCTGAGCTTGGACATCACTGTAGGTGGAGCGCTGCCGTTGGGCAAGGGGGTCGAACCGCACATCGCCTCGCGTTCGACTACGGATGACGGCCCGGCGCCGCGGGGATTCGGCACCGCGCCGTCGCGCAACCCGAGCCCGCGACGCCGGTGGCGGGTCGCCAGCACAAGCGTGAGGCCGACGCTGACCAGCGCCGCCGCCTGGCTGGCGATCAGCGGCACGCTCGCGATCGCGACACCGTAGGAAAGCCACACGCCACTGCCCACCCCGTACAGAGCAAGCCAGATCAGCGAGACGTCGTGAGCGGAATCCGTCGCGACGATCCGAGCCGCCTGGGCAAGTGGCGCCAGCGCGCAAGCGAAACCGAAGCAAAGCGCGAGAATGGCGAGAGCACTCATCTGACCTCGAGGCTACCTGCCATGCCGAGCCCTCACTTGGTTCACTTCGCTTGGCCGGGCTTCGAAGTGCTCCTGCCGTGGAAGGACCTTTCATTCAGCATCCGTGGAAAGCCGAAGGCTTGGAGCAGTTTTCCCCGATGAATATTCCCGCCAGCGCTGGAACAATCGACTCAACCAGCAGGACCAGACATTGGAAGGAATGATTCTGCCCGTTTCACCGGAGAGCACCAACCGACTTTCAGCCATCGCCGATCAGCCTGATCTGCCTGAATGTCCTCGCTGTCGCCGCCCCGCCGAAGGCAACGGCCATGGGCGCAATAGTCAATGTCCGGTCTGTGGCCTGCGGATGGTCCCCTCCGCACAGAAGACCGAGGAGGACGCGTGGCAACAGCTCTACGGCGGCTCTCCCCGTGGGTTTCGGCATGGATCGTAAATCCAGACGAGAACACCTCGAGGGGCTCTTGAAGGAACTTCGCGAACAGCGAAAAGTCGACGTCGACCAGGTGCTGATGGAGCTGGTTCACTTCGTGTTCGAGCTGGATGAGGACGTGCGCAACCTGAATGCGCAGGTCTCCAAGCTCAAACGGCGCGACTAAGGCCGGCGCCGCAGGGAAGGGCTGAGCGGGGAAGCCCCGCTCCGGCGGGGTTTTCTCGTTACCGGGGCGTAGGGCTCAGCTCCCCGCCGAGCGAGTTGCTCCCACCAGGTGCGATTGCGAAGGCTCCGCCGCGGCGGAGCCTTCGCTTGCCGCGTCAGGGTCTGAAGGTGACCCCATCCAGTGAGATGTAGTCGTCGATACTGGTGCCGGTCGGGCCGTCGTAGACGACGTTCCCGCTGCCGTCGTCGAGTATCCCGATCTGCACGAGCACAGCGCCGCCACCGAGGACCCCGAAGCGGACCACGCCTTGAGTGACGGTTGGTAGCCGGCTGGAAGCGAGAAGATGGCGCCGCCCTCGGTGGCGTCCCCTGAGCAGCTGACCGCTCCCTGCAGGTGGACCACACCGGTTGGGTCCTTCCAGAAGCCGGGCTGGCGGGCAAAGCCGGGTGCACCCGTCCATTTGGTGGCCCCGACGCAGTTATTCAGCGTGACGCTGTGGACGTTCTCGGTGGGAGCGAGGTCGGCGCTCGTCACTGCTCCGTCGGCGATCTTGCCGCTCGTCACCGCGTCGGGCGCGATCTGGGGGCCCGGGTAACTACCGGTCAGGTCCCCGCTCGCCGGACCCGTGGATGGCCCCTGCGGGCCTTCTGGGCCGGTCGGTCCCTGTTTCCCTTCTTTGCCCTGCTGACCCGCGGGACCAGCTTCACCGGCGTATTTCTTGGCGATCTTCTTGACTTCCTTCTTCTGCTTACCGGTGAGGGCGCCGGCGGCATAGGCACCACCGACCATCGCGAAGACGAGCGCAACGATGGCAACCACCAAACCGGCGGCCTTGCCGAAGGGTTCGCGGTTCGCGCGAATTGGGTGTCTGAAACGTTTCATGGTGAAATTAGTCCTTTCGGTTGCGACGGGCGAAGATGTTCTTGACCCCGACTACGTCTCAATCTGGACAGCCAACTGCCCCGACTGGACCGCCTTTCTTAGGCGGCCGACGTTACGCCATTGCTGGGACTGATCGTTTCCAATTGGACAAACAGCTTCCTTTTGCCCGCTGTCCACCGGTATCGACAGCGATCGGCAGGGGCGTTCTTCGCCTTGGATGGCCGAATTCGCCTACATGAGGCGGGCTCGCCAGCCGCTTGCCATGCAAAAGGTCGTGGGTTCGAATCCCATCAGCCGCTTCCGAGGAAGCCCCGCTCAGGCGGGGCTCCCTCGTAGCAGCAGCGCCTTATGGGGAGGCGGCGAATGGCTGACACTACGCCGAAGATCTCCGCTTCCCCCGGTGAACGGGGTTGCTAACGGCGCCCGTAGTGGAGGTGAACAACGCCGTCTGTGAAGTGGCGCTCGTCCAGCAGCTCGAGCTCGAGGCGGACGCCCCCAGGCAGGGCCCGCTTGCCGCCGCCTACGACGACCGGGTGCAGGAAGAGGTGGCACTCGTCGACCAGGTTGGCCTCAAACGCGCTGGCCGCCAGAGTGGGCCCGCCGATGCTGAGGTTGTCAGTTACGGCGGCCTTCATCTCGCGGATCTCGGCCGGGTTGAAGGACCGCTCGAGCCGGGTCCTCGCGCCCCCGACCTCCGGCAGCGAGCTCGAGAAAACGACCTTCTCGGCGGCTCGCCAGAGCTCCGCGTACTCGCGGATTACAGCCGCCTGCTCTGGGCCGGTGTCCATCGTCTCCCAGGCGACCATCGTCTCGTACATGCCGCGGCCGTAGAGGTAGGTGCCGATTCCGCGCTCGATCTCGTTGACATAGGCGTGGACCTCATCGCTCGGCGTCGCCCAATCGAATCGGCCGCCTTCATCCTCGATGTACCCGTCGAGCGATGCGATCAGGGAGTAGATCAGCCTGCCCACGGCCATATTCTGGCTGAAAGAGCGGCGCTATCCCAGCGCAGTAGACCTCACTTGAGTTCGGTGTCGTTCCCCTCGGCCGGGATACGCCGTTCTAATGCGCTCTTGCCATGCCCGAGGATTGACTGAGAGCGGTGCTTGCGGTTTCACGCGAAGGAGGACTCTTAGCGACGATTTACAAGCCGCCGGGCGGGTGAGGGTGCGGCAGACGCGTAGGGTGACTGTGTGGGCGACATGAGCACCGGAGCCGTGATTGTGGTTGGCGCGGTGATTGGGTTGGCAGTCGGCATCCTCGTCAGCGTGACCACCGAGGTCCCCTTGGCGCCCGAGGCCGGGCTGGTCGCCGGCGCGCTCCTTGGCTGGCTGTGGCGGCGGGACCGGGCCCGGTGACAGGAAAAGGTGCTTCGCGTGAGATTCCGGCGACCCGCTTGCCATGCAGAATGTCGTGGGTTCAAATTGGCCACGATGCCTTTCCCGCGACGACCTTCAACGGACGACGATCACGGGACAGTGGGCGTGATGGGCAACTCGGTCGGCCGTTGAGCCGAGCAGGTAGTCGCCGAGGAAGTGACCGCGGTGCCCGATTACGATCAGATCGTGCCCGCGGGCCTTCGCGTAGTGGGCAATCACCTCGGCGGCGTGGCCGGGCACCAGGTGGGTCGATAGCTCCACATCGCGCGCCTGCGCTTGACGTTTGGCCTCGTCGAGCACGTTGGCGAAGAAGCTGTCCTTCTCGCGCCTTACCTCCTCGACCTCGCCGATCGAGGCCGCGTAGGCGGGCAGCTTCCCCTCCACAGCGAGCGCGGTCAGCCGCCCCCCCAAGCGCGAGACGAGGGAGAGGGCGCAGTCGAGCGCCCGCCCGGCCCCGTCGGAGCCGTCGACGGCGACTAGGACGTTGTCGAACTTGTAAGGGGTCATGCTTGCTCTCCTGCGGGGAGGGGTTGGCGAGGCGGCCCTGTCGGCGCACGCTCAATTCCTTGTGTTCGATCCTCTTCCATCTCGACCTCCACATCGGGCGAGAACCAGCGCTGGGCGATCGCCGTCGGGATGATCGCCGAGAGCACGACCACGGTGACGAGCAGCGAGAACTGCGTGCGGTCGATGATCCCCGCGCTGAGCCCGTAGAGCGAGGAGATCGTCCCAAAGGTCAGCCCGGTGCTCATCAGCAGGGTCGTGAAGGTGGCGTGCCGCGGGACGTAACGGCGGGCCAGCGGCAGGATCAGGCCGACCTTCGGTGCCATCTTGGCGCCGAACAGGGCTGCGAGCAGGCCGAGGTTGGCGAAGACCGCTCCAAGCGAGACATTGAGCCCGCCGCGCAGGAAGAAGAAGGGCGTGAGGAAGGCGAAGGCGACCACCCGCAGCCGCTCCTGCTCGAGGCGGTGCTGCTGGTAATGCTTCGCCATCACCAGCCCGAGCACGAACGCGGGCAGCACCGCATGGCCCTTTGCCGCTTCGGCCACGCACCATCAACACCAACAGGCAGGCGAAGACGAGCTTGATCTCCGGCTCGATCACACGGTCCCCGTAACGGCGGAAGAACCACGGCGCCACCTTGCGGCACGAGCAGGATCAGCGCCGATCGAGACGACCAGGAAGGCGGGGAACCAGGTGTTCGGCTTGATGAAGATCGCCGAGAGCGCGATCGCCGTGCCCATGTCGGTGACGAAGCAGGCGCTCATGATCAGCTTGCCGATCCGGCGTGGCGTTGAGGCCGCGTCTCGACCAGGACGGCGTAGACGACCGCCAGCGAGGTCGTGGAGAGCGCCGTGCCCGCCGATCAGGGCCGCCTTCACCGTCCAGCCGAGCGCGAAATGGGCGAGCAGCGAGGTGACGACAAACGGCCCGATGAAGGAGACGACCCCGATCCGACGATCGCCGCGCCGATGCGTTCGCGGAAGTCGTCAGGGTCGATCTCACCCCGGCCAGGAAGGTCAGGACTACCGAGGCGAAGGTGGCGATGAACGTCGAGCCATTCCTGGTTCGGGTCGAGCCCAAAAACGTTGCCGACGACCACCCCCAGGGCAAGCTCGATCAGCGCCACCGGAGACGCCGGCCTCGACCGAGATCATGCTGGCGAGGACGACGACCGCGGCGAGTATTGCTGCTAGTTGGACGGGCTCCATTCAGACCTCCACTCGCGTCTCTTGGACGGGCGGTAGAGGCCATCAGCGACGAAGCCGCGGTTATGGAGCGAGCCTCATCGCTCAGGCAGCCAGGATAGCGGAGGTGCAACGCCCTCAGGGGACAAGCGGCTCGAACGCAAAGCCCTGCATCAAACGCAAGGTCCGCAGGAACAACAGGTGCTTGCGCCGGCGGTCCCGAGCGCGACATCGACCGGGAGCTCAGTCCGCGCTGGATCGACCCAGCGGCAACTCCAGGGAACGATCGGGGTCCTCGATTGCGGTGCGGACACGCCGCTCCAGGGAGCTGCACCCGTAGGCAATCGCCGCCTCGAGCGACTGGGAGAGCAACGCTTCGGCCCCCTCCCGATCGTCCGGCCCGCCACGGTTCCAGAGCATCAGCGCCCACTCATGGCGGGTCCGGGCGAGCCAGGTCGGAGCCTCGATCCTCTCGCAGGTCGCGGCCGAGCGCCGGAAGTGCGCTTCGGCGTCGTCAAATCGTCCCAGGCAGGTCGCGGCGAGGCCGAGGTAGCGCTCGATCGGGCCGAACATGGTGACCCCCGTGTAGCTGAGCTGCTCGCGCCAGGGCAGCAGCCGCTCGTAGAGGATCTCCGCGGCCTCCCACTCGTTCAACCTGGCGGCGGCCTCGGCGAGAAAGCAGAGTGCCGTCTTGGATGAGGGGGTTGGGGTGACCTCGAACCCGACGGCGGCGAACCGCTCCAGGACAGCCCGGGCCTTGTCGGCGTCCTCCAGCTCGCAATAGCTCAGGGCGAGCGCGCTGGCGTAGGCATCCACCAGAGGCGCCTCCTCGAGCGCCTGCTCCTGGATCTCGAGGATCTCCGCGAGGCGGCCCTGCTCGTAGCGGATCACATGGATCTGGGCCGCATAGATCGCCAGCACATCGGGCTGCCCGGCCTCGGAGCCCAGCTCGGCAGAGCGGTTGGTGATCTCCTCGGCCAGGTCGAAGTCGCCGGCCAGTGTCGCCAGCAGCGCGGGCGCGAACGTGTTCACCCAATGGAACATCGGCTGCCCGGTGGCCTCGGCGATCTCTTCCTGCATTTCCTGCCGCGTGCAGCCGTCTCGAAATCGCCGACATCGAGGGCAGGCAGCCCCTGCCACACGGAGGCCCAGTAGCGGAGCATCGGATCGTCGAGCTCTTCGGCGAGCGCGACCACCTCCTCCGCCTCGGCAAGCCGCTCGGTCAGGGTCTGCGGGGCGGCGATCGCGATCTGGCGCCTCGCCAGGGCCCAGGCGAGAGCATGGCGATCGCCGCTCTCCCGCGCCAGCTTCACCGCCTCGGCGCTCAGGCTCAGCCGTCGATCGAGCTCCGCCGCGTAGCTCAGCTCGACGGCGAGCAGCGAGAGCAGCGAGGCACGCTGCTTGTCCTCTTCGCACAGCTCCAATGCCGCCTCCAGAGCCTCGACCCGGCGTTGGTCGACCTGCCCGACGACGCTGCTGAACCCTCGCGTGTTCGCCTCCGCGGCGCGCGCCATCCGCCTGCCATCCGTCAGCTCCCGGGCCAGGTCGCTCGCCTCGAGCAGAGTCTCGCTGTAATCGGGGTTCCCGAGCTGGCGCTGGGCATCTCCGAGCCCGATCAGCGCGTCGCAGTGCAGGCCGGGATCGGGGTCGGGCGTCTGGTCGATCACCTCGATTGCGCGCTCGAACCAGCTCAGCGCCTCGGCGGGGGCCAGCGCGGTGAGCGCTCGCTCGCCGGCGCGGATCGAGTGCCGGACCGCCTTCAGCGGCATCTGCGGCGTCGTCGTGCGCAACCAGTGCAGGGCGAGCTCCTCGGAGCGCTCACCGGGATCGTCGCCGCACAGCCCTTCCAACCCCTCCGCCACCTGGCGGTGGATCTGCGCCCGCCGGGTCGCGCCGAGGTCGTCGTAGAGGGTGGTGTTGACGAGGGAATGCGCGAAGATGAATCGACCCGGCGAGCGGCCCTCGTGCAGGAGCGCGACCCGGACGGCGCCGTCGAGATGATCGAGCACCTCCTCCTCGCTTCTGCTCACGGTCCGCGCCAGCAGGTCGAGATCGAAGTTGCGACCGATGACGGAGGCGGTGGAGAGCAGCGATGCCGCATCTCCCCCCAGGCGCTCGGCCCTGCTTATGACCACCTCGCGGATGCTCTGCGGCAGCCCGATCTCTCCGAGCGAGAGGGTCAGCGCCCAGCGCCCGCCCTCGTCCCTGGCCATAGCTCCGGCTTCATCGAGGTGACGGAGGATCTCGGCGACGAAGAACGGGTTGCCGTCCGTCTCGCGGCTGATCTCCTCGGCCAGGACTGCGCTCTCCTCGGGGAGGTCGTCGCCCAGCACCGCCTGCATCAGCGACCCGACGTCCTTCTTCCCGAATCCGGTCAGGCTGATCCGCCTCACTCCCTCCTCACGCCGCAGGTCGCCCAGCAGCTGGTTGAGGGGATGGCCCCGGGTCAGTTCCGAGTCACGATGGATCCCCAGCACGAGCAGCTCCGCGTCGGCGGTCGAGGCAACGAGTTGCTTGAGCAGGGCCAAACTCTGGGAGTCCGCCCACTGCAGGTCATCGAGGACGATCACGACCGCCTGCTCGCGGGTCGCCTCGTCCAGCAGGCCGATCGCCGCGGCGCGGAGCAGATAGCGCTCGGTCTCGGAGTCCGT
The DNA here is from genome assembly GCA_963816785.1 of uncultured Solirubrobacterales bacterium. GTDB lineage: Bacteria > Actinomycetota > Thermoleophilia > Solirubrobacterales > 70-9 > VRUE01. Next base: position 97,552 of record CAWFLL010000004.1, on the reverse strand, counting down.
CTGTTTCGGGGCAGGGAGATCGGCGACCCGATCGGCGAGGCCGGGGGCGAGCCGTGTCAGCTCGCCGCCGTGGCGCTCGACATGGCGTTCGATCACGGGCTGCGGCGCGTGCTCGACGTAGTGGGTGAGGGCTTCGGCCCAGGGGCGGTGGGGAGGGTCGACATCCTCGGTGCTGCGCCCGACGAGGACGGCGGCGCCGCGCCCGTGCAGGTCGAGCGCCGCCTGGATCGCCAGCCGCGTCTTGCCGATACCGGGCTCTCCTGAGACCAGCGCCACCTGCCGGTGGCCGGCCTCTGCGGCGGCGCCGATTTCATCGAGCTAGCGCGCGCTCCTCCGTGCGACCGACGAAGCTCGACCGCCGGCGTTTTCGCGAGCCGGGCCGGCAGCGGGATCTGAGCCCGGTCACCACCGGAGCGCCACGCGAGCCGAAAGGTCGTGAGCGGCTCGTCCATGCCCTTCAGCTCGAGGTCGCCGACCGCCTCCAGCTCATAGCCGCGATTGCTGGCCATCGCCCGGACCAGATCCGACACCAACACCTCGTCTCCCCTTGCCGCCGCGCAGAGACGCGATGCCTCGATCACGGGGTGTCCGAAGTAGTCGTCCTCGCGCCTGGTCGCCTCGCCGAGGCTGACGCCGATCCGCACCGAGAGCGGCTCCGCAGCGCGGCGATTCCGCCGTGCGATCCTCCGCTGCATCTCGGCGCCGCACGCGAGCGCGGCCGAGGCGCTGCCGAACGTCACCATCAGGCCGTCGCCGAGGTTCTTGATCTCCTCGCCGCCGGTCTCATCGATCGCCTCACGGAGGAGGCTGAAATGCTCAAGGCGGATCTCCTCCGCCGCGGCGGGGCCGACCCGCATTGTCATCCCGGTGCTGTCGACGAGGTCGGTGAACAACACCGTCACGGTTTCCACGGGGTCCATCCGTCCAGTCGCAAGCTAGCACCACAACAGCGGTTAGGCTTCGCCGTACGTGACCGGTGCGACGACGCATCCGCCCTTCGACCTGTCGAGTGCCGAAGAGAAGCTCGGCTGCTACTCGGGGCTGTACTCGAGCTCAGGCGGAGGTCCGGCCCCAACCGATGTTGACCAGCTCCGCGCGATCTTCGCCGAGGCCCGCGAGGCCGGGCGACGGGTGACGCTCCGCGCCGGCGCGCACTCGTTCGACGGCCAGTCGCTCGGCGATGACCTCGTCGTCTCGATGTTGCGCCTCGACACGATCGAGGTGCTCGACGAGGAGAGGATGCGGGTGGGCCCGGGGCGACCTGGGGCGCGATCCTCGCGAAGCTGAAGCCGCTCGGCCTGGTGCCGGCGGTGACGGTGACGACCGAGCACGCCACGGCGGGCGGCACCCTGTCCGGCGACTGCCTCTCCCGGTTCTCGCCGTCCTACGGCAAAGAAGGGGAGTGGATCGAGAGCTTCGACCTGCTGACCCCGGAGGGCGACCTGATCGCCTGTACTCCCGCCGGCCAAGGACGAGCCGCCCTCGTGGACGCAGGAGGAGCGCGCGTTCTGCGGCGTCATCGGCGGGCTCGGGTACCTCGGCGCCGTCGTCTCGATCACCTACCGCGTGCTCCCGGCGGGCGGAAGCGGGCGAGCGAGATCGCGGTGCGCACGATCGTCCGCAAGTTCGACACCTTCCGGCGACCTCGCGGCGGACCTCGTCCCGACCGCGAAACGCACCTATCTCGAGGACTCCGACCCCACGACCCGGAGAAGCTCGACGCGATCTGGTCGGCCCTCGACACGCGCGGCGACGGGCACGCAAGTCGGCACTGCTCTTCACCTCGACCTTCGCCGACGACCCGCACCCGCCGGCGGATGGCGCTGCACCGGCCGCAGCTCGCGCTGCGCGTCCTCGTCGAGTGGTTGATGCGGAGTCCGTTCCTCTCGAAGCTGATGTGGCGCTTCTACGTTCGCTTCCTGTTCAAGGACGGCGACGGAGTACGTCGACGACCTCGAGGGCTTCACGCTTCTTCATGGACGGCAACGCGCGCGCGAAGCGGATCGCCAAGCGCCTCGGGTTCAAGATGCAGAACGTCCAGCAGACGTTCGTCGTCCCCAGCGATCCCGGCGCCGAGGGCGGCTGGGACCGCGCCGACGACGACCTCGTCGAGTGGCTCGAGTTCGCGCACGACTTCCTCCTCGAGCGCGACCTGACGCCGACGCTGAACGATGTGCTGTTCGTGCCCCGGGACCGGTCCTTTCTCCTCTCGGCGAGCGCCGACCTGCCGGGCTTCGCGGTGAGCTACGCCTTCGAGACGTCCAACCGCGCAAGCGCTCGAGCGCGGCGAAAGAGGCCTTCAGCGAGCTCGCCGACGTCCTCTGGGAGAAATTCCATGGACGCGTCTACCTGGTCAAGAACGTCTTCGCCAAGCGGGAGACGCTGGCGGCGATGTACGGAGACCACGCGGTGGAGTTCTTCCGCCTGAAGCGGGAGCTCGACCCGGGTGGGATTCTGCGAGACGACTTTCTCGAGCGGACCTTCGGGGAGTTGCTCGATTCAGGTGGTCTTGACGACCAGGACTGAGCAACTCGCTCGGTGCGTGACCGTGTTCGGGACGCTCCCAAGAACGCGGCGCTGCATCCCCTTGTTGCCGATCACCAGCAGGTCCGCGCCGCACTCCTCGGCGAGCTGCACCAGCACCTTGCCGGGATCGCCGGAGTCGGCTCGTGTCTCGCTCTCGATTCCCTCCAGCTTCAGGTCCTCCTCGAGCCGCTCGAGGATCGACCTCACCCGAGCCGCCGGGTTCGATGCCCACTGAAGCTCGACGTCCTCGCCGGCCGATCCACCCGGCGAGTCGTTGAAGACGCTCAACAGGATCAGCTTGGCTCCGAACTGGCGGGCGATCTCGGCGGCCTGCCAGACCGCCTCGTTTGCCGTGGGGGTTCCGTCCGTTCCGACGGCGATCGTGGAAATCATCTGAATTCCGCGCCCTCGAGAAGCCCGCCCAGCCTATCGCGGTCAGGCGCAGCGGAGTGGAACAATGGAGGCCTTCAAGCCGAGGGGCATATCGCAACGGCAACGGTGATCGACAAGCGCGTCACGGCCGACATCGAGGGCGATTTCGTCGTCTTCCTGATCGGCATGCGGATCAACAGGTTCTGGAAGGTCTGGAAGTGGCTGCCCGTCTTCTTCGCGATGCCGAGGATGCTGCGCGAGCTCGAACGGAAACCCGAGTCCGGGTTCCTCGGTGCCAACCAGTACTTCGGCAGCCCGCGGCGACCGCTGACGGTCCAGTACTGGCGCTCCTTCGAGCAGCTCGAGAGCTACGCCCGCAGCCGCGACGCCGCCCACTGGCCGGCCTGGGTCGCGTTCAACAAACGGGTCGCGTCGAACGGCGACGTCGGCATCTGGCACGAGACCTACCTCGTGCGGGGCCGGCAGCTACGAGTGCGTCTACAACAACATGCCGCCGATCGGCCTCGGGATGGCGTCGAGCCTGGTTCCGGCGGCCGGCCGCAAGGCCTCGGCCGCCAGTCGGGCGGGGATCCGCGACGAGCCCTACGCCGAGGGCGCCCCGACCGAGGGCATCGAGATCTGAGCCGGCAGGCAGGCGAGAGCTAGGCGCTCTCGCGCGCCCAGCCCCAGACCACGAACACCAGCGCGTAGACGACGGCCACCCCAAGGGCGACGAGCAGCGCCGAGGTGAGGGAAGCGCCAGCGACGAGCAACCCCAGGCCGACCCCCACAACTGCGGCCACGAATACGTTCCGCACGAAGCGCCGGTCGAACTTCGGCAGGATTGAATTGCGCTCGGTGGAATCCATCCGGGACCAGATCGGCAGGAGAGTCCCTGCCCATTAGGCCTGGAAGAATCCAGAAAGCGCCCGGCGCCTTGGCGGAGTGGCTACGCAGCGGCCTGCAAAGCCGTTTACACCGGTTCGATTCCGGTAGGCGCCTCTGGCTCTGGCAAGCGATATTTCGCTTGTCAGAGCCGTTGCAGCGCCTATTTTGCCGCTGCGTTCGTCCGGTTAAATCCGGCAAAAACCGGCTGTTTTCGGGTGGGACTGCCGCACGACTGGCGCACGAGTCGCGGCTTTCCCCGGCCCCTGCCCGTCGCAACTCTGGGACGGTTGGGACGCTTTTCCGGGTAGTGCCTCGGCGCGGCGCCTACAATCCCCGCCATGCGGAGGCGGGGTGTCTGGGCGGCGGCGATTTCCTGCCTTCTTGCAGCATCCAGCGCGGCCGCTGCGGGTCCGACTTTCCGCCACCGGGCCCGAAGGTCACGGCTCCAGGTAAACGGCCGTGTGGACACATACAGCGCTTCGGCCATCGATTTCCGATTGAGGCCGACGGGATTACCTGTGGCGAAGCTCGCCGATTGATGAACAAGCGTTGTGGGATCCACGTGCGTCGGCAGTGGTCCTGCTTCTCGTTTCGGAAAGATGCGCCATTCATTGCCTGGTTTCCGAGCGAGGACCTGTTCAAGCGGAATCTCTATCCCGTCGCGTTGTTGCGGCGCTATCCGTGTTCGGAGGCCAAAGTCACCCCGAGGGCATTCGGGGAGGCAAAAGGCCGATTTCCAACGCGTCGCCAACTGCTCGCCGACGATGTCCTCCGCTGCCATCTGCTGGGCCGCGGGAACAATTACGTCGATGTGGAACAGTTGCTCGGGCCTCCCGACGAACGGGAACCCGAAGGGGGCAGCATCTTGTTCGTTTTCTTCCTCGGCCCTGAGCGCGATTCGTTCTTCCAGATGGATCCGGAGCTACTGCTGATCGAGCTCAGTCACGGGAAAGTCGTGTATATCGCCATCGTGCAGGGATAGGCGGGGTTGCTGGACTGGGCCTACGGTCCCGGAACAGCCCCACTGCCGACCTACGAGCAGCCTAAGCGCCGGACCGCGGCGGCAGTCAACCCCTCGGGGTCGGGCGCGGAGCGCCCTTGACTGCCGCGCGGCCGGCGCTATCAATCTGAGTAGGTCGGCGGAGTCCCGTTCAGGGCGGATCACGGTGTGGACTGAGGTGCGGATCCGTCGTCCACCCTCGCTTGGCCTCATGGTGCTGGTTCCCGGCGTCAACCGCAGCCGACCACACCCACTCACCATTGACCTCGATGAAGGCGAAGCGGCTGCTGGCGGTCCTCGAACGGAAGCCGCTGGTCTATCGGGTCACGCGGCAATCTGGTTCGCACCGACGGATGGAGGCGCCTGGCTATCCGCCGCTGACCTTCGCCTTTCACGACAAGGCGACGATTCCAGCCGGGCTCGTCCGCAAGATCCTTGTCCGAGACGTCGGCCTTGCCGAAGACGAGGCGCGGAAGCTACTCTGACCAGGAGGATCTAATGGAGACCGTGCGCGTCATCTATCACCACGAGAGCGACGGCTGGTGGGCCGAGTCGCCCGATGTTGACGGCTGGTCTGCCGCCGGGGACAGTTACGCCGAGGTCGTGAAGCAGGCCGAGGTGGGCATTCCGTTCGCCCTCGACCGTGAGGCCAAGTTGGAGCACTACGTGCCGGCCGGCGAGTCAGTGCCTGCCTAGCTCCCGTCGCAGCCGGGAGCGTCGAAGCTCATTCATGGACCACCGACCACGAACGAGCTCCTATTGGTTTCGCCGCTCGCCCTCGTCGATGCGGGGAAACAAGGGTGCGCCGCGCAGCACGCTGTAGTCCCCTGTCCCGCCGGCGATGGCGATCGTCGCAACCAAAGCCAAGAAGACGCCGATCTCACGGCTGGCGCCTGGCGGGAAGTCGAACAAGATGAACCAGGCGAGCAGGATCGTCGCCACCACGCCGAGCAGATCGGCCGCCCCGTTCACGGACATATCGGGGCGGAAGAGCCCGAAGCGCCCCCACGTGAGGGCGGCTCCGATCGCAACCAGCGCGACGATCAGCAGGAAGGCATCGGCCATCGTTAGGAGCTCGAGCCCAGTTCGGTCCGCCCCTTCGGCGCTCGCCCAGGGCAGAAACAGAGAGACAATCAAAAGAACGCCCCCCGCGCCGGCGACCATCTGCCCAAGCTCGGGCCTCCTCTTGGTCACTCTGCTTCTCCCGGGTCCCGTGCTCCCGGGCGCGACCCTTGCGAGAGCTCGCGCCCCCGCTCGAGCAGCGTCTCGGCGGTCGTCCGATCGGCAGGGAAGAGCAACTCGATCGCCAGCTCCGAGGTGGTCACCTCGAACGGGGTGTCGAAGCTCGCGAACATGCCGAAGAAGGAGAGCCGGCCGCCGTCGGGAGTGCGCACCCTGACCGGACCGAGCATCTCGCTGCCTGTTATCTCCGTTCCGGCATTGTTCTCGGGCTCTGGTACGGAGTAGGCGGAGATCTCGTCGATCAGGGCGGCGAGCTGCTCATCCCCCGTTGCCGCCAGCTGGCGCTCGAGCTGCTTGAGCCAGTGGGCGTGCCAGTCGCCGAAGTTGACGAACAGCTGCCCGAATCCACGGGGATGAAGGCCGACGCGCATCACGTTGATCGGCGGCTCGAGCAGCACGGGATCGATGTCGACGGATTCGGTCAGCGCGAGCATCGCGGAGTTGGCAGCGACCATGTTCCAGAGGCGATCGACCGCGATCGCCGGGTAGGGCTCGTGGCCTGAGAGGATTACGTCGAGGGCATCTCGCACCGGCGCCAGTTCGGGGTCATCAAATGAGCGTTCCGGATAGGCGGGGGCATGACCGGCGGCGAGCAGGAGCCGATTCTGCTCGCGAAAGGGGACCTTGAGCTGCTCGAGGATTCCCAGCAGCATCTCGCGGCCGGGCTTCGAGCGGCCGGTCTCTACGAAGCTCAGGTGCCGAGCCGAGATCCCGGCGTCGAGCGCGAGTTCGAGCTGGGTCATGCGCCGACGCTCGCGCCACTGGCGCAGAAGCGACCCGACCTCGGGCTGGGATTGAACCATCGCCATTGCGGTGCGACTTTAGTGCGCGCACGTACGCAGGTCGATTACCTCGAGGTAATGCCGCCGAGCTGCTGCAAGCCAAGATGGCAGGGTGACCCCGCCATCTTCGGTCTGCGTCTCGGCTCCGGCTCCTCATGCCTCCTTCTCAAGTGTTTGCAAGGTCTGACGGTTTGCGATGGCCTCCTGTGACAGGTGATGGGGCGGCTGCGGGCTCGCAGCCGCCCGCTTCGATCAACCGGCGGGGGAGTCCTGGCGAGTGGACGGCTCCCCCTCGCGGGCCTGGAGCGTGAGCATCACGCTGACGATCAGGATCCAGAATCCCGGTGGCCAGGAAGGCGATGAACCCCGCCGGGGTCGCGCCGAGGATGCCGAGCACGATGGCGACCCAGCCCAGCCAGACGGGCAGGGCTCGGTGGCGGAGGATCGAGATCCCGGTCGCGAACAGGAACAGCTCGATTCCGAGGGCGAGGGGAATGAAGTCGTTGTCCCACAGCGCCTGCAGGGCCTGGACGGCGGCCGGCTCGATGTCCTCGACGGATTCGGCCAGAGCGATGCTGATCGTCGCGTCGATCGCAGCTCCGACCGCGACGATGATGGTGCCGGCGAACGCGACCGCGGAGAGGACCCCGCCCTCGCCCTCGGCTGCCCTCAGCACCTTCCGCAGGTAGCCGCCGAAGAAGACGAGGAACATCGCCGCCAACCCGCCCAGGGCGGCCCCGATGATCACCGAGTCCTTGTTGTCGGTGTAGTGGTCGATTATCTCCTGGGCCGGATCGCCGGCGTCAGGGGGCTCCCCGGCAATCACGAATCCGATCACCACGAGGACGACGAACAGCACGCCTGTGAGGGGGGCCAGCCATTCTCTCCGCATCCATCCACCTCCTGCTGTGGGGAACGCAGGTAAATCTCCCACCCTTCGCGGCGGGAAGTCAAGGACACAGGCATTGGCGGCGCCGCCGCCTGGGCTAGGCTGATTGTGACGTCAACAGGGGGCAACGAGACGCCCGCAGCATTCACACGCATTGTTTGCGGGGTTGAAGGAAACCCCAGCAGCACGGAGGCGGCGCGCCAGGCGATCGCACTGTCGGGCCCGGGCGCGAGCCTTCGCTTTATCGCCGTCCACACCAGCTTCGAACTGGGCCCCGACTACACGAAGGAGAAGCTGCAGGAGGCCCTCGACGAGGCGAAGCGGCTCGCCGAGGAGGCCGGGGTCGCGGCGGAGACCGAGATGCGGAGCGGCCGCTACGCCGCCAAGGTCCTGCTCGCCGAGGGTGAGAACCACGACCTGCTCGTGATCGGGACCCATGGTCACTCGCGGGTCGCCAGCATCCTGCTCGGCAGCACCGCGCGGGAGGCGGCGCACGGAACCGAAGGGCCATTGCTGATCGCCCGGGAGCCGCCGAGCTCCAACGGGTTGCCGCGGAAGATCCTCCTCGCAAGCGACGGCTCCGAAGGGTCCTGGCCGCCGGCCCGGGTCGCCGGCGGGCTGGCCGCGACGGCCAACTCCAGTCTCGACGTCATCCACGTCGAGGACGGGAAGCACCCCGGTGCGGAGGAGGTGCTGGCGGCCCAAGCCGCCGAAATCGCGGCCGCGACGGGGGAGGAGCCGGAGCTGCTGATGGCCGAGGGGCGCGCGACCGAGCGAATCGTCGAGGCGGCCAGGGAGCGGCAGAGCTCCCTGATCGTCTGCGGCCGGCGTGGGCTGACCGGGATCAAGTCGCTCGGCAGCGTCAGCGAGCGTGTCGTGCACCAGGCGGGGTGCTCGGTGCTGCTGATTCCCGGCCACTGAAGGCCGGAACGGAAAAGGGCCCCGAAGGGCCCTTTAGTTCCGAAGGACGTACCACCAGTCAGATCAAGAAATCGCTGGCTCGTCGGTCCTCAAGCTTATGAAGTTGGTCGTCGCGGTCGGCGACTGTAGATAAAGAAACACGCCGTGCGCCGAGAAGTTTCACCCTTTGCATCGGCACTTGCAGTCGAGTGCTAAATCCTCAAAATCGGGGATTGAGGCGGGTTCTCGGACGCAACCCCCGCTGCTAGATTCCGGTGACCGGGCGCATAGCTCAGTTGGGAGAGCGCCAGCTCGACAAGCTGGAGGTCACTGGTTCGAGCCCAGTTGCGCCCATCAGACCGCTGCCGGCTCCCGGACCTGGGTCAGCCTGAAGTGGTTCCCCGAGGGGTCCCGGAAAGCGGAGTCGATCCCGTAGGGCCGCTCTTCGGGCTGCTCGACGAACTCGACCCCGCGTCCCTTCAGCTCCTCATAGGAGGCCTGGACGTCCTCGGTGGTGAGGAAAACCGTGCCGGCGAAGCCCTTCGACATCAGATCGTTCACCTGCTCGGCTGTCTCGGGGTCCATCACCGGCGGGCCCGGGATGGCCATCAGCACGATCGTCACCTCCTCCTGCCCGGGCGGCCCGACGGTGAGCCAGCGGAAGTCGCCCATCTCGGGCATCGTCACGTCGGCGCGGACCTCCATCCCGAGCTTCTCGGTGTAGAAGGCGAGCGCCTCGTCCTGGTCGTGGACCCAGAGCTGCGCGTTGGCGATCCTGATCATCGTGTGTCCTCCTGAACTCGATTGAACGGTCGCCGGCGATGCTAGGTCGGCGCCGGGGTGCTGTCTTCTCGAAACGTGCGGTGTTGGGGGCGGGCGTTGAGACGGACGACGCAGGCCGGCACCCGCGCCTGGTGGGAGGCGGGCGGGAAGGTCGCGCGGTAGGCGGTCGGCGTCGAGCCGAAGATCCGCTTGAAGCTGGTGGTGAACGAGCCGACGCCCCGCAGGCCGACCGAGAAGCAGATGTCGGCGACAGAGCGGTCGGTGGTCCGAAGCAGTGCCGCTGCGCGCTCCAGCCGCCGCGTCAGCAGGTAGGCGTGCGGCGGCTCGCCGAAGGCGCGGCGGAACTCGCGGCTGAAGTGGGCGCGGGAGAGCCCTGCCGCGCGAGCCATGTCATCGACGTCGAGGTGTTCGAAGTAGCGGGCGTCGACGAGGTCCTTGGCGCGGAGTAGGTGGCGGGCGGGGGGGACAAACGCCATGTCCGCAGTCTAGGCTCGCCGCCTGGTGATCGGGACCTACGCAGCAGCGCTCGCCCTGTGTGGGGCCTCACTTGCGATCGGGCAGGCGGCGCTCGGGCTCTGCGGGGTGCGCCGCTGGTCCTGGCTGGCGCCGGCGCTCGGGCTGGCGCTGATCTGCGCGATCTGCTGGGCGACGGTGCGGCTGCCCGGGGACGGCGCGATCTCCGCCGTCCTCGTCGCGCTTGCGGCGCTCGCCTCGCTTGCCTTCCTGTGGGGGCGGGTGCGGGGGGCGCGGGTGGCCCTTCGGGCGGGTGCTCCGGTGGCGCTGGCGGCGCTGGTGGCAGCGTCGCTCCCGTTCGTCGTCGAAGGCCACTTCGGGATTCTCGGAACGGGCTTCAACCCGGACATGTCCCAACACCTGCTGGCGGCCGACCGGCTCGCCGACGGCTCCAGCTCGGAGCTCCTGCGCCAGGGCTACCCGATGGGGCCGCACGCGGTCGCGGTCGCTCTCGAGAAGGGGCTCGGGATCGACCTCGTCGATGGCTTCAGCGGCCTCACCGTCGCGGTCGCGATCCTCGCCCCGCTCACCGCCCTCGCGGCCTTCGCCGAGCAGCCGCCGCTGCGCCGCACCGCGGCGGCGCTACTGGTCGGCCTCCCGTACCTGGTCGCCTCCTACTTCGCACAGGGCGCCTTCAAGGAGACGATGCAGGCACTCTGGGTCCTCGCCTTCCTCCTCGCCCTGCGGGAGACGACGCGGAGCTCGGGCTGGCGCGAGCTGCCGCTCCGCTTCGTCCCGGCCGCGATGATCGCGATCGGCGCCGTCTACACCTACAGCTTCCCGGGCCTGGTCTGGCTGGCGGCGCTGCTCGCGGCCTGGCTGGCGCTCGAGCGCAAGCTCCCGGTCGGGCCGCTGCTGCTCGCCCTCGCGGTCCTCCTGGTCGGGGCGCTGCCGGAGCTGGGCCGGATGATCGACTTCCAGCGTTTCGAGACCTTCGACCCCAATGGCCCCGGCCTCGGCAACCTGTTCGGCCAGGTCTCGCCGCTGACGGCGCTCGGGATCTGGTTCTCGGGGGACTTCCGGGTCGCGGCGGGGGATGGCGCAGCGCCCGCGATCGCCTACTACCTCGGCGCCGCCTTCGCCGCGGCGCTTCTTGCCCGCGGGCTGTACCGATGCGTGCGCCGTCGCGAGAGCGCGATCCTCGCCGGAGCGGCGGCGGTCGTCCTGCTCTATCTCGCCGCCCGCATCGGCGGCACCCCGTACACATCCGCAAAGGCGCTCGAGGTGGCGGCGCCGGTACTCGCCCTGGCGATCGTTGCCCCTATCGGCGACCCCGATTGGCGATTTGGTCGCACCATCGGCGACAGACTCGCCAGTTGGAGCCGGTTGAGGGTCCCCGCCCTCTGGGGATATCTGCTCGTCGCGGCCTTCTGCTCATTGCTGGCGTTCGCAAACGCGCCTGTGGGCCCGAGCGCCTACTCGGCGGCGCTGACCGGGCTGCGGCCGCTGATCGCCGCCGACTCGACCCTGGTCCTCGCCCCGCAGGAGTTGCTGGATCGCGAACAGGGGGCCCGCTACCTGGCCTGGGAGCTGCGTGGTGGCAGGGTCTGCATCGAGAGCGAGGACGATGCCGGCGCCGCGGCGCCACCCGGCGTCCGCTTCGTGATCACGACGGACGAGCGCACCCGGGCGCCGTTCCCCGGCATGACCCTGCGGCGACGGGCCGATCCCTACCTGCTCTGGGCCCTTCGCGGCCCCGTCTCGGCTTCCAGCGAGTGTCCCCTGATCGCCGTCCGCCAGGCCCGCCAGGGCCCGCCGCCCTAGATCACGACAGCCAGCGTCCCACGTAGCATGGGCCGGATGAGTGCGGAGCGAGCGAGCGTGCATATCTGGTTCTTCGCGAAGCGAGCGAAGCACGAGGTTTCGTGATGGCCACTCCTGCGACGAAGATCACGGTCAAGCTGCCCGACGGCCAGCCGCTCGAGCTGCCCGACGGCGCCAGCGGCGCCGACGCCGCCGCGGCGATCGGCCCCGGGCTGGCGAAGGCTGCGCTTGCGATCAGCGTCGACGGCGAGCTGCGCGACCTCGCGGCGCCGCTCCCCGACGGGGCCGAGATCGCGATCCTCACCGACCGCGACCCCGAGGCGCTGGCGCTGATCCGCCACGACGCCGCCCACGTCATGGCCGAGGCGGTCCAGGAGCTCTATCCGGGGACGAAGGTGACGATCGGCCCGGCGATCGAGGACGGCTTCTACTACGACTTCGAGTTCCCCGAGGGCGTCAGGGTCACCGACGCCGACCTCGAGCCGATCGAGGAGGCGATGCGGGCCCACATCGCGGCCGACGAGGAGTTCTCGCGCCGCGACGTCCCGGCCGCCGAGGCGATCGAGATCTTCAGGGTGCAGGGCGAGGACTACAAGGTCGAGCTGATCGAGGACCTGGTCTCCGGCGAAGGGGTCGAGACCGTCTCGCTGTACCGCAACGGCCCTTTCGAGGACCTCTGCCGCGGCCCCCACGGCCCCTCGACCGGGCGGATCAAGGCGATCAAGCTGAACTCGGTCGCCGGGGCCTACTGGCGCGGCGACGAGACCCGCCAGATGCTGACCCGGATCTATGGCACCGCCTTCTTCACCAACAAGGACCTCGAGGCGCACCTGGAGCGGATCGAGCAGGCGAAGGCCCGCGACCATCGCCGCCTCGGCCCCCAGCTCGGGCTCTTCATGCTGCGCGAGGAGGCGCCCGGGATGCCGTTCTGGCTCCCGAACGGCACCACCCTGCTGCGGTTGATCGAGGCCGAGGTGCAGGGCCAGCTGCGCAAGCGCGGCTACCAGGAGATCAAGACGCCCCAGGTCCTGGACGTCGAGCTCTGGCACCGCTCCGGGCACTGGGACAACTACCGCGAGAACATGTTCTTCACCGAGTCCGGCGAGCGCGAGTACGCGATCCGGCCGATGAACTGCCCCGGCGCCTGCCTCGTCTTCGGCGCCGAGCGGCACTCCTACCGCGAGCTGCCGCTGCGGCTGGCCGAGTTCGGCCAGGTCTCGCGCGCTGAGCGCGAGGGCGTCCTCCATGGGCTGCTGCGGGTCCGCGCCTTCACCCAGGACGACGCCCACATCTACTGCACGCCGGAGCAGGTCGTCGACGAGGTGGCCGAGGTCTGCGAGGCGATCGACGAGCTCTACGAGCGCTTCGGGTTCGACGACGTCCGGGTCGAGCTGTCGACGCGGCCCGAGAAGTCGATCGGGACCGCCGAGCAGTGGGAGCAGGCCGAGGATGCCCTGAGCCGGGCGCTCGAGGCCCAGGGCCGGGAGTACCAGCTCAATCCGGGCGACGGGGCCTTCTACGGGCCGAAGATCGACTTCCACGTGACCGACGCGCTCGGCCGCTCATGGCAGTGCGGGACCTGCCAGGTCGACTTCTTCATGCCGGAGCGCTTCGACCTCACCTACACCGACGCCGAGGACGAGCAGCGCCGCCCGGTGATGATCCACCGCGCTCTGCTCGGCTCGATGGAGCGCTTCGCCGGGATCCTGATCGAGCACCACGCCGGCCGCTTCCCGGTCTGGCTGGCGCCGGTGCAGGCGGCGATCCTGCCGGTCGCCGACCGCCACGCCGAGTACGCGCGCCGGGTCGCGGCCGAGCTGCGGGCGGCGGGGGTGAGGGTCGCGGTCGACGAGCGCTCCGAGTCGGTCGGGAAGAAGATCCGCGACGCGGAGCTGGGCCGCTACCCGTACATGCTCGTCGTCGGCGACCGCGAGCAGGAGGCCGGCGCGGTCGCGGTCCGCTCGCACGCGGAGGGCGAGCTGGGCGCGATGCCGATCGGCGAGTTCGCGGCCCGGGTTGCCGCTGGTGACGCCGGGTGAGCAACTTCGGCGGGAATGCCGCCCTGCCTCTATACTGCGCAGCACTTGATTGAAGCCACGCCGAACATTCCACGCCGTTGAGCGTCCTGTGGCATCGTCCGAACCCCTCGTCCTCTTGAAGATCCACCTCTTTTCCTAGTGCCGGTCCCTCGCAGGTTCGATCGGCGCCCACCTGAGCGCGACACGACGCGGATCAACGACCGGATCCGTGTCCCGAAAGTGCGCCTGATCGGCGCCGACGGCGAGCAGCTCGGGATCGTCGAGACCGTCGACGCGCTGCAGCGCGCCCAGGACGCCGACCTCGACCTGGTCGAGGTCGCGCCGAACTCGAAACCTCCGGTCACCCGCCTGCTCGACTACTCGAAGTACAAGTACGAGCAGGAGCAGAAGCAGAAGGCGGCCCGCAAGCACCAGCAGCAGGTCAACGTCCGCGAGATCAAGCTGCGGCCGAAGATCGCCGACCACGACTACGAAACCAAGCGGGGCCACGTCGAGCGCTTCCTCCGCCAGCAGAACAAGGTCAAGATCACGATCATGTTCCGCGGCCGCGAGCAGGCCCATCCCGAGCGGGGTCGGGCGCTCCTACAGCGCCTCTACGAGGACCTCAACGGCCTCGCGACGATCGAGTCCGAACCGCTCCAGGAAGGGCGCAACATGAGCATGATGCTCGCCCCCAGCAAAGAGGTCGCGAGGGCGAGGCAGGCCGAGGAGGCCGAGCAGGCTGAGGAGACCTCGGAGGCCGAGGGCTGACCCTCAGCTGGACGGCAGGATGACGTCCGCGATCCGCTCGGCGGCGTGGCCGTCCCAGAGCGGGGGAGGCTCCGGGCGCCCGGCGGGGCGCTCCTCGAGGGCAGCCGGGATGCCGGCGATCGCGGCCGGGTCGAGGCCCAGCAGCGTGTTGGTCCCGGCGCGGATCGTCACCGGGCGCTCGGTGTTGTCGCGCAGGGTGAAGCAGGGGATGCCGAGATAGGTCGTCTCCTCCTGGATGCCGCCGGAGTCGGTCAGGACGGCGCCCGCATCGGCGAGCAGGGAGAGGAAGTCGATGTAGCCGAGCGGCTCGCAGAGGTGCAGGCCCGGGTGATCGGACTTGACCTGCTCGAGCATCTTCCGGGTCCGGGGATGGACCGGAAAGACGACCGGCAGCTCGCGGGCGACCGCGGCCAGCTGGGCCATCGTCTCCGCCAGCAGCGGGCCGTCGACCAGGGCGGGGCGGTGGAGGGTGACGAGCATGAACCCGCCCGGCTCGACGCCGAGCCGCCCGGCGGCACCGGCGGCGCGGAAGCGCTCCTCGAGCGCCGCCAGGGTGTCGATCATCGTGTTGCCGACGAAGTGCATCCGCCGCTCCTCGATTCCCTCGGCCCGCAGGTTCTCGACCGCCTCGTCGCTGTGCAGGAACAGGTGCTCGGAGAGGACGTCGGTGATCACCCGATTGACCTCCTCGGGCATCGTGCGGTCGAAGCTGCGCAGGCCCGACTCGATGTGGGCGACGGGGACCAGGGCCTTCGCCGCGGTCAGCGCCGCGGCGAGGGTCGAGTTGACGTCGCCGGGCACGAAGACCAGGTCCGGCCGCTCGTCGAGTAAGACCGGCTCCAGCCGCTGCATCGCCAGCGCCGTCTGCTGCGCGTGGCTGCCCGACCCGACCCCGAGCATGTGGTCGGGCGCCGGGACCCCCAGCTCATCGAGGAACACCTCGGACATCATCCGGTCGTAGTGCTGGCCGGTGTGAACGATCGCGTGGCGCCCCTCCGGGTCGCGGGCGCGCAGGGCGGCGATCACCGGTGCGGTCTTGACGAAGTTCGGACGGGTGCCGACCACGTAGACGAATCGCATCGCGCGGCAGCGTACCTGCGGCGTCCGGCGTCGGGTCTGCTTCAATACGCGTCCCGATGCCGAAGATGAAGACACACTCCGGTGCCAAGAAGCGTTTCCGCAAGACGGCCAAGGGCAAACTCCGCGGCCGCCGCGCCTACTCGACCCACATCCTCGAGAAAAAGTCGCCGAAGCGGAAGCGTCAGATGGCGACGGCCGGTCGAGATCGCCCCGGCCGACACCAAGCGTATTCGGACCCTGCTCGGAGGCAGAAAATGAGCCGGGTGAAGCGGTCCGTCCACGCCCGCAAGAAGCGGCGCAAGGTGCTGAAGGAAGCGAAGGGCTACTACGGCCGCAAGCATTCCTCCTACCGGTTCGCCAAAGAGCAGGTGCAGCGCTCCGGCATGTACGCATACCGCGACCGCCGCAACCGCAAGCGTGAGTTCCGCCGCCTCTGGATCACCCGCATCAACGCCGCCGCACGGCTCGAGGGGATGAGCTACTCGGAGCTGATCCACGGCCTCGACAGCGCCGGCGTCGAGGTCAACCGCAAGATGCTCGCCGACATCGCGGTCAACGACCGCGATGCCTTTCGCCGATTCGTCGAGCTCGCCCGGGAGGGTGTGGCCGCCTAGCTGCAGCCGACACTCCGATTCCCAGGGCGGGCCGCCAAATTGGCGGCCCGTTTTCGTTCCAGGAGAAAACTCGACCAAACAGAAACCACCAGGATGATCACAAGCCCCCAGAACGAGAAGCTGAAGCTGGTCCGCAGGCTGCGCGAGCGCAAGCATCGCGACCGCGAGGGGCTGTTCGTGACCGAGGGCGAGGACCTGGTCGAGGCCGGTCGCGCCGCCGGCGCCGAGGCGAGCGTGCTGCTGACCGCCGCCGGCAGCGAACTCGGGGGCGAGGAGGTCAGCGCCGGGCTGCTCGCCGAGGTTTCGGCGCTCGGGTCGGGAACCCGGGCGATAGCGGTCTGGCCGCAGCAGTGGGGCGACGCCGCCGAGCCGCCCTGTGTCTACCTGCACGGTGTCGCCGACCCCGGCAACGTTGGCGCGATCGTCCGCACCGCGGGGGCGCTGCTGGGCGGAACCGTGGTCCTCGGCCCCGGCTGCGCGGACCCCCATGGGCCGAAGGCGGTGCGCGCGAGCATGGGCGCGATCTTCGCCCAGCGGCTGGTGCGGGCCGAGGTCGGGGCCACGCCGGGGCCGCGGGCCGCGCTGGTCGCCCACGGGGGCGCCGACACCGAGGCCCTCGAGGACTGTGCGACGCTCTGCCTCGGGGCCGAGCGCGAGGGGCTGCCCGCCGAGGTGCTGGATCAGTGCGAGCGCCAGGTGACGATTCCGCTGCGCTCCGGCGCCGCCGAGTCCCTCAACGTCGCCGCTGCGGCTGCGATTGCCGCGGAGCGCCTCGCGAGGGCGGCGTCCATCTCTGATCCTTCGCAAGCGAGCGAGCGCGAACAGTGATGTCCCGGATATCGTCGCGCGCCATGCGGGAGGCAACGCCGGATGCTTGACCGGATCGAGGAGATCAGAGCCGAGGCGGCTGCCGCGATCGAGGCCGCGGGCGGGACCTCGGAGCTGGAGGAGCTGCGGGTCCGCTACCTCGGCCGCAAGGCCGAGCTGACGACGATCCTGCGCGGGATCGCCGACCTTCCCGAGGAGGAGCGGGGAGCGGTCGGCAGCGGTGCCAACCGGGCCCGCCAGGAGCTGGAGTCGCTGCTCGAGTCCCGCTCGGCGGCGCTGGACGCGACCGAGATCGGGGGCAGGCTCGCCGAGGACCGGGTCGACGTGACCCTCCCGGGCGCGCCCGCCGCGCCGGCCGGGCACCTGCACCTGATCACCCGCACGACGCGGCAGATCGAGGACGTGATGATCGGCCTTGGCTACAGGGTCATCGAGGGCCCCGAGATCGAGCACGACTACTACAACTTCACCGCGCTCAACCATCCCCCCGGGCACCCGGCCCGGATGCTTCAGGACACGTTCTATGTGCAGTCGCACCCGGAGCTGCTGCTGAGGACCCACACCTCTCCGGTTCAGACCCGCGCGATGGAGGCGGAGCCGCCGCCGATCTTCGTGATCATGCCCGGCAAGGTCTACCGGCGCGACTCCGACGCGACCCACAGCCCGATGTTCCACCAGGTCGAGGGGCTGGCGATCGGCGAGGGGATCACGCTCGCCGACCTGCAGGGCACCCTGGAAGAGATGCTGCGGGCGATCTTCGGCGCGGGCCGCGAGGCGCGGATGCGCCCGCACTACTTCCCCTTCACCGAGCCGAGCGTCGAGTACGACGTCTCCTGCTTCGTCTGCGAGGGCAAGGGCGAGCTTCCCGGTGGGGAGCGCTGCGGGCTCTGCAAGGGGATCGGCTGGATCGAGGTCGGCGGGGCGGGCATGGTCGACCCCAACGTCCTCGGGTTCGTCGCCGACTACGGCTACGACGCCGACCGGGTTCAGGGCTTCGCCTTCGGGATGGGCGTCGAGCGGATCGCGATGCTGCGGCACGGCGTCCCCGACCTGCGCCGCTTCTTCGAAAACGACGTACGGATGCTGGAGCAATTCCACTGATGAAGGTTCCGTACGCATGGCTGCGGGAGCACTGCGACCCCGGGATCGGGGCGGAGGAGCTCGCGGTGCGCCTGGCGATGACCGGGACCGAGGTAGAGCGCGTCGGCACGATCGGCCCGCCCGCCGACGACGGCTTCGTGATCGGCAGGGTCGTCGAGTGCGAGCCCCACCCCAACGCTGACCGGCTCAGCGTCTGCGCGGTCGACACCGGCGGCGAGGAGCCGCGGACGATCGTCTGCGGGGCGCCGAACGTTGCCGCCGGGCAGACGGTGGCCGTGGCGCTGCCGGGGGCGACGATGTCGGGCGGCGTCGAGCTGGGCGAGGCGAAGCTCCGCGGCGTGACGTCCTCGGGGATGATCCTCTCCGCCGCCGAGCTGGAGATCGGCGAGGACGCGGACGGGATCATGGTCCTCGAGGACGGCCCGAGCCCCGGCGCCGCGCTCGGTGAGACCCTGCCGCTTGGCGAGCGCGTGCTGGAGCTGGAGGTGACCCCGAACCGGGTCGACTGCTTCGGCGTCTACGGGGTCGCGCGCGAGGTGCATGCGGTCACCGAGGCGCCGCTCGGGCCCGAGCCCTGGGCCGAGGACGCGCCGGCAGAGGGAGCCGGCGAGGTCAGCGACCTCGCCTCGGTCGAGGTCGAGGTTCCGGATCTATGCCCGCGCTTCACGGCGCGCGTCTTCACCGATGTCGTGATCGGCCCCTCACCGGCGTGGCTCCAGGCGAAGCTGACCGCGGCCGGACAGCGCCCGATCAACAACGTCGTCGACATCACCAACTACGTGATGCTGCTCACCGCGCAGCCTCTGCACGCGTTCGACCTCGACCGCGTCCCCGGCGGGGCGCTGACCGTCCGGGCCGCCGCCGACGGCGAGACGATGACGACTCTCGACGGGGTCGAGCGCACCCTCGACCCCGAGACCGTGCTCGTCTGCGACAGCAACGGCCCATCGGGAATCGCCGGGGTCATGGGCGGCCAGGTCTCCGAGGTCTCCGCCGAGACGTCCCGGGTCCTGCTCGAGGTGGCGAACTGGAACGGGACCAACATCCTCCGGACCTCGCGGATGCTGGGCCTCCGCTCTGAGGCTTCCTCGCGATTCGAGAAGCAGCTCCACCCGGAGCTCTGCATACGGGCGCAGCGGATCGCCTCGCGGCTGATGGTCGAGCACTGCGGGGCGAAGCTGGTCCCGGGCACGATCGACGTGGCGGCCGAGATTCCCGCCCCGCACCGCCTCACCCTGCGCGCCGGCCGGGTCGAGGGCCTGCTCGGGATGCGGATCGAGACCGCCGATCAGGCCGCCTACCTCGAGCGGCTCGGCTTCGGCGTCGAGGCCGACGGCGAGGACCTGCGGGTCGAGGTCCCGCCGGACCGCCACTACGACGTCACCCGCGAGGTCGACCTGATCGAGGAGGTGGGGCGGATCCACGGCCTTGACGAGCACCTGCCATCGACCCTGCCCGGGTCGATGGGCCAGGTCGGAGGATTGACCCGTCCGCAACGCCTCCGCCGCCGGGTCGAGGACGCCATGCGGGACCTCGGCTTCGACGAGATCGTCGGCTGGAGCTTCACCGACCCCGGCGAGGCCGACCGGCTGCGGATCCCAGCCGGCGAGCCGCGCGCCGGCGCGGTGACGATCTCCAACCCCCTCTCCGAGGAGCAATCGGTGATGCGCACGACCCTGCTCGGGTCGCTGCTCGACGTCGCCCAGGGCAACCTCGCCCGCGGCACCGAGCGGCTCGCGCTGTTCGAGTCGGGGCGGGTCTACCTGAACCCATCGTCGACGGGCCTAAAACGGGCCCATATGTCCCGAAATCGGCCCATCGGCGCTTTGGGAGGCGACTTTCCCGGCGAGCGACCCGCGCCCTTCGCCGAGCCGCACCGGCTCGGCGGCCTCGCCGTCGGCGAGCTGTCCCCTGGGTCGTGGAGGGGAGGCGGGACGCCGGCCGACTTCTTCGCCCTCAAGGGCATCCTCGAGGGCCTCGCCGCCCGGCTCGGGGTGGGGCTCGGGTTCGAGCCCACAGGCGAGCCCTTCCTGCACCCCGGGCGCTCGGCCGAGGTGCGGGTCGAGGGCGCCGCCGCGGGCTGGATCGGCGAGGTGCACCCGCTGGTCTGCCGCGCCTGGGACGTGTCGGCCGCGGCGGCGTTCGAAATCGGCCTCGCGGCGCTGATCGGCGCCGCGCCGGCGGGGCAGGAGCGCTTCGAGGACCTGACGACCCACCCCGCGGTGCTCCAGGACCTCGCCGTGGTCGTGCCTGACTCGGTCCCCGGCGCCGACGTCCGCGAGGCGGTGCTGGCCGGGGGCGGCGAGCTGCTCCGCTCGGCCGAGGTCTTCGACCTCTATCAGGGCGAGCAGCTCGGCGAGGGCCGCAAGAGCCTCGCCCTGCGGCTCGAGTTCCGGGCCGAGGACCGGACCCTGACCGACGAGGAGGTCGCCGGCCTGCGCGCCTCGATTGCCGCGGGGCTGGAGGAGATCGGGGGGACCCTGCGTGAGTGAGAACGCCCCACAGCACCTCGACGGGGAGCCCGCGGCCAGGGTCCTCGTCGCCGGGGCCTCTGGGTTCACCGGGGCGCTCGCGGCGCAGATCGTCTGGCGCCATCCGCGCCTGGAGCTCGTCGCTGTCACCTCGCGCGGGGACGCCGGCAAGCGGCTCGATCGCCTCTACCCGCGATACCGGGTGCCGCTCGAGCTGACCGAGCTCGACCTCGACCGGCTCGAGGGGATCGACGCCGCGATCGTCGCCTATCCGCACGGCGCCTCGGCGCCGACCGTCGCCGCGCTGCGCGGCCTCGGGGTGCTGGTGGTCGACCTCTCAGCGGACTTCCGCCTCCGCGACCTCCCCACCTACGAGCGCTGGTACGGGGAGCACGGCGCCCCGGAGCTGCTGCAGGACTCCGTCTACGGCCTCACCGAGCTCTACCGGGAGAAGCTGCGGAGCGCCGAGCTGGTGGCCACCCCCGGCTGCTACCCGACGGCCAGCGTCCTGGCGCTCGCGCCGCTCGCCGAGCGCGGCCTCTTGAGCGACGTCGTGATCGACGCCAAGCAGGGGGTCTCAGGCGCCGGGCGGGGAGGGGGAGACGAGTTGCACTACGTGACGATGGACGAGAACGCCTTCGCCTACAGGACCGAGGGCCATCGCCACCGGCCGGAGATCGAGCAGGAGCTGGCTGCGCTCGGCAGCGGGGTGCCGGTCACCTTCGTCCCCCACCTGCTGCCGCTCGACCAGGGTGAGCTGACGAGCTGCTACGCGACGCTCAGCGAGCCGATCTCGAAGCAAAATGTCCAGGCGCTCTACGCCGAGCGCTACGCGGGGGAGCCGTTCGTCCACACGGTCGACCGGCCGCCTGGCCTCCGCGACGTGCGCGACACCAACGAATGCCACGTCTACGTCACCGTCGAGGAGCGGGGGCGCGTCCTCGCCTTCTCGGCGATCGACAACCTCTGGAAGGGGGCGTCGGGGCAGGGCGTCCAGAACCTCAACCTGATGCTGGGGCTCGAGGAGACGGAGGGGCTACGGTGAGCGAGGGCTTCTTCCGCTCGCGCTGGGTCGACCCGCCGGACGGCGTCGAGGAGCTCGACCCCGCGCAGCTCGCGCCCGGCTTCGCCGCCGGCGCCGTCGCCTGCGGCCTGAAGGAGAGCGGCAACACCGACGCGGCGGTGGTCGTTGCCGGCTCGGAGCGCTGCGACTCGGCCCTGATGCTGACCCGGAACGCCGCCGCGGCCGCCCCGGTCCGGCTCTGCCGCGAGAGCCTGGACTTCGGCGCGATCCGCGCCGCCGCCGTCAAGGCCGGCAACGCAAACGCCGCGACCGGCGAGCAGGGGATGCGCGACTCGGTCGCGATCCAGCAGGTCGCGGCCGAGGAGCTCGACCTCGATCCCTCGGTGGTCGCTCTCGCCGCGACCGGGAAAATCGGCGAGGCGCTGCCGATGGACAAGGTGCTCGACGGCGTCCGCCGCGCCGCGGCCGCCGTGCGCGCCGACGGAGGCGCCGAGTTCGCTGAGGCGATCATGACCACCGACGCCGGCCCCAAGCGCTGCACCGTCAGCTGCGACGGCGTCACCCTCTCGGCCCAGGCCAAGGGAGCGGGGATGATCCAGCCCGGCTTCGCGACGATGCTCTGCTTCGTCCAGACCGACGCGGTCCTCGAGGGCCCCTACGGTGCCGAGGCGGCGCTGCGCGAGGCCGTCGAGCGCTCCTTCGAGCGGATCACCGTCGACGGCCAGATGAGCACCAACGACATGGTCCTGTTGCAGGCGAACGGCGAGTCTGGCAGGCCGTTGCCGCAGGGCCTTCTCGACTCGGTGCTGCTGCAGCTGGCGCTCGAGATCGTCGCCGACGGCGAGGGAGCCACCCGGGTCGGGTGCGCCCGCGTCACCGAGGCCGCGAGCCCGGAGGAGGCGGAGCGGGCCGCGCGGGCGATCGCCAACTCGCCGCTGGTCAAGACCGCCCTGTTCGGCCACGACCCCAACTGGGGCCGGGTGGCCCAGGCGGCGGGGATGGCGCTGGCCGGCGAGGAGGTCGAGGAGCTCGGCCTCGACCACATCGACGCTGAGGAGTTCGCCGGCGAGGGCGTCGAGGTCGAAGTCTCGCTGCGGCTGGGACGCGGCGACCACGTCGGGCATGTGTGGTTCTCGGACCTCGGCTACGAGTACGTTCGGATCAACGCCGAGTACACGACATGAAGCCTTCAATCGAAACCAACGTCGACACCCTGCTCGAGGCGCTTCCCTACATCAGGGAGTTCCACGGCCGCACCGTGGTGATCAAGTACGGCGGCTCGGCGATGCGCGACGAGGCCCTGCGGGAGGGATTCGCGACCGACGTCGTGCTGCTCAAGTACGTCGGCCTCAACCCGGTGATCGTGCACGGCGGCGGGCCCGAGATCACCGAGTACATGGAGCGGCTGGGCCTCGAGGTGCGCTTTCACGAGGGCCTCCGCGTCTCCGACGCCGAGACGGTCGAGGTGGCGCGGATGGTCCTGCTCGGCAAGGTCAACTCCGACATCGTCCAGCGGCTGAACCGGCATGGCCAGCCCGCGGTCGGGCTGTCGGGGCAGGACGGGTCCCTGTTCGGGGTCTCGCCCGTGCCCAACGCCGAGCAGGTCGGCTTCGTCGGCGCGATCGACCGGGTCGACGTCGACGTCCTCAACCACATCGCCGCCGACTACATCCCGGTGGTCGCCTCCTCGGCCTCGGACCGGGAGGGCAACGCCTACAACGTCAACGCCGACGAGGCGGCGGGCAAGGTCGCGGCCGCGCTCGGCGCCTACAAGGCGATCTTCCTCACCGACGTCGTCGGCTGGCTCGCCGACCCGGAGAACCCCTCCTCGCTGACCTCGCGGGCGACGGTGGCGGAGGTCGAGGAGCAGCTGGACGGGATCGAGGGCGGGATGCGGCCGAAGCTGACGGCCTGCGTCGACGCGATCCGCGGCGGCGCCCAGTCGTCGCACATCATCGACGGCCGCAGGCCGCACAGCCTGCTGCTGGAGCTGTTCACCGACGCCGGCATCGGAACCATGGTCACCTCATGAACCTGACCGACCTGCAGGGGCTCGAGGAGCGCTACCTGATGCGGACCTACCGGCGGGCGCCGGTCGAGTTCGTGCGCGGCGAGGGATCGCTGCTGTGGGACTCCGAGGGCAGGGAGTACCTCGACTTCCTCACCGGGATCTCGGTCTGCTCGGTCGGCCACTGCAACCCGGCGGTGGTCGAGGCCGTGCGCGAGCAGACCGGGCGCCTGATGCATGCCTCCAACCTCTTCTACACCGAGCCGATGGTGCGGCTCGCCGAGCGGCTCTCGGAGTCGAGCCTCGGCGGCAGGGTCTTCTTCTCCAACTCCGGCACCGAGGCCAACGAGTGCGCGATCAAGGTCGCCCGCAAGCACGCCCACGGGCGCGGAATCGAGTCGCCGGTGATCGTCAGCTTCGAGCGCGACTTCCACGGCAGGACCTACGGGGCGCTGGCGGCGACGCCGGGGCTGGCGGCGAACCCCGCGCTGGGGCCGATGCTGGAGGGCTTCCGCTCGGTGCCGTTCGACGACCCGGGAGCGTTGAGGGACGCCGTCGACGAGCGCACCGCGGCGGTCCTGATCGAGCCGATCCAGGGCGAGGCCGGCGTCTACCCGCTCGGCGAGGAGGCGCTGCTCGCCGCGCGGGAGTCCTGCGACGCCGCCGGCGCGCTGCTGATCCTCGACGAGATCCAGACCGGCCTCGGCAGGACGGGGTCGCTCTGGGCCTACCAGCAGACGCCCCTGCGCCCCGACCTGTTGACGACGGGCAAGGCGCTCGGCGGGGGGCTGCCGATCGGGGCCTGCGTGACCGGCCCCGAGGCGGCCTCGGTTCTGGAGCCCGGCGATCACGGATCGACGTTCGCCGGCGGCCCGGTGGCCTCCGCCGCCGCGCTGGCGGTGCTCGATATCGTCGACGATCCGTCCCTGCTGCGCTCGGTGCGCGAACGCGGCAAGCAGCTCCGCGATGGGCTGCTCGGGCTCGACGGCGTGCGCGAGGTGCGGGGCCGCGGCCTGATGCTCGGTGTCGGGCTCGTGCCGGGGGTCGATTCCGCAGCAATTGCAGCGGATTTGCTCAGCCACGGCCTGATCGTGAACGCGCCGGAGAGCGAAAGCCTGCGCCTACTTCCTCCGTTAGTTGTGGAACCGGACCAGATCGAGCGCGCCGTTGCGCTCATCGGTGAATCGCTCCTAAGGTACGAGGAAAGATGAGCGCAAGGAAAAAGGACGAACCGGGGCAGGGCAGTTCCGACTCCGTCAGCGAGGCCGCGCAGCGGCTCGCGGTGATCGTCGAGGCCGCCGAGCAGGCCGCCTCATCGGTGATCGACAACGCCGAGGAGCAGGCCCGCCTCAAGCTCGAGGAGGCGCAGGCCCGCGCCGACCGGATCGTCGCCGAAAGGCTCCGCCTGCACGCCGACGAGCTCGACCCGCCCGGAGCCGGGCAGGAGCGGCCACGGCTGCGGCCGGTCCAGAGCGACGTCGAGGCATCGGTCGAGGAGCCGATCGCCACGCGTGAGCCGGGCGAGGCCGGGGCGAGGCTGCTGGCGACCCAGATGGCGGTCTCCGGCGCCAGTCGCGAGGAGATCGAGGAGCGGTTGCGGAACGGCTGCGGAATCGAGGACCCGAGCGCGCTGCTCGAGGCAATCCTCGGCCCCGAAGACTGATAAGACTGCGGTCGTGCACGACGACCCGACTCGGGTGATGGGCGAGCCTCCCGATGATGGCGGCCGGCCCCACGGCAACATGCGCCTGCTGATCGCCGGCCTGATCGCGGTGATCGTCGGCCTGATCGTGGCGATCATCGTCATCGCCGGCAACGACGGAGGCAGCGACACGGTCTCGACCCCGACCGAAGTCACCAGCCTGCCCACCGATACCAGCGAGACCACGGAGACCACGGAAACCACGGAACCGACCACCGGGGAAACCGAATCGACCACGCCGACGACTCCGACGACGCCCGACGGAAACGACGCCGGCGCCCGAAGAAGGCGGCAGCGGCGGGGTCGAAGTCCCGTAGCCATCCCGCCTGGCGCGTGCGAGACTTCGCGCCTCGCATGAACGCCGGCGACTCCCCCCAGCCCCAGCCCACGGCCAGCTACGAGGCCGATCCCGCAAGCGTGCGCCGGGTGCTGCTGCTCTACTCGGGCGGCCTCGACACGAGCGTGATGCTGAAGTGGATCCAGGATCGCTACGGCGCCGAGGTCGTCTGCCTCACCGTCAACCTCGGCCAGCCCGGCGAGGACTACGCGGTGATCGAAGACAAGGCGAAGCGGCTCGGCGCGCTCGAGTGCCACGTGGTCGACGCCCGCGAGCGGTTCGCCGGCGACTTCATCGTCCCCGCGATCAAGGCCAACTCGCTGTACGGCGGCGGCTATCCGTTGTTCACCGCGCTGGGCCGCCCGCTGATCGCCGAGCTCGCGGTCGAGCACGCGCGGCGGGCCGGCTGCGACACGATCGCGCACGGCTGCACCGGCAAGGGCAACGACCAGGTGAGGATCGAGGCTACGGTGGCGACCCTCGCCCCGGAGCTGCGGACGATCGCCCCGGTGCGCACCTGGCAGATGGGCCGCGAGGAGGAGATCGCCTACGCGCGCGAGCACGGCATTCCGGTCAAGGGCGGCACCGAGACACCGCCCTACTCGATCGACGACAACCTCTGGGGCCGCTCCTCTGAGGGGCGCTGGATCGAGGACATCGAGCACCCGCCCGAGGACGACGTCTTCCAGCTCGTCACCCGCCCCGAGGAAGCCCCCGACGAGCCCGAGACGGTGACGGTCGAGTTCGAGGCCGGGGTCCCGGTCGGGCTCAACGGCGAGCGGCTCGGCCTGGTCGAGTTGCTGGAGCGGGCCGCCGAGATCGGCGGCCGCCACGGGGTCGGCATCGTCGACCACATCGAGGACCGCATCGTCGGTCTCAAGGTCCGCGACATCTACGAGGTTCCGGCGGCGGAGATCCTGCTCACCGCGCACGCCGAGCTGGAGAAGCTGGTCGGGACGATCCACCAGAACCAGCTCAAGCCCGAGCTCGACCGTAGGTGGGCCTACCTCGTCTACGCCGGCCTCTGGTGGGAGCCTCTAAGGTCTGACCTCGACGCCTTTATGGATGCCGCCAACACCCAGGTCAGCGGGACGATCGGCCTGAAGCTCTACAAGGGCAGCGCCCGCGTCATCACCCGCTCCTCGCCGAACGCCGTCTACGACGCGCAGCTGGCCTCGTTCGCCGACTCCGGAGGGCTGTTCTCGCAGGCGGCCTCGCCGGGATTCATCGAGCTCTGGTCGCTGCAGTCGCGGATGGCGCATCGGATCAGGCAGCGTGGGGTAGAGGGCGAGGATTGATGTCCAACCGGATCGGCCGGCTGGCAGTCCGCTACGCGATCATCTACCTGCGCCGTCGCTACCGGCGGCCGATCAGGGTCGGGGTCGGGCTGGCCGCGGTCGCAGTCGGGATCGCCGCTTACTGGGCGAGCCGCGAAGTGCCCGAGGGCTAGGTCCCACCGCGCAAGATCCGTTGCGGCTTATCGTCGACCTGTGAGTGTTTGCTCACAGTCTTCGTTACCCTCGCCGCTCGCGTGCGGCGAATCCCTGCAATTGCCCTGCTCGTGTTGGTCCTGTTCGCCGGCGCCTCTGCCCGCGCGGCCGAGGTCGGCATGCTCCAGGACCGGGTCGAGCGGGCGCGGGTCGAGGCCGGCGAACTCGGGGCCGAGATCCGCTCGACCCAGGAACAGCTCAACGTCGCACAGGAGCGGGCCGACGCGGCCGCCTCGCGGGAGAACGAGCTGAGCGTGCTGCTGGCGACCGGGGAGGAGCGCGCTGCCCGCCTGGCGGCGAGGGTCGAGAGGACGCGGCAGCGGCTGAACGCCGAGCGGCGGCGGCTGCGGCGCGCCCGCCGGGCGCTGGCGGAACGCCTCGTCTCGATCTACATGAGCGGCGCCCCCGACACGGCGAGCGTGATCCTCGCCGCCTCCGACTTCGACGAACTGGCGACCCGCACCGAGTACCTGGAGCGGATCGAGTCCTCCGACACCGAGCTGGCCGAACGGGTCGAGCAGGTGCGGGACGCGGTCAAGCGCGGCCTGGAGCGGGTGGCGGCGCTGAAGGCACGGGTCGACGCCTACAACGAGCGGCTTGCCGCCGCCCGCGAGGAAATCGCCTCGGTGCGGAGCAGGGCCGAGGCCGCCGCGGCGCAGCTCTCCTCTCTGAGCTCCGCCCGATCCGCCTCGCTGGCGGAGCTGAAATCGCGGATCGGAGACTGGGTCCGGGAGATCGAGGCCGCCGAAGCGGCGAGCAGGGCGGCCGCCGAAGAAACGGTGGGACGCTGGCTCGGCGGCCCCTACTCGATCCCGACCTACATCGTGATGTGCGAGTCGGGCGGCAACTACAGCGCCCTCAACCCTTCGAGCGGCGCCGGGGGCGCCTACCAGATCCTGCCCTCGACCTGGGCGCTCTATGGCGGCGAGGGCGCTCCGCACGAAGCGTCGAAGGCCGAACAGGACCGGATCGCCGCCGAAATCTGGGCCGACTCCGGCGGCAGCGCCTGGGTCTGCGCGGGCTGAGGCCAAAGGGTCCGGGAGGGCCGTGCGCTACGGCGCCGGGAAGCGCTGCATCTTCAACCCGTACCTGCTCTCGAGCGGCTGACGGACCTCCCAAACTGCGCGCTCTTGGTACGGAGGGCGTGCGTTTCGTGACCTTGGCATCTGCCTCGGTTGGCATGATCGCCGCCAGCCCTTGAGCACCTCCGCCGCCGTCCATCTCCACGCCCACAGCGAGTACTCGCTGCTCGACGGCGCCTGCAAGATCGAGGCGATGGCGGCGCGGGCGGCGGAGCTGGAGCAGCCGGCCCTGGGGCTGACCGACCACGGGGTGATGAACGGCGCAGTCGACCTCTACAAGGCCTGCGGCAAGCACGGGATCAAGCCGATCGTCGGCCTCGAGGCCTACTTCGTCGACGATCGCCAGGCGGTCAAGGAACAGGTCCGCTACGAGCGCAACCACCTCACGCTGCTGGCCGAGAGCGACGCCGGCTTCGCCAACCTGGTCCAGCTGACCTCGGCCGGCTTTCTCGAGGGGTTCTCGCGCGGCAAGGCCAACGTCGACATGGACCTCCTCTCCAAGCACGCCGAGGGCGTCATCGTGCTGACCGGCTGCCTGCAGTCGCGATTTTGCCGCCGCCTGGTCGAGGAGCGCCACGACGACGCCCGCGCCCACATCGACGACCTGATCCAGGCCTTCGGCCCCGAGCAGGTCTACTTCGAGGTGCAGAAGAACGGGATCGCCGAGCAGGAGAAGGCGAACCGGGGCATCGTCAGCTTCGCCCACGAGCTCGGGCGCCCGCTGGTCGGCACGGCCGACGTCCACTACCTGCGCCGCGAGGACTTCGACAACCACGCGGCGCTGCTCTGCGTGCAGACGAAGTCGACGCTGGAGGCGCCGAAGCTGAGCTTCGACACCAACGAGTTCTTCCTCAAGAGCAGCGACGAGATGCAGGAGTCGTTCGCCGAGTGGCCGGAGGCGGTCGCGAGCACGGTCGAGATCGCCGAGCGCTGCCAGGTCGACATCGAGCTCGGCAAGCTGCTGCTGCCGCGCTACCCGACCCCCGACGGCGCCGAGCCGGAGGAGATGCTGCGACGGATCGCCGGCGAGGGGCTGCGCGAGCGCTACGGCGACCCGATTCCGGCGGAGGCGGTCGAGCGGCTCGAGTTCGAGCTCGGGGTGATCGAGGAGATGGGCTTCTCCTCCTACTTCCTGATCGTCTGGGACTTCGTCCGCTTCGCGAAGGAGAACGGGATCGCGGTCGGCCCCGGCCGCGGCTCGGCCGCAGGCTCGATCGTCTCCTACAGCCTCAACATCACCGACCTCGACCCGCTCGAAAACGAGCTCCTGTTCGAGCGCTTCCTCAACCCGGGGCGCAAGTCGATGCCCGACATCGACATCGACTTCTCGGTCCGGGGCCGCGAGCGGGTGATCCGCTACGTCGCCGATAAATACGGCCGCGAGTCGGTCGCCCAGATCATCACCTTCGGCAAGATGGCGCCGCGCGCCGCGACCCGCGACGCCGCCCGCGTGCTGGGCTTCGACTACGCGACCGGCGACCGGCTCGCCAAGCAGATCCCCGAGCCGGTCCTCGGGCGCAACCCCTCATTCGAGGAATGCCTCCGCTCCGGGCAGGAGTTGAAACGCACCTACGACAGCGAGCCTGACGCCCAGCGGATCATCGACGTCGCCAGGGGCCTGGAGGGAATCATCCGCAACAACTCGATCCACGCGGCGGCGGTGGTGATCGCCGACCGCCCCCTGCAGGAGATCGTGCCGCTGCAGCTCGCCGAGGACCGCAGCGCCCCGAACGGCGGCAACGGCGGCGCGAACGGCGGCAAGGGGGAGCGCCAGTACAAGATCGTGACCCAGTACTCGATGGGCCCGATCGAGGAGATCGGCCTGCTCAAGATGGACTTCCTCGGCCTCCGCAACCTCGACGTGATCGAGGACGCGGTCGAGATCATCGGCCGCTCGCGCGGGGTCGAGCTCGACATCGGCGCGATCCCGATGGACGATGCCCGGTCCTTCGAGATGCTCGCCGCCGGCGATGGCACCGGCGTCTTCCAGCTCGAGTCCGACGGGATGCGGGAGGCGATGAGGAAGGTGGGGCCGAGCGAGTTCGACGACATCGTCGCGCTCGTCTCCCTCTACCGCCCGGGGGCGATGCGCTACATCCCCGACTACGCGCGGGGCAAGCGCGACCCGAAGTCGGTCACCTACCCCGACGAGCGCCTGCGCCCGATCACCGAACCGACCTACGGCTGCGTCCTCTACCAGGAGCAGCTGATGGAGATCGCCAAGCGGATGGCCGGCTTCAGCCCCGCCGAGGCCGACGACCTGCGCAAGGCGATCGGCAAGAAGAAGCGCGACCTGATGGCGACGATGAAGGCGAAGTTCATGGAGGGGATGAAGGCCTCCGGCACCGCGACCAAGGTCGCCGCCGAGATGTGGTCGCTGATGGAGGCCGCTGCCGACTACTCGTTCAACAAGTCCCACGCCGCCTGCTATGCGCTGATCGCCTACCGCACCGCCTACCTGAAGGCCAACTACCCCGCCGAGTACATGGCGGCCCTGATCTCCTCGGTGATGAACACGAAAGACAAGGTGCCGTTCTTCGTCAACCGCTGCGAGGAGATGGGGATCGAGGTCCTGCCTCCCGACGTCAACTCCTCCGGCCACGACTTCGTCGTCTCCGAGAGCGCGATCCGGTTCGGCCTCGATGCCGTCAAGAACGTCGGCCATGCCGCGGTCGAGGCGATCCTCCGCGGGCGCGAGGACACCGAGTTCGCCTCGATCTGGGACTTCTGCGAACGGGTCGACGCGCGGGCGGTCAACAAACGAGCGATCGAGTGCCTGGTCAAGTGCGGGGCGCTCGACTCGACCGGGGCCACCCGCCGGGGGATGCTCGAGGCACTTCCGGCGGCTCAGTCGGCTGGGCAGAAGGCCCAGGAGGACGCCCTCCTGGGCCAGGGCTCGATCTTCGACTTCGGGGGCGGCGGAGACGATGGGGGCGACAACTCCCCCGCCCAGCACAGGCCCCCGCTCTCGACGTTGGAGTTCGACCGCCGGGAGCTGCTCGCCCTCGAGAAGGAGACCCTCGGCACCTACCTCTCCTCGCACCCGCTCTCCGAAGTGCGCGAGGCCCTGCGGGCCCGCGTCGACTGCCCGATCGTCGAGCTGGCCGGCAAGCCGGACGGCGCCTGGGTGACGGTCGGCGGGATCGTCACCGAGAGCAAGAAGATCCGCACCAAGAGCGGGACCCAGATGATGTTCGCGACCCTCGACGACGTCGAGGGCCAGATCGAGATGCTCGTCTTCAAGGCCGACCAGGCCGAGAGCGCCGCCGTGATCGCCCCCGACGCGGTCGTCCTCGTCCGCGGCCGGATCGACCACAAGGACCGCGGCGAGACGAAGCTCGTCGTCCAGGAGGCCGAGCGGTTCGAGCCCGACCGCGAGGAGATCGCCGCCGCCGCCGCGCCGACCGAGCCGCTGAAGCTGACGATCGACGCCGCGACGCTGCGCGGCAGCCCCGGCCTGGTCGACCAGCTGAAGGAAGTGCTCGAGCACCACAGGGGGGAGGCCGACGTGCTGCTCGCGATCCGCGGCGACGGCGAGCCGAAGGAGCTGAAGCTCGGCGACGGCTACCGGGTCCGACCGTCCAACGGACTGCGGGCCGAGCTCGACCATGTCCTCGGCCCGGATGCCCTGGCCGCATGAGCCAACCGTCCCTAGACTTCCTCTATGACGGTTACGCGCGAGAAGACTGGTGAGTGTCGCCAGTGCCGTTCGTTCTGCGACAAGATGATCGAGCCGCGTGGTTGTGTCGAGCTCGGCTGCCGCTATCTCTACAGCTTCGTCGACGCGCTGACCGGCACCCAGTACGTGGGCTGCATGCAGGAGGTATTCGCGGCGAAGGTCGAGCTCGACGCGGTCCTTCAGACGGGCGGGTTCGGTGGGGTGAAGATGACCGGGGATGCCCTGCCCCACTGCCAGTTCTCGGTCGAGCGGGCCTACGAGGGCGACGGGCCGAGCTACGACTGCGTCAACCGCCGCTTCTTCGACTGCTCCGATGGCGGACAGGAAGGCCTGCGGGCGTTCGACCTGCGCGACGTCTGAGGGGGTCCCCGGCGCCACCGAAAGCGACACCTTTCCGTGTAGGATCGCGCCTCGATGAGTGAGAGCCAGGCAGTGGCAGAGGCGGATGAGCTGGTGGCGGAGGCGGCCGGGAGCGCCGGCGGGAGCGGCGACGGCCCGGTCTTCACCCTCGAGCTGAACCAGGACCAGAAGGACATCCGCGAGTGGGTGCACGGCTTCGCCGAGGGCGTCGTCCGGCCCGCCGCCGAGGAATGGGACGAGCGCGAGGAGACGCCCTGGCCGGTGATCCAGGAGGCTGCCAAGATCGGCCTCTACGGGTTCGAAGGGCTGGCTCAGTTCTGGGCCGATGAGACCGGCCTGACGCTGCCGATCGTCAACGAGGAGCTGTTCTGGGGCGACGCCGGCATCGGGATGAGCATCTTCGGCACCTCGCTGGCCGTCGCCGCGATCTTCGGGCAGGGAACCCCGGAGCAGCTGGGCGAGTGGATCCCGCAGTGCTTCGGCACCGCGGAGGAGCCGAAGGTGGCAGCCTTCTGCTCCTCGGAGCCGGATGCGGGCTCCGACGTCTCGGCGATCCGTACCACGGCGAAGTACGACGAGGCCAAGGACGAGTGGGTCCTCAATGGCCAGAAGGCGTGGGCGACCAACGGGGGGATCGCCGACGTCCACGTCGTCATCGCCAGCGTCGACCGCGAGCTCGGCTCGCGCAGCCACGCCGCCTTCGTGATCCCACCCGGGACCAAGGGCTGCGAGCAGGGCGCCAAGGTGAAGAAGCATGGCCTGCGCGCCTCTCACACCGCCGACGTCCACCTCGACGATTGCCGCGTCCCCGGCGCCTGCCTGCTGGGCGGGAAGGAGAAGCTCGACGAGCGGCTGGCCCGGGTCCGCGAGGGCAAGAAGTCGAAATCGCAGGCGGCGATGCAGACCTTCGAGGCGAGCCGGCCGACGGTCGGCGCCCAGGCGGTCGGCATCGCCCGGGCCGCCTATGAGTACGCGCTCGGGTACGCGAAAGAGCGGGAGCAGTTCGGCCGGCCGATCATCGAGAACCAGGCGATCGCGTTCACGCTCGCCGACATGAAGCTCGAGATCGACGCCGCCCGGCTGCTGGTCTGGCGCGGCGCCTGGATGGGCCGCAGCGGCCAGACCTTCGAGAACGCCGAGGGCTCGATGGCGAAGCTGAAGGCGGGCGAGGTCGCGGTCTGGGCGACCGAGCGGGCGATCCAGATCCTCGGCGGCAACGGCTACACCCGCGAGTACCCGGTCGAGCGGATGTGCCGCGACGCGAAGATCTACACGATCTTCGAGGGCACCTCCGAGATCCAGCGCCTCGTCATCTCGCGGGCGATCTCGGGCATGCAGATCAGGTAGCCCCGCGCGCCTTCAGGCCGGATTTGCGGAGCCGCTTCGCCGCCTGCACTTCCTTGCGATCCGGCCCTTTCTTCCGTGGTCCCGGCGTCTCCAGGGTCGCCGGCAGCCCCTCGAAGCGGGGCTCGGAGAGGAACGCGGCGAGGCCGCGTCTGCCCATCTCGCCCTTGCCGATGTTGGCGTGGCGGTCGCGGCAGGAACCGAGGGCCGCAGCCGCGTCGTTGACGTGCAGGCAGCGGAGCCGCTCGAGGCCGACCTT
The DNA here is from genome assembly GCA_963816785.1 of uncultured Solirubrobacterales bacterium. Classification (GTDB taxonomy): domain Bacteria; phylum Actinomycetota; class Thermoleophilia; order Solirubrobacterales; family 70-9; genus VRUE01. Next base: position 63,725 of record CAWFLL010000004.1, on the reverse strand, counting down.
CGCGTCGGCTTCCTCGACGATCTCGCCGAGGTGCTGCGGGTCGGTGACGTCATAGCCCTGGACGAAGAGGTGGCATGAGTCGAGGCAGAGTCCGAGCCGCCTGCCGCCGCCGGCCAACTCGATCAGCTCGGCGGTCTGGTCGAAGTCGCGCCCGAGCAACCCCTTGTGGCCGGCGGTCTGCTCGAGCGGCAGCGGGCAGCCCTGGCTGTCGGAGAGGGCGGCGGCGATCACCTTCGCCGCCCGTTTCATCGAGGCCTTGAGCGGCTCTCCTTTCTGCGCACCGGGGTGGAGGACGACTCCGGCGGCGCCGATCCCGTCGCCGGTCCGCAGCGCGTGGGTGAGCGAGGCGAGCGACTTCTTCCGAAGCTCCCGGTCTTTCGTCGCGCAGTTGATCAGGTAGACGGCGTGGATCACGACCGCATCGACCGGGGAGGCCTCCATGGCCTCGCGAAAGGCGGCGATGTCGTCGGGCCCGTAGCGGGTCGGCCGCCACATCCGCGGGCTCTGGTTGAAGATCTGGATCGATTCGCAGCCGAGCTCGGTCCCCCGCTCGATCGCGTTGGACAGTCCCCCGGCCGTCGATACGTGGGCTCCGATCAGCATCGATCCTGCACTCTAAGCTCCGAGCGATGACGGATCCTCACGTCGAGTTCCTCTGGTGGAGCGGCTGCCCGTCGTGGGAGCGGGGCCTCGCGGAGCTGCGCGGCGCGATGGAGGAGCTGGGGCTCGACCCGGGCGCGATCGAGCTGCGCGAGATCGAGACCGAGGACGACGCCGCCCAGGAGTCCTTTCCCGGCTCGCCAACCGTCCGGGTCGACGGGGTCGATGTCGTGGAGGAGATCGACCCGGACGGGGGCTCGCCGCTGACCTGCCGGGTCTACCGCCGCCGCGACGGGCGCGCCTCGCCGCTCCCCGACCCCGAGGATCTGCGTGCGAAGCTAGCCTCCCGGTCATGACCCCGAGCCCGGGGGAGCCCGCCCCCGACTTCGAGCTCCCTGCGACCGACGGCGAGAGCCACTCCCTGTCCGGCTCCGGCGCTGCGGCAACGGTCGTCTACTGGACCTGTAACCACTGTCCCTACGCACTCGCGTGGCAGGACCGCATGCACGCGGTCGCGCGCGACTTCGAGGGCCGCGGCGTCCGCACCCTGGCGATCAACTCCAACGACGCCGAGCGCTACCCGGCCGACTCGCCCGAGGCGATGGCCGAGCGGGTCGCGGCCGAGGACTGGTCGCATCCCTATCTCCATGACGAGAGCCAGGAGGTCGCACGCGCCTGGGGCGCCGAGAAGACTCCCCATGTCTTCGTCCTCGACTCCGAGCTCGCCGTGCGCTACGAGGGGGCCCCGGACGGCGACTACGACGACGAGTCCCTAGACGCGGAGTGGCTCCGCGAGGCGCTCGACGCGGTCCTCTCGGGCGTGCAGGTCCCCCGTCCGCAGACCGAGGCGGTCGGCTGCACGATCAAGTGGCGCTAGGGCGTGGCGGTTGCACTCGCGTGCGACGGGTGGCGCTGTGGAAACATGCGCGCCGGTGCCCGACGACTCCAGGATCCGCCTCAGGTTCGCTCCCTCCCCAACCGGGGCGCTGCACATGGGCGGCGCCCGGACGGCCCTCTACAACTGGCTGGCGGCCCGCCACTCGGGGGGCTCGCTGGTGCTGCGGATCGAGGACACCGACCGCGAGCGCTCGACGCCCGAGAACGTCGAGCAGATCCTCAACGCGCTGCGCTGGCTCGAGCTCGATTGGGACGAGGGGCCGGTCTCGCAGGCCGAGCGCAGCGCCAACCACGAGGCGGCCCTGGCCCGCCTGCTCGGGTCCGGCGCGGCCTACCGCGACACGGCCACGGCCGCCGACGTCGAGGCCTGGAAGGCCGAGCACGGGACAGACCGCGGCTATCGCGGCGTCGCGAGCAAGGAGCCCGGCGCGGCTGTCCGCCTCCGCGTCCCCGATGAGGGGGAGACCGTCGTCCAGGACACCATCCGGGGGCCGGTCAGCTTCCCCAACCGCAGCCACGACGACTTCGTGATCGCCCGTGGCGACGGCTCGGTCCTCTACAACTTCGCGGTCGCCGTCGACGACGCCGAGATGGGGATAACCGACGTGGTCCGCGGCGACGATCACCTCTCGAACACCCCGAAGCAGCTGCTGGTCCTCGCCGCGCTCGGCCACGAGGCGCCCCGCTACGCGCACCTGTCGCTCCTGCACGGCCCCGATGGTCGCAAGCTCTCGAAGCGCCACGGCGCCGCCTCGGTGCAGGAGCTGCGCGATGCCGGCTACCTCCCCGCCGCGGTGCGCAACTACCTGGCGCTGCTGGGCTGGGGAGCTGACGACGATGCGACGCTGATGTCGACCGAGGAGTTGGTCCAGCGCTTCCGGATCGAGGACGTCGGCCGCGCCGCCGCGATCTTCGACGAGAAGAAGCTGCGCTGGATCAACGGCCGCTACATGAGGGAGATGCCGCTCGACGAGTACACGGCGGCGGTGGCCGGCCACCTCGGCCGCGAGGTCGACGAGAGGCTGCGGGCGGCCTGCGAGATCGTCCAGGAGAAAGCCCAGACGCTGGAGGAGGTCTGGCCGCTGATCCGGTTCCTGTTCGAGCCGCCGGTCGAGGACGAGAAGGCTTGGCGGAAGACGATGAAGGGGGATGCGCCGACGCTGCTCGAGGCCGCGCGGGATGCCCTGTCGGGGTCGGACGGGTTCGATGCAGGGGCGCTCGAGCAGGCGCTCGGGCCTCTGCCCGAGCGGCTCGGGGTCGGGGCGGGGAAGCTCTACCAGCCGGTGCGCGTCGCGATCACCGGCAGCACCGTGTCCCCCGGAATCTTCGAGTCGCTTGCGGCCCTCGGGCGCGAGGACTCGCTGGCCCGGATCGACGCCGCGCTCGCGCGGCTTCGGGTTTGAGCGAGTTGGAACCGGGAAGGACAACGGTGAACACGAGGTCCTGCCGCTGCGTACAACGATTGGGTGGGATCTCCCCATTTGTGTGGACGGTCGTTCTAAACCGACCGTCCTCTTTTGCCGATGAGATCTGCGGAGGGCGGAATTGGCCCGATCGAACCCAACCAGCATCCCGAAGGCGAAAACCACCGATGATCGCGGGGCCAAGGCGGCCCCAGCTCCTGGCGCCCGCCTTGCCGCCGCTTTCGAGGCCGTCGAGCGATTCCCGGCGCTGGTCGAGGCCCGCTCCAGGGTCCTCGAGGCGGCGACGGCCGACACACCCCGTGTCGGCGATCTGGTCGATGCGGTCGAGTCCGACGTCGCCCTGACGATCTCGACCCTGCGGTTCGCCAATCGGGCCGGGAACGGCGATGTGGCGAGCGTGCCGGCGGCGGTCGAGGTGCTGCGGCCGTCAGGCGTGCTGGCGATCGCCGGCACCGCCCCCGTCTTCGACTTCTTCGAGTCCAATGGGGGCTGGGAGCTGCGCCCCGAGCGATTTCGCGTCCACGCGAGGGCGACCCAGCAGGCGGCCGAGTGGATCGGCCGCGCCGTCGGCTGGCCCGAGCGCGACGAGCTCGCCGTCGCGGCCCTGCTGCACGACATCGGCCGCCTCGTCATCTCGAAGCTCCACCCAGGTCACCGCAGCTACTTCGACACGGTCTCCCACACCCCCGAGCACCGGCTCCGCGAGGAACGCGACCAGCTCGGGATCGACCACGCGTTGGTCGGCGGGGTGCTTGCGCGCCGCTGGAACGTTCCGCAGCGGATCGCCGTCGCGATCGAGCGCCACCACGCGGAGGACGCTGACGGCCTCGCGGCGATGGTGGCGACGGCCGACATGGTGGCTCACTACTCCCAGGGTGAGGCCGCGAGCCCCGAGCGGCTGCGCCTCGTCGCGAAACGGTGTGGTCTCGAGCCCGACGACGTGCGCGAGCTCCTCTATGACCTTCCCTACCCGCGCCAGGAGGGCCAGCGGACGGTCGAGCCCTGCCCTCTGTCGAACCGCGAGCTGGACGTGCTCAGGTACCTCTCGGACGGGATGGTCTACAAGCAGATCGCCGGCGAGATGCAGCTCTCGGTCTCGACCATCCGCACGCACCTGCACAACGTCTACGGCAAGATCGGCGCCGTCGATCGCGCCCAGGCGGTGCTCACCGCGCGCGAGCACGGTTGGATCTAGCTACTCGATCAGGGCTCCGCGCAGCGCCATCGCGACCGCGTGGGTGCGGTTGCGGGCGCCGAGGCGGCCGAGGGCATTCCTAGTGTGGGTCTTGACCGTTTCCTCGCTGAGGCCGAGGTCGCGGGCCGCGGCAGTGGTGGAGCCGCCGTTCGCCAGCAGCTGCAGGATCTGGCGCTGCCGCCGCGTGAGCTGACCGCGGCTCCCTTTCGGCGGGACGGCCGGGTCGACGAAGGGTTCCTGGTCCACCGCCGCCTGGACCGCGCGGCGCAGGTCCTCGAGACTGGCGGTGCGGGCGACATACGCGGTCGCCCCCGCCTGCAGCGCAGCATTCGCGATATGCCGCTCGGGCCGATCGCCGTGGGCGACGATTCCCATCCCCGGCTCCACCCGGCGCAGCGTCCTGATCGTCTCGCGGCCACTAAGCTCGGAGTTGTCCTCCGCCGACCACCGGCGCAGATCGACGATTGCGACGTCGATGCTGCCGACGTCCCGGATCAGCTCCAGCCCCTCCGCCCGGTTGGCGCTCTCGTGGACATGGAATCCGCCCCGCAGGGCTTCGCGCACACCGAGGCGAACCATCGGGTGTCCGTCGATCACAAGGCATTGTGGGCGCTCGGAACCCAAACATCGATCCTAACCGAGCCGGGTCCGCCCCGTGCGGTAGAAAAGACGGCGTGATCTCGATCACCTCGAAGTCCCGCTACGCGGTCGTCGCGATGGCGGAGCTCGCCCGCTCGGGGGAGCGCCCGGTGCCGATCAAGGAGGTGGCCGAGCGCCGCGGGATGCCGGAGCAGTTCCTCGAGCAGCTCTTCTCGACCCTGCGCCGGGCGGGCCTGCTGACATCTCACCGCGGGATGAAAGGCGGCTACACCCTCTCCCGCCCGGCCGACGAAATCACCGTGCTGGAGGTCGTCCAGACCCTCGACGGCAAGATCGGCCAGGAGGCCGATGAGGCCGGCGGGATCTGGGCCGAGGGCGTCACCTCCCTGCGCAAGGTCTTCGGCCAGACCACGATCGCCGAAGTCGCCCGCCGCGAAGCCGAGGAGGCCGGCGCCGGGATGTACTTCATCTAAAGCGCACCGCTTGCTAGAGCGGATTTGGCTTGTTCAAGCGGAATCTCATCCCGCTAAGTCCCGCTGAATCCCGTTTGACTGGCGCACCATTGGCGCACGGGCGCTAGGTTCTCGACACCGTGCTGCCCCTTGGGGAGATCGACTGGCAGGCCGTGGGAAGCAGCCTCATCGCCGGGGTGCTGCCCTTCTCATCTCGCTCAAGGCGCTACGCAACTCCAGCCGCATAACTCGGGTTGCTGTGAGCGAACACGAGCGCGCCACAGAGCTGATGCTCCGAGTCGCTAGGGCACGCTGAATCCCCTGCGGGCGATCTTCCGCCGTGCGCTCTCCAGGGGCGAGGTGGCGGCGAATCCCTGCAACGGACTCCACCTGGCCGCGGTCAGGGGGCGCAGGGAGCGCGCACACCTTCGCCTCTCTGATGATCGCCGGCGGCGTCAACGCGAAGGCCCTCCAGACCTTCATGGGCTACGCCAACGTCTCGATCACCCTCGACCGCTACGGGCACCTGATGCCGGGCTCTGAGGCCGAGGCTGCTGGGCTGCTCAACGCTTACCTGAACGCGCAGCGGGAGCGCCAGGAAGAGACCGCGAGGAGCGCCGGCTCGCTGGGTCCAGGTTCGGTTAGCATCGGGACGACCCGGCTCTGACCCGATAGAGGAGATCAACATGAACGCTGACTCAACGGGAACCGTGGTTCTTGTTCATGGCGGTTTCGTGGACGGCTCGGGATGGCAGCCTGTCTACAGCCTCCTGAGGAAGAATGGCTACAGCGTCAGCATCGTCCAGAATCCGACGCTTTCGCTGGCGGGCGACGTGGCCACGACCAATCGCGTCATCGACGCCCAGGATGGGCCGGTCGTTCTTGTTGGCCATTCCTATGGCGGAGCGGTGATCACCGAGGCCGGAAACAACCCCAAAGTCGCTGGGCTTGTCTATATCGCAGCCTTCGCGCCGGACGAGGGCGAGTCAGTCAACACGCTCATCGCCGATCCGCCGCCCGACGCGCCTGTCCCGCCGATATTGCCACCCCAGGACGGCTTTCTGTTTCTCGACCGGGATAAGTTTGCCGGCTCATTCGCCGCCGATGTGGACCCGGAGCTGGCAGAGTTCCAGGCCGACGCGCAAGTCCCGTGGGGTGTTGACGCCCTGGGCGAAAGCATCAGCGAGCCAGCCTGGAAGAGTAAGCCGAGCTGGTACCTGATCGCCACCGAAGACCGGATGATCCCCCCGCCGGCCCAGCAACAGATGTCTGCGCGGGCGGGTTCGACCGTTGTCGAGGCTACGGGCAGCCACTCGATATTTCTGTCGCAGCCAGCGGCGGTTGCTGGGCTGATTGAAACGGCTGCTTCCGAGCTGAAGTAGGTCGGGTTCAGAACCGGTTCTTGCGAGCTGAACGCGCACAGACTGGCGCATCGGTGGCGCACGGGGGGCCAGAAACCGCTCTAGAATGCGCGATCCGGCCCCCCACCCTCGGATGTACTTCATCTAGGCAGCCGTGCCTGCAAAACGCCTACCTGGCTTGCCAGAGCCGAAGATAGACCGCTGAGGACGGCTCACAACCGCCGTATGGACCAACGCATTGGTCCCCGATTGGTCCACGGAACCCGGGGATCACCCTACGGTTCTGAGGCCGCCTCCTTACTCGCCTCCTTGATCCACCTCTCCGTGATGAACCAGACCGAGCCCTCCACCGTCTTGTCTCCTTGGTTGTCTCCTTGGTCCGCCTTCTGTCCTTCGAATTCCACCGACTCGCCGTTCGAGAACTCCGCCGTGGCGTAGTGGCCCTCGATGACGACCCGCTCGATCGTTGCATCGGCAAAGGACTCCCGAAACTCTGCCGACGGTGGTCTGCAGTTCTTTATCGGTGCGTGCACGCGTTCGCAGTTCGCGCGTTCGCACGCCGGCTGCCCCATGTAGCGACATGTGACAGGGCCGGCCTTCGCGAACGCAGCTGCCCACTCGTTGCCCTGCTGCTCGATCGTCTCCTCATTACTGAGCCGGTGGTTGGCTCCGGGATCGGACGCTGCGGTGGTCTCATCGTCGTCGCCTCCTCCGCAGGCGATCAGCCCAAGCGCGCCGAGTACCAGCAGGGAGAGCAACAGTGCGAGCTTCCTCATCAACGTCCTCCTAGGATCGGCCTGGCGCCAGCCTAACCGACGGGGGGCCACCCCCAACTCCGAACACCCGCGCCCCTCGAATCGGCTTGCTAGAGCCGAATCCCGCGACCATTCCGGGATGTACTTCATCTGAAGGAGCGCCGAGCGAATAGCCTAGGCCAATCCGATGAGGTTCCGCAGGAAACCGAAAGGGGTGGCAACCGCCGTGAAAATGGACGTCACCGCGACGATCAGGCCAGCTGCCGCGGTCGCGGTGGGGCTTGCCGGCCTGATCGTCGTCCTTCTGCTGGTCTGGATCGGCGGCGAGCTCCACTACCGCAACTGCCTCGCGGAAGTCGAGCTGCGCCATCCGGTCGCCGTCCAGGGCGGCGACGCTCAGCGCGTGGAGCGCGAAGAAGCGATCTCCGACTGCTCGCGCTGGCCGTAGTCAGCAGCCCTGTTCAGGCCTTGACCGGCTTCTGTGCCCGGCAGACGAAGTAGGTGCCAGCCTGGAATCTCGTGGTCGCGACGTCGGATCCCAATCGGGCCAGCTCCTCCCACGGCCGGGAGTCCGGGTTGCCGAGTACCGTCGCTCTGCTGATCGCCGTCACCAACGGGCGCAGCAGCCGCCCGAGCCGGCCCTCGGGGACGCCGGCATCCATGATCACGAGGCTGCCCCCGGGGGCGAGCAGCTCCCACGTCCCTTGAAGGGTTTTCCGCGGCTCCGGCAGGACCGAGTAGGAGAGGCTGAAGAGGACGGCGTCGAATCGCTCCGCGCCGTCGAGGCTCTCGGCGTCCTGCTCGAGCAGGGTGACGTTCTGCCACCGCTTCTCACTTAGCAGGCGCTCGGCCCGCTTCAGCATCCCGGGCGAGAGGTCGAGGCCGGTCACCCTGCCGGTCGGGCCGACGGCGTCGACGAGACGGCCGAGGTTTGCGCCGGTGCCGCAGCCGACCTCCAGCACCGATGCCCCAGGACTGAGCTCGAGCTGCCGGACAGCTTCGTCCCTGAGCCGCTGGCGGAGCAGGAACGCGACCGAGATCGGGCCGTAGATCTGCGCGAGGCGGTCATAGCGTCGTGAGATCTGCTCTGCCGAAGGGCGCGGCACGCGCTCAGCGTAGGACGATGCCCGCCGACGCCACCGTCGCGTTTCCGCTCGGGTCGGTCGCCGAAACCTTGACCTGGGCCTTCACCCGGCGACCGTCCTTCCTGGCACGCTTCGCCCGCTTGAAGACGCTCTTGGGAAGCCTCAGGCGAAGCTGGGTCGCGACTCCCGCCGACCCCGAGCGGCTGGCGAGCCTGAGCCTCGCCGCTTTCGAGGCGCCCGCCCCGGACATTCGAAGCCCTCCGCTGGCCCGTAGGTTGCAGGCCTCATCGCAGGTCGCGACGATCAGGACGAAGCGCCGCAGTCGTTGACGGCGGGACTGCTTCAGCTTCAGGCCCGGTGGGTCGTGGTCGGCGACCGGCTGCGGCGGTGGAGGGGGCGGACAGATCGTCCCGGCGTCGGGCGATGGCGCCACCCGGTAGGCGGTCTCCGTGGTCATCACGTAGACGCAGCCGCGCCCGTCTTCGCCGAACCCGCGCAGCTCGCCGGCGTCCTGCGGCAGGCTCAGTCCGGCCGGCTGGGGGTCGCCTCCCGGGGCGTTGAGGTTCAGGGTTCGCAGGTCAGTGCGGCAGAGATCGCCGTACAGGTAGCGGCCCGTCAGCCCGGTGAGCCACTGGTCGCGGACGACGTAGCCGCCGAGGACCGCGCACCCGGTCGACTCCGCCGGGCTTTCGGCGTTCGGGTACTGGAAGAAGGGATCGTCGAAGAGAGGGTTGGTGGGAACGCATGTGCCCTCACAGGTAGGCCAGCCGAGGTTGGCGCCGGCCAGCGTGGTCGCGGCCGGTGTGCCGGTCGCACGGCCGACGTTGATCTCCTCCCAGGTGCCCTCACCGACGTCGGCGACGATCAGGTCGTCGTTCGGGGCGAAGGAGGCGCGGTAGGGATTGCGGAGCCCGATCGAGTAGATCGCGAGCTTGCCGCCTTTGATCGAGGTGTATGGGTTCGACTCCGGGATGCTGAAGGTGGCCAGGCCGGCGCCGTCCGGGTCGCGGGGGTCGATCCGCAGCACCTTGCCGAGGTTGTTGCCGGTGGTCTGTGCGTTCGCCGATGTGGCGTTGTCGCCGATCGTGATGTAGAGGAGGCCTTCGGGGCCGAAGGCGAGTTGGCCCCCGTTGTGGTTGCCGGCACCATGAGTTTCCTTGAGCACGAGCCGAGCGGAGGCAGGGTCGGCGAGGTCGGGGTCGGTTTCCGAACGCCGGTACTCGACCACCCGGATGTCGCCGGCCATGCCGGTCGGGTCCAGTTCGTCGGAGCCGGCCGCGACTGTGAAGACGTAGAAGAGCCCGCTGCTGGCGTAGTCGGGGGGGAAGGCGATCGAGAGCAGACCGCGCTCGTTGAAGGTGTCGACATTCGGGACGGTAAGGAACGGCGACGAGAGCAGGACCCCGTCTTTGACGATCCGGATCCCGCCGCTCCGCTCGACGACGAAGACGCGCGGGTCCCCGGGCGGGGCGCTGGCGTGAATGGGGGTGCTCGCCCAGGACCCGGGCGACGCGAGAGGCGTCAGCGTCGCCGCCGAGGACGCTGCGGGCAGCAGCAAGGCCGCCACCGTCGCCGCGAGGAGTGCGTGCCGGCACCTCATCGCCTGAACGGTAACGGTCGTGGTCGAGTGCGCCGCGACCGGCGCCGGGCGATACTTCCCCGATGCGAATCGGCGCCGAGGCTTCGGCGACTGTCGGCGGCACCCCCCTCGTCGCGCTGCGGCGGCTCGGGGAGGGGCTGGGGGCGGAGGTCTGCGCGAAGCTCGAGTACTTCAATCCCGGTGGCTCGGTGAAGGACCGAATCGGGGTGGCGATGATCGACGCCGCCGAGGAGGAGGGTGCGATCCGGCCGGGGCGGGGCGTGATCGTCGAGCCGACCAGCGGCAACACCGGGATCGCGCTGGCGATGGTCTGCGCGGCGCGGGGCTACGAGTTGATCCTGACCCTGCCCGAGGGGATGAGCCGCGAGCGGTCGAAGCTGCTGCGCGCCTACGGCGCCGAGGTGCGCGAGACGCCCTCGCTGGGCGGGATGGGCGAGGCGGTCGAGCTCGCGGAGCAGATCTGCGAACAGCGGAAGGGGTTCATGCCGCAGCAGTTCTCCAACCCCGCGAACCCGGATATCCACCGCCGTACGACCGCCGAGGAGATCTGGAGCGACTGCGACGGCGAGGTCGGCGCCTTCGTCGCCGGCGTCGGGACCGGCGGCACGATCACCGGGGTCGGCCAGATGCTGCGCGAACGGAGCCCGGACTCGCTGGTCGTCGCGGTCGAGCCCGCCACCTCTCCGGTCCTCTCCGGGGGCTCTCCGGGCCCCCACAAAATCCAGGGGATCGGCGCCGGCTTCGTCCCCGATGTGCTCGATCGTTCGGTGATCGACGAGACGATCCAGGTCGACGACGAGGACGCGCTCGAGACGGCCCGCCTCGCCGCCCGCAGGGAGGGCGTGCTCGCTGGGATCTCCGCCGGGGCCAACATCAAGGCCGCGCTCGAGGTCGCCGCGCGGCCCGAGCTTACCGGCAAGCGGGTGGTGACGATCGTCTGTGACTCAGGCGAGCGCTATGTGTCCCTACCCTTCTTTGCACCATGATCGAGGCCGTGAACAGGGTGCTGCGCGAGGTGCGGGCGGATGTCAGAGCCGCCCGCGAGCGCGACCCCGCGTCGAAGGGGGTCTCGACCTTTGAGATCCTCACCGGCTGGGCCGGGGTGCAGGCGCTCCTTGCCCACCGCATCGCGCACGTCCTGCACGAGGCGGGGGTGCCGATCGCCCCGCGGGCGATTGCCTACTGCATCCGCTCCGTCACCGGGGTCGAGATCCATCCCGCGGCGCGGATCGGCGACGAGTTCTTCATCGACCACGGCTCGGGCGTGGTGATCGGCGAGACGGCCGAGATCGGCGACCGGGTGACGCTCTACCAGGGCGTCACGCTCGGCGGCACCGGATTCCAGCCGGGCAAGCGCCACCCGACCCTGGGCGACAACGTCACCGTCGGCTCCGGGGCGAAGCTCCTCGGTCCGATCTCGGTCGGGGACGGGGCGAAGATCGGCGCCAACACCGTCGTGGTCGAGGACGTCCCCCCGGGGTCGACGGTCGTCGGCAACCCTGGCCACCCGGTGAAGGTCGAAGGCCGACGCGTCGAAGGGCCGGACACCGACTGGATCCACCTGCCGGACCCGATCGCCGAGGCGATCAAGGGGCTGTCTGAGCGGATCGCCGATGTCGAGAGGCGCCTCGCCGAGCTCGACGGCGACGGGCGGCGTGAGGGGGAGGATCCCGAGCTCCGCCCCCGGACCGGGCGCTCCTCGGCCGGAGGCTGAGCCTTCCGCCCGCCCCTCTATTCTCGGCTGACGATGCTTCAGACCGAGTCCGAGAGCCCGAAAGACGCCCCGGACGGCTTCGAGGGCGCCCCGACCGAGCCCGGCGCCGACCGCGCCGAGCGGCTTCTGGCGGACCTCAACGAGCCGCAGCGGCAGGCGGTTCTCCACGGCGAGGGCCCGTTGCTGGTCGTCGCCGGCGCCGGGTCGGGCAAGACCAGGGTCCTGACCCGCCGCATCGCCTACATGCTCGCCACCGACGCCGCCCGGCCCGGGGAGATCCTCGCGATCACCTTCACCAACAAAGCCGCGACTGAGATGCGCGACCGGGTCGAGGAGCTGGTCGGGCGCTCGACGCGGGCGATGTGGGTGATGACCTTCCACTCGGCCTGTGCGCGGATGCTCCGCGCCGACGCCGAGCGCCTCGGCTACTCGCGCAGCTTCACGATCTACGACGAGTCGGACTCGCTGCGGATGCTGAAACGCTGCATCGACGAGCTGGGCATCGATCCGAAGCGCTATCCGCCGCGCTCGATCCGGGCCCAGATCTCCGGCGCGAAGAACCAGCTCGTCGACCCCGACGCCTATGCCGAGGCCGCGCGCGACAACACCTTCGAGGAGACCGTGGCCGAGGCCTACGCGCTCTATGAGAAGCGGATGCTGGCCGCCAACGCGATGGACTTCGACGACCTCCTGGTGCGGATGGTCAACGCCCTCGAGCTCTTCGAGGAGGTGCGAGATCGCTGGCGCAGCACCTTCCGCCAGGTGCTGGTCGACGAGTACCAGGACACGAACCGGGCCCAGTACCGGCTCCTGCAGCTGCTCACCGCCGAGCATGGCAACCTGATGGTGGTCGGCGACGAGGACCAGTCGGTATACGGGTTCAGGCACGCCGACATCCGCAACATCCTCGACTTCGAGCGCGACTTCCCCGAGGCCGAGGTGGTCAAGCTCGAGCAGAACTACCGCTCGACGCAGACGATCCTCTCCGCCGCCAACGCGGTCGTCGAGCGCAACCGCGAGCGGCGGCCGAAGCGGCTCTGGACCGACCTCGCCGGCGGCGAGCCGGTACAGCTCTCCGAGCTCGCCGACGAGCACGAAGAGGCGCGCTGGGTGGCCGGCGAGATCGAGCGCCTCGGCGAGGAGGAGGGCGTGAGGCGCGAGGACGTCGCGGTCTTCTACCGAACCAACGCGATGAGCCGAGTGCTCGAGGACACCCTGGTCCGGTTCGAGCTCCCCTACCAGGTGATCGGCGGCACCAAGTTCTACGAGCGCGCCGAGGTCAAGGACGCCGTCGCCTACCTCAGCCTCCTCGTCAACCCGTCCGACCAGGTCTCCTTCGCCCGGGTCGTGAACTCGCCGCGGCGGGGGATAGGGAAAACCAGCCAGGGACGGCTCGGGTCCCACGCCAACACGACCGGGCGGCCGATCTGGGAGGTCGCGGGCGCGGTCGAGGAGGTGCCGGGGATGGGGGCCGCCGCGACCAAGGCGATCTCACGCTTTCACGCGACGATGGAGGACCTGCGGGCGCGGTCCGATTCCGCCCGGGTCGCCGAGCTGCTCGAGACGACCCTGCGGGAGACCGGCTACCTGGACGCCCTCGCCGCTGAGCGGACGGTCGAGGCGGAGGGGCGGGCCGAGAACCTCGAGGAGCTGATCGGAGTCGCCGCGGAGTTCGACGCCAATCGCGAGCTCGAGGGCGAGGGGGAGCTCTCCCCCCTGGAGGAGTTCCTGCAGCAGATCTCCCTCTACACGGAGCAGGACGGGCTGCGCGACGAGTCGGTGATCACGCTGATGACGCTCCACAACGCGAAGGGCCTCGAGTACGACACGGTCTTCATCGTCGGCTGCGAGGACGGCGCCTTCCCGCACATGCGATCGCTCGAAGAGGGGGGCGAGGAAGAGGAGCGCCGGCTCTGCTACGTCGGGATCACACGGGCCAAGCGGCGCCTCTACATGACCTGGACGCGCGAGCGGCGGCTGTTCGGGCGCGCCGAGCGGAACCTGCCATCGCGATTCGTCGACGAGCTGCCGGCTGAGCTGACCGAGCGCCACTCGAGCGCTCCCGGGGCGGGTTTCGGCGCGGTGTCGGAGTCGGCCGCCGCGGCCCCGATCGACCCCGGGCCAGCCCTCGAACTGCGCACCGGCGACGACGTCGTCCACGCCGCCTTCGGCGACGGCGTCGTGACCGCGGTCGAGCCGGGCGGCGTCGTCGTCGTCCGCTTCGCCGAGGACGGCTCGGAGCGCAAGCTGATGGCGGACTACGCGCCGATCAGAAAGCGGTAGCGCGGTTGGCCGCCGCCCTCATCGACGGCAGGGCGGTGGCGGCCGCGGTTCGCGAGCGGGTCGCCGCCGAGGTGGAGGGCTACACGGCGGAGCACGGCCGGGCGCCGGCGTTGGCGACCCTGCTGGTTGGGGATGACCCCGCCTCCGAGGTCTACATCCGCAACAAGCACCGCGCCTGCGAGGAGGTCGGGATCCGGTCGGTCCACCATGACCTGGCGGCGGAGACGAACGAGGCCGACCTGCTCGACCTGGTCGCCGCGCTCGGGCTCGACGACGGGGTCGACGGGATCCTGGTGCAGTTGCCGCTCCCCGATCACATCGACCCCGACCGGGTCGTGGCGACGATCGACCCCGGCAAGGACGTCGACGGGCTGACCCCGTTGAACGCCGGCCTGCTCGCCCACGGGACGCCGGGGCTGACCCCCTGCACGCCGGCAGGGGTGATGGAGCTGCTGCGAAGCCAGGGAGTCGAGCTCGAGGGGGCGGAGGCGGTCGTCGTCGGCCGCTCCAAGCTGGTCGGCGTGCCGGTGGCGCGGCTGCTGTTGGCCGCAAACGCGACGGTGACCGTCTGCCACTCGCGCACCCGCGACCTGCCCGGCGTCTGCAGCCGCGCAGACGTCCTGGTCGCCGCGGTGGGGGTGCCCCGCCTGCTCGGCGCCGATGCGGTGAAGCCCGGCGCCGTGGTGATCGACGTCGGCATGAATCGCACCGATCAGGGTCTCTGCGGGGACGTCGACTTCGAGGCGGTGGCCGACGTCGCGGCGGCGATCACACCGGTGCCGGGCGGGGTCGGTCCGATGACGATCGCGATGCTGCTCGTCAACACGATGGCTGCCGCCCGATCCCGGGTGTAGGGTCGGGCCGTTCCCGATGTCTATGGAGGGAGATTGGTAGATGGAAGCTGACAGGCTGAGCACGGGGGAGAAGATCTCCGCGGTCTCCGCGGTCCTCCTTTTCATATTCATGTTCTTCGACTGGTTCGGCGTCAAGGTCTCGGGCGTCAGCGGCTTCTCTGGCGAGGTCGCCGGCGGTGGCAGCGCCTGGGACGCGCTCGACCTGATCCCGATCTTCCTGATGGCGGCGATAGTGGTCGCGATCGGCGTCGCGGTGATACGGCTCACCGACGCCGACATCGAGCCACCGTTCTCGCTCAACACCCTGGTGGCCGTGCTCGGCGGTCTCGCGGTCCTCCTGATCCTCTACCGGATCATCAACCCGCCGGGCGGCGATTCGTTCGGCGGCGTCTCGGTCGACACCACCCTGAAGCTCGGGATCTTCCTTGGTCTGATCGCGGCCGCGGGGATCGCCTACGGCGGCTACAGCGCGATGCGCGAGGAAGGCACCACGTTCGGCGACGCGGCCGACCGCCTCTCCGGCGGGGGCGGCGGCGCTCCCCCCGGCGGCGGGCCCGGCGGCGCCCCGCCACCGCCACCGCCTCCACCGGCAGGGCAGCCGCCCGCGCAGCAACCGCCTCAACAGGCCCCGCCGGCCCAGCAGCCGCCTCCCGGCCCCGCCGGCCCAATAGCCACCCCCGCTGCGCCACCCAACCACCCGCCCGCCACCTCCCGCTGGCCAATAACCCAACCAGCGGAGTCGTGCCAAAGTAGGACAAGGACGCAGGGAGGCTGACAAGGGCAGCGCACTCATCGTGCGTCACCCGCAGTCAGCCGACTGAGGACAAAGTCCTACGCGGGCACGATTCCGCTGGCGACTCTCTTCGCCAGCGCGATGATCGTCATCATCGGGTTGACCCCGACCGCGCTCGGAAACAGCGAGGCGTCGGCGACGTAGAGCCGGGAGACCCCGTTCACCGAGCCGTCCGGAGCACAGGCGCCGGCGCCGGAGTCGGCCGACATCCGCGCGGTCCCCATCGGATGGAATGCCTCGAGGCGCAGCTCGGAGGGCCTGAAGGTGTTCGCCTCGAACTCGGACAGGTCGCCGGGGCGCAGGACCGGGACCCGGCCGATGTTCGGATAGACCTCGGATGCTCCGGCGGCGAAGTGGACCTCCGCCGCGCGGGCGATTCCGAAGGCGATGCGGTCGGCGTCCTCATCGGTGAGGCGGTACGTCATCCGCAGCGACCCGTCCCGGGCGAGCCCGACGCGTCCCGCCGAATGGTCGGTCAGGTGAACCCCGATTGACCCGATGCGGTCATACCCGAGAATCGACTCCTGGTGCTCGCGCCCGATCCCGGGGAGCCAGGGGCCGCCGAACGGGAGCGGGGTGAAGGTGGCCTCCAGCAGGACACGCTCCGACTCCCACTCGTCGACGTAGTAGCTCTGCATCACGCCCTCCCAGCCGCGCACCTCCTCCTCGTAGCGGGCGCCGACCCAGCACGCGGGGTGGAGGTGGAGGTTGCGCCCGACCTGTTCCCCGCCGAGCCGCGAGCGCTTCAGCAGCTCCGGCGTCCCCAGGGCGCCGCCGGCGATGATCGTCGCGTGGCGGGCACGGACCGTGTAGGGGTGGGGGCGCCCGTTTTCGACCGCGCGGGCGATGCAGCGAACCCCGGCGGCTCGCCCGTCCTCGACGAGGATCTGGCGCGCGTCGACACCGGCGCGGAGCCGCGCCCCGACGGCGACCGCCCGCGGCAGGTAGCTGACGTGCATGCCCCGCTTGGCGTCGATCCTGCAGCCGTAGGGACAGGAGCTGCACTGCACGCAGCTGCCGGCGTTGCGCGAGATCGGGCCGCCGCTCGCGCCGATCGCTTCGGCTCCCTCCATCGCGAGCTGGCCGTTGCGGCCCATCCGCGCCGGGTCGAGCGGGCGCACCCTGAGAAACTCCTCGGCCTCGGCGAAGTCGGGATCGAGGTCGCCCGCCCAATCGACTCCGTGGTCGTCGAGCCAATGCTGGAGCACCCGCTCCGGCGCCCGGAAGCATGTGCCGGAGTTGATCACCGTGGTCCCGCCAACGGTCCTCGCGACCGGCACCGGGATCGAGGGGCGTCCCTCGGCGACGGTGAGGCCGGCGTCGCGGTAGATCGCGCTGATCGCCTCGAGCTGGTCGCTCGGGTAGCTGTCGCGGTTGTAGTGGGCGCCCGCCTCGAGCACGATCACGTCCAACCCCGCCTCGGCCAGGGTCACCGCGGCGGCGGCGCCACCGGCGCCGGAGCCGACGATGACGACGTCGCATTCCTCCCCCTCGCCCGGGGGTGTGAGGTCGCCGAGCGGTCCCGCGGGCTCAGGCAGCGAGCCGTCGGCGAGCCGGCAGCTCGTCTCGATCCCGAGCTGGTCCTCGACCACGGGATCGACGGCGTAGCCGAGCGTCCCGAATGTCTTCGCCATCAGCACCAGCTCGTGGTAGATGGCGAAGCGCGAGCCCTCCATCCGCCGCATGAAGTCTTCGCGGGCGCCCCTCTCGAGGCGGCTGAAGCGCCACGGGAACGGCAGCCACTCGAACGCCCGCAGCCCGAGCTTGATCCGGCTCAGCATCCGCGGCGAGAGCGAGGTCAGGAACCGGCCGACCCGGCCCGAGACGTCGATGTCGACCTCGGCCGCGGGCAGGCCGTCGATCGCTGGGGCCATCGCCTCGCAGATCGCGCTGAGAGTGCGCTGCTCGGCGGCCGACAACCCCGGCGGGCGCCTTCAGCCGGGCGCGGGAGAGCGGTCGACCCGGCCCGCGAGGGACCAGAGCCAGAGCGCCGCGAGCGCCAGGAAGCCGTCGACGAGGAAGTTGAGCAGGTAGGCGAAGACGTCTTCGTCGAAGAGGAAGAAGCCGAGCGAGCTGAGCGATGAGGCCGTCTTGCCGACCGCGAGGACCAGAAGCAACGGCCGGTAGCGGACGACGTCGGCCTGGGCGACGACGCAGAGCGCGGTGATCACGACCATGTAGGCGAAGCCGAGGGAGAGCCAGAGCTGCTCGGTCGTCTCCGGCGCGCGGGTGAAGTCGCCGATTGAGTCGCCGAGGTCGGAGATCACATCGAGGACGCCGTCGGGGGCGGCGATGAAGAGGATTCCGACGACCGCAAAGCTGACGGCGAGCAGCCTCAGGTTGAGGACGACGAATCGCTCCGCTCTCGCTCCCCGCATGGTGGCGAGACTCTAACTGGCTGGACAGCCAATGTGGAGGGTCGCCCGGTGGGCCGATGGTACGGTGGGGGCCGATGAGGCGAGTCGGTCTGCTGGTAGCGAGCGTACTGGTGGCTGCTGCGCTCTTGGCCACGGCGGTTCCGGCGGTCTCGGGTGAGACCACGCACGACTACACGGTCACCCTGACGATCTACGTCGACCGGGCCGAACACAAGGTCAAGGGGACGATCAGCTCGCCCGACGCCCCGTCGGAATTCTGCGACCAGGGAATGATCCGCCTGATTCAGGTGCTGCCGGGCAAAGACAAGAAAGTGAACTTCGACAAGCCCACCGAAGGGAGGTGGGGGTTTAGGACCGCGGCAAGACTGCGCGGCGAGCGCGTCTACGCCGAAGTCCTCGAGTACAAAATCCCCGGCCGGCCGGTCATCTGCGAAGGGGCGAAATCGCGGATCGTCACCGCACCCTGAGCGGGTCATCACGGTAACGCCCGCGACCCTAGAATCACGCCCGTGATCGAGCGCGACCAGGTCCTCCACGTCGCCAAGCTGGCCCGTCTGCGGCTATCCGACGATGAGGTCGAGCGGATGGCCGGCGAGCTGTCCGGGATCCTCGAGCACGTCGACCGGATCAGCGAGCTCGATCTGGACGACGTCGAGCCCACCTCGCACGTGGTCGAGCTCGAGAACGTGCTCAGGCCGGACGAGCCGCGGCCGAGCTGGCCCCGGGACGTCGTCCTCGCTCAGGCGCCGGACCCGGACGGCGGCGCCTTCCGGGTCCCATCGCCGCTGGCGGAATGATGGGAGAGCTGCTCGAGCTGAGCGTCGCTGCCGCGGCGAAGGGGATCGCGGCCGACGAGATCGCGGCCGACGAGTACGTCGATGCCTGGCGCGAGGCCGCAGCCGGCGACGAGTTGAACGCCTACCTGTGGCGGGCCGAAGACGCGGGGGACCCGGGCGAGGGGCCGCTGGCGGGGATCCCGGTCGCGGTCAAGGACATCTTCTGCACCGAGGGGGTGCCGACCACCGCGGCTTCGCGGATCCTCGAGGGCTACCGGCCGCCCTACACGGCGACCGCCGTGCGCCGCCTGCAGGAGGCGGGGGCGGGGCTGCTCGGCAAGACCAACATGGACGAGTTCGCGATGGGCTCCTCGAACGAGAACTCCGGCTACGGGCCGGTTCTCAACCCCTGGGACCGGTCGAGGGTGCCAGGCGGCTCCTCGGGCGGGTCGGCCGCCGCCGTCGCCGGCGGGCTGGCGCCGTGCGCGATCGGGACCGACACCGGCGGCTCGATCCGCCAGCCGGCATCGCTCTGCGGGATCGTCGGGCTGAAGCCGACCTACGGCGCGATCTCCCGCTACGGGATGATCGCCTTCGCCTCCTCGCTCGACCAGTGCGGGCCGCTGACCCGCGACGTCACCGACGCAGCGCTCCTGCTCGGGGCACTGCAGGGGCGCGACGGCTGCGACTCGACCTCGGTCGGGATCGATGGCGGGGTGACGGCGCCGAGCCGGGAGGACCTGAAGGGGCTGCGGTTCGCGGTCCCGGCCGAGCTCGCGCACGACGCGATCGAACCTGGCGTGCGCGCTGTCTTCGAGGAGGCGCTGGCCAGGATCGAGGCGCTCGGGGGGGAGATCGCCGAGGCGCCGCTTCCCCACGCCGAGCATGGGATTTCCGCCTACTACGTGATCGCCCCGGCCGAGGCATCGGCGAACCTCGCCCGCTACGACGGGGTCCGCTACGGGATCAGGCGCGAGGCCGACGACCTGATCGAGATGTACGAGTCGACCCGGGCCGCGGGCTTCGGCGACGAGGTCAAGCGCCGGATCATGCTCGGCACCTACGCCCTCTCCTCGGGCTACTACGACGCCTACTACGGCCGCGCCCAGAAGGTCCGCACGAAGATCGCCGAGGATTACCGGGCGGTGTTCGCCGACTTCGACTTCGTCGTCACCCCGACCTCGCCGTCGGTCGCGTTCGAGCTGGGGGCGAAGACCGACGACCCGCTGGCGATGTACATGAACGACTTCTTCACGGTGCCGATGCCGCTGGCCGGGATCCCGGCGATCTCGATCCCGGCCGGGCTCGCCGAGCCCGAGGGGGGCGGCCCGCGCCTGCCGGTCGGGTTCCAGATCGCGGCGCCGGCCTTCGCCGAGCAGGACCTGCTGGAGGCGGCGTTCGCGCTCGAGCAGGAGATCGGCTTCGACGCGAAGCCGGGGGAGGGCGATGGTGGCTGAGCTCGAGGCGGTGATCGGGCTGGAGATCCACGTCCAACTCTCGACCAGGACGAAGATGTTCTGCAGCTGCGAGCTGTCCTTCGGCGACGACCCGAACATCCACACCTGCCCGGTCTGCCTCGCCCACCCGGGCGTCCTGCCGGTCCCCAACGAGGAGGCGATCCGGTACGCGCTCAGGATCGCCGCGGCGCTGGAGTGCGAGGTGGCGCCGCGCTCGATCTTCCACCGCAAGAACTACTTCTATCCCGACAACCCGAAGGCCTACCAGATCAGCCAGTACGACATTCCACTCGCCGGCGCCGGGCGCCTCGGCGGGGTCCGGATCCACCGCGCCCACCTCGAGGAGGACGCGGCGAAGATGATCCATCTCGGCGGATCGGGCCGGATCCACGGCTCGGGCGCCTCGCTCGTCGACTTCAACCGCGGCGGGACGCCCCTCGTCGAGATCGTCACCGAACCCGATCTGCGCGGGGCCGCCGAGGCGGCGGAGTGGGCGCGGCTGCTCCGCACCACGGTCCGCCAGCTCGACGTCTCCGACGTCAACATGGAGGAGGGGAGCCTGCGGGTCGACGCCAACGTCTCGGTGCGCCCGGCCGGGAGCGAGGAGCTGGGGACGAAGACCGAGCTGAAGAACATGAACAGCTTCCGCTTCCTCGAGCGCGGCGTCGAGGCCGAGCTCGCCCGGCAGCGCGAGCTGATCGAGGCCGGGGGGACGGTCGTCCAGGAGACGCTTCACTTCGACCCCGCCGGCGGGACCCTGACCCCGCTGCGCTCGAAGGAGGAGGCGCACGACTACCGCTACTTCCCTGAGCCGGACCTGGTGCCGCTGGCGCCGACCGAGGAGATGCTGCGCGAGGCCCGCGAGTCGTTGCCCGAGCTGCCGGAGGCGCGGACCGAGCGCTACCGCGAGGAGATGGGCGTCGCCGCCGACACCGCGGCGCTGCTCGCCGGCGACCCCGAGACCGCCGCGTACTTCGAGCGGGCCGCCGAGGAGGCCGATGGGATCGAGCCGCGCGTGATCGCCAACTGGGTGACGGGCGAGCTGGCCGCGGCCCTGCGCCAGGCCGGCGACGGGGGCGCGGCCGGCTCCAAGGTCGAGCCGCGCGCCCTCGCCGCCCTGGTCGCGATGGTGCAGGAGAAGAAGATCTCCCACGGCAGCGCCAAGACGGTGCTCACGACCCTGGTCGCCGAGGGTGGGGACCCGGCGCAGATCGTCGAGCGCGAGGGCCTGGACCAGACCGAGTCGGGTGAGCTGGAGTCGGTCGTCGCCGCGGCGATCGAGGCCAACCCCGACGCCGTCGAGCAGGTCCGCAGCGGCAACCAGAAGGCGATCGGCGCGATCGTCGGCGCCGTGATGAGGGAGACGAAGGGCCGCGCCGACGGGGGCGATGTCAACCGCCTGATCATGGAACAGATCGAAGCCTGAACCGGGTCAGCGGCGGGGGCGCGAGATTGCTGTTGTGTTCGCATAGCGGACACAGATGCAGAATCAAGCCAGGTTGCGCGTGGGTATCGGGGGGATTATCCCCTTGACACAGGGGCACATATCAGCTAGAGTCCTTCTTAGATGAAGGTTTACGGCTATTTAGAGCGGTTTTCTTCGCTTCCTCGCGGACCTTTTTGGGGAACAATTTCTTCATTGTCTCCTCATCGGTCAGCTCGCGAGCTTTCTTCTTGCGACGGGGCATGGCTATGAACCTCCCCCAGTTGATTGACCAGTTTCGCTCTGAGGACAAGTGTCGGGAATACATGGAAGACCTGCGCTGGCCCGATGGGGTCCGCTGCCCTCGCTGTGGCAACGACTCCGTATCTCGGATTGAGAAGCGCAACCAATGGGAGTGCAACGAGGCGTCATGCCGCTACCAGTTCTCGGTGACAGCCGGGACGGTGTTCCACGATTCCCACCTGCCGCTGTGGAAGTGGTTCCTGGCGATCTACCTGATCGGGGAGTCCAAGAAGGGGATCAGCGCGAAGCAGCTTCAGCGCACGTTGGGCGTGAGCTACAAGACGGCCTGGTATCTGGGCCACCGCGTTCGCTCCGCGATGGAGGATGGATCGCCTGTGCCGTTGAAGGGCATCGTCGAGATTGACGAGACTTGGGTCGGTGGTTACCGGCGCACCCCGAAGGGTCAGTCGGGCCGCGCTAACAAGTCGATGGTGCTTGGCGCTATCGAGCGTGGTGGCGAGCTTCGGCTTGAGGTCCGCAAGGGGCCAGGGCGCGAGTCGAGGGTCTCCTATCGCGGATTCGTCAAGGACGCCGTAGACGACAAAGCCGAGTTCATCTTCACGGACTCTGACCGCAGTTGGGGCGAGATGACAGACTGGGACACGACGCATCGTAAGGTCGATCATGCCTCGGAAGAATGGGTGCGGGGCATCGTCCATACAAACACGATTGAGGGCGTCTGGAGCCTCTTCAAGCGGTCTGTGATCGGCACGTACCACCAGCTTTCGGCCAAGCACCTGCCGGCCTACCTGGATGAGATGGCGTTCAGGTTCAACAATCGGGACAACGCCTATCTGTTCCGCGACACCCTGCTTCGGATGATCGAGGGCGAGACGCTGCCGCTCAAGGAGCTTGTCAACGGCAAGAGCGGCGCATAGGGTCTTCACGCGGAGCCGCCCCGAGACACACGATGGGTATCCCCCGTTGCGACGGGGGCGACTCGTCCTCGGATACGCGGCTCCGCATGAAGGTTGGACAAAATCCCTTAACGCCAATTCTCTAACTCCTTGCCTGGCGTGCCATCGAGGAAATTTCGCAGCACTTGGCCCTTCCGCAACACGCACTTCTGAAGTTTCACTCGGTCCGTTGGGTGGACATCCTCCAGTCGGTCGCTGAGGATGTGGCCGCCCCATCTGAACTGATTCGCAAGATCAGTGTGGTAGGGCTCAAGATCGGCGGTAACACGCCGTTGCCAATCGACTGCTTCGTCATAGATAGCCCCAACTCGGTCTGGCGCTGGATCGTTATTTAGCTCGGCGTACATTGCCCGAGCCTCATTTAGATAAGCCTCAATCTTTGGCTTGGTTTCCTCAAAGCTGATCCCAGACGGCCCTTCAGTCCCCTCGATCTGCTGAGCCTCCAAGTCCTGAAGCTCGGCCTTTTGTTCGTCAAGAGTGCGACCTTCGACAACCCGAAAGTCCCGATTTTCAACGAGCGGCAGATGCCCAACTGCCGGGATGCGCTGCTGAATAAACGCTGAGCTTGCGAACACGACGCCGAATACGCCCGTCCCGATCACAACGAACACAATTGCCACGGGAGCGCCGATCAACGAGCCACCCCCGAGGGCGACCAAATAAGAAGCGGCACCCAGTAGGGAGTCTCGTCGTCGCGTGTTGCGCCTCTCCACGGGGCCATTCTAATGCAACCCTGCGTCAAGGGGATAACCCCCGGTATCGGCACTTTGTAACACCGTGTTACAAAGTGCTAATTTGGCGACATGGCCTGGAACGTCGTCATCGCCGGTGGTGGGTTCGGCGGCGCGATGGCGGCCCGAGAGCTGGAGCGGATCATGCCGCGCCAGTCGGCGCGGCTGACCCTCGTCAACGACACCAACTTCATGCTCTACACGCCGTTCCTGCCGGAGGCCGCCGCGGGGACCCTGGAGCCGCGGCACGTGGTGACGCCGCTGCGGGAGATCCTCGACCGCACCAATATCAGGCTGGGGGCGATCGCCGGCCACGACCCCGCCGCGCGCACGGTCGAGCTGCACGGCAAATACGGACAGGTCGATCGCCTTCCCTATGACCAGCTGCTGATCGCGCTCGGCTCGGTCTCGCGGGTCCTGCCGGTGCCGGGGCTGGCCGAGCACGCGATCGGGTTCAAGAGCCTCGCCGACGCGATCTGGCTGCGTAACCACGTGATCGAGACGCTGGAGGAAGCGAACGCCACCGATGACCCGGCGGTGCGCGACCGGCTCCTCACCTACGTCTTCGTCGGCGGCGGCTACGCCGGCCTCGAGGCGCTGGCCGAGCTGCAGGACTTCGCCGCCGACGCGATGGCCAGCTACCCCCGGGCGAGGCTGCACGGGATGCGCTGGGTGCTCGTCGAGGCGACCGGCCGGGTGCTTCCGGAGATCGATATCGAGCTCGCCGAGTACGCGCTGCGCGAGCTGCGCGGGCGCGGCATCGACATCCGGCTCGAGACGACGCTGGAGGAGGTCGGGCCGGACACAGCCCGGCTCTCGAGCGGGGAGACGCTGCCGACCCGGACGGTGGTCTGGACCGCGGGGGTGGCGCCGCAGCCGATACTGCGCAAGCTGGGCCTGCCGCTCGACGAGCGCGGGAGGTTGCCGGTCGACGACCACCTCCGGGTCCGCGGCATGGACTCGGTCTGGGCGATCGGCGACTGCGCCGCCGCCCCGGACCCCCGCGGAGGCCTCGCCCCGCCGACCGCCCAGCACGCGGTCCGGCAGGGACCCGTCGCGGCCCGCAACATCGCGGCGGAGCTCGGCATCGGCGAGGCGCAGCCGTTCGCCTACCGCGGCAACGCCTCCTTCGTCAACCTCGGCCGCTACAAGGCGGTCGGCCGGATCGGCAGCCGAACCTTCCGCGGCTTTCCGGCCTGGTGGCTGGCCCGGACCTACCACATGAGCCAGATCCCGGGCACCGCCCGCAAGGTTCGTGCGGTGCTCGACTGGACCGCGAGCCTGCCGTTCCGCCGCGACCTCTCCGAGGTCGGCTCGATCGGGCACCCGAAGCGCCTGGGCGAGACAATGGAGTCGTGGGCTTCGAGTACCTGATCATCGCCTTCTTCTTCGGGCTGGCCACCGCGATCATCGGCCGCGGCAAGGGCAGCTCGTTCTGGCTCTGGCTGTTGATCGGCACCCTGCTGCCGCCGCTCGGCCTGATCGCGGTGATCCTCTACCGCACCGAGAAGGACGAACCGGAACGCCAGTGCCCAACCTGCCGCAAGGCGGTGAAGCTCTACGTCCAGGTCTGCCCGCGCTGCGGAACCGACCTCTACCTGCCGGACCCCGCCGCCGTCCGCCACCCCGGCGTGAGATGACACCCGCCGCCCCCGGACGCGGGAGCGAGGGCCGGTCCATCTCTGTTTCGTCCGGCCCGAGCGGGAGCAGAGGAGGCGGCGGTTTGTTCTACCGAAGCCAGGTGCGGACGATCGCGTTGGCAAAGCCGACGCCGTAGCGGACGACCGCGGGCTTCTTCGAGTGGCCGTGGAGGCGCTGCTCGACCGTGACCGGGATCTCCTTCGCGGGCACGCCCCGCTTGATCGCCTCGATCATGAACTCGGAGGTGTGGAACTGCTCCTGCCGCAGGACGAGCTGCGGCAGGACGGTGGCGCGGACCGCGCGGTAGCCGTTCGAGCAGTCGGTGACGTGGGTGCGGGTGATCATCGAGACGAGGCGGTTGAAGAAGACGATCCCCATCTCGCGGGCGAAGTGGTTGCGGTCCGCATCGCCGAGCACCCGCGAGCCGTGGGCGACGTCGACCTCGCCGTCGAGGACAGGCTGCACGAGGCGCTCGATCTCGGACGGCAGGTGCTGCCCGTCGGCGTCGAGGGTGACGACGACGTCGGCCCTGGACTCGACCATCAGCCGGTAGCCGGTCCGCAATGCGGCGCCGCCGCCGCGGTTGATGAGGTGGCGGGCGACGATCGCGCCGTGCTCGGCGGCGACCTCGCCGGTCCCGTCGCGCGAGCCGTCGTCGATCACCAGCACCGCCGTCTCCACCCCGCAGGCCTCGGCCGGAATCCGGTCGAGGACATAGCCGATGTTCTCGGCCTCGTTGTAGGCGGGGACGACGACGGCGACCCTGCCCCCGAACCGCTCCGGGAGCCCCGCCTGGCGGAACTCCTCCCAGGCGAGTCCCTCGAGCACGGCGGAGAGCTGGCGCGAGTTCCGCGCGGCCTGCGAGAGTGCCCTCAGGATCAGCAGGAAGAGGATGAAGATCGCGAACACGGCCAGGCCGAGGATCCGCCCCCCGTTCCCTTTCTCGAAGGAGAAGGCCGATAGCAGCGCGTCGGTGATTTCGGTGCCGGAGACGATCGCCAGGCCGAGGGCCGCGAGGAGCAGGATCAGGACGTCCGCATTGCGGAGCGAGCGGCGGCGGGTCAGCGCGTAGGCGACCAGCCCCACGGCCAGCACGAGGCCGGCGGCGCGCAGCGCCGTCAGCTCTGGGGGGAAGATGCCTGCCCTCGCTGCCATCGACCGGAGGAGGATAGGGCCGCTCCGGCCCGGGCCAGGGTCACACCGGCAAGCGGAAAGACAAGTGTCATCAGGACCTCGTTGCGGCGGGAGGCGGCGAGGGTGGCCGCGCCGACAAGGGTCACGAGGACGATCGGGGTCGCCATCGCGACCAGCTCCCACCAACGGCGGCGGGCGGCGAGCACCGCCATGCCACCCAGGCCGAGCAGCACGATCAGGACCTGGACGACCCTGCCGGCTGTCGCGTTCATCGCTTCGCCGACGCCGCCGCTCCACATCCGCCAGACCTTGCGCACGGTCATCGCCGCATAGCCGACCGGGTCTTCTCCGAGGTAGTCGTAGAAGTTTTCCTTGCCGACCTTCCCCAGGGCCTGGTCACGGGGAAGGTCGGGGTAGCGGGCGGCGACGCGGTCGAAGAGGGGCGCCGGTTCGACCTGATCGAGCGCCTCCGAGCCGGGCTCTAGATCGCGGCCGCGGTAGCGCCTGACGAGCAGCGCCTTGGCCCGCTGGTACTCGCCGTCGGCGGGGAGCAGGGTGCCGACGTAGAGCGCCTTGCCGCCGCCGGTGCTGATCGGCACGGCGCGGTCGAGGGTGACGATGTTGTGGACGGTCCACGGGATGATCGGGACGAGCATCGCCGCCGCCAGCAGAGCCGCCCCGCCGGCCGCCGGCCTCCAGCCGCGCTCGACGCCGACCCGGACCGCGGCGAGGACCACGAAGGCGACACCGACCAGCAGGTACTCGGGCCGTGCCAGAGCGGTGAGCCCGAAGAAGAAACCGCTCAGGGCGTACATCCACATGATTCCGCCGTAATCCCCGCGCCCGGGGGCGGCGGGTGAACCCTGGGCGTTCAGGAAGAGAAGGACCGCCGCGGGCAGCGTGAACATCGCGACCGGCTCGCTGAAGAGAGCGCCGGTCGAGTGGATGAAGGGTGGGTAGACGGCGACGCCGAGGGCGGCGAGCAGGCCCGCCGGCCGGCAGTTGATCCGGCGCCCGAGCAGGTACACGACGACGATCGTCGCCAGCCCGAGCAGCATCTCGACGATCCGCGCCGTCCCTTCGCGAGGCCCGCCGGTCGCGTAGAAGGCCGCCGCGTAGAGAAGCGGCGCCCCCGGCGACCAATCGCTCGCATCGCGGAATTCCGGTCCACCGTAGGTGCCTTCCTCATAGAGCGCCTTGGAGAGCGCGTAATAGGCCTGGGCGTCGTCGCCGGGGGTCGCCAGCGGCTCGACGACGCGATAGGCCCGCAGCCCAAACCCGAGCGCGAGGATCAGCGCCAGCAGGATCAGGGTCTTCCGCCCATGCCGCTCGGGCAGGGTGCGCAGCCAGTCGCTCAGCCTTTCCATCGTCGCGCCAGGCTATCCCTGCACAGGACCGCCCCGACCCCGGCCAGGGCGGCGATCAGCGGCAGCATGACAAGGGCCCGCCGCGGTGACGCGACCAGGATTGCGCTGATCGCGCTGATTGCGACGAGGACGGTGAGGAGCGGGATCGCCTCCCAGCGGCGCCGGGCCAGCAGGCCGATCAGCCCGACCAGGCCGAACGCGAGCAGGGCCCAGTGCAGGATCTCCCAGATTGGCCTTCGCATCACCTCACGGGGGCCGTGTCCCCACACCCGCCACAACTTGGCCGCGACGAAGCCCGCATACTCGAGCGGCTGCTCGGTGACGTCGTCCCAGAGGCGTTCGCGGCCCATCCGGCCGAGCGCGCGGTCGGTTTCGAGATCGGGGTAGCGCTGCGCCGCCAGCGCCGCGAGGATCTGCTCGAGCCGCAGGCGGTTGACGACCACGTCGGCCGCCTCGGAGGCGTCAAGCTTGTAGAAGTAAGAGGTCGCCGCGTGCGGTTCGTGCCGCACCGAGGGCAGGCTTTCAAGGGCCAACTGCATGGCCAGCCCTGGGTGGCGCTCTAGAACCTCCCGGCCGACCCGTTCCGGATCACCGTCCGAGGGCAGGTAGGAGCCGGCGAACAGCACCTGCCCGCCCCCGGTCGAGATCGGCACGAACCGATCGAGCGCGACCGCATTGCGGATCGTCCACGGCGCCACGACGAGCACGACCCCGGCCAACAGGACACCGGCCTGGCCCAGCGTCCGCTTCCACCCCTCGCCGGCCCCCCGGGCGAAGACGACGGCGGCGAGCAGGAAGGCGACGCCGAGGTACTCCGGCCGGCTCAGCGCCAGTGCTCCCAGCAGCACACCCGGAACCAGCCATCTGGCGGGCGGGTCCCGGGGCGAGTCGGCCGCCCAGAGGATCGCGAGGACCGCGCCCGAAAGCAGGGTGGCCGAGAGCGGCTCGGACATCAGCATGCCCCCGTACTCGAGCAGCGCGGGATAGATCGCCACCACCGCGGCGCCGAGGAGTCCCGCCGCCGGGCCCGAGAGGCGGCGGCCGATCAGGTAGGTGAAGAGGACCGCGAGCGATCCGATCACCGCCAGCACGAGCCTGGCGAAGCGCTCGTGCGCACCCCCGCTGACCTCGTAGAGCCCGGAGACCAGCAGCGGCAGGCCCGGCGAGTAGTTGCTCGAGGGTTGGGTCGCCGACTCGCCGACCGTGAAGCCCTCGCCGCGCTCGAGGTTCGCCGCGATATGGGCGTAGGCGACCGCGTCGAAGACCGGCTCGCGGCCCTCCCAGGCGTAGTCCACCCGCAGCGCCAGGCCCAGCAGCAGGATCACCGCCAGGGCCGTGAGCCCGGCCCGGCCGCCATTGCGCGACGCAAGGTCCCCCTCAGCCGATGCCCGCGCCGCGCCCACGGAACGGATGCTATGTCGCTCCCGTCCGCTACCCTGCCGCGACCTATGCGCGTTCTCATCCTTGGGGGCGACGGCTACCTGGGCTGGCCGACGGCCCTTAGGTTCTCGGCCCGTGGCCACGAGGTTGCCCTCGTCGATAACTTCTCCCGTCGCCGCTGGCACCGCGAACACGGCACGGACTCGCTGACCCCGATCCGCGAGCTCGACGAGCGGATCGAGGCATGGCGGGAGCTGAGCGGCGAGGGGATCCGCCAGTACGTCGGCGCGGTCGAGGACGGCGACTTCCTCGACGAGGTGGTCGCCGAGACCCGGCCCGAGGCCGTTATCCACTACGGCGAGCAGCCCTCGGCGCCCTACTCGATGATGTCGCGCCAGCGGGCGGTCGAGACTCAGCACACGAACGTGATCGGGACCCTCAACCTGCTCTTCAGCCTCCGCGACCACGTCCCCGACACCCACCTGGTGAAGCTGGGGACGATGGGCGAGTACGGGACCCCCAACATCGACATCGAGGAGGGGTTCATCGAGATCGAGCACAAGGGCCGCACCGACACCCTGCCGTTCCCGAAGCAGCCCGGCTCCCTCTACCACTGCTCGAAGGTTCACGACTCGACCAATCTCCACTTTGCCTGCCGGATCTGGGGGCTGCGGGCGACCGACCTCAACCAGGGGGTCGTCTACGGGATCGAGACCGGGGAGACCGCCGGCGACGAGCGGTTGATCACCCGCTTCGACTACGACGAGATCTTCGGCACGGTGCTGAACCGGTTCTGCGTGCAGGCGGTGATCGGCCACCCGCTGACCGTCTACGGCGCCGGCGGCCAGACCCGCGGCTTCCTCAACATCCGCGACACGCTGCGCTGCATCGAGCTGGCGGTCGAGAACCCGGCCGAGCGGGGCGAGTTCCGGGTCTTCAACCAGTTCACCGAGCAGTTCTCGGTCGGGCAGCTGGCCGAGCTGGTCAAGGGGGCGGGCGAGCACCTGGGCTACTCGGTCGAGGTCCAGCACGTCGAGAACCCGCGGGTCGAGCTCGAGAAGCACTATTACAACCCGACCCACACCAAGCTGCTCGACCTCGGCCTCGAACCGACCCTGCTGGGCGAGGAGCTGGTCGAGTCGATGTTGCACGCGATCGAGCGCCACAAGGATCGCGTGATCGAGAGCTCGATCGACCCACACACGCGCTGGAACCCGCTCAAATCCCCTGCTGGCCGGGCATAGGCCCGCTGCTAGGATCGGCGGTCCTATGAGCGCCGAGCGAGCAAGCGTGCATCTCTGGTCTTTCGCGCCGCGAGCGAAGCGCGAGGACATGCGATGAGAGCCGCTGATACGTTGATGGAAAGCCTCAAGGCCGCGGGTGTCAAGGACATCTTCGGCATCCCCGGCGGCGCCAACCTACCGACCTACGACGCGCTCGTCGACGCCGGTTTCCGCCACATCCAGGTCCGCCACGAGCAGGGCGGCGGTCACGCCGCCGAGGGCTATGCGAAGGCCTCCGGACGGGTCGGGGTCGCGTTCGCGACCTCGGGCCCGGGTGCGACGAACCTGGTCACCTCGATCGCCGACGCGATGATGGACTCGGTCCCGACGGTGTTCGTCACCGGCCAGGTCAGGACCGAGCTGATCGGGACCGACGGGTTCCAGGAGGCCGACATCCTCGGGGCGACCCTGCCCTTCGTCAAGCACTCCTTCCAGGTCACCGATCCGCGCCAGATCCCCGAGTACGTGCACGAGGCCTTCCACGTCGCCTCGACCGGCCGCCCGGGGCCGGTCCTGATCGACATCCCGCAGGACCTCTCTCGGGCCGAGATCGAGTACGTCCCGCGCACCGAGCCGGTCGAGCTGCCGGGATACCGGCCGATGAGCAAGGGCAACCTCAAACAGGTGCGGATCGCCGCCAAAGCGCTCGCCAACGCGAAGCGGCCGATCCTCTACACCGGCGGCGGGGTGATCAACGGCAACGCCTCCGAGGAGCTCCGCGAGCTGGCGAGCGCGGACCGCTTTCCCGTCACCTCGACGCTGATGGGCCTCGGTGCCATCCCGGCCTCCCACGAGCAGTGGCTCGGGATGCTCGGCATGCACGGCACCGTGACCGCCAACTGGGCGATTGACAACGCCGACCTGATCGTCGCGATCGGCGCCCGCTTCGACGACCGGATCACCGGCAAACTCGCCGAGTTCGCGCCGAACGCGAAAGTCATCCACCTCGACATCGACCCGGCCGAGATCTCCAAGAACGTCGGCGCCCACATCCCGATCGTCGGCGACGTCAAGCTGGTGCTGCCCGAGCTGACTCGCGAGTACCGGGCCCTGCAAACCGACCCGTCGCGCCTCGATGCCTGGTGGAAGCAGCTCCACGCCTGGCAGGAGGAGCACCCGCTGCGCTACGAGCCCGGCAAGGACGGGGAGATCAAGCCCCAGTTCATGATCGAGGCGATGCACCGGGCGACCCAGGGGGACGCGATCATCACCTCTGACGTCGGCCAGCATCAGATGTGGGCGGCGCAGTACTACGGCTTCGAGAAGCCGCGCCGCTGGATCAATTCCGGCGGGCTCGGCACGATGGGCTTTGGGCTGCCGGCGGCGATCGGCGCCAAGGTCGCGCAGCCCGATGAGCAGGTTGTCTGCCTGGCCGGGGACGGCAGCCTGATCATGACCTGCCAGGAGCTCGCGACCTGCGTCAACGAAGAGATCCCGGTCAAGGTCTTCCTGATGAACAACGGCTACATGGGGATGGTCCGCCAGTGGCAGGAGCTTTTCTGGGACCGTCGCTACAGCGCCGTCCAGATGGGCGCGAGCCCGGACTGGGTCAAGCTAGCCGAGGCGTTCGGAGCGACCGGGATGCGGTGCGAGAGCTCCACCGACCTCGAGAAGGCGATGGTGAGCGCGATCGAGACCGAGGGGCCGGTGCTGCTCGACGTGCGGGTCGCCCAGGAGGAGAACTGCTACCCGATGATCCCGCCCGGGCAGGCGGCCCGCGACATGGTCGAGGCACCCGAGGTGGTGAGCTGATGGAGGCCGGGACACCCCAGCTGGTCAAGCTCGAGGATCTTCACGTTCCCGGGCAGCTGAGCGGGCGCAAGCACATCCTCTCGATCCTGGTCGAGAACAAGCCGGGAGTGCTGGCGCGGATCGCCGGGCTCTTCTCGCGGCGCGGCTTCAACATCGACACCCTCGCGGTCGGGCCGACCGACGACCCCAGCATCTCGAGGATCACGCTGACGCTCGACGGCGCCGTCCACCCGATCGACCAGGTCACGAAGCAGCTCCACAAGCTGGTCAACGTCCTGAAAATCCGCGACATGGAGCCGGCCGAGACCGTCGCCCGCGAGATGGCGATGTTCAAAGTCTCGGCGGCGGTCGAGAACCGGGCCGAGATCATCCAGTTCGCCGAGATCTTCCGGGCGAAGATCGTCGATGTCTCGAAACGAACGCTGACGATCGAGGTCACCGGCTCGGCCGACAAGATCGAGGCCTTCGAGCGGATGATCCGCCCCCACGGCCTGATCGAGATGGTGCGGACCGGCGAGATCGCGATTGGTAGAGGCAGCGATTGAGAGCCTGACAGCGGGTCTCGGCAAGGTCGCCGAACGAGCGGTCCGTTCCGGCCGGCGGACCCTGGTCAGCGTCACCCGGCCTGTCGAGGGCATTGACCCCAGCGCCACGGTGTTCGCCTCGCGGCTGGCCTCGGACCGCTGGTTCTGCTGGGAGCAGCCCGACCGGGGGTTCGCGCTCGCCGGGTTCGGAACGGCACATGAGTCCGTCTCGCGGGGGCCGGAGCGGTTCGATGAGGTCGCCGGCGAGTGCGTCCGGCTGGGCGAGGGCGCCGTTATCGATGAGCCCGCCGGCCTGCCCGCCGGCGCCGGGGCAGTCTGGACGGGTGGATTCGCATTCGACCCGGAAGGCGCGGCGACGAGACCGTGGTCGTCCTTCCCGCCAGCTTCGATGATCCTGCCGGAGATCTCCCTCTGCAGGCATGGCGAGGAGACCTTCCTCACGGCCAACCTCGTCGTCTCCCCGAACGAGGACCCCGCCGCGGCGATCGAGCGGGTCGAGGCGAGGTTCGCGGGCCTCCGGCCCGACCCGCTGGCGCTGATCGACCCGCACCGAACCGACCGGCCGACGATCCGCAGCGCCCGCCCGCCGGGGGACTTCGAGCAGGCCGTCGCCGATGCCACCGAGCGGATCGGCGCCGGCGGCCTGGAGAAGGTCGTCCTTGCCCGCGAGGTGGTCGTGACCGCGCCATCCGCCCACGATCCGGGAGCGGTCTTCGGCGCCCTCCGCGAGCATTTCCCCTCCTGCTTCTGCTTTTGTTGCGGGACGCCCGAGGCCGCCTTCCTCGGGGCCAGCCCCGAGCTCCTCATCCGCCGCTCGGGCGCCGGCGCCTCGACCGTGGCCCTCGCGGGCTCGACCCGGCGCAGCTCTGACCCTGCCATCGACGACCATCTCGCGGAGCAGCTGCTGCGCAGCGACAAGGACCGCCGCGAGCACCGGATCGTCGCCGACGAGATCGTCCGCTCGTTGCGCCCGCACGCCGTCTGGGTCGAGGCGGCGGATGAGCCGGAGGTCGTCAAGGTGGCCAACATCCAGCACCTGGCGACGCCGGTGATCGCGCAGCTGGCCGAACCGCGCTCGGCGATCGCCCTGGCCGGGCTGCTTCACCCGACGCCCGCGGTCGGCGGCGACCCCGGCCCGGCTGCCCGCGAGGCGATCGTCGAGCTCGAGGGAATGGACCGCGGCTGGTACGCCGGTCCCGTCGGCTGGATGGACGCGACCGAGGACGGCGAATTCTGCGTCGCCCTCCGCAGCGCGATCCTCCGCGACCGCGAGGCGCACCTCTACGCGGGCGGCGGCATCGTCGCCGGCTCCGACCCGGCCGCCGAGCTGGCCGAGACCGAGGTCAAGCTCGAGGCCCTGCTGCCGATGTTGGCCGAGTGAAAGCACCCCGTCGAGCGATCGTCGCCGCAGGGGCGGCGCTGCTCGTGTTGGCGGCGAGCACTGCGGACGCGGGGGTGCCGGAGGGCCCGCGGATCGCCTTCACCGAGGAATCGCTCGAGACCCGGGTCGCCCACCTGCGAACGGCCGCCGCGGATGGGACGGATATCCGCCCACTGGGAAATGCCCGCAGCGCGGCCCGCGCGGAACTGATCCCTGAATTTCCAGTGGCCTGGTCGCCGGACGGCGGCCGGCTCGCCGTGGCCGGATTCCACGCCGGGTCGATCCGGATCTACATCGCCTCGGTCGCGGGGGGCGGCTTCAAGCTCGTCCCCGGGAGTGCCGGGGCGATCCTCCCGACCTTCTCTCCCGACGGCAGGACGCTCGCCTTCACCGTCTCCCGTCCCGAGTTCGGCAGCCTCATCGCGACGGATTCCGGGGATGATTTCGAAAGCACCTCGATCTGGGCGGTCGACCTGGTGACGGGCAAACGGCGACGGCTGACGCCGTGGCGCGATGGCCTCAGCTACTCCGGCTCTTCGTTCTCACCGGATGGGTCGACGCTGCTGACCACCCGCGTCGACGATCGCAGGAGCGATGATCCCGAAGTCGTCGCCCTCGACCTCAGCAGCGGGCGGACCCATCTGATCCTCGACCGTGGTGCGTTACCCGTGTATTCGCCCGAGGGATCGAGAATCGCCCTCCTTCGCCTGCACGAAGGGACTGTGG
Source organism: uncultured Solirubrobacterales bacterium (assembly GCA_963816785.1). Lineage (GTDB taxonomy): Bacteria > Actinomycetota > Thermoleophilia > Solirubrobacterales > 70-9 > VRUE01. The sequence continues at coordinate 28,918 of CAWFLL010000004.1, read as the reverse complement.
GACGTCGCGGAAGCAACCGAGACATCGAGACGACCGCCGACCTCTACGTTGCAAACGCCGACGGCTCCGACTTGCGCCGCCTCACCCGCAGCCCCTCCACGTTCGAGCTCTGGCCGAGTTGGGATCCCTCCGGGGAGCGGATCGCGTACACAGACGTGCCCAGCGAGTCGACCCGTCAGCGACCCAGCTCGATTGCGCAGATCAACGCCGATGGCAGCTGCCGCAGCACCCTTCTCCGGCGCCGAGACTCGAATCTGTCCAGTGCCGCCTGGCGGCCCGGCCCCGGTCGCGAGGCCGGCCGGATCGGCTGCTGAGCATGGTCGCGACAGGTGAGATTGCACTTGTGTCCGAATAGCGGACCCAGACGCAATCTCACATGTCACGAAACTGATTTGAGCGCCTCAGCGACCCGGTCGGCGAGGCGGCGGTGCAGCTCGACGTTGGTGTGGCGATCGGCCCTCACCTCGATCAGGCTGGTCCCGGCGTCGAGCGCCTCGGGGAGCTCGGATAGCGAGCCGATGCGGCTGTGGGGCAGCTCGAAGAGGTTCGCCGCACGGGCCACGCTGACCCCCCGCGGGGTCCCGAGCAGCGCCTCGAACTCGAGCCGGTCGAGCGCGGACTCCTGGGGGAGGAAATGGAAGATCCCGCCGCCGCCGTTGTCGATGACGACGATCCGGACCGGGGTCGTGACGTCGCGCAGGGCGGCAAGGCCGCCGAGGTCGTGAAGGAGTCCGAGCTCGCCGCTGACGATCGTCGTCGGCCTCCCGGTCGCGTGGGCGGCGCCGATGCCCGACGAAATGAGGCCGTCGATCCCATTCGCGCCGCGGTTGCAGAGGAAGAGCGCGTCGGCGTCGACCGGGCCGAGGAAGGCCTCCTGGTCGCGGATCGGCATGCTCGAGGCCGTGTAGATGAGGTCCCCGTCGCTGTGGGCGGCGCCGAGCGCGGCGTGCAGTCCCGGCTCGGTCAGCGCGTCGAGACCCTCCAGCTCGGCATCGATCGCGCCCCGCGCGGTGCGCTCGGCCTCGAGCCAGGGACGGGGCGGCTCGCGGTCCTCGCCGAGCCGCGCCGCCCACCCGGCGGCGAGCTCGGTCGGGTCGGCGCGGAGCAGCGCCGCCGCGCGGCGGGTCGGCTCGTTCCAACCGCCCAACGGGTCGACGACGATCTGGTCGGCGCCCGACTGCGCGAGCCATGCCCGCAGCGGCTTGCTGGTCGGCATCTCGCCGAACCGCAGCACGAGGTCGGGAACGACGCTGGTCCGAAATCTCTCGTCCCGCAGCAGGAGGTCGTAGGCGGTGACGACGTGGGAGCGATCATGCGGCCCGCAGCGGATCTGGGAGGTCGGCTCGGCGAGAATCGGGAAGCCGGCGACCCGGGCGAGGTCGGTGAGGGGCTCACGCAGCTCGGGGTCGAGTTGGCGCCCGGCGACAATCACGCCGGAGAGCGCCTCGTCGATGTGCCTCGCCACCTCCTCCAGCAGGAATTCGGAGGGCTCGAGGTCGATCGGTGTCACCGCGGTGAGCGGGCGGTCGGGCCGTCCCTCCAGCGCGAGCTCGTCGGTCGCCGTAACGGCTCCATCGGCGGCCAGCGGGGCAAGGGGCTCGCGCCACGGCAGGTTGAGGTGGACCGGGCCAGGCCGGGGGTCGCCGCGAGCGCAGGCGAAGGCGCGGCAGGCGGTCGAGCGGTAATGAAGAAGGCCCTCGTCGTCGGCGCCGTGGGTCCCGACTTCGCTGAACCAGCGGACCGAGGAGCCGTACAGCTTCAGTTGGTCGATCGTCTGTCCGGCGCCGATCCCGCGTAGCTCCGGTGGCCGGTCGGCCGTCAGCGCGACCAGCGGGATCGCCGAGTGATCGGCCTCGCAGATCGCCGGGTGGAGGTTGGCCGCCGCCGTCCCCGAGGTGCAGAGGATCGCGACCGGCGAGCCGGCGGCCTGGGCGGCGCCGAGCGCGAAATAGGCGGCGGAGCGCTCGTCGACGATCACCGTGACGTCGATCTCCGGCTGCCGCCAGAGCGCGACCGCCAGCGGCGTCGATCGCGAGCCGGGGGAGAGGACCGCGCTCCGCACCCCGCAGCGCGCCAGCTCCTCGACGAAGGCGGAGGCAAGCGCGGTGTTGGCGTTGGTCCCGTCCATTAATGCCTTTCGTGCTTCGCTCGCTGCACGAAGAACCAGACATGCACGCTTGCTCGCTCCGCACTCATGTCGGGAACCTACGGGGTCCTAGAGGCGGTGTGCTGCGAGCGCCGCCTCGTCGATCTCGACGCCGAGCCCGGGCCCTGCCGGCGGGTGGAGCATCTCGCCCTGCAGCTCACACCCGACCGCGGCGACGGTGCCGGCGAACAGGCGCTGGGTCGCCAGCCCATGGGCGAGGTCGAGCCCGGCCTCTCCTCCGGCCTCGCTCAGCGTCTCCGCGACCTGGGCGGCAGCCGCGATTCCGACCGGGCCGTCGAGCGCGCTCGAGATGTAGGTCGGGAGGACCTCGGCGATCTCGATCGCCGCCTCCATGCCGCCGACCTTGGAGAGCTTGACCCCGGTCAGGGACCAGGCTCCCATCGCGACCGCCCGCTCCGCCTCGGCACGGCTGGCGACGCTCTCATCGGCGGCGATCGGGATCGACGTCGCCCCCGCCACCGCGACGGCCTCCTCGGAGCTTGCGACCGGCTGCTCGGCCAGCTCGACGTCGAGCGACTCCAGCTCGCAGAGCGTGCGCTTCGCGGTCTCCACATCCCAGGCGCCGTTTGCATCGACCCTGATCCGCGCCTCCGGCCCGACCGCCTCGCGGACCGCCCGCACCTGCTCGAGGTCCTCCCCGGTGCCCAGCTTGACCTTGAAGGAGGAGAAGCCGTCATCGGCCCACGCCAGCGCTTCGGTGGCCACCGCGCCGGGCTTTCCGGCCGAGAGGGTTGCGTTGCAGCGGACCGGCGGCGGGGGAGACTCGGAGGCCACCCCGTGCTCGGCCTCGGCTCGCTTCCCCCGCAGGTCTGCCAGGGCGGTCAGCGCCGCGCAGCGAGCCGGAGCCGAGAGCGCGAGCACATCACCGGCCAGGGTCGGCTCGTCGAGGCTGTCCCGCTCGCCGAGCTGTTCTAGTTCGGTGACCACCCGCGCCAGGTCGGTCCCGCCGCGGAGGGACAGCGGAACGGCTTCGCCGAGCCCGACGATTCCCTCCGTGGTGATCAGGCGCAGCAGCACCATCTCCCGGCGCTCGAGGCTGCCGGCAGCGGTGACATACGGCTCTCGAAACGGAAGCGCGTAGGGAACGACCTCGATCGAGGCGATGCGCATGCCCCAAGCATTGCACTCGAGCTCGCGCCTCAGGCGCAGAGTCGCTTGGCGGTCCCGTTGGCCTTGCGAAGCTCGAGCCTCAGCCGCTTGGCCTTGCGCCGGCCCCTATCGGCAGCCTCGTTCAACCGGCCCCTGGCAGCCTCGCTGGTGACGAAGGTCGCCTTGCGGGCCTTGCGCTCGTTTTCCCGCGACAGCGTCTTCAGGCGTTTGGCGATCGCGCCCCCCTGCGGCAGAAGACCAACTCGCTGGGACGCCCGATCGAGCCTAGCTCGCCAGCAGCAGGCCCGCCGCAACCAGCAGGCAGAAGGCGCCCAGCAAGGCCGCGGTACCGGCGAGCGCGCCGTTCAGCGCCGCGCCACTGCGGTTCGACATCGCCCGCAGCGGCGGCACCGCGAGCGGCAGCGAGGCGAACGCGATCAGCGGCAGCAGGCTGACGTCGGCGCCGACCAGCGAGATCGGCAGCACGACATAGGCGCCGAGGACCAGCAGCCGGTAGAGGACGACGGCGTTGTGGCGGCCCATCCGCACCGCCAGCGTCGTCTTGCCCGCGCGCCGGTCGGTGTCGATGTCGCGGACGTTGTTGACGACCAGGATCGCGGTGGCGAGAAAGCCGACCGAGATCGAGAGCCCCAGGGGCAGCGCGTCGAGCTGCTCGACCTGGACGTAGTAGGAGCCGTTGACGGCGACGAGCCCGAAGAAGAGAAAGACGAAGACCTCGCCGAGCCCGGCGTAACCGTAGGGCCGTGGGCCGCCCGTGTAGAGGATGCCGGCGGCGATCGAGATGGCGCCGATCAGGAGGATCACCAGCCCGGCCACCGTCGCCAGGTAGATCCCGCACGCGACCGCGATGCCGAAGGCCACCCATGTCGCGGTCAGGACCCGCTGCGGGGCCACCAGCCCCGAGGAGGTGACCCGGACGGGTCCGAGGCGATCCGCGGTATCCGCCCCGCGTTTCGCGTCGGAGTAGTCGTTGGCGAGGTTCGTCCCGATCTGGATGAAGACGCTGCCGAGGAGGGCCGCCAGGAAGGCGCCGACCCGGGGCAGCTCCCCGACCCATTCCACCGCCGCCGCCGTTCCGACCAGGACCGGGGCGATCGCCGCCGGCAGCGTCCGCGTCCGCGCCGCCATCACCCAGATCCGCAGCGGACTCATGGCGTCACCGCGTGCCGCTCATCATGGCCGTCTCGGGAACTTGCCGAAGTCGGGCTTGCGGCCCTGCTGGAAGGCGTTCCGACCCTCCTGCCCCTCCTCCGACATGTAGAAGAGGAGCGTGGCGTCGTGGGAGAGCTGCTGGAGGCCGGTGAGCCCGTCCTCCTCGGCGTTGAAGCTCGCCTTCAGCAGCCGCAGCGAGAGGGGGGAGAGCTGGAGCATCTCGCGGCACCAGGCGACCGTCTCCCGCTCCAGCTCCGCGAGCGGCACCACCGCGTTCACCAGCCCCATCTCCAGCGCCTCGTCGGCCCCGTAGAGCCGGCACAGGAACCAGACCTCCTTGGCCCGCTTGACGCCGACGTTGCGGGCGAGCAGGCTCGCCCCGAAGCCGCCGTCGAAGCTGCCGACCCGGGGCCCGGTCTGCCCGAAGCTGGCGTTGTCGGCGGCGATCGTCAGGTCGCAGACCAGGTGGAGTATGTGGCCGCCGCCGACCGCGTAGCCGGCGACCATCGCGACGACCGGCTTCGGCAGGCGGCGGATCTGGACGTGGAGGTCGCCGACGTCGAGGCGGCCGACCCCGCTCTGGGCGACCTCGTCATCGCCGATATAGCCGTCGTCGCCGCGGATCCTCTGGTCGCCACCCGAACAGAATGCTTCGGAGCCCTCGCCCGTGAAGATGATCGCCCCGACCTCGAGGTCGTCGCGGGCCCGGCCGAAGGCATCGCGCAGCTCGGCCAGGGTCTGCGGGCGGAAGGCGTTGTGGACCTCGGGCCGGTCGATCGTGATCTTGGCGATCCCATCGGCCTTCTCGTAGCGGATGTCGCCATACTCGCCCGCCGCACGCCACTCGATCGGCGCGTACAGCTCCTCCTCGGGTGGGGCATCCTTGTGGCGGTTCGGCATCATGGCAACGATATCCCGGCTCAGATGAAGCTCGACGACTGGCTCGCCCAGAGATCACAGAGTTGCCCAGACCGCACCGCCCTGGTGGCGGACGGGTCCGAGGTCACCTTCGCCGAGCTCGAGGCGGAGGCGACCTGGGTCGCCCGCAGGCTCGCCGCGCACGGCGTGCGGCGCGGCTCGACGGTGGCGCTCAGCATGCACCCCCGCCGCGAGCAGGTGGTCCTCATCCACGCGCTGATGAAGGTCGGCGCCGTCCTGCTTCCCCTCGGGCCCTCGATCGGAGCCGATGAGCGCGCCGCCGTCATCGCCGCCGAGGAGCCGGCAATCGACCTCGATGACCCGGGCGAGCTGACCCAGACCGAGGCCGACCTCCCCCTGCTCGGCGAGCACGACATGGACGCGATCTGCTGCCGCGTGCTGACCGCCGGCAGCACCGGCGCCCCCGACCCGGTCGGCCTGACCTATGGCAACTTCCTCTGGAGCGCGGTCGGCTCCGCCTTCAACATCGGCGTCGAGCCGCAGGACCGATGGCTCTGCTGCCTGCCGCTCAGCCACATCTCCGGCCTCGGGATCGTGATGCGCTCGGCGGTCTACGGCACCACCGCGGTTCTCCACGACGGGTTCGACGTCGATCGGGTCGCCGCGTCCCTCGAAGGGGACGGGATCTCGGTCGTCTCACTGGTTGCGACGATGCTGACCAGGCTTCTCGAGGCCGGCGCCGACCTCTCCGGCCCGCGGGCGATCCTGATCGGAGGGGGGCCGGTTCCCGACGAGCCCCTCGAGGAGGCGATCGGGAAGGGAGCGACCGTGGTCCAGACCTACGGGCTGACCGAGGCCTGCTCGCAAGTGACGACGCTGGCGCCCGCCGAGGCGAAGCGCAAGCTCGGCTCGGCCGGAAGGCCGCTGCTGACCACCCATCTCCGGATCCAGGACGGCGAGATCCTCGTCCAGGGGCCGACCGTGGCGCCGGGCCGGTCCGATCCCGACGGATGGCTCCACACCGGCGACCTGGGGCGGATCGACGAGGAGGGCTTCCTCTACGTCGAGGACCGGATGGACGACATGATCGTCAGCGGCGGCGAGAACGTGGTCCCGGCCGAGGTCGAGCAGGTCCTGCTGCGCCACCCGGAAGTCGCGGACGCGGCTGTGGTCGGGCGGGACGATCCCGAGTGGCAACAGGCGGTGACCGCGGTCGTCGTCCTCGAGGACGGATCCGAAACGACCCCGGACGACCTGCGCCGGCACTGCGCCGGCGCGCTGGCGGGCTTCAAGGTCCCGAAGCGGGTCGAGCTCGCCTCGGCGCTTCCCCGCACTCCCTCCGGCAAGTTGCTGAGGAGGGCGCTTCGTTAGCCTGCCCGCCATGCAGACCGACGATATTTTCTACGACAAGGACGCCGACCTCTCGAAGCTGCGGGGCAAGACGGTGGCGATCCTCGGCTACGGCTCACAGGGGCACGCCCATGCGCTCAACCTGAAGGACTCGGGGGTCGACGTGGTCGTCGGCCTGCGGCCCGACTCCTCGAGCCGCGCCAAGGCCGACGAGGCCGGGCTCGAGGTTCTCGAGATCGCCGAAGCGGCCAGCCGCGGCGACGTGGTGATGGTCCTGCTGCCGGACGAGAAACAGGCTGAGGTCTGGGAGGCCGAGATCGCCGACGGGATCGCCCCCGGGAACCTGCTGCTGTTCGCGCACGGGTTCTCGATCCACTTCGATCAGATCCAGCCGCCGCCGGGCGTCGACGTCGGCATGGTCGCCCCCAAGGGCCCCGGCCACCTGGTCCGCCGCCAGTTCGAGGAAGGGCACGGCGTTCCGTGCCTGATGGCGGTCCACCAGGACGCCACCGGCGAGGCCCACGGCCTCGTCCTCGCCTACGCGGCGGGGATCGGCGGCGGCCGCGCTGCGGTGATCGAGACGACCTTCAAGGACGAGTGCGAGACCGACCTCTTCGGCGAGCAGGCGGTCCTCTGCGGCGGTGCCTCGGAGCTGGTCCGGGCCGGCTACGAGACCCTCGTCGAGGCCGGCTACGACCCGCGCCTCGCCTACTTCGAGTGCCTCCACGAGCTAAAGCTGATCGCCGACCTGATGTACGAGAAGGGGATCCAGGGGATGCGCTACTCGATCTCCAACACCGCGGAGTACGGCGACATGACCCGCGGCAGGCGGGTGATCGGCGAGGAGTCGCGAGCAGCGATGAAGAAGGTCCTCGAGGAAATCCAGTCGGGTGAGTTCGCCCGCGAGTGGATCGCCGAGAACCGCGCAGGGGGCGAGAACCTCTCGCGGATGCGCGAGGAGGGGGTCAAGCACCCCATCGAGGGGGTCGGCAAGGAGCTTCGCGGCACGATGTCCTGGATCGACCAGGAGTTCTGAGAGGCCCTCGGGGTCAGGCGGCGCCGGGAGGGCCCTCGGCGCCGAACAGCGTCTCGCCCTCGGGCAGCTGGCCATCGCGGCCGACGTAGCCGTCCTTGCCGCCGACGACCACGTAGACCGCGTCCTCGGAGTCGCTGAGGTTGCGGATCTTGCGGACCGTCGAGGCGTCGACCCAGGCCAGGCCGCCCGGCTCCAGTTCGTGGCTGGTGCCGTCGCCGAACTCGATCGCGACCCGCCCGCGGTGGAGGAAGTAGAGCTCCTCCTGTTCGTCGTGGTAGTGGCTTCCGGTGGCGTACGCCGGCGGCAGGACGATCGCGTTGACGCCGAACGCAGTCACACCGAGCCCCTTGCGGATCTTGCGGAAGCCGTAGCCCTCACCGAGGTCGTCGATGCTGGCGACCGCGTAGCCGTCTCCCTTGATTGCACCCTCGCCCCTCGCCTCTGACATCACTGCAATCGTAAGCGACGGTGGCCCAATGTGTGGGGGCGAGTCCACCCGCGCGGGTCAATAACCTGTCGCCTCCCCGACCCCGATGACCGCGACGACCGGAACAGCCGAGATCCCAACTGACCTGAAGCCGAGCGACGGCCGCTTCGGCTGCGGCCCCGCGAAGGTCCGGCCGGAGGCGCTTGCCAGGCTGGCCGAGCGGGTCGACCTGATGGGGACCTCCCACCGGCAGGCGCCGGTCCGCGACCTCGTCGGAGGGATCCGCGAGGGCCTCGCCGAGCTGTTCGCGCTTCCCGACGGCTACGAGGTGGTGCTCGGGAATGGCGGCACCACGGCCTTCTGGGACGCCGCCGCGGCGTGGCTGGTCCGAAATCGCGCCCTGCACCTCTGTTACGGCGAGTTCTCGCAGAAGTTCGCCCAGGAGACCGCGGGCGCGCCGTTCCTCGAGGAGCCGATCCGGATCGAGGCCGATCCCGGGGATGCCCCTGAGCCGGTCGCCGACCCCGCCGCGGACTCGATCGCCTGGGCCCACAACGAGACCTCGACCGGGGTGATGGTCCCGGTGCGCCGCCCTGCCGACTCGGGGCATGCGCTGGTCCTGATCGACGGCACCTCGGGAGCCGGCGGCCTGCCGCTCGACCCTTCCGAGGCGGACGCCTACTACTTCGCTCCGCAGAAGGCCTTCGGCGCCGACGGCGGCCTCTGGCTAGCCTTGCTCAGCCCGGCGGCGATCGCCAGGGCGGAGGAGCTCGACGGAGCCGCGGGTCGCTGGCAGCCGGCGTTCCTCTCGCTGCTGACGGCGATCGAGAACTCGCGCAAGAACCAGACCTACAACACGCCGGCCCTGGCGACCCTGCTGCTGCTCGCCGACCAGATCGAGTGGATGCTCGCCGAGGGCGGGCTCGATTGGTGCGTGGGGCGGGCGCGATCCTCCTCGGAGGTCCTCTACGGATGGGCGGAGGCGGCCGCGCACGCGTCGTCGTTCGTGGCCGACCCGGCGAAGCGCTCGCTCGTCGTCGGCACGATCGACTTCAGCGACGCCGTCGACGCGGCCGCCCTGGCGGCGACCCTGCGGGCGAACGGCATCGTCGACGTCGAGCCCTACCGGAAGCTGGGCCGCAACCAGCTGCGGATCGGGATGTTCCCCACCGTCGACCCCGCCGACGTCGAGGCGCTGACCGCATGCGTGGACTGGGTGATCGAGAACGTCGGCGAGGTGAGCCGGTGAAGGTCCTGGTCAAGGAGAGGATCGCCGACTCGGGGGTCGAGCTGCTGCGCGAGAACTTCGACGTCGACCTCGGGTTCGAGATGTCCGAGGAGGAGCTGCGTGAGGCGATCGGCTCCTACGACGCAATTCTGGTTCGCTCGGCGACGAAGCTGACCGGCGACCTGATCGAGCGGGCCGACCGCCTCAAGGTCATCGGCCGGGCCGGCACCGGGGTCGACAACGTCGACATCGCCGCCGCGACCAGGCGCGGGATAGTCGTCGCCAACGCCCCCGAATCGAACTCGGTGGCCGCCGCCGAGCACACGCTGGCGTTGATGCTGGCGCTCTGCCGCAACGTCCCCCAGGCCCAGGCGACGCTGGTCGGAGGCGCCTGGGAGCGATCCCGCTTCAAGGGCGCCGAGCTGTACGGCAAGACCCTGGGGGTGATCGGCTTCGGGCGGATCGGCCAGCTGGTTGCGCGCCGCGCGCTGAGCTTCGATATGGAGGTGATCGCCTACGACAAGTTCGTCTCGGCTGAGCGGTTCCGCGAGCTCGGGGTGGAGGGGGCGGGCGAGATCGGGGAGCTGCTCGACGCGGCCGACATCGTCACCCTCCACGTGCCGAAGACACCCGAGACGATCGACCTGATCGACGCCGAGTCGATCGCGGCGATGAAGGACGGCGCCCTGCTCGTCAACTGCGCCCGTGGTGAGCTGGTCGACCTCGACGCCCTCGTCGCTGGCCTCGAGTCCGGCAAGCTGGCGGGCGCCGCACTCGACGTCTTCCCGTCGGAGCCGTTCACCGACCATCCGATCCTCTCCCGCGAGGACGTCGTCGTCACTCCCCACCTCGGGGCCTCCACCGCGGAGGCGCAGGACCGCGCCGGCGTCGTCACCGCCGAACAGGTGACCGCGGCGCTCAGCGGCGGGGTCGTCACCAACGCCGTCAACATCGCCGCGATCAGGCCGGAGGAGATGGAGGCGCTGGCGCCCTTCGTTCCACTCTGCGAAAAGCTCGGCCGCCTCGCCCAGGGGCTCGGGGACGGATCCGTGGATCGCGTCACCGCCGAGTTCCGGGGGCGAATCGCGACCCACGACACCCGGCTGCTGGGAATCGCCGTCCTGGTCGGGGTGCTCTCCGGCCACACCGAGGAGCCGGTCAACCTCGTCAACGCGCCGCAGATGGCCGAGGAGCGCGGAATCGAGCTGATCGAGACAAAGGACTCGGGCTCCGAGGACTTCACCGAGCTCATCACGGTGCGCCTCGGCTCCGGCGACGATGCGGCGGAGGTCTCGGGGACGGGCGTCGGGCCGCGCAACGAGCCCTACCTGGTCTCGGTCTGGGGGGAGAGCTTCTACCTGCCCTTCGCCGACCACCTCACCGTCTTCCGCTACGCCGACCAGCCGGGGATGATCGGCCGCGTCGGGACGGTGTTCGGCGAGCAGGGCGTCAACATCGTCTCCGCCGCGGTGGGCGCCTCGGCAGGTGGCGAGCAGGCGGTGATGGCGCTGACCACCGATGCGCCCGTGCGCGAGGAGACGATCGCGAAGATCCTCGAGCTGGACGGCTTTTCGATCGGTCGCTCCGTCGACCTCTAGATAGGGTCTGCCCCGTGAGGGCGGAGCGAGCAGGCATCGAAATCTGGTGTCTTGCGCAGCGAGCGGAGCGCGAGGAATTCAAATGAGGGCGGTGGTCCTGACAGGCACGGGTGGTCCCGAGGTGCTTCAGGTCCAGGAGCGCCCGGATCCGCCGGTGGGCCCCGGCGAGGTGCAGCAGTTCATCGGCGAGCGCCGCAACGTCGGCAAGGTAGTGCTGTTTCCTTAGTGCGGGCCCGGGGGCAACCACGGCAGGGACCAACTTGGCAATGAAGAGGGCACTCGTCATCTCGCTTGCGATCGCGGCGGCGCTTCTGCCGCCGGCGACCGCTGCCACGGCCGAATCGTTCACGGTCCTCCTTGCTGGGGGGTCGGCCTCGAACTCGATCCGCATCTGGCTGAGCCCGGACGGCCGCGATTACGTGATCGACGCGGTGGTGCCGCTCGAAGTCGGAGGGGACGTCTGCACGAACCCGGAAGGGGTCCCGAACCAGCTGGTTTGCCCGGCCCCACCGATCGCCGGCTTCGAAGTCAACGCTGACGGCGGTGACGACGAGGTCACGGTCTCGAAGAGCGTCAGCATCCCGGTCACCGTTCGCGGCGGCTCGGGGCGCGACACCCTGGTCGGCGGGGCCGGCCCCGACAAGCTGATCGGCGCCGGGGGCTTCGACCGCCTGGTCGGGGGGCAGGGGGACGACCTGCTGATCGGCGGCCCCGGCACCGACGTCCTCAACGGCGGGCCCGGCGACGACGTGCTGAAGACGGGGCCCGGATTCGACTTCGCCCGCGGTGGGCCGGGAGACAACGTAATCAGGTAGCCGGGCGGCTCGCTAGCCGGCGGCAGGTTCGGCGGCCACCTCCTGCGTGCGGCCCCAGAGACGGCCGCCGACGAACAGCAGCGCGATCAGGAAGCCGATCAGCGAGAGAGCGGCATCGAGCCGGAACGCCGCCTGGATCCCGTCGACGAAGGTGTCCTGCGCCGAGAAGACGGTCGTGGTCAGGCCGAGGCCGATCGAGCCTCCGGCGATCTGGAACATGTAGATGATCCCGCCCGCGAGGCTGGTCTGGGATTCGTCGACCGAGGTCACGCCGGCGGTCGTCGCGGTCGGGTAGAAGCTCCCGATCCCGATCCCGAGCACGATCATCCCGGCGATCAGCGAGCCGTAGCCGGAGGCCGCGTCGACCATCGAGAAGGCGAACGGCGCGATCGTGATGCAGGCGGCGCCGATCGCGACGAGGAGCTTCGCGCCAAGCCGGTTGTAGAGGGGGCCGGCGACGAACGAGACGACCGCGAAGGTGGCGAGGAAGGGCAGCATCCCCACCCCCGCCTCCAGCGGTGTGTATTCGAGGTGTTGCTGCATGAACTGGGGCAGATACAGCAGCGCGGCGAAGAAGGTCGCGGACATGAAGAGGATCGCCAGGCAGGAGGCGCGGAAGCTCTCGTTGCGGATCACGTCGCGGGGCACCAGGGCGCTGCCTCCGGCGCGCCGCTCGATCGGGAGGAAGGCGACGACCAGAATCGCCGCCAGCGCCAGCAGGACGATCGTTTTCGGGTCGCCCCATCCCCAGTCGTCGACCTGATCGAGCGCCACCAGCAGCGAGACGAGGCCGATCGAGAGCGCCGATACGCCCGCGTAGTCGATCTTCTGCTCTTCGACCTCGGGCTCGTCGACCGTGACGAAGTAGTAGGTCACGAGGATCGCGAAGACGGAGACCGGGACGTTGGCGAAGAAGATCCAGCGCCAGCTGAGGAGATCGGTGAGGACGCCGCCGATCAGCGGCCCGAGAGCGTTGCCGAGCCCGGCCGCACCGATGATGATCCCACCGGCCAGCCCGGCCTTCTCGCCGGGCAGGATCTCGTAGGTCATGCCGAGGATCGCCGGCCACATCAGTGCCCCGCCGATCGCCATCAGGACCCTGCTCACGATCAGCCAGGTCTCCGTCGGGGCGGCGCCGCCGAGGGCCGACATGGTGGCGAAGATCACGGTGCCGACGAAGAAGGCCCGGCGGCGCCCGAACATGTCCGCCAGCCGCCCGCCGGTGACGATCAGCACCCCGAACGTGAGCGCGTAGGCGTTGATCACCCACTGCATCGTGTTGACGTTCGTGTGGAAGTCCTGCTCCATCGTCGGCAGCGCCACGTTGATCGCCGAGAAGTCGTTGGCGATGACGACGACGCTGACCCCCATCGCGAGCAGCGCCAGCCAGGGCGTTCGTGAAGTTCCGCCGGAGCCGGACTCCATGCGCGGCAGCTTATGCGGGCGAGAAGACGTGCGCTAAGCTGGATCAGCGAATGACGCACCGGCTCGACAGCCTTGCGCTTCTCCTTCTCCTCCCCCTTCGGGGGGAATAGCGCTGGGCGGCGCGTGAGCCGCGAGAGACAGGTCATTCGAGTCGAGTGGAGAAGGAGGTAGGACCAGTGGCACCAGCAGACGACGCAAACCGCGTCCACATCTTTGACACGACGCTGCGAGACGGCGAGCAGTCGCCGGGGATCTCGCTCAACACGGCCGAGAAGGTCGAGATCGCGCAGCAGCTGGCTCGGCTCGGGGTCGACGTGATCGAGGCCGGCTTCCCGATCACCTCGCCCGGCGACTTCGAGGCGGTCGAGGCGATCTCGCGCGGGGTCGAGGGCCCCGTCGTGTGCGGCCTTGCCCGTACCCACAAGGCCGACATCGATGCGGCCTGGGGGGCGATCCGGGACGCCCAGCGCCCCCGGATCCACACCTTCATCTCGACCTCCGACATCCACATCGAGCACCAGCTGCAGACCGACCGCGAGGATGTCAAGGGCCAGGCCCGCGCCGCGGTGGCGCTGGCCAAGTCCTACTGCCCCGACGTCGAGTTCTCGCCGATGGACGCAACCCGGGCCGACGTCGAGTTCACCGCCGAGGTCTGCGCGATCGCCGTCGAGGAGGGGGCGACCGTCATCAACATCCCCGACACGGTCGGCTACACGACTCCGGAGGAGTACGCCGCCTACTTCCACCGCCTCTACGAGCTGGTCCCGGGGCTCCGCGGGGTCGAGACCTCTGTCCACTGCCACGACGACCTCGGGCTGGCGGTCGCCAACTCCTACGCTGGAGTACTGGCCGGGGCTCGCCAGGTCGAGTGTGCGGTCAACGGGATCGGCGAGCGGGCCGGCAACTGCTCGCTGGAGGAGATCGTGATGCTGATCCGGACCCGCGAGGACGTCCATGGGCTGACCACCGGGGTCAACACCCGCGAGCTGGCCCGCACCAGCCGCATGGTCTCCCGCCTCACCGGCTACGCGATCCAGCCGAACAAGGCGGTCGTCGGACGCAACGCATTCGCCCACGAGTCCGGCATCCACCAGGACGGGGTGCTGAAGGAGCGCACGACATACGAGATCATGGACGCGACCGAGGTCGGGCTCGAGTCGAACTCGATCGTGCTCGGCAAGCACTCCGGTCGCCACGCGCTCCGCGACGCGCTGGAGCAGCTCGGCTTCAAGGTCGAGGGCAATGCCCTCAACGCCGCCTTCAAGCGCTTCAAGGAGATCGCCGACCGCAAGAAGCAGGTCACCGCGCTCGACCTCGAGGCGATCGTCTCCGACGAGATGCGGGAGCGCGAGAACGCTCATGAGCTGGCCTGGTTCGAGATCGAGGCCGGGTCGAGGCGCGAGCCGCTGGCGCGGGTTGCGGTGAAGCTGCCCTCAGGTGAGGAGGCCGTCGGTGAGTCGAGCGGGGACGGCCCGGTCGACGCGATCTTCCTCGCGATCCAGAAGGCGGCCGACACCGAGTGCGAGCTTCGCCAGTACACAGTCGAGGCCGTGACCGGGGGGGAGGACGCCCTCGGCCAGGTCAGCGTGATGCTGCGCGTCGCAGGGCGGCTCGCCACCGGCCAGGGCGTCGCCACCGACATCCTCGAGGCCTCGGCGCGCGCCTACGTGCGGGCGCTCTCGAACGCGCTCGAGGGCGCCGCGGTCCGCGAGGCCGAGGCGGCGACGGCCGAGGCCGCGGTGGAGCGCACCCCGGGCCCGTAGCCCAGCCCGGCGAGATCGCGCATTCTTGCGGCGATCTCGCTACGAACAATTGACCTGCAGCGCGCCACTTCGGACGGACGTCCCGCCAACCTGGTCCCGTGCCCGCCGAGTTTGCATCTGAGTCCGATATCCGGATCCAGATGCAGTCTCAGCGCCCAGATCGCCTGATCGCCGGCCTCGCGGAACGCCAATATGGCGTCGTTTCCCGCCAGCAGTTGCTGGACCTCGGGGTGCGACCCGGCGCGATCGGCCGCCGCCTGCGGAGCGCCAGATTGCACCTCCTCCACCCAGCCGTCTACGCGGTCGGTCGCCGCGACGTAACGCCCGAGGGGCGATGGACCGCCGCGGTGCTGGCGGGTGGGGAGGGTGCCGTTCTCAGCCACGACTCGGCGGCGGCGCTATGGGGTATCCGCAGGACTGGCGCTCATGCACGGGTCGAGATCTCCGCACCCAGGGCTGTTCGGTCGTCGAGGGCGCTGCGCAGGCACTGTGTCCGACACCTGCCCGACGAGGTGACGAACAGGCGCAGGATCCCGGTCACGACGGTCTCCCGCACGCTCCTCGACCTCGCCGCAGCGGTATCTCTTGAGGCCTTCGAAGGGGCTGTGCGTGAAGCCGAATATCTACACGGGTTCGATCCCGATGCGCTGGCGTCGATGCTGGAGAGGCACCCAGGCCGGCGGGGGGCGAGAACGGTCAAGGCCTGCCTGCGCAGCCTCGAGCTCGGGCCGCGGGGCCGCACTCGCAGCGGGCTCGAGGTGAGGTTCGCCGCGCTGCTTGCCGGCTCCGGCCTGCCCAAGCCCGAGCTCAATTCCCTCATCGACCTCGGCGACCGTCTGATCGAAGTCGACTGCCTCTGGCGAGGCCAGCGGCTGATCGTCGAGCTGGATGGCGGTAGGGCCCACCGAACGCGTGCCGCCTTCGAGGCCGATCGGGAACGGGACCGCCGGCTGCAGGCGGCCGGTTGGAGTGTCATTCGAGTGACCTGGCGCCAGCTCGACGAGCCGGCCGCAGTCCTGGAGGACCTCCGGCACCTACTCGAGGGCGCTGAGATTGCCTTTCGATCCGCATAACGGACTCAGATGCAGACTCGGCGGGCCTGGGTTGGTTGTATGTGATAACGTACGCTCGTAATGCGCACCGCGATCGAGAACCAGGGGCGGGCACAGCCGGCCAGATCCGTCGCCGACGTTGCGGTCGGCGCCCGCGTCCACGCCCTGCGAGACGCGATGGGACTCTCCCTCCGCGAGCTTGCCGAGCGCAGCGGGGTCAGCGCCCCGATGCTCTCCCAGGTCGAGCGCGGCGAGACGAGCCCCACCATCGCCGTCGCCGCCAAGATCGCCGCGGGCCTCGACCTGACGCTCTCCCAGCTGCTCCGCCTCGACGAGGGTGAGCACGTCGTGATCAGCCGCGAGCACGGCAGGCGGAGCTCGTCACGCGGGGGGCACCGCTTCGAGGAGCTGACACCGCCGCTTCCCGGCCAGCGGGCGGACGTCTCGTTGCACACCCTGGAGGCCGGGGCGGCGACCGGGGGCCCCGGCGACCCGCCGATGCACGAGCCCGGCAGCCGCGAGACGACCGTGGTCCTGAGCGGCACGCTCGCGCTGGTGGTCGACGGCAGCCGCCATGAGCTTCACGAGGGCGACGCGGTCACCTTCGACGCCGACCTGCCGCACCACTTCGAGAACGAAGGCGACGACCCGGCCCGCTTCCTGGCTGTGATAGCAGCCGGTCTGAGGAGGAGCTAGTGAGCAAGAAGAGGCCAGCGGCCCCCGGACGCGGAAGCGAAGGGCAAGATTTCCAGTGAGGATGAATGCGACTGAGCGGAGCGAGGAGGCCGCGTTTTGTCTAGAACCATGTTCGACAAGATCTGGGGGGCCCATGAGGTCTCCGACGGCCTCATCTACATCGACCTGCACCTGGTCCACGAGGTCACCTCGCCGCAGGCCTTCGACGGGCTGCGGATGGCCGGGCGAAGGGTTCGCCGCCCCGACAAGACCCTCGCGACCGCCGACCACAACGTGCCCACCGACGGCACCAAGGCGGCACGGCTGATCGCCGACGAGCTCTCCCGGGTCCAGGTCGAAACGCTCGAGCGAAACTGCGAGGAGTTCGGAATCCCGATCCACTCGCTCGGCTCCGACCGCCAGGGGATCGTTCACGTGATCGGGCCGGAGCTGGGGGTCACGCAACCCGGGATGACGATCGTCTGCGGCGACAGCCACACCTCGACCCATGGCGCGTTCGGGGCGCTGGCGTTCGGGATCGGCACCTCGGAGGTCGAGCACGTCCTCGCCACCGAGTGCCTGGTCCAGAAGCGCCCGCAGACGATGCGGATCAACTACGTCGGCGAGCTCGGCGTCGGCGTCACCCCCAAGGACCTGATCCTGGCGACGATCGGGAGGCTCGGAACCGGCGGCATGGCCGGACACGCGGTCGAGTACGCGGGCCCGGCGATCGAGGCGCTCTCGATGCCGGGGCGGATGACGATCTGCAACATGACGATCGAGGGCGGTGGCAGGGCCGGGATGATCGCCCCCGATGAGACCACCTTCGAGTGGGTGCGAGGTCGGGACGGGGCGCCCGAGGACTTCGACGCCGCGGTCGAGCGCTGGCGTGAGCTGCCGACCGACGCCGGCGCCGGCTTCGACACCGAGGTCGAGGTCGACGCGTCGGCGATCGCCCCGATGGTCACCTGGGGAACCAACCCGGGAATGGTCGTCGAGGTGACCGACGCCGTCCCCGACCCAGCCTCGATGGACTCACCGGCCGATCGGGAGTCGGCCGAGCGGGCGCTCACCTACATGGACCTGAAGCCAGGCACGCCGATGACGGAGGTGAGGCCGGAACGGGTGTTCATCGGCTCCTGCACCAACTCGAGGATCGAGGACCTGCGCGAGGCGGCGAGCATCGTCGACGGCAGGCGGGTCGCCGAAACGGTGCGGGCGATGGTCGTCCCAGGCTCGCAACAGGTCAAGCTCGCCGCCGAAGCCGAGGGCCTGCACGAGGTATTCCGCTCGGCCGGCTTCGAGTGGCGCGAGGCAGGCTGCTCGATGTGCCTCGGCATGAATCCGGACATCCTGATCGAGGGCGAGCGCTGCGCGTCGACCTCGAACCGGAACTTCGAGGGGCGCCAGGGCAAGGGGGGCCGGACCCACCTGGTCAGCCCGAGAATGGCCGCCGCCGCCGCGGTCGAGGGCCATTTCGTCGACATTCGCGAGTGGTCGTGAGGAGGCAACGATGAGGCCGATTGACGTGATCGAGGGCAAGGTGTCGGTGCTGGACCGCGCCGACGTCGACACCGACCAGATCATCCCCAAGCAATTCCTGAAGCGGGTCGAGCGGACCGGCTTCGGGGAGTTCCTCTTCTACGACTGGATCCGCGACGGTGAGATCGAGCTGGAGCCGAACCCGATCCTGGTCGCCGGGCGCAACTTCGGCTGCGGCTCCTCCCGCGAGCACGCCCCCTGGGCGCTGGAGGACTACGGCTTCAGGGCGATAATCGCACCCTCGTTCGCCGACATCTTCTACGTCAACTGCACGAAGATCGGGTTGCTGCCGGCGGTCCTCGACGAGGAGCACTGCCGCGCGGTCGCCGAGTCCGGCGAGGCTCGGATCGACGTCGACGACGAGACCGTCAACTGCGCCGCCGGCGTCTTCGAGTTCGCGATCGGGCCCGACGTCAAACACCGCCTGCTTAACGGCCTCGACGACATCGCGATCACGCTGGATAACGCCGGCGCGATCGATGAGTTCGAGCGGGCCGGCGGCGCCGCGCGGGGGCCGGTCACGACCGGCATCTAGGCCATGTCGCCCGCCCAGCCACCCTCCCATACCGGCCCGCGGGAGTGGGACGCCGAGGTCTACCACCGCGTCTCCGAGTCCCAGCATCGCTGGGGCCTCGAGGTGCTCGAGCGGTTGCCGCTCCGCGGTGACGAGACGGTGCTCGACGCAGGCTGCGGCTCCGGCCGGGTCACCGAGGCGCTGGTGGAGCGCCTGCCGCGAGGGCGCGTGATCGCGGTCGATGGGTCCGAGGAGATGGTGAAGAAGGCGCGCCAGGTGCTGGGACCGGGGGTCGAGGTTCGATTCGAGGACCTCTCGGAGCTGGAGCAGGGGGACCCGGTCGACGCGATCTTCTCCAACGCCGTCTTCCACTGGATCCGCGACCACGCCAGGCTCTTCTCCCGCCTCCGCGCCGCGCTTGCGCCGGGCGGGCGGCTCGTCGCCCAGTGCGGCGGCAAGGGAAACGTGGCCTCGCTCGCGGCGGTGATCCAGGCCGTCGCCGAGATCCCCGAGTACCGGCCGCACCTCGAAACATCCTCGCGGCCGTGGAACTTCGCAACCGCGGAGGGGACGAGCGCGCGCCTCGAGGGGGCGGGCTTCACCGACGTGCGGTGCTGGCTCGAATCGAGGGAGGTACGGCCCGAGCACCCGCGGGAGTTCCTCAGGGTCGTCTCCCTCGGCATCCACCTGGCCCAGCTTCCCGCCGAGCTCCGGGACCGATTCGTCGCCGAGGTCTCCGAGAGGATGGGCGACCCGCTCATCCTCGACTACGTCCGCCTCAACATCGACGCGCGCGCTCCCGTCTGAACCGTAGAGTCCCCGCCGTGAGTACGGAGCGAACAAGCGTGCATATCTGGTTCCTCGCGCAGCGAGCAAAGTACGAACAGTTGTGATGTCGAGCCCACCGCGGATAGTCCTCCTGCCCGGCGACGGGATCGGGCCCGAGATCGTCGCCGCCGGGCGGCGCCTGCTGGAGGCCCTTGGCGAGTTCGAGTTCGAGGAGCGGCTGCTCGGAGGCTGCTCGATCGACGTCGACGGCGTCGCGCTCACGGACGAGGTCCTGGAGGCATGCCGCAGCGCCGACGCGGTGCTGCTGGGGGCGGTCGGGGGCCCGAAATGGGACACCACGGATCCCGACGCGCCCCGGCCCGAGCAGGGCCTGCTCGGGCTGCGGAAGGGGATGGGCCTGTACGCGAACCTGCGGCCGGTCCGGCCGAGCCCCGCCCTCGTCGGCTCGAGCCCCCTGCGTGAGGAGCGGATCGCCGGCACCGACCTCCTCGTCGTCCGCGAGCTGACCGGGGGCATCTACTTCGGCGACAGCGGCAGGGACGGGGACACGGCGCACGACACCTGCGAGTACTCCGAGGCGGAGGTCGAGCGGATCGCCCGCACCGCCTTCGAGGCGGCGATCCGGCGAGCCGAGCCCGGCGGCCGCACCCCGCTGGTCACCTCGGTGGACAAGGCCAACGTGCTCGAGACGTCGCGGCTGTGGCGGGAGGTCGTGGGGCGCATCGGCGCCGAGTACCCCGACGTCGAGCTGGAGCACCTGCTGGTCGACAACGCCGCGATGCAGCTCGTCTCGCGCCCCGCCGAGTTCGACACGATCGTCACCGAGAACCTGTTCGGCGACATCCTCAGCGACGAGTCGGCGATGCTGACCGGGTCGCTCGGGATGCTCCCCTCGGCGAGCCTCGGCGCCGACGGCGCGCCCGGGCTGTTCGAGCCCGTCCACGGATCGGCCCCCGATATCGCCGGCAGGGGGATCGCCAACCCGCTCGCGACCCTTCTCTCGGTGTCGATGATGCTCCGTCACGGCCTCGATCGTGCGGCGGACGCCGACCGCATCGAGGCCGCCGTCGACTCGGTCCTCGAGCGCGGCCTGCGCACGGCCGACCTCGCCGCCGAGGGGGAGAGAACGGTCGGTACCAGTGAAATGGCGGATGCGGTGCTGGCCGAGATGGGACAGTAAGCTCCGGACATGGAGACGGCTGAGCTGATCTGGCAAAACGGCGAGTTCGTCCGCTGGGAGGACGCCAAGGTCCATGTGCTCAGCCATGGGCTCCACTACGGCACCGGGGTCTTCGAGGGGATCCGCTGCTACGAGACCGAGCGCGGGCCGGCGGTCTTCCGTCACCGCGAGCATCTCGAGCGGCTGGAGAAGTCGGCCGGGCTGTACTACTTCGAGCTTCCCTACTCCGCCGAGGAGCTGCGGCAGGCGACACACGAGCTGGTCCGGCGCAACGGGCTGCGCTCCTGCTACATCCGCCCGCTCGCATTCCGCGGCTACGGCGAGATGGGCCTCTACGCGCAGAGCGCCCCGATCGAGGTCATCATCGCCGTCTGGCCCTGGGGCGCCTACCTCGGCGAGAACAGCAAGAAGCACGGAATCCGGACCAAGGTCTCGTCCTGGCGGACGATCTCCGGCGACAGCCTGATCCCGCACGCGAAGGCCTCGGGCCAGTACCTGAACTCGATCCTGGCGAAGACCGAGTCGGCCAACGCCGGCTACGACGAGGCGATCCTGCTCGATCAGCACGGCTGCGTCTCGGAGGGCTCGGGCGAGAACGTCTTCGTGGTCCGCGACGGCACCCTGCTCACGCCGGGCCACACCTCATCGATCCTCGACGGCATCACCCGCGCCTCGGTGATCCAGATCGCGCTCGACCTCGGCTACAAGGTCGAGGAGCGCTCCGTCGCTCGCGCCGAGCTGTATCTGGCCGACGAGCTGTTCCTGACCGGGACCGCGGCCGAGATGGTGCCCGTCCGCGCCGTCGACGACCACGAGCTCGGCGAGCCGGGCGAGGTCACGAAGGTCATCCAGGCCAAGTTCGAGGACGCCCTGTGCGGCCGCGCCGAGGAGTACCTGGAGTGGCTCGACCCGATCGAGGTCCCGACCGAGGCGGACGAACCGAGTAAGGTCAGTTCCTGAATGTTGCGCCGTTTCGAGGCAATCGGGCGAATTACCGCAGCCGCCTAGCGGCTGGCGCGGCTGTGCTGCGCATACGGGCTTGCAGGCCCACTCCCCGATCCCTCGAATCGAAAGGCAGTAGATGGAACAGGTGAAGCTTTACGACACGACCTTGCGCGACGGCATGGGCGGGCCCGGCATGTCGCTCTCGGTCGACGAGAAGCTGAAGGTGGTGCAGGCACTCGATGGTCTCGGCGTGCATTTCATCGAGGCCGGCTTCCCCAGCTCGAACCCGAAGGAAGCCGAGCTGTTCGTGCGGCTCGCCGACCTCCGCCTGGAGAAGGCGACGATCGCGGCCTTCGGGATGACGCGCCGCCGCGACGCCGCAGCCTCCGACGATGCCGCCCTGAGAACCCTCGTGGAGAGCTTTGCCCCGGTGGTCTGCCTGGTCGGGAAGAGCTGGGGCCTGCACCTCGAGAAGGTGATCAGGGTCTCCCCCGAGGAGAACCTGGCGATGATCGCCGACTCCGTCGCCTTCTGCCGCGAGCAGGGAAAGCGTGTCGTGTTCGACGCCGAGCACTTCTTCGACGGCTATCGCGATGACGCCCCCTACGCCCTAAAATGCGCTCAGGCCGCGGCCGAGGCCGGCGCCGAGAACGTCACCCTCTGCGACACCAACGGCGGCAACCTGCCCGATTTCGTCGGCGCCGCGACCGAGGCGGTGCTCGCCGCGTTGGGAGACGGCGTCGAGGTCGGCATCCACACCCACAACGACGCCGGGTGCGCGGTCGCCAACTCGCTGGCTGCGGTGAGCGCCGGCGCCCGCCTCGTGCAAGGGACGGTCAACGGCTATGGCGAGCGGTGCGGCAACGCCAACCTCGCCTCGATCCTGCCGGCGCTGCAGTTGAAGATGGGCTTCGATGTCGTCCCGGCCGAGCAGCTCGCGAGCCTGACCCAGACTGCCCACTACCTCGATGAGCTCTGCAACGTGACCCCGGACGCCGACGCTCCCTATGTGGGCCGCAACGCCTTCGCCCACAAGGCCGGCATGCACGCGGCGGGGGTCGCCGCCGACGCCCGCACCTTCGAGCATCTCGATCCGGCCGCGGTCGGCAACGCGCGCGACATCCTCCCCTCGGAGCTGTCCGGAAAGGCGACGATCCGGACCCAGGCCGAGCGGGCCGGGCTCGAGATCGATGAGGAGGCGGCGGGGAGGGCGGTCGCGCGCCTCAAGGAGCGCGAGCACCGCGGCTACCACTACGAGGCGGCGCCCGCCTCCTTCGAGCTCTTGCTGCGGGAGGAGGCGGGCAGCTACAGCCCGCTGTTCGAGCTCGAGAGCTTCCGCGTCACCACCGAGAAGCGGGCAGACGGCGGGGTGGAGACCGAGGCGACGATCAAGGTCAAGGTCGACGGCGAGCGCTACCTGCGGGTCGCCGAGGGGAACGGCCCCGTCAACGCCCTCGATCGCGCCCTCCGCGCGGCGATCGTCGATCGCTATCCGCACCTCGCCGACATCGAGCTGACCAACTACAAGGTCCGCATCCTCGACGAGAGCCACGGCACCGGCGCCGTGACCAGGGTCCTGTTGGACTCCTCCGACGGTGAGCGCGAGTGGGGGACGATCGGCGTCTCGGAGAACATCATCGAGGCCTCCTGGGAGGCCCTGGTCGACTCGCTCGAGTACGCCTTCCAACCACGATGAGCGGAGGCACGGACACCGAACCGATCCCGCTCGCCCGCCCGGAGATCGACCAGCGCGAGGAGGAGCTGGTGCTCGAGGTGCTGCGCTCCGGCCGCCTCTCTCTGGGGCCGATGGTGGAGCGCTTCGAGCGTGAGTTCGCGGCCTGGCTCGGCGTCGAGGACGCCGTCGCCGTGTCCTCCGGCACCACCGCCCTGCACCTGGGCGTCCGGGCGCTCGGCTGGGGGGAGGGCGACGAGGTCCTCACCAGCCCGCTCAGCTTCGTCGCCTCGGCCAACTGCCTCCTGTATGAGGGGGCGCGCCCGATCTTCTGCGACGTCGACCCGGAGACCCTCGACCTCGACCCGGCCGCGACGGCCGCCGCGATCACCGAGCGCACGGTAGGGATCCTGCCGGTCCACATCTTCGGCTACCCGGCGGCGATGGGGGAGCTCGAGGAGACCGCCTCCAAGCATGGCCTCGGGATCCTCGAGGACGCCTGCGAGGCGCTCGGGGCGGTCGATGCCGATGGCAGGCGGGTCGGCGCGCGCGGAAACCTCGCCGCTTTCGGCTTCTACGCCAACAAGCAGATCACCACCGGCGAGGGTGGGATGCTGGTGCCCGACGGCGCCGAGACCGCGGCCCGCCTGCGCAGCGAGCGCAACCAGGGCCGTGCTCCGGACATGGGCTGGCTCGACCACGCCGGTCTCGGCTTCAACTACCGCCTCTCCGACGTCGCCGCCGCGATCGGCGCCGCCCAGCTCGAGAAGCTCGATGCGATGCTGGAGCGCAGAGAGGCGGTCGCCGCTCTCTACGCCGAGGGGCTCGCCGCGGTCGAGGGAGTCGCATCGCCGAGCCCCGGCCACGGCGCCGAGCGGCGCGGCTGGTTCGTCTACACGGTGCGCCTTCCCGCCGAGGCCGACCGCGACGCCACGATCGCCCGGCTGGCCGAGCGCGGGATCGCATCGAAGGCGTACATGCCCTGCATCCACCTCTTCCCGCACCTGCGCGAGCTGGGCTACGGCGAGGGGCAGTTCCCTGTGGCCGAGGAGGCCTCGCGGCGCTCGCTGGCGCTTCCCTTCTTCCCGAGCATGAGCGAGTCCCAGGTCGCACGGGTGTGCGAGTCTCTCGCCGACTCACTCGCCTGATGTCGAGATTTCGCAAAGACCCGGACCCCCGTTTCTGGCAGCTGAACCGCTCGATCGAGTTCGACTGGCGGCTGGCCCCCTACGACATCGATCAGTCTCAGGCGCACGCCCGCGCGCTGCAGAAGATCGGCGTCCTCACCGAGGAGGAGCTCGACCAGATCGATTCCGGGCTCGAACGGGTCCGCGCGAGGATGGGCGAGCGCGGTTTCGAATTCGAGGACGCCGACGAGGACATCCACATGGCGGTCGAGCGCCTCCTCGAGGACGAGATCGGGGCTCTCGCCGGCAAGCTGCACACCGGCCGCTCCCGCAACGACCAGGTCGCGACCGACGTGGCGATGGTGGTGCAGGCGCACTCGCTGCGGGCGATCGAGCTCTGCGGCTCGGCGATGGCGCGCCTGCTCGACCTGGCCGAGCGCCACCGGGGCTGGCCTATGCCCGGCTACACCCACCTCCAGCGCGCCCAGCCGGTCTATCTGGGCCATCACCTGCTGGCCTACTTCTGGATGCTCGCCCGCGACGTCCTTCGCTTCCAGTTCGCGCTCGACAGCGCCTCGGTGATGCCGTTGGGCTCGGGCGCCCTCGCCGGGGTCAACTGGGAGATCGACCGTCGCTCGGTCGCCGATGACCTCGGCTTCGAGCATCTCAGCGCCAACTCGATCGATGGCGCCTCCAACCGCGACTTCGTAATCGACTACCTGGGGGCGGCCTCGATCGCGGCGATGCACCTCTCCCGGCTCGGGTCCGAGATGGTGATCTGGTCGAGCAGCGAGTTCGGCTTCTGCGAGCTCGACGAGTCCTTCTCGTCCGGCTCCAGCATCATGCCGCAGAAGAAGAACCCCGATTCGGCGGAGCTGCTGCGGGCGAAGGCGCCGCGCGTCGCCGCCGACCTTGCAACGCTGCTCGGGACGATGCACGCCCTCCCGCTCACCTACAGCAAGGACATGCAGGAGGACAAGGAGCCGCTGTTCGACGCGATCGACACCGTCGAGCTCTGCCTGGCGGCGGCTGAGGGGATGCTCACCGGGGTCGAGTTCGACCGCGAGCGCCTCGAGGCGGCCTCGGGCGACGAGATGCTGGCGGCGACGGAGATCGCCGACCTGCTGGTCCGCAGGGGCGTCCCGTTCCGAGAGGCGCATGGAATTGTCGGCGGCCTCGTCCGCGACGCAATCGAACGGGGAAGAAGCTTTCGGAGCTCTCCCCGGAGGAACTGCGACAGCGCTCGGAGCTGCTCGACGACTCCTATTACGACGTGCTCAGCCCGGAGAGCTCGCTGGAGTCGAAGCGGATCGAGGGCGGGACCAGCTCCGAGGCGATCGCGGCGCAGCTCGAGCTCGCCCGCGAGACCCTCGCGGCGGTCGAGGCCAGGGTGGCGGAGGAGCGACAGTGAGCGCGGAGAACAGGTCGGCCACCGAGCCGCGGCTGGGCGTCGACTTCTTCGACCGCTCCGTCCATCGCGTCGCCCGTGACCTGATCGGGTGCCGGCTCTACTACGAGGGCCGCGGTGGGGTGATCGTCGAGACCGAGAGCTATGAGCGGGACGACCCGGCCTGCCATGCCTACGTCGGCCTCACCGCGCGGACCGAGGTGCTCTTCGGCGCCCCTGGGCGCGCCTACGTCTACCTCTCATACGGGATCCACAGCCTGCTCAACTTCGTCGCTGAGCCCGACGGCGAGGCGGCGGCGGTCCTGATTCGGGCGATCGAGCCGACCCATGGGCTTGCCGGGATGCGGAGCAGGCGTGGAGGCCGAGCCGACGCCGAGCTCTGCTCGGGGCCAGGCAGGCTGACCGAGGCGCTGGGAGTCGGGCTCGACGCCAACGGGGCCGAGCTGTGCTCCGATCCCTTTCTGCTGCTGCCGCGCCGGCCGGGATGGAGCGGTGAGATCGTCACCGGCCCGCGCATCGGCATCACCAAGGCCGTGGACCGGCCCTGGCGTTTTTGCATGGCCCACAACCCGCACGTCTCCAGGCCAGCCAAGCCGCCCCCGGACGCGTGAGTCTTATCCCGGAGCGGCAGCTCCGCCCGTCCCGCCGCTGATGCCGCCACCTTCGGGAGCCGGTTCGGGAGCCGGTGCCGGTTCCGGTTCCGGCGCGGCGGGTTCCGGCGCGGCTTCTTCTTCCGGAGCCGGTTCGGGTTCGGAGTAGGTCGTGGGTGGGACGTAGGAGCCTTCGGACCCGCTGTCTTCGGAGGCCCCGTCGGACCCGCTGTCCTCTTCGCCCTTCTTCGCGTCCGCTTCGGCCGCGCGTTCGGCGCTGATGTCCTCCCAGGCCGAGATCACCCCGGCCCAGATCAGCGCCGGGAAGGTCCCGCCATCGACCGGGCCGCCCGAGAACTCCGTCGTCATCGGGGTGGTCGTGTCCGCGTAGCCGACCCATACACATGCCGTGACGTCTTCGGTCGCCCCGCAGAACCAGGCGTCGCCGTTGTTCTCGGTCGTCCCCGTCTTCCCCCACTGCGATTCGTCGCCGATGTCGGCCCGGACGCCGGTGCCGCCGGTCACCACCGTGTGGAGGATGCTCTTGGCTTCTTCCGCGATGCCGGCCGGGATCACCTGGGTGTGGATCGAGTCGTTGTCCCCTCCCTTGATCAGGTTGCCGTCCTGGTCGGTGACTTCGGTGAAGGCGACCGGGCTGTCCCCGGGCTGGGGCGCAAGGGTGCCGCTGACCCGGTCGCCGTTGTTGGCCAGGGTCGTGAAGGCGTAGGCCCACTCGAGCGGGGTGACGCCTTCCTTGAGGCCGCCCAGGACCATCGCGGGGTTGGTCGAGAGGTGCGTCTGCACGCCGAGCTTGTGGGCGGTGCGGGCAATCGCGCGGGTCGTGCCCTTGATGCTTTCGAGCCCGACCTGGGCGTAGACCGAGTTATCGGAGTAGGTCGTCGCCGTCGCCAGCGAGGCCGAGCCGAGGTAGCTGTCGCCGTAGTTGCTGACCTCGAAGTATTCGTTGTCCTTCTTCCCGAAGGTGAACACCTGGGGCGCCGATTCGTACACCGTCCCGGGGGAGATTCCCTGCTGCAGGGCCGTGGTGAGGATGATCGGCTTGATCGAAGAGCCGGGCTGGCGGTGGCCCAGCGTCGCCAGATTGAAGGGCCGTTCCTCGTAGTCCGACCCCGCGACCATCGCCTTGATCGCCGCGTTGTGATTGTCGATCACGACGACGGCGGCGGTCGGCGGCAGGCCGCTGAGATAGGAGGAGACGACTTCTTCCGCCGCGCCCTGGAGCTCCATGTCGAGCGTCGCCTTGATTTTCAGCCCCCCGAAGAAGGTCTTGGCGGCGCCGAACCGTTCGACCAGCTGCTGGCGCAGCCACGACGTGTAGTACGGGGCCTCTGAGTCGAGCGAGGGCGGCTCGATGTCGCCTGGAGACGGCGGCGCCTGCTGCAGTTCTTCGTCGAGCTGCGCTTCGGTGATGTAGCCCTGTTCGTACATCCTTTCCAGCACCATGTTGCGGCGGCCGAGCGAGTTTTCGGGATAGAACTTCGGGTCGTAGGCGGAGGGCGAGGCGATCACGCCGGCCAGCGTCGCCGCCTCGCTCGGCGTCAGCACCGACGCGCAGGGCTCGGTGCGGGTACCGCACTCGGGGTGGGCGGCGCCGAAGAATGTGCGCGCCGCGGCCTCGATCCCGTAGGCGCCCTCGCCGAAATAGACCGTGTTCAGGTACTCGGTGAGGATCTTGTCCTTGCTCCAGCGATGCTCGAGCCGGTAGGCGAGCACCGCCTCACGGAACTTCTGGAAGACCGTGCGACTCTCCTGAGCGGCGAGCGCTTCCTTGACGAACTGCTCGGTGATCGTCGAGGCGCCCTGCGCGGCACTCTGGCTCAGGATGTCCTTGAACAGCGCCCGCACGATGCCCTGGTAGTCGACACCCTCGTGCTCATAGAAGCGCGAGTCCTCGATCGCGACCACCGCGTTCTTCATGTTCGGGGAGATCTGCCCCGACTCGAGCAGGATCTTGTTCTGGTTGCTGGTCAGGGTGCCGATCGATCTCCCCGTCGCGTCAAGCACCTCGCTGTTCTTCGACGCCTTGTACTGGGCGAAGTTGTAGACGGCCGGCAGATCGCGGGAGACGGCGACGACCATCCCGAACACCATCGAGACGAGGCCGAGGACCGCGAGGCCGAGCAGCACGAAGAGGACCCGCAACTTCTTCACCCGCGGTCTCTTTGGCTTCTCCGGAGAGGGCTTGGTCACCGTGGGCGGCTTTGCGCCGCCTCGCCCGGCGGGGCTTTAGTCCAAGGGACGCCATCAAGAGGTTCAGCCCAGCGACGGGCCGCTGAGCGAACGCGGCAGTCTAGCATTGCGCCGTCATGGATCTGACCCGCAATGCGGTCGACGTCCTGCCTGAGGGGAGGCTGGCCGAGCAGCTCGCCGGCGACCGTCCGCTGCGGGTCAAGCTGGGGATCGACCCGACCACCGCCGACATCCACCTCGGCCACACGGTGGTTCTCGGCAAG
>CAWFLL010000003.1:0-81405 GCA_963816785.1 uncultured Solirubrobacterales bacterium | reverse complement strand
CGGCTTGCGCCGTCGTCAGCACATCGGCGAGCAGCTCAGGCGCCACTATCGGCTTCGTGATTTAGGGCCTTCCCGACTTGCCGCCGACACCCGCGGGGGCTAAGTTGGGCGGATGAGGAGTCGTCGCTCGATCTTCAAGGTCATCGATCCCTTCCTGCTCGTGCTCAGCGGTGTCATGCTCGCCCTCCTGGGGGTCCTTATCGGGTATGTGATATGGGGCGGCGGCGGCACTCCAGCCACCGAACCCCTCGAAGCCAGCGAAATCGGCAATGCGAAGGACGGGCGGGAGTTGTTCGTCAGCCAAGGCTGCGCGATGTGCCACAGCTACGAGGGTCGAGGCGGAACAGACGCCCCCAACCTCGACTCCATGAAGGGCGAAATGACGGCGAGCGAGATCGCCAACATGAGCGGGATGATTTGGAATCACGTCCCGGCGATGAAGGCCGCCTTCGCCGAGGAGCACATCCCGTTTCCAGAATTCAAGAGGGGCCAGATGGCCAGCCTGATCGCTTATCTGCATGGCGGTGGTCCGCCGCCTGAAGTCGAAGCAATGGAGGGCATGGGCGAGGAGAAGGCCGGCGGCGAGCCGATGAAGGAGCAGGGTGGCGGCACGCAGTCGATGCAGGAAGGCGGCGGGCAGGGGATGCAGTCGAAGTAGAGCCGGCTCAGCGGTCCGTGCGGCCGAGTCGCATCCCGGCAAAGACAAGGGCACCGCCGACCGCTGCAGCAGCGAGGGCAATCAGCACGACGCCGAGGACGCTGATGTCGCCGCCGCTGGAGTCTCCGAAGCCCATCATCCCTCCCCCCCGGTAGCCACCGCCCATCATGCCGCCACCGAAGCTGCCCGAGCCTTCGTAGTTGCCCGACATCATTCCGCCCATCGCGCCGACCCAGCCGGCGGCCGGGCCACCGGAGCAGCTGCTGTAGCGGTAGCCGAGAGCTTGGTGCATGCGCTCCTCGCCCGCGCTGCCCATCATCACCGTCATGTGGCGGTTCATCGCTTCGTGGGTTGCGGTGCTGCCCAGGTAGCGGCTCATTGCGTACTCGCCGATCAGCTCGAAATCGTCGGCCGCGAGGTCCGAGCACTTCTTTTCCCCGGAGCGAATCTCTTCGGCCAGCTGCTGGCCTTTCTGAACGTCGCTCGTGAGATTGCCCAGAGCGGCCGAGGGAACCAGGAAGCGCCCCGGTCACGACCAGCGCTGTGAGAAGACAGCGTCCCACACGCCGACCGTATCTCAGGAAGCGCGGCCTTGGCCTCAGTAGTTTCGAGCAGGTCGCCTACGTACTTGCACGGATGTCGCCGCCGCCCGCAGGTCCTAGGCTGGTTCGGAACGGAAGAAGGCTTGCACGATGAACTCTGCGAAGCATCATTTTTCTTTACATCCCTCTCACATGATCGGATGTGGGGTGGCCGCTTTGCTGGTGGTCGTGGCCATCGTTTTCAGCCTCCCGGCCCTGGCGGTCCTTGGCGCAGTCGTATGCGGCACGATGATGATCGCCATGGTCTGGATGATGGTCTCGATGACGACCAAAGGCCATCGTCACTAGCGAGTGGTAGTCGCGACCTGGCGGCGACGTTAACGAAATACACCGCTACGGCATCGATCCCGGCAGTCTGGCGCGAGGGCCTCTACCCGCTTGCTCCCACAGCCCGGCGCAGGAGCAGATAGACGATGGTCCCGAGAGCGACAGTCCAGCCCAGCGACACCGCCAGCTCTCCCACTACGTTGAACTGGGAGGAGTAAGCGCCGTCGAGCATCAGGCGCATCGGGCCCGTAGCCCGGGAGCAGGACCGCCCAGCGTGCCGGGCGTGCCGTACCGAACATCGGGTTCTGCACGATTCCGAGGTCGGTCATCACGAGAAACAGCATCAGGTAGGTAGCGCGTGAGCTTGCTCAAGACAGCGCCGAACAGCGCGCCGAGCGGCGCGTAGATCAAACCGATCAATGCAGCGTGCGCAGCGAGAAGCGCGGCCAGGACGCGGGATCGAAGTAGAAAGCGGTCGCGACGAGGGACACTGCGACGACGAGCGCCGTGTCGACCACCAGCACGACGAGGCGGGCGAACACCGTTTCGCCCGGCCGGAAACCGGCGACGACCAGGCGGCGATCGCCGGCGAGCGCGGACTGCATGACGAAGACGCCGCAGAGCGCCGGCGACGAAGGCGATCGCCATGCCGGCCATGATCGCGCCCATGCAGCTCCTTCATCGTCGTCGTCACCAGGACGTCGCCGGGCAGGGTGAAGGTTCGCGGCGTCGCCTGCGGTCTCGGCGATGCTGCGTGTCACCACGTAGACCGGGACGACGACGAGCAGGATCAGCAGCAACGGCCGGCGCAGCTGTTCGCGGAAGGCCATCCTCGTCGCTCCCGAGGTCCGCGCCGACATCTCAGCCCTCGGGCGAGCGGCGAGCCAGAAGGCGCCGGTGGCGACCGTCAGGGCGACCGCAACGAGGCGGCAACGCTGATCCAGTCGCCACTCGGCGATCCCTGGCCGCTGCCGGCGGCGATCAGCAGGTTTGCCGCGTCGCGGGTTGGTGTGAAGTTGAACAGGCCGTTGGAGGTCATCTGCGGCGCCGAAGAAGACGTCGACGGCAAAGACCAGGACGACCAGCAGCGACCCCTTTAGGGGATCGGAGACGAAGGCGCCGATCAGCGCGCCGATCCCGATGTAGATCAGGGCGAAGGCGAGAACGGCGGCGGCGGCGTGGGAGGGATGCGCGATGCCGCTGCGGAGCCACAGCGTCAGTAAGGCGACCGCGCTGACCGAGGATGCCGAGGACGATTGCGGCGGCGATCCGCGCCAGCGCAACGCGCCCCGCGCCGATACCCGGCGAGCGCCAGGCGCCGGTCGGCGCTGCGCGAGGAGGCGACCTGGAAGAAAGCCAGCGCTCCCGCAGAGGAAGGCTGCCGCCCAGCCGGCGCTGATCGCAGTCGCCGCCTGACTCAGCGAGCGTCGCCGCCGAGCGCCTCGGCGAATTCGCCGAGCACGCTGGCGAAGATCAGGACGAAGAAGGCCGGGATCGCGACCAGCAGCGTCAGCGTCAACGGCGTTCGCAGGTGCTCGCGTACGAAGCTGCCGCTGACGGCGGCCAGGGCGCTCACCCGGCGACCGTCTTGCCGTCGCGCAGCGCGTAGACGCGAGTCAAGGCGCTCGCGCTCGGCCAGCAGGTGGGAGACGATCAGGATGCCCATGCCCTCGTCCCGACGGCGCTCGCTCATCTCCCAGAAGCGCAGGTAGGTCTCCCAGTCGAAGCCGGCGTAGGGCTCGTCGAGCAGCAGCAGCTCGGGCTCGTGCATCAACGCCAGGGCCAGATTGAGCTTCTGGCGAGTGCCGCCGGAGAGGTCCTCGACGCGGTAGTCCGCGGTAGCGCTCGAACTGCAGCTCCTCGAGCAGGTCCCGCTCGGCGCGCTCGCGCGTCCGCCTCGTCGAGGCCGTAGGCCCCGGCGAAGAGCTCGAAGTGCTCGTCGACCGTCAGTTTGTCCCAGAGCATCGGCGTCTGCGGGCAGTAGCCGAGCCGGCTCGGGGCGCTCGATCTCGCCGGCGTCGCGCGCCAGCAGGCCGACGATGATCTGCATCAAGCGTGCTCTTTCCTGAGCCGTTCTCGCCGACCAGCCCGACCAGTTGCCCGGCCCCCACCTCGAGGCTTGCTCCTTTCAGCACCTCGATCGCGCGCCGCCTGGGCGGGATGCCGTGATGAAAGGTCTTTTCGATGCCCTCGGTTCGTAGGACGTCTGGGCGAGTGCTATCTGCGCCGCCCAGCTGATTCGTCTGTGAAAGCGAGGCTTTGCCTGGGCTTCGGCTCATGGCTTGACGCTAATACCCCCTCAGGGTATTGTCAACCGTATGGCAAAGGCAACTCAAGCCCCCATTCGGGGCTACACCGCAAGCAAGGAGCAGCTGCTCAACCGGCTGGCCAGGGTCGAGGGTCAGGTCCGGGGAGTCACGAAGATGGTCGAAGAGGACCGCTACTGCATCGAGGTCGTCACCCAGATCAACGCCGTGCAGGCGGCGCTGGACAAGATCTCGCTCGGGCTCTTGGACGGCCATGTCCGTGTCTGCATGCAGGGTGAGGGCTCGGCCCCCGACGACCCCGAGGAGCGGGTCGACGAGCTGATGGGCGCCGTCGGGCGCCTGTTGGGTCGCTAGCGGTCATGGGCGAGCAAGCCCAGTACAGCTTCCTCTTCGCCGACCTCTCAGGCTTCACCGCCTTGACGGAGGCCCACGGCGACGAGGAAGCCGCTGATCTCGTCGGGGAATTTGTCGCGGAGGTGCGAGCCCTGCTCCCCGAACACCAAGCTGAGGAGATCAAGTGCATCGGGGACGCGGTGATGATTCGTTGCGACGATGCGGCCCAGGCGGTGCGGCTCGGCGTCCGCATCGTCACGGTAATCGGTGACCGCCACGGCTTCCCGATGGTGCGAGTCGGGATAGATACCGGTTCCGCGGCGGAGCGGGATGGGGACTGGTTCGGCGCCACGGTCAACCTGGCGGCGCGTGTGGCCGGGGCGGCGGTCGGCGGAGAGGTGCTGATCACCGAGGCGACCCGGATTGCGGCCGACGCACCTGACGGAATCCATTTCATGGAGCGGGGACGCCGAGCGCTCAAGAACCTGACGGAACCCGTCCAGCTCATCGCTGCGATGACCGAAGGGGAGGTATCGGCTGGGGGGCTGCCGATCGACCCGGTGTGCCGGATGGCCGTCGACCCGAGCCATTCCGCGGGGGAGTTACGCCACGGCGGAATCGACTACTTCTTCTGTTCGCTCGCCTGTGCTCAGGCATTCGCCAGCGATCCCGACCGCTACGCCAGCGACCGCAACTACGCCGTCCCCAGCCAGAAGGCTCAAGATGGCTGAGGTCCTTGTCACGGTCGCGGGGGCTGGCGCGATAGCGGCGCTTGCATGGTTCTTCTTCGGACCGCGAACGGCACGCGGTGCCGAGTTGCGCTCCGGCCGCCAGGAGGTGGAGATCGTCGTTAAGGGCGGCTACTCGCCGAACCTGATCCGCGCTCGCGCGGGCGTGCCACTGCGACTCGTCTTCGACCGTCAGGAGGCCGGGGACTGCACCTCCCGCGTCGTCTTCCCGGACCTCGGGGTGAGCCGTTCGCTGGCGCCCTTCGCCCGCACCACTGTCGAGTTCACCCCCGAGCGCAGCGGAGAGTTCGGCTTTGCGTGCGGGATGAACATGGTTCACGGCACGCTGCTGGTCGAGACGGACGGTGACGCGAACGGCACCGGGGGCGGCAACGGCGTCGTGACTCAAACGGGCGATCTTTCGCAGAAAGACGTAGCGGAGGCGGTGGGGGTCGGCCCGCGCCGCGAGGTCAGCGACCCGACCGAGACCGTGCTGGCGCTGCGCCCCGGCGGGATCAGCTGCGCTTCCTGCGTGGCGACGATCGAGCAGGCGCTGCTCGCCCTACCCGGGGTCGATCGCGCCGCAGTCAACATGGGCACGGAGAGGGTCACGATCGACTACGACCCCGACCAGGTGACTGTCGGGCGGTTGCGAGAGGCGATTACTGGCTCGGGCTACGAGCTGCTGGAAGAGGACCGCCAGCGGCCAGAGGACGGCGATGCCGAGGCCGCCGCCCGGCGCGCCGAAATCGCCGACCTCAGCCGGCGGGTTGCGGTCGGGGCGGTCCTCACGGCGCCCGTCCTCTTCGCGGTGATGGCCTCCGACGTATTCGGCGCCAGCTGGGTGCCGGACTTCATGATGAATCGCTGGTTCCAGCTGGCCCTGATTACCCCGGTGATGCTCTACACCGGCTGGCCGATCCACCGAAGTGGATGGCTCAGCCTCTCCCACCGCAGCGCCGACATGAACACGCTGATCGCGATTGGGACGGGGGCCGCCTTCAGCTACAGCCTCTTCGTCACCCTCTTCCCGAGCCTGCTGCCGAGCGACCTTCGCGACGTCTACTACGAGGCGGTTGGCGTCATCCTCACCTTGATCCTGCTCGGCCGGCTGCTCGAGGTCCGCGCCAAGGCGGGGACCGGTGAGGCGATCCGACGGCTGATCGGCCTGCAGGCGAAGACGGCCCGTGTCGTCCGCGAAGGCCGCGAGGAGGAGATCCCGGTCGAGGAGGTGGCGCCCGGCGACGTAATCGCCGTTCGGCCCGGCGAGAAGGTTTCGGTCGATGGCGAGGTGGTCGAGGGACGCTCGAGCTATCGATGAGTCGATGGTCACAGGCGAGTCGCTGCCCGTCACCAAGGAGCGTCGGCGACACGGTGATCGGCGCCACCGTGAACCAGACCGGCGCCTTCCGCTTCCGTGCCACGGCGTCGGCAGCGACACGATGCTCGCCCAGATCGTCGCGCTTGGTGGAAGAGGCGCAGGGCTCGAAGGCGCCGATCCAGCGCCTCGCCGATCTCGTCGCCAGCTACTTCGTCCCGGCGGTGATCTTCATCGCGATCGCGACCTTCGTCGTCTGGTTCGACTTCGGCCCATCGCCGGCTCTCACCTTCGCCTTGGTCTCCGCAGTGGCGGTGCTGATCATCGCCTGCCCCTGCGCCCTCGGCCTGGCGACGCCGACTCGCGATCATGGTCGGCACCGGTAAGGGCGCCGAGAGCGGCGTCCTGATCCGCGCGGCCGAGGCACTGGAGACCGCCCACAAGCTCGACGCCATCGTGCTCGACAAGACGGGCACGATCACCCGTGGGGAGCCGGCCCTGACCGACGTGGTCGCCTCGGCGAGCTGGGCGAGGAGGAACTCCTGCGGCTGGCGGCAGCGGCGGAGCGCTCGCTCCGAGCACCCACTGGGCGAGGCAGCGATCGTCGCCGGCGCCGAGGAGCGTGGCACCTCCTCGCTACCGGAGGCCTCGGACTTCGATTCGATCACCGGCCGTGGCCTGCGGGCGACGGTCGAGGGCCACCGGTTGCTGGTCGGCACGCGGCGCCTGCTGCGCGAGGAGCGGCGTCGACCCCGGCCCTTGGAATCCGAGGCTCAGCGCTGGCGGCCGAGGGTAAGACCGCGATCCTCGTCGCCGTCGACGGGCAGCACGGCGGGCGTGCTGGCGGTCGCCGACACCGTCAAGCCCGAATCCGCTGAGGCGATCGCCGCACTACAGGAGCTCGGCCTCGAGGTCGTGATGATCAGCGGCGACAACACGCGGACCGCTGAGGCGATCGCCCGCCAGGTCGGCATCGAGCGCGTGTTCGCCGAGGTGCTGCCCGAGCGACAAGGCGCTCGAGGTCCGCCAGCTGCAGGACGAGGGCAAGGTCGTCGCGATGGTCGGCGACGGCATCAACGACGCGCCGGCCCTCGCCCAGGCCGACGTCGGCATCGCCATCGGCACCGGCACCGACGTCGCAATCGAGGCCGCCGACGTGACCCTCATCTCGGGCGACCTGCGCGGGGTTCCGCTGGCGCTCTCGCTGAGCAAGCGACGATGCGCACCATCCGCCAGAACCTCTTCTTGGCCTTCGGCTACAACACGATCGGAATCCCGGTCGCGGCGGGCGTGCTCTACCCGTTCCTCGGGATTCAGCTGAGCCCGATGATTGCCGCGGCCGCCATGGCGGCCAGTTCGTTGTCCGTGGTGGGCAACTCCAACAGGTTGCGGGGTTGGCATCCGAATGGAGCCTAGGATCACCAACGCGCTACTCCTAAGCATCGTCAAGCCGCTGTCTAGCGGCAGTCATCGACGAACCCAGGCCGCCGACGCAGGCCGCGCCCTTTTCGGCCAGCTACTCACCGCGCAATGAAGGTCGAGCTTCTCTACTTCGACGGCTGCCCGGGCTATGAGGCGATGCTTCCCGCTATGCGGGAGGTGCTCGCCAGCGAGGGGTTCGAAGATAAGATCGAGCTGCGGTCGGTCGAGACACCCGAGGATGCTGAGCGCGAGCGATTCCTGGGCTCCCCCACGATCCGCGTCAACGGCCGCGACATTGAACCCCAAGCCGATGACCGCCAGGACTACGGCCTCAAGTGCCGCCTCTACCGCACTCCGGACGGCCTCACCGGCATTCCAGCCGAGCAGTTGCTAGTCAACGCGCTGCGCAACGCGGCCGAGGGCTGACCGCACCCCAGCCACGGCCTCTGTGGTCGCCACAGGAATGGCTTGGCGGCGACCAGGGTGGCAACGGGGTGGCAACACAACACCCGCAAACAGCCGCAAACGGCGGGACGTCCGAAACGGCGAAAACCGCCGATTAGCGGGAAATCCCCGAACAGCCGCAAACAGCCACAACTCCCGGCGCAGAATCATAATCCGCGTGTCGGGGGTTCGAGTCCCTCCTCCGGCATCGAGAGAAAGCCCCGCTCAGGCGGGGTTTTTTCGTTCTCCGAGAAGTGTCGGAAATCGGCACTAAGGCCAAAGTGACAACAAAGTGACAACGCACCCGCTCGCGACCCGCTCCGGAACCCCAGACCGTCGCAGTGGTGGTGCGGCGACCGGCTACCTTCGAGGCATGGCCAGCGAGGCCGAAACGACCCTCAACCGACGAGCGGGCAGCGACGGACTGGCTCCGGCTATCGCGGGACATGTTCGCGGCCAAGCCGACGCCGCCGAAGCCGCGCTAGGTGGCGACGGTGCGCGCCACGTCGAGAGCCTCCGAACCTTCGCCCAGTACGTCGAGGCTCGACCGCAGGAGGACTTGCGAATCGTCGCCCTCTACGCCCTGAACGGCAGCGTCGGCGCGAGCGGAGTTGAGTACGCCGTGGGGCCGTCGCAGGCCGAACTTTTCGGGCGGCTCGGAGTCGATGGCCCCGCGCCGCTGCCGTCCGCGACCCTTGACGAGCTTGTCGTCGTCGCCGTCGAGGACGCCCTCGCACACGCCGGGGAGAGAGGCGAGAAGACGAGCCGAGAGGCGGCTACGGCCATAGCTGAGGCTCAGAGCGCACGAGAGGCCACAAACGCCGCGAAACGGGCAATAGAGGAGCGGGACACCCCTGTCCGTCGAGGCAGCCGAGCTACGGGCGGAGGTCGCCTCAAAGGACGGCCAGATCAGACACCTTCAAACGATGATCGCCCCGCCCTCAGATAAGCCATCCGAGCCTCCACGCCGGAAACGGCTACCGGGGCATGAAGGCATCTACTTCAAGGACTCCGAGGATGGCCGGACCTTTGAGGTCACCTGGCGCGAGGATGGCCGGCGGCGTTGGAAAACGATCGGGACCGATCTTGACCAGGCGATCGCCGCACGAGCGGCGCTGACCGAGGAGGTCGCAGCATGAGCGCCATGACCTACGAAATGGACGGGGAGGTTTTCGAGTTCTCGGATCTGCCCGACCTTGAAGCAGCGTTGGACGGGGACTACGGCGAGGAGTACCAGTTGGTCGCGAGACAAGTCGCAGCCGACCTTGAACAGGCCGACGAACCCACGCAGGACGCAGCCGAGTTCAGCGCACAAGCGGTCAGGTTGGAGCGGGATCTTGGGCGCGAACTGACCGCGAAAGAGATAAACGCCCTCGCGCAGGATCAAGCCGGGACCGGCCCCCCCGACGTGAAAGAGAGCTACGACCGAGTTCTCAACCGTGATCTGAGCAACGACGACGATCGGCACGCCGTGATGCGGGAGACGATGGAGGAAGCCGAGTACGCCCAGGACGCCGAGGTAGCGGGGCGGGTCAGCGAAGGGGCCGAGTGAGCGTCAGGTCTGGAAACCGCTGGAACCCCGAACGGCACCCGTCAGTCCGAGACTTTCCGCGGTAAACGCGCCTGTGGCCCTACCAGGCAAGCCCCGACCGACGTTCGGAGATGAGGAGGTCGAGCGGGCGTTGCTTTGTCTCGCCGAATGCTCCGGCAACGGCGACCAGGCGGCGAGGTTGCTCGCCGAGGATGGGTTGCAGATCGACGGGCGGACCCTGCGCTACTGGCGATCGAAGACCCACGCCGCCCGATATGAACGGGTCCGTAGCCAAGTTCTCCCGGCGCTCCGGGCATCGGCTGCGGACCGGCATTCCGCCCTTGCGGATCGTCAGCTAGAGGTATCGGAGGCGATGACGGAGCGGCTTGCCCGAGAGGTCGAGGGAATCCCGGTCCGCGACCTGCCGGGCGGTGTCCGGAACGTGATCGTCGCTGCGGCGGTCAACCGCGATAAGAGCCAATTGCTCGCGGATCAGCCGACGCAGATTGTGGGTCGCCGGTCTTTTGAGGAGATCAAGAGGGAGTTGAAAGCCCGGGGCGTGATCTTGGACGGGATCGCGATCGAGGAGGAGGTCCGCGAGTCATTGCCCCCGCCACCTGACGGCCTCGGAGATCCCGAGTAGCTCGGGGTCAACCGTTCCCGGGGGGCGTCGTCCGGAACAATGAACATGATTTCGTGTTGTGGTTCTAAGTGGATGCCGCATGCCACCAGCGGAGCCATGCGGGAGTCTGGTCAATGAAATGGAGAATCGGGACAGCCCTTGTGCCGCTCGTGGCCCTGGCCGTACTGGCGGGGAATGCGAGCGCCAAGCCGGATGGGATCGCCCAGTTCCAGTTCCCCCGCGCTCCCTCGCAGGTTGGGCCGATCGCCCCCGGCCCCGACGGGAACATGTGGTTCGGGAGTTCGACAGGGGAACCGGGCAAATCCGGACTTGATTGTCCATGCCACTTCGAACGTGAAATCAACAGAATCACGCCCGACGGTGCGATAACGGGATTCCCTGTCCCGAACTCGCCCATCTCAATTGTTGGAGGTCCGGGAGGCGTTCTTTCGTTCGCAACGGGCGAACCAGGTGTATCTCAGATCACGCCGCTTGGCCAGCTTTCGGAACATTCGACGCCAGGAGTCAGTCCCGCCGCTCTCACCCCAGCGCCAGACGGCAGCCTCTGGTTTACGACTGGACTTCTTTCAGGCAACGGGGGGCTTGAAGCCTCCAACCTCGTTGTCGGTCGCCTGACACCCACCGGAGAAGAGATGACCTTCCCGCCAATTCCACGTCGCAAGGGGGTCAGCCAACCTGCGATGACATTTGGCCCCGACGGCAATCTGTGGCTCACAAATGGGGATGAGATCGTCCGCTTCACGCCCAATGGCCAGGCGACAACATTTCCGGTTCCGCTCACGAATACCCAGCAGCGCTCGGGCATCACAACCGGACCGGATGGAAACCTCTGGTTCACATTGAATGATGGCGTTACTCCGGCGATTGGGAGAATCACTCCCTCAGGAGAAGTGACCAGCTTCCCCTTGCCCCACCCGGTGTATCGGCACGGGCACCCGACCCCCGGTGCCAGCTATCCAGGGGCAATCACTTCAGGGCCTGATGGCCGCCTTTGGTTCACCAATGGGGTCGGCAAGATCGGTCGGATCAACCCGAACAACGGGAGGATTACTGAGATCAAACTGCCCAAGCCCACTGAAGCGATCGCTATCGCTTCGGGACCCGACGGCAACGTCTGGTACACGGCATCGGGCGAAGGATCATGCATGGGTGGTGGTCTCACCTGCTCAATGCAGGTTCCGAAGGAACCGGGGATCGTTGGCCGGATCACCCCGAAGCCCCTCGCTGCCCGCATAGTCAGTGGAAAAGGGTCCACCGCCGATGGGTCAAGGTTCGTCTGGCCTGCGAAGGTGGATCGGCGACTGATACCTGCCGGGGTCAACTCCGTCTGATCCGGGGGTTCAAGCTGGGGGCAGCCCGCTTCAATTTGTCTGCTGACGATCGGAGCGGAGTTCTGGCGCGGCTCAACGATCGTGCGCTCGCACTCCTCACCCGCCGCCACCTGCTGCCCGTGAGAGTGGTCGTAGGTTCCGGTAGTTCCTCAAAACAGATTTCCATCGGCCCGCCCTAGCCGCCGGTGCGGGGCCTAGCCTCGGCGATGTGTCAATCCACTCGCGACCGGCCTCCGCTGTCGGGTAGCGCCCGCTACGGGAACACTGACCGAGGTAGAAATGATCCCTGCCACTGCGGTAGCGGCAAGAAGTACAAGCACTGCCATCTGGATGCCGATGAATCTGCCGAACAAGTAGCAAGGAAAGCATCCGCCGCGATCTCGGTTGATTGGGTGGCTGTCTGGATCAATCAACGCATCCATGAGATCCCGGATTTCGAAGCCCTTGCAAAGGAACCGGTTGTTCAAGCGCGTGAGGCGCGGGCAGGTGCCGTCGGCTCTGGCATTTCAGGAGGGGAGGCAGCCGCCGTACTGGATGCCTACCTCGCCGACATAGAGGATCGCATCGCGGGCATCGCGTGTCGTCACAGTCGCGCCTACTGGCTCCATCTCACTCGACGCCAGCCAGCAGTGGTGACGTTGGAAGCAGACATGCCAGAGTGGTCCACCCTTCTATACAGACGGATTCTGACCCTCGCGATCCTGAAGTATGGCCTCCCAGATCCACTTGACACCGAGTTCACGGAGATGGACACACCTTTTGGGGGGCGGCGGGTTCCGGCTGATCTTTCCGACGACGATCTATTGGCTCTCTACAGACTCGATGAGTTGGCTCTGGCGTACTCGGGCGGCGCGGCGAGCTATCGCAGGGTCGGGAAGGGGGCCGAATTGAAGATCGAAAATCAGGAAGTCTTTGCAAACGCAACAGATGAACAGCAGGCGCTGATGCGATCACTGGACGCAAGGGCCGAATCGCACGGAGACCTCGGTAGCTCATCTGGCACGGTCCTACTTGGCGACTTTGAAGGGCTGGACGAGGCGACCGAGCATTTTACGACCGGCATTCTTATCCCGACCCTCAACATTGAGGGGCGTAGCTCATCCACGGACGAACGAATGTGGAAGGTCCGATTGAGAGACCCGATGAACTACGTTTTCAGCCCGTGGGACTTGGCAGGAGCTTTGGGGTTTCTTCAGCTGTTCGACGCTGAGCTTGAAGAGCGAATTGGAGTGCGTGCGGCGCATCTGCTCGGATTTATTTGGAGCCTGTGGATGCACACGATGGTCGCGATGACACAAAATCCATTGTTTGCCACCCAGATTCTCGGGACCGGCTATTTCGCCGTACTTGATGAAAGCTTCGACCGATTCGTGGACGAGGTGTCGTACTTTTTGCCATCGTG
This sequence comes from uncultured Solirubrobacterales bacterium, assembly GCA_963816785.1. Classification (GTDB taxonomy): domain Bacteria; phylum Actinomycetota; class Thermoleophilia; order Solirubrobacterales; family 70-9; genus VRUE01. Next base: position 68,459 of record CAWFLL010000003.1, on the reverse strand, counting down.
GATGGAGGGGATCGGCGACGGCGAAGAGTTGACGCAAGAGTCGGCAGTCTCAGCCACCGCAGCTGCCGCCGCAGCTTGGATGTACAGCGAGAGCGATTTCGAGCAAATTTCGTTGTGGGATCGGCAGCCTTTCAAGATCATTGTTCCAGGGGACGGTTTTTACACGGTCGATCTTGGATCGCTACCGGTCGCCCTTTCGGGCGTAATGCGTACGGTCGGCTCACTCGACGGAGCGGCTGGATTCGCCAAGGCTGTTGACTTTGAGGACAAGGTCGCTGGCAGACTGGAAGAGGCGGGCTTCGAGATATGGGAGCGACAGAAGCGTCTGAAGGTGGACGGCACCGTGGAGCGCGAGATCGACGTGGGCGTACCGATCGGAAATACGCTGTATGTCGTCGAGTGCAAAGCCCTTTCACATGGGTTCCGTATCGACAGGGGTGAATTCGGCGCAATGGTCGGACGGCGCAAGGATCTTGAAAAGCACCTGGACAAGGCCCGTTCGCTGGCCCGAGTGCTTGAAGACCATCCGCAGGGCCGAAACTACGAGCTTCCAGAGGGGATTGACTCCGTTGAATACCTCGTATGTACCGGCGGCGTGGAATACATCTGGTCCTTAGACGACGCGCTGTGGTTCCCTACGGGCGTCCCGAGAATCTGCTCCGTTGACGAGACCGTCGCCTATTTGAAGAGTCTGAAATCGAGGAGCGATTCAGCCGAGGGGATCTAGGTCAGGGGCGGTGGGAGTGTTGCGGGATGCTCCATTGAGGCCGCTGGCCGTGTCGGTGCATCTCGGCCTCTCGCTCAGACGCAGTGCGATGGCGGTGGTCGCCGCCCATCCATCGGCAGTCCGCGCAGACGGCGACCCAGGCGTGGGACATCCGCTCGACGCTCGCCCGATGCCCTGTCGTTGGGTTCTCCGCCACGCTTCGGACCGTAGCTGCTCGTCGTGTCAGGTTGACGTGACTCGGTGCGCTGGTCGTGTCCCCTTGCAGGCGAGCCGGATCGCGCCCCACATCCGAAAGGGATTTCGCTGGCCGGGTGCGGCGCGCCAATCTCCGGTCGGGCCGTTGTCACCCCGTTGTCACCCCCCCGTTTTCAGGCACGGATTGGGACCGCGAGCGGACACGTAATCCGCATGTCGAAACCCCTCCCGCCCTTCGGACCCGGCCTCCTCCCCCCGCGAACGATTGAGCTTGCGACCTTCGGTCGCCGCCGGCTGCGAATCGCCAGCGACGATCTGGGCCGTGAGGGGGGCGGGGGGTGGTTCGGGGGCGTGGGCGCTGCGTACATATATATGGCCCGCTCATAGAGTTTGGCCGCAAACGCGCCTTTCCGAGTGGAAGGTATGGAATGACGAGTGGCAGAATGTCGGGTCTCTACTGCCCCTGTCGGGGGAGGAGCTACTCCACGGGGCGCCGACGGCTCCGCTCGGCGTAGGCGTCCCGTTGGGCGCAGGCGAGTTGGTCCGCGCGCTCGTTCAACTCGACCCCGGTGTGACCGGCGACCTTCACCCATTCCACCTCGCGACGGGCAACCTCGGTGGACAGCTGCTCCCACAGGTCGCGGTTCTTCACCGGCTTCCCGTCCGCCGTCCGCCAGCCATTGCCTTGCCAGCGCTCAAGCCAGTCCCTGGAAGTTCTTCATCACGTAGGTGGAGTCGATGTGGATGCACACGCGCGCGGGCGCGGGCAAGGCGCGCAATCCGGTGATGACCGCCATCAGCTCCATCCGGTTGTTCGTGGTTTCGAAGTCGCCGCCGGAGACCTCCCACTGCTTGGCGATGCTGCCATCGGAACGGCGGGCGACCAGTACTGCCGCGTACCCACCGGCGCCGCCGGTCTTGTGGGCGCAGGCGCCGTCGGTCCAGATGTCGTATGTGAGGTCGCTGGGCGAAGCCACGATGCCCGCAGTCTGCCTAACGACGTCGATTGGGCGTCGCCGGACTTACTCGGGCTGCCGGCCCATCGGAGCTATGTCCGGGTTTTGGCCTCCGGTGGGAAACGCGCCAGAGCTTGTCCCCGGTGTCCCGTAGCCTCAGTTCTGGCCGTACGTGAACGCATCGGCATTTCCTGGCAAGCGCCGTTCTCTGCCCTGAGAGCGGCGTTTTGCTTTGACTCTGCCCTAGATCACGGCACACAGAGGGGCTACGCTTCACCAAGCACACGGAACAGTCTCCGTGAAAGGAAATGCAGGTGGAGAAGTCAAGGGCGCGTACGGATGGGGCAACGCGAGGCGATACGTAAATCGCTGCTCTCGCGACGGGGCCACGCCGCCGACGTGGGGGACCGCTCGGCGGTCCGAATCCTCACCCGCGCAATCCGTCGCATTGAACGCGGCGAGAACCCCCGCCAGATCCATAACGAGGTCGAACGGGCATTGCGCGACCGCCAGCCTTTCGCCCAAACCGCAGCGGGAGATTGCACGCCGCCGGGGCCAGAACAAACGGGCGGATTTGGTCATTGCCCGTCGCCGCGAGTCTCACCCCTGCGACGCGATCAGGCCACACGTCTCCCCGCGTGAGAGACATTCCTGCCAGCGGGCAAGGTCGGGCGCAAAGCGTCGCGGCTCCCGCGCAGGCCCCGGCTCAGACCCCGACCTACCCGAGCCACCTTCGCGGTGGCTCCAAACCTTTGACGATTTCGCCGACCTGACGGCGGGCTTTTCCGGCCCCGAACGTCTGCGTCTTTTCGGACTCCTCCCGGCACCGATACAGGCGCGGATTTGGGCCGAGCTTGGACGCTCCGTCGAGCGCGAGCGGAGCCGATGAGGATCGAGGATTTCCTCGCCCGTCTCGATGCCGTCAATCCGACCGGCCCTGACCGCTGGATGGCCCGGTGTCCGGTTGAGGCCCATGACGACCGGACCCCCTCCCTCTCGATCGCGATCGGCCAGGACGGACGGACCCTCGCGAAGTGCTTTGGCGGTTGCTCGATCGAGCAAGTTGCCGGAGCGATCGGACTTTCGACACGGGATCTGTTCGCCGACAGCGGCAACGGGTCGGCTCCGATCGACGCCGAATACGACTACACCGACGAGGCCGGGAAGCCTCTGTATCAAGTCGTCAGGTTCTGGCCGAAGGATTTTCGGCAGCGCCGACCTGACGGATCGGGCGGTTGGATCTGGAACCTGAAAGGCGTTCGGCGCGTTCTGTACCGGCTCCCGGAGGTTCTCGCCGCCGTCGAGGCCGGAAAGCCGGTCCTCGTCTGCGAGGGCGAGAAGGACGTTCACGCCGCCGAGAAGCGAGGGAAGGTTGCCACCTGTAACCCCGGTGGCGCTGGCAAGTGGCGATCGGAGTATTCGGAGACGCTCCGAGGGGCGAAGGTCGCGGTCGTCAGCGACGCCGATAAGCGGGGCCGACCGCACGCCGCTGAAGTCGCCGCTTCGCTTGACGGGATCGCGGCGAAGGTCACGGTTCTGGAACCCGCAGAGGGCAAGGATCTGTCCGACCACCTGGCGGCGGGGAAGTCGCTCTCGGATCTAGTGCCGCTCGCGGAAGCCTGCCGAACCGACCGAGCCTGACCCCGGAGGTTCGACCCTCACGGATTTCACGAGGATCGTCGCCAAGCCGGTGCGGTTCGCATGGCAGGATCGCATTCCTCTCGGCAAGCTCACGTCGCTTTCGGGGCGACCGAAGATCGGCAAGGGTCTGCTCTACGTCCGGCTGATTGCGGACCTGACGCAAAGGCAAGCTCGACGGCGACCTCTCCGGCCCCGGTCGGGCGATCATCGTGACGACCGAGGACGCTCCGGGCGACACCCTGAAGCCACGTCTGCTCGCTGCCGGAGCCGACCTCTCCCGCGTCTCGATGTTCCAGATGGGGCCACGGGATGATCCGGTGCCGTTCCGGGTGCCGAAGGATGCCGACGAGCTTGGCCGGCGGGTCGCCGAGTCCGAAACCGCGCTGGTCGTCATTGACCCGCTGATGGAGTTTCTCGACGGCAGGACCGACGCCCACAAGTCAAAGGACAGCCGCCACGCGGTTTCGGCTATCACCCAGATCGCCCGTAGTCATGGCTGCGCGATCCTGGCGATCTATCGGCGTCGTCCATCTCAAGGGCAACCTTTCCAACGCTGCCGACGACACGGTCGCCTTCACCCTCCCGGTTGGCTATCGCCCGTCTCAGGGTCTGTTCATGCCGGCGGCGGGCGCACCGGCCCCGGTTGCTGCCAACCTGGTCATTCAGAGCGACGGCGACGCGATCCCGACATGTGCGGGAGCTGGTTCCTGCATCGCCGGTATCGATGGTCTCACGTTCAGGGTTCCGTAGGAAGAGTGCCCAGCGCGGCGAGGTGCACCATTTCTCAGCCTCGCGTGCGTCGGTGGTCTCCCGCACCGTCTTCTGCAGGGAACGCCCGAGTGGGTGCGGACGGGTCTTGAGGCGGTCCAACCCCGCCAGGGTGCCAGCAGGGTGTCAGCGGAAGCCACGGATTCAGCACGCACTCGGAACCCCGTTTCGGAGCCGAAATCCGCCAATTAGCGCCCAAAGCCCGCAACACCACGCCACCAGCCCGCATTTGCGCCGCGCGATCATAAATCCGCGTGTCGGGGGTTCGAGTCCCTCCTCCGGCATCACGGCGTTGTGCTTCGAGGGCTCGCTCCCTCATGCTCCGGCAGCGAACACTGTTGCCTCACAGCTAGGCCCCGACGGTGAAGAGCTGCCACTCTCCCGGCGCGCCCCTTAATGAGTGCGTGCCTCTATCTGTGAACTCGAAGCCCGAACCCACGACAAGGTCCCTGACGGTACCCGACACGAGCACCTCTCCAGCCCCAGCCTTGTTGGCAACACGGGCCCCGATGTGCACTGCAATGCCCCCGACATCGCCGTCCCGGAGCTCGACCTCACCAGAGTGGAGTCCAGCACGAACCTCAATTCCAAGGGCCTTCGCCTGTTCGCAGATCGCTCGTGCGCAGCCAATCCCTCGGGCCGGTCCGTCGAAAGTCGCGAGTACGCTGTCACCGATGGTCTTCACCTCCCGTCCTCGATGCCGGACGAGCTCGCGGCGGACGAGCCGGTCATGCTGGTGCAGCAGGTCGTGCCAGCGCTTGTCGCCGAGGGCCGCAGCCCGCTCGGTCGATCGGACAATGTCCGTGAACAGGATCGTGGTGAGCACCCTGTCGGGCTCGTGCTCATGGCGCACGCCGGTGAGGAATTGCTCAACCTCATCGACGCTCGCATCGGGTTCGCTGATCCAGGGCCAATGTTCATCCCCCGGCAGCTCGACGAATTGGGCGTCGGGAATCTGTTCGGCAAGCCAGCGCGCCCCCTCAACGGGGAACACATCCGCGCTGCAATGGAGGACAAGAGTTGGAACGCGGATGCTTGCGGGGACGTCGCGTATGTCCATCTCCATGCTTAGCCGGATCACCGCACGCGCCATTGCCGGGCTCATCGACTGCCGCTCGAAGCGTGCCCACCAGCGCACCAGCGCTTCGTCCGCGAACCGGCTGGGGGCCATGAAGCTCAGGCTGAGGCCCGTACCCCAGGTGTCCTCCTCGCTGTCACGTAGCGCTGCCTCCTCCAACTCCTGCGGAATGCCCCATGGGTAGCCCTCTGCCGGAGTCGCTCGCGCATACGTTCCGAAGAGGACAAGCGCCGAGACGCGCTCAGGGAAGCTGGCGGCGAAGACCGCCGCCATGTTCGCGCCCTCCGACCAGCCGAACACATCGGCCTGCTCAGACCCAGCCGCGTCCATCACCGCCCGAATGTCGTCGTTCCGCTCCTCGATGGTGGCGGCCCGATCGACCGGATCGGAGAGTCCGGCGCCACGCTTGTCGAATACGATCACGCGGGCGAACGCCGAAAGCCTCCTCATGAACCTCTCGTACGGTGGATGCTCCCAGGCGAGTTCGAGATTCGACACAAAGCCGGGCACTAGCACCAGGTCGCGAGGCCCGTCGCCCACAACCTGATAGGCAACTCGAATGTCGCCAGCACGGGCATACCGGGTCTCGGGCTCCAGCTTCGTGCCCTGAATGCTAGGGCCTGGCCCCGTGCAGCTTAGCTTTGTAGCCCCTCTGCTTCTCCGCTATGGGTGTCAGCTGGGTGTCAGCGGAAGCCACGGATACAGCACGCAATCGAAAGGCCCGGCTGACGTCTGAAATCGCCTCCTAGCGGGAGAAATCCGTAACAGCACGCACTCCACGGATACGCCGGGGCGCGATCATAATCCGCGTGTCGGGTTCGAGTCCCTCCTCCGGCATGACCTCTGAAGCCAAATGCGCCGCCTACGGGATGCGTTTTGGGATCGCCGCCCGTCCGTCCGGCCGACCAAGTTCCCCGCCTGCGAGCAGGGTGGCCGCCCCGGGGTCGAAGCCGTAGTGCTGAGTGAGTTCCTTCTCCCGCTTCATCTTCACCTATCTGGCGCTAGTCAGCCCACCAGTCGCGCTGGCCATCGACGTCTTCGCGCGGAGCCTCGCCGAGATTGGGCGCGCCGATGACGAGGATCTCGAGGCCCTCCGGCCCGGCCTCGTAGCCTCGCCACGTACCGGGCGGGACGCGCACCGCGTCCCATTCCTTGAGCTCGACGATCTCGTCGTCGAGCTTCATCCGCCCGCTCCCGCGCAGGACCACGTACACCTCCTCCTGCTTCTTGTGCGTGTGGCCGTACGGAAAGCGATAGCCGGGCGGGACGCGCTGGTAGCTCAGGCCGGATTTCTCGAGCTCGAGCGCCTCGGTCGCCAAGCGGAACTCCAGGTCCGGCGCGCCGTCGAACCTGGACCCGACGTCCTCCAGGTCCTCCTTGAGGTTCCTGAGCGTGAACGGCACGGCGCAATCCTATGGCACCCCTGGCTGGGGTCGCCGATCTAATGCGTCAAGCGCCGCGGTGCCAGGTTCCACGGTCAGGATTTCCGGTCGCTAAAGACCCGTTGGGAGCGCATGGCGCTTCCCTTCTACTCCGGCGGCGGCATCTCTGGCGGATCTTTTTTGTGGAGACGGGCGTTAACGGCCTCTTTGCCTCTCTTGGCGCAATGTCACGAAGCCGACGCCGAGCTGGCGCGCTACCTCGACCAGGATTCCGATGCCGGTCAGGACGTAGAGGGCGGTGAAGACTTTGAGCACCTCGCTGGTGAGCGTGAGGCTCGGATCGGCAATGCTAGACGTGGTCAGCGTGCAGACGGCGAAGTAGAACCCGTCCACCACATTCCAGCCTTCGCCGAGCGTGTAGACGACCGTGCCGGTGAGAACGAGAGCGGCCGCAGCACCGAAAACGGCGACGAAGCTCTCCTCCTTGGCGGCGTATTTGATCGCTCCCAGGCAGCGAGCGAACATGCGCGCCACGGAAAGGACCATGCCCCAAGGCTCGCACCGGTCGCGGACAGGGCAACATAGGAGTGCTCTGGCTCCCAGGAGTACCACCCTTTTTCCATAAGGCTCGCGCTGCCGCCCCTCACCATCGAGGTTTCCCGCCGCTAGGACCGTATTAATGAGCTGGGTTCCCCCCCGCTTCCGTTTTCACGCGAGAGGGGAGGCGAAGGTCGCCCCACGACGTCGGGGGTTGCGAGCGCGCGGCGGCACAGGTTAGGGTGGCGTTGATGGAGCACTCGCCGGAGCGCGAAGGCGACCGGTATGCAGCAGTCAGGCAATACTCGCTCGCCCAGATCCTCGCGGTGTGGGCGGCAGCCGCCGTCCCGATGGGCGTTCTGGCCTGGGTCATCGCTCCCTGGCTCAGAGACCAACTTGGGGGCGATGAGCCACTTACCAAGGCCCTGCTGATCTGCCTCACGGTGGGGCTCATCTGGCAATTCGTGCTGATCCTGATCCTCACCAGGCGCGAGTTGGGGGGACTCCAAGGGTCGCGTGTGCGCGAGGCGCTGTGGCTGCGGGCACCCCGGGATCCGAAGTCCGGCCGCGTGGGTGGAAGGGTCTGGTGGTGGGTGTTGCCGTTCGTCGCGCTCTTCGCCCTCGAGGCAGCCTTGCCGGGGCCGACAGGATCCTTGTCGAGGGATTTCGGCGAGTTCCTGGAATCCGACCGTGGCGAAGAATTCTTCAGCGGCGCGTGGGGCTGGTTCGCGGTGGTCGTCGTGCTCGCCGTCTTCAATTCGGTGCTCGGCGAGGAGCTGCTCTTCCGTGGGCTTCTGCTGCCGCGAATGAAGGGCGTCTTTGGAAGGGGTGACTGGATCGCGAACGGGGTGCTGTTTGCGGTCTACCACCTGCACACTCCATGGGTGATCCCCACCACCCTGGTGGACATCTTCGCCCTCTCCTATCCCTCGCGGCGTTTCCAGAGCGCGTGGATGGGAATCATCGTGCACTCGGCTCAGAGCGTCCTCGTCATCATCGTCGTCCTCACCCTCGTGCTTGACTAGAGGCACGCTGCCGCTTTGCGCGAGGAGGGAAGACGCGAAACCGCCTTCGCGGGGTTTCTCGGTCTCAGTCTGAGAGCCGCCGGATCGCGCGGTGCACGGCGTCGCGCAGCGCCTTCTCGCGCGGGTCGTCGAACATGTGGAACTCCATGTTGTTCATCACGTAGGCGAAGCCGAGCCGTGCGTCAGGATCGGCGAAGCCGAAAGAGCCGCCGGCGCCCGGCGTGCCGAAGGCGCGCCGACTCGAGCCCCAATCGAGCTGCGGTCCCGGTCGGAGGAAGCCGAGCGACATCCAGCTGGGCACACCCATTACCTCGTCCCTCGGACGCTCGGGGTCGTTGATCGCCGTGAGGCTCGCGAGTGTCGCCGGGGTGATGCCGAGCTCCGCTCCTCCTTCCGCGAACGCCGAGTAGGCTCGCGCGATCGCCCGCGCCGTCCCCACGCCGTTGCCTGCCGGGATCTCGACCTCGAGCATGCGGCGATCGTTCGCGTCGAGGTCCGCGAACAGCATCGACTTTCGCAGCAGCGACCAGGGCCACAGGATCCGCATCACATACCCCCTGGGGACCGAAGGCAGCGCTCGGATGGCGCGCATGGGAGAGAAGAGCCTCAGCTGCGCGAGCCGCTCGTCGGGAACCTCGGGCGGCAATCCGATGTAGAACTCGATCTCCAGCGGCTTCGCGATCTCCTCAGCGAAGAACCGGCCGAGCGTGCGATGCGCCGGGTCGACGTGGCGGATCAGCTCCTGCATGTAGAGCCCGATCGTCATCGCGTGGTAACCGTGCCGCGTTCCCGGCTCCCAGGCCGGCTTCTGACGCGCGAGCGCACGAGACACGTGGTCGAGGTCACGCATGTCGTCGGGGCGCAACGGCTCGTCGATCCAGACCAACCCCGCCTCGTGACTGAGGAGCTGGCGCACGGTGACGGCGCCCTTACCGTTCTGGGCGAACTCGGGCCAGTACTCGGCGACCGGTGCCTCATAGTCGATCCAGCCGCGAGAGTTCGCGACGGCGACCGTCATCGCCGCGAGACCCTTGGTCGTCGAGTTGACGACGACCAGGGTGTCCTCGTTCCACGGTGCGTCCCCACTCGACGTGCGGCGGCCACCCCACAGATCGACCACCTTCCCGCCACGCCAATACGCGGCGACGGCAGCGCCGATCTCGCTCCGCTCGGAGAAGTTGCGCTCGAACTCGGTACGTACCTCCTCGAAGCCCGGAGCGACCCGACCCCCGTGGTGCGGCGCGCTCTCGACAAATTCCTCGTGCATAAGGAGCGTCAGGACTTGAGGTGGGCGCCGAAGAAGGCGACGATGCGCCGCCGGGCGTCCTGGGCGGAAGGGTCGTGGTATTCGGCCCGCGCGAGCGCCGCGATCCCCTTGACCCAGACCGGGAGCTCCGCTGGGTCGTGGTCGTTGAGGAAGCCGTGTCCCGCGTCGGGATAGACCTTGATGTCGTGCTCAACGCCGGCCTCGCTGAGCATCCGCTCGAGACGTTCAGGAACCTTGCGTATTCCGGGCCACCGATCCCGCGCACCGAAACTCCCGACGATCGGGCAGACGTCGGGGAGGGCACGCTCCACTTCCCTGGTGGCGCCGCCGTAGTTGACGCTGGCGACGGAGACGCCGGCGCGGGGCGCCATCAACAGCGCGAAGTCGCCTCCCATGCAGAAGCCGATCACGCCGGTCCTGCCGGTGCAGCGTTCGTGCTCGGCCAGCCAGCGGCGCGCGGCGTCGAGCTCGCACAGCGGCCGCTCCCCTCCGCGAACCGTCGAGATCAGGCACCGGATCCGGCGGCCCCAGTAGTAGAGATTGGGCGCCACCGCGAGATGTCCCTCACTCGCCAGCCAGTCCGCTTGGTTGCGGACGTCCGTGCTCATGCCCAGGGCGTCGTGTATGACGACGACGCCCGGCCACGGTCCCTCATCGGCTGGCGTGGCCAGGTAGGCCGGCATCTCACCACGAGGAGTGGGGATCTTCACCTCGGTCATCTGGCCCGGAGAGTCTCACAACACCACTCAACGACAACATTAAGGGGCTGCTTTCCATCCACCACGTCCGACCACATCCAGGCTCCCGTGAAACCACCGGCTTCACCGGCATCGGAATCCAGAGTCAGGCGCCGTTTCGCGCGGGTTTGGGCGGTAACGCTGTGACGGCAGCACGTCGAGGAAGCCCGGCTTCTTGACTTTGATCGTAGGTGGACTAGCTTCGGCGCGGTCATCTCGAAAACGGTCGGCTCCACGCCGCTCAGGGGCGTTCCGGCCCCCTGAGCGCTTTTCGGCACCTCGGGCCGCGCCGGCATCCGGGACCACCAGGGGCGCTCGCCCGCCAGGGTGCCAGCAGGGTGTCAGCGGAAGCCACGGATTCAGCCCGCAACCCCCGACCCCGTGCCGACGCCTGATCTGGCGCCTTAGCGCCGAAAACCCGCACCAGGCCGCACTCCCTTGCACTCGCCGGGCGCGATCATAATTCGCGTGTCGGGGGTTCGAGTCCCTCCTCCGGCATCGACAAAAGCCCCGCTCAGGCAGGGTTTTTTCGTGGTCGGGGGAAGTTGCCAGGGTGCCAGCGCAAGGGCGAGCATCCTATTCGGGAGGGGGATCCGGCCTCCTGGGAGAACAAAGCGGTCGTGGCTCGGGCAATCGTCGGAACGGTCCAGGGCACCAACCTCGAGGCGTTCGGGAAGGAGCCTCACCCACTCCGCCTCAAATCCCTCTCGGTCGTCTATGTTCTCGTCCCCGGCCGCTGGCCGGCTGAGGACGTGTTCAGTGCCACGGCGGCGCGAATGAGCGCCTTCAACGCCTTTTCATCAATCTTGTCGCCCTCATGGAAATCGATGGCACGCCTGGTGTTGCCTTCGAGGCTGGAGTTGAAGAGGCCTGAAGGGTCCTCCAACGAGGCGCCCTTGGCAAAGGTCATCTTCACGACATTCTTGTACGTCTCTCCGGTGCAGATCATTCCGGCGTGCGACCACACCGGAACCCCTCTCCACTTCCACTCCTCGTCCACGTCGGGGTCGGCCTGCTTGATGAGAATTCGGACCCGAGCGAGCGTCTCGCCCCGCCAATCACTCAGCTCCTTGATTCTCGCATCTATCAGCTGAGAGGGAGAGTCTCCGCCTTTTCCTTGCTTCGAGCCGCTCTTCCTCTTCTTCATGGTTGTTGTCGCCTTCTTCATGTTTGTTGTCGCTCGCCCGTCACTTGAGTATCCTCGCCGACCGCCTTCAGTACAACGACTACGAGCAGGCCGAACACGGGAACTAGGGCCAACAAAAAGCGCCTCACCGTCAGGGACTCTATAGCCGTATCGCGGACATCTCGACCCTGCCGCAGGGTGCCAGCGGAAGCCACGGATACAGCCCGACATCCGCGTGTCGGGGGTTCGAGTCCCTCCTCCGGCACTCAAGGAGTGTTCTTAGGCGTCCACGCTGAACGAGAACTCCCGATCCAAGAGGGTCCCTGCACCGTTCGCGATCTCGACCTGGTAGACGGTGCGGCCGAGCCCCGCGTCGAACACCAGCTTGTAGGTGACGTTGTCCTCGGGATGCTGGGTGCCCACCGAATCGACCGTCGCGGTCCCGGTGGCGACCAGGTGGGTGACGGGGTCCACTCCAGGGAAGTCCACCAGGTAGACGCCCGTCCCGGTGCGTTTGACCTGCGCTTTGGTCGCGGCGCCGGTGCAGTTGAACGGGTCCTGCAGCGGCGGGGTGGTGCTGGTGTAGGTGGCGGAGAAGGCCGCCGAGCCTTTCACGTAGACGTGGGCGGCGATCGCGCCAGGTTGGCAAGCCCGCTGATAGCTGCTCGCCGGAATCCCGCCGAGGCTGCCGGCGTTGGTGGCGTTGGTGGCGTTGGTCGCGTTGTCGGCGGTATCGGCGGAATCGGCGCTGGTCGCAGTCGTTGCCGTGGTCGCTTTGGTCGCAGTCGTTGCCGTGGTCGCTTTGGCCGCCGTGTCGGCTGTCGTCGCTTTGGTCGCCGTGTCGGCGGTACCCGCGTGGGCGACGGAGGCCCCTCCGATCCTGCCGTTGAAGACCTTTGTCGCGATCTTCCGCACCTGCTTCTTCTGGGTGCCGGTCAGGCCGCCAGCGGCGATAGCCGTCCCCCCTAGCGCAGCTATCAAGGCAATTACTGCGACAAATGTCCCTGGGGAGCGACGAGGGTCCAACTTTCTGAGCATCGTCTCTTCTATCTCAGGGCGTCTGGCGAGGAGTGGCGATCAAGTCCCGAAAGGAACCCAATCCTGATCATGCACTGATTGCGACCCTATATCGGCCGCTCACCGAGTGTCAAGGCATGGGGCTGGCTGGCGCCGTTCTCTCGCGCACAGATTGGCTTCGGTCGTGGACGCGATGGCGACGAGGTCGAGCGCCCGGTTATAGCCTTTCCTTTGTCGCCAGGCGGGTGTCAGCAGGGTGTCAGCGGAAGCCACGGATACAGCCCGCAACGCGCGGGGGCGATCATGATCCGCGTGTCGGGGGTTCGAGTCCCTCCTCCGGGCGCCAGTTATGCGATCGCTGCCGTGGGGACAGACATGCGGCGGAGCCTGGCGCCTACGCTGTTTGAGTGAAGGGCGACGTGAGAAGCACGGGCCGCTACGCGGGGGACGCCCGATGTGGAGTCCCTCGCGCTATGGTCAACCTCAAGATCACGAGGGAGTGATAGGCCATGGGTGAGCAGCTCAGCATGCTGGACACGATGTTCCTCGAGCTTGAGCAGTTCGACGACACCGCGCACATGCACATCGGCGCGGCGCTCATCTTCGATCCGCTCCCCAGCGGCGGGACGCCGGACATCACCGAGCTCCGCGACTACGTGGGCGGGCGGATAGAAAATCTGCCGCGCTTTACCCAGCAGCTCTCTGGTCCCCATGCGGGTCCGCTCACGTGGCTGACCTGGGAGCCGGCAAAGGGGTTCGACCCAGATGCCCACGTTCATCGCGCAACGCTGCCGGCGCCGGGCGGCGCGGCCGAGCTGCACGAGTGGCTTGGGGACTTTTGGTCGCACCGCCTGGACCGCCACCGATCGCTCTGGGAGATGACGCTACTTGACGGGCTTGAGGAAGGGCGCTGGGCGCTGGCGACCAAGACGCACCATTGTCTCGTGGATGGCGTCGGCTCGATTGACATCGGGAACGTCCTGCTCGATACCTCCCCGGAGGCTCTGCCACCGCACTCGCAGCCCCCACGGGGCGGTAGGGAGGTCGGGGAGCACGGCACTGGCCGGTTCTGGCTGTCGCCCGGCTTGGTTTTGCGCGGGACGCGGGCCGGCGTCGGTGCGGCGCTACACCCGCGCGAATCATTTGATCGCGCGCGGGCGGCCGTCGAGCTGATCGCACGCGAGGAGGTGATCGGGGCGCCGCAGTCGAGCCTGAATGGGCCGATGAGCGGCACGCGGCTCTTTGACACCGTGCGGCTGGACCTTGCCGACGTCAAGGCGATGAAGACGCGCCTTGGTGGCACGGTCAACGACGTCGTGCTCGCGCTCTGTACTGGTGGGCTGCGACACCTGCTGCTCTCCCGCGGTGACGCGCTGCCCGAGGGCAATCTGCGGGCCCAGGTGCCGGTGAACATCCGATCAGAGGACAGGGAGCACGCGCTCGGCAATGAGCTGACGTCCTTGTTCGTCGATCTGCCAGTGACCGAGGCGGACCCGATCGCGCGTTACCGCCGCGTCGTCGAGCGCGCGGAGCAGCTCAAGTCCGGCTCGCAACGGGCCGGGGGAAGGACCATCGTCGACCTCGCCGATATGGGGCCGCCACTTGCCGGCGCACTACTCGCCCGGTCGATGTTCGGTGGGACACGGATGTTCAACCTGACAATCACGAACGTCCGTGCGTCCCAGCAACGGCTGTATGCGTTCGGCGCTCCCCTGGTCGAGGTCCTCCCACTCGTACCGCTGTTCGCCGGCCACACGATCGGCATCGCGGTCGTCACGTACGCTGGCCAGATGGTCTTCGGCCTCAACGCCGACCGCATGGCAGCGCCCGACGTGGGGGTGCTCGCGGAGGGCATCAAGCGCTCCTTTTTGGAGCTGGGGCCGTCCGAGCCAAGCCGCGGCGCCGGCCGGCGGTCGGCACCGGTCATAGACGCGACTGCGGCAGCGGAGCGGGATGAGCCGCACTCGTAGTGCGGCACGACCGACCGGGTGGATGTCGTACGGCCGCTGGCGGACGGCTTAGTTAGTCGGCTGCGCGGACGCGGCCGCGCGACGGAAGAACTCAACCATGGCCCGTCGGCGGCGGCGGGTTTGAGCAGCGCCGGTGGAGCTGGCGGTCTGCGCCCCAGACGGGGCGGACTCCCCTTCCCGACTCGGGGGTGTCAGCAGGGTGTCCGCGGAGGCCACGGATACAGCCCGCACTCCCCCGCACTCGCCGGGCGCGATCAAAATCCGCGTGTCGGGGGTTCGAGTCCCTCCTCCGGCATCGCTTTCTAGAGCCAGACCGCCGCCCAGCGGTCAGTTTGAGGGCACGGCCGCCGCCGCCACGCGGTTGGCGGTCCGGGCCAGCCATCGCATCGCCCGCCGCGTCACCCACGGGCGCACCTGGTCTGTCGCGTGGCCCCCTGGAACGACCCAGAGGTTGACGCGGCGAAACTTGGCGGCGAAGGCCTCGCTCATACCTAGCGGCACGACCCGATCGGCGCGGCCCTGCACGACGAGCAGCGGCCGCCTCATCGGGCGGCGCAGGGGCGAGAGCCGTCGGCGCGCCGCAGGGTCGGCGTCGATCCGTTCGTAGTAGTCAGGGCCGAAGGTGCTGAGCGGCCACTCCCAGCCGACCAGGTCAGAGGGTGCCGCCTTTGCAACCGCGGCGGAGACGAGGCCATCGCCGGCGAGCAGCGCCGCGAGCGTCCCGCCGGCAGAGGACCCGTACGCGTACACGTCGTCGTGGCCGAACCGTGCGCGCAGCTGGATCGCTTCTTCCCTCGCGGCGAGAACGGCTCCGGGCAGATCGTCGAGCGGATAGCTCAGAGTAGTGCGGAACGAAGCCGGCGGCGATCGCCGCTGCTTCGGTCCTCGCCTCGAAGAGCGGATCTTCGTAGAGGAAGGAGCCCCCATGGATGAGCAAGAGCTGCGGTGGCGGCGAGGTGCGGCTGCGGGCTGCCCCAGCGGGCGTCGCGAGCAGCAGGACAAATGTGACGCTCAGGGCGAGGATCCCTGCCACTGCCCCGGTGGTGCGGAACCGCCTCGCCCTGCGGGGTCGCGCAACCCTGACCCAAAGCCTACGACCCGCCTGCACCAGTGAGTAGCTCCCGGCCGCCAGAGCCAAGGTGCCGGTGACGGCCAGGGTGTAGCGGAGCGCGACCTCGAGGTGGGTGTTGGCCAGCGAGCTCTGCATCGCGACGAGGAAGGGGATGTGGACGAGATAGATCCAGAAGCTCGCATCCGCGAGATAGCGCAGAACGCGCGACTCCTTCTGCACGTAGCGGGCGAGAAGGCCCCAGACGCCAAACAGCATCAGCCAGCAGAGGAGGCCGACCGCGAACAGGCCGAAGAGCCTCAGTTGGCCATTTCCGGCCAGGATTCCCGCTGTGCCGACGTTCCCGGTGAAGTCGGTGTTGAGGTAGAAGAGGGAGAAGGCGGGAACCGCGATCAAGAGTCCCGCCGCGAACCTCAGCCAGGCCCCCCGCTTGAGCACTTCGATAAGGCCGTCTTGGCCGCTGAGCAGCCAGCCGAAGAGGAAGAAGAGGCTGAAGTACGCGAGCAGGGTCGGGACGGGCATCAACGAGTTCGACATGGTCCCGCCTGCGACCCACCCGGACTTCGTGATCAGAATCAGGGCGCTGAGCGAGGCCAGGGCCGGTATCCCCCACCATGACCTCATCAGGGTGCGAAAGCCGCGGTTGATCGTCGCCCCGACCCCCGGATACCGCTGGATCGCCAGCCAGACCCCGATCGCGAGCATCGAGATCACCAGCAGGTAGGCAATGAACCAGAGGTGCCGAGGCGTCAGGTTGAAGACGTGGCCGAGGTAAGTTCCCGCTTGGCCGGGACCTTCTGTTCACGCGGCCAGATGGCCGCCGCCTCGATCACGAAGAAGTTGGCCAATGGCACCACCGTCAGCATCCCGATGACCAGAGGCACGCCCAGCCGTCGAAGCCGGGAGCGAACCTGCCCGGCGGCGGTAGACCTTCGCAGGGCACTGGCGGCGAGGAACCCCGAGATCGCGAAGAACAGGGGCATGTGCCAGGTATGGAGGAACCAGACCGCGGCATCGACGGCCCTGTTTTCCCCGAGGCCCTTCTGGATATACCGGGCCGCGTGGTACGGGATCAGCAGGAGAATCGCCGAGACGCGAATCGCATCCAGGTGATGGCGACGCTGGTTCCCGCCCTCGGGTGGAGATGAGCCCATCGATGAGCCTCCAAGAATCGGTACAAAATCTCCCGAACAACGCCCGGGAGGAGCTTCGGATCGCTGGGATCAATGCGTCGCGGAAATCAATCAAGAACGGCGAGTCGCGGCGACGTCGAGGATCATCTGCAGCGACAGGTCGATTAATCGACAACCGATGCGCTTAAGGCTACTCCCCTGCCTCAATCGACTCTAAACTTCCTCGCACGGCCCGTCGCACGTTTCCCGGCGCCCGACCGACCCGAAGCGGCTCCTGGGGCACGCCGGCTTGGCTGACCAAAAGAAAGGATCGATCCAACGATGGCATACCTGATGTCGCATTTCTGGCCGGGCGCGACCGAGGATCAGTACAGGGCGACGATAGCGGTGGTGCACCCTCCGGGGGGTCTGCCCGAGGGTCAGACCTACCACGCCGCCGGGCCGACCGACGGGGGCATCCTCATCGCCGCCGTGTGGGAGTCCAGGGAGCAAGCCGACCGCTTCGTTCAAGACAAGTTGATCCCAAGCATGCCCGTCGAGGGGGGCTTTGCGGGCCAGCCCGAGGAGCGCACTGCTGAGATCGTGAATCTGGTGACGGCGGAGGGCAGCCAGTAGAACCCGCTTCCGGGCGGCGTAGCCTCTTCAGCGTGAAGGTCCGCGTCGCAACCGAGCGCGATTTGAATGCGGTTACGGCAACGCTTACAGCGGCCTTTGAGGCAGACCCGCTGTGGAGCTGGGCCTTCCCGGAGCGGGATGGCCTTGCGGTCTGGTGGCGCTTCTTCATCCGCAGTGCGCTCCGTTATCCGTGGGTCTGGACCACCGACGACTATGCGGCCGCATCGGTCTGGATTCCGCCAGATGGGATTGAGTTGACCGAAGAGGAGGAGGCCTTGGTCGAGTCGATGCTCATCGACCTGGTGGGGCGTCGCGCCTCCGAGATTCTGGAGCTGCTCGGGCGCTTCGAGAACGCCCACCCGACCAAGCGGCCTCACTACTACCTGAGCCTACTCGGCACCCACCCCGACCACCGCGGCAAGGGGTTGGGAATGGCCCTGCTCGCAGACAACCTGGCCAGGATCGACTCCGAGGAAATGCCGACCTACCTGGAGTCGAGCAACCCGGGAAACGACAGCCGCTACGAAAGCCACGGATTTATCCGAGCGGGCGAGTTCAACCGGCCCGACGAGCAGCTGACGATCTCGACGATGTGGCGAGAGGCGAAGAGCGCTCCGCCATCAGCTCGCCATTAGAGTCTGTCCGGTGCGCGATGCCCAAGATCCTCTTGGTCAGGTAGCCGACGACCTCGTCGTCGGTCTGCTCCGTAGTCCCGCGGATGCCACGGAAATGAAAGGCGGTGCCGGTTTGAGCGGCCAGTACGGGTTATCGACTGTCGCCATCCAGATCGACCCTCTCTGCGAAGCATGTGCGGATCGCTCGTTCATGTCCACCTCCGTCGAATCGGACCACGATGAGGTGAAGCAGGTACCAGCCGAAAATGAGAGGACCGTGAAGGCCTGGCCCGGGGCCCCCGCGCTTGGTATACCCCGGCCGTGGCTACCTTCGGCATGCTGCACGGCGCCTGGCACGACCCGCTCTGCTGGGAGCCGGTGACGGAGCGGCTCGAAGCGCTCGGGCACAACACGACCGCCCCCGACCTCCCGCTTCACGATCCCACCGCCGGATACGAGCAGCGCGTTCGCCCGGCGATCGAGGCGCTCGAGGAAGCGGACGGCGCAGTGGTCGTCGTAGCTCACTCGCAGAGCTCGGCGCTTGGGCCGCTGGTGGCGGTCGCCCGGCCGGTCTCGCTACTCGTCTACCTCTGCCCGCGGATGGGGACCTTGAGCCGCCGCCCGGGGCGCCGGCCGCGTTCCGGGAGGGCATCCCATTTCCCGCCCGCCCGTCCGGACGGCACCACGGTGTGGGACCCCGAGGTCCGCCATCGAGGTGATGTATGCGCGGCTGCCGCCTGAGAGAGCGCGCGCGCTGGCGCAGCACCTGCGTCCGATGGCGATGCCGCCCGACGACTACCCGCTACGGGAGCACCCCGACGTGCCGTCCGCGCTGGTGTACGCAGCCGACGACGAGCTCTTCGAGCCAGCATTCGAGCGCTTCATGGCCCGCGAGCTGCTCGGCATCGACCCGATCGAACTCCAGGGTGGCCACTTCGTGATGGTCGAGGATCCCGGCGCCGTCGCCGAGCTGCTGGACCGCTTGGCGCGTAGCCAGGCCTAGGCAGCATCGGTCGGTCAAGAGCGGGGCCTGTTCCATATGAAGCGCGGCCGCTATAGGGTCCGTGATGTGAGGGGTGCAACTGCTCTCGCCGTTTCTGCACTGGCGCTTTCCATCATTGGCGCGAGTGCGCCGTTCGGCACCGCTTCGATCCTGGATCGGACCACCTTCTTCCAGTCGCCGAGCCACAACATCGCCTGCGCGATGACATCGGAAGGCGTCCGGTGTGACATCAGGGACCATTCCTGGAAGGCGCCTCCGAAGCCGGCGAGTTGCGACGTCGACTACGGCGGCGGCCTGAGCCTGATCGAGCGCGGCAAAGGTCACGACACCTGCGCGGGAGACACGCTCCTCGGCAGCGGCGAGGTCTTGGCCTACGGACGCTCGGAGAAGGTGGGGCGTTTCCGCTGCACGAGCAAGATGACCGGCGTCAAGTGCGTCAATCGCCGCAACGGCCACGGCTTCAAGCTCGCGACGGCATCGGTTCGACTCTTCTAGCGGGTACCCCGGTTTCAGGCTTTGCCAAACGTTGCTGCGCAGCTCTTTTGTCGAGCGTTTTCCCGTGTCCTTCGGCGGCTGTGCGGGTAGCTGACTTGGATGAAGAGCGGAAACTTGTCCTCGCGAATTCTCGTCCTGGCTGCGGCTAGCTTGATGTTTGCCGTCTCCATCGGCGGGTTCGGAATGATGGAAACGGCGCAGCCGCTCCAGCCGTCCTCGGTCAGGGTCGAGGGCCTCTTTCCGGCCTTCGACCCCGGCGAGACTCGCTACGTCTCCCGTTGCGGTCGAGGCGCCCCACCGATACACGCCAGGATCATGGGAGTCGCGACTGTGGAGGTCGGATCCGGACCAGCGCAGAGCAGAACGACCGAGATCGAACCGGGGGTCGGCCCGGGTGAGAACTTCTCGTTCTCTGTGACCGAGGACGGTCAGAGAAGCACCTACTGGGTGCGCTGCCTGCCCGCGGACTTTCCCGGATGGCGGTTCGAATCGCTGAGAGCAACGACCCCCGGGCTGTTCGTGGTCAGCTTCAGGGCACCTCGGGATGCGCGTCCCTGGGTGATCGTCTTCGACCATGAGGGAGTGCCCAGGTGGTGGTACAGCCCCGACACCCGCGTGCTCTGGGCCCAGATCCTCAGCAATGGCACCGTCGCCTGGGCTCGGTCGTTCGGAGACGGATACGGGTCGGATCCGCGCATGGCCCACGAGATCCACTCGGCCTCCGGCGAGCTGATCCGGATCGTGAAGACAAGGGGGTCCGTGACGGACGGGCATGAGTTGCGCGAGCTGCCGAACGGCAATCTCCTGCTTGACTCCTACGCTCCGGCCGGTCGAATCGAATTGAGGAACGTTGCCGCCTGGAAGAAGAGGCGCCCCCCGGACCGAGGCGCGGTCGTATACGCGGAGGTCCAGGAAATCGACCCCCGGGACCGGGTGGCCTGGCGATGGAACTCCCGTCGTCACATCAGGCTCGGCGAGACGGGCCGATGGTGGCGCAGCGTGCTCGTCAACGCGAAGCCGAGTCGGTTCGGTGCCACGTTCGATCCGGTTCACCTCAACTCGATCGAGCCGAATGGCCCAGACCAGATCGTGATTTCGGCGCGCCATACCGATGCGATCTACGGCATCGATCGTTCCTCCGGAAGGATCGTATGGAAGCTCGGAGGCACGGCGACGCCGAAGTCACTGCGAGTTGTCGGCGACCCGGCTCAAAGGCTGTTCGGCGGTCCGCACGACGCGCGCATCGACCAGAACGGTTACCTGACCATCCTTGACAACGGCACGGGCCGGCCGCGACTGCCCCGAGTGGTTTCCTACCGCCTGGACCTGAAACAGAGAACTGCCACCTATCTCGGCCGGCTCAGCGATCCCTCGGTGACAAGCAGTCATTGCTGCGGCTCGGCGAGGCAGCTCGCCGACGGTGGCTGGCTCGTGAGCTGGGGCGACAATCCACTGGTAACCGCGTTCGAAGCCGAGGGGCGAATCGCCTTCCGGCTGCATCTCGCCGCTTCGACCTTCCGCGCCGTTCCGGTTCCGCGGGCTGCCACGACACCAGCTGAGCTGGACCAGGGCTTGGAGCGGATGGAGACCAAGCCACGTTGAGCCGTCAACAGGATGCCGTCGGGCCTGGCCATGACCCGAACCGGTCTGTCAGCCGCGCATGCCGCCCGGAATCCTGAAGCTCTGACCGGCGATCCAGATCCGCTGGTAGGCGTCATAGAAATCGATGTCGCCGGACCAGAGGTCGGCGCCCTACCTGTGGGGCAAACCCGGTGCGAGGCTGAGCGCACGCTAGAGAGAGGGGTTCTGGCTCGCCGGCACCTCCAGCTCGCCGGCGATGCGGTCCGCGTGGCCGGTGGCGCCGGTCTCGATGAAGAGACTGTGGGCTTCGCGCAGCTCGCGCTGGTGTCCCGAGGTGTCTCCGCTCAGCTGGGCGATCTTCGCCTGCTCGACGTGGATCAGCGGTTCCAGGATGCGGAATTCCATCTTGCGGGCCAGCTCCATCGCCTCTGCCAGCTCCCCCGCGACCTCCTCCATCGCCGAGGCGCCCGAGGAGGCGAGCAGGACCCGCGCCAGGATGAGATGCCCGTTGGCCTCGGAGAAGGGCTGCCCCTGGGCGCGGGTGACCTCCAGGCCCTGTCTGACCAATTGGATTCCGCGGTCTGTCTCCCCCAAACCGAGATATGACTCGCCGAGCCAGAAGAGGGCCCAACCGTTCCCCTCGACCGCCGTGCGCAGCTCTTTCGACATCTCGAGCGCTCGCTCCAGAGCCTCGATCGCCGCGCTCCCACCTGCCCTGCAGCATCTGGGCGCGCGCCGAAGAAGGTCCACGACCAGGTACGCGAGAACGCCGTCCCCAGCCGGTCGGCGATGATCCAGCGCCTGCTGGGCGTGGGCGACAGCGCCGCATCGGGCTCGCCGGCGTGGTAGCAGCGCCAGAACGACCACATGTGCCCCCAGCCGATCGTCTCGATATCGCCCTTCTCGCGGCAGAGCGTCGATCCCGCGCTCGAGCAGCTCCTGCGCCTCGTCGAGCTCGCCGAGGCTGGACAGGTAGCCGCCCTTGAAGACGAGGCACCAGCCGTAGGGGCAGACCGACGGTTCCGACCGCCGGCTGACGTCGGGGTCGTGGCCGCCGAGCTCCATCGCGCGATCGAGGATCGCCACCGCCCGTCGGTGCTCGCCGATCAGGAAGTAACGCGTACGAGTACGCCCGCGACCGTCATGTAGAGAGCCGGGTCCTCGGACTCCTCGGCGAGGGCGATCGCCTGGGACCCGAGCTCAGCCATCGCCCGGGCGTCGCCGTCGTTGATGCCGCGAATGCGCCGCGTAGACGCGCGAGCAGGAGCGCCCGCGAGTTCAGGTCGCCCGCCTTCGACGCCATCCGCTCGGCTTCGGTGAAGAGCTCCTCGGCCTCCTCGTGGGACATGCCGAGCCGCCAGCCGAACTGGAGCAGGAAGATCCGGGCCGCGAGGCCGAGCGCCGTCGGTCTCCTCCGACTCCGGGCAGCGCATCGGCGAGCTCGCGCACCTTGCGCCAGTGCCGCGGAGCGACTCGGTCGGATCCCTGGTTCCCGCTCCAGGCCGCGGCGCGGGCGTGCCAGCGCGCCGCCTCGAGCGTCTCGCCGGCGGCCTCCCAGTGCTGGGCGAGCAGCGCCGCGCGCTCGTCGAGCCGCTCCGGGTTCTGCTCGGCGATCGCCCGCGCGACGGCGGCGTGGTCGGCGGCGCAGTCGATCGCCGAGCTGGGACCCGTAGGCGACCTCCTGGGTCAGCGGGTGCTTGAAGGTGTAGATCGACTCGGGGTAGATCTCCTGCTCGTAGACGAACCCGGCCGCGACCAGCTCGCGCAGCGCGTCCTCGAGCTCCGGCGCCTCCAGCTCCAGTGACCTTGCCCGAGCACCGACTGGGAGAACTCCTTGCCGATCACCGAGGCCGACTGCAGCACCGCCTTCTCGCGCTGCTCGAGCCGGTCGATGCGGGCGGAGAGGATCGACCTGCACGCTGGCCGGGACGACCGGCATCCTCGACCGGCCGCGCGAGCCTGTAGGCGCCGCTGCTCGCCCTCGAGGTTCCCGGCCTCGACCAGCGACAGCACGACCTCTTCGAGGAAGAACGGGTTGCCGCCGGTTCGCTCGCGCAGCATCTCGGGCAGCTCGGCGAGCGAGGGATCGGAGCCGAGCAGGTCGTCGAGCATTTCGGCGATCGCCTCCGGGCCGAGCGGGACGAGGGCGATCTGGCTGTAGTAGGGCTTCGACATCCAGTCGGCCCGGTACTCGGGCCGGAAGTTGACGATCGTCAGGCTCCTGGTCCCCTGCACGGCGTCGACGTGATTGGCGAGGAACGCCTCGCTCGCCGGGTCGATCCAGTGCAGGTCCTCGTACAGGTTGATGCCGGGTTCGCTCGTGCTCTGGGCCCGGATCAGGCGCTTGACCACCCCGAGCAGCTGGCGGCGGCGGGCCTCGGGGTCCATGCGCGGGGCCGGCCGCTCGGGGTCCGGGACCGCGAGGAAGTCGAAGATCAGCGGCAGGTCCTCGACCAGCGTCTCGTCGAGGAGCAGCAGCTTGCCCGCGATCCGCTCCCGCGCCCGCTTGCTCGGAGTCCTGCTCGGTGATGTCGAAGTAGCTCCGCATCAGGTGCATCACCGGCATCAGCGGCACCGACTGGGTGTGGGCGTGGCCGCTGGTGTGGTAGACGGGGACGCCCTTCGCGCGCGCCAGCGCTGGGTGAACTCGTGGCAGAGGCGGCTCTTGCCGACGCCGGCCTCGCCGACGATCCCGATCACCTGCGCCTCCCCGGCCTTGGCCTGCTCGAAGGCGTTTTCGAGGACCTTCATCTCCTCGTCGCGGCCGACGAACCGCGAGAAGCCGCGCGCCGCGGAGATGTCGAGCCGCCCGCGGGCCGAGCCGACCCCGGTCAGCTCGTGGACCCGCAGCGGGCGGCTCGAGCCCTTCACCTCGAACTCGCCGAGGTCGGCGAGCGCCAGGTAGCCCTGCGACGAGGGCGCCGGTGTGCTCGGTCAGGTAGGCCTTGCCCGGCTCGGCGAGCTGCTCCATGCGCTGCGCGAGGCCGACGGTGTGGCCGACCGCGGTGTACTCCATCCCGAGGTCCTCGCCGATCCCGCCGACCACCACCTCGCCGGAGTTGAGGCCCATCCGGACCGAGGAAGTTGAGCCCCTTGGTCCGCCGCAGCTCGGCGGTGAACTCGGCCAGCTCGTCGATCAGGCGAAGCGCCGCGAAGCAGGCCCGCTGGGCGTGGTCCTCGTGGGCGATCGGCGCCCCGAACAGGGCCATGATGCCGTCGCCGGTGAACTTGTCGACGGTCCCCTCGAACAGGTGGACCCCCTCGCAGAGGATCGCGAAGAAGCGATCCATGATCTGCCGCCACTCCTCGGGGTCGCAGCGCTCGGCGAGCTCCATCGAGCCCATCACGTCGGCGAACAGGACCGTGACCTGCTTGCGTTCGCCCTCCATCGCAGCCCCGCCGGCGCGGATCTTCGCTGCCAGGTGGTCGGGAGGATCGACGGTCCGCTGCGGTGGCGACCCTCCCTCATCGGCGGGCCCGCCTCGCTCGGCGCTGCGTCGAGCGCTGCGCCACAGGCGTTGCAGAACCTCTGGCCGGCCGGGTTCGAGGCCGCGCAGCTCGGGCAGCTGACCGAGGCGGCTCAGCGGCTCTCCGCAGTTACCACAGAATTTCGCGTCCGAGGCGTTGGGATGCCCGCAGGAAGCGCAATCCATTGCCGGTTCATACTACGGCGTCATCTCGGGGGCGTAGGGTCCATCGCGCCCGGAAGCGAGAAGATCGGAGACCACCTGATGAATACGGTGAGGTTCGGCAACGGTCGGGGCCGCTGGAGGAGCAGGCGCGTTGGTGGAGCCGTCGCGATGGCGTTGAGCGGGACGCCACCAGCAAACCGCAAGGTCGTAAACAGAACCGAAACCGGGCAAACTTCTCGCGCCCGGAACGAAGGTCAACGTGAAGCTGGGTTGAGCCAGCACGATTGGGGGATAGGAGATGCGGAAGGACATGAAGCTGACACCACCGAGCCACACGACGGTTGTGGCCTATCTGGCCCTTTTCCTGGCCCTGGGCGCGGGTGGTGCGATGGCCGCGTCCCAGCTCGCCAAGAACTCGGTCGGGCCGAAGCAGTTGAAGAAGAACTCGGTGACGGGGCCGAAGGTCAAGAAGAACGCGATCACCAGCGTGAAGGTGCAGGACGGCAGCCTGAGCGGCGCTGACCTGGCAGACGGGACGATCACCGGCGCCAAGGTGGCGGACGGCTCGCTGAGCGGAGCCGACATCGGCGGATCGGTTCGCGCCTCGAACGTCATCGGCGTGGCCCTGAACGCCGATTGCAGCCCGGCGGCGCCGTTCCCATCCGGTGTGTCCGCGACGCCGCTTTCAAAAGGATGCAGCGTGCACTTCGGATCCAGCATCCTCAACTGCGCGGCGACCGCGACCGTGAGCTTCCGAACCAGCGGCATCCTGCTCCTCGCCGAGCGCACGGTTCAAACCGTGCGGAACCCGCTCACGCCGAACGACATCGACGTGTTCCCGTTCAATTTGGGGGCGCCGTCCAACCTGCCCGTCGACCTGACCCTAGTGTGCTGAGCGGCTAGCGGTGCGGTGCTATTCGAGCCCTGCCAGGCAGCCCTCTACGGAGGGCTGGTGGAACTCGCCGCGGAAGGGCTTCGCGTAGGCCTCGGCGATCGCCTCCGGATCGGAGTTCTCGTCGAGGCCCAGGTCCACGGCCAGTTCCGACGGTGAGAGGGCCGAGCAGACTTCGCGGTCGACTTCGTAACGTTCGGCGCGGGCCCCGCTGAACTTGGCGGGCGCCAGAGTCTGGCCGGGGTGTTCCTCGCGCCGCTGCCGTTCGGCCAGTTTGACCTTCAGCAGGGCTTTCAACCGCCCTTCCTGGACTTCGCCCTGCACCTTCGCTTCGGCCTGGTGCCGCTCGGCATCGCTTTCGCCGTCGCCGCAACCCGCCAGCAGAATGGCGCCGAGCACCGCCGTCGCGACCCCCCACCTCATGATTCGCTGACCGGGTCTCAATCGATCGCTGCGCCCGCGCCCGCGCGCCGGAAGACGGCCAGGGTCCGCTCCATCGTCTCGACCTCGCAGGCGACCATCTCGGGCCATGGCTTATCGGGATGCTCGTCGAGGGTCTTGTAGCCGTTGCCGCTGATCACCGCCACGACCGTGTCGTCGGGGCCGAGCGTGCCGTCGGCGGCGAGCTTCATCGTCGCGGCGACGGTCGCCCCCCGGCCGGCTCGGTGAGGATGCCCTCGGTGGCGCCAAGCAGGTCGATCGCCTCGAAGATCTCGGAGTCGGTGGCGGTCGCCGCCGAGCCCCCGCGCGACATCACCGCGTCGACGACCAGGGGGCCGTCGCCGGGGGCGCCGATCGCCAGCGAGTGCGCCGCCGTGTGGGGCTTCTGCGGTGAGATCTTGCCGCTGCCATCGAGGACCGCGGCGGCGATCGGCCCGCATCCCTCGGGCTGGCCGATGCTGATCTTGGTCCCGGCGGTCTCGGCGAGCCCGACGGTCTCCAGCTCCCCGAGTCCCTTGTGCACGCGCGAGGACAGGGTCCCACCCGCGGCCGGGATGACGAAGTGATCGGGTGCCCGCCAATCGAGCTGCTCGACGACCTCGAAGGCGACCGTCTTCGCGCCCTCGGCATAGAACGGCCGCAGGGTGATGTTGGCGAACTGGATGCCGCTCGCCAGCGCCAGCTCACGGCAGGCGCGGTTGGCCTCGTCGTAGTTGCCGTCGAGCTGGATCACGGCGGCGCCGAGCGCCCGGCAGGCGCGTGCCTTGCCGCGCTCGAGGTTGCTCGGGTAGAAGACGTAGGCCGCGACCCCGGCCTTCGCCGCGAGCGAGGCGACGGCGGTGCCGACATTGCCGGTCGAGACGCAGCCGATCTCCTCGTCGCCGAGCTCGAGCAGGCGGGTGATCGCCAGTGAGACGACCCGGTCCTTGTAGGAGAGGCTGGGACGTGCCGTGCTGTCGTCCTTGAGGTAGAGCTTCCGCAGGCCGAGCTCGGCGCCGAGCCGGTCGGCGTGGATCAGCGGGGTGCGGCCGCTGTTGCGGCCGACCCGCGCCTGGGCCCCGGCGTCGATGATCGGCAGCAGCTCCTCGAAGCGCCAGATGTTGACCGGGCGCTCGGCGGTCGGAAGCTCAGCGAGCCGCGCCGCGGCCAGCTCGTAGTCGTAGTCGATGTCGAGACCCTGGCCGCACCTGAGGCACTTGAAGGTCTTGTCGGCAAGCGGGAGCCGGAGACCACAGTCACGGCAGACCAGCTCGGTCGCGCAGGATCGGGTGCGCTGATCCGCCGCAGGGCTCATCGCCCCAGGTCCTCCCGGGTTGGCGAAGGCAGACCGCCGGCCCTCGCGAATCTTCGCCGGCGCTTCTTACGATGCCGCCTGATCATCGGTCGCCGTGTATAGCAGATGCGAGCGCTCTTCTCGCCACCGTCCAGCCGTCGTCCTACGATCGATGGGTGACGGATGCGAGGACCATCGCCCACCTCGATATGGACGCCTTCTACGCGTCGGTGGAGCTGCGCCGCCGCCCTGGGCTGAGGGGCAAGCCGGTCGTCGTCTGCGGCTCGGGGCCGCGGGCCGTGGTGACGACGGCCAGCTACGAGGCGCGGCGGCTGGCCGGGATCCACTCCGCGATGCCTGCGGCGACCGCCCGCCGCAGGCTCCCGGACGCGGTCTACATCAAGCCGGACTTCGCTGCCTACCGGGAGGCCTCGGGGCAGGTGATGGCGGTCCTCCGGCGCAACGCCGAGACGGTCGAGGTCGTCGGCCTCGACGAGGCCTATCTCGACCTGACCGGCCTGTTTGCGCCGAAGGCGACGATGCGCCGGATCGCCGCCGAGATCCGCGAGGAGACCGGGTTGACCTGCTCGATCGGCATCTCCGAGAACCGGCTGCTCGCCAAGATCACCAGCGAGCTGGGCAAGCCCGCCGGGCTGGTCGTCCTCTCCCGTCAAGAGGCGCTCGAGCGCTTCGGGGGCGACCCGCCGGGGCTCGTTCCGGGAATCGGGCCGAAAACAGTGGCGAAGCTGGAGCGGATGGGCATCGCCGACCTGGCCTCGCTCAGATCCCACCACCTCGCCGCGCTCGAGAGCGCATTCGGGCCCCGGATGGGGGGCTGGCTCCAGGCCCGGGCCCGATTCGAGGACGAGACCCCGATCGCCGTCTCGCATCGGACCAAGTCGCAGTCAACCGAGACCACCTTCGACCTCGACATCGACGACCAGGAGCGGCTCGCGGAGTCGCTCACCGGACTGGCGGAGGAGCTCTGCCGGCGGCTGAGCTCGCGCGATCTCGAGGGCCGGACGATCGGGATCAAGGTCCGGCTCGACGACTGGACGACGGTCACCCGCTCCCACACCGTCGAGCGGGAGACAAACGACCCGGCGATCGTCGTTCCCACCGCGCTCGATCTGCTTCGCGCCTACGCGCCGCCGCGGCCGGTGCGGCTGCTCGGCGTGCGGATGGCGGGGTTCGCCGACGAGTCCGACCGGGGCTCCGCGGGCGATGACCGCGCCGGCGAGGACCAGCTGCGGCTCGGGGTCGCGGGTTGAGCTAGGAACTACCGGCTGGCGAGGATCGTGCCGACTCCCGGGAACCGAAGCCGGTCCCTGGTCGCGGTGGTGAGATCGAAGTCGCGCCCGGCGACGTAGGGGCCGCGGTCGACGACCGGGACGGTCACCGTGCGCCCCCGGTAGCGAAGCCTCACCCTCGTGCCGCAGGGGAGCGTCTTGTGGGCGACCCCCAGGGTTCCCGGCAGCAGGGTGCCGCCGCACGCCATCCCGTTGCCGTAGAGGCCGGGGCCGTAATAGGAAGCGCCTGCGTAGTGGTATGCGGTGACGCGGCGCACGACGCTCGCCGAGGAACGGACCCGGCGGTCATGGACACCGAAGGCCCGGACCCTGTAGGCGCCGACCCGCCGTGGGCGCCACCGCATCGCAAAGGCGCCGTCGCGCGCGCTCGCCTCGCCGAGCAGAGCCCGGTGCGGGCCGCGGACGACGATCTTGACCCTGTGCGAGCCGCGCGGCCGCACCCGGCCGCGCAGGACGACGCTCCGGTCGCCGACGACGTGATGGCTGGAGACGTGGAGCGATACGTGGGATCCGACTCGCTTGCGCGGCTTCTGAGGCGCCTTCTTGGCAAGGGCGGTCGCCGGGCCGAGGGCCAGCACGGCGGCGAGCAGCGTCATCGGCAAGAGGTGTCGCATTGGAGGTGTCCCCGCTTTCTCGTCTGCCTACGCGGCGAGCCGACGCGCGGCTCGCGGTGAAACTCGGCAGATGGATTGCTTGGTGGACGGGGCACCGTAGGGGGCCTCGGCGCCGACGGGAGTGAGCGGCGTCACACTGCGAGATCACGCACGGATCGCTGCAAACGGCTCTGCAGAGCCGAATTGACGACCGGAAATCGGTTGGCTCGACGTATGCGAAGATGACGCTGTGGGTGCCGATCGCCTCACCGGACTGGATACCTCCTTCCTCCACATGGAGCGAGGGGGTGCCCACATGCACGTCGCCTCGGCAATCCTCTTCGATGGCTCGCCGCCGAGCCACGAGGAATTCCGCGATCACATCGAGTCGCGCCTGCACCTGGTTCCCCGCTTCCGCCAGAAGCTGCGCTTCGTCCCCTTCAGCCAGGGCCGCCCGGTCTGGGTCGATGACCCTCACCTCAACCTCGACTACCACGTCCGCCAGACCGCGCTGCCGGCGCCGGGCTCCGAGGAGCAGCTGCGAAACCTCGCGGCTCGGATCTTCTCCCAGCAGCTCGACCGCTCGAAGCCGCTCTGGGAGCTGTGGCTGGTCGAGGGCCTGGAGGGAGATCGCTTCGCGATCGTCGGCAAGAGCCACCATGCGCTGGTCGACGGCGTCTCCGGAGTTGACATAACCACCGTCCTGTTCGACCTCGAAGAGGAGCCCCCGCCCCCGCCGCTGCGGCCGCCGAAGTGGGCCCCCCGGCCCGAGCCGAGCGACCTCGACCTGCTCAGCGGCGCGATCCGTGAGCGGCTGACAAGCCCGCGGGAGATCGTCCGCGGCGTGCGCGCGACCCTGCGCGGGCCGCGGCAGGTGCTGCGCGACCTCGGCGCGACCGGAAAGATGCTCGAGGCCGGGATGTCGGCCCCCAGCACGCCCTTCAACGTCGAGATCGGGCCCCACCGCCGGCTCGCTTTCGTCCGCGCCGACCTCGATGACTTCAAGCGAGTCAAGAATCTGCACGGGGGCACCGTCAACGACGTCGTCCTCTCGGTCGTGACGGGGGCGCTGGGCAACTATCTCCGCGCCCGCGGGCACGACACCGAGGGCCTCGAGCTGCGGGCGATGGTCCCGGTCAGCGTCCGGGCGGCGGAAGAGCACGGCGCGCTCGGCAACCGAATCTCGGCGATGATGGCGCCGCTCCCGGTCTGGTGCGAGGACCCGGTCGAGCGGCTGCGCCTCCTGACCGGGACGATGGGCGACCTGAAGGGATCCGGCCAGGCGGTCGGGGCGGAGATCCTGACCAAGCTGACCGACTTCGCGCCGACCACAATCGCCTCGCAGGCCGCCCGCCTGCAGCCGGCGCAGCGCTTCTTCAACCTCGTCATCACCAACGTGCCGGGGCCGCAATTCCCGCTCTACGTCCTCGGGCGGCGGATGCAGTCGATCTTCCCGCTGGTGCCGCTGGCGCGCCGCCAGGCGCTCTGCGTGGGCATCATGTCCTACGACGGGAGCATCGACTTCGGCCTCGTCGGCGACTACGACGCGATGGCAGAGCTCGACAGCTTCGGCCTCGACCTCGAAGGGGCGATCGCGGAAATCGTCGATACCGCGCCGGGATCGCACCGGGATACGGAGCGGCCCGCGCAGGCGCGTACGCGCAACGGCGCCGTGCCCGTCAAGTAGTGCAAATCGCGCTGGCCCAGATCGACCCCACCGTCGGGGACATCGACGGCAACGCGGCGAAGGCCGCGGAGTGGATCGCGCGGGCGCGGGACGGCGGCGCCGACCTCGCGATATTCCCCGAGCTCTGCATCCCTGGCTACCCGGCCGAGGACCTGTACCTGAAGCGGCACTTCGTCGAGGCCGGGCGCCGGGCGGTCGAGGAGCTGGCGGCAGACGTGCACGGGGTGGTCGCGCTGGTCGGCTTCGCCGAGCCGGTATCCGGGGGCGACGGATACCACCACGCGCACAACTCGCTCGCCGTCCTGGCCGACGGCGGAGTGCGCGCCGTCTATCGCAAGAACCACCTCCCCAACTACTCGGTCTTCGACGAGCAGCGCTACTTCGCCCCCGGCGAGGAGCCGATGACGATCGACGTCGCCGAGATGCGGGTCGGGCTGACCATCTGCGAGGACGTCTGGTCCGAGGGCCCGCCCGCCTCGGCGGAGGTCGCCGAAGGCGCGCAGCTGATCGCCAATCCCTCGGGCTCGCCCTACCACCGCGGCAAGGGCCGGGAGCGGGAAGCGATGTTCGCCCAGCGCGCCCTCGCCTACGGGAGCCATTTCGCGTTCTGCAACCTGGTCGGCGGCCAGGACGAGCTCGTCTTCGACGGCCACAGCTTCGTCCTCGACCCGGTCGGCGAGGTGCTCGCCCGCGCCGCCCAGTTCGAGGAGGAGCTGCTGTTCTGCGACATCCCGGCAACCGGGCCGGGAGAGCTTCACGAGCCGCTCGGGGATCTCGCCGAGGTCTACGGGGCGCTGGTGCTGGGGCTCCGCGACTACGTCCGCAAGAACGGCTTTCGGCACGTCGGCGTCGCCCTCTCCGGCGGGATCGACTCCGCCCTGGTCGCGATGCTCGCCGTCGACGCGCTCGGGCCGGAGAACGTCACCTGTGTCGTGATGCCCTCCCCCCACTCGAGCGCCGCGACGCAGGAGGACGCCCGGGCGATCGCCGCCAACCTCGGCGCGGCGCGGATCGAGATCCCGATCGAGGCGACGATGGGCTCCTACGAGGAGGCCCTCGCCGACTCCCTGGAGGGCTCCGGCGCCGACGGCGCCGATCCTGAGCCCCTCCCCCGCGACCCGACGCGGCCCTCGGAGCCAGACCTCGCGGCCGAGAACATCCAGGCTCGGATCAGGGGCAACATGATGATGGCGCTGTCCAACAAGCACGGTTGGCTGGTGCTCACCACCGGCAACAAGAGCGAGATGTCGGTCGGCTACGCGACGCTCTACGGGGACATGGCGGGTGGCTTCGCGGTGATCAAGGACGTCCCGAAGACCCTGGTCTACGAGCTGGTCCGCCACCGCAACGAGGAGGCGGGCCGGGAGCTGGTGCCGGCCTCGGTGCTCGAGCGGGCGCCATCGGCCGAGCTCCGGCCCGAGCAGCTCGACTCCGACTCCCTGCCGCCATACGACCTGCTCGACCAGGTGCTCGAGGCCTACGTCGAGCGCGACCAGGGCCGCGAGGAGATGATCGAGGCCGGGCTCCCCGCCGCGGTGGTCGACGAAATCGTGCGGATGGTCGACCGGGCCGAGTACAAGCGCCGCCAGGCGGCGCCGGGGATCCGGATCACGCCGAAGGCTTTCGGGCGCGACCGCCGGCTGCCGATCACGAACCGCTTCGGGGGATAGGCCGCACCGCGATCGTCATCTGGGCGATCGCACAGAGGCGATCCTCCGCGTCTCGAACCTCGGCCTCCCAGACCCAGGTCGTGCGGCCGCGGTGGCGGGCACGCGCCCGCACCTCCGCCGGCCCCTCGAGGATCGGGCGCACGAAGTTGACCCCGATCGTCTGGCCCATCGCGGCCATCCCGTCGCCGAGGACCGCCAGCGCCGTCGACCGCGAGCAGACGCTCTCGACCAGGGTCGAGAGCACCCCGCCGTGCATCAGCCCGAAGGGCTGGAGCAGCTCGTCCCGCATCGGCACCCTCGCCAGAGCGTGATCGGGATCGTCGTCGAGCCACTCGACGCCGACGAGCGCGGCGAAACCGGAGCGCAGGTCGTCCTGATCGTCGGCCATCGCCGGGACCCTATCCGCACCGATGAGCCGCTGGCGGAGGGGTGCCCGGCTGTAGGCTTCCCGATCCGTGGCGCTCAGTGAGGACCAGAAGGCGATGCTGCGACTGCTCGCGCAGCGCGAGGAGGGCTATGAGGACATCGGCGCCCTGACGGGCCTCAGCGTCGGCGAGGTGCGCGCCAGGGTCAGGGACGCGCTCGCCGAGCTCGACAGCGGGGCCGAGGCCGAGGTGAAGCCCGCGGCACCGTCACCGCCGCCACCCCCGCCACCGGAGCCGAAGGCCGAGCAACCTCAGGCTGAGCCTGCGCCCGAGCCGGTCGCGGCGGCTCCACGGGCAAGGACAGAGTCGCCCGCGAAGCGGGGCGGGGGGCTCCTCGGCAACCGCCGACTCCTGGCTGAGGTGCTCGGCGGGGCGCTGGTGGTGCTCCTGCTGGTCCTCTTCGCCACCGGGGCGATCGACATCGGCGGCGGCGACTCCGGCTCCGGCGGCTCCGATCAGGCGCCGACGGCCATCACTCCGACCTCGACCTCGAAACAGCCGACGCAGGCGGTCCTGAAGGGGGTCGACGGCAGCGACGCCGAAGGCCGCGCCGTGTTCGGCAGGCTCCGCAAACAGGTCCTGCTGGTGGTCGCAGCCAAAGGTCTCGCCCCCTCGCCCAGCGGCAGCTCCTACGCGATCTCGCTCGCTCGCTCACCCTCGGAGCGGATTCCGATCGCGGCGACCAAAGTTGCGGAGTCGGGCACGATCAGCGGCCAGTTCCAGGTTCCGGCGACGGCGCTCGGCCTGCTCGCCAGCGGTTTCGACGAACTGGAAATCTCACTCGTCTCCAACGGCGACCTGCGGGTCGCCGTGACCGAAGCGCAGAAAGAGAAAAAGACGCCGCAGTTCGACGGCACCGACGTCCTCCGCGGCAAGGTGGCCGGGCCTGTCGTCGACGCCGGGGCCGAAGGCTCGGGCTAGGGAAGCAGCTTGCCGGGGTTCATGATCCCGGTCGGGTCGAGCCGCTCCTTCACCGCCCGCAGCGCCTCCAGCCCGGTCCGCCCCACCTCGGCCTCCATGTAGGGGGAGTGGTCGCGGCCGATGCCGTGGTGGTGGGTGATCGTGCCGCCGGTGGCAACGATCGCCTCCGAGGCTGCGCGCTTCACCGCCCGCCATTGCTCGAGCTCGGCGCCGCGGCGGGCGCGGGCGACGAAGGTGAAGTAGAGGGAGGCGCCGTCGGGGTAGGCATGTGAGAGGTGGGAGAAGGCGAGGCCGGGTGTCCCCTGGGCGGACAGCGAGCCGCGGATCGCCTCGCCGACAGCGCGATGGAGGTCGCCGAGCCTGGCCCAGGTGTGGGAGGTCTCGAGGGTCTCGACGATCGCTCCCATCTCCATCAGCGTGTCGCGCAGGTAGGGGCCCTCGAATCGTCCCCGGTCCCAGCTGCGGCCGGCGGCCTGGCCGAGGTAGGCGGCGCCGCCTGCGCGCAGGGCCCGCACCGAGAGAGCCCGGCGACGGGCCACCGACTCCTGGTCGCCGTCGATGCCGATCACCATCAGGCAGCCACCTCTCCGGGCCCGCAGGCCGAGGTATCCGTTGAACAGCCTGCCGGACACGCCCCGAGGGCCCGAGAGGGCGAGTGAGACGCGGGTCTCCTCCTCGTCGGAGACCCGGATCACATCGGGCAGGCCAGGTCCCTGGGCCAGTGCGCGCACGATATCGGCGCCCGCCTCGAAGCTCTCCGCGATCCAGGCCTCGAAGCGGCGGACCGCCGGCGCCGGGCGGACCCTCACAGTGACACCTGGAATCACGCCGAGGACGCCCTCGGAGCCGACGACCAGCTCCCGCAGCGACGGACCGGCGGCCGTGTGCGGGGTGTCGAGGGTACGCAGCTCCCCCGCCGGCGAGATCAGTCGAATGGAGCTGACAAGCGCGTC
Organism: uncultured Solirubrobacterales bacterium; assembly: GCA_963816785.1. Taxonomy (GTDB): domain Bacteria; phylum Actinomycetota; class Thermoleophilia; order Solirubrobacterales; family 70-9; genus VRUE01. The sequence continues at coordinate 33,726 of CAWFLL010000003.1, read as the reverse complement.
GAAGCGCCCGTAGCCGCTCGAGGCCTGGCCCGCCGATCGCGTCGCCGCGAAACCGCCGATCGTCGCGTACTCGAAGGACTGCGGGAAGTGCCCCAGCGTGAGCCCGCTGGCGCCGAGGCGGGCCTCGGCCTCGGGCCCGCGCAGCCCGGCGCCGAGGCGGGCGGTCAGCGAGCGCCGGTCGACCTCGACATCCTGGAGGCCGGCGAGATCGAGCGAGACCAGCCGCGGGTGGGCGCCGCGGATCGGCTCGATCCCGCCGACAACGCTGGTTCCCCCGCCGAACGGGACGATGGCGATCCCCTCGGCGGCGCAGGCCGCGATCACCCGCCCCACCGCCTCGGCGTCGGCCGGCAGCAGAACCGCATCGGGCGCCGCCTCGAGGCTGCCCTGGCGCAGCCGCGCGAGGTCCGGATACCCGCAACCCGTCGAATGGCGGAGCCGGTCCTCGGTCGAGGTGAAGACGCGCTCGGCCCCGATGGCGTCGATCAGCGCCTGCGGCAGGGCCTCGGCGGCCGGCAGCTCGAAGTCCTCGAGGCCGGCGGCGAGGGGTGCGGGGTCCAGCTTTCCGACCAACTCCTCGAGCATCTCCCGCCCCTGCTCGTCGAGCTCGGGGGTGATGCCGGGGTCGCCCCAGCCCCACCACTTCGAGTCGCGGCGCGGCGCGGCGGTCGTCATCGATCCTCGGGGCCGAGCGCCCGCTCGAGACCGTCGAGAGCCTCCTCGAGGATCCGGCCCTGGCCGCCGCGCATCATCGGCGAGCCAAGGCGGGAGAGGCCGCGCAGTACCTGCTCGGAGCGCAGCGCGACGTCGGTCCCTCCGTCGTCCGCCCGGAGGTTGATCTCGACCCTCGAGCTGCGCAGGTGTCTGGCGAACGGCGTTCCCTCGAGCTGCTGCTCCCAGGCGTAGCGCTCGCCCTCGGCCGAGCTGACGCATCGGTAGTCGGCCCGCACCCCGCGTCCCTCGGCGGTTTCCAGCACCTTGGTCCATTGGCTCCGCCTGCCGCCGCTCTTGACGTCGACGCTCTCGACCCTGCTCGTGCGCGGCCACCAGCGGGGCAGGCTGTAGGGGTCGGAGACGAGCGCCCAGACCTGATCCGGGGGAGCGGCTACGTGGCGACGGCGGGTGACCCGAGGCACCGGGGCCGTCAGTCCCCGGTGAGCCGCCGCAGGTCCCTGACCAGGAGGAGGTGCTTGAGATGGCTGACCGTGGCCGCGAGGCTCTCGAGGCTCTCCAACGCCTCCTTGCGGCGCTCCGGGTTCCGCGAGCGCAGCGATGGCCCGAGCAGGGCCTCCAACAGGCTCGCCTCGCGGTCGGCGGAGGAGCGGAAGATGCGGAGGTTGCGGGCCGCCACTCCGACCTTGGAGAGCTCGTTGGCGGAACGGACTACCTCGCGGTCGGTCTCGTCGTAGACGGTCCTGCCGTCGCGCTTCTCCGGCTGGACGATGCCGAAGTTCTCGAGTTCGGAAACCAGCTCGGCGCGGGCGCCCGTCTCCTCGATCAGCTCGTCGAGCGTCAGGTAGGCGCTCGAGGTGTTGACCAGGATCGCCCGGCGGACCGCACCTCCGGCCGGCCGATCCGTCCCGCCTCCGAATTCGAGGTCGCCACCGGCGGCGAGCTCCTGGCGGATCACCCGCAACGGCAGGAACTCGTCCCGCTGCAGGCGCAGGATCGTCCGCAGCCGTTCCACGTCGGACTGGCTGTAGAGGCGGTAGCCGCCGTCGGTCCGGCGGGGGCTGAGCAGCTTCTGATCCTCGAGGTAGCGGATCTTCGAGATCGAGACGTCGTCGAACTCGCTCTGCAGGATCTTGCAGACGGCGCCGATCGTCAGCGCCTTGCGGGGGCGGCTCGCCGAGTCGCGGGGGCGCGGTGCCTTTTCGGAGACCGAGGCCATCTACTTCTCCAGGAAGCTGAGCTTGTACTTGCCGACCTGGATCTCGTCACCGTCCGACAGCCGGTGGGACTCGATCCGGCGCCGGTTGACGTAGGTGCCGTTGAGCGAGCCGAGGTCGTCGATATAGAGGCCGTCCCGGCGGCGCACGAGCAGCGCGTGGTTGCGGGAGACGGTGACGTCGTCGAGGAAGACCCCTGCGTCGGGGCTGCGTCCGATGCTGACCCGGTCCTCCTCGACCGTGAAGCTCTCACCGGCGCGCCCGCCGCCGCTGCGGATCACGAGCGCGGCGCCGCTCTTCTCGAGGACCTGGTCGATGTCGATCGGCTGCATGTCGCCGGTGTCGTCGACCGTGTAGGTCATCGTCGTCGGCTCCTCGCCGCCCTCGGACGGGCCGCCGAGGTAGGCGCCGCATTTCTGGCAGTAGTTGGCCCCCTCAGGGTTGACGAAGCCGCACTCGGGACAGTGGACTGCCATTGCGCCTCCCGGGGCCGGTCAGGCGGCCGGTTTGTCCTCCGGCGGTTGCGGCTGGGCCTTGCCGGCGAGGATCTCGGTCAGCTGGGCTACGTCATCGCCCGAGATCAACATGTCGCCGCTTTCGCGCTTCTGGCGCAGGCGGTTGACCAGCTCGGCCCGGAGGATGTCGATCTTGCCGTGCAGGACTCGACGCCGGTAGGAGATCTCGTTCTCCTCTTCGGTCAGGTTGTCGATCAGGTCCTTCAGCTCTTCGTCGCTGAGCGAACCTAGATCGGGAAAGGTGTCCTCCATCTCGCTCCTTGTTTGGGAGGCGGCGACGCCTCCTCTTGCCGCTGGACTCCCGATTATAGGTCGCATTCGCCAAGGTTCAACTCCAGGTTGAAGGTTTAGCCGAGTTGGGTGCCGTCTTGCGCCCGGATCGCGGCCAGCCCGCTGCGCGCGTAGAGCACCGTCGCCAGCAGCGCCAGCGCCACACCGACGATCAGGAGCGCCGCCGGGACCCAGCCCTCGAGCACGAGCGCGAAGAAGATCCCACCCATGATCGGGAAGACAGAGATCCGACCGGGCCAGTTGACCCTGATCTCGACCCCGTGGCGAAGCGCGTACTGGCCGAGCGCGAGCATCACCACTTCCCTTGCGACCAGCAGCGCCAGCGCCCAGCGCGGCAGCAGCTCGAAGTGCCAGCAGACGACGGCGCCGGCGAGGATCGTGAGGCGGTCGATGATCGGGTCGAGGAGCGCCCCGAGGCGGCTGTACTGGCCGGTGACGCGGGCGAGGAAGCCGTCGACGTAGTCGCCCGCCGCGATCAGCCAGAACACGGCCGCCGCGGCGGCGCTGCGCCCGTCGCCAGATTCGAAGGCCAGGTAGAGGAAGAGCGGGATCGCCGCGATCCGCAGGTAGCCGACCAGGTTGGGCAGGGTCCACGGGTGGAGCGGCTCGCCCTTCTCGGTCTGGCGCGGCGGCGGGCCGCTGCGGTCGAGGCCGAAGAGCCGTCGCAGCCGGCCCCGGCCAAAGGGGGCCTTCTCAGCCATCGAGGAGGGCCAGCGTCCGCTCGACGGCATCCTCGAGCGGGAGCTTGTGCTCGGCGCCGTCGCTGCGCGTGCTGGCCTCGATCACGCCCTCGGCCAACCCACGGCGGCCGACGAGCAGCCGCACCGGGCAGCCGAGCAGCTCGGCGTCGGTCAGCTTCTCCCCGGGCCCGGCGTCACGGTCGTCATAGAGAACCTCGCCGCCGAGCTGTCCCCGTAGCTCGTCGTAGAGGCGGTCGGCTGCCTCGCGCTCAGGCTGGCCGGCCTTCCCGAGCGAGACGAGGTGGACGCGCCAGGGCGCGATCGGCTGCGGCCAGACGATCCCCCGATCGTCGGCGCCCTGCTCGATCGCGGCGGCGACGATCCGGGCCGGGCCGATTCCGTAGCTGCCCATCACGACCGGGCGCTCGCTGCCGTTCTCGTCCAGGTAGGAGGCTCCGAGCGGAACCGAGTAGCGGGTCCCGAGCTTGAAGATGTTGCCGACCTCGATCGCCGTCTCGATCTCGATCGTCCCTCCGCCGGGAGCGATATCGCCGGCCTCGACGGCGCGCACGTCCATCTCCTCGAACTCGAAGTCCCGACCCGGCTCCACTCCGCGCAGGTGGGCGTCGGCCCGGTTGGTTCCTGTGACGTGGGGGCCCGGCCCGATCGCCGTGTCCTTGATGATCGGGATGCCCGCCCCGACCGGGCCGATGAACCCGACCGGCCCGAGCTCGGCCTCGATCTCATCCGCGCCCGCGAGCCGGAACTCGGCCCCGAGCGCGTTGCGGAGCTTGATCTCGTTGAGCCGATGGTCGCCGCGGAGGAGGACCAGGGCCATTCCCCGCCCCTCGACGATCACCGGCATCGCCTTGATCAGCGCCCCCGGCGCAACCGCGAGCGCGCCCGACACCTCCTCGACCGTCGTCAACCCCGGGGTCGCGACCTCCTCGGGGGAGGCCAGCGGGGCCGGCAGCTCGACCGGCTGCGGCTCGGCCGAGGCGATCTCCACGTTGGCCGCATATCCCGGTGCGAGCGCGACCTCGTTCTCGCCCGCGGGGCAGGGGGCCATGTACTCGTGGGCCCCCGAGCCGCCCATCATCCCGACGTCGGACTCGACCCGGTACCAGCGCAGGCCGCAGCGATCGAAGATCCGCCCGTAGGCTTCGCTCTGCAGCCCGTAGGAGTGGTCGAGCCCCTCCTCGTCGCGGTCGAAGGAGTAAGCGTCCTTCATCGTGAACTCGCGGGTCCGGAGCACCCCGGCCCTGGGCCGCGGCTCGTCGCGCTCCTTGGTCTGGATGTGGAACAGCATCAGCGGCAGGTCCCGGTAGGAGCGGACCTCGCGGGCGACGTGGTAGGTCAGGCACTCCTCGTGGGTCATCGCGAGGACCATCGGGGCGCCCTTGCGGTCCTCGAGCTTGAACAGCTCATCGATCCCGTATCGACCCGTTTCCTCCCACGGCTGGGCCGGCTGCAGGACCGGCATCAGCATCTCCTGGGCGCCGATCGCCTCCATCTCCTCGCGCAGCACCTGCTCGACCTTCCGCACCGACCGCCACCCGGCCGGCAGGTAGGTCCACAGCCCGGCCCCGAGCTGCCGGATCAGTCCCGCCCGAACCATCAGCTTGTGCGAGGTGGCCTCGGCATCGGCCGGCGCCTCCCTCAGGGTGGGAAGGAATGTCTGACTGAACCTCGTCACGCGGGGAAACCTATCCCCGCCGGGCTTACTCGGCGTACAGCTCGTCGATCTCGGCGGCGTACTTCCGTTCGATCGGACGTCGTTTCAGCTTCATCGTCGGGGTCATCTCGTCGCCGCCGGGATGCCAGTCCGCCGGCAGCAGCTTGAACCGCTTCACCTGCTCGACGCGGGCGAGGTCGGCGTTGCCGCCCTCGACGCCCGCCGCGACCTCCTCCAGCACCGCGGGCTCAGTCGCGAGGGACTCGATCGAGGTGTCCTCGATCCCCTCCTGCTGCGCGAAGACAGGCGCCGCGTCGGGGTCGAGCACGATCAGCGCAACGTTGTAGGGACGGTCGTCCCCGACCGCGCAGACCTGGCCGATCAGCGCGCTGGCCGACTTGATCGCGGCCTCGATGTTGGCCGGTGACATGTTCTTGCCGGCCGAGTTGATGATCAGCTCCTTCTTGCGGTCGACGATCGTCAGGTAACCGTCGTCGTCGAGCTCGCCGACGTCGCCGGTGTGCAGCCAGCCCTCGGAGTCGATCGCCTCGGCGGTCTTCTCCGGGTCGTTGCGGTATCCCGCCATCACGGTGGCGCCGCGGACCAGGACCTCACCGTCGTCGGCGAGCCTCAGCTCGATCCCCGGCGCGGCCGGGCCGCAGGTCCCGATCTTCACCCGGTGGGGTGGATTGACGGTCCCGGCGGCGCAGGTCTCCGACAACCCCCACAGCTCGGCCAGCGGAACGCCGAGCGCGTGGAAGAACTCGATCACCTGGCGCGGGGTTGGGGCGGCGCCGACGTTCACCGCCTCCAGCTGGTCGAAGCCGATCCGCTCGCGCATTTTCGAGAGGACGAGCTCGTCGGCCTTTGCGTGTTCATCGGCGAGTTTAGCCGGCACCTCTTTGCCCGCCTGCTCAGCCCGGACCTTGCGCATGCCGACTTCGAGGGCCCAGACTATGGCCTCCTTCCGCTTGTCGTCCGGCTCCGCCGCGAACCCGATCTCCATCGCCGCCTTCAGCTTCTCCCAGATCCGCGGCACCGCGAAGAACCACGTTGGCCTGACTTCGGCCAGGTAGGCGGCCACCTGCCTTGGGTCTGGGCAGCAGGTCGTCGTCTGGCCATAGATCATCGGGCCGTAGTGGGTGCAGTTCCGCTCGGCGACATGGGCCATCGGCAGCCAGGAGATCAAGCGTCCCTCGCCGGAGAGCCGGAACACCTGGTCGTAGGATCTGAGCGCGGCCAACAGGTTGCCGTGGGTGAGCTGGACGCCCTTCGGAGGGCCGGTCGTCCCCGAGGTGTAGATCAGGGTCAGCAGGTCGTCGGGCTCGACCGCCCTCCAAATGGCGTCGAAGTCAAAGTCCTCGGCACCGCGCCCCTCCAGCTCGGCGAGCGAGATCACGCCGTCGCGACCCTCGCCGTCGACGACGACGATCAGCTCCAGCGCGGCCGAGGCGCCATCCCGCGCGGCGAGCACCGTGTCGAGGAAGGCCTCCTCGGTGACCAGGACCCGGTTGGCGGCGTCCTCCAGCAGGTAGCCGATCTGCTCCGGGGTGGAGGTGTTGTAGATCGAGTACGGGGTGGCGCCGAGGTGGATCGCGGCGGTGTCGACGAAGTGGAACTCGGGGCGGTTGGTGAGCATGATCCCGACCGTGTCGCCGCGCTCGATGCCGACCGCGGCGAGGCCGGCGGCGATGTCGCGAACCCGTTCCGCGTAGCCGCTCCAGGTGATGCTGAACTCGTCTTCCTTGGTGCGGATCGCGGTGCGGCCGGCGTGCTCGGCGGCGGTCAGCTGGAATGCCTCCGCCATCGTCGCCGCGTCGAGCGCCTTTGGCCTCGACTCGCTCGGGCTGGTCGTCTCAACCGCCATCTGTCTCCTCCTCGATCGCTTCAGGAGGACTATCCCACAGTCGCGGCCCCGGGCCGCTCAGGCGCGGCTGAAGCGGCGCCCGGACGTCGGAGACGCGTCCTCGTCGAGCAGCACCCGGTCGGACTCGCCCCGCTCGGCCGCCTCATGCTCCATCCGGGCGATCCTCTCGGGGGTGAGGTCGCCGGCATTTTCCTCCTCGATCTTCGCCAGCCACTCCGCCCCCTCGCGCGATTCCGCCTCGTCGAACTCGACCTTGCCGCGGTCCAGCGACTTGTCGATCTCCTTGAAGAGGGTGTCGACCAGCTCCGCCTGCGGGACCTTCCGCAGGGGCTTGCCGTGGGCGTAGATCAGGCCCTCGTTCTTGGCGCCGGCGATCCCGAAGTCGGCGTGGCTGGCCTCGCCGATCCCGTTCACCGCGCAGCCGAGGACGGCGACCTCGATCGGCTCCGCATAGGCCTCCAGGCGCTGCTCGATCTCGGCGACGACCGAGTCCATGTCGAACTGGAGCCGGCCGCAGGTCGGGCAGGCGATCAGGACGGGGCCGCGCTCGCGCAGCTGCAGCGCCTTGAGGATCTCCCAGGCGACCTTGACCTCCTCCTCGGCATGGAAGGTCGAGAGGCTGATCCGGATCGTGTCGCCGATCCCGTCGGCGAGCAGGGTGCCGAGCCCGACCGAGGATTTCAGCGAGCCCGACCATTTCGTCCCCGCCTCGGTGATGCCGAGGTGGAGCGGATAGCCGATCTTCTCGGAGAGCAGGCGGTTGGCGGCGATCGTGTTGGGGACGTTGGTCGACTTGATCGAGACCTTGAAGTTCGTGAAGTCGAGACCCTCCATCAGCTCGACGAACTCAATCGCGGCGGCGACCAGAGCCTCGACGGGGCTCTCCCGCTCGAGCTGATGCAGGTGTTTCGGCAGCGAGCCGGAGTTGACGCCGATCCGCATCGGCACCTCGGCCGCGGTCGCTCTCTCGGCGACCTCGGCGACTTTCTCGCGCCCGCCGATGTTGCCGGGGTTGAGGCGGATGCAGTGGGCGCCGGCGTCGATCGCCTTCAGCGCCAGGGTGTGGTTGAAGTGGATGTCGGCGATCACCGGGATCGGCGACTCGGCGACGATCGTCCGCAGCGCGGCCGCGTCCTCGTCGCGAGGCACCGCGACCCGGACGAGATCAGCCCCTGCGTCGGCGACCTTGCGGATCTGCTCCATCGTCGCCGCGAGGTTCGCCGTCTCCGTCTTCGTCATCGTCTGGACGGCGACCGGCGCCCCGCCGCCGATCGGCACGCCGCCGACGAAGATCTGGCGCTTCGATGCCATACAGCGAAGGGTATCCAGGCGCGTCCGCGGTCGCGGCTGGGCGGTTTGAACCTTGCCCGCCGACGGCCGTATCCTGAAGCAGATGGGTGTGCCGGCCCATGGCATACGGGAGGGAGCCAGGTCTGGGGAAACGCGGGCAGGTTCGGGCTGGCGCTTTTGATCTCGCTTGTGGCGGTTTTGATCGCGGCCCAATCCGCCCGCCGCAACCTTCCACGACGTGGTCGTTCGCGAGGTCTACGCCGGGGGCGCCAGCAACGACAGCTATGTGGTCCTACAGGCATGGCTGGCCGACCAGAACGCAGTCGAACGGCCACTCGCTGACCGCCTACGGGCCGACCAACACCGGTCAGCTCGGCAGCCAGGCCTTCGCCGGGAACGTCGGCAACTCGGCGAACCAGATGACGATCCTGATCGCCGACACCAGCTACGCGACTGGCTTTCCCAGCGGGCCGGCACCGAACCTGACCATGTCCACCCTGAATCTCGATCCCGCAGGCGGAGCTGTCTGCTGGGAGGACCTGGGACTGCGTTTCCTGGGGGAACTTCTGCGGGTCGCCCATGCCAGCCCGGCCGGCACTCCAGCCGTTGCGATGAGCGGTGGCCAGGCCCTTCGTCGCAGCATCGCCGCGGGTTGCTCGACGCTACTCGAATCCAGCGACGACACGAACCAGAGTTCCGCCGACTTTTCGCTGCAGACGCCGAACCCCCGCGCGAACTCTTCGACGATCGTCGAGACCAACTGCGTCGCGCCGCAGACGACGATCAACACCGGACCAGCGAAACCGACCATGGAACAGAGCGCAAGCTTCACGTTCTCAGCGAATCCCTCGGCCGGCGCCACCTTCGAATGCAAACTCGACAGCGACCCCTACGCTTCCTGCACCTCGCCCAAAAACTACACCGGCCCGCTCGACGGCGACAACACCGTGACCGGGACCAGCCACACCTTCCTGGTCAGAGCAACCAACGCCACCGGCACCGATCCGACGCCCGCGGAATACGTTTGGAACGTCGACAGAGTCGCGCCGACGATCACCATTAACAACCAGCCGGCCAACCCGAGCACCGGCGCGAGCGCAAGCTTCACATACAGCGCCGATGAGGCCCTGACCGGGACACCAACCACAAGCTTCCAGTGCAGCCTTGCGAAAGGGGCGGCAGCCGACAGCTTCAGCAATCTGCTCGTCCGCGGGGAAAACCTACACGGCCTCCCTGACGACAATTACACCTTCAAGGTCCATGCCACCGACAAGGCTGGCAACCCGGGGGCCGACGACACCTACACCTGGGAAGTCGACAACTCGCTGGCCGACACGACCCCGCCTGAGACCACGATCCTGACCAAACCGGTCAACCCGAGCGTCAGTGGCGACGCCTCGTTCACCTACGCATCGAACGAGCCTGGCTCGACCTTCGAATGCAAGCTCGACGGCGCCGCGTTCGAAGGCTGCCTGGCATCGGGCAAGAGCTATTACGGGGCTGGCGAAGCGGCCCGCACACCTTCCAGGTCAGGGCGATCGACCCGTCTGCCAACGTCGATCCCAGCCCCGCCGGCTACAGCTGGGAAATATCCACTTCGATCCAGCCTCCGCCGCCGCTCCCGCCGCCTCCACCACCTCCGGCTCAGATTCCGGACACGACCATCACCTCCAAGCCGGCGGCGACGACCCGCGACCGCACCCCGACCTTCCGCTTCCGTTCGAGCGTCGCGGGCGCCGGCTACTCGTGCAAAGTCGACAAAGGCGCCTTCAAGATCCTGCTCCTCGCCGTTCACGACCAAAACGCTGACCTTCGGCCCGCACTCGCTCCAGGTCAGGGCCGTCGCCGGGGGCGCCGTCGACCCGACTCCGGCGAAGAGCAACTTCAAGGTCCTCAAACCGAAGAAAAAGAAGAAGAAATGAGGCTACGGCTGTTGTTTGGCATCGTCGCGGCGACGGCACTGATCCCGAGCTCGGCGGCGGCCACCTTCCATGAAGTCAGCATCCGCGAGGTGTTCGCCGGCGACTCGGCCAACGCGGACGCCGAATACGTCGAGTTCCAGGCCTATTCCCCCGGCCAGGAGTTCATCGCCGGCCACACCGTCACCTTCTACAACGCCACGGGCGAAAAAACCGGGACCGAGCCCTTCGATGCCGACGTCAAAAACGGCCAGAACCAGATGACCTTCCTGATGGCGACCGCGGCCGCCGCCGCCCGCTTTGGCGTCGTCCCTGACGACAGCATGGCGGCGAACCTCCTAAAACCTGAAGGGGGGGCGGCCTGCTGGGAGAGCCTCGACTGCGTCTCCTGGGGCAGCTTCTCCGGTCCCCTCCCCTCCAACGCCGGCTCCCCGGCCGCACCTGGAGGAATCCCCGACGGGCAGGCCCTGCGCCGCACGATCGCCCCTGGCTGCGCGACCCTGCTCGAGCTCAGCGACGACCGCAACAACAGCGCCGTCGACTTCTCAGCCGTCTTCCCCGAACCTCGCCCCAACTCGGTCGCGCCGGCCGAGCGCGCCTGCGGCTCATCCGGCGGCGGGGGCGGGGGCGGCCGCCAGGGCGGCAAAGGCGGGCCGAACACCATCCTCAAGGGCAAGCCGGCGAAGAAGACCACCGACCGCACGCCGACCTTCCGCTTCCGCTCCAACGAGGATTCGGCGACCTTCCAATGCAAGCTGGACGGCAAGCCCTACAAGAAGTGCACCTCCCCGTTCACGACCAAGCGCCTCGCGCTCGGCCCCCACACATTCCGGGTCCGCGCCAAGCATCAGGGGGACCTCGACTCCTCCCCGGCGACCTACCGGTTCAAGGTCGTCGCGAAAAAACGCGGCTAGCGGACGTTGAGGCCGTCTCCGCTGAGGCGGCCGATGTCGTTCGAGAGGCCGATGAAGAAGAGCATGATCACGAGCACGAAGCCGATCGCGCCGGCGCGCTCCATCACCCGGAACGGGACGGGCCGGCCGCGGACCTTCTCGACCAGGCTCCAGAAGATGTGGCCGCCGTCGAGGGGCAGGAACGGGAACAGGTTGATCAGGCCGAGCGAGAGGCTGACGATTGCGAGCAGGGTGAGCGCCTCACGGGTTCCGAAGTCGATCGCTTCGTTGGCAGCGTCGCTGACGCCGACCACACCGGAGACCTGCTTCCGCTGCTTCTCTTCGAACAGCCGGGCGAAGACCGTGACCGTCTTGCTGGCCACCAACCAGGTGGAATCGACGGCTTCCCGCGCCGCGCCCCCGATCCCGAGGTTGCTCGGTTCGGTGCCATAGGAGAAGCCGATTCGGGTGCGGTCGACATCAGGGTCGTAGGTCGGCGTCACCGAGATCGTCCTCACCTGACCGTCACGGCGCACCGTGAGAACCACCGGCGTCGCGGCGCTGCACCCATCGACCTGCTCGCCGGCGCAACGGTGGGAGGCGACGTCATCGGCGAACTGGATCAGGCGGTCTTCCTTTTCCAGCTTCGGATAGCGCTTGCCGTCGATCGCGAGGATTTCGTCCCCGGGCCTCAGCGCCGCGGCGGCCGGGGAGCCCGGTTCGATCTTGCCGACGGTCTGGGTGACCTGGCTGTCACCGAGGTACAGGGCGAAGAGGATCGCGAAGGCGATCGCGATGTTGACCACAGGCCCGGCGCCGATCACGACGATCCGCTTCCAGACCGGCTGGTGGTAGTAGCCGCGCGCCGCGATCTCCGGCGGCAGCTCCTCATCGGGATTCATCCCGGTGATCTTCACGAAGCCCCCTGCGGGGATCGCGCCGATCCCGTACTCGGTCTCCCCCCTCCTGACCGAGACCAGCTTCGGCGGGAAGAAGAGAAAGAAGCGCTCGACCCGCATCCCGGTCGCCTTGGCGGCGAAGAAGTGCCCGGCCTCGTGGAGGACGATCAGCGCCGAGAAGCCGAGGAGGATCAGGACCCAGTTCATACCGCTGCCAACCCCCCGATCCGCTCCTCGGTGCGGTGGCGCGCCTCCGCGTCGATGGCGAACAGCTCCTCGAAGTGGGTGACGGGCTGGGCGGGCATCTCCGACAGAACCCCCTCGACCGCGGCGGGGATCGCGGTGAACGGGATCCGCCCGTCGAGGAAGGCGCGGACGGCGACCTCGTCGGCGGCGTTGAGCACGCAGGGCGCGCTGCCGCCGGCCCGGCCCGCCTCCAGCGCCAGCCGCAGGCAGGCGAACGTCTCCAGGTCGGGCTCTTCGAAGTTGAGCTCGCCGACCGTCGCGAGGTCGAGCCTGGGGACGTCGACGTCGGCGCGCTCGGGGTAGTGCAGCGCGTAGGAGATCGGGACCCGCATGTCGGGGTAGCCGAGGTGGGCGAGGGAGGCGCCGTCATTGAGGTCGACGAGCGAGTGGACTATCGACTGCGGGTGGATGACGATCTCGATCCGCTCGTAGGGCAGCCCGAACAGGAGGTGGGCCTCGATCGCCTCGAACCCCTTGTTCATCAGCGTCGCCGAGTCGATCGTGATCCTCCCCCCCATCCTCCAGGTCGGATGCGCGAGGGCGTCCTCGACGCTCACCTCGGCGAGGTCGGTGCGGCCGCGGAACGGCCCTCCGGAGGCGGTCAGGACGAGCCGCTCGATCGTTCCCGGCGGCTCTGCAGAGATCAGCTGGAACAGCGCCGAGTGCTCGGAGTCGACCGGCAGCAGCCTCGAGCCTGTCGCCTCGGCGAGCGCCATCGTCAGCTCGCCGCCGATCACCAGGCTCTCCTTGTTTGCCAGCGCGACGTCGATTCCCTCGCTGAGCGCCACCACCGTCGGGCCGAGGCCGGCGGCCCCGACCATCCCGTTCAGCACCAGGTCGGCGCCGGACTGCGAGATCAGCTCTCGGATCCCCTCCTCTCCCTCGAGCACCCTGCCGTCCCAGGCCGAGCGCGCCCGGCCGGCAGCGTCGGCGTCGGCCACGGCGAGCGTCGGCACGTCGTGCTGGCGGGCCTGCTCCAGCAGCGGCTGCCAACTCGACCGCGCCGCGAGACCGACGACCTGGAGGTCGTCGGAGGCGGCGACGATCTGAAGCGCCTGGGTTCCGATCGACCCGGTGGCGCCGAGGATGACCAGTTTCTTCATCTACGAGAGTTTAGGTAGGGCATGCGGTCGGTCCCCTCGCACGCGGGATCGCAGCGTCGAGACTGCGTCAGCGTCCGCTATTCGGACGCAGATGCAGTCTCGACGCTTCGCTCAGTAGACGAGCTGGATCGCCAGGTAGTAGCCGACCACGACCGTGAAGAAGACCGCGTCGAGGCGGTCGAGCAGGCCGCCATGGGGGCCGAAGAGCCTGCCGGTGTCCTTGGTCCCGAGGTCGCGCTTGACCATCGACTCGAAGAGGTCGCCGACCGGGGCGATCGCCGCCACCGCGGCGCCCATGATCAGAGCGTCCACCCCGGTCAGCCAGTCCTGGTAGAGGCCGGCGAACCAGAAGGCCATCGTGCCGATAACGAAGCCGCCGATCAGCCCCTCCAGCGTCTTGTTGGGCGAGAGGCTCGGGGCGATCCTGTGGGAGCCGAACATGCGGCCCGTCGCGTAGGCGCCGGTGTCGCTGGCGAAGGTCCCGACCAGCACGTCGACGAGCAGCGCAGCGCCGTGATCGGGGAGGTCGCGGAGCAGGACGGCGTGGACCAGCGGGATCCCGATCCAGACGATCCCGAGCAGGGTGACCCCCATCGAGATCGTGATCCCGTCGCGGCGGCTGCGATCGGCGCCGAAGGCGAACAGGACCGGAAACGACGCGGCAATGATCAGCAGCACGTTGAAGGCGGTGCCGAAATGGGCCGCGAGGACGAGCGCGACGACGGCCAGGTAGGCGGCGATCCCGATCGGCCGCACCGGCGCCGACATCGTCAGGAACTCCCTGACGCAGAGCAGGCCGATCGCGACCATCGCAAGGGTGAACGGCAGGCCGCCGGCGACCGTGATCGCGATCGCGAAGGCGATCCAGGGGATCGCGATGAGGATCCTCTTCATCGTCTCGCCACGCAGGGGCCGCCGGCGCTCGCGGGGCGGCGCCGGCGGGCGCGATGGCCGTTCCTGGGCGGCGGTGGGATCGTCCAGTTCCTCGAAATGGCCGACGGCGCGCTCGAACTCGGAGGCGCGGTGGCGGCCCTCCCCGTTCTCCTCGCGCCCCGACTCCATCGCTATCCCCGCGCCCCGAACCGGCGCCGGCGCTCCGCGAACTCCTGCAGCGACTGCTCGAAGGCCTCGCGCCCGAAGTCCGGCCAGAGCTCATCGCGGAAGACGAGCTCCGAGTAGGCGCACTGCCAGAGCAGGTAGTTGGAGATCCGCTGCTCGCCGCTCGTTCTTATCAGGAGGTCGGGGTCGTGCATCTCAGGCGCGTAGAGATGGTCGCGGAACTCCTCCTCGGAGGTTCCCTGAAAGCTTCGGGCCGCGTCGACGATCTCCGCCCTGCCGCCGTAATTGAAGGCGACGAAGAGCTGGATGCGCTCGTTGGCCGCGGTGGTCTCCTCGGCCCACTCCATCCGTTCGATCAGCTCCCCGGAGATGCCCTCGCGGCGCCCGATGAAGCGCATCCGCACGCCTTCCTCCCGCAGCTCGGGCGTCTCGGCCTCGATCCGCTCGCCGAACATCTGCATAAGGCCCTCGACCTCGCTGGCGGGGCGGGTCCAGTTCTCTGTCGAGAAGGAGAACACGGTCAGCTCCTCGATCCCCAGCTCGACGGCGTCGCGGAGGCGCGCCTTGACGGTGTCGGCGCCGGCCCGGTGCCCCTCGACCACCGGCAGGCCCCTCTGTTCGGCCCAGCGGCCGTTGCCGTCGGTGATGATCGCGACGTACCGCGCGGAGGCGCTCACACCTCCAGGATCTCCTCTTCCTTTCCCTTCAGGAGAGCATCGATCTCAGCGACCGCATCGTCGGTCTGCTTCTGGAGGGCGGCCTCGGCGCGGCGCTCGTCGTCCTCGCCGGCTTCCCCCTCCTTCTTCAGTTCGCGCAGGTCGTGCATCGTGTCGCGGCGGATATTGCGGACCGCGACCCTCCCCTCCTCGGCCACCCCGTGGACGACCTTGACCATCTCGCGCCGCCGCTCCTCGGTCAGCTCCGGGATCTGGAGGCGGATCAGGCTGCCGTCGTTGCTCGGCGTCAGGCCCACGTCGGACTCGCGGATCGCCTTCTCGATCGCCTCGATCGCGGACTTGTCGAACGGGGTGATGGTCAGCAGGCGCGCGTCGGTGGCGGCGACGTTGGCGAGCTGCTTCAGCGGTGTCGGGGAGCCGTAGTAGTCGACGGTGATCCGGTCGAGGAGGTGGGGCGAGGCGCGGCCGGTCCGCACCGTCGCCAGCTCGCCGCGGCTCGACTCGACCGATTTCGCCATCCGATCATTGGCGTCCTTGAGCAGCTCGTCGATCAGCTCCACTGGTCCTTCTCCTAGCCGGCGGGATCGTTGGAGACCAACGTGCCCACTCTCTCGCCGCCGACGATCCTATCTATGTTGGACTCGTCGCCCATGTTGAAGACATAGATCGGCAGGCCGTTGTCCATGCAGAGTGAGAGCGCCGTCGAGTCCATCACGCGCAGTTCCCGCTCGATCGCCTCGCGGTGCGAGATCTCGGCGATGAACTCGGCGTCCGGGTTGGTCGCCGGGTCGGAGTCGTAGACGCCCTCGACGCCGTTCTTCGCCATCAGGATCGCTTCCGCGCGGATCTCAAGCGCCCGCAGGGCGGCGGCGGTGTCGGTGGTGAAGAACGGGTTCCCCGTCCCGGCCGCGAAGATCACGACGCGGCCTTTCTCCAGGTGTCGCATCGCGCGGCGGCGGATGTAGGGCTCGGCCACCTCCTTGACGTCGATCGCCGACATCACCCGGGTGTCCTCGCCGAGATGCTCAAGCGCGTCCTGGAGCGTGAGCGCGTTGAGGACGGTGGCCAGCATCCCCATGTAGTCGCCGGTCGCACGGTCCATCCCGGCGGCCGCCGCCTCGAGGCCGCGGAAGATGTTGCCGGCGCCGACCACGATCGCCACCTCGACGCCACGCCCACGCACGGCCGCCACCTGGCGGGCGATCCGCTGCACCTCGCCGGCATCGGTGCCGTAATCGAGGTCCCCCATCAGGGCCTCGCCCGAGATCTTCAGGAGGACGCGACTGAACTGGGGGTCCGGTTTTGGGCTCACGAAATCGGCACTCTGCTTCGCTCCGCTCGCCGAGAGCCTACCCGGCCGCTGCGTGTCAGCCGCCGACGCGGAAGTAGGCGAAGCGGGCGATGCGGATGTTCTCGCCGGTCTTCGCCGCCAGCTCCTGGCGAAGCTCCTCAATCGACTTCGACTCGTGCTTGTCGGCGTTGACGTGGGACTGGTCGAGGAGCGCGACATCCTTCGCCCACTTGGCGAGTTGGCCCTCGACGACCTTCGCGACCACGTCATCGGGCTTACCGTCCTCTCGCGCCTTCTCCTCGAAGATGCGGCGCTCGGCCTCGCGCTCCTCCTCGGGGATCTCGTCCGCCGAGACGTACTGCGGGGCGGTGGCCGCGATGTGCAGCGCGACCTCGTAGGCGAACGCCTTGAAGTCCTCGTTGCGGGCGACGAAGTCGGTCTCGCACTGGACTTCGACCATCGCCCCGACCCGGTCGTTGGCGTGGATGTAGGAGGCGACCACTCCCTCGTTGGTGCCGCGTCCCTCGCGCTTTGCGGCCGACGCCTGGCCCTTGACCCGCAGGATCTCGACCGCCCGCTCGGCGTCGCCGTCGGCCTCCGCCAGCGCCGCTTTGCAGTCCATCATCGCCGCCCCGGTCCGGTCCCGAAGCGCCTTCACGTCAGCAGCCGAGACGCTCACGAGCCACCGCCCCCGGCCGGCTCCGAAGGAGTCAGATTGCGATTGGAGCCGGCCGGGGGCGCATCAACCGGCGGCTGCTCCGCTCCGCGTCCGCCGCCGCCGGGGGAAGCGCCACCGCCCTGGGAACCCTGAACCGCCTGGTCCGCGACTGTGTCGCTAGCCCCGGCGGCTGCCTGCGCCGCCTCCTCGGCCTCCTTGCGGGCTTTCTCTTCTTCCTCGCGTTTCTTGCGCTCCTCCTCCTCCTTGCGCCGACGCTCCATCTCCTCGGCGAGGCGCTTTTCCTCCTGCACCCGCCAGGCGCCGGCACCGGTCTCGATCGCGGCGCCGATCGTGCCGATGACCAGCTCACAGGAGCGGATCGCGTCGTCGTTGCCGGGCACGACGTAGTCGATCTGGCTCGGATCGCAGTTGGTGTCGACGAGGCCGATGATCGGGATCCGCAGCCGGACCGCCTCCCGCACCGCTATCTCCTCGGTTTTCAGGTCGGTGACGAAGACGGCATCCGGCAGCCTGTCCATGTCGCGGACGCCGCCGAGGTTGTACTCGAGCTTGGTGAGCTCTGCCTGCATCCCCATCCGCTCCTTGGTCGGCAGCAGGTCCAGTTTTCCCTCCTCCTGCCAGCTGGTCAGCTCGTGGAGGCGCGAGATCCGCGCCGAGATCGTGTTGAAGTTGGTCAGCAGCCCGCCGAGCCAGCGCTGGCTGACGTACGGCATCTGGCACCGCCCCGCCCACGACTCGACGGCGCCGCGGGCCTGCTTCTTGGTGCCGACGAACAGCACCGTCCCGCCTCCCGAGGCGAGCTCGCCGGCGAAGCGCCGGGCTTTCTCCAGCAGTTCCTCGGTCTGGACAAGGTCGATGATGTGGATCCCGTCCAGCTCGCCGAATATGTAGCGGCGCATGTTCGGGTTCCAGCGCCGCGTCTGGTGTCCGAAGTGGACTCCAGCCTCGAGCAGCTCTTTGAGGCCAGCCTCTGGCATTTCAGTTGTCTCCTTGATTGGGTGCTACCCCGCCGCTCTGACCGGGATTCGGCTGCTGCCGATCAGGATCCGGGGCGACGCGACGGGGGTCGATTGAAGGGGTGAAGGATTGTAGAGGGCGCCGGGCGGATCAGGCCCCGCGGGCCGCCTGCAGCGCGGCCGAGAGGTCCTGCGGCAGCTCGGAGGAGAACGTCATTCTCTGGCCGCTCTCCGGGTGGGTGAACGCGAGGCGGTGGGCGTGGAGGAACGGCCTCTCGAGTCCGTAGCGGCGCTCGCCGCCGTAGGTCGGGTCGCCGAGGAGCGGGTGGTCGATGGCCCCGAAGTGGGCGCGGATCTGGTGCGTGCGACCGGTCTCGAGGCGGGCCTCGAGCAGGGTCTCCCGGGCGAGCAGCTCGATCACGGTGAAGTGCGTTCGCGCCTGGCGGGAGGCCGCGCCGGAGACCGCCATCCGGTGGCGCTGGCGCGCGGCTCGCCCGATCGGCGCATCGATCGTTCCGGATCGCGAGGGCAGGCGGCCGTTGGCGAGCGCCAGGTAGACGCGCTCGACCTCGCGGCGGCGAACCTGCCCCTGGAGCGCGGTCAGGGTCTCGTCGTTGCGGGCGACGACCATCAACCCACTCGTCCCCTTGTCGAGGCGGTGGACGATCCCCGGCCGCTCGGGCTCGCCCCCGCCGAGGATCTCGCCCAGCTCGTCGACGAGGGTGGGGCCGTGGTGCGAGGGAGCCGGGTGGACGACGAGCCCGGCGGGCTTGTCGACGACAGCCAGCGACTCGTCGAGGTGGACTATCCGCAGCTCACCCATCAGCGTGACTCACCGATCAGGCTCAGCGCCAGCAGCGCGACCCCGAGCGTGATCGAGACGTCTGCCAGGTTGAACGGCGGCCAGGAGAGGAGGTCGACGTAGTCGGTCACCGCGTCGGCCCGGACCCGATCGGCGAGGTTGCCGAGGGCCCCGCCGGCCAGCAGTCCGACCGCCACCCACATCCACGGCCGGCCCGGATCGCGGGAGAAGAGCCAGCCGATGAAGATCAGGCTGCCGAGCGCGAACGCGACCAGCAGCCCGCCGCCATCGCCGGCGAGGCCGAAGGCGACGCCGCGATTGTGGGCCAGGGTCAGCGACAGCGGGCCCACCACATCGACGTGCTCGCCGGGGTAGAGGTTGGCCTCGACCAGCGCCTTGACGCCCTGATCGAGGGCGACGACGAGACCGCATAGCGCGCCGGCAAGGCGCCAGGCGCGTCCGCCCTCGACTCTCACCCCGCGATCAGAGCGACGACCACGGCGCGCACCACCGCGAGGACGATGACGGCGATCATCGGGCTCAGGTCGAGCGCGAAGCCGCCGCCCCCGATCGGCGGGATGACGCGCCTGAACAGGTTGATGTACGGGTTGGTCGTCTCGGTGACGAAGTCGAGCACCGCCCGCAGGGCGCGGTTGTACGGCATCCGCGGCACCCAGGAGATCAGCACGTTGATCAGGATCAGGACGATGTAGACGAGGAACAGGGCGCTGACGTAGTCGGCGACGTCCCCGCGCGTCAGGGCGAGCGGGATCACGCGCCGGGCCCCCGGCTCACGACTTCATCCTCTCCAGCGAGGCCCTCACGGCCGCCGTGAAGGCCTCGCGAGCGCCCTCCCGGTCGAGCGCCTCGAGGCCGGCCTCTGTGCTCCCCCCCGGCGAGGAGACCGCCCTGCGGACGTCGGCCGGGTGGCGGATCTGCAACAGCTCCGCCGTCCCCGCGGTCGTCTCGACCACCAGCTCGCGGGCGAGGGCCTCGTCGAGGCCGGCATCGGCCCCCGCGTCCGCCAGGGCCTCGACCGCGAGGGCGAGGTAGGCGGGAGCGCAGCCCATCACCGCCGTCGCGGCGTCGAACTCCGAGTCCGGGAGCTCGACCACCTTCCCCAGGAGGTCGAGAAGGCCCCTCACCTCCGCCGACTCGCCGCCGGCGACGCACAGCACACCCCTCCGCACCTCGACCGCGACGTTGGGCATGACGCGGCAGACGTCGGCGTCCGGGAAGGCCGCCGCGACGCTCTCTAGCGAGGTGGCCCCGAGCAGGGAGACGACCGGCTTGGCGACGCCACCGATCTCGGCGGCGACGTCGCCCAGCTTCGCCGGCTTCACGGCCAGGACGAGCACATCCGCCGCTGCGGCCAGCTCGGCGTTTGAGCTCACCGCCCTGCCGTCGACCTCTGCGGCCACCTCGGTCGCCCGTCCCGAGCCGGAATCCGTGAACAACATCTCATCGACAGCGCCGACCCATCCCCGCGCCATCGCCGCCGCCATGCTCCCAGCACCTACAAATCCAACGACCATGCTCGGCAGCCTAGCCGCGCCTGGCAGAAAAAGTTGAGCGTGAGAGGCTCCCGAGCCTCCTTCTCAACTACGACTGGTTGAAGAACCCTTTGTCCAGCAACCGCGCCTTCTCCTCGGCGGAGACCTCGACGTTGCGCGGCGTCAGCAGGAAGATCTTCTCGGCGATCCGCTGCATGCCACCGTCGAGCGCGTAGGTGAGGCCGGAGCTGAAGTCGATCATCCGCTTCGACAGCTCGTGGTCGGTCGTCTGCAGGTTGAGGATGACCGGCACCTTCCGCTTGAACTGGTCGGCAACCTGCTGGGCGTCGTTGAAGTTGCGCGGGATGACGAGGTGGACCTGGACGTCGGAGTCACCGTTGCCGACCGGGCGCAGGACCCGGGTGCGGGAGGCCGAGATCGGCTCGTCGTCGGCGAAGATGTCGTCGATCTCGTCCCTGCGCGAGCGCCGTGAGGTCGGCAGCCGCCGCACCTGGCCAGAGTCGCGTCCTTCGAGATCCTCATCGGCCTCGGGGACGAATTCTTCTTCGTACTCAGGGCCGTAATCGTGGTCTTCGGCCAGGCCGAAGTAGACGAGCGCTTTGTGCCATGTATCTCGGAGAGCCATATCAGCGCATCTTTCGGCTTCAAGCGGCCGAATCCTTTGCAAATTATGCAGCAGTCGTCACATGTATAGGGCGGTCCCAAGCCTGATGATCGTCGCCCCCTCGGCGACCGCGACCTGCCAATCCTGCGATGTCCCCATCGAGAGCCGCTCCAGGCCATGCTCCGCCGCAAGCTCGGCGAGCCGCGCGAAATGGGGGCGGGACGCCTCGGGGTCCTGGCTGAAGGGCGGCATCGTCATCAGGCCGGAGACCCGCACCGGGCAGCGCTCGATGAATGCCCCCAGCTCTGCGGGCTCGATCCCGGCCTTGCCCTCCTCCCCCGCGACGTTGACCTCGACCAGCACCTCGGTGCCCGAATCCCCGTAGCGCCCCAGCTGCTGAAGGGCCGAGTCGCTCGCCACCGAGTGGATCAGGCGGCAGATCGGGAGCAGCTGCTTCACCTTGCGGCTCTGCAGCGTGCCGATGAAGTCCCATTCGAACTCGTCCCTCCATCGCGCCTGCTTCGCGGCCAGGTCCTGCAGGCGATTCTCGCCCACCAGCCTCACCCCCGCCTCGGCGAGCGCACCCATCTCCTCGATCCGCACGTACTTGGTCGCCGCCAGAATCTCGACTCCCTCGCCGGCGATCTCGCGCACCCGCTCGAGGTGCGCGGCGATCCTCTCGGGCTCCAGGCCTTCGATCAGGCCGGGCATCTCAACCGCCCTCGATCCAGACGAGGCCGGCCTGCCGCCCGGTCCGGCCGGCGTCGCGGCGGTGGGAGAAGAATCGATCCTCCTCGCAGCTCGTGCAAAGCTCGGCGGCCTCGATCCGCTCGACGCCGGCATCGCTCAGAAGCCGGCGGGCGATCTCGGTGAGGTCCAGGGTCGGTCCGGGGGCGGCGATGCCCAGGTCGGCGAAGGCCTCGAGGACTTCCCCACTGACCTCATAGCAGCAGGGGCCGATCCCGGGGCCGATCGCGGCGTCGGTGGCGCCCACCGCCGCGACCCCGCGAGCGAGGATCCCGGCAGCGAGACCGCGCCAGCCACAGTGCAGCATCGCGACCCCGCCGGGCCCTGCGAGGGCGATCGGAAGGCAGTCGGCGACGAAGACGAGCGCGGCCAACCCTGGCTCGGCGGTGACGTGGCCGTCTGTCTCGGGGACCGCCACGCCCGGTGTGGCGAACGGGCTCGGGTCCTGGGGGCCGTGGTGGGACGCCAGCTCGGCGCCGTGCACCTGACGACCGATCACGACGCGGTCCGGCTCGCGGCCGAGCGCGGCAGCGAGGCGGCGCCGGTTCTCGACCACAGCCTCTCGTCGATCGCGGGTGAGGATCCCGAGATTGAGGCTCGCCCAGGGGTCCTCGCTGACCCCGCCGAGGCGGGTCGAGAATGCGGCGCGGGCGCCGGGCAGCTGCGCCTCGAGCCATTCGAGGCCGTCGGAACTACGCCATTCCATCGGCGTCCCTCGCGCCCTCTAGGGCCGCCTCCAGCTCGCGGTCGCGCCCGGAGAGCTCGCCGTCGAGCTTGCGCCGCAGGGCTGCGGCGAGCCCGCGTCCGACGGCGGGCCCCTCCGGCACTCCTGCTGCGATCAGGTTCGCCCCGTCGACCTCCAGCGCGACGTGCCGCCACTCGAGGAGATAGCGGTCGAGCCACTCCGCCCCCATCGCCCGCGCCAGCACGAGCTCGATCGGGTCGCGGCCGCTCGCCGCATCGACGCCGGCCGACGGGCGATCCGGATTCGCGGCGGCCAGTCCCAGCTCGCCCCCGGCCGGGCCGAAGGCGGCGGCGAGGATCGCCTCGGCGCGCGGGGCGACCCCCTGCCACGGAGGAGCGGAGAGCAGCTCGGTGACGCGATCGGCCAGCTCGAGCCCACTCGCCCGCGGCTCGATCAGGCCCCAATCGGCAAGGAGGGCGAGTCCCCGCACGGCCTCGGGCTCGGTGGCGAGCCGTTTCAGGTCGGCCTCCCGACGATCGGCGGACACAGTGCCGAGGTCGGCCGCGCGCAGCAGCGCTGCGGTCTCCGGCTCGGGCTCGAAGCCAAAGCGGGCGGCGTAGCGCGCGGCGCGAAGGGCACGGGTCGGATCGTCGAGGAAGGACCCCGGATGGAGGACCCGCAGCAGCCCCGATTCGAGGTCGGCCCGGCCGTCGTGGGGGTCGATCAAGGTGGGCTCGCCCTGGAGGGGAATCGCCATCGCGTTGATCGTGAAGTCGCGGCGGGCGAGATCGGTCTCGATCTCATCCGCCGGCTCCACCTCGGGCAGGGCCCCGGGCTGGGGGTAGGACTCAGCCCGGGCCGCGGCGATGTCGACCTGATGACCGTCGAGCTGGGCCTTGGCGGTCGCGAAACGCTCGTGCTCGGTCCACTCGGCGCCCAGCCTGGCGGCGAGCTCGGCGGCGTCCCCGACGACGACCAGGTCGATGTCGGCGCGGCCACGCCCGAGAAGGAGGTCGCGCACGGCGCCCCCGACAAGGAAGACGGGAGCGTGGGCAGCCTCGCGCACGGCAGCCAGCTCGGGGTAGGCGTCTTCGATCGCCTTCCCAAGGTCCTCGGTCGGCCTGAGCGGCGGGGACATCGCTCAGCGCCGCACCGGGATGCCGGCACCGGCAAGGTGCTGCTTCGCATCGCGCACTCGGTAGTCCCCGTAGTGGAAGATCGACGCGCAGAGGACGGCGTCCGCGGCGCCCTCGGTGATCGCCTCGCTGAGGTGCTCGAGCGAGCCGGCCCCACCCGAGGCGATCACGGGAACCGAGACGGCGTCGCTGACCGCCCGGGTCAGCTCGATGTCGTATCCGTCCGTGGTGCCGTCACGATCCATGCTCGTCAGGAGCACCTCGCCGGCCCCGCGCTCGACCGCCTCCTGTGCCCAGGAAACGGCGTCCCGCCCCTCGACCTTCTCGCGTCCACCATTCACATAGACGCCCCACCGAGGCGACGCCGCCCCCGGACGCGGAAGCGACCGAGGATCACGATCTGACTCCTGCGAGGAAGCGGAAGCAGAGGAGGCGGCGTCTATTGATATCACCACGCATTGCGCCCCGAACTGGTCGGCCAGCTCGCCCAGCAGCTCGGGCCTGGCGAGCGCGGCGGAGTTGACCGAGATCTTGTCGGCGCCGGCGTCGAGGACCGCCTGCGCGTCCTCGACCGATCGGATGCCGCCGCCGATCGTGAACGGGATGAAGACGTTGTCGGCGGTCCGCCGGGCCAGCTCGACGATCGTCTCGCGCTGCTCGTGCGAGGCGGTGATGTCGAGGAAGACGAGCTCATCCGCGCCCTCGGCGTCGTACCGTTCTGCCAGCTCGACCGGATCACCGGCGTCGCGGAGGCCGACGAAGTTGGTGCCCTTGACGACGCGACCGCCGTCGACGTCGAGGCAGGGGATGACTCGCTTCAGGACCATGGGGAAAGCCTAGTCCCGGCCCAGAGCCGCGTTCGCCTCGGAAACCGTGAACCGGCCCTCGTAGAGGGCGCGGCCGACGATTACGCCCCCGACGTTGGTTGGCGCCTTCGCGGCGAGGGCCTCGAGGTCGGCGAGCGACCCGACCCCGCCCGAGGCGATGACCTCGGCCTCGGTAGCGGCGGCGACGCGGGCCAGCTCCTCGAGCGCGGGGCCCTCCATCGTCCCGTCGACCTCGATCGACGTGCAGAGGAAGCGGCGGACCCCGCGGGAGGTGAGCTCCGCGACGGCCTCGACCGCCCCCTTTCCGCTCCCCTCGGTCCAGCCCGCCACGGCCACCTGCCCCCGGCGGGAATCCACCGAGACGATGACCCGGTCGCCGTGCCGGGAGAGCATCTGGTCGAGGAAATCGGGGTCCCGCAGGGCCGCCGTCCCGATCACCGCCCGCTCCACTCCGGTCTCCAGCACCGCCGCCACCGAGTCAGCATCCCGCAGGCCGCCGCCGACCTGGATCGGGCATGGCACGGCGGTGGCGATCCTCCGCACCGCGTCCAGGTTCTCGGGAGCGCCCGCCCGCGCGCCGTCGAGGTCGACGACGTGCAGGAACTCCGCCCCCGCGGTCGCCCAGCGGATCGCCGCATCGACCGGATCGGCGTCGTAGGCGGTCTCGCGCGTGTAGTCGCCCTGTGTCAGCCGCACCGCGCCGCCGCCGCGGATGTCGATCGCCGGGTAGAGGATCACGCCGCGGCTGGCGCCCTGGCGCACACGCCGGCGAAGTTCGCGAGCAGGCGCAGGCCGGCGCTGCTCGACTTCTCGGGATGGAATTGGACGCCGTAGACGTTGTCGCGCTCGACCGCGCAGGCGAAGCGGGCGCCGTACTCCGCGGTCCCGAGCACGTCGCCGGTCTCGGGGCGCGGGCTGAAGGAGTGGACGAAGTAGAAGGGGGTGCCGCTCTCGATCCCCTCGGTCAGGCGGGACTGTCGCGTCCAGGCGACCGGCGACCAGCCGATGTGCGGGACCTTGAGGCCGTCGGCGTCGAGCTCCGCCACCTCCCCCGGCAACAGACCGAGGCCGGTTGCGCCTCCGAGCTCCGTGGTCGAGTCGAAGAGCAGCTGCAGCCCGAGGCAGATCCCGAGGATCGGCACGCCGACGTCGCGGCGCTCGGCGATCAGCTCGTCGATGCCGAGCTCCCGGACCCGCTCCATCGCCCGCGGGAAGGCGCCGACCCCGGGCAGGATCAGCCCGGCGGCCTCCCGGACCCGGCCCGGGTCGTTCTCGATCGTGGCCTCGGCGCCGACGTGCTCGAGCGCCTTCTCGACCGAGCGCAGGTTGCCCATCCCGTAGTCGAGGATGCAGATGCGGGCGGCCTCACTCACTGAGGGTCCCCTTCGTCGACGGGACGCCGGCCTCGTCCGGGTCGAGTGAGACCGCGACCCGCAGCGCCCGGGCGAACGCCTTGAAGCAGGCCTCGATCATGTGGTGGGCGTTGGTCCCGTAGCGGACCGAGATGTGCAGGGTCAGCTTCGAGGCGTTGGCTACGGCGCGGAAGAACTCCTCCGTCAGCTCGGTGTCGAAGCCGGCGATCGAGGTGGCGGGAAGGTCGGCGTCGAACACGCACAGCGGCCGGCCGGAGATGTCGATCGCGCACTCGGCCAGCGACTCGTCCATCGGCACCAGGGCGGACCCGTAGCGGCGGATCCCGGCCCGATCCCCGAGCGCCTCGTCGAGAGCCTGGCCGAGGACGATGCCGACGTCCTCGACCGTGTGGTGGGCACCGGTCTCTAGGTCACCGCTCGCCTCGACGGTGAGGCCGAGGCGCCCGTGGCGGGCCAGCAGGTCGAGCATGTGGTCGAGGAAGCCGACCCCGGTCGCGGCGCTCGCCTCACCCCCGTCGAGGTCGAGCGCGAGCCGAATCGTGGTCTCGGCGGTGCTCCGCTCTCTTGTTGCGGTCCGGGTCATGAATAAATGTTCGCGCTTCGTTCGGTTCGCATTGGAATCAGAGATGCTTGCTCCCTCTCTCGGCGCTCATCGTCTAATCATCGCCGACTCGCCGTGGACTGGGAAACCCTCCGCACGGGCGATCACGTCGACCTCGGGGGCAAGCTTCGCCGCCGCCTCGGGCGGAACCTCCACGCTGGCGACCGCCCGCCTGAAGGAGGCGGGGGACAGCGGCCCGGAGAAGCGGCCCGCGCCGCCGGTCGGCAGGACGTGGTTGGAGCCGGCGATGTAGTCGCCGAACGCGGTGGCGCTGTGGCGGCCGACGAACACGCAGCCCGCGGTGCGGACGCCGGACGCGAGCTGGGCGGCGTCCTCCTCCAGCAGCTCGAGATGCTCTGGGGCAAAGGCGTTGGCGAGGGCGATCGCGTCCCCGAGATCCGGCAGATGGACGAGCGCCAGCGGCGAATCGCCGATCCCACCGCGCTCGGCCGACGCCTGCTCGGCGGCCTCGGTGATCCGTTCCAGCACCGCCTCCTCGACCGCGGCCAGCAGGAGGGGGCCGTCGGCGCCGTGCTCGGCCTGGGCGCAGAGATCGAGCGCCGCCCACTCGGGATCGGTGTCGTGGCCGGCGACGACCATCAGCTCCGAGGGGCCGGCCAGCGAGTCGATCCCGACCGCGCCGAACGCGGCCCGCTTCGCCTCCCGAACCCAGGGATTGCCGGGGCCGGCGATGACGTCGACAGGACGGATCGTCTCGGTCCCGTGGGCGAGCGCGAAGATCGCCTGGGCGCCGCCCATGGCGTAGACCTCGTCGACCTCGCAGATCGCGGCCGCCGCGAGCACCAGGGGGCTCATATCTCCGTCGGGTCCCGGCGGCGAGGCGAGCGCGACCCGCTCGACCCCGGCGACGCGGGCCGGGATCGCGCACATCAGGACGCTCGATGGGTAGGCGGCCCTGCCGCCCGGCGCGTACACGCCGGCGGCGCCTACCGGGACCTCACGGATCTCGACGCTCTGGCCCTGCGGCAACGTCACCTTCCCGGGGTCGTCCCCGATCTGCGCCGCGGCGACTGTGCGGACGTTCGCCGCCGCCGTCTCCAGCGCGGAGCGCAACTCCGGATCAAGCGCCTCGAGCGCCGCCCCGGTTGCGCTCGGGTCGACCCGTAGCGCAGCCGGCGCGCGGTCGGTCGCGTCGAAGCGCGCGGTCAGCCGCAGCACGGCCTCGTCGCCCCCCTCGCGCACCTCCCGCTCGATCGGGGCGACGTCGACCGCGTCCTCGGTCGCCGCCGCCCAGGACCGGATCGACGCGGCGGTGCGCTCGGCCCCATCCCACTCGAATCGGCGCACCCTCATCTCCGCGCTGCCTCTCGCAGCCGTGCGGTGAGGTCGTCGACCTCACCACCGCGCAGCTTGTGGGCGACCCGGTTCGCGACGAAGCGGGCCGTGCAATCGACGATCTCCTCGCGGACCTCGAGCTGGTTCTCCTCCAGGGTGCGGCCGGTGGCGACCAGGTCGACGATGCCGTCGGCGAGGCCGATCAGCGGGGCCAGCTCCACCGACCCCTTCACCTCGATCACCTCGACCTGGCGCCCGGTGGACTCGAAGTGGCGTTCCGCGACCCGCGGGTACTTGGTCGCGATTCGCATCATCCCGAGCCGGCGAGCCGACTCGCCGAGCCGCTCATCGCCCTGCCGCCCGGCGAGGACCATCCGGCAGCGTCCGTAGCCGAGGTCGAGCAACTCGTAGACCATCCTGTCGGACTGCTCGAGCAGCACGTCCTTGCCGGTGATCCCGACATCTGCCGCGCCGGCCTCGACGTAGGTCGGGACATCGGATGGGCGCATCGTGACCAGGACGATGTCGTCCGCCTCGAAGATCAGCGCCCGCGAGTCGCCCCGCACCGCGGCGGTCTCGATCCCGGCCGCGTCGAGAACCTCGAGGGTCTCCTCGAGCAGGGCGCCACGCGGCACCGCCAGCTTCAGCGGCCCGCCTGCCTTGGGGCGCGCGGTCCCCGCGACCTCGACGCTCACGGTTCGCCCCCTCTGGGTTCCTCCTCGATCTGGGCGACGTGCACCCGCTCCAGGTAGAGCGCGAAGCCCGCCGCGGGAAGGTCGAGGCCGAACCGCTTCAGAAGCCGGTCGTAGCGCCCGCCGCCGCCCAGCACGTGGCCGAGCGCCGGGTCGTAGACCTCGAGGATGGCGCCGCTGTAGTAGCCGAGGTCGCGCAGCAGGCCGAGATCGATCTGGACCCGGTCGGCGACCCCGCGCGCTTCGAGCGCCCCGTAGGTCTCACCGAGCCGCGCCGTCGCCCGTTGCACGGCCTCCCCGCCGATGTCCCGGGCGCGGTCGAGCACCTCACGGCCGCCGCGGAGCTGGGAGAGGGCAACGCAGGTCGCCACCTGCTCCTCGCCGATTCCCTCGAGCTCGGAGAGCTCGGCCTCGAGCCCGACGAGATCGTGGGTCGCGAGGCGCTCGAGAATCCCGTCACGCGCCTCTCCCTCGATCCCGAGCTCTTCGAGCAGCTGCCGGAAGAGGTCGGCGTCTCCGAGCCCGATCACGGCGCGGGTGAGCCCCGCTGCGTCGAGCGCCGCCTCGAGCACCTCGACGACCTCCGCCGTCCCCTCAGGCGCCGGGGCGCCGATCAGCTCGATGCCGGCCTGCGAGAACTCCCGCATCTGCCCGCGCTGTGGGCGCACGGCGCGGAACGCGTTCGCCAGGTAGCAGAGCCGCAGCGGCATCTCGGCTCTGGGGTAGCGGCTGGCCACCAGCCGCGCGATCGGGACCGTCATGTCGGAGCGAAGGGCCAGCAGGTCACCGCGCTCGTCGAAGAACCGGTAGGCGGCGTTCGCGGTCCGCCCGTCGCCCCGCGCGAGGACCTCGTCGTACTCGATCGACGGGGTCGCGACCTCGCCGTAGCCACGGCTCTCGAAGACATCGATCATCGCCAGGTGGAGCCGGCGCAGCTCCCGCATCTCGTCGGGCAGGATGTCCCGTGTACCGGGTGGGATTCGATGAATCATCACCGCCGCCTCCTCTGCTCCCGCTCGCTCGCGCTCATGATCACCGGCGATCTTGCTCGCTCGCTCCCGCGTCCGGGGGCGGCGGGGCTTTGCCTATGCCGCAACCTCAGCCGATACGCGCTCGATCTGGGCGCCGAGCCCTCGCAGGCGCTCGTCGATCCGCTCATAGCCGCGGTCGATCTGGCGGATGTTGCCGATCTCCGAGACGCCCTCCGCGGCGAGGGCGGCGATGAGCATCGCCATGCCGGCGCGGATGTCGGGGCTCTCGACGCGTTCACCGTGAAGACGGCTCGGACCGCTGACGATCGCCCTGTGGGGATCGCACAGCGTGATCCGAGCGCCCATCGCGACGAGCTTGTCGACGAAGAAGAGCCGGTTCTCGAACATCTTCTCGAAGATCAGGATCTCCCCGGCCGCCTGGGTTGCCAGGGCCAGGGCGATCGAAGTGAGGTCGGCCGGAAAGGCGGGCCAGGGCCCGTCCTCGACCTTCGGGATCGCGTCGCCGAGGTCCGACCTGATCCGCAGTCGCTGCTCCGCCGGCACGACGACGTCGTCGCCATCGAGGGTCGATTCGAGGCCCAGGCGCCGGAACTGGCGCCGCACCATGATCAGGTCCGCGGGCTCGGCGCCGCGGACCCTCAGCTCGCCGCCGGTGGCGGCCGCAAGGGCCATGAAGCTGCCGACCTCGATGTGGTCGGGGGAGATCGTGTGCTCGGCGCCGCCGAGCCGGTCGCGGCCGTGGACGGTCATCACGTTGGAGCCGATCCCGTCGACGGTCGCCCCCATCTTGGTCAGCAGGCGGGCCAGGTCCTGGACGTGGGGCTCGCAGGCCGCGTTGGAGATCGTCGTTGGGCCGGGGGTCAGCGCCGCGGCCATCAGGGCGTTCTCGGTGCCCATCACCGACGGCTCATCCATGAAGATCGCGCAGGCCCGAAGGCCGCCGTTCGGGGATGTCAGCTCGATCCAGCGATCACCCTCGACGCGGGCGCCGAGATCGACGAACGCGTCGAGATGGGCGTCGAGCCTTCGCCGCCCGATGAAGTCGCCGCCGGGCGGCGGCATCCGCGCTTCGCCGAAACGGGCGAGCAGCGGGCCCGCGGCCAGAAAGGAGGCGCGGATGCTGTCCGAGAGCTCGCGGTCGACCTCGACGTCCGAGACGTTGCGGGCGCAGAGCTGAAGGCTGTTGTCGGCGACCCACACCGCCTCGACCCCGAGCCGCTCAAGCAGCGCCACCTGGGCCTCGGTGTCGCGGATCCGGGGCACCCTGTGGAGGAGGATCTCCTCCTCGGTCAGCAGGCTGGCGGCAAGGATCGGCAGGGCGGCATTCTTGTTGCCGGCCGCGACCACCTCGCCCGAGAGCGGGACGCCTCCTTGGATTACGAACTTCTCCATGGTTCCGGCTAGGGTAACGGCCGCCATGAGACGAGGCTGGAAGATCCTGATCGCGGTGATCGTGGCCCTGGCGGTGCTGCTCGGGCTCAACGCCGTGGTCACGACGAAGGAAACGAAGTCCGCCGAGGTGACCGTCCCCGGCGGCAGGATCCTCAGCCTGAACGGCGGCGAACTGCAGGTCGTCGACCGCGGTCCGAGGGATGCCTCCCCGATCGTGCTGCTTCACTGCTTCTCGTGCGCGATCAACTGGTGGGACGGGATGATGCCGCTGCTCGATCGCGCGCACCGCGTGATTGCGATCGACCTGCTCGGTCACGGCGGCTCCGAGAAGCCGGACTCGGGCTACACGATGCCCGATCAGGCGGATCTGGTCGCCCAGGCGCTGGGGCGCCTTGGTGTGCGGAAGGCCACCGTCGTCGGCCACTCGCTCGGCGGAGGGGTCGCGGTGGCCCTCGCCGAACAGTCGCCGCAGCTGGTCGCGAGGCTCGTCATCATCGACACCCTGTCCTCGGCGGAGGAGGAGGGTGACCTGGGCACGCTCGCAAACCTGCCCTTCGTGCCCGTGATCGGCGAGGCGCTGTGGCGAATCAAGCCCGACGCCTCGGTCCGCCAGGGCCTCGAGGTCGCATTCGCCGCCGGTTTCGACGTTCCCGACGAGTTCGTGGCGGACGTCAACCGGATGAACTACTCCGCCTATGAGGAATCGCATCAGGGATTCGACGACTACATCGGGGAACAGCCCCTCGCGGACCGGATCGCAGCGACGGGCAAGCCGCTGCTCGTGATCATGGGCGCCGAGGAGCAGATCATCGACGATCCCCAGGCGGCGGTCGATACCTATCAGGCGGCCGTCCCGACGGCCTTCGGCAACGTGATCCAGGGCGTCGGGCACTCGTCGAACGTCGAGGAACCCAACCTGACCTCCGAGCTGGTGCTCGGCTTCGCCGGGCCACCCAAGCCCCGCGAGCGGGGCGGGCGGGCGCGTCGGATGCAAGATGGTGTGCAGGATCGGGAAGGCGTCCGGGGACAACCCTAGATTGCGAACCCATGTTCGAGACGAAGACGACATTCACGGCCCGGCTCACCGACGCGGTCGACCTGATCATCGATTTCGCCACCCTCGGCGAGTACGGTCTGGAGCCGGTGGCGCAGCCGCCACGGCGCTGCGAGGGCCGCGGGCGCTCACGCCCGACCAGGGCACCTCGGCGCGCCCCGGCCAGAGCCCTGCGATAAGAAGAACCGGCGGCGACCTACTCTCCCAGGAGGTTGCCCTCCAAGTACCATCGGCGCTGAGGGGCTTAACTGCTCTGTTCGGAATGGGAAGAGGTGTTTCCCCCTCGCTATGCGCCACCGGAAATTTGCGAAACCGCCCCCGGTGGAGCTTGAGAACCGCACAAGACCAGAGGTAAAAATATCCGTCAAGCCCTCGACCCATTAGTACCGGTCGGCTGAGCACATCGCTGCGCTTGCACCGCCGGCCTATCAACCTGGTGGTCTACCAGGGGTCTTACTCCCTCAAGGGGATGGGAGAGCTCATCTCGAGGACGGCTTCCCGCTTAGATGCCTTCAGCGGTTATCCGTTCCGTGCGTAGCTAATCTGCGATGCCCTTGGCAGGACAACAGATACACCAGAGGCACGTTCATCCCGGTCCTCTCGTACTAGGGACGACTCCTCTCAACTCTCCAACGCCCACGGCAGATAGGGACCGAACTGTCTCACGACGTTCTGAACCCAGCTCGCGTACCGCTTTAATGGGCGAACAGCCCAACCCTTGGGACCTACTCCAGCCCCAGGATGCGACGAGCCGACATCGAGGTGCCAAACCGGTTCGTCGATGTGGACTCTTGGAACCGATAAGCCTGTTATCCCCGGAGTACCTTTTATCCGTTGAGCGACGGCGCTTCCACTTGCAACCGCCGGATCACTAAGCCCAACTTTCGTTCCTGCTCGACCCGTCGGTCTCGCAGTCAAGCTCCCTTTATGCCTTTACACTCTGCGCACGATTTCCAACCGTGCTGAGGGAACCTTTGGGCGCCTCCGTTACATTTTAGGAGGCGACCGCCCCAGTCAAACTGCCCACCTGACACTGTTCACCACCCGGGTCACGGCATGGTGTTAGAAGCCCAGACTACCAAGGGTGGTATCTCAAGGGTGACTCCCCGGCAGCCAAAGCCGCCAGTTCACAGTCTCCCACCTATCCTGAGCGAGATACCCCAGACTCCAATATCAAGTTGCAGTAAAGGTTCACGGGGTCTTTCCGTCTAGCCGCGGGTACTCGGCATCTTCACCGAGACTTTAATTTCACCGAGCCTCTCGTTGAGACAGCGTCCAAGTCGTTACGCCATTCGTGCAGGTCGGAACTTACCCGACAAGGAATTTCGCTACCTTAGGACCGTTCCTCATTGTTACTACTCTGAGTGAAACACCCAGAGCGGGTGGCACATTTCTGACCACCTCTCACGGTCGCCCGTGAGAGCGGACTATCTCATCCCCAACGCTCTCCAGCGCCAGGGCTCGGCGTATAGTCTCTGAGGATTCTCTGCATCGTGTAGCGCCTCTTTCCGCCTCCGTTCATTGCTTCTCGGAGAGACAGAACATCAGCGTAGTCCTGGTATGAGAGATGGCTTCGGGATAGGATCCGCGCCGCAGCGCGGAACCGACCGAAGTCCTCAGCCTTCTTGCCGATCAGTGGAAACCTCTCGAAGAACGGGATGACTCGGGCCCGGATATCGGAGAGGTTGTTCACCTCCCAATACCAGCCGTCGTTCCCGGCCTTGCGGATGGTTCCGCATCCCAGTGTCTCCCGGAACAGATCGAGCGGAACTCGATCTTTCTGCGAGACGTTGAAGGCCGCTGAGAGCTTCCACTTCACGGTGTAATCGCTCCGTCGACGAGCGACGACCATAAAGCTTCCCTCTCCCAGCGCAAACCCGGACAGAAGAAATCCGACGTCAGTCGGAATCGCCTCGATCCAGAGTCTTTCCTGCTGATTGCCTGCACCCGACACATTTTCACTGTACGGCGACAAACGGACGCCAAACACGTCCGCCGTACGAGTAGTGCGGGATTCTGCACCTTTTTCAGGACAGGCGTTCCAGCATATAGCCGAGTTTTACAACTACCTCGGTCAACTGA
>CAWFLL010000002.1:0-952261 GCA_963816785.1 uncultured Solirubrobacterales bacterium | reverse complement strand
TCATCGCGACACGTGACGCTTGGGGTTTGTAGTCCTTGAAGGGAGCGAACTATTCCGGCATTTCTCTTCGTAACGGCCTCAATACGCTGAATATCACGGCGAACAATATTCGACACTGGAGTTGCTCGTTGCCGGCAGTCTCTGGTGGTGGGCTGCTGGGAGACTAAGCTGAACTCCCGGCAAAGCCGTTAACCAAGTACGACGATTATTTCGCCCTAGAAGAAGGTGCGCATCCGCCTGGCACCTCGTTTACACGATCGCTGGAGGACCGTTTTTCGGATCTCGATCAAACAAATCCTGATAACACGTCGCAGTTGTTTTCTGACGGCGTCCTGGTGTTCTACCGGAGCGTTTGCGCCGGGGGTGACGGTCAACAGAGATCTTTAAAATGTGGGCGTTTCGACGGCGACATCAACATACAACGGGCTTGCGGTCAACGGGCAATACGGCTCCCGTCGGCTGAACGATTTCGAAGCTGACGGACCAATGCCGCTCACAGAGACGTTAGACCACGGCTACGAATTGTCGCGAGCTATTTTGTCATCCCCAAGGACCTGCTCGTGTATGCTCGCACCTCCAAGGTCTTTGTACAGTTTGGCGATCCATGACCAGTACGCTGGTGGCGTGAATGGTATCTCTTACCGACCGACCGGTTATGGCTCAGCGCCGAGCTGAAGAATGTTCACAAATCACCGTATGGCGCGGCGTTTACTCCGTATACCGCCGGCATGAACGGGTGGGTGCCGATGTTGGAGTCGGTGACCGCGTTCTGACGACCGAATGTCGAGGATGTCGAGGATCTAGGACGTGGATCAGCATATTATGTTTTCGGAAGCCTTGATAATGCCGATCCCAATTCCTGAACTCCTCAGAATTCTTACATCCTCAAATTCTGAAGTGCTATCTGAACGCTACTCCACCCGTGAGCCGCCAGAAGCGCAGCCTCCCGGCACTGAGATTGAACTCTGGTCCGAGGCTCCCATCGTTCAGCGTTCGCAGATAGCGCAAGTCGCCGCGCAGGCCGAAGTGGTTCGAAGAAAAAGCCCATCATGCCGGTGCCGAGCTCATAGCAGAAATCATTGCGCGAGACGTCGACCAGACCGCCGGTATCAAGGTGTGTCCACATCAATCCGAAGCCACCGGTGACGAATGGCTGACGCCGGCGCCATGTGTGCCGCCGATTGGTACGCCGAAGATGAAGTTACCCAGTGTGGTGACGGCCTGGCGCTTACCAAGTGCGTCGTTCACGAGGAAGAATTCCGGCGCGTATGCGAAGTCGGCCTCGAACCCGAACACGCCCGCACCCATGTAGCCGCGTGGTGACGCCGTACGTCCGGCTGCCCTCGTCGGTCCGATCAACGAAGTTGACGCCAAGCCAGGGGGTGACATACCCATCGGCTCGCGCTCGAACTGGCGCCAGAACTACGGCCGCGACTGCGCAGACCACACAAGCTTTCGTCACACATTGCATCCATAACTCCCTGGATTCGCGGAACTGCCGCGTCGCCAGACGATGTGCAAGTGACGCGCCACGGAAAAGCGCAATGGTTGGAAGGTGATGCCAGATGGTTGCGTGTGAGCTCGCCGTCTGCGACCCGGTTATCTCCGATGCCTCGGAGTGTTCAGCGCGCCGTTCGCATCGAACCAGAACCGCCGCTCCCTCGCTCCGAGCGCAAAGAGGGCAAGATTCTGATCGAATACCTGGCGGGATGCTGGAACAGACCGGTTCCGGCATCGGCGGCTGACTGTGAGACGAGACATTTGTTCACGCTCGAGTCGTTCCTCGCCGAGAGCCGCCAGATACGGCAGCAGGCGGCAGAGAATCCAATCGGACCGTTCGGATCCGTGATCCGTCCGGCCGCTGAGACCTTCGCTGGTGGGACCGCGTTGGTGCGCAGCCGGCCGCCATGCCTGACAGGTGCCTCGAGGATGGCGTCACGCCCGGGAGTGGCCGGATCGAGCATGCCCGCCCACAAATACACGCGAATCGCATCGTAGCTGCCGCTCGGCCGACGGCTTGAACCCATCGCGTTCGGAAAACTCGAGCCAGTCCGTGGCGAAACCGTTGGGCGCAGAATTTCGTACCAACGCGGGAATTCGATCAGCGACCTGACGCCATGGTCCGCCAGGATCCAGTTGAGCGAGCCGCACGAACAGTTGCAGCGGCAGGTAGCTGGCATTCAATCGATAGCCTCGCCCTGACGGAATCCTTTCGCACCCGGCAGAGACCGTGCCGAAATTCGGAGTTCGGCGGTCTCGTTGGCCGCAATGAGTCCGGCCAGAGCGCGACCGAGCGAGGTATAGCGCGACTCGTTCCAGGCCCGACCCGCTTCGAGCAGCGTATACGCCATCCAGACATCTGCGTCAGACGCGGAATTCGAGTCGAGCACGCCCCACTGGTTCTGGGATCCGCGCCCCCACAGCCAGGCGGGCAGATTGCGCTCGAGATCGCCTGAGGCGAGATTGCGCTCCGTCCATCGCAGCAACCCGTCGAAGCGCGACCGATCGTTGGCGACAAGCGCGAAGAACATGGCATACGCCTGAGCCTCGGACGTCGTCCGATCGTCAGCGTCATGATCGATGACCCTAACCTGGTCATCCATGAAGCGGCTCACGTAGCCTTTCCACAAGGACCGGCCACGCGTCTGTCCCAGCACGCCGCTCTGACTCTGTGACAGCCACCAGGAGGATCAGGACCAAGCTCAGCTTCATACTTCTGTGGTCTACCTCGGCTGGAGATGCGATTGCGCGGCGGTATTATTGTCGTTTTCTCGCTCGGAAGCATGCACGCGCTGATGCGTTCACTCGAGCGCTGATCCTACGGGAAGCCAATCGATGTCGAACGTGGCTGAAGGAGTCGCAGATTCTAATCCCCTTCGAAGTCCATCCTCGCGGACGCTCCAACTCACACGCGCCCTCCTGATCCTCACCGCGATCTCCGCTCGCCTTCTTACCCCACTTCCCCTCGGCTGGAAAGAGCAGGCGATCTTTGGAGGGACGCTGATCGCTCTCGCGGTGATGCTGCATCGTCACGTTCCGTTCTCAGACGGTGACGCTGGCGCTGATGGCGATGTCTGTCTTCGCCACGGTGCGATACGGCTACTGGCGCTCGGCGCAGACGTGGGAGGGCATGACGAGCGCCGGGCATCTTCGCCAGTGGGACCTGATTTTCGTCCTCCTCCTCCTCGGCGCGGAATTCTACGCATTCGCCACGCTCATCCTTGGATACTTCCAAACGGTGCGGCCGCTCGGCCGGCAGCCCGTGCCGCTTCCGGACGATTCGCGCACGTGGCCGACCGTGGACGTGTTCATTCCCACGTACAACGAGCCGCTGACCGTCGTCCGGGCGACGGTGCTCGGCGCTCTCGCCATGGACTATCCGGCCCACAAGATGAGCGTGATCGTGCTCGACGACGGCCGACGCGACGAGTTCAGGGACTTCGCCGCCGCCGTCGGCGTCGGTTACCTGACCCGCGAGACCAACGCGCACGCCAAGGCGGGCAACATCAACCACGCGCTCGAGCACACGCACGGCGAGTTCATCGCGATTTTCGACGCCGATCACATCCCGACCCAATCGTTCTGCGGATGACGCTCGGCTGGTTCGTCAGCGATCCGAGCGTGGGATTCGTCCAGACGCCCCATCACTTCTATTCGCCCGATCCATTCGAGCGACAACCTGGGACGCTTCCGCAAGGTTCCCAACGAGGGCGAACTCTTCCATCGTCTGGTGCAGGACGGCAACGATCTCTGGAACGCCAGCTTCTTCTGCGGGTCCTGTGCGGTCCTGCGCCGGGAGGCGCTCGAGGCGATCGGCGGACGGCCGTCGAAACGGTCACGGAAGATGCGCATACCGCCTTGCGCCTGCATCGCGCCGGATGGAATACGGCATACGTGAACATCCCGCTGGCTGCCGGACTGGCGACCGAGAGTCTCGCCTCGCACATCGGGCAACGCGTGCGGTGGGCGCGCGGCATGGTGCAGATCCTGCGCCCTGGAGAACCCGCTGTTCCGACGTGGCCTGTCCGTCCCCCAACGCCTCTGCTACTTCAACGCGACCACCCATTTTCTCTTCGCGCTGCCCCGGCTGGTGTTCCTGACGGTTCCCCTCGTGTATCTGCTTTTCGGCCGGGTGAATATCTACGGCGTATTCGCTCGCGGTGTTCGCCTACGCGCTTCCGCATATTGTCGCTGTCGCACGTCGCGACCTCACGCTCACAACGCCAGTACCGATTTTCGTTCTGGAACGAGATCTACGAGGCCGTGCTGGCGCCGTAGATTCCTCCTCCTCCACGCTCCTCGCGCTGATCAACCCGCGCCTCGGCAGGTTCAACGTGACCAGCAAGGGCGGCATTATCCACCGGTCGGACTTCGATCTCCGTGATCGCGTTTCCCCTCGTGTGTCTGCTGGCGCTGAACGTTGCCGGACTGCTTCATGGCGCGACATCGGTACCTGACCGATCCGGCCCACCACGACACGGTGATCATGAACGTCGTGTGGACCATCTACAACATCGTCATCCTCTCAGTGGCGACATCGGTTGCGCTGGAACGGAGACAGCGTCGTTCTGAAGTGCGCGTGGACCTGCAGGCACCGTTGACGGTGCTCACACCCGATGGTCGCCACGTTACGGGGATGACATCGCAGCTGTCGCGTGGAGGTGCGACGGCACATTTCGACGGAGCGCTCGGGCTTTCCGCGGGCTCGCAGGTC
This sequence comes from uncultured Solirubrobacterales bacterium, assembly GCA_963816785.1. GTDB lineage: Bacteria > Actinomycetota > Thermoleophilia > Solirubrobacterales > 70-9 > VRUE01. The sequence goes on along the minus strand of CAWFLL010000002.1, from coordinate 947,547 downwards.
GTTCTCACGCTTCGCGACCGCCGTGCGTGTTGCGACATCACGGCTCGGATTGTTGGCGCCAACGGGCAGACCGAGCATCTGGCGTTTCTGCCTCTCGAACTGCAGCAGGAGAAGTTCCTGCTGAGTCTTGCGTTCTCACGATCTGAGGCGTGGCTGGCGTGGCACGGTTCGCGAAAGCCCGATTGGCCGCTCAGAAGCGGCGTCGAGATTCTTGCGCTGGCCGTACGTGGGCTGACCCTCGTCATGGTCGGCGGTCTGTGGCTGGCATCTCCGCACCCGTAAGCGCACAGTCGAAGCGGGCGAGACGCCGCGCCGCTACCGTCGGCGGGCTGGTGGTGATTTGGCTTCGGGCTGTATCCGGACGGGCAGGACAGGCGCAACAGCCGGACGCGTTCCAGGAGACGTATCAACTCGGCGCGATGCCCGGTTCCCAGAATGGCGTCGTTCTGCGTGGCCCGCGAGCCGTCGAAAACGTGTTCTTCGATGTGCCGGTCACGAAGATCATTCGCGAAGCGCCACTCGAGCTCAGGAACGAATCGCGGTCCCGCCAACGAGGCCGTTCTCGAGTTGTGGCTGAACGGAACGCGCGTAGCCGATCTCTCGCCGGTCGCCGGTCTCGACACGCGCGACGGTTGTCTCGTTGCCCACCGACCTGCTCACCACTGCCAACACACTGTCTTTTCGTCTGAGGGGAACGTGCGCGGCGTGTCGGAATCAGCCCGGCACCTGGATCACGGTCAGACCGGCCACCGACCGCGTTTCATCTTCAGCGGATCGCGGTTGCCGCTCGCCAACGATTTGTCGTCTGCTGCCGGTGCCCTTCCTCGACGCAATCGGGCAGCGTTCGTCGATCTGTGCCGGTGGCGTTTTCCGACGCGCCGGATACGGAGACGCTGCGGGCCGCCGCGATTGTCGCATCCTGGTTCGGGGTGTTTTCGGACGTTCGTGGTGTGCGATTTCCCGTGACCGTCGGCGAGCCTGCCAATGGGCAACGCCTTGTGTTCGCGACCCGCGGTTCTGCGCTCGAAGCGCGTCTCGCCGCTTCCCGCGGAACCGGCGCGCTGGTCGCCGTCCGAGACAACCCGCGCGACCCGTACGGCAAATTGCTGATTGTGACGCCGCACGCCCGGAAGATCTCATCGGCGTGGCTCGAACCCTCGTCACTCAGCAGATCGGTTCGCGCCGCACACCGACGTCCTTCCAGCGGGTCAGGTCGCGCCGCAACCACGCGGTCGGCGGTACGACGCACCCCGGTGGCTCACAGCCGATGGGCCCGCGCCGATCGGCACGTACACGAGCGCAGAGCGTTTGACGATCAAAGGTGCCGGCTCGGTCAACATCTACGTCCGAATACCGCCGGATCTCTTCCTGTCAGCGCGGCAATCGGTGCCGCTCCGGCTCACGGACCAATACGCGGGCGTCTCCGGGCGGGACGCCGCCCTTCACGTTCGATTGAACGATGAGGACGTCGAGAGCGTTCAGCTACCCGCCGCAGCCGCGCAGCACGCTGACACCGTGTGGCTTCCGACCGGGCGGCTGCGACCGTACGCGAATACCCTCACGATCGATTTCGATCCCGGGCGTGACAACCTGGCGGGCGACGCGTGGCCAACCGTCGCCGATTCGCCAGATTCATCGATCGACCTCCGCGGTCTTCCGCACTCGGTCATCCTGCCGCGACTCGAGCTGTTTGCGGATGCGGGCTATCCGTTCACGGCGTGGGCCGATCTTGGCCGGATGGCGATGACTATCTCCTACTTAGCCGATCCTGTGGCGGAGGAACGAGGCGGTGTTGAACATGCTGGGAGCATTCGGGGCGCAGACTGGCGCAACCGCGCTGGAAGGTCAGCGTGACCACGGCAGCCGCGCTTGAATCGGTCGGCGACAAAGACCTGATTGTTTTCGGCACTCCCGCAGACCAGCCGATCCTGCGCCGGTGGGCGAACCACTTTCCCCTGAAGTTATTGGAGAACGGATTCAAACTCTAACGCGGAACCGATACCAGCGCACTGGTTCCATCCCGAGTGGCCATTTCGCGAGGCGGACCGGAAGAATGTCTCGCCGTGTTCACCGCGAATCGCTCGCGGATCGACACCGTGATCGAACAAATCGTTCCACCGCTGGCCCACGAACGCTGCGGTCGCTGATCGTGCCGCGAGACGCGAAGCGCTACGAGGCCATTCCGGAAGATGTTCATGCCGGCAGTCCGGAAGGTACCGTTATACGGCGGCGTCGCGATCTCACTGACGGCCGCTTTGACTCGTTCCCGTGGGTCTGGCCTATCGCTCCGGCAATTGGGCGGTATCAGCAGGCAATGGTGTTTCTCTTCGAGCATTCGTGGCTGCTTCCCTTGCTGGTTTTTGGACCCGCGCTGGTAGTCGCGCTCGAAGTCCGCCGGTTCACCGACCGCGTCGCCGCGCGACGGTTAGCCGCGCCGTCCGCGCCAGAAGGAAGGCTGTCATGACCATGCGCTTCAGCCATCGGATTTCCGTCTTACTGGTGCTTTTCTTCTCCGTTGACCGGCTGGTCCGGCCAGACGAAAGAAGGGATTGCGTTGTTATCGACAAGGTCGGCCGCTCCAGTGTGAGGGTGAACAGCAACACAAACTGAACGAAGTAGAGGACAAGAACAAAACCAAAAAAAAAAACCCCGAAACAAAAACGAAAAAAAGTAGCGCGGAGTGCGCGAATGTATTGCTGTGACACATTCTAGCGACGAGGCCGGGCGAGCTTGGCGCTACGTTTCGGTTCCTCGGTGGGGACCTCTTGAAACTCGCTTACGTTCCATGTGTGGTGGCAGCCGCCACACGCATACCGGCGGTACGCGTCGCCGGCCCGAAGAACGGTCTCAAAGCGAACGAGGCCAATCCGTTGACAGCGGGGGCAGCGAGTCGTCCACACGCCGCGAGCTTATCAGCAATACCGCACAACAAGCTCGACTGTAGGTTTTGTTTTTTCACCACTGCTATCATCGCCTTCAGATTGCCGTCGCTATGACAGTCCAACCTCTCGCCGCTCAGGTGCCTTATCTTCCAGTTTGAGTTCTCTTACGAGCTCGCCCAATCCTGGCCGCGCCTGGCGTGGATTGCCATCTGCGAAGCGCGATCGTCCTCTATCCGGGTGATTCATGGTCCGGCGGTCGAGCACGATGAACGATGGTTCTGCGAAGCAGTCTGGGATGCACCGTTTCCGGATGGGAACCTGGATGAAACCGATCTCGTGTTCGGGAGCGGCGGTCGCTGCCGGAGCGATGGCATCAGGTTCGTATCAGCAGCCTCGACGGCCGACCGGCTGCATGTGACGGTGCGCGGAACGTGCACGTTCGTGTCGAATTCACTGCCGTGCCTGCTCGAAGCGGTCGGGGCGCGGCTGGATCCGATGTTTCGCGGATACGTCGATTTGTTTCTGGCTGTCACACGGAACCTCGACGATCAGCCCGACTTTCCGATTGAGGGAAGCTCCGTTCGGTTGCTGTACCGCACGAACCTTCTGTGGGATGGCAACGGGCTTCAGAAGATACCAAAGCCGACCCCGCCGACGAAACTTTTCGTCCTTCGAGGACTATGTCGGCTTCATGCATGCGGCGCTTGAGCGCATTGCCGACAACATGGCGAGCCCTCGGAGGACCGGGCCGTACTCCTGGCTCGGTACTGTTTCCCGCGGCTACGATTCACCGACCTCCGCGCTGCTCACCCGCCAGGCGGGACTGCGGCGGGTGATCACGGTGAACGAGTCACGCCCCGGCGTACCCGATGACGGTTCCGACATCGCGGAAGCCCTCGGCTTGACCTGCGTGGTTGTGAATCGCCTGGCATGGATGAGTCAAGGACCGCTCGAACCGCTGTTCCTCGTTGCCGACGGGCAGGGCAAGGAGATCATGCTTGCCGGGGCGGCCGCCGAGCTGGATCGTGCCGTGCTCGTCACGGGGCACGGAGGAGATACCGCCTGGTCGATGCAGCCGGAGTACTTCGAGAAATACCAGAATCCCGGGGTGTATACCGGCATGTCGATGACTGAATACCGGTTGCACTGCGGGTTCATCCTTCTTCCTGTTCCCTTCCTCGGGTGGAGTCACCTTTCAGATCTCCTGAGGCTCTCGCGATCCGCCGAGATGGCAGCCTGGAACACGAGTGGCGAGTACAGCCGACCAATCTGCCGGCGTCTGCTCGAAGACGCGGGCGTGTCGAGGGGCAGTTTCGGCGTTTCAAAGACGGGCGCATCGATTCGCTTCCTTCGCGGGGAGGACGGTTGGTCGAAAAGCGGAATACGCGCCTTCTTCGCCTGGTTGCGAACGCACCGGAACGATTACGCTGTCACGTGGCGAGCGGTCGTCGCAGCGCGCCTGCACACGCTGGGTCTTGCAGTTGCCCTGCGGTGCGGCCAGCGAACCCGAGGGGTCTTTGTCAGGCGCGTTCCAGCGGCTCGCCCGCGTCCTGGCTGAGCGAATCAGGAAACAAGGACTGGAAGACCTCGCGTTTGCCTGGGCCGTCGAGACCGTCCGGCAGTCGTACCGGCGACCACACAATTTGTTCACCCTATTAGCGCTGCTCATATCCTGAACCTCAGCAACGCGCCGACGCCGCCGACGTCCGCCAGCAGTTCCGGGGTCCTCGATGAAGCGGATGCGCGCGGCGCTCTGCTGCGCCCTGGTCACGAGCTCGTTCGCCTGCGCGATCGCGTTCGTCATCCATTCGCCCGAGATTCCACGAGGCAATCAGGAGTTCTTCGACCTGGCCCCTCTCGAGCGCTTTGAGCGTCTCTTCCGGCCCGGCGACGCCGAGACCGTTCCCTCGCCACCCGCCCAGCATCGCTTCCACCTTCGACGCGTCGGTCTCCGCGTCCTTCTCGCGCAGCGCTTCCATCGTCTCCGACAGCACGCGCTCTTCGGGCGTGTTGATGTCGAGCCTGAGGACGTCGACGATCTTTTCAGCGAGGTGCTTGGGCAGCTGCTCCATCAGCAGCGGCCTGGCCACCTCGTCGCACGCGAGGACGACCTGATTGATCACTTCGTCGCGAACGACACGATCGAGCACGTCGACGACTTCCTTCATGTGATGGAGATGGAAGTTCTCGACGTGGCGCTGGTAGCGCGCCTGCGACGATCCACCCATCGACGTGCGCCGGGTCCTGACGTTGTTCACTTGTTCGGTGACCTGGCCGCGTCCGAGATGGAAGACGAACAGCCGCGCGGAATTCGTGTCGAGAAGCAGCGCCGCGTAGCGCGGGTACTGATCGTTCAGCCGGGCGAGCGGGTACAAATGCGGCACCGGCCCGATGGACAGCCAGTTGTGATCGAGCGGCGCGTCGAGCTGCACCGCCTCGAAAAAGTCGTTCGCGGCGGCACACGCGAACACGGCGAGACCGTTGACGGACTTCGGCACCTCGCTCGCCATGTACGCGTTGATGCGCTCGGTGTCGCGCTCAAAACTCTTGCGGGCGTCCCCTTTCAAGGCCCGACCGCGCTCGAGCCAGTTCCGCCGCAGAAAGGTGTCATAGCGGTGCTGGCCCTGCTCATCCGCACGCATATCGAGGTACAAGACTCAAGACCGGGCGCATCAACCGGCTCGAAAGCCGCCAGGCGGTCGAGCTGTTCGCGGAGCGGGGTGGCGAGCGCCGTGGTCGTTCTTTCCATGGCCACGACGTCGCAAGTCATGTACCGAGCTACGCGGTCGTTGGTGCGGAGTGCAACGCAACCGCGAGACCGACTCTCGCTCATGTGTGAAACGACTCCTGCGGCCCGTGAACCGTGGGATAGCGGGTCAGGCGTGTTCCTCCGGCGGCGGCTCCTCAGGACGCGTGTGCTGTGCCTTTCGGAACGCCTCTGCCCCTCGTTCAGCGGCATCACGAACATCAGCCCACAATTCCTTGCCGGGCTTGGGCGCCAGGAAGATGCCAAGTGCCGCTCCTATGCCGATCCCGGCGATCATCCCCGATGAAAAAGCCCAGGCCCTCGTTGCTGCTGCGATAGTCGTCTCTGTTTGGCATGTGAGTCTTCATAATAGTCTGCGCTCTCCATGCCAATCTACGAATACAGATGCTTGTCGTGCGGTCATCAGTTCGAGCTCCTGGTGCTGCCGCCCCGCGAGCTGACGGCGGAGTGTCCCGCGTGTCATGGTCAACTGCTGGAACGGCTTACATCCGCTTTTGCCGTGTCCTCGCCGGACCTGAGCCGTGCGCACGTCGCGGCGGCGCGTCGCCAGTTGTCCCAGAGCAAGGACCGGAAGGAGCAGAAGGTCGCCGAAGTCGAACGCGTCAAGGCGCACACGGACGACCACTAACCGCCTGCGCTCCACGCGTGCGATCTTCCGTCTTTTCGGATGGGTTAGTTGCAGCCGCGCAGCAGAAACAATGCCGTCACGTTCCTGGTATCCCGTTTGCTGTCAGCAGAGCAACTCCGCTTGTCGGGCACCCTGCCTGGCAGCCAGACTTCCTACCATTCGACAGGGGGGCATCGGGCCTCCCGCTCGCCATTGTCCGGTGACACCGATCGTGCCGAGCACACCCTCAAAGGATGCGGACGGCATCATTCTTGATAAAGGTCTGGCATGACAGGTCCAACTCTCCCCAGATCGAGCCTCGTTCGATGGATTTTTCAGCGTGGCCAATGACATGTTCTCCCGACGTGCCGCGTGGATCGTGAGGCGGATGGCGCCTCTTACACAACGTCAGTCGTTCCGCACGGAAACCTCGAATTGACGGCGCTCGAAACATTCAAGACAGGCGTCAGCGCCTTACAGCACCACGCGTATGTCGTCGCGCGGCTGCGACAGCTCGGATGGACCCTGATTGGGTCACTCGGATACACAGGCACCACGGTCAGCGGCCGCCTGACTCAGCAGCTGGCGCAGGCCCAAGGCCAATCATCGCGACGAGCCGAGAACGCGATTGAGAGCTCGGGGCTAGAGGTGAAATCCGCGCTAGCTCATTAGCGCCCGCACACCGGCGCAAGTCCACTCTCCCTCGGCAATTTCGACCCCAGGAAGGAACGTGATGGCCATCGAGAAGCGAGCGACGAACGACAGCGGGCATTTCCATGCGGTCCGCTTCTACAGGGACACCGATTCGCTCGCAAAGCTGGTTGCGGAGTTCGTCGGCGAAGGCTTCGTCGCGGCGCTCCCGGCCATCGTCATCGCCACGCCCGCGCACCGGGCGGCCATCATCCAGCACCTGGCGGACCGGTCGTTTGACGTGGCCAAGCTTGAAGAAAAAGGCGATCTGCTGATTCTCGATGCGGACGCGGTGCTGTCCGAGTTCATGGTGGATGGCATGCCCGACGCCTCCCTGTTTTCAGAGAGCGCTGGTCCCGGTGATCGAAAAGGCTTGTGGAAGACGAACGGACTGCGTGGTCCGCGCGTACGGCGAAATGGTGGACGTGCTGTGGAAAGCTGGTCAGACCGTTGCCGCCACGCGCCTCGAGACGCTGTGGAATCAGCTCGCACAAACGCACGACTTCTCGCTCTTGTGCGGTTATTCGATGGGCAACTTCTACAAAGGCGCCGCTCAAGAGGAAATCTGCAGCCATCACACGCACATTCTCAGTGACGATGGCCACGTGGGAGTCGTCAACTAGGTCCGGTGCCCAGCCTGACCCCGAACGAGGTCAAGACGCTTTTCGCGCGCCTTGACGCACTTCTCGAAGAAGCGGCCGCTTTACGGGCGGAACTCGAGAAATCAATGGCCGCGCACCGCGCGGGAGACCGGGGCATTCCGCAGGCGCTCGGTGGTCGCCGAACCCCTACCGTTCGAAAGCCCCGCATTACCGCCTCGTAACGACCGGGACGGGGATTAGGTATTCCGTTGATCGCCGCCAGTCAATTCACATAACCTGCTCGACAGTTTGGTCCACCCCTCGCCCCGCTCATCCTGTTGGTTGACGATTTCAGCGACGCGCTGGAGATGTACGAGGAGTACCTCATCTACCGCGGGCTCCGAATCGTGACCGCTGCGTCGGGCCCCGAGGCGGTGCTGCATCGCGAGCGGCGCCCGATCGTCCTGCGGTCATCCTGATGGATCTGGAAATGCGCGGCATGTCGGGCAGGGAGGCGTTGCGGACGTTGCAGGGCGAACCCGACGCTCGACGGCGTTCCGATCCTTGCCTTTACGGCGCACGCGCTGGCGGCGGAACGCGATGTCGCCGATTCGGGACGGGTTCGACGCGGTGATTTCGAAGCCGTGTCTCCCCAGACGATCTGATCGCGATCATCGAGCCCTATCTCGCGCAACATCGCAGCGCGACGGCTTAGCGTGTTCTCCTTCTACCTCCATCCTTCCTGCAACAATCACCGGTCTGCGCGACGTATTGCGCAGGGTCGCGTCAGGTGTACGTAACGGATGACGTCGCCTCGATTGCAGCCTTCAAGTCGGGGGAGGAGGCACCGGAATGCCGCACTCCACCCACAAAGAAGGAGCACCGATGAACGCAGACGTCCTGAAGGGGAAATGGCATCAGCTCAAAGGCGAAGTGAAGTCGCAGTGGGGCAAGCTGACCGACGACGACCTTGACCGTGTGGAAGGCGATGCCGAGCAGCTTGCATCGGGCGGGTGCAAGAACGCTACGGATACGCCCGGCAGCAAGCGCAACGCGAAGTCAACGACTTCATCGACCGACATCCTGACATGCTGCTAAGGAAGGTGGACGGGCTGAGCTTCTCGGCCCGTCTGCGCTCGATGTTTCATCGTCGTCGCGCCGGCCGTGCTTGACGCTGTGTCAGCGAGTGATATGCTCGGTGCACTTTCCTGAGCCGTCCACCTCCTGGTGGACGGTCATCAAAGCACGCTGAGTACGTCCCCACGGCGCTGAAAGTGAGCAACATGCCCTCCGGTATTACGCATCCACCACCACACAACGTCTCATCTACAAATACGCACACGAAGGAGTGCCCTGAATGCGGGAGCGATTGGCTCGTGTGGCTGGCTCAGATGCGACAGCATGACGAATCGAGCGACTGGTACCGCTGCAGGCAGTGCGGCCATGAGTTCGCGCGTCCGCGCCCGGAATAGCCGGAATAGATCGAGCGCGCCAACGTGCGCGCATACGACACACCTCGCGAGTGGCACCTCCGCACAGCCGCGAGACTTCGGAAAGACCCAAAACAACGTCAGCAGATCGGGCGACTTTCAGGGCTCAATGCTCCGCGCGCCTAGGTATTGTCGAGGCACGCGATTCGCACTGATGAAACCACCGCGAGAGCTCCACGGTCACGGCACCCGCCCCACTCAGTAGCCCACTGACCCGGGTGCTGCGCCGTGGCCCGCTCTCGCGGCCATCACGTTTCGCGCAACGTCCGGCCAGAGTGTGACGTCCCGACGTGTTCCGGCCCTGCGAGGGCCCTCACTTGCGTGCGTCGTCCAGGACGACCGACTCTCCCGCCAGAGAAGCCTCGCGGCGACGAGGTCCGCTGTCGGCAGCCCGCGCTCCACAGTTCCGCTCTGATGTGACGCGCCTCCTGGGTGAGAATCCCCACGCGTTGCTGTCGTGCAGCGCGGCATCGGACCAATGCGCGCGCATCAAGCCATCACTGGCGTGCTCCCCAGTGCCGAGGAGCAGGTGCCCTACTTCATGAGCCATCGCCCGGCCCAGCACGGTGTTGCGATCGAAATGCGCACGTTGGGCGAGATCGCCGACACGGTTACCAAAGACCGTGGCGAGCGTGGCGTCTCCGCTGTTCACCACGACGAGTGAATAGCCCAGTGAGATGCGATGGCGTGGCTGATCGGAGCGGTCGGCGACAATCCGGACAATGACCTCCGTCGGGTGCAGGGTGTCACCACACACGCGCATGTCACGTCGAATGGCACCTGCGTCCCTCCAGCATTCACGCCACGAGACCCTCACGCCGGCCGCCTGCAAAATCGCGCCGGCGATGTCTTGCGAACGCTGTATGTCATCGCTCGCGATCCCGAACGAGTCATACACGCGAATAGTGACATCGGCAACGGACGGCGCTTGCGCCAGCAGCGGCATCGCCGCGCAGACCCACCCGATGATCGCGCTGGCCTGCGCGAAGCGCACGAGAGTCACGAGAGCCTCCCTGACCGAGGACCGTGTCCTTGAAATAGGTTGGTTGTGGGATTACCGAGACGCGGCGCATTTTGACACAAATCAAATAACGCGGATGCGTCGATGAGCGAACAACACTCCTGATTCAGGTGAAATTAGGCGCCAGATAGGGTGGACGCCCGAGCTGAAAGGGTCGTGCGGCAGCTCCGGCCAGAACTCTGTTGGTATCATCCGGGTGACTCGTCACTCCATGTCTGACGCTCACACTCGGGCGGCCGTGACCTACAGCAGCTACCTGAAGCTCGACGAGCTCCTGTCGCTGCAGCAACCGCGCTCCGACAGCCCCGAACACGACGAAATGCTGTTCATCGTGATTCACCAGGTCTACGAGCTGTGGTTCAAGGAACTGCTCCACGAGTTCGATCGCGTTCGACGGCTGCTCGAAGACGACGACCCGCACCGGGGCCAGCACACGCTCAAGCGCATTCTGACGATCCTCAAGGTCATGGTCGCGCAGCTCGACATCCTGGAAACCATGACGCCGCTCGAGTTCCTCAGCTTCCGCCAGCGGCTCGAGGCGGCGAGCGGGTTCCAGTCGGATCAGTTCCGGCAGATCGAGTTTCTCCTCGGCAGAGAAATCCGAGCAGGCCATCCAGCGCTTTCCTGAAGGAAGCCGTGCGCGGCAGGCGCTCGACGCGCCGCTACCGGGAGCCCACGCTGTGGGACGCGTTCCTGCGATACCTGTCGCGTGAGGGCTATGCCGTGCCGCAGTCGCAGCTCTCACGGGATGTGACCGCGAGTGTCGAACCATCGCGCGACATCCAGCGGATTCTCATCGAGGTCTACCGCCGCGACACCAAGAACGCCGAAGCTGTGCGAGCGTCTCGTCGATCTCGACGAGGGATTGCAAGAGTGGCGCTATCGTCACGTCAAGATGGTCGAGCGGACCATCGGTGCCAAGGCCGGGACCGGGGGCTCGTCCGGCGCAGCCTACCTGCGTGAAACCGTCGGCGGCCCGATCTTTCCCGACCTGTGGGAGATACGATCGCAGTTGTAGGGCCCATGGCCGTCTCGATTCGCGATCTTGCGCGGCACTATTCCCGCTTTCGCGTCGCCGAGCGCCTGCTCCTCACCGGCCACTCTCATCAGGCCTGGCCCGATGTCGGATTCGAAGCGCAGCAACGCGCCTGGCTCGATGCGGCGGAGTTCGTCGACGACAAATGGGAACGCGCGATCGAACAGGCCGCGCGCGTGCGCTCGGGATTCCGGCGGCTCCTGAACGATCCCGACGGTGACATCGCGCTCGGGCAGAACACGCACGAGCTGGTCACGCGGCTGCTGTCCGCGTTGCCGCTCGCGCGCACGCCCCCGGCTGATTACGTCGGACGGGGAGTTCCACACCATTCGCCGGCAGCTCGATCGTCTTCGAGAGGAAGGGCTCGACGTCGTGAAGGCGGCTGCGCGTCCGGCAGAGACGCTTGCGGACAGGCTGGCCGCGCCTCGTCGACGATCGAGACCGCGTGCGTGCTGGTCTCGTCAGTCCTCTACGAGACCGCGGAAATCGTCCCTGACCTCGGCATCGATCGCCGAGGCGTGCGCCAGACATGGCGCGACGCTTCTCGTCGATGCGTATCACCACCTGAATGTCGTGCCGTTCGACATCCGCGCATGCGGGCTCGAGCAGGCCTTCGTCACCGGCGGCGGATACAAGTACTGTCAGCTGGGTGAGGGAAACAGCTTCCTTCGGGTACCGCCCGGACTGTCGTCTTCGCCCGGTGCTCACCGGGTGGTTCAGCGAGTTTGCGGCGCTGCGAGCAGCCTGGTCGGTCTCGCAACGTCGAGTACGGTGACGGGGCGGCGCGTTTCGCAGGCGCGACCTACGATCCGACGTCACACTATCGTGCCGCCGCGGTATTCACCTTCCACACCGAGCAGGGGCTGACGCCCGAGCGGCTGCGCCAGATCAGCCGCCACCAGGTTGGACTCCTGAAGGACGGATTCGAAGCGCTCGATATCGATCCGGCGGTGGCGCGCGTCGAGCCGATGTCCGACGATCGTCGTGCGGGATTCCTCGCCATTCGCACCAATCGTGCAGACGACTTCTTTCAGGGGCTGCGGGCCCGCGGTGTGCTCACCGACTTCCGCGGCGATCTCTTGCGCCTGGGTCCCGCGCCGTACCTCAGCGACGATCAGCTTCGGGAATCCATTCGCGTCCTGCGAGAGGTGCACGACAATCTGCCTGCCCCCTCCAGACTCGCCAGGACAGTCTTTGAGCCGCCTGGCTCCACGTGGCGAGATCTCCAGCGTCCTACTGTTTCTCGTAGACGACGACGTTGTGAATGAGTTGGCCTTGCGAGCTGATGCCGGTCGTGGTCAAGGTATGCGTCTTGCCATCACGGGCCAGCGCGTATTCAATCGTGGTCGTCTGCTCGCCCTTGACCCTGTTCAGCCCCTCGTACGTCCGCTCATCGATCCATCTGTAGGTCCGCGTAATCCCTTGGGCGGCGTCCACGACGTGCTCGCTGCCGTCGAACGTCACCACGAACACGTTATGCGTCGGTTGCCCTTGCGCGTTGAACCCATCTTCGGTGACCTGCAGTAGTCCGTTCACGATCTCCAGCGTCAGGGTTTGTTCGGTGCTCGGCGGAGGACCGGGTGAATACGATGATTTGGCGAGATTACGCTTCCAGGTTCCCACCCATAGGCTCATCGACTGTTGCTGGGCGAGTGCGACGATCAGGCGCCAGCGTCAACGCTGCGCAGAGTGCGAGCGCTGCGCGTCGGCGCCTCCACGGTTGTTCCATGTCGATGATCGCCTTTACGGATCGACTTCGTGACGATACCATCGAGGGCGGAGCCGGCCAGTCGAACGCGAAAAGCAGCGTGCGTTGAGATCGACGATTATTGTCGTCGGATATCAGATAGAACCGACGTCGGCCGTCGTCACGCAGGACCGACGTCATGCCTTCGAAATTGTCTACGGTCATCGGCGGAGCCAGGTCCATGCGGGCGATAACGGTCGTATCGCGGAGGATCATCAGCGTCACACGGGAGCGCCGGACTGGATCGTACGCGCGCAGCAGGTAGGCCATCATGCCTTCCCCAAGCCGATTCATCGATACGAGACCGAATTCCCTGGGTTTCTTGACGGTTGGCCCTCTGATACATGCGCTTGTGACTCTACACGTCCAGGTCGCACCGGAGTCTTCGTCACCCACCGTGTAGGCGTCGGCGCCGGCCTCGGGTTCGGCCGTCAGCGCCTCCATGCCCGCGTTCGACCGAAAGCGCACTTGGGGTGACGGGACTGGACGCGGGGGGCCGCCTGTTTCGGGATACAACCAGATGCGCGGACGTTTCTCGAAGCTGATGAGGCGGTCGCCGGTTGGCAGTAGCGCCAGGCCTTCCGCATCGACGCTGGCGCCGGTGAGCGGTTCTCCGTTCTCGCCGATCAGTGGCATGACAGTGGTGTCGGCGACGCCAACCAGTCGATCGGCTTCGTCGAAAAGAAGCCGGCCTTCGACGAGTACGCCTCCATCTCCGACAGCGGCAAATCGATCCCTTCCCGTGATGACGAGGTCCGATAGTTCGTGCAGCAGGTCGGACTGCTGAGATCGGAGCGCCAGGCCACCAGCGTAGCGAAACTCGCCAAGTGTCGTCGCCGACGGGTGCTGCGGATCGAGCGGGACCGGAGTGGCCTCGACGGCGATCGCGAGGGGTGTGGTCGGAGGCGCGCTCGCGTGCTGTGAAGTGGCCTCGATGCAGGCAACCGCGCCGATCGTCATACCCAGTCGCACCGAGAACGGCACAAAGTGCCTAACCATTTCCACGAGCCCTGACTCGAGGCGACGGCCGCGAAATATCGTGGCCGTTCGGTCGCTCGATTGTGCGCGCCATCCCTACGTAAACGTGCGTTTGAATAACAGCCTGGCAAAGCGGACTGCAGAAGGGGTGCCTTGCGGTCTTCAGTCGGGCCCCTGGCTTCGGGCGATTGACTAAAGTCGCCATCGAAAGGGCAGAGACCTGCGTCCTTGTTTGAGTTGTGGCGATTTCTAACCTGCTGAGTTCGGCACAGTCGTTGCTCCACGACTCATCGGGTACACCGCCGGGCAGAAGTGCCTCCGGCCGCCGTGAGGTTCGCGGCAGGTGGGTCGTCAGCTACCTATGAGCGAGAACACCCATTGTCCCTATTGCGACGCGAGGGAGGCGTCCGCGCCACCCGCGTCGTCGTTGACGGCGGAGCGGCGTTCATCGAGTCCCACTGTGAACACTGTCAGCGTGACTGGGTAGTGGCCGATGGACAGGAACGCAGAGACGGGTCCCCCGAGCGTCGTCATTCTTCACGAAAAGACCGGCGTCGCGACAATCCCTAGCGAGCCATCACGAGCGTTGGAATGGGCATCCGGTTTGCCTTCACTGTGGTGTGCGCCGGCTCGACTGGACCGATCACGGAACGAAGGAATATCCGCGCTGCCGTCACACAACGCGTCGTTGATTCCATCGTTCGGAACGCGAATGCCACAGTCACGATCGAAACTCTCCAGGCTCCCCTCACGCCCCCGACGCTCGCTCGCCGCATCATTAAACCTCGCTAGTCTCATCCGGCCTGCTTCGTGAAGTTCAACAGGGGTTATGGGTGCGAGGTGCACTGCTGGCTGCCCCCAATAACAGAATTGGGACTCCAGAGACATCGGCGTAAGCACACGCTGGCCCGCGCGGACGTTTGTCAAAGAAAAAATTCGAACAGTTCGAAGTGCCCGTTGATTGCTTAAGATGCTGACATGAGGAAAGGTTGGCATCCGCTGGGCCGATGTGTCCTGTGTCTGACGGCGACGGTTCTTGGCGGGTGCAATCTGATGGACAAGGGCTCGTCGCCTACCTCTCCGTCTCCAGTTGCACCTCCGGCACCAAGCGCCGCGATCCGCTATACAGCTGTTGGCGCCAGCGACGCGAATGGCGTTGGCAGCAGCGTCCGTGCATCCCGTTCACCACCTGTGAGGATGGCACGAGCTACGTGGCCGTGGTGGCGCGGCAGCTCCGCGCCTCGCACCAGGTCACCCTCATGAACCTGGCCATTCCCGCCTCGGTTCTCAGTCCGGCGATCGAGGCGATCGCCCGCCAAATCGGTCGGGACGTCACCGGTAACTTCGTCGATCGGCAGATGCCGTTCGTTCCCACCAATTCAACGGTCGTCACCATCTCTGGCGGCGTCAACGATGCCAATGCGATCGGCGAGGCGATCGAAAAAGGCGCAGCCGGTTCAGGTATCGATGCTTACATCGACGACCCAGGCGCGAGCGTTCGGTGCCGATTACGACAGATTGATCCAGGGTGTGCGCAGGCGCGCCCCCGAAAGCTTTATCGTCGTCCTCAACGTGCCGAATCTCGCGGCGCTCCCGTACGCCGCGCAGTATCCGCTGGAGCACCGGCGTGTCCTTCAGGCGATATCAATCGCGTTGTCGCGCGAGTCGAACCGCCAGGCAGGCACCGGCATCGTCGTCATGGATCTCATGTGCGATCCGACGATGTACAAGGCGTCGAATTTTTCACGGGACGGTTTTCACCCGAACGACGCGGGCTATGCGCGGATTGCCGCGCGCCTGACAGCAATCATCAACGGCGCACCATCGGTGCCAGCCGCATCCTGCGCTGGCATGAGCATCGTTCCGTCACGGTAGAGGTGCGCTGACAGGATGTTCGGCGTGCCCACTGTCGCCAGCGCGCGGACGTATTCGTGGTGGCTGTGGGTTCTCGCTGGTCTCTTCGCCTTCAGGGTCATTGCCCAGCCGGCTGCTGCAGTGTTCGAGACCAGGTTGCTCCCGCCCTTCGAGTCGTGGCATAGCGGGCTCCTGCCATATCCGATTCTGGTTGTCACGCAAGCGCTCATCCTCGCCTGGCTGGCGCGGACGGCCTGGCAATTCGGGTCACGCCGCATCGTTCCGAGCCGCCGCGCTGGGGTGTTCGCACTGCTCTTTGGAGGTCTCTATTTCACCTTCATGCTGGTGCGCCTGGGGCTGGGGGCGACGGTGCTCCGTGAACACCCGTGGTTTGACAGGCCGCTGCCGACCTCCTTTCACCTGGTTCTGGCGACATACCTACTCGTCTACGGCCACTTTCATCGATACGGCCGCGAGGTCCGGCTGAAGCCGGACACTACGACTCGCGAGGTCCGGCTGAAGCCGGACACTACGACTCGCGAGGTCCGGCTGAACGCCGGACACTACAACCTGGCCGTTGCGTGTCACCCTGGGAACGCCGGACACTACGGCCGGGCAGTCACGTGTCACGTTGGAAGCGCCGAAGAGTGTACAGAGCGAAGGAGGTGCACTCAGGATGACCCCATTCATGAATCGATGGCTGCCATGGGTGCACTATCCGTTCGTCATGGTGTCCGTATTTGCGATGTTCGCCTGGCTCCAGTCTCAGGGAGGGTCGCTGATCCTCAGCACCTACCTCCCGATACTCAGCGCAGCGGTTGTCGTGGCGCTGCTCGAGGTTGCTTTTCCACACGAAATGAGCTGGCGTCCCGAGGGGCCCGACATCAGGACCGATCTCGTGTTCATCACGATGATCCAGCTTGTGTTGCCGCCATTTGTCAGCTTCTTTTTCGTCTACATGCTGGTGGAGCCGTCACGGAATCTCGACCTTCCGATCGCCGCCCTTTGGCCACATGGATGGCCGATCTGGATACAAGCGATTGTCATGGTTCTGGCGGTTGACTTTCTCGCGGTACTGGCTCCACCGCGCCGCGCATCATTACGACGTGCTTTGGCGCCTGCACTCCGTCCACCACTCGGTCGAACGTCTCTACTGGCTCAATACGGCGCGTTTCCACCCCCTCGAAAAAGTGGCGCAGATGTGTCTCGACAGTCTGCCGTTTCTGTTGATGGGTGTCGATCGGCGCGTGCTGGCTCTGTACTACATCGCCTACTCCGCCAACGGCTTCTTTCAACACTGCAACATTCGACTTCACTACGGGCCGCTCAACTACATCGTTGGAAGCGCCGAGACGCATCGCTGGCATCATTCGCGAGTGCCGAAGGAATCCAATTCCAACTACGGCAACACCGTCATCGTGTGGGATCTGCTGTTTGGCACGTGGTTCCTGCCAAGGAATCGTTCTATCCAGAGCCTCGGGTTGCAGGAGTCCGACTACCCGCAGACATTCCTTGGAATGATGCGTGCTCCATTCAGAAAGTCATAGGTGGTGATGTCCGGCGCCGTCCTTCGCGCCGGAATGGCGTATTCGGGCCTCCGGTCATTGGTGGCCACTCGAGCGCCTCGCGCATCGGCCGGATGACGCGCAGCATGAAGTGCTGAAGAAGCTCCTGGCGGCGAACCGCGATACCCGTTTCGGCAGGGAACACGGGTTCGCCGACGTCAGCAACTACCGGCAGTTCCAGGCGAACGTCCCGGTCCAGGACTACGAAACGCTGCGACCGTACATCGACGACCAGCGCAGAACAGGTGCGCCGGCCCTCACCACCGAATCCCCCGACTTCTACGCGCAAACCAGTGGGTCGACCGGCACGCCCAAATACATTCCCATCACACCTTCGATGCTCGCTCTGCACCGGGCGGAACAGGCACTCTTTTCCTATCTCCAGTACCGCGCCTGTCCCGATGCGTTTGCGGGCAAGGCACTCGGGATCATGGGCGCTGCCGTCGAAGGTCGCCTCGATTCAGGCCACGCCGTAGGCTCTGTCTCCGGGCACTTGTATCAGGCGCTTCCGAAAGCTGTGCGATCGCGATTCGTCGTGCCACCTGAGGTGTTCAGCATCGACGACTACGATCTGAAGTACCTGATCATCCTTCGCCTTGCGCTTGCCGAAAGGCACGTCACCTATCTCGGCGCTCCGAATCCGAGCACGTTCCTGCGTTTGCTGGACATGTTGAACAGCAATCGCGAGCGTCTGCTCGACTCGTTGGCGGCAGGCCCCGGGGAGATGCTCGACGCCGTTGCACCGTCTCTTCGTGCCGTGCTCGTGAAAAGTCTTCGCGCGGATCCTGATCGTGCTGCGACGTTGCGCCAACTCAAGACGTTCACGTTCGCGAACGTGTGGCCGGAGATCCGCTTGGTGACGACGTGGACTGGGGGCAGTTGCGGCATTGCCCTCGAGAGTGTCCGCAGGACGCTCCCCTCGAGCACACAGGTGATGGAGTTGGGCTATCAGTCGAGTGAGTGCCGCGGCACAATCGCGCTCCAGCCTGAAACGCCCGGTGGTCTGCCGCTGTTTCATCATCATTTTCTCGAGTTTGTCCGCCAGGACGCCTGGGACTCCGGGACACCCGAGTTCCTCACGCTCGGCCAGCTCGAGGTTGGCGGCCGCTACTACGTCCTGTTCACGACCGCCGCGGGACTCTACCGATACTTCATGAACGATCTCGTCGAAGTCATCGGCTTCTTCCACAAGTCGCCGCTGATGCGCTTCGTCCAGAAGGGCAGGGGAGTGACGAACTTGACTGGCGAGAAGCTCTACGAGGCGCAGGTGATAGAGGCGGTCCAGCACGCGACAGCGTCCCTTGGTGTGACAGCGCACTTCTTTGTCCTTGTCGCCGACGAGCGCTCGTCAATCTACCGCTTGTCCTTGCAGCTGGATAGTGGAACGCTCGAAGGCGATCGCGGCGTGAGCCAAACGGTCGACCATCGGTTGGGTGAGTTGAACATCGAATACCAGAGCAAGCGGGCGAGCGGACGCCTTGGTCCGCTGACTGTCGCGTGGCTCCGGTCTGGCACGTCCGGACGCTTACAAGGCGGCGGCAGTCAGAGCTGGCCAGCGGGAAGGACAATTCAAACCAGCCGTCCTCCAGTACCAGAAAGACCTCGTGTTTCCTCTCGACGATCACGTTGCCTCACATGTCTAGCGTCAGGATTCGGCAGCTGCGCTTCACTGCGCTTTGCATCCCGTTCACCGTGTCGTTCCGTCACGCATCAGCGGAACGGTCAGCGACGTCGAGTGTATGGGTCGAGGCGGTTTCGAGAATCATGCGGTCGGTCATGGGGAGTCCTGTCCGAGAGAGTACGTCACAGGTGAGTCGATGGAGAGCGCGCAGGCGTTTCACGCGAGGCACGAAGCGTCGTTGTGCGCCAGTGTCGTCGATCTCGAATCGCTTCGCGCGTGGATGAGTGAACACCGCGACGAGCTCGACGAGCATCCGTCGGCATGGTGTGCCATCGAACTCGCCATACTCGACCTGCTGGCCACGGAATCCCTGGTCACGGTCGAGAGTCTGCTGGGATTACCGGCGTGGACGGCCGCTTCCATTACAGTGCGGTTCTCGGAGACATGGGCCGTGACGCGTTCGTAGCCATGGCCAGCCGGTACAGGGCGCAAGGCTTTACCGACTTCAAGATCAAGCTGTCAGGTGATCTGTCACGTGACCGGGACAAGATTGCCGCGCTGACCCCATACCCGGACATCAGGTTGCGAGCGGACGCGAACAATGTGTGGCGGACATCTCAGGAAGCGGCTGCCTTTCTTCGGGCGCTCGACGCGCCATTCTTCGCCGTGGAAGAGCCGATCGGTCCTGGCGGGTCCAGCGCACTCGCCGAGATTGCCGAGCAACTCGACTGCAAAATCGTTCTCGATGAAAGCTTTCTGCGACTATCGCAGATTGAGCATCTGCGGAACACGCCAGAGCGCTGGCTCATCAACCTCCGCGTGTCGAAGATGGGCGGGCTTCTCAGGTCACTGCCGATCGTCGAAGCGGCTCGAGCGGCAGGCATTGGACTCATCGTCGGCGCCCAGGTCGGCGAAACCAGCCTGTTGACTCGCGCCGGCCTCACGGTGGCGCGCGCAGCTCGTGACGGGCTCGTTGCCCAGGAAGGCGCCTTCGGAACACTCCTGCTTTCGCGCGATGTCTGCGAGCCGTCGCTGATGTTTGGAGCTGGCGGTGTGCTCGACGTCGCGAGCTATCCCACGCTACGGCAACCGGGCTTCGGCCTCACGATCCCTGGCCCGCTGATGTTTGAGGCCCAATCGGGGTAAGCTCTTCACCAACTATGGGTGCTTGGATCGCGATACTCGCTGCGCTGATTGTCGTCGGCTTCGTCTGGCGGGTGTTCGTAACCCGCAGGTCGAAGATTGATGCGGGTGAGGTCAGCCAAAACTGGATCGTTGAGCATCGAGCAGATCAGCCTCCGAATTGATCGTGATCGCGCGCGCTGGCGCGGCTACGGTCGCAACCTCCAGATCAACGCTCAGCGTCTGCAACGAGTCGTCATCGGTGAGCTGCACCTGGCGCTCGACGCTCACGTATCCATCCTTGGTCAGTCGCAGTTGCTTTTCGCCTGGTGGCAAATGCCGAATGGTCAGTGGCGTTTCGCCCCATCGAATCCCGTTCACCGTGACCTGGGCGCCAGCCGGCTCTGTCGTCACCTGAAGCGCGACTCTCAGGGTTGACACTCGAATAGCGGTGACGGCGTCGGTCTCGGGCTCAACCACTTGAACTGAGAGGTGCACTCGGAAGCGGTTGGGATGACACCGATGTGAGCGTCGTAGCGCTCAGACGTTGCGACCGTATTCAGGCATGTGCGATCGGGTTCTCCGATTCAGAGTGTGCGATCACCGCTTCAGGCTGTGCCGACCGGTTTCCCGCTTCAGGCTGTGCGATCGGTTTCACCGCGACCGACGGGGCGGAGGGCGTCATTTCCGTGGCAATCGACAGACCGTACCAAGCGAACGCGGCGGCGACGGCCGCACAAACGACAGACGCGACCACACCCATAGTGGGGCCAGCGGAGGGTCGTTCATGCTCTGTCGGTTTGACGTCGGGCAAGGCCTCGAGCGGCCTTTCGGTGTGGTCGCTGAACAGCGCTGCGAACTCGTCCGCCATTTCGTTCGGATTCAGTCGAACGGCCGTCGCATAGGCGCGAATCATCGCACGCCGGTAAATCCCTCCCGGCCACTGCGCGATGTCCCCACGCTCCAACGCCGCGAGGTGCCGATCCGGGAATCTTGGTGTCGTTCGCCACCTGCTGGAGACTGATGTTCCGTTCCTGTCGATGCGCTTGCAGGAACCGGCCAAACGCCGCCGCATCGGCGAACCGGGGCTCGCGTTGTGGCACTTGAGGCGTGTCGGCCTGGTCTGCCATGACAGTGCGACGGCTACGCAAAAGGCGCACCGACTGATTGGGACATCGTCCGTGTTGACAGATTCTCGTCTGGCCAAACGAAGTGATTGAAGCCGACGACATGTCGTGGCCCGCGACGCACCGAGGGGCTTGGCGAGTCCTCTGACGGATACAACGTCAGGGGCGTAAAATCCGAACTGAACAGCATCGGCAATTGCGAGGCCCGACTCCTATGCGCTTTCCGGGGATGACGCATTCCGATATCGGCGATCGCCTTTCGCGCGCGAGAGCGCTGGCGGTGGCAGGCATCATCGGGCCGGCATTTTTTTCCGCGATGGTGATCATCCAGGGGTGGCTCCCCTAATTCTCCACGTCGCCATTTCGCGTAGTGTCCGGCTTTAGAGCATTTTTTAAATGCGTGTAGCGCGGACTTGTGGGGCGAGCCTTCAGCGGGGTCCCCGCCGCGCACGCCTGCGCGGTGGGGTGGAGGCTCGCCTCGCGAACCCGAAGGGTTCGCGCCACAGAAGTGAAATCCGCGCTAGCCGGACCGAAACGGTGTTCGGGTTAGACTCTGCTGCGCATGACTGTCTACCTCACGCTCACCAGCGAAAGCGATCAGGTTGTCCGTCTCGTGAGCGATTTTGCCCGTGGCCTCGGGTGCGCGGTCGAGATGGTGCCTGCGTCAGTCGGGCTGGGGTACTCGGATTCAGGTGCCCGACACTGGTCACGCCCTCGTCGAACTCCTGACGCACGTCGCGCTCAGTGCAACGAAGGCTGGTGTCGACGTCGCCGAGCCGCTCTGCCAGGTAAGCTACAGGCACGAAGGGGTGGCCTCTCAAGTGAAGCTTGCTCTTCGAGTGGCCGAGTTCAACATTGACGCCGCGGCAGTGTCCGGCGCTTAAGCGTCGCGGCGCAGAAACGCGGGCGGCAATGCCTTCCATCCCCAGATTCTCATCGTGTCCTCAGACGGGAATTCGTGTCCGAGGTCGCGAGCGAGTCTGCAGATCTGTCCCCTGTGATGCGCATCGTGCTGGATGAGGTAGGCGATCATGTTGACGGCGACGTGGCATCCCGTGACGCGCGCGTGACCGCCGGCAAAGTGCCGCCGAAAAGACGGGTGAGACATGTCGAAAACCGGTCGCATGCTCCGACTTATGTGTGAAAGCGCCAATCAGGGCGTCCGAAGGGGAGCGGCGATATGAAGTTCATGCTGATGATGAATGCCCCGCGCGGAAAAGGGGATTGGGCGGTACTCAACTGGCCTCCAGAGGATCTCAAGGCGCACATCAATTTCATGAGGCGTTTCACCAAGGAGCTCGCAGACGCCGGGGAGTTGGTCGCCGCTGAGGGGCTGGCTGGTCCAGGACAGGCCAGGGTGGTGCGAGCTGGAAAGGGCGGCGTCCCCGAGGTGACCGATGGTCCGTTCCCCGAAGCCAAGGAGTTTCTCGCCGGCTACTGGATCGTCGACTGCGAGAGCCCGAAGCGGGCCTATGAGATCGCCGCGGGCGCGTCGGCAGCCCCTGGACCTGGTGGCACGCCAATGAACATTCCAATCGAGGTGCGCGAGGTGATGAGCGCACCGCCCGTGGAGGAGTGACAACCCGCTCGATGGCGTCTGCGGGAGAGAACCTGCTGCGCGAGCTGGCGCCGCAGGTTCTCGGGGCAGTGGTTCGCCGCTTCGGCGACTTCTCGTCCGCCGAGGACGCGGTCCAGGAAGCGCTGCTCGCCGCCGCCGTGCAGTGGCCGGAGGAGGGCGTGCCCGACAACCCCCGCGGATGGTTGATCCAGGTCGCTGCTCGTCGCATGACCGATCACATACGGGCCGAGCTGGCTCGACGGCGCCGCGAAGTCGCCGTGGCGACACAGACGCCGCCTGAGTTGCAGGTACGCCAGCGGTCGAGGACGAGGACGACATGGATCAGGACGACACCCTCATCCTGCTGCTGATGTGCTGTCACCCGTCGCTCACGCGTTCGTCGGCGATTGCCCTCACCCTCCGTGCCGTCGGCGGACTCACGACGGCTGAGATCGCCAGCGCCTACCTGGTCCCTGAAGCCACGATGGCGCAGCGGATCAGCCGTGCGAAGCAGCGCATCAAGACGTCGGGTGTGCGATTTCGCATGCCCACCGACCAGGAGAAATCAGATCGCGTGGGCGCCGTGTTGCACGTGTTGTATCTGATCTTCAACGAGGGCTATGCCACCAGCGCGGGCGCGCAGCTGCAACGCGCCGATCTCTCCAATGAGGCGATTCGCTGGCGCGCGCCGTTCACAATCTTCTGCCGGGCGATTGCGAGGTGTCGGGGTTGCTTGCCCTGATGCTGCTGACCGATGCCCGACGCGCAGCACGGACGGGTCCGGATGGGGAATTGATTCCGCTCGACAAGCAAGATCGAACCCTGTGGGATCGGAGCGCCATCTCCGAAGGCATCTCCCCTGATCACGGACACGCTCTCCAGAGGCTCGATTGGCGCGTATCAGCTGCAGGCGGCGATCGCCGCCGTTCACGATGAAGCGACGCGCCCCGAGGATACCGATTGGCCGCAGATCCTGGCGCTGTACGGGCTGCTCAAGCGCTTGACCGACAACCCGATGGTGACGCTGAATCACGCCATCGCCACCGCCATGGTGCACGGGCCGTCAACCGGCCTTGAGCTGTTGCAAGCGCTCGACGCTGATGAACGCCTGGCCGACCACCATCGCCTTCATGCTGTTCGCGCCCATCTCCTGGAAATGACAGGGGATCGCGATGCTGCCATCGCGCACTATCAGGCCGCGGCAAGTCGAACGAACAGCATGCCCGAGCGCCACTACCTCACGACGCAGGCCGCCCGACTCTCCGACGAACGCGCACGGAAATAGCGCGTGAAATGTGAATGCGCTAACGAAGACGACTCGCTGGGTTTGCGAGTCTCAGTTCGGGAACGCGAACATGGGTGTCGGTTGACCCGACAAGCTTCGGAACAAAGGATTCCAGGTCCAACCGGCCATTGAAGCGGCATCCCGCCTCGTACCAGACGACGTCGCTTCCGTTGAATCGTCCGACGTCACTCCCGGCCAGTCGCCGCGAGCGAAGGACGCGCCCCGCCACGCGGAGAGCTCCGTCCTTTCTGAGGAGTTCGAACGCTATCGTCGCACCGGGGGCCAGCTCATGTTCGGTTTCGATCAGCACGCCGTTCCAGGAAATATCGACGACATTGATCTGCGCGCCGTACATTGAGCGCGCACCACGAAACCACGACACATCGCTTGGGCGCAGTCGCGATTCCGAGCGCCGGTTTTCGATCTCGAGACGAGACACGTTGGCCGCGTTGGCCAGAGACACAACTTGTTCGTGAAGTGACGTAGGAGCCACCTCCAGATCAGTGGCGGCGCGAGCGGCATCCGGCTGCAATGCCCAGGTGTTCAGACGGCGAAGGGCATCCTCGGGCGAATCGAAATAGACAGTGGTCCCGCCGTTCGACGTGCGGACCAGTTCAATTTCTCCTGAGTCACCCCTCAGGACCTTCACCGCAACGGGAGCATCTTTGTCACCGCGATCACGCATTCGTCGCTGGCGCCTCCTCTTGACTTTGAGCGACTACGCAACAACGCAGCCGACGTGACCATGAGTGAGACGCGTCGACGTAACCGACTGCAGGCAGTGGATTTATCAACCCCAGGACGGCGAAGCCAGGCTTCGGGACCAACCCCAGAATCCGGATGAACTCAGAAATTCTCTAGATATCCTGAATATCGGAGAGGTGCGGCGGCAACATGTCGTTTCTGAGGCTTACCGTAAGGCGTTCATTCTCTGACGTTTATCCCGTTGGGTTACAGCCTCAGCCATGGCAGTTCTCTTGCGTCAGGAGCTGACGCAGTATGCCGACAGCATCCCGATCGAATTCAGCCATCGCGTCGTCCAAGGTGACGCTTGCCGGACATCCGGCGCTCTTGAAGCACATTGAGGCCGACCGTCTGTCGGTGCATACGCACCTCCGCCTGTGTCCCGGGCGTCAGATGAAGATGCGGGTCGGGCGCGCCCAGCCGATGGTTGTCACGGTCGTGAACGTGAAAATCGTATCGCTCGACGAAGCAGGACCGATCTATCAGGTGGAGCTCGTCGAGGCCGCCGGCCGGACCAAGGAAGCTCCTGAGACTGTCGAAGCCGCGTCTGCTCCTGCCGCCGACTCGCCCAGTGAAACCGCGACCAAGAAGGGCATCGGCGCCGTTGGCCGCGCCATGAAGGCATTCGCCGGCGCCCTGCGCCCTGTCACTTCCACGTCACAGCCCTAACACCCTCAGATCAGATCGTCGTAGCACGTCCGGCTTCGAGCCGGACTGAGATGCGTTCGTAGTGTCCGGCGTCAGCCGGACTGAGATGCGTTCGTAGTGTCCGGCCAGACGGTGCGACCGTCGTCCGCTCAGCGGCGACCGTCGTATCTCGCGTTCCGCTCCGCAGCTTCGGCGCGCCAGGCTGCTCCGCGAGACACCCGCCGTCGCAGGCTGCCTCTCCACATGTTCGCCGTCGTGTCCGGCTTTAGATTGCCGGACTGAGATGCGGTCGCGGTGTCCGACGTCAGCCGGTCGTCCGGCTAGCCGGAACTACGACGCTAGTCCGTATCGCCAACGTCGGCCGGTAACACCTCGCGTCCACTCCGACGATAGTCGAGACCCGCGAGATGTCGTGACCGTCAGGCGGGCACGCGGTCAATCACTCCAGTTTCTGCCCTGGTCTCGCTGGTCCGACGATTGCCGTCCCGCGTCCGGCGTTCAAACCGAGGAGGCTGCGAATCCAACACCGACAGGAGGCGCGTATGGCTACTGAAAGAGATTTCACGGCGGATGAATGGAAAGACGTGGCGGCTGCGCCATTCATGGCGGGCCTCGTCGTCACGATGTCCGACCTGAGTGGCCCTGTCGGGGTCGCGAAGGAAGCCGTGGCGGTCAGCAAAGTCATCGTCGAATCAGGGGACTGGCTCGTCAAGCGAGCTGATCAGAGCGCTTGCGGAAGCCTTCAAGCGCGGCGCGACGCCCCGAGATGCCGGCGGTACCCAAGGAGCGAGAGCAGGCCCGCAGCTCATTCATCGAAAGATGCAGACACGCAGCGACGGCCGTGGCGACGAAGTCGCCGGCCGAGGCACGTGAATTTAGAACGTGGCTGATGTCCATCGCCGGGAAGGCGGCAGACGCGGCGAAAGAGGGTGGATTCCTTGGGCTGGGCGGCGCACGCGTCAGCGAACAGGAACAGCGCGCTCTGACTCAGCTCGGCGCCGCGCTTGGCGTGAACCCGTAGTCGGCACTCGAGAGGCGAGTTCGGCAGCACGCCGCGAGATCGTATTGAAGATATCGCGACATGTCGTGATTGCCGTCACGTGCGCGGCGAGCCCTTCAAGTGGTTCCGGTCCTTTTCAATACTTGTCATCAGGAACCGGGCCCGACGCCGCGAGCACCGGGGCACCAAACGTGCACCGTTTGGCTAGAGCCCGCGATTCCCATGAGAAATGCTGCGGTCGTGCGTGATGACGGCATCCGCGGGTTGGTTGTCGCCGACGCGGAAGTCGGCAGAGTGACCGTCGAGTTCGACGACGGTTCCCGCATCGTCACTGCGACGGACGCGCTCGTTCGCCAGGACGACGGCACCTATCGCCTGTCGATCGCGCCGGGCAGTCTCGAGAGTTCTGACGCAGCAATCGGCGAGGTCGTCATTCCGGTCATTGCCGAAGAGCTTACGGTCGAGACGCATCGGGTCGCGCGCGCGAAAGTGCGCGTCACCAAGCGCGTCGAGGCCCATGAAGAAGTCGTCGATGCTCCGCTCATCCGCGAAGAGCTGGTGGTCGAGCGCATTCCTGTCAACACATTGGTAGACGGCGTGGCGCCGACGGTTCGCGACGAAGACGGCGTCCTCGTCATCCCTCTCGTCGAAGAAGTCACCGTATTGGAAAAGCGGCTCCTGCTGCGAGAGGAAGTGCGCGTCTCCAGACGCCGGACGACGACCACGAGCCGACAGACAGTCGTCCTGCGCCGCGAAGTCGTCGACGTCGAACGCGATGAACTCGACGGCACGAGCCGCGAACTCGATCACGAGAGATCCGCAAAGGAAGGAGGAGTAGCCACCATGAAGACAGTGATTGGCTTGTTTGACGAGAAGAACGAGGCGATGCGTGCATTCAGCGCATCTGGCACACGAGGGGTACGCGAAAGCGGATCTGGACATCCTCACCAACGACGACACGGACGACAGACCCAAGCTGGCGCACATGCGCGAATGGGTTCCGAAGCCGGATGTCGACCACCTATCTGGAAGGTGTTAACCAGGGCGGCACCATCATCACCGCCAACGTGGCCGACAGCGCGGCGACGCGCGCCGCCGAGATCATGTCGGGCTACAAGATGGTCAACATCAAGAAGCGTGCGCGGAGCTCAAGAAGGTCCGCAACGATCTGACGCTGAGCGACCCCGCCAAGAACGACAACGTCCTCGAGGTCATCGAGGAGGAGCTGGAGGTCGGCAAGGAAGCCGTCGAGCGCGGGCGCATGCGTATCTACAACGTCGTGAGCGAGCGCGAGGTCGCGCAGGACGTCGGCTTGCGCGACGAGACGATCCGCGTGCAGCGTCGCCCGGTGAACCGCGCGTGAAGATCGATCCCAACCTGTTCAAGGAGCGATCCTTCGAGATGGTCGAGACCGACGAGATCGCGAAGGTCGGCAAGACGGCCCGCGTCATCGAAGAGGTCTCGCTCGGCAAGGAGGTCGTCGAAAAAGTCCAGACCATCAAGGAAACGCTTCGTCGTCAGGACGTGCAAGGTCGAAGAGGTCCGGCAGCGCGTCCCTACAAGGAGTACGACTCCGACTTCCGCAGTTTCTTCAAGAACAACCTGACGAAGAGCGGCGTGACGCTACGAGAGCCTCGAGCCCGCGTTCCACTTCGGCTACGACCTGGCCACCCGCGAGCCGTTCCGCAGCAGTCCCTGGTCGGCCGTGGAGGCGGACTCGCGACGCATCTGGGAGGAAAAGAACCCCGGAACCTGGGAGCAGAACAAGGCCGGTGATCAAGTACGCCTGGGAACGGGTGCGCAGCGCCCGATAGTCTCGCGTCGTTCGCACGGTCACACCGTGCGTTTCGCACCATCGCCGAAGGGAGGTAGAACCAGTGCCAACAAACTTGATCAACCAGTTGCTGGGTGAGTTCCGAGGCGACACGCTCAACGGTGTCGCCTCGGCGCTCGGTGAGAGCCCGTCCAAAACGCAGTCGGCCCTCAGCGCGGTCGTGCCAGCGCTGTTTGGCGGCTTGGCCAACAAGACGTCAACGGTCGCCGGCGCCGACGCTATTCTCGAAACGATCCGACAGAACAAGTTCGATTCGGGCCGGTTTCTGGACACCACAAACGCCGTCAAGGGGCCAACGGGGATTACCGGCCTGATCGATGCGGGGCGTCCCTTGTTGGATTCCATTTTCGGAAGCCGAACCAGCTGCGGTCGCTGATTGGGCATCATCCTTCGCAGGTATCAGCCGTTCGTCTGCGTCGTCGCTGCTCGGTCTGGCCCTGCCGCTCGTCCTGGGTCAGATTGGCCGCCAGATGAAGGGCGCCGGGTGGAGTGGCGCAAACCTGATGAGCCTTCTTGCCGGCCAGCGGTCCTTCCTGCAAGATGCCCCACCCGGGCTCGCGGGCATTCTGGGCGCCGACGAGACAAGGGACGCCGGGTGAACGCGCACGAAACGGCGCCGGCCCATGCGGCGCCTGTCGTCGGGAGCTACGAACGCGCCGCGCACGCCCCGGTCGTCGGGACGTACGAGGCCGCATCGCGGCGATCCAGTCCGTGGCTCTGGATCGTGCCGCTCCTGTTGCTGATTCCACTGCTTGCCTACTTCCTCGGCCGACGGGAGGAGCCTGTGCGGCAGGCGGTGGTGTTGGAGCAGCCGGCGGTCCCGCGCGTCGAACTGCCGAAGCCGGTTGGAACTGCTTCGGTGCCGACGCTCCCAGCTGCCGCACTTGGACCGTTCATCAATCGAACGTTGCCCAATAACGTCGCGCTTCGGATTCCGTCGAACGGCGTGGAAAGCCAGTCTCCTCGGATACATCGAAGATCGGTCACGGCCGGCGAACAGTGACACGTGGTTCAGCTTCGACCGCATCGAATTCGACACCGACTCGGCGAGGTTGACGCAGGGGTCCACCGAACAAATCCGCAACGTCGCGGAAATCCTCAAGGCCTACCCGCAGGTGAGAGGTCGAAATCGGCGGCCACACGGACAACGTTGCCGACGACGCGTATAACGTGAAGCTCTCACAGGAGCGGGCCGCGAGCACGATGAACGCGATTGCGAGTTACGGGATTGATCGATCGCGGATGGAAGCGGAGGGGTACGGCGAAAACCGACCCGTGGCTGACAACTCGACCGCCGAGGGGCGTCAGCGCAACCGGCGAGTCGATATCCGCGTGACGGACAAGTAGCGCGGACTGGTCGCGCCCGACGCCGTCGGAGACGAAGCACGCGTCGCCGACAGCTGCGGGCGCCACCGCGATCCTGTCGCGGACTGGTTGCCAGCCAAAGATCTGCGGTTCACGATCCAGGAGAGTTTCGATCCCTATGAGCGCACGGGCTGCGATCGCCGTATTCCTCGGGCTGATCGCAAACACGGCGATGGCTCAATCCGTAACCGGGACCGCCACGTTTCGAGAACGGATCGCGTTGCCACCTGCGGCGGTATTCGAAGCGGTGCTCGAAGACGTGTCGCGTGCCGACACGATGGCAATACGGGTCGCGCAAACGCGCTTCGCGGCATTCGGTAACCCGCCGATCGCCTTCACCATCGTCTTCGATCCCGCCAGAATCGACTCCAACCGCACGTACGTCGTGCGGGTGCGGATCCTGCTCGACGAGAAGCTCCTTTTCACTACCGACACAGCGATTCCGGTGATCACCCGCGGAAACCCGACCCGGGTTTCCATTCTGCTGCGGAGCACCGCCGCGGCGCCCATTCCGGTAGACACCAGGCCTCTCGAAGGGACCCACTGGAGAGCCATCGAGCTTGCGGGGATTCCCATACCGGCACAAGACCCCAGACGTGAGGCCTTCTTGCTGTTTCAAGCAGGAGGGCGCGTATCGGGCTCGGACGGATGCAACCGCCTGACAGGGACCTTCCAACTGACAAGAGGTGTCCTCACGTTCGGCCAGATGGCTGGCACACTGATGGCGTGCGTCGATTCATCAGGAGAGGTTGAACGCGCGTTTCGCGAGATGTTGAAGCGTGCGGCGAGTCTGGCAATTGCCGGCGATCGTCTGGAATTGTTCGATGCGACAGGCAGGCGCGTGGGTGCGTTCGTTGCCGTCGATCCAGGGGCCCTGTCGTTGGACTCACCGCCGACTTGCGGGGACGTCGTGGCGGCTCGTCAAGTTCCAAGGCAGTGACGATACGACGCTCACCCCACACGACCGCTCGAATACACCATCGAGTTCGGATCAGACGGGCAGCTCACCGCACGCATCGACTGCAACCGGGGACGTGGGACCTGGACATCGAACGGCCCGAGCCTTCAATTCGGTCCACTGGCCTTGACCCGCGCACTATGCCCGCCAGGGTCCCTGCACGATCAGATTGTGAGGCAATGGCCCCTCATCCGGTCGTTCGTCGTCAGGGACGGTCATCTTTTTCTGGCGCTGATGGCCGACGGCGGGATCTACGAGTTCGAACCGTTCTCGCGACCTTGGCCGTAGTTACCTGTGGGCGACGGCCAGCAGGTGTGCGCTGGCTCCAATGAGGCTTGGCTCGGTTTCCAATCGTCGCAAGACGTCGAGCAGGCGTTCGCGGGCTTCGCCGTCATCAAGCCACGTGTCGAGGTCCTGACTCATCCACCCAGGACCCTCGACTGCAAGAAGGTTACTGAAACGCAGCCCCGCGTCTTCGATCTCGCGACGGATCTCTTCAGGGCGATGAAAGTAGGCCGTGGTGAACCATTCGGGCCGGTTCGTCGGATTCCGATGGACTCCGTCCGTCAGATCGCCATCCACGATCCTGGCGAACCGCGCATCGCGCAACGCACCCTCCCGTATCCCGTCAATCGCCGATGCGAATCGGGAGATGCAGGCGGACAGGACCAGTCCGTCACTGACGAGGACTCTTCGAGCTTCGCGAAGGGCAGCGACGCGATCGGCGCGGTCGGTCAGATGGTAGAGCGGACCAAAGAGCAGAACGACGTCGAAGGAGTCGTCTGCGACGGCCAGATTCCTCGCATCCCCAATCTCGGCGCTTACCAACGGTGTCTTCGATGTCGTTGAAAGCGCCCGTGCTCTTTCCACGTGAAGCGGAACGGGGTCTATCAGATGCACATGGTAACCACGTTCGGCCAACGCGAGGGCGTACACGCCCGTTCCGCCGCCAGCATCGAGTATCCGCGACGGCGCGGGCGGCAGGTGGCGCTCCATGATCTCCCACGTCCGAATTCGCTCGAGCCGGCCGAGCGAAGCCGTCAAGCGTTGCTCCTCTTGTCCTTCGCCGTAGTAGTCGAGGATTTCGGAACGAATCATGAGGGGAGCCCTCAGAGGGTCCGGCTAAAGCCGGACACTACGCACATCCGGAGTCCGGCTAAAGCCGGACACTACGCCTGCTACCCAGCCACCTAGCTACCCAGCTACTTAGCTACCTAATGTGTCTTCATGCCACGTCACTGGCCGAGCAGTCTCTCTCCACCGGCCTTGCGAAATGCGGCCAGCGCACGTTCGCGTCCCGCTTCAGCGTCTGCCACAAGCGAGTGGAAGACGGGATCATTTCGCAGCGGGTCGAAATGTCGGCTGCTCGCGAGCGTCTGCGCGGCATAGTAGCCCTTGGCGACTGAGCGACGGAGGGAGGCGAGTCCCGCCTCGAAAGCGCCGGCGTCGCAGAGCAGCCAACCTTCCACGAACATCGCCTCTGGATCGTCCTGAATCTTCAACAGCGTCAGGACGGGGAGTATCTCGGTCATCTCTTGCGCGCGACGCTCAATCCACGCGAGCAGGTAGTCGGTCCACGTCTGAAATGTCGGGACGTTCATCGCCTGACGCATGTGGACCAGCGCCTTGCGCGCCTCGTCGCGTCGTCCGGCCAGTCCCAAGCCCATGACGCGAATACCTTCGTCGCCACCGGCGTCAACAGCGGGACGCTCATTCGCGAGGAGTCGATCGATGTTGCCCATTACCAGCAGCGTGCCGTCGAGGCTCGTGGAGACGTTCGGGTCGAGTCGCCGGGCCTCGACATGCGCAGCGATGGACTCTTCATATAGTCCGCAGGACCGGCAGACGTGGACCAGCCCCGCAAACAGCTCCGGATCGTTACCGTGACGCCTGGCCTGATCGAGAAGCCGTACGAGCGCCTGTTCCGACTGACCCATGTCGGCTTCGAGCTGCGCATAAAACTTGTGCGCCACCGATAGTCCGGGCTCGAGTGCGATCGCGCGCCGGAGAGCATCCTCAGCCCGCGCCTCACTGTCAGAGACGCCTTCGATGTACTTGCCAATCACTCGATGGCACCGACCGAGGTGCGCCCACGCCGGAGCAAAGCGTGGATCCAATTCGAGGGCGCGCAAGTACAGATCGCGCGCCTGAGTGAGTCCCGCATACGTGCGTGCCAAGTCGTTGGCGCGAAGATAGAACTCGTAGGCCCGCGCGTTGTTCGGCGCATCGGGCCTGGGCGACATGCTTCCAGCCAGCGGCAGCGACAACGCATCCACAACGCGACGCGCGAGGTCATCCTGCAGCCGGAACAGATCGCCCAGCGATGACTGAGCGGTGTGTGAGGTGATCAGCGTACCGCCCGGGGCCTCGACGAGCTGCGCCGTGGCTCGCAACTGATCGCCGGACCGCACCAGCGTGCCCATGACCACTCGGTCGACGTCAGCCTCCGCCGCCAGAACCTTGAGGTCCGGCGCCTCGCCGGCAAAGCGAGCAGCAGTTGCGCTGGACCGGACGACCAGAGACCCCACGCCCGACAACGACGTCGAGATGGCGTCGGGCAGGCTGAACGCGAGAAAGTCTGTTTCAGGATCGGGACGCAGGACACGGAATGGCAGCACGACGAGGCGTGTGAGCGCCTGAGCCAACGCCGGGGTGTCGTCGCGGCCGGCGCCGTGAATACCGCGCAACTCTTCGGCCATCTCGTCGGCCGAGTAGGGTCGTTCCATGGCACGCTTCGCCAACGCTCGCCGGATAATCCGATCGACCGCAGCGACGGCAGGAGAGCCAGTGAGCGCCGGGGGTTGTTCGTGAAGCGTCGCGTGAAGCACATCGACGACGGTTCGCCCTCCAAACGCGGGTCGCCCGGCGAGCATCTCGAACAGGATGGTACCCACGGCGAACAGATCGCAGCGCGCATCGACGGCGTCCCCGGTCGCCTGCTCCGGCGCCATGTATCGGGGCGTGCCGATCGCAATCCCGGTTTGTGTGAGTCCGGCAGCCGAGACGAACGCAGGGTCGACCTCGGATCTCACGAGGCCGAAGTCGAGCAGCTTCACGCCATGGGCGGTGAGAAACACATTGGACGGCTTCAGATCCCTGTGAACGAGGCCGCGGGCATGCAATGCCGATAGCGCGGAGAGAATACCGAGGCCGATCGGCAACGTCTCGGAGACGCTGAGGGCTCCCCGTCGCAGGCGGTCGGCAAGCGACTCGCCGTCGAGCAGCTCCATCGCAATGAACAGCGTGCCGGCGTCCTCGCCGATTTCGTACACCTGGCAGATGTTCGGATGATTCACGCTCGCCGCCGCCCTGGCTTCGCGCCAGAAACGCTGACGCGCCGTCTCGTCAGTGGCAGGAGACGACATCGTTTTGACCGCAACGACACGTTCGAGACGCTCGTCGCGGGCGGCATACACGACGCCCATCCCACCCTCGCCGAGCTTCCGTTCAATGGTGTAGGGGCCGATGCGGGCGGGCACGCCCTGTCGATCGGGAATGTTCGTTGAGCTCGGGGATGGAGACGGAGACTTCGGCGCTCCCTTCAGCCAATCGGAGACGACGCGTCGCCATCCCCGCGACGTGGTGTCGTCCGGCGTATCAGCCACGGGAGGTCGATCATAACCCTCGGACTGTCCGGAATACGCGTATCGACGTAGTGTCCGGCTTCAGCCGGACTGAACGCGGCGCAGTGTCCGGCTTGAGCCGGACTGACACGGACGGTACGCATCCAGGTCCGGCTTAAGCCGACACTACGTTCCGGACACGACGCATTCGGGTCCGGCTAAAGCCGGACGCTACGTACGGGGCACCACGCAGCCGGGTCCGGCTAAAGCCGGACACTACTTACGGGACACGACGCATCCGGGGTCCGGCTGAAGCCGGACACTACTTGCGAGCTGCCGCGTACCGGACACTGCGGGCAAGAAAAGAGCGATTGAAACGAAAGGCGCGAAGTCAGTCGCCCCAAACCACGTTCATGCTGACGGGCACAATTCGGGGCTGGGGAAGTTGGGGGGTCATCGTCAGCTAGCTCAGCAAA
Organism: uncultured Solirubrobacterales bacterium; assembly: GCA_963816785.1. Taxonomy (GTDB): domain Bacteria; phylum Actinomycetota; class Thermoleophilia; order Solirubrobacterales; family 70-9; genus VRUE01. The sequence goes on along the minus strand of CAWFLL010000002.1, from coordinate 913,028 downwards.
TGGAGCGCCATTCAAGAATGGGCCTGAATCGCCGCGACTGACGTGCGAAGTCACCCTGCCGACGGATATTTGTCGTCCGGGTCTGAGAGTGGTCAAATCATGCCTCAGGGATCAGGGATCAGGGATCAGGGATCAGGGATCAGGATCGGGATTGGGGGAGCGCGTATGCGGATAATCCATTTGGGCGGGCTGACGATCGCCCTCTGGGTTCTTGGTTCAACGTTCGGCGCGGGTCAGACGCAGGCGCCGCGTTTGCCTCCGATTCCCGCGAATCCGCGCTCCGCCTCGATCTCCGCACCAGACGATCCGGGCCATCCAGCGCTCATGGCCACATGCAAGACCCCGCCTCCGGCGCGCGCCGGTGGAGGACGAGGCGGGCAGCCGCCGCAAGGCCCCCGAGACTACAAGGTGACCGAGATTCCCGGCGTCATCGCCGCAGGAGCAGCGGTGGACGTTCCTCTGGCAGGAGGCCGGCAACAACGGCGACGGCATCGTCGGCACCGACGATGGCGGGCCTGCTGATCGCGCAGAACGACAACAGCGAGGTCGTGAAGCTCGATAGCAGATGGCAAGGCCGTCGGTCGTGTACTCGGACACGCACACCGGCGGCTCGCTCTCGATGAGCTCGAAGGGCGCCCTGTTCATCGTCGAGCGAGGGTCTCAGGACCGGCATCGTGCAGCTCGCGCCGCGTCGCGCGGTTCTGGCAGACCGCTATCAGGGCGATCCGCTCGATTGCATCGGCGGGAATCCCAACGACCTGACGGCCGACAGCAAGGGCGGCGTGTACTTCACGATGGGCGGGGTCTATTACGCGAGACCCGAAAGGCGTCGTCACGAAGTACGGCGAGAACCTCGACACCGAACGGGATCATCCTCAGCGCGGACGAGAAGACGCTCTACGTCACCAACGGCCCGACGCTCGCGGCGTTCGACGTCCAGCCCGGACGGCTCGCTCACCAATCAGCGCGAGTTCGCGCGGCTCGAGGGCGGCGGCAACGGCGACGGCAGCACCATCGACGCGGCCGGCCGCATCTACGTCACCACCAACCCCGGCGTCCAGGTGATCAGCCCCGAAGGGAAGTACCTCGGCATCATTCCGACCCCGCGCGGCGTCATCAGCGTGGCGTTCGGCGGCACGGACAAGAAGACGCTCTTCGTGCTCGCGCGTGGCGCGACGGATGCCAACGGCACCGAAGTGGCCAACGCCGCGCAGGTCTATGCGATTCAGATGATCGCGCAGGGCTACCAGGGCCGGGCCAAGTAGCGCCGCTCGCTAGGTGCAGAGCCCGTCTCCGGAACGGAGAATGTCCCGCAGCCACCACTCGTGCTTTTCGTGAATCTGCACGATCCGTGTGAAGAGATCAGCCGTTCCGGGATCCTCGTGCTCACCTGCCAGCTTGACCGCGCTGCGCATCTCCTTGATCACAATGAGCGCGTGTCGGTCCGCTTCCTCGACCATCTCCCGCATCGTTGAATGCGGCGCAGCGGCTGCCACGCTCGCCAGGTCTGCCGCCTCGATCAGGTGAGCGGGCGGATCCGGCCCGATCATCCGGACGCGCTCGGCAAGCTCGTCGAGCGTCGAGAGCACCTCCTGGGCGAACTTATCGAACAACTTGTGCAGATCGCGAAACAGGGGACCGAATGTCTGCCAATGGTAGTGCTTGTAGTTGGCGTACAGGACGAACGCGTTTGCGGTCTGACGGCGGAGGTCGCGGACCACCGGGTTGTCCGGACTGTTGTCGCGCGACAGCTCATGTGTGAGTGATTGGAGCTGTTTTGCACCGAGTGTTTTCTGGGCAGGCATGATGATCCCTCCTGGAGAAAGCAGTGAGCAGGCAGTGAACGGAGGACCGCACGGACCGATGCGCTTCGCAGGAGCAATTCCTGCGCCGTGCCAGATCAGAAGGATCGACTGGTGGGTGATGGGCGCAGACTGCGCACCGATGCCACCACAGCCGTAGGCACTGCTGCGGGATTGAGAGCGGAGAGCGCCGGCATCGGATCCGGCCAGTCGACATACTCACGCTCGCGGTTGCGAATGGCGCGGTAGCGACGGAAGACGTCACGGGCATTTTCGAGACCGACCGCCGACCGCCACGTGCTTCCCCTGAACGTATGGGCCAGCATGCGACGCGCGTTCCCGAGCACGAAGGCCGGATCGTGCCTGAATGCGGTTGACATATGCCGCACCTTCATCCAGCGTTCAGCTCGCCAGCGCATGAACTCGATGTCTTCGGCCGTAGAGGTGCGTGCTCCGCGTCACCGCTGTGGTTCCGTCGTATTCGTCAACGCGTGAATTCGTGATCAGGTCCCGCTCGACGAACTCGCGCGTCATCGGCGTGCCCGGATACGGAGTGGGATGCTGGATATACGGCCAATCGACGTATTTCTCCGCGAACGCGAGGTTCGCGGCGACCGAGTCGCGCGTGTCATCCGGATTGCCGACGATCAGTCCGCCAACGACGAGCATCCCGTGTCGGTGAAGCACGTCCACGGCATCGGCGGTTGCATTGCCGACGCGGCGTCCGTTCTCGCGAAGGCTGTTCTTCGCCCTGGCTTTGAGAAACACCAGGTCGTCTTCGAGAATATTCTCGATTCCCAAAAACACGTACCTGAAGCCGGCCTTCTTCATCAGCGGCGCCAGCGTCTCGCCGTGAGCCGCGATCGGAGCGGTCATCCCCTGCACGATGTAGTCGAGGTCGTTCAGCCCACGGCTGACGATCGCGCGGCACAACGCCTCGAATCGCGGCACGTCGAGCGTGATGTTGTCGTCGACAAAGAAGATGACGCGCGCGCCTCGCTCCCTCGCATCGGCGATGTCATCGAGCACGCGCGCGATCGGAAAGCGATGGAAGTTGCGGCCGCGCATTTCGATGATGGAGCAAAAGCTGCAATCGAACGTGCACCCCCGCGACGTCTCGACGACGTCGACCTGCCGCCCGAGCACGGTGTACCCGGTCAGCACCCGGGCGCCGCGTTTCGGCGGTCGTATCTGCTCGTCGTCGAGGCCGGCCACCGGCCGTGGTGGGTTGCTGTGAACAACCTGCCCCTCCCGGTACCACAAGCCGGGAACAGTCGGAGAGCGGCGAGCCGCGCTCGAAGGCGCGGACGAGGTCGCGAAACGTCAGATCACCCTCCCCGCGCACGATGACGTCAACGCCAATGTCAGGGTGGGTCCATGCGTCGGGCGCAAGGCTCGGGTCGTACCCGCCGACCACCACGCGCACGCCGGGCTTCATCGTCCGGATCAGCGAGATGATGCGACGGGCGGTGCTCCGCTGAAAGGTCATCACCGAGAGCCCGACAACGTCCGGCTGCACGTCGCGGACAAGACGTTCGACCGTCTGCCGCACCGACGACTGCGCCAGCACGAGATCGGCGACGGCGACGTTGTGATGTGAATCGACGTTGGCTGCGAGAGAGGCCAGCGCGCCGTTGGGCATGCGCACGGCGACCGTCGGCGTGTGCTCGAACGAATCGGGCATCGACAGCAGAAGGATGTGCATGCCTGCCGGTGCCCGATTGTATCGCCTCTCAGTACCGAAAGGTGTACGTCCGACTAAGTAAAAGGTAAAAAGTAAAAAGTAAAAAGTAAAAGGCAAATGGAGCGAAGGACGAGCTGGCTCAGGCGAGCAAATTGGCGATGGTCTTTTCGTAGATCGCCGACAGCGGCGCGATGTCGGCGATCCGCACGTGCTCGTCGATCGCGTGGATCGACGCGCTGAGCGGGCCGAACTCCACGACCTCGCGCGAGACGCTCGCGAGGAAGCGGCCGTCCGACGTGCCGCCGCTGGTCGACAGCGCCGGCGTGACGCCGGTGACTGACGTGACCGCGGCGCTGACCACGTCGACGAGGCCGCCGCGCGGCGAGAGGAACGGCGCGCCGGACAGCGTCCACGCCAGCTCGTAGTCGACGCCGTGCGAGTCGAGCACGGCGTGCACGCGCGCCTTCAACTGCTCGGCGGTCGACTCGGTCGAGAAGCGGAAGTTGAACAGCACGTCGAGCGAGCCGGGAATGGTGTTGTTCGCGCCGGTGCCGGCCTGGACGATGTGAAATCTGGAAGCTGGTCGGCGAGAAATACTCGTTGCCGCGATCCCACTCGGTCGCGGCGAGCTCGGCCAGCGCCGGCAGCGCCATCGTGAATCGGGTTGCGCCCGCGCTCCGGATAGGCGATGTGGCACTGGACGCCCTTGACCGTGAGCACGCCGTTCAGCGACCCGCGCCGTCCGTTCTTGATCGTGTCGCCGAGCAGCGCCGACGACGTCGGCTCGCCGAGGATGCAGGCGTCGATCGTCGTCCCGCGCGACTGCAGTTCCCGGACGACCGCCGCCGTGCCGTCGATGCCGGCGCCTTCTTCGTCCGACGTGAACAGCAGCGCCAGCGAGCCGTCGATGATCTCGGCTGGCGCGCGACGAAGCGCTCGGCCGCGGTCACCATGCGCGGCGACCGACGTCTTCATGTCCGCGGCGCCGCGTCCGAACAGGCAGCCGTCGCGCTCGGTCGGCGTGAACGGATCGCTCGTCCAGCGATCGACCGGGCCCGGCGGGACGACGTCCACGTGTCCGGCCAGGCAGACGAGCGGCGCGCCGCTGCCGTGCCGCGCCCACAGATTCCGCACCGGCGCCGCGGTCGAGCCGCTCGCAGGCGAAGCCGGCCGTCGCCAGCCGCGACCGCGATCAGGTCGAGGCAGCCCGCCGTCGTCCGGGCGTGATCGACCGGCAGGCGATCAGCTGCTTCGCCAGGTCCAGAGGTGTCCGACATCGAGCGTCAGGTCTCGCGAGCAGCTCGTTGATCGACGTCTTCGCCCGCGTGTCGGCGTCCACGCGCTTGACGATCACGGCGCACGCCAGCGAGTACTTGCCGTCGGCCGACGGCAGGCTGCCGGGCACGACCACCGATCCGGACGGCACGCGGCCGTAGTGCACCTCGCCGGTCGCGCGGTCGTAGATCTTCGTGCTCTGGCCGATGAAGACGCCCATCGAGATCACCGAGTTGCGCCTCGACGATGACGCCTTCGACGATCTCGGAGCGGGCGCCGATGAAGCAGTTGTCCTCGATGATCGTCGGGTTGGCCTGCAGCGGCTCGAGCACGCCGCCGATGCCGACGCCGCCGGAGAGGTGCACGTTCTTGCCGATCTGCGCGCACGAGCCGACGGTCGCCCACGTGTCGACCATCGTGCCGTCGTCCACGTAGGCGCCGATGTTGACGTACGACGGCATCAGCACGACGTTGCGGCCGATGAAGGCGCCGGTGCGGACCGTGGCGGGCGGCACGACGCGGAAGCCGCCGTCGCGGAACTGCGCGTCGGTGTAGCCGTCGGAAGCGCAGCGGCACCTTGTCGAACCAGGCGTCGCGCCGCTCGCCGGCATCACCTGGTTGTCGTGCGTGCGGAAGTACAGCAGCACCGCCTTCTTGATCCACTGGTGCGTGACCCAGGTGCCGTCGCGCTTCTCGGCGACGCGGAGCCGGCCGGTGTTCAGCTCGTGCAGTGACCTGGTCGAGCGCCCTGCAGCAGCGTCGGGTCGACGGTGGCCGGAGTGATGTCTCGGCGCGGCGCTCGAACGCGGCTGTCGATCAGCGGTTCGAGCGGGTGGGTGGACGTCGCGGTCTGGTCAGCCATCAGCGGCAGAACTCCACGATGCGTCGCGCGGCCTCGACGCAGTCCTCGATGTCCGGGCACGAGCGCGATGCGGACGTAGCCGCTGCCGGGGTTCACGCCGTGCGCGTCGCGCGCCAGATACCGGCCCGGCAGCACCGACACGTGCGTGGCGCGCGAACAGGTCCCGCGCGAACGCCTCGTCGTCGCCGCCGGGCACGCGCGCCCAGAGGTAGAAGCCGGCGTCCGGCCGCTGCGCGTCGTGCAGCACCGGCTCGAGCATCGGCACGACGGCGGCGAACTTCTCGCGATAGCGCGCGCGGTTGTCGCGCACGTGCGCCTCGTCGCGCCACGCGGCGATGCTGGCGTGCTGCACGGCGGGGCTCATCGCGCTTCCATGATAAGTGCGATAGAGCAGAAACCGGCGCAAGCAGGCCGCGTCGCCGGCGACGCCGCCCGAGCGCAGGCCGGGCGCGTTCGAGCGCTTCGACAGGCTGGTGAAGACCACGAGGTTGCGGAAGCCGTCGCGGCCCAGCCGATGCGCCGCCTCGAGTCCGCCGAGCGGCGGCGCGCTCTCGTCGGGATAGATCTCCGAGTAGCACTCGTCCGACGCGATCACGAACCCGTGGCGATCGGCGCGCTCGAACAGCGTCGCGCCAGCGTCCGAGGTCGAGCACGCGTCCGGTCGGATTGCCCGGCGTGCAGACGTAGAGCAGCTGCGTGCGCCGCCACTGCTCGTCGGTGATCGAATCGAGATCGAGGTCGAAGCCGTTGGCGGCGGTCTGGTTGAGGAACGCGGGCTCGGCGCCGGCGAGCAGCGCCGCGCCTTCGTAGATCTGGTAGAACGGGTTCGGGCAGACGACGACCGGGGCCGGCCGCGAGCCGTCGATCACGGCCTGCGCAAACGCGAACAGCGCCTCGCGCGTGCCGTTGACCGGCAGCACCTCGCGTGGCCGGCATCGAGGCGCGGCAGCGCGTAGCGCCGTCTGAACCATGCCGCCATCGTCTCGCGCAGCGCGTCGAGTCCCGCCGTGGCCGGATAGGTCGAGAGCCGTCCAGATGATTCGACGAGCGCCTGGCGGATCAGATCGGGCGTCGCGTGCTGCGGCTCGCCGATCGACAGCCGGATTGGCGAGAGCGCCGGCGGAGCGACGCCGGCCAGCAGCGCGCGCAGCCTTTCGAAGGGATACGGCTGCAGGCGAGCGAGTCGCGGGTTCAGAAGCTCCACTGCACGCCAAGTGACGGCCTCGTCAGCCAGCCGCTGCGGCCGGCTTCATCGACCACCAGGAGTCTCACGCCGGGGACCAGGCGCAGACTGTCAGTCATGAACACGCGGACGTCAAGGCCGAGGGCCGGCCCCCAACCGTAGGTGATGAATTCCTGGCCGTCGCCCCGTCCATCAAACAGAGGAAGAATTCCGCCGAACCCAAAGCTGGATGTGCGCTCCGTGCGGACGAGCGCAATCCCGCCGAGGTAGACGATCTCAGCGCGTGACCCGACCGCCTGCCGAATCCAGGGCATCGCCGTCAGCGTCGCGAACTGCTGTGTGGTTGTTGTGCGGAAGCCCCCGGGGCCGATGCGGAGGTTGGGTAGGGCACCGGCGATCGTAGGCGCTGAACCCACTCCGGTGAAGGTGAAAGAGCCGGTCGCTACGCCCGCGCCGGCCGCGAGCAACGGAATGATGTCGAACGAGTTCTCTTCTTCGAGGGTGCCGGTTCGAGCGAACTCGACGTCGAGGCCCCAACGATCGGTAATCGATGTGCCCGCACGAATGGCGCCACCGAAGGTTTCGCCGTTACCGCCTCCGGTTGTTCCAAATCGCGAGATGTCAGCCAGCGCAGACGCGCCGATGTAAGCCGATTGGGCATGCGAGGTGCCCGTCACACACAATGTCGAGACGGCTATTGCCACTGCCGTCCGCCCAACACTCGATTGGATGCGTCCTCTCAGCACTCGATCCTCCTAAATGGGGTCGGGAGTCATTTGTCGAGGACACTCCCGCCGCCGATGTTCAGATTCCGGGATGTCCTCGACAAATGACTCCCGACCCTTTCTCACCGCGCGACTGGAGGCTTACCGACCAGCAATTCCGGTCGTGCGCCCGGCCGTGGCCGAAATTTCTGCACGCGCGCGTCGCCGACGTCGGCAATGTACAGGTTGCCGTCGGGATCGACCTCGCGCCGTGCATGTTCAGGAAGCTGCCGGGGTAATCGCCGAGCGCGCCCCACGCATACAGCAGACTGCCCGTCGGCGTCGTACTTCACGACCTTCTCGGTCGGGTTGTCGAACGCCCATACGGAACCGTCGCCGTTCGCGTAGAGGAAGTTCACCGATGATGGCGTGGGTCGAACGGCCACTGGTCGAGGAACTTGCCGTTCTCGTCGAACACCTGCATGCGCCGGTTGCCGCGATCGCTGACGTAGATGCGTCGCGTGACCGGGTCGGCGGCGATGCCGTGCACGACGTTGAAGTAGTTCGGACGCGTCTCCTTGCCCTGCTCGCCGCGCTCGCCCCATGCGGTGACGAACGTGCCGTTCTTGTCGAGTTTCACCACGCGGTTGCCGTTGTAGCCGTCGGAGACGAACATCGATCCATCCGGCAGGAACGTCATGAACGTGGGCCGATTGAAGTGCGTCGCGTCGGCGCCCTTCTGGCCCTTGGTGCCGATCGTCTGCAGCAGCTTCTTGCCGTCGTGCGAGAACTTGTAGAGCACGTGATTGTGGTCCTCGACGACCCACACGTTCTTCTCGGGATCCCACGGGCTGATGTAGATCGCGTGCGGCCGCCGCAGCATCGTGTCCCACTGCGTCCACTCTTCGACGATGTCGCCGGCGGCGTTGAAGGCGATGATCAGGTGCTCCCAGCGCGAATCGATGCCGGGGCGACCCTTGTACTGCACCGCCGGGTCGTCCGGGTCGGCGCCGGGTCCGCCGCCCCCCGGCGGGCTGGCGACCTGTCCCTGCGAGGCGTGCCGGAACGGCACCTGGCCCACCGGGAACGAGAGGCTGGGGCCGATGTTCGGTAACGGGACGAGCTGCGGACGCTTGAGTTCGGGCAGCTCGCCGAGTTGAACAGCGAACACGCGGTCGGCGGTCTCGGCAAACACGCCTTCGGTCGCGCCCCAGGTCCAGCCGTCGTGGCCGGGACGCTGCGACAGCGGCTTCGGCCAGTTCGGGACCACCTCGTACGGCCCGGTGAGATCCCAGCCGCCCTTCTGACCGGGCACCGCGGCGAATCCCGTGTCGCGCGCCGGCTCGCTTTCCGCCGGTGGCGCCGCCGGCCTGCGCGACAAGCATGCCGCGGCGAATGCGAGCACCACCGCGACGATCGTTCCTGCGTACTTGCCCATGCAACACCTCACCTGCGGAAGGACGAGCCTGTAAGTGTGCGAACTATAATCCGGCCGGCGTGATCGGAGGAAACTGCATGAAGCGGCTGCTCATGGTCTGTCTCTGGGGCCTCGCGCTCGCATCGTGCCGGCGCCGCCGCGCCGGCGCCGTCGATCGACGCGTTCTTCGACACCTTTACGGCCGACTGGGTGCGGATGAACCCGAACCAGGCGATTGCCGACGCGCTACTTCACCGGTCCCGAGCAGGACGCGCTCGAAACGCAGATGACGCCGCTCACGCGCGAGTGGCGACAGCCGTCGCGTCGAGATGGCGCGCCGCGGCCTCACGGAGCTGGCGGCATTCGACCGCGAGCAGCTGACCGAGACCCAGCGCGTGTCGGCCGACCTCATGAAGTGGCAGCTCGAGATGGTCGTCGAAGGGCAGAGAGTACGACGACTATCTATTTCCCGCTCGAGCAGTTCGGCGGCGCGAACGTCAGCCTGCCGAACGCCCTGACGATCGTGCATCCGCATCAACACCGAGAAAGACGCCGCCAACTACGTCGCCCGGCTGGGACAGGTGGCCGCGCGGATGGACGAGGCGATCGCGGAAGCGGCCGCGCTGGCGCAGAAGCGGATGGTGCCGCCGCGCTTCATCCTGACGGCGACCATCGCCCAGATGGAGCAGTTCGTTTCGACACCGCGCGGCGCAGAACCCGTTCGTCGCGGTGTTCAACGATCGCATGGCCGCGGTGAGCGGCATTTCCGCGGCGACGCGCGACCGCCTGCGTGCGCAGGCGGAGGAGATCACGGCCCGGCCAGGTCTATCCCGCCTGGCAGCGGGCGCTCGCGGTGCTGCGTCCGCTGCAGGCGGAGCGATCGACGCGGCCGGCGTGTCGCGGCTTCCCGGGCGGCGTCGAAGCGCATACGCCTACTTCCTGCGCGCGTTCACGTCCACGACGCTGACCGCCGACGAGATTCATCAGATCGGCCTGCGCGAGGTGGCGCGGCTCGAGCGCGAGATGGACGCGATCTTCAGGAAGCTGGGACGGAGCTGACGGGTCGATTGCGCGCGCGTCGCCCAGCTCGAGAAGGACCTCGCGTATCCGACGACCGACGCGGGCCGCACCGCGATCATGGCCGACGTCAACGGCGTCATTCGCGACGCCCAGCAGCGATCGATGTCGCTCTTCGACAAGACGCCGCGTGCGCCGGTCGAGGCGCGTCCGTTCCCGAAGTTCCGGGAGGCGAATGCGGCCGCGAATTACACGGTCGCCGGCTCGTGACGGGTCCCGTCCGGGCATCGTTCCAGATTCCGCTTGCGTCCGTCATACATGACGAAGTTCGGCACTGCGCTACGCTCGTGTACCACGAGACCGTTCCCGGGCCATCATTTTCAGCTGGCGCTGGAGCTCGAGAACGATGCCAACCCGCGCTTCCGGCAGATTCGCGCGTTCGGCGGCATCTCGGCGGTCAGCGAAGGATGGGCGCTCTACGCCGAGCGGCTCGCGGCCGAAAACGGCTGGTACGACGGGCGATCCTCGAGGGCCTTCTCGGTCAGATGGACGGCGCGCTGTTCCGCGCCCGTCGCCTGGTCGTCGACACCGGGCTCCACACGAAGGGCTGGACGCGGCAACAGGCGATTGACTACGGCATCGAGGCGAGCGAGATCGAGCGGTACGTCGTCAACCCGGGCCAGGCGTGCGCGTACATGATCGGACAGCTGAAGCTCGTCGAGCTGCGCGACAAGGCGCGGGCCGCGCTCGGCGCTCGATTCAATCCCAAGGCATTCCACAACGCGGTGCTTGAGCATGGGAACGGCGCCGCTGACGATGATCGAGGAGCAGGTGGATCGTTACATTGCCGCAAGCCGGTAGCTGGAACAGCGGTCGCCCGGTATAATCTCGCTCGATGAAGCTTGCCCTCTGGCTGCTCCTCGCGCTGCCGACCCTCGCGTTCGCGCAGTCGGGAGCGGCTGGGTCCATTCCGCGGACGGCGGACGGTCGGCCAAACCTGCAAGGGATCTGGCAGGTGCGCAACCGCGCGTCATACGACCTTCAGGACCACGTGGCCCGCAACGGCATGCCGGCCGGACGCGGTGTCGTCGAGGGCGGGGAGATTCCCTACCAGCCCTGGGCGGCCGCAAAGAAAGCTGAAAATTTCGCCAATCGTGCAACGGCGGATCCGCTGTCGCACTGCTACCTGCCTGGCGTGCCACGCATCATGTATATGGAGTGGCCATTCCAGATTTTTCAGACGCCCACGCATGTGGCCATGACTTTCGAGTGGACGCAGGTCCATCGGCTCATCTACACCAACGGCAGTCCGCCGCCGGACGGCCTGGAATTCTGGATGGGGGATTCACGCGGTCGGTGGGAAGGCGACACACTGGTCGTCGAGGTCAACGATCATAACGACCGAACGTGGTTCGACATGGCAGGCAACTTCCACAGCGAGGCGCTCAAGGTCGTCGAGCGCTATACACTCATCGACGCTGATACGTTGCGGTACGAAGCCACGATCGAGGATCCGAAAGTCTTTACGCGGCCCTGGAAAATCAGCATGCCGATGTATCGGCACAAGGACATGGTGCGGGTGCTCGAGTACCAGTGCCAGGCCGAGAAAGAAGAAGCGAACGGGGACTTTGAGCGCCAGCCCCGCACCTGGTATTCCAAGCCATGACGACGCGTTTGTTCCTGGCCGCGATGCTGGCGGCCACCGTTTGTCGCTGTTGACCTTGCCGCCCAGGCGCCTGCCGCCCCGGCGCCTGCCGCGGCGCCCGTGCGCCGCCTGCCGGACGGGAAGCCGGATCTCAACGGCTTCTTTCAGACTGACCACGGCGGCGCCAACTGGGGGCTCGAGGCGCACAAGGAAACATTCACGGGCGGAGGTCGCGGCGTCATCATCGATCCCCCTGACAAGAAGCTCCCGTATCAGCCGTGGGCGGCCGCGGAAAAAGCCAGCCGGAACCGTCCAGAACGAGGTTATGACGACCCGACGGCGCACTGCTTCGTGGGGGGCGTCCCGCGGTCACTCTACGTTCCGGCTCCGGTTCACATCTTCCAAACCACCGACGCCGTCGTCTTCCTTCATGAACGGATGGCCTGGCGGCTGGTCTCGCTCAACCGCAAAGAGCATCTCCCCGACACGCTGCGGCTATGGCAGGGCGACTCGATTGGTCACTGGGAAGGCGATACGCTCGTCGTCGAAACCAGGAACCTGAACGGCAAGTCGTGGCTGAATGAGGTCGGCGATGTCATCAGTCACGCGGCGACGGTGATCGAACGGTTCACCCCGGTGAACGCGGACCGGATCATCTATCGGGCAACGGTCACTGACCTGGCGGTGTACACGCGCCCATGGACGATCGAGATGCCGATGAACCGGCAACCGGGCGAGATGCTCGAGGTGGCGTGTCTGGAGGACAATCAGGATCTGCAGCACTTGAAGGACGTCAGGGACGAGTTCCGTCGAAACAACAAGCAGTAGGGCTGAAGCCGGACACTACGTAACTTCTATGAAACACGCACTGATAATCGCTGCACTTCTCGTTATTCGGTATTCCTGCGATTGCGCATCATTCGTTCTCGGCCGAGTTCGACGTGACCAAGACCGTAAAAGTCACGGGGAAAGTCAACTCGGTTCGTTGGTCGAATCCGCATGCCTGGATTTATATCGACGTCGAGACGGATGGGAAGGTCGTGAAGTGGGCGTTCGAGACCGCAACGGCCAACGCGCTGTACCGTCGCGGCTGGCGCAAGGAGGACCTCGAGCCGGGCACGATGGTGACGGCCGAGGGGTGGCTCGCGCGCAACGGCACCCCTACCGCCAATACCAATGCGATCACGCTGCCCGACGGCCGGCGGTTGTTTGCGGGTGCCGGGCCCGAACGAGGGCGGCCCGCCGCTAGCTAGGGCCGATTCCTTCAGGCGCGCCATTCGAGTTGCGAGGCGAGTCTCCACTCCACGCGCAGGCGTGCGCGGCGGCGGACCCCGCTGAAGTCTCGCCCAAAATCCGCGCTACGCGCAAATGAAAAAGCCTAACGCGACGACGTTGCCGGAACGACGACGCCAGCCTTGATCTTCCGGCCGTCTGATTCAGTCAGCCAGCGGTCCTTCACGAGTCGATCCACAGACGCTGTCAGTTTCGCGGCGTAGTTCGCCGGGCGAACCGTGCAGGCTGTTCAGTCGCGCCCAATCGAAGTCGTCCTTGTGTGCAAGATTGCCGCACAATCCAGGGCCCCGTGTGCTCGTGTAGTAGGTCGCCGTCGGCACCTCGAGATACGGTGTTCGTACGCCTCCAACAGCATTGCCATGCTGATCGACCACGACGCGCGCCTGAGGAGTGCCGCCATTCTCTACGGCAACCCGTTCCGCGCGCGGAGCCGGCACCCCGTCGCGAACCCAGCGTGTCAGGTTGGCGTAAGCCGCATCGAGTGCATACGTCATGATCGGCACGCGCAGCAGCGACGTTTCCTGCTCGCACTGATCGGGGAATGGCCACGAATGGAGGAACGCGTCGAACCCGGTCTTCTTCTGATCGGCAACGGTCGGCATGTACGGATAAAACGACGCATCCGCGTGAGGTGCCCCGGCGATCTCGTACAAGCGATATTGATCGCCTGACGCGTCGCTGTCTTCCCGGCGACGCGCGAAGGTGCCGAGCACGTCTGTCTGTGACACCACTCGCATCACCGGAACACCGACGTTCCGCAGGATCTGACGCGGATCATTTGCCGCCGGCGCCGCACCGCATTGGCGCAGACGCGTCAGACCGGGATGCCGGTGCTGAATATAGCCGTCATATACCGGCCGGTTCCCGGTGAGCGTGGCGCGTGAATGAAAGATCGCAATGTAGGTGGCCAGCTCACCCCCGTGCGACGTGCCGTACACGCGCTGCACATTGAAGCCTCCCAGTGGACCGCCCGGACGCGCGGCCTTGAGCAAGGCACCAACCTGGCTGATCACGTCCCAGCGCAAGCCTTGGCTCCGAAGCGACTCGGCTTCGGGTTGACGAGCACGCTGCGCCACCATCGGCCCGTCTCGCCGAGCCTGATGTGACGACGGGAGTTCCATCGCCAGGCCACCCGGTCCCGGGAGTCGATTTCCTGGACCTCCGCGTATACGACCGCGCCTCGGTCCGGGGGGCGCCTCTTCTTCCAGGCGGCAACGTTCCTCAATTCGATTCGACCGGCCGGAGCGTAGGAGTCAAGTAGGAGATTGCCGTTCGGCAGCTCGCGCAACTCATGGCCGTCCGTCACGGACCCCCTTGTCTTCACGATCCGATCAGCTCGCCGGAGGCGGAGTGGATCTCGTGGGCCATGCGCGGATCCGACCCGTATCCGTCTCCGAACGACCGAGCCCAGGCGACGGTGCCATTGCTGAGGATCTGGGCCCAGAGCACGCGGGTGTCGGGGCTGTACCACCACCTGGGCACTCCCTCATGGTTCGAAGACGATCACCCAGGGACGCGCATCCCGAGGTGCCTTGAAGCTGACCACGAACAGCCCGGGGGTCGTTGCTCTCAGCGATTCGAACCGCCATCCGGGAAAGTCCGCGGGCAGGCAGCGCACCCAGTAGGTGCTTCTCTGACCGTCCTCGGTCACAGAGAACGAAAGGTCTCACCCGGGCCGACCCCCGGTTCGATCTCGGTCGTTCTGCTCTGCGCTGGTCCGGATCCGACCTCCACCGTCGCGACTCCCGTGACCTGGGCATGTATCGGTGGGACCCCTCGACCGCAACGGGAGACGTAGCGAGTCTCGCCGGGGTCGAAGGCCGGAAAGAGGCCCTCGACCCTGACCGAGGAGGGCTGGAGCGGCTGCGCCGTTTCCATGATTCCGAACCCCCCGATGGCGACGGCAAACATCAGGCTGGCCGCAGCCAGGACGAGAATTCGCGAGGACCAGTTTCCGCTCAACATCCCATTCAGCTACCCGAACAGCCGCCGAAGGACACGGGAAAACGCTCGACAAAAGAGCTGCGCAGCAACGTTTGGCAACGCCTGAAACCGGGTGCAGTCGCGAGCTTGAAGCCGTGCCTAGGCCTGGCTACGCGCCAAGCGGTCCAGCAGCTCGGCGACGGCGCCGGGATCCTCGACCATCACGAAGTGGCCACCCTGGAGCTCGATCGGGTCGATGCCGAGCAGCTCGCGGGCCATGAAGCGCTCGAATGCTGGCTCGAAGAGCTCGTCGTCGGCCGCGTACACCAGCGCGGACGGCACGTCGGGGTGCTCCCGTAGGGGGTGTTCGTCGGGCGGCATCGCCATCGGACGCAGGTGCTGCGCCAGCGCGCGCGCGCTCTCAGGCGGCAGCCGCGCATACATCACCTCGATGGCGACCTCGGGGTCCCACACCGTCGTGCCGTCCGGACGGGCCGGGGGAAATGGGACGCCCTCCCGGAACGGGCCCGGCGCCCCGGGCGGCGGCTCGAAGAACCCCATCCGCGGGCAGAGGTAAACGAGTAGCGAGACCGGCCGGGCGACTGCCACCAGCGGCCCAAGCGCCGAGCTCTGCGAGTGAGCTACGACGACCACTGGGCCGTCCGCTTCCTCGAGCGCCTCGATCGCCGGGCGAACGCGCTGCTCGTATCCGGCGGTGGGATCGTGAAGCGGGAGGTCGGGGGCGGTCGTGTTGTGCCCGAGCGCTTCGAGCCGCTCCGTCACCGGCTCCCAGCAGAGCGGGTCGTGCCAGGCGCCGTGCAGCATGCCAAAGGTAGCCACGGCCGGGGTATACCAAGCGCGGGGGCCCCGGGCCAGGCCTTCACGGTCCTTTCATTTTCGGCTGGTAGACCTGCTTCACCTCATCGTGGTCCGATTCGACGGAGGTGGACATGAACGAGCGATCTGCACATGCTTCGCAGAGAGGGTCGATCTGGATCATTGCCCTGGGGGTGATCGGGGCGGTGGTGCTCGCGGGCATTTCCTCGAGCGCTCAAGGCCGTTCCTCCCTGCAGGCGCCGGGCCCGTCCCCTTCCGAGCTGGCGCCGATTCATGGCAGGTATTCCCCGCAGATCCGCCCGGCGGATTTCGTGGCGAGGGTCGATAACCCGTACTGGCCGCTCAAACCCGGCACCGCCTTTCACTTCCGTGGCATCCGCGGGACTACGGAGCAGACCGACGACGAGGTCGTCACCCACCTGACCAAGAGGATCTTGGGCATCGATTGCACGGTGGTGCGCGACACGGTGTCGGAGGGCGGCCGCCCGATCGAGCGCACCTTCGACTGGTACGCGCAGGACAGGCAGGGCAACGTCTGGTACATGGGCGAGCTCTCTCTCGAGCTCAAGCACGGTCACTTCGTCAAGGCAAGCGACTCCTGGGAGTCGGGAGTCAACGGCGCCAAGCCGGGAATCATCATGCCCGCCGAACCCGAGCGCGGCGACCGCTATCGGCAGGAGTACTACCCGCCCGGCGAAGCCCTCGACGAGGCGCATGTGCTCGGCCGCATTGGAACGGTGAGCGTGCCCTATGGCAGCTTCAACCACCCATTGGTGACGAGCGAGTTCAGCCCGCTGGAGCCGCAGACGGAGCGGAAGTACTACGTCGCGGGCCTCGGCGAGGTGGCGGAGAGGGTCGTCAAGGGACACCACGAGGAGTTCAAGCTCGTGAAGGTCACCCACTCGGGAGGGTGAGCGACAGGACTCGAACCTCGACGGAGGCCCGTCAGGGCCTGCCCGACGCTGGGAACGGAGTCCAGCTTGACTGCAATTGCTGGGATGACGGCCGGACCGTCTCCAAAGCCCGCTCCGTGACGTCAGCCATGTCCTCGAAGATCGCCCGTACAAGGTCCTTGGCCTCCGCGTCCGGCCCGATCACCATTCGAGCGGCCACGTCGAGCAGTTCCTGCTGCGTCAGCGCGGTGGCGGTGCGATTCTCAGCTGGGATCGCCGCCAGCGCGACCGGCGAGCCGCCTACGCAGAACGAGCCGAAACGATGGAGGTACCCGAAGACTTGGTCGACCTCTAGATCGGCCTCGTCCATGACGACGGACAGGAGCGGATCCCGGTCCTTCGTGAATGCCTTGACGGTCGACGCCCGCTTCGCCGGGTCGATTTCGTCCAGCAGCTGAACGTCCATCGTCGAGCGCGAGGCGTTCGAGCAACTCTGGCTCGGTAATAGGCGGCCAGTCGTGCACCGGACAGACTCTAATGGCGAGCTGATGGCGGAGCGCTCTTCGCCTCTCGCCACATCGTCGAGATCGTCAGCTGCTCGTCGGGCCGGTTGAACTCGCCCGCTCGGATAAATCCGTGGCTTTCGTAGCGGCTGTCGTTTCCGGGGTTGCTCGACTCCAGGTAGGTCGGCATTTCCTCGGAGTCGATCCTGGCCAGGTTGTCTGCGAGCAGGGCCATTCCCAACCCCTTGCCGCGGTGGTCGGGGTGGGTGCCGAGTAGGCTCAGGTAGTAGTGAGGCCGCTTGGTCGGATGGGCGTTCTCGAAGCGCCCGAGCAGCTCCAGAATCTCGGAGGCGCGACGCCCCACCAGGTCGATGAGCATCGACTCGACCAAGGCCTCCTCCTCTTCGGTCAACTCAATCCCATCTGGCGGAATCCAGACCGATGCGGCCGCATAGTCGTCGGTGGTCCAGACCCACGGATAACGGAGCGCACTGCGGATGAAGAAGCGCCACCAGACCGCAAGGCCATCCCGCTCCGGGAAGGCCCAGCTCCACAGCGGGTCTGCCTCAAAGGCCGCTGTAAGCGTTGCCGTAACCGCATTCAAATCGCGCTCGGTTGCGACGCGGACCTTCACGCTGAAGAGGCTACGCCGCCCGGAGGCGGGTTCTACTGGCTGCCCTCCGCCGTCACCAGATTCACGATCTCAGCAGTGCGCTCCTCGGGCTGGCCCGCAAAGCCCCCCTCGACGGGCATGCTTGGGATCAACTTGTCTTGAACGAAGCGGTCGGCTTGCTCCTTGGACTCCCACACGGCGGCGATGAGGATGCCCCCGTCGGTCGGCCCGGCGGCGTGGTAGGTCTGACCCTCGGGCAGACCCCCCGGAGGGTGCACCACCGCTATCGTCGCCCTGTACTGATCCTCGGTCGCGCCCGGCCAGAAATGCGACATCAGGTATGCCATCGTTGGATCGATCCTTTCTTTTGGTCAGCCAAGCCGGCGTGCCCCAGGAGCCGCTTCGGGTCGGTCGGGCTCCGGGAAACGTGCGATGGGCCGTGCGAGGAAGTTTAGAGTCGATTGAGGCAGGGGAGTAGCCTTAAGCGCATCGGTTGTCGATTAATCGACCTGTCGCTGCAGATGATCCTCGACGTCGCCGCGACTCGCCGTTCTTGATTGATTTCCGCGACGCATTGATCCCAGCGATCCGAAGCTCCTCCCGGGCGTTGTTCGGGAGATTTTGTACCGATTCTTGGAGGCTCATCGATGGTCTCATCTCCACCCGAGGGCGGGAACCAGCGTCGCCATCACCTGGATGCGATTCGCGTCTCGGCGATCCTGCTGCTGATCCCCTACCACGCGGCCCGCTATATCCAGAAGGGCGCTCGGGGAAAACAGGGTCGTCGACGCCGCGGTCTGGTTCGTCCACACCTGGCACATGCCCCTGTTCTTCGCGATCTCGGGTTTCCTCGCCGCGACCGCGCTGAGGAGGTCTACCGCCGCCAGGCAGCTCCGCTCCCGGCTGCGACGGCTCGGGCGTGCCGCTGGTCGTCGGGATGCTGACGGTCGTGCCACTGGCCAACCTCTTCGTCATCGAGGCGGCGGCGATCTGGCCGCGTGCACAGAAGATCCCGGTCAAGCGGGAACTGGCCCTCGGCCACGTCTTCAACCTGACGCCCCAGCACCTCTGGTTCATCGACTACCTGCTGGTGATCTCGATGCTCGCGATCGGGGTCTGGCTGGCGATCCAGCAGTATCCGGGAGTCGGGGCGGCGATCAACCGCGGCTTCCGGACCCTGATGACGTCCTGGTGGGGCATTCCGGCCCTGGCCTCGCTCAGCGCCCTGATCCTGATCACCAAGTCCGGATGGGTCGCAGGCGGGACCATGTCGAACTCGTTGATCCCCGTCCCGACCCTGCTCGCCTACTTCAGCCTCTTCTTCGCTCTTCGGCTGGCTGCTCAGCGGCCAGGACGACCTGATCGAGGTGCTGAAGCGAGGGGCCTGGCTGAGGTTCGCGGCGGGACTCTTGATCGCGGTTCCCGCCTTCGCCCTCTTCTACATCAACACCGACTTCACCGGGAACGTCGGCACAGCGGGAGTCCTGGCCGAATGGCGGACAACTGAGGCTCCTGGGCCTGTTCGCGGTCGGCCTCGTCTGCTGGCTGATGCTGTTCGGCATCTGGGGCCTTCTGATTCGCCACGTGCAGAAGGAATCGCGCGTCCTTCGCTATCTCGCCGATGCGAGCTTCTGGATCTATCTCGTGCACATTCCCTTCCTCGTCGCCATGCAGAGCTCGCTGGCCAACACCCACCTCGAGGTCGCGCTCCGCTACACCCTGACCGTGCTCCGGCACCTTGGCCCTGGCGATCGGGAGCTACGCCCTGGTGCAGGCGGCGTCGTAGGCTCTGGGTCAGGATTGCGCGACCCCGCAGGGCGAGGCGGTTCCGCACCACCGGGGCAGTGGTGGGGATCCTCGCCCTGAGCGTCACTTTGTCCTGCTGCTCGCGACGCCCGCTGGAGCAGCCCGCCGGCCGACCGCGACGCCGCCACCGCAGCTGCTGCTGATCCACGGGGGCTCGTTCCTCTACGAGGATCCGCTCTTCCAGGCGCGGACCGAAGCGCAGGCGATCGCCGCCGGCTTCGTGCCCCACTATCTGGAGCTACCCGCTCGGCGACCTGCCCGGAGCCGTCCTCGCGGCGCGCGAAGAAGCGGCGCGGCTGCGTGGCCAGTTCGGCCGGGACGACGTCTACGCGTACGGGTCCTCTGCCGGCGGGACGCTGGCGGCGCTGCTCGCCGGCGATGGCCTGGTCTCCGCCGCCGTCGCCAAGTCGGCGCCCTCCGACCTGGTCGGCTGGGAATGGCCGGTCAGCACCTACGGCCCCGGCTACTACGAACAGATCGGCGCCGGGCCGGCGACGCGCCTGCGACTTTCGCCGATCGACCGCCGGATGACGCGACCGCTGCTGGTCGTCCAGGGCCGGGCCGATCGGGTCGTCCCGCTCGCGATGAGCGAAGCCTTTGCCGCCAAGTTCCCCGAGGTGAGCCTCTGGGTGGTTCCCGGGGGCCACACCACGGACCGGGTCCGACCGTGGATCACGCGCCGGGCGATGCGATGGCTGGCCCGGACCGCCAACCGCGTGGCGGCGGCCGTGCCCTCAAACTGACCGCTGGGCGGCGGTCTGGCTCTAGAAAGCGATGCCGGAGGAGGGACTCGAACCCCCGACACGCGGATTATGATCGCGCCCGGCGAGTGCGGGGGAGTGCGGGCTGTATCCGTGGCCTCCGCGGACACCCTGCTGACACCCCCGAGTCGGGAAAGGGAGTCCGCCCCGTCTGGGGCGCAGACCGCCAGCGCCACCGGCGCTGCTCAAACCCGCCGCCGCCGACGGGCCATGGTTGAGTTCTTCCGTCGCGCGGCCGCGTCCGCGCAGCCGACTAACTAAGCCGTCCGCCAGCGGCCGTACGACATCCACCCGGTCGGTCGTGCCGCACTACGAGTGCGGCTCATCCCGCTCCGCTGCCGCAGTCGCGTCTATGACCGGTGCCGACCGCCGGCCGGCGCCGCGGCTTGGCTCGGACGGCCCCAACTCCAAAAAGGAGCGCTCGATGCCCTCCGCGAGCACCGCGACGTCGGGCGCGGACATGCGGTCCGCGTTGAGGCCGAAGACCATCTGCCCGGCGTAGCTGACGACGGCGATGCCGATCGTGTGGCCGGCGAACAGCGGCACGAGCGGCAGGACCTCGACGAGTGGGGCGCCGAACGCGTATAGCCGCTGCTGGGGGCCGGGGACGTTCGTGATCGTCAGGTTGAACATCCGCGTGCCGCCGAACATCGATGCGGGCGATCAGTTCGCCGGCGAGCGGCGGCCCCATGTCGGCGAGGTCGACGATCGTCTTGCCGCCGGCCCGTTGCGAGCCGGCTCTTGAGCTCCTGCGCGCGCTCGACGACGCGGCGGTAGCGCGCGAGCGGGTCGGCCTCGGTCACCGGCAGCTCGACGAACAGCGAGGTCAGCTCGTTGCCGAGCGCGTGCTCGCGGTCCTCCGCTCGGATGTTCACCGGCACCTGCGCCCGCAGGCCCTCGGGCAGCACGTCGCCGCGGCAGAGCAGCAGGTGCCGCAGGCCGCCGGTGCAGAGCGCGAGCACGACGTCGTTGACCGTGCCGCCGAGGCGCGACTTCACCGCCTTGACGTCGGCGAGGTCCAGCCGCACGGTCGCAAACTGCCGCGTGCCGCTCATCGGTCCGTTCAGGCTCGTCTGCGGCGCCGCGATCACCTCGTCGCGCACGACAGCTCGACGGCCGCGCGCGCGCGGTCGAAGGACTCGCGCGGGTGGGCCGCAGCGCCGAGCCGGCCCGCGCGCCGCGCAGGACGCAGGCCGGGCGACAGCCAGAACCGGCCAGCTGCCGTGCTCGCCGTCCTCTCTACTGCCGGCGCGGCGCGGCTGCGGGCGCAGCGGCGGAGCGTCCGGGGAGGTGTCGAGCAGCACGTGTGCCCGATGTCGAGCGATCCGACGCCGTCGACGAGGCAATGGTGCGTCTTGGTCGCCAGCGCCCAGCGCCCGCCCTCCAGCCCGTCGAGCAGCGTCATCTCCCAGAGCGGCCGGTGGCGGTCCAGGCGGTGCGACCAGAACTCCCCGAGCCACTCGTGCAGCTCGGCCTGCGCCGCCCGGCGCCGGCAGCGTCGCGTGATGAACGTGGGCATCGAGGTCGAACCCCTCGCCGGCTCCCAGGTCAGCCACGTGAGCGGACCGGCATGGGAACCAGAGAGCTGCTGCGTAAAGCGCGGCAGGATTCCCGACCCGTGCGCGCACGTAGTCGCGAAGCTCGGTGATGTCCGGCGTCCCGCCGCCGGGGAGCGGATCGAAGATCAGCGCCGCGCCGATGTGCATGTGCGCGCTGTCGTCGAACTGCTCCAGCTCGAGGAACATCGTGTCCAGCATGCTGAGCTGCTCACCCATGGCCTATCACTCCCTCGTGATCTTGAGGTTGAACATAGCGCGAGGGACTCCACATCGGGCGTCTCCCGCGTAGCGGCCCGTACTTCTCACGTCGCCCTTCACTCAAACGGCGTGGGCGCCAGGCTCCGCCGCATGTCTGTCCCCACGGCAGCGATCGCATAACTGGCGCCCGAAGGAGGGACTCGAACCCCCGACACGCGGATCATGACCGCGCCCGCGCGTTGCGGGCTGTATCCGTGGCTTCCGCTGACACCCGCCTGGCGACAAAGGAAAGGCTATAACCGGGCGCTCGACCTCGTCGCCATCGCGTCCACGACCGAAGCCCGTCTGTGCGCGAGAGAACGGCGCCAGCCAGCCCCATGCCTTGACACTCGGTGAGCGGCCAATGTAGGGTCGCAATCAGTGCATGATCGGGATTGGGTTCCTTTCGGGACTCGATCGCCACTCCTCGCCAGACACCCTGAATGGAAGAGACGATGCTCAGAAAGTTGGACCCTCGTCGCTTCCCAGGGACATTTGTCGCAGTAATTGCCCTGATAGCTGCGCTAGGGGGGACGGCTATCGCCGCCGGCGGCCTGACCGGCACCCAGAAGAAGCAGGTACGGAAGATCGCGACAAAGGTCTTCAACGGCAGGATCGGAGGGGCCTCCGTCGCCCACGCGGGCACCGCCGACACGGCGACCAAAGCGACGACAGCCGACACGGCGGCCAAAGCGACCACGGCAACGACTGCGACCAAAGCGATCACGGCAACGACTGCGACCAGCGCCGATTCCGCCGATACCGCCGACAACGCGACCAACGCGACCAACGCCACCAACGCCGGCAGCCTCGGCGGGATTCCGGCGAGCAGCTATCAGCGGGCTTGCCAACCTGGCGCGATCGCCGCCCACGTCTACGTGAAAGGCTCGGCGGCCTTCTCCGCCACCTACACCAGCACCACCCCCCCGCTGCAGGACCCGTTCAACTGCACCGGCGCCGCGACCAAAGCGCAGGTCAAACGCACCGGGACGGGCGTCTACCTGGTGGACTTCCCTGGAGTAGACCCCGCCTCCCACCTGGTCGCCACCGGGACCGCGACGGTCGATTCGGTGGGCACCCAGCATCCCGAGGACAACGTCACCTACAAGCTGGTGTTCGACGCGGGGCTCGGCCGCACCGTCTTCCAGGTCGAGATCGCGAACGGTGCAGGGACCCTCTTGGATCGGGAGTTCTCGTTCAGCGTGGACGCCTAAGAACACTCCTGAGTGCCGGAGAAGGGACTCGAACCCCCGACACGCGGATGTCGGGCTGTATCCGTGGCTTCCGCTGACACCCTGCGGCAGGGTCGAGATGTCCGCGATACGGCTATAGAGTCCCTGACGGTGAGGCGCTTCCTGTTGGCCCTAGTTCTCGTGTTCGGCCTGCTCGTAGTCGTTGTACTGAAGGCGGTCGGCGAGGATACTCAAGTGACGGGCGAGCGACAACAACCATGAAGAAGGAGAAGAGCGGCTCGAAGGAAGGAAAAGGCGGAGACTCTCCCTCTCAGCTGATAGATGCGAGAATCAATGAGCTGAGTGATTGGCGGGGCGAGACGCTCGCTCGGGTCCGAATTCTCATCAAGCAGGCCGACCCCGAAGTGGTCGAGGAGTGGAAGTGGAAAGGGGTTCCGGTGTGGTCGCACGCCGGAATGATCTGCACCGGTGAGACGTACAAGAATGTCGTGAAGGTGACCTTCGCCAAGGGCGCCTCGTTGGAGGACCCTTCAGGCCTCTTCAACTCCAGCCTCGAAGGCAACACCAGGCGTGCCATCGATTTCCATGAGGGCGACAAGATTGATGAAAAGGCGTTGAAGGCGCTCATTCGCGCCGCCGTGGCACTGAACACGTCCTCAGCCAGCGGCCGGGGACGAGAACATAGACGACCGAGAGGGATTTGAGGCGGAGTGGGTGAGGCTCCCTCCCGAACGCCTCGAGGTTGGTGCCCTGGACCGTTCCGACGATTGCCCGAGCCACGACCGCTTTGTTCTCCCAGGAGGCCGGATCCCCCTCCCGAATAGGATGCTGGCCGTTGCGCTGGCACCCTGGCAACTTCCCCCGACCACGAAAAGCCCGCCTGAGCGGGGCTTTTGTCGATGCCGGAGGAGGGACTCGAACCCCCGACACGCGGATTATGATCGCGCCCGGCGAGTGCAGGGGAGTGCGGGCTGGTGCGGGTTTTCGGCGCTAAGGCGCCAAATCAGGCGTCGGCACGGGGTCGGGGTTGCGGGCTGAATCCGTGGCTTCCGCTGACACCCTGCTGACACCCATAGCGGAGAAGCAGAGGGGCTACAAAGCTAAGCTGCACGGGGCCAGGCCCTAGCATTCAGGGCACGAAGCTGGAGCCCGAGACCCGGTATGCCCGTGCTGGCGACATTCGAGTTGCCTATCAGGTTGTGGGCGACGGGCATCGCGACCTGGTGCTCGTGCCCGGCTTTGTCTCGAATCTCGAACTCGCCTGGGAGCATCCACCGTACGAGAGGTTCATGAGGAGGCTTTCGGCGTTCGCCCGCGTGATCGTATTCGACAAGCGTGGCGCCGGACTCTCCGATCCGGTCGATCGGGCCGCCACCATCGAGGAGCGGAACGACGACATTCGGGCGGTGATGGACGCAGCTGGGTCTGAGCAGGCTGATGTGTTCGGCTGGTCGGAGGGCGCGAACATGGCGGCGGTCTTCGCCGCCAGCTTCCCTGAGCGCGTCTCGGCGCTTGTCCTCTTCGGAACGTATGCGCGAGCGACTCCGGCAGAGGGCTACCCATGGGGCATTCCGCAGGAGTTGGAGGAGGCAGCGCTACGTGACAGCGAGGAGGACACCTGGGGTACGGGCCTCAGCCTGAGCTTCATGGCCCCCAGCCGGTTCGCGGACGAAGCGCTGGTGCGCTGGTGGGCACGCTTCGAGCGGCAGTCGATGAGCCCGGCAATGGCGCGTGCGGTGATCCGGCTCAGCATGGAGATGGACATACGCGACGTCCCCGCAAGCATCCGCGTTCCAACTCTTGTCCTCCATTGCAGCGCGGATGTGTTCCCCGTTGAGGGGGCGCGCTGGCTTGCCGAACAGATTCCCGACGCCCAATTCGTCGAGCTGCCGGGGGATGAACATTGGCCCTGGATCAGCGAACCCGATGCGAGCGTCGATGAGGTTGAGCAATTCCTCACCGGCGTGCGCCATGAGCACGAGCCCGACAGGGTGCTCACCACGATCCTGTTCACGGACATTGTCCGATCGACCGAGCGGGCTGCGGCCCTCGGCGACAAGCGCTGGCACGACCTGCTGCACCAGCATGACCGGCTCGTCCGCCGCGAGCTCGTCCGGCATCGGGGACGGGAGGTGAAGACCATCGGTGACAGCGTACTCGCGACTTTCGACGGACCGGCCCGAGGGATTGGCTGC
Source organism: uncultured Solirubrobacterales bacterium (assembly GCA_963816785.1). Lineage (GTDB taxonomy): Bacteria > Actinomycetota > Thermoleophilia > Solirubrobacterales > 70-9 > VRUE01. The sequence goes on along the minus strand of CAWFLL010000002.1, from coordinate 887,626 downwards.
GCACGGGCGATCTGCGAACAGGCGAAGGCCCTTGGAATTGAGGTTCGTGCTGGACTCCACTCTGGTGAGGTCGAGCTCCGGGACGGCGATGTCGGGGGCATTGCAGTGCACATCGGGGCCCGTGTTGCCAACAAGGCTGGGGCTGGAGAGGTGCTCGTGTCGGGCACCGTCAAAGACCTTGTCGTGGGTTCGGGCTTCGAGTTCACAGATAGAGGCACGCACTCATTAAGGGGCGCGCCGGGAGAGTGGCAGCTCTTCACCGTCGGGGCCTAGCTGTGAGGCAACAGTGTTCGCTGCCGGAGCATGAGGGAGCGAGCCCTCGAAGCACGACGCCGTGATGCCGGAGGAGGGACTCGAACCCCCGACACGCTGATTAATGATCGCGCGGCTCGATTGCGTTGCAGTGCGGGCTGTTAGGGGTTCCCCCGCTAGAAGGCCGTTTTCGCCGCCGAAACGGGATCGAGATTGCGGGCTGTATCCGTGGCTTCCGCTGACACCTTGCTGGCACCCTGGCGGGCGAGCGCCCCTGGTGGTCCCGGATGCCGGCGCGGCCCGAGGTGCCGAAAAGCGCTCAGGGGGCCGGGACGCCCCCTGAGCGTCGTTCTCTAGACGTTGCCGTCGCCATCGCTGGGACCACCGTTGTTGTCGGCGTCATGGTCGCCACCGTTGTGCTGAGGGATCCCGTGGTGATGATGCTGGTGGTGATGGCCGGCGAGGGCCACGGATGTCGCGCCGCCGCCGATCAGCGCCACGACCGCGAGCAGCGCCGCCAGTCTTTTGATTGGGGATGGGAGCATCGGCTTCTCCTTTCTTGTTCGTGGGTCAGGTCGTGAAGCTGGTGATGGCGCGTTCGAGGGTCGGCGCCTCGGCGTCCCAGCGGCGCGGTGGCGCCGCGGCGACGATCACGGTCGTCGCCGAGTGCCCGGCGACGATGCAGGCGACCTCGCGGTAGCGATGGTCACTCGCCGTCGTGTAGGAATCGAGCACGCAGGAACCTGTTGCCGTACGGAAGCGGAGACCGGCCGCGGCAGCCAGAAGCCTGACTTCGCGATCCCCCTCCTCCCGATTGTGGTCGACCCGGAAGGCGCTCCAGTTTGCCGGGGTCTCATCCCCCTGGCGAGGCGTCGCGTTGAGATAGCCGGCGATCTCGCCGGAGGGCCCCTTCAAGACCGTCGTCCGAGTGCCCGGGTCTCCCTCGGAGGACTGCCAGCTCGCCGGCGTCGGCAACCGGGCGGGGGAACTCAGAAGCCGCTGCACAGACCAGCCGGTTGGTAGGGCGCTGGGGTGCACCCAGGCGAGCGCGGATGGGTGGATCGGGCGGGGTACCGCGGCGTCTCCGTGTCCATCCTTGGCGACGGCCAGGGCCGCGGCCGCGATGAGGGCTGCGACCCCCACCGTTGCGATCTTGGTGCGATGCGTGTTCATGACCACGTGTACGCCCCTGGCCGCGCCGGCGTTCAGAGAGGTGTGTCACACAGAGCCGCTCGGATCGCTGCCCTACCTGCCGCCCATTTCGGCGCCCGCTTGCCGAGGAAGGTGGCGATGCCCTCCGTCGGGGGTGATCGCGTCAAGGAGACGGTGACGATCAACGGCTCCAAGCGGACGCTCTTCAAGGAGCTGAACGTCGTTCAGTAACGAGCGCCCTGGGATCAGCCGGGGGGCCGCGACCCTGAGCGGCGTGGAGCCGACCGTTTTCGAGATGACCGCGCCGAAGCTAGACCACCTACGATCAAAGTCAAGGAGCCGTGCTTCCTCGACGTGCTGCCGTCACAGCGTTACCGCCCAACCCGCGCGAAACGGCGCCTGACTCTGGATTCCGATGCCGGTGAAGCCGGTGGTTTCACGGGAGCCTGGATCTGGTCGGACGTGGTGGATGGAAAGCAGCCCCTTAATGTTGTCGTTGAGTGGTGTTGTGAGACTCTCCGGGCCAGATGACCGAGGTGAAGATCCCCACTCCTCGTGGTGAGATGCCGGCCTACCTGGCCACGCCAGCCGATGAGGGACCGTGGCCGGGCGTCGTCGTCATCCACGATGCCCTGGGCATGAGCACGGACGTCCGCAACCAAGCGGACTGGCTGGCGAGTGAGGGACATCTCGCGGTGGCGCCCAACCTCTACTACTGGGGCCGCCGGATCCGGTGCCTGATCTCGACGGTTCGCGGAGGGGAGCGGCCGCTGAGCGAGCTCGACGTCGCGCGCCGCTGGCTGGCCGAGCACGAACGCTGCACCGGCAGGACCGGCGTGATCGGCTTCTGCATGGGAGGCGACTTCGCGCTGTTGATGGCGCCCCGCGCCGGCGTCTCCGTCGCCAGCGTCAACTACGGCGGCGCCACCAGGGAAGTGGAGCGTGCCCTCCCCGACGTCTGCCCGATCGTCGGGAGTTTCGGGGCGCGGGATCGGTGGCCCGGGATAAGCAAGGTTCCAGAACGTCTCGAGCGGATGCTCAGCGAGGCCGGCGTTGAGCACGACATCAAGGTCTATCCCGACGCGGGACACGGCTTCCTCAACGACCACGACCCAGCGGAGCTCCCGGTCTGGGTCAAGGGGATCGCGGCGCTCGCGCGGGCCGAATACCACGACCCTTCCGCCCAGGACGCCCGGCGGCGCATTGTCGCGTTCTTCGGCGCCCACCTCAAGTCCTGACGCCCTCATGCATGCGGAATTTGTCGAGAGCGCGCCGCACCACGGGGGTCGGGTCGCTCCGGGCTTCGAGGAGGTACGTACCGAGTTCGAGCGCAACTTCTCCGAGCGGGGCGAGATCGGCGCTGCCGTCGCCGCGTATTGGCGTGGCGGGAAGGTGGTCGATCTGTGGGGTGGCCGCCGCACGTCGAGTGGGGACGCACCGTGGAACGAGGACACCCTGGTCGTCGTCAACTCGACGACCAAGGGTCTCGCGGCGATGACGGTCGCCGTCGCGAACTCTCGCGGCTGGATCGACTATGAGGCACCGGTCGCCGAGTACTGGCCCGAGTTCGCCCAGAACGGCAAGGGCGCCGTCACCGTGCGCCAGCTCCTCAGTCACGAGGCGGGGTTGGTCTGGATCGACGAGCCGTTGCGCCCCGACGACATGCGTGACCTCGACAACGTGTCTCGTGCGCTCGCGCGTCAGAAGCCGGCCTGGGAGCCGGGAACGCGGCACGGGTACCACGCGATGACGATCGGGCTCTACATGCAGGAGCTGATCCGCCACGTCGACCCGGCGCATCGCACGCTCGGCCGGTTTTTCGCTGAGGAGATCGCGAAGCCGCTGGTGATCGACTTCTACATCGGATTGCCGCCCGAGGTTCCCGACGAGCGGCTCGCGCAGCTGAGGCTCTTCTCTCCCATGCGCGCCATCCGAGCGCTGCCTTCGGTCCCCAGGGGGTATGTGATGCGGATCCTGTGGCCCTGGTCGCTGCTGCGAAAGTCGATGCTATTCGCGGACCTCGACCCGAACGATCGCCGCATGCTCGAGGTCGAGATCCCGGCAGGCAACGGCGTGGGGACGGCGCGGGCGATCGCGCGAGCCTACTCGGCGTTCGCGGAAGGAGGAGCGGAGCTCGGCATCACCCCGGCGACGCTCGCGAGCCTCACGGCGGTCAACGACCCCGAGCGTCCGAGGGACGAGGTGATGGGTGTGCCCAGCTGGATGTCGCTCGGCTTCCTCCGGCCGGGACCGCAGCTCGATTGGGGCTCGAGTCGGCGCGCCTTCGGCACGCCGGGCGCCGGCGGCTCTTTCGGCTTCGCCGATCCTGACGCACGGCTCGGCTTCGCCTACGTGATGAACAACATGGAGTTCCACATGTTCGACGACCCGCGCGAGAAGGCGCTGCGCGACGCCGTGCACCGCGCGATCCGGCGGCTCTCAGACTGAGACCGAGAAACCCCGCGAAGGCGGTTTCGCGTGTTCCCTCCTCGCGCAAAGCGGCAGCGTGCCTCTAGTCAAGCACGAGGGTGAGGACGACGATGATGACGAGGACGCTCTGAGCCGAGTGCACGATGATTCCCATCCACGCGCTCTGGAAACGCCGCGAGGGATAGGAGAGGGCGAAGATGTCCACCAGGGTGGTGGGGATCACCCATGGAGTGTGCAGGTGGTAGACCGCAAACAGCACCCCGTTCGCGATCCAGTCACCCCTTCCAAAGACGCCCTTCATTCGCGGCAGCAGAAGCCCACGGAAGAGCAGCTCCTCGCCGAGTACCGAATTGAAGACGGCGAGCACGACGACCACCGCGAACCAGCCCCACGCGCCGCTGAAGAATTCTTCGCCACGGTCGGATTCCAGGAACTCGCCGAAATCCCTCGACAAGGATCCTGTCGGCCCCGGCAAGGCTGCCTCGAGGGCGAAGAGCGCGACGAACGGCAACACCCACCACCAGACCCTTCCACCCACGCGGCCGGACTTCGGATCCCGGGGTGCCCGCAGCCACAGCGCCTCGCGCACACGCGACCATTGGAGTCCCCCCAACTCGCGCCTGGTGAGGATCAGGACCAGTACGAATTGCCAGATGAGCCCCACCGTGAGGCAGATCAGCAGGGCCTTGGTAAGTGGCTCATCGCCCCCAAGTTGGTCTCTGAGCCAGGGAGCGATGATCCAGGCGAGAACGCCCATCGGGACGGCGGCTGCCGCCCACACCGCGAGGATCTGGGCGAGCGAGTATTGCCTGACTGCTGCATACCGGTCGCCGTCGCGCTCCGGCGAGTGCTCCATCAACGCCACCCTAACCTGTGCCGCCGCGCGCTCGCAACCCCCGACGTCGTGGGGCGACCTTCGCCTCCCCTCTCGCGTGAAAACGGAAGCGGGGGGGAACCCAGCTCATTAATACGGTCCTAGCGGCGGGAAACCTCGATGGTGAGGGGCGGCAGCGCGAGCCTTATGGAAAAAGGGTGGTACTCCTGGGAGGCCTGGCACTAGGGGTTTCGTTTGGGGAGAGATTCGGCGCTGGGTAGAGCGCTCACACCACCAAGGCGTCCACGCGATAATGCAGGGAAGAAACCGGGAGTCGTCTCAGGGAGTCCCAATGACACTGAAAACGATCGCAGAACTCGAGGAAGCAATCCGCGACCTAGACGAGAGGATCAAGGCATCTGACGACGAGTACTTCAAAGCCACGAGAGAGGACGCAGAGAAGTTCTACATGGACCAATCGACGGAGTTCTCTATCCAGCGAGACAAATTGACCGCCGAGCTTGAGGCATTGAAGAGCGCGGAGAATTAATGCGCGGCGGATGCATCCCAGCGAGCGAGCAAGTTTCCGCCTGCCGCCCGTGCAGACATAGGTCCTAATAAGCCGGGGCGAACCATCGCGGCCTGGGAGCAATCCAAAGGAGTCCGCATGGCTACAAATCCATAGCACTACGGCTTCGACCCCGGGGCGGCCACCCTGCTCGCAGGCGGGGAACCTGGTCGGCCGGACGGGCGGCGATCCCAAAACGCATCCCGTAGGCGGCGCATTTGGCTTCAGAGGTCATGCCGGAGGAGGGACTCGAACCCCCGACACGCGGATTATGATTCCGCTGCTCTAACCAGCTGAGCTACTCCGGCGGGATGTCGGATGGTAGCGACGGGGTTCGCGCGAGTGGCGGGGCGCGAGACGATTGCCTAGCCTTGCCCGGTGGCTCCGACGCTTCTCGCAGTCCCGAACATCTCCGAGGGCCGTGACGACACCCGGATCGCCCCGATCGAGGACGCCATCTCCGCAGGCGTGTCGTTGCTCGACCGCCACTCCGACGCGGACCACAACCGGACGGTCTTCACCCTCGCCGGTGATCGCGAGGCGCTGCAGAATGCGCTGGCCGCCGGGGCGGCGGCGGCGATCGAGTCGATCGACATGTCCGCGCATCAGGGCCTCCACCCGGCGATAGGGGCACTCGACGTATGCCCGCTCGTATGGCTCGACGGAGAGGACCGGGACCCCGCGCGCGCCGCCGCCGAGGAGGTGGCCGAGCGGATCGGGGCCCTCGGTGTCCCGGTCTTCCTCTACGGCGAGCTCGCGGCCGCCCCCGATCGTGCCGAGCGCGCCTACTTCCGCAACGGAGGGCTGACCGAGCTGTGGCTGCGGATGGAGGGGGGCGAGCTGCACCCGGACCATGGCCCCGACGTCCCCCACCGGACCGCCGGGGCCACCCTCGTCACCGCCCGCCCGCCGCTGGCCGCCTTCAACGTCGAGCTCGACAGCGGCGACGTCGAGGTCGCCAAGGCGGTCGCCGCAGGGCTGCGTGAGTCGGGCGGGGGCCCGGCAGGAGTGCGGGCGATCGGCCTGCCGCTCTCCTCCGGCCGGACCCAGGTCTCGACGAACATCCACGACCCCCTTGCGATCCCACTCGGTAGGGTCGTCGAGCTGGTCCGCGCGCTCGCCGCGCCGCTCGGCGCCAGGCCCCTGGAGGGGGAGCTGATCGGGCTGGTTCCCGAGGCCGCCCTGGCCGAGTACCCGGGCGACGTGCCGATCCGAGGCTTCGACCCCGCCCGCCAGACGATCGAGGGACGCCTCGCGGGGGCCGCCTAGGTAGATTCACAGCCGATGGCACAGACGAACAAGAAGCGTCGTCGCAAACACAGGGGCACCCAGGGCGGCAGCATCGACTCCAACCGCCGTTCCGGCCGGCCGCGCAGCAGGGAGGAAGCCAAGGCTCGCGCCCGCTCCCGTCGCAAACCCGCTCCGCGAGGCGACGCGCCGCCGACCTGGCGCAGCGCGATCATCCGCGGCCTCGTCGCCGCGGCCATCTTCACCGTCTTCCTCCTGCTCCTGTTCAAACGCTCGGTCGGCGAGGCCCTCGGCCTGGGCGCGTTCATGCTCGCCATCTACATCCCGGGCGGCTACTACATCGACACGATGGTGTGGCGCAAACGGGAGCGAGCGCGGATTCGCGCGGCCGAAGAACGCAAGTGAGCGCGAGGCATTGAGGTGAGCATCGAGGTCCAGATGCTCACCGTCGGCCCGCTGGCGGAGAACTGCTTCCTCCTGCGGCAGGAGGGGTCGGACCGCGTTCTGGTGGTCGACCCGGGGGAGGAGCCGGAGAGGATCCTCGGATCGGTCAGGGAGATGGGAGCCGAGATCGAGGCGATCCTCCTCACCCACTGCCACTTCGACCACATCGGCGCGGTCTCGCCGGTCGCGAAGGCGAGCGGCGCGCCCGTCTACTGCCCCGAGCTCGAGGCGCCGGTCCTGGCGGACATCATGTCCTTCGTCCCCGTCCCCGGGATCGGGCCCTACGAGGACTACGAGGCCGACGAGCTGCTGGCCGGCGGCGAGACTCTGGAGCTGGCCGGGCTGACCCTCGACGTGATCGCGACCCCGGGGCACAGCCCCGGACACGTGACCTTCTCGGTCCGCGACGAGGACGCGATCTTCTCCGGCGACGTCCTCTTCCAGAGCTCGGTCGGGCGCGTCGACCTGCCCGGTGGCGATGGGCCGACTCTGCTGCGCTCGATCCGCACCCTGCTCGACTCCCACCCCGACGAGACCGACGTCTACCCCGGGCACATGGGCGCGACGACCCTCGGCGCCGAGCGGGCGACCAACCCCTTCCTCACCGAGCTGACGAGGTAGGCGGCGGGCGCCCTCGCCCGAAGGTAAGGTCGCCGACGATGGCGAGCAAATTCCAGGCGCCGCGCGGAACCTCCGACGCCCTGCCCGACGTCGCCCGTGCCCGAGCCCGGGTCAAGGGCGCGGCGGCGGCGATCTGCGCCCGCGCAGGGTACGAGCCGATTGCCACCCCCGCGTTCGAGGACACCGAGCTGTTCGAGCGGGGTGTCGGCCGCTCCACCGACATCGTCCGCAAGGAGATGTTCACCTTCGAGGACAAGGGGGGCCGCAGCGTCACGCTCCGCCCGGAGGGCACGGCGCCGATCTGCCGCGCCTACCTCGAGCACGGCATGCACAAACTCGCGCAGCCGGTGAAGCTGTTCTACGCCGGACCGTTCTTCCGCCACGAGCGCCCGCAGGCGGGGCGCTACCGCCAGTTCCACCAGATCGGGGTCGAGGCGATCGGAACCGACTCGCCGCTCGCCGACGCCGAGGTGATCGCCCTCCTCGCAGACCTGCTGGCCGAGCTCGGTGTCCCCGGGGTCGAGCTGCGGCTGGGGAGCCTCGGGTCGCCGGCCTCGCGCCGCCAGTACCTGGACGAGCTGAGGGGGTACCTGCGCGACAACGAAGCCGAGCTGTCGAAGGAGGTTCGCGAGCGGATCGACCTCAATCCGCTGCGCGCGTTCGATGCCGACGACGAGGGGACGCAGGCCGTGATGAGGGGGGCCCCGACCATCGTCGAGCGGCTCGATGGGGACGACGCCCAGCACTTCGCCGAGGTGCGATCGCTGCTCGATGCCGCCGGGATCGCCTACGAGATAGATCCGACCCTGGTCCGCGGCCTCGACTACTACACGCGGACGATCTTCTCCTTCGTCTGCGAGGGCCTCGGAGCGCAGTCCGAGGTCGGCGGAGGCGGTCGCTATGACGGCCTGATCGAGCAGCTGGGAGGCCCCCCGACCCCCGCGATCGGCTGGGCGGCCGGGATCGAGCGGATCCTGCTGGCGCTGGGCGAGGAGGAGAAGGAGCCCGGCCGCGACGCATTCCTCGCCACCGCCGACGACGGCCAGCGGCAGCGCGCCCTTGCGCTGGCGAGCGAGCTGCGCCACGCCGGCCTCTCCGCCGAGGTCGACCTGGCCGGGCGCGGATTGAAGGGCCAGCTCAAACACGCCGACCGGATCGGCGCCCGCCGCGTCGTCATCCTCGGGGCCGACGGCACCGCGCAGCTGCGCGACATGGAGAGCGGCGAGCAGCGCCCGGTCGACCCGGGACGGGTGCTGGAGGAGCTGGGCGGATCGTGACCACACCCCAACCCTCGCTCCGCCCCAATCGGCTTCCGCGACACCTGGTGCGGGCAGGTGCTGGGCGACCGCGTCGACTCGGAGGCCCGCGTCGCCGGCTGGGTCCACCGCCGCCGCGACCACGGCGGGCTGATCTTCGTCGACCTTCGCGACCGCACCGGGATCGTCCAGCTCGTCTTCCATCCCGACAAATCCGGAGATGCCTTCGCGCTTGGCCACGAGATTCGTGCCGAGGACGTCGTCAGCGCGAGCGGGAGGATCGTCCGCCGCTCCGAGGACACGGTCAACCCGGAGCTGCCGACTGGCGAGTTCGAGCTGCAGGTCGATGCCGCCGAGCGGCTCGCCGACGCCGACACACCCCCGTTCCAGATCGAGGGCTTCTCGGGCGAGGTCGGCGAGGACGCCCGCCTCCGCCACCGCTACCTCGACCTGCGCCGCGAGCCGATGCGCGAGGCGCTGGCGCTCCGCCACCGGGTGACCGCCGCGATGCGCGAGTTCCTCGACTCGGAGGGCTTCCTCGACGTCGAGACCCCCGTCCTGACGCGCTCCACCCCGGAGGGCGCCCGCGACTTCCTCGTCCCCAGCCGCCTCCAGCGCGGTTCCTTCTACGCACTGCCCCAATCGCCGCAGCTGTTCAAGCAGCTCCTGATGATCGCCGGGTTCGAGCGCTACTACCAGATCGCCCGCTGCTTCCGCGACGAGGACCTGCGCGCCGACCGGCAGCCGGACTTCACCCAGCTCGACATCGAGATGTCCTTCGTCGACGTCGACGACGTGATCGACCTCAACGAGCGGTTGCTCGCCGCGGTCTTCGAGCGGGCGGGGGGGCCGGCGATCGAGACCCCGATCGAGCGGCTCCCCTACGACGAGGCGATGGCGCGCTTCGGAACCGACCGGCCAGACATGCGCTTCGGGATGGAGCTCGTCGAGCTCTCCGACGCCCTCGCCGAGACCGAGTTCAAGGTCTTCCGTTCGGTGATCGAGTCCGGCGGCTCGGTGCGCGGCCTCAATGCCGGCCGGCGCGACCTGCCGCGCTCCGAGCTCGACGGGCTGATCTCGCGCGCCCAGGAGCTGGGCGCCAAGGGGCTGGTCTGGGCGTTTCGCGAGGGGGAGGGCTGGCGCTCTCCGACCGCCAAGTTCCTCTCCGAGGGGGAGCTGCGTGACCTCAATCAGCGGCTCGGCGCCGAGGAGGGCGACCTGCTCCTCGTAGTCGCCGACCGCCGTCGGGTCGCTGACGCCGTCCTCGGACAGCTCCGGGTCGAGCTTGCGGAGCGGTTCGACCTGATCCCCGCGGGCGAGGACCGCCTCGTGTGGATCGTCGATTGGCCGCTGCTGGAGTGGAACTCGGAGGAGGAGCGATGGGACCCACTCCACCACCCGTTCACGGCTCCGGCGGGGGAGTTCGACTCCGACGAGCCGGGGCAGGCGCGGGCGCTCGCCTACGACCTCGTCTGGAACGGCCAGGAGATGGGCGGGGGCTCGATCCGTATCCACCGCGCCGACGTCCAGCGGGCGGTGTTCGCGGCGCTCGACATCGACGATGAGGAAGCCGACGCGCGGTTCGGGTTCCTGCTCGAGGCCCTCCGCTACGGGGCGCCGCCGCACGGCGGAATCGCCTACGGACTCGACCGAATCGTCCAGCGTCTCGCCGGCGCCGAGTCGATCCGGGACGTGATCGCCTTCCCGAAGACGGCATCCGGCGTCGATGCGCTGACCGGCGCCCCGGCCCCGGTCGAGGAGATCCAGCTGAAGGAGCTGGGGATCGCGCTTCACCGGCCCGGCCTCGCCGGCCACTGAGAGGGTCGCGGAACGTTCAAGATGTGAGGCGATGAGCCTGCTCGACCGCATGCGCAGCGCCTTCCGAGAACGCCGACCCGGCCCCGGCTCAACCCCGGTCCACATCGACGACCCGGACTTCGACAGCTGGGAGGTCGTCCGCGACTTCGGCGAGCTGAGGACGGCGAGGGCATGGCATCAGGCGCTGGAGGACGCGGGGATCACCGCCGCGCTCACCTCCGACTGGCCGATCGACCGATTCGGCCGCGGCGACATCTCCCTCCGGGTCCAGCCGGAGGACTGGAGCGAGGCCGAGCTGCTGCTCTCGAATCTGGACGCCGAACTGGATTAAATCGTTCCCCTAGCGGGGCCCCTCGGTGCTACGGTGGGGCTGAGGCTCGAGGCCGTTCGCGAGCCGCCTCAACGTTTGACCCAACACAAATGGCTTGGGAGCAGATCTCTCCCGCTCCTTTGGGATCGGGAGGAGGCACCCGCCCTTCTCTTAAAGGGATCAAAGCCAGAGGCGGTACCGGCGGGTTGGAGCCTCTTTTCATGCCTTCTTCCACCCTTGCCGCGCCACTCGCGCGGACCGACCCACCAGCATGGGCCGCCGATGGGCAAGCCAGGCCTCCGCCAGCCGTCTGATGCAGACGAGACGTGCGTTGACCACGACATCGGGGGCGAATGCACTTCTCGTGACACGGACCGGGTCATCGCAGCACTCGCGGAGCAACAGCACGGTGTGGTGGCAAGACGGCAATTGGGGAGCTTGAAATTGGGAAGGAGGGCAATCGAGGAACGCCTGGCGCGGGGAAGGCTGCATCCGATTCATCGCGGCGTCTACGCAGTGGGTCACACGGTGCTCAGCGACAAGGGCCGCTGGATAGCAGCCGTGCTGGCCTCGGGCCCTGGCGCTGTCCTAAGTCATCGCACGGCGGCGCAGCTTTGGCGGCTCACCCGTCGGAGCATCCGGCTGGAGGTGACGAGACCTGGTTACTTCCGCCGGCGACCGGGCATCACGGCGCATCGATCCTCGCTGCCAGAGGATGAGCGTGCCGCCCTCGACGGGATACCTGTCACCTCGGTGCCGAGGACGATTCTGGATCTGGCGGCCGTGCTGGACAGGAGGCAGCTCGAGCGGGCGATGAACGAGGTTGAAGTGCGGGGCCTGACCGACCGCCTCTCGGTCCCCGATCTGCTGTCGCGCTACCCGCGGCGTCGGGGAACGGCCGCGCTGCGGGCCATCCTTGGCAAGGAGGCGGCCGTGCGCGGGGTCACGGTCAACGATTTCGAGGGGCTCTTCGCAGCGCTGATTGAGGCGACGGTCTGCCGACACCTCGCTTCAACGCGGACCTCGCGGTTCGCGGACGGTTCATCAAGCCGGATGCGCTCTGGAATCGCGAGAAGGTGATCGTCGAGCTCGACGGCAGGTCAACCCATGGAACTGCGCTGGCGTTCGAGAAGGACCGCGAGCGCGACCGGCTGCTGCTGACCGACGGTTGGCGGGTGATCCGGTTGACGTGGCGGCAGCTGCGAGATGATCCGCAGGGGGTGGCGGCCGATCTGCGCGCGCTGCTCGGTGGGGCGGCTGCTTCTACCCTGTAGGCATGAGCATCGAGCTCTTCGAGCACTTCCTGCGGGATGAGTCTCGCCGCGAGCCGGCGACCGAGGGCGCCTTCACGGGCGCCGCGGGCGGCGCCGCCTGCGGCGACCTGGCCCGTGTCTCGCTCGTCCTCGAGAAAGGGTGGATCAGCTCGGTCAGCTTCGACGCCGAGGGGTGCGGGGCGACGCGGGCGGCAACCGCCGCGGTGGCCGAGATGGTCGACGGCGAGGTGGTGCTGGACGCCGCCCGGATCGGGACCGACCAGGTCGACGAGGCGATCGGCGGCCTGACCCCGGCCAAGCGGCACGCGGCGCAGCTCGCCGCGGACGCCCTCCATCGCGCCCTCGCCAGCGGCGGCCGCCAGCCAGGAACGCCTCGCGCCGGCAAGGGACGGCCGCGTCGCGGTCGCAATGTCCGGCGGGGTCGACAGCGCGGTCGCCGCGCTGCTCGAACGCGAGCGCGGGGCGGACGTGGTCGGGATCACCGTCAAGCTATGGGCCGACCAGGAGACCGATGGGGCGAAGGCCTGCTGCTCGCCGGAGGCGGTCCTCGGCGCGCGCGCCGTCGCGCACTCGATCGACATCCCGCACATCACCCTGGACCTCGAGGAGGAGTTCCGCCGCCGCGTTGTCGGCGCCTACCTCTCCGGCCACGCCGCCGGCTCCACGCCCAATCCCTGCATCGTCTGCAACGGCGAGGTGAGAATCGCCGCGATGGCCGACCTGGCGGAGAGGCTCGGAGCCGAGCGGCTGGTCACCGGGCATTACGCGCGCATCGCGGGCGACGAGGACGGGCCGTTGCTCGCAGCCGCTGCCGACAACGCCAAGGACCAGAGCTACATGCTCGCGGCCCTGCCTCCGGCGATGCTGCCCAGGCTCGGGTTCCCGCTCACTGAGCTGACCAAGCCCGAGGTGCGCGAGATCGCCGCCCGCCATGGGCTCGCGATCGCCCGCAAGCCAGAGAGCCAGGACCTCTGCTTCCTGGCCGGCCAGGGTAAGAAGCGCTTTCTGCGCCGCCACGGTGACCTCCAGGACCGCGAGGGCCATGTCCTCGACCGTGCCGGCAGGGTGATCGGCCGCCACCGCGGCCATCACAACTTCACCGTCGGCCAGCGGCGGGGGATAGGGGTCTCGGCGCCCGACCCGCTCTACGTGACGGCCACCGACGCGGCCACCAACACGATCACGGTCGGCACCCGCGAGGACCTCGCGGCGAGAAGGGTGACGATCCACAACGCAATCCTTCATCGCGACGGCGAACGCGTCGACTCAGTTCGCCTCCGCTACCGGTCCAGGGCGATCCCGGCTGCCGTTTCGGCGGCCGCGGGAAGGCACACCACCCTCGACCTCGAGCTGGGGGAGTCATTCGACGCCGTCGCCCCCGGGCAGACCGCCGTGCTCCTCAGGGAGGGCACGGTGATCGGCCATGGAACGATTGCCTCGGGGGCGCACTCGACGCCCTAGCTACGTCAGGGTTCCGTCTTCCCGGTCACCCCTCAGCTTCGCGGCCGCTTTCACGCACCGCGAGAACTCGGTCCCCTTCTCGCCTTTGACGTGTTTCTTGCTGAGGCCCTTGCAGGCTTTGCTCGGGTTGGTCTTTTCTTCGTTCGCCGCCTTGGCCATCGCTTTCACGCAGCGGCTGAAGGCGGTCCCCTTCTCGCCCTTGACGTGTTTCTTGCTCTCCCCTTGGCAGTAGCGCCCGTAGGCTTTCGCCTGGGCTGGCAGACCGGCCTTCGGGCCGGGAGTCGGATTGCCGGGACCCGGCTCCCCGGGCGTGTACTTGGGCCCGTTGCCCTGGCCATTGCCGTATGGGGGGTTGCCTTCATGGGGGCCCGACGCGAGCGCGGGCGCGGCGGTCAGCGCGAGAACGCCGGTGATGACCGCAATCCTCAACAGGGGTTTCATCATCTCGCCTCCTTCGACGATGTCCGCCGCGAATGCACCCGCGGCATTTGCTTGTCGGCTAGAACGGTGCGCGAACGTGTTTGTCAGGGCCTATCGACAAACATCGGAGCTGCTCAGCCGGGCGGCTCGACTTCGTCGGTCGGCATAACCCCGGCGCCATTCGAGGAGGCGCCGCCCTTCCCGTGTGCAGGCGGTTCTGTTGGGGGCTCGACCGGGGACGAGCCCTTTGCGGGAGGGGCGTTGGCGCGCTCGGGCCGAGAGGATGGAGGGGACGACCGACCCTTGGCGACCCCGCGCGGGGTTCGCGGAGATGCGTTCGCATGCGGTGATTTATGCGTGGCGGCTGTCTGCTGGCCGTGGCTGGAGGCGGGAGGCAGGCCATCTGTCTTCCCCTGTCCCCGCCTGCCTGCGTTCTTCTTCGCCTTGCCGGTTCCGTGACCTGCGGTCGGGACGGTTGAGTCTGCCGGCGCAGCCCTTGCAGCGGGCCTGCCGCCAGCCGATGCGCCCGGGCCCTCGACAACCCCTCTCTCACCGACTCGACCTCGGTTCGACTCGACCGACTTGGACTGCGGGAAATCGGAGCGCCTGCCCCGCACAGCGGCGGACCCGCTTCCCGGTGAGAACGGGGCACCCGCCGGACCCGCCGCCGAATCAGGTGGAGCGATTGCTCCCCGAGCCTGGTCCCGGTCCCCGCCGAGCGGCACGTCGATCAGACCGCCGCGGTCGGCCGCGGTGGTGCCGATCGCCGCCACGACCACGCACGTGGCCGCTGACTTGACGACCACCGAGCTGAGCAGAGCCTTCCCCGCGCCCGCGCCGGCGGCGCCGGCAACTCCGCCGGCTGCGGCACCGGAGCTCGCGCCGAGGATGCTCTGCAGCAGGGCCGCCGATGCCGCCAGCGGCAGCGGCGCGAGCGCCCCGAGCTCGCCGCGGCGCCTGGTGATCGCATCCTGGAAGGCATGGCACTCGGGGCAGGCCCGAAGGTGAGCCTGAATCTCCCGCCGTCTCAGGACCCTGCCGTCGGCCTCAGACAGCTCCCAGAGAACCTCCTCGCACTTCATTTCACGCCCCACTTCCATCTGGCGAAGGCCAACCCGCGCCTCGTAGACCACCTGGCGCGCGGCTCCCGCAGACGTGCTCAGGGCGGACCCGATTTCCAAGAAGTCGAGACCGGCGAGCTCCCTCATCACCAGCGCCGCTCGCTGCCGCTCCGGCAGCTCCCCGATGTCGGCGATCAGCCGTCGAAGGTGCTCGCGGGCCTCGACCGTCTCCGCTATCTCGAGCCCCGACGGAACCTCCTCGGGCTCGACCGCAGCCCTCTCGTGACGCCTGCGGACCGTGTCGATCGACTCGTTGCGGGCGATCCTGTAGATCCAAGGCCTCAGCCTGATCTTCCGCCGCTCGCCAGGAAGGGCCCGGAGCAGCTTGACCATCGTGCTCTGCAGCGCGTCCTCGGCGTCCTGCTGAGTGCCGACGAGCATCAGGCAGAACCGATAGAGATCCTGGTGGTAGCGCTCGAAGATCGCCTCGAACGCGCTCCGATCCCCCTTCTTGGCACGCCTCACCAGGCGCTCGTCTGAATGCAGCCCCGCCATCCTCATGCGCTTGCCCTGGGGCCCGGCTGCGGTGTCTCTCATTTGTGCTTGGTGTCGGCATTCGACTGCATTCAGCCAAGGGTAGGACCCGACTGGGTCCAGTGCTACAACGAGGCCGCCCGGCGAATGTCAGCCTCTACCGACGGCCGCATGGGGCATCGGCAGCGGGGTCACTTAGGCTCCCAAGCTGTGAAGGCCCAGGAGATACGCGACACCTTCCTCTCGTTCTTCGCGGAGCGGGGTCACACGATCGTGCCCTCCGCCTCGCTGGTCCCCTCGGTCCACGATCCATCGGTGCTGCTGACCACCGCCGGGATGCAGCCGTTCAAGCCGTATTTCCTGGGGCGGGAGGAGCCGCCGGCGCCGCGCCTCGCCGACGTCCAGAAATGCTTCCGCACCACCGACATCGAGGAGGTCGGCAACACCGCCCGCCACCTCACCTTCTTCGAGATGCTCGGCAACTGGAGCTTCGGCGACTACTTCAAGGAGGAGTCGATCTCGTGGGGCTGGGAGCTCTCGACCGAGGGCTTCGGGATGGACCCGGAGCGGATCTGGGCGACCGTGTTCGGCGGCGACGAGGAGCTCGGCCTGGGGCCCGACGAGGAGGCGATCAAGATCTGGAAGGCGCAGGGGATGCCGGAGGAGCGGATCGTCCTCCTGGGGCGCGCCGACAACTTCTGGCAGGCGGGGCCCTCGGGGCCCTGTGGCCCCTGCTCGGAGCTCTACCTGGACCGCGGCGAGGACTTCGGCGCCGCCGGCGAGCGCCCCGGCGACGACACCGACCGCTTCCTCGAGTTCTGGAACCACGTCTTCATGACCTACGACCTCGCCGAGGACGGCACCGTGACCGAGCTGCCGATGCGCAACATCGACACCGGAATGGGACTCGACCGGATGGCGGCGATCCTCCAGGACGTCCCCTCGGTCTTCGAGACCGACCTGATCCGGCCGCTGATCGACCTCGCCGGGGAGCTGTCGGGACACACCTATGCGGAGGGCGGCGCGGTCACCCGGGCGATGCGGATCGTCGCCGACCACTCGCGCGGGACGGCCTTCCTGATCGCCGATGGCGTCGTGCCATCCAACGAAGACCGCGGCTACATCCTGCGGCGGATCATGCGCAGGGCGATCCAGCAGGGCCGGACCCTGGGCCTGGAGGCGCCCTGGCTGGGGAGGTTCACCGAGCGGACCATCGAGATCATGTCCGACACCTATCCCGAGCTGGCCGCCGAGCGGGAGACGATCGCCCGCTGGGTCGGCGACGAGGAGGAGAGCTTCGGGCGCACCCTCGAGCGCGGCACCGAGCTCCTCGAGCAGCTGGTCGTCGCCGCAAAGGAGGCCGGCACCTCCTGGATCGATGCCGAGGACGCCTTCAAGCTCCATGACACCTACGGCTTCCCCTTCGATCTGACGAAGGAGCTGCTCGCCGAGCAGGGCCTGGCGGTCGACGACAGTGGCTTCGAGGAGCTGATGGAGGAGCAGCGCGCGCGGGCCCGGACCGGCGCCGCCACCGCGCACGGCTCCGAGGACCGCCACGAGAAGGTGATCGCCTTCGCCTCGGAGGCGGCCCGGACCCGCTTTGTCGGCTACGAGACGCTGCGGGCGACGACCGGCGTCGCCGCCGTCGCCTCCGAGAACGGCCGGGCGCTGGTCAAGCTCGAGGAGAGCCCGTTCTATGCCGAGGGCGGCGGCCAGGTCGCCGACTCCGGCGTGCTCCGCTGGGACGGGGGAGAGGCGAAGGTGATCGACGTCTACCGCCTCGGCGAAGACCAGGCGCTGGAGGTCGAGGCGGCGGAACTATTCGAAGCCGGAAGCGCGGTTGAGGCTCTCGTCGATCACGAGGCGCGGCACGCGACGATGCGCAACCACACCGCCACGCACCTCCTGCACGCGGCGCTGCGGGAGCGGCTCGGGGATCACGTCCGCCAGGCCGGCTCGGCCGTCCGTCCCGACAAGCTGCGATTCGACTTCACCCACGGAAAGGCGCTCGGCGTCGAGGATCTCGAGGCGATCGAGGACCGCGTCAACGGGTGGATCAAGGCAAGCCGGCCGGTCCGCTGGCTGGAGATGGAGCGCGCCGAGGCGGAACGGCTGGGGGCGATGGCGCTGTTCGGCGAGAAATACGGTGAGTGGGTCCGGGTCGTCGAGGTCGACGGGGTCTCACGGGAGCTGTGCGGAGGCACGCACGTCGCCAACACCGCCGAGATCGGGATCTTCAAGATCGCCTCCGAGGGCTCGAGCGCGGCCAACGTGCGCCGGATCGAGGCCCTGAGCGGCCCCGCGGCGATCGATTGGTTCCGGGAGCGCGAGGACCGCCTCCGCGAGGTCGGCGAGCTGCTGGGGGCGCCCCAGGACCCCCTGACCGGCGCCCGCCGCGCGGCGGAGCGCCTGCGCGAGGCGGGCGAGGGCACCAAGAAGGCGGCGCGTCAGCAGTTGGGCGATGAGGCGGAGCGGCTGGCCGGCGAGGCAGCCGAGGTTGACGGGCTCAGCCTGGTCGCCGCCCGTGCCCCGATGGCCGAGCAGAAGACCCTGCTCGACCTGGCCGGCCGCGTGCAGGGAAAGCTCGGCGACGAGTCGGCGGTCGTGCTGGGCGGCGCCGAGGAGGACAGGGTCGGCCTCGTAGTGGTGGTCTCCAAGCAGGCGATCGCGAGGGGGCTCTCGGCCGCGGAGGTCGTCGGCGAGGCGGCGCCGATCGTCGGCGGTGGCGGAGGCGGCCGCGAGGGGATGGCCCAGGCCGGGGGCAGGGACCCCGCCAAGCTCGACGACGCCCTGAGCGCCGCCCGCAAGGCGATCGAGCGGGTACTGGGTTAGCGATGCGCGTCCTCGCCCTCGACCACGGCACCGCTCGGATCGGCTGCGCGATCTCCGATCCGAGCGGCACGCTCGCGACCCCGCTGCCGGTGATCGAGCCGCCGCATCCGCGCGCCGTGGCCGAGCTGGTCGCCGAGTATGAGGTGGAGCGGGTCGTCGTCGGCCTGCCGCTGCACCTCAACGGCAGCGAGGGGGCGCAGGCCGGGCTCAGCCGGACCTTCTGTGGCGAACTGGAGGCGATGCTCGACATTCCGGTCGAGACCTACGACGAGCGGCTGACTACGCGGATGGCCGAGGCCAGCAGGCGCGAGGGAGCCGCGGCCGCATCCGATTCGCTCGCCGCGGCGCACCTGCTTCAGGCCTACCTTGCGGCGCGGGAGTCGAGCGAGGGGGACGAGGCCGATCATGAGTGAGGGCTGGAGGGGCGAGGACCCGTTCTCCGCCGACGATCCGGCGGCGGCCGAGCGCGAGCGGCGGCGGCGCGAGCGCGAAGAGCGCCGTCGCCAGCGCGAGGCGAAGAAGGCGAAGAACCGGAGCCCGGAGCCGGTGGCGGCGAAGCCGGCCGCGGCCGACCCGCCTCCCGCGCCGGCGCGGACGCCCGAGGAGGAGTTCTGGGGAGAGGAGCCGGAGGATCCGCAGCCGCCGCAGAAGCCACCCCCCGCCGACCCGGGCTCGGGCGGGTCGAAGCCGCCGAGGCGGCGCCCCTGGCGGTTCGCCCTGGCGGCGATCGCGGTGCTCGCCGCCGCCGGCCTCGCCGTCGTCGCATATGCCTACCTGACCCGCGAGGAGCCGCCGCCCCCGGCTCCACTGAAAACGATCACCGCGACGATCCCCGAGGGCTACAGCCGCGCCCAGACCGCCGAGCTCACCCGGAAACTCGAGCTGACCGGCGACTACGAGAGGGCCACGGTGCGCTCGCCGTACCTCGACCCGGCCGAATACGGCGGCCGGGGCGCGAAGAACCTCGAGGGCTTCCTCTTCCCCGACACGTTCGAACTGAACGCCAGGGCGCCGGTCGGCGACCTCGTTCGCGATCAGCTGCAGGACTTCAAACGACGGATCGCCGGGGTCGACATGGGCTACGCGCGGTCGAAGAACCTGACGGTCTACGACGTGCTGACGATCGCCTCGATGGTCGAGGAGGAGGCCCAGCTGGAAAGCGAGCGGAGGCTGATCGCAGCGGTGATCTACAACCGCCTGCGCGAGGGCATCCCGCTCGGGATCGACGCGACGATCCGCTTCGCGACCGGCAACTACACCGAGCCGCTGACCGAATCCGAACTGGCGTCCGACTCCCCGTACAACACACGGATCAACGCCGGCCTGTCGCCGGGCCCGATCTCGAGCCCCGGCCTCGCTTCGATCGAAGCTGCCGCGCGGCCGGCCAAGGCCGACTACCTCTACTACGTGGTCAAGCCGGGGACCTGCGGAGAGCACTCCTTCTCGTCCTCGGACGTCGAATTCCAGGCCGACGTCGCCCGCTACAACGCTGCCCGCGAAGCGGCAGGTGGCGAATCGCCGGACACGTGCGGTTGAGCGGGCGATGCCGCGACTAGCCGTCCTCGGCCACCCGGTCGCGCACTCGCGCTCGCCAGCCATCCACAACGCAGCCCTGGCGGACCTGGGACTGGCGGACGAGTGGAGCTACGAGGCGATCGCGGTCGCCCCCGACCAGTTCGAGGTGCGGGTGCACGCGATGCCGGGGCAGGGGTTCGCCGGCGCCAACGTCACCGTGCCGCACAAGGGCGCCGCGCTGACCGTGGCCGACCAGCTGACCGAGACCGCGCGTGAGATCGGCGCCGCCAACACCCTCAGCTTCATCGACGGCGAAATCCACGCTGAGAACACCGACGCGCCAGGCCTGCTCGACGCCCTGCTGGAGCCGCCCAAGGGGCGAAGGGTGCTCGTCCTCGGCGCGGGCGGCGCCGGTCGCGCCGTGGTCTGGGCACTGGTTCGCGAGGGCGCGGAGGTCGAGGTCTGGAACCGGAGCGAGCTCCGCTCCGCCAACCTCTGCGAGGAGCTGGGCGGCCGCCCGGTCAGCGATCCGGACCAGGGCGACTACGAGCTGATCGTCAACTCGACCGCGGTCGGGATGCACGGCGAGAAGGCCTTCGAGGAGCTGCCCCTGCGGGCGGATGGCTTCGCCGAGGGCCAGACCGTCGTCGACATGGTCTACGGGGACGAGCCGACCGAGCTGCTCTCGGCGGCGGCGGCGGCCGGGGCGACGGTGATCGACGGGATCGAGGTCCTGGTCCGCCAGGGCGTCCACTCGCTGCGGATCTGGACTGGGCGCGAGGCTTCGCTCGAGGTCATGCGGGCCGCCGCGCGAAGCTGAGTTGGCCCCTCTCGCCTATAGCCTTGAGCCCATGACCGCGAGAGAAGCAGGAGCGCCCCGATGAGCGGATTCCGCTTCACCACTGCCGGTGAGTCGCACGGGCCCGGGCTCGTCGCGATCGTCGAGGGGATGCCCGCCGGGCTCGAGCTCGACCGCGAGGCGCTGGACAGCGACATGGCGCGGCGCCAGCTCGGCCACGGGCGCGGCGGGCGGATGAAGATCGAGTCCGACTCGGTCGAGATCCGCTCCGGCGTGCGTCACGGGCGGACGCTCGGCAGCCCGATCGCCGTCCTGGTCGAGAACCGCGACTACGCGAACTGGGAGGAGCGGATGAGCCCCTGGCCCGTCGACGCGGAGGTCGACGAGGTCCACCTGCCGCGACCCGGGCACGCCGACCTCGTCGGCGCACAGAAGTACGGCCATTCCGACATCCGCAATGTGCTCGAGCGGGCCAGCGCCCGTGAGACCGCGGCCCGCGTCGCCGCCGGCTCGATCGCCCGCGGCTTCCTCACCGCGCTCGGCGTCAGCGTCCACAGCCACGTCACCCAGATCGCCTCCGTCAGAGCCGCCGAGCGGGAGGACCTGACCCCGGACGATTTCGCCGCGGTCGACGAGGACCCCGTGCGCTGCCTCGACCCCGAGGCGAGCGCCGCGATGGTCGCCGAGATCGACCGGCTGCGCAAGGCGAATGAGAGTCTCGGCGGGTCCTTCGAGGTGCGCGCATTCGGGCTGATCCCGGGCCTCGGATCGCACATCTCCTGGGAGGACCGCCTCGACGGGCGGCTCGCCGGCGCGGTCGCCTCGATCCAGTCGGTGAAGGGCGTCGCGATCGGGGAAGCGTGGGAGGTCGCCGGGCGGCCAGGGTCCGCCGCCCACGACGAGATCTTCTGGTCGCAGGAGCGCGGCTACCACCGCGAGACCAACCACGCCGGCGGGCTCGAGGGGGGGATGACCAACGGCCAGCCGCTCTCGGTCAGGGCGGCGATCAAGCCGATCTCGACCCTGACGAAGCCGCTGCGCTCGGTCGACACCGAGACAAGGGAGCCGGCGCAGGCCCTTCGCGAGCGCACCGACTCGACCGTGGTGCCCGCCGCGGCCGTCGTCGCCGAGGCGATGGTCTGTCTGACCCTCGCGCGCTGCTACCGCGAGAAGTTCGGCGGCGATCACATCGACGACGTCCTCGCCGCCGTCGATGCCTACAAGCAACGCATCGACTGGAAATAGATGGCCGCCTCCTCTGCTCCCGCACGGACGCGCTCACAACAACCGGAGATCTCGCGTCCGTGCTCCCGCGTCCGGGGGCGGCCAGTCGTACCTTGAAACCGGCCATTGTCTTCATAGGGTTTATGGGAGCTGGCAAGTCGCAGGCGCTGAAGGCGGCGGGCGCGGCGGGGCTGGAGATGACCGAGACCGACGAGCTGCTCGAGCGGGAGCTGGGGTCGACGATCGCCGAGGCCTTCGAGCGCGACGGCGAGACCGCGTTCAGGGAGCGTGAGGCGGAGGTCGTCGGCGCCCTGCTCGAGAGTGCGGACGGGGGGGCGATCGCGCTCGGCGGCGGCAGCGTGCTCTCCGAGCGGGTGCGCGATGCGCTCGGGCGCCATCTCGTCGTCTGGCTGCCGGTCGGCGCCGAGGACGCCTGGAAGCGGGTGTCCGGCGGCGATCGGCCGCTTGCCCGTGACCAGGGCGACTTCAATGCGCTGCTGGCGGAGCGGACCCCGCTCTACGAGATGCTCGCCGACGCGGTCGTGCTGCCCGGGACGCTGCGGGGGGTCGCCGCGGCGCTCCCCTCGATCGAGGCCCTGGCCGAGCTTCCAGCGGGG
This sequence comes from uncultured Solirubrobacterales bacterium, assembly GCA_963816785.1. Lineage (GTDB taxonomy): Bacteria > Actinomycetota > Thermoleophilia > Solirubrobacterales > 70-9 > VRUE01. The sequence continues at coordinate 864,976 of CAWFLL010000002.1, read as the reverse complement.
ACCAGGCTGATCTGGGCCACCAGCTCCTCTGGCGCCTATCCGGTCTACGTCGGCCCCGGCCTGCTCGACTCAGGCTGGTGGCCGCTACAGAGCAGGCGCTTCTGCGTCACCGACTCCGCCGTGGCACCGCTCTTCGCCGACCGCCTCGCGCCACTCGAGGCGCGGATCGAGATCGAGCCGGGGGAGAGCGCGAAGTCGATGGCGGCGGCGGAGGCGGTGCTGCGCGAGCTGGCCCGCGCCGGGATGACCCGCGAGGACCACCTGGTCGCCCTCGGCGGCGGCGTGGTGGGGGACCTGGCGGGCTTCTGCGCCCACACCTACCAGCGCGGCGTCCCGGTCGTGCAGGTCCCGACCACGCTCGTCGCCCAGGTCGACTCCGCCTACGGCGGCAAGACCGGAGTCGACCTCCCGGAGGGCAAGAACTACGCCGGCGCCTACCACCTGCCTGCCGCGGTCCTCGCCGACACCGGGGCCCTTGCCAGCCTCCCGCCGGAGGAGCTGGGGGCGGGCTTCGTCGAGGCCCTCAAGACCGGGCTGCTGGCGGGGGGCGAGCTGTGGGAGCGGGTGCGCTCGATCGAGTCCCTCGATCCCGGGCAGCTCGGCGACATCGTCTTCGCCTGCGCCCGCTACAAGTGCGAGATCGTCGCCGCCGACGAGCGCGATGCCGGCATCCGCGCCGTACTGAACCTCGGCCATACGGTGGGACACGCGATCGAGGCGGCGAGCGGCTACTCGCGCTACCGCCACGGGGAGGCGATCGGGCTCGGCCTGCTGGCGTCCCTGCGGCTCTCCGACGCCCCCGAGCTCCGCGACGAGGTGGAGGCGATCCTGGGCCGGCACGGGCTTCCGACCGTCCTCGACCCCGAGATCGAGGTCGACGCGATCCTCGACGCCCTCGAGCGGGACAAGAAGCGGACCGCCGACGGGGTCGCCTTCGTGCTCCTTTCCGCACCGGGCCGGCCTCGGGTCGGGCAGATCCTCGATCCGGCTAAGGTCCGGTCGGCCGTGGAGGAGCTACTCGCGTGACCGGCGCCCACAATCGGGTCGCCGTCCTGCACGGGGTCAACTTCGACATCCTCGACCGCCGCGACCCGGAGATCTACGGCGGGCTCTCGCTGGACGAGCTTGAGCGGAAGATCGGCGGCTGGGCGCGCGAGCTGGGCCTCGAGACGATCTTCTTCCAGACCAACTCCGAGGGCGAGTTCGTCGAGTACCTGCATCGGCTGCCCGATCTCAGCGACGCGGCGCTGATCAACGCCGGCGCCTGGACCCATTACAGCCGCGCGATCGCGGATGCGCTCGAGGTCGCCCGCCTGCCGGCCGTGGAGGTCCATCTCTCCGACGTCGAGTCCCGCGACGACTGGCGCCGCATCTCGGTCTTCGACGGCCTGGTGCTGGAGAAGATCTCGGGCAGGGGCCCCGACGGGTACCGGGACGCGCTCGCCACGCTCGCGCGCGCCCTGGACGCCTCGCCATGAGCGCCGATCGCGGCGACCGCCTCGCGGACCTGGTCGCCGAGCGCGAGCTCGACCTGACCCTCGTCACCCATCTCGTCAACGTCCGCTACCTGACTGGCTTCGGCGGCACCAACGGCGCCTGCGTCTGCGGCCCCGAGACTCGCCTCTTCTTCACCGACTTCCGCTACACCGAGCGGGCCGAGGCGGAGGTCGAGGGATGGGAGGTGATCACCGTCGAGGACGACTGGCTGGGCGGGATCGCCGCCCGCCTGTCCGGCAGGACGGGATTCGAGGACGAGCACATCTCGGTTCGCACGCTGAGGCGGCTGGAGGAGAAACTGCCCGAGGGGGTCGAGCTTGCCGCCGCCGGAGGAGACGTCGAGCGCCTGCGCCGGGTCAAGGACGCAGCTGAGCTGAAGGCGATCGCCTCCGCCTCCGAGCTCGCCGATGACGTCTGGCGATGGAGCCTGGAGCGCGGGCTCGCGGGCCGCAGCGAGCGCGATGTCGCGCGCGCCGCCGAGGCCAGGATCCGCGAGCTCGGCGCCGACCCCTCCTTCCCCGCGATCGTTGCGGCGGGCCCGAACGGCGCCCTTCCCCACGCCGAGCCCGGCGAGCGCGAGATCGGAGAGGGGGAGATGGTGGTCTTCGACATGGGGGCGATGCTCGACGGGTACTGCTCCGACGGCACCCGCACCTTCGCCGTGGGTGAGCCGGGCGAGCGCGCCCGCGAGGTCTACGAGGTCGTGCGCGGCGCGCAGCAGGCGGCGCTGGACGCCGTCAGGGCCGGGATCGGCGGCGAGGCGCTCGACGAGGTCGCCCGCGAGCCGATCGAGGCGGCGGGGCACGGCGAGCGCTTCGGCCACGGCCTCGGCCACGGGGTCGGCCTCGAGGTGCACGAGGCGCCCCGCGTCTCCCGGCGCTCCGAGGACGTCCTCGAGGCGGGCGAGGTCGTGACGATCGAGCCCGGCGTCTACCTGCCCGGCGAGCTCGGGGTCAGGATCGAGGACCTCGTCGTCGTCACCGAGGAGGGGCACGACAACCTCAGCGGGCTGCCGAAGGAGCTCCAGATCGTCGCCTAGCGGCTGAGGTCGACGCCCTCCTCGAGGCGCTCGGCGAAGGTGGCGACCAGCTCGATCGCAGCCTCGACGTCGGGGAGGTCGACCATCTCCACCGGCGAGTGCATGTAGCGGATCGGGATCGAGACCAGGCCGGTCGGGATGCCCGAGCGCGAGATCTGGAACGCGTCGGCATCGGTGCCGCTGGTGCGGCCGCTGGCCTCGATCGTGTGCTCGATCCCGGCGGCCTCCGCCGCCTCGACCAGCAACTCGAAGACCTTCGGCGAGAGGGTCGAGCCCCGCCCGATCGCCGGCCCCGATCCGAGCGCGTGGCTGCCGATCTGTTTCTCGTCGACCCCCGGGGCATCGGTTGCGTGGGTGACGTCGATCGCGACGGCGAGGTCGGGCCGCACCTCGAAGGCGGAGGTCCGCGCCCCGTAGAGGCCGATCTCCTCCTGGACCGCGGCGATCGCCGCGAAGCTGCCGCGCAGAGTGCCGCGCTCGTGACAGCGGCGCAGCGCCTCGAGGGCGACGTAGGCGCCGAGCCGGTTGTCCATCGCCCGCGAGGCCAACCGCGCTCCGGCCAGCGCCACCGGCTCGCCCGCGATCACGATCGGGTCGCCGACCCGGACCAGCTCCGCCGCCTCGTCGCGGTCGGCGGCGCCGACATCGACGTGGAGTCCTTTCAGCTCGACCACCTTCTTGCGCTGGTCGGCGTCGAGGAGGTGGATCGGTTTGCGGCCGACCACGCCCGGGACCGTCTCCTCGCGACCCCGGATCTCGACCCGCTGGCCGACCAGGATCTGGGCATCCCAGCCGCCGATCGGCGCGAACCAGAGGATTCCCTGCTCGTCGATGTGGGTGACGACGAGGCCGATCTCATCGATGTGGCCGACGACGGCCAGCAGCGGGGCCTTCTCGCCGATGCGGGCGATCGACGATCCGATCCCGTCGGTCGTCATCTCGGCGAAGGAGGCCTCCTCGCGCCAGACCGCAGCCGCGGGCGCCTCGTGACCGGAGGGGGCAGCACAGCGCAGCAGCCTGTCGAGGAGGGCAGGGGTCTCGGTCATCGCAAAGCCTCGTGCTTCGCTCGCTGCGCGAAGAACCAGAGATGGACGCTTGCTCGCTCCGCACGCATGGCAGCAGCGCAGTATGTCGATTCGCAATGTCCCCCGCTTGCAGGCGGATCATCTAGCGTTCGTTGAATGGGAGCGCTTCGCAATCCAACCGCGCTGGTCACCGGGGCCTCGAGCGGGATCGGCGAGGCTGCGGCGAGGCGGCTCGCCCGCGAGCCCGGTGCCGAGCTGATTCTCGTCGCGCGCCGCGAGGAGCGCCTGCGGGCGGTGGCCGAGTCGCTGCCCTGCCGGACCACCTACCTGGCCGCCGACCTCACTGTCGCCGACGCTCCCGCACGGGTCCGCGACCACGTCACCGAGCACCATCGCGGCAGGCTGACGCTGCTCGTCAACAATGCGGGCGGCGCCTGGCGCGGCAGCTTCGCCGAGGGCGGGTATGCCAACGCTCAGCGCCACATGGAGCTCAACTTCGACGCCGTCCTGCGCCTGACCGAGGTCCTGCTGCCGATCCTCCGCGACTCCGCCCCGAGCGCGATCGTCAACGTCGCCAGCACCGCGGGGCGCATCTCCCGAGCCCGCTCGGGCGCCTACTCGGCGAGCAAGTTCGCGTTGATCGGCTGGAACGACTCGCTCTACTCGGAGGAGCGCCAACACGGCGTCCACGTCGGGATGGTCCTGCCCGGCTTCATCGTCACCGAGGGCTTCCCGGCGACCGAGCTGCGCGAACGGGCCCTGACCCGCTGGATCGTCTCGAAGCCGGAGAAGGTCGCCGAGGCGATCGTCGACACCGGCCTGCGCGGCAAGGCCGAGCGCTACGTGCCGCGGCCCTATGCCCTGGCCGCGGTCGCCCGCACCCTCGTGCCCGGCCTGGTTCGCCGCGTCCTCTCCGGCGGCGGCGCCGCGACCCTCACCACCAGCACCGCGGCCGAATCCTCGGACTGAGGCGGTCCGCCCGCTCAGGTCCCGCTGAAGCGGGATGGCGTCAGCTTGCAGTAGTGGAACGGGAAAATCGAGCTGACGTTGTTGGCGGCGTTGGCGCTCCGTTCGGCCCGGATCGCTTCATGGTTTGCCTTGACCCGGTTCCTCTGCTTGAGCGCGACGCCGACCTTGTGCAGGTTCTCCTGGACGATTTCGAGGAACCCGAACCACTTGACGAGCCTGGCGTCATCGGCGGGCGGGCGTGGGACCGCCATGAGCTGCTTGATCGTCTTGCCGAAGGCCTGTGAGGCGCGGATGAACTGGCCGCCGGCGGTGGGCATCTTGCCGCTTTTTACCTTGCCCCGCGCGCCTTTGAGGATCCGCTTGTTCGCTTCCGTGTTGGCTTCGCAGATCGGCTCGACCGCGGTCACATATTCGGCACGGGTGGGTTCCGCTGGCAGTGTGATCGCCGCCGTCGCACGGGTGGCGCCCCCGATCAGCATCACGGCAGCCAACGCGGCGAGTATCCCCGGCTTCCCTCTCACTTGGACCCCTGCCAACATAGGTTACGGGGTTTCCGGATATGGATGCCAAGACCAGCTACGCGCAGTCGGGCGATCTCAGCATCGCGTACCGGATCTTCGGCGATGGAGAGCTCAACCTCATCCTCGTGCCCGGATTCGTCTCCCACGTCGAGCTCCTCTGGGAACACCCGACGGCGGCCCGCTTCATGCGCCGTCTCGCGTCTTTCGCCCGGGTGATCACCTACGACAAGCGCGGGCAGGGGCTCTCCGACCGTCCGGCCGACCCGCCCACGCTGGAAGACTCGATGGACGACCTGCGCGCCGTGCTGGACGCAACTACCACCGAGGACGCGGTTGTCTTCGGCGTCTCCGAGGGTGGGCCGATGTCAATGCTGTTCGCGGCGACCTACCCCGAGCGCATCTCCTCGCTGATCCTCTACGGGACCTACGCGAAGATGGTCGAGGCACCCGACTACCCGTCGGGCGTCCCGGACGGGGCTCTCGATCGTTGGGCCGATCTGATGCGGAAGGACTGGGGCGGCCCGGTCGGCGTCCGGATCTGGGCTCCCAGCATGGAGGACGATGCCGAGTTCGCGGAGTGGTGGGGACGCCTGCTGCGGCAGGGAACGAGTCCAGCCGGAGCGATCGCACTGATCGACCTCTACCGTGAGCTCGACGTCCGCGGCGTGCTCTCGAGCATCTCGATGCCGACCCTGATCCTGCACCGCAGCGAAGACAGGATCGTCCGGGTCGGTCAGGGCAGGTATCTGGCGGAACAGATCCCGGGGGCGCGCTACGTCGAGCAGCCCGGCCTGGACCACCTCGCGTGGATCGGCGATCAGGACGCAATCCTTGACGAGGTCGAAGAGTTCCTGCTCGGGAGCCGCCGTGGCCAAGAGCCCGAGCGGGCGCTCGCCACCGTGCTGTTCACCGATATCGTCGGCTCCACCGAGACCGCGGCCGAGCTCGGAGACAGGCGCTGGCGCGACCTGCTGGAGCGCCACGACGCGATCGTGCGCCGCCAGCTCTCGATCCACCGCGGCCGCGAGGTGAAGACGATGGGCGACGGGTTCCTGGCCACCTTCGACGGCCCGGCCCGGGCAATCCGCTGCGCCGCTGCGATTCGCGACGAGCTGGCCGCGATCGGAATCGAGGTCAGGGTCGGGATCCACACCGGCGAGGTCGAGCTGATCGGCGACGACGTGGGCGGGATGGCGGTCAACATCGGCGCGCGGATCGGCACCCTCGCGGACTCCGGCGAGCTGCTCGTCTCCAGCACCGTGCGCGAGCTGGTGGTCGGCTCCGGCCTCGAGTTCAGCGATCGTGGCTCCCACACGCTCAAGGGCGCGCCCGGCGAGTGGCGCCTCTTCGCGGTCGCCTAGCCGGGCCCTCGATCGGGCGCCGGCCGCCTCTCCGGCGCATTAAGGTTCAGCGCCGTGATTTCGACAAACCAGTTCAAGAACGGCTCCCACATCGAGATCGACGGGACCGTCTTCAAGATCATCGACTTCCAGCACGTCAAGCCCGGCAAGGGCGGCGCCTTCGTGCGCACGAAGCTGCGCAAGATCGAGGACGGGTCTGTGCAGGACAAGACGTTCAGGGCGGGGGAGAAGTTCAGGCCGGTCCGGACCGAGTCGCGGAAGATGCAGTACCTCTATGACTCCGGCGACGCCGCGGTCTTCATGGACAACCGCGACTACGAGCAGATCGAGCTCCCCGGCGAGGTGGCGGCCGATGCCAAGCAGTGGATGCTGCCCAACGACGAGGTCGACGTGCTGTTCGTCGACGAACGTCCCACCGACGTGCAGGTGCCGAGCGCCGTCGAGATGAAGGTGACCACGACCGAGCCCGGGGTGAAGGGGGACACCGCCTCCGGCGGCGGCAGCAAGCCGGCGACGCTGGAGTCGGGGGTGAAGGTCCAGGTGCCGCTCTTCATCGAGGAGGGGGAATCGATCCGCGTCGACACCCGGACCGGCGAGTACGTCTCGCGCGCCTGATCGGCCCGAGCGCGCCAGAATAGGCTGCATGCGAAGGTCCGACCAACGCCGCGACGCCGTCTTCGCCTGCTACCAGCACGACGTCACCGGGCGCCCGCTCTCCGAGCTCGTCGCCGATGCGCGGCCGTTCACCCGCGAGCTGGCACTCGGCGTCGAGTCCCACCGCGAGCAGCTCGACGCGGTGATCGCCCGCCACGCCAGGGGCTGGGAGCTGGAGCGGATCGCCCCGCTCGAGCGCAACGTGATGCGGGTGGCGCTGTACGAGATCGAGCACAGCGAGGACGTCCCGGTCGAGATCGCGATCGACGAGGCGGTCGGCATCGCGAAGGAGTACTGCGGCAGCGATGCGCCGGGCTTCGTCAACGGGATCCTCGGCGCCGCGGTGCGAGAGGGGGTTTCATGATGGGCGAGGGGGCGCCGGACGGGCGGCTGCGCCAGATCTCCGATCGCCTCGAGGCGATCGCGGCAGAGCTGGAGGGCGAGGTCACCGGTGACGAGCGGGCGGCGGAGCTGGCGCGCGAGGCGGCCGAGCTCTCAAGCGAGGCGGTCGCCGAGGCGAACCGCCGCATCCGCGAGGCCGAGAGCCCCGAGTGAGCGTTCCCCCCCGCCGCTGATGTACCCGGAGGACCTGCGCTCCCTGGTCGACGCCGAGCTCGACCGGCTGCGGTTCTCCGCGGCGGACCCGACCGCCGGCCTCGAGGAGGCGATGCGCTACTCGCTCCTGGCCGGCGGCAAGCGGGTGCGGCCGGTCCTCGCCCTCGCCACCGCCCGCGCCGTCGGGGCCGAGCCCGACCGCTTCCTGCCCGTCGCCTGCGCGATCGAGCTGATCCACACCTACTCCCTGATCCACGACGACCTGCCGGCGATGGACGACGACGAGCTCCGGCGCGGGCGGCCGACCTCCCATGTCAGGTACGGCGAGGACGTCGCGATACTCGCCGGTGATGGGCTCTTCGCCGAGGCGATCCGGATCTTCTGCGAGCAGCCCGGCGACCCCGCCCGCGTCCTCGCCGCGCTGCGTGAGCTCGCCGCGGCAACTGGGGTCGGTGGGATGGTCGGCGGCCAGTACGTCGACGTGACCGGCCCCGAGCGTGACGCCGAGGGACTGCGCGCTCTGCACGCCCTCAAGACCGGGGGGCTGATCGCGGCGGCGGTCGGCGTGGTCCTGACCCTCGAGGGCCTCGGCGAACCTGAGACAATTCCCTATCGCCGATTTGCCGGCGAGCTCGGAGTCCTGTTCCAGATCGTCGACGACATCCTCGACGTGACCGGCAGCGACGAGCAACTCGGAAAGCCCCACGGAAGCGACGAGCGACATGGAAAACTCACCTACGTCAGCCTGTTCGGCCTCGAGCGGGCGCGTGAGCTCGCGACCGAGTCCCACGCCAAGGCAACGGCGGCGCTTGCCGAGGCCGGCGGTGACACCGACGACCTGAGGCAGGTCGCCGACTACATCTTCACCCGAAACGAATGAGCAAGAGAGACAGACGACAGGATCAGAAGGAGCCGGAGCAACGGCTGTTGGAGGGAATCGACTCCCCGGCCGACCTGCACGACCTCGACGACCCCCAGCTGCAGCAGGTGGCGCAGGAGATGCGCACCTACATCATCGACACGATCGGTGAGATCGGCGGTCACTTCGGCGCCAACCTCGGCACCTGCGAGCTCGCCGTCGCCCTCCACAGCCTGCTCGACTCGCCGCGCGACAAGATCCTCTGGGACGTCGGCCACCAGGCCTATCCCCACAAGGTCCTGACCGGCCGCCGCGACGCGCTGCCGACGATCCGCAAGCACGAAGGCCTGGCGCCCTTCTGCTCGATCTTCGAGTCCGAGCACGACATCATGGGCGCGGGCCACGCATCGACCTCGATCGGGTACGCGGTCGGGCTGAAGGAGGCGATGCGCAAGGGGATCGGCGAGGACGGCAGGGTCGCCGCGGTGATCGGGGACGGAGCGCTGACCGGCGGCGTGGCCTACGAGGCCCTGCACGCGGCGGGTGGCCTTCAGACCCCGATCGTGATCGTCCTCAACGACAACGGGATGTCGATATCGCCGAACGTCGGCGCGATCTCCGGCTACTTCAACCGGGTGCGCCTCAACCCGCGCCTCTACCACGCCCGCGAGGAAGTGGAGGACCGGCTCACCAAGCTGCCCCTCGGCCTCGGCAAGCGGATCGAACGGCTGGGCCCGGAGATCAAGTCGGCGATCAAGGCCTACTGGGCGCCGGGGCTCTTCTTCGAGGAGCTCGACCTCGCCTACATCGGCGTGATCGACGGCCACGACGTGCGGGCGCTGCGAAAGGCGCTGCGCGAGGCCTTCGACGCCGACCGGCCGGTCGTCGTCCACATCCACACCGTGAAGGGGAAGGGCTTCGCCCCGGCCGAGGAGGGCGGCCTCGAGGGGATGGAGAAATGGCACGCCGCGAAGCCGAAGTCGATCGTCGAAGGAAAGCCCGCCGCCTCCTCCGCCCCCGCGGCCCCGAAGGAGCTGGTCGAGGTCCGGGAGTCGGACTCGCCGGCGGCGATCGCTCCCGAGCGGCTGGAGAAGCCGCCCGCGGTCGGAGCGCCGCCCCAGTACACCCAGGTCTTCGCCGACGCCATGGTCCGCGAGGCGCGCCGTGACGATCGAGTGATCGGGATCACCGCGGCGATGGCAGGGGGGACTGGGCTGCAGAAGCTCGCCGACGAGATCCCCGAGCGCTACTACGACGTCGGGATCGCCGAGCAGAACGCGGTGCTGCTCGCCTCGGGCCTGGCGATCCAGGGGGCGAAACCGGTCTGTGCGATCTACTCGACCTTCCTGCAGCGCGCCTACGACCAGGTGATCCATGACGTCTGCCTGCAGCAGCTCGACGTCGTCTTCGCGATGGACCGGGCGGGCCTTGTCGGCGACGACGGGCCGACCCACCACGGCGCCTTCGACATCGCCTACCTGCGGCCGCTCCCCAACATCGTCGTGATGGCCCCGCGCGACGAGGCGATGCTGGTCCACATGCTGCGAACGGCGATCGCCCACCAGGGCCCGGCGGCGCTGCGCTACCCGCGCGGCGCGGCGCAGGGGGTCGAGCTCCCGCACCGGCCGCAGGAGATCCCGATCGGCACCGGCGAGCTGCTCGAGAGCGGTGAGCGGGTTGCCCTGCTCGGCTACGGATACGGCGTCGCCGTCGCCCAGGATGCGGCTGCGATCCTCGCCGGCCACGGGCTCAACCCGACCGTCGCCGACGGCCGCTTCGCAAAGCCGATCGACACCGAGCTGCTCGAGCGCCTCGCGCTCGGCCACGATCTGATCGTGACGATCGAGGAGGGCGTCCTTCCAGGGGGCTTCGGCTCGGCCGCGCTCGAGCACCTCGATGACGCGTTCAGGGATCGCCCCGAGGAGCGCGCCGGGCTCCTGAGGATCGGCCTACCGGACCGCTTCGTCACCCACGGCAAGCCGGCCCTGCTGCGCGAGGAAGTCGGCTTCACCGGCGACTCGGTTGCCGCGAGGGTACTGGCGGAGCTCCGCTCCGGGCAACCCGCCCTGCGCTGAAGCGCAGGACGCTTGCACCAAAGCGCTCAATCGGCTAGCCTGCGCGGGCCTCTTGAAGGCAGAGAAGCAGTTTCGTTGGGTTAACGAAGTGTTTCTGGGGTTATCAGGGAGAAGAGGCATGTATCTCTGTGTATGCGGTTCCGTAGGGAAGCGGACCGCTTCCCGCGGCCGGCAATTGCCGGCCGCGGCTCGTTGTAGCCCCGTCCGTGGGCCTATTTGACCGGCGGTGGCGCGCCCTCGGCGCTCTTCGCGAGGGCCGGATCCCAGCCGCAGACGTAGCAGGCATGCTGGAACGCCGAGCGGGCGAACCCAAGCGCCTCGGCCTGCGGGTCCTCGCTCGCGACCACGTCGTCCCAATCGAGGACGAAGAGGCCGAGGTCGCCTTCCCAGTGCGCGGCGGGCGGATCGATTTCCCCACCCTCGAATCCCTCCGGCGCGGGATGCGCGTAGGCGTAGAAGGCAGCCTTCCGGTACCGGGATTCGCCGGGCCACCAGCCGACCGCGACCTCCTGGGAATCCATCGAGTTACGCGTGATGAAGTCGTCCGCGGGAGGCTCGGCGTCGCCGCCCGAGAACAGGGTGACGGCGAGGTCGAACGAGCCCCACCAGGCGTTGACCGGAGTCGAGCGGCCGCGGTAGGGCGCCCTGAACGCGGCGAGGACGAGGGCAGCCTGGGTCGCGGCGGCGAAGTAGGAGGAGACCTGATCGGGATCGTAGGACGCGTGTTCGGTGTCCTGGTCCAGGGGGACGCTCCAGGACACCTCCTGCGGGGTCGGGTCGATCTCGACCGCGCCGGCGAGGTCGGAGACGGCCTCGAGCAGCTCACCGGTGACCTCTCCCACCGGTCGGTCGGGGGTGAGCGGGACGGCGGCGGTGCGGGCGTCGTTGTGCTCGACCACCGCTTCGTGCGAGTGCAGGTCGAGGGCGGCGACGAATGCGCCGGAGCCGTCCGGCGCCGGCAGTGGCTGTGTCTCCCAGCCGCGCGCCGTCAGGCGAAGCGCCGCGTGCAGGAGCTGCGGCTCGGGGGGCGCCAGGGTGGCGGCGAGCTTGCCCAGGACCTGCGTGTGCGCGTGGAGCGTGTCGCAGGTCTCGCTCCAGTCCTCGTATGACAAGGTCGGCCAGGAGCTGGGTGCCGCCATCGAGCAAAGGTAGCGAGGCGGCAGCGCCGGATCGACGAGCAGGGGCTCGCCGGGCGGCGCACCGGCTTCCAGATCGTTCGCCCCTGAGTCAAAAGCCCTGCTCCTGCGGATCGTTGATGGGGCACGATGAACGAGCCATCCCGCGGGTACTCGATTGAGGAGCTGCACGCCTACGCCACGACCAGAAACTACCCGGACGAGGCAGAGGTCTTGCTCCACTACCTGAAGCTGCGGCGGCGCAGAAAGCGCCGGGACTGGTTGGGCGCGCTGCAGGGCGTGATCATTTGGCGCGGAACTGAGGCGAGAGCATCCATCTCTGCCCACCATCGAAGGGATGCCTCCCGTCGAGGTCTTCAAGCGCGGTAGTCGGCCGGGCTCCGGCTCGGACCGCTGCGCAGCCGCATTGCCAGGCCGGCGAGCAGGTAGGCGATCGCGACCGCGAGGAGGATGAACTTGCAGGCGGCGAAGATCGTCGCCAGCAGGGGGAACGCGGCGCCGGCGCGATCGAGGGTCAGCAGAAGGCAGACGTTCTCGAGCGCGTCGAAGGCGGCCCCCAGAGCTCCGAAGGAGAAGACAACCCCGCCGATCGCGGCAAGGCGGCGCCAACCGCGATCCCTGGCGAGATCGCGAACCGCGGCGAGGGCGAGGGTGAGGAAGGACCCGTAGGCAACCAGGAAACCAAAGTCGATCCACAGCGACTCGCGAGCGGCGTCGCGGCCGTCCTCACCCCATTCGGAGAGGATCTCGTCGGCCCGATCCTGGCCCCCGGTCAGCTCGAAGGGGACGATCCCCGGGCCGCCTGTGTCCTGCATCCGCTGGTCGGCGGGCGACATCGCCAGGAACAGCAGCACCGTTGCGATCCCCGATGCGATCAGTCCCCGCCGGCGCGTCACGCGGGAAGTATCTCGCACGACCTGGCCGGGGAGGCGGGGCGTTTACGAAGGTCACTACGGCTTGATCTTGAACTTCTTTCTGGCGGGGCCGCTACAGACGCTTTAGGCGTGCGCCACGACCTCGCGCACCTCGATGTCCTTGACCGTGACCACATCAGGGACCATCGACGGAACCCTCTCGCTCATGGCCTTGGCGGCGTCCTCCGACTCGAAGACGACCATCCCCAATCCCGACTCGTCCTTTCGTGTCCAGTACCCAGCTATGAACCCTGGGGCCTGCGACACCCCGGGTACCACCTGCTCGCGCAGATGGCTCTCGGCGACCTCGTGGTCGCTGATCGTGACCGTAACGACGACTGCGTGCACGCTGTCTCTCCAATCTGTCGCTCGATGAAAGACAAAACCGCATGGGCGAACTTAGCTGACGAAGGCCGAATCCGAGCCAGAACTGAGCGGTCGTTTACGGCAGGCGGTCCAGTGGCTCAGACTGAACCAATATCAGCGGGACGGCCCAATGGGGACGATTAGCGGCCGAAGGCGATCTCTGGCTGGTCGGGCTCGTATTCGTAGAACCCGGTGATGTGGTTGGCGTTGAGCCAAAGATCCAGTCCGCGTTCATCGACGAGCGGGATCACGGGGAGGGCCAGCCTTTTCCTATTCTCGATCTCTGCACTGATCTGGGCAGTCGTGCTCTGCACGTAGAGGAGCGTGCCGTCGTCGAGGACGATCACGGCATTCCTCTCAGTGTCGGCCATGGTCGGACCCTATACCTAGGGTCAGCTTCCCCTGCTCGCCCCCGAGGTGCTACTGGCGCATCAAGGCCATCGGAAGACCCGAGCGCCGCCGCCTAGTTGGTCGATACCGCGTATTCCGCTCTAGCAAGCCCCGCCAACAGAAAACGCCCCTCCGGGGAGGAGGGGCGTTTCTGGGGTTACTACAGGGAGGAGAGATATGTATCTCTATATATGTGGATCGATGGGAGGTAGGTGGGCCCTTACGCACCGCGGGGGCTCATCGAGGGACTCGATGGGCACCATATGGGCGGCGCCAGACCCAACCGGGAAGATCGTCTAACTCAGCCTTTCATCGGTCCTCGTCTGCGATTCCTTGAATCAGAATACGAACATATGTGCGATTTATGTGTGAGCCGGGTCACAGAGACCCTCCGTAGCAACGCACCGAGAACCTAATACCCAATTCTAAGGATTGGCTAACCCCGACGCAAGGGGAGGCTAAAAACGGCGAAATCGCTGCATTTGCCGGAGCCCCAGTAGCGTTGCAGCCATGAAAAAGGCTCGAATCGACGCTGTCCTGGCCGACCGAGGCCTTTTTCCGTCGCGCTCGGCGGCCGCCGGCGCGGTGCGGGCCGGCGCGGTGCGGGTCGGCGGCGATGGGCCGCTGGCGCTGCGGCCGAGCCAGCTGGTCGAGCCAGACGCCGATCTGGTCGTCGATTCCGGTCCTCGGTTCGTCTCCCGCGGCGGCATCAAGCTCGACAACGCGCTCGAGATCCTCGGAATCGACGTCCGGGGACGCGACTGCCTCGACGTCGGCGCCTCGACCGGGGGCTTCACCGACTGCCTCCTGCAGCGCGGCGCGGCCCGTGTGGCCGCGCTCGACGTCGCCTACGGGCAGATCGAGATCGGCATGCGCGAGGATCCGCGCGTGACAGTGATCGAGCGGCTCAACGCACGCGCCCTGAGGCCCTCGGACCTTCCTTTCGCGCCCGGGCTCGCAACGGTCGACGTCTCCTTCATCTCGCTGACCAAGGTCCTGCCGGCGATCGCCGCCTGCCTCGCTCCGGGCGGCGAGATCCTGGCGATGGTCAAGCCCCAGTTCGAGCTCGGCCGCGAGCGCGTCGCCAAGGGCGTCGTCCGCGACCCGGGCGACAGGCGCGAGGCGATCCTCGCGGTGGCGCGCGCCGCCCGGGCCCTCGGGCTCCCGGTCCGGGGCTTCGCGCCCTCGGGGCTGCCGGGGCCGAAGGGAAACCTCGAGACCTTCGTCTGGTGCGGGGGAGACGGCGAGGGGGTCGCGGACCTCGAGGCCGCGATCCTGAGGGCCGAACCATGAGCGGGGTGGGCCGAGCGGCTCTGATCACCCACCTGCATCCGCCGGCTACCACCGACGCGGTCCAGGTCGCGATCGCGGCGGCCGCCGAGTCGGGTTGCCTCCTGGTGGCGACCGCGGACGAGATCGCCAAGCACGGCGGAGCGGCGGACGGGATCGAAGCCGTCGACCCGCTGCCGCGAGACGTCGACCTCTGCATCGTCCTCGGGGGCGACGGCTCGATCCTCTACGCGCTGCGGCACTTCGTGCGGACCGGCGTCCCCGTCTTCGGTGTCAATTTCGGCACCGTCGGCTTCCTCGCCGCGGTCGAGCGCGAGGATGCCCGCGCGGGAATCGAGCGCGCCCTGGCCGGCGAGCTGGCGACGATCAACCTCCCCGGGCTCGAGGTCGACGTCGAGGGCGAGGCGAGGATCGGCTTCAATGACGTCGGCTTCATCCGCCGCCCGCACGATCGCGTCGCCGAGCTGTCCTACAAGATCGCCGACGAGGTGGTCGGCGACGTCCGCTGCGACGGCCTCGTCGCGGCGACCCCGGCGGGCTCAACCGGCTACAACCTCGCCAACCAGGGCCCGATCCTCGCCTGGGGGGTGGAGGGCTACGTGGTCAGCTACATCTCACCGCACTCGCTGACCGCGCGGGCGCTGGTGGTGGCGCCTGCCGACGTCCTCCACGTCGGCAACGCGCCGGGCCGCGAGCCGGTCGATGTCGCGGTCGACGGCGAGCCTTGCGGCACGCTCGGCCCGGGCGATGAGCTCGAGGTCCGCTTCGCCGACAACGTCGGCCGTCTGGCCCAGCTGCCGGGCTCGAGCTTCTACCAGCGGATCCGCGAGAAGTTCGGGCATCTGGCCGTCTGATCCGACGGTGGCGGTTCTCTAGGGTTGCCGGCGATGGAGCGCAAATGGTGGACCCTGGTCCTGATCTCGATCGCGACGTTCATGCTGCTGCTGGACATCACGGTCGTCAACGTGGCTCTGCCGGACATTCGAAGCGACCTCAACGCGAGCCTCTCCAGCCTGCAGTGGGTCGTCGACGCCTACTCGCTGATGCTGGCGGCGATCCTGCTCACAGCCGGCTCGCTCGGCGACCGCCTGGGACGGCGGCGGGTCTTCACGATCGGCTTCGCCGTATTCACATTCGCCTCCCTCCTCTGCGGAATCGCCGGTGACCCGACCCTGCTCAACCTGGCCCGTGGCCTGCAGGGAGTTGGCGGCGCCGGCATGTTCGCCACCTCGCTGGCGCTGATCGGCCAGGAGTTCCACGGCAGGGACCGGGCGACCGCATTTGGCGTCTGGGGGGCAACGATCGGCGGCGCCGTCGCGATCGGCCCGCTCGTGGGCGGCGTGATCACAGAGCACCTGGGCTGGGAGTGGATCTTCTTCGTCAACGTGCCGATCGGACTTCTGGCGATCGCCCTGACCGAGCTCAAGTTGGTCAACGTCGCTGCCCAGGATCCACAACCGATCGACTTTCCCGGCCTGATCACCTTCTCGCTCGCCCTCTTCTTTCTCATCCTCGGCCTGATCCGCGGAAACCCGGAAGGCTGGGGCAGCCCGGAGATCGTTGCGTCGCTGAGCGCCGCTGTGGTCCTGCTCGGTGCGTTCCTCGCGATCGAGTCGCGGAGCGACCACCCGATGCTCGACCTGAAGCTCTTCCGCAAGCCTGCCTTCAACGGCGTCTCCGCGGTCGCCTTCGGCCTCTCGGCCGGCATGTTCGCGATGTTCCTCTACCTGACGATCTACATGCAGGGCGTGCTCGGCTTCTCGCCGCTGGAGGCCGGCCTGCGATTCCTGCCGCTGACCGTGCTCTCGTTCGTCGCCTCGCCGATCGCCGGCGCGCTGTCACATCGGATCCCGATCCGCGTCCTGCTCGGCGTCGGCCTGGCGACCGTCGGCGTCGGGCTCCTGCTGATGCACGGGGTGGGCGCCGACTCGGAGTGGACGTCGCTGCTGGCCGGCTTCCTGATCGCCGGTGTCGGCATCGGCACCACCAACCCCGGTATCGGCCAGGCGGCGATCGCCGTCGTCCCGGTCGAGAAGGCCGGCATGGGCTCCGGCATCAACACAACCTTCCGCCAGGTGGGGATCGCCACCGGGGTGGCTTCGCTCGGCGCGATCTTCCAGTCGCGGGTCGATTCGAAGCTCACCGAGCTTCTGCCCAACGCGCCGGACGGGCTCTCCGAACTGGTCGCCTCGGGCGGCACCAAGGCCGCCACTGCCGTCGCGCCGCCGGGATCGCGCGCCGAAGTCGCCCATGCCTCGACCGAGGCCTTCGTCAGCGGCTTCAACGAGATCATCCTGATCGCCGCCGTCCTCTCCTTCCTCGGCGCCGCCCTCGGCTTTTTCCTCGTCCGCTCCAAGGACTTCGTACAGGCGACCTCCTCGGAGGGGGAGGCCGCTGCCGAGCCGGCTCCCGCCTAGCGTCCGTCCCCTGCGGCGGGACCCGCCGCGCCGGGTGCTAGACAGGGGTCGTGCTCACAGAGCTGCGGATCGAGAACCTGCTCCTGATCGAGAGGGCCGAGCTTCGCCTGGGTGCTGGCCTGAACGCGATCACGGGGGAGACCGGAGCCGGAAAGACGATCCTCGCGCACTCCCTCGACCTCCTGATGGGCGGCAGGGCGCGCGCCCAGATCGTCCGCCCCGGCGCCGAGGAGGCCTGGGTCGAGGGCCGCTTCGACATTCCCGAGGGACTGCTCGAGGAGCCCGAGATGGTCGAGGTGGCCGCGCGCCTGCCCGGCGGGGTCGAGGAGGTCGTGCTCGGGCGGCGGGTCTCGGCCTCGGGCCGCACCGCGGCATTCGTCGCCGGCCGGGCCGCCTCGGCCGCCGACCTGAAGCTGCTCGGCGGCCGGCTGCTCGCCTTCTACGGTCAGCATGAGCATCGCAAGCTGACGATCTCCTCGGCGCAGGCCGAGGTGCTCGACGGCTTCGCCGGCGCCGCGCACCTTGCGCTGCGCGAGCAGTACCGCGAGGCGCACCGCGAGTCCCTGCGCCTCGAAGCCGAGCTCGCGGATCTGCGCGAGCGCGACGGATCGCGGGAGCGCGATCTCGATCTCTACCGCTACGAGCTCTCCGAGATCGAGGCGGTCGCGCCCGATCCCGCCGAGGGCGCGGATCTGGAGGCCGAGCGCGAGCGGCTCCGCCACGCAGAGGGCCTGCGCGAAGCCGCAGCCGGTGCGGCCGCGGGGGCGACCGGCGCGGCCGAGGGAGACGACGCCGGCGCGGCCGGGGCGATCGCCGCGGCGGAGGCGCTTCTCGAGGGGGTCAGGGGAGTGGACTCGGGCCTCGACGCGATCGCGGCTCGGCTCGGCGCGCTGTCGGTCGAGCTCGGCGACGTGGCGAGCGAGCTGCGCGCCTACCTGGACGGGATCGACGCCGACCCCGAGCGCCTCGCCGGGATCGAGGAGCGGCTGGAGGCGACCGACCGCCTCACCCGCAAGCACGGCGGCGACATCGACTCGGTTCTCGCCCACGCCGAGCGCTGCCGCAGCGAGATCGAGCGCCTCGAGACCTCCGAGGTCCGCTGCGCCGAGGTCGAGGAGGCGCTGGCCGAGGCGACCGGGCGTCGGGGGAAGCTGGCGAAGCGCCTCAGCCGAGGCCGCGCCGACGCTGCGGGGGCACTGCAGAAGGCGGTGGCGGCGGAGCTCGAGCGCCTGGCGATGCCGGGGGCGACGCTCGAGGTCGCGTTGGAGCCGAACCCCGATGGCTTCGGGCCGAACGGGGCGGAGGCCGTCGAGCTGCGGCTCGCGCCCAATCCCGGGATCGAGGCCGCCCCGCTTCGCGACGCCGCCTCCGGGGGTGAGCTTTCGCGGGTGATGCTCGCCCTGACCGGGCTCGGCGAAGGAGCCGGCCTCGGCACGCTCGTCTTCGATGAGATCGATGCCGGGATCGGCGGCAGAACCGCCCGCACGGTCGGCGAGCGGCTGCGCGATCTGGGCGAAGGCGGGCAGGTGATCTGCATCACCCACCTCCCGCAGGTCGCCTCGCTCGCCTCGACCCATTTCCGGCTCGAGAAGGACCGTGGCGAGCCTGCGCGCGCCACGGTGCAACAGCTCGACGGGGAGGGCGTGGTCGAGGAGATCCGGCGGATGCTGGGAGGGGATGGCGCCGGGGGCGCCGCCGACCGCCACGCACGCGAGCTGCTGGCCGCGGCCTGAGAGCGCGGAACGAGCAAGCGTGCATGTCTGGTTCTTCGCGCCGCGAGTGAAGCGCGAGGCATTGCTACTGCCCCAAACCGCTTGCCAGGGCGGGTAGTCTCAGGCCGTGGCCATCGCCAGTCGCCGTCGCCTCCCTGCGCTGCTGTCGCGTCGCAACGGGGCGTCCGCCACCGGGGCGGTCCACGGCACGGCCAAGCTCGGTCGCCGCACCAAGCACCTGGTCAAACGACTGGGCCCGGGAGACGTGGCGGTGATCGACCACCTCAACATCGATCGGATCGCGGCCGAGGAGCTGATCGCCACCGGAGCGCGGGCGGTGTTGAACGCCGCCGAGTCGACCGATGGGCGCTATCCCAACGCGGGCCCGCTGATGCTGGCCCGCGCCGGGGTGCTCCTCGCCGACATCCGCGATGTCGATCCCTTCGCCGAGCTGCAGGACGGCGACTCGGTGACCGTCTTCGACGGAACCGTCAGCGTCGGTGGGGAGGTGGTGCTGCGCGGTCGCGAGCTGGGCCTCGAGGAGCTCGAGCGACGGTTCGACGAACAACGCGAGCGCGTCGATGAGGCGCTCGCCGAATTCGCCGAGAACACCGTCGCCCATGTCCGCATGGAGACCGACCTGCTGACCGACAGGATCGAGTTCCCGCCGACCAGGACCTCGTTCAGGGACCGGCAGGTCCTGATCGTCGTCCGCGGCGACCGCCACCGCAGGGACCTGAAGGCGCTGCGCGCCTACATCCGCGACGTTCGCCCGGTCGTCGTCGCGGTCGACGGCGCCGCCGACGGGGTGCTGGAAGAGGGGCTGAAGCCCGATCTGATCCTCGGCGACATGGACTCGGCCGGAGACGCCGCGCTGCGCTGCGGGGCCGAGGTGATCGTCCACGCCTACCCCGACGGCCGCGCCCCCGGCCGCGAGCGGCTGCTCGAGATGGGCATCGACCACACGATCGTCCCGGCCGCCGGAACGAGCGAGGACGTCGCGATGCTGATGGCGTACGAGAAGGGCGCCGACCTGATCGTCAGCGTCGGCGGCCATTTCAACCTGATCGAGTTCCTCGACCGCAAGCGCGGCGGCATGTCCTCGACCTTCCTCACTCGGCTGCGGATCGGCGAGAAGCTGGTCGATGCCAAGGGCGTCAGCCGCCTCTACAACCCGGGCTCCGGCTTCGGCCCCGCGGCCCTCTTCCTCGCCGCCTTCGCGATCCTGTTGGTGATCGTCGTGATCGCCTCTCCGGTGCTCAGCGACCTCGCCGACTTGATCTGGCTGAAGATCAAGATCTGGCTGGGCATCTAGCCTTCGGGCACCGATGGGCTACAGCGCGCGCTACCACGCGACATCGCTGATCGCGATCTTCCTCGCTCTTGCGATCGGGGTCGTGATCGGAGCTGCGCTCGGCGGCGACACCCTGACCAACACCCGCAGGGACCTCGAGCAGAGCCTGACCGGGAACCTCGAGGACGCCCGCGAACGCGCCGAGGAGCTGAGCATCGAGCTGGGGCGGGCCAACGAGTTCGGCGATGACGTCTACCCGGTGCTGGTGCGCGACGACCTGCGCGGAAAGCGAATCGGGGTGGTCGCCATCGGCGGCCTCCCGGGTGAGATCTCGGCGGCGATCGAGACCGCGCTCGGGCCAGCCGGCGGAAGGCTGGTCGCGGTCGGCGTCGTGCGGGAGCCGATCGACCTGCACGCCCTCGCCGACGACCTCTCCAAGACGCGCTTCGCGGACCTCGCCGATGACCCCGACACGCAGACCGAATTCGGGGCCGGCGTCGGCCGCCAGCTCGTACTCGGAGGGAACCTGCTCGAGCGGGTGCGCGGCCACCTCTTCTCCCGCGCCAGCGGCAATTTCCGGGCCCTCGACGGGGTTATCGTCGTCCGCGACCAGCCGCAGGACATGACCCCGGTCCAGCGCTCCACCGCGGGCCGCCTCGAATCGGCGCTGCTGAGCGGCGTGACCGCGACCCGGACCGCTGCCGTCGGAGTCGAGGCGACGGATGCCGAGCCGTCCTCGATCTCCTTCTTTCAGGGCAGCGACCTGGCCAGCGTCGACGACGTCGACATGAGCGCCGGGAAGCTGGCAACCGTCCTGGCGCTGCTCGGCGCCGAGGGGAGCTTCGGCGTCAAGGGCTCTGCCGACCAGCTCCTCCCGGATCTCCTGGCCCCCCGCCCGAAGTGACCTGGGTCGGGTTCCCGGTCGCGATCGCGGTCGCCCTCCTCGTCGTCCCTGCGGGGGTCCGGGGCCTGCGCGACGCCGGCCTCACCCGCGAGAACTACCGCGGGGCGGTGCTGGCCTTCCCGCTCGGCGCGGTGCTCGCCACCGCGGGGCTGGTGGCGCTGGCGCCGCTCGCCTTCCTCGACGACCGCGGCGACCTCGACCTCCTCGACCCGGACCTGCGCCGCTGGCTCCCGTACCTGCTGGGGGTCGTCTTCCTCGGATTCCTCGATGACTCGCTCGGGCGGGGGGAGTCGGCCCAGGCCCCGCGCGGCTGGCGCGGCCACGCACGGGCCCTGCGCGAAGGGAGGCTCTCGACCGGGGCGATCAAGGCGATCGGCGCTCTCGCTCTCGCCGCCTATGTGGTCTCCGGAAGGGGGCTCGAGTCGGGGCGCTACCTCGCCGACGTGGCGCTGCTGATCCTCGCCACCAACGCCTTCAACCTCCTCGACCTGCGGCCGGGGCGGGCCGAGAAGGCGCTGGCGCTGCTGGGCGCGGGCCTCTGCATCGGCGGCTGGACGATCGCGCCGCTGGAGCTGCTGGGGATCTTCGCCGGCCCGGTCCTCGTCGGCGCCGGGTTCACGCTGCGCGAGCGGGCGATGCTCGGCGACACGGGCTCCAACCTGGTCGGGGCGATCGGCGGCGTCTGGCTGTTGACGTCGCTGGGTGGCGACGAGCGCCTGATCGCCCTGGCGCTCGTCGCCGCGCTGACCGTCTACGGCGAGCTGCGCTCGATCTCGAGGACGATCGAGTCGGTTCCGCCATTGCGCTGGCTAGACTCGTTGGGCAGAGCATGAGCAACGGCAACAAGGGCGACACGAGATTCATCTTCGTAACCGGCGGAGTGGTCTCGGCTCTCGGCAAGGGAATCGCCGCCGCCTCGATCGGTCGCCTACTCGTCTCCCGCGGCTACCGGGTCCAACTGCAGAAGTTCGACCCCTACATCAACGTCGACCCGGGGACGATGAGCCCGTTCCAGCACGGCGAGGTCTTTGTCACCGAGGATGGGGCGGAGACCGACCTCGACCTCGGCCACTACGAGCGCTTCACCGACGAAAACACCTCGCGCGCCTCCAACGTCACGGCCGGCTCGGTCTACAACTCGGTGATCAAGCGCGAGCGTCGCGGCGATTACCTCGGCGCGACCGTCCAGGTGATTCCCCACATCACCGACGAGATCAAGAACCGGATCCTGATCGTCGCCGAGTCGCAATCGGTCGACTTCGTGATCACCGAGATCGGCGGAACGGTCGGCGACATCGAGTCGCTGCCTTTCCTCGAGTCGATCCGCCAGCTCAACACCGATCTCGGGCCGCGGCGCAGCATGTTCGTCCACCTCACCCTCGTCCCCTACGTCGGCCACGCGGGTGAACTGAAGACGAAGCCGACCCAGCACTCGGTCAACGAGCTGCGCAGGATCGGGATCCAGCCGCACGCCCTGGTCTGTCGCTCCGAGGGCCGCCTCGACCGCGAGATCCGCAACAAGATCGCCCTCTTCGCCAGCCTTCCGGTCGATGCGGTGATCTCGGCCCATGACGTCGACAACATCTACAAGGTGCCGCTCGTCTTCCGGGCGGAGGGGGTCGACGACCTCGTCCTCGATCACTTCGCCATGGAGGCGCCGGCTCCGGACCTCGCCGAATGGGAAGCGATGGTGCGCCGCGCCGACGCGGCCGAGGGCAAGGTCAGGATCGCCCTGGTCGGCAAGTACGTCGGCCTCGCCGACGCCTACAAGTCGGTGATCGAGGCGCTCGGGCACGGCGGCTTCCACCACGGCGTCGAGGTCGACGTCGAGCTCGTCGACTCCGATGACTTCGATCCCGAGCGGCTGGAGGGGGCCGATGGCGTCCTCATCCCCGGCGGCTTTGGCGAGCGCGGGATCGAGGGCAAGGTGTCGGCGGCGAGGATCGCCCGCGAACGCTCGATCCCCTATCTCGGCATCTGCCTCGGGATGCAGATCGCCGTGGTCGAGTTCGCCCGCTCCAAGGCCGGGATGGAGGGCGCCAACTCCTCCGAGTTCGACCCCGAGACCCCGTACCCGGTCGTCGACCTGCTGCCGGAGCAGAAGGAGGTCTCCGAGATGGGCGGCACGATGCGGCTCGGCGCCGACCCGGTGAAACTCCACGAGGGGACCAGGGCGCGTGAGATCTTCGGCGAGGCCGTCATCTACAAGCGCCACCGGCACCGCTACGAGGTGAACGTCCAGCTCCGTCGCCGGCTCGAAGACGAGGGCCTGGTCTGCGGCGGCACCTCGCCCGACGAGCGCCTCGTCGAGATGATCGAGCTTCCCGACCATCCGTTCTTCGTCGCCTCCCAGTTCCACCCGGAGTTCAACTCGCGCCCCAACCGGCCGGAGCCGCTGTTCCGCGACTTCGTCGGGGCCGCGGCCCGCCATGCCGGTGAGAAGCCGGCGGAAGGCGCCGATCTCGACCGGGAGGATTCCTCGGTCGCCCATTAGCCTGTCCGGCGTGGAGAGGCTGCACGAGAGGTTCGTCCGGCTCTGCGAGATCCGCAGCCCGACGGGGGAGGAGCGGGAGGTCGCGGACTCGCTGATCGCCGAGCTGCGGGCGCTGGGCCTCGAGGTCAGCGAGGACGACGCAGCCGGCCCCGCGAAGGCCGGGGCGGGCAACATCCTCGCCCGGCTGCCGGGCCGGAGCGAGAGCTGGGCGATGTTCTGCGCCCACATCGACACGGTCCCGCACCCCGGGCAGATCGAGGTGATCGAGGAGGACGGCGTCTTCCGCAGCCGCGGCGAGACGATCCTCGGCGCCGACAACAAGGCGGCGGTCGCGGTCTTCCTCGAGCTCGCCGCCCGGCACGCCGATGATCCGCCGGCGGTCGGGATCGAGCTCCTGCTCACGGTCGCCGAGGAGCAGGGCCTGCGGGGGGCGAAGGCCGTCGACCCCGGGGCGCTGCGCTCCGACTGCGGCTTCATCCTCGATCACGCCAGCGCCGCCGGCGAGGTGATCACCAGCACCCCGACGCAGCAGCAGCTGACCGCGGACTTCACCGGGGTCGAGGCCCACGCCGGCATCCGGCCCGAGGACGGCAGCAACGCGATCGCGGCGGCGTCGGCGGCGATCGCGCGGATGCAGCTGGGACGGCTCGACGAGGAGACGACCGCGAACGTCGGCACGATCGCCGGCGGGACGGCCGGCAACGTCGTCCCCGGTCACTGCCGGATCGTCGCCGAGGCGCGCAGCCTCGATGCGGCGCGCGCCGCGGAGGTCGCGGGGGAGATGAGCGAGGCCTGTACCTGGGGCGCCGGTGAGCACGAGTGCGACGTCGACGTCAGGGTCGAGGAGCTGTTCCGCGGCTACCGGTTGCCAACGTCGTCCCGCTCGCTTGCGGTCGCTGAGGCGGGCCTGCGCCGGGCCGGCCTCGAGCCGGTCCGCACCACCACCGGCGGGGGCAGCGACGTCAACGCCCTGATCGCGGCCGGGGTCGACTGCGTTCTCCTAGCCAACGGCACCGAGGGCCCGCACACCCCCGACGAGTGCGTCACCGCGCGCAACCTCGACACGATGCTCGAGGTCTGCGAGGGCATCGTCCTCGAGGCTGCCGCGGACCGGTGAGCGCGGAGCGAGCAAGCGTCACAGTCTGGTTCTTCGCGCAGCGAGCGAAGCGCGAGGATTTGTCGTTGTGAGCGGTCGCCTCAAGCTCAGGCGCGGCGTCGTGGTCGACGAGGACCCGCTCGTCGTCGAGGTCGACGGCGAGCGCCGCGCCGCCTGGGCCGACACCCCGCTGCTGGGCGAGATGCGGCAGGGCGACGAGGTCATCGTCAATGTCGCGGCGCTCGACCTGGGGCTCGGCTCCGGCGGCTTCGACATCGTCCACGTCAACCTGACTCGAGGGCTGGAGGGGGTCGGGGGGCAGGACGAGCACGTGATGAAGCTCAACTACAGCTCGCTCCAGCATCCGGTCGAGCCGGTCGAGCGGCCGCTCGAGGCGGCCGGGGCGGAGACCTCCACACCGGTCCTCGTCCTCCCCCTGCACGGCCACCTGTCGCCGGCCGCCTGGGCGGCGAGCATCGCCTCGCCCGGCATCAAGCTGGGCTACGTGCAGACCGGCGGCGGTGCCCTTCCGGGCTCGCTCAGCCGCGACGTCGCCGAGCTGCTCGAGCGGGGCCTGCTCTGCGACCACATGACCGCCGCCCCGGCCTACGGTGGCCGCCACGAGGCGGTCTCCGTCGCCGGCGCGCTCGACGCCGCCGCAAACCGCTTCGGCTGGGATGCGGTCCTCGCCGGGCCCGGGCCGGGGATCATCGGCTCCGAGACCCGCCTCGGCCACGGCGGGATCGCGGCCCTCGATACCGCGCATGCGGCGCTCGCGCTGGGGATGCCTACCCTGCTCTCGCCGCGACTCTCCGGCGCGGACGTGCGGGCCCGCCACCGCGTCGTCAGCCATCACACCCTGACCGTGATGCAGCTGCTGCTGGGCGGGGTCGAGGTGCCGGTGCCGGCGGGGGAGCCGGTCCCGATCGCCGTCCTCGCCGAGGCCTGCGGCTGGAGGCACCGCCTGCGCGAGGAGGCGGTCGACGTCCCCGGATACGCCGCCAGCGGCCTGCCCGCCGAGACGATGGGCCGCGGGCTCGACGACGATCCGCTCTTCTTCTCCGCGGCCCTCGCCGCGGGCGCCGCCTTGCGCCGCAAGGGATGAGGGCCCAGCGCCAGAACTTCCCGGAATGGCCAGCGCGCTGCAGGCGAAGCCCGCCGCCGAGGAGGTGGCGATCGACCCCCGCTTCGAAAGCCTCGTCCTCGACTTCCTCTCCTACCTGGAGCTCGAGCGGGGGCTCTCGCGCAACACCCTCAACGCCTACCGCACGGACCTCCACCAGTTCGGCGAGTTCATCTCAGCCCGCGACATCGACGCGCTGACGATCCGGCCGGTCGAGATCGCCGACTTCCTCGCCGACCTTGCGACCGGCAACGGGCGCCCCGCCTGCTCGGCGTCGACGATCCACCGCAAGTCCGCCTGCCTGCGCTCCTTCTACAAGCACCTGCGCCGCGACGAGCTGATCGCCGACGACCCGACCGCGGCGCTGAGCGCGCCGCGCCGCGCCAAGAAGCTGCCGCACGTCCTCAACTACGCCGAGGTCCAGAAGCTTCTCGCCGCGCCGCGGGGCGACAAGCCGACGACGCTCCGCGACCGCGCCCTGCTCGAGGTGATGTACGCGTGTGGGCTGCGCGCCTCGGAGACGATCGGGCTCGATCTCGCCGATGTCGACCTCCGCGAGGGCTTCCTGCGGGCCCGGGGGAAGGGCTCGAAGGAGCGCCTGGTACCGCTCGGCCGGCAGGCGATCGCTGCGATCTCCGGCTACCTGCGGGGCGGGAGGCCGAAGCTGGTCGGCGACCGCCACGAGGCGAAGCTCTTCCTCAACTTCCGCGGCGGGCCGCTGACCCGACAGGGCCTCTACAAGATCGTCAAGCGCCAGGCCCGCGCCGCCGGCCTCGCCGGCCAGATGAGCCCCCACACCCTGCGCCACAGCTTCGCCACCCACCTGCTTGCCGGCGGCTGCGACCTCCGTGCCGTGCAGGAGATGCTCGGCCACGCCGACATCGCCACAACGCAGATGTACACGCACCTCTCCGGGGAGCAGTTGAAGGACGTCTACTTCCGGGCGCACCCGCGCGCGACCGACTGATCGGCGAAGCGCGAACGCACTTGGGCCCGCTATGCGGGAAGAACTGCGTTCGCATCGGCTAGAACTGGGGGATGCCGGAGCTGCCCGAGGTCGAGACCGTCTGCCGCCAGCTCGAGCCCGAGATCGAAGGGCGCCGGATCGAGCGGCTCGAGGTCTACGACGAGCGCTGGTCGCGCCCGCTGCCGCCGGCCCGGCTCGAGGAGGCGGTGTCGGGACGGCTGATCGAGGGCCTGGGGCGGCGCGGCAAGTACCTGCTGCTGGCGCTCGACCGCGGCCAGACCCTGGTCATGCACCTGCGGATGACCGGCAACCTGGTCCTGGTCGACGGCGCCGCCAAGCTCGATCCCTCGGAGGGGATGCGGCTGTATGAGGGCGAGCGCAGTGCCGAGGAGCGATTCCTCCGCGCCCGCTTCAGGCTCGACGACGGCCGCGAGCTCTGGTTCACCGACCCGCGCCGGTTCGGGGAGGCGTTCCTCCTCAACGACGCCGAGCTCGAGGCCCGCTTCGAGCGACTCGGCGTCGAGCCGCTCTCCGAGGCGTTCACGCCGGAGGCCCTCGGTGAGGTCGCGGCCGGGCGCACGGCGCCGCTGAAGTCGTTCCTCCTCGACCAGTCGCGGATCGCCGGGGTCGGGAACATCTACGCCGACGAGGCCCTGTTCCGGGCCCACCTGCACCCGCTCTCGCCGGCGGGGTCGATGCGGCCCGAGCACCATCGGGAGCTGCGGGACGGCATCGTCGCCGCGCTCGAGGTGGGGATCGACGGCGGCGGCGCTTCGATCGACGACTACCGCGACGGCCGCGGCGAGAGGGGCACGATGCAGGACGAGTTCCTCGTCCACACCCGCGAGGGGGAGGAATGCCGACGCTGCGGGGAGACGATCGTGCGGATCGTCGTCGGCGGCCGCTCGACCTACTACTGCCCCGGTTGCCAGGTCAGGCTTCGCCGCCGCCGGCGCCGCGGTCGCCGTCCGGCGCGTCGTTCAACGTAGACCGGTCATGGCCGGAAAGACGGTGAAGACGGAGGCAATCGTCCTGCGCAGCATCCGCTACGGCGAGGCCGACCGCATCCTCCACCTCTACTCCTCGAGGTGGGGTCGGGTCGGGGCGATCGCGAAGGGGGTTCGCCGCCCGCGCTCGCGCTTCGGCGGGCGGCTGGAGCCGTTCTTCCGCCTCGACCTCCTGCTCCACGAAGGCCGCGGCGAGCTGCTCACCGTGACCGGCGTCTCCACGGTCGACGGCTACCCCCGCCTGCGCTCCTCCGGCGCGGCCCTGACCGCCGGGGCCCGCGCCTGCGACGCGGTGCTGAGGCTGCTCGACTCGGCCGAGCCAAACCCTCCCGCCTACAACCTGATCTGCCGCTACCTGGCGATACTCGACGACCCCGCCGCGGGGCGGGCGGCGGCGCTGGAGACGGCTCTCTCGTTCCGGCTCAAGCTGGCGCTGGCGGCGGGCTTCGCCCCGGAGCTGGCCTCGTGCGCGCGCTGCGGGGAGGCGGAACACCTGACCGGCTTCTCGGGCGCCGCGGGGGGCGTGGTCTGCTCGGGCTGCGAGGCGGGATCCTTCGCCCTCTCCGAGGAGGGGCACCGCTTCATGGTCGAGGCGATCGCCCAGCCGCTGGCCGAGGCGCCGGCGGCCGAGGCGGCGGCGCTGCGCCAGGCCGAGCGGGCAATCTCCGAGACGCTCGAGCACCACGCGCACGTGCAGCTTCGACCGGCAGCTTGAGGGTCATAGGATCGGGGGCGTGGAGGCCACCGCCACTCTCGAGGATCGGGTCCGCGCCTGGGAGGCCGAGTACCTCTCCGACTCGGGGACCCCGTCGTACCCCGCCCGCCGCCGCGTCGAGGAGCAGGACAGTCCGCTGCGCACCCCCTTTCAGCGCGACCGTGACCGGATCGTCCACTCGAAGGCCTTCCGCCGCCTCAAGCACAAGACCCAGGTCTTCATCGCCCCCGAGGGCGACCACTACCGGACCCGGCTCACCCACACCCTGGAGGCCTGCGGGATCGCCCGCACGGTGGCGCGGGCGCTCGGCCTCAACGAGGACCTGACCGAGGCGATCGGCCTCGGCCACGACCTCGGTCACCCGCCCTTCGGCCACACCGGTGAGAGCGCCCTCGACGCGGCGCTGCGCGAGCGCTGCAACAGCGGCTTCAAGCACAACGTCCACTCGCTGCGCGTCGTCGACGTGCTCGAGCGCGACGGTCAGGGGCTCAACCTGACCGAGCAGGTTCGCGACGGGATCCTCAACCACACCGGCTCGGACCGGCCGGCGACGCCGGAGGGCCGGATCGTCAAGCTCGTCGACCGGGTCGCCTACATCAACCACGACATCGACGACGCGCTGCGGGCCGGGGTCCTGCGCCAGGAGGACCTCCCCGCCGCCGAGATCGAGCTGCTGGGGCCGACCGGGTCGATGCGGATCGACCGACTGGTGCGTGACATCGTCGAGCGCTCCGCCGAGGTCGGCGACATCGCCCAGAGCGAGGAGGTCGGTGGGGCGATGCTGCGCCTGCGCAAGTTCATGTTCGACCACGTCTACCTCGGCGAGGCGGCGCTGCGCGAGCACGAGCGCGCGCACCGCACCCTGCGCGGGCTCTTCGACCATCACATCGAGCACCCCGAGGAGGTGCCGGAGGGCGAGCCCGGGGCCAGCGACTGCCAGCGAGTCGCCGACTACATCGCCGGGATGACCGACCGCTACTGCATCGCCAGGTTCACCGAGCTGACGGTGCCCGAGGCGGCGAGGTTCTAGATGGCGCTGATCTCCTCCGAGAGCCTCGAGCGGGTCAAGCAGGCGGCGGACATCGTCGAGGTCGTCTCCGCCCACACCGACCTGCGGCGCCAGGGGGTCCGTTGGGTCGGCCTCTGCCCGTTCCACGAGGAGCGGACCCCGTCGTTCTCGGTCGACCCCCAGGAGAAGCTCTACCACTGCTTCGGCTGCGGAGTCGGGGGCGACACGATCAAGTTCGTCGAGGAGAAGGAGGGGCTCGGCTTCGCCGAGGCGGTCGAGCTGCTGGCCGAGCGATACGGGGTCGAGCTCGAGCGCGAGCGCGAGGATCCTCAGGCCGAGGCGCGGCGCCAGCAGAGGCGCCGGCTCGGGGAGCTGCTCGACCGCACCGCGGCCTTCTACGGCAGCTACCTCTGGGACTCGGAGGAGGCCGGCAAGGCGCGCGCCTACCTGGCGGAGCGGGGCCTCAGCGAGGAGACCCTGCGCCGGTTCGGCGTCGGCTACGCGCCGAGCGCCTGGGACACGGTGCTGATGCGCGGGCAGCGGGCCGGCTTCGAGGTGGCGCAGCTGCGCGCTGTCGGCCTCGCCCAGCGCGGGCGGGGGGGAGGCGAGTACGACCGCTTCCGCGCCCGGATCATGTTCCCGATCCGCGACCGGCGCGGCCGCACGCTCGGCTTCGGGGGGCGGGCGATGCGCTCCGACCAGGGAGCCAAGTACGTCAACACCGCCGAGACCGACTTCTTCCACAAGAGCGACATGCTCTACGGGATCGACCTCGCAAAGGCCGCGATCGCGAAGGCAGGCAGGGCCGTGGTGGTCGAGGGCTACACCGATGTCCTTGCGCTGCACCAGGCGGGCCTCGAGGAGGCCGTCGGGGTGATGGGCACGGCGATAACCGCGAAGCAGGTCGCGGCGCTCTCGGGGATGGTCGAGGAGGTGATCCTCGCGCTCGACGCCGACTCGGCCGGGCAGGAGGCGATGCTCCGGACCCAGCAGGTCGCGGCAGACCGCCGCATGCGGCTCCGGGTCGCGGCGATGCCGCCCGGCGAGGACCCCGCCGAGATGGTCGCCGCGGAGGGAGGCGCGGAGCGCTTCCGCGAGCTTGTCGAGGGGGCGATCGACCTGCCCGCGTTCCAGGTCGGGCTGGTCCTCGAGCGGACCGACATCTCCTCGCCGGCCGAGCGCGACCGGGCGCTGAGTGAGCTGGCGCCGATCCTGGCGGCGATGGGGGAGACCGCCAGCCGCGACGACCTAGTGCGGCTGGTGGCGGAGAAGCTCGAACTGGAGCCGGCGCTGGTGATGGGGCGGCTCACCGCGGCCCGGCCGCCGAGCGGCGGGACACCACAGCGGGCCGGCATCGACCGCGGCGCCGAGGCGCAGCGCCGGAGGGGAGAGCTGACCTCGCGCGAGCGTCGCGAGCGGGCGCTGCTGGCGATGTGCATCGCACTGCCGGAGGAGGGCAGGGAGTACCTCGCCCGGCTCGGCGACGACCACCTCTCGAAGCTCGGCGCCCGCGCCGCGGGCTGGCTCGCCGAGCACCTCGACGACCCGGCATCGAACCTTCCGCACGACGACGCCGAGTTGGCGACCCTGATCGCCGAGCTCGTGATCCTCGCCCACGACGAGCCGGCCTCCCCGGAGGCGATGGAGCTCAACTTCATGCTGCTCGAGCAGGGCCGTCTCGAGGCGGAGATCGCCGCCGCCGGAGAGGGAGAGGACGTCGAGCGCCGCGCCGAGCTCAGCCGCGAGCGCGCGGCGCTGGTCGAGCAGATCGCCCGAGTCGAGCGGGTGGGGAGCTAACCGGTAAATTCTCCCGGGCCTTTCCGGGGTAGCTCAATCGGCAGAGCACTCGGCTGTTAACCGAGGGGTTGTGGGTTCGAGTCCCACCCCCGGAGCTTTCAGATGGCCGCTAGGCGGTCGCGCGGGCGCGGGCCAGCTCTTCGATGAGCTCGGCGCCGCGCTCGGCGCCGTCGTGGGCGCGGCCCCAGGCCGCCAGCTCGGCGGCGCGCTCCGTGAATCGCGGGTCGGAGAGGATCCGCCGCACCGCCCAGCGCAGCGGCCGCGGCCGGCAGAGGCGCCAGGACAGCGAGAGCCCCACCTCCGCCCAGGCGACCCGCATCGCGTTCTCGCTCATGTCCCCGATGAAGGGGCAGACCAGGAGCGGGGTGCCGGACCCAAGCGCCCGGGCGATGGTGCCGTGGCCGCCGTGGGAGACCACCAGCGAGGCTGCCGGCATCAGCTGGCTGTAGCTGAGCCAATCGACCAGGACCGCGTTGGCGGGGACCTCGATCGGGCGCTGCGGGACAACCCGGTTTGTCGTCGCAACCACCCGCACCGACTCCTTGGCGAGCGCGGCCAGGGCGGTGCGGACGAGGTGGTTTCGCGAGTCGTGGGCAGTGCTCGGGGCGACCAGAACCAGCGGCGCATCGCCCGGCGGCAACTCGATCTCGGGATGCGGCATCTCGAAGGTCATCGGGCCCGTCACCTCGACGCCATGCGGCCAGAGGCGCGGGTACTCGAGCTGGGGGAAGGTCCCGACCAAGGCGAGCTCCGGGCTGATCCCGCCGTGGAAGCGCTCGATCGGCGCCAACCCGAGCCTTTCGCGCTGCCGGTTCAGGTCGCGCCGCCCATGCGCCAACCCGATGTCGAGCAGCCGCTGCCCCGCGCGCCAGGCCCGTCGCCCGAGCGGGGTGCGCGGCGGCCGCAGCCCGATCGCGAAGAACGGGAGGCCGGGCTCGACGGCCGGGTAGAGGTGGGGGATCAGCGTCGCCCGCGGGATCCCGGCAACCTCGGCGGCGAGGGCCGGGGCCAGGGTGAGGATGTCGCTGACGACCACCTCGGGCCGCATCTCCTCGAGCAGCGGCACCAGCGCCCGCGCCGCCTCCGCGGCGTGCGCGGCTTCGGCCGAGTCGGGGTCCGGGGGCGGGAACGTCCTGTATTCCTCGGCCGCGACGAAGCCGAGGCCCGCGCCCTCGACCGCGGCCCGGCGCTCCTCCCAGGTCTCGATCGTGACCTCGCCGCCGCGGGCGGTCAGGGCTCGGCCCAACGCGATCGCCGGGAAGACGTGGCCCGGGTCGCCGAAGGCGGCGACCAGGAAGCGCCTAGGGGTTGTCGAGCCCCTCACTGGGTCGGGTGAAGACGATCTCCGGGACATGGCAGTTCGGTGATGTTCGCAGCAGGAAGCGGACCCCCTCGGCGATGTCCTCGGGGCGGATCATCTCCTCACCCGGCACCTGTCCCTTGGCGAACTCGGTCATCGGGGTGTCGACGAAGCCCGGCGCCAGCGCCGTGCACTGGATCCCGCCGGCGCCCACCTCGCGGTGCGTCGACTGGGTGAAGTTGATCACCGCCGCCTTGGTCGCAGCGTAGATCGAGAGCCAGGCCTGACCGCCCTTGCCGGCGATCGAGGCGGTGTTGACGATCAGCGCCTTGCCGTGCTCGGCCCCCGCCTCGCGCAGCATCGGCAGCGCCTCGCGGGTGCCGATGATCAGGGCCCGCAGGTTGACCCCGAGCTGCATGTCGAGGTACTTGGTCTGGATCTCCTCCATCGGCGCGCCGATCCCGACCCCGGCATTGTTGACCAGGACGTCGAGGCGCCCGTGGGCCTCCCGGTGCTTGGCGAAGACGCCGACGATGTCCTCCTCGTCGGTCATGTTGGCGGCGACGCTCTGGACCTCGATGCCATCGGCTCGCAGGCCCTCCGCGGCGCTCTCGAGCTTCTCCGGACGGCGCGCCGACACGGTCAGCGCATAGCCTTCCTCGCCGAGGACCCGGGCGATCGCCAGCCCGATCCCGCTCGAGGCCCCCGTGATCACTGCCGCTCGCTCCGCCAAGACGCTCTCCCGCCCTCGATTGCGCTTGGGCGCACCCTATATGGCGGCCGAATCCGCAGCGCGGGCGGTCGGCGCCCCGTTACCGCTCAATAACATGCTTGCGCCGATGCCCCCTCGCCGAGCTCGAGCCACATCCGTCTTCGCCTGCGCGCTTGCGGCCGCGGCGCTGCTCGCCGCCTGCGGCGGCTCGGATTCCTCCTCAACGACCGAGGCCGCCGCCGGATCGAGGCCGGCCCCGCCGAAGAGCGAATTCCCGAGCGCCAAGGGCAAGAGCCTGGCCGAAGTCGTGAAAGGGACCTCGGGCCCGGCTGAAGTCGTCGTCTCGCCCGCCGCGATGGTCTTCTATGAGGGTGAGAACAGGTATCCGTTCGGCGTCTTCCACAACGATCACAGCCAGATCTCAGACGCCACCGTCGCCCTCTACATCGCCAAGGCGCCGCCGCCGAAGGTGAAGTCGGAGGGGCAGGCGGCCGAATCCGACAAACAGCGCAAAGGAGCGATCGCGCGGGCGCGCGACGAAGCGCTGGACGAACCCGCGATCGGCCCCTTCCCGGCGGCGGTCGAAAGCCTCGAGACCCAGCCTGCCTTCCGGGCCCAGACGACCTCGCAGGACCCCGATGCCGCCACCGTCATCTACAGCACCGAGATCGACTTCCCCAGCAACGGCGAGTGGAGGATCGCGGCCGTGATCAAGGAAGAGGACGGCCAGTACACCGCCAGCCTCCTGCCGAGCGCGGTGGTGGGGGAATTCGACAAGCTGCCCCGGGTCGGCGATCCGGCTCCGCGGATCCACACCCCGACGGCCGATGACGTCGGCGGCGACCTCTCCAAGATCACCACACGGGTCCCGCCGGACACCCAGAACCGGGTCGACTTCGCGGACGTTGTGGGAAAGCAGCCCATCGCCCTCTTGTTTGCGACCCCTCAGTTCTGCCAGAGTCGGGTCTGCGGCCCTGTCGTAGACGTCTCAGAGCAGGTAAAAGAGACCTACGGCGACCAGGTCGATTTCATCCACATGGAGATCTACAACGACAACGATCCGAACAAGGGCGTGCGGCCACAGGTGCGCGCCTACCACCTCCCGAGCGAGCCGTGGCTTTTCGTGATCGATCGCAACGGCAACATCGACTCGGCGATCGAGGGCGCCTTCGGCGTCGACCTGCTGACCAAGGCCGTCGAAAAGGTGGGCGGCGAATGAGCGAGACGACCTCCCCCGACCCGGAGATGCTGAAGTCCTTCGCCGAGGAGGCGCGCCGGCGCTGCGACGTGATCTCGGCCGGCCTCGCAACCGAGACCGAGGACTTCGAGACCCTGCGGGCCGAAGCCCACGCGCTGCGGGGGACCGCCAGCGCCGTCGGCCTCCGCCGCCTCGCCGAGCTGGCCGGGCTGATGGAATCGGACCTCGCCGAAGCGAAGAAGACGGGGGTGATACGCGGTGGCCGCTCCCATCAGATCGCCGACGCCGCAAAGGCCCTCTGCGAGGGCGCCGCGGCAGCCGCCGAGGGCAAAGAGGAGCCCCCCGACGTCGGCCGCTCCCTCGCCCAGCTCTTCAGCGCCTAGCGGCCGTCTGGGCCAAATCGCCGTCTGGACCGCCTAGCGCAGAAGCGCGCAGATCGCGGCGACCTCGGCATGGTCGACGAAGAAGGCGGGTTCCGCACCCTGTGTGGTCACAGCGCCGAACCACCCGGTGGCACGCTGGTAGGTGCCCTCAGTGGAAGCTGCGACTCGTTCGCCGCCGATCGTTGGGGCTGAGGCGGAGACCTTGCCGGCATAGATTCCTTCGACGTCCACGCCACCGCCGATTGCGTGGTAGCCGGGCGGGCAATCGACGCTGCCATAGTCGAATTCGTCCGCGCCCAGGCTCTCGGCGATTCTCTTGACGACCACAACAGTGTCGCCGAGATAGCGGTCGTCGCTCTCGAGCTTGGTATAGGCGTCCAGCGGGGGAGGGACGACGCCCGGATTCAGATCAGAAGCGGTCAGGGACCAGTCCAGCACCTTGGCGCCGGTCACTGCGTTTCGCTTGATCTTGGCCCCGGTGACCGCATTCCTCTTCAACTGCTTGGTGCCGACGCTGTTCTTCTGCAGCTGCGTCGCCGCATACCCTTCTGTGCGCCTGGTCGGTCAAATCTACGCTCGATCGCTCGCGACGGCGATAATCGGGCGACCCGGGGCGGTAGCTCAGTTGGTCAGAGCAGCGGACTCATAATCCGTCGGTCGCTGGTTCGAGTCCAGCCCGCCCCATGGAAAATGGCCCGAAGCACGGACATCGTCAAAGTTCTGGAAGATCTGAGCTGGGATTCGGAAGTCACGCTCAGATTGAAGGACGGAAGCGAGATCTCTGGCGCCTACCGAGGCCTGAGGGGCGATCAGGCTCTCATCGAGGATGGGGTCGAGCTGACCTACCCAACAGAAATCCCACTCGCCCGCATTGCCACCGTGCTACTCGAGTTCCGCACCGAACCGCCGGAGGTAGTTAAGCCCAACCATGGTCCGTGGCTCCTTCTCGTCCTCAGGGTCTGCTCGTACCAGGCCCAGCAGAAGCTCGCAGACCGTGAGAATCCTCGCGAATTCGAAACCGCGCCGTTCCTCGCGCAGGCTCAGTCGTCATTCGATCAAGGCGTAACTTCTATGCTACGCTCCAGAAAGTTCCCGACCAAGGATCTCAGTGGCCAAGGCCAAACTCGATACCGCCTACCACGACCGCCGACTTGCCCGGCGGCTCAAGGACGATCCTGAGTTCCGTGCAGAGTTCGAGCGCCAACGGCGTGAGATCGCTCAGATCGACTCGATTGTCCAGCAACTGGACGAGTTGCGCGAGCAAGCAGGAATGTCTAAGGCCGAGCTGGCCCGCGCCATAGGCAAGGAGCCGTCCAGCATCCGCCGATTTTTCACAGCCGACGTAAACCCGGAGCTGAAAACGGTTGCAGCGATCGCGGATGTGCTGGGGGCTGAGGTCAAGATCGCGTCGAGCGGAAAGTCGTCGCCCAGACATGTCAGCACGCGGAAGTCCAAGCAGCAACGGCGAGCTGTTCCGGCATAGCAGAGAGGCGCGGGAGGGCTCCGAACATGGCTCTAGCCTGATCTGGCTATGGCATGGGGCGTCGTCTATTTCAAAGCGGCCGACGGGCGCATCCCCGCCGAGAACTTCCTTGAGGACTGTCCAGCCAAGGTCGAGGCACGCTTCTATGCAGTCCTCGAGGCCGTTCGCACTGCACCGCCTCCTCAATTCAGCGGCGGCGGCTATTGGGAGGCCATGCATGGCGACATGGGCGGGGTCTATGAGATTCGCCTGACCGGTCCCGGGCGTAGGCAATTTCGGCTCTTCTGCCTGCTCGACAATGCCGATGCAGAAGGACTGGAGAAGCGCGGCTTCGATCGACCACAGATCGCGGTCATAACCGGCATGGTCAAGAACTCAGGCGAAAGGTTCTCGGACCGCGACTATGGCAAGGTCAGGAAGCTTGGGGACGATTACATGGCGCACCTTCCTCGGAGGATCGCGACCTAACGCGGCATTGCGGGAGGTCCAAAACTTTGTCCCGAAATTTGTCCCCGACTCCACCGAGCTCCGCGAAACTACTCAGACCAATTTCGCTCCGACGCGCCAGATTTGGCTTGCTGGAGCGGTTCTGCGTCGACTCATAATCCGTTGGCCGAAGGTTCGAGTCCTTCCCGCCCCACTAGAAAGCCCCGCAAAAGCGGAGTTTTCGCTATCGAATCTCTCTTCGACGCCGCCGACCGGCCGTCGCCTGCGATCGCGCTGGCCGCCGATCAACGCCTCAATCGCCGATCCGCCACGTGTTGAGGTGGCTTGGCGGAACCCGGGACATTTCAAAACTCAGACCGAGGCCGGGTCTGATCGCCTTCACCGACCGCGGAATCAAAGGACGGGACGCACGACGAGCATCCCCCGGCTCGAGACGAGGTGCGCCAGGTCATCCGCCAAGCGTTGGACGTGTTCGCTTGCCTGTTGCTCCCAGCGCTCCACTCCGTGGATCTCCGCGATCAGCACGTAATCGGCTTGATCGATCGCCTGTCCGGGCACGTCCGCCGGCCGCGTAAGACGCCAATCCGACACCGTGTCCAGCGACCCGCGGACGATGTCGCGATCCTCCGCCATCAGATGCTCAAAGTCCTTGGCCAGCTCCGGCGAGCGCAGCTGAAACCACATGAGAAGGGTCGCGGGAGGACTCATCCACGAAGCGTAGTGGACAATCGCACCTGGATCGCTTGCCGCGCCTGGCTTCCCTGCTTCACACTCAGAGTAGGCCGCCCGGCCCGCCGAGCGCCCGTCGCGAGTCTTTGCCGTCACCGGCGGCGGCCCAGCTGTCGCCAGGAGCAGGTGCCGCATTTCCTCGAGCCTGCTCAAACTTTGTCCCGAAATTTGTCCCCAACTCCACCGAACTCCGTGAAACTACTCGGACGCGTTTCGCTCTAACGCGCCGGATTCCGCTTGCTAGAGCGGTTCTGCGGTGACTCATAATCCGTCGGTCGCTGGTTCGAGTCCAGCCCGCCCCACTAGCTGGAGCCAAATGCGCCACCTCCGGATCGCGTCTGTATGTCAGGCAACGCGCTTCTGTGGGTGGGTGGGACACTTTCGACCCAGACATGACCGACCGTCGGCCTCTCGATCTCGCCGCGGCGCTGGCTGGTGATTATCTGGCCCACCTCCCCGAGCGACACGTCGGTCCGCGCGCGTCGCTGGCAGAGCTGCGTGCGGCGCTCGACCTTCCGCTTCCGGAAGCAGGGGTCGATGCCGAGACGGTGATCGCTGACCTCGCCCGCGCCGTCGAGCCGGGGCTCGTCGCATCGTCCGGGCCGCGCTACTTCGGCTTCGTGATCGGCGGTAGCGTACCCGCCGCGCTCGCCGCCGACTGGCTGACGACGGCCTGGGATCAGAACGCCGCGATCCATGCTGCTGGACCTGCGGCGTCCGTCGCCGAGGAGGTCAGCGCGCACTGGATCCTCGAGTTGCTGGGGCTGCCCCAGGAGGCGAGTGTCGGGTTCGTCACCGGAGGGCAGATGGGCAACTTCACCGGCCTGGCGGCTGCTCGGCACGCCGTGCTGGAGCGGGCGGGCTGGCACGTCGAGCAACAAGGTCTTTCCGGGTCACCGCCGATTCGCGTGCTCGCCGGCGAGGAAGCCCACGTGACCGTGACCGCCGCCGTGCGTCTGCTCGGCCTCGGCACCGATGCAGTCGAGCGGATCGCCACCGACGACCAAGGGCGGATGCGCCCAGACGCCCTCAAGCAGCAGCTGTCGCGGGCAGCGGGCCCGGCGATCGTCTGCGCGCAGGCTGGCAACATCGACACCGGTGCGATCGACCCGATCGGCGAGATCGCCGCGATCGCTCACGCCAATGACGCCTGGTGCCACGTCGACGGCGCCTTCGGGCTGTGGGCGGCGGCCAGCCCAGAGCACCGTGCGCAGCTCGCGGGGTTCCAAGCCGCAGATTCCTGGGTCGCCGACGCCCACAAGTGGCTCAACGTCCCATACGACTCGAGCCTTGCGATCGTTCGCGAGTCCGGCCCGCATCGCGCCGCGATGGCCCTCACCGCCGACTACCTGCCTCGCAGCGGACCGGAGGAGCGCTCGCCGTCGGATTGGGTGCCCGAGCTTTCGCGCCGGGCACGGGGGTTCCCGGTCTATGCAGCCCTGCGGTCGCTGGGCCGCGAGGGCGTGGCCCGCATGGTCGAGTCCTGCTGCGCGCGGGCGAGGCAGTTCGCCGACCTGCTCGGCGGCGCGCCGGATGTGGAGATCCTGAACGAAGTCGCGCTCAACCAGGTGCTTGTTCGATTCGGCGACGACGCGACCACCGACGAGGTGATTGCTGCAGTCCAGGACGAGGGTGTCTGCTGGCTCGGCGGGACCACCTGGCGGGGACAGCGCGCGATGCGGATCTCAGTTTCGAACTGGGCCACGAGCCCGGCTGACGTAGAACGCTCGGTGGCATCGATCATGGCTGCCGTGGAGGCAGTCGGCGGACGCCGAGGCGCATGAGCGAATCTCCTGCCCCCGGCGGGAGCTGGTGATCCTGGCTGAGCAGGACGGCGTCGATCGCCCCGATCTCGGATGCGACGATGACCGGGCAGCCGCGACATACTGACCGAAATCTCGACTTCCAGACGCCGGCGACTGGCCGGATTTGGGGGAAGGAGCTCCAGATGGCCGCGATGACCGAGCGGGAGACGCAGCGGGTTGAGCAGGCGAACGCGAGCGGGAGGGCGCCAGTGGTGTTCATCCACGGGCTCTGGCTGCTTCCGAGCAGCTGGGACCGGTGGGCGACCCTGTTCGAGGAGTCCGGGTACGCCGCAGTGACCCCGAGCTGGCCCGACGACCCCGAGACGGTAGAGGAGGCGCGGCAGAACCCCGACGTCTTTGCCCGGAAGACGCTCGGGCAGGTCGCCGACCACACCGTCGAGGTGATCGGAGGGCTGAGCAGGAAGCCGGCGGTGATGGGCCACTCGACGGGCGGTCTGCTCGCCCAGCTGATCGCTGATCGTGGTCTCTCCGCCGCGACGGTCGCAATCGATCCCGGCCCCTTCCGCGGGGTGCTGCCGCTGCCGATCTCAGCACTCCGCTCGGCGAAACCGGTGCTCGCGAACCCACTGAATCGGAGCCGGGCCATAACCCTCACCTTCGAGCAGTTCAAGTACGGATGGGCGAACGCGCTCAGCGAGGAGGAGGCGAAGCAGCTCTATGAGACCTACCACGTGGCGACGCCCGGCGTGGCGCTGATGCAGATGGCGAACGCCAACCTCAACCCCTGGACCGAGGCGAAGCTGGACCCCAAGAATCCTGCGCGCGGTCCCCTGCTGATCATCGACGGGGAGATGGACCACACGGTCCCGTGGGCGATCGCGAACGCCTCCTTCAAGCGACAGCGGCGGAATGAGTCCGTCACCGAGATCGAGAAAATCCCGAACCGGGGGCACTCATTGACAATCGACAGCGGCTGGCGCGAGGTTGCCGAAAGGGCGCTCGCGTTTGTGAAGCGCTTCGTCTAGCGGAAGCGCTCTCTTGCCGGGGATGAACCAAGTGTCGCGAAAAGGAGCCGACGCCAAGCGCTTTCCCGCGACATCACCGCTTCCGCCTTCGCATGAAGGCTAGAGCGGGCCTTCGCCATGGAGACGCCAAATTTGGCTTGCTAGAGCGGTTCTGGGGCTGCGCCCAT
This sequence comes from uncultured Solirubrobacterales bacterium, assembly GCA_963816785.1. Taxonomy (GTDB): domain Bacteria; phylum Actinomycetota; class Thermoleophilia; order Solirubrobacterales; family 70-9; genus VRUE01. The sequence continues at coordinate 824,580 of CAWFLL010000002.1, read as the reverse complement.
AATCCGTCGGTCGCTGGTTCGAGTCCAGCCCGCCCCACTCAGAGACGCGATCAGCGCGTTTCAGTTGCGGGGGTCCCGCTCGAATACGGGGAATAATTACGGAGTCGTCCTCGGGGTTGGTCCTCCAGCATTGGGGAGTGACCCGTTTGTCAGAAACTGGGGGGAGCCAACCTTTGACTGTGGCTGGTGCGCGAGACACCGCGAGCGGTGAGCCCCTGATCGAGCTGAGGGGAATCGCGCGGCGTTATGCCATGGGCGAGGTGACCGTGACTGCGCTTGAGGGGATCGATCTGCGGATCGATCCAGGGGAGTTCGCGGTAGTGCTAGGCCCATCTGGTAGCGGCAAGACGACGCTGCTGAACGTGATCGGGGCGCTCGATTCGCCCACCGAGGGCGAGGTGAGGATCGCCGGCGACGACATAAGCGGGGCCTCTCGGGCCGAGCTATTCGCCTTTCGCCGCCGAACGGTCAGCTTCATCTTCCAGACGTTCAACCTCTTCCCGGCGCTCACGGCGCTGGAGAACGTCGAGTTCGGGGCCGACGTCAGTGGACGGGGCGATGCGCATAAGGTCGCCGCCGAGATGCTCGACCGCGTTGGCCTCGCGGCCCGCGCCGACCACTTTCCACATGAGCTCTCGGGCGGCGAGCAGCAGCGGGTCGCGATAGCGAGGGCGCTGGCGACGCGCAATCCGATCCTGCTCGCGGACGAGCCGACCGGGGAGCTTGATTTCCGGACCGGGGTCAACATTCTCGAGCTGCTTCACGAGCAGAGTCACTCCGAGCACACCGCGGTGCTGGTTGTGACTCACAATCGGGAGATCGCTCGCGTCGCCCATCGGGTGATCGAGCTGTCGAGCGGCAGCATCGTCTCCGACGCTCCCAACCCCGGCGGCCCCGCGGACATCTCCGAGCTTCACTGGTGAGGATGGGACGGCTCGGACTATGGCTCCGCTGGTCCATGCGCGATCTGCGCAGCCGCTGGGGGCTGGTTCTCGCGATCGGACTCGTGATCGCCATCGGCACCGGGGTGAATGCCGGCCTCGGCAGCATGGAGAGCTGGCGGATCGCCTCGAATGACGCCAGTTTCGCGGCACTTCGCTCACACGACGTCAGGGCCTCCTTGACGGAGGGGACAACCGCAGCGCCAGGATCTCTAGCGAAGCTTGTCCGCCGCATCCCCGCAGCAAACGAGGTCACCTCCGTCGCTGAGCAGATGCGAGTGCCGATCCAGGTTCAGGTCCAGCGGGCTAACACGGAACCGCTAATGACTCCGGCCGAAATCGTCGGGGCTCCACTCGGTCCGGCTGGCCCGGCCATCGACGGCGTTTACGCCGAGTCCGGTCGCACCCTGCGCAGCGCGGATGAAGGCCACCCGGTCGCCGTCCTCGAGAGGAGCTTCGCCGCCTACCACCACCTTCCAGCCGAGGGCGTGCTGCGGTTCCCAGGCGGCGAGCGCCTCCGCTACGTCGGCCTCGGCGGCTCGCCGGAATCTTTTCTCGTCACCCGCCCAGGAGGCGGCGACTTCGGCGGTGCCGAGGCACAGTTCGCGGTCGTCTTCACCTCGCTGCAAACCGCCCAGCGGATCGCTGGAGGAAAGCCATCCGTCAACGATGTCGTTCTGCGCCTCAAAGACGGGGCCAATGCGGGTCTGGTCCGACGGGAGCTTGAAGCCTCCCTCAGGGTCACGGGCTTAAGCGGTGAGGTGACGACGTTGGCGGAAGAGCCCGCGCACCGCGTGCTCTACAAGGACGCCAGCGGCGATCAGCAACTGTTCAACATCTTCGGCTTACTGATCCTCGCCGGCGCCGCGCTCGCGGCCTTCAACTTGGCGACGCGGATCGTCGAGGCCCAGCGACGCGAAATTGGAATCGGCATGGCGCTCGGAGTACCGCCCCGAGAGCTGGCAATCCGACCGCTCCTATTAGGGGTTCAGATCGCTGTCGTAGGGACGGTCTTTGGCCTGATCCTTGGCCTTCTGATGGGGGAGATCTTCCGCGGCGTGCTGGAAGACCTTCTTGCCGCTGCCCGAGATGCGCACGCCTTTCGAGCTAGCCGTGTTCGTCCGTGCTGCAGTGCTTGGCTTTGCTGCTGCCGATTGCCGCCACGGCGATTCCGGTCTGGCGTGGCCTGCGCCAGACTCCCGTTCAGGCGATCCGAATTGGCTTTCGCTCGGCACGTGGCAGCGGGATCGCGACCTTAGGCAAGCACCTGCGCGTGCCCGGGTCCAGCATCGCCCAACTTCCACTTCGCAACGCCATGCGCGCGCCCCGGCGCACGCTGCTCACGGTGCTCGGGATCGGCGCGGTGCTGAGCGTGCTGGTTGCATTCCTCGGTTTGATCGATTCCTTTGACGCCACCGTCAACCGCAGCGAAGCGGAGATCGCCAAGGGAAACCCCGGCCGAATCTCGGTTTCGCTCGACGGGTTTAGGAGGGACCGCCCGGCATTGCGAGCGATCAGGGCCGCCCCCGGTGTTGCAGAGGCCGAACCGCGGCTCGTGCTTCCGATCACCCTCTCATCCGGCGAGAACGCGGGCTTCGATGCCTCGCTCACCCTGCTCGACTTCTCTAGCTCGGTCTGGGCTCCGACCATCCAGTCAGGGAGCGCGCCTCGCCCAGGCGAGCCCGGGATCGCCATCGCCGAAAAGGCCGCGGAAGATCTAGGAATCAGGGTCGGTGACGACGTGACTCTCAAATACCCCCGGCGGCAGGCAGGTGGGTTCGTCCAGGTCAAGACCAATGTTAGAGTCACCGCGCTTCACCCCGACCCGTTCCGCATATTCGCCTACATGGATCGCACAGCCGGCGTCGCATCCGGTTTCCAGGGCCTGGCGAACCAGGTCGCCGTGACGCCGAAACCAGGCACCTCGGAAAACCAGGTCGCGCGAGCACTGTTCCGTGTCAGGGCCGTCGCCTCGGTGGAGAGGGCCACCGCGACGACGAAGTTCGTTCGTGAGCGCCTCGATGACTTCATCGGTGTGCTTCGACTGATCGAGGGATTCGCGCTCGCCCTGGCGCTGCTGATCGCGTTCAACTCGTCCAGCATCAGCATCGATGAGCGTCGGCGAGAGAATGCGACCATGCTCGCCTTCGGCATCCCCTCAGTTCGGGCATTGAGACTATCCGTCGGGGAGAGCGTCATCACAGGCGTCCTCGGCACGATCGTTGGCATAGGGGGTGGCTTTCTAGTGGTCAGTTGGGTCGTAGACCAAACCCTCCCCGAGACGCTTCCCGATGTTGGGCTAGTGACGCACATTGCGCCAAGCTCGCTCCTAGTTGCGGCCGTCGTTGGGACCGTCGCTGTCGCCCTGGCACCGCTGCTCAGCTCCCGCCGGATCAGACGGATGGATATTCCCTCGACGCTGCGGGTGATGGAGTGACATCGCGCCTCCGAACGCCGCCAGACTTTGTCCCGAAATTTGTCCCTGACTCCACCGAACTCCGCGAAACCCTCAGAATCGCTTCGCATCGTCGCCCGGCTGAGCGCGAGCGCCGGTGACGACGCCGCCGCAGGTCGCCGGAGATCAGGGTGATGTCCGCGGCCTCGATCGCCACGTCGGTGCCGGTGCCGATCGCGATGCCCGACGTCGGCCTGGGCGAGCGCCGGCGCGTCGTTGATCCCGTCGCCGACCATCGCCACCAGCTTGCCCTCGTCCTGCAGGCGGCGGACCTCGAGCGCCTTGTCCTGCGGGCAGGACCTCGGCCAGGACGCGCTCGATGCCGACCTGCCGGGCGATCGCCTCGGCCGTGCGGGCGTTGTCGCCGGTGATCATCACGACCTCCAGGCCGAGCTGCCTGCAGGGCCGCGATCGCCGCGGCGCGAGTCCGGCTTGACCGTGTCGGCGACCGCGACAGACGCCGGCGGGCCGGCCGTCGACGCCGACGTAGATCGCCGTCTTGCCCTCGGCCTGCGAGGCGCTGCGCCGCGGCTCCTCGAGCGGCGCCGGGTCGATGCCCGCGTCGCGCAGCAGCTCGCCGCGTGCCGACCAGCAGGCTGCGCGGCCATCGACCGTCGCGCGCATGCCCGCGGCCGGTCACCGACTCGAACGTCGCTCGGCCTCGGGCGAGGGCCAGCCCGCGTTCCTCGGCGCCCGGCCACGATCGCCTCGGCCGAGCGGATGCTCGGAGGAGCGCTCCGCCGCCGCCGCCAGCCGCAGCAGCTCGTCCTCCGTCGATCCCGGTCGACGGCGACGACGTCGGTGAGCGCCGGCTTCCCGCGGGTGATGCGTGCCCGGTCTTGTCGAGGACGATCGCGCTCGAGCTTGTGCGCGGTCTCCGAGCGCCTCGGCGGAGCGGATCAGGACGCCGTTCTCGGCGCCCTTGCCCGGTCGCCGACCATGATCGACGACGGCGTCGCCAGGCCCGAGCGCGCACGGGCAGGCGATGATCAGCACCGCCACCGCGGCGACCAGGGCGAAGGTGAGCGCCGGCGCGGGGCCGAAGTCGAACCAGACGACGAACGTCACGATCGCGATGAAGATCACCGCCGGGACGAAGTAGCTGGCGACGAGGTCGGCGAGGCGCTGGATCGGCGCCTTCGAGCCCTGCGCCTGCTCGACCAGGCGGACGATCTGGGCCAGCATCGTGTCGCGGCCGACCCTCGTCGCCCGGAAGCGGAAGGCGCCGGTCTGGTTGATCGTCGCGCCGATCACCGTGTCGCCGGCCTCCTTGGTCGACCGGGCAGCGACTCGCCGGTGACCATCGACTCGTCGACGCGTCGAGCGCCCCTCGACGCACCTCGCCGTCGACCGGGACCTTCTCGCCGGGCCGGACGCGCGATCGACGTCCCCCGGCGCGACCTCCTCGACCGGGATCTCCTCGCTCGCCGCCGTCGCGGATGACGCGCGCCGTCTTCGCCTGCAGGCCGATCAGCTCGCGGATCGCCTCGCCGGTGCCCGCCTTGGCGCGGGCCTCGAGCAGCCTGCCGAGCAGGATCAGGGTGATGATGGTCCCGACCGCCTCGTAGTAGACGTCGCGCAGGTCGCTCGGCAGCAGGCTCGGGGAAGAGCGTGACGAAGAGGCTGTAGCCGAAGGCGGCAGCCGTGCCGATCGCGATCAGCGTGTTCATGTCGGCGCTTCGGTGGCTGAGGCTGAGCCAGCCGGTGCGGTGGATCGGCCAGCCGGTGTAGAGCATCACCGGGCGCGATCAGCGCCAGCTGCACCCAGCGGTTGCAGGATGACGTCCGGCACCCAGCTCGCGTCGAAGACGTCGCGTGGCCATCACCGCGAACAGCACCGGCGCGGTCAGCACGGCGCCGACAGCACGCGACGGCTGAGGTCGCGCGATCTCGGCTCGCCGGGCGGTCGGCCTCGGTGTCCGCCGCCGTCCGTCGGGCCGCGTGCGCGTCGTTCTTCGAGCGAGTTCGTAGCCGGCGTCGGCGATCGCCTGCCGCAGCCGCTCAACGGTCCGACCCGCTGAGGGTCGTAGTCGACCGTGACCCGCTCCGTCCCATGTTCGACCGTCGCGCGATCCACCCCCGGCAGCTCGAGCAGGGCCCCCTCGATCGTCGCGACGCAGGAGGCGCAGCTGATCCCGCCGGGCCGCAGCGCCAAGTCCGTCTCGGCCGGCTCGCTGACCGCAAGAGCACGCTGATGCAGATCGTCGTCGGGCTTGCTCGGCCGCGACGGCGGCGAGATCGAGCGACCGGCCAAGCTCGGCTACTGCCCCCAGATCCCGATGGTCTGGGACAAGCTGACTGTGGGCGAGCATTTCCAGCTCTTCGCGCGCGCCTATGGGCTCGGCGACGGAGGCGCAGCAGCGGGCCGAGCACGAGCCTGCTCGAGGAGCTCCAGTTCGAGCGCTACCGGGACTACCGGGTCGAGGAGCTCTCCGGCGGCACGCGCCAGAAGCTCAACCTGCGCTTGCGCTGATGCACGAGCCGCAGCTGCTGCTGCTCGACGAGCCCTACTCCGGCTTCGACTGGGAGACCTACTTGCGCTTCTGGGAGATGAGCGAGCGCCGCCGCGATGCGGGCATGGGCATCCTGATCGTCTCGCACCTGCTCGCCGAGCGCGAGCGCCTCGATCGCATCTACTCCCTGGTCGACGGGCGCACGGTGATCGAATGAGCGCCCTGGTCGATGTCGGCGGAAGCTTCGTGCGCGAGCAGATGCGCGCACCGCTGAACCTCGTCCTGCTGGTCGCGATCCCGGTCTTCTTCGTCCTCATCTTCGCCAGTGTGCTCGGCGAGTTCGCCGAGGCGCTCGGAGGCGATCTCGCCGCGCAGGCAGCGACCGCGATCAGCGCCGGCTGGGCGGCGGCCTTCCTCTGCGGCGCGCTGGCCTTCTTCCAGGTCGTCTCCTCGCGCGAGGCCGACCGGCGCCTGGCGCTGGCCGGCTTCGGAGTCGGGGCGCGTGGCGCTGCAGCCGGATCGCCGCCGCGCTCGCCCTCGGCGTCATCGTCAGCCTCGTCGCCTACCTGACGCTCTGGCTTGCGCAGCGGCGTCGAGCACCCGCTCCACGCGGCCGCGGCGATCTTCCTCTTCGCCGCGATCTACATCGGCATCGGCGCCTTGATCGGCGCCTTCGTCCGCGATCCGCTCAGCGGATCGCTGCTCGTCGTGCTCGTCTTCTCACTCGACGTCTTCTCCGGCCCGGCGATGACCAGCAACGGCGGCCTGTCAGCTTCACCCCGACTCGCGACGCCGCGAACCTGCTGATCGCCGCTGGCGGCGGCCACGGCTCGCCGAGCGGCGATTGGATCGACGTCGCCGCGGCGGTGGCGATCGCGCTTGCGGTCGCCACCGGCGCGCGTTCTGGCTCGCTGCGCGAAAGCGAGGTCCTGAGATGTCGAGCCCCGCACTCTGCACCGCGACTGCGATGGCCTTCCGCGAGCAGCTCCGCCGGCCGCTGTTGCTTGATCCTGCTGGTCTTCTGTCCCGGCCTACGTCGTCTTCGCGCAGCATCGCTGATCACCGAGCCGACGCCGCGGATCGTCACGCTGCCCGGAGGCGATGCTGATCGCCTGACGACGATGCGCGAACGTGCACGGGGCGGTGATGGCCGGCAATGGCGATCGCCTTCGTCGCCGGGCTGATGCGGCGTCTTCGTCATGCAGTCGGCTCTGCAGGGCGACCGCCGCCTGGTCGTCGCCGGCTTTCAGCCCGGCGAGGGCTGTCACTGCTGACGTGGCGTAGGGGGCCGGAGACGGCGTCTCAGAGGCTCGAGATAACTGGGCCCCCTATGGCAGCTCGACCGTGGACTTGAAGGAATCGACGTACCCCGGCTTCACCTCCGGCACTTCGCCGAGACTGCCCTGGGGAACTAGTTCTCCATACAGTTCTTCATACATCTCACCGAGTACCGTGACCGTTTGTCCCGGCTTGAAGTTCGCGGCTTCCGGAACAGCCCAGTGCACAAGGACGATGTGGAACTTCTGGCCCAGATCGTCACCATGCTGTTGGCGCAGTTGCTTCATCGTCTTGCGTGGAAGTGGCTTGCCGACATGCAGGTAGAACTCTTCCAAGAGGATGATCTTCCCGGAGTCTGATCCCCCTTCGACGGTGTACGTGTCCCTCCTGACAACCTTCACGACCTGCCCGTGGAACTTGACCTTCGAGCCCTCAAATGCGGCGGGATCATTGACGAGTTCGGCATACGGGATCGTGTCTGCTTCGGATTCGTATCCCTTCCGACCGCCATCGCCACCGCCACAGCCCGGCAGGCCTACCCCGAGCGCGGCCACCAGCATCACCGCGAGCAGATAGCTTCGTTTGAGCCGTTTCATTGCGCTCACCGTTTTCGTGGGACCGGGAGACTGGTCAACGCCTACCATACCGTCGTCTGCGCGGAGCGGAGGCCGCGCACCGTAGTAGGTACTGTTGTCTGCATCATAGAAAAGCGCCCCTCGGTCGGCGTTGGAGCGCCGACCGAGGGGCTTGACACAGAAGTCTAGCTCCTATGCCGGACTCGAACCTTTCCATGTCTTCTCGCGGAGCGCGGCGCTGATGGCTGCGCCGCTCTAAAGGACCCGAACCCCCGATCTACGGGCGCGGCACCGCTACGTCGTCATCTGGCGGCATCGCGGTCGCCAGCACAAGTCCTTTCACCGCACCCTTGAGGAGGCGCGGGAGGCGACGGGACAGCGCCAGGCGGGCGAGAAACGCCCCACGTCGCGGATCGGGTTCGCCGACTACTTCGACGAGTGGATCGAGTCCTACGCCGGGAGGTCGCGGGCCGGTCGAGCAGTGGCGGAACAGCTTGACCGAGGACCTCTGGGACACGGCGCTAGGAGCCGGGCCACCGGCTGTTGACGCCCCCGAAGAGGGCCGGGAGGAAAAAGAAGAAGGCGGCCAAGGCCGAGAGCAAGCTCGGGCCCTGGGTGAACCAGTCCGTCTCGTAGGCGACGATCAGCAGCCCGATCGCGATGAGGACGATGCGCGTGAGAGGCCTGAGGCCCACCGAACGAGAGTACAGTGCCCGGTTTCACCTGTCCGTCGCCGGTCACGAGGCGGGTCACGAACTGGCGATTGCGACGGGAACTGAGCGCACCTACACGCACCGGAGCGCAGCGGGGAGACTGGGGCGCCACGCCTATCGCAGAACTGATAGTCCGTCGGCGCTGGTTCGAGTCCAGCCCGCCCCATAGAGACAGCGCTAGAGAGCCAGGCACTCGGGACTTGTTGGGTGCGAGAAGTCGCCGGTCGGCGCCTCCTGCTTGGCCTACCATCAGACTGGCGCAACTCGCCGAGGCGACGTGGCCAGACCTGTGCCTCTTATGGATGGCCTGCTGCTCCTTGGCCAATGGTTTCCGCGCAAGCGTCGCGAGGAAGTTGGCAGAGCGCCCCGGGGACAGGGCAACACCCCGGGAGGGTAGATGCCTCACCGCCTCTCGAAAAGCGTCAGGCGCCTTGACAGCGTCGCCGGGGCGGCATCGCCCGGCGTAGTAGGCGTATAGGTGACAAGGACTCTGACAGTGGCCCGACCGGAGTCTTGCAGTTTCGTCTTCGCAGTGCCGGTGGGGATTAGCGGCAGCCTGATCTCGCCAGCGCGGTTCGCAAGGCGGCGCACAGGCTTGACTCGCGCGCCGGCAACAGTGAGCTTGCCCTTGCCTGGCACATTGGCGATCAAGTGCGCCGTGCCGTTGCGCCTGTCTAGATTCACGCCGGCGAGCCGAATGGCGTTAGACGGTTCGCCGAACTTCTGGACGCGGTGGTTGCCGGTGTCGGCAACGTAGAGATCGCCCCTGGCATCAATGTCGAGATCGTGCGGAGAGCGAAACTGGCCGCTTTTGCCCCCGAATCGGCCGAACTGGCCAACGTAGGCGCCCGCGGAGGTGAACTCCTGCACCCGATTGAGGCGGAGGTCGGAGACGAAGACATGACCGGCGCGATCCATGGCGATGCCCGAGGGCGATGAGAACGCGCCAGCTTCCGCGTCTTGGCCTCCCTTGCTTGTCGGAAGGAAGCAGGTAGCGGTGCAGATATCCACGCCGGGACCGCCGATGTTCTTCCCCCAGGCGCGCAGGAAGCTTCCCTTGCTCGTGAACACGGTGACGCGGGCGGAACCCGCGACATAGACGTTGCCGGTGGAGTCCGTGACGATTCCGTCCGAGGGAGCATTGAAGCCGAGAGCCCCGGGGCCGGAGTTCCTCCATTGGGCAAGGAAGATGCCTCTCGAATTGAATTTCTCGATCCACTTATACGCGGCGATGTAGACGTTCCCGGCTCTGTCAACCGCAATCCCCTCCGGGCGCCGACCACTCCCCGTGCCGCGCGTGCGCCACTGTGTGATGAAACTGCCCTGGGAGGTGAACCTCTGGACTCGGTTGTTGTTACTGTCGACGACGTAGACGTCGCCGCCACTGTCGGTCGCAATTCCTGTCGGGGGACCGCCGAACTGCCCCTTGGCTCTGCCGAAGCCTCCCCATTCGGTGAGGAAGACCCCCCGCGCGGTGAACTTCTGCACTCGACTGTGCGCGTCGCTGACATAGACGTTCCCGGCCCGGTCTGTTGCAACCGCCTCGGAGTAGTTGAACTGTTCCGCCCCGGTGCCGTGTTTGCCCCACTTGGTGATGAAGCCAAAGCCAGACGCCGACGAAGCGCTCGCCAAGAGGAGCACGCTCGAAGTCAACGCGACAAGAAGTGGGAGCAAGATCCTGCGCCTGCTCATATCTGAGGGCTCCTTTTTTGTTCGCCTGCGGACGGCCGGCGGGATGCCGTCCCTGTATGAGGAGAACCTACGGCGAAGGCTCGCTCAGGCCATCGGGAACTTGCCACAAGCCTGGCTGGTAGTTGGCCGCACTCGCTGCTCCCTTCGCGTGGAAGCGAGAGCTCGGGCCGCGCCGATTGGCGCCTCCTAACCTTGTCCGGAAATTTGTCCCCAACTCCACCGAACTCCGTGGCCGATGCGATCGACCGACTCCCGGATGAGTTCCAGGAGGTGCGTGCAAGGGTCCCGGTCGTCGTGTCGGATCACGGGGCCGAGGAGCGCGCGTACGGCGAGTAATACGGAGACGGAATTGCGCGCGAACGCTACGAAGACCGGATCGTGATCTACCGCGACACGCTCGAGCGTGACGTGGCCATGACCGAGAGCTGCTCGCCCAGCAGGTCGAGCGGACCCTTCCGACGAGCTCGCCCACCACCTCGGCTGGGATGAACGAGGAGTGGGAGGCACCGCGCCTATCAGCGGCCGTTGTCGCTAGTCGGCCCAGGGGCCGATTCCCCCGACCCGCTCGACCGTGATCCGAATCCGGGCGCCTGGGGGCGGATCGTCCATAGGCGGGAACCGCACATCGGGACCGAGGTACACGTGCGCGAGCTCCTGAAGCAGGTCAGCTGCTCCGCCCTCCTCGATCTCTGCCCGACCATGCACGACGATGTACTCGCGCAGGCCCGGCGGTTGGATCCGGGTTCCCTCGAAGGAGATCGCGACGCGCGGATCGCGCCGTATGTTCCTCAGCTTCTGCTGCCGCATATCCAGATGCGCAGTCAGCAGCTCGTCGCCCTTCACCGCGACCCAGACGCAGGTCACCTGCGGGGCGCCGTCCGGGTTGACGGTGACCAGATGGCCCAGCGCGCCGGCCCGAATCAGCTCCTTCGCGCTGTCGGGAAGGGTCATGAAATGGAGTCTACGACCGCCTCCGCCAAAATCCGGGAAGATGGGCCTATGCAGGTGGTCGTCGCCTACGAGTCCGTCTACGGCAACACGCGGAAGATCGCCGAAGCGGTCGCCACCGGGCTTGAACCGCTCGGTGAGGTTGAGGTCGTTTCTGTCAATGGTGGCGACGCCGGCGCGGCCGACGATGCCGACGCCCTGATCGTCGGCGGGCCCACGCACATGCATGGGCTCGCGACTTCGATGAGCCGCAAGCAGGCGGCGCAGGCGGCCGAGGAAGAGGAGGACGTGAGCGTCGAGCCGGGAGCGACGGACGGACCCGGTTTGCGCAAATGGCTCGCCCAGCGGTCGGGCGACGGCAAGGTCGCTGCCGCGTTCGACACCCGCCTGGACCGCTCCCCCGTCCTGACCGGTGCAGCCGCACGCGGGATCGCCAAGCGGCTGCGTCGGCGCGGATTCGAGGTGATCGCCGACCCGGAGAGCTTTTGGTCGATGACTCCGAGGGCCCCCTCGCTGAGGGAGAGTTGGACCGGGCGCGGGCCTGGGGCGAGTCGCTGGTCGCATTGGTCAGCGGGCGAGGCTGACGTCCAGGCTGCGCGACGGTTCAGGACTTGAACTTCTTCGGCTTCTCGGCGTTGCCGAAAGCATCGATGCTCTGCACCGTCACGCCCTTGCGGAGCCTTGCGGCGGGCAGAGTGAGCGTCTTGCCGACTTTGCGGATGCGCTTGCCGACCTTGACGTAGGTCGTCGTCGGTGAGGCATCGCGAACTTTGAAGTGCAGCGTGGCCTGCTTGCCCGTCTTGCGCACGGTGATGCGGGTCTTGGGCCGCCGGGTGTCGTCGGGGCGGCCCTTCACCTTCTTGCCGTTGAGCCTGACCGTCGCCGAGGCGCCCAGCCCGATCGTCATCTTGCCCGGCTTGAGGGGACCGTAGACGCGCGCCTTGCCGCGTTTGCCATTCGTCAGCGGAGCGATCCGCAGGGCAGCGCCCTTGGTCTTGAGGGCGAGGGCAAGCGGGGCCTTGGTGCTGGTGGCCGCCTCGATCTGGGAGCCGGTGTTGAGCGCCTCGATCAGACCTGACTGCTCGGCCTGGTCGAGGCTGAGGGCGCTTGCGGCGGAGGACCCGGCACTCGCCGCGGAGGACGGGAACGCGACTCCGGGCAGCGAGAAGATCGAGAGCGCGAAGCCTTCCGGCTCGCAGAGAGCACCGCTGACCGGGAAGGCGTCGTCGATTGGTTTTTTGTCCTCGAGAAGAAAATCCCGAACGCGCAGGTCCACCGTCGGATTGCCGGGCAGAGGCACGTGCGAGACGCCGCAGACGAAATGCTGGCGTACAGCCGGCGTTGCTGCTCGCGCCGAGGTAAGCGGCACCGTGCCGTCCCCGTTCACCCAGTCAACTTCGACCAGGTCGCGGCTCAGCAGCGGTGTGTCCTTGATCCCGACCGCACCGATCGTGTGTATGCCCGAGCCCACCACGGTCTGATAGTCGACGCCGTTGGTGCGCAGCGCGTCGAGGCGCACGGCGTGGGCGCCGAGGGCGGTGGCCAGCAGCGAGCGGTTGCCGCCCTGGTCTTCGACGAAGTCGAGCAGGGCTTTGGTTTTGAGCGGACTGGGCTCGCCCTCAATCGAGAGCCAGCCACCGTAACTCGCCGAGGGCCAGAGGAAGAACATGCCCTGCAGGTAGCGGGCGAAGGCCTTGAACTTGTCGTTGTCGAGCAGGGGGTCGAGGGTCGACAACCCTGGTGACTCGACGCCGTAGAGGAAGGGGAAGAGTGACTTGGGCGAGCCCCAGTAGGGGGTGGCGACGGTGAGCGCCCGTGAGACCTTGCCCGCGCGGGTCGGATCCTCGACGTAGGAGCGCACCACCAGACCGCCCGCCGAGTGCGCCATCAGCACGACTTTGCCGCCGGCCGGCCTCACCTGATCCACCAGGGCATCGAGCCCCGCGACAGCTTCCTCGGGGTTTTTGCGCCAATCCCAGGCGTAGAGGTGGACGTCGCCGGAGGCGGAGCGGAGGAAATCGATGGTGGATTTGTAGACATCGGAGCCCAGCGCGGTCTCGAACAGCTGACCCGGGCTCGGGCCGGCCGAGGCGCAGCCCGCGTTGGTGCGCCCGTCGCGTTTGAGCTTCATCGCCGGGAGATTCGGTCTTGGCAGGTTGGGCCAGAGCTCCCCGCCGCCGCAGAAGATCTTGGAGCCGACGAAGCCGTGGACGAAGATGATCGGGTCGGAGCCCGGCGTATATACGAGATAGACGTCCGACGTGCTGGAGCCTCCTTGTGCGCAGAGGTCGCGAAAGCGCACCTTGACCGAGTTATCGCCAGGCACAAACCGGGATGTCAGATCGAAGGGCCCTGCGGGTGTGATGACACCTGAGCAGCCGCCGCTGAAGTCGTGGTCGAACCCTGACGTCGACCCGTCTGGTCGGGTGACCTCGACGACGATCCCGTCGTCGACTGAGATTGGGTCGGTGCCGGCACAGTCGCCCGCCAGCATGACCGGGCCGGAGCCAATGCCAACCGTCTTCTGGACCACGGCGAAGTCGGAGTCCGCCTGACTGTGGCTGCTCGCGAAGGAATCCGTGATCTTCTCGCACGCGGTCGCGGCCTCCGCGGGGGGAGCCAGGAGCAAGATGCCCGAGGAGACGACGGCGCCCGCCAACGCCGCCCACAGAACCGAGCGCACGAGCCGACGGCCCACCTGCTCCAGATCCGGCGCCGACGGCCACCGAATCTGAAGAACGCTGGCCGCCGTCATGCCGCAATGCTAATGCCTGATTGGACGGGGATCCCAAAGCGGCCGATATGCAGGGTATTCCTCGCCTCTAACGGCGAGCTTCACTTTGACCCGGCCGGGCAAGGTCGATAAGAAACCGTTCAGGCCCTGCACATCGCCGTTCAGGGCGAAGACCAACAAGCTCGATCAGACAAGAAGCACACGTTCTCCGTCTTCGCCATCGACTCCGCGGGAAACCCCGACCCGACCCCTCTGAAACGGTGTTTCAAGGTCAAGGCTCCGTAGGCACGGGCCCAGCCGGGTGGGAGCCTCTACCGTTGGAGGTATGCCCGAGGGCCCCGAGCTCGACGAGTTCGAATCGCTGGTGGCCGATGCAATCGATCGGCTACCCGACGAGTTCCAGGAGGTTCTGGCGAAGGTCGCGGTCGTGGTATCGGATCTCGGAGCTGAGGCGCACGCGTACGGCCAGTACTACGGGGACGGCGTTGCGCGCGAACGCTACGAGGACCGGATCGTGATCTACCGCGACACGCTGGAGCGCGACTTCGGCCACGACCGTGAGCTGCTTGCAAGGCAGGTCGAGCGGACCCTCCGCCACGAGCTTGCCCACCACCTCGGCTGGGGTGAGCGAGGCGTGGGAGGCCTGGGCCTCTGAGCAAATTCCAGGCCCGGCCCGGTCTTCACCTCTCGCTTCGAGTTACCGACGAATTGCCTTCTTCAGCTTGATCCCGTTTTTCTGGCTGCCGGGGGTTCCGCCGAGCGGCCTATAGGTGACCTCCAGCTTGACCTTGACCCTGCCGTTTCTGTTGAGCTTTTTCTTGCGCTTGGCCTTCGCCTTGACCAGGAGCTTCACCGTGCCGGGGGCGTCTTGGGCCGCCCTGGCGCGAGGGAGTCTTTGCGTCACGACCCCCTTTCCGGTGAGGGTCAGCTCCCCGGAGCCGGGAATGGTCACCGGGAGCCTCGCCGTCCCCCTGCGCTTGTTGAGCCTCGCCTTGCCGATCTTGAATATCCCAAGGGGAGCGCTCGACTGTGTGGCTGAGCCGGCTTGGTTCTGCGCCGTCACCTGGCACCGGTAATTGCCCACAGAGCTCGCCGCGATCGAGCTTGACGTCGCCTCCGCTATCGCCACTCCGTTGCGGCTCCATTGGTAGGTGAAGCTCTGGGGCACGCGGTAGAGGAAGGAGCCGAGCAGGTCCGGCGCCCAGGAGCCCTGTGAGCAGGAGAGAGGCGAGCCCGGCTTGGGGCCGCCCGTGACTACCGGCGCGCCCGTCCCGCCGGGGGTCTTGAGCAGTGCGGGGAAGGCCGGGCCGTCAACCGTCACGCCGGTGATGGCGAGATCGCCGCCGCCGCTGCCGTCGAGGTTGGCGTAGGAGATCGTGTCGGGGGGGCCCAGGTTGGCCCAGTAGACCCTGCCCGCCGCGGCGTCGATTGCCACCCCCTCCGGGCCTTTCACCGTCGCCCCGGTTGTATTCAGGTCGCCGCCGCCGCTGCCGTCGAGGTTGGCGAAGGAGATCTTATTCGCGGGGCTGTAGTTGGCCCAGTAGATCTTCCCCGCGGCGGGGTCGACCGCGACTCCGACCGGCAGGCTCAGCGTCGCGCCAGTGATGCTAAGGTCGCCGCCGCCGCCGCTGCCGTCGAGGTTGGCGAAGGAGATCGTGTTGGCTTCCTTGTTGGTCCAATAGATCCTGCCCGCGGCGGGGTCGACCGCAACTCCGAACGGATCGTTAACCGTCGCCCCAGTGGTATTGAGGTCGCCGCCGCCGCTGCCGTCGAGGTTGGCGAAGGAGATTTTGTAGGGGCTGTAGTTGGCCCAGTAGATTCGTCCGGTGGCCGGATAAATCGCGATCCCAGCCAGTGGATTCGTGGTTGCGCCGGTTGTGTTGAGGTCGCCGCCGCCACTTCCGTCCAGGTTTGCGAAGGAGATCTTCGGGGCATTGTCGTTTGCCCAATAGACCCTTCCGGCCACCACGTCGATGGTCACCCCCAATGGCTCATTCAACGTCGCCCCGGCGGTGTTGAGGTCGGCCCCGCCGCTACCGTCCAGGTTGGCGAAGGCGATCTTTTCGGGCGAGCCACCGTAGCCGCCCCAGTAGACGCGGTCGGCCGCCTGCGCATTCGGAATCGCCCAAAGCAGGAGAATCGCGGCGGCGATCAGGCTGGGGAGGAGCAGGGCCGATTGGCGTCCAACGATCACCCTCGCTCCGGTTTGCACAATGGAGGCACCGTAGAGGCGCGTTTCGCCAGCTGTCAAGGACGAAGCCGCCTGCGTCCCGACATATGTCCAGCCCGCCCCATACGCCAGACCCACTCGACATTCCAGCGGCGAAGCGGCACTACAGGACTGTGAGAACGGCAAGGGCCAGCACGGAGGCCGCCACGACCAGGAGCGCGGCCCCGGTGAGGACGCGATCCGTGCGGCGAAGGCGATGCCTTCCCATCAGCTCGCGATCCTTGCCGAGGGCTCGCATGAACGGCAGGAGCACGAGCAGCAGGACGGCGTTCAGCGCCTGTGAGAGGAACAGAATCGAGATCAGGGGTGCGCCGGGTATCAGGACGAGACCGACGGCGACGACGACCACGGCCGCGTAGCTCGAATAGAACGACCGCGCTTCCTGAAAGCTGTCATCGAGCCGCGCTTTCCGCCCCAATGCCTCTGACACGGAGTAGGCCGTCGAGAGCGGCACTATCGCGGCGGCCAGGAGAGCCGCCCCGAGCAATCCGAATCCGAAAAGGGTCGCAGCAATGTGTCCCGCGAGCGGCTCCAGCGCAAGGGCCGCATCGCGCGCGTCCTCGACCTCAACCCCTTCGGCGTGGAGGGTGGCCGCGCAGGCCACGACGACGAACAGGGCGATGACACCGGTCATCACCGCCCCGACGATCACGTCGACCCGCTCGTACTCGAGGTCGCGCACCGTGAGCCGCTTGTCGACGGCGTAGGACTGGATGAAGGCCAGACCCCAGGGTGCGAGCGTGGTCCCCACCGTCGCCACGGCGACGAGGGCAGCGTCACGGGTGAGCGGCATGTCGGGGACCGCGAGCCCCCTCGCTGCCTCTCCCCAGTCCGGATGAGCGAGGATCCCGGAAAGGATGTAGGTGACGAATACGGCGCTGAGCGCCAACAGGACGTGCTCGACGTAGCGGAACGTCCCACGCAGAACGAGCAGCGAAACCGCCACCGCGGCGATGGGAACGCTGACGTAGCGGCTGACTCCCAGCAGCAGATCGCCCGCAGCGGCGACGCCGGCAAACTCGGCACAGAGGGTGCCGGTATTCGCGATCAACAGGGCGCCGATGACCAGCCCGGCCGAGCCGCCGCCATAGCGCTCCCGTACGAGAGTCAGGAGGCCCTTCCCGGTGACGACGCCCAGCCGCATCCCCAGCTCGTGGAAGACGATGAGGGCCGCGGTGGAGACGGCCAGGACCCAGAGCAGCTGGTACCCGTACTTCGCTCCGAGGATCGAGTACGTCGTGATCCCGGCCGGGTCGTCGTCGGAGAGGCCGGCGAGGACACCCGGTCCCACCACCGCAAGCAGCGCTGCCAAACCACCCGCGCCAAGCAACCTCCGCCGGTGGCGAGTCAGGTGCCAATGCAGATGGCGCCCAGGCGTTCGACGGGCGCTGCCGTGGGAGGCCACTTGTGCCCGAGGCTACGAGATACTGACGAGATGAGTGCCGCTGATCCGGCCAGGGGTCCGATCGGACACGAGATCCGTAAGGCGGGGGCGGAGGAAGTGGAGGGGATCTCCCGGGCGCTCGCGAGCGCGTTCCAGGACGACCCGGTCATGAGCTGGTTGATCCGCGACACTGCGCGCCGGCCCCAGATCCTGGAGGGGAACTTTCGCCTTCTTCTCAGCCGCATCTGGCTGCGCCACGAGGAGACCTACACCACCGCCGCCACCGCGGGCGCCTCGATCTGGGATCCACCGGGAACCTGGAGGGTGGGGATCGCCGAACAGCTCGCGCTGCTGCCGCAAGCCGTCAGGATCTGGGGTCGCCTCACACCGCGGGCCCTGAGGACGCTGACGGCCATCGAAAGGGGCCATCCGAAGGAGGACCACTACTACCTGGCCGTCCTCGGAGTCGAGCCTGAGCGTCAGGGTCGCGGCATGGGATCGGCGCTGATGTCCCCGATCCTGGGGCGCTGCGATTCTGAGGGGGTTCCTGCCTATCTCGAGGCGAGCTCGCCCCGCAACCGCTCCCTCTATGAACGCCACGGATTCAAGGTGACGGAGGAGTTCAGGGTGGGCGCCGACGCGCCCCCGATCTGGGGGATGTGGCGAGAGCCGAGATTGGCGCTCGACCGGGCCTGAGGACGATGGAATCGACGGCAGACCAGGAGGCGGTGCCGCTGGATGAGGCGACCGATCTCGAAGGGGACGATGGCCGCTATTCCATCCGCCTCAGCGAGGCGTGGGAAATCTGGGGACCGAGCGGGGGCTACCTCGCGGCGCTGACCCTGCGCGCCGCCGGGAAGTGCGCCCAGATCCCGCGGCCGGTGAGCTACTACTGCCATTTCCTCGGCTCGCCCGAGTTCGATCGCGTCGAGCTCGAGGTCGAGGTGGTGAAACGGGGTCGCCGCTCGGAGTCGTTCGCGGTCAGGATGACCCAGGGTGGGAGGGAGGTTCTTTTTGCGCTGGTGAAGACGGCTGCCGAGGCCCCCGGGTACCGGCACCAGGAATCGGATGCGCCGAAGACCGGGCCGCCTGAGGCATCGAGGCCCTACGAGCGACTGACCAAGGACGGCAAGCCGATGTACAGGTTCTGGAACAACGTCAGCTGCCGCCGGCCGGAGCGGAACGGGACCGCAGGTGAGCCGCAGCCCCGGGTCAGGGAGTGGGTGCGATTCGAGCCGACCGCCTGCTTCGAGGATCCATTCATCGACGCCGGGCGCCCGCTGATCCTGCTCGACACCTTCGGCTGGCCCGCCGTCTACCAGAAGACCCGGGGGGTGGACTTCGTCGCGCCCAATCTCGATACCGCCGTCTGGTTCCATCAGTCAGCGGCGGAGAGCGAGTGGCTCCTGGTCGATCACGAAAACCCGGTGGCCGGCGACGGCCTTCTCGGCGTCAACGGGCGGATCTGGGACACGGACGGCCGTCTGCTCGCCACCGGCGGCGCCCAGCTGTACTGCATCCCGCGCAGCTAGCCGGAGAGCGCTCGCCAGAGCTCCTGGGTGTCGCCCACGACCCAGGCCTCCTCGATGACGCCGTCCGCGAGGCGGAAGAACGCCGCCCCGGCGTAGGTGACGCGGGCTCCGGTCGGCTCGATGTCGGCGAGAGGCCCCCGATGGGTGCCGGTCCAGGTCATCCTCGCCACGACACGGTCCTCGACGGCGAGCAGCCCCCGGAAGCGCACCGTCGCGGAGACGATCTCCTCCGCGAGGTCGAGGTTCCACTCGTTCCAGAGCTCGTCGTAGACCCGGCGGATCACGGACCTGTTGCCCTCAGTCCCCTGCGATCGGCCCTCTCATCCGGGCAGGGTACCGGCGCGGGTGGCCACCTCAGGCAGCGCGAGCCCCGGCCGAGTGGACCCTCCTCTACCTTGTCTGGATGATCGGTCGCGGCACCCTGGCTGCTGTGTTGATGGTCGGGCTGGGAGTGTGGGCGCTGCCGGGTGAGGCGGGGGCGGTCGCGCTGCATCGCTGCGACCTGGGCGCGGCGCGACCGCTGCGGTGCGGTCACATCGCGATGCCGATGCGGCGCGGCGACCCTTCCCTCGGGACGACCAAGGTCGCCTTCGCGGTCCGGCCCCGCGGCGACCGCTCGCGGCCATCGCTGGGGACGATCCTCGCGACCGACGGCGGCCCCGGGTACGGGTCGACGGCGGCTCCCTTCGTCCGCTCGGTCAACGCCGCCCTGGCGCCGCTGCTGCGCCGGCGCGAGATCGTCTACGTCGACGCCCGCGGGACCGGCCGCTCGGACGCCGCTCAACTGCCGCACCCTGCAGCGGGGCCTGATCCTCGAAAGCACCGCGATCGGCGAATGCGCGAACCAGCTCGGCCCGCGCTTCGCCGGCTACACGACCGGCGAAACCGCCGACGACCTCGACGCGGTCCGCGAAGCGCTCGGGCTCGGCAAGGTCTTCTACTACGGCGACTCCTACGGCACCCTGCTCGGCCAGGCCTACGCGGTCCGCCATCCCGGCAGCCTGCGGGGGCTGATCCTCGACTCCGCCTATCCCGCCGACGACCCCTACTACCGGACCCTGCTCCCGGCCGGCCTCCACGGGCTCGAAGTCGCCTGCCGCCGCGCTCCCGATCTGCTCCGGGGACGCGGCCGGGCGCTACTCGCCGCGTCGTCCGCCGCTTCCATGCCCAGGGACGGCCGACCGACAACCTGCTCAGCTTCCTGCTCCAGTCCGGGCACCCTGGCGCCGCGCTCCTACCTCAGCCTCGACGAAGGCGACCGCCGCTACCTCGCCGGCGACCCCCGCCGGCTCAACCGCCTGATCGCCCCGGGCATCCCCGGGCCACGGGTCGATCCAGGAATTCACCTACGGGCTCGAGATCACCGTCGAGTGCAACGACTATCCGCTGCTCTGGGACCCGTACTGCATCGATCGACGAGCGGATCCGCCAGCTCTCGACGTCGGTGAAGCGGATCCCCGCCGACAGCTTCGCCCCGTTCGGCGCCCGCGAGTACCTGCTCTCGCCGGCCTCGCACCTGACCAACTGCCTGACCTGGCCGGCGCCGCCGCCCGGTGGCCTGGAGCCGCCGGTGCCCGACGGCTGGCGCGCGCCGACCAGCTTCCCGACCCTGATCCTCAGCGGCGAGGTCGACGACATCACCTCGGTCGCCGAGGCGAAGCAGGTGAAGCAGCGCTTCCCGCGCTCGACCCTCAGCATCACCCCCGACCGCGGCCACGTCTCGAGCCTCTACTTCCCGTTCCGCTCGCCCGCGGTCGGCGTGATCCAGAAGTTCATTCGCACCAACTGACACCACGTGCGAAGATCGCCCCGATCGTCAGAAGTCGTCGAACGAGGAGGAGCGAAGGTGTCAGCTGACCTGTTGAAGTGGATGGGCGCGGGGCGCGCCAAAGCAGTGGTCCTCGTGCTTGCCGTGGGACTCGCGGGAGCCGCCTGGGCCGGATGCGGCAGCGACAGCACCTCCGACTCCGTCAACTCGATCCAGGAACAGCTCGAAGAAAAGGCCGACGAAGCCCAGAAGGAACTCGAAAAGGGCGGCGAAGAGGTCAAGGAAGGCGTCGAAAAGGGCGGCGAAGAAGCGAAGAAGGGGCTCGAAGAAGGCGGCACCTCGGCCAAGAACGGCGTGAAGCAGGCCAAAGAAGAAGCGAAGAAGGCGGTCGAAGAAGGCACCGAACAGGCCGAAAAGGGCTTCGAAAAGGCCAAGAAGCAGGCCGAAAAGGGGATCGAAGAAGCCCAGAACCAGTCGCCCTGAGCTAGCGGACCTGGCAGACCCGGGTCAGGGTGGTGCTGAGGCGCTGCCCGTTGTCGAAGTCGAACCTGCCCTTCGCGAAGGCGAAGGGCCCGCCGCTGAAGCCGGCCGGGGCCGCGCAGCGGGCGCTGAGGAAGCTGCGCGGCTCGCCGCGGTAGCGGTACTGGCGGTCGAACTTCAGGGAGAGGTCGGTGACGTAGCCGAGGTCGGAGGCGATTTCGGGGATCCGGGCGCTGAAGACGGTCCCGAATTCGCCCTTGGTCGGGCGGGTGATCTCGAACCGCAGGACGATCGTCGTCTTGCGCCGGGCTCGGCCCGTAGATGTGGAGGAGCAGCCCCGGCTTGTCGGGGCTGCCGCTGTTGAAGGCGAGGATCCTGCCCTCGACCGGGAACTGGTCTTTCGAGAAGTCGACCATCGCCCCGAAATTCCCGGTGCCGACGAGCGCCGGGCCGCAGCGTTCGAGGGCCTCCTCGGTCGAGGTCGACTGCAGCAGCCCCGGCTGGCAGCGCGGCAGGCCGCGGGTGAAGACCTTGCTGTAGCGGTTGACCGCGATCGAGATCTGCCGCAGCCCGGGCGGGCGGCCGCCGTTGACGCTCGTGACCGCGCCGCCGATCAGGACGCTGACCGGGGCATCGCGGTCGCGGGGCAGCACCTTCGGGGCGAAGCGGCCGTCGAAGTCGAGGCGCAGGTCGCCGCGCTGGATCAGCTCGGCCTGAGCCAGGCCGGCGCCGAGCAGGACCGCGGCGCTCGCCGTGAGGACGAGAATGCGTCGCATCTTCATTTCAGTCTAGGGGCGCGATAGCAGGGGAATCGTTAGGTCTTTGCGCGATTGGGCTTCTAGGCTTGGATCGGCGATGGCGAGCCGAGCCGACGTCGACAGCCTGGATCGCCGCCTACGAGCGGGCCTGGCGGACGGCGGGCACCGAGCCGCTCGCCGATCTCTTCTGCGAGGACGGCAGCTACCGGATGTCGCCCTACGAAGAGCCGGCGCGCGGGCCTCGACGCAGATCGCCGCGCTCTGGGAGCGCGAGCGCGAGGGGCCCGACGAGGGATTCGAGATGCGCCACGAGATCGTCGCGGTCGAGGGCGACACCGCGCGTGGTCAGGGTCGAGGTCGAGTACGCGAGGGGGACCGAGTACCGCGACCTCTGGGTGATCCGCCTCGACCCCGACGGTCGCTGCCGCGACTTCGAGGAGTGGGCCGTTCTGGCCCGAGCAAGGAGGCCCCGACGAGAGAGGGACGATGAAGACGCACACCGCCTACATGACCTTCAACACCGATCGAGCGCCGCGAGCTGATCCGGATCACCGAGGAGGTCCAGGCCGCCGTCGACGAGGCCGGGATCGCGGAGGGAATGGTGCTGGTCTCGGCGATGCACATCACCGCCGGGGTCTGGGTCAACGACGACGAGCCGGGCCTGCACGAGGACACGCTCGAGTGGCTCGACAAGGTCGCCCCGCCGAGCTGGAAGCCGGCCGCCAACGAGGTCGCCGAGGAGCTGCTGCCCGAGGGCGGCGACTACCGCCACCATCGCGGCGGCGAGGACAACGGCGACGCCCACTTCAAGAACCTCCTCGATGCACCACCAGGTGATCGTCCCGGTCACCGGCGGGCCGCCTCGACCTCGGGCCCTGGCAGCAGGTCTTCTACTGCGAGTTCGACGGCCGCCGCCCGAAGCGGCTGGTGATCAAGGCGATGGGGGAGTGAGTGCCTAGCTCGGGTCGCGCCTGTCGCTCTGGGATGGGTGATGCGCTCGACGCCCTGCCGCACTTCTTCGGCCGCTTCGCGGGTCGCCGCGCGGACCTCCTCGGTGACCGCGGCGACTCCCTCGCTCGGCTTGCCGCCGACGATGTCGCGGAAGGCGTTCTTGAAGCGCTCGGTGCGGCGGTCCGGGCGCGAAGCGCTCCTCCGCCTCCTCCTGCTTGGTCGGGCTGCCGCTCGCGGTAGCGGCGCCGCGCCCAGGGTGAGCCCGGCTTGCCGAGGCGGATCGCGCCGTAGATCGCGACCGGGAAGACGAAGAAGCCGACCGTCCCGTGCAGGAGCCGCTGCTTGGCGAAGCAGATCGCGACCAATGCCGAAGACGATCGACGCGCTGATCACGCTGCGCGATCATCTGATCGAGCGAGCCGGTCTCGAAGGTGAACGGGGCTGAAGCCGAGCAGGATCAGCCCCATCACCGCGGCGGCGATCACCGTCGCGTCGATCGAGACCCTGCCCTGCTCGGACCAGTAGACGTCTTCGAGGTAGACCCAGAGCGCGAACTCGTCGATCGTCAGCCCGGCGCCGACCCCGAACGCGAAGGCGCAGATCTCCGCCTAGGGGCTGTCGCCGAGGACCGTGAACCCGACGGCGCCGGCGATCATCATCGTCACGATCCCGAAGACGAGGTGGTGGAGGTGGACGCCGCTCTCGCTGACGACGCTGCCCGGCCACCAGGGGACCCTCGGGCTCCGCATCAGCCGCGTGCTCATCCGGATGAACGCGAACGAGAGGAGGAACCCGACCAGGACCAGGAACAGCCCCTGCTTTTCTTCGGCGACGATCTGGTCGTTCCAGAAGTCGGCGAGTATCGAGGCGGTGGTCATCGGCCCGGGCGCCGAGTGTATTCGCGGCCCGGTGCCCTCCTTTTCGCGGATCAGCTCGACCGTGAGCAGAACCGCCGCGACCGCGTAGAAGGGCGTCGTCGCGAGGTTGGAGAGGACGTCCGCGACCCAGTCCGCGAGGAACGAGTCGCCGAGCAGGTCGTGGGGGATGTTGGTCAGCAGCCGGGTCAGGCTGTCGCCGATCAGCTCGATCGGGAGCAGCACCGCGAGCACGGTCCAGAACCTGCCGCGGACCAGACCGGACGCTGCGGCGGAGGGCGGCGCGGACGCCTGGCCCTCGATCTCGACGATCGGCGGCGGCGAGGGCGAGGAAGACGAAGGCGACGACGCCGGGAACGAAGAGGAGGACGAACCCGATCGCGACGACGACGCGCGTAGATCACGTCGATCGCGATCAGCCGCGCCGTACTCGATCTCGCGCGCGATCTCGGCCAGCGACGGGGGCTCGTGGTCGTCGTGGTCGCCGGTCATCAGCGCCGCGACCGCGCCGGTGTAGAAGACCTCGCCGAGCAGGCCGGTGATCGCGAGGACGATCAGCGCGACGACGGTGCCGAGGATCTCGACGAAGCTGCCGAACTCGATCGCGCCGTCCTCGACGGTGATCGCGAGCGCGTGGAGGAGCCCGACCGGGACGAAGACGATCACCCCGAGCAGCAGCAGCCGGGGCGCCCACCGCAGGTAGAGCCGCCAGATCCCGGCGTAGGCGCCCGAGCGCGGTCAGCCGGTGCGGCCACGCTCAGCGGCGCCGTCGTTGTCCAGGCGGCTTGCCGGCCCCGCGCCTCGAGCTTCGAGCGCGACGACTCGTTCGCCGGCACCCGCTTCAGCTGGCGCAGCTCCGGCACCAGCAGTTCTTCGGCGCAGCGCCGGTGCCAGTGGTGGTGCTCGGTGCCGCCGAGCCGCAGCACGTACTGGACGACGACGTGCTCGGAGCCGATCTCGATCTCGCCGTGGCAGCCGGGACAGCGGTAGAGCTTCTGCGAGATGTTGCGGATCAGCCAGGCCTCGTTGCCTTCGTCGTCGAAGCCGCGCAGGCTCCAGCGGATGCTGGGGAGCCCGGCGAGATCGCTCATCGGGATCCCTCGCGCTCATCGCCTCGACGAGAGCCAGGCGAACCCGGCGGCCATCGCCACGTTGGCGACGCCGGCGAGGCGCAGGCCGAGCTTCGCCCCCGGCCGGCTGAGCGCCGGCGAGGCCGACCAGAGGGCGTCGGTCGCGATCTCGGTCCCGCGCAGCCAGGCGAGCGCCCACCAGTCGCGCTCCTCGCCGCGGGCGGCGGCGACGGCTGTGGGCGGCGGCGAAGGTGAGCCAGATCGGGCCGCAGCGGCGGAAGAGGTGGGCCGCGTCGGGGGAGGGCTCGTCGTGGCCGAGCACCCGCAGGGTCGCCTCGGGTGCGGCGATCGCCGCCGATCCGAGGACGAGATCGAAGGCGACCATGTTGCGGTTCGTGATGCGCAGCGCCTGCTCGAGCGTCATCTGCAGCCTGCATCCAACCAGATCGGAAGGGAAAGCCTGCGGCCCGGCGAAATGGACCGCCGTGACCAAGACAGCGACCAAACCCCCCCAGCTGAAGAGCCTCTCCGAGTACATCCAGGAGCGCTTCGACGAGTTCTCCCGGTCCCAGAAAGACGTCGCCCGCTACATCGTCGACCACCTCGACGAGGCGGCCTTCCTCACCGCGGAGGAGCTGGCGCGGCGCGCGAGCACCTCATCCTCGACCGTCGTCCGCTTCTCCCAGGCCCTCGGGTTCGAGGGCTACCCGAGCTTCAGCAGGCCGCGATCGAGGAGTACCGCACCACCGCGGTCGCCGGCAACGGCGCGACCAGCGGCGGCGCTCTCTTCTCCTTCGATCACTCCGAGCTCGAGGGCTCGCTCAGCACCGATCACTCGAACCTCGAGGAAACCGCGCGCCACCTGACCCGCGAGCAGGTCGACGGCGCCGTCGCCGCGCTCGCCGAAGCGCAGCGGGTCGTCGTCGTCGGCGTCGACCAGATGGCCTTCTTCGCCAGCTACCTGCGGCACATGCTGAGCCTGCTCGACATCCGCGCCGAGATCGTCGCCAGCACCGGCGGCGAGTCGCTGCAGCGGCTCGGGCGGATCGACGAGGAAACCCTGGTCATCGTCCTCTCCTCCGGCCGCGCCCACCCGCTGCTGCTGCGGGCGATGAAGCTCGCGATGCACCGCCGGGCCCGCACCCTCGCGATCTCCGACGCCTCGATGTCGGAGGTCGGCGAGCACGCCGAGCAGACCCTCTACTTCTCCTCCAACAGCCCCTCCTTCGCGCGCTCGAACACGGCGCTGATGGCGCTCGTCCAGGGCCTGGCCCACGGTCTCTACGCCCGCGACGAAGCGGCCCACAAAGACCGCATCCGCGCCTACAAACTGAAGTAACGCCACGGCGACGGGTCCTGCCGCGTGCGGGTGCGTGCGGGCGAGGTCGTCCTGACGCCCCACTCCCGCCACCCGCGGAATGCGTCGCTTGCGGAGCCGATGCAGATCGTAATGCTCGCGAGCATCGCGTCTGACTTCGTCGAGCGGCGCCGATCGCGCGAATGCGCCGGCCGCGGGCGCCAATCGGAGCTCCGGACGCGAAGCGGAGCAGGTGGCGCGTTTATATTGGAGGCGATGGCCGAGCGACGCGACTTTCAGGCTGAAGACGGGCCTTGCCGAGATGCTGAAGGGCGGGGTGATCATGGACGTGGTCACGCCCGAGCAGGCGCGGATCGCCGAGGAGGCGGGCGCCTGCGCGGTGATGGCGCTGGAGCGCGTCCCGGCCGACATCCGCAGGGACGGCGGCGTCGCGCGGATGTCGGACCCGGCGATGATCAAGGGGATCCAGGAGGCGGTGACGATCCCGGTGATGGCGAAGGCGCGGATCGGGCACTTCGCCGAGGCCCAGGTCCTGCAATCGCTCGAGGTCGACTACATCGACGAGTCCGAGGTGCTGACCCCGGCCGACGAGCGCAACCACATCGACAAGTTCGCCTTCGAGGTGCCGTTCGTCTGCGGCGCCACCAACCTCGGCGAGGCGCTGCGGCGGCTCGGGCGAGGGGGCGGCGATGATCCGCTCCAAGGGCGAGGCCGGCACCGGCAACGTCGTCGAGGCGGTCCGCCACATGCGCGAGATCACCGGCGGGATCAAGCGCCTTTCCCAGCTCGGCCCCGAGGAGCTCGCCGGCGCCGCCAAGGAGCACCAGGCCCCGCTGGAGGTGGTCCGGACGGTCGCCGACGCCGGCCGCCTGCCGGTGCCGCTGTTCTGCGCGGGCGGGATCGCGACCCCCGCCGACGCGGCGCTGATGATGCAGCTCGGCGCCGAGGGCAACTTCGTCGGGTCGGGGATCTTCAAGAGCGCCGACCCGGAGCGACGGGCCAGGGCGATCGTCGAGGCGACCACCCACTACAACGACCCCGAGCGGGTCGCGGCGGCGTCGATCGGGCTCGGCGAGGCGATGCCCGGGCTGGAGATCTCCGAGCTGGCCGCGGCCGACGCGCTGCTGCAGGATCGCGGTGCCTGAGCTGAGGATCGGCGTCCTCGCGATCCAGGGAGGCTTCGAAGCCCACGTCCGGATGCTGCGCGGGCTCGGCGCGGACGCCGGCGAGGTCCGGGTCCGCGTCCGAGCTCGAGGGGCTCGACGGTCTGGTGATCCCGGGCGGCGAGAGCACGACGATCGTCAAGGGCATCAGGGCCGGCGGGCCTCGAGGACGCCGATCCGCGCCCACCACGAGGCCGGGCGGGCGGTGTTCGGGACCTGCGCCGGGATGATCGTCTGCGACGACGCCCACCTCGACCTGATCGACGCGACGGCGCGGCGCAACGCGTTCGGCCGCCAGCTGCAGAGCTTCGAGGCCGACCTCGAGGTCGAGGGGATCGGCGAGGACCCGCTGCGGGCCGTCTTCATCCGCGCCCCGTGGGTCGAGCGTCACGGCCCCGGGGTCGAGGTCCTCGCCGAGCTACGACGGGCACCCGGTCGCGATCCGCGAGGGCCGGGTGCTCGCCACCGCGTTCCACCCGGAGCTGACCGACGACTCCCGCCTGCACGCCCTTTTCATGGCCATCACGACCGAAGCGCGGAAACGCGCGCACGAGGAGGCAAAGAGTTGAGAGACCCGAGGGCTGAACGCCTGGCGAAGATCCTCGTCGGCTACTCGACGAAGGTGAAGGAGGGCGAGGTCGTCGCGATCGACGGCGACTCCGCCGCCGAGCCGCTGCTGCTCGCCGTCTACGAGGAGGTGCTGAAGGCCGGCGGCAACCCGATCATGAACGTCGCGCTCGGCGGCCAGACGCGCCGCCTACTACAAGCACTCGAGCGACGCCCAGCTCGAGTGGGTCTCGCCGGTCGCCGAGTGGCTGCTCGAGAACGCCGACGTCCGGATCGCGGTCGGCGCCACGACCAACACGCGCGAGCTCTCGGCGATCCCGCCCGAGCGCCAGACCCGCCGCCAGGCGGCGATGGTGACCGCTGCTCTCGCGGGCGATGGAGCGCAGCGCGAAGGGCGAGTTCCGCTGGTGCTACACGCTGTTCCCGACCAACGCCTACGCCGCCGAGGCGGAGATGAGCCTCGTCGACTACGAGGACTTCTACTACGGGGCATGCTTGGCCGCCGACGACGGCGACCCGCTGACCGCCTGGGAGCGCGCCTCGGCGGAGACCAAGCGGCTCGCCGAGGTGATCCAGGGCCACGAGGAGGTGCGGGTGATCGCCCCAGGGACCGACATCATGCTCGGCATCGCCGGCCGCACCTTCATTCCCTGCGACGGCGAGCACAACATGCCCGACGGCGAGTTCTTCACCGGGCCGGTCGAGGACTCGGTCGAGGGTGAGGTGACGTTCCACCTGCCGGCGACGATCGGCGGGCGCGAGGTCTCCGGGGTGCACCTCCGGTTCGAGGCCGGAAAGGTGGTCGACGCCGAGCGCCGAGCGCGGCGAGGAGTTCCTGATCCAGCTGCTCGACACCGACGATGGCGCCCGCCGCCTCGGCGAGCTGGGGATCGGGACCAACTACGCGATCGACCGCGGCACCCGCGAGGTCCTGCTCGACGAGAAGATCGGCGGCACCGTCCACATGGCGGTCGGCAAGAGCTATCCGGAGTCGGGCGGCGTCAACGAGTCGGCGGTCCACACCGACCTCGTCTGCGACCTCCGGCTCGGCGGCAAGCTCATCGTCGACGGCGAGGACTTCCAGGTCGACGGGAAATTCGTGTCAAATAATTCCGCTCGCGTGCGGACGCATTCGTCGCATGGGCCGCAGACCACCCGCCCGCGGCGGACGCAGTATGAGCAGACGAGCGGAATTGCTATTGATTCGGGATCGGGGAGCCGGCGAGGAGGAAGAACCAGCCGATGAAGACGACGACGGCGAGCAGGACCGAGCCCATCATCGTCGCCTCGACGACCGTGGTGGTGCCGATCGGGGCGGTGGTGTCGCGCATGCTCTTCATCCAGCTCGGCCGCATCGGCGCCAGCCGGTTGGTGCCGGTGATCCGCACGTAGAGGTCGTTGAGGACGCCGATCAGCCAGGCGTCGGCGAGGGTCGTGAAGAGGATCCCGATCGCGACGACGGCATAGGGGCCCTCGGCCGGGAACTGGGTCTCGGAGACCTTCGAGCCGATCCAGATCCAGCCCAGCGGAATCGCGGTCCAGAGGCCGAGAGCGCCGCGAACAGCATCGCGACGAAGATCACGCTGGCCGCGAGTGCCTGAACGGCGCTGACGTGATGGTGCGCCGTGAGTGATCGATTCCGAAGGCATCGCCCCTCATAGAATAGGCCGATGTCCGGGCACTCCAAATGGTCGTCGATCAAACACAAGAAGGCCGCAACAGACGCAAAACGCGGCAAGCATGTTCACAAAGCTGGCCCGCGCGATCACCGTTGCGGCCCGTGACGGCGGCGGTGACCCCGACGGACAACCCGGCGCTGGCGACCGCGATCCAGAAGGCGCGCGACGCCTCGATGCCCAAGGACAACATCCAGCGGGCGATCGACCGGGGGACCGGCGAGGGCGCCGACGCGGCCGCGATCGAGAGCGTCGTCTTCGAGGGCTACGGGCCCGGCGGAGCGGCGATCCTGGTCGAGGCGCTGACCGACAACCGCAACCGGACCAGCGCCGATGTCCGGTTCGCCTTCAGCAAGCACAACGGCAGCCTCGGCGAGCCGGGGTCGGTCGCCTGGATCTTCGAGAAACGGGGCGCGATCGCGGTCGACGGCAGCCGCTACACCGAGGACGACCTGATGCCGGCGATCGACGCCGGCGCCGAGGACGTCCGCGACGAGGGCGACCTGCTGCGGGTGCTCTGCGAGCCGGCGGACCTCGCGACCGTGCGCGAGGCGCTCGAGTCGGCCGGGGTCGAGATCGAGTCCGCCGAGGTGACGATGGAGCCGAAGAACACGGTCGAGGTGAAGGGGAACGACGCGAAATCGCTCCTCGGCCTGATCGAGACGCTCGAAGAGCACGACGACGTCGACAGCGTCCACGCCAACTTCGACATCCCCGAGAGCGTCCTGCAGCAGCCTCGCCGCCGCCTAGTCACGGTACCACCCGAGAAGGCATCCGGGCCTCTTCCCAGAATCAGACCCCATGCAAGTGGTGATCGGGGTCGACCCCGGCGCAGCCAACCTCGGCTTCGGATTCGTCCGGGTCGAGGGCAACCGCATGAGCGCGCTCGACGCGGGCGTCATCGAGACCTCGGCGGATCTGCCGATCGAGCGCCGCCTCGAGCGGATCCACGCCTGCGCTGGCCGAGCTGATCGCCTGGCACGAGCCGAACGCGCTGGCGATCGAGGACGTCTACTTCGGCAAGAACGTGCGCTCGGCGATGGCCGTCGGGCAGGCGAGCGGGGTCGCGATGCTCGCCGCCGCGCAGCGCGGCGTCTCCTGCTCCGCCTACACCCCGCAGGCGATCAAGATGGCCGTCTGCGGCAGCGGGCTCGGCCGGCAAGCAGCAGGTGCAGCGGATGGTCGGAACCCTGCTCGGGCTGCCCGAGCCGCCCGCCTCCGACCATGCCGCCGACGCGCTCGCGGTCGCGATCTGCCACGGCGCCGGCGCCGGCCGCCGGGCGGCGGTCGAGGCCGCGCGCGCGCGGGTGAGCGGGATGATCGCCGCGGTTCGCGGCGAGGTGCTGGTCCGGCGCCCCGATCACGTCGTGATCGAGGCCGGCGGCGTCGGCTACCTGCTGACCGTCTCGGCCGAAACGCTGAAGGCGGTTCCCGCCACCGGGCGGGAGGCCTTCCTGCACACCCAGCTGATCCCCCGCGACGACTCGCTCGCCCTCTACGGGTTCGCCTCCGAGGAGGAGCGGGAGCTGTTCGGCGAGCTGGTCTCGGTCAGCGGCGTCGGGCCGAAGGTCGCGATCGCCGCCCTCTCCGGCGGGCCCGCCCGCGAGCTGCTGCGGGCGATCGCCGCCGGGGACGCGAAACGCTTCCAGGCGGTGCCCGGGATCGGCAAGCGAACCGCCGAGCGGATCATCGTCGAGCTCCGCGAGAAGGTCGCCGGCGCTCTCGAGGAGGAGATCGCGACCGTCGGCGGCGAGCCGGCGGACGACCGCTCCCTCGCCCGCGACGGGCTCGTCAACCTCGGCTACGCGCCGCTCGAAGCGGAGCAGCCTGCTCGACGGAATCGAGGGCGACGACGCCGAGGTGCTGATCGCGACCGCGCTTCGCAAGGCGGGAACGGGGAAGGCAGCATGAGCGAGGAGCGAGCAAGCATCCATATCTGTTTCTTTGCGCAGCGAGCGAAGCGCGAGGATTTGCAGTGAGCGCGATCCGGAGATCCGGATCCACGACGCCCGCGCCGACGTCCCCGACGAGGAGCTCGACCGCTCGCTGCGCCCCCAGACGCTCTCGGACTTCGTCAACCAGGCGCAGGTCACCGAGCAGCTGGCGATCTTCATCGAGGCGGCGCGGCGGCGGGAGGAGCCGCTCGACCATGTCCTCCTCGCCGGGCCGCCCGGGCTCGGCAAGACCTCGCTGGCCCACATCGTCGCCGCCGAGATGAATGTGCCGCTGGTCCAGACCGCCGGCCCGGCGCTGGAGCGCAAGGCAGACGTCGCCTCGTTCCTCACCGCGCTCGAGCCGGGCAGCGTCTTCTTCATCGACGAGATCCACCGGCTCGGCCGTGCCGTCGAGGAGACCCTCTACCCGGCGATGGAGGACCATCAGCTGCCGGTCGTGCTAGGCCAGGGCGCGGGCGCGCGGACCGTGACACTGCCGCTGCCGCCCTTCACGCTGATCGGCGCGACGACCCGGTCCGGCCTGCTGACGACCCCGCTGCGCGACCGCTTCGGCGTCTGCCACCGGCTCGAGCACTACATCCCCGAGCACCTCGCCGAGATCATCGAGCGCTCGGCGCGGATCCTCGAGGTCGAGATCGACGCCGAGGGGGCGACGACGATCGCAGCCCGCTCCCGCGGCACGCCACGGGTCGCAAACCGGCTTCTGAAGCGGGTTCGCGACTTTGCCCAGGTCAAGGGAGAGGGGGCGATCGACGCCGGCGTCGCGATCGCCGCCCTGGAGATGCTCGAGGTCGACGCGGGCGGCCTCGACCGGTCGGACCGCGGCCTGCTGGAAACGGTCGCGGCAAAGTTCGCCGGCGGCCCGGTCGGCCTATCGACCCTGGCGGTGGCGATCGGCGAGGAGCAGGACACGATCGAGGACGTGCTCGAGCCCTATCTCCTCCAGCAGGGCCTGCTGAAGCGCACCCCGCGCGGCCGGGTGCTGACCGAGCGGGCCTATGAGCACCTCGGGTTGCCAACCCCCGAAGGAGCAAAGAGCCTGTTCTGAGTAGCCTGTGGGGGGATGCCGTTCTTCATCTGCCCCAACTGCGGGAACAGAGAGCTGAGCGCTGACCGGACCGCCGGTTTCAGCACCCGTCCCGAAGGGCTGCTCGAAATGCGGCTTCGGATTCGTCTTCGAGCTGCTCGACGACTACTACCCGGCGCCCAACGCCGCCTTCTTCGTCTGTGACCGCGAGGCGCGGGTGATCGATGCCGGCCGGGGCAGCTTCGAGCTGACCGGCCTCACCGACGAAGACGTGATCGGTCGCCCGGTGAAAGAAGTCCTCGGCCTGCAGTGGCTCCAGCCGGGTGACGGTGGCGAGACGCGCCGACCTCGACGGCGACGGCGTCACCGACCCGATCGAGACCTCACTCGAGTGGGGGGTGCGCTCGCTCGGCAAGAAAGTGGCCGTCAAAGCCGAGGGCGACATCCCAGCCGAAGCGGTCGCCGATGTCTTCCCCGCCTACGACGACGACGGCGGGCTTCTGCTCGTCCTCACTCCTGACAGCTGAGCTCGATGACACGCCGCCGCAGCAACCTCTTCGTCCTCCTCTTCGTCGTGCTGTTGGTCGGCGTCTCCGGCGCTCGTGATCGCCGAGCAAGGAAACGAAGCTCGGCCTCGATCTCAAGGGCGGGGTCGAACTGATCTACCAGGGCACCCCGACCGGCCAGGTCGACCGAAGTCGAGCGGCGACGACATCGAACGCTCGATCGAGATCATCCGCGAGCGGATCGACCGGCTCGGGGTCTCCGAGCCCGAGGTCTCGCGGCTCGGCAGCGACGGGATCTCGGTCAGCCTGCCGGACGTCACCAACGCCCAGCGGGCGATCGACCAGGTCGGGAGCACGGCGCAGCTCTACTTCTATGACTGGGAACCGAACCTGATCGGCCGCGAGAAGCGATCGGCGGCAATCCCGGCCAGCAGCCGCCCGACGCAGCGATCAACCAGGCGAACAAGGAATGGAAAGCCGCCGGCCGCAACATCACCAAACAGGAAAACCAGCAGCTGATCTTCTCCGGCGCCTTCCCCAACGCCTACGCGGCGGTGAAACTCGCCGAAGAGCAGGAATCCCGAACCGGACTGCACGAACTGCTCGACCAACAGGACCCGCTACTACCTGTTCTCGCCCGACAAGGAGCACCGGCTGCTCGCGGGGCCCGAGTTCTCGAAGGGCGACCTGTTCATCACCGCGACGGGAAGCGAAACGGTCGAGAGAAGGGGATCGTCCGGAACCGTGCCGCCGGGACGATCGTCGTCTCCGAGCTGCCCTCCGATACGACCGGCTCGGTGATCGAGGACGCCGAACCGGGTTGGTACGCGCTGCACGACGACCCGGCCCTGTCGGGCAAGGACATCACCGATCCGAAACAGGAACGCGACGAACTGGGCCAACCGAACGTCGTCTTCAACTTCACCGACCAGGGGCGCCAGGCGTTCCAGGAAGTGACCCGCCGGATCGCTCAGCGCGGCCAGGCCCGCGCGATCGGCCCGGCCTCGGGAGAAACGGCCGAACAGCTCTCGGGCCGCTTCGCGGTGATCCTCGACAACGAAGTCAAGACCCGCCCCCTGATCAACTTCGCCGAGAACCCGGACGGGATCGACGGACGGACCGGCGCCCAGATCTCGGGCGGTTTCACCAGCATCCAGGAAGCCCAGGACCTGGCCACCTTCCTGCAGATCGGCGCCCTCCCGATCAACCTGAAGCTGATCAGCCAGAGCCAGGTCTCGGCGACGCTCGGCGAACAGGCCCTCGACCAGGGGTTGAAGGCCGGCCTGATCGGCCTGATCCTGGTGATCGCCTTCCTGATCCTCTACTACCGCTTCCTCGGCGTGGTGGCGACCCTGGGCCTGGCCGTCTACGCGGTCTTCTTCTTCGCCCTGATCAAACTGATCCCGATCACGATGACCCTGCCCGGGATCGCGGGGTTGATCCTGACGATCGGCGTCGCCGCAGACTCGAACATCGTCATCTTCGAGCGAATCAAGGAGGAGGTGCGGGCAGGCCGCAGCATCGGAGCGGCGATCGGCGTCGGCTATCGCAAAGGCATCGCGACGATCATCGACGCGAACGTGATCACCCTGCTGACCGCGTTCATCCTCTTCGTGCTTGCCACCGCCGGGGTCAAAGGGTTCGCCTTCACGCTCGGCGTCGGCACGATCGTCTCGCTGTTCACGGCGGTGGTGTTCACCCAGGCCTTCCTCGGCGTGTTCGGAAGGGGCCGCCTGTTGGCATCGGGCCGTCTGATCGGCGCCGGAGAGCAGCGGGTCCGGTGGCACTTCAACTTCATCGGCGCAAGCCGCTGGTTCTTCTCGATCTCGGGAACGATCCTCCTCGTCGGCGCCCTCTCGCTGGCGACCAACCAGCTCAACCTGGGGATCGACTTCGAATCCGGGACCAGGCTCAACTTCGCTCCACAGCAGTCCGCCTCGGTCGAAGATGTGCGGGGCGTGCTCGAGGCGAACAACCTGGGGGAGGCCGAGGTCCAGGAAACCGAAGACGAGCAGTTCGGCAACGGGTTCCAGATCCAGGCGAGCGAGCTTCGGCCGGCCGGAGTCGGGGCGATCCGAAGCGACATCAACGAGGCGTTCGGGATCAAGTCCGGAAGCTTCGAGAGCACCAGCGTCGGACCCACCTTCGGCGAACAGGTCGCGCGCAGCGCATTGCTGGCGATCGTCTTCTCGCTGCTGCTGATCACCGCCTATGTCGCGTTCCGTTTCGATCCGAAGTTCGCCGTGCCGGTGCTGATAGCGGTTTTTCACGACATCCTGATCACCGCCGGCGTCTACTCGCTGACCGACCGGGAGGTGACCAGCGGGACCGTCGCCGCATTCCTCACCATCCTCGGCTACTCGCTGTACGACACCGTGATCGTCTTCGACCGGATCCGCGAGAACGTGCCCCGAATGCCGCGAGCGGCGTTCTCGCAGATCGTCAACAGGTCGATGAGCGAGGTGCTGACCAGGTCCCTGATCACCGGGCTCTCCTCTGTGTTCCTGGTCGGCGTGCTGCTGGTGTTCGGCGGCACCACGCTGCAGGACTTCGCCTTCGCGATGATGGTCGGGATCTTCTCCGGAACCTACTCGTCGATCTTCATCGCCTCGCCGGTCCTGACGGCCTGGAAGGAACGCGAGCCGAGCTTCGCGCGACGGCGTGAACGGCTCGCCGCCGCCGACGGCAGGGTGCCCGCCTTCGCCGACGAGGTCGAGCTGGCGAAGCTCGAGCCCGACGCAGACGCGGAGGTCGGGGAGGAGGAGGCGCTCGCGGAGCCCGGGCCGCGCGAGGCCGCCCTCGCCACGGCCGAGCCCTCGGGGCCCGATGGCGCCGACCCGTCCTCCAACGGCGAGCCGCCGGCCGCCGACCCCGCCGCGGTCGAGCGGGCCGAACGCAACGCACGGCGCCGCGAACGGCGGCGGCAGCAGCGGCGCAAGCACGGGAGGAACCGCTAGATGGCCCTCCTGGTCTGGTTCACGATGGGAATCGCGCTCTGGCACTTCACCGTGTTCCTGCCCGATCGCTTCTGGCAGGGAATCGTCGGCGCCCTGCTCGGATCGACGATCGGCGCCGTCATCTTCGGCGCGGTCACGCAGGCGGTGAGCGGCAAGAGCCTCGGCGACACCGATCTGGCGACGGCGCTGATCGCCGTGCCGGGTGTGGCGATCGGCCTCGCGGTCGTCTGGGTGATCGGAATCCGCTCCGAGCGGGCAGAGATCTAGCCTTTTCCGTCCCTGGCGGCTCCTAGCGTGGGGGTGTGGCGGAAACCGTCAACGCCTACAGGGCAGATCCATACGATTACGGCGAGGCGCGGGCGCTGGCCGAGGCGCTCGACCTGAGCGAGCCAATTGCCATCACGCTCGTCAGGCGCGGCTACCGCACGCCAGAGGAGGCACGCACCTTCCTCGACGCCGACGAGGCCCATCCACCGAGCGCCTTCGGCTCGATGGGCGCCGCCGTCGAGCGGGTTCTGGAGGCGATCCGGGCGGGGCGGCGGATCACCGTCCACGGCGACTTCGACGTCGACGGGGTCTGCGCGACGGCGATTCTGGTCGGCGCCCTCGGCGAGCTCGGCGGCGACTGCGACTGGCTGATACCCGACCGCCTCGTCGACGGCTATGGCCTCGACGCCTCGAACGTGCGCCGGCTCGCCGAGCGCGGGACCTCGTTGCTGATCACCGTCGATTGCGGCGTCACGGCGGTCGAGGAGGTGGCGCTCGCCCGCTCGCTGGGAATCGAGGTGATCGTCACCGACCACCACCAGCCGGGCCGCCGAGCTGCCCGACTGCCCGATCCTCCACCCGAGCTCTCGACGGCTACCCGTTCAGCGACCTCTGCGGGACAGCGGTGGCCTGGAAACTCGCTTCGGCTTGAGAGAGACCTCGGGGTGGGGTCCCCAGGCCGGCATTCGCCGGGAGTTCCTGGGGACCCCACCCCGAGCCACCCGCGATCTCGACCTGGTGGCGCTGGCGACCGTTGCCGATGTCGTGCCGCTGGTCGGGCGAGAACCGGTCGCTGGTGCGGCGGGGCCTCGAGGAGTTGCGTCGGGCCCGTCGCCCCGGCGTCCGGGCGCTGCTCGAGGCGAGCGGCTGTGAGCCGACCCAGCTCGACGAGGGCGACCTCGCGTTCAGGCTCGCGCCCAGGATCAACGCCGCCGGCCGCCTCTACCGGGCCGACGCCGGCGTCGAGCTCTTCCTCACCGACGACGACGATCGGGCGGCCGAGATCGCTGCCGAGCTGAGCCGGGCCAACGGGGAGCGGCGCGCGACCGAGAGGGAGGTCGACGCGGCCGCCGAGGCGGCGCGGCGCGAGCTCCCCGAGCCCCTCCGCGACGCCCCGGCCCTGGTGCTGGCGGGGGAGGGCTGGCACCCCGGCGTCGTCGGGATCGTCGCCTCGCGCCTCGCCGAGCGTCACCACCGCCCGACGATCGTGATCTCACTCGACGGCGAGGGCGGTGGCAGGGGATCCGGCCGCAGCATCCCCGGCTTCGACCTGCTGGCGGGCCTCGAGGCCTGCGCTGCACACCTGACCAGCTTCGGCGGCCATCGTGCGGCCGCCGGGCTCGAGCTCTCCGCTGAGGCGGTCGACGGCTTTCGGGAAGCGTTCTGCGGCCACGCCGCAACCGTCCTTGCGCCGGAGGACCTGGTCCGGACCGAGCGGATCGACGCGATGATCGGCGGCGCCGGCCTCGGTCTCGACCTGGCGGAGGAGCTGGAGCGGCTCGCCCCGTTCGGCATGGGGAACCCGGGGGTGAGGTTCCTCGTGCCCTCGGCCCGGGTCGAGGACGTGCGGGCGATGGGGGAGGGCAAGCACTCCCGATTCAGCCTCCACAGCGGCTCTCACCGGGCCCTCGGGGTCGCCTTCGGGCGCTCGGGGCTGGGTGTCGAGGAGGGTGAGCAGATCGACGCCGCCGTGCGCCTCGAGGTGAATCGATGGAACGGCTCGGTCGAGCCGCGGGTCGTGCTGCGCGAGCTCTACCCGCGGTCGGCCCGCTCCGAGTCCGAGGACCTCGCCGCCGAGTGGTGGCGGCGGTTCGAGGCCGAGCTGCGGCAGGACCCAGGCGAGTGGCGTTTGCCCGAGATCGGGCCGGATCATGCCGCTACTCGCTCCGAGCTCGAGACGGTCAACTCGGGGGCGGCCATGGTCGCCGAGCTGGCCTCGAGCGGAGGCGGGACGGTCCTAGCGGCGGTTGCCGACACCGAGAGGCGTGCGCCCCTCGCGCGGGATGGGGTGCGGCTTGTCGACCTGTTCGACCTCGAAGCCGAGCCCGAGCTGGCCCGTGGGTTCGAACACGTCGTCCTCGTCGACCCGCCGTCCTCCGAGCGGGTCGCCGGCCTGCTCGCGCTTCCCCACGCCGAGGGTGGGTACCTCCACGTTGCCTGGGGCGAGCCTGAGCGCAGGTTCTGCCTCTCCGTTCTCGACCAGCACCTCGCCCGGCGCCCGGCGCTGATCGCGATGTTCCGGGCGCTGCGCGAAACCGCCGATTGCAGCGGGGAGCAGCTGCGGGAGGCCCTCGGCGGGAGGGGAACCGACCTGCGCCGCCCGGAGGTCGCGGCGCGTTGCTTCCGGGTCCTGTCGGAGCTCGGCCTCGTGCAGGGCTCGCCCGATGGCGGCGACGGGACTGTCGGAGTCGTATCCTCAGCGGAGACCGAACTTGAGCGCTCTGGCGCATATCGCGCCTACAGCGCCCGTTACAAGGAGTGCCTCCGATGCCTCGAGCAACACAGACATCGATAGAGCAGAGGGAGCTCCTCGCCGACCTGTTCGCCGTGGTCGAGGAGTTCGACTCGCCGCCGGAGATCGACCGCGAGGCGGTCATCCGCGCTTTCGAGTTCGCCTGCGACCGGCATGCCGACCAGGTGCGCCGGTCCGGCGACGAGTTCATCACCCACCCGGTCGGGGTCGCGCAGATCTGCGCCCGGATGCGGCTCGACACCGAGACGCTCTGCGCGGCGCTGCTCCACGACACCGTTGAGGACACCAGCGCCAGCCTCGACGAGATAAGCGAAGGCTTCGGCGAGGAGATCGCGCTTCTGGTCGACGGCGTAACCAAGCTCACCGGGATGACCTTCGAGAGCCGCGACGAGCGCCAGGCCGAGAACTACCGCAAGATGATGGTGGCGATGGCCAGCGACGTCAGGGTGATCCTGATCAAGCTCGCCGACCGCCTCCACAACATGCGCACCCTGGGGGCGCTGCCGAAGCAGAAGCAGCTCACCAAGTCACGCGAGACCCTCGAGATCTATGCGCCGCTGGCCCACAGGCTGGGGATCCACGCGATCAAATGGGAGCTCGAGGACCTCTCCTTCGCGACCCTCCACCCGCGCAAGTACAAGGAGATCAAACAGCTCGTCTCCCAGCAGCGCGACGAGCGCGAGGTCTACGTCACCGAGGCGGGGAAGTTCCTGGCCGGGGAGCTGAAGCATGTCGGGATCGAGGCCGAGATCTCGGGCCGCGCCAAGCACTTCTACTCGATCTACACGAAGATGACGAAGAAGGGTCGCGAGTTCAACGAGATCTTCGACCTCACCGCGATGAGGGTGATCGTCGGCTCGGTGAAGGACTGCTACGGGGCGATCGGCGTCATCCACTCGCTCTGGAAGCCGCTCCCCGGGCGCTTCAAGGACTTCGTCGCGATGCCGAAGGCGAACATGTACCAGGCGCTGCACACGACGGTGATCGGGCCCGAGGGCAAGCCGCTCGAGATTCAGATCCGGACCGGCGAGATGCACAAGCTGGCCGAGTACGGGGTCGCCGCCCACGTCGCCTACAAGGAGGGCGCATCGAGCGACCCGCGCCGGGAGAAGATGACCTGGCTGCGGCAGCTGGTCGAGGCGCAGGGCGACCAGGACCCGACCGAGTTCCTCGAGTCGCTGAAAGTCGACCTGTTCGAGGACGAGGTGTTCGTCTTCACCCCGAAGGGCGAGGTCAAGAACCTCTCCGCCGGCTCGACCCCGCTCGACTTCGCCTACGCCGTCCACACCGACGTCGGGCACCGCTGCGTCGGCGCCAAGGTCAACGGCAACATCGTCCCGCTCCACTACCAGCTCCGCTCGGGCGACATCGTCGAAGTGCTGACCGCGAAGCAGAAGCGGGGGCCCTCGCGGGACTGGCTGAAGCTGGTCCGCACGAGCAGGGCGCGCAACAAGATCCGGGCCTTCTTCAAAGAGGAACGGCGCGAGGACGCCGAGAAGCGCGGCCGCGAGGCGCTCGAGGAGACGCTCCGCAAGCGCGGCCTCCCGATGCAGAAGGTGGCGATCTCGCCGCTGCTGGCGGACGTGATCCGCGAGATGGGCTACCGCAAAGCGACCGACTTCTACATCGCGCTCGGCCAGGGCAAGGTCTCGACCAAGGCGGTCGTCAAGAAGGTGATGCAGCGGCTCCAGGTCGGCGAGGCGGTCGAGGAGCACGAGCCGTTCGGGAGCACCGTCGCCGACGACAAGGCGCGGCGGACGAAGGAAGCCTCCAACTACGGGATCAGGGTCAAGGGCGCCGACCAGGTCGCGGTGCGGCTGGCCAAGTGCTGCCGCCCGGTGCCGGGCGACGAGATCGCCGGCTACGTCTCCCTGGGCCGTGGAATCACGATCCACCGCACCGACTGCAAGAACCTGAAGGCGCTGAAACGCGCCCCGGAAAGGTTCGTCGAGGTCAGCTGGAACGGCGACAACGAGGCCTCCTACCGGGTCCAGCTCCAGATCGACGCATACGACCGCACCCGGCTGCTCGAGGACCTCTCGCGGACCTTCGCCGAGGCCGGCATCAACATCATCGAGGCGAGCTGCATGACCCGCCACCCGATGGTGAAGAACACCTTCGTGATCGAGGTCGGCGATCCCGAGCAGCTGAAGCAGTGCATCTCCCGGCTGCGGAACGTCGAGTCGGTCTTCGACGCCTACCGGATCACCCCAACGGCCTAAAAAAGTCGGATTCCGATCCGCTATTTTTAGTAATAGGAGTCCGTAGATGGTATGAACTATTTGCGCAAT
Source organism: uncultured Solirubrobacterales bacterium (assembly GCA_963816785.1). Taxonomy (GTDB): domain Bacteria; phylum Actinomycetota; class Thermoleophilia; order Solirubrobacterales; family 70-9; genus VRUE01. The sequence goes on along the minus strand of CAWFLL010000002.1, from coordinate 783,543 downwards.
TGCGTGTGCGGCATCAAGGCGTTGCCAGTCAGCAAATGAGTCCCTGGTCTTCTCACACCCGAGCCCGCCGGGCAAGAGGAAGGTCCCGGCGTCGCAACCGGGATGTCGGTGTGAAACGCTCAGTCACGGTCACTCTGGGTGCGATCGCGAGCAAGATCCTGGCCGTAGAAATGGTCACCAGCGGCAAACCGAGCTCGGCAAGCGCCGAGCGAGCGATCCGGTGTTACCTGAACGACAAGGCGTCGCCCGGCCCAGGATGGGCCTATCCATCGTTCCTGCGCGGCCGTAAACCCGTTCAGGGTGTGGAGGTGCAGCTCGACATCGACGACGGCCTCTGGCAATCACTCGTGGGGGAGGCGGTCAGCCAGGACGTGAGCGCGCAGCAGCTGCTCGAACACGCCGTCCTCTACTTCGCCGCCGAGGACAACGCCGGTCGCGTCACCGAGCGGATCCTCGAGGACCTCGAGGGCGAAGACTGAAGGCCGTCCGCCTGAGCTCAGGAGGCGCGGCGGGCGACGACCGGCGCGGCGCCCAACTCGGTCAGCTTCGCCTGCAGGGTGCGCCGGCCGCGGTGGTGAAGGCCGTGCACGGAGCTCTCCGATTTCTGCAGCGTCTCCGCGATCTCAAGCGGCGAAAGCCCTGCGACATGGCGCAAAATCAGCACCTCGCGCTGATCCTCGGGGAGCTGCTCGAGCGCCTGACGGAGGTCCTGGCTCAGGTCGAGGCTGGTCTGGGCATGGCCGTCATCGGCGAGCCTGATCTCTTCCGCCGGGATCGCCCGACGTGAGCGCATGTGATCGAGTGCGGCGTTGCGCGCGACCCGCATGATCCAGGCGGCGAACGGCACCTCGCGCTGCTCGTACTTCTGGATCGCCGTCATCAGCTTGGCGAAGACGTTCTGGGTGATGTCTTCGGCTTCGTGCTGATCGCGGACGAAGCTGGCGATGTAGCGCTGCACGTCCGGCGCGTAGCGAACGTAGAGGAAGTGAAGGCCTTCGCTGTCGCCGGCCTTGGCGCGCTCGATCGCCTGCTGAACGAGCCAGGTGTTACCGGAGGCGGACTCCGATTCGCCGGCGTGATCCGCCAATCGATGGCGATCGAGCTTCGGCTTCCGCCGGCTCACTTGTTGTCCCTGTTCGTTGATCGCATTGACTTCGAGTCTTCAGCTCAAGCTGGACTGGTCAAGAAACCTTCCCAAAATGCGACTTGGCTCCCTGGCTATCGATCCACTTTCCGAAATTGCATTGACAGGAATAGTGGCCTTTCGTTCGAATGTCAATCTCAATATTTGTCCAAATTTCAGACTTGTGCTCAAGTCGCTGCATTTGAACCGATATTGCACAGGCTGAAGATAGGAGGAACTCAGTGGGCCAGGTGAAAATTCTGGGTATTGAGCGAGGTTGACTGACCGTAACGCAGGAGAGAACGATGAGAGTCACACTCGGAACATTTGCACGTTTGGGGATTGAAGCCCACCTCGGCACGGACCTGGCGGAAACCGTCGAGACGGCCCTCTGCCACTACACGAGCAAGCTCGAATCGGGGCGACCGCCTGTCGCCCCGCCACCGTTCCTCGACATCCGCCCCAGACGATGGCTCCTGGCGCGAGAGCTGAGGAGATCGAGCTGTCCCTCGACTCGAAGACCGAGGCCGTGCTCAGGCGCGAGGCCTTCCGCCGGGAGATCGACGTCGACGCCCTCGCCGCCCACTCGGTGATGGTCTACCTGGCCGAGCTCGACCTCCTCTCGGCGCCGTCGCGACCTGTCTGAGCGGGCCAGCTCAGGCGGCCTGAGCCGGGGCGGCCCGCGCCGCCTGCTTGACGCGCCGCCGCTGCAGCACCCGATCGACCGCAGGAACCGCGACCGGCTCGCCGCGGGATTCCAGCGACCGCTCCAGGGCCTCGAGGCCAAGGACGACTTCCAGCCCGAGGCGTGTGCTCGAGGCGGGCGTGGTGTCCTCGAGGATCGCCGAGGCGAAGTCCTTCAGCTCGAGGCCGAGTGGCTCGGCCGGCCTCGATCTGCGGCGCGACCATGTCGCCCGTGCGGTAGGTGAGCCGGTACTCGCCGAAGTTGGCCGGCGGCTCGGAGAAGTCCATGCCCCGGTCGTAGATCCGCACCGAGGCATCGGCCGACGTGTCCTCGTACTGGACCATCTGCTTGCTGCCGACGACCACCATCTGGCGCATCTTGCGCGGCGCCAGCCATGAGACCTGGACATTGGCCTGGGCCCCGCCCTCGAATCCCAGCGTCAGGAACGCGGTCTCGTGGACGCCTTCCTGGTAGACGCTGCGGCCGTTCGCGGTCACCTCGACCAGGGGCTTGTCCAGCCAGTGGAGGAGGATCGAGAGATCGTGGGGCGCGAGGTCGAGCACGACCCCGTCCCTGCTGGTACTTGCCCAGGTTCATCCGCGAGGAGGTGACGAAGTAGATCTCGCCGAGCGTGCCGTCCTGGATCAGGTTGCGGATCTTGTTGACGGAAGGGCTGTAGAGGAAAGTGTGGCCGGGCATCAGCACCAGGCCCAGCTCGTCGGCCAGTTCCATCAGCTCGGCCGCCTCGCCGGCGGTGCGGGCGAGCGGCTTCTCGACCAGGACGTGCTTGCCCGCTTCCAGCGCGCTCCGGACCAGCGAATAGTGGGTATGCGGCGGCGTGGCGATGGCCACCGCTTCGAGATTCGGATCGGCGAGGGCGACATCCAGGTCGCGCTCGCAGCTGGCGCCCGGATTGCGGCGGCAGAACTCCTCGATTCGCCGGTCGTCCCGCTCGCACAACCCGGCCAGATGGAACTCGGGCCGCTCGACGAGATTTCGAACGATGTTCGGCCCCCAGTAGCCGTATCCGACGACCAGCGTCCTGATCGCGTGATCGAGATTCATATGCCAAGGAACGGCTCAGGCGTCTCGGACTTCCATTCGTCACGCTCGGTGAGCGGGGGAAAAACGGTGGATTAACCGCCGGAAGTTCCCCCCTCGCGCGCTCGTTCCTGAGTCAGGCGACCAATTGCCGTCTCGATTTCTCCCCCGGAGGCAACTTGAATCTGATCCTGACCCTGAAAGAGCTCTGGCACCGCCGGCTGCTTGTTGCCCTGTCGGTGGTCCTCGCGGCAGCGGCGGCCGTGCTCGTCGTCTACCACGTCACCCTCTCGCCGCCGGGCATCACCAAGAAATCTGAAACGGAAGCCAACGGGTCGATCTCGCTACTCGTCGACTCCGCACGATCTCCACTCGCCGACGCGCAGCGCGACCTGGCGCCTCTGAGCGGGCGCGCAGGCGTGCTGGCCAGCTACATGTCGGGCGGCGACGTGATCGGCCAGATCGCGAAGGCCAACCACATCCCCGCTAAGCAGATCGAAGTCGTCGGCCCGACACCCCTTCCGGGCCAGGCCCCCGGGGTGGAAGAAGGGCCGCCAGTCCTCCTTCCCTATGGCATCGAAATCACCCAGGAGGGCGAACTCCCGGTGCTCCAGATCGTCACCCGCGCCCCCACGCTCCGCGAGGCCGGGGACCTCGCCGCCGCGGCCCCAACGGCGATTCGCCGCGTCGTCCGACATATCCAGAGGGAGCAAAACATCCCAGACAGACGGCGCGTCGAGTTTCGCGAGCTCGGGCCCGCCGAAACATCGGTGGTCCAGGAAACACTCGGCAAGAAAGTCGCGGCGGCGGTCTTCCTCTTCGTCCTCGCGGTGCTGATCGCGGCGATCCTGGGGGTGCCTCGACTCGTCGCCGCCTGGCGGGACTCCGAGGCCGACGAGCTGCCAACGGCCCAGCAGCCGCCGGAACCGGACACCTCGACCGAAATCATCCACCTCCCCGGCGCTCCGGGAGGCCAACCTGACGCCGATCACCGCCAGGCCGCGCGGGTCCAGCGACAGGGTGAGCCCTGATCGGGACAGATGGAGCTCGGACGCGTCCTAAGAACTCTCTGGCAGCGGCGACGCATGGTCGCCGTCGGTGCGCTGGTCGCCCTTGGCGCCGCCTTTCTCAGCGTCTACAAAGTTGCGCTCGACCCACCGGGGATCGAAGGCCGCACAAATGTGTTCGCGACGTCGTCGACCCAGATCCTCGTCGACACGCCGGCGTCTGCGTTCGCCGATCTGGCCAGCGACCTCGAACCTCTCGAATCGCGAGCCAGCGTGTTCGCCCGCTTCCTCACGACGCACGCGGCGCTCGCGCTGATCGCCCGGAAGGCAGACCTGCCGGTCGACGCGATCGAGGCACAGGGGCCCTACGACCAGAACCTGCCCCTGTTTCAGCAGGAACCGACGGCTGAGCGACGCAGCTCGCAGATCATCGGCGAGGGCGCTCTATACCGGTTGAGATTCGAGAACAACCCGAACGTGCCGATCATCTCGGTGTTCGCCCAGGCCCCGACCAAGGACGAGGCGATCGCCCTCGCCGCGGCGGCGCCGAAGGCGCTCCGCACCTACATCGACCGGCTCCACGAGGAACAGCACACGCCGGACTCGCGCCGGGTCGAGATTCGGACGCTGGGACGCGCGACCGGGGGAGTGGTCAACAAGGGGGCGAACGTCCAGATCGGGACCCTTGTCTTCGTCGCCGTGCTGGTCGGCTGGTGCATGCTGCTGATCCCGGCGCGGACGATCGCGCAGGGATGGCGCGACGCCGACGAGTCCGTCGATTGGGCCCCGGGTGGCAATGGGGGAAACGGCAATGGCTCGCCTCCTGAGCGGGACGCCGGCCGGCCGGCGCGAGCCCCCGGGCGGCTTCACTGAGGTGGAGGCGAGAGCGTTGCCACGCGAGCAGACGCGGACCGACGATGCCTGGCCGCGCACCCGCCGGCCGCTGCCGTGGCTGATCGCCGCGTTCCTCGCGATGATCTTCCTGGTCCCGTTCGAAGCGGTCCACCTCAAGGTTCACCTCCCGGTCAGCTCCGACCTGGATCGATTCCTGGTCGCGTTGATCGTGGCGACCTGGGCGATGACCGAGTTGATCGGGCGTCGCGAGGGCGTCCTGCGGCTGCGCCCCCGTGGTTGGGCGGTGGGAATGATCGCGTTTGCGCTGACCGCGATCGCCAGCATCGCCATCAACTTCGACAGAATCACCAACCTCGGCGAATGGGAAGTGACCCAGAAAAAGCTGGCGGTGCTACTGGCGCTGATCGCGATCTTCGCGGTCGTGAGCCTGACGCTGCGGGTGGCCGAGCTGCGGAGCTTCGGCGCCCTGATCGCGGTCCTGGCCACGATCACCGCACTCGGAACGATCTACGAGCAGAAAACCGGCTACAACGTGTTCTACGAAACCGCGACCACCGTCTTCTCGCCGATCGCGTCGGTGGATCCGGCTCCGACCGAAATCAGCCAGGACCCGAGGACTCCCGGCCGCCCGCTGATCGTGGGGCCGACGAGGCACGGGCTCTCGGTTTCCTCGATCCTCGGCATGACGCTGCCATTTGCCGTGGTGCTGACCGCGGTCGCGAAGGATCGTCGACGCCAGATCCTGTGGGGCCTCGCCGCCTGCATCATCTTCGCGGGGGCGCTGGTGACGCAGCGAAAATCGGGCGTGGTGATACCGGCATGCGCACTGCTGGCGATGTTCATCCTGCGGCCCCGCCAGCTGTTGCGCTTCGCCCCCTTCGGGATCGTGGCCCTCGTGATCGGGCTCTCCATGTCGGGGGGAGCTTCAGCTCCGTGGATGCGCTTGTGAGCGGCAGGGATCAGGAATCGACGATGGGGCGGACCTCCGACTATCCCGCGATCGTTCCCGACCTCCTCAGCAATCCAGTGTTCGGGCGCGGCTCCGGGACCCTGGACCCGACGCGACCCGACACCTATCGAATCCTCGACAACGGCTACCTCGGACAGGTCTACCAGGTGGGCGCCCTCGGCCTGGTGGCCTTCCTGACGCTGATCCTGACGCCGCTGCTCGTCGTCCGCTCGGTCTTTCGCTCCGACCACCCGATGCGCGGACCCCCGGCGCTCGCCGCCGGAGCAGGCTGCCTCGCCTTCGGGGTGTCAGCCGTGCTCTACGACATCCTCAGCTTCTCCCAGGCTCCCTACCTCTTCCTCTTCATGGCAGCGGTCTGCACGTGCGCCGCCTCCGTGGAGGTGCCTGCGGACCGCCGGGCGCGATTCGCGCCTCGAGTGGCGCCGCTACCAGCTGACGCCTGAGGGCTTGCGATACCCGATCGGTTGCTGACCGGCCGGGTTGCAGTTGGTCGACGTGCAGTTGCCCTGGGCGTCGAGGGTGACGAGCGAGGGCTGGCCCCACAGGTTGGGGGCGACGATCGCAGATGAGAAGCCGTTGTTGGCCAAGCCTCCGTCGGGATCGACGGCGATGTTCCGCGTGATGATGTCGTTGGTCCCCGAGTCGCAGTCCCACTCGAAGCTCGGGAAGTTGGAGTAGTTCTGGCCGCCGTCGATCCAGGTGTTGTTCCTGACGGTGAGGTCATCGCGGTTGGTCCCGCCGGTGCCGAGGCCGCAGATCTCGGTCCGGCCTCTGGCCGTTTCGATCAGGTTGTTTTCGTAGACCAGGGAGCCGCCGCCACCGTGGATGTAGGTTGAGCCGGCGTTGCCGGTGACGGCCCCTTCGAAGTAGCCCTGGTGGTGGATCCAGTTGTTGGTGATCCGCAAGCCATCGCCGTTGCCGACGATCTGGATGTTGTCGGAGTGCTCATCGGAGCCGGGGCTTGCCCCGACCGGCCCGATCTCGTTGCGGTCGATCAGGACGTTTTCCGCACCGCCCCCGAGCTGGAACCCATCCGCCGCGATGTCGTGGACCTTGTTGCCCACGAAGCGGAAGTTGTCGATGTCGCCATAGCAGCGGCAGCCATACCCGGTGTTCCCCGTGTTGTCCGCGAGGGTCCAGCCGATGTCATTTCCTTCGACCCGAACATCAGCCGAGGCAGCCGGCGCGAAGATGAGCTGGTCGTAGGTGCGATTCGCCTGCGTTCCGCCGATCACGTTCCCTAGAAGCGCGGTGCGATCCGAGGAGTAGAGCGTCACAGAGCGGAGCCGTGCGCTCTGGATGGTCACGTCGGACGTGCCCTTGAGGTTGACCGAGCCGAGTTTCCCGGCGCCCTCGCTGGAGATCGTGACGTCACGAGAGCCGAGCCCTTCGAGGTTCGTGTTGCCGACGTCGGCGGTGACGCACACGTCCTTGTTGCCCTGCACAGCGGAACGCACCTCAGCGGCGGTGGTGGCCTGGGTGGAACCGGAAACGCAGCCGGAGGGGGGCGGCGGGGGCGGCGGTGGGGACGACTGCACGGTCCAGCTCCAGCTGGCCGGGGTCTGGTCGGTGTTGCCGGCGGCGTCGCTGGCGCGGACCGCGAAGCTGTGGCCGCCGAGCGCCAGCCCGGAGTAGGACTTGGGCGACGTGCAGGAGGCGAAGTTGCCGCCGTCGAGGCTGCAGGCGAAGCTGGAGCCGGACTCGGTCGAGCTGAACGAGAAGCTGGCCGAGGTGCTGGTCGTGCTCGCCGGCGGGTTTGCCGTGATCGTCGTGTCGGGCGCGGTCGTGTCCGGCGGTGGGGGGGACGACTGCACGGTCCAGCTCCAACTGGCCGGGGTCTGGTCGGTGTTGCCGGCGGCGTCGCTGGCGCGGACCGCGAAGCTGTGGCCGCCGAGCGCCAGCCCGGAGTAGGACTTGGGCGACGTGCAGGAGGCGAAGCTGCCGCCGTCGAGGCTGCAGGCGAAGCTGGAGCCGGACTCGGTCGAGCTGAACGAGAAGCTGGCCGAGGTGCTGGTCGTGCTCGCCGGCGGGTTTGCCGTGATCGTCGTGTCGGGCGCGGTCGTGTCCGGCGGTGGGGGGGACGACTGCACGGTCCAGCTCCAACTGGCCGGGGTCTGGTCGGTGTTGCCGGCGGCGTCGCTGGCGCGGACCGCGAAGCTGTGGCCGCCGAGCGCCAGCCCGGAGTAGGACTTGGGCGACGTGCAGGAGGCGAAGCTGCCGCCGTCGAGGCTGCAGGCGAAGCTGGAGCCGGACTCGGTCGAGCTGAACGAGAAGCTGGCCGAGGTGCTGGTCGTGCTCGCCGGCGGGTTTGCCGTGATCGTCGTGTCGGGAGCGGTCGTGTCCGGCGGTGGGGGCGGTGGGGGGGCTTGAACCACATTGAATGACTGCTTGCTCGAGTCGGACCCTCCGGCACCGTCGCTGACTGCCAATCTCACGTATTTCGTGCCGCTGGCTTCAAATGTGAAGTCGATGGTGCAGCCTGCGCGCTGCTGGAAGACCACGCCTCCAGTCTCATTCTCAAACGACCAGGTGCATGAGATCGGCGCCCCTCCGGTGGAAGCGCTTCCGTCGAGTGTGAGTGGAACTCCAACCCGGGCATCTGCCGGAGTCGACCAGATCGCCTTGACCGGAATCTCGTCAGGAGTCCCCGGGGGCGGTGGGCTCGGGGCGGGGGGCGGTGGGGACGGAGTGGGGTCGATCGGCGTCGGGATGCTCCACGGGTCCGTCCCGCCGAAGATCTCGACCCCATCGTTTATGCCGTCGCCATCGCTGTCCGCTTTCCGCGGGTTCGTCTTCGTACGGTAGACCTCGACCCAGTCCGTGAGCCCGTCTCCGTCGGTGTCGACCTTGCGCGGGTTCGTCTTCGTTTTCCTGATCTCGACCGAGTCCGAGAGCCCTTCTCCGTCGGTGTCGGCTTTGCGGGGGTTGGTCCTGGTTTGCCGCTCGGCCCGGTTGGAGAGGCCGTCGCGATCGGTGTCCGCCCCCTTCGCCCAAACCCTCGCCGCCGAGATGCCCTTGCCGGGGCCACCGACCTGAGCCACCCCTTGACCCCGAAAGGCCCTGTCTGAAGGCGTTGCGAGGGCCGGCGCTGTTGCTGTCAGGGCAGCGGCAAAGATGATCGCCGTGACTCTTGCGCTGACTGGGAGGCCGGACATTGGCCGTCCTATCGGTGGGGGCGCATCGTCGGATAGACCGCGATCTCTGATTTGGACAAGTGTCTTAATTCGATGCAGATTGCACGGCAATTTACCCAGAATTGCGGATGTTATGTCAACAAGGGCTCAGGATTCGCCGAGTTTCAAGAATTACTCCGCCTTGCGGGGACGAGAAACCTGCGAAAGGTCTGCAGCTGCGTTTCATGTACCGGGCCCATGTCCAGCGCCCGCGAGTAGGCCGTCAGCAGGGAGCGCTCCTGGTGCTCCCAGCCGAGAGTGGACTCGACCCGGGCGCGGCCGGCAGCGCCCATCGCAGCCCGGCGCTCGGGGTCGTCGAGTAGATCGGAGGTCAGACGGGCAAAGCTGGCGTGATCGCCGGTGGCGGCGAAGACAGCCGCCTCGCCTGCGCCGAAGCGCGACTCGGCAAGATCGAAGGAGACGATCGGCCGAGACATGGCCATGTACTCGGAGATCTTGACCATCGAGGAGATGTCGTTGAGTGGATTCCTCGGGTCGGGGGCCAGACAGACATCGGAGGTCGAGAGCACGCGGCTGACCGTGTCGTGCTCGACCCAGCCCAGGAACTCAACCGATTCGCCGATTCCGAGCTTGTCCGCCATCGCGCGCATCTCGTCGACGACGGGGCCATCGCCCATGAACAGGGCGTGCCAGTCCTGCCGCATCGCCGCAAGCTGAGCGAGGGCGAGCATCGCCTCGTCGACGCCATCCTGGGGGCCCATCACCCCGACATAGCTGAGCAGGAACCGCTTGCCGCGCTTGAGCGAAGGGTCGGGCTCGCTCGGGACAAAGCGAGTCAGGTCCGGGCCGGTTCGCACGACGAAGACGTCCCGCGGGTCCCGGTGGCCCCGCTCGATCGCGATCCGACGATAGGAGTCGTTGACGGACAGGACGACGTCCGCGAGTCGGAATGCGATCTGCTCGGCGACCAGCGTGATCCGGTGCACCAGGCCCCCGCCAAAACGGGTCATGTAGAGCTCCGGCGTCAGATCGTGGTGATCGAAGATGAAGCGAGCGCCGTCGTGCCGGAGGCCGAGTGCGGCCAGCAGCAGGAAGTCCGGCGGACTGCAGGCGTGGACGATGTCAAATGGTCGATCCCGCCCGAGTTGCCTCGAGAGGCGGCGCATGCTCCATAGAGCAGAGAGATACTCCTGGATGTAGGACCGGACCCCATCTGTGCCCTGGTATGGCTCATAGCGATGGATCTGGACTCCGTCGATCTCCTCGAACGGGCTGTCGTCCCCCCGCCTTCCCGCCGGGCAGACGACGGTCACCCGGAATCCCGCCCGGGTCAGCGCGACACTTTGATTCCAGACATGCCGATCGGAGGGGACGGGCTCGTTCTGCACCAGGATGAGGACCCGCCTGTCCTCCATTTCAGAGGCTTGCGGGCTCGACCTGGAGCCGCACATCCTCCGTGCCGGCGTGAGCCCAGGCGACGACGGCGCGCTCGGCGCTCTCTCCCTCGATCCGGGCTCTGTCTCCATCCTCGACACAGCGCAGGCGATCACGGGTCCGCCACCATGCCGCCACTTCACGGGGCAATGCGCACCAACCTCCGCCCTGGGAGCCGAGGTACTCGAGGAATTCCTCGTACATGCGAAGGCGCTCCGGCGTATCCAGGTAGTCGGGATGGGTGATCACGTTGATCAGGCCACCATTGGCGATGATCCAGTCGCTCTTCTGCGTCCAGAGGTCGATCGTCTCCTGGCGCAGGATCTCCCACATGGTGTGATCCTGGACCAGGGTGATCGGCAGCTCGACCAGATCGCCGAGTAAATAGGGAAGGATGGAGCAACAGCCCCCCGACTGGGGCTCGAATGGATCCGTATCGGGAAACGAGCTGTCGTAGAGGGCACCGAGCTCCGGCATCCAGTCCGAATTGCGGTGAGTGGCCGGCGAGCGGAACCCGACCGCATCCCACTGATCCAGGTAGCGCCGGATCTTCGGAAGTTCCATCTCGAAGCGCTCGCGACTCTCGAACAGCCTGCCATCGTGCTTGACGCCGTGCAGCCCGACCTCGTTGCCGGTGTCGCGGACGTGGTCGAACAGGTCGTCCGGGATCGGGTACCACTCGGCTACGAAGTTCCAGGAGGAGACAAACCCGTGGCGCTGCTCGATCTCGATGATGCGACGCACGTTCGCGACCCCCGCCGGCCCCTCGACGTCGTGGGTGAGGATGGCGGCAAAGCGATTGCCGTCGGGCCAGTTGGCCACCATCGGCAGCCGTAGGGCGTTGCGGCTTTCGAGCATCCTGGCGAAGTCTGGCTCGCTCTTGCTCAACCAACAGAGGCTCGATCGGCCAGCTTGGAAACTCCCTGCGGGCCTGGCGCTTCGAGTAGAGGCGTCGCAGCGCAATCTGCAACCGCCGGGGCAGGATCGGCTTTGCCGCGTAGTAGGCGGCCAGCGGAAGCGGGCGCCGTGAATCCTCCCCCTGGTATCGCTCCTCCAGGTAGTAGCGGGCGTCGAACTCCGCACCGGGGCGTGCGGCTGGGGCCGTCAACCTGCTCCTGCGCTTGTCATCGGGACATCACCTTCGATCGGCATCGGATCCGCGTAGGGGCCAAGGGGCGGTCCCGATCGACCCAGAATGACGGAGAGGCCCGCACGCTCCGCCCGCACGCGCTCCAATTTCCCGGGCCGCGCGAGGGACGCGACGCCGTAGACGGCGATCCGGATCAGGTGGCCCAAGGCCAGGGCCGCGCGAATCCCGGCCCGGCGCATCACGCCGTAGTGCTTGTGCGCGAAGAGCAGCCGAGAGTGACTCAACTGAGGAATCAGATCGCCGCGCGAGCGACCGCCTGAGTGATGCGTGATCGTCATCGCCGGCAGGTGGGAGACCGGCCATCCCGCCCGCCAAAAGCGATAGCACCAGTCGACCTCCTCCGAGTAGAGGAAGAAACGCTCATCCATCGGGCCGACCGAATGCACCGCCTCCCTTCGCGCGATCAGGAAGGCCCCGACGAGCCATTCGGCATTGCCTTCGTTGGTGTACCTGTCGGGCCTCATCTCGAGCTCCTGGATCTGGCGAAAGACCGGCCAGTGCGCCGCGAACAGCGCCTCGCCAAGTGCCCGCAACGGCGATGGAAACCGCCTGATCGACGCCTGAAGGCCCCCGTCGGTGCCGCGCTGGATGACACTTGCCAGGCCGAGCTCGGGGCGTGCATCCATCGCAGCCACCAGCTCGTCAAGAGTGCCCGAGCGAATCTCGACATCAGGATTGAGCAGCAGGAGATAGCGGCCCTGCGCCTCGCCCAGCGCGACGTTGTTGCCGGCCGCGAACCCGCGGTTGTCGCGCCGGAACAGGCGCGCATCGGAAAACTCGCGTTCGATCGCATCGGGGGTGCCGTCGGAGGATCCCGAGTCGACGACCAGCCACTCGACCGCAATCGAGTCAACCGCGGCCCGTGCCGACCGAAGGGTGCTGAGCGCCATCTCACAGCCGTTGTGTGTGACGACGATGACCGACAGATCGGGCCGACGGTCCATCTCGATCAGGCGTAATGCCGATAGAGCGCCGCCCCGGCGGCCCTACCGACCAGCGAAGGCGTGCGTTTGATCGTGGAGGCAACCACGCGGTCCATCAACCCCGGGCCGGAGGAGGGCGCGCGGTCGGTGAAGTAGGTGTAGGGCAGACCGATCTCCCTTGCCCCCCAACCGCGCTTGAAGGAACGGAGGCCCTCGTTGAGCGCGTCGGTCCGTCCAAAGTCGAGGGCCTGGAAGCCGTGGGCGCATCCCCAATCGATCACTTCGGAGAACAGCAGGTTGTTGGGGCGCTTCCCCAGCTTGGCGGCGTCGGCCGCGCCGTACTTGTAGGTCAGCGTCCCGCCATACGCCAGAAAGACGGCTGCGGCGATCGGGCTGCCTTCGTCGAGGATCAGCCAGACGAAGCCCAACCCCGCATCGAAGAGCTTCTCGAACCTCCGAATGAAGCGCTTCGGCTGGGTCGGCACTCCGAGCCTCCGACGGGTCTTCACGTGGAGCGAATAGAAAGCGTCCAGGGCCGCAGAGTCGGTCAGCCGAGCGCCTGTGAGACCTTCGCGCCTGGCCTTCTTGATGCCCCTTGCGTGAGACTTCGAGTAGCCGCGTCGCACGCCATCCGAGTCGCTCGCCAGGGTCAGAAGATGCCGAAAGTACGCATCCTGGACGACCGTGTCGGGGGCTCCCGACAAAGGCCCATGGACAGTCAGGTCAAGCCCCGTGCGCTCGCATTCCTCGGCGAGCGCAAGGCCCAATGCGTCGAGGGCATTCGGCCCGGCGTTGCTCGAGAGGATCGGAGAGCAGATGTCCGAGAACGGCAGTGAGACGAGACGACGACCGGTCAGCCGGCTCTCGATCCGCGCGATCGGGATCCCAACTTCGATCCCACCGCCATTGCCGATGCAGCATGCCTGGAACTGATAGCCGTACTGGGCCTGCAGGAGCTCCAACCACTGCGGGTGATGGAAGATCTCCCCATTCGTGCCGCCATCGACGAAGTCGAGCCATGCCGGATCCGCAATCGGATCGATCAGGTGTGTCTCAGGCATGGCTGAGCGCCTCCGTTGCCGGCGTCGAGTCAACCGCCATCTGCGCCCACAGCTCGAGCATCACCAGTGACCACAGCTTCCGTCCGTGGTCAGCCGTGCCCGCGGCGTGTTGATCAATCAGGGTGGCGAGCCCGCTCCGATCCAGCCAGCCGCGACTCTCGCTCTCTCGGCCGAGCAGGACCTCGCGGGTGAAGGATGTGAGATCGGATCGAAGCCATGGGGCGACAGGGAGTTCGAACCCCTGCTTCGGCCCGTCTAGAACGGCGTCGGGGACCCAACCCCGAAGCGCCCCCTTCAGGGCCACCTTGCGGTGAACCCCGCTCGCCTTCAGCTGAGGCGGAATCGATGCCGCCAGTTCCATGAACTCGTGATCGAGAAGCGGCGAGCGGGCCTCGAGTGAGAACGCCATCGTCGCGATGTCGATCTTCGGCAGCAGATCGCCAGGCAGGTCCATGATGGCGTCGACCTCGAGCAACTGGTCGAGGAGATCGGCGCCGCTCGCCTCCTCCCAGGGCTGCAGCACGAATTGGTCGGTCCGCTGCAGATCGATGGCATCGGCAAACTCGTCCGTGTAGAGCGCCTGCCGCTCCGCCGGGCGGAAGATGCTCACCTGGTTGAGGTAGCGCATGTGCCTCTCGTCCGCCAACCGAGTCGCGAACCGCTGCGAGCGGCTGCGTCTGGTCCGAGGATCTGAGCCAGGCGCCGATCCTCGCCCCGGCCGCCGCAACCATGCGCCGGAGCTGGGGGGGCAGCCAATCGAGCCGAGCTGCAAGCGTGTTCGTGGTGTAGCGCTGGTAGCCGGCGAAGCACTCATCACCGCCGTCGCCGTTCAGCGCCACCGTCACGTGCTCGCCCGCAAGCTCCGCGAGATAGAAGCATGCAAGGGCCGAGTGGTCTCCGAAGGGCTCACCGTAGTGACGGACCAGCTTCGGCAGAAGCTCGATGGCATCGGGCTCCACCACCAGCTCGTGGTGATCGGTGGAGAAATGGTCAGCCAGCTGGCGAGCCCGTGGGAGCTCGTTCATCGGCACGTCGGCGAAGCCGATCGTGAACGTCTTCACCGGATCGTGGGATATCTCGGCCATTGCCGCCACGACGGCGGCTGAATCGGTCCCTCCGGACAGGAACGCCCCGACGGGGACATCGGCCGTGAGCCTGCGGGCGACCGCGGTGCGCAGCGACGAGCGAATCTCCTCGTGCAGATCCGACAGCTCTCCGACAGGGCGCTTGGCCGAGAAATCGAGCCTCCAGTAGCGCTCGATCCTCGGGTTCCCGTCCTCAAGGACGAGCCGGTGTGCCGCGGGCAGCTTGCGGACATCCCTGAAGGCGCTGAGCGGCGCGGGGACGTATCCGTAGGCGAGGTATGCGTCGATCGCTGCGGGATCGATCTCGCGCGAGACATCGGGATCCTGAATCAGCGCCTGTAGCTCCGAGGCAAAGCTGAGCACCCCGTTGCGGTGGTGGTAGAACAGCGGCTTCTTGCCAACCCTGTCCCGCGCGATGAACAGCCGTCGCCGGCGACTGTCCCAGAGGGCGAAGCAGAACATGCCCTGAAGCCGGTGGACGCAGTCCACGCCGTCTTCCTCGTAGAGATGGGCGATGACCTCCGTGTCCCCGTGGGTCGTGAGCGTATGCCCGGCCCGAAGCAGCTCCTGGCGCAGCGAGGCGTAGTTGTAGATCTCACCGTTGAGGACGACGGCAACAGAGCCGTCCTCGTTGTAGACGGGCTGGTCGCCGGTGTCGAGGTCGATGATCCTGAGCCGTTGGATGCCCAGGCCGACCGGCCCGGATAGGTGCAGTCCGCGCGAATCCGGCCCGCGATGCTCCTGGGCCGCGCACATGCGGACGATCAGGTCCTCCTCGACCGAGGCCCCGTCGGCTCGCACCTGACCCGCGATTCCACACATCAGGCGGTCCCGGCGCGAACGCGCGACGCGGGCGAGAGCCTGCCGAAGATACGAGCACGGGTCTCCCTGCGAACCGCCCGCCGAAACTCGTCGTCCTCGACCTTCGGGGTGCGCCGGAGCGCGGCGCGGGCGTAGCCATAGAGGAAGGCCATGCCCGAGAGCCCCTCCGGGCGGGCGGTGGCCATCTTGAACGACCGAAGCACGACCCAGTAGGTCGGGAAGCGCGCGATATAGGCCGCCGCGCCGTATCGTGCCCGCCCCCGGAGGGTTCCGTCGGCGCTCGCGCAGGGACGGTGATGGACGGCGACCAGGTCCTCGAAGGTCCGCGTGCGGAACCCGTCCATGCGAGCCAGGATCTCGTCGATCGTGTCCCAGGCGAGCCTCTCCTGGACGCCGCCAATCGCCTCGAAGCAATCTCGTGAGTAGCACTTCAGGGCGCCGTTGACATGGTGCTCGGTCGGAACTCGCTCCAGTCGCCACCGGCCTCGGACCAACTCGCGCCGCAGGCCACCCGCCATTCCAAGCCCCTCATCGATCGCGAACTCGGTGAGGATGCGCTCGAAATAGCCCGGGGGCAGCTCGATGTCGCCGTCGAGCTTCGCGATGTGGGTGAACCCGTGCCAGTCCACGCTCTCGAGGCCGAAGTTGAAGGTCCGGGGTGCTGCCGCCGAGGCAAGCCTGTCCTTCGGATCCAGAAGGGGGGGATGGTCGGGGGCACGCAGGGCGCTCGCGAATGGGAGTTCTGCCGCGATCCGCTCGGCGAGCTCCTGCGTCCCATCGGTCGAGTGGTCGTCCACCAACAGCCAGCGGTCGGGGGGGCGGGTCTGCGCGGCCATGGCGAGCGCGACCTGCTCGAGGTGAGCGGCCTCATTGCGAATCGGCGAGATGACGAGCAATCGTTGACTCATTTCTGCTGCTGAATCAACGAATGCCTGCAGGGCGAACTTGTATGGAAGAGGGGGGTGCTCCGATCCGTTTCTCGGCCAATGAGCATAGGCGTGGAAGTCGGAGGATCGGCGGCCGATCTCCCCTTCGGAACCGAGCACGGCGAGGTCGAGAGCCCGCTGATCAAGCGCGCTCTGCTGCGGCTGATGCCGGGCGCACGTCGCCACGCGCTGGTCGGAGAGATCCGCAGCCTCCGCTACCGCGGCGACCGGGTTGAGTGCCCATGCTGCGCCTCCAGCTTCTCGCGCTTCCTGCCTCACCGGGGACGGGAAACTGCGAAATGCCCGCGGTGCGGGGCCCTGGAGCGACACCGCGTGCTCTGGCTGTACCTCGAGCGGGAAACGGATCTCTTGGATCGGCCCGGATCGCTGCTGCACATCGCCCCCGAGTTCCCCTTCATGCGCCGCTTCGAGCGGATCGAGGGATTGCGCTATGTCACCGGTGACCTCGACTCGGCCCTCGCCGGCCATCAGTTGGATGTGATGGACCTCCCATTCGAGGATCGGACCTTCGACTACCTGATCTGCAACCACGTGCTCGAGCACGTCGACGACGACCGGCGTGCGCTGGCCGAGATCCACAGGGTGCTGGTTCCGGGCGGCTGGGCGATCCTGATGAGCCCGGTCGATCACCGGCGGGCGACGACGCTCGAGGATCCTTCGATCGTCACCCCCGAGGAGAGGCATCGCGTCTTCGGCCAGAGCGATCACCAACGACTCTACGGTCACGACTATCCCGACCGCCTGGCGGAGGCGGGCTTCGCGGTGCGGGTCGAGGACTATCTGCGTGGCTTCGACGACTCCTCGATCACGCGGCTCGGCCTTCGCCGCGAAGACGACGATGCGTTCGGGCTCGAGCAGATCTTCGTCTGCACCAGGCCCGGCGCGTAGGTCTCCGGGACGCCCTCAGTCCAGCAGGAGCCCGCGGTCGATCGCCCGACGCGCGTAGTAGCCCGTGGACTGGCCCGCGGCCTGGATCAGGTCGCCGACGGAAAGATTCGTCCGCTGGATCTCCTCGAGGCACTCGACCAGAGGAGCGAGAAGCGCCGGCCAGGCGAACTCCGCTGAGACCGCTCGAGATGCCGCGCGGGCCGCATCGAGTCGGTCGGCGTCCGCCAGCAGGCCGTCGATCGCGGCGGCGGTGGCCTGGGGGTCGCGGGGTGGGACGAGGGTGGCCGCCCCCGCCCGGGCCAGCCGGTCAGCGACCTCGTCTCCCTTGGCGAGCACCAGCGGAAGCGATGCCCAGACGCAGTCCATGTACCTGGCCCGGGCCGCAAGAGCCGCCTCGGGGGTATCCGCGTGTAGGCAGATGCCGAGGTCTGCATCGGCGAGATAGTGATGGCGCTGCTCGAATGGCACCCACTCATCGAGGAAGAAGACATTGCGGCCGAGCAGGCCGCGCTCGCGTGCGGCGACACGCACCTCCTCGGTCACGTTGAGCGGGTCGGTCGCGGCGTTGGGAGGTCGACCGGCGGTGATCACCAGGCGGAGGTCCGGACGCTGCTCGGCGAGGATCCCAATCGCATCGACGGCGCTCTGAGCATCGAGCCAGCGCCAGACCGTTCCCCACCACAACACCAGCGGATCGGTCGGCCCGATCGCATCGAACCGATCGCGCAGTCGATGGCCCGCCGGGGTCGGAGGGGCGGGCGGAAGCCCCATCGGGACGGTGAGGCATCGCGCCGGCGTCGCCCGCCTGATGCCGCTGAGGTCGTGTTCGATCCCTTCCATCTGGCGATCGTTGGCGCCGAGGACAACGTCCGCCCAGCGCAGTTGCAGGCGCCGGCTCGCACGTTGTTGGGCGACATGACGACGCCCTCGCCATCCGCCGACGGTGGCCATCTCCAGCTCGCCCGGGTCGTAGAGGTCGGCCACCCGGAGGCAGCGGTTGCCCGGCCAGAGCGCGTACGGGGGGATCGACGCGCCGACGATCACGTCATGACCGCGGGCCTCCCGCAACAAGGAGCGACGGGTTGCGGGAACGACCCGAAAGCCCTCGCGCGTTCGCTCGTCGCTCACCGACGCCGCGGCCGTCACCTCGTATCTCGAGCCGAAGGCCCGCACCATCTCCCAGCCGCGGATCTCCGGGCCCGTGAGCCGGTCGCCCAAGGAGCCCTGAATCAGTACAAGGACACGCATGTCTCGGATTCGGTCACGGAGCCTGCCGCGCGCCGGCCGGCACCAGGCCTCGAAGTCGGGGAAGACGATGACTGGGAAGGACCCGATTGAGCATCCTCAGGGCGGATTGCCATGCCTCGGGGAACAGGGTGCGAAGGGTGACGACATAGGCCGTCCCACCGAAGCCCGCAACCGCGAGGAGCAGCACCGGAGCGGGGGCCCCCGCTGCCGTCAGCGCCAAGCTGCTCGGCACCGCGGCCGCGGCGAACCCGATGCAGGACACGGTCGCGGGCCCCGTGTCCCACCAGAGCCGGTGAAGCACGGCGTCATCGGTGCCTCGCAACATCAGCGCGTACGCGACGAAGAGGAACAAGGTGTGGACGACCACGGCGACAATCGCCACCGCGGCGAGGCCGAGCGGCGCGAAGACCAGCACGCCGGTTCCGTAGACGAGGAAGTGGGCCCAACCGAAACCCAGCACCGAGCGCGCTCTGCCCGCGGCCATCAGGGCGGCGCCGACGGAGTCGCTGACGAGGCTCACGGCGCCGCCGATTGCGAGAATCTGGGTCGGCACGACGGCGGGCTCCCAGGCCGGGCCGAACACCCACGGGATGATGGCCGGCGCGAGGATCGTCAGGCCGACGAAAAGCGGAAACAGGACGATCGTGATCGTCCTGACCATCTGCGTGCGCACATGGGCCAGTTCTTTCAGATCGGTAGTGCGAGAGAAGAGGGGAAAGGCCAGCATCGCCATCACGGTGCTGATCTTCTTCTGATACTCGACGGCGAGCGTGTACGCGCGGAAGTAATAGCCGGCCTGCAATGCGCCAAGCCGAGCGCCGATCAGCGCGTAGTCGCAGTTGCGGAAGCCCACCCAACTGATCGATGCCAGCGACGCCGGCAATCCGAAGCGCAGGATCTCCCGTGCACGAGAGACGCGTAGGCGCGGCAGCGGCGCCGGCGCGATGATCCAGGCGATTGACGTGAGGACGGTCGCGCTCAGTAGCCCCGCCAATACGAGCGCTTCGGCGTCGAGACCGACAATGGCCAGCGCAACGCTTGCCCCCGCGCGGATGATCGTGGCGGTGATGTCGAGAACGCTGAGCGTCCCGAAGGCAAGGCGCCTCCGCAGGACCGCCAGCGGGACGGTCGCGAACGCGGCGATCAGGAACGTCGGGATCGAAAGTCGGACCAGCTCGGCGGTCCGGGCGCCGAAGATGGGCTCGATCGCCACGCCGGCGAGGACGAGCGTCATGCCGGCGAGGACGACACCGAAAATCAGAGTGAGCGCGAAGCCCGACTCCAGATGCTCGCGGACGATCTCTTTGCGCTGCACCAGCGCGCTGCCGACTCCCTCGTTTGGGATGTTGAGGGCGAGCTCGCTCACGATCAGTGCCACTGCGAAGCGCCCGAATTCATCGGGCGGTATCAGGCGGGCGAGCACCACCATCGACCCGAACAGCACGACCTCGATCAACGGTCGGGCAAGCGCGCTCCAACGCAACCCGCTAACGGCGGCTGCGCCGAGGTCTGGGTTCCTAGTCTCCTCGGTCACAGGAGAACTGCCCGGTTCTCATGCGGTGGTCGCAGTTCTCCTGGCGGACGACGCGGACACGGTCGCCGTTGCTGTCGGGTATTCGCGGTATTGCGTCCGCGCAGCAGTCATCGTTCGCCATGTTCGACCAACGGTCGGGCGAAGGCGCAACTTCCGGCTTGCACCCAGGTCCCAAGCGGGTTTCGGGCCCGCGCGCTGGGGCGCGGGATCGATCTGACCTGATAAGACCTTCACCTTGTCGGCAGACGCGACGCAGACCCCGGTTACCGGCTCTCCAGCGGCACTGCTGGTCGCCGTCCACAGCGCTGCGCCAGGGGGTGCGCAGGCCATGGGCCTGGCCGAGGCCCGGTGTTTCAGCGACCGATGCGAAATAGTCGCGGCCGTTCCCGACGGTCCACTTCGGAAGGGCTTCGAGCAGTTCGCCGAGGTGGTGGGCTCGAGCCCGTCCCTCCCAACCTGGCCCACGACGCCATGGCACTGGGCCTGGCGGCTGGCGCGGAGCTGTCGCGACGCCCGCCGCCTCGCAGGGGTGATTCGCGGGCGCCGAGCCGATGCCGTCGTCACCTGCAGCACGGTGCTGTTCGCCCCGGTCCTCGCCGCAAGGCTCGCGGGGGTTCCGGTGGTGGTGCACGCTCGTGAGTGGCCGGTCACCAGACTGGGGCGGGCGGTGTTCACCCTCCACAGATATCTGGCCGATGTCGTCGTCGCCATCTCGGGGGATATCGCGGAACAGCTGGCTGGACCCGGAAGGGCTCGGATCGTCCGCATCGCGGACGGGATAACGATTCCCTCAACTGAGCCTCGGCCGGCGAGGTTCGGGCGCCCGCTGCGGATGTGCATCGTCGGTGGCCTCACAGGCGGAGATGGCAAGGGGCAGCATCGTGCGGTTGAAACTCTCGCGCTGCTCGGGGAGCGCGGTATCGACGCGACGCTAACCGTCGTCGGACCGATCCTCGACGAGGCCTACGCAGAGCGCGTGCGGTCGATAGCGCGGCAACTTGGCGTTTCGGAGCGGGTCGATCTGATCGGTGCCAGCGACGATGTTCCGGCTCTTCTGCGCGAACATGATCTGCTGCTCTTCTGCTCGCGCGAGGGGGCGGACGTGACGCCGCTGATCCTGATGGAGGCGCTGGTGGAGGGACGGCCGGTGATCGCGGCCGATGTCGGCAGCGTCCGCGAGGTCCTGGGCGGCGGAAGATTCGGGGAAATCGTCCCGCCCGAGGACCCGAAGGCGATGGCCGAGGCGGTCGCGCGGGTGGCCGCCGATCCCGCGGTCGCCCAGGCGCAGGCATCCAGCGGCAGGGACCATGTCGCCCGCAACTTCGACCGGGAGGCAGGCATTGAGCGGCTCTGGGAGGTGATCTGCGAGACGACTGCGCGCTCCCAGCGTTCTGCCTAGTCCTTTTTTCCTACCACGAAGGCCGAGAGGAGCGGGCTCTCCAGGCGTTGTCTAAGCGTGAAGACTCGGTCGATCCTGGCCGCCTGCCGAGGCCTGCTCATTCGCCTGCCGATGGCTCTGGGCGCAGTGCTTGTCATCCTCGGCCTGCTTGCGATCACGGCTTCCGCCGCCGAGGCATCCGGGCCGGAAGGGGAAACGGTCGTGTCGCTCACCTTCGACGATGGCGACGACGGCCAGTATCAGGTGCGCCCGCTGCTTGACGAGTTTGGGATGAACGCGACCTTCTACATCAACTCGGACATGATCGGAACCTGGCCGCGGATGACCTGGGAAGAAGTCGAAGACCTGGGCAGCGACGGCAATGAGATCGGCGGCCACACTCTCAACCATGTCAATCTGGCCGCGGTCAGCGCGGGAGAGGCGGCCCGCCAGGTGTGTGACGACCGCGTCGCGTTGCAGGAACGCGGTTTCGACCCGGTCAGCTTCGCCTATCCCTTTGGCGCCTTCGACGCCGGAGCCGAGCAGACCGTTGCCGAATGCGGTTACGCGAGCGCTCGTTCCTATGCCGAAGGGGCGCCGCCGATGGCGGGAATCGAGACGCTGCCACCCGCGGATCCTTTCGCAACCCGGACGGTTGTCGCGGTTGGCCCGCAAACGTCGCTGGCAGATCTGCAGGGCTACGTTGAAGAAGCGGAGAGCGGCGGCGGCGGCTGGGTGCAATACGTCTTCCACCACGTCTGCAAATGGGGATGGGGGTGCGACGCTTCCGCAGAAGGTCCGCTGACGGTTTCGCTGGACACGTTCGTCGGCTTCCTCGACTGGCTCGACGATCGTGCACCCAACGGCACGACGGTCAAGACCGTCCGCGAGGCGCTCGGATTGGGCGCGCTGCAGGCGCCATCGGCGCCGACGGGGGTGGACGCCACGGTGGCGGGTGCGAAATCGGTCAGCGTGTCGTGGTTGCCGCCGCCTGAAGGAGGGCCGGCGGCGAAATACGAAATCACGCCCTTTGCCGGGTCCGAAGCCCAGGCGCCGACGATCGTATCGGGCATTCCGCTTGCGACCAGCAGGGTCGTTACCGGGCTGCAAACGGGGACGACATACACGTTCGAGGTGAGGGCCCTGAACGTGATCGGGCCCGGGCCCCAGTCGGCTCCCTCGAGTGGGGTGACCCCCTCGGGACCAGTTGCTCCATTCGCCCCGACCGGCGTGATCGCCCGCCCGGCCTCGCACTCAGCCATGGTCGAGTGGAACCCGCCCTTCAGCGAAGAAGGAAGCCCGATCACCGGCTACACGGTGACCCCCTACATCGACGGCGAGGCTCAGGACAATGTCGTTGAGGTTGATGGGTCGCAGGCGAGCGCGGTCGTGCCCAGGCTGCCAAACAGCATCGGCTACACGTTCAAGGTCAGAGCCGCGAGTGCAGTGGGGCTGAGCCCTCGCTCCGCTCCCAGCGCCCGGGTCAAGCCGCAGGCGACGCTGTTTGACTTCCAGACCCCAGCGACGCTTGACGTCAACGACTCCGACGCGGTCGAGCTGGGGATGAAATTCAGCTCCGACATCGCGGGCAACGTGAGAGGGGTGAGATTCTTCAAGGCGGCGGCGAATACCGGCACCCACCTCGGCAGCCTCTGGACCGCCGGCGGTGAACTCCTCGCCCGGGCGACCTTCACCAACGAGACCGCCACCGGGTGGCAGACGGCGCTGTTCGACGAGCCGGTCGAGGTCGACGCCGACACGACCTACGTCGTGTCCTACTTCGCGCCGCACGGTCACTTCTCGTGGACGCAATCCGGGTTCGCCGGGACGGACATCAAGAACCACCCGCTGCGCGGAATCGCAAACGGAACCAGCGCCAACGGCGTGTATGCCTACGGCGAGACCAGCTCGTTCCCGAACGAACCCGCCTTCACCGCCAGCAACTACTACGTCGACCTCCTCTTCGACCGTTCGCCGACCGAAGGCCCAACCCCTCCCGAGGTACCGACGGGCGTCATCGCCCGCCCGGCCTCGCACTCCGCGTTGGTCGAGTGGAACGAGCCCTTCAGCGAAGCTGGGAGCCCGATCACCGGCTACACGATCACCCCCTACATCGACGGCGAGGCTCAGGAGCCGATCGAAGTCGGTGGGTCGCAGACGAGCAACGTCGTGGGGGGGCTGGAGAACAGCATCGGCTACACGTTCAGGGTCAGAGCCGTGAATGCGGTGGGACCGGGCCCGCCCTCCTCTCCCAGCGCCCGGGTCAAGCCGCAGGCGACGCTGTTTGACTTCCAGACGCCATCGACGCTTGACGTCAACGATCCCAACGCGGTCGAGCTGGGGATGAAGTTCAGCTCCGACATAACGGGCAACGTGAGAGGGGTGCGATTCTTCAAGGCGGCGGCCAACACCGGCACCCACCTCGGCAGCCTCTGGACAGCCGGCGGCGAACTCCTCGCCCAGGCGACCTTCGCCAATGAGACCGCCACCGGGTGGCAGACGGCGCTGTTCGACGAGCCGGTCGATATCGACGCCGGCACGACCTACGTCGTGTCCTACTACGCGCCACACGGTCACTTCTCGTGGACGCAATCCGGGTTCGCGGGGACAGGGATCAGCCACCCGCCGCTGCGCGGAGTCGCAAACGGAGTAAGCGCCAACGGGGTCTACGCCTACGGCGAGACCAGCTCGTTCCCGACCGAACCCGCCTTTAACGCCAGCAACTACTACGTCGACCTTCTCTTCGACAGTCCGCTCCCGCCGGGCCCAACACCTCCCGCAGCGCCGACCGGCGTGATCGCCCGCCCGGCCTCGAGCTCCGCCCTGGTCGAATGGAACCAGCCCTTCAGCGAAGGCGAGAGCCCGATCACCGGCCACACGGTCACCCCCTACATCGGCGGCGAAGCTCAGGAACCGATCGAAGTCAATGGAGCGGGGTCGAGCCTGCTGATCGAGAACCTGCAGAACGGCACCGCCTACACCTTCCGTGTCGCGGCGATCAACGACGCCGGGACCAGCGCACCGTCCGCCCCCACCTCGGCTGTTACCCCCCGATCGACGATCTTCGACTTCGAT
Organism: uncultured Solirubrobacterales bacterium; assembly: GCA_963816785.1. GTDB lineage: Bacteria > Actinomycetota > Thermoleophilia > Solirubrobacterales > 70-9 > VRUE01. The sequence goes on along the minus strand of CAWFLL010000002.1, from coordinate 759,183 downwards.
GCGCCGGAAACACTCGACGTAGGCGAATCCATCCCCGTCGAGCTCGGCGTCAAGTTCCGCTCTGAGGTCCCGGGTCAGGTGACGGGCATCCGCTTCTTCAAGGCGGCGGCGAACACCGGCACCCACGTCGGCAGCCTCTGGACCGCCGGCGGCGGACTCCTCGCCCAGGCGACCTTCAGCAATGAGACCGCCACCGGGTGGCAGACGGCGCTGTTCGAGGAGCCGGTCGAGGTCGACGCCGACACGACCTACGTCGCGTCCTACTTCAGCCCGAGCGGCCACTTCTCGGCCACCATTGCGGCGTTCAGCTCGGGGGGGATCACGAACCCGCCTCTGCAGGCGCTCGACAGCAACACCTCCGGCGGCAACGGCGTCTACACCTATGGCTCCTCAGGCTCGTTCCCGAACGAACCGGCCTTCAACGCTCGCAACTACTTCGTCGACGTGCTGTTCGCGAGCGGGGTGCCGACTCCACCCCCAGCTCCAACGCTCGCCAATGCAGCCGGGGTGAGCCCCCCCTCCGGGTCCCGGCAACCAGGCAAGGTCGCCGCAGGTTGATCCTGAACTCCAGACGCCGACGCGTGGTGCCAACGACGACGCCGACACGGTGGAGGCGAACAAGAGGCGCGTACGATCCTGCACGCGCCGGTCAAAGCGCCATCGGAGGACCAGGTCACGGACGCGGTGCAAACGCTCGACGCTGGCTCTGTCAAGTGCGAGCTCCGCAAAGCGTTGATCACTCAGATGGCTGCCAAGGACGGGGCCCATCCCGGCGAGGTCATCCAGATCGCCCTCGCGGCAGATGCCCAGTTCGTGATGCCGCTCGCGGTCACGCTGACGAGCCTTGCCCGGAGCCATGCGCCTGGGGAGCTGGCGGTCACCGTGCTCCACGACGGCGTGCCGGCCACTGACATCGCTCGCATCGAGCGCGGTCTCGACGGCGGCCTGGACCTGACCTGGCGGCGGATCGAGGTGGACGAAGTCGCGGGGGCGCATTTCTCCACTTTTCTGACCAGGGCGTCGCTGTTCCGCCTGCTGCTGCCGCGCATCCTGCCGTCACATGACCGGGTGCTCTACCTGGACAGCGACATCGTGGTCACCGAGTCGCTGCGACCGCTCTGGGAGCTCGACCTCGAGAACGAGCTCCTCGCAGCCGTCCGCGACGCCGGAGCGCCCTTTCCGGTCGGGCCACTGGGCACCGACTGGCGAGAGCTGGGCCTGGCGCCCGATACCCCGTACTTCAATACCGGGATGCTTCTGATCAAACTCGAGTCCTGGCGATCACAGGAGGTCACCGAGCGCGCGCTCGACCTTCTGCGCCACGCCAAGCCAGTCTGGGGCGATCAGGACGGGCTCAACTCGGTCCTGCGCGGCCATTGGGTCGAGCTGCCCCGGCGCTGGAACCTGCAGACCCCAGACGCGAAGGGCGAGGGCCTGGCGTGGGCGCTGTGGCGCGATGACGTCGAGCGTGCGCTCGACGATCCCGCCATCATCCACTTCACCGAGCGGGACAAGCCGTGGCATCCGGGCTGCAGTCACCCGCTTTCAAGCCGCTGGTATGAGACTCTCGACGAAAGCGAATGGCGCGGCTGGCGGCCACGCGCATCACGCTCGCTCCACCGCCGGGTCGCAGCGCGAGTCAGGTCCGCCGGCCGGGTGATCACAGCCGCTCGACCTCGGGTCACCCAGTGAGATCTGTGCGTGATTCGGCCGCTTCGCAGATAGAGTCGAACGCCCGTGCCTTCGAGAGGATCGTCGCACTGGTCGAGAGGCGTATTTCTTCCAGAAGGCTGGACTCGGCCGCCGCGTGGGGCCGTATAGCAGCGGCCTTCGCGATGACCAACCCCTGTGGTCCCCTACGCGACGTGGGCCTCGAGCGCGCGCTCGACGCAATCTCCCGCGCCGCACTGCCGGCGTCGAGCCCCGTGGCGCGCCGGCCGGCGGGGGAGCGACGGCGCGTTCTACACGTCCTCAGCGAGGGACACATGATCGGCGGCGACATTCAGATGGCGCTGCGATGGGTGAGCTCCGATGAGGACAGCCTGCCCAGCGTCGTGGTGACGCGGCCGCGCTCTCGGTCTCGGAGGCTCGCCGACCTGGTGCGCCGCCGCGGGGGTTCGGCATCGGTGCTCGAATCGCCTTCCCTGCTCGAAAGGGCGCGCGAGCTGCGCTCAGCGGCCGAAGATGCAGATGTCGTCGTGTGTCACACCCACGCCGACGATCCCATCCCCACGCTCTGCTTCGGCGGCGACTACTCCGGGGCCCCGATCGTGATGGTCAACCATGCCGATCATGTCTTCGCCCTGGGGGCGGGCAACATTTCAGTGCTGCTGAGTCAGCGCGACATTGCAGCGGAAGCGGCGGTGAAGGCGCGGGGCTACCCCGAGGAGAACCAGCTCGTATCCCCGGTACCGCTGCCGGGGGTCGGCCGCCGGCTCGATCGATCCGAGGCCAAGCGCCGACTGGGCATCGATGGATCGCAGCTTCTCGCACTGACGCTCGCCCGCCCTGTCAAGTACCCGCCCGCCCCGTGGCATCCGGGGTTCATCGAGGCGGTGCAGCCCGCGCTGGAGGCCGGGCCCGGGGTAACGCTCGCCGCCGTCGGCCCCGACGGCGCCGACCCTGCCTGGCGCTCGCTTGCCGCCGCGCTTCCCGGGCGCGTCCTCATCCCGGGGCCCCAGGCCGACCCCTCCGCCTACCTCGACGCGGCCGACATCTACCTCGACTCGTTCCCGTTCGGCTCGATCACGTCGATGCTCGAGGCGGCGGCGCGGGATGTCCCGATCCTCGCCAGTCGCATGTACGCCGGGATGAACAGGTTGATGAGCAGCGCGGGGCCGCTTGACGATGCGATCCTGGGAGCCGCCGACGTGGCCTCCTACCGCGCTGAGTTCTCGAGATTGGTCGCCGACTCCGAGCTGCGAACCCGGGTCGGCCGCGCCGGTGGCGAGGCGGTCCGGCGGCGGCACGGGGGGGAGGCCTGGGCCATCATGCGCGAGCGGATCTACGAGCGCGCCGCTGCCGCGCCTCCGGTCCGGTCGCGCACGCACCCGAGCGCGGACCCGGACGAGCTTGCGGCTTACGCCGAGGCACTCTTGGGCATCGAGGCGAGGGCCCCACTGCTCTGGACGATCCGCTTCTGCAGCGACGGATTCGACTCCGCTGACCGGCGCGCTTCGCGAATCAGGACGCTGGCGGTGCGTGTGGCGCAGAAGATCACCGGCAGCGGCGCCGGGGCCGGCCCGAGGGCCAGCGCGTATCTGATTCCGTCCCGAGGGCTCGCATGATCGGCTCCGGCCTGCTCTCGGCGATCTCGAAGACCCCAACCCGTAGTCCGGTTCGGGGGGCGCGCTCGCCGCTGCGGCCACCCGTTCGCGACCCGCGGATATCGGTCGCGATCGCGTGTCACAACTACGGTCGGTTCCTCTCTGACTGCCTGGACAGCGTGACGGCCCAGGAGGGGGTCGACGTCGAGATCATTGTCCTCGACGACGCCTCAACGGACGAGACGCCACGCATCTCCGTGGCGTTCGCCGAGCGCGACCCGCGCGTGAAGTTCATCCGGCACAAGACCAACCGCGGGCACATCGCCACCTTCAACGAGGGTCTGCGGGCCGCCACCGGCGACTATGTGCTCAAGCTCGACGCCGACGACATGCTGGCTCCGGGGGCGCTGGCGCGGGCCGGCGCGCTGATGGAGGAGCATCCCGGGGTCGGCCTGGTCTACGGCCACCCTCACTACTTCGAGGGCGCTTCGCCGGCTCTGAGTGCGGAGGCAGCCACGGGTTGCACCGTGTGGCCAGGCCGGGACTGGCTTGCCGAGCGCTGCAGGACGGGCTCCAACTGCATCAGCAACCCCGAGGCGGTCGTGCGTAGGGCGTTGCTCGGCGAGATCGGCTACTACGACCCGCGCCTACCCCACACGTTCGACTTCGAGATGTGGATGCGATTGGCCGCCGTCAGCGACGTCGCGCGCGTCGAGGGCTCGCCACAGGGCCTGTACCGAGTGCATCCGGCGAGCTTCCAGAGGACGATCCACGCCGGAATGTTGGTCGACCTTCAGGGCCGTCGCGACGCCTTCGACATCGCCTTCGAGGGCCAGGCCGGGCAGCTCCCGGAGGCCGAGGAGCTCCATGCTCGAGCTCGCAAGCGCATCGCCCGCCAGGCGCTCGATCGGGCATGCCGCGCCTACGATCGTGGCCGTGTCGGTGAGGAGCCCCTCGATGAGTTCGTTGCGTTTGCGCTCGACACCTGGCCGGCGGCCACCTCGCTCCCGGAGTGGCGCGCACTCGAGCGAAGGCGCAATGTGGGCGCGCACTACGCCCGCTGGATGCCCCCGTTCATAGCCGGCAGGGCGCTGCGCCGCGTGCGGGAGGAACGCAACAAGGCACGCTGGCTGCGCTACGGGCTCTAGCTGTCGAAAGCATTGAGCGCCTGCATACGTTTTTCCCTTGAAGTGAAACGGACCGACCCCCTTTTGCGAATGGCGTCGCCGGGAAGCGAGGCCGTGGTTCCCCCCACCTCGAGTGCCAGGGCCAGGGGGCGAGATAGCCGCCCGGCGATACATGCAGGGGCTTCTGCGGCCTCCCGCTTCACCGAAGCCGTAATTCGCCTGCTTGACCTGATCGGCGCAGTCGCCCTGATGATTCTGCTCTCGCCCATCCTTGTCCTCGTGGCGCTGTCGGTCAGGCTCGACTCGCCCGGCCCGGCGATCTACAGACAGCGCCGGATCGGGCGGGACCTCGAGCCGTTTTCGGTCGCAAAGTTCCGGACGATGCACGTCGGCGTCGCACCCGACGCACATCGGGCGCACGTCGAGGGGATGATCTCCGGAGCGGGGGAGCGGACTCAGCCGATGGCCAAGCTCGCGGAGGACACTCGCGTAACTCGCGTGGGCGCGTTCCTGCGACGGACCAGCCTCGATGAGCTGCCGCAGCTCTGGAATGTGATCAGGGGTCAGATGTCCCTCGTCGGTCCCCGCCCGCCGATCCAGTACGAGGTCGACAAGTATCCGGCGGAGGCGTTTCGGCGTTTCGCGGTGCGTCCTGGCCTCACCGGGCTCTGGCAGGTCCGGGGTCGCAGTCTGCTGACGTTCCAACAGATGATCGAGCTCGACAACGAGTACGTGGAAACGCGCTCACTGCTGCTCAACCTGAAGATCCTGATCCTCACCGTGCCGACCGTGATCCACGGCAAGGGCGCCGCGTAGGTCGTCGCGGCAAATCAGGCCAGGCTGAACTCCGCCACCGCAACCGCGATCCGGTCGATGTCCCAGGATTCGATTGACGGGAACATCGGCAGCGAGCAGCTCTCTCGTGCCAATCGCTCAGCGATCGGAAGGTCGCCCGGCGCATGCCCGAGACCCGAGTACGCCGGCTGGAGATGGATCGGAGTCGGATAGTGAATGGCACTCGCTATTCCCTGGGCGTCGAGGTGATCGCGTAGCTCGTCTCTCTTCGTCGCGCGCACGACGAAGAGATGGAAGACATGGTCACCATGCGCCTGGGGCGCGACAGGGGGCGCGACGGGACTTTCCGCCAGAGCCTCCCGCAGCGAAGCGCCGGCCATGCGCCGAGCCTCGTTTGCGTCATCGAGGCGGCCCAACTTGGCCCGGAGGATCGCGGCCTGCAGGGCATCGAGTCGATCGGTGCGCGCCGGCAGCTCGTGATGGTGGCGGGTGCTCTCGCCGTGGCTGCGCAGCAGGCGCACCCGCTCGGCGAGCTCAGGGTCGTCCGTGACCACGGCTCCCCCGTCACCCCAGGCGCCGAGGTTCTTGGTCGGGTAGAAGCTGAAGCAGCCGGCGTCTCCAAGCGATCCGACGGGCCGGCCGCGGAAGCGTGCGCCGTGGGCCTGGCAGGCGTCCTCGACGACGAGGACTTCCCTCGCTCTGCAGAGCTCGAGCAGGGCCTCCATCTCCACGGTACGCCCGTAGAGGTGGACGGGTATCACGCAGCGCGTTCGCGGAGTCAGCGCCATCTCGACGATCTCCGCCGTCAGCAGGGCGGTCTGCTCGTCGACATCGACCAGGCGAGGCGATGCGCCGGTGGCGCTCACCGCCTCGGCGGTCGCGATGAAGCTGTTTGTGGGGACGATCACCTCGTCGCCGGGGCCGACCCCCAGGCCGCGCAGCGCGAGCTCAAGCGCAGCGGTGCCCGAGGACACCCCGATCGCGTGGTTCACCTCACACGATGCGGCGAAAGCACGCTCGAATTCCTCAACCTCGGCACCAAGGGTGAATGCAGCCCGGCTGCCGACGTCGCCAACGACCTCGAGGAGCTCGCGAAGAAGCTCCGGGTCGTGATTGTCGAGGCGTGTGAACGGCACCCCCGAATCGAGCGCGGTCGCGGCAGACCGACCGTTCGAGTGAGCGCTCACTCCGCTGTCCATGCGGAAGTTCACCCTGAGATGTCGTCGCCGGCAGCGGCAGGGACCCGGACCAGCGCCAGGTCGGGGTCACAGAATGCCGCCACCACCTCCTTGCGGGAGCGAACGCCGAACTTCGTGAAGATCGAGGAAAGGTGACTCTTGATCGTGCTCTCGGCGAGGAAGAGTCGCTCCGCGATCTCGGCATTGGTGAGCCCGTCGCAAACGAGCGCAAGCACCTGATTCTCGCGATGGGAGAGTGCCGGCCTTTCGAAGCTGGCGCGAAGCTTGCGCGGGACCACCGCCTGTCCGATCGCAACAGCATGGATCGCCGTCGCGAGGGTCAGCTCGAGTTCCGGCTCGAATACCAATCCATCGGCCCCGGCGTCGAGTGCGCGGCGCACCCCCATCCCGGTCGAGGGCGGGGAGATCACCACCACCGCCGGTCCGCGTGCGGCCTCCTTGCACAGGCGCCGGAGTTCCGCCATCTCGCGGGGGGCATCCACATCGCAGGCGAAAACGATCACGGCGAAATCGTCCAGGCTCAGGCCGATGGCAGCGGCGGGCTCGTCGATCTCCGCCGCGACTAGGAGCTTCTCTCCCGTGAGGGCAGCGGAGATTCGGCGACGCATCTCGACGCTGCTCGCGATCGTGACCAGGGACGGCAGGTCGGCTGGTTGGAGGGCGCCAACGCCCAAACGCTCGGCATCCACCGTCATATCCAACAAACGGCCAAAATGCCCGCTAGCTTGCACGTCTTGCCGAATATTTCCGCGCCGTCCACCGCGCGACCACCGAGTCCTCCGGGATGTCCACCGACCGGCCTCCTAGGCAGGCTGGCCAGCCCCGTCGATCGCAGCCGCGAATGAACCGTCCGCCTCCTGCGGTGAATCCTCCCTGGTGGTCCTCCGCGCTATGACAATGAACTCATGGTCATTGGTCTCAGCCGCCATCACCTCGAGAGGAAGGTTGTATGCAGCTCGGCAGTGGAGCATGAGGTTCAGGAACGAGGTCAGGGTGAAGGTGTGGAAGTGAATCGAGTACTCCTCGGCTTCCAGGGCCCTGGCTCGGATCGAGACCTGATCCATGGGAACGTCGATTCCGAGGCGGGTCCATTCCTCGTAGTGGATGGCGCGTGAGCCCTCCGGGCCCTCCTCGTGATCACTCACGAGATGCTCGAGAGAGGTCTCGTCGCGGTCCCGATCGAATCTCGACCTGCGGCGATCGGGTGCCGCCAGATACAGAATTCCCCCGGTCCGCAGCACCCGGGCATATGCGAGCAGAGTTCCGATCGGGTCTTGGCAGTGCTCGATCAGATGATTGGCGACGACGAAATCAGTCGAGCCATCTGGAATCGAGGCCAGCGTCTCCCCGTCATCGACGATGTCAGGCGTGACCAGCTCGTACTGGTCCAGCTCCGGGTAGTGCGTGCGAAGGTCCGGGAGGCTCAATCGATCGACGTAGCTGGCCCTTGCGGCGCGGGGTAGCGGAAGCGGGAGGTAGAGGGCGCCGATCTCGATGCCATCTCCGCTGAGGTAGCGACATGCGAGACGGCGACGGACCGCCACATGCCTGCGCTCGGAGGGGATCAGGATCTCCCGCACCAGGGTCCTCGCGCGCATCAACTTGCGCCGCAGAACGATCTGCATACTGAGCCAACGAGTCGCGCCGGATCTTCTTTCGGACGACTATCGCCCGCGCCCAGCCACACGATGGGCCAGGTGCCGAAGGCCGGTGAGGTGGGGGGCCGCCACGCGCACCAGCGGGCGCATCAACCGGCCCGGGCCGATGTCAAGCGTCTCCGACAGCAGCACCACCTCGCCGCCGAAGCCGAGCTTGAAGTGCGCGACGCTGTGAAGTTGATCCTCGGGGAGCTCCCCGTCATTCAGCACCGCAAGCGCACATTGGCGATCAATGCCGTCGAAGTCGTAATAGCTCGCGCCGATCCGCTTTGCCCAGCGCATAGCCGCGAAGTGCATCGGCTCGTTGGGGCGCACCCGCGACCGCTCGCCCGACCAGCCGCCCATCTTGCAGGTCGCTGTGTCGCCAAAGGCGAGCAGCAGAGTTGCGGACACCGCATCGCCCTCCTGCTCGGCCAGCACCAGGCAACTGCCCCCGCGCTCGGCGAACTCCTCCCAGAGCGTCTCGTAGTAGCGGCGGGGGTATGGCGTAAAGCCCTGGCGGCGGCTGGTGGCCTCGATGAGGCGGTAGTAGGCGGCGAAGTCATCACGGCCACCCTCACGCAAGCGCAATCCTCGTTTCTCGGCTCGCCGGATCGTCTTCCGTGTGGCCTGGCGCATGCGAGCAAGGATTTCGTCCTCGGACGCCGTGAGGTCGACGCGCACGGTCGCGCTCGGTGCAGCCGGCAGGGCACTCGGCGTCCAGCCACGCTCGCGCAGCCCCAAGGCGAGGTCGGTCGAGCGCGCCGGGGGCTGAACCTTGAGATAGCGGATGCTCTCGCCACGGCCAAGCTCGAGGAGACCCCGGTGGACCAGCTCGACCAGCCGCGGGTCGCGGCGAGCGAGCAGGGGGCCGTGCGCGCATGTGCCGACCCGCCCAAACCGGGCGACGTCGCGCACCAGGACCTGGGCACCCGCCACGATCTGCCCGTCGTCGCGGACCACCAGCCGCTTTCCACGCCAGCCGAGCACGCCTTTGACGGTCGCCCAGGTGCAACCCTGCGCATGGTGGCCGTCGGCGGCCAGCACGAACGCGTCCCACTCTGCCTGCGCCCCGTCGCTCTCGAAGGCGAGCTGGTACACGGTCGACGGGGCAGCCCCGTCGCGTTCGGTCGCGCTTCCCGCGCCGGACAGCAGGAGGGCTCGCTCGGACATCCTGCGTAGGGAACGCCCCTTGGCTCAAGAACTTCCGGCTGAAAGCCAACCACCCCATGGGTCAGGCGGGCTGGGTGGAAAATAGGCCGGCATCAAGCCGTTGATCAGTTGAGATGCGCGAACCTGACCGTGAGGAATCATGATGGCGACCGCGACCGGGTCGCCGGTCAACGAGGCGCCACACCGGCTGATCGACGACGTCGAGTTCGGCGAGGGCGTCGTCGTCCACTCCTTCACCAACCTCTACGGCTGCCGGATTGGGGAACGAACCAGGATCGGCACCTTCGTCGAGGTGCAGCGGGGCGCTGAGATCGGCGCCGCCTGCAAGGTCCAGAGTCACAGCTTCATCTGCGACGGCGTCACGATCGAGGACGAGGTGTTCATCGGGCACGGCGTCATGTTCGTCAACGACAGGCGGCCCCGGGCGACCGACGAAAGTGGCGATCTGCAGACCGAGGCCGACTGGGAGTTGCTCCACACCGTCGTCGAGCGCCGGGCGTCGATCGGCTCCGGGGCGACGATCCTCGGCGGGGTGCGGATCGGGCGCGAGGCGACGGTCGGCGCCGGCGCCGTCGTAACCAAGGATGTCGAAGCGGGGGAGACCGTCGCCGGGAATCCCGCTAGGCCACTACGGTGAGGGCGCCCGGGTCCACGCTGAGGGCAACCTCGATGCGCTCTCCGATGTAGTCGCCGTCGACCTGGACCGGGAACGGCCGGGTGGCCCCGTCCCCGACGGTGGAGATCGAGCTCACCGTCGCCTCGGTCACGTTCTCGAAATGTTCGATCTGGCGATGGCGGGCGGCGGGCCGCCTCTCGCTGAACAGGCGCGGGATCAGGCTCGGCATGTCGCGCTGCGCGGCGCGCTTCAGAACCCCGAGGGAAAGGGTGCCGTCGTCGATCTCGACCCCCTCGCAGACGCGCAGCGGCCGGCTCGCAAAGTAGGTGAAGGGATCGGAGTTCTGGGCGAGGGCGGTGACACCCTCGACGGTCCTGCCGGCGACCTCGACACGCAGCCGGACCGGGTTGAGCAGGAAGCCGCGGTAGAAGGCGGAGAGGGCGGCCCAGGTGTAGTAGTAGGGCCCGGCTTTCGACTTCAGCCCGGGATGGGCATCGACCCGCTTCACCACGGTGGCGTCGAGGCCGATCCCGCAGGAGAAGACGAAGTGGCGGTCGTCGACCCGGCCGAGGTCGATCTTGCGCGGCGCCCAGTCGTCGGCGAGGGCGAGCAGGTGCTCGGTCGCGTCGACGACGTCGTTGGGGATCCCGAGGGTGCGGCAGACGACATTGGTCGAGCCGCCGGGCAGGACCGAGACCGGCACGTCGGTCCCGGCGAGGCCGTTGGCGATCTCGTTCAGGGTCCCGTCCCCGCCGAAGGCGACGACGATGTCGTATCCGTGATCGCGGACCTCGCGCCCGATCTCGGTCGCGTGGTTCTGGGCCTCGGTCGAGACCGTCTCCACTTCGTAACGCCCCTGGAGCGCGTAGACGACCAGGTTCTTGAGCCGGTTGGAGACCGTCGTCGCGTAGGGGTTGACGATGATCAGCATCCGCTTCTTGGCGGCCCGCCTACCCGGTCGCCTCATAGCGGATCACCTCCCCGTCGTCCACTTCGCGCACCCGTCCTTCGTTGACCAGCAGGTCGGCGTGCCCGATCACCTCCGAGAGGGTGAGGAAGGCCTGGGTGACGGCGACGTTGCCCCAGATCGCCTGCGCGATCTCGTAGCCGGTGCGGGGGCGCTCGGCGATCAGCCTGTGGATCTTCTCCTTGCGGCGATCGTGTTTGGCGAGGCGGTCGTCGATCAGGGCGACGTGGTCGACGATCGGCTCGCCGTGCCCGGAGAGGACGAAGTCGGCCGGCATCTCGCGCGTCTTGCGCAACGACTCGATGTAGGTGACGAGCGCCTGCTCGCGGCGGTCCGAGCCGTCGAGCGGCCGCGCGATCAGCGGGTTGGAGGAGATGTGGGCGATCAGGTGATCGGCCGCGATCAGAATCCGGCGCTCCTCGTCCCAGAACACGGTGTCGGACGGGCTGTGACCGGGCCTGTGCAGGGCCTCCAGGGTGCGATCGCGGAACTCGATCCGCTCGCCATCGTCCAACGGCCGCGTCACCCGCGCCTGGGAGCCCCAGCCGCGGAAGCTACGCGAGACGCTCTGGAGCGCATGGGCGACCTCGGATGGGATGCCGTTGCGCAGCATCAGGTCGACCGCGAACTCATCCTCGCGCTCGGCGTCCTCGCCGAAGTTCGCCAGCCGCTCGGCGGCGACGCCGATCGCCGCCACCTCGGCGCCGGAATGCTCGGCGATGATCTCGACCAGCCCCAGGTGGTCGATGTGTTGGTGGGTGAGGATGACCAGCTCGAGGTCGTCGATCGAGTGATCTCGTTCTCCGAGCTGGCGCTGGAGCTCATCCAGCGCCTTGCCCGAATTGGGGCCGGTGTCGACCAGGGTCAGCGGGTCGTCCTCGAGCAGGTAGCAGTTGACGCGTCCGACCGCGAACGGGGTGGGGATGCGGAGCTGGTGGATGCCGGCCAGGGCCGCCTGCTCCAGCGCCTCCTCGGGCGTGCTCGTCATGACAAATTCTCGCGCTTCGCTCGCGGCGCATGGAACCAGAGATGCTTGCTTGCTCGCTCCGCGCTCATGCGCGGATCAGGGCGAGGATCTCGTCGCGCTTCGCTTCCATGTCCTCGGGCGAGACCAGCGACTCGAGGTTGAGGCGGAGAAGCGGCTCGGTGTTCGAGGGGCGGACGTTGAAGTGCCAGTCGGGGTAGTCGAGAGAGATGCCGTCGAGGCGGGTCTGCTCCCCGTCGGAGTAGCGGTCCGCGATCTCCTCCATCTTCGCCTCCTGGTCCGCGACCTCGGAGTTGATCTCTCCCGAGATGAAATAGCGCGACCGGAAGTCGGCGATCAGCTCCGAGAGCGGCCGGCTGTCGACCGAGATCAGCTCCAGCATCAGCAGCGCCGGGATCACCCCGGAGTCGGCGCACCAGAAGTCGCGGAAGTAGTAGTGGCCGGAGACCTCGCCGCCGAAGACCGCGTTCTCCTCGCGCATCCGCTGCTTGAAGAAGGCGTGGCCGACCCTTGAGATGGCCGAGCGCCCACCCTCGGCGGCGACCAGGTCCGGGACCGCGCGGCTCGAGCGCGGGTCGTAGAGGATCATCGCCCCCGGGTTGGCCTGCAGGGCGGAGCGCGCCAGCAGCGCGCAGACGAAGTCGCCGTCGCAGAACCTGCCGTCGCCGTCGATGAGGAAGCAGCGGTCGGCGTCGCCGTCCCAGGCGATCCCGAGGTCGGCGCCGCTCGAGCCCACCCGGTCGATGATCTGGCGGCGGTTCTCCTCCAGCAGCGGGTTCGGTTCGTGATCGGGGAACTCGCCGTCGGGCTCGAAGTACATCTCCTCGAGCTCGAGGCCGAGCCCGTGCAGGATCGGCCCGACCATCGGCCCGGCCATCCCGTTGCCGCCGTCGACGACGACCTTCATCGGCTTCACCTTTCCGGGGTCGATGAAGGAGATGGCGTGGGCGCGGTACTCGTCCCAGATGTCGACCTCCTCGAAGGAGCCGCCGCCGGGGCCATGGCCGAGGCCGGCCTCGATCTCGCGTTGGACGTCGCCGATCCCGGCGTCGCCGGAGAGCGCCAGGGCGCCCTCGCGGATCAGCTTCACACCGGTATAGGCCTTCGGGTTGTGGGAGGCGGTGACCATCGCGCCCCCGTCCAGCTCACGCGAGCCGACCAGGTGGTAGAGCATCTCGGTCGCGACCATGCCGGCGTCGAGCACGGTCGCCCCCTCGAAGATCATCCCGTCGCGCAGCTCCGCGGCCATCGTCGGCGAGGTCAGCCTCATGTCGCGCCCGAGGCCGACCCGCAGCTCGGCGGGCGGCTTGTCGCGAAGCCGGCCGAGGACGCGGACAAAGGCGCGCCCGATGGCCAGCGCGGTCGTCTCGTCCATCTCGGTGCCGTACAGGCCACGGATGTCGTAGGCCTTGAAGATCGACATCAACGCCGCCTCCTCTGCTCCCGCAACCCCGAAAAAGAATCAGAGATGGATTCGGGGTTGCTCCCGCGTTCGGGGGCGGCGGGGAACACCTTGGGCCTCAAAACGCCCCCGCCAATGCGTCGTAGCTCTGCTCGAGCGTCTGGGGCATCACCTTGGTGTCGGCGATCACCGGCATGAAGTTGGTGTCACCGCCCCAGCGCGGGACCACGTGAAGGTGGATGTGGTGCTCGACCCCGGCTCCGGCGGCGCGTCCCTGATTGAAGCCGACGTTGTAGCCCTGCGGGTCGTACACCTCCCCGAGCCGGACCATCGCCCGCTGGGCCAGCGCCATCATCTCGGCGACCGTCTCCTCGGAAAGCTCCTGGAGGGTGGCGATGTGCTCGTAGGGGGCCACCATCAGGTGCCCGTTCGTGTAGGGGAAGAGGTTGAGGATCACGAAGCAGCGATCGCCGCGGTGGACGATCAGGTTCGCCTCATCGTCATCCGCGCCCGGCTTGGCGCAGAAGATGCAGTCCTCCTCGATGTCCTTCGACGCGCCCTTCACGTAAGCGAGGCGCCAGGGCGCCCAGATCCGAAAATTGGCCACACGAAGGATCCTATGGAAGCCGCCCCCGGACGGCGCCTTGTTACAACCAGCCGCGGCGGCGGAAGTACACGACCATTGCCAGGAGCATGACCAGCATCGCGCCGACGATCAGGAAGAAGTCGGACTGATCGCCTTCTCCCGGCACGCCGACGTTCATCCCCCAGACGCTGGCGATCAGGGTCAGCGGCAGGACGATGACGCTGATCGAGGTGAGGACTCGGAGGATGTCGTTGACGCGGTGGGAGATCACCGACTCGTTGGTCTCCTCGAGCGCCTCCACGACCTCCTTGTAGTTCTCCAGCATGTCCCAGATCCGCTCGTGGGCATCGACGATGTCGTCGAAGTAGATCTCCAGGTCGAGGTCGGGGGCGAGGTAGCGCTGCTTGACCCGCTCGAGGTCGTGCAGCACCGGCCGCTGCGGGCGGATCACCTTGCGGAAGTTGATGATCTCCTGCTTGACGTTGGAGATGTCGCGGACAACCTCTTCCGAGCGGCCTTTGAAGATGTCGTCCTCGGCCGCGTCGAGCTTGTTGCCGATCTTGCGCAGCATCGGGAAGCAGTAGTCGAAGCTGTCGTCGACCAGCCGGTAGAGGAGGTAGCCGGAGCCGCGCCCGAACAGCTGCTCGCGCACCTCCTCCTTGACGCGGCAGGTCTCGAACAGGTACTCGACCGGCTGCAGGGGCTGGTTCGGGATCGTGACCAGGTAGCCGGGGCCGACGAAGAGGTCGAGCTCTCCCGTGCCGAGGCGCCTCGCGGCGGGATCGAAGACCGGGAGGTGGAGGACGATGAACAGGTAGTCGTCGTAGACGTCGATCTTCGGGCGCTGGTTGCGGGAGAGGACGTCCTCCAGGTCGAGCGCGTGGAAGTCGAAGTTCTCCTCCAGCCACCCGCGCTCGAGGGCGCCGGGTCGCTCGATGTTGACCCAACGCAGCTCCGAGGAGTCGATCTGCTCGACGCGCGGCGTCTGCGGCTCAGCCTGTGCCTGGATGAGCTCGCCGCGCCGCGCAGAACGACGCAGCCTTGGCTTTGGAAGGTTCGGCATCGCTCTGGCTCATCTTGTCGGCGGTCTCGTCAGGCATGGTTGGCACAAGGTTAAACGCCATGCCTAATTTGGACCGGGTGAAATCTTCCCTGGTACTCTTCGGCCCACATATACGCCACATCTAGAGGGGTGGAGGGACTGGCCCATCGAAGCCCCGGCAACCACCTCGGACCATCGGTTCGAGGAGAGGTGCCAAGTCCAGCAGGCCGACATGGGCCTGGAAGATGTGGGGGATGTCCGATCAGGACCTCTGCCCCACACGAGGCGGAGGTTTTTTGTTTATGGCGAAGAGAAGGACGATCGGATGTCAATCGAGAGCTTGAAGTGCAAAGAGTGCGGAGTGACGTACGAGCTGGCTGCCCACTTCGCCTGTGAGAACTGTTTCGGCCCGCTGGAGGTCTCCTATGACCACTCCGGCCTCGACGCGGCCGAGGCGAAGCGGCGGATCCAGGCCGGCTCGCAGGGAATCTGGCGCTACGCGGACTTCCTCCCCTTCGTCGGCCGCCCCGGGGATCCGCTGGAGCCGGGCCTGACGCCGCTGCTGCGCGCCGACCGACTCGCCGAGCGGCTCGGCCTGGAGGCCGAGCTGTGGGTCAAGAACGACGCCGCCAACCCGACCCACTCCTTCAAGGACCGGGTCGTCGCGGTCGCCGTCGCCAAGGCGAGGGAGCTGGGCTTCCGGACCGTCGCCTGCGCCTCGACCGGAAACCTCGCCAACGCCGTCGCCGCCCACGCCGCCGCGGCGGGGCTCGAGTCCTATGTCTTCGTCCCCGCCAACCTCGAGGAGCAGAAGCTGCTCGCGACCGGCGTCTACGGGACCAACCTGGTCGGCGTCCGCGGCAACTACGACGACGTCAACCGGCTCTGCACCCAGCTCGCCGAAACCCGGCCCTGGGCCTTCGTCAACGTCAACCTCCGCCCCTACTACTCGGAGGGCTCGAAGACCCTCGCCTACGAGACCGCCGAGCAGCTCGGCTGGGAGCTTCCGGACCGCGTCGTCTGCCCGATCGCCTCCGGCTCGCTCTTCACCAAGCTCGGCCGCGGCTTCCAGGAGTGGCTCGACCTCGGCCTGGTCGAAGGTTCCCAGCCGGTCTTCAACGGCGCCCAGGCGCAGGGCTGCAGCCCGGTCGCGACCGCGTTCGACGAAGGCTGGGACGTGTGCAAGCCGCAGAAGCCCGAGACGATCGCCAAGAGCCTGGCGATCGGCGATCCGGCCGACGGGCCCTACGCGCTGGAGCAGGCACGCCGCACCGATGGCACGATCGACTCGGTGGACGACGACAAGATCCGCGACGGGATCCGCCTGCTGGCGGAGACGACCGGGATCTTCACCGAGACGGCGGGCGGGGTCACGATCGGCGCTCTGGCGAAACTCGCCGAGCGCGGTGATATCGGCGCCGGGGAGCGGGTCGTCATCTACATCACCGGCGAGGGGTTGAAGACGCTCGACGCAACTCGCGATAGGTTCCAGATGCACGAGATCGACCCCGACCTCGAGAGCTTCGAGTCCGAGTTCGAGCAGCAGGAGGTAACCGTCTAGTGGTCACAGTGAAGATCCCGACCCAGCTTCGCGCCGCGACCGGGGGGGAGGCCGAGGTCGAGGTTTCCGGCACGACCGTGGGCGAGGTGCTCGACGCCGTCTTCGACGCCCACGGAGACCTGCGCGATCGGATCACCCAGGACGGCGACCTGCGCCGCTTCGTCAACGTCTTCGTCAGCGGCGAGGACATCCGCTTCCAGGACGGGCTCCAGACCCCGATCAACGAGGGCGACGAGGTGACGATCCTCCCGGCGGTGGCGGGCGGCTGAAACCGCCCGTAGTCATCCTCTGCGGCGGCCGTGGCACCCGGCTTCGCGAGCGGACCGAGTCGGTGCCGAAGGCGCTGGTCGAGATCGGCGGGCGGCCGATCCTCTGGCACGTGATCGGGATCTACGCCGCGCAGGGATTCGAGCGCTTCCTGCTCGCGACCGGCTACCTGGGTGAGGCGATCGAGGACTTCGTCGCCAGCGCCGATCCGTGGCCCCGGGGAGTCGCGGTCGAGTGCGTCGAGACGGGACCCGACACCCCGACCGGGGGTCGCGTCGCCCGCCTCGGCGAGCGCGTCGGCGGGGAGACCTTCTGCGTCACCTACGCGGACGGTGTCGCCGACGTCGACCTCGACGCCCAGCTCGCCTTCCACGCCGGTCATGGAGCACACGCGACGGTGACGGTGGTGCGCCCGCATCTGCAGTGGGGGGTTGCCGAGTTGGACGGCGACGGCCGGGTCGAGGGCTTCGTCGAGAAGCCGCGCAGCGAGCACTGGATCAACGGGGGCTTCCTCTGCTTCGAGCCCGCCGCGCTCGCTTACCTCGACGAGGGCAGCGTGCTCGAGCGCGAGCCGCTGGAGCGGCTCGCCGCCGACGGGCAGCTCCACGCCTTTCGCCACGAGGGATTCTGGGACTGCATGGACACCTACAAGGACGCGGTCGTCCTCAACGACCTCTGGGCCTCCGGCGAGGCGCCATGGACGGTGTGGACGGAGACGAAGGGGGACCGATGAGCCGGGCGCTCGTCACCGGCGGCCACGGCTTCGTCGGCTCGCACCTGACCCGGGCGCTGCTGGAGTGGGGCGAGGAGGTGCGGGTCCTGGACCGGCCCGGCCCGCGAACCGCCGACGTCGGCGGCGATCGCCCCTCGGGGCTCGACCTGCTCGGCATCCGGGAGGAGGTGGAGCTGGTCGAGGCCGACCTCCGCGACGCCGAGGCGGTGCGGGAGGCGGTCGTCGGCACCGCCTCCGTCTACCACCTGGCGGCTCAGACGATCGTCGGCGTCGCCCGCGAATCGCCGCTGGAGACGCTGGAAATCAACGTGCGCGGGGCCTGGAACGTCTTCGAGGCCTGCCGTGCCGGTGATGTGGAGCGCGTCCTCTTCGCATCCTCGGACAAGGCCTACGGCTCGAGCCCCGACCTTCCCTACCTCGAGGACTTCCCGCTGCGGGCCTCGTTTCCCTACGACGCCAGCAAGGCCGCGGCGGACATCGTCGCGCGCAGCTTCGCCCGCGCCTACGGCCTGCCGCTCGCGGTCACCCGATTCGCCAACGTCTACGGCGGCGGCGACCTGAACTTCTCGCGCCTGGTCCCGGAGACGGTGGTGGCGGTCCTCGACGGGCGCCGACCGGAAATTCGCTCCGATGGCAGCCCCGAGCGCGACTTCCTCCACGTCGACGACGCCGTATCCGCCTATCTGGCGATCTCCTCGGCGCTGGAGTCGAACGGAGCTGCCGGCCAGGCCTTCAACGCCGGCGGCGACAGGCCCCACTCGGTTCGCGAGGTCGTCGAGCTGATCGCCGCGGCGGGAGGCGGGGGCGTTGAGCCCGATTACCAGGGACAGGGGAGCCCCGACGGCGAGATCGACCGCCAGTTCGTCGACTCGACCAAGCTGCGCGAGCTGACCGGGTGGCGCCCCGGGGTCGAGCTGCCCGAGGGGCTGCGCCGCACCCTCGAGTGGTACCGCGAGCACCCCGAGGCACGCCCGGGCTAGGCTGAATCGACGATGTGCGGACGGTTCACGGTCACGACGAAGGACACGAAACAGGTCGCCGACCGCTTCCAGGTCGAGCTCGAACGCTCGCTGGAGCGAAACTCCGCCGGGGCAGCTCCTCCGGCCAGCAAGGAGCGGGCAAAGCACGCCGCAGCCGGCCTCGAGCGCTTCAACGTCGCGCCGACCCAGGAGGTGCTTACCGTGCGCTCCTCACCGGACCCGGCGGAGGCCGCGCAGGGCCTGCGGGAGGCCCGGATGATGCGGTGGGGCCTGGTCCCTCGCTGGGCCAAGGACCTCAAGGTCGGCTACCGGATGATCAACGCGAAAGCGGAGAACCTGACCTCGAGCCGGGCCTACTCGCCCCTGGTCGGCAAGTTCCGCCACCGTTGCCTGATCCTCGCCGACGGCTTCTACGAGTGGATGCGGGCGGAGGACCCGAAGCAGCCGCGCCAGCCCTGGCGCTTCACCGTCGACGGCGGTGAGCCCTTTGCCTTCGCCGGACTCTGCACCCGCAAGGAGTGGGAGGACGAAGAGGAGCGGGGGGCGGAGGACGGCTGGCTCTACAGCTGCACGATCGTCACCACGACCCCGAACGAGGTGGTGGCCAAGGTCCACGACCGGATGCCGGCGATCCTGCCCTCAGCGGAGGCCGAGGCCGCCTGGCTGCGCCCCGACCTCGAGGTCGAGGACGCGATCGCGATGTGCGCGCCACTGCCCGCGGTGAGGATGGAGGGCGCTCCCGCCAACCCGAAGGTGAACAAAGTGGGAAAAGGGATCGAGGGACCGGAGCTGCTGGTCGCCCCCGCCTAGGGGACGCTCCCTTCGAGCCGCCCGCCGGTGCGGGCGGCCGCGGTGCCGGCCGCGGTATCTGTGCTGCAGACGACGCTGACCGTCGGGGTCGTCGTCGTCCGCCAGACCGAGGCGAAGCCGAGTTCCAGCATCCTCTCCGGGCGCCCCTCGGGCAGGCCCCACTGCCATTCCTGCAGGGCCTGCCTGTAGGGGGGCCAGCTGACCACGACCCCGGGCTCGTTGACGAAGCGGGTCAGGGCGTCATCGAATTCGAGCGACGCGACGTCGGTGCCGTGGGAGTTGAACTCGACCAGGATGTCCTCGGGGAAGTCCTGCTTGCGCAGGTCCTCGCCGCTGCTCGAGCGAGGGTAGGACGCCCGGCTTCCCGGCGTCTTGGCAGGGATCGTCCGTCGCGGGACGTCGGTCCGGCAGTTGACCCGGGACTGGCCGACCGCGCTGCCGGCGTCGATCTGGAGGGCACCGGAGACCCGGAACAGCTTGTAGCCGGCGACGTTTTCCTCCGAGGCGGTGATTTTCGCGAAGACGATCCGCATCGCGCCGCCGCCGGGGATCTCGACCTGGCGCGAGTTCGGGATCGGGGATTCGGTTTCCCATTCGAGCGCGACCGCGCCGATCGGCTTGTCGGTGCTCAGCAGGGCGGCGGCGACGGTGGCCAGAAGGCCGACGGCGACGACCGCGAGCGCCCCGCGCGGCGGGCTCGTGTCTGGGCCGGAATCGTTGACTGCCCCCACTGGCCCGCACCCTACCGACGCGCCTCGCCGTAGGCCTGGTCTCCGCGGCGAGCGGCCGGACGCCGAGATAGGTTGGACGCCGCGCCCGTCCTGCCGCCACTCCGTATTCGACCCGAGGAGGATCTGATGACAGACCGGTGTGTGCTCGTTCGATCTGGAGATGCCGCCCAGGGACAGACCGGAGTGGACTACGCCGCCGGAGTCTCGGCCGCGACCGCCGGGGCTCGCGGGCTCTCCCTCCAGATCGCCAGCTTGCCGCCGGGCGCCAGGGCCCGCGCGCATCTTCATGCCCAGCATGAGTCAGCCGCCTACATAATCGAAGGCGAGGTCGTGTTCTGGTTCGGAGAGCGGCTCGAGGAGCGGATCGACGCAGGTCCGGGAGACTTCATCTACATCCCGCCAGGGGTGCCGCACGTGGTCGCCAACCCGAGTGATGGCCAGCCCGCCGTGACCGTCCTCGCCCGCACCGACCCGAACGAGCAGGAGGACATGACGCCGCTGCCCGAGCTCGACGATCTTCCCCATCTGGGGGACTGACACGGCATCGGCGAGGCAACTGAACGCGCCCGACAGGATTCGAACCTGTGGCCTCCGCCTCCGGAGGGCGGCGCTCTATCCAGCTGAGCTACGGGCGCGGGACGGTCAGTCTAGCTTCGCGTAGGCTCGCCGCATGGATCTCTCTGTCGCCTTTCTCGGCACGGGCGGGGCCGTGCCGTCGGCGCGGCGCTCGACCGCAAGCGTGCTCGTCGCCCGGGGAGGTGAACGGCTGCTGTTCGACTGCGGCGAGGGGACGCAGCGGCAGATGCAGCGCTCGCTGGGGCTCGTCCAGCTCGACGAGATCTACCTGACTCACTTTCACGCCGACCACTTCCTCGGCCTTCCCGGGCTGCTGAAAACCTACGACCTCACCGACCGGCGGGAGCTGCTCACGATCTACGGCCCGCCCGGCCTCGGCGACCTCTTCAAGACGCTGGGCAGGCTGATCGGGCGCCTCGGCTTCGGCCTCGATCTGGTCGAAAGCAAGCCCGGCGACCGGATCCCGATCGAGGGCGGTGAAATCCTGCCGTTCCCGGTCGAGCACAGCGTCCGCGGCTGCGGCTACGCGCTCATCGAGGCCGACCGGCCCGGCCGCTTCGACCCGGATGCGGCGAAGAAGCTCGGGGTTGCCGAAGGGCCCGCCTTCGCCGCCCTGCAGCGCGGCGAGACCGTGACCGGCGCCGACGGGCCGGTCGGACCGGCGGACGTGATGGGGGAGCCCCGCCCGGGCAGGACGGTCGTGATCACCGGCGACACCGCGCCCTGCAAGGCGACGGTCGAGGCCTCCCGCGGCGCGGAGCTGTTGATCCACGACGCCAGCTTCTGCGAGGAGGAGGCGCAGCGAGCCGCCGACACCGGGCACTCCACCGTCGGCCAGGCAGCCGCGGTGGCGCGTGAGGCCGAGGTGAAGATGCTGGCGCTGGTCCACATCTCCTCTCGCTACCACGTCGGAAAGGTGCTGGAGGAGGCCCGCGAGGTCTACGAGCCGACGGTGGCGCCACGCGACTTCGACCTCGTCGAGATCCCTTTCCCCGAGCGCGGAGAGCCGCTCCTCGTCCCGAACGGCGCCCGCGAGCGCGGCGAGCGGGAGGAGCAGCAGTCAGGCGGCTAGGCCGGCGACCGCTTCGGCGACGGCGACCGGCTGGTCCTCCTGGAGGAAGTGCCTGGCGGGCAGCAGCGTCGCGGTGTCGACCGCGAGAGCGCGCTCGGCTTCGCGCCGGCGGCGCTCGCCGAGGGCGCGGTCGTCCCGGCCCCACACGACCTGGGCCGGGTACGGCCGATCGGAGAGGCCCTCGAAGTAGAAGCGCTCCTTCTCCTTCCTCAGCTCGAAGCCCCGCATGATCCTGAGGAAGGCGCGGCCGTCGTCCTCGCGGCGCAACAGGGCGTGATGGGCGTAGATCTCGGTGCGGGGCACCGCCGAGCGGTTTCCGATTCCCACCGCGTAGAAGACCTCGCTGAACAGCAGCCGCGGCATCCCGCGCAGCCAGAGCTCGCCGACGCCGCGGATCGAGAACGGGTGCATCGGCCAGGGGCGGCGGAAGCGCGCCACGTCGACGAGGGTGTTGAGCGCGGTGAGGGAGAGGATGCGCGCAGGGTTGCGGACCGCCCACTCGAAGCCGATCGGGCCGCCGATGTCGTGGACGACCAGGTGGCAGCGCTCGATCCCGAGCGCGTCGATCGCGGCCCCGGTCCAGCGCCCGAGGCCGCTCCAGCTGTAGTCGAACGCCTGCGGCCGTTGCGCGAGGCCGAGGCCCGGCAGATCGAAGGCGACGGCCCGCAGTCCCCGGGCGGCCAGCTCCGGCGCCACCTTCCTGTAGAGGAAGCTCGAGACCGGCACTCCGTGCATCAGGACCACCGGAGCGCCGTCGCCCTCCTCGAGGACGAAGCTCTCGACCCCGTCGGCCGAGAATCGCCTCCCGGCCGCCTGATGGCGGGCGATCGCGTCCGCAACGTCCGGCCTCACGCGGACAGAATCGCAGGAATCGTCGCGCCTCGATGCTAGGCTGACGATGTCCTTTAACCAGGTCCCGAGAGGCCGAGAAGGAGTGAATAATGAGCGAGAAGGTCGTGCTCGAGCGCGACGACCTGAGGCGAACGCTGCGGCGGATCGCCCACGAGATCGCCGAGAAGAACCCCGCGGCGGACAGTCTCGCGGTCGTCGGCATCCACACCCGCGGCGCCCTCCTCGCCCGCCGCCTCCATGCCCTGCTCGGGGAGCTGACCGACGCCGCCGTCCCGATCGGCGACATCGACATCTCCTTCTACCGCGACGACGTCGGCTCGCACTCGCGGTCCTCCCAGCCGGTCGTCCACGCCTCCCATATCGACTTCGACCTGACCGGCCGCACCATCGTCCTCGTCGACGACGTGCTCTTCACCGGCCGCACTGTGCGCGCCGCCATCGAGGCCCTGTTCGACTACGGCAGGCCTGACCGGGTGCAGCTCGCCGTCCTCTGCGACCGCGGCCACCGCGAGCTGCCGTTCCGCCCCGACTACGTCGGCAAGAACCTGCCCACCGCGCGCGGCGAGCGGGTCAACGTGCGGCTGGAGGAGGTCGACGAGGTCGACGAGGTGACCATCTCCGAGCCCCTGCCAGCGGAGGCGCTGCTGTGAGCGCGGCAGCGACTGAGCGTGACAGTCTGATTCTTCGCGAGGGAGCGAAGCGCGAGGCTTTGTCATGAAACACCTGCTCTCGATCGAGGAACTCTCACGTGAGGAGATCGAGGCGATCCTCGATCGCGCTGAGAGCTTCGCCGAGGTCGGCCGGCGCGACATCAAGAAGGTCCCGACCCTGCGCGGGCGCACCGTCGTCAGCCTCTTCTACGAGTCCAGCACCCGCACCAGCAGCTCCTTCGAGCTGGCCGCGAAGCGGCTCTCCGCCGACCTCGTCTCGGTCAAGGCCGCCGGCTCCTCGGTCGACAAGGGCGAGTCGCTGAAAGACACGGTGACGACCCTCTCAGCCTACGACCCGGCGGCGATCGTGATCCGCCATCCCCACGCGGGGGCCGCCCAGCTCGTCTCCAGGTGGACGGGCGCCGCGGTCATCAACGCCGGGGACGGCAAGCACGAGCACCCGAGCCAGGCGCTGCTCGACACATTCACCCTGCGCCGCCGCCTCGGCTCGCTGGAGGGCAGGCGAATCTGGATCGTCGGCGACGTCCTCCACAGCCGGGTCGCCCGCTCGAACCTGATCGCCTTCCAGCGGATGGGCGCCGAGGTGACCCTCTGCGGGCCGCCGACGCTGATCCCGCGCGGAATCGAGGAGCTGGGATGCGACGTGAGCCACTCGCTCGAGCGGCTCGAGGAGGCCGACGTCGTCTACACGCTGAGAATGCAGCGGGAGCGGATGAACGAGAGCTTCGTCCCCTCGCTGCGGGAGTACGCGGCCAGCTTCCAGATCGACACGCGCCGGCTCAACCCGCGCCAGCTCCTGATGCACCCGGGCCCGGTCAACCGCGGCGTCGAGCTCTCAGGCGAGGCGATCGACTCCCCGCAGTCGCTTGTCGCCGAGCAGGTCGCCGCCGGGCTCGTGGTGAGGATGGCGATCCTCTTCGAGCTGCTCGCCGGCCCCGACCGCAGCCCGGCGCCCGAGACCGAGGGCGAGGGGTCCGACCGGCCGACCCCGATAGGGCAGCCGGCTTGACCGCGGAGGGAGGTCCGCAATTGAGCCTCGGGGAGGCGCTCGCGATGCGCCCCGGCGAGCGCCCCGAGCTGATCCTGCGGGGCGCCACCGTCCTCGATCCGGTCGCGGGAATCGACGGCGCCCACGACGTTGTGATCCGCGACGGCCGCATCGCCGAGCTGGCCGTCCCCGGGGCGGCGCCCACCGGAGACGCGGAGACGGTCGAGGCGGAGGGGATGCACGCGTTCCCCGCCTTCTTCGACCCCCACGTGCACCTCCGCACCCCCGGACACGAGCACAAGGAGGACCTCGAAACGGGCACCCGGGCCGCCGCCGCGGGCGGCTACTGCGGGATTCTCGCGATGGCGAACACCGAGCCACCGGTCTCGACCCCGGCCGACATCGCCGCCCTCCGCGACCAGGCGAGCTCCGACGCCTCGGTCCAGGTCGGATTCATGGCCACCGTGACCGCCGCGATGAAGGGCGAGGAGCTGACCGAGATGGTGGCCCTGAGGGAGGCCGGCGCGATCGGCTTCTCCGACGATGGCCTGCCGATCGCCAGCGCCCGCATCATGCGCCGCGCGCTCCAGTACCAGCACCTCTGTGGCGGCACGATCGCCCTCCACGAGGAGGACCCCGAGCTCTCAGGCGACGGCGTCATGCACGAGGGGCCGGTCTCCGCCGCCCTCGGCCTGGCCGGGATCCCGTCGGTCTCGGAGGCGACGGTGATCGCCCGCGATGCCGCCCTCGCCGCCTATGAGAAGGCGCGGATCCACGTCCAGCACCTCTCGGCGGCCGAGTCCGTCGGCGCGGTCCGCGCCGCCAGGGCAGCCGGGGTGAGGATCAGCGCCGAGGCCTGCCCGCACCACCTCTGCCTCACCGACGAGGAGGTTCGCAGCCTCGATCCCAACCGCTTCAAGATGAATCCCCCGCTGCGGGCCGAGTCCGACCGCCAGGCGCTGATCGAGGGCCTTCGCGACGGCACGATCGAGTGCATCGCAACCGACCACGCTCCGCACGAGCCGGAGGAAAAGGAGGTTCCCTTCGAGCAGGCGGCGATGGGGGTCACCGGCCTCGAGACGGCGTTCGCCGCGATCCACACCGACCTCGTCCTGCCGGGGGTCCTCGACCTCGGCCTGGTCGTCGAGCGGATGTCCGGCGGCGCGGAGCCGTTCGGGCTCGAGCGCCCCTCCCTGGCCCCCGGGTCGGAGGCGAACATCGCCCTCTGCGATCTCGACGCCGAGTGGACGGTCGGCGAGGACGGCTTCGAGAGCCGCTCCAACAACTCCTGGTGCCTTGGGCGCGTCCTCACCGGCCGGGTGTTGATGACGGTCGCAGGCGGGCAGGTCGCCTACAGGCTCCGCTCGTTCTCACTCGGGGTTGCACAGTGAGCGGAGAGGGGCGAGCATCGCAGTCTGATTCCCTGCGAGTCCCTCGCAGCGAGCGCTTTGTTCCAGGCTACGTACTCCTCGAGGACGGGACCCGGTTCGACGGCGAGCTCTGCGCGGACCCGGAGGCAGTGACCGGCGAGGTCGTCTTCAACACGTCGATGACCGGCTACCAGGAGTCGGTCACCGATCCCTCCTACGCGGGCCAGATCATCGTCTTCACCTACCCGCTGGTCGGGAACTACGGCGTCTCGGGCGAGGCGATGGAGTCCGACCGCGTCCACGCTCGCGGGGTGGTGATGCGCGACGCCAAGAACCGCGAGGACGTCGCCAGCGCCGAGGGGGGCTGGCTCGACTGGCTCGGCGACTGCGGGGTGCCGGGAATCAGCGGAGTGGACACGCGGGCGCTGGTCCGCCAGATCCGCGATCGCGGCGCGATGCGGGGCGGCATCTTCCCGGCCGAGCTGCCCGAGGGGGACGCCCGCGAGCGGGTCGAGGCCGAGCCGTCGATGGACGGCGCCGACCTGGCGCGCACGGTGACCCCGCCCGAGCCGGTGCGGTTCGACGGCGAGGGCCCGCACGTGGTCGGGATCGACACCGGCGTCAAGCTCAACATCGTCCGCCAGCTGCGCGAGCACGGCTGCCGCCTGACCCTGCTGCCCTGCACCCAGTCCGCCGAGCAGGTGCTGGCGGAGGACCCCGACATCGTCTTCCTCGCCAACGGCCCCGGCGACCCCGGCGCCCTCGACTACGTCGTCGAGGTGGTGCGCGATCTGGTCGGCGTCCGGCCGCTGTTCGGGATCTGCCTCGGCCACCAGCTCCTCTGCCGCGCCGTGGGCCTCGAGACGTTCAAGCTCCCCTTCGGCCACCGCGGCGCGAACCACCCGGTCAAGGACCTCTTCACCGGTCGGATCGACATCACCTCCCAGAACCACGGCTTCGCGGTTCAGGGACCGGGGGGCGAGCCGCGGATCGAGGCCGATGAGCCGGTCCGCTGGGAGACCGACTTCGGCGCGGCCGAGCTCTCCCACCTCAACCTCTACGACCGCACCATCGAGGGGCTGGTCCTGAAGGACGTTCCCGGCGCCACGGTCCAGTACCACCCGGAGGCCGGCCCCGGCCCGCACGATGCCCGCCATCTGTTCGAGGAGTTCCTCGCCCTTGCCGCGTAGAGAGGACATCCACAAGATCCTCCTGATCGGCTCCGGGCCGATCGTGATCGGGCAGGCCGCCGAGTTCGACTACTCCGGCGTCCAGGCCTGCAAGGTGCTACTCGAGGAGGGCTTCGAGGTCGTCCTCGTCAACTCCAATCCGGCGACGATCATGACCGACCCCGAGTTCGCGACCGCGACCTACGTCGAGCCTTTGCAGCCCGGGCCGGTCGCGAAGATCATCGAGAAGGAGCGCCCGGATGCGCTGCTCCCGACCCTCGGCGGGCAGACCGCCCTCAACCTGGCGATGGCGCTGTACGAGGACGGGACCCTGGAGCGCTTCGGGGTCGAGCTGATCGGCGCCGACCACGCAGCGATCAAGCGAGCCGAGGACCGCGAGGAGTTCCGTTGCACGATGACGGAGGCGGGACTGCGGATCCCCTGGTCGCTGACCGTCGGCAGCCTCGGCGAGGTCGAGACGGCGCTCGCCGAGGGGCAGATCACGCTGCCGACGATCGTCCGCCCGGCCTTCACCCTCGGCGGGGAAGGCGGCGGAGTGGGGGAGACCGAGACCGAGCTGCGCCAGGTGGTCAGCGAGGGCCTCGCGGCGAGCCCGATCAACCAGGTTCTCGTCGAGGAGTCGGTGCTGGGCTGGGGTGAGTTCGAGCTCGAGGTGATGCGCGACCGCAACGACAACGTGGTGATCATCTGCTCGATCGAGAACGTCGACCCGATGGGGGTCCACACCGGCGACTCGGTCACGGTCGCGCCGGCCCAGACCCTGTCCGACCGCCTCTACCAGGAGCTGCGCGACCAGGCGATCCGGGTGATCCGGGCCGTCGGGGTCGAGACCGGCGGTTCCAACATCCAGTTCGGCGTCCACCCGGAGAGCGGGGAGATCGTGGTGATCGAGATGAACCCGCGTGTCTCGCGCTCGTCGGCGCTGGCCTCGAAGGCGACGGGATTCCCGATCGCCAAGATGGCGGCCAAGCTCGCGGTCGGCTACGCGCTCGAGGAGATCCCGAACGACATCACCCGCGCGACCCCGGCCTCGTTCGAGCCGACGATCGACTACGTGGTTACCAAGGTCCCGCGCTTCGCGTTCGAGAAGTTCCCCGGCACCGAGGGCCGGCTCTCGACCCACATGCAGAGCGTCGGCGAGGCGATGGCGATCGGCCGCACCTTCGGCGAGTCGTTCGCGAAGGCGATGCGCTCGCGCGAGCTCGACGAGGAGCCGCAGCCGCCCGAGGGCGACGAGGACCTGCTCGGGGCGATCGCGATTCCGTCAGCCGAACGCTTCGACCTGGTGCTCGAGGCCTTCCGCCGCGGCCTCTCGGTCGAGGCGGTGCACGAGCGCTGCCTGGTCGATCGCTGGTTCCTGCGCGAGCTGGAGACGCTGGCCAACGAGGGCGACGGGACCGAGGGCCTCGAGCGCACCTACAAGTCGGTCGACACCTGCGCGGCCGAGTTCGAGGCCGCGACCCCCTACTACTACTCGGGGCACGAGCGCTCGCGCCCCGGCGGCGGCGGCGCCGCCTCGGAGGTGCGCCGGGGCGAGCGCGAGTCGGTGGTCATCCTCGGCGCCGGGCCGAACCGGATCGGCCAGGGGATCGAGTTCGACTACTGCTGCGTGCACGCGGCGATGACCACGCGCGAGTCGGGCCGGGACGCGGTGATGATCAACTGCAACCCGGAGACCGTCTCGACCGACTACGACACCTCCGACCGGCTCTATTTCGAGCCGCTGACCGCCGAGGACGTGCTCGCCGTCTGCGAGCAGGAGCGCCCCGAGGGGGTGGTCGTCCAGTTCGGCGGCCAGACGCCGCTGAAGCTCGCCCGCGCCCTCGAGGAGGCCGGCGTGCCGCTGCTCGGCACCCCGGTCGACGCGATCGACCTCGCCGAGGACCGCGGCCGCTTCGGCGCCCTGCTGCGACGCCTCGGGGTGAAGCATCCGCCCTACGGCACCGCGCTGTCCGCCGATGAGGCGGCGGTCATCGCGGAGCAGGTCGGGTTCCCGCTGCTGGTCCGCCCCTCCTACGTACTCGGCGGCAGGGCGATGGAGATCTGCTACTCGACCGAGAACCTGTCCGCCTACCTGGAGGCCAACGTCAAGGCCGACCAGGAGCACCCGCTGCTGCTCGACCGCTTCCTCGAGAACGCGATCGAGGTCGACGTCGACGCCCTCGCCGACTCCTCAGACGTCCACGTCGCCGGGATCATGCAGCACGTCGAGGAGGCCGGGGTCCACTCGGGCGACTCGGCCTGCGTGCTGCCGCCGATGAGCCTCGGCGAGGAGATGCTGAAGGAGATCCGGGAGACGACGACGCGGATCGCCCTCGAGTTGGGCGTCGTCGGGCTGATCAACATCCAGTACGGCGTCGCGGGCGGCGAGCTTTACGTGATCGAGGCCAACCCGCGCGCCTCGCGCACGGTGCCGTTCGTCTCGAAGGCGACCGGAACGCCGCTGGCGAAGGTGGCGGCGCGGCTGATGCTGGGGGAGAGGCTGGCCGACCTCGAGGTTCCCGAGCCTCCCGAGGGCTTCGTCAGCGTCAAGGAGGCGGTGATGCCGTTCGCCCGCTTCGCCGGCGTGGACTCAGTGCTCGGGCCCGAGATGAAGAGCACCGGCGAGGTGATGGGCATCGCCACCGACTTCCCGACCGCCTTCGGCAAGGCGCAGGCTGCAGCCGGGGTGTCGCTGCCGGCGGGAGGGGCCGTGTTCATCACCGTCACCGACACCGACAAGCCGGCGGCGACGCAGCTCGCCACCCGCTTCCACGACTTCGGCTTCGAGGTGATCGCGACGGGCGGCACCGCGCAATCGATCACCTCGATGGGAGTGCCGGTCACGAGGATCAACAAGCTGAGCGAGGGCAGCCCGAACGCAATCGACCTGCTGCGGGAACGGAAATGCGACCTCGTCATCAACACGCCGACCGGCTCCGGAGCCCGCGCCGACGGGCACGCGATCCGGACGGCGGCGGTCCGACACGGGATCCCGTGCGTGACGACGATGACGGGCGCCTCCGCCGCGGTCCGCGCCATCGCCGCGCAGAAACAGCAGGATGCCGAGGTGCTCTCGCTGCAGGAGATACATCGCATTTCCGCCGCCTCCCGCGCGGATGTCTGAGCGCGCCAGACCTCCATTTGGGAGGCGGCTGTGCGAGGTCGTGGAGAGTCACGACTCGGGCGGGTACCGCGTCTTCTCCCTCGGCGATGAGGAGGGGCCGGCGCCGCTGCCCGGCCAGTTCTACATGCTCGCCGCCGAGCGGCACTGGGAGGAGGAGGGACAGCGTCCCTTCCTGCCGAGGGCCCTGTCGGTGGCCGATGCCGAGGAGGAGGGCGGGTCTGCGCGGCTCGACTTCCTGATCGAGGGAATAGGCCCCGGCACCGACCGCCTCTGCGAGTTGGAGCCCGGCGAGCTGGTGTGGGTGAACGGCCCGCTCGGCAACAGCTTCTCCGAGCCGCGCCGGCTCGCCCCCGGAGCCGCCGGGGCGATCCTGGTCGGGGGCGGCATCGGCATCGCCCCACTCGCCCTGCTGCGCCGCGCGTTCGCCGGCAGCGGCATTCCGACCCGGGTCCTGCTCGGCTTCCGCGACCGAGCCCATAGTGGCGGCCTCGACGACCTCTTCGCCTGCCGCGAGCCCCCGCGAGGTGCGAGTCACGATCTGACTCCATCGAGCGCCTCGCGAGGGCGAAGCCTGTGTCCAGAGGTCCGCCTCGCGAGCGAGGACGGCCACGTCGGCCACACCGGCTACGTCACCCACCTCCTCGCCACGATGCTCGAAGGAGACGACACCGCCAGCGCCGCGGTCTACGCCTGTGGCCCACCACCGATGCTCGACGCTGTCCAGGCCCTCTGCTCATCCAGGGAGGTCGCTTGCGAGCTCGCGCAGGAGGCGCCGATGGCCTGCGGCTTCGGCGCCTGCTTCGGCTGCGCGATACCAAGGCCTGACGGCTCCGGGTATCTGAGGCTGTGCGTGGACGGCCCGGTCCTGCGCGCCAACGGTCTTCCGGCTCCCGAGGATCACGGGGCGGTCGACATCGCGCCCGCTGGATCTCCGGCGATTCTGCCGGGGGGTGGCGACGCAGGGGGGCCCGCCCCCGAGGAAGCTTCAGCTACCGCAGGGGGTGGGGGGTCCCCTGCGGCGACAGGACCCGCCGGCCCAACCGCCGTCGAGTTCTGCGGCATCGAGTTGAAGAGCCGGGTGATCAACGCCTCGGGCACGTTCGACGCGATCGCCGCGAGGCGCGTCTACGGCGACCAGCTGCTGGAGAACTTCCCCTTCTCTGCGTTCGTCTCGAAGACGATCACCGTCGAGGCCCGGGCCGGCAACGAGCCGCAGCGGATCTGGGAGACACCGGCCGGGATGATCAACTCGATCGGCCTGCCGAACAAGGGATTGGAGGGATTCCTCAACGACGACCTGCCGCAGCTTGCCGAGCTGCCGGTACCGCTGATCGTCTCGGTGATGGCGACGAGCAGGGAGGAGTTCTCGCGACTGGTAGGGGGGGTTGCCGGGCGCGAGGAGGTCGCCGCGATCGAGCTGAATGTGTCCTGCCCCAACGTCCACTCGGGCCTGATCGTCGGCGAGCAACCGGAGGAGACGGCGGCGCTACTGGAGGCGCTGAGGCCGCTGACGGAGAAGCCGTTGATCGTGAAGCTGACGCCGAACGTCGCCGACCCGGCAGCCGTCGCGGTGGCGGCCGAAGAGGGCGGGGCGGAGGCGGTCTCCCTGATCAACACGCTGAAGGCGAGCGCGATCGATCCGGCCACCGGGCGGCCCGGAATTGCAGCCGGACATGGCGGCCTCTCGGGACCCGCGGTGCGGCCGATCGCGGTCGCGCAGCTTCGCGCCGTCGCCGCCGCAATTCGCCTCCCGATCGTCGGCATGGGCGGCGTCTGCAACGGCGCCGATGCTCGAGAACTGATCGCCTCGGGGGCCTCGCTGGTGGCGGTCGGGACCGAGAACTTTCGCGACCCGCGAGCCGGCAATCGCATCGCCGCCGAGCTCTCCGACCCCAATTTCCCCAACCACGATCTCGACCTCAAGTCCAGGTCTAGGTGAATTTCACCGAAATTGGCAAACACCCCCTTGCGTACCCGCGACCCGCGGCTATACTCGCCGCCCACATGCACGCCCCGGTCAAGACGTCATCCGCGGCCCCCGAGAGGTCACTCGATCAGCGGATGGATGCGCTGAGGCGGGCCAACGGCATCCGGACCGCTCGCGCCAAGCTGAAGAAGGACCTCAAAGCAGGCAAGGCGAGCATCCACGCGCTCCTCCTCGATCCGCCCGAGTACGTGCTGACCGCCAAGGTCTTCGACATGCTCCTCGCGGTCCCGAAGTACGGGCGGGTAAAGACCAACCGGATCCTCAACCAGTGCCGGATCTCACCGTCGAAGACGATCGGCGGCCTCTCCGAACGGCAGCGCGCAGAGCTGGTCTCTCAGCTTCGCCGATAGCGACCGCGAGGCCGGTCAGTATCCGGTCCGTTCGATGTCAAAGGTGTTCGTCATCACTGGTCCGTCTGGAGTCGGCAAGGGAACGCTGATCGCGAAGCTGCTGGAACGCGTCCCGGGCCTCGAGCTGTCGGTGTCGGCGACGACCCGCGAGCCGCGCGAGGGCGAGGTCGACGGGCTCGACTACCACTTCCTCAGCCGCGAGGAGTTCGATCGCCGCATCGATGCCGGCGACTTCCTCGAGTTCGCCACCTACAGCGGCAACCGCTACGGGACGCTGCGCTCCGAGGTCCGGCGCCGCCTCGACGAGGGCGTCTCCGTCCTGCTCGAGATCGAGGTGCAGGGCGCACGCCAGGTCCGGGCCGCGATGCGCGAGTCGGTCCAGGTGTTCATCGGGCCGCCGAACCCCGCCGAGCTGCGCCGGCGGCTCGAATCCCGCGGCACGGATTCCGACGCTGCGATCGACTCCCGCCTCGAGGTCGCCGAGCAGGAGCTGGCCGCCCAGGACGAGTTCGCCTACAGCATCGTCAACGACGATCTCGACCGTGCCGCGGCAGAGTTGGAGGGAATCGTGCGCGCCGAGCTCGGCTTGCCACTAGACTCCGCGGCCGAATGATCAAACCACGCGTAGACAAACTTCTCGAGCACGCCGACTCGCATTACGCCGCGGTCGTCGTCGCGGCGAAGCGAGCCAGACAGATAAACAGCTACTTCCACAGCCTCGGCGAAGGCAGCTTCGGCGAGTACCCGCCGCCGATGGTCGAGACCCAGGGCGGGAACTACCTCTCGATGGCCCTGCAGGAGCTGGCCGAAGGCAAGCTCAAATACGAGTACCGCGCCTAGGCGCGCACCGCTTCCAGGAGGAACCGATGGCCCGAATCCTGCTCGGGGTAAGCGGCGGGATCGCCGCCTATAAGTCGCTGGAGCTGGCGCGGCTCGCCACGCTCGCGGGCCATGGGGTCCGCGTCGTGATGACCGAGGCCGCCGGGCGGTTCGTCGGCGCCGCGTCCTTCGAGGGCATCACCGGCGCCCCGATCCTGACCTCGGAGTTCGAGCGCGATCCGCTGCGCGGAGCCTTCCCGGGCGACCCCGCGCCTGCTCACGACCCGATCGGCCACCTCGAGGTCGCCGCCAACTGCGACGCCTACCTGATCGCGCCCGCCTCGGCGAATACGCTCGCGAAGCTCGCGGCCGGGATCGCCGACTCGATGCTGACCACCTCGTTCCTCGCCTGCACGGCGCCGCGCCTCGTCGCCCCTGCGATGAACGACCGGATGTACGCCGACGCCGCCACCCAGGCGAACCTGGCGACCCTGGGCGAGCGCGGCGTCACCGTGATCGAGCCCGACGAGGGCCGACTCGCATCACGCGGAGAGCAGGGTCGCGGCAGGCTTCCGGACCCAGCGCGCCTGCTGGAGCGGGTCGAAGCCGTCCTTCCCGGGGGCGACCGCCCCTGGGACGGTCTGCGCGTGCTGGTAACGGCGGGCGGCACCCGCGAGCCCCTCGACCCCGTCCGCTTCATCGGCAACCGCTCGAGCGGGCGCATGGGCCTTGCCCTCGCGTCGGCTGCCGCTCGGCGCGGCGCCGAGGTCACCCTTATCGCCGCCAACGTCGCGCTGCCCGAGCCGGCGGGGGTTCGCCGCATCGACGTCGAGACCGCCACCGAGCTCGCCGAGGCGGCACGGGCCGAGTTCCCGTCCAGCCACGTCCTGCTGATGGCCGCCGCCCCGGCCGACTACCGGCCCCCCGAGGTCGAGCCCGGCAAGCTGCGGCGCGAGAGCGGCGGCCTCGAGCTCCGCCTCGAGCCGACCGACGACATCCTCGCCGGGCTGGCCTCCGGCCGAACCGCCGATCAGACGATCGTCGGCTTCGCCGCCGAGACCGGGGACGGGGCCCTCGAACGTGCCCGCGAGAAGCGCCGGCGCAAGCAGGTCGACCTGATCGTCCTCAACGATGTCTCCGACCCCAGCATCGGCTTCGAGAGCGACGACAACGCCGTGACCCTGATCGACGCCGAGTCCGAGTCCGAGGTGCCACTCGCCTCCAAGGAGGAGATCGCGGGGACGATCCTCGACCGAGTCGACTCCCTGCGTCGGCCGAGCGCAAAGAGCGGGCTATACTGAATTTAAGCTTTTTCGTGCCTAGCAGTCTCGAGAAGTGGGCTTGGCCCACTTTTTTTACGCCCCAAATCCAATGGAAGACCTCAAGAACGACATCCAGCAGCAGCTCCACGACCTCGATCAGCAGATCGAGTTCGTCGCGCTCGAGCGACCCGGGAACGAGGCGCTCCGCCTCTTCGTCGATCACCCCGACGGGGTCGATCTTGCGCTGTGCGAAAAGGTGACCCAGCACCTCAGCCGCCTACTGGTCGACTACTCGCTCGAGGTCTCCTCACCCGGCCCGAAGTACGGTCGCCCCAGTCCCGATTCCGACTCTTCGCAAGTGCGCGAGGGTGAGCCCGAGGAGGTTCAGTGAGCAAAGAGATCGTCGACGCAATCAAGGCTCTCGAGCAGGAGAAGGGGATCGCCGCCGACACCCTGATGGACGCCCTCGCGGACGCCCTCCTGTCGGCCTACAAGAAGACGCCCGGCGCCGCCAAATATGCCCGCGTCGATCTCAACCACGAGACCGGGGACTTTCGCGTCTTCGAGCTGATCCTGCCGCCCGAGCTGGAGGAGAAGCTCCTGGCGGAGGCGGCCGAAGCGCAGGAAGAAGAGGAGCGCGAGATCGACCCGGAGACCGGCGAGCTCCGCGAGCTCGAGGAGCCCGAACTGGACCCGCAGATGATCGCGCCCTACGAGGACCAGATCACCACCCGCGACGTGACGCCCGACGACTTCGGCCGGATCGCCGCGCAGACCGCCAAGCAGGTGATCCTGCAGCGGATCCGCGAGGCCGAACGGATGATGATGTTCGAGGAGTACCAGGACCGGGTCGGCGAGCTGATCACCGGGATCATCCAGCAGTCCGACAAGCGCTACACGCTGGTCCAGCTTCGCGAGCGGGTCGAGGCGCTGCTGCCGAAGTCCGAGCAGGTCTATAACGAGCGCTACGACCACGGGATGCGGGTCAAGGCCGTGATCACCGACGTCTCCGACTCGACCAAAGGCCCGGCGATCGTCGTCTCGCGGCGCAGCCCCGAGCTGATCAAGAGCCTGTTCGAAATGGAGGTCCCCGAGATCGCCGACAAGTTGGTCGAGATCGTCGGGGTAGCCCGCGAGCCCGGTTATCGCTCTAAGATCGCGGTGATCTCGCATGCCGACGGGGTCGACCCGGTCGGGGCCTGCGTCGGGCCGCGCGGCTCACGGGTGCGGATGGTCGTCTCCGAGCTACGCGGCGAGAAGATCGACATCATCCCGCACAACGACGAGCCGGCGCGATTCGTGGCCAAGGCGCTGTCTCCGGCCCGGGTGCGCGAGGTGATCGTCGACGACGAGCAGCGCCAGGCGACCGTAATCGTCCCCGACGACCAGCTCTCACTGGCGATCGGCCGCGATGGGCAGAACGCCCGCCTCGCCGCCAGGCTGACCGGCTGGCGCGTCGACATCAAGTCCGAGACCGAGTTCGCCCAGGAGGACCAGGAGATCGAGTACGAGGGCGAGGAGCAGTCCGACGGGCACTGCATGGCGGTGCTGGCCAACGGGCGTCGCTGCCCGAACGCGGCGATCGCCGGCTCCTCCTACTGCGGCCTGCCCGCGCACCAGGCCCTGAGCCGCTTCGAGACGAACCAGATCGCCGTTCTCGCCCCGCTCGCCGAGAGCGAGGTCGAGATCCTCGCCGACCCCGACGGCGACGAGGGACAGGTCTCCGAGATCGTCGCCAAGGCCGAAGCCGAGTTCGAGGAAGAGACCGCGGAGGAGGAGGTCGCCGAGGAGCCCGCGGTCGAGGAGACACCCGCCGCCCCCGGACGCGAAGCGGAGGAGGCGGCGGTTGATGGCGAAGCCGTGCCCGAGGCCGACGACGATCACGATCTGACTCCTTCGGAGGAGGCCGAGGGCCCCGACACCGACGCCGAGTCGGCTGACGAGGAACCGGAGGCTGAGCAGGAGGAGCCCGAGGAGGAGGCTGTCTCCGAGGACGGCGAGGTTGCTGAGCAGGAGGAGCCCGAGACCGAGGCGGAAGAGCCTGAAGCCGAAGAGGAGCCCGAGGCAGAGGCCGTGGCCGAGGAGGCTGAGCAGGCTTAGTGGCCAAGAAGAGAGTCCACGAGATCGCCAAAGCGCAGGGCGTGACCAGCAAGGAGCTGCTGGCTGCCCTGAAAGCGGCGGGCATCGAAGCGAAAGCCGCCGCATCCAGCGTCGAGGAGAGTGACGCGCTTCAGGCGCTCTCGGGCTCGAAGGGCAACGGCGGGGCGGCAACGGCGACCAAGGCGAAGCCGAAACCGAAAGCCGCTCCGGCAAAGGCCGCGCCCTCCGACGGCGGTCAGACCGCCGAACCGAAAGCCAAACCGGCCAAGGGCCCCGTCAAACCGGCGACGAAAAAAGCGAGCGCGGGCACCGGGTCGGCCAAGAAACGGCGGGTCGTGATCGACTCCCAGGCCGCCCGCCGCGACCAGATGGGCGGGCCGCCGCCGCAGCGCCCACCCCGGCGACGGGGTGGCCGGCGGCGCCGTCCGCTTCTCGAGGAGCCGCCGGTCAAGGCCGAGGAGCCGGCCGAGCCCGAGGCGACCAAGGTCAATTCGGGGGCGACGGTGCGGGAGGTCGCGGAGCTGCTGGGACTCGGCAGCGCCGAGGTGATCAAGAAGCTGATGACGATGGGGGAGATGGCGACCCTGACCCAGACCCTCACCGATGAGTCGATCAAGGCGATCGCCGACGAGTACGACCGCAAGATCGAGATCGTCACGGCCGCAGAGGAGGAGCCGGAGGCGCCGGAATTCGAGGATTCCGAGGAGAGCCTCGCCCCGCGGCCGCCGGTGGTGACGATCATGGGGCACGTCGACCATGGAAAGACGTCGCTTCTCGACGCGATCCGAGAGACCGAGGTCGCCGCCGGCGAGGCGGGCGGGATCACCCAGCACATCGGCGCCTACCAGGTCCACCACGACGACAAGACGATCACCTTCCTCGACACCCCGGGCCACGCCGCCTTCACCGCGATGCGAGCCCGGGGCGCAAAGGTGACCGATGTCGCCGTCGTGGTCGTCGCCGCCGACGACGGGGTGATGCCGCAGACCAAAGAGGCGATCGACCATTCGCGCGCGGCCGACGTACCGATCCTGATCGCGGTCAACAAGATCGACAAGGAGGGCGCGCAGCCCGATCGCGTTCGAAACGAGCTCGCCTCCGACGGCCTCAACCCTGAGGAGTGGGGGGGCGACACGGTCTATGTCGACGTCTCCGCCAAGACCCACGAGGGCCTCGACAACCTGCTCGACATGATCCTGCTGGTCTCGGAGCTCGAGGAGCTCGGGGCGAACCCGGACGCGCCCGCCTCCGGGACCGTGATCGAGTCCCAGCTCGACCCGGGCCGCGGCCCGATCGTCAGCATCCTCGTCCAGCGCGGGACCCTGAAGGTGGGCGATTCGCTCGTGGCCGGCCCGCAATGGGGCCGGGTCAGGGCGATGCACGATTTCACCGGTGATCGGGTCGAGAGCGCCGGGCCCGGGATGCCGGTCGAGGTTCTCGGATTCGACGGCGTCTGCGAGGCAGGCGAGCTGGTCCACACGGTCGAGAACGACCGCCGCGCCCGTCAGCTCGCCCAGGAGCGTGCCAACCGGTTGAAGACCGAGGCGCTGGCCCGGCGCCAGGCACGCAAGGTCAGCCTCGAGGAGGTCTTCTCGCGGGCCCAGGAAGGCGACATCAAGGAGCTCGACATCGTCCTCAAGGCCGACGTGGCCGGCTCGCTGGAGGCGCTCCAGGACGAGATCGCCAAGGTCCCCCAGGAGCAGGTCGGGATCAACATCATCCACTCCCAGACCGGTGGCATCAACGAGTCCGATGTGATGCTCGCGTCGGCCTCCAACGCGATCATCATCGGCTTCAACGTGCGGCCGCTGGCCGACGCGAAGCGGGCCGCGGAGCGCGAGGGCGTCGACGTCCGCACCTACTCGGTGATCTACAAAATCACCGAGGACCTGCGCAACGCGATGGAGGGGATGCTGGAGGCGGTCGAGGTCGAGGAGACGCTCGGCGAAGCGGAGATCAAACAGACCTTCAAAGCTTCCAGAGTCGGCCGCATCGCCGGATGCCTCGTCACCCAGGGCAAGGTCACCCGCGTGGCGAGCGTTCGCCTGGTCCGCGAAGGAACCGTCATCTGGGACGGCAAACTCGGCTCCCTGCGCCGTTTCAAAGACAACGTGCAGGAGGTCGAGGAGGGTTTGGAGTGCGGCATCGTCCTCGAGGGCTACGCTGACGTCAAGGAGGGTGACGTGCTCGAGTTCTTCGAAACCAAGCAGGTCGAGCAAACGCTGGAGTAGGATGGCCGCTCCTCGCATGCGCCGCGTCAACGAGGTGCTTCGCGAGGTGATCGGGGCGGCGATCGCCACCGACCTGAGCGATCCTCGCATCGGCTTCGTGACCGTGACCTCCGTCGAGACCAGCCCTGACCTCCGCACTGCCAAGGTGCACGTCAGCGTCCTCGGCGGGGACCAGGAGCGGGAGGCGACCCTCGACGCGCTCCGCTCCTCGCACGGCGTGCTCCAGTCGAAGATCGCCGCCGAGACGCGGATGAAGCGGACCCCGACCCTGACCTTTCACTACGACGCGACCGTGGAGCAGGGAATGCGGATCTCCCGCCTTCTCGACGAGAGCGATGGCTAGGGCCGCCGTCACCGATACGACGATCGAGCAGGTGGCGGAGGGGCTCCGCTCCCGGGAGCGCTTCCTGCTGACCGCCCACGAGGGCCCTGACGGGGACGCGCTCGGCTCCCTGCTCGGAATGCACCACCTGCTCACCCAGCTCGGCAAGGACTCGGTGATGTTCATGGCGGCGAAGGAGTTCCCGCTGCCGATCGAGTACCGCTTCCTGCCCCTCGAGGAGGTCTTCCACGAGCCGCCGGCCGACATGGCGGACCGCACGGCGATCTTCCTCGACTGCGGCAACATCGACCGGATGCCGGTCGACTTCCTGAGCGGCGGAACGCACGAGATCATCAACATCGACCACCACCACGACAACACCCATTTCGGGGACCTCAACCTGGTCGACGTTGGAGCTTCCTGCACGGCGGAGATCGTCTACGAGCTCGCCCTGCTGCTCGGAGCACAGATCACCCCGGAGATGGCCTCGGCCCTCTACGTCGGCCTCGTCACCGACACCGGCAAGTTCATGTACGAGAACACGAATGCCCGGACCCACCAGATCGCCGCCGAGCTGATCGAAGCCGGGGTGGTGGTCGACGACACCTACCGCCGCCTGTACGAGCACGTCCCGATCGAGAAGATCCGGCTCGTCGCCCGCGCCCTCGAGGGCATCCAGCGCCACTGCAAAGGCGCCCTCGTCCTCACCTACATCACCGCCGCCGACTATGAGGCGACCGGCGCCGGCGAGGAGATGACCGAGGGGATCATCGACCACCTGCGCTCGGTCGAGGGGGCTCAGATCGCGGCCCTGATCCGCGACCTCGGCGACCGCGGCCGTGCCGCGCGGAAGGTCAGCCTGCGCTCCAGCAGCGGCGAGGTCGATGTCTCCGCGATCGCCCGCAAGCACGGCGGTGGGGGGCACAAGCGCGCCGCCGGCTTCTCCACCGACCTCGAGCTCGACCAGCTGGTCACATTTCTCTGCGGCGAGGTCGACGACCAGCTCGGCTAGATGAGAGCGGCGGCCGAGGGCACCGTTCTGCTCTGCGACAAGCCGGCCGGGATAACCTCGCACGCCATGGTCCTCGGCCTGAGACGCGAGCGCGGCTGCAAGGCGGGGCACGCGGGAACCCTGGACCCCTTCGCGACCGGCCTGCTGCTGGTCCTGCTCGGCGGCGCGACCCGCCTGCAGCGCTTCCTCACCGGGCTGCCGAAGACCTACCTGGCGACGGCGCGGCTCGGATGGCGGTCGAGCAGCGGCGACCCCGACGGCGAGCTGACCGAGACCGGAAGGGTCCCCGAGTCGCTCGCCCTCCCGACCGGGACCGTGCGCCAACGGGTGCCGATGACCTCGGCGGTCAGGGTCGGGGGCGAGCGCCTCTACCGCAAGGCCCACCGCGGGGAGGAGATCGAGACGCCCGCGCGCGACATCGAGGTCTACCGGGCGCAGCTGCTGAGACACGACGCCGAGACCGCCGGCTACGAGATCGAGTGCTCGGCCGGCACCTACATCCGGACCCTGATCGAGACGCTCGGCGACGCCTATTGCGCCGAGCTGCGCCGCACCGCGATCGGCCCGTTCAGGGTCGAGGACGCCGGCGAGGAGCTGAGCGTGGAACGGGTGGCCGAACTGGTGCCGGCCGCGGCGGAGGCGATGCGCTAGTGGCCCCGATCGTCGTCACCTCCCTACCGGACGCGGAGCCGCGCCCGCGGGAGGTCGCGATCGGGACGTTCGACGGGGTGCATCGCGGCCATCAGGCGGTGATCAAGGGGGCCGACACGGTCCTCACCTTCGACCCCCATCCGCTCGAGATCCTCCACCCCGCGGCGCTGCCGAAGCTGATCATGCCGTTCAACGTCAAGCGCGATGTGATCGAAGGGCTCGGGGTCGAAGAGCTGGTCGTCATTCCCTTCGATCGCGAGTTCGCGGCGCGGCCCGCCGAGGACTTCATCGAGGAGGTGCTGATCGAGCGCCTGGGAGCCGAGCGGGTCTCGGTCGGGGAGAACTTCCGCTTCGGCGCCAAAGCCAGGGGCGACCCGGCGATGCTTTCGGCCCGCTCCGAGTTCGAGACCCGCGTCGTGCCGCTGGTCGAGGTCGATGGCGAGACGGTCTCATCGACCCGGATCCGGGCCCTGATCGCGGCCGGCGACATGGAGGGAGCGCGGCATTGCCTCGGCGCGCCGTTCATGGTCGAGGGCGAGGTCGTCACTGGGGACCAGCGTGGCCGGGAGCTCGGATTCCCGACCGCCAACATCGTTCCCGACGACCGCCTCGCGATCCCCGGCCACGGCGTCTACGCAGCCTTCGCCAACGGGGTGCCGGCGGCGGTCAACGTCGGCGTGCGCCCGACCTTCGACACCGGGCGCGGGGTGCTGATCGAGACCTACCTGATCGACCACGAGGGGGACCTCTACGGGACGATGCTGAGGGTCGCCTTCGTCAAGCGCCTGCGCGGCGAGAAGCGCTTCTCCGGCGTCGAGGAGCTGATCGCCCAGATGCGGATCGATGTCGAGGAAGCAAGGCAGGTCTGTGCTAGCTTCACCGCGCGATGACGATGGCGAAAGAGCAGAAGAGCGAGCTGATCGGCAAGTACGGGCGCGCGGACGGCGACACCGGCTCGGCCGAGGTCCAGGTCGCGCTGATGACCGAGCGGATCAACGAACTGACCAAGCACCTGCGGACCCACGCCAAAGACCATCACTCCCGCCGCGGCCTGCTGATGCTGGTCGGCAAGCGTCGCCGCATGCTCCGCTACCTGGAGCGCTCCGACCTCGAGCGCTACCGCGCCCTCGTCGCCGAGCTCGGCCTGAGACGATGAGCGCGGAGCGAGCAAGCGTCCATATCTGGTTGTTCGCGCAGCAAGCGAAGCGCGAACCGTTGTCATGATCGCGGCCGGCGAGCCGGCCCCCGAGTTCACCCTCCGCAACCAGGACGGCAAGGACGTCACGCTCGCGGACTTCAGGGGGAAGAAGGTCCTGATCGTCTTCTACCCGTTCGACTTCAGCTCGGTCTGCACCGACCAGCTCACCGCCTACCAGGAGGTGAAGCCGCAGGTCGAGGAGAAGGGCGTCGAGATGATCGGGATCAGCATCGACCACCCCTATGCGCACAAGGCATTCCAGGAAAAGCTGGGGATCGACACGACCCTGCTCGCCGACTTCGAGCCGAAGGGAGAGGTCGCCAGGGCCTACGGCTCATACGTCGACCGGATCGGGATGGCAAACCGCACTCTCGTGCTGATCGACGAGGATGGCGTCGTCGAGTGGACCTACGAGTCACCCAGCCTGGGGGAGAGCCCCCGCCCGCAGGTGATCTTCGACGCGCTGGAGTCGGTGGGGGCCTGACAGTCTGTACCCTCTCTCGCGAAAGAGAACGAGAGTTCTGAACGCAAAGGGCCGCAAACCGGCGGCCGGAGGTAAAAACTAAATGAGCATGTTTGACGTTAGTCGCGTCTCGGTGGATGTCGGCGATGGCCAGATTTCCTTCGAGACCGGCAAGCTCGCGCGGCAGGCCAGCGGCGCCGTCGTGGTCCAGTCCGGAGACACGATGGTCCTCTGCACCGCGACCATGGGCAACCTGAGGGAGGTCGACTTCCTTCCCCTCACAGTCGACGTCGAGGAGCGGATGTACGCCGCGGGCAAAATCCCGGGCTCGTTCTTCCGTCGCGAGGGCCGCTCGGGTGAGAAGGCGACGCTGACCGCGCGGATGATCGACCGGCCGATCCGGCCGCTGTTCCCGAAGGGCTGGCACTTCGAGACCCAGCTCGTCGCGACCCCGCTCTCCGTCGACCACGTCCACCCCTACGACATCCTCGCGATGAACGGCGCCTCGGCCGCGCTGGCGATCTCGCCGATCCCGGTCGCCGCCCACGTCGGCGCGGTGCGGATCGGAAAGCTCGCCGGCGACTTCGTCGTCAACCCCCCCGAGGAGAGCCTCGAGGAGCTGGAGCTGGACCTGATCGTCGCCGGCACCGAGGAGGCGATCCTGATGGTCGAGGCCGGCGCCGACGGCGTCACCGAGGCCGAGATCCTCGACGCGCTCGACATCGCCCACAGCGAGATCAAGAAGCTCTGCGCCTCGATGCAGGAGCTGGCCGAGAAGACCGGCAAGGAGAAGCTAGAGGTCGAGGAGCCCGCAGGTCGACGAGAGCCTGGTCGAGGAGATCCGCTCCTCCCACGGCGCGAAGATCGACGAGGCGACCTCGATCCAGGGCAAGCTCGAGCGCCAGGACGCCGCCGAGGCGGTGAAGGAGGCCGTGATTGAGCAGTACGCCCCGGCCGGCGAGAACCGCGAGGTCGACCCCGAGCGCCGCTCGGAAGTCTCCGCGGCCTTCTCGAAGCTCGAGAAGGAGATCATCCGGCGCCGGATCGCGGTCGACAAGAAGCGGCCCGACGGGCGCGCCAAGGACGAGATCCGGCTGATCGAGTGCGAGGTCGACATCTCCCCGCGCGTGCACGGCTCGGCGCTCTTCACCCGCGGTGAGACGCAGATCCTCTCCAACGTGGCGCTCGGCACGACCCGGATGGACATGCGGCTCGACACGCTCGGACTGCAGACCACGAAGCGGTTCTGGCACCACTACAACTTCCCGCCCTTCTCGGTCGGGGAGGCCGGCTTCATGCGTGGCCCCAAGCGCCGCGACATCGGCCACGGCGCTCTCGCCGAGCGGGCGCTGGTGCCGTCGATCCCGGGCGAAGAGGACTTCCCCTACGTGCTCCGGGTCGTCTCGGAGACGCTGGAGTCCAACGGGTCCTCCTCGATGGGCTCGGTCTGCGCGTCCTCGATGGCGTTGCAGGCCGCCGGCGTCCCGGTCACCGCCCCGGTGGCGGGGGTCGCCATGGGCCTGATCAAGGAGGGCGACGACTACGTCGTCCTCACCGACATCGCCGGCGTCGAGGACCACCTCGGCGACATGGACTTCAAGGTCGCCGGCACGAAGGACGGGATCACCGCGCTGCAGATGGACATCAAGATCACCGGCGTCACATTTGACATAT
Organism: uncultured Solirubrobacterales bacterium; assembly: GCA_963816785.1. Taxonomy (GTDB): domain Bacteria; phylum Actinomycetota; class Thermoleophilia; order Solirubrobacterales; family 70-9; genus VRUE01. The sequence goes on along the minus strand of CAWFLL010000002.1, from coordinate 715,412 downwards.
TGCGAGATGCGTTGGCCCAGGCCAACGAGGGCCGCCAGTTCATCCTCGGCAAGATGGCGGAGGCGATCGACGGGCCGCGGGAGATGCTCTCCCAGCACGCTCCGCGGATCGAGGCGATCAAGATCGACCCGGAGAAGATCGGCGCCGTGATCGGCAAGGGCGGGGAAACGATCCGCGCCCTCTGCGAGGAGTTCGAAGCGGAGATCGATGTCGAAGACGATGGGACGGTGCGGATCTACGCGCCGACCGGCGAACTGGTCGAAGCCTGCGTCGCCCGGATTGAATCGATGACCAAGGAGGCCGAGGTCGGCGACCGCTACGACGCGGCCAAGGTCGTGAAGACGACCACCTTCGGCGCCTTCGTCGAGCTGGTCAAGGGCACAGACGGCCTGCTCCACATCTCCAACGTCAAACCGGGGGAGAGGGTCGACTCGGTCGACGACGTGCTCAGCGCCGGCGACGAGATCGACGTGACGGTGGTCGAGGTCGACCGCGAGCGGGGCAGGATCGGCCTGCGCCTCTCCGACGACCCCTCGGTCGCCGGCAAAAGCGCCGAGGAACTGGCCGCGGTCGGCACCGGCGACGGCGGCCCGCGCCGCAACGGAGGCGACCGCGAGCGCCGCGGTCGCCGTCGCGACCGCGAGCGGGAGCGCCGTCACTAAAGAATGTGCTGCGCGCTGCGCCGCCCCAGAAAAATCAGATCGTGACTGCGGCGCAGTGCTCACACCTCGAGTCGGGCGTCCGGGTCGTGACCGAGGAGGTCCCCTCGGTCCGCTCCGTGGCGCTCGGGCTCTGGGTCCGCACCGGCTCCCGAAACGAGACCATCGCCCAGGCGGGGGTCTCGCACTTCCTCGAGCATCTGCTGTTCAAGGGAACCGAGCGGTTCTCGGCGATCGAGATCTCGGAGCGATTCGACGGGCTCGGCGCCTCGGTCAACGCGGCGACGGGCAAGGAGACCACCCACCTGCACGCCCGCTTCCTCGACGAGCACACCGAGGAGGTGTTCGAGCTGCTTTCCGAAATGCTGCTCGCGCCGACCTACCCGGACATCGACTCCGAGCGCGACGTCGTGCTGGAGGAGATCGCGATGTACGAGGACGAGCCCCAGGATCGCGTCCACGACATCCTCGCCGACGCGGTATTCGGCGAGCATCCGCTTGGGAGGCGCGTCCTCGGCAAGGCCGAGGTGATCGCCTCGATCCCGGTGCCCGACATCGACGCCTACCACCGGCAGCACTACACCGGGCCGAACCTGGTCGTCGGAGCCGCCGGCCACCTCGAGCATGAGCGGATCGTCGAGCTCGCCGAGAGAATCGTCTCGCCCCCCGAGGGTGGGGGCTCGAGCCCAAATGGCGAAGCCGCGGTCGAGGACTCGGCGCGGTTCCGCTACTACCCCAAGGACACCGAGCAGTACCACATCTGCTTCGGGGCGCCGGGAATCGTCCGCGACGATGACCGGCGTTACGGGCTCGCCGTGCTCGACGCGATCTTTGGCGGCTCGACCTCCTCGCGGCTCTTCCGCGAGGTGCGCGAGAAGCGCGGCCTCGCCTACGCGGTCGGCTCCTACAACGAGCAGTACACCGACTCCGGCCTCGTCGCCACCTACGTCGGCACCCGCGCCGACAACGTCGAGGAGGCGTGCGCCGTGATCGGCGCCGAGCTGGCGCGCCTTCGGTCCGAGCCGGTCTCCACCGAGGAGCTGGCACGCGGCAAGGAGAGCGTCAAGGGCCGCCTCGTGCTGTCCTCGGAGTCGACAGCGGCGCGGATGGCGCGGATCTCACGCTCGACCCTGTTCGGCCTGCCGATCGACAGCCTCGACGAGATGCTGGCCAAGGTCGACGCCGTCACGGTCGAGAACCTGACCGAGCTCGCCGATGAGCTCTACGGCGCCGAGCGACTCTCGGCAGCCTGCGTCGGCGAAGACGAGGACTGCTTCCGCAAGGCGCTGGCCCCGGTCAGCGAGAGCCTCACTTCCGCCACCTCCTCTGCTCCCGCGGATGCCTGAAGAAGTCAGATATGGACAGGCATCCGCTCCCGCGTCCGGGGGTGGCGGGGCATGATCAGGGTCGTGGTCTCGGGCGCCGCGGGGCGGATGGGGGCCACCGTCTGCGAGGCCGTCGAGGGGGCCGAGGACATGGAGCTGACCGGGAGGGCCGACCCGAGCCTGGGCGTCGAGCTGTCGGAGGTGCTCGGCGACGCCGACGTCCTCGTCGACTTCAGCACCCCCGACACCGCGCTCGAGAACGCGCGCGCCTGCCTGAAGGCGGGGGTCCACGCCGTGATCGGGACGACCGGCTTTGACCTCGAGACGCTGCGCGAGGCGGCGGAGGCCGGGAGCGCCAACTGCTTCGTCGCCGCCAACTTCGCGATCGGCGCGGTGCTGCTGATGGAGGCGGCCCAGCTGGTCGCGAAACACATGCCGGAGTGCGAGATCGTCGAGCTCCACCACGACCGCAAGCTCGACGCCCCCTCGGGAACCGCGAAGCGCACCGCCGAGCTGATCGACGGCGCGGGCGGCAACGTCCACCAACCGATTCACTCGGTGCGCCTCCCCGGCCTGGTCGCCCACCAGGAGGTGATCTTCGGCGGCGAGGGCCAGACCCTCTCGATCCGCCATGACTCGATCGACCGCAGCTCCTTCATGCCAGGCGTCCTCCTCGCCGTGCGCAGGGTGGGGGAGCTGCCCGACCGCTTCACGGTCGGGCTCGAGAACCTGCTCTGAGCTAGGCTGACCCCGATGGCCCAACTTGAAGGCGTGATCACGGCGATGGCCACCCCCTTCGAGGAGGGCGGCGCGGTCGACGAGTCGGCGGCGCGGCGGCTGGCAACGCACCTGGTCGAGCACGGCTCACACGGCCTGGTCGTCGCCGGATCGACCGGTGAGGCGGCGACGCTCGATGACACCGAGCACATCTCGCTGCTGCGCGCCGTCGTCGATGAGGTCGGCGACCGGGCGACGATCGTCTGCGGCACCGGCACCAATGACACCCGCCACTCGATCGAGCTGACCAAGGCCGCCGCGGAGGCCGGAGCCGAGGCGGCGCTGGTGGTCACGCCCTACTACAACAAGCCGAACCCGGCCGGGATCCTCGCCCACTACGAGGCGATCGCCGCCGCGGTACCCGGGCTGCCGATCATCGCCTACAACATCCCATCGCGGGTGGTGGTCAACATGCCCCCGCCGCTGCTGAGGGAGGTGGCGGCGATCGACGGCGTGGTCGGCCTGAAGCAGGCCAACAACGACGAGCTGCAGCTGATCGACGGCCTCGCGGTGCTGGCCGGCAACGACGACGCGTTCCTGTCGACGCTCGAGATCGGCGGGGCGGGGGGGATCCTCGTCGCGTCGCACCTTGTCGGGCCGCAGATGCGGGAAATCTGGGACGCGGCCCAGGCGGGCGACCTCGAGCGGGCGCGGGAGATCGACGAAGGGCTGCGGCCGCTGTACGAGGCTCTGGCGGTGACGACCAACCCGATTCCGGTCAAGGCGGCGCTGGAGATGGCCGGCCTGATCCCCTCCGACGCCCTGCGCCTGCCGCTGGTCCCCGCCGACGAGGGTCAGCGCGACGCCATCAGGGCCGCGCTCGACCGAGTCGGCGTGCCGGTGGCCACCTAGACGATGAGCAAGACCCTGCGCGTGCTGCCGCTCGGCGGACTGGGCGAGATCGGCAAGAACATGACCGTCGTCGAGTACGAACGGCGGATCGTCGTCGTCGACACCGGATTGATGTTCCCGACACCGGAGATGCTGGGCATCGACCTCGTCCTGCCCGACTTCTCCTTCCTCCGCGACCGCGCCGAGGACATCGAGGCGATCGTCCTCACCCACGGGCACGAGGACCACGTCGGGGCACTGCCCTACGTGCTGCGCGAGATCGGTCAGCCACCGGTCATATATGGGGGCCAGCTGACGATCGCGATGGTCCGCTCCAAGCTCGACGAGCACAAGCTCAGCGACGCGCCGCTCCAGGACCTGCCGGCGGGAGAGGTGGTGAAGCTGGGCCCGTTCGAGATGGAGCTGGTCCACCTGTCCCACTCGATCCCCGACGCGCGCGGCGTCTTCCTCAGCACCGAGTTGGGATCGGTGCTGCTGACCGGTGACTATAAGTTCGACCAGACCCCCGTCGACGGCCGTCCCGCCGACATCTCACGGCTCGCCGAACTGGGGCGCGACGGCCTGCTGCTGCTCTGCGGCGACTCGACCAACGCCGACCGGCCGGGGATCGCCCCATCGGAGTCGAGCGTCGGCCCGGCTCTGCTGGAGACGTTCGCGGCCTGCGAGGGCCGCATCATCGTCACCTCCTTTGCCTCCAACATCCATCGCGTCCAGCAGGCGATCGACGCCGCGGTCAAGCTCGACAGACGGGTCGCCCTGGTCGGGCGCTCGATGCGCAAGAACTTCAACATCGCCTCCAACCTCGGCATCGCCGAGGCGCCGTCGGGCTTGTTCATCCAGCCGCCCGAGATCGAAGACTTCCCCGACGAGAGGGTGATCGTCATCTCGACCGGGAGCCAGGGGGAGCCGCTCTCGGCGCTGCGCCGGATGGCGAACAACGACCATCGCGACGTCGAGCTGCACCGCGGCGACACCGTGGTGTTCTCGGCGACCCCGGTGCCCGGCAACGAGCGCGCCGTCAACGAAACGATCGACCGCATCCACGAGATCGGCGCATCGGTGGTAACTGCCAAAGACGCGCCGATCCACGCCTCCGGCCACGGCTGGCAGGAGGAGCTGAAGCTGATGCTCAACCTGACCAAGCCGCGTTACGTGCTGCCGATCCATGGCGACCACCAGCGCCTTCGCCTGCATGCAGACCTCGCCCACGCTGTCGGGATCGACCCCGAGAACGTCTTCCAGGGCCGCAACGGGCTGCCACTGGAGATCGACGAGAGCGGCGCCCGGTTCGGCGAGGATGTCCATGCCGGGGTCGTCTACGTCGATGGCGTCAACGTCGGCGAGCCGGACGACGTCGCGCTGCGCGACCGTCGCGAGATCTCCGACGACGGGATCTTCATCGTCGTCGCGACCATCTCCTCCGACGACGGCAGCGTCGTCGCCGACCCCGAGGTGATCCTCCGCGGAGTCGCCTTCCTCGAGAACGAAGACAGCCTCGTCGAGGAGCTGAAAGACGTGGTCGAGGACTCGCTCGAGGACGCGGCCTCCGCCGGCACCCGCGAGGTCCACCTGGTCCAGGAGGACCTCCACGACTCGATCGCCAAGCTCGTCTACGAGAAGCTGCGGGTGCGGCCGATGATCCTGCCGGTGATCGTCGAGGTTTGACGGGCCCGCCGGGACGTTGGGGAGGCCAGGCGGGCCCGTGTGTGTCTCGTCCAGGGAAGAACCTAGGCGGCGGCGCTAAAGCCGGTCTAAAGCGGCGGTAATTCCCCGCTCAGTCTTGCTGAGGGGGATCCGGACCCTGAACAGGGCTCCCCCCGAGTCGGAGTCGGTGACCTCCGCGGTGCCGCCGTGTGAGGTGGCGACCGCGCGCACGATCGCCAGGCCGAGGCCGCTGCCGCCGCCGAGCGCGGTGTCAGCGGGCCCGTCGCCGCGCACGAAGCGGTCGAAGACCCCATCGCGCAGCTGCGGGGGGATTCCGGGCCCGTCATCGGCGACCTCGACCACCGCGTCGCGGCCCGCGGCCCGCAGCCGCAGCTCGATCCGCGACCCGGGAGGCGTGTGGCGGACGGCGTTGTCGAGGAGGTTCAGCACCATCCGGTGCAGCTCATCGGGATTGCCCTCGACCCGGAGCGGCCGGTCGTTGTCGATCCGCAGCTCCCGTTCGCCGACCGTCGGCGCCACCTCGGCGGCGGCGTTGCCGGAGATCTCGGCGAGGTCGCAGCTGGTGCGGGCGCCGGGCCGGCCGGCATCGGCGCGGGCGAGCAGGAGGAGATCGCCGACGAGACGGCTCATCCGGGTCGAGGAGCGCAGCGCCGAGTCGACCACCGCCCGCTCCTCATCCCGGCCCGGGTCGTCCAGCGAGGCCTGCAACAGCTCGAGGTTGGCGACGATGCTGGTCAGGGGCGTGCGCAGCTCGTGCGAGGCGTCGGCGACGAACTCGCGCTGCTTGCGCATCGCCGCTTCGCGCTCCGAGCGGGCGGCGTCGAGCGAGCGGAGCATCTGCTCGAGGGTCCCGGCCAGCTCCCCGACCTCGTCGTCGGCCTTCGGAACCGGCATGTGACGGGAGGGATCTCCGGTGTCGCCGATCTCTCGTGCCGTCGCCGTCAACGAGGAGATCGGCCGCATCGCGCGACCGGCGATCGCCAGCCCGGCGAGGGCCGCGAGCAGGGTTGCGCCGAGCGCTCCGGCGGCGATGAAGAGCCAGAGGCGGCTGATCGTCGTCTCGATGTGGCTCTCGTTGCGGCCGTACTGGACATAGCCGGCGACGCGGCCGGTCTGGCCGCTCCTCAGGGTCACGGTGACGACCCGCAGGTCGCCGACCTGGTGGGTGCCGAGGGTGGGGGGGCCGAGGTCGACGGCGCCGGGGCTGGCGTCGAGCAGGGTCCCCCGGGAGTCGAATATCCGCGCCGTGGCGTCGTTTGGGCTGACGAAATCACCGAGGTCGGGCTCACGGACGATCAGCGTGTTCGTGATCGTGTCGACGATCTGAATCTGGGAGGCGAGCGTCGCGACGGCCTGGTTCATCTCGCGGTTGAAGTCGTCGCGAATCCGCTGCGCAGCGAGATTGCCGACGATCGCCCCGAACAGGACCAGGATCGCCAGGGTCAGCCCCGCCGAGACGCCCGCCAGCCGCCAGCGGACCGGCCAGTTGCGCGGGCGGAGCCGTGAGAGCGGGGAGAACACTGCCTACGCCTTGAGGACGTAGCCGGCGCCGCGTTTCGTGTGCAGGAGGCGCGGCTCGTCGCCGGCCTCGAGCTTTCGGCGCAGGTTGGAGATGAAGACGTCGATCGTGTTGGTCGCCGCCGTCGGGTCATAGCCCCAGACCTCGTCGAGGAGGCGCACCCGTGAGACGACGAGGCGCTCGTTGCGCATCAGGTGCTCCAGCAGCTCGAACTCGCGGTTGGTCAGCTCGATCTCCCGCTCTCCGCGGCGCACCTCCCGGGTCTCCGGGTTGAGGGTGAGGTCCGCGACCTCGAGGGAAGCGGAGCCGCGCGGCGGTCGGCGTCGCAGAAGGGCCCGGATCCGCGCCAGCAGCTCCTTGCGCTCGAACGGCTTCACCAGGTAGTCGTCGGCGCCGCTGTCGAGGCCGCCGACCCGGTCCTCGGTCTCCGTCCGGGCGGTCAGCATCAGGATCGGCACGTCGCTGTCGGCGCGCAGGCGGCGGCAGACCTCGACGCCGTCGAGGCGCGGCAGGCCGAGGTCGAGGACCACGAGGTCGGGGACGAAGCCGGCGGCTACGTCGAGCGCATCGATGCCATCGGCAGAGGTGCGGACGTCATAGCCCTCGTTGCGCAGGGACCGACGCAGGACATCGGCGATGTCCTCGTCGTCCTCGACCACGAGCACGCGGCCGCCCGATTCGGCGCCGTCGGTAAGCATCGCGAACGATGTTAGCCCCGCAAATCCACCTGCCGACGCGGTTTTAGGGCGAATTTAGGCGAGCGCGAACGCAGTTCCTCCCGGTATGCGGGAGCAAGTGCGTTCGCGCAGGGGAGACGAGGTCGGCGTCGAAGCGTGTTGGCAATGTTCGTGCGTAAGCGGCGCGGGGCAAGGCGGCGCCCAAAATCAAAAGCGAAGGGCCTGGCTCGGGTGCCGAGGCCACGCCTGCCCCAGGCGCTCGAGCAGCGCCACCTCGACATGATCGGGCTGTTCCTGATCGCCGCCGGGGTCTACCTGGCCTTCGTCCTCTTCTTCGGCTGGGAGGGGGGCAAGGTCGGCTACGGCGTCGAAACGGCGCTCACCTACCTGGTCGGTGACGTCGGGGCCCGGATACTGACCGTGCTGATGCTCGTGGTCGGCGTCGTGCTCGTGACCGGGACCTCGATCTCGGCGATCTTCCGCGGGCTGGGCCGCGGCCTGCGCAGAGTCTTCCTCGGCGGCCGGGGGGTGGCGGAGACGGTCGTCAGGAGCCGTGACGAGCGGCGCGGGCCGCATACGGGTGATCTTGAGACCCGGGCCGGGCCGACCGACGTGATGAGCGCCTACCCCGAGGACGTCGACTTCGAGCCCACGGTCGCGATCGCCGGCACCTTCGACGATGAGGTCGCAGATGCCGAGCAGAGAGGGCACCACCCCGGCATGCCCGGACGCGAAGGGCCCGCGGTCGACCCGCATATGCCCGCAGCCGCAGGCGAGGGCATGGGCGCAAATGATTCGCCTTCGGCCGACGACGGTCACGATCAGGTTTCTCCGGAGGAGGCCGGAGGCACCCCATCCCTGACCCCGATGGGCAAGGAGCGCGGCGTCACCACCTCGGAGGAGATCGACTACCGGCCGCCGCCACCTAACGCGCTCGAGAAGGGCCGCGCCGACAAGGGCCCGGACCCCCGCGACCACGAGGCGGTCGGGCGCAGGCTGGTCGAGGCGCTCGGGCACTTCGGGGTCGAGGCGAGGATCGTCGGCATCGTCAGCGGGCCCCACGTCTCCCGCTATGAGCTGCGGCTGGCGCCCGGGACCAAGGTGAAGAAGGTGACCGAGCTCGCGAACGACCTCGCCTACGCGCTCGCCTCGACGGACATCCGCATCCTCGCCCCGATCCCGGGCAAGCAGGCGGTCGGGGTCGAGGTGCCGAACACGCGTCGCCGCATGGTCCGCCTCGGCGACATCTACGCCGGCCGCCCGGAGAAGACCTCGCCGCTGGTCGCCTGGCTCGGGAAGGGCATCGACGGCAACCCGGTCTGGACCGATCTGGCGAAGATGCCGCACGTGCTGGTGGCCGGCACGACCGGCTCGGGCAAGTCCGGCTGCGTCAACGCGATCCTCTCCTCGATCCTGATGCAGGCCTCGCCCAACGACGTCCGCCTCGTCCTCGTCGACCCCAAGCAGGTCGAGCTCAACCACTACGAGCACATCCCCCACCTGCTGACCCCGGTGGTGACCTCGCCGCGCCTCGCCGCGAACGTCCTCGCAAACCTGATCGGCGAGATGGAGAGCCGCTACGGGATCATGGGTGAGGCCCGATGCCGCAACCTGGGGGAGTTGAACCGCTCCCGGGCAAGAAGGGGAGAGGCGCCGCTGCCGCACATCCTCTGCGTGATCGATGAGCTCGCGGACCTGATGATGGTCGCCCCGGCCGAGGTCGAGGACTCGATCATCCGCCTGGCGCAGAAGTCCCGGGCCACCGGCATCCACCTGGTGCTGGCGACCCAGCGCCCTTCCACCGACATCATCACCGGCACGATCAAGGTCAACATCCCGGCGAGGATCGCCTTCGCGGTCTCCTCGCAGACCGACTCGAGGGTGATCCTCGACCAGGGAGGCGCCGAGGCCCTGCTCGGTCAGGGGGACATGCTGTTCCGCGGCGCCGGGACCTCGAAGCTGCAGCGGATCCAGGGCGCGTTCGTGACCGAGGATGAGATCGCCCGCATCACCAGCCACTGGGGAAAGCAGGGGGAGCCAGAGTACGAGACCGAGCTGCTCGAGGCGCGCGAGGAGGTCCCCGACGAGGGAGCGGAGGGCGACCTCGATCCCGACAGCGACGACCTGCTCGACGAGGCGATCCGCCTCGTGGTCCAGACCGAGACCGCCTCGGTCTCGATGATCCAACGCCGGCTCCGGGTCGGCTACACCAGAGCCGGGCGACTGATCGACATGCTCGAGCGGCGTGGGGTGATCTCCGGCTATGAGGGCTCGAAGCCGAGGCAGGTCCTGATCACCGAGGCGGATCTGCCCCGGTTCCTGAGCGCCGACCCGGAGGGTGAGCCGCTGCCGGTCGACGCCGAGTAGGGCCTTTCTCGGTAACCGGCCACAATGTCAAGGGTGGAGTCGGAAATCGGAACCACCCTTCGGGACGCGCGAAATCGTCGCAAACTCGACCTTTCCGAGGTCGAGGAGGCGACCAAGATCCGCGTCCGCTTCCTGCGGGCGATCGAGAACGAGGAGTGGGACGTCCTTCCGGGCGACGTCTACGCTCGCGCCTTCATCCGTACCTACGCCGCGTACCTCGGGTTGGACGGCGAGCGGCTGGCCGAGGACTACCGGGCCGGCACCGAGGTTGCGGGCGGCGATAGGCCGCCCCCCCGGGTCGAGCCCGCGCTGAGCGCACGGCGCACGCCGGCTCGATCCCGGGTGGGGGGGCGCATCCTCGCCGTCGTCGTCGTGGCGGCCCTGATCGGCATCCTTGTGGCGATCGGCCTCGCCGGACGGGGGAACGACTCCTCGGGCGATGGATCGAGGCCCGCCTCCAGAGCCGGCAGCCGGCAGGCGCCGCCCCCCGCGAAGGCGCCCGGGGTGGCGGTCAGCCTCGAAGCCACGGACGAAGTCTGGGTCTGCCTGCTGGACTCCGCCAAAAAGCCGCTGATCGGCGGCCAGATCCTCACAGCCGGGGCGCAGGAGGGCCCGTTCCGCTCCAACGGCTTCACGGTCGCATTCGGGAACGGCGCGGTGGAGATGGAAATCGACGGCAGCCCGGCGCCGATCCCGGCCTCCTCGAGCCCGCTCGGCTTCGCGGTCGACTCCGAAGGCGAACTGACCGAGCTGGAAGAAGGCGAAAGGCCGGACTGCGAATGACACATATCACCGCCTCCTCTGCTCTCGAGAATGCCTGAAGAACCAGAGATGGACAGGCATTCTCTCCCGCGTCCGGGGGCGGTCAGAGCGGGGATCGTCGTCACCGGCACCGAGGTGTTGACCGGGACGATCTCCGATTCGAACGGCCCCTGGCTCTCCGAACGGCTGGCCGAGCTCGGGGTCGACGTCGCCCACATCCTCATCGTCGGCGACCGGCCCGCCGATCTCGAGGCGGCGCTGCGCTTCATGGCCGACGAGGGGATGGACCTGGTGGTCACCTCGGGCGGGCTCGGGCCGACCGCCGACGACCTGACGGCCGAGATCGTCGCCCGTTTCGCCGGCCGCGAGCTCGTCCTCGACGAGGAGGTGGAGGAGAAGATCGCCGAGGTCCTGCGCGGTTTCGCGCGCCGCTTCAACTTCGACGAGGAGGCGGTCAGGGAGGCCAACCGGAAGCAGGCGCTGATTCCCGAGGGGGCGATGGCGCTCGACCCGGTCGGCACCGCCCCGGGGCTCGTCGTCCCGGCCGACGGGCCGGTCGTGGTGGTCCTGCCCGGCCCACCGCGCGAGCTGCAGCCGATGTGGCCCGTCGCCCTCGACACCGGCCCTGTCCGGGACCTGATCGAGAGGGCGACGCCACTGCGCGGATACACGCTGCGGATGTTCGGGATCCCCGAGTCCGAAATCGCCAAGAGCCTGCGCGAGCTGGAGGCGGCCGGCGTGGCACTCGGAGAGGTGGAGATCACTACCTGCCTGCGGCGCGGGGAGATCGAGGTCGACGTGCGCTACCGCGACGGCGCGGCGGCGACCGCGGACGCGGTCCGGGCAGGCCTGCAGGAGCGCCATCAGCGGCACCTCTTCAGCCTCGACGGCGAGACGATCGACTCGCAGGTGGCGCAGCTCCTCGGAGGTCGCCGGCTCGGGTTGGCGGAGTCGTGCAGCGGGGGGCTGCTGGCGGCGAGGATCACCGACCTCCCCGGTGCCTCGACCTACTTCGCCGGAGGGGTCGTCGCCTACTCGAACGAGGCCAAGACCGAGCTGCTCGGCGTCGACCCGGCGCTGATCGACGCTCACGGGGAGGTCTCGCTCGAGGTCGCCGAGGCGATGTCGCGCGGCGCCCTGGAGCGATTCGGAGCGGATGTCGCGGTGGCGATCACCGGCATCGCCGGCCCCGACGGCGGGACGGAGGAGAAGCCGGTCGGCTACGTCTGCTTCGACGCCCGCCTCGCCGAGGGGCCGGCGGTGGCGCGGGACCCCGTCATCCCCGGGGGCCGGGAGGACATCCGCGAGCGATCGGCCCTGGTCGGGATGCACCTGCTGCGGATTCTGCTGAGCGGCAGCGTGCCGCCACTCTGAGAGCAGCCACACCCAGCCCCCAACGCGCCCACGGGCCGGATTGACCCCGCCGCTGAGGAGGGCTACCGTGATCGGGGGGCCTCGGCCCTCGGCGGGTCGAGGCCGAAAGCCACAATCCGTATGGGGGCGACATGAATGAGCGCACGAAGCTTCGCGGGAAGCTGACCTACGCAAACGTGATGGCGACGGTGGCGGTGTTCATCGCCCTCGGCGGGGCGTCCTATGCCGCCACGCAGCTGCCCAAGAACTCCGTCGGCACGAAGCAGCTGAGGAAGAACGCCGTCACCACGGCGAAGATCAAGAACGGGGCGATCATCGCGAAGAAGGTGAAGGACGGGAGCCTGACCGGCAACCTGCTCGCAGACGGGACGATTACCGGTGCGAAGGTGCAAGACGGATCGCTCAGCGGTGCCGACATCAACCAATCCTCGCTGACTTCCCTACGCCTCCCCAACCTCATCGGTCTTGCGATGAACAGCGATTGCACGGCCGCGGTGCCGTTCCCGTCGGGTGTGTTCACGGAAGCTGTTGGGCAAGCATGCAAAGTGACCTTCGCGTCCAGCATCCTGAACTGCGCGGCGACTGCGACGGTGGGCTTCCGCACAAACAACCTCCTGATCGCGGCGGTGCGAACGGTGCAGACGGTGAGGAAACCGAATACGCCGAATCAGATCATCACATCCCCCCACGCCAACGGGTCCTTGACCGCCCAGCCAGTTGACCTTGTCTTGGTCTGCTGACTGGTTTCCCTGGGTTCCGGCAGTGCCACTCCAGAGAGTTCTTACATTGCTGCGTTGTGTCGCGCGCGGCGACGGCATAGCGTCAGCGGGGTGGCCAAGGAACGCCTGAAGAGCCCACGGGCGCGATTGTTCGTCGCGCTCGACCTTCCCGACCCCGTCCGAGGCTCGATCGTCGCCTGGGGCCGGGAGGAGCTGAGAGACCCGGCGCTGAGGCCGGTGGCGGAGGAGAGCCTGCACGTGACGCTCGCCTTCCTCGGCTACCTGCCCGAGAAGCGGATCCCGCGGCTGGCCGAGATCGTCGCGGAGAGCGGCGACCCGGCACCGCGGATCGAGCTGTGGAGCCCGGTCCCCCGGCCGCCGCGGGGGAGGCCGCGCCTCTTCGCCCTGCCGGCCGACTCGCCGGGGACCGTCGCCCTGCAGGCGGGGCTGCAGGAGAGGCTGGTCGAGGAGGGGCTCTACGAGCCCGAGAAACGCCCCTTCTGGCCGCATGTGACCGTGGCCAGGGTGCGCCGGGAGGAGCGGGGCTCGAAGCGCCCGGGGGTCGTCTCCAGGCCTCCCGGGGCGCTGCCGAAGGAATTGCTGCAGCCCTTCGATGGCGTCCGGATCACGCTCTACCGTTCCCAACTCCAGCCACAGGGTGCGCAGTACACCCCGCTGGCGCAAGTCGAGCTGCCCGAGAAAGGGCGGCAGTGAGGTGAAATAGATGGCAGACAAAAAGGCGACTCTGAAGGACGCATCGGCGAAGGAGGCCAAGGCCAAGGACGCCGCCCTGGCGGCGGCGGTGACCCAGATCGAGCGCGACTTCGGCCAGGGCGCGCTGATGCGGCTCGGCGCCGACAGCGCGGTCCAGATCGAGGCGATCCCGACCGGGGCGCTCGCGCTCGACCTGGCGCTGGGAATCGGCGGCGTCCCGCGCGGCCGGATCGTCGAGATCTTCGGCCCGGAGTCCTCGGGGAAGACGACGATGATCTACCACATCATCGCCGAGGCGCAGAGCCGCGGCGGGATCTGCGCCTTCATCGACACCGAGCACGCGATCGACCCGATCTACGCGCGGGCGATCGGCGTCGACACCGACGAGCTGCTCGTCTCCCAGCCCGACTACGGCGAGCAGGCGCTGCAGATCGCCGACCGCCTGATCGCCTCGGCCGCGATCGACGTCGTCGCGATCGACTCGGTCGCGGCGCTCACCCCGAAAGCCGAGCTCGACGGGCAGATCGGCGACCAGACAGTCGGCCTCCAGGCGCGGCTGATGTCGCAGGCGATGCGCAAACTGGCCGGCAACCTCAATCGGACCAACACCGTCTGCCTCTTCACCAACCAGATCCGCGAAAAGGTCGGGGTCCAGTTCGGCTCGCCCGAGACCCAGCCGGGCGGCCGGGCGCTGAAGTTCTACTCCTCGCAGCGGCTCGACATCCGCCGCATCGAGACCCTCAAGGAGGGGACCGAGGCGGTCGGCAACCGGGTCCGGGTCAAGGTGGTCAAGAACAAGGTCGCCTCGCCATTCCGGCAGGCCGAGTTCGACATCGAGTACGGGCAGGGCATCTCGCGCGAGGGCGGCCTGCTCGACTTCGGGATCGAGCACGACCTGGTGCAGAAGTCGGGGGCCTTCTTCTCCTACGGCAAGACGCGGCTGGGGCAGGGGCGCAACAACGCCAAACAGTTCCTCGCCGACAACCCCGAGATCGCGAGCGAGATCGAGGTCAAGATCCGAGCGGCGCTCGGCATCGGCGCCGAGGGAGCCGTGCCGGCCGAGCCCGTCGCTCCCGCCGAGGAGGCCAAAGCGGCCTGAGAGCCGGGAGCGGTTTAGGGTAGTTCGCGCATTGCGCCGTGCCCGGATCGCCCTCACATCGCTCGCTCTGGCGGCTGTCGCAGCCGCAGCGCCGGCGTCGGCCAAGGGCGCGCTGACCAAGGCGGAGCGGAGGGCCGTGGACGTTGTCAGCATCGACGGCGCCTCCACCGGGACGGCGGCGCTGGCCGAGATCGGATTCAGGGGCAGGATCGACTACCTCCTCGACACCAGCGGATAGGATTCCGCGCCGTATGGACAACGGGACCCTCTTCTACGTGATCGGCGGCACCCTCGCGGCCTCGGCCATGGTGGTCAGCATCCTCGGGCTGCGGATCGAGAAGTTCCCCGGACGGGCGGCGCCGCTGGTCGCGCTCTGGTTCATCGCCCTGATCGGCTGCGCGACGACCTTCTCGGTCCTGCACGCCCAGGACGAGGAACACCACAGGGCGGCGGCGCTGGAGCACGCCGGCGAAGCGGTCGAAGAACAGGAGGAAGGGGCTCTCGAAGCCCAGTAGCTACGCTGGCCCCATGCCCAGCTACCACGTCACCACGTTCGGCTGTCAGATGAACGTGCACGACTCCGAGCGGATGCGGGGGATGCTCGACTCGCTCGGCTACCAGGAGGCGCCGAAGCGCGAGGACGCCGACGTGATCCTCTTCAACACCTGCTCGATCCGCGAGGCGGCGGACAACCGCTTCATCGCCCACCTCGGCGAGGCGAAGCGCCTCAAGTCCGAAGCCCCCGGCAGGGTCGTCGGGGTCGGTGGCTGCTGGGCCCAGTCGGTCAAGGAGGAGGTGTTCCGCCGCTTCCCCTTCGTCGACGTCGCCTTCGGCCCCGGGCAGATCCACAAGCTCGCCGAGTTCCTCAACTCGGACTCGCTCAGCGCCCAGGGCTACTTCGAGTTCGAGGACTTCTCGGGTCACCTTCCCGCCCACCGCGAGCGCCCGTTCCAGGGCTGGCTGCAGATCTCCCAGGGCTGCAACTGCCGCTGCTCCTACTGCATCGTCCCTTCGACCCGCGGGCGCGAGGTCAGCCGCGACCCCGATGAGCTGGTCGTCGAGGCGAGAGAGCTGGCCGCCGACGGCGTGGTCGAGGTGACGCTGCTCGGCCAGAACGTCAACAGCTACGGCCGCGACCTCCCGAAGGCCTCCCGGACCGGCTTCTCCGAGCTGCTGGCGCGGGTCGACGCGATCGAGGGGATCGAGCGCATCCGCTACACCAGCCCGCACCCGAAGGACATGCGCGAGGATGTGATCCGCGCCCACGCCGAGCTCGGATCGCTGTGCGAGCACATCCACCTGCCGCTGCAGTCCGGCTCCACCGCGGTGCTGAAACGGATGCGCCGCACCTACGACCGCCGGCGCTACATGGACCGGGTCGCGCTGATCCGCGAGCACGTCCCCGACGCCGCGATCACGACCGACATCATCGTCGGCTTCCCGGGCGAGGCCGAGGCCGACTTCGAGCAGACGCTCGAGGTCGTCGAGGAGGTCGGCTACGACGGGGCCTTCACCTTCGTCTTCTCACCGCGCCGCGAGACCGAGGCGGCGACGATGGAGGATCAGGTCCCGCATCCCGTCAAGCGCGAGCGGATGGAGAGGCTGGTCGAGCTCGTGCAGAGGCGTGCGACGGAGCGGGCGCAGCGGTTCATCGGGCGCGAGATGGAGGTGTTGGTCGAGGGCCCGAGCCGGACCGACCCGGCCCGCCTGCGGGGCCGAACCCGACACAACAAGACGGTCAACTTCGACGGAATCGCCCAACCAGGCGACCTCATCCCAGTCGAGATCGAATCGGCGACGTCCCAGACGCTCGCCGGGGTTGCGGCACTACCCCTCACTCAGCCTTCGGCACAAGCCGTTCGGGGCAGTGCCGCAACCCCGTAGGGCGCGGTGGAGGTCCTCGCCATATTCGGCCCCACCGGGGTGGGGAAGACTGGCGTGGCGATTGCTCTCGCAGACGAGCTGCGGCAGCGCGGGGAGGACCCGGTCGCGATCTCGTGCGACGCGTTGCAGGTGTATGAGGGCCTGGAGACCCTGACCGGGGCGGCGACGGCGGAGCAGCGGGCGAACCTCGAGCACCGTTTGGTCGGGTTCGTGCCGGTGACCGAGCCGTTCTCGGTCGGCGACTACATGCGCCTGGCGCACCGCGAGATCGATACCGCGCTCGCCCAGGGAAGGCGGCCGATCGTCGTCGGCGGCACGGGCCTCTACCTGCGGGCGGCGATCGCCGAGCTGTCGCTGGTCCGCGTTCCCCTGGGAACGGAGGACTCGGAGCTGTGGTCGGCAGACACCCGCCACCCGACGCTGATCTTCGGCCTCGACATGGAGCGCTCGCTGCTGTACCAGCGAATCGACGCCCGCACCGAGTCGATCGTCGCCGCCGGGGCCGAGGAGGAGGTGCGCCGCGCCGAAGCGGCCGGGCCCTCCAAGACCGCCCGCAAGGCGCTCGGCTTCGACGAGCTGATCGGCGGCGACATCGAGCGGATGAAGAAACGATCTCGCAACTACGCCCGGCGGCAGCTCACCTGGATGCGGAAGATCCCGAACCTGCGCTGGATCGACCGCGGCGGGCGCGAGGATGCCGAGGTGGCCGCCGCGATCGCCGCCGCGCTCGGCGAATAGGCTGCGCCGGTGCGATTCGAGAAGTGGCAGGCCCTCGGCAACGACTACCTGATCCTCGAGGCGGATCAGCTTCCCTGGGAGCTCAGCGCGGCGCGGGTGGAGCGGCTCTGCGACCCCCATTTCGGGGTCGGCTCGGACGGGGTGCTGCTCCTCGCCCGCAGCGAGGACCCGGAATTCGTGGCCCAGCTGCGGATCTTCAACCCGGACGGCTCCGAGTCGGAGCTGTCCGGCAACGGCGCGCGGGAGGCGATTCTCTACCTCCGCCGGCACGGCTGGGCCGACGGCGACACCTTCTCGATCCGAACCGCGGCGGGCCCGATCACCCCGACGATCACCTCCGAGCGAACCTGCAGGGTGGAGATGGGCCGCGCCGCGACCAGCTCCAAGGACTTCCCCTCCGGCCCCGCGGACGGGAAGGGGACACTCGAGGCCGGCGGGCGCGAGTGGTCGTTCCAGCACGTCTCGATCGGCAACCCGCAGTGCGTGATAGTGGTCGCCGACGGTGAGCTGGAGGGGCTCGACCTGAGCGCGATCGGTCCCGGAATCGAAGGCCACGAGCTGTTCCCCAACCGAACCAACCTCTCCTTTCTCGAGATCGACGGCGACCGGGTCCGGGCGCGGATCTTCGAGCGCGGGGTGGGGGAGACGCTCTCCTCGGGGACCGGCGCCAGCGCCGCCGCCGTCACAGCCTTCCTCCGCGGCGCCTCGAGCCCGATCACCGTCGAGTTGGACGGCGGCGAGCTGGTCGTCGACGTCACACCCGACCTCGATGTGACGCTGACCGGGTGGGCGGAGCCGGTCTGCGCGGGAGAGCTCTCACCAGAGCTGCTCCGGGCGCTCGCCGACCTTTAGGGTTCCGCTCGTGGCGGAAACGGAGACCAGGCCCGGCATCGCCGCGCCCTCGAGGCGGCTGGAGGCGATGCCCCCCTACATGTTCGCCGAGCTCGAGCGGCGGATCGCCGACAAGCGCGCGGCCGGCATCGACGTGATCAGCCTCGGGATCGGCGACCCGGACGAACCGACCTACCCGCACATCGTCGCCGCGATGCAGGAGGCGGTCGCCGAGCGCGGCCAACCAGAAGTACCCGAGCAATCGCGGCCGCGAGGAGTTCCGCACCGCCTTCTCGGAGTTCTACGACGAGCGCTTCGGGGTCGAGATCGACCCCGAGGGCGAGGTGATCCCCGCGATTGGCGCCAAGGAGTGCATCTACAACCTCTGCTTCGCGTTTCTCGATCCCGGCGGCGTCGCGCTCGCCTCCGACCCCGGCTATCCGGTCTACACCGGCGGCCCGATCCTCGCCGGGGCGACGCCGGAGCTGCTGCCGTTGGTCCCGGAGCTGGGCTTCGCCCCCGACCTCAGCGCGGTGCCGGCCGAGACCGCTGCCAAGGCGCGGCTGATGTTCCTCAACTACCCGAACAACCCGAGCGGCGCCGTGGTCCCCGAGGGGTTCTTCGAGCTGGTCGTCTCGTTCGCCCGCGAGCACGAGATCCTCGTCGTCCACGACAACGCCTACTCGGAGACGACCTACGACGGCTACGTCGCGCCCAGCTTTCTCGCCACGCCGGGCGCGAAGGAGGTGGGAGTCGAGGTCTTCTCCCTCTCAAAGGGCTACAACATGACCGGCTGGCGCTGCGCGGCGATTCTCGGCAACCCCGAAGCGATCGAGACCTACTGGCGGCTGAAGACCAACGTCGACTCCGGCCTGTTCGACGCCGTGCAGCTGGCCGGCGTCGCCGCCCTGCGCGGGCCGGCCGGGCCGCTGGAGCGGATGAACGAGACCTACGCCCGCCGCCGCGACCTCGTCGTCGGCGCCCTGCGTGAGATCGGCGTCGACGTGCAGGCGCCGAAGGGGACGATCTACGTCTGGGCGCCGGTCCCGGAGGGCCACACCTCGACCTCCTTCGCCGAGCTGGTCCTCGAGGAGGCGGCGGTGGTCGTCTCGCCCGGATCGATGTACGGGCCGAGTGGCGAGGGCTTCTTCCGCATCTCCCTCACCACTCCCGACGACCGCATCTCCGAGGCGGTCGAGCGCCTCCGCGAGCACCTCGCCTGACGCCTCGCGGACCACAGCCCATCAAGTTGACCATCCATTACATGGAAAACTTGATGGGCTGATGGGGATCGGCTATTCGATCTCGAATTCGTCGACCATGCCCTTGAGGGCGTGGGGCGGACCGCCCTGGCGGTCGCTGATGAAGCAGTAGAAGGCGTAGCGGCCGGGTTTCAGGTCGAGCGTGACGAGCTGGCTTTCGCCTCCTTCGATCACGGCGGTGTCATCGCCGCCCTCTTCGCCGAGCGGCGGCCTGCCTTTGTCCGCTTTGAACGCTTTCTCGACGTCCTCGGCGGTGGCGTCGCCGACGAGGGGCGAGATCAGCAGGTGATGGGGCTGGGCGCCTTCGTTGTGAAAGGCGATCTCGGTTTCGCCGGAGCTCAGGCCGTCCTCTTTGAACCCGTACTCGAACGCCGACACGGTGGCGTCGGCCTCGAGCTCGTCTTCGACCTGATCCCCGCTGACTTCGATCGCGGGGACCGAATCGGGGCTCGGCGGAGCCGCTTCGAGGTCGAAGGCATAGTAGGTGCCCGGCTCGAGGACCTGGGTCACGATTTTTTCCTCACCGCCGCCGATCACGCCGCTGCCGCCACCGGCGAAGAACCAGTCGGGGAATGGTTTCCCGGACTGGACGCCGTTGAGGACGTCGATCGTTTGCTCCGCCGAGTGGTCGCCCTCGACCCGGATCAGCTGGAGTTCACCGTCTTTGTCGCCGTTGTTGACCACAGTCAGCTCGGCTTCGCCGGACTCGGCGCTCTCCGGCGCCGTGATCGTCGCCTCTTTGCCTTTGCCTTCGAGTTCGAAGGTGAGCGTTTGGGCGTCCTCACCACCGCAGGCGGCAAGGCCGGCCATCGCGGCGGCTGCCAGGACAACGCAGGCAGCGGTCAGAACAAGTCGACTGGTCCCTGAATTCACTCTGTGGCCTCCCGGTCATTGGCTGAAGCGCTCGCCTGTAACCCCGACGATCTGAGGAACCTAACGTTTTTCCCAGTAGCGGCGCAGTCCCCGCCACTGGTACTCGGGCGGGACTGCCTGGAGGAGCTCCGCCGCAGCCTCGGGGTCGGGCACCCGCTCCGCGACCAGGTTGCGGTGATGCTTCTCGTAGGCAGCTTCCTCAAGATCACGCGCGAGCTGAGCCTCTGCGCGGAGACGCTCGCGCACCGTCGCTAGATGCGCCTCGGGCTCCTCGACCGGCCCCCAATGGGTGAGGGCGAGGCGCTGCGGCCGCCACTCCTCGACCGTGCCGATCGATTCCTCCCAGACCTCGATGTCGATGTCGGGCGGGGGAGTGGGGGGGACGACGAGGTCGGTCCCCGGGATCAGCACCGCCGCGACGTCGCCGACGAACGCGGTCCCGGTCTCCTCGTGGAAATAGCAGACGTGATGCGAGGCATGGCCCGGGGTGTACGCAACCCGCATCCCCAGCACGCTCTCGCCCCCGCTCAGCGGCCTCACGTTGGCCTCGGGCACCGGGACGATCTCGCCCCAGAGGCGCTCCATCTGGTCCCCGTAGAGGCGCGAGGCGCTGGCCAGCAGTCTCGACGGGTCGATCAGGTGCGGCGCGCCGCGCTCGTGCACGTAGACCTCGAGCTGCGGCCAGCGCCGCACCAGCGCGCCGGTGGCCGCCGCGTGGTCGAGGTGGATGTGGGTGAGGAGCAGCGCGCGGGGCACCTCGTCGCCGAGCGCCGCCAGCAGGTTCTCGTGCGAGGACTCGGGGCCGGGGTCGACGAGGGCGCCTTCGACCTCCCAGCAGCAGATCACGTGCGGCCGCCCGAGGTGCTCGACGTCGATCGGCCGCATCGGGACGGGACCCGGGTCAGGCGGCGGCGGGGAGTTTGCCGTCGGCCTCCAGCGTCTGCCGCAGGCCCTCCTCCATCCCACGCGGGGCATAGCCGAGCTCACGGCTCGCCTTCTCGTGGCTGGCCCAGAACGTGACCCCGTCGGCGGAGGTGATCATCTCGCGCAGGTTCGGCGGCTGGCCCATCAGCTTTCCGACCAGCGGGCCGACCGGGGTCAGCGCCTTCAGCAGCGGCACCGGGATCGAGTGCTTGGGCGCCTTGCGGCCAGTCAGCCCGGCCACCACCTCGATCGCGTCCCGCATCGTCGTCACCGGCCCGCTCAGCACGTAGGTCTCACCGACCTGGCCCTTGTCCAGCGCGAGCAGAATGCCCCCGGCGATGTCCTCGACATGGGTGAGGCAGACCCCCAGCTCCGGAAACGGGATCAGCGGCAATTTGCCGGAGAGGAACTGGTCGAGCAGGTCGGCGACCTGAGAGGTGTCGCCGGGGCCGTAGACGCCGCCGGGCTGGACGATGATGCAGGGAAGATCCTCTTCCTCGGTCATCCGCTTGGCGATCCGGTGCGACTCCAGCTTCGTCTCCTCGTAGTAGGAGGTGAATTCCTTCCCCGGGTGCTCGTAGGACTCGTCGACGACCTGGCGATGGGTGTTGCCGAACACGCCGACGGTCGAGACGTGGATCACCTTCGGCACCTTCGCCTCCAGAGCCGCGCGGAGGACGCGTTCGGTCCCGGTGACGTTCGCCTCGTACATCGCGGGACGCTGGGAGGCGGGAATCCCGACCTCGTACATCGCGGCGACGTGGATCACCGCATCGCAGCCCTCCAGGCCGCTCCTGATCACCTCGCCGTCGCTGAGATCGCCACTGACGAGCTCGCAGCCCATAGCGGTCAGCTTTTCGCCCTTCTCAGGGTTGCGGGCAAGGCCGACGACGTCGTCACCGCGCTCGCGCAGCTGGCGCACGACCTCGCCGCCGATGAAGCCCGTGCCTCCGGTCACGAAGACCTTCACTGCACATCCTCGCGCTTCGCTCGCTGTGCGAAGAACCAGATATGCCTCATTGGGCTCGCTCCGCGCTCATGGCCCGACAGCCTATCCAGGCGGGGGCGCCACCTACAATCGGTTTGGATGGATCGAAGCCGAAACGGCCGCAGGCCGGAGGCGCGCAATGGCGCCGACGGCGCCGGCGTCACCAACCCGCGGGCGCGACAGCGTGCGCTCGCGATCGGCATCATCGACGGAGCGGACAGCGACGGGCTCGCCGAGCTGAAGGAGCTGCTGCGCACCGCCGGCGTCGCCACCGCGGGCGAGATGGTCCAGCGGCGCGCACAACCGGATCCGGACCGCTACTTCGGCAAGGGCAAGATGGCCGAGCTGAAGGCGGCGATCGAGGAGACCGGGGCCAACGTCGTCGCCTGCGACGACGAGCTGGCGCCGCGCCAGGAGCGCAGCCTCGAGGCGACGCTCGATGTGCCGGTGATCGACCGGACGGCGGTGATCCTCGACATCTTCGCCGACCACGCCCATTCCGCCGAGGGCAAGCTCCAGGTCGAGCTGGCGCAGCTCGAGTACAACATGGCGCGGATGCGGGGGCTGTGGACGCACCTCGACCGCCTCGACGGCGGGATCGGCACGCGCGCCCCGACCCGAGGCCCGGGCGAGACCCAGATCGAGACCGACCGCCGCCTCGCCCGCAACCGGATCGCCGCGCTGAAGCGGCGCCTTACCCAGCTCGAGAGCAACCGCGGTGTGATGCGGGCCCGGCGCGAGCGCTCCTCGCTCCCGCGGGTCGCTCTCGCCGGCTACACGAACGCCGGCAAGTCGACGCTGCTGAACGCGCTCACCGGCGCCGAGGTCGGGGTCGGGAACCGGCTCTTCCACACGCTCGACCCGACGACCCGCAGCTTCGAGCTCTCCGGACGCGACTACCTGCTGACCGACACGGTCGGCTTCATCGAGAAGCTCCCGCACCAGCTGGTCGAGGCATTCAAGGCGACGCTCGAAGAGACGGTTCTCGCCGACCTGATCCTCCACGTCGTCGATGCCGCCGCCCCGGAGGAGCGGCGGGTCGCCGACATGCGCGCGGTCGACGAGGTCCTCGAGGAGATCGGCGCCGGGGGAAAGCCACGGCTGCTGGTCCTCAACAAGGCAGACCTGCTGAGCGAGGACCAGCGGGCCGAGGCGCTGATGAAGCATCCCGACGCCAGCCTGGTCTCCGCGCTCGACGGCGAGGGGCTGGACCGGCTGCGCGACGCGATCGAGACGGCCTTCGAGGACACCCTCGCCGAGGTCGAGCTGCTGATCCCCTACGAGGAGGGGGCGCGGCTGCACGAGCTGCACGAGCTGGCCGGCGACCTCGAGCGGACCGAGCGCGACGACGGCGTCCTCGTCCACGCCAGGGTGCCGGTCGCCGAGCTGCACCGCTTCGACGATCTTCGGACCATCGACGCGGCATAGTCAGGGAGTTAGGGTGCCAGGCCGTGGAGCTGAAGATCGCCAAGCTCAAACCTGAGGCGAGGTTGCCGAGCCGGGCGCATGATGGGGATGCGGGGCTTGACCTCTATTCGTGCGAGGCGGCCCATCTGGGGCCGGGGGAGAGGTGGAGCGTCGGGACCGGGCTGGCGATCGAGATTCCCGACCGGCACGCCGGCCTCGTCCTGCCCCGATCGGGCCTCGCGCGCGAGCATGGAATCGCCCTCGTCAACAGCCCCGGGCTGATCGACGCCGGCTACCGCGGCGAAGTGCGGGTCCTGCTCCTCAACACCGACCCGGCCGAGATTTTCCGGATCGACGCCGGCGACCGGATCGCGCAGCTGGTGATCGTCCCGATCGAGTTGATAGAGGCGGTCGAGGTCGAGGCCCTCACCGAGTCGGCCCGCGGCGACGGCGGCTTCGGCTCGAGCGGCCGCTAGAGCATCTAGCGCGGGCGAACCCGGAAGCGGAAGACCGCCGGGCTGGGGTCGACGTTGCCAGCCGCATCGGTGGCGGTCACGCGGAAGGTGTGGACGCCCCTGCCGACCAGGAAGGCTCGCGGCGAGACGCAGGCGACCGGTCGGCGGCGGTCGAGGCGACAGCGGAAGCGTGAGTTCGGCTCGCCTGAGGAGAACCGGAACACGACCCGCCGCCGCCCGTTCCGCGCCAGGTGGAGCAGCTTGCGCGGGCCGGTGGCGATCCTCGTCTGCGGCGGGGTTCGATCCATAGGTGCGATCAACGGCTCGAGCGGGGGAGGGGTCGGGTTGGGGGGCGTGTCCGGGGGCCGGAAGCTGTTCGGCGCGCGTTCCTGGACGGACTCGCACCCGGCCGGGGTCGCGTCGGGGCCGTTCTCGGGGAAGTCGATCTGGGCGGTGTCGAAGCCCTCGCCGCAGTCGATGATCGGATCGGGGTCGTCCACGGGAGTGCCCGAGTTGGCGAGGATCGAGTCGTTGCCCCCCGCGGCGAAATAGGTGTCGGCTCCGGGCCGACCGAGGAGCTGGTTGTCGCTCGAGTCGCCGACCATCGTGTCGGCCAGGCTCGTCCCCTCGATGTCCTCCAGCGCCTGCAGGGTCGTCAGCGGGCTCCCGCCGCAGTCGGGCTGCCCGCCGGCGCCGACGAGGCCGGCCAGATGCGCGCCCATCTCGATCGAGATCGCCGAATCGAAGTTGGCCCAGTTGGCGTTGTCGCGGTCGGGGCCGCCGTCGAGGACGTCCCCCTCGCAGATCGAGTCGGAGACGAACAGGTCCTCGCCGGCGCCGGCATCGAGATCGTCGGCGCCCTCGTTGTTGGGGACGGCGTCATCGCCCCCGACGGCACTGGCCACGTCGTCTCCCGGCCCGTCGACGAGGGCGTCCTCGGTCGCGCCGCCGGTGAGGCTGTCGCCACCGTCACCCCCGAGCAGGACGACGGAGGTGGTCTCCGGAAAGCCGGAGGCGGTAAGCGTGTCGTCACCGCCGAGCCCGGCGAGCAGCAGCGAGTCTGGGGCGCCGCTCACCGGGCAGACGACCCTGCCGGCAGCGGGGGCGTCGCAGCCCCCTGCTGCCGCGGGGCTCGCGTCGAATTCCCCGTCGGAGCCAGTCCCGAGGGTGAAGGTGACGGCGCCCGGTGCGAAGCTCGCGGCGACCTCGTCTCCGACGTCGCTGCCGGTCAGGTAGAGGGCGGCGGCGGCTCCCGGCGCCATCACGCCGGTCGCGATCGCGCCGGGGTCCCGCGGCTCGACTTCCTCTTCGCTCGACTCGCATTCGAGCACGGTGGCGGCGCTGCAGGTGTCGCCCTCGGCCCCACCGTGGGCGATGTCGGCGCCACCACCGCCGATGATCACGTCGGCGCCGCCGCCGCCGTAGAAGGTCTCATCGGCGGCGGTGCCCTTGATGTAGTCGGGGAACGCGGTGCCGATGACGGTCTCGAAGTCGGCGCCCCCGACCTCTTCGTCGACCCCGCCGCCGTCGGGCGCGAGGCCGTTGTCCCCTTTTCCGGTTTCCAGGTTGACGTAGGCGCCGCGTCCCTCGACCGTGGTCGGGAAGTTGTCGTAGACGGAGAAGTCCGGATAGTTGCCGGGTTTGTTGAAGAAGCCGGGGGTCGCGCCGGTCGCGTAGCTGAGCGTGTCGATGCCGCCCGTGTCCTCGATCGTGTCGATGGTGGCATCGCCGCGGGCGAAGTCGTTCCCCCCCTCACCGTCGAGGGAGTCGGCCCCGAAGCCTCCCGAGAGCCGGTCATCCCCGGCGCCGCCGCGCAACTGGTCGTCGCCGATTCCCCCGTAGAGGCGGTCGGCGCCCTCGCCGCCGAAGAGGCGGTCGTTCCCTCGGCCCCCGAAAAGGGTGTCATTCCCGCCTTCCCCGAGGACCATGGTGACGCCGCGCGGCGCGTGAATCGTGTCGTCGCAGGGCGTCCCGATGATCGTTTCGCCGACCGTCTGCGGGCCTTCGGCGCAGCCCGGCGCGGCGCCCGCGGTGGGCGCCACGACGAGCAGGAGGAGCAGGGACCCGGACAGGAGCCGGGCGGTTCGCAGGAGGGGCATCGGTGTCTACCTACCCGAACCGGATCCGCCGCACTCAGTTGCGCATCGCGGCGCTGAGCGCGGAATCCTGCGCGGCGCGCTCGAGGTCGTCATCGAGCGGCTCCAGCTGCGGCCGGCGGCCGTAGCGACGCTCGAGCGCGAGCGCGATCAGGTGATCGGCCAGCCAGGCGTTCTTCGGCAGAAGCGGGCCGTGCAGGTAGGTCCCGAAGAGGTTGTCGCGGCGCACCCCCTCGAGCCCGTCGCCGCCGTTGTTGCCGAACCCGCGCAGGACGCGGCCGAGCGGCGCCGCCCCCGCGCCGAGATAGGTGCGGCCGCCGTGGTTCTCGAAGCCCGCGATCGTGCGAGCGCCGTCGCCCAGGTCCGCCTCGATCGCGACGTTGCCGATCAGCCGCGGCCCCGGCTCGCGCACCGTCTCCAGGTCGGCCAACCCGATCCCCGGCAGCCGCTCCTCGTCGAGCTGGTAGCTGTGGCCGAGCAGCTGATAGCCGCCGCAGACCGCCAGCAGCACCGCACCGTCCTCGACTGCAGCGGCGAGCGCATCGCGCTTGGTCGCGACCATGTCCGCGGCGACGGCGCGCTGGTCCCGGTCCTGGCCGCCGCCGAGGTAGAGGAGGTCGTGGGCGCCGGGGTCGACGCCATCGCCCGGCCCCGCTGCGGAATAGCCGAAGCCGATGCCGCGCCACTCACAGCGCCGGCGCAGGAAGAGGATGTTGCCGCGATCCGCGTAGATGTTCATCTGGTCGGGGTAGAGGGCGAGGACCCGGAGCTCCATCACGACTCCCTCTCCAGCACGAGGACCGTCGAGCCGACGTGCTCCTCCGTCGCGGCGATCTCGTGGCGGGCGGTGGGGCGCAGGCCGGCCTCCTCCGCCTCGCGCTCGAGCAGCGAAGCCGGGAGGGCGCTGAGGGCCACCTCGTCGACGTCCTCGCTCGAGGTCGCCGCCGGGTGAAACCGCCTGCCGCAGGCGGCGGACGACGATCCGCTCGCCGTCGAGCGGCGGTCTCCAGCGGCAGGCTCGAGTAGACCCAGCCGTCGATCTCGCGCGCATCGGGGAGCGGCGGCGGCCCGTCGGTCGCGGCCGGCAGCCGCTCGACGATCGCAAACGCGGCGAGCCCTCCTGGGCGCAGGTGCCGGGCGATGCAGCCGAGGCACCGGGCGCTGTCCTGCGGGCCCCCGAACAGCTGGACAAGCTGCATCGGCGCCAGCGCCAACCCGAACTCGGCGTCGAGGTCGAAATCGCGGGCGTCGGCGGTCACCGCTTCGGCCGGCAGGCCCGCCGGCGCGCTCGTTGAAGGCCGCGACCAGGCCGCCGTCGAGGTCGATTCCGATCACCCGGTGGCCCCGCTGACCCAGGTGAAGGGCGACGCGACCGGTCCCGCAGCCAAGATCGAGGATCGGGCCCGCGGCCGTTTCCGCAAGCCTCTCCCAGACCGCGAGATCGGCCGGTAGGCCCCGCACTCGAGGTCGTGCCAGATGCACGTCGCCCGCGCTCATTGCCAGAAATCCTCCGTCAGCCCACGTGAGGAGAGCAGCCGGTGCAGCTCGAGCAGGGCGGTGTAGGTGGGCAGGGCGAAGAGGCGCTCCGGCGCGGCGGCGATCGCCTCGTCGAGCGAGCGCTCGATCTCCGGCCTGACCTCGATCGCGCTCAGCGGCCAGCCCGCGTACTTGAGGCGCAGCGCCATCTCAGGCGCTCTGGTTCCGGCGCAGGTCACCCGCCGCACGCACCCCTCGAGCAGCTCGAAGTCGGCGTCCCAGATCCAGGAGACGTCGCGGCCGTCGGCGATGCGGTCGTTGAGGCCGATCCAGAGATCGAGGCCGCGATCGGCCTCCAGCCGCAGCGTTCGAAGCACCTCGTTCGCGCCGGCCGGGTTCTTGACCAGCAGGATCGAGGCACTCTTGCCCGCGATCTCGAGCGTCTCGACCCGGCCGAAGGCCGCGCGGGCGCTCCCCAGCGCGGTCGCGATCCGCTCGCCGGAGACCCCCAGCTCGAGCCCCGCAGCCACCGCGGCGAGCGCGTTGTAGACGTTGTAGACGCCGGGGAGGGGCAGATCCAGGCTGAGCTCGCCAGCGGGCGTCCGCACGGTGACCGTCGAGCCCTCCATCCCGCGCAGCTCGATCCGGGTCGCCGCGACGTCGGGCCGTGGGCGCTCGGCGCCGCAGTTCGGACAGGAGTAGTGGCCGAGATGGCCGACGAAGGCGCGCTCGTAGGCATAGGGGTGGCCACAGCGCCGACAATGCTTGGCGTCGAAGGCGTGCTGCAGCTCGGGCAGCGCCTGGGAGGCGTCATCGATGCCGAAGTATGTGACCCCCTCGCGCCGTCGCTCCTCCGCGTCGCGGCCGAGGTCGGCGATCAGCGGGTCGTCGGCGTTGAGGACGAATCGGGTTCGGCCGGCCCGCTCGGCGACGGTCTTCGCCCAGTGGTCGGCCAGGACCTCGATCTCGCCGTAGCGGTCGAGCTGGTCACGGAAGAGGTTGCCGAGCACGATCAGGGTCGGGTCGAGCTGCTCCGCCACCCTCGGCAGCCAGGCCTCGTCCACCTCGAACAGCCCCTCGCGGCCATGCTGCTCGAGCAGGGCCGTCGCGATCCCCCAGGTCATGTTCGAGCCCGCCCGGTTGTGGACCGGCGACCGGCCCTCGGCGTCGAGCAGGGCGGCGATCATGCCGGCGGTCGTCGTCTTGCCGTTGGTCGCGCTGACCAGCGTCGCGCCGCGGTCGAGGCCGGAGCCGAGGCGGGCGATCGCGTCCGGGGCGAGGCGCAGCAGGATCCGGCCCGGCAGCGTCGTGCCGCCCCCGCGCCCGCTCGCCCGGCTGGCGGCGCCGACGGCCCGCGCCGCGGCCTGCTTGGCGCCGAACAGGGCTCCGTTGCGCCCGTGGGCGCTCAACTCACCCCTCGGCCTGGGGCCGGGGCACGATCACGGCGAGGGCCCGCGGCAGGACGCGCAGCGCCGCCGGCAGGTCGGTGAGGTGCTCTCCGTCGGCGTAGACGGGAATCGGGCGGCTGGCGCTCAGCTCCAGGTGCGGGGCGCGGAAGACGCGCACCTCGTCCAGCTCGACGTGGGTTCCCTTGAACACCTTCGGCAGGTTACCCACGAAGCGGAGCTTGCTGCCATCGCCGACCATGACCACGTCGAACATCCCGTCGTCCAGCTCTGCGTCCGGCGCGACGAACATGCCACCCCCGAATGCCCTGCTGTTGGCGACGGAGACCGAGTAGCCGGTGAACCGCACCCGCTCCTCGTCGACCCGCACCGTGAATCGCGCCGGTTTCCAACGCAGCAGGGTTCGGAGAGCGGCGTAGGCGTAGACGAGGCTGCCTCGGATGAACCTGGTTTCGTTGGCGAGGCGGTTCGCTTCGGAGTCGAAGCCGACGCTGCCGACGCCGAGGAAGCGCCTTCCGTTCGCCTCGCCGACGTCGATCAGGCGCGAATGGCCGGCCGCCAGCACCTCGACCGCCTCCTCCGGCTCCTCGGGGACGTCGAGAACCCTGGCCAGGTCGTTGCCGCGGCCTCCCGGGACGATCCCCAGCGGGGTCTCGGCGCCGGCCATCGCGCCGCCCACCGCCCCGATCAGCCCGTCGCCGCTGACGACGACCGGCAGCTCGCCGGCCTCGACCGCGCGCAGCGCCGCGTCGACGCCATGATCGAGATCCCTGGTGCGCAGCACGCGGAAGGCGACCCGGCGCTCGTCGAGCGCCGCCTCGATCCGCGGCAGCAGCTTCAACGGCTTGCCGCCCGCCGAGGAGGGGTTGACCAGCAGCACCAGGGGCATGCCCTCGGTCTCCATCGCAGGGGAGCCTAGTCGCGCACCTGCCGCTCAGCTCGTGCCCTGGCGGCCGACGTAGAAGGTCCCGGCACCCGCCTCGCCGACCTCGACCGGCTCGACCCCGTGCTGGAGGAACTTCCAGCGCAGGACGGCGGGACGGGTGTAGAACGGGGTCGCGAGCCCCCAGCTCGAGGCGACGATCACCTGGCCGCCGGGGCGAAGCACCCGGGACAGCTCGCCGAAGAACGGCGGCATGTTGAGCTGGGCGACGAGGTCGAAGGAGTCGTCCGGGTAGGGGAGGGAGGAGGCGTCGGCGACCTTGAATGCGACCCGCCCCTCCGGGTCGAGGCCGACCTTCGCCACAGCCGTGTGGATCATCTCCTCGGATAGGTCGATGCCCCGGATCCGCGCCTGCGGGAACTCGCGCGCGAGGAACAGCGTGCCCTCACCGGTGCCGCAGCCGACGTCGAGGATTCGCTCGGGGGCGGGGGAGACGTGGAGCGCCGCCGCGGCGAGGGGCTCTAGGTGCTCGACGCTTCCGGCGCCGGTGCGCTGGTCCCAGCCGAGGGCCCGCTCGGAGAAGAACCGGCGCACGGGCCCCCGCAGCAGCGGCCACAGCCAGGGCGCACGGGCGACGGCGTTGTTGACGGCGCGGCCGACGGCGCGGCCTCGACGGGAGATCTCGGAACGTTGCTGCGCCACCCTCCGATCATTCCAACTGGCGCCCACGGCGATCATCTAGGCTTCCCGATCGATGAGCGGGGAGGGAGCCGAAGGACGGAAGGTCGACCAGCGCCTGATCATCCTGGCCTTCTTCGCGCTTGTCGCGGTCGGGATCGTCGCTGCGATCCTGATCGGGCGCAGCGGCGGAGACGACTCGGGCTCGACCAGCGCCGCCGGCTGCCGGCAAGTCGAGCAGCCCGAACCGAAGGACGTCAGTCTCAAGGCTCCCAAACAGACCGTCGCGAAGGGCGACGTCCTGACTGCGGTGGTGGAAACGAGCTGCGGCACCTTCGCAATTGCCCTCGACAGCAAACGGGCCCCGAAGACCGTCAACTCCTTCGTCTTCCTCTCCGAACAGGGCTTCTACGACGGCCTCGCCTTCCACCGGGTGGTTCCGAACTTCGTGATCCAGGGAGGTGACCCGCTCGGCAACGGCACCGGCGGCCCCGGCTACACGGTCGACGAGAAGCCTCCCCCGAACCTCGCCTACACCAAAGGCGTCGTGGCGATGGCGAAGAGCGGGGCGGACCCCCCGGGGCGCTCCGGCAGCCAGTTCTTCGTCGTGGTCGGCGCCGACGCCGGGCTGCCGCCCGAATACGCCCTGGTCGGCAGGGTCAACGACGGCTTCGACGTGGTCGAGCGGATCGCCAAGCTCGGCACCCCGGCCCAGAAACCGAAACAGACCGTCCTGATCGACACGATCAAGATCGAGCAGGGCTGACCGTCTTCTCCAGATGCCCCTTTAGGCTTCCGGCATGGCCAAGGTCGACGTGGGGGACCCCGCCCCCGAGTTCGAGTTGCCGGGCACCGGCGGCAGGACCTACCGGCTCGCCGACTACCGCGGCGGCAACCTCGTGCTCGCCTTCTATCCCGGCGACGGAACCCGGGTCTGCACGGCGCAGTTCTGCTCCTACCGCGACAACGCCGAGCGCCTCGACCAGCTCGACGCCGAGGTCCTCGGCATCTCGCCGCAGTCGGTCTCCTCGCACGAGCGCTGGACGCAGGAGCAGGAGCTGAACCTGCCGCTGCTCGCCGACGAGGACCTCGCGGTCAGCAGGCTCTACGGGGTGGTCGGGTGGGCGTCGCCCCTCGCCAAGGTCGTCGGGATGCCGACGACGTCGGGCGGCTCCTACGTGATGCGCTCGATCTTCGTCATCGACGGTGGGGGAATCGTCCGCCACCGGCAGACCTCACGGACCGGGGCCACCTATCAGTCGGTCGGGGACATCGAACAGGCACTCGCCGCGGTGGGCTGATGCCCGCCGAGCCGGTCCCCTTCACAGCCGGCGACGGACTTGCGATCCGCGGTGAGCACAGCGGGGGAGGGCTCCCCGATCGTCCTCTGCCACGGGATCACGGCGACCCGGCGCTACGTGGTCCACGGATCGCGGGTCCTGGAGCGCGCCGGACATACGGTCGTCACCTACGACGCCCGCGGCCACGGCGAGTCCGACCCTGCCCCGGCCGGCCAGGGCTATGGATACCCGGAGCTGGTCGCCGACCTCGAGTCGGTCGTCGCCGCGACGGTCGGCAAGGGGCGGTTCGTCCTCGGCGGCCACTCGATGGGCGCCCACACCGCGGTCGCCTATGCGCTTCGCCATCCCGAGCGCCTGGCCGGCCTGGTCGTGATCGGCCCGGTCTACGCAGGGGAGATCCCGGAGGAGAGGCTCGAGTACTGGGACGGGCTCGCCGCCGCGCTCGAGGACGGTGGGGTCGACGGCTTCGTCGAATACGTGGACAGGCGCCAGCAGACCGACCCGGCCTGGCGCGAGACCGCGCTGCGGATCACGCGCGAACGGATGCTGCTTCACCGCCATCCCGAGGCCCTGGTCGAGGCACTTCGGCAGGTATCGCGCTCGAGGCCGTTCGGCCCGCTCACCGACCTCGACTCGCTCGAGGTGCCGGCGCTCGTCGTCGCCAGCCACGACGCCGCCGACCCCGGCCATCCCCGCGAGGTGGCCGAGGCCTACGCCGAGCACCTGCCGCAGGCCCGCCTGGTCGGCGAGGAGGAGGGCGAGTCGCCGCTGGCCTGGCAGGGCGGCAGGCTCTCGCGGGAGATCGCCGCGTTTTGCGCCGAGGTCGGCGCAGTCGCCGAGTGATTGGGATTCGGGAGGCGATCATCTACGCTTGGCCGATGGTCGATGAGGGTCACTCGGTTCACTACTCGGCGGTGCCGCCGGGAACGCCGGTCTATGGCTCCGACGGGGTCGAGGTCGGCCGGGTCGAGACGATGCTCGACAACTACCGCGAGCACATCTTCGACGGCGTCGTCTTCAGGGACTCCGGCGGGCAGTCGCGGTTCGCCGACGCCCCCGAGGTCGACCGCACCGCCGAGCGGGCCGTCACCCTGAACCTGAGCTCGGAGGAGGCGAAACAGCTCGGCCCGCCCGAGAAGGGCCACGCGAAGTTCAGGCCAAACCGCGCGTGCCGGCCGCCTCAGCCGGATGTTCGGCGGCGGCAGCTGGAAACGCGGATAGCGGGATCCCCTGGCGGCATTTAGCCCGCCTACAGGCGGAACCCATAGGCTCGCGACGATGAGCGCGGAGCGAGCGAGTCGTCTGATGTCCGCACCCAGCGAGGGGACGCTGCGGGGCGCCGCCACGTTCGTCGCGGCGTTCGGCATCGGCGTCGCGACCTACATCGCGATCGCCGAGGCCGACGGCGGGGCGCCGGCCTGCCTCGCCGGCAGCAGCGGCTGCGAGACGGTCTCCAACAGCCCCTACTCGGAGCTGGCGGGGATCAACGTCGCGGTGATCGGGATCGTCGGCTACGTCCTCCTGCTGGCGACCGCGATCCTGCGAGGAGACGGCGCTCGCATGGGCGGCTTCGCGCTCGCCCTGACCGGCTTCGGCTTCAGCGTCTACCTGACCTACCTGGAGCTGTTCGTGATCGACGCGATCTGCCAGTGGTGCCTGGTCAGCGCGGCCCTGATGACGGTCCTCTTCGGGCTGAACGCGCTCCGCATGCTTCGATACGTTGGTGCTCCAGCATGAGCGCGAAGAAGGAACGGGAAAAGCGGCGCGAGGAGCGCCTGCAGCGCGAATCCGACGCCGGCGCGAGCGAGCGCCGGCAGCGCCTGATCAAGCTCGGCAGCGCCGCGGCCTTCCTGGCGATCGTGGCGGTCGCGGTGCTCGTCGTCCTCAGCCAGAGCCAGACCGACGGCGGCGACAGCAGCCTCGAGGCCGTCACCGAAGTCGAAACCGATCTGAAGGGCATCCCGCAGCGGGCGCTGGTGCTGGGAAGGCCGAGCGCGAAGGTCACCCTTGTTGAGTTTGGTGATCTTCAATGCCCGATTTGCAGGGACTTCGCCGAGAAGGTGCTGCCCGACCTGATCGCCTCGAAGGTGCGCAGCGGCGCAGCCCGGATCGAGTTCCGCAATTGGGCGATCCTCGGCCCGGAATCGGAAACCGCGGCGGAGGCGGCGATCGCGGCCGGCGAACAGGGCCGCGGCTGGAACTTCATCGAGCTCTTCTACAGGAACCAGGGGATCGAGCACTCGGGTTACATAACCGACGATTTCCTCACCTCGATCGCGGAAGGGGCTGGAGTCGCCGACATCGCCCGCTGGGACCAGGACCGTGGCAGCCAGCAGGCCCGCGCCACGGCGCGGCGCACCGGCGGTGAGGCGGAACGCCTCGGGTTCGGGGGGACGCCGTCGTTTGCGGTCGAGGGCCCGGCCACGAACGGGCTGGAACCGATCGAAGCGGGCACGCTCGAGGAATTCGAAGCCGCGATCGACGGGGCGGGCTGATCCGGCGCGGCCGAATCGATCCAGGTTCACATAACCGTCATTATCGTGCGTTGACTCAGGCAGAGGGCCCGTTCAGGACCATCTCTCCCCGTCAGTCGGCGAGGACGGCGCTGCCGAGCACCAGGGGCCGCACGATCGGCGCCGCCTTCGGCAGCTCGGCCTCGGACACCTCCTCGACCCTCAGCGGGGAGGCTTCGATCGCCGCCACGGTGTCGCGGTTGCAGTGGCAGCCGTCGGCGAAGAAGCGCCAGGGCTTTTCGAGGCGGTCCTGCCAGCGCGCGGCTCCGGGATCCTGGGCGCGAACGTGCTCGACGAAGAGCATCCTTCCGCCGGGCCGCAGGACCCGCGCCACCTCGGCGAGCGCAGCCGCGGGATCGGGAACGGTGCAGAGGACGAGCGTGAAGACGGCGGTGTCGAAACTCGAGTCCTCGAACGGGAGCCGTTCAGCCGGCGCCTCCACCACCTCCGCCGTGAGACCCGCCTCCTGCACCTTGGGCCGCAGCCTCCTGATCATGTGCGGGCCGGGCTCGGCGAACACCAGCTCCGTGACGCCGTCGGGGAACAGACCGAGGTTGGCGCCGGTGCCGCTGCCGATGTCGATCGTCCGTCCGCTGGCCGCGGCGAGAGTCTGCCTCCGCATCTCGCGCAGGCCGGCGTCCTCCGACACCGCAATGAAGCGGTCGTAGAGTGCGGAGAAGCCCCTCCCCCAGGTCGCGTCGTAGATCCGGCCCATGGCATTAGCTCCTTCGATCAAGTCTTATCCAGTTTCGATAAAGAGTGAATAGTCCGGTAAGTCTCGGCGCACGCTTCCTAGCTCATCCGGCAAACGCCGCATCCGACATTAACCCCACGCCGCTGTGGTGAAAGTCGGATGCGCTGCCTAAGCGCTGGCTGTTCTCCCAAAAACCGCGCCCTTTCCTAGCCCCGTGGGCCAGACCGATCGCGGCTCATCTATGAGCTGCGCTCAGGCGGCGTCGCGCTCAGCCGCGGTCGGCTCGGCCTCCCCGGCGGCGGCGCCCGCCTCCGACCTGCTGAGCGAAGCCCGCTCCTCGTAGGCGCGACGATCGCCCTTGCCCTCGGTCATCACCTTGTCGACGCCCATGAACCGCGCAACCGCCTCACGGACTCGACGCGGCAGCAGCGCGCCGGAGACGATCGTCGCCCGCAGCGAGCGCGGGACGAAGACGTCGAACCGACCGAGCTCGAGCGCGTCGACGATCTCCTTGGCGACGTCCTCCGGCTCCACTTCTCTGACGCCGCGCTTGGAGGAGAGCCCTTCGGTCAGCGCCGTGTTGACGAGGACGGGCATCACCAGCGAGAGCTCGATCCCGGTGCCCCGCAGTTCCAGCCGCATCGACTCGGTCAGCCCGACCACAGCGTGCTTGGTCGCCGAGTAGGTGGCGATCCCCGGCACGCCAACCTTGCCTGCGGACGACGCGACGTTGACGATGTGCCCCGTGCCCCGCGGCTGCATCCGCTCGATCGCGAGCTGGCTGCCGATGATCACGCCATAGACGTTGATGTCGAGCTGGCGCTTGATCGAGGCGTCGCTCTCCTCGGCCAGCTGGGTCACCGGCATGATCCCGGCGTTGTTGATCAGGACGTCGATCGGCCCGAGCTGGCGCTCGGCCTCATCGACAAAGCTGGTGAAGGAGCCTCTATCGGTGACGTCGACCCCGAGCGCGACGACGCCGCCGCCGAGCGCGCTCGCGGTCTGCTCGGCGAGCTCAGGTCGAGGTCGCCGATCGCGACCCGGCAGCCGCGGCGGACCAGTGCCTCCGCCGTCGCCCTGCCGATCCCGCGCGCCCCGCCGGTGATCGCCACCACCTTCCCGCTCAGTGACCGCCGCTCCTTTGCCATCGTGACCTCCTCGATCCCGG
This sequence comes from uncultured Solirubrobacterales bacterium, assembly GCA_963816785.1. GTDB lineage: Bacteria > Actinomycetota > Thermoleophilia > Solirubrobacterales > 70-9 > VRUE01. Next base: position 679,326 of record CAWFLL010000002.1, on the reverse strand, counting down.
CGTCCCTCAGGCGGCCGGTTTGTAGACGGTGACCACGGCGGCGCCGCCGAGGCCGATGTTGTGTTGGAGGGCCACCTTGGCCCCGTCGACCTGGCGCTTGTCGGCTTCTCCGCGCAGCTGCCAGGTCAGCTCCGAGCACTGCGCCAGCCCGGTCGCACCGAGCGGGTGGCCCTTCGAAATCAGCCCGCCGGAGGGGTTGACGACGACCTTGCCCCCGTAGGTGGTGGCTTCCTCGTCGACAAGCCTGTGGCCCTCCCCCTCCTCGGCGAACCCGAGCGCTTCATAGGTGATCAGCTCGTTGGCGCTGAAGCAGTCGTGCAGCTCGCAGACGTCGACCTCATCCGGGCTCACCTCGGCCTCTGCGTAGGCCTGCTGCGCCGCGGTCTTCGACATGTCCGAGCCGACGATCTTCATGCAGTCGGTGTCCTCGGCAAAGGTCGAGGAGAGGTCGGTGATCATCGACTGGCCCGCGATCTCGATCGCCTGGCCCCAGAGGTCGTGCGAGTCGACATAACTCTCCGAGGCGACGATCGCGCAGGCCGAGCCGTCGGAGGTCGGCGAGCACTGCAGCTTGGTCAGCGGGGCGTGGATCATCTTCGCCGCCTTGATCTCCGAGAGGCTATATACGTCCTGGAACTGGGCATAGGGGTTGTTGACCGAGTGCTTGTGGTTCTTCCACCCGATCCAGGCGTAGTGGTCGGGGTTCGAGCCGTACTTCTCCATGTGGTCGCGACCGGCGTTGCCGAACATCTGCGGCGCCGGCGGCGACTGCTCGGGGTCGCGGATCTCGAACATCCGCATCGCGTGTTTGTCGAGGGCGTTGGTGCGATCGGTGTACTTGACGCCGAGCGAGCCCGGCTCCATCTTCTCGAAGCCGACCGCAAGCGCGCACTCGGCGAGGCCGCCCTTGACCGCCTGGCGGGCGAGGAACAGCGCTGAGGAGCCGGTCGAGCAGTTGTTGTTGACGTTGACGACCGGGATCCCGGTCAGCCCCAGCTGGTAGAGCGCCCGCTGGCCGTAGGTCGAGTCGCCGTAGCAGTAGCCGGCGAAGGCCTGCTCGACGTCCTGATAAGAGATGCCGGCGTCGGACAGCGCCCTCTCCCCCGCCTCCTTGGCCCAGTCCGGGTAGTCGCCCTCCTTGGTGCCGGGCTTCTCGAACTTGGTCATCCCGACCCCGATCACGAACGTGCGGTTGCTCAAAGTCTGCTCCTGTTTGTCCCCGCCGAGGGCGGTTTGGCTGGTCAGCCAGGCAATTTACAGACATTTCCGGACTAGCCTGTGTGAAATGAGACCTGGCGGTTCGATCTGGGCCGGTCTGGCGACGATGATCGCCGCGATCGCGGCGATCACGGGCGTGATCTTTGCCGTCCGCGGCGAGGTCCCCGTGGTCTCGACCGGGGTCCTCTACCTGCTCGCGGTGCTGCTCGTCTCGAGCTACTGGGGCCTCGGCCTCGGGATCCTGACCTCCTTCCTCAGCGCAGCGGCGTTCAACTGGTTCCACCTCCCCCCCACCGGCCGCTTCACGATCGCCAACAGCGAGAACTGGCTCGCGCTCGGCGTGTACCTCGTCACCGCGCTGGTCGCCTCCTCCCTGGCGGGCGCGGCGCGGAAGCGCGCGGAGGAGGCCGAGCGGGAGCGGGAGTCCGCCGACCGCGCCCGGGCCGAGCTCGAAGAGCTCTCCCGCGAGCGCGAGCGGATGCAGGCCGAGGTCATCGAAGCCGAGGCCCTGCGCCGCAGCGACGAGCTGAAGACGGCGCTGCTGCGCTCGGTCTCCCATGACCTGCGGACCCCGCTCACCTCGGTGATCGCCGCGGGGGCGGCGCTCGACTCGCCCAACCTGACCGACGCGGAGCGCGCCGAGCTGAGCGAGGCGGTCGTCGGCGAGGGCCAGCGCCTCTCGCGCCTGGTCGAGAACCTGCTCGACGTCTCGCGCCTGGAGACGGGCAAGGCCGAGCCGCACCGCGAGCAGGTCGACCTGGCCGAGGTGCTGGAGGCGGCGCGCGAATCGCTCGGGCTCTCCAGCGATGGCTTCCGGATCGCCGGCGAGGCCGACCTGCCGGCCCTGCGCGCCGACCCTGCGCAGCTCGAGCGCGCGTTCGCCAACCTGATCGAGAACGGGATCCGCCACAGCGGCGGGCGGCCGGTCCTCGCCGACTGCCGCGTGGTCGACGGCAGGGTCATCGTCAGGGTCGTCGACCAGGGCCCGGGAATCCCCGAATCCGAGTGGGAGCGCATCTTCGAGCCCTTCTACCGGGCCAACGGCGCCGGCGGCGGCTCCGGGCTGGGGCTGGCGATCGCCAGGGGGTTCGTCGAGGCGAACGGCGGGACGATCGCGATCGAGTCGCTTCCCGGCCAGGGCTCGGCCTTCGTCGTCTCGTTCGAGATGGTCGCGGGAGATGAGCCTTGAACGACGCCCCGCGGGTCCTCGTCTGCGACGACGAGCCACAGATCCTCCGCGCGCTGCGGGTGATCCTCCGTGACGCCGGCTACGAGGCGGTCACCACGAGCAGCGGCGAGGAGGCGCTCGACGCGGCGGCGGTGCGGCCGCCGGAAGCGGCGATCGTCGACCTGATGCTTCCCGACCTCGATGGTGTCGCCGTGACCGAACGCCTGCGCGAGTGGAGCCAGATGCCGATCATCGTCCTCTCCGCGGTCGGCGAGGAGGAGGAGAAGGTCAGGGCGCTCGCCGCGGGCGCCGACGACTACGTGACGAAGCCCTTCGGCCCACCCGAGCTGATCGCCCGCCTCGAGGCCGCGCTGCGCAGGGCCAAGCCCGAGGCGAGCGAGCCCCTGATCAGCGCCGACGGGATCGAGATCGACCTCGCCGCGCGCAGCGTTCGCCGCGACGGCGAGGACGTCCACCTGACCCCGACCGAGTTCGAGCTGCTGCGGACGCTCGCCCTCAACCGAGGCCGTCTGATGACACACCGCAAGCTCTTGGTCGACGTCTGGGGCGTCTCCTACGAAGACGACTTCCAGGTCCTGCGCGCGCACGTTGCCAACCTCCGGCGCAAGATCGAGCCCGACGACGGCCCGCGTTACATCCGCACCGACCCCGGCGTCGGCTACCGCTTCGCCGCCTAGGGCGACCTTCACGAAATCTGTATGGGGCCGCCTCGCTCCTTCATGCGGTCTTGACGGGGCCCGTCGCAGAATCGATCCAATGGATCTCGTCTCGATAGGACTGGCGCTGATCGCGTTCGCGGCGCTCTACGCCGCGATCGGCGCGCTCGACCGGGTATGAGCGCAGCGGAGCTGTTCGGGCTGATAGTGGCCGCGATCGTCTTCGCCTACCTCTGCTACGCACTGCTTCGCGGGGAGAAGCTCTGATGGCCCAGGGCTGGGTTCAGATCGTCGTCTTCCTGATCGTCCTCACCGCGCTGGTGCCGCTCCTCGGCTCCTACATCGCCCGGGTCTTCCAGGGCGAGCGGGTCTTCCTGTCCCCGGTGCTCGGGCCAATCGAGCGCTTCACCTACAGGGTGCTGCGTGTGCGGCCCGACGGGGACCAGGACTGGAAGGCCTACGCCCGCTCGACCATCGTCTTCAGCCTTCTCTCGTGGCTGATGCTCTACCTGATCCTTCGCACCCAGAGCATCCAGCCGTTCAACCCCGAGAACTTCGACTCCGGGCCCTGGAACCTCAGCTTCAACACGACCTCCTCGTTCGTCACCAACACCAACTGGCAGTACTACGGCGGCGAGACGACGCTCACCTATTTCGCGCAGATGGCCGGGCTCGCGGTCCAGAACTTCGTCTCCGCCGCGGTGGGGATAGCGGTGCTGGCGGCCGTGATCCGTGGCTTCGCCGCGCGCAGCGCGAAGGCGCTCGGCAACTTCTGGGTCGACCTGGTCCGAATCTCGCTCTACATCCTGCTGCCGATCTCCTTCGTCGCGGCCCTGATCCTCGTCTCCCAGGGCGTGATCCAGACCCTCGACGGCTCTCAGGTCATCCACACGATCGCCGGCGGCACCCAGACCATGGCGCTGGGGCCGGTCGCCTCGCAGGAGGCGATCAAGGAGCTCGGCACCAACGGCGGCGGCTTCTTCAACGTCAACAGCGCCTACCCGTTCGAGAACGCGAACGGGTTGACCAACCTCCTCGAGTTGCTGCTGATTCTGATGATCCCCGCCTCCCTCACCTACACCTTCGGGAAGATGATCGGCAACCGGCGCCAGGGCTGGGCCCTGTACATCGCGATGATGCTGATGTTCATCGTCGCCGTCAGCGTGGTCTATGTCGCCGAGCAACACGGCTCACCGGCGCAGCACCACGCCGGAGTCCTCACCCACGCATTCGACGGCTCCACCGGCGGCAACATGGAGGGCAAGGAGCAGCGCTTCGGGATCGCCGACTCGTCGCTGTGGACCGCTGTCACGACCGTCACCTCCTGCGGCGCCGTCAACGCCGCGTTCGACTCGCTCACCGGCATCGGCGGGCTCGTCCCGACCGCGGACCTCTCGACCGGAGAGGTGATCTTCGGCGGGGTCGGGTCCGGCCTCTACTACATGCTCCTGCTCGTCCTCCTGACAGTGTTCATCGCCGGGCTGATGGTCGGCCGCACCCCAGAGTTCCTCGGCAAGAAGATCGAGGCGAGGGAGGTGAAGCTGGTCCTCGTCGGCGTCCTGGTGACGCCCCTGCTCGTCCTTCTCGGCACCGCCCTGGCGGTGGCCAGCCCGGACGGGACGCAATCGATCTACAACCCCGGCCCGCAGGGCTTCTCGGAGTCGCTCTACGCCTACATGTCGCAGGCGAACAACAACGGCTCCGCCTTCGCCGGCTACACCGGATTCGTGCAACCCGAAGCACCAGGCAACGCCGGATCCGAAGCCTTCAGCTTCTCCAACCTGCTCGGCGGCATGGTGATGCTCTTCTCCCGCTTCCTGCCGTTGATCGCAGCCCTCGCCGTCGCCGGATCGCTGTCCGGCAAGCGGGTCGCCCCGGCCGGCGCCGGAACCTTCCGCGCGGACTCCCCCACCTTCGTGATCCTCCTGATCGGCGTCATCGTGATCGTCGCCGCCCTCACCTTCTTCCCCGCCTTCCTGCTCGGCCCGGTCGTGCAGGGGCTAACCGACCAGCTCTTCTGAGATGACCTCCCTGCGCAAAGACCTGACCACCGCCACGATCGCGATCGTGTTCGGGACGCTGGCGCTCGGCGTCGCCTACCCGCTGGTCACGACGGGGGTCGCGCAGGTGCTGTTCCCGAACGCCTCCGACGGCAGCAGGATCGAAATCGACGGCAAGGTCGTCGGCTCGGAGCTGATCGGGCAGGACTTCCGCAGGCCGGTGATGGGGCCGAACGGCAAGCCGAGCCTCGATGAAGAAGGCGAACCGGTCCTCGGGCCCGATCCCGCCTACTTCCAGGGCCGTCCGTCGGTGACCGGTTACAGCGCCAACGTCACGTACTTCAACAACCTCGGACCGAACAACAGGGAACTGTCGGAATTCTTCGCCGAACAGCTCGACACCTATCTGAAGCTTGAGCGCCCCTACAACCCCGGCCTGACCGCAGCCGACGTACCCGTCGACGCCGTCAGCACCTCCGCCTCAGGCGTCGACCCTCATATCTCCGAGGCCAACGCACGGATCCAGGCCCACCGCGTCGCCGAGGTCCGCGGCCTTCCCCTCGAGCGCGTCCTCGATCTCGTCTCCGAGAACACCGACGGCCGCTTCCTCGGCCTCTTCGGTGAGCCGGGCGTGAACGTCCTCAAGCTGAACATCGCAGTGGAAGAGGAATCGAACCGATGACCGACCGAAATCTCCGCAACGAGCCTCGCTCGCTCTTCGACAGGGCGATCATGATCCGCGCCGGGCTCGACTCGGTGCGCAAGCTCGACCCTCGCCACCAGTTCCGCAACCCGGTGATGTTCGTGGTCGAGATCGGCGCCGTGATCACGACGATCGGGTGGCTGATCCAGCTCTTCGGAGGCCCACCGCTCGGTGGCGGCGATGAGCCCGCCTGGTTTGCGTTCACGATCGGCGTCTGGCTGTGGCTGACGGTGATCTTCGCCAACTTCGCCGAGGCCCTCGCGGAGGGCCGGGGCAAGGCGCAGGCGGACGCCCTGCGGGCGATGCGGACCGAGACCGTCGCGAGGTTGCGGGATGGCGGCGAGAAGCCCGCCTCGGAGCTGCGGCGCGGCGACATCGTCGTCGTCGAGGCGGGCGAGATGATCCCCGGCGACGGCACGGTGATCGAGGGCATCGCATCGGTCGACGAGTCCGCGATAACCGGCGAGTCCGCCCCTGTCGTGCGCGAGTCGGGCGGCGACAGATCCGCCGTCACCGGCGGCACCCGCGTCCTCTCCGATCGAATCGTCGTCGAGATCACCCAGGAACTGGGCCAGAGCTTCCTCGACAGGATGATCGCGCTTGTCGAGGGGGCCGAGCGCCGAAAGACCCCGAATGAGATCGCGCTCAACATCCTCCTCGCCGGCCTGACGCTGATCTTCCTGATCGTCGTGGTGACGCTGCGGCCGTTCGCGGAGTTCTCGAACACCGACGCCTCGGTCGTCACCCTGATTGCCCTCCTCGTCGCGCTGATCCCGACCACGATCGGAGCCCTGCTCTCGGCAATCGGGATCGCCGGCATGGATCGGCTGGTCCGCCACAACGTGCTCGCCCTCTCCGGCCGCTCGGTCGAGGCCTCGGGCGACGTCGACGTGCTGCTGCTCGACAAGACCGGCACGATCACCCTCGGCAACCGCGAGGCGACCCGGTTCATCCCGATGCCCGGGATTGAAGAAAGTGAGCTCGCCGAAGCAGCCCAACTCTCCTCGCTCGCCGACGAGACACCCGAGGGCCGCTCGATCGTCGTCCTCGCCAAGACCGAGTACGGGATCCGCGAGCGGGAGCTGAAGTCCCACGAAGCGCACTTCGTCCCGTTCTCGGCCGAAACGCGGATGAGCGGGGTCGACGTCAACGGCAACGAGTACCGCAAGGGCGCCGGCGACGCGATCATCCAGTTCGTCGAAAGCCAGGGCGGGCGCCCTCCGGCCGAGCTGCAGGAGCAGCTCGACCGATCGGCCGTGACGGAGGAACCCCGCTCGCGGTCTGCCGTGACAACCATGTCCTCGGCGTCATCTATCTCAAGGACATCGTCAAGGAGGGAATGAAGGCCCGCTTCGACGAACTGCGCCGGATGGGGATCAGCACCGTGATGGTCACCGGCGACAATCGCCTGACCGCGGCGAAGATCGCCGAAGAGTCCGGCGTCGACGACTTCCTTCCCGAAGCGACGCCGGAGCAGAAGCTGGAGTTGATTCGCACCCACCAGGGCGAAGGCCGGATGGTCGCGATGGCCGGCGACGGGACGAACGACGCGCCCGCTCTCGCCCAGTCCGACGTCGGGGTGGCGATGAACACCGGCACCCAGGCGGCGCGCGAGGCCGGGAACATGGTCGACCTCGACTCCAACCCCACGAAGCTGATCGAGGTCGTCGAGATCGGCAAGCAGCTGCTGATCACGCGCGGGGCGCTGACCACGTTCTCGATCGCCAACGACGTCGCCAAGTACTTCGCGATCCTGCCGGCGATATTCGCCTTCACCTATGCGGCGAATCCCGGTGAACGAGGCCCCCTGGACGACCTCAACATCATGAACCTCGGGACGCCGCTCTCGGCGATCCTCTCGGCGATCGTGTTCAACGCGCTGATCATCCCGCTGCTGGTTCCGCTGGCGCTGCGCGGAGTCCGCTACCGACCGATCGGCGCGACGGCGCTGCTGCGGCGCAACATGCTGATCTACGGCCTCGGCGGCCTGATCGTCCCCTTCATCGGGATCAAGCTGCTCGACCTCATCATCCACAACCTGCTGGGGGCCTGAGGTGTACGCAGCAACCCCCGCGGCGGACAATGAAACCGTGGACGCCACCCGCCGCGGACACCACAAGGTCTTCATCGGGATGGCCGCGGGCGTCGGCAAGACCTACCGGATGCTGCAGGAAGGTCACGCCGAGCGAGACGCCGGCCGCGACGTCGCGATCGGATACATGGAGCCCCACAAGCGCCCCGAAACCTCGGCCCTGGCGGAGGGTCTGGAGACGATCCCGCGGCGACGCGTCAACTACCGCGACACGGAGCTGGAGGAGATGGATCTGCCGGCCGTGCTCGCGCGGGCCCCCGAGCTGGCGCTGATCGACGAGCTGGCGCACACGAATGCCGCCGGCCTCGAGCACGAGAAGCGCCACGAGGACGTCCGCGACGTGCTCGCGGCCGGCATCGACGTCTTCTCGACCGTCAACGTCCAGCACCTGGAGTCGCTCAACGACCAGGTGACCGAGCTGACCGGGACCCGGGTGCGAGAGACGATCCCCGACACCCTGCTGGGGGAAGCCGACGAAGTGGTGCTGATCGACCTCACGCCGGAGGCCCTGATCGCCCGTCTTCGCGCCGGCAAGGTGTACCCCGGCGAGAACATCGATGCCGCCCTCAACAACTTCTTCACCGTCGAGAACCTGCTCGCCCTGCGAGAGGTGGCGCTGCGCCAGGTCGCCCAGGAGGTGGAGGCGAAGCGGCTGGTGGTCGAGGAGCCTCTCGGCACCCGTGAAGAGCGCGTGGCGGCGGGGGCTCCGCGCGCCGTCGGCGAGCGCCTGCTGGCGCTGGTCCGCCCCCAGCCCTCCTCTCAGAGGTTGGTGCGGCGGGCCTGGCGGTCCGCCCAGCGGCTCGGTACCGACCTCGACCTGCTCTGGATCAAGCCGCCGGGCCTGGAGATCGACGGGGAGCAGGCGCGGCAGGTCTCGGCTCTGCGCCAGCTCGCGTCGGTGCTGGGCGCCAATTTCCTGATCAAGGAGAGCGACGACCTCGTGCGAGGGGCCGCGGAGACCATCCGCGAGCGCGGAATCACCTACGTGATGGTGGGCGAGTCGCTACCGCGCAGGGGCCTTGCGCGGCTTCGCGAACCGCTGCCGCAGCGCCTGATGGACGCGACGCCGCCCGGCGTCGACGTACGGATTGTCGCCCGCCGCGGCGGCAAGGAGGCCGAGGATGTCCGTTGAGCGGGCCTTGATCGGGGTTGCGCTCCTGCTCGGCCTGGTGGCCGGATACCTGATCGCGCGCTCGCGCCGCCGCGGGCGCCGCTCGGAGCGCCCGGAGGCCATCCACCAGATTCTCCTTCCATTCACCGGCACCGAGATATCCCGTCGCGCCGTCGATGCGGCGGTGCGTCTCGCCCGCGCCGAGGACGCGGTGCTGATGCCCGCCTACCTGGCGACCGTCCCGAACCGTCTGCCGCTCGACTGCGCGATCCCGGCCGAGGCAACGAAGGCGATGCCGATGTTGGAGGCAATCGAGCAGCGTGCGACGGCCCAGGACGTGGCGGTCGACTCCCGGGTCGAGCGCGGCCGCTCCTACCGCCACGCCCTCAAGAGGCTGCTCGAGCACGAGGAGTTCGAACGCGTGGTCGTCCCCGCAACCGCGGCCCAGGGCGCCGGGCTCTCAGGCGATGACCTGGTCTGGCTGCTGGAGAAGGCTCCGGCCGAGGTCATGATCCTTCGCCCCGGGCCCGAGGACACCCGGTTCGTCACCGGCAACGGGTCGCGGGCCGCATCCGCCTAGGGTCCGGCTCAGCCGACGTGGCCGGCGGGCATGCGGTCGTCGTGGCCGCGGCACTCGTCGGGCTGCCAGCCGGGGACCGTGTTCCCTTCGGGCGGGATCGGGTTCTGCTTGAGGATGCGGGCGAGGTGGGTGACGTTGTGGGCCATCCACTTCGCCGTCTTCTGGGTGTAGGGATGGTCCTTGCCGCCGGCCTCGATGAACGAAGGCCCCGGACCGGCGTCGCCGACCCAGTAGGTGTCGGCGTTGGGCGGGATCGCGCAGCCGAGGTGGGTGAGGTTGAAGAGCGTGGTCTCAGCGCAGGCGTGGGCGCCGTCCTCGTTGCCGGTCACCACGACTCCCCCGACCGTGTTGTAGAGCGGGTACTGGCCGACCTCGTTGGTCGTGTTGTAGGTGCCGTCGAGGCGCTCGATCACCATCTGGCAGACGCTGTTGCGGACCCCGAACCAGATCGACATCCCGATGATCAGGATGTCGGCGGCGAGGACCTTCTCGAGGATCTGCGGCCACTCGTCCCCCTCCCCCATGTCGGATACGACGCCGAACGGGATCTTGAAGTCGACCGGGCGCAGCGTCTCGTGCTTGACGCCCAGCTCGTCGAAATGGCCGGTGACGATGTCGATCAGGGCCTGCGTGTTGGAGGGCTCGGGCGACTTCTTCAGGGTGCAGTTGAGGACCAGCGCGTTGAGTTCCATGCGGGCCAGTCTAAGTACCCTGGGTGGTTGTGGTCACAGCAGCCCTGAACAGCGATCCCGCCGCCGGCGTGGGGGTCTTCGCCGCCCTCGCCGCGGGGGTCGTCTCCTTCCTCTCCCCCTGCGTGCTTCCGCTCGTGCCCGGTTACCTCTCGGCCGTCACCGGGGTCTCCGCGGGTGAGCTTGAGAGCGCCGGTTGGCGCCGGGTGCTCGGGCCCAGCCTCCTCTTCGTCGCCAGCTTCTCGGCGATCTTCATCGCCCTCGGCCTGACCGCGACCGGGCTCGGCTCGACCCTGCAGGACAACGAAGAGCTGCTGACGAAGATCGCCGCCGCGATGATCATCGCCCTCGGCGTCCTCTTCGTGGCTGCCCTGTTCGTCCCCCGGCTGAACCGCGAGTGGCACGTCGATGCCCTGCTCGATCGCGCGGGCAAGGGGGGCCCGATCGTCGCCGGCGCCGCCTTCGCGATCGCCTGGACGCCGTGCATCGGTCCGACCCTGGGCGCGATCCTCACCGCCGCCTCCCTCTCGGACTCCGCCGGCCGCGGCGCCTTCCTGCTCGCCGTCTACTCAGCCGGGCTGGCGATCCCGTTCCTCCTCACGGCCGTCGCCTTCTCGCGGATGACCACCGCCTTCGCCGTCATCAAGCGCCACTACAGCGCCATCGTCGCCACCGGAGGGGCGATCCTGATCGCGATGGGGGTCCTGATCTGGACCGGCGAGCTGACCCAGCTCAACGTCGAGGCCCAGCGCTGGCTGTCGGAACTCGGGCTCGACTTCTGGAACCAGGTCTGAGCGGCTAGTTGTTGGACGGGATGACGGTCTCGAGCTCCTGGCCGACCGCCTCGACCTCCTCCAGCCCCTCGCCCTCGAGGTCGCGTGAGCAGACGATCCGAAACCGGCCGGTGCCGATCTCCGGGTCGGGAACGATCGGCAGGCCCCTGATCTCGTCCCACCCGAGGCGCTCGACCTCGAACGGGTTCATCCGCACCTCAGCCGCCGGAAATGGGCAGTTGCTGTTGTGCTGGTCGATCGCCTCGGCGATCGCCTCCAGGTTCTTGGCCTCGGGAGAAGCCATGGGCAGAGTCTAGGAAGACGCGGGTGCCGGCGCGAGGCCGGCCTTCGGCCAAGACCCGAGCAGGTCGGGCCCGTCCTGCCCGCCAAGCGCGATCAGCAGCTCCTCGGCCATGTGCGGAGCCAGCGGGGCGAGGACCCGCGCCAGCAGGGACAGCGCCTCGAGCAGGGAGTCGTAGTCCTCCTTGGAGAGGCGCTCGCGGCGCTTCACGATCCGCTTCTCGTAGTCCTGGATCCGCTCGAAGAGGCGGGTGACGTCACGGACCGCCTTGTGCACCTGCAGCTCCTCGAAGTCGGCCGTGATCCGCGCCACTCCGTTGTCGGACCATTTGCCGAGCCGGTCGCGGATGAACCCCGTGTCGGCGGCCGCCTCGGGGTCGTCCGGAGCCTCGGCGGCGGCGGCGATGCGATCGTGGGTGTAGTCCCAGAGCGAGTTGAGGAAGCGGGAGGCGTAGCGCAGGGCCCCCTCGGTCCAGTTGAGAGCCTTCGCCGGGCCGGCGGCGTAGAGGATCGCGATGCGGACCGTGTCTGCCCCGTGCTCGGCCACCAGCTCGTCGGGGTCGACGACGTTGCCGAGGTGCTTGCTCATCTTGCGACGGTCGGCGACGACCATCTCATGGAAGAGACAGCCGGCGAAGGGCTCCCCATCGGCGAGGAACGAGAACGGGCCGATGTCCCGCAGCGCCTTGGTCACGACCCGCTGGTCGAAGACGAAGCCGCCGCTGTCGTTGCCGGCGACCAATCGCTCCGAGGGCAGCCAGCGCTGCAGGTCGGGGTGGGTGAACATCTCCTCATCGCGAGCCTCGGGCGGGACCGCCGCCGGGACCCAGAGCCAGAGCGCGTCGAAGTGGCAATCGAGGGTGTCGGTCTCGCGCTTCGCGGGCCCGCCGCAGCGCGGGCAGGCGACATCGACGAAGTCGGCGCGCTCGGCCAGGGGATTGCCCTGTCCGGTCGGCTCGACGTCGCGGGGCAGGCGCACCGGCAGCTCCTCGATCGAGACCGGCACGACGCCGCAGCTCTCGCAGTGGACGACCGGGATCGGGGTGCCCCAGTAGCGTTGGCGGGAGATCGAGAAGTCCGAGGCGCGGTAGCGGATCGCGTCACGCGGCTCGACCACCAGCGCCGGCTCCGCGCCCGGCCCGGCGTCGACTCGTGGCACCCGATCGGCGAGGGCAGCGTCGGCCTCATCGACCGATGGGATCCCGAGCGCCGCGGTCGGCCCATAACGGGCGTCGACGAGCGGTGAGACGAGCACCGGCAGCTCTATCCCTGCGGGGCCCGCGATCGAGGCGCCGGTATCGATCACCGGCACCGCGGCGGCATCACGGGCGCTGCGCTCCCAGCCGCCGGAGCGGAGCTCGTCGAGCTGCTCGCGGACGCCCGGCTCGCCCGCCCAGCGCTCGACGTCCGGGTGCCGGGGCGAGAGCAGGACGAAGCGCGCGGCCGCGACCGAGCCGGCATGGGGAGTGAAGACCGTGAGGGGATCGCCGTCCGGATCGTCGAGGTCGACCTCGACCCCGTCGGTCCGCCCGAGGATGTAGCGCTGGGTCTTGAGCGAGAGCTCGTCCCAATTGTCGAGCCGATCGAGGTTGGCGTCGTTCTCCTCCAGGTACGGGGTGATCCGCAGGAACCAGGTCGGACGGCGGATCAGCCGCACCGGGTTGTGACAGCGCCAGCAGCGCCCATCCTCGACCTGCAGCGCCGCCAGCGTCGTCTGGCAGGTGTCACACCAATCGACGGTGGCGTCGTCGCGGTAGATCAGGCCCGCGTCGAGCAGGGTCAGGAACAGCCACTGCGACCAGCGGTACTGGCCCTCGTCGGAGCTGTAGAAGGCGCGCGCGAGGTCGAACGAGAAGCCGAGGCGCCGGATCTGCGCGAGCATCCGCTCGCCGCAGGCCTCGACCCAGTCGGCCGGCCGCACCCCGCGCTCGATCGCCGCCATCTCGGCCGGCAGCCCGAAGGCGTCGAATCCGAACCCGAACAGGACCGCGTCGCCACGGGCGCGGCGGAATCGCGCATAGGCGTCTCCGATCGCGTAGTCGCGCACGTGGCCCATGTGGAGATTGCCCGAGGTGAAGGGGCTGGAGGGCTTGATGTAGACGCCGACCTGTCCCTCCTCCAGATCGGGAGTGGCGAACACGTCGTTCTCCGCCCAGCGCGCCTGCCTGGCCGTCTCCACGGCGGCCGGGTCATAGGTGGGCGTTTGCTCTGTCATGCCTTGAGTCTGCCATGCCGGTCGTGCCAATCCGTCCAGCCGGCACGACCCTGTTGTCCACTTCGTCCGTTGACCGCCCCATCCTCTGGCGGCGAGACTCGCAGGCATTCCCGCCCACCTCGCCCGAGGGGAGACTGATGACGCTCCACCGCCTGGTCCCGCTTGCCCTGGCCTGCTCCGCGGCCCTGTTCGCCGCCGGCTGCGGCGGTGATGACTCCGACACGACGACTATCGAACTGATCGAGCATGCCGAAACGGACACCGTCCGCCACATCGGGCCCGCCAAGGAGGAAGACTCAACCGGGGACGTGCTCACCTTTGCCAACCCGGTCTTCGACTCGGCCAACAAGAAGAAGGAAGGGACCGACAACGGCACCTGCATCCGCACCGTCGCCGGAGAAGCGTGGGAATGCATCTGGACCGTGACGCTCTCAGGCGGCCAGATCACGGTCGGGGGGCCGTTCTACGACGGGAAAGACTCGACGCTCGCGATCACCGGCGGCACCGGCGACTACTCCGACGCCGACGGTCAGATGCAGCTTCACTCGCGCAACCCCGAAGAAACCGAGTACGACTTCACCTACGAAGTCGAACAGTAGGCAGCCGGCACTCAGTCGGCGAACGTCCAGAGCTTGTTGCCGATGAAGTTGAACGGCATCGCGACCGCGACCGCGACCGCCTGGGCCGAAAGTTCGGGGAACGATGCGCCCGCGATCAGCGCCTCGAGCACGGCGAGGTTGATCAGCAGGGCGGCGACGCTGACGGTGAAGAAGCGGGCGGCCTGGAAACCCCGATGCCCGTGACCGGCGTCGAAGGTCCAGTGCCGGTTCCAGAGGAAGTTGTTGGTGACCGCGACGCAGAAGGCGGCGACGGCAGCGGCGGCGTAATGGATCCCGAGGCCGCCGGCGAGCAGGGCGAAGACGGCGAGGTTGATCAGGTAGCCGGAACAGCCGACGACGCCGAACTTGAGCAGCTGCATCCAGCTCGCGCGGCGGCGCGCGGCGGCCCCGATCCGGTAGGCGAACTCGGCTGACGGACCCATCCGTGTGAAGACTATGGGCTCGCTAGGCGTAGAGTTCTGCGCCGGATGCGGGGCAGAGTCGCCATCTTCACGGCCGTCGCGGCCGTCGCGGCCGCCTCTGGCGTCGCCGGCGCCCTCGCCGGCGATGAGACCGCTGAGCCGCCGCCCAGCCCGAGCGAACCCAACGTCGAGATCATCTCTCCCCGAAACGGGGCGGTGCAGACGAGCAGGGCGGTGGTGGTCAAGGCCAAGGTGCGCAACTTCCAGCTCGCCCCGCGCCACTTCGGCCAGGACCCCGAACTTGGCATCGGCCACCTCCGCTTCAGCCTCAACCGCGTCCCCGACTGCGTCGACCCGGTGAAACTGCAGCGGGCCGAGAACAGCCCGATCGGCCGGGGGCGGCTGGTCGGCGCTTCCTTCGACTTCCCCCGCTTTGCGGGCCCGAACGGCGTGCTCGCGGCGCAGATCGGCTCGACCGGCCTCTACTCCCCCGGGACCCGCCCCGAGATCTTCTACCACGAACTGCGCCCGGGCCTCTACAGGCTCGTGATCACGATCGCCCAGAACAACGGCGCCACGACGCCCTATCACGCCGTCACGAACTTCCAGATCCTGCCGCGGCCCGGCAGCCCCGGCCCCGTCCCGTGCACCGGCGGCAAAATCTCGAGCGCCAAGGCCGAGGGGCTCGAGTAGGCCTAGCGACCGGCCGGACGGGGGCCCGCGGGAATGTCGAGGTATTCGATGGTGCTCGAGAAGTCGAGCCCCGGAGTCGGGCCGCCCTCGATCGCGTAGATGCGCCTTCCGAGCGACGCGCCGCCGAGGCCGTGCCGCGGAATGCGCATCGCCGGCAGCTGCCGCCAGCGCCTGCTGTTCGGCTCGAACAGCTCGACCGGCGCGATGGTCCTCCCGCCGGGTGTCAGCTCCTCCCCACCGAACACGACCGGCATGCCGGCGACGACGGCGGCTGCGATCCCGCTGCGGGCGTGGAGCAGGCTCGGCAGCCGCGACCAGCGCCCGCTCCGCGGGTCGTAGCGCTCGACCGCATCGAGGTTCTCGCCCCCGTCGCGCCCTCCGAACACGTAGAGGCGGCCGCCGGCGCGTACGGCGGCGATGTGCTCGCGCGCGACATTCATCCCCAGTCCCTCGCGCCAGCGCCGCGAGCTGACGTCATAGATCTCGAGCGCCCTCAGCGCCCCGCCGCCCGCCGCGCCCCCGATCGCGTAGAGCCTGTCGCCGATCGCCGCCATCGCAGCCGCCGCGCGCGGCCGCGGCGAGGACTGCAACAGCCGCCAGCGAGCCCCGGCAGGGTCGTAGCGCTGAAGGGCCCCCGTAACCGGCCCGAAACCCGGCTCGGTGTAACCGCCATAGACGTAGAGCCGGCCGCCCAGCGCGGTGACCGCGGCGTGGTTGACCGCGATCGGCATCGGCGGCAGGCGCCGCCAGCGATCGCGCCCGATGTCGTAGCGCTCGACCGCGGCCGTCGTCGTCGACGGCGGCATGAAGCCGCCGACGACGTAGATCGAGTTTCCGATCCGGGCAGCGCCGACCTCGGTGCGCTCGAGCCCGGCCGCACGCAGCGTCCACCAGGCGCTCGTCGCGGAGGCGGCCGCGCCCCCAAGCCCGGCCGGCCCGACTCCGGTGCGCGCCGCCGACTCCCCTCCCCCCACACTCCCGCGCTGAGGCCGAGAAAACCCGCCAGCAATGCAGCGGCTGCACAGAGCCGAACGAGCAGGCCGGTCGTCTGCACTGATCCGGACACCGCGTCCCAGTATGGCTCAGCCGCCTCCGGAAGCCTTTACTTCACTTTGTATAGTAAGTCAGTGCGGACCTATCGCCGTCTGATGGGGTTTCTGCGCCCCTATCGCCGCCAGCTCTGGGGCTCGCTCGCCTTTGCCTGGGCGGCGATGGGGATGACGGTCCTGATCCCGTGGCTGATCGGGAGGGCGGTCAACGCGATCCAGGCCGGCGATCAGCCCGACCTCCTCCCTCTCGCCGTGGCGATCACGATCGCGGGCATCCTCCGCATCGGCCTGACCATGGTGCGGCGGGTCGTCGCGGGAAGAGTCTCGCTGGCGGTCGAGTTCGACCTGCGGCAGCGCTTCTACGCCCACCTGCAGCGGCTCGAGCTCGGCTTCTTCGACTCCCAGCAGACCGGCCAGCTGATGTCCCGCGCCACGGTCGACCTGCAGTCGATCCGCTTCTTCCTCGGCTATGGGCTGATCTTCATCACCCAGAACCTGCTGACGATCACCCTCGCCAGCGCCGTGATGTTCGTGATCGACCCCTGGCTGGCGCTGATCGCGCTCGCCCCGACGCCCCTGGTGATCTACACCGCCGCCCGCTACAACCGGGTCTCGCGACCGGCCGTGCAGGAGGTTCAGCAGCGGATCGCGGAGCTGACCGCCGAAGCCGAGGAGAACGTCTCCGGGATCCGGATCGTGAAGGCATTCGCCCGCGAGGAGCACCAGCTCCACCGCTTCCGCCGCGCCGTCACCCGGGTCTTCGACCAGAGCGTCTACTCGACCCGCCTACAGGCCTTCTTCTCCCCCCTTCTGGGCCTCCTCCCCCAGCTCGGGATCGCCCTGGTGCTGCTGATCGGCGGCCGCCAGGTCATCGCCGGCAACCTCAGCCTCGGCGACTTCACCGCCTTCTACGCATACCTGGCAATGCTCGCCGGGCCGATGCGGATGCTCGGTATGACGATGGGCATGGCGCAGCGGGCGATCGCCTCTGGCAACCGCCTGTTCGAGATCCTCGATCGCGAGCCGCAGATCGAGAGCCCGCCCGACGCCCGACCGCTGCCCGCCGGCGACGGCGGGGTCGAGCTGCAAGGGGTCAGCCTGCGCTACGGGCCCGAGGCGGCGGAGGACGGACACCCCGACGCCCTCACCGACATCGACCTCGAGGTGCCGGCCGCGCGCACGGTGGCGCTGGTCGGGCCGTCGGGCTCGGGGAAGTCGAGCCTGGTCGCGCTGATCGCCCGTCTGTATGACCCGAGCGAGGGGGCGGTCCTGGTCGACGGCGCCGACGTCCGCTCGGTCGACCTCGGCTCGCTGCGATCCGAGGTCGCCTTTGTCGGCGACGAGAGCTTCCTGTTCTCGGCCAGCGTCGCCGACAACATCGCCTACGCCCGCCCCGACGCGACCCGCGAGCAGATCGAAGCGGCCGCGCGCCGCGCCCAGGCGGACGATTTCATCCGCGACCTGCCGGGTGGCTACGACACCCTGGTCGGCGAGCGCGGCCTCACTCTCTCCGGCGGGCAGCGCCAGCGGGTCGCGATCGCCCGCGCCCTGCTCGCCGATCCCCGCATCCTGATCCTCGACGACGCCACCTCCTCGGTCGATGCGACCACCGAGGCGGCGATCCGGGAAGGGCTGGCCGAGGTGATGGCGGGGCGCACCACCTTCGTCATCGCCCATCGCCTCTCGACGGTCTCGCTGGCCGACGAGGTGGTGGTGATGGACGAGGGCCGCATCGTCGACCGTGGAACCCACGACGAGCTGCTCGAAGGCTGCAGCTTCTACCGCGAGATCGCCGAGCACGGGCTCGCCGACTCGGTCTTCCTCCAGCGGGACCTCGAACAGCGCGAGGAGCTGGCGAAACTGTGAGCGCGGAGCGAGCAAGCATGCATATCTGGTTCTTCGCGCCGCGAGCGAAGCGCGAGGCATTGCTATGAGGGAGCTCTGGCGCCTGCTCCGGGGAGACGACCAGCGCGGCCGCAAGCTGCGCTGGATGGCGGGACTGCTGCGCCCCTACCGCGGCCGGGTGGCGCTGACCGGAGTCGCGATCCTGGCGGCGACCGGTGCCGGGCTCGCCCCGCCCTACCTCGCGGGGCAGGCGATCGACGCCGCGATCGTCACCGGCGACACCGGCGCCCTGACCCTGATCGTCGTCGCCTTCATCGGCGTGGCGATCGTCTACGCCGTCGCCACCTACGTCCAGACGTACCTGGTCGGCTGGGTGGGAACCCGCGCGCTCCAGGACCTGCGGGAGCGGGTCTTCTCCCACCTCCAGTCGATGTCGATCGGCTTCTTCACGCGGCGCAGCCCCGGCGTCCTGATCAGCCGCATGACCAACGACATCGAGGCGCTGAACCAGCTCGTCACCAGCGGCGTCGTCACGCTGCTCTCCAGCGGCCTCACCCTGATCGGCGTCGTCGTGATCATGCTCGTGCTCGACCTGAGACTGGCGCTGGTCACCTTCCTCACCTTCCCGCTGCTGGTGGTCGCCAGCGTCATCTTCCGTATCGTCTCGCACGGGGCATACCGGTTGACCAGAGAGCGGATAGCCGCCGTCACCGCCTACCTACAGGAGACGCTGAGCGGCGTACGGGTGGTCCGCAGCTTCGGCCAGGAGCCGCGGCACGCTGCCGAGATGGACGCGCTGAACGAGGCCAACCGCGAGGCGAACCTGCGGACCGTCTACCTCAACGCCACCTACTTCCCCGCGGTCGAGCTGCTCTCCGCCGTCGCCACCGCCGCGATCATCCTCTACGGGGGCACTCAGGCGATCGACAATGCGATCCAAATCGGCGTGGTGGTCGCGTTCATCGGCTACCTGCAGGTCTTCTTCGACCCGATCCAGCAGCTCTCCCAGCTCTACACCACCTACCAGCAGGGAATGGCCGCGCTCGACAAGATCTTCGAGCTGCTGGACACCGAGCCCGACATGGTCGACGCGCCCGGAGCGATCGATCCAGGCGACCTGCGCGGCGAGATCGAGATGGACGGCGTCTGGTTCTCCTACGACAACGAGTCGGAACATTCATGGGCCGTGGAGGAAGTCAACCTCCACGTGCCTCCCGGGCAGACGCTGGCGCTGGTCGGTGCGACAGGCGCCGGCAAGTCGACGTTGGCGAAGCTGGTGGCGCGCTTCTACGACCCCCAGCGCGGCAGCGTCCTGGTCGACGGGCACGATCTCCGCACGCTGCGCCAGCAGGCGCTCCGGCGCCAGCTGGGAATCGTCCCCCAGGAGGGGTATCTGTTCTCCGGAAGCGTTCGTGAGAACATCGCCTTCGGGCGCCCCGAGGCGACGCTCGAGGAGATCGAGGCGGCGGCGGCGGCGGTCGGGGCGACCGGGTTCATCGCCGCGCTGCCGGATGGGATCGAGACGGAGGTCGGGGAGCGGGGCGTCCACCTCTCGGCCGGCCAGCGTCAGCTCGTCGCCTTTGCCCGGGCGCTGCTGGCCGAGCCGCGCATCCTGATCCTCGACGAGGCGACCTCGAACGTCGACGTGCGAACCGAGAAGACGATCGAGCGGGGCCTCGAGCGGTTGCTCGCCGGCCGCACCGCAATCGTGATCGCCCATCGCCTCTCGACGATCCGCCGCGCCGGCAAGATCGTCGTCCTCGCTGGTGGGCGGGTGGTGGAGGCGGGCACCCACGACGAGCTGATCGAGGCCAACGGCCCCTACGCCCGCCTCTACGGCGCCTGGCAGGAGTCCTCGGCCGCCTGAGGCCTAGAGGCTCTAGCCCGGGCCGATCCCGCCAGAGCTGGAGCCGCCCGGTTCTTCGGTCCCGCCGCCGGTCCCACCGCCGGCTTCGGTGCTCCCCGCGCCCCCGGTTTCGGTTTCCGGCGCCGCTTCTCCTTCGACTTCCGGCGCCGCTTCTTCTTCTACTTCTTCGACCCCTTCGGGGGCTTCCGCTCCCGCTTCGGAGGGCGCCGGCGTCCCCGCTGAGGTGACCGGCGGCGCGGGCGCCTCGCCGCAGTCTTCGAAACCGTAGGCCTGCGCCGCCGACTGGAACGAGGAGAGGGCTGAGGAAGCTTCGGTCTGCGCCGATTCGAGGCTGGCGGATTCGCCACGCGCGGCGGCGAGCGCGGCGTCGCTCTGGGCCTGGGCGAGTTCGTCGGCGGCGGCGATGAACTGGTCGTAGCCTTCGGGTTCTTCCGGCGTCCCCAGCCCTTTCAGCCGCTCGACCATCCCGCTGTAGAGATCGGCTTCCTGAGCGACCCGGCTGGCGCCTTCGGAGGAGGTCGAGGAGAGGGACCCAACCGCGGCGTTTACCTCGGCGCAGATCGCGTCGCCCTGCGTGATCAGCTCCGCCTTGCTCAGCGTCGTCAGGGCCGGCGCGGGCGCTGAAGCGGCCGTGTCGGTCGTCTCGTCGCCGCCACCACCGCACCCGGCGATCAGGACCACGGCGCAAGGCACGACCGCTGCGAGAAATGAACGGCGCCTCATCGGATAGGCGACGGTAGCAGAGCGCTTAGACGCTCCTTGAGCAGGGACTTTTCCAGCTGCGGCCCAGGGACTCGAACCCCGACTACCTCGTCCAGAGCGAGGCGTGCTGCCATTACACCAGGCCGCAAGGGCGGGACCGGAGGATACCCAGCGCCCGCTCGATCCGGCTCAGGCGCCCACCATGGCGGCGAGGTCGGTGTCGGGGTCGGCGAGGGCCTCGACCGAGCCGGAGACATCGACGCCGTCGGCGAGCATCCGGCGCGCCTCGGCGAGGTCTTCGGAGCGCTCGACGCTGAGGGCGCCGGCGACTCTCCCGTCCTTCAGGTACCAGACCAGGAACTCGCCCGATGCGCGGTCCCCGCGCCAGACCTCCTGGTCCCACTCGAAGGCCGGGCCGACGTACTCGAGGCTCGCCCAATCGGCGAGGTCGCTGAAGAAGTAGGGGACGACGTCGTAGTCTTTCTCCTCGCCGAGCAAGTTTCCGGCGGCGTGGAGTCCCTGCTGCATCGCGACGTCCCAATGCTCGACCCGCAGCCGGCGTCCGTGGACGACGCTGTCGTAGGAGCAGCAGTCTCCGGCCGCGTAGACGCCATCCATCGAGGTCTCCAGCTTCGCGTCGCAGATAATGCCGTTGTCGACCTCCAATCCCGCCCGCTCGGCCAGCATCGCATCGGCCCGGACACCGGCGCCGACGACGACCGCGTCGCACTCGATCGCCCGACCGCTCTTCGTCACCACCGCTCGCACCCGGCCGTCGCCCTCGAAGGCCTCCAGCTCCTCGCCGCCGTGGACGGTGATCCCGTGCCCCTCGATCGTCTCCTGGAACCAGCGCCCCGCCTCGGCGCCGAAGGTCCGCGAGAGGACCACGTCCTCCATCATCACGATCGTGCATTTGACGCCCTTCGCGGTCAGCGATGCAGCGACCTCGGTCCCGATGTAGCTGCCGCCGATCAGCACGACGTGCTCGGCAGCCTCCGCGTCGGCCCGGATCGCATCGGAGTTGCCGAATGCCCGCAGGTAGTGGATCCCCTCGTTCTCGGCACCCTCGACCCGCAGGATGTTGACCATCGCCCCGGTGCCGAGGAGCGCCTTGTCGAAGGAGACCTCCTCCCCACCCTGCAGCTTCGCCGTTCGCCCCTCCGGGTCAATCGACATCACGTTGACGCCGCTGAGGAGCTCGACGTCGTTCTCCTCGTACCAAACGGTTGGATTGACATAGGCATCCTCGCGGCCGGCCTCGCCGCGCATGTACTCCTTCGAGAGGGGCGGGCGTTCGTAGGGCGGCTCCGACTCCCGGCCGACCAGCAGGATCGAGCCCTCCGCCCCTCTGCGGCGCAGCTCCGAGGCGCAGTGCCCCGATGCCAGGCCACCCCCGATCAAGAGGAAGTCGGCCGAGCGGGTCGCCATCAGCCGGATCCGTTGTCGCCGGGCCCGAATAGGTCTTTCAGCTCGTCCTCGCGACCAGGGTCGAGCACTGCCAGCACCTCGTCACCAGCCTCCAGCACCGTGTCGGGGCCGGGGACGAAGCCCCTGCCGTCGCGGAGGACCGAGATCAGCAGGCTCCCGTCGGGCATCGCGAGGTCGCCGACGCGGCGCCCGGTCACCCGCGAGTCATTGCCGAGGAGCATCTCGATGATCTCCAGCTGCTCCTCCTGGAGGTCGAGCAGGTGCACCAGGCCGTACTCGGGCACCTCGTGCTCGAGCAGGCGCAGGATCAGGTCGGTTGCCGAGATCGACGGCCTGATCCCGAGCAGGTCGAAGTGCTGGCGGTTGCGCGGGTTGTTGACGCGGGCGATGATCTGGCCGACCTCGTACTTCTCCTTGGCCACCTGGCAGATCAGCATGTTGTCCTCGTCGTCGCCGGTCACCGCGATCACCATGTCGGCGCGCTGCACCCCGGCCCGCTCCAGCACCCAGAGCTCGGAGGCGTCGCCGTAGAGGACATTGTGCTCCAGCTCCTGCTCGACGGTCAGGTAGCGCCGCCTGTTGCTCTCGATCACCGTCACCTCGTGCTCCTTTTCGAGCAGCTCGCGGGCCAGGTTCCACCCGACCTTGCCGGCTCCGACGATGATGATGTACATCCGGCTCGTTTCCCCTCAGGCGGCTTCCTCAGAGCCGCCGGACCCGCCGTCGCCCCCACTGGCGCCATCGAGGACCGCGCTCTCGAGCATCTCGATTGCGACCCTCGTCGGGCAGATCGTGTGCAGTCCCTGCCGCTGGTACCACTCGGCCCGCAGGGGATCGAGGATGCGGGCGATGACGGTCGGCACTTCGTAGCGCCGCTGGGCGATCTGCGAGATCACGATGTTGGTGTTGTCGCCGTCGGTCGAGGCGATGAAGGCGTCCGCTTTCTCGATGCCCGCCGCGACCAGGGCGTCTATCTCGAGCCCGGCACCGACCGTGAACATGCCCCCCAGGTCCTCCCAGCCCTTCTCGAGGCCGACCTCGAGCCGGGTGTGGGACTCGGGGTCCTCGTCGAGGCAGGAGACTTCGTGGCCTTCTCGCAACATTGTCCGGGCGACGGACGACCCGACCCTCCCGCAGCCCACTATCAGGATGAACACGGTGCTGATACTACGCGTCAATCGGATGTTTCGGGCGGGGCGGTGAGCAGGACGCGGCAGGGAGCCTTCTTCAGGACGTACGCCGTCGCCGCGCCGATCTCGGCCGGTCTGGCGGCCGATATCCCACCCAGAACGGCACCCCCCCGGACCTTGGTCGGCGGCTCGCCGCCGATGACGATCGCCTCGGCGCTACTGCGCCGGGCCGCCTCGACGATTCCCGCCCCGATGTCCCTGGCGCGCAGCGTCTCGGCCTCGACCCTGACGTTCTCGTACTCCTCGCCGACCTCCCGCGCCCGCTCCAATGCCTTGCGGGCCGCCTCCTCGCGCTCCGCCGGCAGCTCCGCGTCGAGCGGCAGGCTGAGCGGCACCTCGATCACGTAGACGACGTCGAGCCGCGTCTCATCCTTATGGCCATCGGCCTCCTCGGCCGACGCCGCTGCGAGCCGGCCCGCGGTGGAGACGATGTCGTCGTCGAGCTCGGTCCCGAACACCGGCACGAGGATGTTGCGGTAGGAGATTTCGCGCACCTGCTTGGTCAGCGCCCGCTCGGTGACCGACACCCGCTTGGTCAGCGTCGTGCCCTCGACCACCTTGCGGTAGACGACGTAGAACAGCAGCCCGAAGGCCATCCAGCCGGCTCCGACCCAGCGGGCGGTGTCGTGGTAGGCGAGCACGCTGAGGAAGGCGATGCCGGTCAGCACGGCGGCGATCACGACCGGGATCGGGAGGCTGGCCCCGCGCCACTCGACGTTCCAGGGGACCCGGAAGGGACGAACGAGGTCCGGCTCGCGCATCCGCAGGCGCAGGATCGAGAGGTGGGCGATCGTGATCGCCAGCGTCGCCCCGAACGCGTAGATCCCGGCCAGCAGCTTGACGTCGGTCGGCGCCACCAGCCCGATCGCGATCACGCCGGAGATCGCGATCGCCACGTGGGGCGTCGCGTGGCGGGCGTTGAGTTTGCCCAGCCAACTCGGGATCTGGCGGTTGATCGCCAGCGTGTAGATATGTCGCGAGACGCCGAGCATCGCCGTCGTCGCCGCCCAGAACAGGACCGGGGTGGCGATCACCGCGACGATCCAGCGCATCGAGTCGGCCACCCAGGACGGCTGGTATGCCGAGACCACCCCCAGCACCGGCGCCTCGACGAAGTCGCTGCCGAGCGCGGTATGCGGTCCGTCCGGGCCGGCGACGACGGGCACGGCCATCAGCGCGATTGCGGCCATCCCCGCATAGATCAGGGGCACGGCCACCGCCCCGACCGAGACGATCCTCTTCAGGTCGCCGGGCTGCACGTCGATGTCGGGCGCGAGGTCGGAGGCGGCCTCGATCCCCGCGTAGGCGAGCATCGCGACCACGGCGGCGTAGATGACGTCGGTCATGCTCGGATTGGTGAACAGGTCGATCTGATCCGTGAGCCGATCGGGGTGGAACACGGCGAGGACCCCGACCGCGATCACCGCCAGCTGCAGGGCGATGTCGGCCAGCGCCAGGCCAACCAGCCACCGCTCGCGACCGCCGCGACCGGTGACGTTGAACACGTTGAGCAGGCAGGCGAGGACGATCACCGCGGCGGAGATCCCGATCTCCCAGCCGGGCTCGACGAGTCTCGAGGAGACGGGTTTCAGGTAGTGCGGGACCGAGATCGCCGCGAGCGCCGCGACGATCAGGTAGTCGATCAGGATCGCCCAGCCGGCGATGAACGCGATCAGCTCGTTGAAGGCGTGGCGGGCGAAGCTCGATGAGCCGCCGCGTTCGCGGAACATCGCGCCGCCCTCGACGTAGCTGAGCGTGGCGAGGACGAAGAGCAGCCCGGCGGCCAGGAATATCAGCGGCGTCAGCCCCAGCCCGCGGTCGGCGACGACCCCAAGCGAGAAGTAGATCGAGAAGCCGATCGCCGAGTAGACGGCGACGAACAGCCCCGGCACCCCGAGCCCGCGCTGGAGGAGCGGCTCGAGCCGTGAGCGCGGCTGCTGCTCCTCCTCCCCCTGCTGCTGTTCCGGCTCGCTCACCGCAATTTCTCGCGCTTCGCTCGCTGCGCAAGGAGACAGATATGGATGCTTGCTCGCTCCGCGCTCATCGATCCGGGCCCTGGGACCCCAACCGCGTCGAGACCCAGAGCCGGCCGGCGCCGACCGCGACGAAGGCGATTCCCATCAGGACCCCGAGCGAGAGCGGCCCTCCCCCGTTGGCCAGGGCGCTGACCAGGACCGCAAGGCCGAGCGCGATCAGGACGAAGGAGAATGCGCGGACGGAGCCACGGTAGATCCGCTCGGGCGGGGCCATCGACCGATTCTAGGCGGGCAGCGGGTGAGTTTCCGCGGCCTGTTGCAGGCCATGGTCGGAGACGACGATGACGCGGCAGGGGCGCTCGGCGAGCACGGTCTGCAGTGTCTTGTCGTAGAGCGGCGTGCCGTTGCGGAAGCGCAGCCCGACCACCACCGCTGCCGCGTTGATCATCCTCGCCTCCTCGGCGATCGAGTAGCCGGCCTGGCCGGGGCGCACCCGCTCGACGTGTCCGGTCACGCGCTGGCCCCCGATCAGCTTCGCCTGCTCGACCTTGCTCTGCGCAGCGGCCTCCTCGTTGCGCAACTCGGCGTCGAGGGGCAGGTTGGTCGGGACGGTCAGCATCGAGTGGACGTGGATGCCGCGAAGGCGTTTGGAGGCGAGCTTGACCGCGGTCGCGACCATCTCCTCGGAGAACGGGTCCTCGTCCTCGAAGGCGACAAGGACGCTGCGGTACTCGATCTCCTCCACCCCGAGCGGCTCGGGGGTCACCACCTTGACCGTCTCGGTCAGCGGCAGCCGCTGGCTGCGCCGGTAGAGCATGTAGACGGCAATGCCGAGCACCATCCAACCGAGGCCGACGACGAGCGTGCGCGGGTTCAGCGCCATCACCACGATCCAGGCGGCGAAGGTTCCGACCCCGCCAAACACTGCGCTCAGCGGCACCTCGGCCCCGAAGGCGCGGAAGTTGAACGGCGCCTTCCAGGGCC
The DNA here is from genome assembly GCA_963816785.1 of uncultured Solirubrobacterales bacterium. GTDB lineage: Bacteria > Actinomycetota > Thermoleophilia > Solirubrobacterales > 70-9 > VRUE01. The sequence continues at coordinate 653,045 of CAWFLL010000002.1, read as the reverse complement.
TCTCCTCTTCGGAGTGCCGCCGCCGCAGCTGAATCACCGAGAGGTGGGCGATCGTGAACGAGAGCATCGCGCCGAATGAGTACATCGTCGCCAGGAAGTCGGTCTGGCCCGGCAGCAGGGTGATGGTCGCGACCCCGGCGAATATCAGGATCGCGATGTAGGGGGTGCGGTAGCGAGGGTGGACCTGGCGCAGCTTCTCGGGGAGCTGGCGGTGCTGGCCCATCGAGTAGGTGAGCCGCGAGACGCCGATCAGGCCGGCGTTGGTGGCGATCAGGAGGATCACCGCGGCGAGGATGCCGACGTAGAACCGCAGGATTTCGGTCAGCCCGGCGCCGAGGCCGAGGTTCTCGACGATGCCGAGGATCGGGTCGTTGGCGAACTCGGTGCCGAGCGTGGTCGAGAAGTTGCCGGCGGCATCCTGGGTGACGGGCATCGCCGACAGCGCCACCATCGGGATGAAGAGATAGAGGCCGAGCACGGCGGCGACCGTGATGCCGACGCTGCGGGGAATCGAGCGGGGCGCGTCGCGGGCCTCCTCGGCCATGTTGGAGATCGTCTCGATCCCGGTGTAGGCGATCATCCCGACCGCGATCCCGAGCGCGAAATCGCTCCAGGACGGGGCCACCCCGAGGTCGACGTTGGAGACGAGGACATCGGGGCTGAAGACCAGGAAGAGGCCGATCCCGACCAGCACAACCTGGGTCGCGAGGTCGGCGACCGCGAGGATCAGGTTCAACCGGGCCGACTCCTGCGAGCCGCGGATGTTGAGCAGCGCCAGGGCGCCGATCAGGATTGCGCCGCCGATGATGTCGCCCGGGCCATGGCCGAGCGGCTCCCAGAAGACGGCCAGGTAGTGAGGCACGAAGTAGGCCGAGATCGCGACCGTGATCGTGTAGTTGAGCATCTGGCCCCAGGCGGCGATGAAGCTGACCAACTCGTTGAATGCGTGACGGGCGAAGCTCGAGGACCCCCCCGCCTCCGGGTACATCACGGTCGCCTCGGCGTAGGTCGCCGCGGTCGCCGCGAAGATCAGGCCGGAGATCACGAAGGCGATCGGAGTCAGGCCGAGGGCAAAGGCGGCGGTGACCCCGAGCGCGTAGTAGATCGAGGAGCCGACGTTTCCGTAGGCCGCCGAGAACAGGGCGCCGACGCCGTGGACACGGCTCAGCGATTCGTCTCTGGGGATGCGCCGGGCCATCTAGGCGCCGTTCCTGGCGAGCATTCAGCTCGAATATACGGCCGCGGCCGGTGCCCGCTGCAGGTGGGCGCGGCCGAGCTCGGCCGGCGTCGAGCAGCCGCAGAGGGCGAGGGTCAGCTCGAGCTCCTCTCGCAGCAGCTCGAGCACCTGCAGCGCCCCCGCCTCGCCAGCGGCGGCGAGTCCCCACAGAGCGGGCCTGCCGATCAGAACGGCATCGGCCCCGAGCGCCAGCGCGATCGCCACGTCGACCCCGCGGCGGATGCCGCCGTCGACCAGGACCTGGCCCCGCCCCGAGACCGCCTCGACGACCTCGGTGAGGGCGTCGGCGGTGGCCAAGCACCGGTCGAGCTGGCGCCCGCCATGGTTGGAGACGATCACGCCGGCAGCGCCGTGCTCGATCGCGAGGGCGCCGTCCTCGGCGGCGAGCACGCCCTTGACGAGGACCGGCACACGGGCCTCGGCGGCGAGCTCCTCGAGCTGGGGCCAGCCCAGGGCCGGCTCCATCAGGTCGAAGGTCTCCGCGATCGTCACCGCCCGGTTCGTGCCGAGCGCCGCTTCCACGCTCGGCACGCCGAGCTCCTCCGGGATCTTGAAGCCGTTGCGCAGGTCCCGCTCGCGGTTGCCTCCGGGTGGAGCGTCTACGGTCACGACGATCGCCTCGAAGCCCGAACCGACGGCCTCCTCGATCAGGGCCCTCGTCACACCGATGTCCCTGAAGCTGTAGAGCTGGAACCAGCGGCGTCCGCCCGGCGCAGCCAAAGCGACCTCGCTCGGGCGCATCGTCGCCAGCGTCGAGAGGCACATCACCGTTCCCGCCGTCGCCGCGGCGCGCGCCATCGCCGCCTCGCCGTCTGGGTCGACCAGGCCCTGGTAGGCGACCGGCGCAACGAGGATCGGTGCCGCGACCCTCCCTCCGAGGACTTCGGCCGACGTCTCCCAATCGCTGATGCCGGCCAGCATCCGGGGGCGCAGCCGCCACCCCTTCCAGGCCGCGACGTTCTCCCCCAGCGTCAGCTCGTCACCGGCGCCCCCCGCGAAATACCCCAGCACGCCGGGGTCGAGCCTCTCCGCCGCGGCGCGCTCGAAGTCGGAGACGTTGATCATCGGATCGCCCACAGGGGCGCGACCCTAGCCGACTTGAAGGGGAGAATCCCGGGTCGGTGGCGCATTGGTGTCGATATGCGAAACAAACGCGCCACCGCGGATGGGGCGATCGCAGAGATCTCGGCTCGACAGGGTGGCGTCGTCTCGACCAGGCAACTCCTCGCCGCCGGACTGACCAGGTCAGGCATCACTCGTCGTGTGCGGGCAGGTCGGCTGCATCGTGTTCATCGGGGTGTCTACGCCGTGGGACACCTCGCACTGGCTGCGAGCGGACGGTGGATGGCGGCGGTGCTCGCATGCAGTCACGGCTCAGGCGCCGATCGCACCGACACGGTGCTTGACCGCTGGGGTGTCGCCCTGAGCCACCGCAGTGCCGCCGGGCTCTGGATGCTTCTGGAGGCTGATCGTGGGCCGGTCGACGTTTCCGTGGCTGGCGCCGGAGGCCGGCGCCGACGGCCTGGGATCAGGGTGCATCGCAGCCCGACCCTGATGCCCGCTTCTGTGACCTCCCGCAATGGGATCCCCCTCACCACCCCTGCCCGCACGATCGGGGACCTCCAGCGGGCCACCAAATTGAAGAGCGGATCGGGCGCAATCGCGGCCTGGGAGCTGAGAAGGGCGATCCGACAGGCGGAGGCACTGGGGCTGCCCACTGGAGCTGAGGCCGCTACGGAGGGGACACGCAGCGACCTCGAGCTCGAGTTTCTTGGCCTCTGCCGCGAGCACGGCCTACCCGAGCCGGAGGTCAATGCCAGGATCGGCAGGCTCGAGGTCGACTTCCTCTGGCGCGATCGGCGGCTGGTAGTCGAAACGGATGGCTATCGCTATCACCGGGGCAGGGCGTCCTTCGAGCGAGACCGAACCCGAGATTTCGAGTTGCGCTTCCTCGACTTCGACGTAATCCGGGTCTCCCAACTCCAGGTGGCCGCGGAACCCGACCGGATCGCAACGATTCTGCAGACGTCGCTTCGAGCCCGCGGCAGGCCCGAGGTGTGAGGATTCGAGAACCGGGGTAGGATCGGCCATGCGAAATTTCTCAGTTCGACGAGTTCTGTTCACGACCATCCTGCTCGTTCTCACGCTCGGCATCGCTTCCTGCGGTGGCGGCGGCGATGACACGACGTCCGCCGAAGCGGGTGCGACGAGCGCCGAAGCCGGGGCCGAAACCGAAGCGCAGTCGGAAGGCAGCACACCGGCGCCCAGCGGCAACGCCGCCCGGGCCGAAAAAGTCGAGATCGTCGACTTCGCCTACGACCCTGACCCGGTCACGATCGAGGAAGGCGGCAAGGTGATCTGGATCAACCGCGACTCCGCTCCCCACACCGCCACCGCCGACGATGGCAGCTTCGACACCGGTCAGCTCGAGGAAGGCAAGCTGAAGTCCGAGAGCTTCAAGGAACCCGGCGAATTCACCTACTTCTGCCAGATCCACCCGACCATGCACGGCACGGTCAAGGTCGTCGAAGCCGGCTGAGCCTGCGCGAGGCCCAGCCTCTAGAAGTGAACGATCGGGATGATCAGGATCGCGACGATGTTCGCGACCTTGATCATCGGGTTGATCGCCGGGCCGGCCGTATCCTTGTAGGGGTCTCCGACCGTGTCACCGGTGACCGAGGCCGCGTGGGCCTCTGAGCCCTTGCCGCCGTAGGCGCCGTCCTCGATCAACTTCTTCGCGTTGTCCCAGGCGCCGCCGCCGGCGGTCATCGAGATCGCCGCGAAGAGCCCGACGACGATGACCCCGATCAGGAGGCCGCCGAGCGCGTTGACGCTGAGCAGCCCGACGATCACCGGCACGACGATCGGGATCAGCGAGGGCAGGATCATCTCTTTCTGGGCCGCAGCGGTGACGATCGCCACCGTTTTCCCGTACTCGGGCTTCTCGGTGCCCTCCATGATCCCCGGGTGCTCGCGGAACTGCTTGCGCACCTCCTCGACCACCTGGCCGCCGGCGCGGCCCACCGCCTCGATCGCGAACGCGGCGAACAGGTAGACCATCATGCCGCCGATGATCAGCCCGATCAGCACATCCGGGCTCGAGAGGTTGAAGAGGCCATTGAGATCGAATCCTGCCGGGGCCTCGTCGCTCAGCTCGCTCTTGAAGGCGGCAAACAGGACCAGCGCCGCAAGCGCGGCGGAGCCGATCGCGTAGCCCTTGGTGACCGCCTTGGTCGTGTTGCCGACCGCATCGAGCGGGTCGGTGACGTTGCGCACCTCCTCCGGCAGCTCGGCCATCTCGGCGATCCCGCCGGCGTTGTCGGTGATCGGCCCGAAGGCATCGAGGGCGACGATCAGACCGCAAAGCGAGAGCTGCGCCATCACCGCGACCCCGATCCCGTAGATGCCAGCCAGCTCGTTGGCGGCGAGGATCGCAAGCGCCAGAACCAGCGCCGGCGCGGCGGTCGACTGAAAGCCCTGGGCGAGGCCCTGGATGATGTTCGTCGCGTGCCCGGTCTCCGACGCCTTGCTGATCGTCTTCACCGGCCGGAACCGAGTCGACGTGTAGTAGTCGGTGATCACGAACAGGAGCCCGGTGACGGCGACCCCGATCACCGCGCACAGCCAGAGGTCGGTCACGCTGACGGCCTCGGCGCCGGTGCTGAGCCCGAGCCGGACGGCGTCGCTCATCAGCCACTCGGTGACCGGGTAGAAGGCGGCGATCGAGAGGACCCCGGAGACGATCAGGCCCTGGTAGAGCGCCCCCTCGACCCGGTCGGATTTGGTCCGCACCGAGAGCGCGCCGATTATCGAGGCGATGATTGCGACAGCGCCGAGCACCAGCGGGTAGATCGCGACCTCGCGAGCGAAGTCGCCGCCGGCGCCGGTGAACGTTAGAACGCCGAGCAGCATCACGGCGACCGAGGTGACGGCGTAGGTCTCGAACAGGTCGGCGGCCATGCCGGCGCAGTCGCCGACGTTGTCGCCGACGTTGTCGGCGATCACAGCCGGGTTGCGCGGGTCGTCCTCCGGGATTCCGGCCTCGACCTTGCCGACCAGGTCGGCGCCGACATCTGCGGCCTTGGTGAAGATGCCGCCGCCGAGGCGGGCGAAAACCGAGATCAGTGAGCCGCCGAAGCCGAGCCCGACGAGGGCGTCGACGGCATGCTTGTCGACGCTCCCTGTCGCGACTAGGATCCCGTAGTAGCCGGCGACCCCGAACAGCGCCAGGCCGACCACCAGCATGCCGGTGACCGAGCCGCCCTTGAAGGCGACGTCAAGCGCCGGCGGGACGCCGCCGCGGGCCGCCTCGGCGACGCGGGAGTTGGCCCGCACCGAGAGGTTCATCCCGATGAACCCGGCAGCCCCGGAGAGGGTGCCGCCGATGACGAAGCCGAGGGCGGTCTCCCAGTTCTGCAGCAGCAGCAGCAGGATCGCGATCGGGACGGCGACCGCTCCGATGATCGTGTACTGGCGGCTGAGGTAGGCGCGGGCCCCTTCCTGAACGGCGCCCGAGATTTCCTGCATGCGCTCGTTCCCCGGCGAGCGCTTCAGCAGGCGCTGGGTGATCAGGAGTCCATAGATGACGGCCGCCCCCGCGCAAATGAGCGCGACGACGACTCCGTAGTCGGTCAAAAAGCTGGTCAAGTTCCGTCCCTCCGGCTGGGTTTAGCGGCGCGAGAGTCTATATGGGGCGCGCCGCGAGGGTCCCGCGGCCCGCCCGCAAAGGGCGCTACGCCGCCTGTTTCGCGCCCTTGTAGGTGCGCCTTGTCTCAGCGACCGCCTCCCTGTAGATGTCCTCGATCGCCATCCCGGCGGCGAGGGCGTCGCGCGAGCGCTGCGCCCCGTTCCGATCGGGGAGCTCGATTTCGAGGCCGAGCCTCTCCCGCGCCGCTTCGGTTCGGGCGAGCAGCGCCTCGAGCGCCGCCCGCGCCTCGACCTCGACGCCCTTGCGGAAATCGATCTGCCTGCCGCTCATCCCGTGGCGGATCGCCCGCCACAGGTTCTCCTCGATCTCACGGTCGGCGAGAGGGGGCTCGGTGCCGCCATAGCCGTGCTCGTCGTACTCGATCGCGGCCTGGGCGATGCAGGCCGCGATCAGGGCGGCGAGGGCAAACGACTCATCGCCGCGGGTCTGGGCGTCGCAGATCCTCACCTCGACCGTTCCGAAGGCGTGGTGGGGGCGGACGCTCCACCACAGCTGGGTCGACTCGACGATGGTGCCGGTGCGTACCAACAGATCGACGAACTCGGCGTAGGCCTTCCAGTCGCCGAATGGGCTGGGGACGCCGCAGCGGGGGAACGTGCGGGTGAAGATCTCGGTCCGCACCGTGTGCAGGCCGCTGTCACGGCGATCGAGGAAGGGCGAGTTGGCGGAGACCGCCAGCAGTAGGGGGAGCAGCTCGCGCATCCTGTCGCAGACGGCGATCGCCCGATCGGCCCCGCGCATGCCCAGGTGCAGGTGCAGGCTCCAGGTGTTGTTGCGCTGGGCGACCCAGCCGAGTTCCTGGCGGAGGCGGTTGTAGTGGGGCGTGTCGATGATCCGCTGGTCGAGATAGTTCGCCCAGGGGTGGGTGCCGGTCGCGGCCAGCGCCAGCCCCATGCCTTCGACCAGCGCGAAGAGCCGGTCGCGGCGCTCCCGCTGCCTCGCGACCGCCTCGGCGAAGCTCTCGGCGCGCCCGGAGCGGATCTCGATCTCCGAGGCGATCAGCTCCCCGGCCGCCGAGTCGGCCAGCACCTCGTCCTCCTGACAGGCCGCGTAGACGTCCTCAAAACGGTGCTCGAGCTCCAAGGTGCCCGGATCGAGGAGCGCGAACTCCTCCTCGAGGCCGATCGTGAAATCGACCGAGGACTCGAATCTCTCCCTAGCGAGGTCGAGGTCCATTGGGTCAGTGGGAGTCAGGTCAGGTAGAAGTAGAGCGCGTAGAGGAGGTCCACCGCCGGGCTTGAGGTATGGACCGTCACCTCGGGCGGGACCTGGAGCAGCTGCTCGGAGTAGTTGAAGATGATCTTGACCCCGGATTCGACAAGGCGGTCGGCGACGGCCTGCGCGGCGGAGGCGGGCACCGCGAGCACGCCGACGACGACGTCCTGCTCGGAGACGACCGTCTCGAGCTCGCCGAAGTCGCGTACCGGGAGGCCGCCCACCTGGGTGCCGACCAGGTCGGGGTCGACGTCGAACATCGCGACGATCCGGAAGCCGTGGTCGGCGAAGATGTCGGAGCTCGCGATCGCCTGCCCGAGGTTGCCGGCGCCGAACAGCGCGATGTTGTGCTGGCCGGCGGTGCGCAGGATCTTCCGGATCTGCGCCACGAGCGAGTCGACGTTGTAGCCGACCCCGCGCTTGCCGAACTTGCCGAAGCCCGAGAGGTCGCGGCGGATCTGAGTCGGGTTGATGTGGGTGTAATCGGAGAGTTCCTGCGAGGAGATCGTCTCCCGCCCCATCTTGCGAGCCTGGGTCAGCACCTGCAGGTAGCGCGAGAGGCGCGCCGCGACGCCGAGCGAAAGCCGCTCGCCGTCGACCATCAGCTCGTCGGACACATCGATCCCCTCTACCGCCCGCTCCATCACTCCACAGTATCGAGCCGAGCGCGTAGCGCGTTGGCGTCCAGGCGCAGCTCGGACACCACCTTGCCGTCGACCTCGACCACCGGGATGCGCTCGAGCAGGCGACGCAGCAGCAGCTCCTCGCTCTCGATGTCCACCTCCCGCAGCTCGAAGTCGTAGCCCTCGGCGTGGATGGCGGCAATCTCCTCGATCGCGACCTCGCAGAGATGGCACCCCGGCCGCGAGTAGACCAGGACAACAGTCACGCGTCGCTCACAACAACAGTCGCGCGACGTTCGCGGCGCGAATCCTCAGAGATGGACGCTTGCTCACGCCGCGCTCCGATCGACCTTTGTCGGAAACGCGTCGTAGGAGAGGTAGGCGGGGTACGGGAGCTGCTCCCCGAAACGGGCGGCGGAGCCGATCATCGCCGCGTTGTCGGTACAGAGCTCGGGCGCCACCAGCTTCAGCCGGACGCCGTGCTTCTCGCAGAGCGCCGCCACGGCGTCGCGAAGCGCCCCGTTCGCGGCGACCCCGCCGCCGAGGGCGACGGCCGCCCACTCTCCCGACCTCAGGGCCCGGCCGAGCTTCGCGGTCAGCTGCCCGACCGCCGCCGCCTGGAAGCTCGCCGCAAGGTCGGCGCGACGCCGCTCCACCTCCTCCTCGCCGAGCTCCCGGCAGAGGTAGGCGAGCGCCGTCTTGAGGCCGCTGAAGCTGAAGTCGAGGCCCGGGTCACGGCTCATCGCGACCGGCAGCTCGAACGCCTCCGGATCCCCGTCGGCGGCGAGTCGCTCCAGCGCCGGCCCACCCGGGTAGCCGAGCCCCAGCATCCGGGCGACCTTGTCGAAGGCCTCCCCGGCAGCGTCGTCGAGGGTCTGCCCCAACACCTCGTGACCGTGGTGGTCGCGGACCGCGGCGAGCAGGGTGTGGCCGCCGCTCGCGACCAGGCAGAGAAACGGGGGCTCGAGCGGGTCGGGCTCGAGGAAGTTGGCGGCGACGTGACCCTGCAGATGGTCGACCGGGATCAGCGGCAGCCGTCGCGGCGCGGCGATCGCCTTCGCCGTGCTGACACCGACCAGGAGGGCCCCGATCAGGCCCGGACCGACCGTGACGGCGACCGCCTCGACGTCCTCGAGCGAGGCCCCCGCCTCGGCGAGGGAGGCCTCGACGACGGGGACGGCGAGATCGAGGTGGTGCCTCGATGCGACCTCCGGGACGACGCCGCCGAAGCGGGCGTGCGCCACCGCCTGCGAGGAGATCGTGTTGGCAAGGATCCGCGGGCCGTCGAGAACGGCCGCGCAGGTATCGTCGCAGGAGGTCTCTATCGCGAGGATCAAAATTCAGGCGTCCTTGCAGCGGCCCGCCCGCGGCGGGCGCGGGCGGAATTGCTCAGTCCAGCCACATGATCAGCGCGTCCTCGCCGTTGTCCTGGTAGTAGCGGGGGCGCACGCCTGCGGAGCGGAAGCCGAGTCCCTCGTACATCGCGATCGCCTCGCGGTTCGAGACCCGCACCTCGAGTGTCAGCGGCAGCTCGCTCCCGGACGTCTCGAGCAGCTGCGAGATCAGCCGGGTGGCGATCCCGAGCCGCCTCCGCTCCGGCGCCACGGCGACGTTCATCAGGTGCCAGACGCGATCGTAACGGGAGCAGACCAGGTAGCCGAACAGCTCATCCCCGTCGGTCGCCGCGAGGCAGATGCCGGACGGCTTCGAGAGCTCGAGCACGAACATCGCCAGCGACCACGGCGAGGGGAAGGAACGGCGCTCGATCGAGATCACCGCGGGCAGGTCGCTGTAGGCGAGGCGGCGCACCGCCAGCTCGCCGCCGGCGCTATTCGGCTGTCTGGATAGTGTCTCGCTCACGCCACCGTTCCGCGTCGGGAGGCCTCAGATAGTTCGGGGCGGCGGGCGCGGCCTCAGCTCCAACCCCGGGCGCCGCGAGGGCGCAGATGTGCCGTGCGGCGATCCGGTGGGCGGGGTCGGCGTCCTCTGGAATCTCGACATCCGGTCCCGCCAGCTCCTGGCGGAATCGTACCGCGCCCGATCCGGCGCACAACACCGGCCCTGCCCAACGTGGCGATTCGCTCGGCGAGCTCCTCCGGAGGGCAGACGAACGGCTCCCAGACCCGCTTGCCGTCGGCGGCGAACGACGCCGCAAAGACCTCGCCCCTCCGCGCGTCGAGCACAGGCAGGCGCATGGACCCTCCGCTGCGCTCCCCCAGCCCCCGGCCGAGCGCGTCGAGGGTGCCGACGCCGGCCACGCGCAGGCCGCAGCTCAGCCCAAGCGCCCTGGCGGTGGCGACCCCGACCCGCAGGCCGGTGAAGGACCCGGGTCCGACCCCGACCGCGACCAACTCGAACTCCGCCCAACCCCCCGCGGCCTCGACCGCGCGCTCCACCTCCGCCAGCAACGCGGTGGTGTGCAGCGGGCTCCCCTTCTCGGAGAGGCCCAGCAGCGACTCGTAGAGGACCTCTCCCCCGCGCACGGCGGCGACGGTGGTGTCGTCCGTCGCCGTGTCGAAGCCGAGGGTCGCCAGCGGCCCGGCTACCCCTTCACCCTGAAGACGAAGAGCCCGACCTGTTTGCCCTCGACGAACCAGGTCACCTTGTGCTGCCCGGGAATGTTGGAGGTGATCTTGTTGACGTAGAGGGTCCCCTTCGTGGCCTCTTGCTTCGGAGCGCAGAGTCGGCGTTTGGTCGGGAATTTGACGCAGACGGTGTAGAAGACGTCGCCTTTGGTGCTGCGGAAGAAGGCACCCTTGTCGCGGCGCTTCTGGCAGACGTGAGCGGGCTTCGCGTTCTCCGACAGGCCGCAGGCGACGTAGTGTCGGTATGCGGCCGACTGGGCCAAGGCAGGCGCCAGGCTCGCCAACAGCGCAACTCCCATCAGTATCGCCGCCAGCGTCTTGACTCGCTTCATCGGGCGCCTTCCTCCTCCTTGATACGGGTTGTGTGGCCGATGCTACACGGCAGGTCCCGCTTCCGAAACACGCCTATTTGCGGGTGGATGCGCCCACGACCTCGATCGAGCGGCGATCGCCCCCGGCGTGCGCGAGGCGCACCTCGAGCCCTGTGCGGCCGGCGAGGCGGGGCTCGGCCACCGCGGGCCACTCGACGAAGGTCACCGTCTCGGAGTCGAGGTAATCCTCGAGCAGCGCCGGTTCCTCGCCCTCGAGGTCCGCGAGCCGATAGAGGTCGAGGTGGGAAACGGGGATCCTGCCGCGGTAGCGGCGGCCGATCGTGAAGGTCGGCGAGACGACGGGCTCTGCGACCCCCAGCGCCCGGCAGGCGCCGCGGATCAACGTCGTCTTCCCGGTCCCGACCTCGCCGCGGACGACGACCACCTCGCCCGGCTGCAGGCCGTCCGCGATCCGCGCGCCGACAGCTTCGGTCTGCTCAGCTGACTCGGAAATCAGGCGCCGCCTCCTCTGCTCTCGCTCGCTCGCACTCATGATCCTCGGAGATCTTGCTCGATTTCTCACCGGAAATCTCGCTCCCTCGCTTCCGCGTCCGAGGGCGGCTATCCGAAAAGGTCGAGCTGGTCGGCCGGGGGCTGAGGCGGCCCCGGGACCGGCGCCTCCTCGATCTCCTCCTCGGGCTCGGGGACGCCGGGGTCTGGCCCGGCCAAGAGCTTCGGCAGGGTTTCGAAGTCGCTGCGCAGCGTCTCCTTCACGGCCGGCGTCCGCAGCCCGGCGGCGGGATGGAAGAGCGGCAGCAGGAACACGGTGCGGCCGCCCAGCGCGTGCACCTGGGGCGTTCCCCGCACCCGGGTGATCCCAGCCGGGTTGCCGCTGAGCAGCTTGGTCGCGAAGTTGCCCAGGGTGCAGACGACCTTCGGCTCGATCAGCCGCACCTGTTCGAACAGGTAGGGGCGGCATGCCTCGATCTCATCCGGCTGCGGGTCGCGATTCCCCGGGGGGCGACTCTTGAGGACGTTGGAGATGAAGACGTCCTCTCGCGACATCCCGATCCCTTCCAGAAGCTCGTTCAGCAGCTGCCCGGCGCGGCCGACGAAGGGAAGCCCCTGACGATCCTCTTCCGCCCCCGGCGCCTCCCCGACGAACATCAGGTCGGCGTCGGCGTCCCCGGCGCCGAACACCGCCTTCGTGCGGGTCTCGTGAAGCGGGCACCTGGTACACGCCTCGACATCCCTGTAGAGCCCGACCAGCTCAGCCCGTCGTTCCTCGGCCGCCGCGCTGCTCATCCCTTACCACCGTCCCGCGAGGGCGGGATTTCCCCCGCCGCCCGCTTGCGCTTGGTCTCGGCCAACCGCTCGCCCCGTGCCGCTTCGCGCTCGCGCCGTCTCGATTCGTCGGCCCTCACCCCTGCCCCACGCGGCTGTCGCCCGGGTGGGGACGGGGCCGAGATGATCCGGCGTGTCCGCGTCGATCCGCACCGCGGGCAGGCGGGGACGGCCGCCTCGGCCGGCAAGAGGTCCTCGAAGCGACTCCCGCACTGCTGGCACTCGAACTCGTAGATCGGCATCGCCCTGAGCCAATGCTAGTTGGGCGGCGGCCGTCGTTCAGGCTGAGGAGCTAGGAGAGAGGCTCCCAGTCCCAGCTGCCCGGCGCCGCCAGGCTCTCCCGGTCCAGGTAGTCCCTGAAGTCCGCCAGCTCGCCCGGCTCGATGCTGTAGACGTGGCCGGGCTCCGGGAAGCGCCCGGAGCGCACCTCCGACGCGAACCGGCCCAGGCCGTCGACCATCGCCCCGTGGACCTCGGCGTAGCGCTTGACGAATTTCGGCGTGCGGCCGGTCGTGATCCCGAGCAGGTCGTGGAATACCAGCACCTGGCCGGCGGCCGCGGGGCCGGCGCCGATCCCGATCACCGGCACCTCCAGCCGCTCGACGATCGCCTCGGTGATCGCGGCCGGAACCGCCTCGAAGACGATCGAAAAACAACCCACCGATTGCAGGGCGAGGGCGTCCTCGCAGAGTTTGATCGCGCCCTTCAGGGTCTTGCCCTGGGTCTTGTAGCCGCCCAGCGCCGTCGCCGACTGGGGCGTCAGGCCGACGTGGCCCATCACCGGGATCCCGGCGCGGATGATCGCCCGCGCCCGCTCGACCGATGTCCCTCCGGCCTCGAGCTTGACCACCTGGCAGCCCGTCTCCTTGACCAGGCGCTGGGCGCTCTGGACCGCGAGCTCGTTGCTCGCCTCGTAGCTGCCCATCGGCAGGTCGCCGACCATCAGCGGGGTGTTGAGGCCGCGACGGACCGCCTTGCCGAGCATCACCATCTCGTCCATCGAGACCGGCTCGGTCCCCGGGTAGCCGAGCACGACCATGGCGGCGGTGTCGCCGACGAGGACGATGTCGACTCCGGCCTCCTCGGCGACCCTCGCCGACGGATAGTCGTAGGCGGTGACCATCACGATCGGTTCACCGGCGGCCTTCATCTCGACCAGCCGCGGCAGGGTGACGGGTTTGCGCTCCGAAGACTCGGTGCCGGCCCTCGCTTCCATCTCCTTCATGACCGGGCCTCGCGCTTCGCTCGCTTCGCGCTCATGAGAGCAGCACCTCCGGATTGCTGTCCACGGCGACCGCCCGGTTGGCGTCGTCGACGTGGACCACGACCGGCGAATAGTTCCGCAGGTCGCTCTCCTCGTAGGCGCCGAAGGAGGCGACGATGACCTTGTGGCCTGGCCGGGTCAGGTGGGCGGCGGCGCCGTTCACCTGGATCGTTCCCGAGCCGGGCTCGCCGTCGATCACGTAGGTGACGAAACGGGCGCCGTTGTCGATGTCCCAGACGTGGACCTGCTCGTTGGTGAGCAGATCCGCGCTGGCCATCAGCTCGGTGTCGATCGTGACGCTGCCGACGTAGTCGACGTCACAATCGGTCACCGTCGCCCGGTGGATCTTGGACTTCAGCATCTGCCTCTGCATCGTTCTCCTATTGACGTTTTCAGGCCCTCATGGCCCGATCAGGATGTTGTCGATCAATCGCGCGCCGCCCACCCGGGCGGCGACCGCGACCAGGACCTGCTGCCCGCCGATCTCGTCGACCGGCTCGAGGCTCTCGGCGTCACGGGCCTCCAGGTACTCGGGGTCGATCCCCGCCAGCTCCAGCTCGCGCCTGCCCGCCTCGATCCCGGCGGCGAGCGACCCGCCCCGGGCTCCCTCCTCGACAGCGTGGAGCGCCCTCGGGATGGCCGTCGCGCGCTCGCGGTCGGCGGGGCTGAGGTAGGCATTGCGGGAACTCATCGCGAGGCCGTCCGGCTCCCGCACGGTCGGCAGCGCCTCGATTCGAACCGGGAAGTCGAGATCGCGGGCCATGCGACGAATAACGGCCAGCTGCTGGGCGTCCTTCTGGCCGAAGTAGGCGACGTCGGGGCCGACCGCGTTGAAGAGCTTGGCGACGACGGTCGTCACGCCGCGGAAATGACCGGGGCCGCGCCGGGTGACGTCGCCGCATAGGACCTCGGTCAGGCCGTCGACCTCGAGGTGGGTGGCGAAGCCGTCGGGATAGACCTCGTCGACCGGCGGGGCGTAGACGAGGTCCACCCCGGCCTCCTCCGCAAGGGCGAGATCGTGGGCCTGGTCGCGCGGATAGCGGTCGAGGTCCTCGCCGGGGCCGAACTGGGTCGGGTTGACGAAGAGGCTCATCACGACCAGGTCGCACTCGGCCCGGGCGGCGTGCAGCAGCGAGAGGTGACCCTCGTGGAGGAAGCCCATCGTCGGCACCAGGCCGATCGAAAGCCCGGCGCCGCGGGCATCGGCCAGGGCAGCGCGAAGCTCACCCTTGCTGCGGGCGACGGCAACGCCTGTCTCTGCGCTTGCGGGAGTGCTGATGGCGAGATTCATCGGGTCCATGCCCTCGGGGTCACGGCCTCTTGCGGTCGATTATAGGCACTCGCGTTTCCCCTTCTGTGACGTATACCCACCTCTTCAGACGTTGATCCGCCGACTCAGCCCTGCAGCGGGATCGAGTCGATCGGCCGGGCCGGGGCGCCCGCGGCGATGGTGCCGGGGGGCAGGTCCGCGGTGACCACCGAGTTGGCACCGATCACGCAGCGCTCGCCGATCGTGACGCCGCTGGTGACCGCGCAGTTGACGCCAAACCAGCAGTTGGAGCCGATCCTCACCGGGCCTTTGCTGGTGAATCCCTGCCACGGGACAGGGGTGTCGGGGTCGTCGAAGCGGTGCTCGGCGTCGCCGACGAAACAGCCGTTCGCGAACATCACGTGGTCGCCGACCTCGATCCGCTCGAGGGCGGCGAACATAGTGTTGCGGTTGAGGAAGCAGCCGGCCCCGATCTCGATCCGCGCCTCGGGAGCGAGCGTCAGCCAGCAGCCGGGCTCGAGCAGGGTCCCCTCGCCGATCGTCAGCCGACCCTCGTCGAGGGCCTCCAGCAGCTCGCCCTCGACCGGCTGCCGGATGAAGAACCCGCCCCGTGCGGCATGGCGGGCCATCCGCAGCCGCCGCCACGGCCTCCGGTTGCGCTCGTACCAGTGCCTCTTCGCCCACCACCGGCGCCAGCCCCGTTGCTCGCTCATCGGTACAAGCTTTCCAGACCGGCGCGCATAGACTTCGCCGGTGGCCAAGCTGCGAGGCGGAATAGACCTCGGCGGGACGAAGATCCAGACGGCGATCGTCGACCGGGCCGGCAAGGTCCTCGGCGAGGCTCGCCAGCCGACTCCGACCGCGGGCGGCCCGGCGGACGTCGTGAAGGCGCTGGAGACCGCGCTGCGCGAAGCGGCCGGCGCAGCCGGGGTCGAGCCGTCGCGCCTGGCCGGCGTCGGCGTCGGCGCTCCGGGCGATGCCGACGAGAGGACCGGTGTCGTCTCCGCCGCCCGCAACCTGCCCGGCTGGAACGGGAGCTTCCCGCTCGGCGACACCCTCAGCGAGGCGCTCGGAACCACGGTGCGGGTCGGCAACGACGTTCAGGTCGCGACCGAAGCTGAGTTCCAGCTCGGTGCGGCCCGTGAGTTCTCGAGCCTGCTCGGCGTCTTCTGGGGAACCGGCGTCGGGGGCGGCCTGATCCTCGACGACAAGCCCTGGCTGGGCCGCGGCGCAGCGGGCGAGATCGGCCACGTGGTGGTGAAGCGCGGCGGCGCCAAGTGCCCCTGCGGGCGCAAGGGATGCATGGAGGCCTATGCGGGACGAGGGGCGATGGAAGCCGAGGCGAAGCGCCAGCACTCCGAGGGCGTCAGGACCGACCTCTTCAAGTTGATGGAGAAGCATGAGAGAGAGCGGCTGACGAGCGGCATCTGGGAGCGCGCGCTCGACAATGGCGACGACCTCACCGAAAAGCTGATCGAGCGGGCGATCGAGGCGCTGGGAACCGGAATCGCGTCCTCCGTCAACCTGATCGATCCCGAAGCCGTCGTGATCGGGGGAGGTCTCGGCCTCCGCTTCGGGGCGAGGATGATGGACCCGCTGACGAAGGAGATGGCGAAGCACCTGTTCGTCGACGAGCGGCCCCCCGCGGTCCGCGTCGCCTCGCTCGGCGACCTCGGCGGGGCGATCGGCGCCTCCCTGCTCGTCTAGGGCGGCTCAGATGCGTCCGGCTGCCTGGCGCTGCTGACGGGCGATCGCGTCGACGATCACCGCGAGCAGGAGGACCCCCCCGGTGACCATGAACTTGACCGCCGAGGAGAGCGCGAGCAGGTCCATGCCGTTGGAGATCGACCCGATCACGAGGGCGCCGAGGAGCGCCGTCCAGACCGCCCCCCGACCGCCGAAGAGGCTGGTACCGGCGATCACGGGCCCGGCGATCGCGAGCAGGAGCAGTTCGCTCCCGCCCGAGCTCTGATTGACGGCCAGCAGCCGCGAGGCGGCCATGATGCCGCCGATAGCGGCCATCGTGCCGCCGATCGCGAAGACCGTGATCCGGATCCGGTCGATGCCGATCCCGGCCCGGCGCGCCGCCTCGACGTTGCCCCCGACCGCGTACACGTGCCGGCCGAAGCGGGTCCGCCTCGCGACGAATTCCATCCCGGCGACGAAGGCGAGCAGGATCATGAGGGCGAGCGGCACCCCCCGATCGGAGTTGAGCACCGCCACCGTGACGACGGCGACGATCGCGACGATCGCGACTCTGATCCCGATCGCGGCGGGGTTGAGGCCGGCCAGCCCGGCGGCGACTCGCCTCCGGTACCCGAGGAGCGCAAAGCCGACGTAAGCGCCGATCACGATCGCGGCGAAGATCCAGCCGACCGTGTCCGAGTAGAAAGTGTTGGCGAGGCCGGTGATCTTCGGGTCGTTGATGTTGATCGACCCGGTCGAGCCGAGCACCTGTAAGAGCGCGCCCTGCCAAGCCAATAACCCGGCGAGCGTGACGACGAAGGAGGGCACCCCGAAGCGGGTGAAGATAGTTCCCTGGAGGATCCCGATACCGCATCCGACGAGCACCCCGGCTGCGATCGCCAGGTAAGGGCTCCAACCGTGATTGACGTTCAACACCGTCATCACCGCCGCGGCCAGCCCGCTCACCGCGCCGACCGAGAGGTCGATCTCGCCGAGCAGCAGCACGAAGACGATTCCGATCGAGATCAGCCCGACGGCCGTGATCTGGAGCATCAGGTTGGTCAGGTTCTCGGCCGAGAGGAAGCGATCATTCTGGGTCTGGAAGATCACCCAGATCACCGCCAGGCCGAGCACGACCCGCAGCGAAGCAAGGTCGCCCTGGATGAAGCGCCTGACCGTCTCGCTCGTGGTTCGAGTGACGGCGCCGGGCTCGCCCGCCGGGGCCGGAGCTGCTCCTCCGGCTGCGGCGCTCACTGCTCCTCCTCCCCCTCGTCGCCCGCCTTCTTGTCGTCGTTGCCGCCAACGCCGGTGATCGCCGACACGACCTGCTCCTCGGTCGTCGCTTCCGCCTGGTAGCTGCCGACGGCGCGCCCGAGCCTGAGGACGAAGATCCGGTCGGCGACCTCGAAGACGTCGGCGAGGTTGTGGCTGATCACGACCAGCCCGAGCCCCCTCTCCCGCAGCCGCCTGATCACGTCCAGCACCTGGGCGGTCTGCGCGACGCCGAGGGCGGCCGTCGGCTCGTCGAGCAGGACGACCTTCGGTTCGCCAAGGAGCGAGCGGGCGACCGCGACCTGCTGGCGCTGCCCGCCGGAGAGCGTCCCGACCTCGCTGCGCAGGCTCGGGATCGTGACCGAGAGGCCGGAGAGGAGCTCACCGGTGCGGTGCTCCATCCGCGCCTCGTCGAGCTGGCGCGAGAGCCGGCCTGGCCCCGGCGAGATCTCCTCCCGGCCGAGGAACAGGTTGGCGACGACGTCGAGGTTGTCGCACAGCGCCAGGTCCTGATAGACCGTCGCGATCCCGAGTTCGGTCGCGTCCTGGGGGCGGCCGATCGAGACGGTCTTCCCTTCGAACCTGATGCTGCCGGAGTCCTTGGAGTGGATCCCGGCGATTGTCTTCACGAGGGTCGACTTGCCGGCGCCGTTGTCGCCGACGAGGCCGACGACCTCGCCGGCGTTGACGGCGAAATCGACCCGGTCCAGAGCCTGGACCGGGCCGAATCGCTTGCTCACCCCTTCGAGCTCGAGCAGCGCGCCATTCGAGCTCATCGCTCGTTGCCTCCGCTAGGAGATGCCCGCCTCTTCGCAGGCCTTCACGTACGGCCCGGTGCAGACTTCGCCGGCGCTGACGTATTCGTCTTCAATCACCACGTTGACGTTGTCTTTCGTGATCGCTTCAGGGTCGTACAGGACCGAGGGAACTTTCGTCGTTTCGTTGTCGAGATGAGCATTGATTTTGTTCTGCGGACCTTCCTCGCCTTCGGCGAAGGCGACCGCGAATTCGGCCGAGGCCGTGGCCTCGGGTTTGACCGCCTTGTAGACGGTCATGTACTGCTGTCCAACGAGGATCCTCTGCAGGCCCGCCACCGTCGCGTCCTGGCCGGTCGTCGGACGTTCGGCCGGGTTTATCCCCGCCGACTTCATCGCCGCGATCGCGCCGCCGCCGGTGTCGTCGTTGGCGGCATAGACGCCGGCAAAGCCGTCCTTGCCGATCGCGGTGATCGCCTGCTGCATCTCGTTCTGGGCATTGGTCGCGGACCATTCCGGCGTATCGTAGGACTTAGCGACCTCGACGCCTGCGGTGTCGAAGCCCTTTTCCGCGCCTTTTTTGAACAGCGCCGCGTTGCTGTCAGCGGGATCGCCGCTGATCATCACGATCGGGCCTTTCGGGCTGCCGTCTTCCTTCAGTTTTTTCGTCAGCGTTTCTGCCTGCAATTCCCCAACTTTTTCGTTGTCGAACGAGACGTAGACATCGGGTTCGGCGCCGAGTATGAGGCGGTCATAGCTGACCACCGGAACGTCCTGCTGCTCCGCCTTTTCAACGCTTGCCGCCGCTGATGCGGCGTCGACCGGGTCGAGGATGAGCACGTCAGCGCCCTGGGTCAGAGCCGCTTCGACCTGGCTCTGCTGTTTCGACGCGTCCTCGGCGGCGTTGTTGTAGAGGATCTCGCAGTCAGGGCAGGACTTTTCGATCCCTTCTTCGAGGTAGGGCCGGTCGGCAGCTTCGTAGCGTGGGGTTTCGTTCTCCGGCAGCAGAATGGCGATCGTCGAACCACCGCCACTGCCACCTCCACCGCCGCCACCTGTGGTGTCGTCACCGCCCCCGCAGCCGACCGCCACGACGGCGACCCCCAGCAGCGCGCCAAGCGCCAAAGGAATACGCCTCAACCCGAGAAGACTGGACATTTGCATCTCCTTTTTCGGCTACTTCCTGGGGTTGCGAGTACCCCAATCGAAGGTTTTTATGCGGAGCTCCTCATCACGAGTGGTTCAGGGCTGATCGACAGAGAACGTATCGCACGCACCGGGATTACCTTCGCGAAAGCCCAGCTCGAACCACTTCGAGCGCTGGGCCGAGGTCCCATGGGTGAAGGAGTCAGGGTTGATGCTCCCGCCGGCCCGTCGCTGCAGGCGGTCGTCCCCGACCGCAGCGGATGCCTGGACCGCCTCGCGAACGTCGCGCTTCTCGAGGTCACCCTGTTTGAAGACCGTGTTCGCCCAAACCCCGGCGTAGCAGTCCGTCTGTAGCTCCAACCGCACCGATAGCTGATTCGCTTCCTCCGAGCTCGATTGCTGACTGTGGACCTTCTCGCTGGTGCCGGTCTCGTCCTGGATGTGGTGTCCCATCTCATGGGCTATGACATAGGCCCAGGCGAAATCTCCTGGGGCGCCGAGCGAATTCCGCATATCGTCGTAGAAGCTGAGATCGAGATAGACGCGGCCGTCGGCCGGGCAGTAGAACGGCCCGACAGCGGAGCTCGCGGCTCCACAGCCGGTGTTGACGCCTTCGCGGTAGAGCACCATCTTGGAGCGGGTGTAGGGCCTCCCGGCGCTGCGAAACGTCGCTTCCCAGGTCTGCTGCGCGTCGGAAAAGACGTAGGTGCTGAAGTCCTTCAGGTCTCTCTGAGGATCCTCGGCCCGGGGGATGCCCGCGGCGGTCGGCGTTCCAGGGGCTTCCAGACCGGTGCCGAAGCCGGGGCCGATGTTCAGCCCTTCGGTCCCTCCACCGAGGATCTGGATCGCGAGGAAGACCAGGACGGCGACGATCCCGAGGCCGCCACCTGCCTTGCCCAGGGGAATCGGCATCGATGTGTGGGCCCCACCGCTGCTGGCGCCCCTCGCGTCGATCACATCCCGGCTTCGGACGCGGCGCCACTTCACGACTTCCAGCCTAATGCCTCGCCCGTGACGTGCTCCGTCAAGCGGCGACCGGCTCGCGACGCTTCCGCGGCGCGCGCTTCGGCGTCGCCGGCTCCACCAGCTCGGCGAGGAAGTTGCCGGTGTAGGAGGCGTCCAGCGCCGCGACCTCCTCCGGGGTCCCGGTGGCGACCACCTCTCCCCCGTGCTCGCCGCCCTCGGGGCCGAGGTCGATCAGCCGGTCCGCGGTCTTGATCACGTCGAGATTGTGCTCGATCACGACCACCGTGTTGCCGGCGTCGACGAGCCGGCCGAGCACGTCGAGCAGGCGCTGCACGTCGGCGAAGTGGAGCCCGGTGGTCGGCTCGTCGAGGATGTAGAGGGTGTCGCCGGTGGCCACCTTCGAGAGCTCTGTTGCGAGCTTCACCCGCTGGGCCTCGCCGCCCGAGAGCGTCGTCGCCGGCTGCCCGAGCCTGATGTAGTCGAGGCCGACGTCGTGCAGGGTGCGCAGCCGGCGGGCGATCTTCGGCACGTTCTCGAAGAAGGCCACCCCCTCCTCGACCGACATCTCGAGCACGTCGGCGATGCTCTTTCCCTTGAAGCGGACCTCGAGCGTCTCGCGGTTGTAGCGTTTGCCGTGGCACTGCTCGCAGGGCACGTAGACGTCGGGCAGGAAGTGCATCTCGATCTTGATCTGGCCGTCGCCGCGGCAGACCTCGCAGCGGCCCCCTTTCACGTTGAAGCTGAACCGACCCGGCTTGTAGCCGCGAGCGCGAGCCTCCTGGGTCTTGGCGAAGAGCTGGCGGATGTGGTCGAAGACGCCCGTGTAGGTGGCGGGGTTCGAGCGCGGGGTTCGCCCGATCGGCGACTGGTCGATGCTGATGATCTTGTCGATCTGGCTGAGGCCGTCGATCCCGTCGTGGGCGCCGGGCCGAAGCTTGGCCTGGTGGAGCCGGTTTGCCACCGCGTGGTGCAGGGTCTCGTTGACGAGGGTCGACTTGCCCGAGCCCGAGACACCGGTGACGCAGCAGAAGACCCCGAGGGGGATGGCGACGTCGATCCCCTTCAGGTTGTGTTCGCGGGCGTTGCGGACCAGCAGCGCCCCGCGCGGCTCGCGCCGCTGTGCCGGCACCTCGATCGTCCGCTTGCCGGCGAGGTACTGGCCGGTCAGCGACGAGGGGGTCTTGGCGATCGCAGCGGGCGGGCCCTCGGCGATGACGTGGCCTCCGTGTTCGCCGGCGCCCGGCCCGAGGTCGACGATGTGGTCGGCGGCGAGCATCGTCCCCTCGTCGTGCTCGACGACGATCACGGTGTTGCCGAGGTCCCGGAGCCGGTCGAGGGTGGCGATCAGCTTTGCGTTGTCGCGCTGGTGGAGGCCGATCGATGGCTCGTCGAGCACGTACATGACGCCGACCAGGCTCGATCCGATCTGTGTCGCGAGCCGGATCCGCTGCGCCTCGCCGCCGGACAGAGTCCGCGCCGACCGAGAAAGCGAGAGGTAGCCGATGCCGACGTTCTCGAGGAAGGCCAGCCGTTCGGAGATCTCGCGCACGATCAGGCGCGCGATCGCGCGCTCGGTCTCGGTCAGCTCGAGCGAGCCGATCCACTCCCCCGCCGCCGCCGCCGACATCGCGCTGTACTCGGCGATGCTGAGCCCGCCGACCTTGACCGCGAGGCTCTCGGGCCGCAACCGGGCTCCGCCGCAATCGGGACACGGCTGCTCGGCCATGTAGCCCTCGATCCGTTCGCGGTTGGTCTCGGAATCTGTTTCTTCGTACCGGCGCTGAAGCTGGTTGACGATCCCCTCGAAGCGCACCCGGTAGGAACGGCGGCGGCCGAAGCGGTTGGTGTAGGTGACCTGGTGCCGTTCGCCCCCGGTCCCGTGGAGGAAGATCTCACGCTCCGATTTCTTCAGCTTCGACCACGGCTTCTCGATGTCGACTCCGTGGTCGTCGGCAACCGCCGCGATCAGGCGCCGCCAGTAGGCGGTGACGCCGCGATTCCAGGGCTGCAACGCGCCCTCCTCCAGCGACAGCGTCGGGTCCGGGACGACCAGTTCGGGATCGATCACCCGCTGAAAGCCAAGCCCGTGGCAGCGCTCACAGGCGCCGTGCGGCGAGTTGAAGGAGAAGATCCGCGGCTCCAGCTCGGGAATCGAGGTGCCGCAGCTCAGACAGGCGAATTGCTCCGAGAAGAGCAACGTTTCGCCCTCCGCCTCCACGGGCTCGACTTCGACCAGGCCGGCGGCGAGGCGGGCGGCGGCCTCGACCGACTCGGAGAGACGGCGGCGCAGGTCGGGTTTCATCACAAGACGGTCGACCACCACCGAGATGTCGTGTTTGAACTTCCTGTCGAGAACGATCTCCTCATCGAGGCGCCGTAGCTCGCCGTCGACCATCGCCCGCGAGTAGCCCTCCAGCCGCAGCTGCTCGATCAGCTTCCCGTACTCGCCTTTCCGCCCCCGCACCACCGGCGCCATCACCATGAATTTGGTGCCCTCCTCCAGGGTCATCAGCCGGTCGACGATCTGCTCCTGCGTCTGACCGGTGATCTCGGCGCCGCACTCGGGGCAGTGCGGAACTCCGATCCTGGCCCAGAGCAGCCGCAGGTAGTCGTGGATCTCGGTCACCGTCCCGACCGTCGAGCGCGGGTTGCGGGAGGTCGTCTTCTGGTCGATCGAGATCGCCGGCGAGAGGCCCTCGATCGAGTCGACGTCGGGCTTCTCCATCAGCCCGAGGAACTGCCGGGCGTACGAGGAGAGGGACTCCACGTAGCGGCGCTGTCCCTCGGCGTAGATCGTGTCGAAGGCGAGGCTGGACTTGCCCGAGCCGGAAAGCCCGGTGATCACGATCAGCGCGTCGCGCGGCAGCTCGACGTCGATGTCCCTGAGGTTGTGCTCGCGGGCACCGGAGATGACGATTCGCTCTGAGGCGGGCACGATCCACCGATTCTACGCAGGCGAACAGATGTTCCCTCCGGGGCGGAATCGGTGCGCGAACGCACTTAGTCCCGCTATGCGGGAAGAAATGCGTTCGCACCGATCCCTGGCAGCCCTCGCCGAGCGCCAGCACGGTGTGATCTCGAGCCCGCAGCTGCGGGAGCTCGGCCACTCGAAGAGCGCGGTCGGTCGCCTCGTCCGAGCCGGGAGGCTCCATCGCGTCCATCGCGGTGTCTACGCAGTCGGTCACGGGCTGCTGACCCCGCAGGGGCGATGCCTCGCGGCGGTCCTCGCCTGCGGGCGCGGGGCGCTGCTCAGCCATTTTGCCGCTGCGTGGTTGTGGGGCCTGACGGGGAGCGCCCCCGGCAGGATCGACATCACCGTGCCGTCGCGGGGGCGCGACCGGAGGTCGATCCTCCTCCATCACGCGCCTTCGATCATCGAGGAGGACCGCGCCGTGCGGGAACACATCCCGGTCACCGCCCTCCCCCGCACCCTCCTCGACCTTGCGCATGTTGCTCCTCGTCGCCTGCCGCGCGCGATTGTGCGCTCAGAGCAACTCGGGGCCTTCGATCTGCGCCCACTCGATCGATTGCTCCGACGGTACACGGGCCACCCCGGTGCGGGGAGGCTCAATCGCGCGCTCGCTGATTACCGAGAGCCGGCCTTCACCCGTTCCACCCTCGAGCGGCGCTTCCTCGAGCTGGTGCGGCAGGCTGGGCTGCCGCGGCCGGCCGCCAACCAGTTCGTCGCCGGCTACGAGATCGACGCCTACTGGGAGCCGGAGCGCCTCGGGGTGGAACTCGATACCTACGACTTCCACGGCGGCAGGGCGGCCTTCGAGCAGGACCGCGTGCGGCAGGAGGACCTGAAGCTGGCTGGAATCGAGATCGTCCGCGTGACCGGCCAGCGACTCGACCGGGAACCGGACGTGGTCATCGAGCGAGTCGGGTCACTTCTCGCCCAGCGCCGCCGCGAACTGAGGACCGCCGGGTAAGGCTCGGCTCTCAGTAGAGCGCGGCGGCGAGACGTCGACGGTACTCGCGGGCAGAGGGGTCGGCCTGGTCGGTCTCGCTGAGGATGCCGATGATCGCGCGGCGCAGGTCCTCGCGCGTGTCCTCCCCCGCGTCGCCGAGCTCCTCCAGGAGCCCGTCGAGGGCCGCCTCGCGGTCGCCGCGGTCGAGCGCTTCGAAGGCGTCGGTGCCGACGCCGGCCTTCGTCAGCCGGATCCGGGCAGCCATCCCCTCCGCGGCGAAATCGCCCTCGTGTGGCTCGACCGCTTCGAGCGCCTCGTCCTCCGCCCCCCGCTCAAGCCGCTGACGAGCGAGCGCCACCGCGATGTCGGCACGATCCGGCTCGAGTTCGGAGGCCTCGCGAAGTGAGAGCTCATCGCCCGCCGCGAGCAGCTCGTCGGCCCGCGATGGGACCAGCGAGTCGAAGAACTCCTCCACTTTCGCCCGGGGCACGGCGCCGACGAACTCGGCGGCAACAGCCCCATCGCGGAAGGCCTTCACGGCGGGGATCCCCTGCACCCCGTAACGGGCGGAGATCGCCTGGTTGGCATCGACGTCGAGCTTGGCCAGGAGGACCCTGCCGCCACGCGCCTCCTCGGCAGCCTCGAGCGCCGGGGTCAGGGTCCGGCACGGGCCGCACCACTCCGCCCAGAAGTCGACGACGACCGGGATCTCGCCTGAGCGCTCGATCACGTCGCGCTGGAAGGTCCCTTCGCTGACATCGATCGCCATCGCACTGAGGTTAAACAGAGCGAACTCCTTGCCGAGAGCGCCGAGGGGCTCGGCTACCTGCTCAAGGACCGGGTCGCGGACGTCAGTTCGCTCACCGACGCCGTACGCCGAGTCGGAGCGGGAGGATCGGCCCTCGACCCTGAGGTGGTCTCCCGGATGCTCGCCCGCAGGCGCGTCGATGACCCCCTCGACGACCTGACGCCCCGTGAGCGCGAGGTGCTTGGCCTGATGGCGGAGGGCCGCTCCAACGCCGCGATCGCCGGCGAGCTGGTGGTCACCGAGCGCGCGGTCGAGAAGCACGTGACCGGCATCTTCTCCAAGCTCGACCTCTCCACCAGCAGCGAGGACCACCGGCGGGTACTTGCCGTCCTGCGCTTCCTCGACCAGCCCACCGGATAGGCTCGGCCCGGTTCCGCCATCGAGCTCTCACACCCCACCGCCGGTCACCGGCATCTCCGAGCTGGTCCTCGAGGTCTCCGACCTGGAGGCGTCGCGGGCCTTCTACCGCGACCTACTGGGCTTTGAGGAGACCCTCTACGGTGAGGGTCGGAGCGATCGCTACTGGTACCTGATCGGGAACAGCGCGCGGCTCGGGCTCTGGACACCGCAGACCGGCATCGCGGGCGGTCGCGGCGGCGCCCACGTTCACCTCGCCTTCGCGGTTGCCGATACCGAGCTGGAGGCGATCGCGGAGCGGATCACGGCCGCGGGAGCCGAGGTCGAGGGGCCGATCCAACTCGGGCCGGGGCGGGCCATCTACGTCACCGACCTGGACGGCAACGTGATCGAGTTCTGGTCGCAGGACATGGCCGCCTACTGCCGCGGCGCCCGCGAGGACGGCCCCGCGGGTCGGTAGCGACCGGCGTGGCGTCAGGGACGGGCGGGGGCCGGGACGCCGAGCCCGGCGATCTCGAGCTTCTCCTCGACGACCGCGCGCTGCTCGTCGAGGGGCCGCCCGCAGGAGCCGGGCTCGGTGCCCTCGACATCCCTGGTTGTGCCCTCGTGGAGCCGAATCTGCATCCGGCTCGGAAAGGACATTCGCAGCCTCTCGACGTCGATTTCGTCGACTCCGCCGGCCCCAGCCCGCCCGCTCAGCCGCGCCCGCAGCGAGCTGCCCAGGGCCCGACGCAGGCGGGAGTCGGCGGCGACTGCTCGCAGCAGCGCCGGGCCGGGATTGGCCTCATTCATGTTCACGTCGCCGAGACGGCGGCGGATCCGCAGGAGGTCGCGCAGGCCGACGTCGTCCGGTAAGGCGCCGGCGTTGACCGTGCCGAGCAGCGTCTGCGCGGTCAGCGCAGGGTCGTGGCGCAGGCGCACCCGCGCCGCGAGCCGGCGGATCGTCGTCTCGTTTTCGGCGAGCCAGGCCGGGTCCATCTCGGCCGGGGTCAGCCTGCCGGCGATCAGCGCGATCGCCACGCTGAGCCGGGCCGAGAAGTTGACCCTCACCGGTGAGAGGTCGGGGCCGGCCCCAAGCGACTCCATCTCGCAGGTGAGCCAGCCGGCGTCGATCTCGATCCCTACCACAGCGCCCGCATCGACTCCGGACGCGCAGGCCGCCTCACCGATGGACTGCAGGTAGGCGCAGCCCGGCAGGCGCTTGAAGGCGAGGGTGTCGGTCAGCCATACCTCCCCGAGGCCGCCGAACATCGCCGGGCGTGGCGCGAAGGAGAGGTTGGCGAGCACCCCACGCGGGTGCTCGATCACGTCGAGCGCGCCGCTGACGCCGTCGGCGGCCAGCAGTGCCGCCCGGGCTCCGGCTGCGGCCGGCTCGGCTGCGGTCAACAGCTTGCTCTGCGGGCCCATGAAACCGGGCCACATCCCGTAGGGCGGCTGGTAGAGGGCGATCGCCAGCGCCTGGGCAGTCCGCTTGGCGTCGAGGCCCAGCCCGACGGCTCCCGCCACCGCCGCCGAGGCAGAATGGATCGAGGCCCAGAACTGGCCGTTGTGGGGGCCGAGGAACAGCGCCGCCCCGAGCCGCCCCGCCACCTCGTTGGCGGCGATGCGGGCGAGCAGTGCGCGCTCCGAATCGGCGCTGAACGCGGCTGCGGCAGGCACCGCCGAGTGGCCGGTGTGGCCCATGAACAGGTAGTCGTCCCAGTCGTGGGCGATCGAGGCGGCGGCCGACCTATAGATATCGCCGACCGGCCCATCGGGGGCGACCGCGGCAAACGGGGCGGCATCCTTCTCTCCTGCCGCCCTTCCAGCCGCGATGCTCAGCGCCTGCAGCTCAGCCCGCTCGCGGACGCCGGTGGGAAGCTGGTCAACTCCGAGGCCAGCCGTCCAATCGCCAATCTGCTCGCAGATCGTCACCGGCCTGATGCTCTCAGATGGAGCCTCAGGCGCCGGCGCGCATCCCGTCGAGGTCCCGGCGCAGCTCCTTCAGCTCGTCGCGGATCCGCGCCGCCTCCTCGAAGCGGAGGTCGTCGGCGGCCGCCAGCATCTCCTCCTCGAGGGCGACGATCGAGCGCTCCAGCTCCTCGGGGTCCTTGAACTCGCCCGACCGGCGCGCCCGCCGTTTGCGCGGCGCCCTGTCCTCCATCGCCAGGAACTCGGCCATCTCGGAGATCCCCTTGCGCACCGTCTCCGGGGTGATCCCGTGCTCCTCGTTGTAGGCGAGCTGGATCTCCCGGCGGCGGTCGGTCTCGCGGATCGCCGCCGCCATCGCCTCGGTCTCGCGGTCGGCGTACATCAGCACCGTCCCGTTTACGTTGCGGGCGGCGCGGCCGATCGTCTGCACCAGGCTGGTCTCCCCGCGCAGGAAGCCCTCCTTGTCGGCGTCGAGGATCGCGACCAGGGAGACCTCCGGAAGGTCGAGGCCCTCGCGCAGCAGGTTGACCCCGACCAACACGTCGTACTCGCCGAGCCGCAGGTCGCGGACGATCTGGATCCGCTCGAGGGTGTCGATTTCCGAGTGCAGGTAGCGGACCCGGATCCCGTACTCGAGCAGGTAGGCGGTCAGGTCCTCGGCCATCTTCTTGGTCAGCGTCGTGACCAGGACCCGGTCGCCGGCGTCGGCCCGGGCCCTGATCTCGTTCATCAGGTCGTCGATCTGGTTCTTCGTCTCGCGCACATCGATCTCGGGGTCGATGATCCCGGTCGGGCGGACGATCTGCTCGACGACACGGTTCGACTCGGCCCGCTCGAAGGGCCCCGGGGTCGCAGACACCATCACCAGCTGCTTGACGCGGTCGAGGAACTCGCCGAACTTCAGGGGGCGGTTGTCGATCGCCGAGGGGAGCCGGAAGCCGTAGTCGACCAGCGTCTGCTTGCGCGAGCGGTCCCCCTCGTACATGCCGCCGAGCTGCGGGATCGTCTGATGGGACTCGTCGACGAAGACGACGAAATCGTCGGGGAAGTAGTCGATCAGGGTGTGCGGGGGGCTGCCCGGCGGGCGGCCGTCGAGGATCCGCGAGTAGTTCTCGATCCCCGAGGTGAACCCGATCTCCTTCAGCATCTCGATGTCGTAGGCGGTTCGCTGCCGCAGGCGGTGCGCCTCGAGCTGCTTGCCCTCCGCCTCCAGCTCGGCGGTGCGGGCGACGAGTTCGGCGCGGATCTCCTCGACGGCCCGCTCCAGGGTCTCGTCCTTGGTCACGTAGTGGGACGCGGGCCAGACGGAGACGTGGTCGATCTCGTCGAGGATCTCGCCGGTCAGCGGGTCGAAGTGCTGGACCGCCTCGATCTCATCGCCGAAGAGGGCGATCCGGTAGGCCGACTCGGCGTAGGAGGGCATGATCTCCAGCACCTCGCCGCGGACGCGGAACGTCCCGCGCCCCAGCGCCGAGTCGTTGCGCTGGTACTGCATCTTCACCAGCTTCCGCAGCACCTCGTCGCGGTCGATCTCCTCGCCGACCTTGAACAGCTGCATTTTTTCGTTGTAGACCTGGGGCGAGCCGATCCCGTAGATGCAGGAGACCGAGGCGACGATGATCACGTCGCGGCGGGCGAACAGCGCCGCGGTGGCGGCGTGGCGAAGCCGGTCGATCTCGTCGTTGATCGAGGAGTCCTTCTCGATGTACAGGTCCTGGGCCGGGACGTAGGCCTCCGGCTGGTAGTAGTCGTAGTAGGAGACGAAGTACTCGACCGCGTTGTCGGGGAAGAACTCCCTGAACTCGTTGCAGAGCTGCGCCGCGAGGGTCTTGTTGTGCGCGATCACGAGCGAGGGCCGCTGCACGGCCTCGATCGTCGCCGCCATCGTGAAGGTCTTGCCGGTCCCGGTCGCGCCGAGCAGCGTCTGGAACGCCTCCCCCGCCTCCAGGCCCTCGGCCAGCCCAGCAATCGCGGCAGGCTGGTCTGCGGTCGGCGCATAGGCGGGATTCAGCTGGAAGTCAGGCACCGGATGACCATAGCGGGCGCCTCACTCCCCCTAAGCTGGCGACGCGCCGCATCGCAGGGCCTGGAAGACTGCGCTGCCGATGACGCGCTCCCAGAAGGCGCTGGCGGGCTTCTTCACGTTCGCCGGGACCATGCATTTCGTGATCCCCCGCAGCTACGAGGCGATCATGCCCCCATCGTTCCCGCGCCATCGCGAGACGGTGATCGTGAGCGGGCTGGCGGAGATCGCCGGCGGCGCCGCGGTGGTCCCGCGACGCACCCGCCGCTTCGCCCGCTGGTGGCTGCTGGCGCTGCTGGTCGCCGTCTTCCCCGCCAACGTCCACATGGCGGTCAACCCGGAGCAGGTCCGTGGCCTCGATCTGGACCGGGTGCCGCGCTGGGCGCTGTGGGCCCGGCTGGCGCTGCAGCCGCTGGCGATGCTCTGGGTCTGGCGCGCAACCAAGAGATAAACGCCGCCTCCTCCGCTCACACTCGGGCCTGAAGAAACAGATATGGACAGGCCCTCGTTCCCGCGTCCAGGGGCGGCTTAGGGGAGGAACTGTTCCAACAGGCCCTGGGCGGGGCCGAGGAAGCCTTCGGCGCTGTCGAGCAGCGAGCGGGCGTCCTGGATCAGTTCGATCGCCTGATCGAGGGGGATGCTGCGCACGGTCGCCCGCAGCGGTGCTGCCACCAACGGGCTGAGCGCGCCCGCCCCTTCGGCATCGTCGACGGCGCGCAGGAGCCCGGCCCGAATTGCCCGGGCCAGCTCCGGGTCGGAGATCCCGTAGCGCTCGGTGAATCGTTCCCGCGACTCGGGGGTGGCCAGCGCCTGGGCGAGGGTCTCGCGCGTGACGCCCAGCTTGCAGGCGGCGCCGTCGAGCGCCGAGAGCGTGAACTGCTCGGTGATCTGTTCGATCCCTTCGGGGTCGCGCCAGGGCCGGTGCTTGCAGGGGTCCTGGGTCTTCGCCGGCGCGTAGGAGGTGCCCCCGGCGGCGAGGTACACACCGACCAGCACCAGCGAGACCGCGATCGCGACCCCGACCAGCATCTGCCCTCGACGCTCCGCGGTCATGGTCAGAGATCCACTCTACGGGCGAAGGCGATCGGCACCAGGGCGAGCAGGCCGAGCAGAGCGGCGATGCCGAACGAGGGGCTGAATGCGTGGGTCGCGCCGCGGTCGAGCTGATCCTGCAGTTCGCTGCGCAGTTGCAGCACCTCGAGCCGCTGTTCGGGATCGTCCGGGAGCGGTTCGAAGGCCGGGCCGATCGTCGGGACCCTGCCCCGCTCGTCCGCGAGCCGGTCCTCGATCCGCTGCGAGAGCTCCAGCTTCAGGACGGGGTCGACCCTTGAGTCGAGGACGACCGCGGTGCCGGCGTCGATCGCGTCCCGTCGCTGGTCGGCGATGTCGGAGGTGAAGACGGGCGTGAGGATGACCAACCCGAGGGCGACCCCCGCGTGGCGGGCGGAAATCGTCCAGCCGCCATGGATCGCCTGCGGCGACCTCCCCTGCAGCGCAGTCTCGGTCAGGGCCGAGAGGACGAGTGCAAGCCCGACCCCGACCAGGATCTGGGGCGGCACGGTCAGCGCGACCTCCGCCTTCGGCAGCAACGCCAGCCCGCCGAGGCCGCCGGAGACGAGGATCGCCCCGGCAGCAGCACGGGCGCGGGAGCTCGGGACCGACGGCTCGAGGCGGGAGCCGAGCAGCGCCGCCAGGGGCATCACCGAGACGACGATCGCCGCCCCGATCGGCGTCAGCCGCCACCCCTCGATCAGCAGAAGCACCAGCAGGAACAACGCCGCGGCGATCGCCGCCGAGATCATCGCGAGTGCGAGGTTGGCGAGCACATGGGGGCGCCCCGTCAGCCTCAACTCCGACTCGATCACGCCGGTCGCAGCCTCGTGCCTCGCAACGGCGAGGATCGGGATGCCGGCCAGCAGCGCCACCGGCACCTGCAGGAGGAAGATCGACTGCCAGGAGACGAGCTCGGTCAGCAGGCCGCCGACCGCGGGGCCGAGCGCGGCCCCGGTCGCCCCGGCGATCGCCCAGATCGAGACAGCGCGCCGTTCCGATCCGACCGTGGCCGGCAGCAGCTCAAGCACCGCCGTCACAGCGGTCGCCCCCCCGAGCGCCTGGACGCAGCGGGCCGCGATCAGCGTGCTCAGCTCAGTTGACGCGCCGCAGGCCAGACAGGCACCCGCAAAGACCGCGAGCCCGATGGCCGCAGCCCGACCCGGCCCGGCCCGGCGGGCGATGTGCGCCGCGGGCAGGGCGGCCAGCGCCATCACCAGGTTGAAGGAGATCAGGACCCAGGTCACGCCGGCGACACCCGTGTCCAGCTCGCGGTAGATGTCCGGGAGCGCCAGGACGACGATCGAGGAGTCGGCCAGCACGAGGCCGACCGCGACGGCGAGGGCGGTCACGCCAGGGCGCCTGGGCACGCTCAATATCCCAGCTCCTCGGCGTACTGCTCGCGGTAATCGCGCTGCTTGTCGAGGACCTCGGCGACGTAGTCGCGGGTTTCCTCCAGGGGGACGTCCTCCACGCCCAGCGAGCCGCCTCCCCATTCTTCGACCGCGGTCGGCCCGGCGTGGTAGGCGGCCAGCGCCGCTACCTCGCTGCCATCGAAGCGGTCCAGCATCTCCGCCAGGTAGAAGGTCCCGTAGCGGATGTTGATGTCCGGGTCGGAGAGGTCGGCGAGCTTGAACGTCGTGCCCCCGCTCAGTCGCTCGATTTCGTTAGCGGTGCTCGGCGTGATCTGCATCAGTCCCCGCGCCCCCGCATGAGAAGTCTGGTCGCGGAAGCGGGACTCAGCGTAGATCACGGCGGCGATCAGCGAAGCGTCAACGCCCTTGTCCTCCGCCTGCTGGCGGATGATGTCCTCGTGGCGCAGAGGCAGGGTCAGCTCCTGAATCACGTCGCCGAATTTCCCCGAGAGGCCGAGCGCCAGAGCCACCACCGCCACGGCGCCGAGGCTGCCGGCGACGAGCAGGCGTCGCCGGCGCCTCGCCCCGCGCTTCATCCCTGAAGCTTCGCGACCAGGGTGGACAGCTCGCGCTCCAGGTCCTCGATCGTTCCCTCGTTCTCGACCACGTGCTCGGCTCGGGAGGCCTTCTCGCCCTGGGCGAGCTGGCGGGCCTCGCGCTCCCCGACGAGGGCATGTCCTCGGGCCTCAGCGCGGGCTCGGCGGATCGGGTCGGAGGCGATGACCGCGACGGTGGTGTCAAAGACGCCCTCCATATCGGACTCGAACAGGAGAGGGACCTCGACCACCGCGACCTCGGTGTCCTCCGGCAGGGACGCGAGCCAGCCTCCGATCCGGACTCCGACCAGGGGATGGATCTGCGACTCCAGCCAGGTGAGCTCCTCCGGCTGGGCGAAGACGATCTCGCCCACCCGCCCGCGATCGACGATCCCGTCTGGAGCGATCTCATCACCCCAGCGCTCGGTCAGCCTGCCCAGCAGCGGCTCGGAGTCGAGCAGCTCGTGGACGAGTGCGTCGCTGGAGATGGTCGCTGCTCCAAGCCGCTCAAACGCGGCCAGAGCCTCCGACTTGCCGGCCGCAATGCCGCCGGTGAGGCCGATCTTCAGCGGCCCCGCCACGGCCGCCGCTCAGTCCTGCTCGGAGTCG
Organism: uncultured Solirubrobacterales bacterium; assembly: GCA_963816785.1. Lineage (GTDB taxonomy): Bacteria > Actinomycetota > Thermoleophilia > Solirubrobacterales > 70-9 > VRUE01. The sequence continues at coordinate 620,043 of CAWFLL010000002.1, read as the reverse complement.
CCCGCCTGGTCGGAGTCGCCCGCCGACTCATCGACGTCGTCCGGCGCGTCCGGGCGATCGGCGACCGATTCGCCCTCCTGGCACCTCGCCGGAGCATCCTCCTCGCCCTCGTCGGAACCTTTCTCCCCAGGCCTGCCTCCTCGTCGGGGGCCTCCTCCGCTGCCTCCTCGGAGGTCTCTTCCGCGGGCAGGGCCTGATCGGAGTCAGCTGCGGAATCAGCGACCCCTTGGAGCTGTTCGCCGAGGTCGCCCATCGGCATGTTCTCCCCCTCGACCCGCTTGATGCTGAGCGAGAGGCGGCGGCGGTCTTCGTCGATCTCGAGGATCTTCACGTTGAGGACGGTCCCCGGCTCGACCACCTCGCTCGGGCTCTCGACGTGATGGTCGGCCAGCTCGGAGATGTGGACGAGCCCCTCCACCCCTGGCAGGATCTCGACGAACGCGCCGAAGGCGACCACCTTGGTCACGGTTCCCTCCAGCACATCGCCGGAGCGGTGGGTGCTGATCACCCGCTGCCAGGGGTCCTCCTGGGTCTGCTTCAGCCCGAGCGAGATCCGCTGGCGGTCGCGGTCGATGTCGAGGACCTTGATCCGGACGGTGTCGCCGATCGCGACGACCTCGGACGGGTGGTTGACGTGGCTCCAGGAGAGCTCGGAGATGTGGATCAGGCCGTCGATCCCGTCGAGGTCGACGAAGGCGCCGAAGTCGACGATGTTCGAGATCTTGCCCTCGACCACCTGGCCCGGCTGGAGGCGCCCGAGAATCTGCTCGCGGACCTCCTTGCGCTCTTCCTCGAGGACCGCCCGCCGTGAGAGCACCACGTTGTTGCGGCTGCGATTCAGCTCGATGACTTTGCACTCGAGTTTCTGGCCGAGGAACTCGTCGAGATTGTGGACGCGGCGGATGTCGACCAGCGAGGCCGGAAGGAACCCGCGAACTCCGAGGTCGAGGATCAGGCCGCCCTTGACGACCTCGATAACGCTTCCCTCGACCGGCTCGCCGGACTCGGCCGCCGCCTCGATCCGGCGCCATGCCTTCTCGAAGCGGGCCCGCTTCTTGGAGAGCACGAGGCGCCCCTCCGCGTCCTCCTTGGTGAGGACGAGCGCGTCGATCTCTTCGCCGAGCTCGACCTCGCCGGCCGGGTCGACCGACTTCCGGATCGAGAGCTCGGTCGAAGGGATGACTCCCTCCGCCTTGTAGCCGATGTCGACCAGGACCTCGTCCTTGTCGATTCGCACCACCTTGCCCTTGACCACATCGCCCTCGTCGAAGGCGACCATCGTCGCGGCGTAGTTGGGAACGACCTTGCCGTCGATCTCGAGCAGCAGGCCGTTGGAGCCCTCGACGGGCGTCCCGGTGGGCGCAGGGACGGTCACTGTGTCGGTGGCGGACACGGCGGCAATGATTACAGGTTCCTGCCCGCTCGGCTCCCGCCGGAACCCACCCTCAGGCCGATACCCTCAGGCCTGATGCCGGTGCGGGCGACAAAGCGTGGGGACGAGAGGACCCCGCTCGACGGAAGCTATGACGTACTGATCTGCGGAGCGAGCTTCGCCGGTCTGGCTGTTGCCAGGGAGCTGGCGGATTCCGGCGCCTCGGTGATGGTGATCGACCGCTATGAGATCGGCGAGCGCCAGACCTCCGCCTGTGGCATCCCCACCGACTGGCTGCGCGTGACCGGCCTGCTCGAGGCCGAGCGGCAGCGCTTCGATTCGCTGCTGATCCACACGCCGCACGGGACCAAGAGCTACCCACTCCCCTGGTCGTTCTCGACCTTCGACTACCGCGAGCTGTGCCGGCTGCTGTGGAAGGACTGCGACGCTCGCTTCGAGACCGCGAAGGTGAACTGGCGGTCGAGGCCGGCCAACGGCGACGGCGCGATCGCCGTAGACACCGACCGCGGCGTTCTCACCTCGCCCCTCGTCGTCGACGCGCTGGGCTGGCGGCGGGTCCTGGCCAACGGCGACGGCTACCAGCCGCCCGACGCCCCGCTCTCGCGGGGGCTCGAGGTGCATCCCGGTGGCAGCGGCACGGAGATGGAGATCTGGATCGACCGCCGCTACGTCCCCGCGGGCTACGGCTGGTCGTTCCCCGCCGGGGACGAGTTGCGAATCGGCGTCGGGTCCTTCGACCCCCGGTTCCATATCCGCGAGACGACCGAGCTGCTGGCCGAGGACCTGGAACGCGACCGGGTCCGCTACCAGGGCAACTGGATTCCCCACAAACTGCGCCGCGCGACCGAGGGCGGCGTCTTCTTCGTCGGCGACTCGGCCGGCCACTGCCTGCCTCTGACGGCCGAGGGAATCAGGACGGCCTTCTACTTCGCGATCGCTCTGGGGCGCGAGCTGCGCAAGGTCGTCGAAGGGCGCCAGGGCCGTGAGGAAGCCGCCACTCGTTATGCCCGGTTCAACGACGCCCACGAGTGGAAGTTCCGCTGGCTGCTGCGCGTCCAGCGACTCGTCCCGAGGATTCCCCCGCGGCTGCTGGGTCCGATGATCCGCCTGCTCGGCTCCAGGCACTTCGTCGATTGGTCGTTCGGCCACTACCTGCGGATCGCTCCGCTTGAGTTCGCGCGGCCCTCAGCGGACGACCAGCACGGTGCCGACGAACAGCAGGAGCACGCCGAGCACTCGCTCCGGCGTCAGCGGGATCTCGTCGAGGCCGAATAGGCCCAGCCGGTCGATCGCGACCGAGGCGGCGAGCTGGCCGGCGACCGTCGCGGCGGCGACACCGCCCGCGCCGATCGTCGAGACCGTGATCAGGGCATTGGCGACGTAGACAGCTCCCAGAAGCCCCCCGATCAGGTAGTACCAGCTGACGTCGCCGGTCGAGGTCAGGCCGCCCGCCTTGCCGCTGAGGATGACGATCGCGGCGAGCGCGATAGTGCCGACGATGAACGAGATCAGCGCCGCCGGGAGGCTTCCGGTCGCTTTGCCGAGGCCCGCGTTGATCGGCGCCTGCAGCGCGATCAGGCCGCCGGCGGTTGCCGGTGAGCAGGACCGCAACACCTCTATCCACGGTGGTTCGGCCTTCCTCCGACGCCTGGCGTGATCTTTTGTCTGGACGCGTGTTCCATCAAATGTCCGCCGGGAGCGACGGCGCCTGCTGTCATATCACCAAGTGGAACTGCCGATCAACGAGTAGATGCCACCACCGCCCACAGAAGTCTTCGCATCGCGCTTCTTCCTGGGGCCGGCCTTGCGCACCCAGCCGGACCGGCGCCTGGTGACGCTTGTCCGCGAAGGCTACGAGACGGCCTTCGAGGAGATCGTGCGGCGCCACGGCAGGCCGCTGACCCGCTATGCGGCAGCGATCGTCGGCTCACGGTCGGAGGACGTCACTCAGGACGCCTTCTCAAAGGCGCTGCTGGCGATGCGCCACAACGATGGCGCGGAGATCGAGCTGCGGCCCTGGCTGTACCGGATCGTCCGCAACACGGCACTCAACGACCTCCGTGACAGGCCCCCGACTCCCGAGATCCTGGAGGAGACGATAGCGGCCGGCCGCAGCGTGGCTGCGGAGGCCGAGCAGCGCGAGGAGCTGAGGGAACTGATCGAGCGGCTGCACGCGCTGCCGGAGCGGCAACGGGCGGCGATAGTGATGCGGGAGCTCGAGGGCCTCAGCCATGAGGAGATCGCCGCCGCGCTCGGCCTCAGCGGCGGCGCCGCCCGCCAGGCGATCTTCCGCGCCCGCCAGGCGCTGCGCGACGGCGTGGGCGTGCTGTTGCCGCTTCCGATTCTCAGGCTTCTGCTCGAGCAGGGCCCCGAAGCGACCGCCGGCGCCGGGGCCGGTGCGGCCGGGGTGCTGGCGGCAGGTGGAGCCGCCGGTGGAGCCGGGGCGGGAACAGCGCTGAAAGCGGGCGCAGTCGCCGCGATCCTCGCCGGTTCGGTTGGCACCGGAATCGCCCTCCAGGGGAACCACGGCAACGGCGGCAGGGCCAATGCGGCGACGGTACAGACTGAGAAAACCTCCGGGCACGGATTCCAGGCGCCCGCGGATCTCCCTCCACCGTCCGATGACGCGACGCCGGGCTCCGAGCCGGGCGACGATCATGATGGGGATCGCAATCTCGGGCCTGGGTCCAGCGGCGGCGACGCCGATGACGATCGCCACGGTGGCGGAGACGTTGCTCGGGAGCTCGCCCCGGATGACCACTCCGGGCCGGGACACAGCGGCCGCCACGGGATCGAGGCCGGGCGCGGTGGCGAGGACGATTCGCGCGGCAGCGGGCCCGGCACCGTCGGCGGGAACTCGGGGCCCGGCGGCGGTGACGACCGCGACGGCGCCGAGGACCGGCACGGCGGCCGCTCGGGCGGCTCAGGCCACTCCGGTGGCTCCGGTGAGGCGACCGAGCCCGGCGGGGGCGAGGGAGGCGACGACCGCAGCGGGTCCGGAGGCGGCGGGGACGACCGCAGCGGGCCCGGAGGGGGCACAGAGGTTCGCGGCGGCGATGGCGGCGGACCGGTCCCGAGCGAGTCGGAGCCCGTCGAGGAACCGGACGGCGATGGTGGTGACGGTGACAGCTCCGGCCCCGGCCCGGGAACCGAGTTGGAGCCCGGGTCCGGGTCGGGATCGTCAGTCTCAGGCGGGAGCGACGAGCCGACACCGTGATCTTCACCTGCCCCTCGGGTTGACGCCTCCGAGGTCCATCGAAGCGTCACACCCAAAAGGAGGAACCATGAGAGGTCAACGCGGCATTCGGGCACTGCCCGGCAGGCTTCTGATCGCGGTCGCGCTCGGCGCGCTGGCATTGCTCGCGATCCCGGCTATCGGCATCGGCCACAACGGCCACCATCACGGCAACAGCGACCCGGCCGGCACGATCAAATCATTCGACCCAGGGACCGGCCTGCTCACAGTCGATCTCACCGAAGGCGGCGAAATCGCCGGTCTCGTCACCGGGCGCACCCATGTCCGATGCGACGAGGACGGGGATCACCGCCTCGATCTCCGCCGACACCGGCGCCATGGCGGCCGCGCCACCGCCTCGGACTCCGGTCGGGACGGGGGCGACTCCGGTCGGGACGATGACAATTCGGAACCCGGTCACGAGGGTGACGAGGGCGGCGATGACCATGCGGACCGCCCGGACGATCACGGGGACGATCAGGGCGAGGCCGACGAGCCCGGCGAGGATCACCCAGGAGACGACGGCGACGATCCCGGGCGCGGCGATGACCGCTCCGACCGGTGCATCGCCCAGCTCGTCGAGGGTGCGATCGTCGTGCGCGCCAGGCTCGAGCTGACCGACGGCAACGCCTTCTTCGAGAAGGTCGCGGTGCTGCCTCCGGCCTAGGACAACCCGGCGCCACCGGTAGCCGGGCAACCCCCGGCTACTTGGCGTCGAGCCAGTCCTTGCCGACGCCGATGTCGACCTCCAGCGACGGGTCGAGCTGGTAGGCGGCGCACATCTCGCGCCGCACCAGCTCGACCGCGCTGTCCATCTCCCCGGACGGGCCCTCGAACAGCAGCTCGTCGTGGATTTGGAGGACGAGCCGGGTCTTCGATGCCGCCTCTGCCAGGGCCCGCTGGCAACGGACCATCGCCACCTTGATGATGTCGGCGGCGGTGCCCTGGATGACGGTGTTCACCGCCAGGCGCTCGCCCAGCCTCCGGGTGTTGGGGTTGCTGGAGCGCAGCTCCGGGATCGGGCGGCGCCTGCCCATCAGGGTGCGGACGTATCCGTCGGCCTGAGCGCGCTCGACCACCTCCTCCCGGAAGGAGCGGACAGCGGGGAATCGCTCCAGGTAGCGGGCGACGAACTCCTCGCCCTCCTTGCGGGGGATGTTGAGGCGGTCGGCGAGCCCGAAGCCCGTGAGCCCGTAGACGATCCCGAAGTTGACCATCTTCGCCTTCGAGCGCTGGCCGACGTCGATCTCGTCCCGGGAGATCCCGAAGACCTCGGCGGCGGTGGCGGCGTGGACGTCTTCGCCGGCCGCGAAGATCTCTTTCAGGACCTCCTCGTCGGCGACGTGGGCGAGGACCCGCAGCTCGACCTGGCTGTAGTCGGCGGAGAGGAGGCGGGCCCCGCGCTCGGCGACGAAGCAGGCGCGGACGGGGCGGCCGATCTCGGTCCGGATCGGGATGTTCTGCAGGTTGGGATTCGTACTCGAGAGGCGGCCGGTCGTGGTCGAGGCCTGGTTGAAGGTGGTGTGGACTCGGCCCGTCTCGGGATCGATCAGGTCGGGCAGCGAGTCGAGATAGGTGTTCTTGAGCTTGGTCAGCTCGCGCCAGCTCTCGATCTTCTCGACGATCGGGTGCTCGTCCCGGATCTGGGCCAGGACCCGGGCGTCTGTCGAAAACCCCGTTTTGCCCCGGCGCTTTCGGGTCAGCCCCAGCTTCTCGAAGAGGATATGGCCGACCTGCTGCGGGGAGCCGATCGTGAACTCCTCCTCGGCGAGCTCGAAGATCTCCTTCTCCAGCGTCGCGATCCGCTCGCCGAAGCCGGCCCCGACCTCGGCCAGCCGCTCGGCGTCGAGCTTCAGGCCCTCCCGCTCCATCGCCGCCAGGACATGGACAAGCGGCAGCTCGACCTCGTCGAGCAGTTGCTCCAGCTCGAGCTCCTCGATGCGGGGGCGCTGCGCGTCGGCGAGGGCTGCCACCAGGCGTGCCTCCTCCCCAGGGTCCAGGCCGGCCTCGGGCTCCTGTCCGAGGGAGAGCTGCCCCTCCCCGGAATCGGCGCCGTTCCCCTCCCCCACCGCTGCCAGGCCGATCCCCGCGTCCGCCACCAGCTCGGTCAGCTCGTAGGTTCGCCGTTGCGGCTCGAGCAGGTAGGCGGCGAGCATCGTGTCGTGGGCCAGCTCCAAGTCGACTCCCTCGCGGGCGGCGGCGGCGAGCAGCCCGTGGCGGCCGCCCCCGAGTGACTTCAGGTCGTGCCCGGTCAACGGACGGTCGCCGAGGGCGACGGCCAGCACGTCGAGGGTGGAGGTGCCGCCGACGATCCGGTCGCCCTGCGCCGCCGCCCAGCGGTCGCCCGCGATTGCCATCGCGGCGCCGCCCTCCCGGAGGTCCTCCGGCGTCCCCTCGACGACCTCGACCTCGAGCTCGGTCTCGACGCTGCGGCCGGGGACGGCCTCGTCATCCGGCAGCCCCTCCTCGAGCCGCTCCATCACCGCCCGCAGCTCGAACTCGCGCATGAACTCGCGCAGGGTGCTGCGGTTGGGTCGGGCGCCCATCACCTCGCTCAGCTCGATCCCGGTCTCGACGTCGAACTGCAGCGTCGCCAGCTGCTTCGAGACCCGGGCGTCGTCGGCGTGCTCGATGAGGTTCTGCTTGCGCTTTGCCCCGGAGACCTTCTCGACGTTGGCGAGGACCTCCTCCAGCGACCCGAATTCCTGCAGCAGCTGGGCCGCCGTCTTGTCGCCGATCCCGGGCACGCCGGGGATGTTGTCGGAGGTGTCGCCTTTGAGGCCGATCAGGTCGGTGACCAGCTCCGGCGGCACCCCGTAGCGCTCGATCACCCCGTCGCGGTCATAGATCTTGGTCTCGGTGACCCCGCGGGAGGTCGTCATCACCCGGACTCCGTCGCCGACCAGCTGGTAGACGTCGCGGTCGCCGGAGACGACCATCACCGGGATTCCCTCCTCCTGCGCGCGGCGCGCCAGCGAGCCGATCACGTCGTCGGCCTCATAGCCCTCGACCTTGACGTTGGTGTAGCCGAACGCCTCGACCAGCGGCATCAGGTGCGGCCACTGCTCCCGCAGGAGGTCGGGCCGGGGCGGGCGCTGGGCCTTGTAGAGGTCATAGGTCTTCTCCCGTCCCGACATCCCCGCGTCCCAGGCGACCACGACGCCGGCCGGCCTGTGCTCGACGACAATTTTCCCCAGCATCGAGGCGAGCCCGTAGATCGCGTTGGTCGGCCGCCCGTCGGCGGTCGCGATCGACTCCGGCAGCGCGAAGAACGCCCGGTAGGCGAGCGAGTTCCCGTCGAGGAGGAAGAGCTCAGGCCTGTCCGCGGCGTCGCCGGGCTTCTCAGCTGCCATCGGCGCCAACTCTAAGGCGCGGCGTCCCTTGCAAGCCTATGGGCGTCTGGGGAGCGTCAACCGGCGGGTGTCGAATGTCGAGCCGCCATCGTCAGCGATGAAGCCCGCCCTCACCTTGAGCCGAAGCGGCCTCGATTCGAGCAGGCTGATCGCCCGGTCCGATATGCGGCAGCGAACGATCAGCAGCCCTGCCCGGCGGCGTTTCTCGTTCGCGGCGCAGACGGTCGACCGGCGGCCGTCGATCCTGGTTGTGACCCGCTGCGTCGCCCTGCCGGCCTCAGGCACGTTGAAGTGGGTGGAGACGACGGCGCCGGCCGCGCGCGATGGTCCGATCCACAGCCTGCGGCCAGGCTGCGGCGAGTTCAGGTTCGCATTCGATGTCGAGCCTGTCTCCGGCCCCGGCTGTGGGGGCTCCGGGGGCGAACACGGGTCGTTGCCCGGCGGTATCGGCTGACCCTCGGCCGGCGGTCCTGCGGCCGGCGATTCAAGCCAATCGGCAAGTTCTTCGGGGCGCTCGGCGATGAACTCCCGCGCATCCTCGACGCCTTCCTCGATCTCGACGGCCGAGTATTCGCGCCGGGGCTCGGTTTCCAGGGCCTGACAGGCCCTGAGCAGCTCGGAGCGCGCGGCGGCGTGTGAGTCGAGGGCGAGTGGGCCAACTGCCGATTGCACTTCTTCCAGTGCATCGACGTACAGCGCGTTGCAGCTCGCGTCGGCGAGGCAGCGGTTGAACAGCAGGCCACCGGCTTCCTCGTCGAATTCGACGCGCGTGTCCCAGGTCTGGTCGGTGCCCCAGGGGAGCATCGTGAACAATCCGGCATCGTCGCTGTGGAGGTAGTAGTTGTTGGGCCTGAAGGGAGCGGCGACGCCTGCATACCCGTCCCAGTGCCCGACGTAGCGCTCGACCGCCCACATCCGGGTCATCTCCTCGAGGTCCGCGGCGGCGGCCATCCCGTCGGACCAGTCGCCTTCATCGTCGTCGGCAGCCGCGATCAGCGCCTCCAGGTCGGCGAGCTCTTCGTCGTCACCCTCGTCGACCTCGAATTTGTCGGCATTTTCCGGCGCAACGTCGAGGCCGGGCGCATCGGCCTCGTATAGGTGCTGGGTCGATTCGAACCACCGCGGCAGGGAGATCGAATCGAGGGTCTCGATGTTGAGGTAGAGGCCGTACTCGACGCCGCTGAGGCGGACGAACGCGTATCCGGTCCGCGACGCCGGCAGGTCGAGCGCCCGGAACAGTTCGTAGGTCAGGGTCTCGTGCAGCATCGACGGGTCCTGGACCATGTTGTTGAGGGTCAGCTTTTTGAGCCCGAAGAAAGTCTGTTTGGTGTACTCGTTGAACTTGATTTTGAACGCCGCCTTTTCCGAGAGCGGGCGGAACGATCCAAGTCCCCCCTTGAGGCGGATCCCCACATCGCCCAGGTCCGGGCCTTTCAGCACTCCTTTCACCTTCAGCTCGAAGGTCCCCGGCTGGTACTCGTCGGGTTCAGCTTCGAGGGCGTCGATCTCTTCCTGCGAGAGCCCGAGGTCCACCTCGACGACGGCGTTGGGGTCGTACATCCAGGCGGCTTCGTCGGCCGCAGCGGCGGGCGCGCCGGCCCCCGAGATGGCGAGGACGCTCGTGAGGAGCAGAAGGGCGCTTGTCTGCACGGTGTGCCTGATGCGGGACCACCCCATCGCCGACGGACGGTAGGAACGCCTTGAAAACGGGTGAGAAGGCGCCCCGCTTCCGGCGGCCAATCACCAAGGAGTCTGCGTCGGGCTGAATCAAAATTCGAAGAATCTGATTCGATAGCCGTCCTATGGCTGTGAGTGCCCAATACAGCGTCACGATCCGCGTCGAGTTGGACGCGCGCCAAGAGCCCCTCGGGAAGCTGACCGCCGCGATCGCCGAGGCGGGCGGCCAGCTGCAGGGGGTCGACCTGGTGCCGGGCGCCGGCGGCGAGGGCAAGCGGGTGAGGGAGTTCACGATCGACGCCCAGGACCGCGCCCACTGGGAGCAGATCCTGCGGGGGATCGGCTCGACCCGGGGCGCCAAGGTCCTCGACTACGTCGACCGCACCCTGCAGATGCACAGGGGCGGCAAGATCTCGGTCGAGAACAAGTACCCGCTGAAAACCCGCGACGACCTCTCGATGGCCTACACGCCGGGCGTCGCCCGGGTCTGCGAGGACATCCACGCCGACCGCGCCAAGGCCTTCGAGTACACGATCAAGAAGAACACCGTCGCGATCGTCTCCGACGGCAGCGCCGTCCTCGGCCTCGGGAACATCGGGCCCGAGGCGGCGATGCCGGTGATGGAGGGCAAGGCGATGTTGTTCAAGGAGTTCGGCGCGGTCGACGCCTTCCCGATCTGCCTCGACACCCAGGACCCGGATGAGATCGTCAGGGCGGTCGAGCTGATCTCCCCGACCTTCGGCGGCATCAATCTCGAGGACATCTCGGCCCCGCGCTGCTTCGAGATCGAGGAGCGGCTGAAGCAGTCCCTCGACATCCCCGTCTTCCACGACGACCAGCACGGCACCGCGGTGGTGACGATGGCGGCCCTGTTCAACTCGCTGAAGATCGTCGCCAAGCCGATCGAGGAGCTGCGGGTATTGGTCGTCGGGCTCGGGGCCGCCGGGGTCGCTGTGACGAAGATGATGCTCGCCTCAGGAGTGACGCACGTGATCGGGTGCGATCGCCGCGGAGCCCTCTCGACCGAGCGCGAGGACTATCAGTCAGGCGAGATGAGCGCGATCAAACGCTGGTACGCGGAGCACTCCAACCCCGAAAAGCTGAGCGGGCCACCGGCCGATGTGATCGAGGGGATGGACCTCTTCGTCGGCCTGTCCGGGCCGGGGACCATCTCGGCCGACGCGCTCAGCAAGATGAACGATGATGCGATCGTGTTCGCGATGGCCAACCCCAATCCGGAGGTGATGCCCGAGGACGCCGCGCCGTACGTGCGGATCATGGCCACGGGCCGCTCCGACTATCCGAATCAGATCAACAACGTGCTCTGCTTCCCGGGGATCTTCCGAGGCGCCCTCGACGCCGGCGCCCCGCGGATCACCGAGGAGATGAAGCTGGCGGCGGCCAAGGGGATCGCCGAGGTCGTCACCGAGGACGACCTCTCCGAGGACTATGTGATCCCCAGCGTCTTCAACCGCGACGTCACGCCCGCGGTGGCGAGCGCGGTAGTCGAGGAGGCGAAGCGCGAGGGCATCGCCCGCTTCAGCGAGGAGACCGGGACCTTCTCCACGGTGGAGGTCCCCGCCCCCTCGTGAAGGTCCTCGTCACCGGAGCCAGCGGCTTCATCGGGTCGGCCCTGTGCGACTCGCTGCTGGCTCGGGGCGACGCCGTCGTCGGCCTGACGCGCGATCCCCGCCGGGCGCGGAGGACGAACCCCACGGTCATCTGGCACCCCTGGGAGCCCACGCTCGAACGTCCCCCGGCCGACGCGTTCGACGGAGTCGATGCCGTCGTCAACCTGCTGGGGGAGAAGATCGATCAGCGCTGGACCGATGAGGCAAAAGAACGAATCATGGAGAGCCGCCGCGTCGGCACCCACAACCTGGTCGGTACGATCGCCGGTCTCGAGCGCAAGCCGGCGGTCCTCGTCAACCAGGCGGCGATCGGCTTCTACGGAGACCGAGGTGAGGCGATCGTCGATGAGTCCTCAGACCCAGGCGAGGGCTACGACTCCGAGGTGGTGCGCGAGTGGGAGAAGGCCGCCCACGAGGTCGAGGCCACCGGGGTCCGGCTCGTCATCGTCCGCTCCGGGCACGTCCTCGACGCCGACGACGGCCTTCTCGCCGAGTTCCTCACCCCGTTCAGGCTTGGCGTCGGCGGGCCGCTCGCCGGCGGCCGCCAGTACATGTCCTGGATCCACATCGCCGACGAGGTCGGGATCCTGCTCTGGGCGATCGGGGACGAGAGGGTGAGCGGCGCCGTCAACGCCACCGCCCCAAACCCCGTCACCAACCGCGAGTTCTCCCAGGCCCTCGGCCGCGTGATCAACCGACCGGCGGTGATGCCTGTCCCGGGCCTCGTCCTCGATCTGAAATTCGGCCGCGAGTTCGGCCAGGTGCTGCGAGGCGGGCAGCGGGTCTTCCCCCGCCGCGCCCTCGACCTGGGCTACGAGTTCCGCTTCACCGAGATCGACGACGCGCTCGAGGACCTGCTCTAGGCCCCGCTCGAGATGTCGTCGTAGACGGCCTCGCGCAGGCTCGCCGCGTCGCCCGCGGCTTCGATGGCGCTGAACAGCCGCGCCATCGCGGCGCGGCCCGATACCCCCGCGACCTGGGCTATGCCCGCGGATTCAAGGATCGGGCTGGAGAAGCGGGTCGCCGCCGGGTCCGACTCGCCGATGTAGCCGACCGTGGTCGAGTCCTCGGCGGCGCGGCGGGCATTGGCGCCGACCGCGGCAAGGTCGATACGGCCTTCGCTGCGGGCCTCGGGAAGGCAGAGGACCCGAACACGCACAGAGCCGGCCCGTCCTCCCTGCTGCGCCAGCTCCCGCTTCGCCCCGGCGCACAGCGGGGCCGTCGCGTAGACGCTGACCACAGCGTCCTCGGCAACCCCTTCACCCTCCCCACAACCAGCTCCAGCAACCAGCACACAGCCAGCTACGGCCACTGTGGCGACCACGACGAGCCAGCTCTTGGGAGTGCGCAGAGGAGGGTGTGGTGACACCACACCCTCCCCCGACCTACCCAAAGAACACCTCGGCCTCTTCGTAGAGAGCCCTGGGAACGGTCTTCAACTCAGCGGTCGCCTCGCCCAGCTCCGCAAGCTCGATCTCGGTCCCGCGCAGCGCCGTCATCGTCCCCCACCGGCCGCCATCGGCAGCGTCGATCGCGTGCAGGCCGAAGCGGGTCGCGAGCACCCGGTCGAAGCAGGTCGGGGTGCCGCCCCTCTGCACGTGCCCAAGCACGGTTGCGCGCGTCTCCTTGCCGGTGCGGCTCTCGATCTCACCCTCCAGCCAGTGAGCGATCCCGCCGAGCCGGACATGGCCGAAGGCGTCGAGCTTCTCCTCCTGAGTCTCCGGGATCCCGCCGACCGGGGCCGCGCCCTCGGAGACGACGACGATCGGCGCGAAGCGGGCCTCGAGGCGGCGTCCGACGAGCTCGCAGACCCGGTCGAGGTCGAAGGGCTGCTCGGGGATCAGGATCACGTTGGCGCCGCCGGCGAGCCCGGCGTGGAAGGCGATCCAGCCGGCGTGGCGGCCCATCACCTCGACGATCAGCACCCGGTGGTGGCTGTCTGCGGTCGTGTGGAGGCGGTCGATGGCCTCCATCGCGATGTTGACCGCGGTGTCGAAGCCGAAGGTGTAGTCGGTGGCCCCGAGGTCGTTGTCGATCGTCTTCGGCACCCCGACGATCGGCACGCCGAGCTCTGAGTGCAGTCGCGAGGCGGCGCCGAGGGTGTCCTCGCCCCCGATCGCGATCAGCCCCTCGACGCCGTCGTTCTCCAGGTTCTCGACCAAGCGCTGCGGATCGCCGTCCTGCTTGAAGGGGTTGGTCCGGGATGTGCCGAGAATCGTGCCGCCCCGCGGCAGGATGCCCCGTACATCAGGCACTCCGAGAGGACGGCTGTCGCCGTTCAGCGGACCGTACCAGCCGTCGCGGTAGCCGACGAACTCGTGGCCGTGGTGTTCAACCCCCTTGCGGACTATGGCCCGGATCACCGCATTCAGACCGGGACAATCTCCGCCGCCGTTAAGCACGCCGATCCGCATGGGGGGAGGTTAGCGGCGCCCTACTCGGACTTTGGGGCGGCGATGCGCATGACGGCGCCGACCAGGAGAACGGTGAAGAAGACGAGCCCTGCCACCGGCCCCCCCTGGCCGATCGCGTAGGAGACCGTCGCCGCGGCCAGCGCCAAGAAGATGGTCACCACGATTCCCATGCGGCGCGCAGCTTACCCGCCCATGCGGCGCGCAGCTTACCCGCCGAGGGCGACGCGCGTCTCGCGCAGGAAGGCGCCGACCGCGTCGGCCGCGGCATCGGCCGATCCCGCCTCGGCGGCGGCGCGGACGAGGCGGCTGCCGATGATCACGCCGTCGGCCAGCTCTCCCACCATCGCCGCCTGGGCGGGGGTCCCGATCCCGAACCCGACGGCGACCGGGACGTCGGCGTCGGCCTTGGCCGCGGCAACCAGGTCGGCGAGGCCGCTCGGCAGCTCGTCGCGCTCGCCGGTCGTGCCGAGTGTCGAGACGACGTAGACGAAGCCCCTCGCGTCGGCGCAGATCCGCGCCCGGCGCTCGGGCGAGGTCGTCGGGGCGAGCAACGGCACCAGCGCGAGCCCGGCGTCCGTGAGGGCATCGCGGACCTGATCCGCCTCGCCCAGGGGCAGGTCGGGGACGATCGCCCCGGCAGCGCCCGCCGCGGCGGCGCGGCGAGCGAACCCGGCCGCACCGCCCTGGGCGAGGACCATGTTCGCGTAGACCATCAGCACCACAGGAATCCGCTCGGCGACCGATTCGCAGACCTCCAGCGCGCTCTCCATCGTCGCCCCCGCGGCGAGCGCGGCGGTGGCGGCGGCGTGGATCGTCGGACCGTCGGCGAGCGGGTCCGAGAAGGGGATGCCGAGCTCGATCAGGTCGGCGCCGCTCTCGGCGTAGGCGGCGGCAACCGCGAGCGAGGTCTCGTTGTCGGGGAAGCCGGCCATCATGTACGGCATCAGCGCCGCCCGCCCCTCTGCGCGGGCGGCCTCAAAGGCCCCTTTGATCCTCACAAAACCCGCCGGCTGCTCTGCTCCCGTGGGCGCCGGAGGAGTCAGAGATGGACCGGCGCCCACTCCCGCGTCCGCGCCGGCGGGGTCTGTGCCGGACTCATGCATTGGTCTTCTCGAGCACCTCGGCCATGTCCTTGTCCCCTCTACCCGAGAGACAGAGAACGTCATAGCCCTCGCCGCCGCCGTTCTCGATCAGCCAGGCGATCGCGTGCGCGGCCTCGAGGGCCGGGATGATGCCCTCCAGCCGTGCCAGCTCGCTGAATGCGGCCAGCGCCGCCACGTCGGTCACCGACTCGTAGCTGGCGCGCCCGGTGTCGCGCAGGTGCGCGTGCTCGGGACCGACGCCGGGATAGTCGAGGCCGGCCGAGACCGAGTGCGCCTCGAGAATCTGGCCCTCCTCGTTAGCGATCACCGAGGAGAGGGAGCCGTGCAGCACCCCGGTTCGGCCTGCGCCCAGCGAGGCCCCATGGCGGCCGCTGTCCAGCCCCTCCCCCGCCGCCTCGACCCCGATCAGGGCGATGTCGGCGTCGTCGATGAACGGCGTGAAGATCCCGATCGAGTTGGACCCGCCCCCCACGCAGGCGATCACCCGCGCCGGCAGGGCGCCCTCCGCGCCCAGGGCCTGTTCTCGCGCCTCGTCGCCGATCACCCGCTGAAGGTCGCGGACCAGGGCGGGAAACGGCGCCGGGCCGACCGCCGAGCCGATCACGTAGTGGGTCGTCTCGACGTTGGCGACCCAGTCGCGGATCGCGGCGCTGACCGCCTCCTTGAGGGTGCGCGCGCCGGCCTCGACCGGAGCCACCTCGGCCCCGAGAAGGCGCATGCGATCGACGTTAGGCGCCTGTCGCCGGATGTCCTCGGTCCCCATGTAGACGACGCACTCGAGGCCCAGCAGGGCGCACGCTGTCGCGGTCGCCACCCCATGCTGGCCGGCGCCGGTCTCGGCGATCACCCGCGGCTTGCCCATCCGCTGGGCGAGCAGCGCCTGCCCGACCGCGTTGTTGATCTTGTGGGCGCCGGTGTGGGCTAGGTCCTCTCGCTTCAGGTAGACCGTCCGCCCGACCCGCTCGGAGAGGCGCTCGGCCAGGTAGAGCGGCGTCGGCCGGCCGATGAAGTCTCGGTGCAGGGCGCCGAGGCGGGCCATGAAGGGCCCGTCCTCGCGCGCCTCCACCCAGGCCTCGGTCAGCTCATCGAGGGCGGCGATCAGCGTCTCAGGGACGTAGCGGCCCCCGTAGGCCCCGAATCTCTCCTCGACCTGCGTCATCGGCTGGGAACGCTAGCCGCCTGGGCGGCCTCGAAGAAGGCGGTCATCGCGCCAGGGTCCTTGCGGCCCGGCTCCGCCTCGACGCCGCTGGCGACGTCGACCGCGAACGGGTGGGTGACGGCGATCGCCTCGGCGACGTTGTCCGGGTTGAGGCCGCCGGCGACGATCGCCGGCACCTCGGAGCGGTGATCGTGAAGGAGGTTCCAATCGAAGCTCTTCCCGCTTCCGCCCCAGAGACCCGGGCCGCGGCTGTCGAAGAGGTGGAAATCGGTGCGGAGGGCCTCGGCGGCGTGGATGTCGGCGGCACTTGCGACGTGGATCGCCTTGATCACCTTGGCCCCGGTCCGCCGCGCCGTCTCGGCGCAGAACGAGGGCCCCTCTTCGCCGTTCAGCTGCACCATCGTCAGCCCGGCGTCCTCAACCGCGCCCGCGACCTCATCCAGCTCGGGGTTGACGAACACCCCGACAACCTCGCACTTGCGGCGGAAGGCGGCGGCGATCGCCACCGCTTCGGCGGGCTCGCAGTAGCGGGGGCTCTTCTCATAGTGGATCAGCCCGATCGCCCACGCCCCGAGCCGCACCGCCTCGGCGGCGTCGTCCAGATTCGTGATGCCGCAGAACTTGACTCTCATCGCAATTCTGAGAGTAAGGGACCGGGCGTGGCGGCCGGCGGGGCCGGGCCTACCTGGCGGGGGACTGGGCGGCTTCGACCGAGGAGGGCCGGACGCCGAGGGTCACGGTCAGCGTCCTTCGAGCTGTCGCCTCGTTGCACCTTCACATCGATGGTTTCGCCCGGCGAGGCCGAGTTGACGACGTTGATCACGTCTTCCATCCCAGACACCTTCTTGCCCTCGATTGCGGTGATGATGTCGCCGCCCAGCCTCAGTTCGGCGCCTTCGATCGTCGCCGAGGTGTCGCCGCCGCGGATACCGGCGTTGTCGGCGGGCCCTCCGCCGACGACTTCGGAGACGAGCACGCCTTCGTCGACCGGCAGCTTCAGGGCGCTGACCAGCTCGGGGGTGAGGCTGCCGCCGCTGATGCCCAGGTAGGCGTGCTCAACTTCGCCGTGCTCCTGAAGCTGGCGGACCACCTCGCGCGCGGTGTTGATCGGCACGGCGAAGCCGATGCCGACGTTCCCCTCGCTGCCGGTGCTCTGGATCTGGGAGTTGATCCCGATCACCTGGCCAGCTTCATTGATCAGGGGACCGCCGGAGTTGCCGGGGTTGATCGCGGCGTCGGTCTGGATCACGTGGGAGATCGAGAACCCATTCGGCGCCTGGATCTGGCGCTGCAGGGCGGAGACGATGCCGCTCGTCACGGTGCGGTCGAGCCCGAAGGGATTGCCGATCGCGACCACCGGGTCCCCCACTTCCACCTGCGAGGAGTCGCCGAGCGCGAGCGGGTGGAGCTGGCCTGCCGGAGGGTCGACCTTGATCAGGGCGACGTCGGTGGCCGGGTCGGTTCCGACGACTTCAGCCGTGTAGGTCTTGTCGGATGCGCCGAGCCTGACCTCGATCTGATCCGCGCCCTCGACGACGTGGCTGTTGGTGACGATGTGTCCTTCGGTGTCGATCAGGAAGCCCGAGCCGGTCGCGGTCCCGCCCCCTTCGGGGGCCCCGAACGGACTCAGTTCTTCTCGCGGGGGCTGGTCGGCCCTGATGAAGGCGACCCCCTGGCCATCGCGTCGATAGATCTCATTGACGAGGTTGCCGTCGCCTTCGCCGCGCTCCGCGATCCGCCACCGGAGCTGCCAGGGGAGCCACCTGGCTCGCCGAGGTCGCTCGCTCTGCCTTGATCCAGCCGGCCGAGACCGCCAGCCAGAAGAAGGCGGCGACGACGGCACCGCCGAGCAGCGCCGAGCCGAACGGGGTGCGGATGAAGCTTCTCGCGGTGCTCACGATGGGAATCGTGCGGGCAGCCGCTGAGACCCCGCTTAACGCTCTCGAAAAATCTCCTAAAGATCCGAGCAGCGGTCTAGGGGAGGTAGTGCTCGCGGGTGACTTCGTCGATCCCCGTCAGCTCCCGGGTCAGCCCCTCGGGGTCCGCGGCACTCATCAGCGCCTCGCCGATCAAGACCGCGTCGACCCCGACCCGGTCCAGTTCCTCCAGCGCCTCCCGCGCCGAGATCCCGCTCTCCGCCACGACGGTCTTTCCGGCCGGCACGTCTGGCATCAGCTCATAGGTCGTCGTCACGTCGACGGTGCCCGCGTCGAGATCGCGGTTGTTGATTCCGATCACATCGGCATCCAGCTGCAGCGCCCGCTCCAGCTCGCCGACGTCGTGGACCTCGACCAAACAGTCGAGGTCGAGCCCGCGAGCCTGGTCGTAGATCGAGCGCAGCTCATCGTCACCGAGTGCGCGCACGATCAGCAGCACCGCGTCGGCCCCGTTCACCGCCGCCTCGTAGAGCTGGTAGGGGTCGACGATGAAGTCCTTGCGAAGGATCGGCAGGTCGCAGGCAGCCCTGGCGGCGCGCAGATCGTCGAGCGAGCCCCCGAAATGCCCCTCCTCGGTGAGGATCGAGAGCGCGACGGCGCCGCCTCGCTCGTAGGCGCCGACCTGCGAGGAGATCGTCGCCGAGGCGGCGATATCGCCGGCGCTCGGCGAACGGCGCTTGAACTCGGCGATCACCGACAGGCCGGGGCGCACGAGCGCCTCGCTGAAGGGCCGGTCGCGCCCGCGCTCAGGCAACCTCGACTCGAGGTCTGTCTGGGGAGTCTCCCGGCGACGCTTGTCCACCCCGTCCGCGCCGCGAGAGCTGTCGCTCGATGATTGATTCCCGGTGGACCGCGGCGTGGCCGAACAGATCAAGGACGAGGAGCTGCCAAAGGGCCCGATCATCTGCCGCACTGCGCGGAATCGGGAATCAACATCTAGTCGGTCTGCTTGCCGAACTCGGCGCTGGTCACGATCAGCCGCTCGAGCAGGGCGGCGGCCTGGCCGTCGTCGATCGCCGTCGCGGCCTTCTCGACCCCCTGGGCGAGGCTCGATGCGAGCCCCCCGACGTAGATCGCGGCGCCGGCATTGAGCAGGACCAGGTCGCGGCGCGGGCCCCTCTCACCCTCCAGCACAGCCTGGGTCGCGGCGGCGTTCTCCTCCGGGGTCCCGCCGGCGACGTCCTCGAGCTCCGCCTCGCCGAGGCCGAACTCACCCGGCTCGACGAACCACTCCTCGGTGCCCCGGTCGGCGACCTCGATCACCCGGGTCCGAGCCGTGATCGAGAGCTCGTCGACCCCGTCCTCCGCGGTGACGACCATCGCTCGCTCGCTTCCGAGCCCGACCAGGGCCTCGGCGATGGTCTCCTGGTAGTGGCGGTCGGAGACGCCGAGCAGCTGGCGTTGCGCGCCGGCCGGGTTGGTCAACGGGCCGAGGAAGTTGAAGATCGTCCGCACCCCCAGCGCCTTGCGGGCGGGGGCGACGTGGGCCATCGCGGCATGGTGGCGCGGCGCGAACATGAAGCCGAATCCGACCTCGTCGATGCAGCGCCCGACCTGCTCGGGGGACAGCTCGATGTCGACACCGAGCGCCTCCAGCAGATCGGCGGAGCCGCACCTGCTCGTGTTCGAGCGGTTGCCGTGCTTGGCCACGGCGCAGCCGGCGCCCGCGGCGACGAGTGCCGCGCTGGTCGAGACGTTGAAGGTCGAGGGCCCGCCGCCGGTGCCGGCCGTGTCGACGAGGTCCTCCCGCGAGGTCGAGACCGGTGCGGCCAGCGCCCGCATCGTCCGCGCCAGCCCGACCAGCTCGGGAACGGTCTCCCCCTTCGCCCGCAGCGCGATCAGGAAGGCGGCGGTCTGCACCTCCCCGCTGCGGCCCTCCATGATCTCGGCGAGCACGGCCGCGGCGTGGTCGGCGGTCAGGTGGTCGCCGCCGCAGACCGCGTCGATCGCCCTCGTCAGGATCTCGTTGACGCCCTCAACTCCCCTCGCTGCTCCCCGTCGGGCCGCAGGAAGTTCTCGAGGAGGTGTTTGCCCTGGGGCGTGAGCACCGACTCGGGATGGAACTGGACGCCCTCGGCGGGCAGCGCGCGGTGCCTGGCGCCCATCACCACGTCGCCGAGGCTGGCGCTCAGCTCGAGCTCGTCCGGCAGGTCCGGGTCGGCGACCAGCGAGTGATAGCGGCCGGCGACCAGCGGGCTGGGCACGCCCGCGTAGATAGTCCGCCCGTCGTGCTCGATCTCGGCGTCCTTGCCGTGGATCGGCTCTCCCTGCACTGTGCGCCCGCCGAACGCCTCGACCATCGACTGGTGCCCGAGGCAGACCCCGAGCACGGGCGTCCCGGCCTCGGCGAAGGAGCGGATCGCCTCGACCGAGATGCCGGCCTCCGCCGGGGTGCAGGGGCCGGGTGAGACGACGAGTCGCTCGACGCCGCGCTCGAGAAGCTCACCCACCTCGGCTTTGTCGTTGCGGACCACATCGATCTCGCCGCCGAGCTCGCCCAGGTACTGGACGAGGTTGTAGGTGAAGCTGTCGTAGTTGTCGATTACCAGGACCTTCATGGCCAATCGGGTTGGCCGCAGGCGAGCTCGACGGCGCGGAAGACCGCCTTCGCCTTGTTCACCGACTCGTTGTACTCGTAGGCGGGCTGGGCGTCGGCGACGGTTCCGCCTCCGGCCTGGACGTGGATCTGGCCATCCTTGACCACCACCGTGCGGATGTGGATCGCCGTGTCGAGGTCGCCGTTCCAGGACAGGTAGCCGATCGCGCCGCCGTAGGAGCACCGCTTGACCGGCTCCAGCTCATCGATGATCTGCATCGCGCGAACCTTCGGCGCGCCGGAGAGCGTGCCGGCGGGCAGCGCCGAGCGCAGCACGTCCATCGCCCCGATCCCCTCGCGTAGGGTCCCGGAGACCTGGCTGACGATGTGGAGGACGTGGGAGTAGGTCTCGACGATCATCAGCTCGTCGACCGCGATCGTGCCGTACTCGCAGACGCGGCCGAGGTCGTTGCGGCCGAGGTCGACCAGCATCACGTGCTCGGCTCGCTCCTTGGGGTCGTTGACGAGCCGCTCGGCAAGGCGCCGGTCCTCCTCCTCGTCCCCCCCGCGCGGGTAGGTGCCCGCGATCGGCCGCGTCTCGACCCGCCGCCCGCTGACCTTGACCAGCGGCTCGGGGGAGGCGCCGGCGATCTGGAACTCGCCGAACTCGAGGAAGTACATGTAGGGGGACGGGTTGACAGCGCGCAGGCCCCGGTAGATCGAGAAGGCCTCGACCGGCGCCGGCGCCGAGAAGCGCTGTGAGGGAACGACCTGGAAGGCATCGCCGGCGTGGATGTACTCGACGATCCGCTCGACCGCACCTTCGAACTCCTCGCGCTCCATGTTCGACGTGAAGCGGGGCGGCTCGACGACGGCGGGCCGCTCGGGCACCGGTGTCGCCCCGCGCAGCCGCTGGCGCGCCTCGGCGATCGTCTCGGCGGCGCGCTGATAGGCGGCGTCGATCCCACCGTCCTCCTCGACGAACGCGCAGGCCATGATCGTCAGCTCGTGACGGAGATGGTCGAAGACGACCAACAGGTCGGTGATCATCAGCGCCATGTCGGGCAGGCCGAGCGGGTCGGGGTTCGGCTCGGCCAGCGGCTCGACGGTGCGGACGAGGTCGTAGCCGAAGAATCCGACCGCGCCGCCGGCGAACGGCGGCAGGCCCTCAACCGGGGCGGGCCGGTACCGGGACAGGTGCTCGGCCACCGCCGCGTAGGGGTCGGGCGCGTCACGCTCCGGCCCGTCGGTGTCCGAGAGCGAGCCGTTTGTCCAGCGCAGCACCGAGCGAGGACCGATGCCGACGAACGAGTAGCGCCCGACCTGCCCCTGCTCCGCCGACTCGAGGAGGAAGCACGGGGAGCCCTCGGGCTCGCCGGCGCGCAGCTTCAGGAACGCCGAGACCGGGGTCTCGCAGTCATCGACGAAGCTGGCCCGGACCGGGACCACGTTGCCCTGCTCGGCGAGCGGCCTCGCCTCCTCGAGGCTGGGCTCGAGCCGCAGCTCGGAGTCAGCCACGACGGCCATTGAGGACCTCCATCACCGCGGTCTGCGGGACCTCGCGCGACGCCAGCAGGACGCTGAGGTGGTAGAGCAGGTCGGCGGCCTCCTCGGCGACCCGCTGGTCGGACTCCTCGCGCGCCGCCCGCACCACCTCCTCGGCCTCCTCGGCGACCTTCTCGCCGATCAGCTTCGGGTCGTCGAGCAGCTCCACCGTGTAGCTGCCCTTCGGTCGCTCGGCCGCGCGGCTGCGCAGGGTGCGCTCGAGCGTCGCGAGCGCCTCGTGCGCAACCGGGGCAGGCTCGCCCGGCACCGGTGGCGCGTCGACCGCGCCCGACGCGGACCCGCCGACCTCACGGTAGAAACAGGAGCGCTGGCCGGTGTGACAGGCCGGCCCGCTCGGCTCGACGAGGGCGACGATCGCGTCGCCGTCGCAGTCGTAGCGGAGCTGACGCAGCCGCAGCACGTTGCCCGAGGTTTCGCCCTTGCGCCAGATCTCCTCGCGCGAGCGGCTGTAGAAGTGCAGCTCGCCGGTCTCGACCGTCAGGCGCAGGGACTCCTCGTTGACGTAGGCCAGCGTCAGGACCTCGCCGCTGGCGAAGTCCTGCGCCACGCACGGCACCAGGCCATTCTCGTCGAAGGTCAGTTCGTCGAACATCAGGCAATCGTAAGCGCCTTCACCGCTTTGTCCTTGCCTCGAGGCCGTCGTAGACGAGGGAGAGGATCTCGCCGAAGAGACCGGGACCCACCGACTCGGGATCGACCAGGGCCTCGCTCGCCAGCCCCTCGGCGAGCGCGATGAAGGCGGTCGCCAGTTCCTGGGCCGGAAATTCCAGTGGCACGCCGGTCTTCTCGAGCCGCGACAGCAGCGCCTCGGCGAGGGCCTCCCGCAGCGCCTCCTGCCGGCGCCTGTAGCGCTCCGCGAGCTGCTCGTCCCGGACGGCCGCGGCCCAGTAGTCCTGCAGGAGGAGGAGGGTCTCGCGCTGCTCCGTGAGGATCTGCGCCAGGCCCTCGCTCACCTCTCCCGCCGTCGGCCTGTCGGCCGGCGCGTCGCGGGTGATCTCCATCAGCGCCCGCGCCGGCCGGTCGATTCGCTCCTCGAGAAGGGTTCGGAAGAGGTCCTCCTTGCTCGCGAAGTTCCAGTAGAAGGTTCCCTTCGAAAGCCCCGCCGCGGCGACCACCTCGTCCACTGTCGCCGCCCGATACCCCTTCGCCGCGAAGACCCGCGCCGCCGCCTCGAGAAGGAGGGCGCGCGAGTCGCCGCGATGCGCCGAAGCCGGCGGTCGGCCAGGGCGCCGGGGAACCCGCCGGCCGGCATCAGCCATCAGGGCGGCCGTCCTCTATATAGACCATCTAGTCTATTATGCCCATGTCGGTGGATGGATCCCGGAAGAGCAGCGAGTGAGCAGTTCCGATCGCGATCACGAGGCGATCGTGATCGGTGCCGGCGCCGCGGGGCTCGCGGCCGCCGCCGAGTTGGGACGACGCGGAGTCACCGCCCTGGTCCTCGAGCGTGCCGACGAAATCGGCGCCAGCTGGGCGGGCCGATACGACGGCCTTCGGCTCAACACCTTCCGCTCGCTCTCGGCTCCGCGCCACAGTCGCATCCCTCGCGGCGCCGGGCGCTGGCCCTCGCGCGAGGCGCTGGTCGAGCACCTGCGGGAGTACGCGAGAAGGGAGCGGGTCGAGATCGAGTTCGGAACAGCGGTCCAGCGGATCGACAGGGCGCCGGTCGGATATCAGCTCAAGACCTCGAGCGGGACGCGCTCGGCGCGGTTCGTCGTCGTCGCCACCGGGTACGACCACGCGCCGTCGCTCCCCGAGTGGCCCGGCTCCGACGCATTCGAGGGCGAGCTGATCCATGCCCGCGAGTACCGGAACCCGGTCCCGTTCATCGGTCGAGACGCGCTGGTGGTGGGGGCCGGCAACACCGGGACCGAGATCGCCGTGCAGCTGCAGAGAGCCGGCGCTGGGAGCGTCCGGGTGGCGGTGAGGACGCCGCCGAACATCGTCCCACTCGAGTATCGCGGCATCCCGATCACCTTCGTCGCGCGACTCGCCGAGCTCGCGCCGGAGGCGGTCGTCAACCTGGTCGGATCCCACCTCCAGCGAAGCGCCTGGGGAGATCTCGCCCCCCACGGCCTGGCGCGCGCGCCCTACGGGATCGGGACCGAGCTCCGCGTCAAGGGGCTGGGCCCAGTTGCTGACCGTGGCTTCGTCGACGCCCTGAAGGCCGGCCGGATCGGGCTGGTTCCCGCCGTCGAGAGCTTCGACGGGCCGGACGTCCAGCTGGCGGGAGGGCGGCGGATCCAGCCGGACGCGGTGATCGCGGCGACCGGATACCGGATCGGCCTCGAGCCGCTGGTCGGCCATCTCGGAGCCCTGCGTCCGTCCGGCAGGCCGGTCTGCGTGCGGGGCGAGAGGAACCCGGCGGCTCCGGGCCTCCACTTCAACGGATTCTGGCTCCCCCTCTCCGGTGAGCTGCCGGCGATGAGGCGAACCACGAAACGCATCGGCAGGGAGATCACTCGATACCGAGGCGGTCGAGGAGGCCCTCGTCGCGCCTCCAGCGGCGGACGCTGACCCGGAGGTCGAGATGGACCTTGGCGCCGAGCTCGGCTTCCAGCGAGCGGCGGGCGGCGGCGCCGATCTCCCCCACCTTCGACCCCTCCCTGCCGATCAGGATGCCCTTCTGGGACTCGGTCTCGACCCAGATCTCGGCCCGCACGGCGACGATCCCGTCCGGGCGCTCGGTCACCTCCTGCACCGAGACCTCGACCGAGTGGGGAATCTCCTCCCGGGTGCGGTTCAGCACCTGCTCGCGGATCAGCTCGGCCAGCAGGAGCTCGCTCGACTGGTCGCTGTGATCCTGCGGCGGATAGAGATACGGGCCCTCCGGGACCAGCTCCCCGAGCCGCCCGACCAGCGCCCCGAGGCCCTCGCCGCTGCGGGCGCTGACCGGAAAGACCTCATCGACGCCGTCCAGCTCGGCCGCATCGGCGAGCACCGGGACCAGCTGGTTCGGCCCCGCCCGGTCGATCTTGTTGACAGCGCAGATGGTGTGGGTCGCCGCACCGGCGCCGAGCAGCGCCCGCGCGATGAAGCGATCGCCGGGGCCCACCCCCTCCTCGCCGTTGACGACGAGCAGCGCGACGTCGGACTCGGCGAGCTCGCGCTCGACCCGGCGCTGCATCCGCTCGGTCAGCACGTCGCGCGGCCGCTGCACCCCGGGTAGGTCGACGAGGACCAGCTGCCGCTCCGCCTCGGTGTCGGTGGCGATCCCGCGGATCGCCCGCCGGGTCGTCTGCGGACGCACCGAGACGATCGCGACCCGGCTGCCGACGATCGCGTTGACCAGGGTCGACTTGCCGACGTTCGGCCGTCCCGCCAACCCGATGAAACCACTCCGCCGCCTCCTCTGCTCCCGCTCGCTCGCGCTCATCATCACCGGTGATCTCGCTCGCTCGCTCCCGCGTCCAGGGGCGGCGGGGCTGGGAGTGATTCGAGGATCCGCTCCTGCAGGGCGAGCATCTCGCCGTCGTCGGTCTCGTGATCGAAGCCGCAGAGGTGGAGGACCCCGTGAACCGCCGCCTCGACCACGTCGGAGCACAGCTCGGGGCAGATCGCCACGTCTCCCAGCTCGCGAGGGCCCGCCGTGGGCCCGGCCCCGTCGAGCGGGAAGGCGAGGACGTCCGTGGCGGCGTCCCTGCCGCGATGCTCGCGGTTCAGGGTCCGGATCCGATCGGCCTCGACCAGCTCGACGGCGAGGTGCCCGTCGTCGACCCCTGCCGCGGCAAGCGCCGCAGCGACCGCATCCCGCAGCTCGGCCGGGACGTCAGTCAGGTCAAGCACAGGGCCGCCAGCGTGCTCTGCTCCCGCTCGCTCGCGCTCATGATCCCCGGGGATCTCGCTCGCTCGCTCCCGCGTCCGCCGCTGGCGGGCGATCCTTCGTCCGCTCGGCGTGTTGTCCGTAGGCGGCGACGATCCGCTGCACCAGCTTGTGACGGACCACGTCCTCACCGCCGAAGTGGACGAAGGAGATGTCCTGGACCTCGCTGAGGATGTCGCTCACGACGATCAGGCCGGAGCGCTGGTCGGTCGGCAGGTCGATCTGGGTGACGTCGCCGGTGACGACCATCCGCGAGTTGAACCCGAGCCGGGTGAGGAACATCTTCATCTGCTCCGGGCTGGTGTTCTGCGCCTCGTCGAGGATCACGAAGGAGTCGTTGAGCGTGCGGCCGCGCATGAAGGCGAGCGGCGCGACCTCGATCACGCCCCGCTCGAAGTAGCCGTTGACCCGATCGGGGTCGAGCATGTCGTAGAGGGCGTCGAAGAGCGGGCGCAGATAGGGGTCGACCTTTGCCTGGATGTCGCCGGGGAGGAAGCCGAGCCGCTCCCCGGCCTCGACCGCGGGGCGGGTGAGGATGATCCGCTGCACCTCGCGTTCGGCAAGTGCCGCCGCCGCCATCGCCACCGCGAGGAAGGTCTTGCCGGTGCCGGCGGGGCCGATCCCGAAGGTGATCGTGTGGCGGCGGATCGAGTCGACGTAGCGTTTCTGGTTGAGCGTCTTCGGCGCGACCTTGGTGTTGCGGTGGCGCCAGACGACGTCCTCGAGGATCTGGGCCGGGTTCTCGTGGGCGTCGAGCGCCCCGGTCACGGCTTCGATCGTCCCGGGCGCCACCTCGTGGCCCTGCTCGATCAGGTCGACCAGCTCGTCGACCACGATTGCGGCAGTCTGGACGTCGTCGGAGTCCCCGTCGAGGGTGAGGATGTTGCCGCGCAGGTGGAAGTCGCAGTCGAGGTGGCCCCGCAGCGCCCTCAGCACGGCGTCCTCGGAGCCCGCGAGCTCGGCGGCGACGGTGTTGTCGAGCGTCAGCTGCCTACGCGCCAAGTTTCTCTCGCACCGCGGAGCTGATCCGCTTGCCGTCCGCGCGTCCGCCGACCTTCGGCATCAGGGCCGACATCACCTGGCCCATCTGCCGCTGCTCGCTGGCACCGGTCTCAGCGATCGCCGCCTCGACCATCTCGGCCAGCTCCTCGTCGGAGAGCTGCGCGGGCAGGTAGGCCTCGATCAGCTCGGCCTCGAGGCTCTCGGCCGCGGCCTGCTCCTCGCGCCCCGCGTCGCGGTAGGCCCGGGCGGCCTCGAGGCGCTTCTTCCGCTCCCGCTGCAGGACGGCCACCTCGTCGCCCTTTCCGAGCTTCGCGTCCTGTTGCAGGGAGTCGACGACCATCCGCAGCGCCGCGGCACGCTCGCGCTCGCCGGCTTTCATCGCGGCGCGAACGTCTGCCTGGACCTGCTCGAGGACGCTCATCCTTCTTAAGGGTAGTCGGCGCCGGGAACGTCGATCCGCTCGACGCCCCCGAGCGGCATCTGCAGGAAACGGGTGCCGAGCTCGCGAAACGAGTCGACGTCGCCGGTGCAGAGGAAGCGGTAGTCGCCCTCGCCGCCGGGCTCGCGGGCGACGCCCCCGGACTCGAGCGTTCGCTGGACGGCGGCGGCCACCGCGTGGCCACCGCTGACCAGGCGGACATCGCGGCCGAGAATGCGCTGCAGCATCGGGGCGACCAGTGGGTAATGGGTGCAGCCGAGGATCAGCGTGTCGACCTCGGCCCTCCCCAGCGGAGCGCAGTAGGAGCGCGCCATCTCCAGCACCTCCTCGTCGAACGGCGAGCCGTCTTGGATGAAGGGCGCGAGGTGGGGCGCCTCGACCTCGGTCACCTCGAGTGCGCGGCCCTGGGCCTCGAGCGCGCGGCGGTAAGCACCGCTTGCAACCGTGTTCGGGGTCGCCAGCACCCCGACACGGCCGTTGGCGGTGATCGCCGCCGCGATCTCCGCCTGGGGCTCGACCACGGGGACGACCTCGACCCCGTGCCCGGCGGCCACCTCGCGCGCCACGTCCTCGCCGATCGCGGTCGCGGTGTTGCAGGCGATCACCAGCAGCTTCGCGCCGTCGTCGATCAGCATCTCGGCGATCCGGCGGATGCGCTCCCGCAGCATCTCGGTGTCGCGGGTCCCGTACGGAAACATCGACGTGTCGCCGAGGTAGACGAAGTCCTCCTCCGGGAGCGAGACGAGGCACTCGTGCAGGACGGTCAGGCCGCCGACCCCGGAATCGAACATCGCGATCGGCAGCGAGGCGGCCTGCTGGGGGTTCACGGCGGCCAGGGCCGTCAGGACCGGAGGGTCACAGGAACGGTTTGTACGTCATGAAGAAGACCGAGACGACGACGATCAGCCCTGCCAGCCCCCCGACCTGCCCAACCCGTTCGCTCACCGCCGTGAACTCGTCGCTGAGCTCATCGCCCGACTTCAGGTCGCGTTCGGCCAACTCCCTCGCCCTGCGGGTCTGCGGCGTGAAGAAGCCGTGCTGGAGGCCGAACAGCGCCAGGATCGCGATGAAGCCGACGGAGACGAAGGCGTCGCTCGCCTCCCACGGCCCGTCTATCAGCAGGTAGATCCCGGCGATCAGCAGCACGATCATCCCCGGGTTGACCAGATAGCGATCGCATTTCTGCACTCCGGCGAGAATCGCCGGAGTCGCCCTCGGGTACTGGGGCGCGAGGGAGAAGAAGAGCGCGTAGCCGAAGGTCGGGCCGAATGCGATCACCACAGCGACGATGTGCAGGAAGAGGCCGATCTTGTAGCCGGGCTCGCCGATCGTCGCCAACATCGGCGCAGAACATACCCCCTAGCGACGACGAAGCAATATCGCCGCCCAGTCCCCGTCTCGACGCCGCTCGATCTCGGACAGGCCGCAGCCGGCGAACGCGCCCGCGATCTCGTCGATCTCCGGCGGGAGCAGGCCCGAGCAGACCAGAGTGTCGGGAGCCCCCGCCAGCTGAGCGGCGACGTCCTTGAGCACCGAGGCGGTCAGATTGGCCACCGTCGTCGGGGCGAGGCTCGGCAGGCCCTCGCGCAGGTTGAGGAGCTCGAGGCCCACCTCGACGCCGTTCGCGGCGGCGTTGGCTGCGGCCGCCTCGATCGCCGCCTCCTCCTGGTCGCTGCCCAGGACCGGATCCCATCCGAGCTTCGCCGCGGCGATCGCCAGCAGGCCGGAGCCGGTTCCAAGGTCGGTCAGGGGCCCGCCGGCCTCACCGCGATCGGCCAGCTCCAGCAGCAGCTCGAGGCAGAGGCGGGTCGTCGGGTGGGCGCCGGTGCCGAAGGCGCGGCCGGGATCGACGACGACGTCGATCGCGCCCTCTCGCGACTGCTCCCAGGAGGGGCGCAGCCAGATCCGGCCCCCGATCAGGATCGGCCTGTGGAAGTCCTGCCAGCGGTCGGCCCAGTCGTCCGGCACCTCGGTGGAGAGCACCTCGACCAGGCCATCGGCCGCCGCCGCCTCGATCTCCCCCAGCTTCGGCAGCTCACCTTCCCCGCCGTAGATCGCGTACTCGACGTAGTCCGGCCCCCGGTCCTCCTCGACCCCGTTCGGGGCCAGCACCGTCAGCTCGGCCAGCACCAGCTCGGCCTGCTCGGGAGTGCACCTGACTGCCAGGCGAATCAAGCTTTAGTGAAATGCGCGGCGGACGCGCGAGAAGAACCCCTCGCCCCCGCCGGAGCGGAGGTTCTCCGGCCCCAGGGTCCCGGCGAGCTTCTCGGCCAGCTCGCGCTGCTCGTCGGTCAGCTCGGTGGGGACGATCACCCGCACCGCGATCACCAGGTCGCCGGGCGGCCCGCCGCCCGACCCGGACAGGCCATGCCCGCGCAGCGCGTACTGGGTCCCCGCCTGGGTGCCCGGCGGCAGCTCGATCTCTCGATCCCCCTCGTGGCTGGGCACGGTGACGGTGGCCCCCAGCATCGCATCGACCGCCGAGATCTCGACGCTGTGGATCAGGTCCTGGCCGCGCATCGGTCCGCGCCGGACCTCGAAGCCGAAACCACTGCCGAAGAACGCCTGGAAGATGTCCTCGACCGAGCTGAACCGGCCGCCTGGGGGGAAGCCACCGGAGCGCAGGCCCTCGCGGCCGTAGGCGTCGTAGACGCGCCGCTGCTCGGGGTCGGAGAGCACCTCATAGGCTTCGGCCGCGGCCTTGAACTTCTCCTCCGCCTCGGGATCGTGATCGTTGACGTCGGGATGCAGCTCGCGGGCGAGGCCGCGGAATGCGCGCTTCACATCGGCCGCGGAGGCATCGCGGCCGACCCCGAGCACGTCGTAGAAGTCGCGAGCCATCCCTAGCCGCCGAACACCGTCTCGCAGTAGCGCGACAGCTCTCGCGCCGCCCCGCGCACCGAGGCGATCGCCGTCGCGTAGTCCATCCGCAGCGGCCCGACCACCCCGACCGAGCCGAGGTTGCGATGCGCCAGGCCGTAGTTGGCGCCGACGACGCTGACGCTGCGCAGCTCGGGCTGCGGGTTCTCGTCGCCGATCCAGAGAAACACCGAGTGCTCGTCGAGCGCCGAGCGCAGCATCCCGAGCATGCTCGCCCGCCGCTCCAGCGCGGTCATCAGCTCATCCGCCCGCGGCAGGTCGTCGAGGTGCGCTTCGGAGAGCAGCCGCGACGTGCCCTCGATGTAGAGGGTGTCGCCCGGCTCCGACTCGAGCTCGGTGAAGGCGCTGCTCAGGGTGTGGACGATGGCGGCCTCGACCGGATCGAGCTCGTCGCGGGCCAGCCGGTCGGCGATCATCCTCGACCCGACGCCCATCCCGGAGAGGACCTCGTTCAGGTAGCTGGAGGCCCACTCGACAAGGCCGGGGTCAACCGGCTCGTCGAAGTCGAAGACGCGCTTGGCCACGGCGCCGGTCGAGGCGATCGCGATCGCGACCACCCTGTTCGGCTGCAGGCGCAGGACCTCGACCCGGTGAATGGTCGCGGCGAGGCTGGGAGGCGGGGCGGTGACGAGCGCCATCAGGTCGGTGACGCTGGCCAGGGCGGCCGTCGTCTCCCGCATCGCCTCGTCGATCTCGCGTCGCAGCTGGGAGAGCCGCAGCTCGCCGGCGGCGCTCGGCGACAGCGCCTCCGACTTCATCAGGGAGTCGACGTAGTGGCGGTAGCCGGAGTCGGCCGGGACCCGCCCCGCCGAGGTGTGCGGGTGGGTCAGGTAGCCGGCCGCCTCCAGCGCGGCCAGCTCGGCGCGAACCGTCGAGGCCCCCCACTCGACCTCGCGCCGCTCGGCGATCGACTTCGAGGCGACCGGCCGGCCGGAGGACAGGTAGGTGTCGACGACGAGCCCGAGGATCAACTGTTGGCGCTCGGAGAGCATGCTCAGAGTCTAGAAGCGGGCCCGGCCCGGCCCAACCCGCCCACGCTCAGAGCTGGATCTCGGCCTCGGCGTTGCGGATCGTCTGGTTCTCGCCCTGGGCGGCGACCGTGTCGACCACGACCCTGCCGTTCTCGGCCGACTTGACGGTCCCGGTGACGACGATCTCCTGCTCGGGCGCCCCCATGCCGCGGAACTGGACCGATAGGCGCTTCAGGGCCCGCGGGTCCCCACCGGCGATGTCGGTGTTCGCCCGGGCGACGAGGCCCATCATGTAGAGGCCGTGGAGGATGTTGTAGGGCAGGCCGACGTCCTTGGCGAACTCGGGGTCGATGTGGATCGGGTTGAAGTCGCCCGAGGCGCCCGCGTAGCGGTGCGGCAGGTACTTGTCCGGGGTCACCTTCAGCGCCGGGATCTGGTCGCCGGCGTTCAGCTCACTCATCTCACACCCCCCTGACGATGTTGGTCCAGGTGCCGCGGACGACCTGGTCGCCGTTCTGGTTGACGGAGTTCGACTCGAAGATGTAGAAGCCCTTGCCGTCCTTCTCGAAGATCTCCAGGCATTTGGCGCTGGTCGTTATCTCGTCGCAGGCGACGGCCGGCTCGTCCCACTCGAACTCCTGGCTGCCATGGACCATCGCCGCGAAGTTCATCCCGACGTCGGGGTCGAACATCGCCGGCGCCAGCGCCGGGGCGCCGTAGACGACGCAGAACATCGGTGGGGCGACGAGGTCCCGGTAGCCCGCGGCCTTGGCGGCCTCGCGGTCGAAGTAGACCGGGTTGTCGAGCCCGATCACGGTCGCGTACTCGCGGATCTTCTCCTTGCTCACCTCATAGCTGGTGGCAGGCCATTCCTTCCCCACCGCATCGGTCTTGATCGCCATCGCGGCGGGCATTCTATTCACGCTTTCGTGTGATGGTCGCCCGCCGCGCGGACCAATTAGCGAGCATCGCGATCTGATTCCTTGCGAGCGGCGCCGTTGCGACGGAGTGCCGCCGCCCGCGGACGAATCCGGCTTCGCCGGATCACCGGTCGCTTCGCTCCTGGGAGCAGGCGGCGGATGGCTACTCGTCTATCTCCAATACCGCGAGGAATGCCTCCTGCGGGACCTCGACGCGACCGACCTGCTTCATCCGCTTCTTGCCGGCTTTCTGCTTCTTCAGCAGCTTCTGCTTGCGGCTGACGTCTCCGCCGTAGAGCTTCGCGGTGACGTCCTTGCGCAGCGCCTTGACCGTCTCGCGAGCCAGCACCCGCGAGCCGATCGCCGCCTGGACGGGGATGTCGAACAGCTGGCGTGGGATCGTCTTCCGCAGCCGCTCGACCAATACCTTGCCCTGCTGGAAGGCGAATTCGCGGTGGACGATCACCGATAGGGCATCGACCTTGTCCCCGGCGAGCAGGATGTCGAGCTTGACCAGGTCGGAGGGCCGGTTGCCGATCGGCTCGTAATCGAGGGAGGCATAGCCGCGGGTCGAGGACTTCAGCAGGTCGAAGAAGTCGAGGACGATCTCGGCGAGCGGCAGGTCGTAGCGGATCTGGACCCGCTGCGGGCTCAGGTAGTGCATGTCGACGTGGGTGCCCCGGCGCCCCTGGCAGAGCTCCATCACGGCTCCTACGTACTCGGAGGGGGCGATGATCGTGGCGCGGATGAAGGGCTCCTCGATCGCCTCGATCGAGCCCGGGTCCGGAAGCTGTGTCGGGCTGTTGACCTCGACCGTCTCACCGCTGATCAGGTGGACCTCGTAGCGCACGTTCGGCGTCGTTGCCAGCAGCTCCAGCCCATACTCGCGCTCGAGCCTCTCGCGGACGATCTCCATGTGGAGGAGGCCGAGGAAGCCGCAGCGGAAGCCGAAGCCGAGCGCGTCGGAGGTCTCCGGCTCATAGGACAGCGCCGCGTCATTGAGGGCGAGCCTGTCGAGCGCGTCGCGGAGGTCTTCGTAGCGATCGGTGTCGATCGGGAACAGCCCGCAGAAGACCATCGGGCGGACCTCGCGGTAGCCCTCGAGCGGCTCGGCCGCCTGCCGCTCACGGGCCGTCAGCGTGTCGCCGACGCGGAGCTTGGCGACGTTCTTGATGCCGGTGATCAGGTAGCCGACATCCCCGGCCTTCATCTCCGCCACCCCGGTCATCGCCGGGCGGAAGAAGCCGAGGTCGTCGATGTCGGCCTCGGTCCCGTTCTGCATCGCGATGATCCGCTCGTTCTTGCGGAATGCGCCGTCGACCATCCGCACGTAGGCGACGACGCCGCGGTACTGGTCGAACTCGGAGTCGAAGATCAGCGCCCGCGGCGGGGCCGTCAGGTCGCCGCCCGGAGGCGGGATCCGGGCGACGATCGCCTCCAGCACGTCGACCACCCCCTCGCCGGTCTTGGCCGAGATCTGCAGCGCGTCGGCCGCGTCGCCGCCGAGCAGGTCGGCGATCTCTTCCGCCACCCTCTCCGGCTCAGCGCCCGGGAGGTCGACCTTGTTGATGATTGGGATCAGCTCGAGGCCGTTCTCGATCGCCAGGTAGGTGTTGGCGACGGTCTGCGCCTCGACCCCCTGGGCGGCGTCGACGACGAGCAGCGCTCCCTCGCAGGCGGCGAGGCTGCGCGAGACCTCGTAGGAGAAGTCGACGTGGCCGGGCGTGTCGATCAGGTGGAGGTGGTAGGCCTGCCCGTCGGACGCCCTGTACTCGACCCGCACCGCCTGGGCCTTGATCGTGATCCCACGCTCCCGCTCGAGGTCCATCGAGTCGAGCACCTGGGCCCGCATCTTCTTCGGGTCGACGGCGCCGGTGATCTCGAGGATGCGGTCGGCGAGGGTCGACTTGCCGTGGTCGATGTGGGCGATGATCGAGAAGTTGCGAATCTGGTCCATCGGCGGGCCAGTATGGCGGACTCGGCCTCAGCAGGTCGTTGGATCCAGCCGACCCTTGAGCTTGAAGACGACGGTCGGGGGCTCGCGGAGGATGACCTCCGCGGCGGGGCCTTCGGTCCAGCGGGCCGTCGCCGGGTAGGGCGGCCGGCCGGGTTCGACGCGGTCGCGGCTGGCGACGACGTAGTCGTAGTCGCCCTCGTTGAGCAGGCGGCGCCAGGCCCGGCAGGTGGACGGGGCGACGAAGCCGCCGTGGGGCTGCTCGTCGCCGACGAACTCGACCCGGTTGGAGAGGTCGGTGCCGAACAGCGGGTACTGGCGCGTGGTCGTGGTCGCGATCCGCGCGCCGGAGACGGACGTCGCCCACTCGAAGGCCGCGTTGAGGCCCGGCGCCGTGAAGCTGGGGTCGGCGTAGCGGTTCTCGCAGGTAGTGGCGCTGGACCGGGTAGCCGATCGCGATCGCCACGAGAGCGGCGACGGCGACCAGCGCGGGCGCGGGGAATCCCCGCCCGGACAGCTGCCGACCTAGTGAGGTCGGCAGCTTGAGTATCCGCCCGTTCGGGGATCCCCCGCGCCCATGCGCTCGAAGCCGCCCGCGTAAGCACGATTGGGAGGAGGCGCCAGGCCCAGGACGAGGGCGGGAGCCAGGTAGCGGAGGCCCGACTCGAATCCGCGCGGCATCCCCTCCGGGCCGGACGCGGAGGTCGGGGCGATCAGCCAGGCGAGGGCAGCCGCCAGGCCGACGGCGCCGGCGACGCGCAGGCGCCGGGTTTGCGCGGGGGCCGAGGCGAGAGCAGCAGGCCTGCGAGGGCGAGGGCCCCGAACAGCGGCCAGAGGACGGTGAGGCCGTGGTGGAGCGCCGGGCAGGAACCAGTCCGACCAGACCGAGCCGTCGGTCAGGTAGCCGAGCACGCTGTGGCCTTCGCGGCCGCCGAGCGCCTGGTCGGGCGCCGGCAGCGAGATCGGCCCGAGGTCGGTCGAACCAGGGCAGCGGGTTGCCGGTGTGGACGAGGTTGCGCAGGTACCAGTAGCCGCCGCCGGCGAGAGCGGCGAGGCCGCCGAGCGCCAGCGCGCGCCAGCGCGCGCCAGCGGGCGCGATCGACCGCCAGGCCGACGACGAGGACGGCGGCGGGCAGGAGGAAGTTGAGCTTGGTGCCGGCGGCGAGGCCGGCCGCGAGGCCGGCGACGAGCAGCGCCCCGATCGACAGACCGGCGCTCGCCCCTCCGGACCGGGTCGCGGCCAGGCATTGACGGCGATCGCGACGGCGGCGAGCAGGAAGAAGATCCCGACGATGTCGTTCCGCGCCTCCCCGGCCTGGTCGGCGAACAGCGGCGCACGCTCAGACGCAATCGCGCCGAGCGCCAGCGACCACGGCGCAACCCGGTACGGCCGGCCGATGCACCAGCAGGCGAACAGGCAGCCGACGAACCAGCCGAGATTCAGCAGCGGCGAGAGCAGGTCCCGGTCGAACGCGAGCATCCCGACCGCGTGGAAGATTTCGGCGTTCGCCGGGTAGAACCAGGCCAGGAACTGCGGCGCGATGTAGTGCAGGTCCCAGGTGTTCCCGCTCTGGAAGAACCCGGCCGCGAACGGCCCGTGGTACCAGGTGCGAGTCGAACCCGGTCATCCCGGTTCCGAGGCGCAGTCGCGGACCCCGGCGGCGAAATCGAGCGACCGCGATCAGCCGCGATGGCGAGAGCGATCAGCGTCGCGACGTCGAGCGCCCCGGGCCGCGGGTCCTGTCGCGGGGTGAGGGGGGCCTGCGGGCGGGCACGTCCTCGGCCCCCCTCGCCAGCGCCACCCGCGGGGAGCGCCCAGCATGCAACGCCCGACCGCCAGCCAGGTACGGCAGCGGCTCGAAGAGCGCCGAAGGTGCCGAGCAGCTCGGCGACCCAGATCAGGAGAGCGAGGGCGAGAACCGAGGTTGCGAGGTGCGGCCGGGGCGCCGGCGAAGCTCGGGCAGCAGGCGATGGCGGAGCGGCCGACGCGCCGAGCCAGGCGAAGCCGACGAGGACCGCGAGCTCGGCGACGCCGAGCAGGTAGCGCGCCGAGGTCGAGCATCTAGCGGCGGCGCACGAGCCGCACGATCTGCTCGAGCTCGGCGATCCGCAGCAGCCTCGCGGCGCCGAGGTAGACGAGGCCGCCGAGCGCCAGCGCCGTGCCGAGCGAGACGATCTGGCCGACGAGGCCGCGCCCGAGGGCGTCGTCGAGCACGTCCCAGACGCCGAAGCTGACCGCGGCGAGGGCCGCCGCGGCGAGCGAGATCCGGACGCGCGGCGTCGAGCAGGCGGCCCGAGCTCGAGCCCGTCGAGGAGGCCGCGCAGGATCACGCACTGGGCGACGACGCTGGCGGCGGTCGCGATCGCCGTCGCGGCGACGATCCCGCCGACCCCGAGGTGGTAGAGGGCGAGCGCCGCGAGCGCCGTCACCGCCAGGTTGCCGGCGGCGATCGCGGTCGGCACCCAGGGCCGCTGGAGGCTGAAGAAGGTCCGCGTGAGGAGCAGGAAGAGGCCGTTGGTCGGCAGCGAGAAGGCGAACCAGAAGAGCGCCGTCGCGACCAGCGTCGTCTGCTCCGGGGTGAACTCGCCGCGCTGGTAGACGAGCCGGATCATCGGTTCGGAGAGGACGAGGACCGCGGCCGCGGCCGGGATCAGGACGAAGAGGATCTGCCGCATCCCGTTCGCCATCGTCGCCCGCAGGTTGTCGTGCTCGCCCCGCGGGCGGCGAAGCGGGCCAGGGTCGGGAAGAGCACCGTCGCGATCGCCACCGAGAAGATCCCCTGCGGCAGCTGGTAGATCCGGAACGCCTTGTCGATCGCCGCCGGCGCCTCGTCGCTGACGAGGCTGCCGAAGAGGCTGTTGATCAGCAGGTTGAAGTTGATCAGGCCGAGGCTGATCGTCACCGGCAGCATCAGCAGCAGGACGCGGCGCACGTCGCGGTTGCGCCAGTCGAAGCTCCAGCCGAACTTGAACGGCGTGTTGCGCAGGTCGAAGACGGGGATCAGCAGCTGGACCAGGGTGCCGGCGAGGATGCCGATCGCGTAGGCGTAGATCCGGTCCTGGCCCTCGAAGCATCGGCGCGAGCGACGACGAGCACGAGGATGATCGTCACGTTCCAGAAGAACGGCGCGATCGCGAAGGCGCCGAAGCGGTCGTAGCTGTTGAGGATGCCGACGACGACGCCGCTGACCCCGAGCAGGATCAGGATCGGGAAGAGGACCTGGGAGAGGGTGACCGTCAGGTCGAGGATCTCGCCCTGAGAAGCCGGGCGCGAAGAGCGGCATGACGACCGGCGCGAGCAGCACGAAGAGCGCCGTGATCGCGCCGAGCACGAGGGTCACGAGCAGCAGCAGGGTCGAGGCGAGGCGGAAGGCCTCGCGGTAGTTCTTCTTCTCGAGCTGCTCGGTGAAGATCGGGACGAAGGCGGGCTGCAGCGCCGCGTCGGCGAACAGGGCTGCGGACCAGGTTCGGCACCTGGAAGGCGATCGTGAAGGCCGACATCGGCCCGCTGACGCCGTAGTAGCCGGCGGCGACGATCTCGCGCACGAGGCCGGCGACCCGCGAGGCGGCGGTCGCGACCGAGAAGAAGGCGGTCGAGCGGGCGATGCGGCCGGCCTGACGGCCCGGAGCCGGCTCGGCGCTCGGTTCCTCGCCAGGATCGAAGGCCTCGGCGGCCCGCACGGCCGCGTCGGAGGCGACCGCGGCGTCCTCGCGGTCTGGTGTGTCGGCTGTCTTGGGCGTCTCCAAGCTGGGTCTCAGTCGCTATAGTCGGCGGCCGCCCGGAGCCGGCCTCGTGCCGTCTCAGGCACACGACTCATGGCCAACATAGCCTCACAGAAGAAGCGGATCCTACGCAGCGAGCGCGAGCGAACCGAGAACCGGCTGCTGACGAGCACGGTCAAGACCCACTTCCGCCGCCTCGAGAGCGCCATCGAGGGTGGCGACGCCGACGCGATCGCAGACCGAGCACCGCTGCTCGTCTCGCGAATCGACAAGGCCGTGCAGAAGGGCGCGCTGCACAAGAACA
The DNA here is from genome assembly GCA_963816785.1 of uncultured Solirubrobacterales bacterium. GTDB lineage: Bacteria > Actinomycetota > Thermoleophilia > Solirubrobacterales > 70-9 > VRUE01. The sequence continues at coordinate 582,023 of CAWFLL010000002.1, read as the reverse complement.
CCGGCGCCCGCAAGAAGTCGAGAGCCGCCCGCATCGCCGCCGGCAAGTAGTCAGACGGCGGAGCCCGACGCCGCCCGCCTCAGCGCGAGGGTCAGCGCCAGCTCGTCGCCGTAGTCGGCGCCGCCGCGGCACCAGACCTCGAGGTCGGCGAGGGCGATCGTCGCGTCGCGGAGGTCTCGGCGCTCGCCTCGCCGAGCCGGCGGACGAGCTGCTTCGCGGCGTAAGGGTGCATGCCGAGCCCGGATTCCACCTGCTTGGCGGGAACCCCCTCCTCGAGCTGCGCGGCGGCGCTGCAGGCCTTGCGGAGGCGGGACGCCAGCCCGTAGATCATCCCGGTGACGTTCTCGCCCTGGGAGATCAGCCGCTCGGCGATCCGAAGGGCGCCTGCCGGGTCGCGCTCCTGCAGCGCGTCGGAGAGCGACCAGACGATCGCCTCGGAGGTGTCGGCGACCATCGCGTCGAGGTCGTCGGCCGTCACCTCTCCGCTCTCTCCCGCCCAGAGCGCGAGGCGCTCGAGCTCGTTGTGGAGGCGGACCGGGTTGGCGCCCCATCCGCTCGACCAGGCATCCGCGCCGCCTCGGGCTCGAGGCGGAAGCCGAGGCGCTTCGCCTCGGCGACCAGGGCGCGCGGCATCGTCCCTCGCCCGCGGCGCCTCGAACTCGTGGACCTCGCCCTCGGCGGCCTCGACCGCCCGCGCCAGCTTCGCGGGCGCCTTCGACACGGGCGATCAGGACCACGGTCAGGTCGGGCGGCAGCTCGGCGAGCGCCGCCGCCACCGCGTCGAGCTGGCGGTCGCGCCAGCGCTCGACGCCGTCGGCGAGCAGGTAGCGGCGCGACTCGGTCAGCGACATCGCCGGGATCGCGGTCAAGCAGCGCCTCGTGGTCGGGGGCGCCGCGCGCCCTCGCGGGGCCTCGAAGACCTCGAGCGCGGCCGCCCCGCCTTCCCGCTCGGCTCGCGCGCGCAGACGCGCCCGCGTCGCGTCGATCTTCGCCCGTCGGTGCCGGCGATCAGGTACAGAGAGCGCATCTCGGCCATCAACTGAGTCTATGAGATCCCCCGGCCGGGCTCGTCGTCCGCTCGCTCCGGTATCCGCCCGTGGGGACGCCTCCCTCGGCCCCGCGGATATCGAGGATGATGGTGCCGTCGCGGTCGGTGCGAAGGGTGCGAACGCCGTGCGCGGCGAGGGTCGCGAGGGTGGACGCCGTCGGGTGTCCATAGGGGTTGTCGTCTCCGACCGAGATCAGCGCCAGCCGCGGCCGCGTCCGATCCAACAGCTGATCGAGCCCGGCGTCGACGCTGCCGTGGTGGGCGACCTTCAGCACATCGATCGGACCGGGGTCGAGCGGCACCGCCTCCGCCTCGGCGTCGGCGCTGAGGAGCAGCGAGAAGTGCCGCCAGCGGGCGACCGCGACCAGGGCGAGCGGTTCGGGTCCTCCCCGGCGTGGGTGCCGTCGAGGAGCTCCGGCGGCGGCCACAGCACTTCGAGCCGAAGGCCGCCGGAGCGGACCTCCGATCCCGCGGCGATGCGGCGGAGAGCTGCCCCGGAGGCGCGGGCGAGATCAAGAGAGTCTCGCCCCAGCACGGCGTAGAGGACCCGGTCGACGGGGATCGACCCGAGTAGCTCGGCGGCGGCGCCGACGTGGTCGGACTGGTCGTGGGTGAGGATCGTGGCGCCGAGCCGCTCGACCCCTGCAGCCCGCAGCTTCGTCGCGATCCCGTCGCCCGCGGGGCCGGTGTCGACGAGAACCGCCGGCGCTGCGGCCGGCTGCAGCAGGATTGCGTCGCCCTGGCCGACGTCGAGCACCGAGACCCGCAGGCCGACGACTGGCCCCTTGGCGCTCGCCCCGCCCTCGCCGGCCGCCGTCCAGGCCAGCGTGAGCGCGACGCACCCTAGGGCGACAGCAGGCCCAACCCACCGCCACACCCGCCGATGGGCCGAAAACGGGACTATGCGTCCCGTTTTCGGCCCATCGGCCCTCAGGCGAGGGGCGCGGAGGGCGGCGAGGCGGCGCTTGCGGCGCCAGCTGCCGACGGCGACGGTGCCAACCGCTATCGCCGCATAGGAGGCGAGCAACCCGCCGCCGCCGATCCGCACCTCCAGGTAGGCCCACCCCGGCCGCCCGCACCAGGCCGCCACCTGGGCGATGTAGGCGAGCAGCAGCGCGTTCAGGGCGTTGATCGGCTCGACCGGGAAGCCCGGCACCTGACCCGCCGCGGCGGCGAGCATCCCCAGCCACATCGAGGGCGCCACCGCGGGCAGGGCGAGCAGGTTGGCGAGGAGGGTCGTCGTCGAGACCGCGCCGAAGTGAAAGGCGATCAGCGGCGCGGTGGCGAGCGTCGCCGCGATCGTCAGCGCCGCGCCCTCGGCGAGCGTGCCGGGCAGCCCCCGCGACCCGATCCGGGCCGCGATCGGCCTCCGCAGCGGCGCCGCCAGCAGGAGGATCCCGAGCACCGCGGCGAAGCTCAGCTGCCATCCGACGTCGGCCGTGATCCGCGGCTCGACCGCGAGGGTGACGAGCGCCGCCAGCGCCAATGCGTAGAGGCGCGAGGCCCGCCGGCCGGCGAGAGTCGCGAGCACCGAGAGCGCTCCCATCACGCCGGCCCGCTGGATCGAGGGCCCCGCGCCCGTCAGCGGCACGTAGACGGCGATCAGGGCCAGGATCCAGACGAGGCGGGCGCGGAGCGGGATCCCGAGCGCCCCCAGCAGGGGCATCGCCAGCAGCGCGAGCAGCGCCACGTTCTGGCCGGAGACCGCGAGCAGGTGGCTGAGGCCGGAACGGCGGAAGTCCTCGACCGTCCGCGGGTCGACCCGGTCGTCCTGCCCGAGCACGAACCCCCGCGCCAGCGCCTCCTCGCGCGCCGGCATGCCCCTCCCCAGGGCCGCCTCGGCGCGCTCGCCGATCTCCGCGGCGTGGGCCAGCGAGAGGGCGACGACCGCCGCCACACCGAGCAGCAGGAGCAATGGCGGGCGGCCGCTGCCCACCCGGCCTCAGGGCTGGAGGCGGGCTCGCAGCGACTCCATCGTCGCCGGCCCGATCCCGCTCACCTCATCGAGCTGCTCGACCGATGCCAGGCCGCCCTGCTGATCGCGGTATTCGACGATCTTCTGCGCCGTCACCGGGCCGATGCCGTCGATGGTTTCGAGCTGCTCGACGGTCGCCGCACCGAGGCCGATCGGCCCGCTTGCGGCGGCGGTCCCCGCCGCGGCAGAATTCGTTGCGCCGCGCTCGGGCACCACGACCTGTTGGCCATCGGTGAGACGGGCGGCGCGGTTGACCGCTTCCAGCATCGCCCCCGCCGCCGCGCCACCGGCACGTTCGACCGCGTCCACCACCCGGGCGCCAGCCGGCATCCTGTACACGCCGGGCCGGCGAACCGCGCCGGCGACGTCGACGACGATGTCGCCGCCGCCGCTCCCGACGCTGAAGTCAGCCGGTCCGCTGGCCGCGCTCGCGACCCCGGCCTCGGTGGTGCCGGCGCCTCCGTCGGCCCGGATCGCCCTCGCCCCGACGAGCAGCAGGGCGATGGCTACCGCGCCGTAGACGATCAGCTGGGGCCTGCTCAGCTCGGGCACGAGCCAAGCGTCCGGTGCCTTCGCGCACGCGTGGTGCGCTCAGACAAAAATTTCGGCTACGGCTCTTCGTCGTCGTCGTAGCCGGCGACCTCGGCCAGTTGCTCGCCGTAAAGCTCGGCGACCGCTACCGGCGGCGACTGGACCGAGACGCAGGCAAAGGGGGCGTCGCCGTCGTTGGCGATCGAGTGATCGGTGGCCGGCGGAACCAGGATCAGGTCGCCCTCCCCGACCCGCTGGGTGTCACCGGCGACCGACATCGCTCCCGCCCCTCTGACCACGATGTAGGCCTGCTCGGCCTCCTCGTGAGAGTGAAGCTCCTGCCTGGCCCCGGCGGGGATCTCGAGCCAGGTCACGGACATGTTGCGCGAGCCCATTTCCCCGGCATCCATGAGCACGTGGGACCTGAGCCGGTGCCACTCCTCAACGGGAGCTTCCTCGAGCCGCCTGACGAGCATCCGGCGCGACTTGTACCAGAAAACAGCGCCGAGGCTGTTCCGCTTCAGCGGACGACCAGGTTGACCAGCTTCCCGGGGACCACCACCTCCTTCACCACCTCCTTGCCATCGAGGTGGCGGCGCACCTTCTCGCTTTCGCGCGCGAGCGCCAGAAGCTCGGCCTCCGGCGCCTCCGCCGCGGCCTCGATTCGGTCGCGAAGCTTGCCGTTGACCTGGACGACCAAGGTCACGGTGTCCCTCGCAAGAAGCTCCGGGTCGGCCTGTGGCCAAGGCTGCTCCCAGACCCGGCCGCCGTTGAGCCGCTGCCATACCTCGGCCCCGAGGTGGGGGGCGAAGGGGAAGATCAGCGAGGCCGCGGTGGCGGTGGCGAACCTGACCACCGCGACGCCCGCCGGGTCGCCGTAGAGCGCGTCCTTGACCCGGTAGGCGTCGTTGACCAGCTCCATCACGGCGGCGATCGCGGTGTTGAACTGGAAGCCGCGCTGGAAGTCACGGGTCACCTTGTCGATCGCCCAGTGTGCCTTGGCGAGCAGCTCGCGGGCCTCGGCTGCCGCGGCCGGATCGACCTCGCCTGCGTCCCGGCCCTCGACCTCCTCGCATAGCCGCCAGAGCCGCGCCAGGAACCGGTTCACCCCCTCGACGCCCTCGTCCGACCAGTCACCGCCCCGCTCCGGCGGGCCCATGAAGCAGATGTAGGTGCGGGTGGTGTCGGCGCCATAGCGCTCGACGTACTCGGCGGGGCTGACCGTGTTGCCCCTCGACTTCGACATCTTCGCCCCGTCGCGGGTGATCATCCCCTGCGCGAAGAGGTTGGCGAACGGCTCCTGCACGTCGAGGTGGCCCATGTCGGCGAGCGCCTTGGTGAAGAAGCGCGCGTACATCAGATGGAGGATCGCGTGCTCGACCCCGCCGATGTACTGGTCGACCGGGAGCCAGTGGTCGGCGATGGCGCGGTCCCATGCCGCCTCCTCGTTGTGGGGGTCGAGGTAGCGGATGAAGTACCAGGAGGAGTCGACGAAGGTGTCCATCGTGTCGGTCTCGCGCCGGGCGGGGCCGCCGCAGCTCGGGCACTCGGTCGCGACCCAGTCCTCGGCCGCCGCCAGCGGGCTGCGGCCCCGCGGCGCGTAGTCCTCGATCTCCGGGAGCTCGATCGGAAGCTGCTCGTCGGGGACGGCGACGATCCCGCAGCGATCGCAGTAGACGACCGGGATCGGGGCCCCCCAGTAGCGCTGGCGCGAGACCAGCCAGTCGCGGAGGCGGTAGTTGACGGCCGAGCGGCCGCGATCCTCTTCGGCGAGCCAGGCGACGATCTCCTCGTAGGCCTCGCGGTTCCCCTTCCCGTCGAACCTTCCGGAGCCGGTCATCGCGCCGTCCCCGGGATAGGGCAGCCCGTCGTCGTCGCGCGCCGCATCCTCGTCGACGCCCTCGATCACCCGCCTGATCGGCAGGTCGAAGGCCCTCGCGAACTCGTAGTCGCGGGTGTCGTGGCCGGGGACCGCCATGATCGCCCCGGTGCCGTACTCCATCAGCACGTAGTCGGCGACGAACATCGGGATCTCCTCGCCGTTGACGGGGTTGATGACGCTGCGGCCCAGCGCCACCCCGGTCTTCTCGCGGTCCTCGGCGCCGCGCTCCTCCGCCGACTCGCGGGCGACCTCGTTGACATAGGCGCGGACCGCCTCCTCGGCGGGGGTGCCGGCGACGAGGCGCTCCAACTCGGGGTGCTCGGGAGCGAGGACGAAGAAGGTCGCGCCGAAGAGGGTGTCGGGACGGGTGGTGAAGACCGGGAAGTCGAGGTCGAGCTCCTCGCAGCGGAAGATGACCTCCGCCCCGTCGGAGCGGCCGATCCAGTTGCGCTGCATCGTCACCACGTGCTCGGGCCAGGACTCGATCTGGTCGAAGTCCTCGAGCAGGCGGTCGGCGTACTCGGTGATGCGGAAGAACCACTGCTCGAGCCGGCGCTGCTCGACCGGGGTGCCGCAGCGCTCGCAGCGCCCGTCGACGACCTGCTCGTTGGCGAGGACGGTCGCGTCCTTGGGGCACCATTGGACGGGCGCCTCGGCCCGGTAGGCGAGGCCGCGCGCGAACATGCGCAGGAAGATCCACTGGGTCCAGCGGTAGTACTCGGGGGTGTGCGTCCCCAGCTCCCGCGACCAGTCGATCGAGATCCCCCACTCGCGGAACTGGTGGCGGAAGGACTCGATCGAGCGCTCGGTCGCCTCGCGCGGCGGCTCCCCGGTCTTGATCGCGTTGTTCTCGGCGGGCAGGCCGAACGCGTCGTAGCCCATCGGGTGGATCACCTCGTAGCCGTGGCGGCGCCGAAAGTGGGCGATGGCGTCGCCGACCGCGTAGCACTTGAGGTGCCCCACGTGCGGCTCCCCCGAGGGGTAGGGCAGCATCTCCAGCACATACGACTTGGGCTTCGACTCGTCGAACCCGGGCTGGCCTGGGTTGGGGACCTCCCAGGTCCTCTCCTCGGCCCAGACCTGCTGCCATTTCGCCTCGATCGATTTCGGCTCGTAACCGCTCACATGGAGATCCTATGAAGAACCATCGAGCGAGCATCACGATCTGATTCGTTGCGAGCGGCGCTGATTTGGCGAGTTGCCACCGCCCCCGGACGCGAAGCGGAGGAGGCGGTGGATTAGAAGACCGGCGAGACCGCCTCGAGGATGTGCGGCCAGAGGTAGACCTCGACCGCCGCCGAGGCGATCAGGACCGGGATCGCGAGCAGCACGGTGATCAGGGTGGCGGCAAGGAGCTGGTTCCACTCGCCGCGGCGGCTGGCGATCAGCCAGGCGGCGAGCGGCAGGAACAGCGCGGTCAGCTCCGGGATCGCGTGCGGGAGGACGCTGACGATCAGCGTCGCGTGGGAGATCTCGAGCTGGAACGCGATCGTCGAGCCCTGAAAGCCGAGGAAGAAGGCCTGGGTGAGGAGCGAGAACAGGGTCACCGCACAGACGAACAGGATCGCGAACTCGGCCGTCTTCACGTGAACCCAGCGCGAGATCCCGCTCCGCTGGGCAGCCGCGATCGGCATCGAGGCGCCGGCGATGAAGCCGGCGACGCAGGCGGTCCCGTGCAGCGCCAGCACCAGCGAGTTCCGCCACAGGATCGGCAGCATGTCCGCGGGCGAGGTCGGTTCGGTCAGGCCCGGCAGATGGATCGGGGTGAAGTCTGGGGTCAGCTGCCCGGCGACGATCCAGACCGCGGCCAGCAGCGCCAGCGCGATCGCGAGGCTGAGCGCGAGCCAGCTCCGCAGGACGCCCCACGGACGGGCGCTCCAGGCCTCGAACGTCTCCCTCGTGTCCCGCATCCCATGCGAGAACACGTGCTGGTTCGCGAGGTTCATCGCTCACTCATCGGCAGATGTCGACGGCGCTTGAGGCGGGCGCAGATCAGTGCTCGGCGACCGGGGTGCTGCGAAAGACCTGAATCAGGCCCCAGAGAGACACCGCCGCCCAGAAGGCCTCCAGCAGCAGGAATCCCCACAGGCTCTCGACCAGCGCCAGCACGCCCAGGATCACCGACCCGACCAGGTTCAGGGCCAGGTAGGTGCGCGAGTGCTGGCTCATCGCGCCGAACTGCGCCGCCGCATAGGCGACCAGGATCAGCAGGGCGCCGACGATCTGAACCAACTGGTCCATCGCCTGAGGCTACTGCCGGTGGAGTGCCGAGCCGCTCAGTCGGCGAGCTCTCGCGGGACGATCCCGATCCGCATCTCCCGGCCGCCGCGATCGACCCGAAGCTTCAGCTCCCGCCCGATCCTCTCCCCGACCATCAGCCGCTGGAGATCGCCGACGTCGGCCATGGCCTCGCCGTCGATCTCGACGATCAGGTCCCCGGGGCGGAGGCCGGCGTCGGCGGCCGGGCTGTCCTCGACGACCTCGACAATCTCGATCCCGCGGTCCTGCCCCACCTCGGCGGCGAGCCGCGGCGGCAGCGGTCGCGAGCCGCCGGCGACGCCGATGTACGCCCGCCGCACCCGTCCGGCGCCGATCAGTTCCGAGATGATCCGCCTCGTCGTCGCATTGATCGGCACCGCCAGGCCCAGCCCGACCCCGGCCACGGCGGTGTTGATCCCCACCACCCTGGCGAGGCCGTCGCCGAGGGCGCCGCCGGAGTTGCCGGGGTTGAGAGCCGCGTCGGTCTGGATCACGTTCTCGACCAGCCGCGTCGCCGAGCGGGAGCGGGTCGGCAGCGAGCGGCCGAGGGCTGAGACGACGCCGGCTGTGATGGAGCCGCTGAAACCGTTGGGGCTCCCGATGGCGACCACCAGCTGGCCGACCCGAAGCCCCTCCGCGTCGCCCAGGGTCGCCGGGGTCAGGTCGCGGCCCTCGGCCCGCAGCACGGCGAGGTCGGAGAGCGCATCGGCGCCGATCACCTCAAAGCCGAAGTCGCGCCCGTCGGGGAAGGACGCGGTGCCGCGCCCGTCCGTCTCGGCGACGACGTGCGCGGCGCTGAGCATGAACCCGTCGGGGCTGATCGCAACCCCGCTCCCCGCACCCACGGTGCGGCGGCCGCGCACCGTTCTGCGGCTTACCGCGAGGTGGGCGACCGAGGGGCCAAGCCGCTCCGCGACCCCGGAGACGGTTCTCGAGTACGCGTCGAATGCCTCTTGGTCCGGCAGCCTCTCGTTCTGGGGTGCCCCATCGAATGGCGGCTTCGAGACCGATCCGAAGTCGATCAAACGAAGATTTCCCATCGCGTTGAAGCTAGCAAGGGGTCGCTCTCGGCAGTACCGGGCATCGGTGGATGAAGAACTGTCGACCGAATTCCCGCTCGTCCCCTAGCCCGGCCGCTGGCCGCCTCAGTCGACGCTCGAGAGCGCCGTCGCAACGGCGAACCCGAGCGTCGTGACGAGACCGGCGACGCGGCCGGACTGCCTGGTGGCTTCGGGGATCATCGTGTCGATCAGCAGGACCAGGAGGGCGCCGGCGGCGAAGCCATCGATTCCGGCCCGGAGCTCACCCGAGGTGAGGTCGGCTATCCCGTAGCCGGCGACGGTGGCGAGGGCGCAGATCGTCGCCACGACGCACCACAGGAAGAGGACTCGACGGCGGGGCTCGCCTGCCTCGTGCATCTCGGTGGCCGAGCCGATCGCCTCGGGCAGGTTTGAGACGTAGATCGCGATCAGCAGGCCGAGTCCCACCCCCTCGCCGCCCGCCAGGCCGATCCCGAGGACGAGCTGCTCGGGGATCCCATCGAGGAAGGCGCCGAGGGCGAGCGCCGCCCCGGGGTCGGGGGCCTGGGCACGGCCGCTGCGGCCGCCGCCGGTGGAGAAGCGGGCGTCGATCAGCCCGTCGAGGCTGAAGAAGGCGAAGGCGCCGACCCCGAGGCCGAGCGCGGTGGAGCGGATGCTACCGACCGCGATTCCCTCCGCCGCGAGCTCGAAGCTGACCGCGCTGATCAGCGCCCCGGCCCCGAAGGCGAGGACGAGTCCGACCTGGCGGTCGGGCCAGCGGCGCGCGTAGGCGAGCAAGGCGCCGACGACCAGCGACGATGAAGCCAGTGCCCCCCAGCCCAGCGCCGCACCCACTCAGCTCACCTAGACCGGGAAATGGAGCTGACGGGACTCGAACCCGTGACCTACGCGCTGCCAGCGCGTCGCTCTTCCAGCTGAGCTACAGCCCCACGCTCGTCTGGCGGGCAAGTCTACCGAGGCCGCCAGGACGCTAGGCGGCCTGCTGGCCCGGGCCCTGGTCCTCATCGACGTCGAGGATCAGGTTGTCATCGGCGGTGCGCCGGACCCGGAAGTCCATCGGCGCGCTCTCTTCCAGCTCGCGCAGCAGCTCGACCGGCTGCTCGAGGCGCATCGAGAGCGTCGCGCGCCCCTCTGAGAAGCGCTCGACGGAGATATCGGCGGCGCCGAGGCGGCTGATCGCGTCCTCGATGCCGACGAGTTGTGAGAAGTCGCCGAGAGGCCCGATCTCGAGCCTGACCGGCCCCTCGAAGAGGTCCGAGCCTCCCCTCGCGGGCTCCGCTCCGTTGCTGCCGGCGGCGGCCCCGTCGGCCTCGGCATTGGCCTCGACGAGCTCCTGCGCCCGCCGGCTGACCTCGACCGCCTCGCGCAGGGCCTTCATCCGGATCCGGGTGGCCTGGCCCCGCGCCTGGGAATGGATTTCGTCCAGCCGCGAAGCGATCGACTCCAGCGAGCCGATGCTGCGCTCGTGGCGCTCGTTTGCCTCCTGCAGCTTCTCGCCGAGGATGCGGATCTCCCGCTCGCGCTCGATCACCATCCCCGAGAGGTCGGCGGCCTCCTGCTCCGAGCGTGCCGCCGTGTCGGCGGAATTCCGCCAGCGCTCGATCGCGTCCGCGGCCTTCTTCTGAAGGTCCGCGATCCGCTCTTCCCGGGCCTCGATCGCCGCGTCGACGTCGTTGCGACGGTATCCGAGAAGGGCCCTCTTGAAGCTGCCCATGCGCGGCACCGTAGGGGCCTCCTCGGACGGCATTTCGGGTGCTTCCGGACGCGGGGGAACGTGTGTTCGTGAAGGCGGCCTCAGGCGCTCGCGGCGGAGGGCGTCTCCCGGTCCCCGGAGCCCAACTCGAGGCGCGGAGCCTCGTGCCAGAGATCCTCGAGCGCGTAGCGCTGCCGGGCCTCGGCGGTGAACACGTGCAGGACCGAGTCGAGGTAGTCGAGGACGATCCAGCCGGCCGCCCCGTCCCCCTCGACGCCCCCCGGCAGCAGGCCGATCTCGTTCTTCAGCCGCAGCCTCACCTCGTCGACCACGGCGCGGGCCTGGCGCTCGTTGCGGGCCGTGCAGATCGCGAGATAGTCGGTGTAGGAGGCGAGCTTGCGCATGTCGAGGGCGACGATGTCGGTCGCGCCTTTCGAGTCGGCCAGCTCGGTCAGCCGCCGCGCCAGCGCCTCGGAGTCGAACCCGCTCACTTGTACATGCCCTTCTCGTCGATGAACCGCGCCACCGGCTCGGGCACCAGGTACCGCAGCGGCCGCCCGGCGGCCGCCCGCTCGCGCACCACCGAGGAGGAAACGCCGAACTCGGGCATCTCCAGACATCGTCGCCCGCTCCGAGGCGCCGAGGCTGCGCAGGACCGCGGCGACGTCTGAGTCCGAGACACCGGCACGGCGCGCGACGGCGAGTCGCGCCAGCTCGGCCACCCGCTCCGGCTTGCGCCAGCTCTCCAGCCCGACGGCGGCGTCCGCCCCCATCACGAACACCAACTCCGTGTCGCCTTTTTCACGCCCAAGCTGTTCCAAAGTCTCATACGTATAGGACGGCCCCTCGCGCTCCGCCTCGAGGGTGGAGACGCTGAAGCGCGGGTCGTCGGCGGCGGCGAGCCTCGTCATCGCCAACCGCAGCTCCCGCCCAGGGTCGTCGACGATCCGCTTGTGCGGGGCCTCGCCGGTCGGCATCAGGATCACCTCGCTCAGCCCTAGCTGCCACAGCGCCTCCTGGGCCAGCGCAAGGTGGCCGAGATGCGGCGGGTTGAATGCCGAGCCAAGGACCCCGATGCCGGCCGCCGGAGGGCTACTCACGCACCTGGCCGTCGCCGTGGACGACGTACTTGTAGGTGGTCAGCTCGCGCAGGCCGATCGGGCCCCGCGCGTGGAGCTTCTGGGTCGAGTTGCCGATCTCCGCCCCCATCCCGAACTCGAACCCGTCGGTGAAGCGGGTGGAGGCGTTTGTGTAGACGACGGCGGCGTCGACCCCGTCGGTGAACCGCCCCGCAGCCTCCTCGGAGCCGGTGACGATCGCCTCCGAGTGGCGGGTGCCATTCCTGTTGATGTGGTCGATCGCCTCCTCGACGGAGTCGACGACGCCCACGGCGAGCTTCAGGTCGAGGTACTCGGTCCCCCAGTCATCGGGCCCCGCCTCGGCCACCTCGACGTCCCCGGCCGCGGCGCGCGCCCGCTCGTCGCCGACCAGCTCGACCCCTTCGGCATGCAGGGCGGCGAGGGCGCCGGGAAGGAACTCGGCGGCGACGGCGGAGTCGACGAGCAGCTTCTCCGCCGCGTTGCAGACCCCAGGCCGCTGGACCTTCGCGTTGAGGACGATCCTCTGCGCCATCTCGAGGTCGGCGTCGGCGTGGACATACACGTGGCAGTTGCCGGCTGCGGCATAGATCACCGGCACCGTCGCCACCTCCTTCAGAGCCGCCTTCAGGCCTTCCCCCCCGCGCGGGATCAGGAGGTCGACGAGATCGTCCTGGGTTGCGAGCTCGGCAAGGTCCTGATGGCCGCCGCCGGCGAGCAGGACCACCGCGTCCTGCGGCAGGCCCACCTCGGCCAGCGCCTCGCGGGCGATCGCCGCCAGCGCCCCGTTGGTGCGCTCGGCGTAGTGAGAGCCGCGCAGGACGATCGCGTTGCCGCTCTTGATCGTCAGTGCGGCGCAGTCGATGGTCACGTTCGGCCGTGCCTCGTAGACGACGGCGACGACGCCGAGCGGCACCCGCAGCTTCCGCAGCTCCAGGTCCCCGGCCACGGTTTTGCGCTCCAGCTCCTCGCCGACCGGATCGGGCAGCGCCGCGATCGCGCGCACGCCCTCGGCCATCGCCTCGATCCGCTCCTCGGTGAGGGTGAGGCGGTCGCGCAGCGCCGCCGTCAGCCCGGCGGCGCTCTCGTCGGCGAGGTCCGCCGCGTTCGCCTCGATCACCTCGGCGACCCGCTCACCGAGCAGCCTCGCGGTCGCCTCCAGCGCCGCGTTCCTGGTCTCGGTGGGCGCGGCGGCGAGGACTCGCGAAGCTCGCCTGGCGGCCTCGCAGCTTTCCGCAACTGTCAGTGTGGTCACCGCCATCAGAACTTTTCGTGCTCCGCTCGCGGCGCGAAGAACCAGATATGGACGCTTGCTCGCTCCGCACTCATGGGCCTAAGGGTAGCCGGGGCCGCCCGCCGTCAGAGCAAAACGAAGCGGTCCCGGTGGATCGCCTCGTCGGCCGCGTGCGGGAGCAGCTCGCGCACGGCCTCGCTCTTCAGGCCGGTGACCTCGCCGAGCTCTCGCGAGGAATACTCGACGATTCCCTTGCCCACCACCGTGCCGTTGACCGTGACCTCGACCGCGTCTCCGGCCTCGAAGTCCCCCTCGACGCCGACTATCCCCACCGGCAGCAGGCTCGAGCCACTCTCTCGCAGGACGCGTGCGGCGCCGTCGTCGACCATGACGCGCCCCCGGGCCGGCTTCGCGTACTTCAGCCACAGCTTGAAGCTCGAGGCCTTTCCCGATCGGGCGCCGAAGCGGGTGCCGATCGCCTCGCCCACCGCCGCGGAGGCAAGCGAGCCGGGGCTGGTGCCGTCGCAGATCACACTCGGGATGCCGGCCTCGCTCGCCATCTCGGCGGCCGCGACCTTGCTCCTCATCCCACCGGAGCCGAAGGCCGAGGTGCGGTCGCCGATCTGCATCCCCTCCAGCTCCGAGAAGTCGCCCACCGCCTCGATCCGGCCGGCCTCGGGGTCGGTGTTGGGGTCGGCGCTGTGGAGGCCGTCGACATTGGAGAGCAGGACGAGGAGGCGGGCATCGAGCAGGATCGCCACCTGGGCGGCGAGGAAGTCGTTGTCGCCGAAGCTGATCTCGTCGGTCGCGGTCGTGTCGTTCTCGTTGACGACCGGGACCACGCCCCAATCGATCAGCCGCCGCAGCGTCTGGCGGGCGTTGAGGTAGTTGGTGCGGGCGGCGATGTCGGCCGCGGTGAGCAGCACCTGGGCAGCGTGCGTCCCGTGCTCGGAGAGGCGGCGCTCGTAGGCGCGGAAGAGGTCCCCCTGGCCGACGGCGGAGGCCGCCTGCAGCTCGTCCATCGCCCGCGGCCGCGCCGGCAGCTCGAGCAGGCGCATCCCCCGCGCGATCGCCCCCGAGGTGACCATCACCACCCGCTCACCCCGCTGCTCCAGCGCCGCCACCTGCGCGCAGACCGAGTCGAGCACGTCCACGCGCAGCTCGCCGTCATCGGCGGCGACGATCGAGGAGCCGAGCTTGACCAGCAGCGTCATGGCCGGCCAAGTGTATGAGCGGCCCCGGCCCGCACCCCCTGATCAGGCCGCGGGGCCGAGGGCGGCGGCGAGCTCGGTCCGCCGGGCGATGTCGAGCTTCTGGTAGTCGACGCCCGACAGCACTGCGCTGCGTGGCCGCGCCCCGCTCGCCTCCAATTCCATCGGCGCCTCGGGGACGCGTCTCAGGGGTGGAGCTCGAACTCGTGCTCGCCGACGCGGACGTCGTCGCCGGGCTCGAAGCCGGCGGCCCGCAGGGCCGCGATCACACCGATCTCGTTGAGGCGCTGCTCGAGGTAGGCGAGCGCCTCCTCGTTGGCGAGGTCATGGCGCTCGAACAGCAGCTCGACGCCGCGCCCCAGGACCCGGAAGCCGCCGTCCCCCTCGCGCTCGATCGAGTACCCACCCTCGCCGGCGGGGCGGTAGACGCGGTGCTCGGCCTCAAACTCGCCGGCGCCCGCGTCGCCCTCGGACCGGGCGGGGGCCTCCCGCGGGAGCTCGGCGAGGATCCGCCGCCTCAGCTCGTCGAGGCCCTCTCCGCTCACCGAGGAGACGGCCATCACCCCGACGGCGCGATCGCCGACCCGCTCCTCCCACTCGGCGAGCGCCGCCTCGACCTCCTCATCGGTGAGCAGATCCCGCTTCGAGAGCACGATCAGCTCCGGCAGATCGTCCAGCCCGCCGCCGTAAGAAGACAGCTCGCTTCGCACCGCCTCGTGGTTTGCGAAAGGGTCGCCATCGAGCGGCGCCAGGTCGACGAGGTGGACGAGCATCGCGCAGCGCTCGACATGGGCGAGGAACTCATGGCCGAGGCCGGCGCCCTGCGACGCGCCCTCGATCAGGCCCGGGATGTCGGCCAGGACCGCCTGGCGGTCCTCGTCCTCGATCGTCCCCAGCGCGGGGCTGACGGTGGTGAACGGATAGTCGCCCACCTTCGGAGTCGCGCGGGTCAGCCTGCGAAGCAGCGAGGACTTGCCCGCGTTGGGGAGCCCGATCAGCCCGGCGTCGGCGAGCAGCTTCAGCCGCAGCTCGATCCAGCCCTCCTGCCCCCCGGTCCCTTTCTCCGCGAACCGCGGTGCCTGCCTGGTCGAGGTCGCGAATCGCCGGTTGCCGTGGCCGCCGCGGCCGCCGTGGGCCACCACCGCGCGCTGCCCGGGCTCGACCAGGTCGACCCGGCTCCCGTCCACCGCCTCCGCCTGCGTGCCCGCCGGGACCGCGATCTCCCTGTCCTCACCGCGGGCGCCGTGCCGGTTCGCGCCTTGCCCGTGCCCGCCGCGAGCCGCGCGGAAGTGCTTGCTGCCACGCAGCGCGCCGAGGTCCCGCCTCGACGCGTCGCAGACCAGGACCACGTCCCCACCGTGGCCGCCATCGCCGCCGTCGGGGCCGCCCCTGGGCACGTGCGCCTCCCGCCGGAAACTCACACATCCGTTCCCGCCGGCACCACCCTCGACCCAAATCTTCGCCCGATCATCCATCAGCAGGAGGGTAGACAGAGAAGGTCAGGCACCCTCCCGCTTGCTATCCCTTTGGCTAGCGCGAGGGAGGGGCACCGACCCCTCCCACCCGCCTAGTCCTGGAGAACCGAGATCGTTCGACCGCGGCGCGAAGGCCGGAACTCGACGGTCCCCTCGCGGGTGGCGAAGATCGTGTGGTCGCGCCCGAGGCCGGTTCCCTCGCCGGGCCGGAAGCGCGTCCCGCGCTGGCGCACGATGATCTCCCCACCGGAGACCTGCTGGCCGGCAAAGATCTTCACCCCAAGCATCTTGGGGTTCGAGTCGCGGCCGTTGCGGCTTGAGCCGAGTCCTTTCTTATGAGCCATCGTCGTCCTTTTTAGCAGCAGGTTTGCGAGCAGCCGGTTTTTTCGCGGCTTTGGTTCTTTTCTCCGCCGGTTTTTTCTCTGCTTTCGCTTTTTTCGCCGCCGGTTTTTTCGTCAGCAGTTTCAGCTCGGTCACCTCGAGCCTGGTCAGCTCGGAGCGGTGGCCGGCGCGCCTGCGGTAGCCCTTCTTCGGCTTGTATTTGAAGACCTTCACCTTCGGCCCCCGCAGATGCTCGGCGACCGTCGCCTCGACCTTCACCTTCTCGAGCTCCTTCGGCTCCGCGATCACCTCCTTGTCGCGGAACATCACGGCTCGCAGGGCGACCTTGTCGCCCTGCTCGGCGCTGAGGCGGTCGACGAGCACCGACGTGCCCTTCTCGACCCGGTACTGCTTGCCGCCGCTCTCTATGACCGCGTACGTGCTCATTCGTCCTTGCCGCTCTTGGTGGAGCGCGACCGACCAGGACCGCCTTGGCGGCCACGACGGCTACTGCGCGAGGCGGGAGATTCTAGCCTGGAGTCGTCCTCTTCGCCTCCGCCCCCGTTGGTCGCCTCCGCCCCCGGCAACGAGGCGACCGCGGCGGCGCGCTCGACGCGGTCGATCCGCACCAGTTTCCGCTCGCCGATGAAGCGGCCACCGCCGCTGACGCTGACGATGTAGGAGTCGATGCGGGCCACCGCGTCGTCGGGGTTGTACATGTGCGGCTCCTCGATCTTGACCAGCACCTCCTCGCCGACCTTGAACGGCAGCGCCCGCTCCTCGATCTCCTCCGTGCTGCCCGATTCGACCAGCTCGAAGGTGGCGATCGGGAGCGCGTCACCGCCCTCGAAATGGAACTGCTTGCCGGTCTCCGCCTCCAGCTCGGCGAGGCCGCTGTCGCGGCCCATCAGCTCGGCGGCGACCTTCGGGTTGACCCGCAGCAGGAACGCCTCGCCGTCGCCGGCGGCGATCTCGCGCATCTTCCGCAGGCCCTCCAACGCCACGGTCTCGGCGGAGAGGACGACCCCCTCGCCGTCGCAGGTCGGGCACGGCGCGGTCAGGATCTCGCGGACCCCGTCGGTGATGTTCTGGCGCGTCATCTCGACCAGCCCGAGGGGCGAGACCTCGACCACGTAGCTCTTCGACTTGTCGGTGTCGAGCGCTTTCCGAAGCGTTTTCAGAACTTTGTCGCGGTTCCTCGCGCGCGCCATGTCGATGAAGTCGATGACGATGATCCCGCCGATGTCGCGCAGCCTCAGCTGCCGGACAGCCTCCTCGGCGGCCTCGGTGTTGACACGGGTGATCGTCTCCTCGAGGCCGCCTTTGCCGCGGCCCGTGAAGCTGCCGCTGTTGACGTCGATCACCGTCAGCGCCTCGGCGTAGTCGATCACGAGGTAGCCGCCGGAGGGAAGGTCGACGCGCCGGTCCAGGGTCGAGTCGATCTCCTTGTCGACCCCCCATTTCTCGAGCAGCGGCTTCCTGCCCTCGTACAGCTCGACCTTCTCGACCAGCTCCGGCGCGGTGCGCTGGAAGAAGCCGGTGACCCGTTCGAGCTGCTTCGGCGAGTCGATGATCGCCGCTTCGAAGTCGCTGAGGAAGACGTCGCGCAGGACCCTGACGGGCAGGTCGGCCTCCTGGAAGACGAGCCCAGGAGCCTTGGTCTGCTCGGTGCGCCGCTGCAGCACCTCGTTCAGTTTGTGCAGGTACCCGATCTCCCGCACGAAGTCGGATTTTTTCGCTCCGTGCGCCGCGGTGCGGACGATCAGCCCGCCCGGGCCCTTGTAGGTGCGATCGACCATCTTGCGCAGCCGGTCGCGCTCCGATTCGGAGAGCCGCCTGCTGACGCCGACACCGCCCCCCTGCGGGGCATAGACCAGGTAGCGGCCGGCGATCGAGATGTTCATCGAGAGCCGGGCGCCCTTCGACTTCAGCGGGTCCTTGACGACCTGGACGACGATCTCCTGGCCGGACTTCAGCAGCTCGCTGATCCGGCGGCCGCTGCCGCGACCCCTTCTCGGCGCCTGCTCACCGCTCGGCAGGACGATCTCGTCGACGTGGAGGAACCCGTTGCGCTCCAGCCCGATGTCGACGAAGGCCGCCTCCATGCCGGGCAGGACGTTGTCGACCTTGCCTTTGTAGATGTTGCCGACGATCGATCGTCGGCCGCGGCGCTCGATGTAGAGCTCCGCAACGTCTCGTTGGCCGCCCTTCCTCTTCGACTCGAGGACGGCGACACGTGTCTCGCCGCGATCGGCGGACACCAGAATTGTTTTTTTCATCAGTTAGCTCAGTTCAGATAGGTACGCATCGCCCGGCTCCCTCTCAGGTCACCAGGCGAACCTGCCTTTCTGACTGAGGCGCGCTTGCGTATGGATGCTCTGCAGCACTCCCACCGCGAGAAAAGTCGCGAGCACGGAGGAACCCCCGTAGCTCAGCAGTGGCAGGGGAATTCCGGTGATCGGCATGATCCCGAGGTTCATCCCCACGTTGACGAAGACCTGGAAGAGGAGCATGGCGGCGATTCCGCCGGCCACGAGAATCCCGTACGAGTTCTTCGAGAGTGTCACGATCCGCAGCGCCCGCCAGATCAGCAGGGCGTAGAGGGATAGGACCAACGCGGCGCCCCCAAACCCGTAGCGCTCACCGATCACCGCGAAGATGAAGTCGGTGTGCCGCTCGGGAACGAAGTCGAGCCGCGTCTGGGTGGCACTTTCGCCGCGGCCGGTCTCCTGACCGGATCCGATGGCGATCATGCCCTGGTTCTGCTGGTAGCCCGCGTCGCTGGGGTCCTCGCTGGGGTTGAGGAAGGAGGTAAGCCTCTCTTTCTGGTACCCCTTCAGGATCGGCGCTCCCACTGTGGGAGCGACGACGAGGACCACTGCGATGAGTGCCACCAGCACCCCGCCGATCGCCGCGAGGTGCGTCCAGCGGACGCCCCCCACGTACATCACGGCGAGGGTGATTGCCCCGAACACCAACGAGGTGCCGAGGTCGGGCTGCATGAATACGAGCGCAGCCGGGGCGAGGCCGAGGCACAGGTAGCGCACCGTGCGCTGCCATGGCGAGCCTCGCCGGGCGCCATCGATGACAAAGCCGGCAAGCGCAAGCACGAGCAGGAGCTTGCCGAGCTCCGATGGCTGGAAGCTGAAGAAGGGAAGGTCGAAGGCGCGCCGCGAGCCGCGGGCGGCGAAGCCGAAGAGCAGGACGAGCGTGACGGTCGCGCAGAGGAAGGTGTAGATGCCGACCCGAAGCTCGCGGAAGCGCGAGTAGTCGATCCGGGCGAGCAGGTACATCCCGATCAGGCCGAGGACGGCGTAGATCGCCTGGCGGTCGACGTAGTAGCCGGGGCTGCCGGGCACGTCCTGGGCGGTTGCGTGATCGAGGGTGTAGACGCTGATCAGGGCGAGAGCGACAGCCGAGAGGCCGAGGGTGGCGTCCATGTAGGGCAGGCCGAGGCGCTCGGCGATGCCCGGCCGCACGGTGAACGGCTCGGGGTGGGCGCGGCGGGCGCGGGTCGCGTACATCAGCCTTCGCCTTCTTCGGGAGCGGAGCCTTCCGAGAGTTGGTTCGCGAAATACGCTTCCAAGATCGTCCTTGCCGCGGGCGCCGCCGCTTCGGCGCCGAATCCGCCTTCCTCCATCGTCACGAAGGTGACGATACGCGGATCCGGATACGGGGCGAGCACTCCGTACCACGATTGGTCTTCGTACGGGGGACGCTGGGCGGTTCCGGTCTTACCCGCCACGGGGATCGGGAAGTTGCCGAAGACGTCGAACGACGTCCCGCTCCCGTTCTGCGCGGCGTCGTGCAGCCCTTCGAGGATCGTCTTCCCGGTATTCGGCGTCCATCCGAACGTGGCGACGGGCACCGGGGTCGAATTCGGCGAGAACGCGGCCGGCCGCATCGTCGACCTCCAGGCCGACGTGGGGCGTGACGATCGTGCCGCCGTTGGCGATCGCCGCGTAGGCGATGGCCATCTGCAGCGGGTTGGTCTGCAGATCGCCTTGCCCCGTGGCGAGCTGCACGTTGTCGCCGGCGGACCAGGGCCGGTCGGTTTCGCCTTCTGCGTACAGGTGGTTGCGCCAGTGCTGGGAAGGCAGCAGCCCTTCGGCGGCGCCGGGCAGATCGATGCCGGTCGGCCTGCCGATGCCCAGAGCGTGCGCCCAATGCTGCAGGTCGCCGGTGTCCCACATCCGCAAGCCCAGCGTGTAGAAGAAGACGTCCGAGGACACTTCCAGCGCGGTCACCAGGCTGACCGACCCGTTGGCCGCTTCTCCGGCGTTCGTGAAGACCTGTTCGCCGACGACCAGCTGGCCGGGGTCGTAGATCACCTCGCTCGGCGTCACGTGGCCGCCTTCAAGCGCCGCGATCGCCGTTATCGGCTTGAAGGTGGATCCGGTCGGATAGAGCCCTGCGATCGCACGGTCGGTCAGCGGCGCCAGAACCTGATCGCGGTAGAGTGCGTTGACCTGTGTCTGGGTCATCGGCCTCGTGAATACGGACGGTTCGAATGTCGGGTATGAGCCGAGGGCGAGGATTTCGCCGGTGTGGACGTCCATCGTGACGAAGCCCCCGCGCAGGCCGAACGACGCCATCGCCGCTTCGCCGGCTTCCTGCACGTCGGAGTCGATCGAGAGCTTCAGGTTGTCGCCGGGGACCGGCGGCTTGGAGAGGAGCTGCCCGTCCGAGGTCGGCTGCCCGAACGCATCGACCTGGAGGCGCGTGATGCCGGCCCGGCCTCGCAGGAAGCGGTCATAGGTGTACTCGACCCCGTCCTGGCCGATCTCGTCGCCCGGCTCGAGGCCGCGGTACTTGGGTTCCTTGAGCTGTTCTTCGGACACCTCGCCGACGTTGCCGAGGATGTGGGCGGCGAGCGTTCCCGTGCGGGTAGCGGCGGACGAAGACCCGCTGCACCGTGACCCCGCGGAAGCGGTCCTGGTTCTCCTGCAGGTAGTAGACGAGGTAATGGCCGACGTCGCGGCGCAGGGTCACCGGCGCGCCTGGCGCCCGCAGGGTCCCCTCGTGGACCGTCTGGCGAACCCGGTCCGGCGAGGCGTGGGTCAACTCCGCGAGCTGCGCCAGCTCGGCGCGCCGCTGGCGCCGCTCCGGCGGCAGCTTGTTGGGGTCGATCTGGAGCGCCAGGCTGGTCCGGTTGTCGACCAGCACCTCGCCGTCGCGATCGAGAACCGAGCCGCGCGGCGCGCTGACCCGGAACTCGCGGGTGCGGTTGTTCCTCGCCTCGGCGAGGTATTCCTCGCCGTTGAGGATCTGCAGGAACCAGAGGCGGAAGAAGAGCGCCGCGAACAGGGCCAGGGCGACGGCGCCGAACAGCGCGACCGCAGCGCCAGGCGGTTGTTCATCGGCGGGCCGCGTTCCTCAGAGCGCCAGTACATCGACTCAGGTTCCCAGCACGGTCGGCTGGCGTCGCCGATCGATGCGCGGCTCCTCGACCAACGCGGCGCGGAGCGCGACGCGCAGCCCGAAGTACAGCGGCCAGGCCGAGGAAGAAGGCGTAGATGCTCTTCAGCAGCATGTCGCGGACGATCAGCGAGGCTGACCGGGGCGTCGACGCCGAGCGTGACCTGCACGAGCGGCGAAGCCGAGCTCGGCGAACAGGGTCAGCCCCATGCAGAGCAACGGCGGCACCAGGGCGCTGTGGATGTCGAAGCGTTCGCGGAAGAGGCCGGCGAGGTAGCCGACGGCGAGCAGGACGAGCGAGGTCAGCCGCCGAGCGTGCGCGACCAGCAGGCAGTCGACCAGGAAGCCGATCGAGAAGCCCGGCGACGGCACCGGTCATGCTGCCGCCGAGCAGGCCGAGCGACGACGACGAACGCTGGCAGGATGTCGGCGCTGGTGTGGAGCAAGGTCACCCGGGAGAAGAAGGAGAGCTGGAGCAGGACGACGAGGATCGCGATCGCGACGAGGCGGGCGAAGATCTTCGGCGTGACGATCATCGACGGGACCCCCCGGTCAGCACCTGCACGAGGTCGAGGTTGGCGATGTCGGCGTATGGTCGCACGTGGACCTGCTGGCTCGCCTCCTGCTCGACGTATCGAGGCGCCGCACCACCTCGCCCACCGGCATGCCGGGCGGGAACAGCGAGGCGAGGCCCTGGGCGCGCCAGCCGGAGGTGGCCACGGTCTGCCCGACGTCGACTCTCTTGGTCGAGTCGATGAAGTCGAGGACCAGGTCCTCCGGGTCGCCGACGTCGGGCCGGATCACTCCCTGGACGCCCCCGGGCAGCACCTTGGCGGAGACGGCGCTGGCGTGGTCGGTGATCAGCGTCACCTGGGCGGAGTCGGACTGCACGGCCGAGCACCTGCCCGACCACGCCGTCGCCGCTGATCACCGGGTCGTCGACGACGACGCCGTCGCCGCTGCCGAGGTCGATCGTGACCGTCGAATGCCAGACGGTCGGGGAGCGGGCGATCACCCGGCCGGTCACCGGCTCGAAGGCCGAGGTCGGCGATGACGGGGTCGCGATCCAGCTGCGAGCAGCTTGCGCAGCTGCGCGTTCTCCTGCAGCGCCTCCTGGCCGGCCACCGCCTGGACCCGGCGCCTGCGCCAGTTCGTCGTTGAGGCGGCTGTTCTCGCCGCGGGCTTCGAATGTCTTGTCGAACCAGCCGACCAGGTCGCGGGCAGGCTTCAGCGCCCGGTCGGCGACCCCCTCAGCGGGCTGAAGATCGTGCTGACGCCGTCCTGGATGCTGCCCGAGCCCTGCCCGTAGGTGATCGTCAGGAGCAGGAATGAGCCGAGGATCAGAAGCGTCAGGACCGCCCTACGGCGGCGTACTTGTTTGCGATACACGAAACAGCCTTAAGTCCGTTGGTTGCGGGCGGCCGCTAGGCATAGCGTGCCGCCCCCGAGTTCATCTTGCTGGCGCGGTGGATCGTCTCGAACTCCTCCAATGAGAGGCCGGAGCCGACCGCCACGCACGTAAGCGGTGACTCTGCCAGTTGGCATGGCATCTGGCACTCGTCCCGCAGGCGTTGTTCGAGTCCTTGCAGGAGGGCGCCGCCCCCCGGCCAGGGTGATCCCCCTGTCCATGATGTCGCCGGCGAGCTCCGGCGGGGTGCGATCGAGGGTGTCCTTGACCGCGTCGAGGATGTGGCCGATCGGTTCCTCGAGCGCGTCGCGAACCTCGGCCGATCCGAGGGTGATCGTCTTCGGCAGGCCGGAGACGAGATCGCGGCCGCGGATCTCGACCTCGACCTCCTCGGAGAGCGGCGAGGCCGAGCCCGCCTCGACCTTGACCTCCTCCGCCGTCTGGGTCCCGACCGCCAGTTTGTATTTCTGCCTGCAGTGGTTGACGATCGCCTCGTCGAGCTCGTCGCCGCCGACCCTGATCGATTCCGAGACGACTATCCCGCCGA
Source organism: uncultured Solirubrobacterales bacterium (assembly GCA_963816785.1). Taxonomy (GTDB): domain Bacteria; phylum Actinomycetota; class Thermoleophilia; order Solirubrobacterales; family 70-9; genus VRUE01. The sequence continues at coordinate 558,884 of CAWFLL010000002.1, read as the reverse complement.
GCGAGATCACCGCGACCTCGGTCGTGCCGCCGCCGACGTCGACGATCAGCGATCCGGTCGGCTCGGCCACCGGCAGGCCCGCGCCGATCGCCGCCGCCATCGGCTCCTCGATCAGGAATGCCTTGCGCGCCCCGGCCGAGAGGCAGGCCTCCTCGACCGCCCGCTTCTCGACCCCGGTGACGCCGGAGGGGACGCAGACGACGACCCGCGGATGGGCGAAGCGGTTGGAGTGGACGCGCTTGATGAAGTGGCGCAGCATCTGCTCGGTCACGTCGAAGTCGGCGATCACGCCGTCCTTGAGCGGGCGGATCGCGGTGATCGTGCCCGGCGTGCGCCCCAGCATCCGCTTCGCTTCGACGCCGACCGCATGGACCTGCCCGTTGCGCGAGTCGATCGCCACGACCGAGGGCTCGGAGAGCACGATGCCGCGGCCGCGCACGTAGACCAGCGTGTTTGCGGTGCCGAGGTCGACTGCCATGTCGCGGCCGCCGAATCCGGTGAGATTGCTGAATACGCCCATGCGTTGATTGTGAAGCTTCGGGCAATCATCCCAGATGCTGGGGAATTGCCCTGCAGGTCAGTCAGCTCGGAACAATTCGGGCGCCAGCTCGAACAGGAGCCCGACCGGCAGCCCGACCACGTTCGAGACGCTTCCCTCGATCCGCGCGACCAGGGTCGACCCGAGCGTCTGGATCGCGTAACCGCCGGAGCGGCCTCGCCACTCCCCGAAGCTGACGTAGCGATCCTTCGCGGCCTCGTCGAGCTCCCTGAAGACGACCGTCGTCCGCTCGAGGCCGCTCCGCTCCTCGCCTGCGGCAAGGACGACGAGCCCACTCAACACCTCGTGCGGGCGACCCGAGAGCCGCTCCAGATACCCACGCGCCTCGACCTCGTCCGCGGGCTTGCCGAGGGCTCTGCCGTCGAGAACGACGTCGGTGTCGCAGGCGATGACCAGATCGGTGGCTGGCGCCGCCTGTGCCTTCCGACGTGCGTTCTCGAGTACCTCGAGCTCCGGATCCCCACCGGCCAACTCATCGACCCCCGGCACGACGACGTCGAACTCGATCCCGAGCTTCTCGAGGATCTCCCGGCGCTGGGGAGACCCGGATGCAAGCGTGACCTTCAGGAGAGCTCGGGGAACCAGATCCCGATCTCGCGCTCCGCCGAGGTGTCGGAGTCGGAGCCGTGCACCATGTTGTAGGTCACCTCGAGGGCGAAGTCACCGCGGATCGACCCCGGCGCGGCCTCGACCGGGATGGTGGCGCCGATCACCTGGCGCGCCGCGGCCACCGCTTCGGTGCCCTCGAAGACCATCGCCACCAGCGGGCCGCCGGTGATGAAGGAGACCAGCTCGCCGAAGAAGGGCTTGTCGGTGTGCTCCGCGTAGTGGACGTTGGCGATCTCCTCGTCTGCCTCCATCATCTTCAGCGCCCTGATCCTCAGCCCCTTGCGCTCGAAGCGGGCGATCACCTCACCGGTCAGGGCACGCTCGAAGGCATCAGGCTTGACGAGGATCAGGGTCCGGCTCACGTTCTGGGCTCCTTTTCGTTCGTTGCGGAGTGGGCGGCCCCTCGCTGGCGCCGGGCACCGGCTCCTTCGCCGCGGCCGGCGCTTTTTTCCTGCGAGCCGGGGGCTGGCGTTTCGGGGCGGTCGGTCGTTTCGAGGACCGCTCGCGGGAGGGGAGCGTCGTTTCGCAGTAGGGGCAGAGTGACCAGTGGGGATCGACAGGCTTGCCGCAGTTCGAGCACGGATTCTTGAGCCGGCGCTGGCAGCGTGGGCAGCGGAGATAGGTTCGCTCGATCGGGAACTCGCATTGCGGGCAGGAGCTCTCCTCGAGCTGGCGCACCCGCAGCTCGGCGGCTTTGATCTCCAGCTCCCGCTCGTGCGCGTCCTCGAGGAACTCGGGCGGGCGCAGGATCGCGTAGACGGCGGTGCCCAGATAGGGGATGAAGGACGCGACCGTGGCACAGGCGACGAGGAAGGGGTCGGAGACGCGGCGCCGGGCGTCGAGGTACGTGTAGACGATCAGGGCCAGCCAAACCACGACCAGCATCAGGACGAACAGGTTGACGACCAGGTTGAGGCCGTCGTTGCTGATGCCGAATATCGCTGTGGTCATGGTCGCGCACCCGCCTGAGGGAGCGGTGAGTCTACTTCGCCGCTGTGTGCAGGAAACCTGTCGGCTTCGGGGCTGGAACTCATGAGTCGTCGCACCCAGCTTTCCCCGCTGGGGACCGGGTCTTCCCGCTCAGCGATCAGAGAAACAGCCTGCCGAAAAGAAAGCCGAGGCCGAAGAAGATCAGGATCACAGCCGCGACGACGGCGGCGACCAGGGCCATCATCGACAGCAGTTCGGTGCCGGCACTCTTAGAGCTCATGCCACATCACGCGTAAATCGTCGCACGTTCGAGCCGTGCTCGACAACCACCGGCGAGGGAATCGGGATGAGCGTCCCTATGGGGCCTCTGCCGCGAGTTGAGCCCGGGCGGGCGCGATGAGGTAGTGAGAGCCGGTCACGAGGAGGATGCCGCCGGACGCCACGGCGAGCTCGCGCGCCCGCGGGAGGGCGTCCGCCAGGCGCGCCTGCGCCTCCGCCTCGAGGCCCGCCTCGAGGCAGATCCGCGCAAGCTCGGCGGCCGGATGCGCGGCGGCCCCCGGCCGGCCCTGCGATTTCAGCGTCTCCGCCGGGATCTCCGTGCACACAACCCGCTCCAGCGCCGGCGCCAGGGCGGCGACCGCCCCGGGGGCGTCCTTGTCGGCGAGCATCGCCAGGCAGGCGACCACCGGCCCTCCGCCGCCGATCTCCGGCAGGGCTTCGGCGAGCGCGGCGGCGCCGTCGACGTTGTGGGCGGCATCGAGGAAGGTCGGGGGCGTCTCCCCCACCTGCTCGAGCCGGCCGGGGATCGTCAGGCCGGCGGCGACCGTGGTGATGAGGTCCGGCTCGAGCGGGCCGTGAAATGCCTCGGCGGTTGCGCAGGCGAGAGCGAAATTGCGGCGCTGGAACCGCCCCCGAGCGCGAAGGCGGACGCGCTCGCCCGGGTCCTCGGGGGCGAGGACCAGCTCCGCCCCGCGCTCGCCGGCGGTCCGCTCGGCCAGGGCCCGCACCGGGGCGGAGACCCTCCCGAGAACGAGGGTCGAGTGGTCGCGCAGCACCGCGAGCTTCTCGGCGGCGATCTCCTCCTCGGTCTCCCCCAGCCACTCGGTGTGATCGAGGCCGACCGAGGTCAGGGCCGTGACCCGCGAGGGGATCGTGTTCGTCGCGTCGAGCCTCCCCCCCAACCCGGCCTCGATCACCCCGACGTCGACCCGGGCGCCCGCGAGGGCGAGGAAGCTGGCCGCCGTCGCGACCTCGAACTGGGTCACCGCCTCCCCCTCCTCGAGACTCCGGTCGACCACCTCGGCCGCCTCGGCGGCGCGGCCGACCGCGGCTGCGAAATCCTCCGGCCCGATCTCCGAGCCGCGGATCAGGATCCGCTCCGACCAGCGCTCGAGGTGAGGCGAGACCGAGGCCCCGGCGGTGATGCGATGGGCGTCGAGCAGCGCCGCCGTCATCCGCGCAACCGACGACTTGCCGTTGGTGCCGACCACGTGGATCGAGGCGAAGCGGTGCTGGGGCATCCCGAGCAGCGCGTTCAGCTTGTGCATCCGCTCGAGCCCGAGCCTCCACCCGATCGGCTCGAGCGAGTCGAGGTAGGCCTCGGGGTCGATCGCCGCTATTCGGACAGCTCCTCCAGCTCGGCGCGGTAGAGCGCCAGCTTCTCGCGCTCCTCCTCGACGACGTCGGGGGGCGCCTTCGCAACAAAGCGCTCGTTGGCGAGTTTGCCCTCGGCCCGGGCGACCTCCGCGCGCAGCTCGTCGCGCCGCGCCTCGATCCGGGCGCGGACCGTGCCGCCGTCGATCTCGGCCGAGGCGAGCACCTTGACCGGGCCGACCGCGGCGACCGGCTCGCCCCCGTCCTCGCCGAAGGCGAACCGGGATAGGCGGCCGACGAACTCCTGCGGCTCAACCCCCACGGCGCGCGCCGGCAGGACGGTGGCCGCGGGAGCCTCGACCAGGTCGCGCCAGGCGCGGAGCCGGCGCGTCAGCTCGATCCCGGCCCTCACCTCCGCCTCCGCCTCGGCGTCGATCAGCGACTCGTCCGCCTCGGGGAAGGCATGGACGGCGAGGTGGCCGCGGCGGGCGGGGTGGTAGGCCCAGATCTCCTCGGTGACGAAGGGCATCATCGGGTGCAGCAGGGCGAGGACGCGCTCAAGCGCCCAGAGCAGGTTCGCCGAGGCCTCCTCCTCCCCCTCGTAGAGGCGCGGCTTGACTATCTCCAGATACCAGTCGCAGAGCTCCGACCAGAAGAACGAGTAGGCCTCCTGGGCCGCGTGGGCGAAGTCGTATTCCTCGAGCTTCTCCGTGACCGAGCGGATCGTCACCTCGAGCCGCGAGAGCAGCCAGCGGTCCTCGACGCATGTCGGTCGGGGTCCAGGCTCGACCTCAGCTGCATTCAGCAGTATCAGCCGGCTTGCGTTCCAGAGCTTGTTCGCCAGGTCGGCTCCCTGCTGGACCTTCGCATCGGAGAAGCGGACGTCCTGGGTCGATGACATCGCCAGCAGGCCGAAGCGCAGGGCGTCGCTGCCGTGCCGGTCGATCTCCTCGAGCGGGTCGACCCCGGTCCCCAGGCTCTTCGACATCCGCCGCCCGTCGCGCGCCTGGACCACCGAGTGGACATAGACGTCGCGGAACGGGACGTCCCCGGGGAACTCGATCCCCATCATGATCATCCGCGCGACCCAGAGGAAGAGGATCTCCCGCGCGGTGGTGAGGAAGCTGGTCGGGTAGAAGGCGCGGAGCTCCGGCGTGTCCTCGGGCCAGCCCAGGGTCGCGAACGGCCAGATCGCCGAGCTGAACCAGGTGTCGAGGACGTCCTCCTCCTGCCGCAGCTCGTCGGCGCCGCACTTGGCGCAGTGCTCCGGCGGCTCCTCGGCGGCACAGGTCTCCCCGCAGGCATCGCAATACCAGACCGGGATCCGGTGCCCCCACCAGAGCTGGCGCGAGATGCACCAGGGCCGGATCTCCCGCATCCAGTCGAGGTAGACCCGCTTCCACTGCGACGGGACGATCCGCACCCTGTCGCTCTCCACGGCCTCGATCGCCGGCGTGGCGAGCTCGTCCATCCGGCAGAACCACTGCAGCGAGATCAGCGGCTGGATCCGCTCGCCCGAGCGGTGTGAGAAGGGGACGGTGTGGACGTACGGCTCTTCGGCCCGGATCCGGCCCTCCTCGCGCAGCGCCTCGACGACCGCCTCCTGCGCATCGGCGGTGCTGAGGCCGGCGAAGCCCTCGCCCGCCTCCTCGGTCATCCGCCCGTCGGGGCCGATCACCCCGATCTCCTCGAGGCCGTGCCTGCGGCCGATCTCGAAGTCGTTGGGGTCGTGCCCCGGGGTGACCTTCACCGCGCCGGTGCCAAACTCGGGGTCGACGTGCTCGTCGGCGATCACCGGCAACCGCCGGCCGACCAGCGGCAGCACGCAGTGGCCGCCGACCAGGTCGGCGTAGCGCTCGTCGTCCGGATTCACCGCGACCGCGGTGTCGGCGAGCATCGTCTCGGGACGCACCGTGGCCACCGTCAGGACCCGGTCGGAGCCCTCGACCGGGTAGTCGAGCGAGTAGAGCGTGTCCTCGACCTCGCGGTTCTCGACCTCGAGGTCGGAGATCGCCGAGTGCGAGCCCGGATCCCAGTTGACCATGTAGTTGTCGCGGTAGATGTAGCCCTTGTCGAAGAGCGCCTTGAAGACGCGATAGACGGCGCGCACGTACCCGTCGTCGAGGGTGAAGCGCTCGCGCTCGTAGTCGCAGGAGGCGCCGAGCCGCTTGTACTGCTCGACGATCTGAGACCCGTACTCCTCTTTCCAGGCCCAGACCCGCTCGATGAACGCCTCGCGGCCGAGCTCCTGGCGCGAGGTGCCCTCCGCGCGCAGCATTTTCTCGACCACGGCCTGGGTCGCGATCCCGGCGTGGTCGGTGCCGAGGATCCAGAGCGTGTTGCGGCCGCGCATCCGGTTCATCCGCACCAGCGCGTCCTGCATCGAGCCGTTCAGCGCGTGGCCCATGTGGAGCGCGCCGGTGACGTTGGGGGGCGGGATCGCGACCGAGAAGTTCTGCTCGGGCTCTCCCTCAGCGGGTGGGTGGAAGTACCCGCCCTCGATCCACTCGGCGAAGATGCGCCGCTCGACCTCGGCCGGCTCGTACCGGGTCTTCGCCTCCAGCTGCTCTAGTCGCTCGTCACCTGGCACGAGCGGCGAGTTTAGTGCCGCTCTGCTAGGCCGTTTCCTCGCTCAGCCCCTCGTCGGCCGCGCCGATGTCCTGCGGCGCGGCCTCGGTGACCAGCGTCGGCCGCCGCCCCTTGGCGATCGTCTCCCGGGTGACGACGCACTTGGTGACGTCGCGGCGCGAGGGCAGCTCGAACTGGACGTCGAGCAGGGTCTCCTCGAGGATCGAGCGCAGCCCGCGGGCGCCGGTCTCCCGCTCCAGCGCTTTGTCGGCGATCGCCTCGAGGCTGTCCTCGGCGAAGACCAGCTCGATGTCGTCGAACTCGAAGAAGCGCTGGAACTGGCGGGTCAGCGCGTGGCGCGGCTCGGTCAGGATCGTGATCAGGTCGTCGCGTGTGAGCTGATGGATCGCGGCGACCACGGGGAGCCGGCCGATGAACTCGGGGATCAGCCCGTACTCCATCAGGTCCTCGGGGAGCACCTGCTCGAACCACTCGCCGGTGTCGTCGATGTCGCGGGTGATGATCGCGGCGCCGAAACCGACCCCGCGCTGGTCGACCCGCCGCTCGATCACCTTGTCGAGCTCGGCGAAGGAACCGCCGCAGACGAAGAGGATGTTGGTGGTGTCGATCGTCAGGAACTCCTGGTGGGGGTGCTTCCGTCCGCCCTGCGGTGGCACCGACGCGGTCGTCCCCTCGAGGATCTTCAGGAGAGCCTGCTGGACACCTTCGCCGGAGACGTCGCGGGTGATCGAGGGGTTGTCGGCTTTGCGCGCGATCTTGTCGATCTCGTCGATGTAGATGATCCCCTTTTCCGCCTTCTTCACGTCGTAGTCGGCAGCCTGGATCAGCTTCAGGAGGATGTTCTCGACGTCCTCGCCGACGTACCCCGCCTCGGTCAGCGCCGTCGCGTCGGCGATCGCGAAGGGGACGTTGAGGATCCGGGCCAGGGTCTGCGCGAGCAGCGTCTTGCCGCAGCCGGTCGGGCCCAGCAGCAGGATGTTCGACTTCTGCAGCTCGACGTCGGAGTCCTCGTCCTGGGCGATCTGGACCCGCTTGTAGTGGTTGTAGACAGCGACCGAGAGCGCCCGCTTCGCCGCATCCTGGCCGACCACATACTCCTGCAGCACATCGTGGATCTCACGCGGTTTCGGGAGGTTCTCGAGCTCGACCGTCGTCGGCGGCGAGAGCTCCTCGTCGATGATCTCGTTGCAGAGATCGATGCACTCGTCGCAGATGTAGACGCCCGGGCCTGCGATCAGCTTCTTGACCTGGCGCTGCGACTTCCCGCAGAAGCTGCAGAGGAGTTGCTCGTTGGAATCTGTCGGACGTGCCAGCGGAATCTCCTCCTTGCGGGACGGTAGCTGCCTACCGGAGTCGCGGCCCCCGAAGCTTAGACGGACCCGCGATCCGGCCTGTCGTTTGCACGGTTTACGTCACCGCCGCCGCCGTCCCTCCCCGTGACCGCAAACACCCAGGCTGCCCTATGGTCCAACGCGATGCTCCGGATCGAGCCGGTCACCCCCGCGCAGTTCGAGACGGTGCTGCCGATGATCGCCGCCTACCAGCGCTTCTACGAGGCCACCGACATCGACGAGGGGCGCAACCGCGAGTTCTTCTCCCGCTTCCTCGGCCCCAGCGAGGACGGGATGCTGATCGGCGCCTGGAGCGGTAGGCGGCTGGTCGGCTACGCCTGCCTCTACTGGCACTTCAGCTCGCTGGCCGCGGCCGAGACGGTTCTGATGAACGACCTCTATGTCGAGGAGGCGGCCCGCGGCCAGGGCGTCGGCCGGGCGCTGATCGAGGCCAGCGTCGAGATCGCCCGCGCACGGGGCGCCCACTGCCTCGAGTGGTCCACCGCGCCCGACAACCACACCGCCCAGCGCCTCTACGACTCGACCGGCGCTGACCGCAGCACCTGGGTCGAGTACGAGCTGCCGGTCGACCGTTCGTGAAAGTCGAGTTCGAGGAGAGGAGTCGAGACGATCCAGAGGTCTTCCGGCTCTACGCAGACTTCATCCGCGAGACCGACACCGAGCTCGGGCTCGACATCGTCGAGTCGGAGATCGCGGCCGGCCCGCCGCCGGACCTGGCGCCTCCGAACGGAGTCATGCTGGTCGCCCTCCTCGACGGCAAGTCGGCCGGGATCGGCGGGGTTCGGCACCTCGACAGGGAGATCGCGGAGGTGAAGAGCATGTACGTCGTGCCGGAGCAACGCGCCACCGGCCTGGCGAGCAGGCTGCTCCGGGAGCTGGAGGGCATCGCCCGCGATCGCGGCTGCCAGGCGACCCGGCTCGACACGTCCGACTACCTGACGGCGGCGGTCGCCCTCTACCGCTCGGCCGGCTACCGCGAGGTGGCCGACTACAACGGCAATCCCAAAGCCAACCTCTGGTTCGAACGTCGGTCAAACGTCCAGGCTTGATCGAGCGGGCTTAACCAATCCCGAGCCGGACCGATACCGGCTTTCGACGACGAACGGAGGTCGGAAATGTCGAAGGCAACCACCGAAGAGTTGGTGCTGAGCGCGGTCCAGCCGCGGATGCGCCTCGGCGAGCGGCTCGTGGGCCTGGTCAGGGTGGATGCAGGGCCGTGGCTGTATCTGGCTCTGCTGCTCCTCGCCGCGGCCTTCGCCCTCGAGGTCAACCGTCTCCACGACTTCGCGATCCTCGCGGTGCTGGTGGCGGCCCTCTGCGCCCTGAGGATCAAGGGATACGCGCTGGTGCTGACCGATCAGGCTCTCTACGTCGTCCACCTGATCGGGAAGAGCGTCGGCAATGTGGAGGTAATAAGCCCTCTCGTGGCGGTGGGCTTCGAGCGCACCCTGCTCCGCATGGAGCTCGACGGCACGGCGTTCTGGCTGCATCCGCTCTACCTCGGGGAGGACGCGGAGAAGTTCGAGCGCCGCCTCCTGGCGGCTGCGACCGGCGTCGCCGTCGCCTACTGAGCCCAGTACGCCGCATCCGACTTTGACCACAGCCGGGTGGGGTAAATGTCGGATGCGCTACCGCCAGCGCGCCAGAGCCGGCGCCGGGTCGATCGGGTGGCCGTGGACCTGGATCTCGAAGTGGAGGTGGCAGCCGATCGTGCGGGCGTTGCCGGTGTCCCCGACGGCCCCCACCGACCGCCCGGTGAAGAGGCGCTCGCCCCTGCGCACGGCCGCCGGGCGGCGGAGGTGCGCGTAGAAGTAGCTCCGGTGCTCGCCCTCGCCGTGGATCAGGAGGTAGTTGCCATAGAGGACCGGGTCGAAGCCCCTCCTCAGCACCCGACCGCCGCGGACCGCCACCAGCCTCGCCCCGCAGGGGGCGACGACGTCGAAGCCCTCATGCGTGCGCCCGCCGCTCCGCGGCGCCCCGAACTCGCCGATCGCGCCCCGCGTCCAGTGCGGTCCCCGGACCGGGAAGACGTGATCGTGGAAGGTGAGCCCGCCGCTCCGCGACAGCTGCGAGCCGGCCGCTTGCGACGCCGGGAGCAGGCAGAGGGCCGCGACGAGCGCGGCCCGTCGGCACCACCTCCCGCTCAGTGCTCGACCGTAAACGACCGTTTCGCCGGGCTGGAATCGAGCGACACTCGGATCATCGCGACCCGATCCTAGTTGCTCAGTGGTGCTCGATGACGCGGTCGACGAGGTTGTACTCCTTCGCCTCTTCCGCGCTCATGAAGTAGTCGCGCTCGGTGTCTTGGGCGACCTTCTCGAACTCCTGGCCGGTGTGTTTGGCGAGGATCTCGTCGAGGCGGCGGCGGACGTCGATGATCTCTTTCGCGTGGATCTCGATGTCGGTCGCCTGGCCCTGGAAGCTGGAGGAGACCTGGTGGATCAGGATCTTCGAGTTGGGCAGCGACATCCGCTTGCCCGCCGCGCCGCCGGCGAGCAGCAGCGCCCCCATGCTCATCGCGATCCCGACGCAGATCGTCTGCACGTCGGGCTTGATGAACTGCATCGTGTCGTAGATCGCGAGGCCGGCGTAGACGGAGCCGCCGGGCGAGTTGATGTAGAGGCTGATGTCCTTGTCGGGGTCCTCGGACTCCAGGTGCAAGAGCTGGGCGACGATCAGGTTGGCGATGTCCTCGGTCACAGGCGTCCCGAGGAAGACGATCCGCTCACCGAGCAGCCGCGAGTAGATGTCGAACGCGCGCTCGCCGCGCGAGGTCTGCTCGACGACCATCGGCACCAAAGGAGTCATGGACCGCACTCTATAGAAGGCGACCGGCGGCTCCGCCGGCTCACTCGGAGCCGGGAGTCCAGAGCGACCCCGCCGCCTCTCGCTCTTTCTCCGGAGTCCATATTTTCTCGCGCGCCTCCGCCTGCTCGACCGGGATCGGCTTCGCGTTCTCGGCGACGACGTCGATCGCCTTGCGGAAGCGGATGTCTTCGGCGATCATCGCGTCGCGGCCTTTCTCGCGCAGCCGCGCCAGCAGCTTCTCGGGGGTCGTGCGCTCGTGTTCGGCGGGATGGGCGAGCGCCTCCAGCATCTCCTCCTCGCTGACCTCGATCCCCTCCGCCTCGACGATCGCCGCCAGCACGGCCTCGCGCCGCAGCTCCCGCTCGGCGTCCGGCCTCGATTCCTCGATCACCTCGTCGCGGGTCTTGCCCTGCATCTGCAGGTAGGAGTCGGGACTCATGCCGCGGGCCGCGAGCTGCCTTTCGACCCGCCCCCAGCGTTCTGCCGCGCGGGCGGTCACCAGGTCATCGGGAAGTGCGACCGTCGCCTGCTCGGCCGCGGCGTCGATCGCGGCGATCCGGAAGTCCTGCTCGATCCGCGAGTCGACCACCTCTGAGAGTTTCTGGCGGATGTCGGCCCGGAGCTCCTCCAGGGTGTCGAACTCGGACGCCTCGGCGGCGAAATCGTCATCAAGGTCGGGCAGGATCTTCTCCCGCACCTCCTTCACATCGACGGCGAAGACGGCGTCCTTGCCGGCGAGCTGCTCGGCCTGGTAATCGTCCGGGAAGCTGACCTCGACCTGGCGCGACTCGCCGGCGCTCACGCCCTTGAGCTGAGGCTCGAAGCCCTCGATCAGCTGGCCGCTGCCCAGCTCCAGCAGATAGTCGTCGGCCTTCCCGCCCTCGAAGGCCTTGCCATCGATCATTCCCTCGAAGTCGATCAGGAGGACGTCGCCGTCGGCGGCCGCGCGCTCGACCGGCTCGAGCTTGGCAAAGCTGCCGCGGATCCGCTCGATCTCGCGCTCGACCATCTCCTCCGGCGCCACCGGCTCGGGCCGGCCGACCTCGAGCCCCCGGTACTCGCCGAGCTTGGCCTCGGGGCGGACGCCGATATCGAACCTGAAGCCGAGCGAGTCGCCCTCGGCCTGCGGCGCGGAGACGATCTCGACGTTGGGGTCGCCGACCGGGCTGAGGGCGGCGCCCAGCAGTGCCTCCTCGTACCAATCGGGGAGCGACTCCCGGATCGCCTCCTCGAACACGGCGCCGTAGCCGAGCCGCTGGATCACCAGCGACGGCGGCGCCTTGCCCTTGCGGAACCCGGGCAGCCGCATCTCCCGCGCGAGGGTACGGGCGGCACGCTGGATGCCGCGGTCGACGTCCTCGGCGGGGACCTCGACCTCGACCCGCACCCGCGAGCCGGGCAGCTCTGTAACGGTCGTCTCCATCACAACTTTTCGCGCTTCGCTCGCTGCGCGAAATGACAGAGATGGACGCTTACTCGCTCCGCGCTCACGGGATTGACCCTAGATGATTGATTCCACGGCCGCTCGTGACTGGCGCCACGTGCGTCATCCAGGTCGTGGGATCAGTCATCTGGGTGATTGTTTCGGGCGGCCTGGTCCTCAGGGCTGGGGCCGCCGGCGCAGCAGACCCCTGCAGACGGCCACCGCGAAATCGACCGCGAACGCGAGCCCGCGGCCAAGCGGGCCCGTCACCAGCCAGGCCTCGAACCTAGTCATCGGCGTATTCCAGCAGGGAGACGTCGACCAGCCACTCGACCGGAGCCCGATCGTCGGTGTAGACCTCGCCGCCGGGCAGGCGGGGGGCAAGCGCCGCGGCCGCTTCTCGGGCAAGCGGGCGCAGGGCTCTGGGCAGCGAGCTCGCCCGATCGCGAAGCAGAGCCGGGGAGAGCTCCTCGCCCCCGACCAGGAGCGTGTTCGTCGGCTCGATCGGATACCGGAGCACCTTCGGGAACACGGCGGCCATCGTCCTGCCGAGCACCTGCTCGAGGGCGATGCTTCCCTCGGGATGCCCGACGTTGACGATCACCAGCCCGCCAGGCGCCAGCCGCTCCCGGGCAAGCTCGAAGAACTCGCGCGTCGTCAGGTAGAAAGGGATGTAGGGCTGCCGATAGGCGTCGACCATGATCGCGTCGTAGCCGCCCGAGGACCGCTCCAGCCACGGCCGCGCGTCCTCGCTGAAGGTCCGCATGCGCGGGTTGCGGAGACCGAAGTAGCGCCGCCCCAGCTCGGTCAGCTCGCCGTCGATCTCGACCGCGTCGACGCGGGTGGCCGGGAAGAAGTGGCCGTAGGCTCGCGCCACCGTGCCGCCCGCGTTGCCGAGGATGGCGATCCGGACAGGCGGCTCTGCCCGCGCCGCAAACGGCAATACGAGGTGCCCGTCCCAGTAGTCGCCGGTCAGGAATCGGCCGGGCCGGTAGATCGAGTGCACCGCCTGGCCCTCGTTCAGCTCGAGCACGATCGCGCCGTCGGGACGTTCGACCACCCGCGCGTACTGCTGCGTCGTCTCCTCCTCGTGGATGACGCGGCCCGTGTCGGCGGCCTTGATCGTCCCGACCGGGATCGCAAGCGCCAGCGCGAGCAGCGCCGGCACAGCGACGAAACGCCAGCCCAACCCGGCGGCGCCGACCAGGGCCAGGGCCAGCGCGAAGACGAGGAAGGTACGCTGCGTTCCGAGCAGCGGGATCAGCAGCAGCGCCGCGACCATCGTCCCGAACAGCGACCCGGCGGTCGAGATCGCGTAGAGCCTCCCGACCACCTCGCCGGACCGATCGACCTCCCCCACCGCCAGCCTCACCGCCCATGGCGCGGCGGCCCCGAGCAGGGTCACCGGCACCGCGACGAGGACCAGCACCCCGAACAGCGAGCCGACGAATCCGCCGACCGAGACGGTGTCGAAGGCATCGACCGAGAAGCTCAGAAACGGGCGCGAGGCGAACGGGATCGTCGCGATCAGGAGCGCCGCGGCGAGGACGACGAGACAGAGGCCGCGCATGTGCGGGTGGCGGTCGGCGAACCGACCGCCGAACCAGTAGCCGATCGAGAGGGCGACGAGGACGACGCCGATCGTGTTGGCCCAGACGATCGTCGAAGCGCCGAAGTAGGGCGCGATCAGGCGCGCTGCGGCGATCTCGGCGCCGAGGCTGGCCGCGCCGACGACGAAGACGAGCGCCCCCAACAGCAATCGCTCACGGGACATCAGCCGCGGTCCGGATCACGATTCCCCCCCACGAGCCGTTCCTCGAGCAATGCGCCGTGGCCGGCGGCGACCGCTCGCTGCGCGCGCCGCTCGTCGAGCTCAACTCCGTGCTCCTCGGCCAGCTCGAGCAGGCGCTGCTTTTCGGTCCCCTCGCGGGCGAGCTCGAAGAACGTCCAGGCCAGCACCCCGAGGACGAGGAAGGTCCCCTCGACCATCATCAGCGCCCCGGCCGTGCTCTGGTCGGCGAGCGGCGAGATCCCCCAGAAGCGCTCACCGGGGGCGTAGATCGGGTAGAGCACGGTCCCCGACCACATCAGGACGTTGCCGAGGATCGCCCCGGTGAAGCGGACCGCCACCACGTAGCCGATCTTCCAGGCTGCCCCGAACCATTCCGGCTTCGGCAGGGGGCCGAAGACCGGCATCCACATCAGGCAGCCGAAGAGGAGGAAGGTTGCGTGCTCGAAGGCGTGGATCGGGGCCGATCCGTAGGCGTCCTGGTAGAGCGCCGGCAGGTGCCAGAGGAACAGGTTGGCGGCCCACAGCGGCAGGGCGACGGCGGGGTGAGCCAGGAACTGGAGGCGATTGAAGAACCGGATCGAGAGGACCGGCTGCAGGAGCGAGCGGGTCAGGCCGAGGACCAGCAGCAGCGAGGCGATGTCGCCGATCAGCAGGTGCTCCCCCATGTGGGCGATCACCAGCTCCTCGGAGATGTGGCCGATCGGGCTGAAGAGCGCGACCGCGATGACCGCCAGGCCGGCGCCGAAGCAGGCCTGGCGCCAGGCGGGGACGGGCCTGCCTCCCCAGGAGAGGACCATCGACCGGTGCCAGTAGAGGACCCCCGCGAGGGTCAGCGGGATCAGCTCCAGCGGCAGGAAGGACCCGGCGACGTGGGCGGGCGGCACGATCACGGTAATTGTTCCCGCTTCGCTCGCTGCGCGAAGAACCAGATATGCACGCTTGCTCTCTCCGCGCTCACGGATCCAGCGTAGCGGCGCGGATTTCGCCACCGGTGCCCGCACTCGCTGGTAGCTTGGCCCGATGCTGAGCGCGCAGCGGGCCAAGCGGGAGGCCGTCTGGTGAGCGCCGCCGACAGCCGCTTCCCACCGATCGGCAGCTATGGGTTCCTCTCTGACTGCCACACCGGCGCCCTCGTCTCCTACGAAGGCGCGGTGGAGTGGCTCTGCCTGCCCCACTTCGACTCGCCGAGCGCGTTCGGGGCGCTGCTCGATCGCGGCGCCGGTCACTTCAAGCTCGGTCCTCGCGGAGTGGTGGTGCCGATCAGCCGTCGCTACGAGCCCGGCACCCTGGTGATCGAGACGACCTGGGTCACCGACACCGGCTGGGTCGTGATCCACGATGCGCTCACGATCGGCGACTGGGCGCAGCAGGAGGGCCCGGGCTCGCGGCCTCGGACCGAGCACGAGGCCGACCACTCGGTGCTGCGGCTGATGACCTGCATCGACGGCGAGGTGGAGATCGAGATGGAATGCATGCCGCGCTTCGGTTACGGGGCCGAGCCGGCCGAGTGGAGCGGCGGCGAGCTGGGCGAGGCGATCGCCCGCGCCCCTGACGGGGCCGAGCTGCTGCTGACCAGCGACATGGAGACCTCGATCGACGGGCCGACCGCAATCGGAAAGATGCGGCTGCGCGAAGACGAGACCGGGTTCTGCGCGGTGTCCTGGGGAGACGGCGAGCTGGGCGGTCCCCGCAGCGCCCCCGAGGCACTGGAGCGGCTCGACTCGACCGAAGAGTTCTGGCGCCAGTGGCTGCGCTACGGAGACTTCCCCGACCATCCCTGGCGCATCCACCTGCAGCGCTCGGCCCTGGTGTTGAAGGGCCTCACCTACAGCCCCAGCGGCGCGATCGTCGCCGCGCCGACCACCTCGCTGCCGGAGACCCCGCGCGGGGAACGGAACTGGGACTACCGCTACTGCTGGATCCGCGACTCGACGTTCAGCCTCTGGGCCCTGCACACGCTCGGGTTCGACCAGGAGGCGCGCGCCTTCATGCAATTCGTGCTCAGCGTCTGCCGCCAGGACCCGAACCTGCAGATCATGTACGGGATCGACGGCGAGAAGGAGCTCACCGAGCGCACCCTCGACCACCTCGACGGCTACGGGGGGGCGCGTCCGGTGCGGGTCGGCAACGGCGCCTTCGACCAGCGCCAGCACGATGTCTGGGGAGCGCTGCTCGACTCGATCTACCTGCACGAGAAAGCCCTGCGCGGGTCGGGCACGCCGGCGGACCGGAAACTGATCAGCGAACAGGTCGAGGCGGCGATCGCCGCCTGGCCCGATCCCGACCAGGGAATCTGGGAGTCGCGGGGCGAGCCCCGCCATTACGTCTCCTCGAAGCTGATGATCTGGGTGGCGGTCGACCGGGGGGCGCGGCTGGCCGCCGCGATCGGGCAAGAGGACATCGCCGAGAGGTGGCGGGAGGTCGCCGGCAGGATCCGCGAGGAGATCCTCGAACGCGGCGTCCGCGACGGCGTCTTCCGCCAGCACTACGAGACCGACGCCCTCGACGCCTCGACCCTGCTGGTCCCCCTGCTCCGGTTCCTCCCTCCCAACGACCCGCGGGTTCGGAAGACGGTCGATGCGATCGCCGACGACCTGACCCGGGATGGCCTCGTCCTCCGCTACAGGGTCGATGAGACCGACGACGGCCTGCACGGCGAGGAGGGGACCTTCCTGATCTGCTCGTTCTGGCTGGTCTCGGCGCTGTCGGAGATCGGCGAGGCGGAGCGGGCGCGAGCGATGTGCGAACGCCTGCTCGAGTCGGCCGGCTGGCTCGACCTCTACGCGGAGGAGCTGGATGCGCGGAGCGGCCGCCACCTCGGCAACTTTCCCCAGGCCTTCACGCACCTCGCGCTGATCAACGCCGTCTCCCACGTGATTGCCGACGAGCAGCGCACCGACGGCGGGCCCACCGCCGTCTTCAGCGAGATGGGAGGGGTCCGCGAGGACATGTAGCGCGACCCGACCACGTTTCTGCGATGCCCGGTCGCGGGTAGGTGCCCGGAATGGACACCGACGCGGCAGATGGGAACGAAGTTCTCGGGGAGCCCGCTCCCGAGCGGGTCATGGTCGTGATCACCGAGGCGCTCTCCGAGGGCGACCTGCTGGACGAGCTGAATCGCAACCTGCCTCCGGAGCGGGCCAGCGTCGTCCTCGTCGCCCCGGCCATCGGGGAGACCGCCCTGCACCGTGCGCTGGGCGACGTCGACGGGGCGACCCGCGAGGCCAGGCAACGCCTCGAGCTCTCGCTCGAGGCGCTCAGCCGCCGCGGGGTCTCCGCCTTCGGGGAGGTCGGCGTCAGTGACCCGGTCGCGGCGGCGACCGATGCGCTGCGGCAGTACCCGGCCGAGAAGGTCCTGATCGTCGCCACGCCCACCGACCGCGGCCGCTGGCTCGAGGATGGGCTCTTCGAGCGGGCCCGGGAATCGCTTCATCCGCCCGTTCGGTTGATCGCGATCGGCCAGCCTCAGACCGGGCACGCCGCCGCCGGCATCGGGGGGCCCAGCTTCAGGGCGGGGGTGGTCGAGCGCAGTGCCCGGCCGTTCCCGAGGCTGCCGCGGTTAGGCGACGGGGATCGGGTCGCGATCGCGATCGCAGTGATCGGGGCGATCATCGGGATCTCGGCGATCGCGATCCTGCTCATCGCCCTGATCGATTGAGGGTCGCCGGCCACGGTGTCAAACGCCGGCTTCGATCAGGCGGCTGTGCAGGAATTCCCTCTCGGCGGCGGTGCTCCGTCCCGCGTACAGATCGAAGTGACCGCAGCTGAAGGTCTCGAGCTCGGCCGCGGGCGCACGCCGGGCGACCTCGGCCGCCGGGCCGGGCGGGCAGAGGGTGTCCTCCGACCCCGCCACCACCAGCAACGGGCAGCCGACATCGCCGGCGATCCGCAGCGGGTGCGGGGTCCGCAGCCGCGGGCGCAGCACGACCCGGTTCTCCCAGACGATCCCGTTGTCCACCTCGGCCCGGTTGCCCGAGGCCTCGACCCGTGCCTCCGGAGGGAGCATGCCGCGCTCGCCCGCCGCCGCGGCCTCGCGGACGAGGATCGCGGTGTCCCCCGGCTCCCCCCCGACCGCCACCCCACGGGGCTCCCGGCCGAACATCATCCGGACCCGGTCAGCCGACGCGGCGGCGGCGAGACGAAGCACGGGGGTGCCCGCGGAGCGCTGGGTGGCGCGGCCCGGGACGAACGGCGTCAGGCAGACGACGGCCCGGATCTCGTCGTGCCGGCGCGCTGCGTCAAGCACCAGGGCGCAGCTCGCCGAGCCGCCCCACAGCGCCAGCAGCGAGGGGTGGAGCTCCGCCCGGCCGCGGGCGAACGCGAGCGCCGCCTCCAGGTCCTCGGCGAGCATCCGCACGTCGTAGAGCTGTCGCGGCTCGCCGTCGCTGGCCCCGAACCCACGGCAGTCGAACTGGAGCGCCGCGACTCCGGAACCGGCAAACGAGCGCCCCCGCTCGGAGTAGCAGCGGAGCTGGCGCAGGCCGGCGGTCGAGTGCAGCATCACCACGCAGGGATGGGGCCCGTCTCCGGGCGGCAGGTGAAGCCAGCCCGCACAGCGCTCCCCACCCGAGCGGAACTCGACCTCGGCGATGGAGTCCAGCCGCGTCATCGGTAGAGGCCGCGCTGGAGCAGCTCCACGTTCGCGTCGACCCAGCGATCCAGATTCTCGCCGTGCAGGAGCGACCCGCCCAGTACCTCCCCCTCGAGCAGGGGCCGGAAGCTGAGCGGGGCCCAGATCAGGAAGAAGTGCTGGAGGGTCGCCCAGAACCGATCGGCGTCCTCGCGCAGGGCGCCCTCCTCGACCAGGGCCTCGACCTCCGCGCGGCCGGCGGAGATCATCAGGCGGAAGAGGCGCGCGGCGCCCGGCGTCACCTCGACCAGCGCCCGGCCCAGGTAGGCGCAGACGTCGGGCCGCTCGCGCATCACCGTCGCGGTCTGCTCCGCTCGCCGGCGCAGCAGCTCGCCGGCCGGCGCCGGATCTCCCGAGCTGTAGGCGGCGCCGAAGTCCCGCAGGGCGGCCTCATCGACCGCGGCGACCAGCCCCTCCTTGCCGCCGAAGTGATGGACGATCAGCGCCGGCGACACCCCGGCTCCCCTGGCGACCTCGCGCAGCGAGGTGGCCTCGATCCCTCGCTCGCCGAACAGGCTCATCGCCCGCAGGACGATCTGCTCGCGGCTCGACTCGGCCACAGTGGCTGAACACATGTTCAGCTTGCACTGTACAACTGTTCAGCCTGCTGCGCCGCCTACGCCGCCGGCTCTGCCTCCCCCTTGCCGAACAGGCTTCCCGCGCGGATCCGCTCCGCCATGTCCGTCGACTCTTCGCGGTAGATGCTGCCGTCCTCGAACTCGATCACCGGGTATTTGCCCTGCCCCGACAGCTGCTCGAGGTCCTCGCGCTTGCCGGGCATCAGCGGCCCGGGGACGACCTCGTACTCGATTCCCTCCTCATCGAGCGCCTTCTGCACCCGCCAGCAGGGATGGACCCCGATCTTGAGCCAGGTGAGCGAGCAGCGGTGCAGCTTGACCGGCATGCGCCGACCCTAACCTGCGGATACGGCGACCGCAAGTTCATGCCATCACCCGGCGATCTCCACCGGCTCGCCGATCGGCAGCCAGCGGACGCTGTCGCGGATCTCCTCCGGCGCGGCCGCAAGCTCGCGCTCGATCTCCTCGCGCCCCTGGCGGAAGTGCTTCCACCCCTCGTAGTGGACCGGGACCGTCACCCGGGGCCGGATCATGCCGCAGAGCTCGATCGCTTCGGCGGCGTTCATCGCGTACCGGAATGGGCCGGTCACCGGGAACCGGACCGCGCCAAGGTGCAGCAGGGCGATGTCGACGCGGAGCCGGTCGGCGACCTGGCGGACCCCGTCGTAGAGCACCGTGTCGCCGGAGATCCACAGCTGCCCCCGCTCCTGGCCCTCCCAGCCGAGGGCGAAGCCGGTCGTCGCGCCGCTCAGCGGCCAGATCAGCGGCGGGCCGTGCCGGCAGGGGGTCGCGGTGACCTCGATCGTCGCCCGCCCCGGTGCCTCGAGGCGGGTTGTCGTCCCAGGGCTCGAGGCCCTGCGCCTTCCCACCCAGCCTGCGCGCGCCGGCTGGGGTGGTGACGATCGACCCGGCCGCAGGCAGGAGCGCCCGGCCGGCCGTGTCGAGGTTGTCGCCGTGCTGGTCGTGGCTGAGCAGGACCGCGTCGATCCGGCCCAGCTCGCTGGGGGCGATCGCGGGCCCGGTCAGTTTGCGCGACCCGGTCCCCCAGCCGAATCCGTAGCGGCCGCCCGGTGGGTCGAACGTCGGGTCTGTGAGCAGCCGCCAGCCACCGACCTCGAGCAGGACGGTCGGCCCGCCGATGTGGGTGACGCGGACCGCGCTCACGCGCGGTCGAGCGCCCGACTGCAGGGCGTAGTCGGCGACCTCCTCCCAGCCCTCGTGGGCCGGGAGCAGATGGGGAAAGCCCTCGAACTCCTTCACCTCGGTGACGGTGTCGGACCTGTAGTGCTTGGCGTTGGATCGCTGCACCGAGGGCGGCATCAGGTTGTCCTCGCTGCCCGAGATGAACAGCAGCGGCGCCCGGTCGTCGTTCCTGTAGTCGACGTATGAGACCTGGTGGCCGGGCTCGAAGTTCGCGAGCACGCCCGCCCAAACAAGCTGTCCGGGGCCTGGGATCGCGTAGCGCTCGTACAGCCTCTTCGACTCCTCCTCGCTGAAGGTGGTGCAGAACGCGTAGTGCCACTGATCGAGGTTGAAGGGCACCGCCCGGTGCCGGTTGGCGGGGTTCTTCAGCACCGGGAAGGTCGACTTGACCTGGGAGATCGGCGTCACCCGCACACCTTCGGTCGGTGCCGAGCAGATCGCCACCCCGGCGGCGCCGACGCCGCGGTCGAGCAGTAGCTGGGTGAGGAGCCCGCCGGCCGAATGCCCGATCAGGATCGGAGGGGACTCGAGCTCGGCGATCTTCGACTCGAGACGTTCGATGATCCCCGGCACGGTCACCGCCTCGATCGGGGCCGGGTCGGCGTTAAGCGCCTCGACCTCGACCTCGAAGCCCGGGTAGGCGGGTGCGATGACCCTGTGGCCCTTCCCCTCGTAGTGGGAGACCCAGTGCTCCCAGCTGCGTGGAGTCACCCAGAGCCCGTGGATGAGGCAGATCGAGCTCGGCTTCCCGTTGCCGGTCATTCGGTCCTTTCACCCTGCCGATTGACATGGCTGCGGACCCTACCCCCGCGTCAATCGGTCGATCTGAGTTGCGCTTTCCCGCATTCGCCCCTACGGTCATTGCATGCGGTCAAGACTGTTGATCGCGATTGCATCGTTGAGCCTGCTTGCGGCCCAGCCGGGGATCGGCGCCTCGCAGTCCTCCGGGCACGCCCTGGCAAAGAAAGGCAAGCAAGCCGCCTGCAAGGGTGGCAAGGTCGCGGTCAAGGTCGGCAGGAAGACCACCTGCCAGCCGTTCGCCAAGGTCTTCCCGAAACCGAAGGCGATCGACCTCCGGCTGGCGTACCTCAGGCAGGCTCTCAAGCTCGACCCGGCGAAGCTTGTGAAGGGCAAGAAGCGCAAACGCGCCCGCACGCTGCAGAGCGGCCTCGGCGCGGCCGGGAAGAGGGCCCAGAGGAAGATCCTCGGCCTGCTGCCGAAGGCGCTCGTGTTCTTCGACCGCAAGCGGGGCAGCGCCAGCTCATACGGCCTACCCGAGGGCCCTGCCCTTGCGTCGGCCAACTGCGGCGTCGGCCGGGCGGGGGATAGAGGCACGCTGGGGGGCTCCTCGACGGTCGGCCTGCTCGGCGAGAACGGCATGTTCATCGAGACCGACGCCGGTGGCGGTCTCAGGATCCGGGTGACCTTCTTCTCCTGCGGCGGCGTCGACACCTTCCGGGTACCCGAGTGCCCGACCGCCGCCGGCGACGTCGAGGCTCCCACCGCCACCGGCGACTTCTCGGCGACGACCGAAGTCTGGCGCGGAAACGAGCTCGTGTCGCGCACCAGCACCACGTTCGAAGACAAGTCCAAAGCCAAAGGGAAGGTCGGCCCCGACGCGAGACTGAAATACGTCGATGTCGAGCACAAACAGGTGGTTCTGATCGTGGCCACCGGGGGCGTCGTGATCCGGAGTGGTGTCTTGCGCAAAGTGAGGATCGACATGCCCGGCGGCAAATTCGATCCCGACAGCGCCACGGTCCTCTACTCGGGCGACTGGATCGGCGGCGATCTCGGGGCCCAGGGTTTCGCCAGATCGGCGAAGGCGGCGATCGACAGCTACAAGCAGGCCGAGCCCCGCTGGAGCAGCTTCGATCGCAAACCGTTCTGCGCCCAGGCGGTCTTCACGCCGGCCACCAACACGATCAAACTAAAAAGGGGAGAGAAAAAGCAGCTCGGCATCTACGCCAGGGCAGAGGCGGATGGGGGCACGGCGACCGGCGCCAGGTGGAATCTCCTGGGCCCGTTGAACGCTGATTTCTCGCCCGCCGCATCGCAGGACGCCTCGCCGACCTTTCAGTACACGGTGAGCAAAGCCCCGCAGGGAAACGAGGCCAAGGTGACGGCAAGATTCACCTCGACCGCCGGGGTCGGCGAAGACAGCTGGAAACAGCCGACCGAAGGGGCTCTGCCGGATAAATTCGCGGCGACGTTCTCGGGCACCGCCTCCTATGACAAAGACCTGTTGGGCGAAGGCAACAGCCTCGAGGCGGACTGGAGCGGCAACGCCGAGCTGCACGAACTGCCGAACCCCTACCCACCCGAAGCATTCCCCTACGCCCTCGCCTACTACCAAGTCGTCACTGGATCGATCACCTACGGATTCGACGGAGTCCTCGACGATTGCGCCGTCGAAGGAGGCGGCCCGATCAACCTTGCGGTCCAGCCCGAGCTAAAAGGAGCACCGGTGCTGACGATCTTCGACAAAGTCCCTCGCGAGTACTCCTTCCAGATCGGGATGCCGCTGACGGCGAAAGTCCCCGGACAGGAGTCCGGCTGTGAAGAAGCCGGCGCGTTCGATTTCTTTCCGGCGATCGGCACGCCGATGGCCGTCTACGCGCCCCTCCCCGGCGGGCCGGTCAGCGAGGGCTGGGCATTCTCCGGCCAGGGCTCGGGGCAGCAGGTACCCGGCACGCCGGAACAGACCTGGCAGTGGAACCTGAGCCCGATCTCCGCTCCCTGAGGCGGGTGGGCTACGGCCGCGAGGTGCGGCGCTCGTGCGAGATCGAGTAGGCGCGGGGGCGGAACAGCAGGACCGGGTCGTCCGAGGGCTCGATCCCGTCTGTGACGCGGGTCGGGTCGAAGACATAGTCATCGCCCTCGTCGCTGGGCTCAGTCACCTCGAGGGTGCCGACGAGGGCGCGCTCGCGCCCCTCGGGCCAGACCGAGGAGGGATCGTGGGGATCGTCTCCCGGGCCGGCGATCTGCACCTCGAGCTCGAAGCGGACCGGGCTCTGGTCGAGTCGCTCGACCAGCTCCTCGCGCAGATAGTCGCGGCCGCGTGACCTCGCCTCGCCACGTCCCAGCGCCGGGAGATCGACGGTCGGCCTCCACGCGTAGCGGACGAAGCGCTCGCCTCCATCGGCATCCACCCACCTGAAGGCGTGCAGGGCGTAATAGGGGATCGCGGCGTAGCTCGGCGGCGGCCGCAGCCCGGCGAGGTTGGCCCGGAGGGCCCCGATCGCGCCCGGGTTGCGGGCCAGGAACAGCGGCAGCCTCAGCGCGGATGAGGGGCTGGGCTTCGAGAGGCGGACGAACTCGACGAACGGGTCGACGCCCTTGAACGGGAAGCGCCGCAGCGACTGGGAGGAGATGTCGGTGCGCGAGCCGTCGGCGAGGTGGAAGGTGACGGCGAGGCCGCGGACGTCAGGGGCGTAGTCGGGCTCGTCAGGATCGCCGCTCCCGTTCGACCACCGAACCGTCGCGCGGACGGGATCGCCCTGCATGTGGGCGGCCCTGGTCAGCTGGGCCGCCGCGGGCGTCGCGGTAAAGGTCCCCGAGTAGAGGCTGCCCTTGGCGTGAAGGGCGCGGCGGCGGGAGTGGACGCCGAAACGCTCGTCGATCGCCTCGATCGCCTCCTCTGGCGAGGTCACCACAGCAGCGTATCCCCAATTCGGGGAGGCTCAGGTCAGAGTGACCGGGCGGTCACTGCTCGTAGCCCTCGACGACGTCCGGCCCCCGCGCGGAGGTGTCGTCGGTGCTGAGCCCGAACTCCTCGTGCCCTTTGCGCTGGCGCAGCAGGTCCCAGCAGGTGTCCAGTTCGACCTGGAGCTCCTCGAGGCGGGTGTGGCGATCGGGATCGGGGCCGGAGTCGACGGCGGCATTCGCCAACCGCCGCTCCTCGTCGACGAGCTCCTGGATCCGGTCCTGCAAGGCTCGGTCGCTCATCGCCATTCACGATAGCGCCGCGCGGACGAGGTTGCGTGGGTCGAGCAGCGTCAGCGGCGAGGATCGCCGGCTCGCCACCTCCTCGACCGTTCTCATCACGCCCGGGTCGCGCGACCCGGCTCGAAAGTAGAGGCGCTCGAGGAGGGTGGATGGGCGACCGCCGGCGAAGTCCGTGATCTGAAGGTGGTGGGGCGCGAGCCGCCTGAAGTGCAATCGTCGATACCGGTCCAGGGCTCGATCTAGGTCGTCACCGTCCAGCAGCGCCTCGGCGGTCTCCTCGACCAGCCACTCGGCGCTCTGGAATGCCCAGCCGCATCCGATCCCCCAAAACGGATCGCTGGCAACCGCGGCGTCGCCGACGAATGCGATGCCCGGGCGGGCGGCCGGCCGAATCGCGTTGATGAGCTCGAGCTTGCCCAGCAGCTTCGACTCCTGGCTCGCCGCTCCGAAGTCGGGTGCGTCCGGCAGCGAGCGGACCATCCGCATGTAGGCGGCCTGGCGGTCGGCGCGGAAGTCCGCGATGCGGTCGCGGTGCGGCGCCACCAACGCCAGGGTCAGCCCGTCCTCGTTCGGGAAGGTGTAGGCGCAGTCCGGTTCCAACAGCCAGGCCCGCGAGCGGGTGTCCGCCGGCTCCAGGCCGCGCCAGTAGGCCCAGAAGAAGAAGCGGCCGTTGGGCCTGACTCGAGCCGGCACCCGGGCGAGCCTGGCCAGTTCCGAGTCGCGCCCGTCGGCGGCGACGATGAGGCGGGCACCGATGTCGCGCGACCCGCCGGCTGCGTTCCTGACCGCGACCCCACCCGGTCGGTCGCCGCCGTGGAGCGCGACCGCTGTCCAGCCGGCAAGCAGGTCCACGCCCGCCGTCCCCGCGGCCAGCTCGCGGAGCAACGGGTCGAGTTGGCGCCGGGTGAGGCTGTAGCCGAAGGGCCCGTCTGCCTGGGTGACCATCCAGCCGCCGTGAGGGGTCCAGAGGTCGACGCTGTTGTGGATCGCGCCCTTTCGCTCGAGCAGCGGCGCCAGGCCAAGCCGCTCGATGGTCGGGGTCGCGCTGGACTGGACATAGTGGGTGCAGACGGTCTTGTAGGCGTTTGGGTCAGGTTTCCGCTCGATCAGAGCGACACGCGCCCCCCGCTGTGCGAAGAACCGGGCCGCCGTGCAGCCGGCGATGCTGCCGCCGACGATCGCGACGTCGTAGCGGTCGGCGCTCACCGACGGCTGAGTCGAACCTGCAGGCGCTGCAGGGCGGCGGTCGCGCGCTCGGCCCTGCTGCCCGGCGGCGGCAGGATCCCGAGCTGGCGGACGAGGTCGTTGAGGTCGTAGTAGGCGCGGTAGCGCGCTATGCGGCCGTTCTCCATCGTCCAGAGGTCGACGCCGTCGATCTGGAAGCGGGCGCCGGTCGGCGCAAAGCCCGGGGGGTCGATGTGGCCGCGCATCGTCCCCTCCATGCTCCACGCCCAGGCGATACGCTCGCCCTCGACCGAGAGGTGCGGGGGCTCCGGCTCGCTGAACCGGAGATCCGGAAAGGCACGGACGCTCGTCCGCATGAACTCCTGCACGGCGGGGATGCCGACGGCCGGCTCCGGCAGGGCCGGGTCGGCCCAGACGACGTCATCGGTGATCAGCTCCGCGATCAGAGCGGTGTCGCACTCGTTCCACGCGGCCATGTATCGCTGCGTGAAGGTTCCGAGATCGAGTCCGCTATCGGTCTGCAGCGTCGCGATCCGGCGAGGTTATTCCAGCCCCGACGGCTCCGCAAGCGGGGGCGTCATCAGCGCGATCGGCACAGCGAGGCCGGCGGAGCGGCTCAGGGTGGCGATGCGGCGGCCGGGCTGGACCGCGGCGCGGATCTCGCTGACCCGATCCCCCAGCTCGGCGACGGTCGCATCCAGGTCGGGCGCGACGAACGCGAGTCCCCAGAAGAAGGCGGGATGATCGCCGCCGGCCCGCTCTATCGCCTCCTGTGGCTCCTGCACGACCTCGAGGATGACCGCGCCGAGACGGAAGAACGCCTGACGGGGAGCGCCCGCCGGGGTCGGCTCCTCGCGAATGCGGCGCAGGTCGAGGCCGGCGCCCTCGAGCGCCGCGACCGTGCGCTCGAGCGCCGGCGTGATCGCGACCACATGGTCGAGTGCGGTGACGCCGTTGGGATGCGCGGGCCGCTCGCTCGGCGGCGGGCGATCCGAGCGGGTGGCCCGCAACCCGTCCAGCTCGGCGGATTCGATGTCGCGCAGCGACCAGCCAACGATGCCCTGGCCTCCGTCCCCTGCCGCCAGGCGGATCCGCGTGTCGCCGACGACGCAGACGTCACCGTCGACGCCGAATCCGAGCGCCCGCCAGGCCTCGGGCGTATCGGCGACCGTCAGCTCGTCGAGCGTCGGAGCCACACGCACACGCTAGCCGTCGGCCAGGCCGTTTCGCTGCCACCCCTGCGGGTAGCACGAGGAGGGAGGACGGAGAAAAACGATCCGAAGGAGAAGGTGCCATGCCAGACAGCATTCGTGAGGTGATGACCCCCGATCCAGCATGCGTCAGCCCGGACGAGGTTCTCGTCGATGCCGCCCAGGCGATGAGCAAAGGAGATTTCGGGGCGGTGGTGGTCGTCGAGAACGGCGGCAACGTGCGCGGCATCCTCACCGACCGCGACATCGTGGTTCGTGCGGTGGCGGAGGGCAAGGACCCGGCTGCGACTGAGATCCGCGAGGTCTTCACCACCGAACCGACGACGCTCGCTCCCGACGACAGCCTCGACCAGGCCGTCGAGGCCCTGCGCGAGTCGCACGTGCGGCGACTGCCCGTGGTCGAGGGCTCCGAAGTCGTGGGCATCGTCTCGATCGGCGATCTGGCCCTGGCGCGCGACGAGAAGTCAGCCCTGGCCGACATCAGCGCGGCTGAGCCGAACCACTGAGGTTGGGTCCTAGTCGTCGACGGCCGGCGGGCTCGCGCGATCGCCCGCGAGACCGCCATTGCAGTGCGATCAGGCGGTGCCGCGCTTCAGGCTGTCGCCCCCCTGTGGCCGCCGCCCATCCGCCTTGCCACGAATGTGGCAAGCAGGATGACGATCACGACGCCTATCAACGCGCTCAGGATCCCGCCCCAATCGAACATGTCGGTGTCGCCGATGCCGAGCCCGGCCGTGAAGATTGCCCAGCCGAGAGCGGCGCCCACGAGCCCGACGACGATCGAAACGAGCCAGGAGCGCGGACCGTGCATCCCCTCGAATGCGTCGTTGGGGACGAGCGCCCTCCCGACGAAGCCGGCCACCAATCCAAGTAACAACGCTCCAATCATCTGTTACCTCCTCCGTGGGGGTGGTCCCCCAAGGGTACTCTCAGTCGTTTCGGAGCTCTTCGAGCGTGCGGCCGCTGATCACCGACTGCGGTCGTTCGGCGACCACATCGGAGCCCGGGCGGGCGTGCTCGTCCCGGCGCTTGATCAGGAGCCACTGGGGCTTCTCACCGGGACGCGTGCGCTGCAGGGCGAACCCGCCCCGGAGCTTGTCTCCATGGAGGACGAACACAGCGTGCCCGCGGTCGAGCGCCTCCGGCCAGGCCACCCGGCCACCCTGCTCATAGCGCCCGCGATCCCAGACGATCACGTGACCATCACCTCCGCTCGTGCCCTCGAAGTCATTGTGGGCGATCTCGTGGTCGGGGACCTCAACGGCGAGGCGTTTGACAGCGGGGTCCAGTGACGGGCCCTTGGGAATCGCCCACGAGCGCATCACCCCGCCGACCTCGAGGCGCAGGTCGAAGTGATGGGCCGTGGCGGCGTGCTCCTGGACGACGAAGTCACCGGCGCTGACGCCCCGAATCGCGAACTGCTCGTGACCCTCGACCCGAACGGGCTCGATCTCCACCTCGGTGACCGCAGCGCCCGGCGGCCCGTCGTGCAGGAACGCCACGAACTCCTCGACCGCCGGCTCGTCACCCTCGGCGTGGACGAGCACGCCGCCGTCCTCCGCGTGGCGCACCCAGCCGAGCACCCCAAACCGGTGCGCACGCCGGAGCGCCTCGTCGCGAAATCCGACCCCCTGCACGTTCCCGCGCACGGCCGCACGCACCGCTGTCGCGTCCTTGTCGGCTCGGTCAGTCACAGCGGCGACTCACTCTAAGGAGTGGGTCTGAACCCCGGTCGGGATCCACTCGTACACCCGACCGAATTGCGAATCTTGAAAGACCTGAAGGAGGTACTCAGGTGAGAAGGCGCTATCTAGCGGGAGTCGCCTTCGCGATGTTCGGAGCGCTGGTCATCGCCGGCTGCGGAGGCAGCAACGGCGGCGGCTACACCGCGAATGAAGGATGACGCTCTACGACTTCCACAAGGACAAGGGGACGATGCCCTCCTGCTACGGCGCCTGTGCAAAAAACTGGCCGCCGCTGATCACGACGGGCAACCCGCAGGCGATGGGCGCGGCCCAGGCTTCGATGCTGGGCACGACCGAACGCAAAGACGGGACGATGCAGGTGACCTACGACGGCCACCCTCTCTACACGTTCGTAGGAGACAAGGGGCCCGGCGAAGCGACCGGCAACGACATCACGGCCTTCGGCGGGGAGTGGTACGCGCTTCTGCCAAACGGCAAGGAGGCCTAGGGACTTGAGCGGCGGCGCCGTCTCGATGTTTCGTTGCGGGCGGTGCGGGAGCGGCTACAACGCCACCCACCTTCGTTCCAATCCAGGATCAGCACCACGGCGTGGTCCAGGCGGCGATCCAGACACAGGCGTCGGTCGCCCTCGGGCGAGAAAGCCACCCGCGCTAGACGCCGCTGCGCCGTCACCTTTGCCACGTGCCGCTTGGTTTGCCAAATTAGCTTTCCCTGAATCGCTCGCCCCGAACTCCCAGAGGCTTCGTGAGCTCGATGGCTCTCTTGGCCTGCGTCGCCGTGATCGTGGCCGGCGCTGTCATCTCTGTGGAGCCGGCTGGTCGCGCCGCCGCCGGGGCGAAGCAACCTCGCACCGTCGTGATCGTCCTCGAGAACCGCGAGTTCGACGAAGTGGTCGGCTCCGCGGAAGCGCCCTACTTCAATGCCTTGGTCGAGCACGGATCACTGGCGACGCGCTTCTACGGGCTGCTTCATCCCTCACTCCCCAACTACCTCGCCCTGATCGGCGGCTCGACCTTCGGGATCACCGAAAACTGCACGGATTGCCTCGCCTCAGGCCCGAACCTCGCCACCCAGCTTTCGGATGCCGGCGTCTCCTGGCGCGGGTACATGGGGGGAATGCCGAGCCCCTGCTTCCCCGGCGCCCAGGCCGGCAGGTACGTGAAACGGCACAACCCGTTCGCCTACTTCCCGTCGGTGACCTCCCGGCCCGGGCTCTGTCGGCGAGTGGTCCCCGAAGGCGTCCTCGACGTAGATCTGGCCCGGGTGGGTCTTCCCCAGTTCGCCTGGATCAGTCCCGGCCTCTGCGACAACGGGCACGACTGCACCACCGCCGCCGCCGACGCCTATCTCCGCCGCCGCGTCCCGAGAATCCTGCGACAGCTCGGGCCGGGCGGCCTGCTCGCGATCGCCTACGACGAGGGAACGAGCGCTGCCGGGTGCTGCGGGGGCGCGGTCGGCGGCCGCATCCCGATGCTGCTCGTCGGGCCAGGCGTGCGGGCAGGGGCTCGCCTCCCCCACCCCTACACGCTCTACTCGCTGCTGGCGACCCTGGAGGACCGCTTCGGTCTCCCCCGGCTCCGCCGCGCTCGGGGTGTGCCGGCGCTGGCGTCTGCCCTGCAGGAATCTGGCGCCGCCCAGCACCAGGCCGACAACCATCGCCGCTGGCGCCCCACGCCGACCACCGAGCCGTGGCAGTGGCAACTGCAGGGGACGATCGACACCTCGATCGTCGCCGCCGTCTACGACGTCGATGGGTTTGAAACCTCGAAGGGCACGGTCCAAAGACTGCACCGGCAGGGTCGCAGGGTCATCTGCTACCTCGACGTCGGCAGCTGGGAGAGCTACCGCCCCGACGCGGGCCGGTTCCCCCGCTCGGTGATCGGTCGCCGCTACCAGGGCTTCCCCGACGAGCGCTGGCTGGACATCAGCCGCTTCCGCCTCTTCGAGCGGCCGCTGAGCGACCGCTTCACGATGTGCGCGCGCAAGGGCTTCGACGCAGTCGAGCCCGACAACCTGGCCGGTTGGGAACCGGAAAACAAGACCGGGTTCCACATCACTCGAGCCGATCAGCTGCGTTTCAACCGCTGGGTGGCACGCCAGGTGCACGACCGTGGCATGGCGGTGGCGCTGAAGAACGACGGCCGCCAGGCGAACAAGCTGATCCACGCCTTCGATTTCGCGATCGTCGAGCAGTGCTTCCAGTACGAGGAATGCGGCTTCTACCGGCCCTTCGTCCGCCACCGCAAAGCGGTGTTCGAGGCCGAGTATGAACTGATGCCGAAGCGGTACTGCCGACCCGCGCGGGCGCTGGGTTTCAGTGCCATCCGAAAGTCATATGACCTCTTCGCGCGACCCTGGCAGCCCTGCTGACTACTGCCCGCCGTCGCTCTGCGACTCCTCGTCGGCCGACTGACCGACCACGTTGAAATTCCGATCGAGCTGAACGTCTTCCTGGCCACCGTCGGCCTTGGTGACCTCGACCTCGTAGTAGCCCTCCTCGTCGCCGACCTCGGTCTCGGTGACAGTGCCGCCACCGGTCGCCTTCAGCGCAGCGGCGCTTGCCTCGTCGAGCGCCTTGCCCGTGATGGGGTGGGAGTCGTCGCCGCCGGTGGCGGTGGCGATCCCAGCCCCGCCTGCGGCGAGGGCGAGGGCGGACGCCCCGACGATGAGAACCTTGGTTCGCATTCTTCATCTGGTTCCTCCTATCGAGCTGGTCATGAGGGACCACTTGTACGGAGGGTGGATGAAATGACGGTGAAAGGCTGACGCAGGGCTCCGGGCCAGCGCGATTCAGGCGACCGGAATCTCGATCCAGACGTCCGCCCCGCCGCTGGGATCGTTCGCTGCCCCGGCGCGACCCCCGTGCGCGAGGGCGATCGCCTCGACGATCGCCAGTCCGAGTCCGCTGCCGCCCCGGCCGCGGGCCGCATCGGCGCGGCTGAAGCGCTCGAACGCATGGGCGACGAACTCGGGCGGGAAGCCCTGCCCCCGGTCGCCGACGTGCAGCTCGACCCGGCTGTCGTTCTCGGTCGCCCAGATCCGCACCTCGCCCTCCCCGTGGCGCATGGCGTTGTCGACCATGCTGGTCAGCGCCTGCTCGAGGCGCAGGCGATCCCCCTCGACGACGAGGTCGGCGGTCCCGTCGAAGACGAGGCGCCGCCCGGACTCCGATGCGCGAGCGCGAAGCGCTCCCCCAACGTGGTCAGGAGATCGGCGACGGGGATCGACTCCCGGGCCAGCGCGAGCTCGCCCTCCTCTGAGCGAGCGACGACAGCAGGTCCTCGGCGAGCTGGACGAGGCGATCGATCTCCTCCAGGCCGGAGACGATCGCAGCGCGGAGCTCCTCCGCCGAGTCGCCGTGCCGGAGAGCCAGTTCGAGCTCGGTCCTGTGCAGCGTCAGCGGCGTGCGCAGCTCGTGGCTTGCGTCGTCGACGAAGCGGCGCTCGCGCGCCAGCGTGGCGTCGATCCGGTCGAGCATCTCGTTCAGCGTCTGGCCGAGTCGCCGCAGCTCGTCCTTCGCCGCCGGCACCGGCAGGCGCTCCTCCGGCCCGCTCGCCGAGATCGCCGCCGCTCGCCGTCGCATCGCCTCGACTGGCCGCAGTGCCGATCCCGCCGCCCAGTAGCCCGCCAGCGAGGCGAGCAGCAGCGTGACCGGGCCGCCGATCAGGAGCAGGGTCGGCGAGTTTGTCGAGCGCCTCGTTGCGGTCGCCGAGCGAGGAGCCGACGACCGCGACCAGGCCACCGTTGCGGATCTCGACCGGCGCCGCGAGGAGGCGGGCGGTGCCCTCGATACCCGGCAGCCCGCTGTGTTCGAAGAAGGTGGGCGAGGCGCTCGCCTTCGTCAGCTCGGCGCGACTGAGCACCGGCTGCGAATCCAACTGCGGCGTGGAGTCGACCAGCCGGCCGTTCTTGGTCAGAACCTGGGCGAAGCTCTCGTCCTGCTCGATCAGCGAGGCCCTGTGCGAGCTTCTCAGGCCGGTTTCGGACGCGCGGCCAGGGCGGAGACCTCCCCCGCGCGCGAGCGGAGCCCGTTGTCGATCGATTCGTCGAGCTGTGCTTCCAGGCGGAGGTAGAGAAAGAGGCCGACGGCGAGCCAGGACGAGGGCCATCGCCGCGGTGAAGGCCAGGGTCACCCGCAGGCGAATCGGCACCCGGCTCACTGCCCACCGTCCTCCCGCAGCCGGTACCCGGCTCCACGCACCGTCTCGATCGACTCGACCCCGAATGGGCGGTCGATCTTCTCGCGCAGGAACCGAACGTAGGAGTCGACGACGTTCGAGCGGTTCTCGTACTCGTAGTCCCAGGCGTGCTCGAGCAGCTGGAAGCGGGAGAGGACCTCGCCCGGCCGCCGCATGAACGTCTCGAGCACGGCGAACTCCTTCGCCGAGAGGCTGACCTCGTTGCCCGTCGCGCCACGCCTGCCGCGTCGCGGGATCGAGGC
Organism: uncultured Solirubrobacterales bacterium; assembly: GCA_963816785.1. Taxonomy (GTDB): domain Bacteria; phylum Actinomycetota; class Thermoleophilia; order Solirubrobacterales; family 70-9; genus VRUE01. Next base: position 526,327 of record CAWFLL010000002.1, on the reverse strand, counting down.
GCAGGTCGCCGACTCGAAGCTCAGCCGGGCGCTCGGGGCGACCACGGCGTACGAGCGCCCGCAGGCGGGCGAGCAGCTCCGCGTAGGAGAAGGGCTTGGTCAGGTAGTCGTCGGCGCCGCGATCGAGGCCGGCCACCCGGTCGCGCACCGCGTCGCGCGCGGTCAGCATCAGGATCGGCGACCAGACGCCGGCCTCCCGCAGACGCTGACAGACCTCGAGGCCGTCGATACCGGGAAGCATCAGGTCGAGCAGGATCGCGTCGTAGTCGACGGCCTCGGCCCTCCACAGGGCTTCCTCCCCGTCTCCGGCCACGTCGACCGCCATCCCCTCGCGCTCGAGCCCGCGCCGGATCAGGCCGGCCATCTTCGCTTCGTCCTCGACGATCAGAACGCGCATTGGTCGGAAACAAGCTGTCGATCCAAGATGAAAGGAGGATGAAAATCCCCCTCTCATCCGAGATTAGGGCAGGACCGGAGGAACTGCGACGAATGCCCCGTCTGAGTGGGGCTACTCAAGGTGGACGACCGGATTCGAACCGGCAGGGAAATGCCACCCCTCCATGCACAGACCCGATTCGAGCACAGATTGCTCAGACTCACGGTTCTTGACCCACCGGAGCCCACGGAGTAGCGTGGGCAGCGTCCCAAGGGGAGCTTTGGGTTACCTCCGGCCGCTCAGGGCTGCCCCAGAGGAGGGAGCGACATGAGGTCAGCCTCAAGCGCAGCCGATGCTGCACAGGCCATGGCGCAGCACTCAGGGCGTTCTGAGGTTCGGACTTGGCCCGCGTTGGCCCTCCTCACGGCCGGGCTCGCGGCTGCCTTTGTCCTCCTCGCTTCCGGTGAAGCGAAGGCCGCCCCCGAAACGGTCTACAGCAACGACTTCGCCGCAGCGGCGGTCGGCCCCGAGTGGTCGAACCAGAACCTAGAGACGAGCCCGAGTGGGCAGCGTTTTCTTGGGCGGCTCGCCAACGAGGACTCAGCCACTTTGAGCTTGCCGGGACTTCCCGCACACGATCGGCTGGTGGTGGAGTTCGACATCTACATCATGGATTCGATGGATGGCAATGACACCGGGCCGGAATCGGGCGAGGAAGAGGACGGCGTGGCTCATCCGGACGTGTTTGGGTTCAGTGCCGACGGGATCTTGGTGAAGCAAACGACATTCGGAAACCGCCACCCGCAGGCCTTTCCGGGCGACTATCCGGGCGCATCGAACCCGCCGAAAACAGGAGCTACTGCACTTGACAGCCTCGGCTACGACGAGGATACGACCTTCCGGCTCAGCCTCTCATTCCCGCATAGCGGCAACGCGTTGGCCTTCACCGCCGCAGGGCATGGCCTCGAAGATCTAAATGACGAGAGCTGGGGCCTGGACAACATCAGCGTTTCGGCGGACCGCACGGCGCAGCCGATCGCGGCAACCACCGACCCAGCCGCCTACCAAAAGTGCGCGAAGAAAGCCAGGCGTGCCTATCGCAAATCACTGCGGAAAGCCAAAAAACTCATCGAGGGCGACGCGAAACGGCGCCTGGAGAAGCGGGCGGCGAAGAAACTCAAAGCACAATTGAAACGATGCCGGGCGAGGTTCCTCTAGCTGCTCGCCTCATGCACACGAGGGGTGGACGACGACGCGCTGAGCGTATCGGCCCGCTTCCACAACGGCCTCGCCACCGCCACTGCCCGCGGCCGCGGCGATCGGGCTGGCCTGAAGCCGGAAGCAGCGGCAATTCACCAAACATGTGTTCGGGTTTTCCCCGATGACACCGCGATGACCGCGACATAGATTCGTGGCAGAAAGAACGCCCTGAGCGGACTGTCGCGTCAGGCGAACAGGCGTGACAGAGCGCCAACCGAGAGGAGGCTGAAATGCCCACCAAGGCCCAGAAACCCAAGCAGGCCGCGGGTTCCGACCGCACGGTCGAGAGGACCACCGAGCTGTCTGAGCGGGTGCTCGAGCAGATCAAGGGGAGCCAGGAAAGCGCGATCGAGGCGGTTCGCAAGTTCATGGAGTCCGTTGACGATGCGCTGCCCCCACACAGCGAGGGCGAGAGCCGCTCGCGGCGTCAGGAGGTAATCGACTCGGCCCTCGAGATGTCAGAGAAGCTGGTCAAGACGCAATACGATTTCCTCACCAACGTCGTCCGCAGCACCGGCGAGGCGCTGGGGGGATCGGCCAAGAAGGAGTAGGCCCAGCGGCCCCGGCACAACCGATGGTTCGACCGTCCACATATTCAACCGGGAGGCCGATGTGAGCAAGTTCGAGGTAAAGACCGAGACGCTCCACGGCCGCCCCGTCACCTATGCCGAGGCCGGCAAGGGGCCGGTGCTGCTGCTGATCCACGGCATGGGCGGCAACTTCGAGAACTGGGCGGAGGTGATCGAGCCGCTTTCGCGCGCGCACACGGTGATCGCTCCCGACCTGCCGGGCCACGGCGCCTCGGCGCCGGGCGGCGGCGACTACTCGGTCGGGGCGCTCGCCGCCAGCCTGCGCGACCTGCTCGTCGCGCTCGGCCACGAGCGGGCGACCCTGGTCGGCCACTCGCTCGGGGGTGGCATCGCGATGCAGTTCTCCTACCAGTTCCCCGAGATGGTCGAGCGCCTGATCCTGGTCTCCAGCGGCGGCCTTGGCCCCGAGGTGAGCCCGGTCCTGCGCGCCGCGGCGCTCCCGGGAGCCGACCTCTTCATCTCCGCGACCGCCGCGATCGGCGAGCGGATCGGGCCCCTGGTCGGGCGGGGCCTCTCGGCGATCGGCCTGCGTCCCAACGCCGATGTCGCCGAGGTCCTGCGCGGCTACGGCTCGCTGACCGACCCGATCCGACGCGCCGCCTTCCTCGCGACTGTGCGGGCGGTGATCGGCACCGGCGGCCAGCGGGTCGATGCCACCGACCGCCTCTACCTGGCCGAGGCGGTGCCGACGCTGATCGTCTGGGGCGCCCGCGACCCGATCATTCCCGCCCACCACGGCGAGGACGCCCACAGCCACATCCCCGGCAGTCGCCTCGAGGTCTTCGAGGACGTCGGCCACCTGCCACAAGTCGAGGCGCCGTTGCGCTTCGTCGTCACGCTCGAAGAGTTCCTCGCCGATACCGAGCCGGCGAGCCTCGACCGCGACGGTTGGTTCGCGCTGCTCCAGAACCGCAAGGCCGCCTAGCGGCCCGCGATCGGGCTGTGCAAGCAGGGACACGGGGAGTACCCTGAAATCGAGATGGTCGCCGCACGGGAGGTGGAGGTTCCGCCGCTCTCGCTCGAGCGGATGCGGGGTTTGATCGACCCCGAGGACTGGGAACGGCTCGAAACCGGATTGGGTCTGGGGCGCTCGCTGCTGGCCGGACGCGAGTTCTGGAACCTCAACTCGACCGCGGCGGGGGGCGGCGTCGCCGAGATGCTCTGGTCCTGGGTCGGTCTGGCGCGCGGGCTCGACATCGCGATGCGCTGGCTGACGATCTCCGGGACGCCGGATTTCTTCGCGATGACCAAGCGGCTCCACAACAGGCTGCACGGCGAGGACGGCGACGGCGGCGAGCTGGGGCGCGGCGAGCGCGAGGTCTACGAGCGGGTCAGCCGCGTCAACGCGGAGGCGGTGCTCGAGAGCCTCGGCCCCCGCGACGTGGTCTTCCTCCACGACCCGCAGACGGCGGGACTGATCCCCCACATCGCGGGAACCGGCCGCACCGTCGTCTGGCGCTGTCACATCGGCGCCGACGAGGTGAACGAGTACAGCCGCGCCGGTTGGGATTTCCTTGCGCCCTACGTGATCGGCGGCCGACGCCTGCGTCTTCTCGCGCGACGCCTACGTGCCGGACTTCTGCCGCGAGAGCGGGATGCTGACCGCGATCGTGCCGCCCTCGATCGACGCGTTCTCGCCGAAGAACCAGGAGATGGATGAGACTCAGGTGGAGGCGATCTTGCGTCATGTCGGGCTGCTCGCCGAGGACCGCCGCGACGGCGGCCTGGCGGTCTTCACGCGCCCCGAGGGGGGCATCGTCAGGGTGGAGCGCCACTGCGAGGTGGTGACCAACGGTTTCCTGCCCGACCCCGAGACGCCCCTGGTGGCGCAGGTCTCGCGCTGGGACCGGCTCAAGGACCCGATCGGCGTGATGCGGGGCTTCGCCGCCGCGGTCCCGGGCGACGCCGCCCCGCACCTGATCCTCGCCGGCCCCAGCCTCGGCTCGGTCGCCGACGACCCCGACGGCGTCGCGGTCCTGGGGGAGGTCGAGGCAGCATGGCGCGGCCTCGATCCGAAGGTCCGCAACCGGGTCCACCTGGCCTGCCTGCCGATGGAGGACTTCAATGAGAACGCGGCAATCGTCAACGCGCTGCAGCGACAGGCCACGGTCGTCGTGCAGAAGAGCCTCAGGGAGGGTTTCGGCCTGACCGTGACCGAGGCGATGTGGAAGGCGCGGCCGGTGATCGCCAGCGCCACCGGCGGCATTCGCGACCAGATCGTCGACGGGGTAACCGGCCTGCTGCTACCAGACCCGTTCGACCTCGAAGCCTTCGGCGCGGCGACGCTGGGCCTGCTGGAGGCGCCGGCCCGGGCGCGCCAGATCGGCGAGGCGGCGCACGAGAGCGTGCGCAAGTCCTTCCTCGAGAACCGCCACACGCTCCAGTACGTGGACCTGCTCGGGCGCCTGCTCACCAAGTGACTCAGCCGAAGTACGTCTACGGGTTCGCCGAGGGCTCGAAGGAGATGCGAGACCTGCTCGGCGGCAAGGGCGCCAACATCGCCGAGATGGCTCGGCTCGGCCCCCCGATCACGGTGCCCGCCGGGTTCACGGTGACGACCGAGGCCTGCGTCGCCTACCTCGCCGCGGGCGGCGCCTTCCCCGTGCAGCTGGAGGGGCAGATCGACGCGGCCTTGGCGGCGCTCGAGCGGGAGGCCGGGAAGCGGCTCGGCGATCCGGCCGATCCCCTGCTGGTCTCGGTTCGCTCGGGCGCGCGCGAGTCGATGCCGGGGATGATGGACACGGTGCTCAACCTCGGCCTCGGCGACACCTCCGTCGGCGGCTTGGCGGCGCGGACCGGCAACGAGCGCTTCGCCTGGGACTCCTACCGCCGCTTCGTGCAGATGTTCGGCGACGTGGTCTGTGGGCTCGACTCGATGCTGTTCGAGCGGGCGATCCGGACGGTCAAGGCCGAGCGCGGCGTCTCGCTCGACACCGAGCTGGACGCCGGCGATCTGCGGCGCCTGGTCGGCGACTTCAAGCGGATCTTCGCCGAGCAGACCGGCGAAGAGCTGCCGCAGGAGCCGCGCGACCAGCTGCTGCGCGCGGTCGCAGCGGTCTTCGGCTCCTGGAACGGCGAGCGGGCGATCGAGTACCGCCGGCTCAACCACATCCCCGACGACTGGGGCACCGCGGTCAACGTGCAACAGATGGTCTTCGGCAACAAGGGCGCGGACTCCGGCTCGGGCGTCGCCTTCAGCCGCGACGAGATCACCGGCGCGCCGCGGCCCTCTGGCGACTTTCTGCTCAACGCCCAGGGCGAGGACGTCGTCTCGGGGACACGCGATACCGGCGACCTCGAGCGGATGGCGGAGATCCTCCCCGAGGCACACGCCCAGCTGGTCGAGATCCTCGCTGCGCTCGAGCGCCACTTCGGCGACATGCAGGACGTCGAGTTCACGGTCGAGGAGGGCACCCTCTTCATGCTCCAGGCGCGCTCGGCCAAGCGCCCGCCCCACGCCGCGGTGCGAGTCGCCGTGGACATGGTCGCCGAGGGCGTGCTCACGCGCGAGCAGGCGCTGGCGAAGATCGACGCCTCGAAGCTGGAGGCACTCCTGCACCCCTCCTTCGACCCCGCCTTCGAGTTCGAGCCCCTGGCCCGCGGCGTGCCGGCCTCGCCGGGAGTGGCCAAGGGCAGCGTCGTCTTCGCCGCCGAGCGGGCGGTGGAGCGGGCGGCCGCGGGGGAGCGGGTGATCCTCGTGCGGCCCTTCACCGAGGCCGCCGACGTGGCCGGGTTCGCCGCCGCCCGCGGCATCCTCACCTCGGAGGGCGGCAAGGCCTCACACGCCGCGCTGGTGGCGCGCGGGATGGGCAGGCCCTGCGTCTGCGGGGCCTCGGCCCTCGACATCGACCTCGAGGCGCGCGAGGTGCAGGTCGACGGCGAGTGCTGCACGAGGGGGACCCGATCGCGATCGACGGCTCAAGCGGCGCAGTCACGGTCGAGGACGTGCCGCTCGTCCCGGCCGAGGTCGACGAGCACTTCCAGGCCGTGCTCGAGTGGTCGGACGAGCTGCGCCGGCTCGAGGTACGCGCCAACGCCGACCGGCCGGCGGACGCGGAGACGGCGCGGCGCTTTGGCGCCCAGGGCATCGGCCTCTGCCGCACCGAGCACATGTTCCTCGGCGACGACCGCCAGGCGAAGATGCAGGCGATGATCATGGCCGAGAACGAGGCCGCGCGGCGCGCTTCCCTGGCCGAGCTGGAGCCCCTTCAGCGGGCCGACTTCGAAGGGCTGTTCGCGCAGATGGCGGGACTGCCGGTGACGATCAGGCTGCTCGACCCGCCGCTGCACGAGTTCCTGCCCCACGCCTCCGACCTGGTGACGGAGATCGAGCGCCGCCTTGCCGGGCCCGGGCGCGACCCGGTGACGCAGCTGGAGCACGAACTGCACCGGGTCCGGCAGCTGGAGGAGACGAACCCGATGCTGGGCACCCGCGGCTGCCGCCTGGCGCTGCTCTTCCCCGAGATCTACGAGATGCAGGTCAAGGCGATCGTTGCCGCGGCGGCCGCCGTGCGCGAGCGGGAAGGGGACGCGCCGCGGCTCGAGGTGATGATCCCGCTGGTCGACTACGAGGGCGAGCTGAGCGCGATGCGCGAGCTGGTCGAGCGCTCCGCGGCGGCAGCGGTGGCTCGGCTCGGTGTCGAGCCGCTCTCCTTCACCGTCGGCACGATGATCGAGCTGCCGCGCGCCTGCCTGGTGGCGGAGCGGCTGGCCGCCGACGCCAGCTTCTTCAGCTTCGGCACCAACGACCTGACCCAGACCGCGCTCGGCTTCTCGCGCGACGACTCCGAGGGCCGCTTCCTGACCGAGTACCTGCGGCGCAAGATCGTCGAGCGCAGCCCCTTCGAGACGATCGACGTCGAGGGCGTCGGCGAGCTGGTGAAAACGGCGGTCGAGCGCGGCCGGCGCGGCCGTCCCGACCTCGGCCTCGGCATCTGCGGCGAGCACGGCGGCGACCCCGACAGCATCGCCTTCTTCCACGAGGCGGGGCTCGACTACGTCAGCTGCTCGCCCTACCGGGTGCCGATCGCCCGCGTCGCCGCGGCCCAGGCCGCGATCGCGACCTCCTGAGCGTCAGGCTCGCGCCGTCTCTCCCGCGGCGCGGCGGCGACCTCGGTGACGAGGCCGGCAATCCCACCGCCGAGGACGCCGTAGGCGAAGCGGAGCTCGACCAGCCCCCCGACCGAACCGCCGTTTGGTTTCCACCGGGCGGTGAGGTAGCGTGCGCCGCAGCCGCGACGGCACGGGTCGTAAACGTCGCGTTTGCCGGTCGCGCCCAGGCTGCGCGATGCACCAGTCGAATCCAACCAGGAGGTTCCCGGGGATGAAGAAGGCGCTTGAAATCGGAGGAGTCGTCGCGGCCGTGGTCCTGATCGTGTTCGGAGTTGCGGCGATCCTGATGGGCATCGACGGCACCGACACGGTGGGAGAAAACCTCTCCCAGGAGCAGATCGTCGGCACGCCCGACATGACGCCGGAGGCGATCGCGGCAGAAGTCGAAGATGCGGGCCTCGCTGAGAAAGACATCCCGCTACCCGACTGCGATGTCGCCGGCGAGCTGATCGACAACGGCGACGAGGCCCGCTGCTTCGCCGAATACCTGCACGTCCACGCCCTCGAGGCGACCGGCGGCTACACCTACGCGCAGATGGGGCGCTTCGAAGCCAAGCCGAACACGCCGCAGACCGAGCTCGCCGAAGGCGGCGGCACGGAAAACGAAGAGCTCGCCGTGATCGACCCGGAATCGGGCCGTCCCGCCGACAACAGCGCTCGCGATATCTGGGTGACCGCCACGGCGCTCTCCACGGCGCTCAACACGAGCTACATGGCGGACCGGCTCTCGGTCTTCGGGATCGTCGTCGGCATCGCCCTGTTGCTGACCGGGATCGGCTTCGGGGTGCTGGTAGCCACCGGGGCGGTGCGCGACCGCCGCTCGGCCTAGAAGGACCGGCCGGCGCGGCTAACGCTGCGCCGGCCGGGGCTGGCCAGCGCATCGATAGGCTCCGAACCCTCCTTCACTCCCGATTCGGTGTCCCGACAGGCCGCATACCCACCGCAGGGCGCCGCAACATGTCGCGCAAGTCGGGCCACTCGGAAGGCGGGCCCTCGGGGCGACAGACCCTCCGCGGATCCCCCTTTGGTAGATCGCTGAGCAGCTCGCGGTTTCGCGACTCGCGAAGCTGCTCGGCGACCGTGCGTCGTGCAACCTCGATGACGCGATTTCGGTTCGAGGTCCGCATAAGGTTGGGCCCCATCGCCTCGAGGTCATCGCCCGTGGGCTGAATGAGGACGACCTCGGCGCCGTTGGTGCGGATCTTCTTCGCCTCGCCGCCCAGGCGGCGACCGGACGCGCGACGGAAAAAGATAGAGACTGCATCGCGGGGGTTGATCGCACGGATCGGGTGCAGCGTGGAAGTCGGGTTGAGGCAGATGACGAGGTCCAAGCCCTCGTTGCGCAGCAGGTCCAGATTTGAGACCGAATAGATGCCGCCGTCGACGAAGCGACGCGCCCCGATCTTCACCGGGTGGTAGATGCCGGGGATTGCGCAGGAGGCGGCGACGGCATCGGCGAGGTCGGCCTGCGGAGCGTCGGCGCGGCCGAAGGGGGTGCGGCGGCCGGTCTCGTAGTCGCAGGCCACGATCCACAGGTTTGGGTGCGGGCTCCAGCCGGTGGGGACCACGCGACGGATCGTCTCCTTGAGCGACTCGGTCGAGAAGACGCCGCGCCACAACCAGCCGCTGAAGACAGTTGCCGGCGTGTAGCGGCGAGGGTTGGCGAGAGTGCGAAGCGCGAGCCGCCAGGAGCCGGGACCAATCGGCGGCCAGGTGCGCTCCAGCTCGAATCGCGCCCCCGCGGCGCGGTCAGCCGTCGCCGCCGGACGTCCCTGAGCGTCGCGCCCGCCGTTGAAAGTCTCTCCACGCGAGTGGGCGACCATGAACCAGGGCGGGACGCCGGAGGCGCAAAGCGCGCCAATCATCGAGCCGGCTGAGGTTCCGATCACATAATCCGCCTCCGCTGGGTCCCAACAGGTCTCCTCGGCGAGTGCGTCCAATCCGCCGGTGAGCCATGCACCTCCCTGGATCCCGCCCGCACCGAGGACGAGACCAACCTTCATCCTTGCCGCATCCGTGCAGTCATGGGGACCGGCAAGTATCACAGGCGGCGCTCCCGCTCTTCGCGGAGGCTGTCGCTCCTGGACACTGCGGCCCTCCTGATCAGTGAACTGGCGCTCTTGCCGGCCTACCCCGTTGATCGTGTGGGGAGCCGACGAGCTGCGCCTCGGCCCATGCTTGCGCTGTCGCTTCTCCTCGCCGATCATGGACCGATGACCAGATCTATCCGCCCGAGGATCGTCGTTGCGGGTGGTGGCCCGGCAGCATTGGAGGCGGCGTTGACGTTGGCCGAGCGGTTCACTCCTGGCGAGCGGGAGCTTTTCCTGATGGCCCCGAACAGCTCACTGACCTATCGACCACTCTCCGCGGTTGCTGAGTTCGCCACCCATCTGCCACACGATCTATCGCTCGGCGACCTTGCAAGCTCGATTGCCGCCCGGCTTGTCCCTGACCGCATCGTCTCCGTCGACGAGGGGCGACGGCTGCTGCTCACCCATGATGGAGACTTGATCGGCTTCGACTACCTGCTCCTGGCGGTCGGAAGCCGCGAGCATCGGATGCCCCGCGGATGGCTCCGCTGGCCGGCCGGAGGGGACCCTGGCACGCTGCGAATGCTGCTCAGCGAGCTCCGCGCCGGACAGCTGGAACGCATCGCGGTGATCGTGCCGGCGGATGCCGCCTGGCCATTGGCCGGACACGAGCTCGCCCTGATCCTCGCGCAGGCGGCACGGGCCGAGGGATCTGAGGCCGACGTATGGCTAATTACCGAGGAGCAACGGCCACTTGAGCCATTTGGCGTTGCTGCTGAGAACATGGTGAGCTCCGAACTTCGTCGCGCCGACGTGGTCGTTCGCAGCGGGGCCCAGGTGGAGCAGGGAGAACCGATCGACCTCCGTGTCGGCGACGAGCGAATGAGCTTCGATCGAGTCATTTCGCTTCCGAAGAGCATCGGACCGGACATCGGCGGGATTGCAGTGGACGGCCGCGGCTTCATCATCGTGGACGAGCATTGCCGGGTTGCCGAGAGCGAGCAAATCTGGGCATGCGGCGATTGCACGACCCTGCCGCTCAAGCACAGCACTCTCGCCGTAGCCCAGGGCGACGCCGCCGCCGATTCCCTTGCTGCGGCCACGGGAGCTGCGCTCGACCCGACAGCATTTGAGCCCACCTTGACCGGCGTCTTGGTGTCCGGCGCAGCGGAGCGTTGGTGGGCCGAGAGCATGAGCCTCCCGAGAGGCCTGGATCTGGCGACCCACTGCCTATGGTGGCCCCCGGGCAAGGTCCTGGGCGGCCGCCTCGCCCACTACGTTGCCGGCCGCGACCCGTCTGCTCGCCCGTTGCTGCTCTCGCACCCGCACGGCATGGCGCTCCGGGTACATCTCGCTCTCCCGTCACTGTCGAGCGCGACGCGTCGCGGGGTGGGCCTCCCATCAGACACGGCGAGCAGGACCGATGCAGGCGGGGATGCCGGGGATGCCTTACTCCTCGACGCGTACACCCGGCAGGTCTACGCGCTCCATCGCGTCGATCGCGAAGCTGGCGAGGAACTAGAGCATCTCGAGGAGGATCTCGAGCAGCAGCGCACACGCAGCAGCGAGGTTCTCCGCCGCTTGAACGCCGCGGGCTACCTCGTCAAGGAGCGTTGAGCCCGTCGCTGCTTCAAGTGTGCGTGGCAGGCACGCGGGCTCCAATTGCAGGCCACGGTCGTGGCAATCGTGCAGCACCTGGGAATCGAGGATCAGGTGGCGGCTGCGCGAGAGAGATCCGACTAACCTTTGGGGCTGATGCCCGTCCAGGCCTACGCCGAACGCGTCTGTCGACTTGCCCAACTGGTCGAATCGGCGAAGGAGAGCCGGGGTGCCGCCGTCTCCTAGTGGAGGGCAGGCGCCGGCCACGATCGAACGGGGCGCGCTCGACGAGCTCTTCGCGGCCCTGCGCAAGCGCGGCTTCGAGCTGATCGGCCCGACGGTCCGCGACGGCGCGATCGTCTACGACGAGATCGCCTCCAGTGACGACCTCCCGGTGGGTTGGACCGACGAGCAGGACGGCGGCACCTACCGTCTGCGACGCCGTGACGACGAGGCGCTCTTCGGCTACGCCGTCGGCCCGCAGTCCTGGAAGCAGTTCCTGCACCCACCCGAGCTGAAGCTCTGGCGGGCCCGGCGCGACGCCGACGGCGAGCTCGAGATCACCGAGGAGCCCGACGATCCGCCGGCTACGCCTTCATCGGGGTGCGCTCCTGCGAGCTGCACGCGATCGCGATCCAGGACCGCGTGCTGATGGAGGGGGCCTATCCGGATCCCGCCTACGTGGCGCGGCGCGAGGGCGCCTTCATCGTCGCCGTCAACTGCCGGTGACGCCGGCGGCACCTGCTTCTGCGTCTCGATGGACACCGGGCCGAGGGCGGAGGCCGGCTACGACCTGGCGCTCACCGAGGTGCTCGAGGACGGGCGCGCACTACTTCCTCGTGCGAGGTCGGCAGCGAGCGCGGGCGCCGAGGTGCTCGCCGGAGCTGCCGCAGCTCGCGCAGCCGAGGCCGGCGGACAGCGTGCGCGGCCGAGGCCGCGGTCGCGCGCGCGGCGGCCAACCATGGGCCGTGAGATGGAGACCGACGGGATCAAGGAGCTGCTGTACCGCAACTACGAGCACCCGCGCTGGGACGAGGTCTCCGAGCGCTGCCTGACCTGCGGCAACTGCACGATGGTCTGCCCGACCTGCTTCTGCACCACGGTCGAGGACGTCGACCGACCTCGGCCGGCGACGACGGCTGAGCGCACCGCGCGAGTGGGACTCGTGCTTCACGATGGACTTCTCCTACGTTCACGGAGGCAGCGTGCGCTCCTCGCCGCGCTCGCGCTACCGGCAGTGGATGACCCACAAGCTCGCCACCTGGATCGACCAGTTCGGGACCTCCGGCTGCGTCGGCTGCGGCCGTTGCATCACCTGGTGCCCGGTCGCGATCGACATCACCGAGGAGGCAGCGGCGATCCGCGCCACCGACGGGCTCGGCTTGAGTGGCCGCGATGAACAGGGAGGAGGCGGCGATGGCCCCGATGCGGACGATTGACCAGGTGCTGGCCGAGCTGCCGGTCTTCGAAGGGCTCGACCCCGCCACCTGGAGCTGATCGCCGGGTGCGGCACCAACCGGGTCTTCGAGGCCGGCGAGCATCTCTTCCGACGAGGGTGAGCCGGCGAACAGCTTCTTCGTCCTCAGCGCCACGGCCGGGTGGCGCTCGAGGTGCTGGTGCCCGGACGGGGCGCGCTGATGATCGAGACCCTCGGCGACGGGGGCGTTGGTCGGCTGGTCGTGGCTGTTTCCCCCGTACCGCTGGCAGCTTCGACGGCCGGGCATTGGAGCTGGACCCGAGCGATCGGCGTTCGACGGGGCATGCCTGCGCGGGAAGTGCGACGAGGACCACGACCTCGGCTACGAGCTGATGAAGCGCTTCGCCTCGGTGATGGTCGATCGCCTCCAGGCCACCCGGCTGCAGCTACTCGACGTATATGGCCAGCCCGCCGCCCGCTGAGGTCGCCCCAGCGCGTCGGGCCGATGGTCCCCGGCCCTTCCGCGTGACCACCACGCGCCAGGAGACCGAGGACACCTGGACGCTGGCGCTCGAGCCGGCCGGCGGCGAGCCGCCACCGGCCTTCCGGCCGGGTCAGTTCAACATGCTCTACGCGTTCGGGGTCGGCGAGATCCCGATCTCGATCAGCGGCGACCCGGGCGTGGGGGGGCCGCTCGTGCACACGGTGCGGGCGGTCGGGCCGGTGAGCGCGGCGATCTGCGCGGGCACGCCCCGGCGAACAGCTGGGGGTGCGCGGGCCCTTCGGGACGGGCTGGCCGCTCGCGATGCCGCCAACGGCCACCACGTGGTGATCGTCGCCGGGGGCATCGGGCTTGCGCCTCTGCGGCCGGCCCTGCTGGAGGCGCTCTCCGGGCGCGACCGGCTCGAGAGCCTGGTCCTGCTCTACGGGGGCCGCACGCCCGGGCAGCTACTGTACCGCTGCAGCTTGAGGACTGGCAGGCCGATCCGCGGCTCGAGGTCGGAGTCACGGTCGACAGCGCCGAGGTCGGCTGGCTCGGGCAACGTCGGCGTCGTGACGAAGCTGATCGACCGCGCCGCCTTCGACCCTACCCGCAGCGTCGCCTTCTCGTGCGGCCCGGAGGTGATGATGCGCTTCGCGGTCGAGGCGCTGCTGCGCCGGGGGTCGTGGACACGAGAGACATCCACATTTCGATCGAGCGCAACATGAAGTGTGCGATCAGCCATTGTGGGCGCTGCCAGTTCGGCCCCACCTTCGCCTGCCGCGAGGGACCGGTGATGCGCTTTGCTGCGATCGAGCGCTTCTTCAGGATGCGGGAAGTCTGATGGGCGCCGCCGGGGCGAGGCCGAAGCTGGCGGTCTGGAAGTTCGCCTCCTGCGACGGCTGCCAGCTCAGCCTCCTCGACCTGCGAGGACGAGCTGCTGACGCTGGCCGATGAGATCGAGATCGCCTACTTCCTGGAGGCGTCGCGGGCGACCGTCGAGGGCCCATACGACCTCTCGCTGGTCGAGGGCTCGATCACGACTCGCCGCTGACGCCGAGCGCATCCTGGAGGTGCGGCGGGTCTCACGGCGGCTGGTGACGATCGGGGCCTGCGCCACCGCCGGCGGGATTCAGGCGCTTCGCAACTTCGCCGACGTGGGCGAGTTCGTGTCCGCCGTCTACGCGACCCCCTCCTACATATCCACGCTCGACACCTCGACCCCGATCTCCGACCAGCGTGCAGGTCGACTTCGAGCTGCAGGGCTGCCCGATCAACAAGCACCAGCTGCTGGAGGTGATCGGCGCCTTCCTCGCCGAGCGCCGTCCCGCGATCCCCTCCTACAGCGTCTGCATGGAGTGCAAGCGGCGGGGCAACGTCTGCGTGATGGTCGCCCACGGAACCCCCTGCCTCGGCCCGGTCACCCACGCCGGATGCGGAGCGCTGTGCCCGGCTCACGATCGCGGCTGCTACGGCTGCTTCGGGCCGATGGAGACGCCGAACACCGCCTCGCTGTCGGGCTGGATGCGCGGCGCCTCGGTGCCGAGACCCCGGACCTGGTGCGCGTCTACCGCAACTTCAACGGAAACGCGCCGGCCTTTCGCGAGGCGAGCGAGGCGAGCGAGCGAGGCGTCGATGAGCGAGGGCAACGGGGGCACCCGCAGGATCGAGACCGGCTACCTCGCCCGGGTCGAGGGCGAGGGGGCGATGGTGGTCCGGGTTCGGGGCGACGAGGTGCTGGGGGTCGAGCTGCGGATCTTCGAGCCCCCACGCCTCTTCGAGGCGCTGCTGCGGGGGCGGGCGCTGGGCGAAGCCCCCGACATCACGGCGCGGATCTGCGGCATCTGCCCGGTCGCGTACCAGACGAGCGCCTGCGAGGCGATGGAGGACGCGCTCGGGATCGAGGTCACCGGCCAGCTCCGCAACCTGCGCCGCCTCATCTACTGCGGCGAGTGGATCCAGAGCCACGCCCTGCACCTCTACATGCTGCACGCGCCCGACTTCCTCGGCTACGAGAGCGGCTTCGCGATGGCCCGCGACCACCGCGCGGAGGTGGAGCGGGGGCTGCGGGCCAAGAAGGCGGGGAACCGCCTGATCGCGACCGTCGGCGGGCGCGAGGTGCACCCAATCAACCTTCGCGTCGGCGGCTTCTACCGGGCGCCGGAGCGGCGCGAGCTGGAGCCGCTGCGGACCGAGCTGGAACGCGGCCGGTCCGAGGCGCTGGAGACGGTGCGCTGGGTCGCCGGCCTCGAGCTTCCCTGAGCTGGAGCGCGACTACGAGCTGGTCTCGCTGCGCTCCCCGGTAGAGGGCGAGTACCCGATCGACAACGGGCGCATCGTCTCCTCGAGGGGCATCGACATCGCCCCGGCAGGCTTCGATGAGACGTTCGAGGAGGAGCACGTCCCGCACTCCACCGCGCTGCACGCCCGCGTCCGCGACCGCGGGGCGTACCTGGCCGGCCCGATGGCGCGCTTCAACCTCAACCTCGACCGCCTCTCCTCGCTCGCCGCCGAGGCGGCGAGCGAGGCCGGCCTCGGCGACGGCTGCCGAAACCCCTTCCGCAGCATCGTCGTCCGGGCGGTGGAGATCCTCTACGCCTTCGACGAGGCGCTGCGGCTGATCGACGCCTACGAGCCGCCGGACGCCCCAGCGGTCGAGTTCGAGCCGCGCGCCGCGGTCGGCCACGGCGCCAGCGAGGCGCCGCGCGGCCTGCTCTACCACCGCTACGAGATCACCGACGCCGGGGACATCGCCTCGGCGTGGATCGTGCCGCCCACCTCCCAGAACCAGCGCTCGATCGAGGAGGATCTGCACGAGTTCGTCGCCGCGAACATCGCCCTGCCCGACGAGGAGCTGCGCCACCGCTGCGAGCAGACGATCCGCAACTACGACCCCTGCATCTCCTGCTCGACTCACTTCCTGCGACTCGAGGTCGAGCGGGAGTGAGCAGGACGCGACGGCTGTTCGTCGGCATCGGGAACCCGCTGCGGGGCGACGATGCCGCCGGGCTTCTGGCCGCTCGATCGCTGCGTGAGCGCGGAGCGGACGGCATCGAGGTGCGGGAGCTGGAGGGGGAGCCGGCCGACCTGATCGAAGCCTGGGAGGGAGCTGACTTGGTGATCGTCGCCGACGCCGTCGCCTCCGGCGGGGAAGCGGGAGAGGTACACCGGATCGACGCCGGCGCCGGGCCGCTGCCCGCGGCGCTGGCGGGTCCCTCGACCCACGCGCTCGGCCTCTCAGATGCGATCGAGCTGAGCAGAGCGCTCGAGCGGCTTCCGGATCGGCTGGTCCTCTACGGGATCGAGGGGGCGCGGTTCGAGCCCGGCGCAGAGCGGAGCGCCGCGGTCCTTGCCGCTGCCGAGTGGGTCGCCGACGCGGCGCTCGCGGAGCTGCGCGGTGCCTAGGCATCGGCTCGAACGGCACAGTGCTACGTTGCGAGAGAAGGGGCAAGCAAGCTCAGGAGAGGTCGACGCGATGTGCCTTGCGATTCCCGGCCAAGTCCTAGAGGTCGTCGATGCAGAGAACCGGCTCGCCGAGGTCGATGTCGCCGGAGTCAGGCGCAATGTCAGCATCGGGCTGCTCGACGACGAGGACGGCGGCGCCGGCGTCGGTGACTGGGTCTTGATCCACGTCGGGTTCGCGATCTCGAAGATCGACGAGGCCGAGGCCGAGGCGACGCTGAAGCTGCTCGAGGAGATGGGAGCCGAGTATGAGCAGGAGCTCGAGGAGCTGAAGGCGAGCGTCATCGAGTGAACGAGGACGTCTGCATCACCTGTGGCGACATCGCGGTGCGGTTGCGGGTGGTCTCCCTGGACAGCGAGAAGCGGCTGGCACGGTGCGCCGACGATGCGGGGAGGCAGGAGACGGTGGAGGTCGCCCTCGTCGCGCCGGTCGCCGTCGGCAATGACCTACTCGTCCACGCCGGCACGGCGATCGCGAAGCTGGAGGCGGCGCGGTGAGGTTCGTCGACGAGTTCCGCGACGCTGAGCTGGGCCGAGCGCTGGCGGCGCAGATCGTCTCCCTCGTGGAGCCGGGCCGCCGCTACAAGGTGATGGAGGTCTGCGGCGGTCATACCCACTCGATCTACAGGTACGGAATCGACGACCTGCTGCCCGATGAGGTCGAGCTGATCCACGGGCCGGGCTGCCCGGTCTGCGTGATCCCGATGGGTCGAGTCGACGACGGGATGGCGATCGCCGAGCGCGACGGCGTCATCTTCACCTGCTTCGGGGACATGATGCGGGTGCCGGGGTCGGAGCGAACGCTGCTGGAGGCGAAGGCGGGCGGCGCCGACGTCCGCATGGTCTACTCGCCGCTCGACGCGCTGCGGATCGCGGCGGCGAACCCCGATCGCGAGGTCGTCTTCTTCGCGATCGGCTTCGAGACGACGGCGCCGTCGACCGCGCTGACGCTGAGGCGGGCCAGGGCCGAGGGGGTCGAGAACTTCTCCTGCCTCTGCAACCACGTGACGATCGTGCCGCCGCTGCGGGCGCTGCTCGACTCTCCCGACCTGCGACTCGACGGCTTCATCGGCCCCGGTCACGTCTCGACGATCGTCGGGGTGCGTCCGTTCGAGTTCATTCCCGCCGACCACGGCAAGCCGCTCGTCATCTCCGGCTTCGAGCCGCTCGACGTCCTCAAGTCGATCGAGATGATTCTGCGCCAACTCGCCGAGGGGCGCTGCGAGGTCGAGAACCAGTACGGGCGGGTCGTCCCCGACGAGGGCAACCCAGCTGCGCTGCGGGCCATGTCCGAGGTGTTCGAGCTTCGTTCCCACTTCGAGTGGCGCGGGCTCGGCTTCATCACGCAGAGTGCCCTGAAGCTTTCGGGCGCCTACTCCGATTTCGACGCCGAGCTGCGATTCGAGGTGCCCGGCGTCCGCGTCGCCGACCCGAAGGCGTGCCAGTGCGGCGAGGTCCTGAAGGGCGCGATCAAGCCGTGGGAGTGCAAGGTGTTCGGCACCGCCTGCACGCCCGAGCACGCGATCGGGACCTGCATGGTCTCGCCCGAGGGAGCCTGCGCCGCCTACTACAACTACGGCCGTTTCGCGCGCGAGAAGGAGCTGGTATGACGGCCGAGGAGGCGGCGGCGAGCGCCCCGCGCACCGATGCCGGCCGCGAGGAGCGGGTGCTCGGAATCATCGAGACCGCGCGCGGGAAGCGCCCCCGCTTCAAGGACGAGCGGGTGACGATGGCGCACGGTGCCGGCGGCAAGGCCTCCCAGACCCTGATCGAGGGGCTGCTGGCCCCCACCTTCGGGTCCGACGCCCTCGCCGAGCTGGGCGACGCCGGGACGGTGGAGGTCGAGGGGCTCGGGCTCGCGATCACGACCGACAGCTTCGTCGTCAGGCCGATCCGCTTCCCCGGGGGGTCGATCGGGGAGCTGGCGGTCAACGGCACCGTCAACGACCTCGCGGTCTCCGGCGCGCGCCCGCTCGCGCTCACCGTCTCACTCGTGCTCGAGGAGGGGCTCGACGCCGGCGAGCTCCGGGCCGAGGTCGAGGCGATGGCGGCGAGCGCGAGCGCGGCCGGCGTCGAGGTTCTCAGCGGAGACACCAAGGTCGTCGAGCGCGGGCACTGCGACTCGATGTACGTTTGCACGAGCGGACTCGGCCGCATCGACGGTCGCGCCCGCCTGGGAACCGGTGCGATCGAGCCCGGCGACCGGGTGCTGGTTTCCGGCCCCGTCGGAGCCCATGGGACGGCGATCATGCTGGCGCGCGGCGAGCTCGGGCTGGACGCCAATGTCGCCTCGGACACCCGCTCGCTTTGGCCCGCCGTCGACACGACTCTGGAGGCTGCCGGCCCGGCGCTGCGCTGCATGCGCGACGCGACCCGCGGCGGCATCGCCTCCGCGCTGAATGAGCTGGCTCGCGCCTCGGGGGTCGCGATCCAGGTGAGCGAGGCGGCTGTGCCCGTGCTCCCCGCGGTTGCCGGCGCCGCCGAGCTGCTCGGGATCGACCCGATGTACATCGCCAACGAGGGCGTGCTCGTCGCCTTCGTTGCCCCCGAGGGCGCTCCGACGGCACTCGCCGCGCTGCGCTCGGCGCCGGGCTGCGAGGCGGCGGCGGAGATCGGCGAGGTCCACCGCGAGCCGCCGGGGATGGTGCTCGTCGAGACCGCCTTCGGCGGGCGCCGGGTGATGGACCTGCTGGCCGGCGACCCGCTGCCGAGGATCTGCTGATGCACGAGCTGGCGCTATCGCGGGCGATCGTCGACGCGACGCTTCGCCACGCCGAAGGCCACCGCGTCAGCGCCGTCCACGTCAGGGTCGGCAGCATGCGCCAGGTCGTCCCCGGCTCGCTCGCCTTCTACTTCGAGATCGCCGCCCGGGAGACCGCCTGCGAGGACGCGCGCCTCGAGCTGGAGCCCGTGTCGGCGTTGCTCCGCTGCGTCGAGTGCGGCCAGGAGTGGGATCCTGCGCCGGCGCCGCTGGTCGCTCACGGCCCGCTGCCCGGCGACGGCCTGTCGCCGTCGTTGACCTCGTTCGCCTGCGCAGACTGTGGCGGCGCAGGCGAGGTCCTCGCCGGCGGGGAGCTGGAGGTCGAGTGGATCGAGGTCGACGATTCGATGGCCGGGGCCCAGGGCCCAGCCGAGAGGAGCAGGTGATGCACAGGACGAGGATCAGGGTCGCCGAGGACGCACTCGACGCCAACGAGACGATCGCCCGCGCCAACCGCGAGGACTTCGCCGAGGTCCCCGTCGTCAACATGATGAGCGCCCCCGGAGCCGGCAAGACGACACTTCTGGAGCGCGCTATCGAAGCGGGCCTGGAAGGGACCCGGATCGGCGTCCTCGAGGGCGACGTGCAGGGCAGCCTCGACGCCGACCGGATCGCCCATCTGCACGTCCCGGTCACCCAGATCAACACCGACCCCGGCTTCGGAGGGGAGTGCCACCTCGACGCCAACATGGTCCGCTCGGCGATCCCGGAGATCCCGCTCGAGGAGATCGACCTGCTGGTGATCGAGAACGTCGGCAACCTCGTCTGCCCGGCTGAGTTCCGGGTCGGGGAGGACGCGCGGATCATGGTCTGCTCGGTCGCCGAGGGCGAGGACAAGCCGCTCAAGTACCCGCTGATGTTTCGGACCTGCGAGCTGATCGTGCGTCAACAAGATCGACCTCCTTCCCCATCTCGACGTTCGATCTCGATCGCCTGCTCGCCAATCTCGAGGAAGTCAACCCGACCGCGCGAGATGATGCCGCTGAGTGCCCGCAGCGGCGAGGGAGTCGAGGCCTCGAGCAGTGGCTGGCGGCGGTCCGCGGCGGGCCACCGCCGGGGCCTGAGGCGACCGGCGTGGCCACGGCGGCAACCGGTGCGGCGCTGGAGCGGCGGGTCGGCGAGCTGCTCGCGCGTCGCAGCGAAGCCAACCGTCGCTACTTCGAGTCCGAGGCGACCCGCCTTGCCGGCCTCTGCCACCGGATGGCCGAGCGGTTCGCGCGGGGCGGCCGCCTGCTTGCGATCGGGGACTCGCCGAGCTGCCCGCTCCGACGTCCGTCATGTCGCGGTCGAGTTCGTCCACCCGGTGATCGTCGGCAAGCGGGCGCTGCCGGCTATCGCCCTTGCCGGCGAGGGAGGCTCGCTTGGCGGCCGACTTGCCGGCGTCGCCGGGCCCGAGGACATCGTCATCGCCTTCGGCGGCGGAGGAAGACCGCGGCGGCGGCGCCTCGACGGCGGTGGCGCTGGCACGCGAGCGTGGCTGCCTGACGATGGCCTTCGAGCCGGCCGGGGCCGAGTGGGAGCTGGAGCCGCCCGAAACCGAGACCGATCCGTTCGTCCGTCAGGAGCTGGTCGAGACCGCCTACCACGTCCTCTGGGAGCTGGTCCACGTCTTCTTCGAGCATCGCGGCCTTCTCGAGGGCCGCGCCGCGGCCCCGGTCCATGACGCCGGGGCCGCCAGCTTCCTCTACCCGTTCCTGTCGGAGTGCGAGCGCGACCTCGATGCGGTGGTCGAGGACGTGCGCCGCTCGGCGCTGGCGAAGTCGGCGGAGGTCGGGGCTCTCCGTGAGCAGACTCTTGAGGAGGACCGCGATGTCCTCGTCGCCGCGGCGGCCGCGATCCGGAGCTCGTTCGAGGCAGGCGGCTCGCTGCTCGCCTTCGGCAACGGCGGCTCGGCGACAGACGCGATGGACCTGGTCGCCGACCTGCGGGCGGCGCCGCAGGGCTGGCCGGAGAGGAGGGCGATCGACCTCACCGAGGACACCTCGATCCTCACCGCGATCGCAAACGATGTCGGGGTCGAGGAGATCTTCCAGCGTCAGCTGATCGCGCACGGGCGCGAGGGAGACGTGGCGGTCGCGCTCTCGACCAGCGGCAACTCGCTCAACCTGATTGAGGCGCTGGCCGAAGCCCGTCGCCGGCGGCTGCAGACAGTCGCCTTCGTCGGCGATGATGGCGGCCGGATCGCCACCGGGGGCCTCGCCGACCACGTCATCATCACCCGCTCTCAGCACATCCCGAGAATCCAGGAGGCGCAGGCAAGCGCCTACCACGTTCTGCGGGAGCTGATCGAGCTCGTCGAGCAGGAGATCTGATGGGTCGGGCGGCGCCCAGCGCCAAGCGGCCTCCGAGGGGCGCTCGCCCCGAAACCCTCCGACGGGTCGCCGTCCGGGTCCGCGGCACCGTTCAGGGCGTGGGCTTTCGCCCGTTCGCCTACCGCCTGGCCGAGGAGCTGGAGCTGGGTGGCTTCGTCCTCAACGATGAGCGAGGGGTCGCGGTGGAGGTCGAGGGCGATGCCGAGCGGGTCGGGGAGTTCCTGCGTCGGCTCGCGGCCGACGCGCCGTCGCTGGCCCGGGTCGAGGCTGTCGTGCCGACCGAGATCGAGGCCACCGGGGAGCGCCGCTTCCAAATTCTCGCCTCCGAGCGCTCCGGAGAGCCGGAGGCGCTGGTCTTGCCCGACATTGCGACCTGCGCCGATTGCCTGGCCGAGCTGTTCGACCCCGCGGACCGCCGTTACCGCTACCCATTCATCAACTGCACCAACTGCGGCCCACGGTTCACGATCGTGCGCGCCGTCCCCTACGACCGGGCCGCGACGACGATGGCCGGCTTCGAGATGTGCGCCCCCTGCCGCGCGGAGTACGAAGATCCGGAGGACCGCCGCTTCCACGCCCAGCCGAACGCCTGCCCGGACTGCGGGCCGCACGCCCGGTTGGTCGCTGCCGACGGGGGGCGAATCGATCATGCCGCTCAACCCGACGCGATCGCCGCCGCCGTGGCGTTGCTGGCCGGCGGCGCGATCGTCGCAGTCAAGGGAATCGGCGGCTACCACCTTGCCTGCCGGGCCGCCGACGAGCGCGCGGTCGGCGAGCTGAGGCGGCGCAAGCACCGCGGCGGCAAGCCGTTCGCCCTGATCGCCTCCGACCTCGACGCGGCGCGGGAGTTGGTCGAGCTGGGACCTTTCGAGGAGCGTCTGCTCAGCGGACGCGAGCGGCCGATCGTCATCGCCCGGCGTCGGACCGGCGCCGCGGTCGCCGACGCCGTCGCGCCCCGCTCCGCCGACCTCGGGGTGATGCTCCCCCACTCTCCCCTGCACCACCTGCTGGTCGCGGGCGCCGGAGAGTCGCTCGTACTGACCTCGGGCAACCTCTCCGAGGAGCCGATCGCCCACCGCGACGAGGAAGCGCTCGGGCGACTCGGCTCGATCGCCGACGCGTTCCTGTTCCACGACCGTCCGATTCACAATTCCGCCGAGGACTCGGTCGTGCGCGTAATCGATTCCGAGCTGCGCCCGGCGCCTCTCCTGATCAGGCGCTCACGCGGGTATGTACCGGAGAGCATCGCGATGCGGCCTCCCGCGACGCGGCCGATCCTCGCCTGCGGCGCCGAGCTGAAGTCGACCTTCTGCCTTGCCAGGGGCTCTCGGGCCTGGGTCGGCCAATACATCGGCGACCTGAAGAGCTTCGAGTCATTGCGCTCTTTTCGGAACGGCATCGAGCACTTCGAGCGGCTGTTCGCCGTCGTGCCCGACCTGGTCGCGCACGACCTCCACCCCGACTACCTCTCGACCCGCTACGCGCTCGAGCGCGACGGCCTCGAGCACCTGGCCGTCCAGCATCATCACGCCCACCTCGCCGCCTGCCTGGCCGAGCACGCAGTCTCCGGAACGGCCGTGGGGGCAATCTTCGACGGCTCCGGCTACGGGCCAGACGGAACCGTCTGGGGCGGCGAGATCCTGATCGGGGACGCCGCCTCGTTCTCGCGGGTCGGCATGCTGCGAACGGTGCGACTGCCGGGGGGCGATGCAGCCGTTCGCGAGCCATGGCGGATGGCCTGTGCTTGGCTGGCTGCCGCGCTTGAACAGGCCGCGCCGCAGATCCCGTCGGCGATCCGGGGGGAGGTGGCCCCGGCCGACTGGGACGCGGTCGCCCGACTGCTGCGCAGGGGCGGGGCTTCGCCGCTCACGACGAGCGTCGGTCGCCTCTTCGACGCGGTTGCCGCGCTCGTCGGAGTGCGCACCCGCGTCAATCATGAGGGGCAGGCGGCGATGGAGCTCGAGGGGATCGCCCGGCTCGACGTGCGCTCGGCCTACCCGTTCGACCTGCTCGAGGAGGACGGCGCTGGGAGCGGGGGGAGCGTGCTGGTCCTCGACCCGCGCGAGACGATCCGGGCGATCGTCGCCGACCTCGAAGCCGGCGTAGCGATCGGGGACGTCTCCGCCCGGTTTCACAACGCCCTCGCGGCTGGGACCGCGTCCGCCTGCGTCGCGGCCGCGGAGGCGCACGGGGCCGCCGTCGACATCGTCCTCTCGGGCGGCGTCTTCCAGAACCGGTTCCTGCTCGAGCGCACCGCGGAGCACCTGCGCGCCGCCGGCCTGCGCGCCCTCGCCCCCGAAAGACTCCCCCCGAACGACGGCGGCATCTCCTACGGCCAGGCCGCGGCCGCGGCCGCAAGTAGGTTTCACCGATGACCACTGCGGTGCGCTCGCGGCTGGCTCGGATCCGGGCGGTACTGACCGAGATCGAACTCGTCGAAGACCACGCTCCGCTTCTAGCGGCGTGATCGGGCGTTTCCCCCGGCGCCGGCGAGGCGCCCCAGCTCGGCGAGCGACTCCTCGATGCCGTCCCTGAGCACGTCGAGGTCCGGGACCGTGGCGCGGTCGGCGTTGAGCCCGAAGATGACCTGGCCGTCGTAGCTGACCGCGGCGACGCCGACGGCATGGCCGGAGAAAATCGGCACCAGCGGCACCACCCGCCGCATCGGCGCGCCCATCACGTATAGCGTCGTTTGTGGGCCCGGGACGTTGGTGATCGTGATGTTGAACAGCCGCGGCGTGAAGGCCAGCCGCGCAACGACGCTTTGGATCAGCGGCGGCGCCGCGCCGGCTACTTCGATCATCGTCTCAACGCCGGTCGCCTGGTCGCCCTTCTTCAGCTCCCCTGTCGCCGCCACGGTCTTGCGGTAGTGAAGCAGCGGATCGGGCTCGGCGACCGGCAGCTCGACGAACAGAGAGGAGACCCGGTTACCGAGCGCAAGTCGCTCGCCCGCCTGGCGCACGCTGACCGGGACCATCGCTCGGATGCTGTCCACGCTGGAGTCCTCCCCGCGGTGCTCGAAGAAACGTCGGAGGCCGCCGGCGGTCGCGGCCAAGACGACGTCGTTGACGGTGCCGCCCAGTTCGCGCTTGATCTGCTTGAGGTTGTCGAGCGGCACATCGACCGCGGCCAAACGCCGGGTGCCACCGATCGACTCGTTGAGGCTGGTGTGCGGCGCCCCGATCAGCTCCTCGCGAACGATCATCTCGGCCATCGACCTGGATCTGGACAGCGCCGAGGCGAGCTTGCGCGGATGCAGCGCGACATCGACGCCGCTGCCCACTGCGCCGTAGAGCTTCGACAGCGCGCCGCGCTCGGCCTCCTCGTCCTCGGCCGGCGGCGCCAGAGCCGCCGCGAGGCCCTTCGAGCCGGGGGCCGGGTTGGGCTCGGCATCGAGAAGCGCGCTCGTCACCGAGGCGCCGCCGATCCCGTCGACCAGGCAGTGGTGCACCTTCGTCGCGAGGGCCCAGCGGCCGTTCGCGAGCCCGTCGAGCAGGGTCGTCTCCCAGAGCGGGTGGGCGCGGTCAAGGCGGTGGGAGTAGAAGTCGCCGAGCCACTCGAGCAGCTCGGCCTCACCGCCCCGCGCCGGGAGGGTCGCGTGTCGCATGTGGGTCGCGATGTCGAAGTCGGGATCGGCCTCCCAGGTCGGCAGGGAGAAGCTGCCCACTCGCGGCGAGGAAAGACGGCGAAGGAAACGGGGCAGCGTCTCGAGCCGCTCCGCCGTCTGGCTTCGCAATTTCTCGATCGATGGCGCTCCGCCCTCCGGCAGCGGCTCGAAGATCATCGCCCAGCCGATGTGCATGTGGGCGGACTCATCGCTCTCCTCCAGCTCCAAGAACGCTGCATCGAGCGGTGTCAGATGGGCCGTCACACCGCAACCCTACTTCCGCAAAAGGGCGCTCCCATAGAAGGCTACGGATTTGACAGACCCCTAATAGGCGTCGGACCTCGGCTACCTGAAGACGAAGGTCGAAGCCGGGGCGAGGAAGAACTCCGGCTTCGCCGTCCGAGGCTGTGCTGGGGCGTCGGGCAAGAAAGGAGTAGGCGAAGCTGGCTCGAGAGCAACCAATGGTTGGACTACCGGTTGAACCGATGGTATCCTCGCCTGGTGTCTGCGAACCGAAGCCGGAGAAGCCCGACGCGACGCGAGCGACGCAGCCAGCGCGAGCAAGCGATCATCATGGCGACACGCACGCTCCTGGACGAGCGCGGCTGGCGCGAGGCGCCGGTCGAAATGATCGCCCGTACCGCCGGGATGAACAAGCCGGACGTCTATCGGACCTTCGACTCCAAGGAGGAGATCTTCGTCTTGACGCTCGCCGATTACCTCGCCGAGCTCGAGGACCGTAGCGCCGCGGCGAAAGAACCCAAAGACCCGATTGCGGCGCTCCGCCAAGCATATCTGCGCTACGTCGAGCTCTGCCTCGAGTACCCGGCCTTCATGGACTGCGCGTTGTCGCTTATGCAGCGGCCGGCCGACGAGTTGCGCGAGCAGGTCTCCGACGCGGTGTGGTTTCGCCTCGGCCAAGCGCTGGCGGCCTGCGTAGGGCGGCTGGAGCGGATTCTCGCCGCCGGCGCCGAGCGCGGAGTGTTCACGATCGAGGACCCCGCCTTCACGGCCAACCTGCTCTTCATGCAGATGCTCGGTTCGATGCAGCTGGCGCGCGTCGGCGCCGGCGTACGGCGAGGTGGCCCCCGGCGTCGCAGCGGCCTTCGAGCTTGATCCCGAGCGCGTCCGCGATGCCTGTGTCAGGGATGTGCTGGCCGTGGCGCGAAACACCGAGGGGGCTTCGGCGTGAGCGCGATGGAGGTCAAGACCGAAACGCTCCACGGCCGCTCGGTGAGCTACGCCGAGGCCGGCGAGGGCCCGGCCTTGGTGTTGATCCACGGCATGGGGGGCAACTTCGAGAACTGGCAGGCGGTGATCGAGCCGCTGGCGCGTAATCACACCGTGATCGCTCCTGACCTTCCCGGACACGGCGAGTCGGCGCCGGGCGGCGGTGACTACTCCATCGGGGCGCTCGCCGCCGGTCTGCGTGATCTGCTTCTCGCGCTCGGCCACCAGCGCGCCACGCTCGTCGGGCACTCGCTCGGGGGCGGAATCGCGATGCAGTTCGCATACCAGTTCCCGGAGATGGTCGAACGCCTGGTGCTGGTCTCAAGCGGCGGCCTCGGCCGCGAGGTGAGCCCGATCCTTCGCGCCGCGGCGCTCCCCGGCGCCGAGCTCTTCATCTCGGCGACCGCCGGGGTCGGAGGGCGGGTCGGATCCGCGCTCGCAGGCGGCCTGGGGGCGATCGGCCTGCGACCGAACGCCGACATCGTCGAGGTCGCGCGAGGCTATGCCTCCTTGGCCGACCCCAAGCGCCGCGCCGCATTTCTGGCAACGGTGCGCTCGGTAATCGGCACCGGTGGCCAACGGGTCGACGCCAGCGATCGCCTCTATCTGGCCGAGGCCGTGCCGGTGCTGATCATCTGGGGCGCTCGTGATCCGATCATCCCGGCTCACCACGGCGAGCACGCCCACCGCAACATTCCGGGCAGCCGGCTCGAGGTCTTCGAGGGAGTGGGTCACCTGCCCCAGCTCGAGGCGCCGTCGCGTTTCGTCGTCGTGCTCGAAGCGGTTCCTGGCCGAGACCGAGCCGGCGCGATTCGACCGCGAGGACTGGCAAGCCCGGTTTCAGGCCGCTGAGGCCGTGTCGTAGGGCGAGGGGTGGAGAAGATCGCCGCCCGTGCTGAAATGGGCGAGTTCCGCTACGAGGGACACCGGATCGAGTTCGACTCCTACGGCGAGGGCGAGCGCGTCCTGGTCCTCATCCACGGCCTGCTGATGAACCGCCGCATGTTCGAGCGGCTGGGGCCGGCGCTGGCTGAGCGCGGCAACCGGGTGATCTGCGTCGACCTGCTCGGCCACGGGCGCTCCGACCGCCCCGAGGACCTGCGCCTCTACTCGATGCCACTGTTCGCCCGCCAGGTGGTGGCGCTGCTCGACGACCTGGAGCTGGATTCCGCCGTTGTCGGTGGCACCTCGCTCGGAGCCAACGTCGCCCTGGAGCTGGCGACGCACGACCCTGAGCGGGTCAAGCGGCCTGTTCATCGAGATGCCGGTGCTCGACAACGCGCTGGCCGCGGTCGCGGCCACCTTCGCCCCGGTCCTGCTCGGCCTGCGAGCGGGGCGGCCGGCCTTCGAGGTCATCTCCCGCCTCACCTCGGCCATCCCCCGCACCAACTACCTGATCGACATCGGGCTCGACTGGGTCCGCCAGCGCCCCGGCCCTTCAGGCGCCGTGCTGGAGGGGCTGCTGTTGGGGGAGACCGCGCCGCACCGGGAGGAGCGGCGGAAGATCGCCCAACCGACGCTGATCGTCGGCCACCCGCGCGATCCGCTGCACCCGTTCAGCGACTCCGGGATGCTTGCTGAGGAGCTGGCGAACGGGCGGCTGGTCGAGGCGAACTCGATCCTCGAGTGGCGGCTCAGCCCGAAGCGGCTGAACGCGGAGCTGGCGGCGTTCCTCAAGGAGGTCTGGGCGCCGCGCAGCGTTACGCTTTGAAACTAGGGCCGCGGGGCAGGCGCTTCGACGAAGGCCGACCGCGAGCCCGACCTCCGACTCGCGGCCTAACGATCAAAACTTCCGGACAGCTCTACTAGTCAGCCCACCAGTCGCGCTGGCCATCGACGTCTTCGCGCGGAGCCTCGCCGAGATTGGGCGCGCCGATGACGAGGATCTCGAGGCCCTCCGGCCCGGCCTCGTAGCCTCGCCACGTACCGGGCGGGACGCGCACCGCGTCCCATTCCTTGAGCTCGACGATCTCGTCGTCGACCTTCATCCGCCCGCTCCCGCGCAGGACCACGTACACCTCCTCTTGCTTCTTGTGCGTGTGGCCGTACGGAAAGCGATAGCCGGGCGGGACGCGCTGGTAGCTCAGGCCGGATTTCTCGAGCTCGAGCGCCTCGGTCGCCGAGCGGAACTCCAGGTCCGGCGCGCCGTCGAACCTGGACCCGACGTCCTCCAGATCCTCCTTGATGTTCCTGAGCGTGAACGGCACGGCGCAATCCTATGGCACCGCGCAGGACGTGCCATCGCGCTACATAACTTCGCCACCGGCCGCGCGGCTCCTTCAACCCAGTTCTTATCCGTACTTACGGACAGCTCTACTAGTACCACAGGGTCTTTCGTGGTACGGGCCGCCACGGACCTACGAGGAGGCGCTTTGGCCGACGGACCCCTGGGATGAGGCGGGGCGCGATCCCGAATCGCGGACGGTGGAGGAGGGCGCTAGCCCCGTTTCACCCTGCGCGACTTCTCCCGGTTGCCGTAGATATCGACGCTGAAGAACCGGACCTGGCTCAGCGTTCGAGCCGGGATTTTCAGGACGCCGTGGTGGAGCTTGGCGGCCCGCTTGCCGATCGTCACGATCGTGCTCTGCACGCCGGTCTTGTCGCGGGCAGCGAAGCGGACCACGACCGTGTTGCCAGATCGCTTCAGCTTCGCGGTAGTTCGAGGTGGGCGGGTGTCCGGGTCGTGGGGGGCCAGCGTTCTCTTCCCCCGCTTGACCGCGATCTTGTTGTTGAGCGATACGTTCAAGGGACCCTTGGCTGGACCGTAAAGGGCTGCGTGGCGGGCCTTGCCACGATTGACGTCGGTCGTCTCGAGGGCAAACGTCCCACCCGTGACGCGGAGGTTCACCGGGCTGGCGACATCGGCGGCAAGTTGGGTGCGGCCATGGGAGGTGACCGCGCCCACGAGACCGCGTTTGACCGCATGCTGGAGCGACACGAAGTGACCCTTGCCCGGGCCCCGAAGCGGCGCGACTTCTATCGCACCTGAGGCCGAGGCGCCAGCACCCGACCCCGGTGACAGCGGCGCGACGTCGACGATTCGGTACTCGGTGTCGCAGACCTGGCCCGACTGGGTGACGGTCACCGCCTGTTCGTTCGGGATCAGGCTCTCGCGGCCGAGATTGGCGTTGCGGCTCAACCCGTAGGCGATCAACCCGGCTCCCAGCAGGCCCTGCACGGCATCGTCAGTGAGGCAGGAGACATCGTTGACGACGAAGGTGTCCACGTCGTCGTTGCGCCTGACCCGGATACCGTGGCTCGGGAAGAGATCCGTCTCGTAGTCCAGCGTCAGCCGCTCACCGGAGGTGAAGAACCCCTCCAGGGTCGAGTCGATCGCGGGTGCCCCTGGGACCAGTGGGTTGCTGCTGGAGATGAACAGCTCGAAGCTCGTGTCCGAGGTCTTCTGGCCACCGGCGGCCTTGGTTGCCGTCTTTGAGATCGAGCACTTGTGGGTGCCGAAGCCAAGCGTGTCGTAGATGAGGTTGTTGTACGTTGTCCCGACGCTCTGGGGGAAGTCCGACGCCTTGAAGTTCGCGATCTTGCCGTCGATCAGGTCGAAGTTGGCCACGGGACGCACCCGGAATCCGCCCCTGTCGAGGATTCCGCTGAACCCCTGTACGTCATAGCCGGCGTGCCCATCGCCATGAAACGCGGAGGTGACCAGGGTGGCTAATTCAAAAGCGGTCCCGCCCGGATCGAAGCAGTCAGGGCCGTGGGGAAGCAAATAGGGGGTTGGAACGGGCGGGAACCCCGACACCTCTCCCTTTGGGATCCATGCCTTCAGCTCGACGGTGTAATGCGCGACCTTCGGCGGACTCGGCACGATTGTGGCCTGGACCGGGAAGTAGAAATCGCTGAACGCTTCGAAGCTCACGGGCAGGTCGCTGGGCGGTAGGTCGGCTGGGTTGACGACGGCGGTATCCGACGCAGAGCCCGTTTCTACGGCGCAGTTGCCACCGTTCTGCGAGATTCCGATCAAGTCGCCTTTCAGAACGGGAATTCCGGCCTGATAGACGTTGACGGAGTTGAGGGTCTGGCCGCCAGCCGGGCTCTCGGCGGTCACCACGTAGGTTCCCCCGCCGGCCGCGCGGCCGACCTTGAGTTTCAGGCCCGGCACCGCCTCAGCGCCGTTCTGAAAGCTCCAGGAGGTCAGCATCCCGTCGGCAGGCACGGTGTAGGATTTTCCGCTGGCCGTTCCAGTCTGGAAGTATGAATTGGGGCCCGTGCAGTCGTATTCCGGTGAGCCGAGCTGACCGATCACCACCGGTGCGTCCGCGTCCGCCATCCCCGCCGCTGGGAGCGCTGCCGCACCGAGAGCGAGTCCGACCAAGAATAGGAAGGCCTTGCGGATCAAGAGATACCGTCTGACTTAGCCTACCGCAGATGACGGGGCGGATTGTTACGAGCGAGCGGCGACTCCGGAGGACCAACCGGAGTACTAGGCGTCCTCTCGTTGCTTCTCGACCTTCCAGTCAAACGAGCCCTCCCGCCGGCGTTTCAAGCGGGCGGTAAAGGCAGCCAAGGTCCGCGATGTCCGCTTCCACGACCTACGCCACACCTTCGGCACTCGCTGTGCCGCGGCCGGGTGCCAATGCGAACGCTCCAGGAATGGATGGGTTACCGCGACTTCAAGACCACACTCATCTACGCCGACTGAGTTTCCGCTTACTCGTACGGTCATCCTTGACCCTGACTCAACCGCATGGAACTTCTGCGGGAGCTCATGGCTGATGCTTATACCCCCTCTTGCGTCCGGTGTGCCGATCCCTCAGGATTCGGCGCGGAAGGTGATTCCGTTGAGCACGACTTCATCTCCAGCACCGATGATCGCGCCGCCCCCCACAATGGACACACGCCCCACCTTTTGTTCGCCACAGGGTCCGCAACCAACGACCACGTCGAAGCGTTGCGCGTTCGGTCGGAAACCCGGTGGAAGCGTGAAGATCGGTCCGTAGCCGCTGTTGTTGTAGGCGACCCCCCTTAGATGAACGATTGCTTCGTGATCTTTGAAGAACGCCAATGTGGGTGCGTTGCTGTTTTCGCCTGGGTTTTGCCAACCAGCTTCTAGGGGAGGCTCGCCAGGTGCTCCGACTTCATGCCAGGCTTCCGGAGCGGCAATCGTGCTTGCCGTCTGAGCTGTCCGAGCCGTTTCGGAGGTCTGAGCCCTGGGAACGGTGCCGAGCGTCGAGGCGTTGATCTGCGTCCCGGTCAGAGTGCCTTTCTTGACTTTGGCAGCGGTGACCGCCTGCTTCTTGATTTTCGCCGTCGTGACCGACTTCTTCTTCAGTTGCTTGGAGCCGACTGAGTTCTTGGCGAGTTGACTTGCCGCAAAGGCAGATGCGCCAGCGGGGACGCTTTCAGGCTGGCCCGAGGAGATAGCCTCGGGTGCACAGCTCCCCCGGCTGCCGTCGCTCGCCGGGGGAAAGGGAAAAGGCGCCTCTGAAAGATCGCGACCTAGATGGACAATCAGTCGGTCTCCGATTCTTAAGGCGATCCCTCGGATGCGGCTAGTCCGTCTCCTGAATGTTTTGCATCACCTGCTCAACTTCGACCCGGAGGGTCGAGCTGCACACCAAAGTTCAGCACGAACAGTCCCGAACGGCGCCAATCAGTTTTGAAGCGGGCGCAGCTCATCGCCGTTCGGGACGCCAAAGATGGAGGGCGGTTTCGCGTTCGATCTTGGTACCACCCTGGTACCAGGGCGGGGGCCACATCCCCGCCCTGAACAAAGAAAAGCCCCCGCTTGCGGGGGCTTTCTCGATAGCGGGGGCGGGATTCGAACCCGCGACCTTCGGGTTATGAGCTTGCCCGGGCTGGTTGTTCTGGCTTGTTTCGTGCCTGTGGAGCGGGTTTGAGTTGCTCTGAGTTGGGTGCAGTTTGCCTCAATTTGGTACCCGATTTGGTACCCCGCCCCGCATCTGCGGCAGTAGCCTGCTCATGGCTGGTCTCAGCCGTGCGACGCGGTCGCCAGAGCGCCGGGACAGTGACCTCGTTCCCACCGTCCCTCTCGATCCGAGCCCGGAGCCGGGCACGGGAGGCAGTCCGACAAAGCGCCAGCAGCCAGAGCCGCAGCTTGAGAGATCCGCCCCCGGCATCTGGACCGACGCCTCCATAGGCTTCGAGTTGACATTGAGCAGTCGTACGGTCCCGCCCAAAGCCCCTGCGGAGCGCTCGACCCAGAAGGCCTCGGACTCGACCTCACCGATGTCGATCCCGATCACCTCGCGACGGTCGGTCTCATGAACCGCGTAGGCGACGACGAGCGCTTTCGAGCGCACCCCTGCGCCACGAGGTCGCACACCACCTCGGTTACAACGAGCCGGGGGTCGCCGCCCTCGGCCTCTGAGGTTCACCGGGCCGCGGCGAGACGCGGCGTGGAAGCTAGGCTGCGGGGCATGAAGGTCGCCTACATCTTCTCCACCTCCGGGCACACGGCGAGCTACAAGCTCGGCAAGATGATTCTGCCCCAGCTCGAGCAGGGAGATCACGGGGTGGATGTCGTCGGGATGTTCTTCTTCGACGACAACACCTACGTGCTGCGCGCGGGCGATCCGCTCGGCGAGCGCCTCGCCGCGGTTGCCGATGAGCAGGGGATCATGCTGATGCTCTGCGACCGCTGCGCGATCGAGCGCTCGCTCGCGGAGGGTGAGCCGGGCGACTGCCGTCCCAGCGGCACGGTGGCGGGAGTGCGGGTCGGCTGCTTTCCGGACCTCTACCGGGCGCTGTCGGGAAACCCGCCGGACCAAGTGATCACGCTGTAGCTGCGAAGCGCAAGGCGGCTTCAGGGCTCGGTCGAGCCCGCTAAGCGACCGGCTCGCTGCCGGCCACCGAGGCAAGCTGGATGTCGGTGGGCTCGGCGCAGCAGAACCAGGCCTCGGTGAGCCGCGGGCGGGGCTCGACGTCGCCAAGGCCGGCGGGGTCGGCTGAATGTCCCGCGGCATCGGCCACCGCCCGATACAGGGTCCGAAACGTCGACACGCTGTCGACCTCCGCCGCGACATCGGCCTCGACGATTTCGGCGAGCTCGGCATGGAGGCGATCCAGCTGCGGATCCCCGGCTTGCCAGTCATACGTGAGGCGGTCGCGATGGTAGTCCTGCAGGTGCGGTGTGATCTCGGGGCGATCGAGCAGCAGCGAGCCCTTGGGCACGAGCAGACGGATCGTGTACTGGATCGGATCCACATTCCCCACCATCTCGTTGGCGATCACGAAATCGAGGATCTCGAGGATGTCCTGCGGTGTCGCCCAGGGCGTGAAGGGCAACCACGACGGGCGGATCTCGATCCCATGCTCGCGCAGCAAGGCCACCGCCTGGGCGGCCTCCTCGGCGCTGTGACCCTTGTCGAGATAGGTGAGGATCTCGGCGTTGAGCGACTCGAACGCCGAGATCACGAAGAGGCACCCATATTCGCTGAGCTCGGGCCAGACCTGACGATGCTCGAGGATGTGCTCGACCTTGGTCGTGCAGTCGAAGCTGACCTCGGGAAAGTGGCGGTGAAGCTCGCGCGCCACTTGCAGGGAATGCTTGACGCCGTTTAGGAAGTCCGGGTCGCCGAAAGTAATGTGCTGCGCCCCCGCCGCCACCAACTGGGCGATATCCGCCATCACCACGGAGCTCCCGACGATCCGGATCCGGCCGTCGTAGGCGACGGGCACCGGGCAGTGCCGGCACTTGTGCACGCAGCCGTGGCTGGCCTCGACGTACCCCGCGAGCTGCTCCTCGCCATCGCGCTCCAACCGCGCATAGCGCTTGAGGGGCGGCAGCTGCCCTCGGCTCGGATTGTGAAACTCGTGGCGCCCCAGGTCAATCGAGCTGGTTGCCGGTCCCAGCGCCGGCGAGTCGCCGAGCGCCTCAACCCACTCCACCAGCTCCGACTCGTACTCGCCGGCGATCAGCCGGTTGACCAGTCCACCGATCGTCGGGTCCTCACTGACCGCGGCGTAGAGACCGTAGAAACAGATCGGCAAGCGCGGCCGGAGCGCTCGAATTTGCTCGCCGGCGCCAATCGCCAGTCGCATCGCGGTGTGCATCGGAACCGAGACGCCGACGGCCTCGGCCCAGTCGATCTTGTCTCGATCAAGCTGCTCGACGGAGAGATCGATGCAGCGAACCCGATGCCCGGCGGCCTCCAGGGCGGCCGCCGGCGAGGCCAGGTGCAACGGCTGATGACCAAGCTCGTAGGTAGAGATCAGCAGAACCCGCACAGCGCCAGGATAGCCTTCGCTTCGCTTCACTCCGACGGCTCGCCGATCACGATCTCGAGCAGGCCGTGGGCGCTGCGCAGCGTCCGCTCGACCTGCTCGGGCGTCTCGCCCCGGGCGAAGAGGAAGCCGAGATAGCGGTCGGCCTCGGGCAGCGCCCGCACCGCCTTGCCGCGCGCGATCGAGATCTCGAGCCCGGTCACGCCGGGCACCGCCCGTGCCTCGGCCTGCCCGCGCACCTCCTTCAGCACGCCCGCCTTCGGGATCGGGAGCATCATCACCCCGGAGGCGGCGGTCTCGCGGCCCAGGTCGTCGAGCGGCAGCCCGAGGGCGTGGCGCAGGATGAGCTCCTCGAGGCTCACGCCCATCCCGAAGCGCAGCGAGCGCGAGCACAGCCCGCCGATCGAGCGGGCGCCGAGCTCGAGCATCCACACGCCATTCCCGTCGATCCGCAACTCGGCGTGTACCGGCCCCTCGACCAGGCCGAGCGCGGCGGCCGCCTCGGCCGTGAGAAGGGTGACGGCCTCGAGGGTCTCCGCGGGCAGGCGCGACGGGGTCACGTAGATCGTCTCCTCGAAGTAAGGGCCCTCAAGGGGATCGGGCTTGTCGAACACCGCCAGGATCTCGAGGGCGCCGCCGCGCAAGAGGCCCTCGACGGCCACCTCTACGCCTGGGACGTAGCGCTCGACCAGCAGCGGCGCGTGCGGGTCCTCGCCGGCCTCGGCGAGGATCGCCCTGACCCGCTCGGCCGCCGCGCTGGCCGCCCTCGGATCGTCGGCGCGGATTACGCCGCGGCTCGCCGACAGCGAAACCGCCTTGACCACGCAGGGAAGGCCGACCTCTCCGGCGAGCTGCGCCACGTCCGCGTCGGGCCCGGCGACCCGGTAGTCGGGCTGGCGCAGGCCGGCGGCCGCGAAGGCTCCACGCATCGCGCTCTTGTCCCTGGTCGCCGCGACCGCCTCGGGCGGGTTGTGCGCGAGCCCCAGGCGCGCGGCGGCCAGCGCGGCCACGAGCACCCCCTGCTCGTCGGCGCCGACCACCGCGTCGAGCGGCTTATCCTGGGCCCGGGTGACGATAGCCTCGGCGGCGGCCTCGGGTCGCCTCATGTCCACGACCAGCGCCCGGTCTCCGATCGTCCCCGACATCGCCTGGCGGCGCTCCGAGGCGACCACCACCTCGGCGTCCAGCGCCCGCGACGCGGCGAGGAAATCGCTCGCGCGGTAGGTGGCGGTGGGCAGCAGGAGGAGGACTCGGGCCATATGCGTATCGTAGGTAGCGACGGCTGGCGCCACCGGCGAGCGGCTACCAGCCATACGGGATATGAGATGACCGCCGAAGACACAGCCGAGCCGACGCTCGCGATCACCGAGCAGGCGGTCGAGAAGGTCAGGGGGTTCCGCGCGCAGTCCGCGGACCCCGAGAGCCAGGCGCTGTGGGTGGAGGTGAGCGGCGTCTCAGACGGCGAGTACGTCTACAAGATCTCCCTCAACGTATTGCATGTTGCGCGCCAGGACGACGTGGTGCAGCGCCACGGCGACCTGGCGATCGTAGTGCCGGAGTCGAGCGTCGAGAAGCTGCGAGGCGCCACCATCGACTGGTCGGAAGGTCTCGCGCAGAGCGGCCTCGCCCTCGTCAACCCGAACAAGCCGCCGGCTCCGGCGGAGCTGCCGATGATGAGCCCGCCGATGGCGCCACCCGCGAGCCCGCCGATCGACACTCCTCCGCCCGCCGACCTCAGCGGCGACGTCGCCCAGCGGGTCATCCAAGTGATCGACGGGCAGGTCAACCCGGCCATCGCCGCGCACGGCGGGCATGCGGAGCTGGTCGCGGTCGAGGAGGACACCGCCTACCTGCGCCTGGGCGGCGGCTGCCAGGGCTGCGGGATGGCCACCGTCACCCTCGGCCAGGGGATCGAGGTCGCGATCACCGAGGCGGTTGCGGAGATCGCCCGCGTGGTCGACGTCACCGACCACGCCGTCGGCACCAACCCCTACTTCGAGCCCGCCAAGAAGTAGGGCACCCGAAGCGCATCTCAGGCCGGCCGATCGGCGGGCGAACGGCCTTCGCGGTGTCCCGCCTTCCCCTTCCGCCGCTTAGCCCCCCACAAACCGAACGGCGCCCACGATGAGCGCCGCCGTCGCGAGAATCGCCCCGCCGATCACGATCACCGAGGCGAGCAGGAACAGCGCCGCCATCGCGACGAACGCCGCGAGCAGCGCCCCGACGATCAGCACCGCGACGAGCAGAGCCAGAATCATCGGTTGAGTATCGCGCGGAACGGTGAGGCGTACCACCGCTCGCCGCCATGGGCCGTGGGGACGTTGTGCGCGTTCAGGTAGTCGGCGCGCGAGAAAGCCCGCCGGAGCGGGCTTTCTTGAAATAGCGGGGGCCCGATTCGTCTCTCGCTACCACCCGCGGATCGTCGAGCGAGGTCGTCTCGCCGATTGACTGGGGCTGTCGCATTCACGCGTAAGCAGGCGTCTGATCTACCCGCATTGGTCAAACAGCGGGTGGTGAGCGAACCCTGATCTCGTCAGGGCTTACGACCAGAACTCATCCCAGGCGTAGAGGTCGTTGAAGTGCCCCCGACCGTCGACGACCTTGCCGGCCTTGAGCTCGAAGACGATGCAATTGCCGACATCCAGGCGCTTGCCGTCTCGCTCCGCGGTGCTGCGCTGGGGGCCGATCACGAGGCCGTCATCACCTGCGAACTATTGCTGCAGCTCAGCCTGGAAGGTGCCCCCCGACTCTGCCCAATCTGGCCGAAGTAGGCGAGCGTCGCGTCGCGGCCCTCGTAGTCCTTGGCCATCGCTTTGCCCCGGCAAATGCCAGACAACATTCTCGTCGAAGAGTTTGGTCAGTGTGTCGATGTCCGGGTTGGCCCCGGACAGGTCAACTGAGATCAAGAGGAGCTGCCTTTCAGCGAGGCGGCTCTGATTGTGCCGATGTTGCCGCGCCGGCGGCCGGTCCTCATTGGCGAAGTAGGTCGCGCAGTAGCGGGAACTCCGTCCGGACGTGCTCATCCAGGTCGTTGGCGAACGTCCTGGACAGGAGCACTCTCAGCGCTGGGTCCAGGACTCGCCCGGCGCCTCGGAAGCCAGCGCGAACGGTGTGCGTGATCGCCACCCCTCCCTCATAGTCGGAGAACTCGAGCTGGAGGCGCGCAGGCAGCTTGATTCCTTTTTTGAACTGCCAGACGAGCTTCTTGCCGCGGACCGCCTCCGTGACAACTGCGCTCCCTCGGAGTCGGCGCTTCCCCACGTACTCGTCCATGTACAGCATGTCGCCAACGTGGTCATCACCACGCTCGACCGTGTGGAGCTGAAGGTGGGTCCCCGGCCACCAAGCCCGATAGGACTCGTCGTCCGGATTTGCGAGGAAGTCGAAGACCTCGGTGCCCCCCATGCCGTTCACTCGTATCTTCGTTAGCAGCGTCAGCATTGCGTCACTTCGCTCCTTCTTGCAGGGAGTGCAGGGATGGTAGCCAGACCCATGAGCGGCCCTGCCCCGACGCCCATGGTCAGAGTGTTGCTTCGCCTGAGGACCGAGCGTCTCGAAGCCGTGTCGCGCTTTCGCAACGCGCGAATACGAGCAGTGCCTAGAGTTCGTCGAGAAGTTGTGAGCAGGCGAGATCTCCGGTCCACTGCTCGTACTGCTCCGGCGTCCAGCCGCGCTCGCCCACGAGCAGCTGCCAGAGGTTGGGGTGGTTGATCGTCCAAAGCATGTCGGTGGCGCGGTCGACGTCAAGCTCCGGCTTCAGGGCTTTCTTGTCGTCCAGGTTCGCGACGATCACGCGCTGGTTGGCGTGGTAGTCGGTCTCGATCCGATCCCAGAGCGCCGCGATGTCGGGATCCAGGGGTGCGGCCGAGTGGATGACCGCGAGCACCGCGGCGATGCGGAGCTTGGCCGCGCGAGAGTTGCGCGCGTTCAGCCGTAGCTGGCGCTCGGGGTCCGGCTCCGCGAGCACCTCCCGGTACCACTGCTGCTGGGCGATCGGGACCTCGTCGCGGTCGCCGCGAAGGCGCAGGTTCCAGAGCGCTCGCAAAAGACCGCTCTTGGTCTCGAAGGCGAGGTAGACGGTCTTGAGCGCGACACCCGCCTCACGGGCGATCGCCGCCATCGTGGTCACGCCGTAGCCGTCCTGCCCGAAAAGGCGGTGGGCCGCCTCGAGGATCTCCCGCCGGGTGGCGGCCGCCTGCTCGCGCCGGCGGGGGGAGTCGTAAGGACGCTTGCCCTTGACAGCCCGAGTCATATTGACTACCTTAGCGCAGTATTCATTACTCTCGACGAGTAGGCAATCCCATTCCCAGGAGGTGTCCCGTGGAAGCCAGAAGCATCGTCGAGCGGCCGGACGGCCGGCCGGGCCCGACAAGCGGAGCCGGGGTCGAGCAGTACAAGCGCAGGAGCTATGAGCTTTGGCAGCGGATGGCAAGCCGCTGGGAGCAGGGTCGCGAGGTTCTATGGCAGACAACGCGCCCAGTGGCCGAATGGCTCGTGGACCGGGTCGCGCCCCAGCCGGGACAGACGATTCTCGATCTCGCGGCCGGCGCCGGCGAGACGGGATTCCTCGCCGCCGCTCGCCTCGGGGAGGACGGTCGGCTGATCTCGAGCGACTTCGCGCCCCAGATGGTGGAGGCGGCCAAGCACGTTGCCGCTGAGCTCGCGATCGCGAACGCCGAATTCCGGATCCTCGATGCCGAGCACCTGGGGTTGGAGGACGCAAGCGTCGACGGCGTCATCTGCCGGTTTGGGTACATGCTGATGGGTGACCCCGCCCAGGCCCTGCGCGAGACGAGGCGCGTGCTCCGAGGCGGCGGCCGCCTCGCCTTCGCCGTCTTCGGTGAGCCGGAGCGCAACCCGTGGATGACGGTGGCGCGCGGCGTGATGGCGGAGCGTGGACACCTGTCGGCGCCGAATCCGGACGAACCGGGGCTTTTCAGCCTCGCTGATCCCGAGCGGATCGGCGCTCTGCTGACGGAGGCAGGATTCGCCCACAGCGAAGTCGAGGAGATGCCGATCGGCTTTCACTTCGACGACGCCGATCAGCTTTGGTCCTACGTGAGCGAGCTCCAGGGCCCGATTGCGCTCGCGATCGCGGAACTCGATGACAAGGAGCGCCAGGCGGTGCGTGCGAGGATCGAGGAGCGCTATGCAGCGTTCGCCACCAACGGCGGCTATCAGCTCCCGGGGTTGGTGCTGAACGTGCTCGCTCCTTGAGGCGAGGAGTCGCTTCCCGCGAGAAGCGGGCGTGCAGGCGTGCATGCACAGGCGCACATCCAGATCGCGAAGGTCTCATTTGCAGCGATTCTGGCGGTGGTAGCGACGACCGATACCGGGCCCGATTCGTCTCTCGCTACCACCCGCGAATAGTCGAGCGGATCACGCGAGTCGTATAGCCAGCTCCCATTGCCCCTCCTAGGATGCCAGCGGAATGCGGAATCCCTGGGAGGACTTGCCGATCGAAGGTCGACGCCGGAACCAGGTGGATGGGGACGTCGTCGGTGCGCTCGACCTGGAGAGTCACGCCCCGCGGGATCAGGTAGGTCCTGCTCTGCAGGCCGACCTCACTCAGGATGGCGTCGGTGCGCGTAGGCAGCGCCGCACGCTTGGTAAACGTAGACATTGGGAAACATCCGGATCGAGTTCACGATCGCCGGTTTGACGACCGAGTGCGTCTAAAGGCCAAGGACGCGCGGTGCGCCCGGAGCCTTCCCAGCAGCTCCCGCCGGGGCCGGCGCGGCGTCAGAGACTGGCCGCGGTCGGCCCGGTCCCAACACTGGGCCAGACCCTGGCCAAGACTCACGGGAGCGAGGGGCTCCAGCCACACATCGACTGGGCACAGCGGTTCTACGCTGAGATCGAGCCCTCACTGACCGGCGGCGCCTACATCAACTACCTCTCGGCCGAGGGCAAGGAGCGGGTGCAGGCGGCCTATGGAGTCGAGAAGTTCCAGCGGCTACGAGCCTTGAAGGACCGCCACGACCCGACCAACCTCTTCCGCCTGAACCAGAACATCCCACCGTCGAGCGTGTGATGGCTCATGGGTCCCACTACTGCCTGATCGCAGGGGTCGGGACCCGGCCCGGCGCTAGGAGTCGGCCGCCACCGCCGAGGAGGACGCTGCCGCACCGAGGACTCGGAACTTCCGCTTGGCCGGCGTCGGGTCTTCGTTGCCCGCCCTGTCGACGGCGAAAACCTTGAAGACGTGCTTGCCGGGCTTCAACTTCTTGTATTTCTTCGGCGAGCGGCAGGGCTTGACGGGCTTACGATCCAGCTTGCACCGGAAGGTCGAGCCCTGCTCGCTGGAGGTGAACTTGAACTTCGCCGTCCGCTTGTGGGATTTCTTCTTCGGCCCCTTCGTGATCTTGGTCTGAGGCGGGGTTTTGTCGACTTTCGTGGCGCCGCCACCACCGTCGCCTCCTTCACCGGGGGGAGTCGCGGTCGTCGCGAGAGCGAGCTCGGACGTACCTTTTGCCGAGGTCGTCTGGGTTGCCGCGATCGGCGTTCCACCGGGTACTGCCGATCCGTAGGAGAGCGACCATTTGCCGCCGCCATCGGCTGTCGGCTGTCCGAGGAAGCTTTCGATCTCCCCCCCGGATGAGGTCGCCTTGCGGAAGACGCGAACCGTCGCCCCGGCCTCGGCGTCGCCGCTCGCCCCGGAGACCGTCGCCGAGGAGATCGTCGGCACCTGGATCCCGAGGTTCGGACCGAGCGGCGGATTGCCCGGGCCGTTCGCCGCCAGATCTATGAAGAGGCCACCGTTTTCTTTCCCATCGTTGTGCGCGACTTCGTTCTGCGCGGATTCTTCGCCGACGATCTCGATCGCGTCCCCGCCGTTGCCCGCGATTGTGTTTTCGGCGGCCGGCGTTCCGCCGCCGATCAGATTGCCGCTCGCGGGTCCGAGAAGGATGCTCGGGCCGATGTGGATCCCGGCCAAGCCGTTTTTGCCAATCCGATTGCCGACGACGGTGTTGCTGTCGTTTTCGATCAGAACGCTGAAATCTTCTGCGTTTTCGATGACGTTGCCTTCGATCGTGTTCCCTTCGGCTCCTACCAAGCCGTAGGTGCGGATGCCGATTTGGCCTCCGAACACTTCGTTTTCGGCGATCGTGCCCCCTGCGGAATGCTGGACAATGCCGATGCCGCCGAGCATCGAGATCTGATTGCCGCGGATCTCCGTCGCTGCTGCAAGGCTCGACACGCCTTCCGAGCTGACCGACAGCGCTTCAACGCTCGGCGGTTGAAGGACGGAGGTTCCGGTGACCGTGACGCCGATCAGGTTGCCTTCGATCGTGAGGTTGTCGGCACCGGGGCCGCTGAGGACACCCCGTTCGCCCCCGTTGATGTGGTTGGCTTCGCCCGGCGAGGGACCGCCTATGGTCACTTCTTTCGCTTTGCCGACCCGGACACCATCGAGTGCGTTGCCCAGGGCCGCGCCGCCGGGCCCGTCGAGGCCGATGTAGTTGCCCTGGATGACTGTCGGGCCGCTTGCCGGCGCCTCTTCGCCACCATCGCCTTTCAGGTCGATCCCATACGAATTCGACCCGGAGATCACGTTGCACGCGCCGTCGCAGGCGAGGGACGTCAGGTCTTCACCGCTGACGACTCCGCCCAATTCGTTCCCGACCGCTTTGAAGGCACCCGAGTCGGTCACCTCGATGTTCTTGCTGTTCTGAGCCTGCGTTGTGCCATCCGGGGCGACGCCGAAGTAGTTTCCGAGGACGGTCGCGTTGCTGGCTCCCTGAATGTCCAGACCCTCATTGGTGCTGTTGGCGATGAGATTTCGTTTTGTTGGGTCGACACCGCCGATCGTCGCTTGGTCGGATTCGGGGTCGAGGAAGATCCCCCTCGTGTTGGCGCCTGCGGCTCCGCCGAGTTTCACGCCGAGCCAGTCGTTCTCGGCTATGAAATTGGTGGACTTGTTGATGACGTTGATGGCGGTTCCGGCGCCGGTGATCGCCAGTCCTCGGATTACGACCACTTCGCCGCTTTCGGCGGGTTCGCCGCTTTCGACCTTGAGCCCGGCGCCGCTCACTTCCACGCAGGGCCCTGCCACCGCAGCCGACGTTTGGCACTGCTGTCCGGATTGGTTCCCTTCGACAACGACCGGTTCTTTGATCGGGATCTCGCCCAGCGTCAACGCGATCGTGTCGCCAGTTTTTCCGTCGAACGCGGGGGCGAACGTGACTTCGT
Organism: uncultured Solirubrobacterales bacterium; assembly: GCA_963816785.1. Taxonomy (GTDB): domain Bacteria; phylum Actinomycetota; class Thermoleophilia; order Solirubrobacterales; family 70-9; genus VRUE01. The sequence continues at coordinate 483,695 of CAWFLL010000002.1, read as the reverse complement.
CCGGTTCGGCGGAGTCGTTCGACTCTTCGATGGCCGCCCGCAGGGTGCAGGCGTTGCCGGCGGTTTCGCAGCCCCCCGTGCCGGGATCTTCGTCCGCTTCATCGGCGGTGCTGTTCACTTCGTATTCCACAGCCGAAGCGACGGCTGGCGCCAGCAGGCCGACGAGGCCGCAGGCGAGCACCGCGAGGGCCATGACGAGACGCTGCCATCGACCGGCGGGAGCTGGCTCATGGACGAGCACCGCGGCCGACCCTACAGACCGAAGGCCGATTTCACCAGGCCTCTAGCCGAACCGCCTAATCTCCATATGGCAGGCCGGGGCCGGAGCGCTGCCACTCCACCTGGCCCTCGCCCTCCGCACGCGAGCGCTTCTCGATGCCGTCCCACTCGTGAAGCATGCGCTTCAGGCGGGCGACCACCTCGGGGGGGTGCGCCGCCACCGCCGCAGCAAGTTCAAGAGCAGCCTCCTCGGTCGCCGCCGCCGGGCGACGCGGTCCACGATGCCCAGCCGAAGCGTCGGCGCCGATCGTGCGCGAGGAGAGCAGCATGTGGTCGGTCGAGCTGATGACGAGGACCCGGACCGCCTCGTTGTCGCGTGCCTGTGCCAAGAGCTCCAGCAGCTCGGTCAGCGTGCGAGTGTCGGCCGAGTCGACGCTGCGCGACGCGGGGCGCTCGCTCGACTACCGGATCGGCACGATGATCGAGTTGCCGCGAGCCTGCTTGATCGCCGCTCGCCTCACGGCTCATGCCGACTTCTTCAGCTTCGGAAACCAACGACCTTACTCAGACGACCGCAGGCCTCTCCCGCGATGACGTCGAGCGCGGCTTCCTGCCGGAGTATCTGCAGCGGCGCCTCATCGATCGCAGCCCGTTCGAGGCACTGGACGTGGAGGGCGTCGGAGAGCTAATCCGCATCGCGATCGCGCGGGCCCGCGACGTCGCTCCCGGGATCGGGCTCGGGGTCTGCGGCGAGCACGCTGGCGACCCCGACAGCATCGAGTTCTTCGAGGACGTCGGGCTCGACTACATCAGCTGCTCTCCCTACCGAGTGCCGATCGCCAGGGTCGCGGCAGCGCAGGCGGCGATCCGTTCCCGGTCCTGACCGGCGAGATCTGCCAATGGACACGGCCACCGCCGCGAATCCGGGTGTCCCGCTCAGGGCTTCGCCCGGGCCAGGATCTGCATTGCGCGCTTGCGGCTCGCCTCATCGATCATCTCTCCGTCCAGCATCACCGCTCCGCCGTCGGTCGCGGAGTTGAGCGCGTCGAGGATCGCCTCGGCTCGCGAGACCTCATCGGACCTGGCGGAAAAGGCTTCGTTGATCGGCTCGACCTGCGCTGGATGTAGAGCCCACTTGCCGTCGAAGCCGAATTCGCGCGCGCGCTCGGCGGAAGCAACCAGGCCCTCTAGGTCCGAGATCTGCAGGAAGGGGCCGTCGATCGCTTGCAGCCCTGCAGCGCGCGCGGCGACCAAGACCCCTCCGCGAACGAAGTCCCAGCGCGGCCCTTCCGTGAGCGAGGGGAAGCCGAGGGAGACGCTCATGTCCGCGGGGCCCAGAATCAGGCTTTCGAGCCGCGGCGATCCGGCGGCGATCTCACCTGCCGCTTGCAGCCCTGCCGCCGACTCGATCAGCGCCTGCAACCCGATGGGCGCCCTGCGTGACACGTCTGTCTCAGCTGCCTCGAGCAGCCGCTCGCACGCTTCCAGATCCGCCACGCTCTCAACCTTCGGCACGATCACGCTGTCGAGGCGCACACACCCGGTAATCGCGCGCATGTCGTCCTCAAACCAGGGCGTCGCCACGCCGTTGACCCGAACGCTGACCGTGGCCGCAGCCCACTCCTGGTCCACCAGCGCTTCGCCGACCGCTGTGCGGGCCTCCGCCTTCAACCCCGGAGGCACCGAGTCCTCGAGGTCGACCACGATCTCATCGACGCCGAGCGTGGCGGCCTTCTCAAGCTTGCTTGCCGGCCGGGCCGGGCTGCAGAGACAGGAGCGACGGGGCCTCATCGATGCGAGGATAGGCGACCGGACGCTCTAGGCTCTGCCGATGGCAAGCGGGCCGAGAGTGTGGGCCAGCGGGCCCTACTTTGAGGAGCTCGAGCGCGGCGCCATCTACGAGGCGCCGGCGATGACGATCACCTCGGGCCACGCCGCCCTCCACCAGGCGATCGCCGGCGACCGCCTGTTGCTGCCGCTCGACGCTGAGCTCAACGCCGAGGTGACCGGGATTCAGGACGCACTGATCCACCCCGACCTGGTCTGCGATGTGGCAATCGGGCAGTCCACCGAGCCGACCCAACGGGTCGTCGGCAACCTCTTTTACCGCGGCATGGTCCTGCTGCGACCGGTGTTCCGGGGCGACACTCTGAAGACGCGCACAGAGATCGTCGCGCTGAAGCAGAACCGGCGCCGCCCCGGCGCCGGGGCGACCGGACTCGCGGTGCTTCAGATCAGGACTGGTCAACCAGCGCGACGAAAAGGTGTTGGACTTCTTCCGCTGCCCGATGATCCCGCTGCGGGATCCATCCTCCGAGACCGGGCACGACGACAGCTTCGAGGCGATCCCGAGCGAGCTCGACATCGAGCGGGTGCAAGCAGCGGTGCCCGGCAACTGGAACTACGGGTTGCTGCGCTCACGGGTCGCGCCGATCGGCGTGCAGGAGCCAGGCACCGTGTTCGAGATCGAGGGCCGCGAGACCGTGACCGCAGCACCCGAGCTGGCGCGGATGACGCTGAACCTGGCGATGACCCACCGCGACGCCGGCGCCGGGACGCGTGGCCGGCGCCTCGTCTACGGCGGCCAGACGATCTCAATCGCGGCGGCGCACGCCGCCACAGCGTTGCCGAACCTGGCGACGATCGTGGCTTGGCGCAGCTGTGAGCACTCCGCACCGGTATTCGAAGGCGATATCTTGAGTACAGAAGTGACGATCGTGGCAAAGATCGCGCTAGACCACGTCGATGCGACGCTGGTCGACCTTCGTGCAATCGTCCACGCCGACCGCGGCCAGGCCGAGAAGCCCGAGCAGGCGCTCGCTCGGGAGTTCCTCGGGGTGCTCGCCTAGGGCTCAGGTTGGCGGGCATCCTCGACGGTCTGCGGGTACTCGAGGGCTCCGCCTACGTCGCAGCCCCGCTCGGGGGGATGACCTTGGCGCAGCTTGGTGCCGACGTGATCCGCTTCGACCAGATGGGCGGCGGCCTCGACCGCAACCGCTGGCCGGTGACCGACGACGGCACCAGCATGTTCTGGGCGGGGCTCAATAAGGGCAAGCGCTCGATCCAGGTTGACCTGCACTCCGATAGCGGCAGGGAGTTGCTCACCCAGTTCGTCGCCAGCTCAGGCCCTGACGGCGGCATCCTGCTGACCAACTTCCCGGCCCGAGGCTGGCTCGACCCCAACAACCTGCGCAAGGTCCGCGAGGACCTGATCATGGTCTCAGTCACCGGCAACTACGACGGCTCTTCGGCCGTCGACTACACCGTGAACCCGGCGACCGGCTTTCCATGGGCAACCGGGCCGCGCAATCTCGCGATCCCTTTCAACCACCTGCTTCCGGCCTGGGATGCGATCACCGGCACCCTCGCCGCCGCGGGTCTCCTCGCCGCTGAGCGTCACAGACGACTCACCGGGGAGGGGCAGCTGGTCACGGTCGCGCTCTCGGATGTCGCCTTTGCAATGGTCGGCAACCTCGGCAAGATCGCCGAGGCCCAGGTCTGCCGCCGCGAGCGCGTCAAGGAGGGCAACTATCTCTACGGCGCCTTCGGTCGCGATTTCCTGACCAAGGACGGGCGGCGGATCATGATTGTCGCCCTGACCCTCCAGCAATGGCGCGGCTTGGTCGAGGCGACCGGCATGCGCGAGGCCTTCGAGCTGATCGAGTCGACGATGGGAGTCGACCTCGACAAGGAGGGCGACCGCTTCGCCGCCCGCGAGGTGCTCGGCGCGCTCCTCAAACCATGGACGATCAGCCGCACTCTGGATGAGATCCAGGAGGTCTTCGACGCCAACGGCGTCTGTTGGGGTCCCTACCAAACCTTCATGGAGCTGGTGGACTCGGACCCCCGCTGCTCGCCCCAAAATCCGATGTTCGAGGAAGTTGAGCAGCCTGGAATCGGCACCTACCTGATGCCCGCTCCCCGCTATATTTCGGCAGCAACGGGCGCCTGCGTCCGACCAGGGCGCCGTTGCTCGGCGAGCACACTGATCGAGGTTTTGAGTGAGGTCCTGTCGCTGAGCGAGGACGAGATCGGCCGGCTTCACGCCGACGGCGTCGTAGCAGGGCCGGAGTAGTGAGCTATCTCGATCGGGCGGTGAGGTTCGCGCGCGAAACGCGCCCGACAGACTCGAACCTGTGACCTTATGTCATCGCTTCACGGTCGATCTAACTGACCGGAAGCCTGGTCAAAATGATCTCGGGTGCGGATCGGGGGGCCCGATTCGTCTCTCGCTACCACCCGCGGATAGTCGAGCGTTTTCGCCGTCGGTCTAGACCCGAGGGCCTTTCGGAGCACTACGCGGCCAGATTTGTCTCTTGCATACCACCCGCGGATATAGCGGGGGCCCGATTCGTCTCTCGCTACCACCGCCGGATAGTCGAGCGGGTTGTCGCTCCGAGCCCGGGTCTAGTGCAGGCAGCCCAAAGTTGACTCAGCCTGCTTTCTCGACGACACGCCTGCGAGACACTAACCCTGGGTGCCGCGGCCGGGGGCGCCCCGAAAAGGCTAAGAATGGCTCTACTCGTCGGACTCGTATTTGAACGAGATGCCCAACCGGACTCGGTAGTTCTTGATGGTGCCGTTCTCGATTGAGACGTCCTCGCGCACGACCTCGGCGATGCGCAGGTCGCGCACCGTCTTAGCCGCAGTCTCCACAGCATTGCGTGCGGCGGCCTCCCAAGACTCGCTGCTTACGCCGATTACCTCGGTTACTCGATACACGCCCTCAGCCATCGCAACCGCCTCTCATCGCTCGTTGGAGGCTCGACTTCTAGCAGGACGGCGTTCGCATCGTCCGGTGCTCGCCAAACCTGCAGATGGCGGCGGGAGGCGGCGCTGGCGCTCGCTCTCCCAGCCTCCCCTCGCCCCCGGGGTCGACAATCCGGGCAAGGGTACGATGCATCCGCTACAAAGCGCTGCCGCATGGGGCGCCATACTTGGGCGTGGCCACCATCGAGGCCGAGGAGCGGCCCCCAAGCAGAGGCGCCCCGCCCCGCGCGCTCACCGCTCTTCTCGAGCGCTTCGATTCCGACGTGATCGACGTTCCCAGCGGCACGGCGCGGATCCGCCTGGTCGTCGACGGCGAAGGCACCTGGGACGCTGTGATCGAGTCCGATGCGATCGCCCTCCGCCGGGCTGCCGACGAGCCGCCCGACGCCCTGCTGAGCGCCGACCGGGCCACCTGGGAGCGGATCGCCCGCGACGTGCGCGGCGGGATGGACGCATTCCGCGCTCGACAACTCAGCGTGCGCCAGAATCTCCACCTCGGGGTCGGCTTTCTCGCCGCCACCAGCGATCTCGCCGACGATCGTCGGCTTCGCTTCGACTCGTCCGACGACCCGGCGCGGCAGGATCTCGACCCTCTCCGCGGCGAGGGAGATCCGGTGGTCTGCATCCACGGGCTCGGCGGGACGAAGGCCTCCTTCCTGCCCACCGTCGCCGCGCTCGCCGACCGCCACCGGGTGATCGCGCTCGACCTGCCGGGGTTCGGCGACTCCGACAAGCCGCTCGTGGCCGCCTACGACGCGCCCTACTTCGCCGACTGCGTCGCTCGCGCTGCTCGACGCGCTGGGATCGACGAGCGCCCACCTGATCGGCAACAGCATGGGCGGTCGGGTGGCGATCGAGTCGCGCCTGCTGCATCCTGAGCGGGTCGCGAGGCGCGCGCTGCTGAGCCCGGCGCTTGCCTGGCTGCGCGACCGCCGCTGGCGCTGGCTCCTCCAGCGCCGCTGCCGCTGCTCGGCCTGATCCAGCCGGCCCCGCGCGTCGATCACCGAGCCGATCGTGCGGCAACCTCGTTCCCGGTGGAAGGACGGCTGGTCGGCGGCCGGCGTCGACGAGTTCCTGCGCTCCTTCCTCACCCCGCGCGGCCGGGTCGCCTTCTACGAGGCGGCGCGGAACATCTACCTCGACGAGCCACACGGCAAGCGTGGTCTCTGGTCTCGGCTCGCCGGGGTCTCATCCGAGACCCTGTTCGTCTGGGGTCGCCAGGACCAGCTCGTGCCGATCGGCTTCCGGAAGCACGTCGAGCGCGCACTTCCGAGCGCCCGCCATCTCGAGCTCGACTGCGGCCACGTCCCCCAGCTCGAGGCCCCGAAGCAGACCCACGCAGCGATCCTTCGCTTCTTTGACGGCTGATCTCGCATGCCCTCATCCGCGACTTCATCGGCTGAGCGGGCGAAGCGCCGGGGCCGTGCCGGCGGTGGCGCTTCGGTATAGGATCGCCCCATGTATAAGGCGGAGCGCGCTGAGCGCGGGGGGGTTGCGTCCGCTGCGATGCGCTTCGCCAGGGAGCGCGTCTCCAGGCGCCTCAGCGCCCACCTCGAGGATCGCGATCCCGACTACATCCGCGAGGTGCTGCCGCTGCTCTGGCTAATCGCGACTTTCTACTTCCGCGCCGAGGTCCGAGACCTCCGCAACATTCCCGCCGATCGCCCCGCGCTGCTTGTCGGCAACCACTCCGGCGGCAACGTGATCGTCGATACCTTCATCTTCTCGCTCGCCTTCTACACCTACTTTGGTGTCGAGCGGCCCTTTCACCAACTCGCCCACAACCTTGCGATCGCCTGGCCGCTAGCCGGCGAACTGCTGCGCAAAGCGGGCACGATGAGTGCCTCACCCGGGAACGCGGAGAAGGCGCTCGACGCTGGCGCTGCGGTCCTTGTCTACCCGGGCGGTGACTGGGAAACCCACAGGCCGAGCTGGGAGGGCAACAAGATGGACTTCGCCGGGCGCAAGGGCTTCATCCGCCTGGCGCTGGAGGCCGGTGTGCCAATCGTCCCAGTGGTCTCGATCGGGGGCCAGGAGACGGCGCTCTTCCTAAGCCGCGGCGCGGGGCTCGCCCAGGCGCTGCGGCTCGACAAGCTGGCCCGGCTGAAGGTCCTGCCGATCTCGATCGCTGCGCCCTGGGGGCTGAACATCGGTGACTTCGCGGGTCACCTACCGTTGCCGGCGAAGATCACGATCGAGGTGCTGCCGGCGATCGACCCCGAGCGGGAGTTCGGTCCCGATCCGGATGTCGATGAGATCTATAGGCACGTGACAGCTCAGATGCAGGAAGCGCTCGACGCACTCGCCGCGGAGCGCCGCTTTCCGGTGATCGGATGAGGATCAACGAGTCGACCCTTGTTGCGGCGACCCCAGAAACGATCTGGTACTACCTGGCCGACCCGGAGAACTACCTGCGCTTCATGTCGGGGATCACCCACTGGGAGGTGGTTGGTGAGAAGCCGAGCGGGCTTGGTGCCCGCTACCGGATCCTGCTCCGCGTCGGGGCCGCCGAGGTCGGTGGCCTGATTGAGATGGTCGAGTGGAATCAGCCCTTCGACATGGCCTGGCACTCGGTGACAGGCGTCGACCACCGCGGACGCTGGCGGATCCGACAGCATGGCTCGGGCCGCTGCAAGATCGAGTTCCGATTCGCCTACGGTGTGGTTGGCGGAGGGATCGCCGGCTTGGTCACACAGTTCGCTGCGGCGCCGGCGATGCGCCGCAAGATGCGCCGCACTCTGGGCCAGCTGAAGCGCCAAGCCGAGTACGAGCAGCGCCGTCTCGAAGCCGAGCGCCGCCGCGCCGTGCGCCAGCCGGCCCAGGCCTAGTCCCGGACTGCGGGGTGTGTATTCGTCTCCGAACCGGAGCTACCCACCAAGGCGAGGACGAGCGGCTGGGGGCCTGGTTCCGATTGGTCTCTCGCCACCACCCGCGGATGGTCGAGCGGATCGCGGCGGGCCGAACGGAGCTGGCACTGTCGTGTTGCCCAATCCGGTGACCCAGGCAAGCGGTGGGCCCTAGTCAATTAGTGCGCGGGTGATCTCGGCGGTGTGAGACAGCAAGAGAAGGTGCCCTGTTCCCTCGACGACGTTGAGCGTCGCGTGCGGGATCCTCTCCGCTACGTAGGTCGAATGATGCAGCGGGACGACCTCATCCCGATCGCCGTGCCACACCTGCACCCCGGTCTGGATTTGCTCTAGCCCGAAGTCCCATGCCCGCGCCTGGATCGCCGCGTCCTGGACCACACCCGCTGCGCCGCCTCGTAGTGCCTCGCGGAAGGTGTTGAGTGCGGCTTCTCGGACCTGGGGGTCCGCGTACAGCGCCTTGTCGGGTACCGACAGCTCCTTTCGAGCAATGCGAGAAAGCTCTGTGGCCGGTGCTCAGCCAGCCAGCTCGCGATGCGCCAGTAGCCGAGCGCCAGCGGACGGGCGCGCCTGGTGAGGGTCATCGTCGTTCGAGCGATCCTGGCCAGCCCCTCCCGGAAACGCGGGGTCGTCGGCGGGCCGATACCGCTTACGATCGCCGCGCGGCTCACGCGCTCGGGCAACGCGTAAGCGCAGGCGGCTGCGTACTTGCCGCCGGTGGAGACCCCGAGCACGGCAAACCTCCCAATGCCGAGCTGATCGGCAGCCGCCACCACGTCGGCGGGCCAATCGAGGAGGCCCCACGAGCGACGGGGGGTCGACAGACCGTAGCCCGGGCGCTCAAGGGCCACGAGGCGAGCCGCGCTCCGCCGGAACTCCGCCTCGAGCGGGACCGGCTCGAGCCGCGATCCGGGCATGCCGTGCAGATAGACGACAGGCGCCCCAGCGGGCTCGCCGTACTCGCGATAGCCGAGCACCCGCCCGTCCGCGAGCTGCACCGTACCCTCGTGCGACTGGTCCTCCGAGGTCACCCACGCAAGCTAGCGATCGGGGGGCTGGCTCCGCGTGGACGGCCGTTTCAGCCATGGGCAAAGCGTGTGGTCCCGAGCTCGGAGTAGCTGTGCGAGTGTCGAGGGCCTCGGAGAGGCTTCCGTAGCGTCCGGGCTGTGCGGCTGTGCATGCAGCAGCCTGCACAGCCAGATCCCGAAGGGTCCTCGTTTGCAGCGACTTCTCGCGGTGGTAGCGAAACCGATACCGGGCCGGATTCGTCTCTACCACCCGCGGATAATCGAGCAAGGTCGTCTCGCCGATTGACCGAAGCCCGCTGTCGCATGTGCGCGAAAGCAGGTTAGAGGCCACTTGCCTGCCCAAGCGTCCCGTGGCCGCATCCAGGTTGAGATCAAGCGACATCATGCTGACATCGGCTGAGCGTTCTAGGACCAGCTGTACCATCGGGGGAGATGCGAGTCGAGGCCGTCCGCTCCTCCGCCTACAGCCGTAGGCTCCGGCGGAGCGTGGCGGCCTGCGCGTGGGTCAGTCGTTTCGCCTCGCCCCACAACCGCGGCGCCAGGCTGCGGGCCGGGTCGTGGGCACGTTCGGCCTGCAGGTCGCGGATGCCTCGCTGTACTGCGGCTTGCACCGCGTCGCGCAGCGCCTTCGCGGCGCTCGTATCCGCCCAGGAGGAGCCAAACGCGCGGGCATCGATCGGCGCGGTGAACCGTCCGTAGATCCGCTGGGGGCGGGGCAGCGGCGTCGGTCCAAGACCTCGGACCAGCGGCCAGAGCAGCTCCGGGTCGACATCGACTCGCGCCGCGAGCGCGCGCACGGGCGCATACAGCGGGTCGTCGGTGTCGACGAGGACATCCCACATCTCGTCCACACCGATCATCGAGAACGGGACCACGGCGTAGGAGAACTCGAGCGCTAGGCGTGCGAAGCCGATCCGCTCGCGCCACAGCAACGGATAGTGGTCTCCGCGGTGCCGTGCGACCTCGCGCCCACCGCCCGGAAAGACGAGCACGGCCTGCCCGTCCGCGAGCAGCCGACGGGTGTTCTCGCGCGTCCCATTCACCATGCCGAGGTGCGAGAGCAGGTCCCGCCAGATCGGAACCCGGTAGTGCTGGCGCTCGCCGAGCGAGCGGACGAGCACACCCGTTCGCGCGTGGATGTCAAGCACGAGGAACGGCACGTCGAACAGGCCAAGCGTCGTGTGGTTGCCGACGAGCAGGTACCGCTTATCGCTCGGCAGGTGCTCCCAGCCGTCGAATCGCGGATCGGTCAACGCGCGCCATGGAGCCAGCAGCGCCTCGACCGCAGCGAACTCAACCGCGCCGGGAGGCGTGAAGGCTGCGACATCCGCGTTCGACCGATCCACACTCACATCACGCCAACGCTCGCTCTGACCACGGCGACCATCTCCCAGGGCAGGGTAGCCAAACAGCCGATGCTCACAGACGGATCTCGCGCCGCGCGCTCGAGGGCCGGTCGGCCGGCCTTCGATTATTGCGATGGTAGCGAGGACCGATACGGGGCCCGATTCGTCTCTCGCTACCACCCGCGGATCGTTGAGCGGATCCGTGTCTGAGCGAGGCGTCGCCGCCTGAGCCGGGCGCTGAGACGATGCTCGTCTAATCGACCTCCTCGAGAGGGAGTTTTGCCCTCTGCCAGGCAACGAATCCGCCGGCGACCTCGGCCGCACCCCGACGCAAGGTTGCCTTCGAGCGGACGGCATGCTGGCAGAGGTAGACAGTGCCCGGTCCCTCTGGATTCGCGACGTGCCTGGCGAGCGACACGGGTTCTGCGCCCGGCGGGGCTCCGTAGCGCCGACGCTCGATCGGCGTCCTCAGATCGAGGAGCCGCGCATCGCCGCGCTCGACAGCGGCCCAGACGGCCTTAGGTTCTAGAGACCGCGCCACTGGACTTTTCGTCGTCTATCCGGATTGCTGGAGTCCTCATGTCGTGCCCTTGGGGTGCATGTCCCTCGCCGATCCCAATCCCAAGCGGGATCGCCAGTCGTGTGGGTGTCTCCCGGTGGCCGCATGTTGCCACTTTCCTTGCCACAGGTACACGGCGCACCCTAGGCTCACCAAGGGCCAGCAGCAAACGAAGATCCGATGGGTTCAGGCCCAGGTGGGAATACCCGCAGCCCCATCCAACGCACGGTAAACCCGCCTTTACGGATACCTCTCCGAGGCCACGGGAGCGCTTCCCCTCGGGCTCCTCGATATCTCCGAATATCGGAGTGGCTAAGCGGGGGCCGAGGGCCTCGGAGAGCCTTCCGTCACTCGTGGGTGTGCAGGTGTGCGTGCACAGCTGCACACCCAGATCCCGAAGGGTCCTCGTTTGCAGCGTCTTCTCGCGGTGGTAGCGAAACCGATACGGGGCGGGATTCGAACCCGCGACCTTCGGGTTATGAGCCGGAAGACGCTTAGTAGCTTCTGTAGTAGCTCCATCGGGGCCGCATCGCCAGCTGGTCTCCCGGATTCGGGTTCGTAGCGGGAGATTTATGAAGGGTGGACGACCGGATTCGAACCGGCGACCGCCTGGACCACAACCAGGAGCTCTACCAGCTGAGCTACGTCCACCGCGCAGCCCCAATCTAGCGTGCGGATCCCGGCGGAGGAGGGTGCTCAGGCGGGTCGGCCGGCGGCGACCAGATCGGCGAAGGCGCGGAAGCCCGGGGCCGAACGAGTGATCAGATCCGGCTCTGCGGCCCGCGCCTGCTCCCGCAGCGTCGCGGGCGCGTCGGGTCCGAGGGCTGCGGTCGCCGCGGCGCTCATCGCCGGAACCGCAAGCCAGCTATCTACCAGGGCGGCGTCGGCCTCGGCGTGAAAGAGCACTCCCCAGGCGTTCTCGATGCGAAACGCCTGGTGTCTTGTCAGCGACGAAGAGGCGAGGAGCCGCGCGCCGTCGGGAAGGTCGAACACATCGCCGTGCCAATGCAGGACCGTCGTCTCCGGGGCGAGCGCGCCCACGACAGGGTCGCCGGGATCATGGATCTGAACCGGCGCGAAACCGATCTCGGGAACGTCCCCGAGTCGGACCTCAGCGCTGTGGGCCCGGGCGAGAAGCTGCGCGCCGAGGCAAATCCCGAGCACCGGCATCCGGAGCCGGATCGCCTGCGCCAACCACTCACGCTCGGCGGCGAGGGCCGGATGGTGCTCGGTGTCGTCGACGTTCATGGGGCCGCCCATGAAGACCGCGCCGGAGACTTCGCCGTGCGTCGGAAGCACCCCGCCGGCGAGCGGATTCGCCGTGCGGACGTCCAGGCCGCGGCAAGACTCGAGAATCCGGTGCGGACTCTCCCACGGCACATGCTGGACTGCCAGGAGAGTGTTGGGCGGCCGGCTCATGTCGTGCGGCAGGCTAGGCGCTACGGTTGCAGGATGCGCAGGCCTCGCGGCAACTCCCAGGGCAAGCCTGAGGCGATCCCAGCCAGCGCGATCGGCGCCCAGGCACGCGGCGCCGCCGCGATCGGCGCCTTGGCGGTCGGAGCCGCGGCCGTCGGAGGATTCGCGATCGGCCGGCTCGCGGTGGGACGGCTGGCGATCAAGCGGGCGAAGATCGGCCGCCTTGAGGTCGAGGAGCTCGAGGTTGGCAGCTTGAAGATCCGCGAGGGCCAGCCTCCGGCATGAGGCTCGTTGTTGCGGCCTCCACCGCGGTGGCGGTGGCGCTCGTCTCGGTGCCGTCGATCTCCGATGCCCTCGGCCCTTACCGCGACCTCGGCGCCTGCCCGGTCTTCCCCCAGCCGCCCGCCTCGCTCTCGCCTCGCGCACCTTCGCTGCCGAACCAGGCGGCCTGGAACCAGGACATCTCGAGCGCGCCCGTGGCGCCGAACTCAGCGAGGATCGTCGCCAACATCAACGCCAACGGCGGCGACATGCTGCACCCCGACTTCGGCTCCCCACGTCCATACGGGTTCCCCTACTCGGTGGTCGGCGCCACTCAGCGCCGCCTACCGGTCCGCTACACCGCCTACGGAGATGAGAGCGACCGGGGGCCGTTCCCGGTCCCGCCCGGCGCGCCAGTCGAGGGGGGGCAGCGCAGCGACGGCGATCGGCACGTGCTCGTCATCGATCGAGAGGACTGCGTTCTCTACGAGCTCTACCGCGCCTTCTTCGAGCGCGGCGGCGGCACCCACTGGAACGCCGACTCCGGCGCTCGCTGGGACCTCCGCTCGACCGCGCTGCGTCCCGACTCCTGGACCTCGGCCGACGCCGCCGGGCTGCCGATCTTCCCCGGTCTCCTGCGCTACGAGGAGGCGATTTCGGGACGGGTCGACCACGCGATCCGCGTCACCTTCGAGAGCACCCGCGAAGCCTGGGTCCACCCGGCGTCGCACTGCGCCGGCGACACCGCCGATCCCGACGCGCCGCCGATGGGGATGAGGCTGCGGCTGCGGCCGGGCTACAGCCTCGGTCGCTTCAGCGGCGCCGCGAGGGCGATCGCCATCGACCTGAAGCGCTACGGGATGATCGTCGCCGACAACGGCTCGAACTGGTACTTCGGCGGCACGAGCGATCGTCGTTGGGACGACGGGAAACTGAACCAGCTGAAGCAGATTCCGGGTCGCGCATTCCAGGTGGTGCGGAGCGCGGCGCGGGTTCACTCCTGCTGAGAGCTCACCTCGCCCCGAGGACGACGTGGTGAAACTCCGCCCGCAGCCGCGAGCGAAGTTCCTCGACCGCGGCGGAAGCCGCCTCGGAGGCCGCCGGGTCGGCGCTGACCAGCACCACCTCGTCGGCCGGAAAGCTCTGCAGCTGGTCCTCCACCGCCTGCACGAAGTCCTCGTCGCCGACCCGTGCCTCGGCCTCGATGCCGTCCTTCGCCAGCGCCGCCACGGTCGCGACCAGGTTCCGCTGCGCCTGATCGCGGGCGCCCGCGACGTCCGAGGCCCAACGGTCGAGGAAGCCGATCCGGGCCGGCGCCAGCACCATCACCTCCGCGTCGCGGCGGGCGTCGAGGCCCGCCTCCACCCTGACCTGCCGGACGGCACCCGGCTCCTCGACCGGGCTGGCGACCACGAGCAGCAGATGGTGACGCCCATCGTCGGGGAGATCGCCGATCGGGCCACGCGGCAGCTGTCGCGCTGCGACGACCAGGATCACGAGGACGGCGAGCGCACCTATGGCGACGCCGAGCGCCGGGCCGACGAGCAGAAATCCGGCCGCGATCGGCACCACCAAAGCGGCGACGATAACTGGCAGCTTCCAGGCGGCCATGCCCTGAAGTGTGGTCGATGCGAGCTAGACGCGCGTCGTTCTGCTGGCGCCCAGCCGCGGCACGATCAGCAGCGCCAGGCCGATCAGGATCACGATGATCCCGAGGATGTAGTTGACCAGAACCGCCAGCACGATCCCGATCACGATCAGGAGAATCGGAAGTGTCATGCCTCCCGCCTACCCCGGGGCCGAGTCGCGGTAACTCCTGAGCTCGGTGACGGAAGCCTATCCAGTCCGCCGGAGCCAGAAGATCCCGGCGATCGAGGCGCTCGCGAGGATGGCCAGCGCGATGTCCGTATGGCGCTCCCTGCGTGACATGCATCAGTAAGAACCCGGTCGGGGCCCAGACGATGCTGCGATACCCCCGGCTGGATTCGAACCAGCGACCCACGGCTTAGAAGGCCGTCGCTCTGTCCACTGAGCTACGGGGGCAGAAGTGTAGTTTTCGGCTCTAGACTGCCGTTTCCTCGGTGCGGTTCCGATTGTCCTCTACCGCCTCCGAAGGTGCATTCTCGCCGTTTGTGCCCGTTCGTGCCCAATCAAGACGAACCCGTTTGCTCTGATGGATGTTTCGGGGTAGGAGTCCCAAGGCCCCGAAGGACCCACCTTGGATTCGGTATGTCGAGTATCAGGATTCAGCGCGGAAGGTGACACCTTCGAGGCCCGTGGTAGTGCCGGATCCCGACACCGCACCGTCAACCGCCGGATTTATGCCCGATCCGAAGATTCCAAGGATTCCCAGGCTGCCGGCGCAGGTGCCGCCGGTGCAGAATACTGGGAAAGCACTGAGCTTTCCGGCGGCGGGCCGGTAGCCCGGGGGAAGCTGGAAGATGGTTGCGGCGGTCCCCCCGTTCACGATGCCCCTGAGGTGGACGATGCCCTCATGGTCCTTGAAGAAGGCGGCGTTATAGGCGAGGGGGTTTGCCTGTTTCCAGTTGTTCTGGTACCCGGGCTCGCCTGGCGCGCCAACCTCATGCCAGCCCTCTGGGGCCGCGAGGGTGTTCGCCTGCTGCGCCGTGGGGACCGTGCCGAGCGTCGAGAGGTTGATCTGCGCCCCGGTCAGGGTGCCGTTCTTGACCGTGGCGGCGGTGACCGCCTGTTTTTTGATTTTCGCCGTGGTGACCGCCTGTTTCTTGATTTTCGCCGTGGTCACCGCGTTCTTCTTGATCTGCTTGGCCCCGACCGTGTTCTTGCCGAGGTCCGAGGCCGCAATCGCGCTGCCCCCCAGAGCCGCGAACAGGGCGATGTATGCGATCACGGTCGCGTGGCTCGGTCTCCTGGGCTGTCTCATCTCGACCTCCGAACGGGTTGTTGGCTTTCGGCCTCGCCCACCCGAAGGCCGAGGCCCCGTCGGTGACGGTAGTCCTCGTGGGCCAGTGGGTCAATCCCAGAGGACTCGGTGCGAAAGTCGTCCCCGAGGGTGTCCCAGGCATTGGGTCGTCAAAAAATAAGGAGCCTTCGGGCGGGTTTCAGGGCCGGACCGAGATGGCCGAGATCGTCGAGTCGAACACGTTGCCGCTGCCCCAACCGGCCACCGTGACGCAGTCGATTCGCGCTTGGCCCGCGGTGACGAATGTGTGCGCGAGCTGCGCCGATCCCACCGTTCTCTCGCCCACGGAGTCCTGGGCCCCGAGGGCAGGGCCAACGGAGAGTTTGGCCGTCGTCTCCTCCCCGATAAGGGAGCACTTGACCTCGTTGTTGGATGCATCCCCATTGTTGTCGATCTCGCCGTGGCCGAGGATCAGGTAGGTGCCGGCGGGAAGTTCGAGCGTCGCCGCCGTTGTGGTGTGTGCGCCTGCGGGCAGGAACGCGGTTCCGGCGTTCACGTTGAACGCGTGGGACTGAAGCTGCCCGGCGCTGATGCCCCCGACCGTGTTCGCGTTTGTCGCGTTGTTTGCGCTGCTGGCCCTGTCAGCGCTGTCGGCGTGTTTCGCGAACGGCACTTGGCCCACGGTTGAGGTATCGATGTCGGACCCCGTCAACGAGCGGTTGGCGACCTTGGAGCCGTTGACCGCGTTCCTCTTGATTTGGCTTGTGCCGATGCTGTTCTTGGGGACCTTGATCGCGGCATAGCTCGCGCCCCCCAGGGCGATGAAGACGGCTACCGTCGCCATCACATTCGCGTAAGTCAGCTTGTCGCGCAGCTTCGTGCGCTCATTCATGCTGCCCCCAATATGGATCGTGGCTTTCGGCCTCGCAACCCGGAGGGCCGAGGCCCACACCTCATGACGCTAGCCCCGGCTGGCCGCTGGGTCAATCCCAATAGGCGGGCGCGTTAGGGTCTGGGCCACGGCCTGGCCAGCCCGATCCGTCTCGATATCGTGAACTGCAATGAACGACGTCGCACTGACAGGTCTTGATGCCGAGGCCGGACTCTTCGCACAAGGCCAGGCGAACCTCACCCAAAACGATCGTGAGCTGTATCGCTGGATCATTACGAGTTTCGCGGCCGGTAGCCCACCGAGCCTGGCTGGCCTTTCCGAGCAAGCCTCGCGCCTCCAGCTCGACCGCGATCAATCCCTGGAACGGCTGGAGGGCACCGACCTAATCTGTCGAGACCCAGACTCTGGTGCGGTGTCGGTTGCCTATCCCTTCTCTGCTTTGCCCACCATGCACACACTCGACCTCGACGGCGTCCAGGGGTATGCAATGTGCGCTGTAGACGCACTTGGGGTCGCCTACATGCTCGGCCAGCCTGTCACCGTCACCTCGCGTGATCCCCAGACCGGCGACGGGGTGCGGGTTCGCGTGGACCCCGACCCCGGCACGGTAGACGCGACCCCTGACCACGCGGTCGCACTCGCCGGGCACGTCCCCGGTGCCGGGGCGTTGGCCTCCTCGTGCTGCCCGGTGACCAACTTCTTCGCTTCCGAGATCAACGCGCGGGATTACCTCGCCCAGAACCCCGGCATCGATGGGCAGATCGTCTCGATTGCCCAGGCCGCCGACGCTGGCCGCGTCCTTTTCGGCCAACTACTCACCGCGCAGTGAAGGTCGAGCTTCTCTACTTCGACGGCTGCCCGGGCTATGAGGCGCTGCTTCCCGCCATGCGGGAAATGCTCGCCAGCGAGGGGGTCGAAGATGGGGTCGAGCTGCGGTCGGTCGAGACCGCCGAGGATGCCGAGCGCGAGCGATTCCTCGGCTCCCCCACGATCCGCGTCAACGGCCGCGACATCGAACCCCAAGCCGATGACCGCCAGGACTACGGCCTCAAGTGCCGCCTCTACCGCAGCCCGGATGGTCTCACCGGCACCCCCACCGAGAAGTGGCTAGTCGCCGCGTTGCGCAACGCAGCCGAGGACTGACGCGTTAGGCCGGAAATACTCAGCCTTCTGGGTACAGATTGAGACAGGGGCCGGCGGGGGTCCACCCCCACTCGTCCCCACCCCACCCCTGGCCTTGGGCTCACGCCTCAGCTCGCGCCGAGCCTTCGATGACCTGTCACTCACTAACGTCGAGCAAGTACGTCGAGTCGAGCCGGGGGGATTCGGGATTCCCCCGACAGAGAGATGCCCCCGCGACCAGCGGACAGCCTCAGTCCGGGGGCAGGGTCGGCGGGAGGTGCTCTACGCCTACACCGACCAGGGGCCGAGGCTAGCCCTGGCGGACGCCGACGAGCAAGGCGGAATGACTAGCCCTAGCGTAGACGCGGATTGCGTGATGCGACATTCGTCCGGGTCAGGTGGGATGGCGATCGATGCCCCCCTAAGGTCGCTGCCGATGCCCGCACGATCCGGTGGTTCCCTGGCGCTCGCCCTTGTCGCGCTGCTTGCGGTCACCACCCAGGTGAGCGCCGCCGCGACCCCGTCAGCAGCCGAGGGAACGTTCTATCTCTGCGTGGCCAAGCGCGGGGACGCGAAGGGAACGGTCAGGATCGCCGCCAGGAAGTCGAGATGTCCCAAGAGGAGGTTCTCGGTCCGCACGGTCAACGGAACCGGAGTGCCGGGTCCGGCGGGAGGCCCAGGAGCCGCCGGCTCAGCCGGGGTCGCGGGCCCTATCGGTCCAGTGGGCGGGTCCGGGCCCACCGGCGCGAGGGGTCCGACCGGCCCAGCCGGCACGACCGGCGCGACGGGAGCGACCGGCGCCACCGGACCCACGGGCCCGCTCGGGCCCACCGGCCTGACCGGCCCGACTGGCCCTACCGGTCCATCTGGCCCAACCGGCCCAACCGGAGCAACGGGGGCGACCGGCCCGGCGGGCATCAGCGGCTTCGAAGAAATCGTCGTGACCGTGCCACCCCAGGGAGAACCTCCGGATCAGCTGGGAAAGTCCGTGACCGTGCCCTGCGGTACGGGCAACGCGGCGATGGGCGGCTGGGAAATCGACCCCCCGACCGCTGGGATCGTCGGCGCCAGCCGGTCAGTGACAGGTGGCTTCTTCTTCGTCAACGCGGTTGACAACCCGGACAGCGAAGAACCGTGGACCCTCACCGCCGTGGTCACCTGCGCGAACGCGTCACCCTAGCCACACGAACCCTCCGCTGGTCGTAGGATCCAGCTGATGCCGAGCGTCGACGCAGGGGGCACCGAGCTCTACTACGAGCGCGCCGGGACCGGCGAGCCGATGCTCCTGATCCAGGGGATGGCCGCCACCCATCTCGCCTGGGGCCGTCCCCTCCTGGACGCGCTCGAGGCCGACTTCGACTGCATCGTCTACGACCACCGTGGCATGGGGCGATCGGCGTGGGCCGAGCTGCCCTTCACGATCGTCGACCTCGCCGGCGACGCCCTGGCGCTGCTCGACGCGCTCGAGATCGAGAGCGCCCACGTGGTCGGGATCTCGATGGGCGGGATGGTCGCCCAGGAGCTGGCCCTCGCCCACCCGGAGCGGATCCGGACCCTGACGATCGGCGCCTCCTACTGCGGCGGCCCCGACGGGGCCCTGATGGACCCCGCGGACCTGAAGCTGCTCGGCGATGCCTGGAAATCCGGCGACCCGAATCAGGTCTACCGGGCGATGTGGGAGATCAACCTCTCCCCCGGCTTCCGCGCCGATGATTCCAATTTCAAGCCGTTTCGCGAGATGGCCGAATCGCTGCCGGCCCCGGCGCCGGTGATCTACCAGCAGATGAGGGCCTGCGGCGAACACGACACCAGCGCCCGCCTCGGCCAGCTGGAGATGCCGGTCATGGTCATCCACGGCACCGCCGACCGACTCCTGAAGGCATCCAACGGCGAACAGATCGCCGCCCTGCTGTCGGTCGAGCCCGAGCTGCTCGAGGGCGTCGGCCACATCTTCTGGTGGGAGCAGCCGGAGCGCTCAGCGGAGCTGATCCGGCAGCACGCCCTGGCGCCCGCCTGAGGGCGGCCCGGGCGCTCAGCCCTGATTGAGGTTGGCGCATCCGTCGGGGTCGAGCTTGCCATTGACCTTGAGGACGTAGTCGGGCTGGGGGGTGATTTCCGGCTCTTCGATCAGCAGCTCCACCGCCGGGTCGGTTTTCACCCAGGCGTAGATCGGATACCAGTAGGGCGAGTCGGCGGCGTCCTGGGTGTAGCGGCTGATGATCAGGTAGTGGTAGTCGCCGGCATTGATGCGCCGACGGAACTGCCGGCAGCTGGTCGCCAGCCGGTACTGGCCACGGGGGCCCGGGACGCCGATGTACTGGACGTAGTTGTCGAGGTTGGCACCGTAGAAGCCGTACTGGCCGAAGAAGATCTCCCCCGAGCCTGCGATTCCGATCCGCTTGTGGTGCTGGTTGTGGGCGAAGGTGTAGGCCTTCTGCGGCCCACCGTCCTGGAGAAACGGCGTGGTGCGGGTGTAGTGGTGCTTGTAGTACTGGACCTCCTGGGCCCGTCCCAGCACCACCGCGAGCAGCAGGATCCCGGCCCCCGCGATCGCGACGACGCCGCGTGTCACCTCGCCGCGCGCCCGCATCAGGCCGAGGCCGGCCGGCGCCCAGACCAGGGCCAGGGTGAGGAACACCGTGCCGACTATGTAGCCCGGGTACCAGCGCGGCGTGGTCAGCACCGTGATCGCGTATACGGCGGTGAGGAAGAGCAGGGTCTGCCAGGCACGGCTGTCGGGGGCGCGCAGCGGCCTCGCGATCGGCAGCAGGGTCAGGGCCAGCAGCAGCCCCGGCATCAGGTACCTGGTGTTGGTGAAGAAGCCGGTCGGCGTGCCTTCCTGTCCCGCTGCGGTCAGCGGGGTCACGATGTAGACGGCGGCGGTCAGCAGCGCCGCGGCGGCGAGCACCCGCACGACCCTGTTGCGGGAGCGGACCGCGATGTAGACGGCGGCGGCGACCGCGATGATCAGGATCAGCGGGTAGAGCGGCCCGAGCGCATTGTCGAGCTGGGGGAAGAACCACTTGCGGTAGATCGTCGGGTTGAAGAGGTAGTCGGCGACGGCGAAGCGCGGTCGCGGGTCGAGCGGCATCTGGTCCGGCCGCGGCAGGTTCAACGGCCCCCAACCGATCTGCGGAATCGGGTTGCCGCCGGTGTGGATCGCCGCCCGCACGTACCAGTAGCCGCCGACGAGGAATGCCGGGATGCCGATCGCGGCGGCGGTGACCAGGCGGCGGCCGGCGCCGCTGACCACGATCATCCCGACCGTGATCGCCCCCACCGGCGCCAGCAGCGGCAGCTTCACCGAGACCGCGATCCCGGCCGCGATCCCCGCCATGATCAGCGGGCCCTTGTCGAGCAGCGGCGCGTCGCGCTCGGGGGTGTCCTGCACGGCCCCGGCGGCGGGCGCGCGGCGCTGGTGGCCGTTGATCAGGAAGGCGGCGAAGGCGATCAGGAAGGCGAGGCCCATGACGTCGTTGCGGCCCTCGCCGGGCTGGGTCTCGATCATCACCCCGGCCGAGAAGACCAGCGAGGAGGCGACCAGCGTCGCCGGGCCGACCTTGTAGGGGCGGCCGATGCACCAGGCCGCGAGCAGGCCGATCGCCAGCCAGACGAGGTTGATCAGGGGCGAGAGCCAGTCGCTGTCGAAGAGGACGATCCCGGCGCCGTGGATCAGCTCCGAGCTGCCCGGATAGAACCAGGCGACGAGCCGCAGCGGGTCGGTGAAGTGGAGGGGAATGGTCGTCCCGTCCTGGGCGATCCGCCCGGCGAACGGCATGTGGTACCAGGTCGTGTCGCCGCCGAACATGCCGAAGTCGAGGCTCTGCTGGGCTGGGAAGGTCCACTCGGCGACGACCCAGGAGGAGACACCGATGGCGAGCAGCAGCGCCAGCATCTGGACCCTGGGGGCGCTGACGGCGCGGGACTCGGCCGGCGCCATCCACCAGCCGAGGGCGGCGGCGCCGAGCCCGACCGCGATGCAGCCGACGACCGTCCAGCACTTGGTGAGGATGCTCAGCGAGCCCAGTAGCTCGAGCGCGATCAGCAGCAGGGCGACGGCGATCGTCGCGTCGGCGAGCCGGGCGAGCGCGCCGGAGAACTCCGGCACGATCCAGCGCCGCAGCCAGTAGCCGCCGAGGCCGACCGCCGAGACGATGCCGATCGTCGCCAGGCAGCCGGCGACATAGGAGCCGAAGGATGGAGTCACGGTCGCGGGATGCTATTCGCCGCGCCGGGTGGGAGGGCTAGGAAGCAGGGCTGGGAATCCGGCAGGAAACTCCGGTCCCGGCGAGGCCGCAATAGCCGTTCGGCACCTTGTGCAGGTACTGCTGGTGGTAGTCCTCGGCGTAGTAGAAGGGCCCGGCGGGCTCGACCTCGGTGGTGACCGGGTCGTGACCCTCCGCGCGCAGCGCCTCGTCGTAGGCCTTCAGGGCCATCTCCGCGGTCGCCTTCTGGGCATCGTCGACGAAGTAGATGCCGGAGCGGTACTGGGTGCCGATGTCGTTGCCCTGGCGCATCCCCTGGGTCGGATCGTGCTCCTCGAAGAAGACCTTGAGCAGGTCTGCGTAGGAGATCTTTTCCGGGTCGAAGGCGACCAGGACGGCCTCGGCATGACCGGTGCGGCCGCTGCAGACCTCCTCGTAGGTCGGGTTCGGCGTCATCCCGTTCATGTAGCCGGCGGCCGTCGTGTAGACGCCGTCGAGACCCCAGAACAGCCGCTCGGCGCCCCAGAAGCAGCCGAGCGCGAAGTAGGCGGTCTCGATCCCGTCGGGGAAGGGCGGCTGCAGCGGCGTGTCGAGCACCGCGTGGCGCTCCGGCACCGCGAAGGCGGGCTCGCTGCGGCCCGGCAGCGCCTCCTCCGACGCCGGCATCTTCGTCTTCTGCGGGCTGAGGGACATCATCAGGTCGCCGAATCTGCTCATCGCATCCGCTCCTTTCAGAGATGACGTTACCGCTCGGCCCACCCCGGCAGGTAGCCTCCCGCCATCGGCTGCTTCGCCCTCCTCCTCGCGCTGATCTCGCCGCGGCTGGCGCTGTTCTTCATCTGGCTGTTCTCCGACCTTCTCGGAGACGCCTTCGACAGCTGGTTCGTCCCGGTCCTGGGCTTCTTCCTGCTGCCCTGGACGACGCTAGCCTACGCGCTGATGTGGGGCTCGGGCGCAAACGGCGTCTTCGACTTCGAGTGGTTCATCGTCGCCCTCGCCTTCTTCTTCGACCTCGCCTCCTGGTCGGAGGGTGGCAGGCGCCGCAGCTCGGGCTAGGGGGTCTCGGGAGCCGGGTGGGCGAGCCGGATGTGGGCCTTCGAGAGGACCAGGAACTCATGCCGGATCGGCTCACCGCCAGCGAGTGGAACGAGCTCGACGTCGAGGAGCGGGATGAAGGCGACGTCGGGCCGGTTGATGGCGTCGGAGAACCGGCTCTGGTAACCGTTCGAGGGCAGGGTGACATCGCCGATCACCAGGTGCCGGTCGGTTTCGAAGAGGACTCGTTCTGTGCGCCGGGGACCCGTCGCCTGTCCCTCCATCACCCGCTACCTATCGGCCCTCGATGGCGAAACCTGAGCGGTGGCAGCCGCCTTTCGACCCGATGAGCACGCCCACCCGATCAGGACTCGAAACGCCACGACGGGATGAGGCCTAGGGGCCGCGCCGGCCGTCAGTCCTCGTCGCGATGATCTTGAACGAAACCCACGTCGGGGTCGACCGGCCTTTCGCCGAGTCGGTCGCAACCGCCGTGGCTTTGTACGGGCCGGGCGCCAGTGCCCTGCCGCGGAGCTTGCCCGTGAACGTGTTCCTGTTCCTGCCCTTGCGACCGGCAGCGTTGAGGACCCCCGCCTTCTTGAACAGGGCGCAGCGCTTTCTCTCGTTGTTCGCGCGCGTTTTCGGCCTGCATTTTCCTCCGACCATCCGCCCGCTCCTCCTGCGCGCGATGGTGAATTTCACCCTCGCTTTCTCGGTCAGCGTGTAGCGGAATGCGGTCCCGGTCTTGGCTTTGACGCTCGATGTCGCGGCGTCCCGTTTCGCCTTCGCCTTCGTGGGCCCGACCGCGAATTTCCGGTTGGTGACCGAGAGTGCGGTGATCGCGGGCAGGGTGTCGAGCGCCGCGGTCGTCGTCGCCGAGGGCCCGCCGGGACAGGTGGTGCTCTGGCCGGTGTAGATCTGGCGGGTCGAGCAGCCCCGCTCGTCGGACACGGTGAGCCTCACCTGATAGACGCCCGCCGATTGGTAGCGGTGTGTCGGGGTGGGGCCACCGTCGAGGAGGGTGATGCCGTCGCCGAAGTCCCAGTCGTAGCGCGCGGCGCCGGCGGACCCGAGCGCGTTGAAGCCGGAGAGCTCGCCCGGCGCGCCTCGTTTGGTGAGGAAGCTTGCCACGGGTGCGGGGCCGGGCTGGAACTGGATCCGGAGCAGGACATTGCCCGTATCCCAGGGCGCCGTGAACGGAAGCAGCGTCGGCAGGCCGTCGGCGCCGATCGAGGCCACGCCCACATGGCCGTCCATCACGCTGTCGTATCCGTAGTAGAGGAAGCGGCCGTCGGGCGATGCCGCAAGCGTCGACGCGTTGTTGACCGGAGTGGGGCTGCCGAGGGCCGTCAACGTGCCGTCGGCGGCAACGGATGCCGTGACGATCGCGTCCAATTCACGGTCCGGCATGTAGATGCGGCTCCCGTCCGGCGAAACCGCGATCAGACCCAGCCCGTTGTCGCCGGTGGGCACGGGCGAGCCGTTTTCGGTGAGCCCACCGCCGGCTCCGATCGAGAGTGAGACCACCGAGTCGATTTCCCCACCGTCCTGGGTCACGAAAAGAAAGCGGCCGTCGGGTGAGACGGCGAGACTGCGGGCGCTTTTGACATCTGCGGTCCCCATCGATGTCAGGGACCCGTCGGCGCCGACGGCGAAGCGCTCGACATCCAGCCCGATGACCGCGAAAAGGAAGCGGCCGTCCGGGGTGATCGCGACGTCGTTGTAGTCATCAGTGCTTCCGAACGGCGACGTCGACAGCGCCGACAGCGCGCCGTCCGCGCCGATCGAGTAGCCGATGATCCCCTCGCCTTTTACCGCCATGAAGCTGCGCGTCGTCACGTAGGCGAAACGCCCGTCAGGCGAGACGGCGACGTTCGTCGCCGACGGCGTCAGGATTGGGGCCGGCACCGGCGTGACCGCTCCGTTGCCGGCGATCGTCAGCCCCACAACACCCCCGGGTTTGAAGAAGAACGACGCCACTCCCCTCCCCCCGTCCGGAGTGAAGGCGAAGCCGATGAAGCCGATGACGGCGGGCATCGGCCCGGGTGGGCCGACAGGAAACGGCGATCCAGGGAGCGGCGAGGGCGAGCCGTCGGGCGCGCGGGCGTAGCCGTTGATCGCCTCCGGATCGTGCTCACCGTAGCTCGGGAGGTAGAAGCTCGCAGCGCCCGCGCTGCCGCCCGAGACCAGGAGCAGCGCCCCGGCGATTGCCGTGATCAGGCGCAGTCGCACGGGCAGAGCGTACCTGCGAAATCGGGGCGCCCGGATTTGAACCGGGGACCTCGGCCACCCAAAGGCCGCGCGCTACCAGGCTGCGCCACGCCCCGAGGCGCCCAGTCTAGAGCGGCCGCCGCGGGCGGGGATGGCCGCGACGAGACTGCATTTGTGTTCGCTATACGGAGCCAAATGCAGTCTCGTCGGCCACTGCGCGCCGAACCGCTAGGTTTCCGCCCCGATGGCCGACGTCCGCCCGATCTTCGCGACCCACTACGACCTCGGTGTCGTCGGGTCCCTCGACAAGGTCGCCGCGCCGCCCTACGACGTGATCGACACGGCCCAGCGGGCGGCGCTGCTGGAGCGCTCACCGTACAACGCGGTCGCGATCGACCTGCCGAAGCCGTACGGGGAGTCCGGCCCCACCGAGACCGGCGACGACCCCTACGAGCGGGCCGCGAGGACGATGGATGCCTGGCGCGAGGCGGGAGCGCTGGTCAGCGACACCGAGCCCGCGATCTGGGCGATGACGCAGGACTACACCGGGCCCGATGGCGAGGCCCGCACCCGCCACGGGATCCTGGCCAGGGTCCGGGTCGAGGACTTCGACGCCGGCCAGATCCTCCCCCACGAGCGCACCCTGCCGGGGCCGAAGAAGGACAGGCTCGACCTGACCCGCGCCACCCGCCACAACCTCTCGCCGATCTTCTCGCTCGCCACCGCCGACCCCTGGCCGCTGGTCGCCCCCGCGGTCGAGGGAGAGGAGCCCTGGGGCGAGGCAACCGACGAATCCGGCACCGTGACCAGGGTCTGGCGGGTCGGTGACCCCGAGATCCACGCCGAGGTCCACGCGCTGCTGACCGGCGCCCAGCTGCTGATCGCCGACGGCCACCACCGCTACGAGACGGCGATCGCCTACCGCGACGAGATCGGCGGCGAGGGCGATCACAACTTCACCCTGATGGCGCTGACCGGGCTCGACGACCCGGGCCTGACCGTGTTCCCCACCCATCGCCTGCTCTCCGGCATCGCCGCAGATTCGGACCGCCAACAGCGGCTTGGCGAGGGGCTGCGCGAGCTGTTCGAGGTGACCGAGGTGGAGACCGAGCAGCTCGACCCCCTCGGCGAGGAGGGCGTGGGCGTGTACGGCCTCTACGACTCCCACCACCAGCGCGGCTTCCGGTTGCGGCTGAAGGACTCGGCGATCGCCGCGCTCGACGAGCAGCTCGCGGGCAGGCCGGAGGCATATCGACGCCTCGACGCGGCGATCCTCGAGACCCTCGTCCTGAAGGGGATCGCCGGGATGAGCGAAGATGACATCCTCGCCAAGCGGGGGATCGGCTACGCGAAGAGCGTCGAGGACTCGCTCGCTCTGATCGAGGACGGCGCCTACGACGTCGCGTTCATCCTCCGCCCGATCCCGGTCGATCAGGTCCGCGCGATCTCCGAAAGCGAGGAGAACATGCCGCCGAAGTCAACCTACTTCTTCCCGAAGGTATTGACCGGGCTGGTCTTCAACCCGGTTTTTGGTTGACTTCAGCGCGGCGTAGGATCACGCCGTGGTCAAGATCTACACGCGGAAGGGCGACGACGGCACCACCTCGCTCTGGTACGGAGGCCGCGTGCCGAAGCACCATGGCCGCACCGAGGCCTACGGCGCTCTCGACGAGGCCTGCGCCGAGCTGGGAGTCGCCCGCGCACTCTGCGGGCCCGAGCGGGCCGAGCTCGCCGCCGACATCCTCCGCCTCCAGGACGACCTCTTCATCGCCGGCGCCGAGCTGGCGACCGCGCCCGAGGCGGCGGAGCGGCTCGAAGACGGGATCAGCCGCACCACGGATGAGATGGTCGCCGAGCTCGAGCGACGGATCGACCACTACATGGACCAGGTCGAGCTGCCGCCGCAGTTCGTGATCCCCGGCGGCAACCAGCTCTCCGCCCAGCTCGACGTCGCGAGGACGACGATCCGCCGCGCCGAGCGCCACATCAGCGCCCTCAACGAGGCGGGCGAGCTGGCCCGAGAGACCGTGATCCACTTCGTCAACCGCGCCTCGGACCTTGCCTACGCCCTGGCCCGCTTCGCCGACGTCGACGAGCCGGCGCTGTTCGAGGGCCGGCGCAGGGCGTAGGCGCATGAGGGTCGTCGCCCGCCGGCGCCATGGTTACGTCCACGACGTCGACATCGACGGCGGCGATCATCAGCTCCTCGTCGACGAGCCGACCGCCGCCGGCGGCGAGGACGCCGGCCCCTCCCCCACCCGCCTGGTGGCCGCCGGCCTCGCCAGCTGCGTCGCGATCACGATGGAGATGTACGCGAATCGCAAGGGCTGGGAGATCGGCGCGGTCGAGGTGACGGTCGACGTCGAGTACGAGAGATACACGCCGAGGTCGTTCTCCACTTTGATCCACCTCTCGGCTGAGCTGAGCGAGGAGAAGCGCCGGTCGCTGCTCGCGGTCGCGGGCAAATGCCCGGTCCACCGGGTGCTCGCGCACGAGACGGAGGTCACCGTCTCCTACCGGATCGAGCCGGTCTAGATGGATCTCGGCCTGAGTGGACGAGGCTGCGTCGTCACCGGCGCCAGCCGCGGCATCGGCCGCGAGACGGCGCGCGAGCTCTGCGCCGAGGGTGGTCGCGTGCTGCTGGTCGCGCGCAGCGCGGACGCGCTGGCGGAGGCCGCGGAGGAAGTGGGCGCGGCCGGGGCGGATGCGGGGGGCGGGGTCGAGACGCTGGCGCTCGACGTCACCTCGGCCGATGCCGGGGAGCGGATGCTGGCGGCGGCGGTCGCGAGCTTCGGCGCCCTCGACGTCCTCGTCAACAACGCCGGCGCCGCCCGGTGGCGCGACCTCGACGACGTCCCCGACGAGGATTGGCGGGCCCAGTACGAGCTGAACGTGATGGCGCCGCTGCGGGCGATGCGGGCCGCCGCGCCGCCGATGGCCGAGCGCGGCTGGGGCCGGATCGTCAACGTCTGCTCGACTGCCGGCAAGCGCCCCTCTGCTGCGATGCCCGAGTACTCGGTCGCGAAGTCGGCGGAGCTCTCGCTCTCGCGCCTGTTCGCGGACCGCTATGCGAAGAGCGGCGTCCTGGTAAACGCGGTCTGCCCCGGGCCGGTCGAAGCCGAGCTCTGGATGGAGCCCGGCGGCCTGCTCGACCAGTCGCGGGAGTTGTCGGGCGCCGCGAGCCGCGAGGAGGCGCTCGAGAGCGCCGGCGCGAAACGGCCGATCGGCCGGCTCGCAGAGGTCGGCGAGATCGCCGCCGCGATCGTCTTCCTCTGCTCGGAGCGCGCCTCCTACGTCAGCGGCGCCGCCTGGTCGGTCGACGGCGGCACCGTCCAGGTGATCATCTGACCAGCCTCTCCGACCTCCTGCTCTCCCCCGAGGAGGCGAGCGCGATCGAGGTCCGCGGCGACACCGACGCCGCCGTCCTGCTGCCGCTCTACGGCTGGCCCGAGAGCCCCGGCCTGATCTTCACCGAGCGCCGCTCCGACCTTCGCCGCCACGCCGGTGAGATCTCGTTTCCTGGGGGGAGGCAGGACCCCGGCGACCCCGACCTGGCCCGGACCGCGCTCCGCGAGGCCGAGGAGGAGATCGCGCTCGCGCCCGGCGACGTCGAGCTGAGCGGCGCCCTGCCCCCCACCGCGACCTTCGTCACCGGGTACCGCGTCCACCCCTTCGTCGGCCGGATCCCCGACCCGTCCGAGCTCGACCTGCGGCCCAACCCCGACGAGGTCGAGACGCTCCTCACCTTCTCGCTCGAGGTCCTCGGCCAGGGGTACGCGATGCGCCGCCTGGTCCGCCGCGGCGTCCCGATTCACACCCCGACCTACGAGGTCGAGGGCCACCTGATCTGGGGGGCGACGGCGAGGATCCTCGCCCACCTGCTGGACCGCCTCGGCTAGACCTTCTCCTTCTCGGGCTGGGGAACGATCCGGATATACGGACGCGGCTCTTCCCATCCGTCCGGGTAGATCTCCTTTGCCTGATCGTTCGTGACCGAGCCCGCGATGATCACGTCGTCGCCGTCCTGCCAGTTGGCCGGCGTCGCGACTTTGTGATCGGCGGTGAGCTGGAGCGAGTCGATCACCCGCAGAACCTCATCGAAGTTCCGTCCGGTCGTCATCGGATAGACAAGGATGAGTTTGATTTTCTTGTCGGGGCCGATGACGAAGACGTTGCGCACGGTCTGGTTGTCGGCAGGCGTGCGATCCGCGCTGTCGCCGGAAACGTCGGCCGGGAGCATCCCGTAGAGCTTGGAGACGTGGAAGTCCGCGTCGCTGACGATTGGGTAGTTCGGCGCGAAGCCCTGGGTTTCCTCGATGTCCTTCACCCACTCCTCGTGATTTTCGAGTGGGTCGACGGAGAGCCCGATGACTTTCACATTTCGTCTCTTGAAGTCAGGCTCGATCTTCGCCATGTACCCAAGCTCCGTCGTGCAGACGGGCGTGAAGTCTTTCGGGTGGGAGAACAGAATGGCCCAGGAGTCGCCGATCCAGTCGTGGAACTTGATTGGGCCCTGGGTCGTGTCGGCCTCGAAATCCGGTGCTACGTCTCCAAGCTGCAGACTCATGGGATCGCTCCTTTGGGTGCGCTGTCCGGCATCACCTAAATTCCTATCCGAGTTTAGACCTTTGACCCCGCGGGCGTGCCGGCTCAGGCCACCAGCCGCCTGACCGCCGCGGCCATCGCCCCCGCCCAGGCTTCCGGATCAGCAGGATCGGCTGCCACCACCTCTGCCGGGATGCGCCACGTCCCTGCGGCGCTCTCGACCGCGCGCCTCCCGGATGCGAGCGCATCGGGGCCGACTGACCCGGCTCCCTCGTAGACGACCCCCCTGACAGGAGTTTCGACGAGCCGTTCGAGGACGCGCTCGAGCTTGGAACCGTGGAGGGCACTCGCCTCCTCTCCGTCAGCCTCCGCCGAGCCCAGCAGCCAGAGGATCACCGCGACGTCGCCGAGAAGGTCGAGGATCGTCCCCGGCATGGCCGGGTCGGCCAGCACGGGCTCGATGCCGGTCTCGCGAATCGGAACCAGCCTGGCCTCACCGCGGCTCGTCCCGCGGACCGCCCATCCCTCGGCCAGCAGGCGCTCGCCAAGGAGGCGTCCACGGCAGCCGCAGCCGACGATCAGCGCCCGCGCCACCCGGCCTCACTCGGCCTGGAACCGATCACCGCGGCGCAGGCGCTCAAGCTCTTCCACCTCGACCTCGGCTCGCAGCCGCTCCTCGTCGATCTCGGGCGCGCCGCGGCGCCGCCGCATCTCGTTCTGGGCCTCGACCATCTGCCGGATGTCGTCGATCTCGTTCTGGACCTCGACCTCGGGCGAGCGGGTCGGCTTCCAATCGACCAACTCGACGTCCCTGCGCTGGCTGAGGTGAGCGACGAACACCAGCACCACAGCCAGAAAGAGCAGCAAACCGACCGTACCGAGGACGAAACCCATCACAACCTTTCGTGCTTTGCTCGCGGCGCGATCAACCAGAAAAGCACGCTTGCTCGCACCGCACTCATGTCACCAGGATACGGTTCGGCCGGATGTCAGAGGCATTTCTGATCGACGCGGTCCGCACCCCGATGGGCTCCTACCGAGGGGTGCTGTCCGGCGTCCGCCCGGACGACCTGGCGGCGCATGTGATCGGGGCGACGGTCGAGCGAACCGGGATCGACCCGGAGCAGATAACCGATATCTATTTCGGAGCAGCGAACCAGAGCGGCGAGGACAACCGCGATGTGGCGCGGATGGCGGCGCTGCTGGCGGGCCTGCCGGAGAGCATCCCCGGAGCCACGGTCAACCGGCTCTGCGCTTCCGGCCTGGAGGCGGTCAACGCCGCGGCCCGCGCGGCCAAGCTCGGCGAGGGCGACTTCTACCTGGCCGGCGGAGTCGAGTCGATGAGCCGGGCGCCGTGGGTCGTCGCCAAGCCCGAGCGTGGCCTGCCCCGCGGCGAGCAGACGATGCACGACACGACCCTGGGCTGGCGCCTCGTCAATCCCCGGATGTCGGAGCTCGGCGTCTCCACCGTGTCGATGGGTGAGACCGCGGAGAACGTCGCGGAGCGGTATGGGATCGGGCGGGAGGCGCAGGACGCGTTCGCGCTGCGCAGTCACCAGCGCGCGGTGGCCGCTGCCGAGCGGGGGGCTTTCGCCGAGGAGATCGCCCCGCTGGACGCTCCGCGGGGCCGCGAGACCGTGACGGTCGAGGCCGACGAGGGGCCGCGCCCGGACGCCTCGCTGGAGCGGATGGCGGCGCTCCCCCCGGTCTTCCGCGACGGCGGAACTGTGACGGCCGGCAACGCCTCGACCCTCAATGACGGCGCCGCCTGCGCCCTGGTCGCATCGGAGGCCGGCCTCGAGCGGCTCGGGGCGGAGCCACTGGCGCGGATCGTCGCGACAGGAGTCGCCGGCGTCGACCCCGCCTACATGGGGATCGGCCCGGTCGAGGCCGTGCCGCGCGCCCTCGCCGCTGCCGGCCTCGAGCTCGACCAGATCGACCTGATCGAGCTGAACGAGGCGTTCGCGTCGCAGGTCCTGGCCTGCGTCGGCGAGCTCGGGCTCGACGAGGACCGCCTCAACGTGAACGGCGGCGCGATCGCCCTCGGCCACCCCCTCGGCTGCTCCGGCGCCCGCCTCACCACCACCCTGGCGCACGAGCTCCGCCGGCGCGGCGGCCGCTACGGCATCGCCACGCTCTGCGTCGGCGTCGGCCAGGGCCTCGCCACGCTGTTCGAAAATGTCTCGCGTAGCCGCCGATGAGCTCGGCTGGACAGAATCGCGGTCAGCTACGACGGCGAGGCGAACACTCAGCTCGCTTGTCCTGGTGCTACGCCGATACGTCGTCTAAGCTCAGGCCTCGCGCTGTTTCGGAGGTGAACCACGAACAGCCATTCTGAACCGCTTCAAATCCCACCCGGCATCGCAGGCGTACACCCTGAAGCGATCGGGAGGATCGAGGCGCTCGCTGCGGACGCCGAGAAGCGTCAGGCCGATGAGATCGCCGCCGCCACCGCGGCCGCTCTCGATCACGTGCCGCACGTGCTGCGCGGCATCACTCGAAGGGTGCTCGGCATATGAACACGTCGATGGAAACTCGCGCCGAGCTACTCAAGCTCGCTCGCGTGCTGAGCATCGACCCAGATGAGCTGGCCTTCCTGGAGGGGGGTGATCCAGGGGAGCTGCGGGAGCTGCGAGCTTCCATCGCCGACCGATTGCTTGCGGTTGATCGCGAGCACTTCGAGCGGATTGTCGCCCTCGGTCGCCACCTACCGAGCCGCGTGGCGGCAGGGCTTACTCAGCATGCCCTCGGGGCTCAACTCAGTGGCCGCGCAGCTAGCCTGCTGACCGCCGATGAGCTCGCGGACTTCGCCGACCGGCTTCCGGCGGACTTCGTCGCCGATGTGGCCGCTGTCATGGACCTGCGCTCCGTCGGCGCGCTGCTCGACCAGATCGACCAGGCAAAGGTCGTGGAGGTGACCCGGGTCCTCGACGAACGACAGGACTGGGTCACCATGGGAGCGTTCGGAGGCCGCATCCGACGCGACGCCCTGATCCAAGTGATTGAGATGCTCGACGGTGAGGCCCTGGCGCGCGTGGGGTTCCTCTTGGAGAATCGGTCGCGGCTGGACGAGATCCAGGGACTCCTCGACGATGAGAAGCTGCAAGGGCTACTCATTGCTGCAGGAGAGTGCGACCTCATCCCAGAGACCATTTATCTGGTCGACGCCCTCAGCAACAACAGCGTCGTCAGGGTGGGACGGATCCTCGGCGAGCTGAACCAGGAGCGCCAGGACGCTTTTACCGCGATGCTGCTCAATGACGCGAGTCTGCTGTCCGCAGCGCAGCGCCTGATCGACAGCTGTCCCCCCGTGCGCGCGGCCATTGATCGCGCCAAGTCCCAGGCCGCTTGACCGCCGTGCTGCTTACGATCATGCGGCCGTACTGGCCCACGCCCCGGCCGCGGCCCGGGCCCCGATATTCACCATCGCCAACCTGACATCCCTCTGCGTCGGCGTCGGCCAGGGCCTGGCGACGGTGTTCGAAAACCCGGCGGCCTGAGCGCCTGGCTGCCCCGAGCCTGGAGTCGGGAACCGGTAGCCTCGCCGCGCCATGACCGCAACCGAGTTGGCAAGCGTCGACGGGGTCATCTCCCCGACCGCGGAGGCGACGATCCCCCTCAAGGACGACGGCCTCTACCGCGGCGACGGCGCCTTCGAGGTGATCCGCCTCTACGCCGGCCGCCCCTTCGCCCTCAAGGATCACCTCGACCGGCTCGAGCGCTCGGCCGCGGCGATCGAGCTCGAGTTCGACCGCCCGTCACTCGAGGGAGAGATCGACGCCCTGCTCGCCGAGCATGCGGAGGGCGACGGCCAGCTGCGGCTGATCGTCACCCGCGGCGGGCGGCGGATCGCTGCCACCGAGCCGCTTCCCTCCCACAGCGAGTCGCTGCGGCTGGCGACGGTGACCTACTCGCCAAGCGTCATCCTCAATGGCGTGAAGTCGCTCTCCTATGCGGCCAACATGCAGGCGACCCGGATCGCCGAATCCCAGGGGGCCGACGAGGCGGTCCTGGTGCGGCCCGACGGCACCGTTCTGGAGCCCCCGACCTCCTCGATCTTCTGGGTCTCCCCCCAGGGAGGGCTGCGGACGCCGGCACTCGAGGCCGGGGTCCTGGAATCGATAACCCGCGATCGCCTGGTCAAGGCCCTGCACGTCGAGGAGGGCTCCTGGCCGGTCGCCGACCTGCGTGCCGCGGGCGAGGCGTTCGTGGCCTCGACCACGCGTGAGATCCAGGCGGTTGCCGCGATCGACGGGGCCGAGCTCGCAAACGCTCCCGGCCCCCGAACGCGCGAGGCGCAGGAGGCCTTCGCGGCGACGCTGGATCACGAGCTTTGAACGACGAGACCAGAAAGCAGGTGGCATGGACTTCCAGCTGAGCGACGAGCAGCGACTGATCTCAGAAGCGGCGCGGGAGTTCGCCGACCGGGAGATCCTGCCGAGGGTCCGCGACAACGATCGCGCCGCCCGCTTCGACCGCGAGCTGGCGAGCAAGCTCGGCGAGGTCGGATACCTGGGCGCCCCCGTCGCCGAGAAATACGGCGGACGCGGCCTCGACTACGTCGGCTACGGGCTGATCGTCGAGCAGGTCGGGCGCGCCGACTCCTCGGCCCGCACCGTGGTCTCGGTGCAGACCTCGCTGGTCGCCGGCTCGATCGAGCGCTGGGGCAGCGAGGAGCAGAAGCAGCGCTGGCTGCCGCGGCTCTGCTCGGGCGAGGCGCTCGGCTGCTTCGGGCTGACCGAGCCCGACACCGGCTCCGACGCCGCCAACCTGCGCACCAGGGCGACGAAGACCGATTCGGGCTGGTCGATCAGCGGCCAGAAGATGTGGATCTCGCTCGGCAACTTCTCCGAGGTGGCGCTGATCTTCGCCCAGACCGACCCGGCCAGGAAGCACCGCGGCCTGGCCTGCTTCCTGGTCCCCACCGAGAGCGACGGCTTCTCCTCGCAGGAGATCCACGGCAAGCTCGGCCTGCGCTCCTCCGACACCGCCGAGCTCTCGCTCGATGCGGTCGAGGTCGGCGAGGACGCGATGCTGGGTGAGATCGGGGACGGCTTCAAGGTCGCGATGAGCGCCCTCGACAACGGCCGCTACAGCGTCGCCGCCGGCTGCGTCGGGATCTGCGATGGCTGCGTCGATGCCTCGGTCGCCTACGCCAAGGAGCGCAAGCAGTTCGGTGTGCCGCTGGCGCGCTTCCAGCTCGTCCAGGAGATGATCGCCGACATGATCCTCAGGCGCGACGCCTCGCGGATGCTGGTCTACCGCGCGGGGGCGCTGAAGGACGAAGGGAAGCCGAACACGATGGAGACCTCGGTGGCGAAGCTGTACGCGACCGAGGCGGCGGTCGAGTGCGCGAACCTCGCGATCCAGGTCCACGGCGGCGCCGGCTACGTCGACGACTACCCGGTCGAGCGCTACCTGCGCGACGCCCGCGTGACGACGCTGTACGAGGGCACGTCGCAGATCCAGAAGCTGATCATCGGCCGCGCCGCGACCGGGATCAACGCAATGACACCAATGAGCTCGGATGATGAGTGACCTGATCCAGGTCTCCACCGACGAGTTCGGCGTCGCCCTGCTGCGCCTGAACCGGCCCGAGGCGCGCAACGCTCTCTCGCCCGAGATGATGGAGGAGATCGCCTCCGAGCTGGAGCGGCTCGACCCCGACCCCGAGGTCCGTTGCGTCGTCATCGCCGGCTCCGATGACGTCTTTGCCGCCGGCGCCGACATCAAGGCGATGAGCGAACGGAGCTTCGCCGAGGCGCTTCGCCACCCCGCCGCCTCGTTCTGGCGCCGGGTGGCTGCGATCAAGACCCCGCTCGTCGCCGCGGTATCCGGCTACGCGCTGGGCGGGGGCTGCGAGCTGGCGCTCGCCTGCGACATGATCGTCGCCTCCGACGACGCCCGCTTCGGCCAGCCGGAGATCACGCTCGGGATCATCCCCGGCGGCGGCGGCACCCAGCGCCTGGCGCGCACGGTGGGGAAGCAGCTGGCGATGGAGTACGTCCTCACCGGGCGCCGCTTCGACGCCCACATGGCGCTGCGAATGGGCCTCGTCAACAAGGTCGCCAGCAAGGGAAGCTACCTGCAGGAGGCGCTCGAGCTCGCCCGCACGGTCGCCGAGCGGCCGCCGATCGCGGTGCGCCTTGCGAAGCAGGCCGTCCTGGCGGCGGAGGAGACCGCGCTCTCGGCTGGGATCGAGAACGAGCGACGCCTCTACGAGTTGGCGATGGCGAGCGAGGACCGGGTCGAGGGCATGCAGGCCTTCCTCGAAAAACGAGAGCCGAAGTTCCAGGGAAGGTGAGCGCGACGCGGTGAAGGTCGAGGAAGTCGGCATCGTCGGCGCCGGCACGATGGGCAGCGGGATCGCGGTGATGTCTTGCCTGGGGGGCTATCGGAGCCGGATCCAGGACCCCGACCACAACGTGCTCGAGGGGGCGCAGCGAACTTTCTCCGAGACCCTGGCGAAGGGAGCGGGTAGATGGTGGAGCGAGGAGGGCGCCGAACGAGCGGATGGCCTGCTCGCGACGGCGGATCAGATCGGCGACCTCGCCGGCTGCAACCTGGTCGTCGAGGCAGCGCCCGAGCGGCTCGAGCTGAAGCAGGGCCTCTTTGCCGAGCTCGCCGAGGCCTGCGGGCCCGAGGCGGTCCTCGCCACCAACACCTCCTCGCTGCGGGTGGCCGACATCGCGTCGCAGACCCCCGGCCCCGAGCGGGTAGTCGGGATGCACTTCTTCAACCCCCCGACGCGGATGAAGCTGGTCGAGGTGGTGGCGACCGCCGCCTCCTCCGAGGAGGCGCTGGACGCGACGACCGAGGTCGTCGAGCGGATGGGGCGAACCCCGATCCGGGCCAAGGACAGCCCCGGCTTCATCGCCAACCGGCTGGCGCGGCCGTTCTCGCTCGAGTCGCTGCGGATGCTCGCCGACGACGTCGCCGACGCGGAGACGATCGACCGCGTCTGCCGCCTCGGCGGCGGCTTCCGGATGGGCCCGTTCGAGCTGCTCGACCTGATCGGGCTCGACGTCAACCTCAGCGTCGCTCGCTCCTTCTACGAGCAGGGAGGGCGGCCGGAGCGCTGGCGGCCGAGCCCGATCCAGGCGGAGATGGTCGAAACCGGACGCCTCGGCCGCAAGAGCGGCGAGGGCTTCTACAGCTACCGCGACGGGCGCCATCGGGAAGACGACCCGGAGATCGGCGTCACCGCGCCGACCCTCGACCCCAACGACCTGGCCCGGATCGACCCGGCGGCCGCCGAGATCCTCCCTCGCCTCGTCGCCCAGATCGCCAACGAGGCGGCGTTCGCCCGCGAAGAGGAGGTCGGCACGCCGGCCGACATGGACACCGCGATGCGCCTCGGGTTCAACTGGCCGCTCGGGCCGATCGAGTTCGGGGAGCTGATCGGAGCCCGGCGCGCGGTCGACCTGCTCGAGGCCCTGCGGCGCGCCCACGGCGAGGCCTATGTCGCGGCGCCGCAACTTGTGAACGCAGCGATCACCTGAAGTTCACCTCTGGGCAACCAGCTCCCTCCGACGCGCTCATAGAACCCCGCCGACGGGGCGGAAGGCCCCGGCTCGGAAATGGAAACTCGGAAGGAGACCCGATGAGAACCCGACGACTTGGAGCGTTCGCTCTGGCCGTCCTCGCCGCCCTGACGGCGGTCGCGGCGGCAATCGCCGCCCCCCCAGGCGGCACCAGCAAAGGCCCCAGCACCACCACCGACCCATATGTCCTTCCCGTCGGCGAGGGCGTCAGCATCAAGTCGCTCCTCACCGTCGGCGATGGCAGCGCCACGAACGGCTACGAGATGGTCGGCATCCCTGACGGACTCGGCCTCGTGCGCACGCATGGGGGCGGGAGCCGTGACTTCACGCTCTTCATGAACCAGGAGCTTCGCAATACGGCGGGCGTCGTCAGGCGCCATGGAAAAAAAGGCGCCTTCGTCACCGAACTCGAGATCGACTCACACTCGGGTGAGGTCGAGTCGGGCAACGACCTGATCGACCCCGATGTGCGCTACTGGAACTACGTCACCCAGTCCTACGGCTCCACCCCGTCACCCGGCGGCGTAAACCCCCGTGACCCAAGTGACACCTTTCTCGCCCAGGCCGCCGAGTTCTCACGGTTCTGCTCGAGCACGATCAGCGAGTGGAGCCAGTTCTACAACCCCTCCAGCAAGAGGGGCTACGAGGGCCAGATCTACTTCGCCAACGAGGAGAACGGAAATGAGGGCCGTGTCTTCGGCGTCACGACCGACGGTCAGACGCAGCAGCTGCCGCGGCTCGGGCTGGCATCGTGGGAGAACAACGTCCCCGCCTACAACGATGGCGACACGACGGTCGTGATCGGCGACGAGGACGACGCTGCCGGCCAGCTCTTCGTTCATGTCGGCAACAAGCAGAGGACCGGCAACCCATTCGAGAGGGCTGGGCTGACCAACGGCACGGAGTTCGTGGTCGACCTCCAGAACGAGGCGGTGTCCACCGACCTGCAGTTCCGGTCGACCTACGGCAGAGGATTCCCTGTTCCGTTCACGCTCGGCGCCGGCGAGGAAGTCGACTGGGACAGCTCCGGCGCGCGCCAGAACGCCGACGCGGCGGCGAGGGGCCTCTCCCTGAACCGAATCGAGGACGGAGTCTTCGACCCGAAGCATCCGAACGATTTCTACTTCCTCACCACCGAGGGTGGCGGAACCGCGCCGGCCGAGCCGGGTGTGAGTCGTGACGGCGGTGGCCTCTGGCTGCTCCGCTTCGAGAATGTCGACCACCCGGAGAGAGGCGGCACGATCGAGCTCCTGCTGGACGGCTCCGAGGAGCCCTTCCTCAACAAGCCGGACAACATCGGGATCGACCGACAGGGCAACCTGCTGATCCAGGAGGACCCCGGCGGCAACGCTCATGTCGCCCGGATCGTCGCCTACGACGTCGACACGGGTGAGCGCGGCGTGGTTGCCGAGTTCGACCCGGACCTGTTCCGCTCCGGGGGCACCGGTTTCATCACCGAGGACGAGGAGTCGAGCGGCATCATCGATGCCAAGAAGGTGCTCGGCAAGGGCTGGTTCCTCTTCGACGCCCAGGCCCACAAAGCGGTGGCCGACCCGGCCAAGGTCGAGATGGGCCAGCTGCTGGCCCTGCACGTGCCCAAGTTCAAGGACGTGTACACGATCGGCGACTAGCTCCCCCACACCGAATCGAGCGAGGGCCCCGCGATGCTGCGGGGCCCTCGTGCTTTCGGGATGAGAGACTGCGCTGCCCGTGAGCAAGGGACGCAAGCCGGCGAGCGAGCACATCGCCGCCCGCAACCGCGAGGCGCTCGCCTCGTTGCCGCTCGAGGACGTCGAACAGGAGGAGGCGCGGCGCGGCCTGATCGCCGCCTTCGACCCGGCGAGGATCGAGTCGGAGACCGGGCGAGCGGTCTGGGAGCTGGAGTCATATGACTTCCTCGAGGGCGAGGCGCCGGAGACGGTCCACCCGAGCCTCTGGCGGCTCGCCGGACTCAACCGGATCGCGGGCCTGTTCGAGCTGGGGCCCGGTTTCTTCCAGCTGCGCGGCTTCGACCTCTCGAACATGCACGTGATCGAGGGCGATGAGGGCATCGTCGTGATCGACCCCCTGGTCTCCGCCGAGTCGGCCGCCGCCGCCCTCGCCCTCTACCGCGAGCACCGCGGCGAGCGGCCGGTCACCGGCCTTCTCTACACCCACAGTCACGTCGACCACTTCGGCGGCGCCCGCGGCGTCCTCAGCGACGAGGAGATCGAGGCGCGCGGAATCCCGGTCATCGCCCCGGCCGGGTTCCTCCACCACGCGGTCAGCGAGAACGTCTTCGCCGGCACCGCGATGGCGCGGCGGGCCGGCTACATGTACGGGGCGCTGCTCGCTCGCGGCGCCGACGGCCAGGTCGGCTCCGGCCTCGGGATGACGACCTCGCTGGGGACGCTGACCCTCGTCCCGCCCAACCTCGAGATCACGACAACACCTCAGGAGGAGACGGTCGACGGGGTGCGGATGGTCTTCCAGCTCACCCCCGGCACAGAGGCGCCGGCGGAGATGAACATCCACTTTCCCGAGGCGCGGGTGCTCTGCGTAGCCGACAACGTTGCCCGTTCGATGCACAATCTGCTCACCCCGCGCGGCGCTCTGGTCCGCGACCCCCGGGTCTGGGCCGCCTACCTGGAGGAGGCGATCGAGCTCTTCGCGGCCGACTCCGACGTCCTCTTCTCCGGTCACCACTGGCCGGCCTGGGGCAGCAGGCGGATCGTCGAGGTGCTCGAGAAGCAGCGCGACCTCTATTCCTACCTGCACGACCAGACCCTGCGCCTGATCAACCGGGGGCTCACCGGCCCCGAGATCGCCGAGGAGATCGAGCTTCCGCCGAGCCTCGCCTCCGAGTGGCACTGCCGCGAGTACTACGGGTCGGTC
The DNA here is from genome assembly GCA_963816785.1 of uncultured Solirubrobacterales bacterium. Taxonomy (GTDB): domain Bacteria; phylum Actinomycetota; class Thermoleophilia; order Solirubrobacterales; family 70-9; genus VRUE01. The sequence goes on along the minus strand of CAWFLL010000002.1, from coordinate 443,923 downwards.
AGCCATAACGTGAAGGCGATCTATCAGCGCTACATCGGCTGGTTCGACGGAAACCCCGCCCATCTCTGGGAACACCCCCCGCAGGAGCAGGCGCGGCGCTACGTCGAGTTCATGGGTGGAGCGGAGGCGGTCCTGGAGAAGGCCCGCGAGTCGTTCGCGGCCGGCGACTACCGATGGGTCGCCGAGGTCGTCGGGCATGTCGTCTTCGCCGAGCCCGACAATGAGGAGGCGAGGAAGCTCCAGGCCGACGCCCTCGAGCAGCTCGGGTACGGGGCCGAGAACGCGACCTGGCGCAACTTCTTCCTGATGGGCGCGAAGGAGCTGCGGGAGGGCATCTCCGGGACCCCAACCGCCGCCGCTCCCCCCGACATCCTGGCGCGGCTATCGGTCCCACAGCTCCTCGACGCGATGGCGATCCGACTCAACGGCCCGCGCGCCTGGGACAAGCGCCTGCGAATCGATTGGGTCGTGACCGGCCCCGATGAGGAGCACGCGATCACCGTCCGCAACGGCGTCCTCAGCCATCGGCCGGGTAGGCACGATCCGGCGGCCGACGCCGCGCTCATCGTCGAGCGCGAGGCCCTCAACCTGCTGCTGCTGAAATCCGCAGAGATCGCCGAGCTGGCCGAGAGCGGGCGGCTGCGCGTAGAGGGGGATGGAGTCAGGCTTGGCGAGCTGCTCGGGCTCCTCGACGAGCCCGACCCCGGCTTCGCGATCGTCACCCCGGACTAAATGGCTCGTTTGCGCGGTCGGCCGCACTTGCCTAGAGTCAAGCGGCATGCGCGCCACCCGCTGGATCTCGGCACTCGGTCTCGCAGCGGCCATCCTCTGCCTCTCCGCCGCCACTGCAAGCGCTGCCGACAGCATCTACTGGATTAACGAAGTTGGGAACAGCATCTCGCGGGCGAACACCGCCGGAGGTGGCGGCACCGATATCCCGATCACCGGGGTTACCGTCGAACATCCCGAAGGGCTCACGATCGACTCCGCCGCGGGCAGGCTCTACTGGACCAATTGGGACGAAGCGGCCTACTCGATCCGGTACGCGAACCTCGACGGCTCGGGCGGCGGCATCCTCAACACCGCCGGCGCTCCCGTGGTGGAACCCCATGGTCTCGCGATCTACCCCGCCGCCGGCAGGGTCTACTGGGGCAACTGGGCCGGCAACGCGATCTACTACGCAAACCTCGACGGCACGGGTGGTGGCGAACTCGACACGACCGGTGCGCTGGTCGAACAGCCCCTCGGTGTCGCCGTCTACCCGGCCCAGAACCGGATCTACTGGGCGAACTTCGACACCAACAGGATCGACTATGCCAACCTCGACGGCTCGGGCGGCGGTGGCTCCCTCGACCTGACCGGAGGGAAACTCGACATGCCGAGGGCGGTCGTCGTCGACGCCTCGACCAACCGCGTCTACTGGGCCAACTCCAGCGATTCGATCGGCTTCGCCAGCGCCAACGGAGGCGAAGGCGGTTCGGTATTCACCGACGGGCTCCCGGTCGACTCGCCGCAGGGGATCGCAATCGACCCCATGGCCAAACGAATCTACTGGGCGGCATCCAAATTCGACCCGATCGGCTTCGCGAGCCTGATCGACGGCGGCCCGCTCGGCCTGCTCGACACGACGGGTGCGACCCGGGACAACCCCGCCTGGCCGGTTCTGCTGCAGATGCCTCGGAATACCGCGGCCCCGGTCATCGGCGAGGTATCAGAACCTGTGAGGCGGCCGCTCAGGATGCGGAAGCCTGGACAAGGGCCGCTGCCTCCGCCTGTGGCGAACCACGCGAGAAACCTGAACTGCTCGCCGGGCTCGTGGGCCGCCGACCTGCTCGAGTCGTTCCTGTACAGGGCGCCGCAGGCGATCTCCTACCAGTGGCTGCGAAACGAGCGGCCGATCCCGGGAGCCACCGCTACCTCGCTGGCGACGACCCAGGTCGGCGACTACACCTGCGAGGTGACCGCGACCAACGCCGCCGGCTCAGTCGTCCCAGCAAGCGCCCCGCTCAACATCTCCGCCAGCTTCAGGCTCGGCAGGGCCACCGTGGACGCAAAGAAAGGCATCGCGAAGATCCCGGTCTCGACCTCGGGCGCAGGCGTCGTCGCGCTGTTCGGAAAAGGCCTGAAATCGCGCAACCTGAAATCGAAAGCCGGGAGCACCTCGCAACTGAGGGGCATCCTCGTCGTCACGCCCAAGGGCAAAGCGAAGGCGAAGCTGGAAGCCAAAGGCAAGGCCAAGGTGAAGGCGAAACTCGCCTACACGCCGACCGCGGGAAGCCCGCTGCGGACGACGAAGCCGATCACCCTCCGCCTCAAGGACTGAGGCGGAGCATCACCTGGTCGACGTAGCACCAGCTCCAGTCCTCGCCGGGCTCGGCCGAGCGGACGATCGGGTGGCCGGTCTCGTGGTGGTGGACCGTGGCGTGTCTGCCCGGCGAGTTGTCGCAGCAGCCGATGTGGCCGCAGATCTGGCACATCCGCAGGTGGACCCAGCTCATCCCCAACTGGAGGCACTCCTCGCAACCGGCAAGCTCTTCAGGCAGGTCGAATCGCTCGATTTCGCGAATGTGGGTGCAGGTGGCCGTCCCCCGACGATAGCCCAACGATGACGCCCGCGGCGAGCATCTGCGAAGGTGGCCTGATGGGAGACGGGGAGGCGATCACAGGCGCGGGGGTTGCGGCGCTGCACGAGGAGATCGAGCAACTGGAAGGGCCCGGAAGGGCCAAGATGGCGGCGCGGATCAAGACCGCGCGCGAGCTCGGCGACCTGAAGGAGAACGCCGAGTATCACATCGCCAAGGAGGACCAGGCCCACCTCGAGACCCGGATCAAGCGGCTGCGTAAGCGGCTCGCCAATGCCGTCGTCGTCGAGGCCGACGCCGCCGCCGATGCCTTCGCCTTCGGCCGCACCGCCGAGGTCCTCGACGAGGACAGCGGCGCGGTCAACACCTGGACCCTGGTCGGCTCGACCGAGGCCGACCTGGCTGAGGGCCGCCTCTCCGCCGAGTCTCCGATCGGCCGGGCGCTGCGGGACGCAAGGCTCGACAAGCCGGTAGCGGTCGAAACCCCTCGCGGCACCCGCACCTTCGTGGTCCGCAAGCTGGTCGGCTGAGGCGGGATCAGGTCCCGGGGGTCGGGGCGACCTCGGTCGGCTCGCCGCCAGGGGCCCAGTGGGCCTCGGGCGAGGGCGGGGTGTCGCGAAGGTACCACTCGGCGTCGAGGGCGCCCATGCAGCCGGTGCCGGCGGCGGTGACCGCCTGGCGATAGGTGCGGTCGACGACATCGCCGACGGCGAAGACGCCCGCCAGGTTGGTCCTGGTCGAGCCCGCCTCGGTGAGGATGTAGCCGTCCTCGTCGGTGTCGACCTGATCGGCGACGATCTCGGATTTCGGAATGTGGCCGATGGCGACGAATGCCCCTTCGGTCTCGAAGTCCTCAACCTCGCCGGTGTCGGCGTTGCGCAGTCGCACCCGGGTCAGCCGGCCGTCCTCGCCGACGAACTCCTCGGCGACGAAGGGCGTCTTGAACTCGATGTTGGGCCGCTCCACGGCCCTCTCCTTCATGATCTTCGAGGCGCGGAAATCGTCGCGACGGTTGACCACGGTCAGGTCGTCGGCGAACTTGGAGACGAAGATCGCGTCCTCCATCGCCGAGTCGCCTCCGCCGATCACGATCACGTCCTTGTCCTTGAAGAAGGCTCCGTCGCAGACCCCGCAGGTGGAGACGCCGCAGCCGCTCAGCTCCAGCTCGCCGGGGACTCCGAGCCGCCGTGGTTCTGCCCCCATCGAGAGGATCACGGTTTTGGCCAGGTACTCGTCGTCACCGACGTAGACCTTCTGGACGCCGCCATCGGAGAGCTCGACCCGATCGACGTCGTCGGTGACCAACCGGGCCCCGAAGCGCTCCGCCTGGGCACGGAACTGGCTCATCATCTCCGGGCCCATGATGCCGTCCGGGTAGCCGGGGTAGTTCTCGACGTCGGTGGTGTTCTGCAGCTGCCCACCCCACTGGAACCCCTCGAAGACAAGGGGCTCGAGGTTGGCGCGCGCTGTGTAGAGAGCCGCCGTGTAGCCGGCCGGGCCGCCACCGATGATGATCACGTTCTCGGTCTTCTTCTGATCACTCATGTCCTGCCGCCTGAGTCTAATACTTTACTTTTTATAGTATAGCTCTGGGTCAGGCCCCCCGCTCGGCCCCGGCGGTCACCGGCTCGCCCTCGGTGGGCCGATGTCGGTCGATCGGCAGCTCCTCCTGTTCCCACTGCTGGACCCGGGCGCGGAGCTGGAAGAAGGCGACCATCCCGGGCGGGATCGGCAGCCAGAAGGCGACCAGCCGGTAGATCAAGATCGCCGGGAAGACGGTCTCCTCGGGGATGCCGAAGAGGACGAAGGCGCCGATCATCCCGGCGTCGACGGCGCCGACGCCCGCCGGGGCGAGCGGGAACAGGTTGGCGACCATCCCGAGGAAGAACCCTTGGATGACGACGGCGACCGGGACCTGGATACCGAAGGCGCGGAACGAGGCCCAGAGGATTCCGATGTTGGCGGCCCAGTACGCGGCCGCGCCGAGAACCGCCCACCACCCCCGCGATGGATCGGAAACGAGCCGGATCGTAAACCTGAGGCCCTCCCCGATGGTCGCCGGCACTTTGGCGATGCTGTCGGCAATCGATTCGAGCCGCGCCCCGTGCGCCAGGCCCGCCGCCCGCCGCCCGAGGTCCGGCGGGACCAGCATCACCAGGGCGCCGATCACCAGCACCAACCCGGCCACGGCGGCGGGGATGATCGTCAGCTCGACCGAGCCCTTGCCGGGGAGGACATCGGTTCGCAGCAGGATCCCGAAGACGATCAGCGCGATCGGGTAGAAGAAGTACTGGAGGGCGAGAAAGGCGACCATCCGCCTTGCCACGTCGCGGCGCACCATCCCCGCTTTGCGCAGCGCCCAGTAGGTGAGCGCGATGCCGCCGGCGCCGCCGGCGGAGAAGAGTCGGGTCGCGGCCACCCCCGCCATGTTGATCTCGTAGGTCTCGGCCCAGGTCAGCCGCAGCACGTTGCCGCCGACCACCGCCTTGAAAAGCGCGATGTAGGTGGCGATCGCGAGCACGCTGAAGCCGATCGCGACGACCACCCAGACGATGTCGGCTTCGCCCAGCTTGCTCAGCGAGTCGCCGAGGCCGACCAGCTTCGGGAAGAGGAAGTAGATCCCGATCAGCAGGACGAGGACCAGCAGCATCGTCTGCACGACGCGACGCGTGGTGAAGAGCGGCAGTCCGGCGGCGCCGTTGCCGTTCGCCAATCGCTCCGGAGACACCCCGGAGACGCTAGATCATCTAGCCACTCGCAAGGCGCTCCAGGCGCCGCAGACCGGCATTGATCCGTTCCACGGCCGGCTCGGCGAGCGGCTCGCCGCGCCGTACTCCCGCCACCAGCGCGGCTCCGGCCGCGAGGTCGGTCACGTAGTGCTCGCCCAGATAGACGAGCGCGAAGCCAAGGGTCAGGGCGTAGGCCCAGCCGGCTGCCCCCGGGGCGGCCCCGGCTTCGGAGAGCGCGATCGCCGCCATCGTCGAGGTCGCGAAGTGCAGCGAGGGCATCGCCGCCCAGGGATTGCCCCCCAGCGCCGCGTACATCGAGGGCCAGGCCCCGCGCCAGGTCTCTTCCCCCACCCCGACCATGATCCTGCGCACCTCCTCGTCGGTCAGGCCCTGCTCGGAGGACCACCACGGAGGGGCGGTGGGGACGAGGAAGTAGCCGACACAGCCGACGTCGAAGACGGCGGCGAGCTGGCGGGCGGCGCGGGGGAAATGCTGCGGGTGGCGGATGAGGATGTAGAGGAGCGCGGCGTAGGGCTCGAGGAACCAGAGCCAGTGCACCCAGGTCAGGAACCGGTCGACCTTCCCGATTCCCGGCAGGTGCGCGAGAGCGCGCTGGAGGCGGACGCTCGGAAGCCTGCCGAGCCCGACCGCGCGATCGGCGACGATCGGAAAGCGGGTCCGGAGCCGGCGACGAAGCCGATCGGGGTCGTCGTAGGGAAGCTCATGGACCATCGTGAACGCCCACATCTGGAGGGCGAACAGTGCGACGTCCCGCTTGCCGGATCGCGGGTAGAGCACCGCCAGGGCCAGCGGGCCGGTGGCGCAGGCGGCCACCGTGACCGGCGCGGGGATCCTGAGGCGCCGCCGAAGCAGCGGCACCGCGACCGCCGCCGCGACCGCTCCGGCCGCCCCGGCGCGCACCGCCGCACGCAACGCAGGAGATGGACGGGATCGCGTCCGCATGAGGTCGGCGAGTATAGGAGGAGCCAACAACCTCGCGGCCGTCCGCGCCGGGGGCCCGCGTGATTAGAATGGCCGCGCCTTGTCGCCCCATTCCCCTGGCACTGACCAGATCGACACGCTGCTTTGGATCGGCTTCGTCGCCGCGACGCTCGTCGTGGTGGCGGTCAACTTCCCCCTGATCTATGCCCTGCGCCGCTACCGGGCCGGCCGGGGGACCGAGCCGCGGGCGCTCACCGGCGGGCGGGGAATCCAGCTGCGCGCCGCCGGCGCGCTGACCGCATTTGCCGCGATCCTGCTCGTCCTCGCGACCGTCTACACGACGAAGGCCCGGGAGGCGCCGGCGTCCGGGTCGGCCGGTCTGCAGGCGAAAGACGGCGAGCCGCTGCAGATCGAAGCGACCGGCCAGCAGTGGCTGTGGCGCTACGACTACCCCAACGAAGCCTTCACCTACTACAAGCTCGTCGTCCCGGTCGACACCGCCGTCGACCTCGATCTCGTCTCCACCGACGTCGTCCACACCTGGGACGTCCCATCGCTCGCCGGCAAGCGCGACGCGGTCCCCGGCAAGCACCACCATGTGCTCTTCGCCGCCGACGAGGAAGGCACCTACCGCGGCCAGTCGGCGACCCTCTCGGGCCAGGGCTACGCCGCGATGCGGACCGAAGTCGAGGTCGTCTCCCCAGAGGAATACGAAGCGTTCGTCGAGCAGACGAAGACCGACATCCAGGCTGCCCAGGGCCGGGTCGTGGCCGAGCTCAAGAAGGAATCGTGAGCGCGCCGCAGAGGCCACCCGAGCTGGTCGTCGACGGCTTCCCTCGACGCCGGCCCCGCTGGCTCGAGATCGCGACGAGCGCCGATCACAAGGACGTCGGCCGCCTGATCATCGTCGCCGCGCTCGGCTTCCTCTTCATCGCCCTGATCGAGCTGCTGGTGATGCGCCTGCAACTGGCGATTCCCGAGAACACCTTTCTCACCCCGGTCACCTTCAACCGGATGCTCTCGCTGTACGGGGCAACCGCGCTCTTCCTCTTCGCGATCCCGCTCGCGCTCGGCTTCTTCTACTACCTGACACCGCTGCAGATCGGCGCCCGCGGCACCGCCCTGCCCCGGGTCGGCCAGGTCGGGGCATGGCTCTACCTGGCAGGGGCGACCGTGCTCTACGCCGGCCTCCTCTTCACCCCCTCCGAGGGCGGCGTCAACCCGCTGGCGCCCCTGTCGGAACTCGCCTTCCTGGCGAACAACGGGATCGACGCCTGGGCAGCCGCCACCGGCCTGGCGACGCTCGGCTTCGTCCTGATCGCGATCGACCTGGTCGCGACCCTGCGCCACAGCCGTGCCCCTGGGATGGCATGGCGCCGACTGCCGGTCTTCTCCTGGGCCGCCGCGATCAGCTCCTGGCTGCTGCTCGTGATCGGCCCGGTGATGCTGGCGGCGGTCGACGATGCTGCTGATCGACCGCAACTTCGACGGGATCTTCTTCGCCGGTGACGCGGGCGGGGCGCCGCTGCTCTGGCAGCACCTGAGCTGGATCTTCTACACCGGCGCCTACATGCTGGTGCTGTCGCGGCCCTCGGCGCGATCGCCGAAATCGTCCCCGCCTTCGCCGGCAAGCCGCTGTTCAATCGCAACGTCACGATCGGCTCGCTGGTGGCGATCGCGGTGTTCGGCACCCTCGCCTGGACGCAGAACATGCTCACCGCTCCGATCGGGATCGGCTGGATGTACTTCGCGATGGTGATGTCGCTGGCCCTGATCGTCCCCTTCGGCCTGGTCTTCTTCAACCTGATCGCGACCCTGGTCGGCGGCGCGGCGCGGATGCGGTCGCCGCTGCTGTTCGCGGCGGGTGCCCTGTCGGCGATCTCGATCGGGCTCTCGGCCGGAGATCTCGCACTCGATGATCGCCACCGCCTGGCGCCTTCAGCACACCACCGACAGCACCGCCGCGACCCATTTCGCGCTGATCGGCGGCGCCGTCTTCGGCGGCTTCGCGGCGCTGCACTGGTGGTTCCCGAAGATGACCGGCCGCGCGATGGGCGAGACGCCTGGCGCGCATCTCGTTCTGGACGATGGCGGTCGGGACCCTGCTCACCTTCGTGCCGCTGTTCCTCGCCGGCGGCGTTCGAGGGCGAGGTCGTCGACGCCTACAAGTTCTTCGGCAGAACCGGCGTCGACGCCTACAACCTGGTCGCCACGATCGGCTCCTTCGTCCTCGCGATCGGGATCGTGATGACGCTCGTCAACGCGATCCTCAGCCGCAACGCCGGCCCCGAGGCCGGCCACGACCCGTGGGGCGGCGAGTCGCTCGAGTGGTTCGCCCTCTCGCCGCCGGACCCGCACAACTTCGACCTCCTGCCCGACGTCCGCAGCGCCAGGCCGATGCGCGACATCCGCGATGCGATCGAGCACCGCACCAGCCGCCCTGAGCAGCCGGCTCGCGAGTCGCAGCCGGTAGCCTGAGCCGGTGACCATGAGCGCGGAGCGAGCCAAATGAGGCATGTCTGGTTCTTCGCGCCGCGAGCGAAGCGGAATAGTGGCGCTGGAAGCGACGGCAGCGGCGGTCTCGCGGCGCCCTGCGGCGGCGACGACGCTGCGCGACTACCTGACGCTGACCAAGCCGAAGGTCCAGTCGCTCCTGCTCCTGACCACGGTGACGACGATGTACGTGGCCGGCGACCCCTCGCTCGGCCTCGTCCTCCTCACCTGCCTCGGCGGCGCCCTCTCGGCGGGCGGCGCGGGCGCGATCAACCACGCCCTCGACCGCGACATCGACCGGACGATGGCGCGGACCGCGACGCGGCCGGTAGCGAGCGGGCGGATCTCCCCCACCGCCGCGATTGTCTTCGGCGCCTCGCTCGGCGTCGCCTCGTTCACGCTGTTCTCGCTCACGGTCAACCCGCTCGCCGCGGCGCTCTCGCTGTCCGGCCTGCTCGGCTACGTCTTCGTCTACACGCTCTGGCTCAAGCGCACGACCCCGCAGAACATCGTGATCGGAGGCGCCGCGGGCGCCGTGCCGCCGCTGGTCGCCTGGGCGGCGGTCACCGGTGGGCTCAGCGGCACCGCCTTCTACCTGTTCGCGATCGTGTTCTTCTGGACGCCGCCGCACTTCTGGGCGCTCTCGCTGCTGATGAAGGACGAGTACGCGAAGGCCGGGGTGCCGATGCTGCCGGTGGTCCGCGGAGAGGACGAGACCCGGCGCCAGATCCTCCTCTACACGGTGCTTCTCTATGCGGTCACCCAGCTCCCCTTCTGCGCCGGCGCCTTCGAGATCGAGTACCTGGTCGCCTCGATGGCCCTCGGAGGCGCCTTCATCTACTGCGCGGTCCGGCTCCTGCGCAGCGCCGACCGGCGCTGGGCGCTCCGCACCTACCTCTTCTCGCTCGCCTACCTGGCGCTGCTCTTCATCTCGATGCCGCTCGACCGGGCTCTCTAGTAGAAATCGGGGCCGTGGACCGGGAGACAGCCAAACGCAGCATCTCGGCCGGCCTGATGGCGGGCGGATTCGCCGCCGCGATCTTCGCCCTCAGCTTCGTGATCGCGCTGCTCTACATCGCCTCATGAGCGCGGAGCGGGAGATAGCCGAGCCGGGGGAGCTGATCTACGCGCCACGGCCATCCTGGGCGCCGGCGTTCTTCGCCCTCGGCGCCGCGCTCGCGGTCTGCGGGATCTTCGCCGAGGGGTTCATGGTCCGCGGCTGGGTCTACTCGATCATCGGCGGGGTCATCCTGCTCGCCGCGTTGCGCAGCATGGTCCGCGGCGCTCGCCGCGACTACCAGCGCCTGCCGCGCAAGCAGAGGGTCCGCGGCGCCGTGCTCCCGGTCGAGACGATCAGCCCCCCCAGGGGCTAGTCAGTCCCCGGCATCTCGGAGGTCGCGCCGTCCGAGGTCCAGACCCGGACTATGTCGCGGATCGAGAGAACCCCGACGATGTCGCCGTGCTCGACGACGACGAGGTGGCGGATCGCCCGTCTCGACATCTCCGCCGCCGCCCGCTCGAGGCTCCACTCGGGCGAGGCGGTGATCACGCCATCGGTCATGTGGTCGGAGACTCGCTCGGCATCGGGATCCTCGCCGCGACCGACCGAGTTGAGGATGTCGCGCTCGGTGATGATGTTGGTTCCGGGGATCTCGTCGTCCAGGACCAGAGCAGCGCCCGTCCCCTTCTCGACCATCATCTCCGCGGCTTCTCGGAGCGTGTGCGCAGGGCCGACGGACAGGACCACTTCTGACATCCCTTCCCGTACCTGCATCTGCCCTCCCTCATCGGGATCGCAAGTTCGTGTTGATCGTTTCAAGCGTACCCGACATCCGGGGGGCCGACGAACCGCTTTCTTGGGGACCCGGCATATAGACTCCGGCGCGCCTCGCGCCGCACCGAAATGCCCAGATCACTCAACCCAATCCCCGTTGTTGCCGCTCTGTCCGCCGTGGCGGCCCTGGCCATCGCTGCCTCGGGCTGCGGGACCAGCAGCGCCGACGAGGAGCGCGGCCGAGCCCTGTTCATCCAGAACTGCGGCACCTGCCACACCCTCGCCGAGGCCGGCACGGCGGCCCAGATCGGCCCCAACCTCGACCACGCCTTTGCCGCGGCCCGCGCCGCCGGAGAGTCCGACTCGACGATCGAGGGCATCGTCAAGGGCCAGGTCGAGTTCCCACGCCCCAGCAATCAAAACCCGGCGGTCTCGATGCCCGCCGACATCGTCACCGGACAGGACCTCGAGGACGTCGCCGCCTACGTCGGCATGTGGGCCGGGGTCCCCGGCGCCGCCCCGCCTCAGGCGCCGGGCGCGCCCGGCGCGCAGGTCTTCGCGTCCAACGGCTGCAGCGGCTGCCACACGCTGGCCGCCGCCGAAGCCGGCGGGACGGTCGGCCCGAACCTCGACGAAGTCCTCCCCGGCCAGACCGCGGCACAGATCGATAAATCGATCGTCGACCCCAATGCCGACATCGCCAAGGGCTTCCCCTCCAACGTGATGCCGGCCGACTACGGGACGACAATCAAACCTAACGAACTGAAACAGCTGGTCGATTTCCTCGTCAGCTCGACGTCCAAACAGGGCGCCGGCTCGAAATAGGCGAGGTCGCGGCCCTCGCGCCGCGACCTGTCGTGGGGCATGATCTGTGCCGATGCGCGAGCGCCTGGACATCACGCCGCGGCTCTACGCCAGAGTGGCGCTGGTGGCACTCGCGGCCCTGGCCCTGATCGTGCTGACCGGGGCCGCCGTGCGCCTCACGGGCTCCGGGCTGGGCTGCCCGGACTGGCCGAAATGCTACGGGGGGACGGTGCCCCCGCTCGACACCCACGCGGTGATCGAGTACGGCAACCGCCTGCTGACCGGCTTCGTCGGCCTCGCGGTGATCGTCGCCAGCGTCCTCGCCTGGTTCCGCCACCCGTTCCGCTGGCACCTGGCGCTGTTCGGGGCGATGCTGCCACTCGGGGTCATCGGACAGGCGGTCCTCGGCGCGCTGGTGGTCAAGTACCACCTCGCGCCCGGGCTGGTGATGTGCCACTTCATCCTCTCGATGCTGCTGCTCGACGCCGCCTTCGCGCTGGCTTGGTGCGCCCGCTACGAGCCGGGTGAGCGCCGCGCATCCACCGACCGCGCCGGGGTCTGGTCGGTGCGGGCCCTGATCCCACTCGGACAGCTGACGATCCTCGCCGGGACGATCTCGACCGGTTCCGGGCCGCACGCCGGCGCCCACGAAGGCGAACTGGTGCACCGCTTCGACTTCCGGGGCACCGGGACCCTGGAGTGGGTCGTGCAGCGCCACTCGGCGATCGCCGCCCTGTTCGGCCTCGCCGCGATCGCCGTCTGGCTGCTGCTGCGCCGTAGCGGGGGCGACCGGCGCGCCGCCCGCCCCCTCGGCGTCGTGATCGGCCTGCTCGCCCTGCAGGGCGCCCTCGGCGGCCTCCAGTGGGCCCTCGAGCTTCCCTCGGAGCTGGTCTGGCTGCATGTCGCGGTCGCCACCACGACCTGGCTGGCGATGCTGTGGGCGGTGGCCACGGCGGGCCGCCTCGAGCCGCGCGTGTCGGCCCTGGAGGCGGACGCTCCCGTCAGCGGCGAGGCGGAGGCGCCTGCCCTGAGCCGGACCTAGAGGCGTGATCGCCATTTGTTCCGGTATGCGGATCAAATGGCGATCACACCCTTGATGCCGGGAGCTAGTGGACGGTGTTGCGCTCGGCCGAGAGGTCGACGACGACGTGGGTGATCGGCAGGTCGAGCTCCTCCCGCGCCCGCTCGACCACGCCGCGCTCGAGCCAGTGCGAGCGCTCCGGCGGATGGGTCGAGATCACGATCTCATCGGCCGGGAAGACCCGCAGCGCATCCTCGATCGCGACGTTGGGGTCGGACTCGCCGATCTGGCCCTTCGCCTTCAGCCCCAGCCGCTCGATCTCGATCAGCGACAGCTCCATCCGCTGCCTCGCCTGCTCAGTCGCCCCGTCGGTGTCGGAGGCCCAGTGCGCAGCGCGTGAGCCCGGCAGCGCCGGGGTCACCACCAGGATCTCGGCGTCGCGGCCGCGGCAGCGGTTGCGGATCTCCTCGAGCAGCGCCTCTCCCCCGACGGTCTCGTTGGCGACCACGAGCAGGCGGTGCCTGCCGTCGCGCCCGCGATTGAGCTCGACACTCCGCGGCAGCGACCCGCGGGAGCTACGGTAGGCGACGCCCGCCCCGAAGCCGACCAGCGCGGCTGCCAGCACCACCCCGAAGACAGGCCTCGTCAGCAGCGTCAGCGCGATCACCGAGAGCGCCGCGACCCCGATCACGACGACCCAACGAAATGCGTCAGCCTCGGATCTGAGGGGATTGTGCATCGCCCCCCAATTGTCACCCCGCGACAGCGAAAATCAAGCTTGCCGCCGTCTATTTCAGGGGCTGCCGTTCGAGCTTGTCGAAGCTGTCGGTCCATCCGTCGCGGTGAAGCGCACGGCGCGCCTCGGTCTTGAACGGGCCCTGCGTGAGGGCAACCTCCGTCGATCCGCTGAGATCCCCGAATGAGACGACGACCAGGGTCTCGACGTCGTCGGGATCCGGGTCCTCCCAGACGAACGTGTAGGCGAGCCGGGCAGGCGGGTCGACCTCGCGAAACTGGCCGGTCAGATAGAAGGGATCGCCGTCCGGCGGCTGCATCTCGATCCGGTAGGCCTCGCCGGCGCGAGCCTGGAACTTCAGGCTCGGGATGGTGAATCCCTGCGGCCCAAACCATTTGACCAGCTGATTCGCGTCGCTGAATGCAGCAAAGACGACCGGCGGGCGCGCCGGAAATACGCGCTCGATCTCAAGCATGTGCTCGTCTGATCGCGCCTCGATTCGAAAATCGTATCCCGCGGGCCCCCGAACCGGGCCAGGACGTGACTGCCTAGAGGATGTAGACCGAGGTGTAGACGATGATCCACATCACGTCGACGAAGTGCCAGTAGATGCCCGGCACCTCGACGCCGAGGTGGTCTTTGGCCTCCGGCCCGAAGTGGCCGCGGAAGGCGCGGATCGTCGCGAAGCTGAGCAGCGCCAGGCCGACGAAGACGTGGGCTCCGTGCAGCCCGGTGAGGCCGTAGAAGATCGAGCCGAAGGCGAGGTCGCGGGCGCTGAATCCGATGTGGACGTACTCGTTCACCTGGATGAAGAGGAACGTTGCGCCCAGCAGCCAGGTCAGCACCAGGCCGAGTTTGAGCCCGGCCCGGTTACCGCGCCGGACCGACTCCAGCGCGTAATGGACCGTGAAGCTCGAGGAGACCAGGATCGCGGTGTTTACGCCGGCGACCGCAACCGGGAGCTCGAACGGCTCCGGCGGCCAGGTCGGCGGGTTGACGACGACGCGGATGAAGAAGTAGGCGGCGAAGAAGGCGCCGAACAGCATGACCTCGGAGACGATGAAGAGCAGGATCCCCAGCGTCTGGCGGTCGATCCGGGAGCTCTGATTGGCCTCGGGCGGGCCGTGATGCTCGGCGTGGCCGTGCCCGATTGCGACTGAGGCGCTCTCCATCAGCCGTCCTCCCCCTCGGCGACCGCGGCCGCCACCGCCTCGGCCCCGCGGCCGACCTCGAGGTGCTCGACAGGCTTCTCGGTGATCTCCCGGACCCTGCCGATCAGGTCCTCCTCGAGCCAGCGTGAGCTCTCACCGCTGAAGGTCGAGATCAGCACCTCGTCGACGCGGTAGTGCTCGATCGCGTTCTGGACCGCGAGGAACGGGTCGGGGCTCATCGGCTGGCCGGTGGCGTCGATTTCGGCGCGGTAGAGCTCGGCCAGGGTCGAGGCGAGGTCGCGGGCGACCTCGGGCTCGGAGACCCCCTCCGCGCGCGGGCAGACGATCGTGTAGCGGTGGGGGCGTTCCGCCGCCCGTTGCTTGAGCCGCGCCACCAGATCGGGCGTGGCGACGGTCTGGGTCGCGACGACGAGGGTGTGGGTCACGTCCCAGCGGATCGAGTCGTCCTGGATCCGGACCGGGATGTGGGTGATGGTCGCGTCGGGCTCGAACCGGTTCCGCGCCCACTCGACCAGGTCCTTGCGGGTGAAGCCGAAGCGGGTCTCGTCGAGGCAGGAGAGAAGCACCTCGCCCGGTTCGTGGGCGCGAATGGCGTCGTCGAGCGCCAGCGCCGGATCGGGGTCCATCACCTCGCCGACCGACTCGATCCCGAACTCGGCGAGCACCGACATCGTCACCTCGACCCGGGCGCGGGCCGCGTCCCGCAGCTCGCCGGCGTCGATCAGCTGGCCTGCCGCGGGCTGGTTCTGCGGCGCCGCGACGGCGACGAAGGGGACCTTCTTGGCCCGCTCTCCGGCCGCTTTCAACAGCTTCCGCCCGCCGGCCACCTCGTTGAGGAAGATCAGCAGGGGACGGGCCTCGGTGCCCTCGCTCATCGCACAGCCTCGCGCTTCGCTCGCTGCGCGAAGAACCAGATTGCGCTCATTTGGCTCGCTCCGCGCTCACGTCGCCCCCGCTTTCGCCGGCTCCGGCGGGGTCACCTCGGCGCCCTCGCCGCCCATGATCGCGTGGCGAGCGCCGGGAACGCCGTACTCGTAGGGCCCGCCGACGACCCGTGGGATCTCGTCGAAGTTGAAGATCGGAGGCGGCGAGGAGACCTGCCACTCGATCGTCTTCGCCCGCCACGGGTTGGCCTCCGCGCGCGGCCCGAAGCGCCAGCTGACGATCATGTTGTAGAGGAAGACCAGCTGGCAGGCGCCGAGCAGGAAGGCGAAGCAGCTGATCAGCAGGTTCCAGTCGCCGAACTGGGCCGCGTAATCGGAGACCCGTCGCGGCATCCCGTCCATTCCCACCCAGTGCATCGGGATGAAGGCGCCCCAGGTCCCGAGCAGGGTGCCCCAGAAGTGGATTCGGCCGAGTTTCTCGTCGTACATCCGCCCGGTCATCTTCGGGAACCAGTGGTAGATGCCGGCGAAGATCGTGAACACCGAGCCGCCGAAGAGGACGAAGTGGATGTGGGCGACGATGAAGTAGGTGTCGGAGACGTGGATGTCGATCGGCACCATGCCCAGCATCACGCCGCTGATTCCGCCGATCGTGAAGGTGACGATGAAGGCGAGGGCGAACAGCATCGCGGTCGAGTAGGTGTGGATCTTGCCGAAGTAGAGGGTGCCGAGCCAGGAGAAGATCTTGATCCCGGTCGGGACGGCGATCAGGAGGGTCGTGATCATCATCGGCACCCGCAGCCAGCTGAACATCCCGGCGACGAACATGTGGTGCGCCCAGACCGAGTAGCTGAGAACGACGATCCCGATCAGCGCCAGCGCCATCAACCGGTAGCCGAAGATCGGCTTGCGGGCATGGGTCGAGATGACCTCCGAGATGATCCCGAAGCCGGGCAGCATCATGATGTAGACGGCCGGGTGCGAGTAGAACCAGAAGATGTGCTGGTAGCTGACCACGTCGCCGCCCCCGGCGAACTCGAAGAACTGGGTGCCGAGGACCCGGTCGAAGAGGACCATGAACTGGGCGCCGGCGACGAACGGCGTCGCGGCGACGACCAGCAGCGAGGTCGAGAGGTTCGCCCAGACCAGCAGCGGCATCCGCCAGAAGGTCATCCCCGGCGCGCGCATGGTGATGATCGTGACCAGGAAGTTGAGCGCGGTCGCGATCGAGGAGGCGCCGGCGAACTGGACGCCGAGGTTGAAGAAGGACTGGCCCAGGGGCGCCCCGGTTGAGAGCGGCGCGTAGCCGGTCCAGCCGGTGTCGAAGGCCCCGCCGGGGGCGAGGAAGCTGCCGATGAAGAGGAGGCCGGCAATCGGCAGCATCCAGTAGCTGAGCGCGTTCAGGCGCGGGAACGCCATGTCCGGGGCGCCGATCATCAGCGGCAGGACGTAGTTGGCGATCCCGGCGAAGACCGGGATCACGAAGACGAAGATCATCAGCACCGCGTGGGTGGAGAAGAGGCTGTTGAAGGTCGAGGCTTCGACGATCTGCGCGCCCGGCTGGGCCAGCTCGGCGCGGATCACCATCGCCATCAGCCCGCCGACGAAGAAGAAGAAGAAGGTGGTGACGATGTACTGGATGCCGATCACCTTGTGATCGGTGTTGAAGCGGAAGTAGTCGCGCCAGCTCGTCGCGCCGTGCTGGGAGTGGTCCTCGGGGATCGTCGGCGCCCCCACCGCCCAGCGCAGCCAGTAGTCGAAGCAGCCGAACCCGGCGAGGAAGCCGAATGATCCGGAAACGAGAGCGACGACGACGTGCGGGTAGCCGGTCTGCTCGGTCTGGAAGATCGGCAGGCCCGAGATCTCGCGCAGCGCGACGACGAGGCCGAAGCCGAAGGCGGCACCCAGAATCGTTCCGAGCCCGCCCCTGATCCACCCGGGTCGATTGATCGCGTTCACCATCTGCCGTTCGCCCCCATTATGCCCCTCCTGCCCCGACCGGCACCGGGTTCGCCTCTGTGCCTGGATCACCGACTGCTCCAGCGGTTCGGGCACCTTCTGGTCCAGCCCCTCGACCCACTTGCGGAACTCCGGCGCGGGCTCGACGACGACTTCGGCCCGCATCGCCGCGTGGCCAAAGCCGCAGAGCTCGGTGCAGATCAGCTGGTAGGTGCCCTCCCGGTCCGGGGTCACGGTCGCGGTCGTGGTGATCCCCGGGACGGCGTCTTTCTTGATCCGCCACTCCGGCACCCAGAACGAGTGGATCACGTCCTGAGCATGCATTTTGAACTGGACCTGGCGGCCGAGGGGGACGTGCATCACGCCCTCCGACCAGGCGTTGTCCTTGCCGGGGTAGCCGAAGCTCCAGGCGAATTGCTGCGCGAAGACCTGGACCTTGATCGGGTTGTCGGCCGGCTCCTCGATCTTGTCGAGGACGACCCAGCTGTAGCCGGCTCCGAACAGGACGATGATCGTCGGGATCAGCGTCCAGGCGATCTCCAGCCGGGTGTTGCCGTGGATCGGCTCGCCGTCGGACTCGTCGCCGGGCTTGGCTTTGAATTTCCACAGCGCGTAGAACAGCATCACGACCACCAGCGAGAAGACGAAGGCCGAGAGGACGATCATCACGTCGAGGAGCCGGTCGATCTCCGGCGCCGCCGTCGAGGCCTGCTGGCCGTTCCAGCGGATCGGCAGCATCACCGCCGAGATCAGCGCCGTCCCGGCGACGGTCGCGGCGAGCATTTTCACTATCGGCAGACGGCCCATCATGGTCAGGAATCGCGCATTCTATGCATCCGGCAGACGGTCAAGCTCGCCCCGTGAGGCGGCGATGACCCCCCGCGCCACCCCCTCCCAGCTCCAGAGCCGGTGGGCGGTCGCGACCAGCGCCTCGCGAGTCTCGGCCCGCTCCTCCTCGGGCAGCGACAGCCAGCGATCGAGCCTCTCCGCGATCGCCTCGATCGACCCCTCTTCGACCGGGAAGGAGGTCAGGGAGGCCACCTCTTCGGGCAGCGCCTCGGCCAGTTTGCGGGAGACCTCGAGCATCCCGGAGTGCCCGGCCGACACCGGCAGCGCGCCGCAGGCCGCAGCCTCGGCCGCGACCATCCCGAACGCCTCGGGGAAGGTGCTCGGCATCACCAGCGCCTCCGCCGCCGGGAGCAGCTCGGCGACCTGGTCGTGCTCGAGGCGCCCGATCAGCTCGATCGAGCCGGCGATCCCCCGCGCCGCCTCCGTGTAGCCCGGCGGCGGCGCGGCCAGGAACGCGCTCAGGATTGGCAGCGGCTCCTCCTCCCCTCCCTCCAGCTTCCATCCGAGCGCCGCGACCTCACGCGCGGCGGCCAGGTCGCCGCGATCGAGGGCCGCGAGCAGTCGATGCAGGCCGCCCTCGTACTCGCCCCAGCCGGCGATGACCAGCCGCGCCTCCGGGTGCTCCGCGCGCACCAGCGGCCACGCCGCGATCAGCAGGTCCAGCCCCTTGGAGACGATCAGCTTGCCGACGAACACCACCAGCGGCTCCCGCCGCGGGCGCTCATCTCGCGGACGGAACGCCTCGGTGTCGACGCCGGGGGGCCCGAGCCGGGTCTTCTCTCTCAGGCCAGGGACGCTCGGGAGCGCATTCCAGAGGGACTCAGCGGTGTGGTGGGAGCCGGCGAGGACGCAGGTGGCGGCCCGCATGCCCTCTTCGGCGTAGGGAAGGAAGCGCGGATTGGGTTTGACCGTGTACTCGAGGGCGGAGCCGTGGATCTTGGCGGCGAACTCGCCGATCCCGGCACGGGCCAGGATGCACGGCCCCATCACGAGGTGGCCGGCCAGCGCGGCGTCGATTCCCCCGGCGCGGGCGGCGACCTCGCGGACGGCATCGACGTTGGCCTCGAGGTAGCGGTCGAGCTCAGCCTCGGTCAACTCCGGGAATGCCTTCACCTCGAACCCCTCGTAGGGATCTTTCACGTAGACGGGAAGGAGGCCGTGGATGTCGGGATTGTGGATCTCGACGCCCTCCAGCTCGACGTTCCGCTCCTGGCAGACCAGGTGAACCTCGTGCCCGAGCCTGGCCAGCGCCGAGGCCAGGTTGGCGGTGTAGATGTTGCTGCCCGTGCCGCGCAGCATGTACCCGTGAAAGACGAGGACGCGCATCGCTGCCGTGCAAGCTATTCAGTCTTCTCCGCCGTGAACCCGAAGCAGCTCTATCGGATGCGGGCACCGGCCTCTGGACGCGAGGCGTTCGCCCACGCCGAGCCGGGCGCGGTCTATGCCGATCGCGAGACCGGTGAGGAGATGGAGCCGGTGGCGATGGTGCTGCCGCTCGCGCCGTCCGCCTCGGCGCTGCCCCGCTCCCGGACAACCTCCGCGCCTGCCGCCGCTGCGATCAGCTGATCGGCCTCGACGTCAGCGACTGCCCCTACTGCGGCCTCCGCCAGGAAGCCCTCTGAGCGCCTGTTCGGCGTCCTCGGTCGCTCACGTGCAGAGCACGCCGCGCTCCCTGCGTCCTTGAACCAGGCGCTCAGCCTAGGGCTCTTTGACGACCGTCGCCGTGTAGAGCAGGCGGGCGGCGGAGTAGTAGCAGCCGTAGGTCTTGATTTTGCCGACGCCCTGCTGCGGGTGGCCGGACTGGATGTCCTCTTTGGACGAGCAGTGCCCGGGGGCGCGGCTCCCGCGCCAGGTGTTGGCTTCGGCGACGTTGAAGGCGAACATCGGCGCCCAGGTTGGGACCGTCAGGGCGACGACCTGGCCCTGGAGCACCGTCAACGGGTGGTCGAGGGCGAAGACCGGTGTGCTGCCGAAGTAGGGGTTGAGGGTCTCAAGGGACTCTGGCGGACCAGTTTGTAGCGGGGCGGTTTCGAGCCTTCGAGCCGGCGCAGGACACCGATCCGGGCGCGCGACGGGGTGCCGAGGAAGTCGTTGAAGAACCCCACCTCGTCGGTGGTTTTCGCCGTGTCCTGGCGCGAGGGCCGCGCCAGGGCGATCGACCAGGCGATGATCTTGCCGTCGAACGGGGCCTCGTAGGGGTCGGGGACGCCGCCGGCCATGATCTGGAACCCGGTCACGTGCCCCTCGACCCGGCACGGCACGACCTCGACGTTGTTGACGATCCGGCCCGGGCAGGAGGGCCGCGGGGCGATATCGGTGCGGCCGAGGACGATCACCCGGGCCGGGGCCGAGTCGGCGGGGTCGGGCCGCGCCACCGCGACCAGGCCCGCGAGCGCGCAGGCGAGGCAGAGGACGGCGGCCGCCCGGTTCCGCTGCGATCGGCTTTCGAATGCGCTCAGCAAGACTCACCTGCAACCCCGCTCCAGAGGCAGGGTTGCGGCCCCGATTCTGCCTGGACGCAGGCTCAAATGCGCCCAGCCGCCACCATTTGCACAATCCCGGCCAGTCAGAACCCGTCCGATGACGGTCGTCTAGGGTTGCCTGCCGAGGATGGACGACGCGCCCGACCGCGGAGAGAATTTCGTCGCATCAGGCCTGGCCTCTCTCGGGATCGAGGCGGATGAGACCGAGCTCGCGGTCCTCAGCGGAGTCCACCGCGTCTTCGGGCCCGCGATCCGCGGGCTGATCGAATTCGACGTGAGCGCGGTGACTCCCGAGCGCGACCTCGACCTCTCGCAGGCGCCACCGGCGGAGGAGAAGGAGAGTCGATGAGGGCGATCGATCTCCCGCTGAAGGGGCAGGCGGCGGCGATCGCCGCCGGCGAGGCCGACCCGGCCGAGCTGCTCGACGAAACCCTGGCGCGGATCGAGCAGCGGAACCCCGAGCTGAATGCCGTCGTCGAGACCTTTCCCGACCGCTCGCGCGAGATGCTCGCCGGAGCCCCGGAGGGCCCGCTGCGCGGGGTGCCGGTGGTGATCAAGGACGAGTGGCCGCTGCCATGGCGGGCGCAGCGCTTCGGCAGCGCCGAGCTGCTGCAGCCCACCGCGCCGGCCGAGTCCGGCCCCTACCGCGCCCTCCGCGACGCAGGAGCGGTGATCGTCGGAGTCGGCAACATGGAAGAGCTCGGCGCCGGCAGCACGGGCGCGATCTCCGTCTACGGCCCGGCCCACAACCCCTGGGACACCGAGCGCTGCCCCGGCGGCTCCTCGAGCGGCCCCGCCGCATCGGTGGCCGGGCGGTTGGTCGCAGGCGCCGTCGGCGCCGACGGGCTCGGCTCGGTCCGCTACCCGGCCGCCTACTGCGGGCTGACGGGATTGAAGCCGACCTTCGACCGATCCGCGATGGACGGCCACCACGCGGCCGACACGACGACGACAATCGTCTCCGGCCCGCTCTGCGCCGAGGCCGCCGACTGCCGCCTGCTCGCCGCGGCGCTGTTCGGCGAGGACCTCGAGGCCGGCGATGCGTCCGGCCTGCGGATCGGGGTCGTGCGCGATGTCGTCTCCGAGGACGTCGACCCCGAGGTTCGGGATGCGTGCGAGACGGCGATCGAGATGCTGCGGGCCGAGACCGGGGGCACGATCCAGGAGGTCGCCCTGCCCGACCTCGCCGCGGCGACGATGGCCGCGATCCTGATCGCCAACACCGACGGCTTCGGCGGGGTCACCCCGGAGCAGCTCAACCGCCTCAACCCGGAGATCAGCCTGATCAACCGCAGCGTGCTCAAGTACAGGATGCTGATTCCGGCCGTGGCCGTGGGCCAGGCGCACGCGATCAGAACCCTGATGCGGCACCGGCTCGCCGCCCTCTTCGAGGACGTCGACCTGATCGCCTGGCCGACCGTGCCCGCCCCGGCCCCCCCGCTCGAGGCACCGGTGGTCGAGCTGCCGTCGGGCACCGAGACCGCCGACCGGGCCAACGTCCGCGGCGGCGCCCTCGCCAACCTGACCGGCACCGCGGCGATCAGCGTCCCGGTCGGCCTCAGCTCCGGGGGGCTGCCGATCGGGCTTCAGCTCGAGGCGGCATGGGGCCGTGACGAGCTTCTGCTCGACGCCGCCGAGGCCCTCGAGCGGGCCAACGCCCGCCACTGGGTCGAGGCCCGGCCGCCGCTCGCCCGGACCGAGCCGGCGGCCGCCGACAGCGCCTGATGCAGGCGAGCGTCGTCGAGATCGCCGAGCGCGTCCTGCGCGGCAACTGGCTCGAGGGCGACCGGGACGGGACGCGATTCGCCTACACCCGGCCGAGCCCGACCCGCTACCCGTGGCAGTGGTACTGGGACTCCTGCTTCGCGGCGGTCGTCTGGCGCCGCTTCGACCGGGCCCGGTCGCGGAGGGAGCTGGAGAGCCTGCTCGCCGCCCAGCGCGAGGACGGCTTCATCGGCCACACGATCTTCTGGGACCGGCCGGTCTCCCTCGGCCGGCTGCCGTTCTACAACGTCGCCTCGCGCCGGGCGCTGCAGACCGAGACGATCCAACCGCCGCTGCTCGCCTGGGCCTGGCAGATCGCGGTGGGAGACCCGGCGACGGAGCCGGGAGTCGGTCTCGCAGGTCGAGTGGCTGGCGAGGAACCGGGACCTCAACCGGGACGGGCTGCTGTGGATCATCCAGCCGGACGAGTCCGGCCTCGACGCCTCGCCCAAATTCGACGAGGTCTGGGGCCGGCGGGCGAATGGCCGGATCGGCTTTCCATGCCTGGTGCGCCGCAATCGTCGGCTTGGCTTCGACGCCGTCCGCATCCGCGACGCCGGCGGCCCATTGCTCTGCGAGGTCCTCGTCAACACCCTCTGGTCCCTCTCCCTACAGGCGCTGGGACGCCCCTCCGCGACCCCGGCCCTCGTCGAGCGCCTCTGGGACGAGGGCAGAGGCCTGTTCGTCGATGAGGTCCAGCCCGGCGGCAGCCGGCCGCAGGCCCTCACCTGGGCGGCGCTCGCCCCGCTCGCCCTCCCGGACCTGCCCGAGGAGATCGGGCGGCGGCTGGTCGAGGAGCACCTGCTCTCCCCGCGCGAGTTCGCGACCCCGGTCGCGCCGCCGTCGGTGGCGGCCTGCGAGCCGACCTTCGAGCCGGGCGGCGGACGAGGGCCGGTCCGGCGCTACTGGCGCGGCCCGACCTGGGTCAACTCCGCCTGGCTGGTCTGGATCGGGATGCGCCGGCTCGGCTACGAGGCCGAGGCCGACCGCCTTTCCGCGGGCCTGTTCGGCGCGGTCGAGCGCGAAGGCCTGCGCGAGTACTACGACCCGCGCGACGGGACGGGGCTCGGCGCAGCCGACTTCGCCTGGTCCGCCCTGGTCGCCGAGATGGCAGATCCAAAGCACGAACGGCCGTGAAAACCAAGCAGGTCGGGGGATGCAGGGAGGGTGGCGAAGCGAGCGCAATTGATTTGTGCGTGAAAGAGGCGCCGAACCGAAGACCCCGAGATGCGCCGGTTTGCAGCGGTCGGCCTATTTGTACCTATACGTGATGCGGCCGCGGTCGAGGTCATAGGGCGAGAGCTCGATCTTCACCCGGTCGCCGGGGAGGATCCTGATGTAGTGGCGGCGCATCTTGCCGGAGATGTGACCGAGGACATCATGCCCGTTGTCCAATTTGACCCGGAACATGGTGTTGGGGAGGGCCTCGGTGATCTCGCCCTCCATCTCGATCTTCTCCTCTTTGCCCATGCGGCGAGGAGGGTAGTCGATATCGCGCCTGAATCGGCGCTCAACCGCGGATCGAACGGGCTCTCTCGAGGGCCTCCTCCGGCGTGGTGACCTCGCCCGCGTACTGCGCGGCCTCGAGCTCGGCCAGCAGCTCGCCCAGCTCCGGCCCCGGCGCCAGCCCCAGCTCGGCCGCCAGCTCGTCCCCCCGCAGCAGCGGCTCCGGAGGGCCGTCACGCCGCCACTCGAGCGCCGCCGCGAGCATCTCGCGGGCGAGGCTGAGGTGAGCCTCGATCGCCTCCTCGGTGGCGAACGGGCCCCCACCGCGGGCCGAGAGGCGGTCGGCGACGGTCAGCAGCGTGACGTCGACCGCGACCGGCTCGGTGGCGCGCAGGTACTCGTGGATGCGCCGCGGTGGCAACGGCGCCTCATGGACGAGGAATCCGAGCCGCAGGTGGTGCAGGGTCAGCGCCCGCAGGTGGTCGGTCAGCGCCCTGCTGGCCCTGAGGCGCTCGCAGATCGCCGCGATCATCTCCGCGCCCTCCTGGTCGTGGCCGATGAAGGTGACGTAGCCGCCCCGCTCTCCACGCGTCTGCGGCTTGCCGATGTCGTGCAGGAGGGCGCCGAGCCGCAATGCGGCGCGGCGGCTGAACCCATCGGCGAGCGGCTCGTCGAGCAGGTCGCGGACCTCGCCCGCGCGCTCTCCGGCGAACCGCCCCAGGTCAGCCTCGACCGCGAGCGTCTGCTCGAGCACCGCCAGCGTGTGGCCGTGGACATCGAGATGGTGGTTCGGGCCCTGCTCGACCCCGCGCAGCGCCTCGAGCTCCGGCAGAATCGCCGCCGTCAGGGCCAGGTCGTCGAGCAGCGCGACTCCGCGCAGTGGGTCCGGGCCGCCGATCAGCTGGCGAATCTCGGCGAGCTGGCGCTCTCCCGCCGCCTCCGCCACGCGCCCGGCTTCGGCCCTGGCGAGCGTTCGCGTGCCGGGATCGATCTCGAGCCCCAACTCTGCGGCGAGCCGGGGGGCCCGCAACAGGCGCAGTGGGTCGGCCGCAAAGCTGCCCTCGTTGACGACCCGCAGGATTCGCCGCTCGAGGTCGGCGAGGCCGCCGTGCGGGTCAACCGGCTCCCCGCCCGCGAGCGGCACGGCGACGGCGCCGAGCGTGAAGTCGCGGGAGTCGAGATCGGCCTCGATCGTCGCGCCGCGCAGCGCCGTCGCGTCCACCTGCCAGGAGCTGTCCCTGGCCACTGCGCGCCAGGTCGCGAACTCGGCAGACAGCTCGAAGGCGTGACCGTCCCCCTCCCGGGCGATCGCCTTCGCCGCCGCGCCGGGGTCTCCGCCAACGGCCAGGTCGAGGTCGGTGACCTCGCGGCCGAGCGCCGCGTCGCGGACCGCGCCCCCGGCGATCCAGGCCTCCTCGCCGTCGGCCAGCCCGCGCCGGGCGATCGCGACCAGCGGTGAGGCCTCGAGGCGCTCGCTGAGCGTCACTCGGTGACCCTCGGGACCCTGGCCGAGATCCCGCAGGTGATCTCGTAGTTGATCGTGCCGAGCCGTCGGGCCATCTCCTCAGCGAGGATCGTCTCGCCTCCCTGGGCCCCGATCAGGACGGCCTCGTCGCCGGGCTCGACCTCGGTCTCAGGCCCGAGGTCGATCGTCAGGTTGTCCATCGAGATGGTGCCTACGATCGGATGCCGGCGTCCCCGCACCAGAACCTCGCCGTTGTTGGAGAGGCCGCGCCGGACGCCATCGCCGTAGCCGAGCGGCAGCACCCCGACATGGGTGTCGGTGGGCGCCCGCCAGGTCCGTCCGTAGCCGGCGCTGTCACCGGCGGCGAAGCGCTTCACGTCGGCGACGTAGGAGGCAAGGGAAAGTGCCGGTGAAAGGCGCCGCTTGGCGGGGTTGCCCTGGAACGGGTCGAGCCCGTAGATCGCGACGCCGCAGCGGACCATGTCGAAGTGGGAGCGCTTGTCGCGGAAGACAGCGGCGCTGTTCGCGGCGTGGATCGCGACGTCGGGGAACTCGCTGCGGACGGCGTCCGCGACCGCCCCGAAGCGCTCGAGTTGGTCGTCGAAGAAACCGGAGTCGAGTTCGTCGGCCGTCGCGAAGTGAGTCCAGACGCCCGCCAGCTCGAGGTCGTCGCTCGCCGCGCAGGCACGGGCCATCGCCATCACCCTGGCCGGGTCGCGGTTCCCGAGTCGGCCCATGCCGCTGTCGTGCTTGAGATGGACGCGAGCGGGACGGCCCCAGGCCCGGGCGCGTTCGGCAGCCAGGCTCAGGAAACCTTCCCGCCAGACCGCAAACTCGGACCCCGCCCCGAGCGCGGTGTCGAGCTCCCTCGGCGTCAGCGCCCCCATCGTCAGCAGGGGGACGTGCGGAAAGCCGCGGCCGATCCGCTCCGCCTCGGCAGCGGTGGCGACGGCGAACCTGGTCGCCCCACCGACCAGCGCCTCATCGGCGCAGGCGTCGGCGCCGTGGCCGTAGCCGTCGGCCTTCACCACCGCGCAGAGCTCGACGCTCTCCCCCACCTCCGACTTCAGGCGTGCGCAGTTGCGCTGAACGGCGCCGAGGTCGATCCGGGCGGTCGCCCGCGTCATCTAGGGACCGACGAGCGCGGCCAGCGCGTCGGCCCGGGTGACGAGGCCGGCGAGCCGGCCCTCGCCGTCGACCACGGGCAGATGGTTGTGGTGCTCCTCGGCGATCTTCCGCGCAACGGCCTCGGCGTCGTCATCGACGCCGACCACGACCGGGTCCGGGGTCATCAGCTCCGAGACCTTGGTCGCGAACGCCTTGTTGAGACGCTCCTCGAAGCCCTTCATCGAGCCGACGAAGACGATCCCGCCCATGATGTCGAAGTAGTGCGGCAGGTGAAGATCGGCCTCCTCGTCCCCCAGCACCAGGTCCGACTCGCTGACGATCCCGATCACGCGCCGGTCCTCGTCGATGACGGGGATCGCTCCCTTCTCGGTCTTGGCGAGCAGCTCGATCGCGTCGCGGGCGTCCGCGTCGGGCGACACCGCGGGAACACTCGCGTCCATGATCTCGGCGGCGGTTTTCATCGGCATGGCTGCGAGATTATTGGACCGCCGCGCTACCCGGGTCGCAGGCCCGCCGGGATCGAGGCGATCACGTCGGTAGCGATCGTCGACTCGGCCGAGCCGATCCGGTGGGCGGCGTCGTTCCCGGCGCGGGCATGGGCCAGGACGCCGGCGCAGGCAGCGGCGAACGGCTCCAGGCCCCGGGCGAGCAGCGCCGCGACGATCCCCGAGAGCACGTCGCCGGTCCCCGCGGTGGCGAGCGCCGGCGCCGAGAGGGCGTTGACCGCAACTCGCTCGCCGTCGGTGACGATCGTGTCGTCCCCCTTGAGGACGACGACCGCGTCGGCGGCATCGGCCGCGCTCCGCGCCGTGGCCAGCCGCCGGGCCGCGATCGCCTCCGAGGGCTGGTCCAGCAGCCGTCCCAGCTCGCCGGCATGCGGGGTCAGCACCGTCGGGGCCTCGCGGGCGGCGATCCGCTCGAGCTGACCCGCGAACGCGTTGAGGCCGTCGGCATCGAGCACGAGCGGCGCCTCGATCGCGCCGATCACCTCCTGCGCCAGCTCGACCGAGGCCGGATCGCGACCCAGGCCCGGGCCGAGAACGCCGGCGGCGGCTCGCTCGAAGGCGCGCAGGACGGCCTTCGCCGAGGCCGGCGCGAGGTAGCCGTCCCCGCCGGGGCACCCGGCGGACATCACCTCCGGCTGGCCCGCTTCGAAGACCGCCTCGAGATCGGCCGGGACGGCGACCGTGGCGTAGCCGGCGCCGGCCCGGATCGCCGCCTGCGAGGACATCTGCACGGCCCCGGTGAGACCCCGTGACCCCCCGGCGATCGTCACCTGGCCGGAGCTGAACTTGGTCGACCGGGGGCCGCGCCGGGGAGCCAGCTGCAGGACGGAGGGCTCGATCGAGCCCCCGGCCGGGGCGGCCGGGGCCCCATCCGGGATGCCGATCGGGACGACCCGAAGCTCACCGGCATGCCACTTCCCGGGCGCGATCCGGTGGCCGAGCTTGGCTGCGTGGAAGCTGACCGTGATCGCCGCCTCGACCGCAGGGCCCTCGACCTCGCCGCTGGAGGCGTCGACCCCGGAGGCGATGTCGCAGGCGACGACGGGCGCGCCGCAGCGGTTGATCGCCTCGATCGCCGCGGTGGCGGGCTCCCGCGGCGCCCCGGAGAACCCGGTCCCGAAGATCGCATCGACGACCGCCCCCGACTCGGCCAGCCGCGGCGCCGGGTCGCCGTCCAGCCCCTCGGCCCCGAATCGCTCGAGGTTGGCGGCGGCGTCGCCGCTCAGCTCCTCGGCGGGCCAGAGCAGGAGAGCCTCGACCTCGTGGCCGGCCTCGGCGAGGTAGCGGGCGGCCACCAACCCGTCGCCGGCGTTGTTGCCCTTGCCGCAGACGACGCGCACCGGCCCCTCCGGAGCGAGGTCGCCGACCGCGGTGGCGACCGCGCGGCCGGCGGCCTCCATCAGCTCCAGCGACGGCACCCCCTTCTCCTCGATCGCCCAGCTGTCGACGGCGCGCATCCCTTCCGCGTCGAAGAGGGGACTGAGCCAGGACTCCATCTTCCGACCGCTATTCGAGGCTGACGATCAGCGTCGCCGTTGCCAGGTCGCCTTCGCTCGCCGAGCCGAGCGCAACCGAGCTGATCTTGCTCAGGTAGGGCTTGGCCTCGCGGAAGCCGTCATCTGATCGCGGCACCAGCGAGTTCGCCAGGCGGAGCGCCGCCGGGCCGGAGACGAAGGCGCTGATCGGGGTGTCGCCTAGCGCCGCGACCGCCTCTCTGTAGGCGGGGGCCCGCGAGAGCGGCGCGCGGCCGGCGGCGGTCAGCCCCTTCAGCGTCGGGGCCAGGCCGTAGCCGATCGCGATCCTCCCCCCCTTGGCGACGATCACCAGCGGCTTGTCGCCGAGGTCCTCGCTGCGGATCGAGAAGCCGCTCGCGGTCCCCCGCACGGCCCTGACACCTGGTGTGCCGGCGGTGCGGAGCAGCTGGCCGATGTTGGAGACCGTGTTCTGCGCCTGCTCTGGTTTCTCACTGGTCAGGACGAGGGCGCCCCCGAGGCTGCTCTCGCTGCTGCCTTCGGCGAAGACGCCGGCGTCGCCCAGGTCCGCGGCAATCCGGTCGAGGTCGATCCCCGCCGACTTCAGCCCGCTCTTCAGCTCGCCAGGCGGGACCTCGCCGGGTATGCCGGATTTGTCGAGGCTGTCGATCGCCTCTTCGAGCTGCTTCCCGAAGCCGGAGACGCCGATCGCCGCAAACGAGCTGGCGGGGAGCGTGCCGAGCAGCTCCGAGGCGTCGCCTTTGGGCGCTTCCTCGCCCGCCAGGTCGCTGCTGAGATCGAGTTCGACCCGGTCCTTGCCGGGGATCAGGCTGGCCACCGCGGTCGCCTCGCTGGGGTCGATTCCGGCGCCGCGCAGGATCTGCCGAGCCTGGGGGTCGATCGAGTCGCCGGACTGCTCGAGCATCGCGCCGACGTCGACGTATAGGTCGGCCAGGCTGCCATCGGTGGCGCCGGCGATGGCGGTCTCGAACCGCTCCTCGCCGCCAAGCGATTCGCCGCCGGAGGCGTCGACCGCGTCCTTGAAGCTCGCCACGTCTTCGGCGACGACCAGCAGGTCGCCGACAAGCCCGACGGCGGTGTCGTCATCCACCTTGTAGTCGACGCCCTCGTAGGAGGCGTCGGTGGCGGGGTCCTTGCCCTGCTTCGCCTGGCGGTCGACGAACCGCCGCGCCGCTTCATCGTCGGTGCTCTGGAGGATCACCGCGCCCCGGCTGAAGTCCTCGCCGTCGTAGTGGCGGAAGAAGGCCCCCGCCCTGTCGCCGAGCCAGGGGCTGACTTCGCGCTCGAAGTCGAACGGCTCGCCTTCGTCCCGCGCCTGGTCTTCCAGCTCGGAGACGATGAAGTCGCCGAGGTTGTCGTGGCCCGACACCTGCCGGGCGATCGCGTCCGCGTTCTCCTTCAGCTCACCTGAGGGCCGGATCGTGCCTTCGATATAGAGGAGGGAGTCGGGGGGCGCCACGCTGAGCGGGTCCGAGGAGCCCGATCCTCCATCGCCACACCCGGTGACCGAGAGGAGGGCGACGGGAGCTAGCGCCGCCAGGGCGAGACGGGCGATCATGCGAGCGCCATCCTAACCGCGGCGCTACTCGACCGTTACGGTCTTGGCCAGATTGCGCGGCTGATCGACGTTGAGGCCGCGATTGCCTGCGATGTCGTAGGCGAGCAGCTGCAGGGGCAGGATCGCGACGATCGGCTGCAGGATCCAGTCGGTGCGGGCCACCTCAATCGTCTGATCGGCGATCTCGCCGACCCGCTCGCAGCCCTCGGTGGCGATCGCGATCGTCGCCGCCCCGCGAGCGCGCACCTCTTCGATGTTGGAGAGGACCTTGTCGAGCACCGGGCTCTCGGTCGCCACGCAGACGACCGGCGTCGACTCGTCGAGCAACGCGATCGGGCCGTGCTTCATCTCGCCGGCGGCGTAGGCGTCGGTCGGGATGTAGGAGATCTCCTTCAGCTTCAGCGCCCCCTCGAGGCAGACTGGGAGGCCGATGTGGCGGCCCAGATAGAGGAAGAACCCCTGATCGCTCTGGCTGGCGGAGATCTCGCGCACGCGCTCCTCGCAGGCGGCAAGCGTCGCCTCGACCCTCGAGGGCAGGTGCTTCATTTCCGCGACCAGCTCGCGGAGGCGCGGCTGCGGGAGCGTCCCGCGCAGCTCGGCCAACCTCAGCCCGATCAGGTACATCGTCGCGGCCTGGGCGACGAAGGTCTTCGTCGCGGCGACGCCGATCTCCAGCCCGGCGCGCGTGTAGAGGACCGCGTCGGCGTCTCGCGTCGCCTGGCTGCCGCGGATGTTGGTTATCGCCAGCACCTTTGCGCCGCGCTCGCGGGCGAGCCGCATCGCCGCCAGGGTGTCGGCCGTCTCACCCGACTGCGTGATGCCGATCACCAGGTCGTCGGGCCCGACGACGGGGTTCCGGTAGCGGTACTCGGAGGCGATGTCCATCTCGACCGGGACCCGTGCCCACTCCTCGATCGCGTAGCGGCCGACGAGGCCAGCGTGGTAGGAGGTGCCGCAGGCGACGATCACGATCCGCCGCAGGCCGCGCAGGAAGGAGTCGTCCAGCTCGACCTCTGAGAGGTCGACCCCGTCGTCGCCGGGAAGGCGGCCGGCGATCGTTTCCGCGACCGCGTCGGCCTGTTCGTGGATCTCCTTCAGCATGAACGTCTCATAGCCGCCCTTCTCGGCCGCGGTCTCGTCCCAGGAGATCTCTTCGGGCTCCCGCTCGACCGGGTTCCCCTCGGCGTCGGTGATGCTGACCCCGGAGGCGTCGATCGTGACGATCTCGTCGTTCTCGATCGCCACCGCGCTGCGGGTCTCGGCGAGAAAGGCCGGGATCGCCGAGGCGAGGAAACTCTCGCCGTCGCCGACGCCGGCGACCAGCGGGCACTCCTTGCGCGCCCCGACCAGCTGCCCCGGCTGGTCCGCGTGCATCGCGACGAACGCGTAGTGGCCGCGCAGCTCGGCGAACGCCGCCCTGACCGCGGCCGCCAGGTCGCCATCGAAGTGGCTGGCGATCAGGTGGGCGACGACCTCGGCGTCCGTTTCGGAGCTGAACTCCTGCCCCTCGTCCTCGAGCCGCCGCCGCAGCTTGGCGTGGTTCTCGACGATCCCGTTGAGGACGATGTGGACGCGGTCGGTGCTGTCGCTGTGGGGATGCGCGTTCTCCTCGGTGACCCGGCCGTGGGTCGCCCAGCGGGTGTGGGCGACTCCGGTCGTGGCCGGGGGCGCGGCTACCGCGACGCCTCCCGCACCCGGGTCGCGCACCTCCATCGCGGCGCGCAGGTTGGCGAGGTTGCCGACCGCGCGGACGCTGTCCACCCGTCCGTCCTCGATCACCGAGACGCCGGCCGAGTCGTAGCCGCGGTACTCGAGCTTTTCGAGCCCGCCGACCAGCAGGTCCCGGCAGGGACGACCCCCGGCATATCCGACGATTCCACACATGAAGGCGATTAAGAGTAGACGGCCCGGGGGTGTGTCTAGGCCAGCTCTTGCCTGACGACCGCAGCCAGCCGCTCGCAGATCGCGTTCGCCTCATCGGCGTCCGGCGCCTCGACCATCACCCGGACCAGCGGTTCGGTGCCGGAGGGACGCAGGAGGATCCTGCCCCTGCCCTCGAGCGAGCCCTCCTCGCGCTCGAGGGCATCCCAAACCGGAGCCGCCCGATCGAGCGCGTCGCGGTCACCGACCTCGACGTTCACCATCGTCTGCGGAAGCTTCTCCATCGGCACCGAGTCGGCGAGGTCGCCGCCGCCCAGCTCGCGCATCGTCATCAGCGCCGCCGCGATCCCATCGCCGGTGGGGACGAAGCGGGTGTCGATGATGTGACCCGACTGCTCGCCGCCGAGCGCCCAGCCGCGGCGGTTCAGCTCGTCGAGGACGTAGCGGTCCCCGACCTTGGTCACGGCAACCTCGATCCCGGCCTCCTCCATCGCCCGGTGAAACCCGTAGTTGCTCATCACGGTGACCACGACGCCGCCGCCCAGCTCCCCCCTTGAGGCAAGGCCGCGGGCGGCGAGGGCGATCAGCTCGTCGCCGTCATGGGCGCGGCCGGCTCCGTCGACAGCCAGAACCCGGTCCCCGTCGCCGTCGAAGGCAAAGCCGATCGTCGCCTCGGAGCCGGCGATGTGGTCGCGCAGGTGGCCGAGCTCGGTCGAGCCGCAGCCATCGTTGATGTTCTGGCCGTCGGGCTCGGCCGCGATCAGCTCGACCTTCGCTCCGAGCCGCTCGAATATCGCCGGCGCCGCCATGTGGGTGGCGCCATTTGCGCAGTCAAGCGCGACCCTGACGCCCTTCAGGTCGAGCGGGAAGGCCGCCTCGAGCGCCCGCAGGTAGTCCTCCATCGCGCCGTTCAGCTCCCGCACGCGGCCGCTCCGCTCAGCCGTCGGCGCGCTGTCGAGCAGCGCCTCGATCCCGGCCTCGACCTCGTCGCTGAGCTTGGTGCCGGCGCTGGAGAAGAACTTGATCCCGTTGTCGCGATAGGGGTTGTGGGAGGCGGATACGACCGCGGCGAGGTCGAGCCCCAGCCGCTTGACGAGAATCGCCGCCGCCGGCGTCGGCAGGACCCCTCCGAGCAGCGCGTCGCCGCCGGCGGCCGCGACCCCGGCGGCCAACGCCGCCTCCAGCATCGGCCCCGACTCGCGGGTGTCGCGCACGATCAGAACCTGCGGCCGCTCCACCTCGAGCGAGGCGCTGGCCGCCTTCCCCAGCGCCATCGCAAGCTCGGCCGTGAGGAATGCGCCGACCTCCCCTCGGACCCCGTCGGTTCCGAAGAGCTTGCGCTCCCCCGACAATCCGCCCCCTAGCGCTTGGAGAACTGCGGACGCTTTCGAGCCTTCTTCAGGCCCGCCTTGCGGCGCTCCTTGACCCGAGCGTCGCGGGTGAGGAAGCCGCGGCGCTTCAACTCGCTCCGCAGCTCGGGATCGACCTCGGTCAGCGCCCTGGCGATCCCGTGGCGGACCGCGCCGGCCTGCCCGCCGATGCCGCCGCCGTGGACGCGGACCCGAACGTCGACGCTGCCCTCGTATCCGGTCGTGGAGAGCGGCTGGCGCGCCATCGTCTGATGAAGCGGCCGCGGGAAGAACTCCTCGAGCGGGCGCCTGTTGATCACGATCTCACCGTTACCGGGCAGCAGCGTGACGCGGGCGATCGCGCTCTTGCGCTTCCCGGTCGCGAGATAGCGGGCATCGCCCTCCAGCTTGGCGGGGGCCGGGGTCGCGGGCTGCTCCTCCTCGGAGTCACCCGTCAGCTCCGCCTCGCGGCGGGCGCGCTCCTCCTCCTCCGCCTCGCGCCGGGCCTGCTCCTCGGCGCTGAGCGGCCGCTCCTCCTCCTCGACCGCAATCGGCTCGAGGTCGGCACCGGGAATGACGTCAGCTTTTTTCTCCTTGGCAGCAGGCATGTCCGCCGCCGCCGCCTCGGACTCCGGCTCCTCCTGCTCAGTAGCCGCGTCCTCAGCGAGCTCCTCACCATCATCATCTTCCGCCCGCGTGCTCTGCTCCGCGTCCGCCGCGGGCGGGTCAACCTCACCCTGCTCGGCATCTGCTGCTTCCTCGCTCGGCGTCGCATCATCAGATTTCGACGTCGCCTCGCTCGTGTCTTCATCCTGCTCAGCGGCCGGAGGCTCGGCGGCCGTCTCCTCGGCCGACCCGTCGTCCGGACCCTCCGCATCGACAGGACCCGCGGGCGGGGTGGTCTCGTCCTGAGCCGAAATCTCCGCCGACTCCTCTGATGTTTCGTTCTGTTTCTCGTCGTCGGCCATCATTTGGTCTCCATCGGCTGCGGTTTCTGCGCCGCGTGCGGGTGTTCCGGGCCAGCGTAGACCTTGAGCTTGGTCAGCTGGCGGCGGGCAAGCCGGTTGCGGGGAAGCATCCCCTTCACCGCCTTGCGAATCACCTCCTCGGGGCGCTTGTCGAGCATCTCGGCCAGGGTGCGGGACTTGATCCCGCCCGGATAGCCGCTGTGACGCCAGTAGCGCTTCTGCTCGAGCTTGTTGCCGGTGACGTGGATCTTCTCGGCGTTGATGACGACCACGAAGTCGCCGGTGTCGATGTGCGGCGTGTACTCGGGCTTGCGCTTTCCCCGCAGCGCATCGGCGATTCGGGTCGCCATACGACCCAGGGTCTGCCCCTCGGCATCGACGACGTACCAGTCGCGCTGGCGGTCGGCGGGTGTCGCTACGTAGGTCTTCATCGTGCAAAAACCGCGCGGAGCACCCTGCGCGGCGGAGCGCATCATAGCCGCCCACCCTTCTATACTGCCGCGCCAGCAGTGCCGAATCCCGCCCGGGCCAGCCGGACGGGAGCGGAGGAACCGCAGGGGCCTTTGCAGGTCCCAGGGGCGAATCGGACGAACAGTTCCGTAGCGCATCTCTTTCAGCGCGAGCCCGACAGCTAACTCCGTAGGCGATCGAAAGAGAGGGTACGTGGCACGCAGCGGGACGGGTGCCGGGTTTCGGCCAACCGGATTGACATTGATCGCCGCCTTGGCGGTGGTCTTGACATGCGCGGCGACGCCGGCCGCGGCGCTGACCGGCGGCGCGCCGACGCCGGCGGGAAGCGCCCCTCCGCCGCCGAGCCAGACCGGCAGCCCGGCCGCCGACATCCCCAGCGCCGGAACGCTGACCCTGCTCTCGGCCCAGGTCACGCCGCGAAAGTCCTTCTACTACGGGGTCCGCTATCCGAGCCTCCGCTACACGATCGGGAGCGACCAGCCGCAGAACGACCTCCGCATCGACGTGGTCGATGCCGCCGGCGAAGTTGTCACGAGCTTCTACCGCAACGACATCGCGCCGGGGGTCGAAGACAGGGTCCGCTGGGCCGCGACGACGGCTCTCGGCCGCCCCGCCCGCAATGGCCGCTACACGTTCAGGATCCTGCCGCAGAGCGGCGGGCCGGCCCCGCTCCGCGCGCCGCGCCGCGCGTCCTCCTCCGAAACGGCGCCGATCAGCCTCGGCTTCGCGCTCTACGGCTTCGCCTTTCCGGTGCTCGGCGCACACGACTTCGGCAGCGCCGGAGCGGGCTTCGGCGCCGGCCGCGCCGGGCACACCCATCAGGGCCAGGACGTGATGGCGAGGTGCGGACTGCCACTGGTCGCCGCCCGCGGTGGCCGCGTCCAGTACTCGGGCTATCAGAGCGCCGCCGGCAACTACATCGTCATCGACGGCCGGGGGACCGGGTTCGACATGGCCTACATGCACCTGCTCGAACCCTCGGCGCTGCAGGAAGGAATGGTCGTCCGCACCGGCCAGCCAATCGGGCTGGTCGGCGAAACCGGCAATGCGGAGGGATGCCACCTCCACTTCGAGATCTGGGAACCCCCTGGCTGGTACGAGGGCGGCAGCCCGATCGACCCGCTCCCGTACCTGACGAAATGGGATCGCTACAGCTGAGCGCCCCCCGGATCACCGCCTCCCGGCTGAAGCCCATCTCCGCGGCGATCATCACTCTGGCGGTCCTCGCCTCCGGCCTCCGGGCATAGCCGACTGCGCCTAGTTCGCGCAGCGCTCGCAGAGGCCGCGCAGCGCGACGTCGTGCTCGATGACGTCGAAGCTGGCCCGGTCCGACAACCTTGCGATTGCACGCTCGAGCTCCGCGTCCTCGAACGCCTCCATCCTCCCGCAGCGGTGGCAGATCATGTGATGGTGGTGATGCCCTCCCGGGCTCACACGCTCGTAGCCGGCGACCCCGCGCGAGACCTCCAGCCGTTGCACCAGGCCCAGCTCCTCCAACTGCTCGAGGGTGCGGTAGACGCTGGCGCGGCCGACCGCGGGCTTGCGCTGGCGAAGCTCCTCATCCAGCTCCAGAGCGGTGACCGCGCAATCGTGGCGGGCGAGCGCTTCGACCACGGCGTTGCGGGCGCCGCCCCGCCGGTAGCCGGCCTGCTGCAGGGCTGCGCGCGCATGATCCGCCCAGCTCGTGTCGTTCGCAGCGGGCATCTCAGCCGATCGTAGCCCTCGACTCGGCCCGCTCCCGCCACAACGACGCGAGCCGCCCGGCCGGTAGCGAGAGCAGGTAGGCGACGACGATCGCCAGCGCGACCGAGGCGCCGCCGGCCGTACCCACGTAGTAGGAGGCATAGAGGCCGGCGAGGCCGGCGAGGCAGGCGATCGTCACAGCGAGGGCCATCATCGGGACGATCCGATCGGTCAGCTGGCGAGCCGCCGCCGCAGGGCCGACGATGACACCAGCGACCAGCAGGTTGCCGAGACCCTGGACGGCAACGACGATCGCCGCCCCCAGGAGCACGATCAGGATCGCCTCAGTGAAACCGGGTGAGGCTCCGAGCGATCGTGCCGCGGCGCGATCGAAGCCCGCCGCCAGCAGCCGGCCGTGCAGGAGCGACAGACACACGCCCACCCCTGCCACGAGGAGCAACGCGGCGAGGAGATCGGCGTCGGAGGGGCCGAGGATGTCGCCGAACAGCAGCTCCTGGACCCCAGACGGCGAATCCGGCGAGAGCGCCAGCAGGGCCCCGAGCCCAAACATGGTCGTGACGACGACACCGATCGCCACATCACGGCTGGCCCCGGGGACCCGCGTCGCGACGGCGATCGCCAACGCGGCGACGACGATCGCCGGCGCTCCGCCGACGAGGAGCGGCGCACCGGCCAAGGCCGCGAGCACCAACCCGGGGAAGATCGAGTGGGCGAGGGACTCGGCCGCATAGGAGAGCCGGTAGAGGACGACCCAGCAGCCCAGTGCGCCCCCTGCCGCGCCGAGCAGGGACATCTCGACGATCGCCCGACGCATGAACTCGTCCTGGAGGGGCTCGATCATCTCAGTGGTGATGGGGCGGGAGGAGGCCCAGCCCCCCCGTCCCAGGTAGCTCGACGATCGCACCGCCGTAGGTCGCCTCGAGGACCTCGAGGTCGAGCACCTCGTCGGGGTCGCCGACCGCAACCTGGCCGCGATTGAGACAGAGGACGCTGTCCCAGCGCCGCGCCTGCTCGAGGTCATGGGTCGCGATCACGATCCCCCGCCCTTCAGCGGCCAGAGCGTCGATCAACCCCTCGAGGCGCTCGGCGCTGGTTCGATCGAGGCCGGAGAACGGCTCGTCGAGCAGCAGGAGCCCGGCGTCCTGGACAAGGCTCCGAGCGATCAGAACCCTCTGGCGCTGGCCGCCGGAGAGCTTGCCAAAGGTCTCGCCCGCAAACGCGTCGAGACCGACCTGCCGAAGCGCGTCGAGAGCGACGACGCGGTCGCGGCGGCCGGGCCGCCGCCACCACGGCAGCCTGGAGAGCGCCCCCATCGCCGCCACGTCGAGTGCCGAGACCGGGTAATCGAGTTGCGAGCGCTCGGTCTGCGGCACGCTGGCGCAACGCGCCATGACCTGGACCCCGCCCGCCAGCGGCCGAATCTCGCCGAGCAGCGCCCGCAGGAGTGTGGTCTTGCCGCCGCCGTTGGGGCCGAGCAACGCCATCCGTTCCGCAGGCCGGAGGGTGAAGGTGACGTCGTGGATCGCGCGCTCTCCGTCGTAGCCGGCGGCGAGGCCCGTCGCCTCGATCAAAGGCTCAAGCGACACCCTTGGCCTCCATCGGTCAACCCACGGACAATGGCGTCCGCGTTCGCCTCCTCCATCTCGAGGTAGGTCGCGCCAGTCGAGCCCTCCGGCCCAAGCGTGTCACCGTAGAGCGTCTCACCGACCGCGGCCCCGGTCTGGTTGGCGATCGCCTCCGTCACCTTCGGGCTGAGCGAGCTCTCCGGGAAGATCACACGGACGCCGTCGCGTTCGATCGTTTCTGCGAGCTCACTCAGGTCCTTCGCCGAGGATTGCGCCTGCGTGGTCTGCGACGGAAAGACGGCGCCGACGACGTCGATCCCGTAGCGGTTGGCGAAATAACTGAGGGAATCGTGGTCGGTGGCCAGCTTGCGCCGGTTCCTCGGCACCGAGTCGAAGCACTCCGCGATCCCCTCGTCGAGCGCCCGCAACTCCGACAGGTAGCGACTGGCATTGCGCTCGAACACGACCCGCTTCGACGGGTCCGCTGCGGCGAGCCGGCGCGCGATCTCGCGCACCGCCGCCTCGGCGTTGCGGGGATCGTGCCACCAGTGGGGATCGTGCTCGTCCCCCTCCTCGCTGCTGGGCAGGTGGATCGGTACCACGCTCGCCAGTTCAACGACCTCCGCTTCGCTGCCGCTGTCGGAGACCACTTCCCCGACCCAATGATCGAGCCCCTCGCCACTTGCGAAGACAAGCTTCGCCGCCGCCACGGCCTCGACGTCGGAGGGCCGTGGCTCGTACTCGTGCGGATCGCTGTTCGGCTGCAGAATCTGGTCGACTTCAACCGCCCCACCCCCAACATGGCGGACGAAGTCCCCGACCTGGGTCGTGGTTGCCACGACGTCGAGCGTCCCGTCCTCACCGTTGTCGGACTCCCCGCATCCGGCGCCGATCAGGCTTAGCAGGGCGAGAGCCGCAGCCAGCGCGGCTAGACGCTTCGGGCGCGGCAGCATCCGCACGAGCGCAGTGGCCGCGAAGGCCGAGCCGGCGACGCACGCGATCGTCGCTCCCGGCGGTGCATCGGTTTCGACTGAGAGCCAGAGCCCGGCCGTGCCCTCGAGGGCCACGAGGCCGACACTCAACAGCTGCCAGGGTCGCAGCCGGTTGGTCAGCAGCCGCGCCGTGATCGCGGGAACGACAAAGAGCGCGGCGACCAGGAGCGCCCCGACCACGGTCAGCGCCGCCGTCGTCGCCAGAGCGACGAGGGCGATCAGGATTGCGTCGAGAAGGCGGGGGCTCGGCCCGCCCGGTACCGGCAGGGTGGGGTCGAAGCCATGCAGGAGCCAGCGCTGGCCGACTGCTGCCGTCGCCACCAGCGTCGCTGTCGCGACCCCGGCTGCAAGCACCAGGTCGCCCCCGTCGACGAGCAACAGGCTGCCGAACAGCAACGTCTCCACGTTCGAGCCGGAGCCGAAAACGTCGCTGGCGAGGATCACGCCAACGGCGAGACAACCGACGAGGACGATCGCCACCGTCGCGTCACGGCCATCGCGCCTCCCGCCCAGGGCGGCGGTGCCCGCCGCGAACACGATCGCGGCACCGAGGGCGCCGAGCGGCGCCGCGAAGCCGAGCCCGTCGGCAAGCACGAGCCCCGGGAAGGTGGCGGTGCCGACCGCGTGGGAGAAGAAGGCGAGGCCGCGGAGGACGATCCAGGTGCCAAGCAGCCCGGCCGGTATCGCGAGGATCAGGATCTCGAGCAATCCGCGCTGCACGTAGGGGAGCTGGAACGCCTCGAACACCGGGCCATTAAATCAAAATGAGACTCATTTTTATTTTGCCTTTCTCATTCCCGACAGCGCCAGGGCGAGCGCGACCGGGACGGTGGCCGGCAGCGTGTCGAGCACGAAGAAGAGCAGGTCGAAGCCGAGGCCGAGGACCGCGGTGAGACCGGCTGCCCGGAGCTGGCGCCGCCCGTCGCCGGCGAGCAGGCAGCCGGCGGTTGCGGCGACGAAGACGTCGCCGAAGCCCATCCTCGCGGCGCCGAACACGACCACCTGCAGCCGCGGCAGCTCGCCCGGCGCGGCGGCGCTGAGGACCCCGCTCGGCCCCTGCAGGATCTCCGCCGCGACGAGGATCGTGTCGATCGTCGCCATCGCGTAGATCCCCCACCGCAGCCAGGGGCCGGGCACGGCCGAGGCCAGAAGCCATCCCAGCGAGACGCAGGCGAGCGAGGTGACCGCGGCCGCTGCCGCCTCGCCGGCGAGCGCGCCCTTGGAGGCCCAGGCCAGGGCGAAGAGCGGTATCGCGGCCAGGGCCCAGGCGGGCCGCGAGCCACGGATCAGCCATCCCAGCGCGACCGCGGCCAGCGGCGGGCAGGCGACCAGCGCCAGGTAGGACAGGGTCGTCGCCGAGCCGGGCGTCGCCTCGATCACCGCGATCACGACGACGATCGAGGCCGCCGGGATCACCGCCCACCAGGGGCTGCGGAGGGAATCCGCCCAGCCGGCCGGCCGCGCCCGCGGCAACGCGACCAGCGCCGCCTGGAGCAGGCTGAGGATCGCTATCGAGACCGCGAAGGACGGCATCGCCGCCCGACCCTAGCCCGCAGCTACTCCCACTCGATGGTGGCCGGGGGCTTCGAGGAGATGTCGAGGGCGACGCGGTTGACGCCGCTGATCTCGTTGATGATCCGGTTCGAGACCCGCTCGAGCAGGTCGTAGGGCAGGCGCGCCCAGTCGGCGGTCATCGCGTCGTCGGAAGTCACCGCCCGGATCACGATCGGGTAGGCGTATGTGCGGCCGTCGCCCTGCACGCCGACCGAGCGGACGACGGGCATCACGCAGAA
The DNA here is from genome assembly GCA_963816785.1 of uncultured Solirubrobacterales bacterium. Classification (GTDB taxonomy): domain Bacteria; phylum Actinomycetota; class Thermoleophilia; order Solirubrobacterales; family 70-9; genus VRUE01. The sequence continues at coordinate 403,412 of CAWFLL010000002.1, read as the reverse complement.
GGACTGCCACAGCTGCCGGTAGAGCTCGGCGGCGCGGATCTCCTCCTGCAGGATCGCGTCCGCGGCGCGGAGGATGTCGAGCCGCTCCCGGGTGACCTCTCCGCCGACGATTCGGATCGCCAGGCCCGGGCCGGGGAAGGGCTGGCGCCAGACGAGCCGCTCCGGGAGGCCGAGCTCGGCGCCGACGGCCCGCACCTCGTCCTTGAACAGCATCCGCAGCGGCTCGACGAGCTCGAACTCGAGGTCCTCGGGAAGGCCGCCGACGTTGTGGTGGGACTTGATCGTCGCCGCGTGGTCGCTGCCGCCGGACTCGATCACGTCCGAGTAGAGGGTCCCCTGCACCAGGTAGCGGGCGTCCTCGAGCTTCGCCGCCTCCTCCTCGAAGACCCGGATGAACTCCTCGCCGATGATCTTGCGCTTCTGCTCCGGGTCCTCGACCCCGGCCAGCCGGGTGAGGAACCGCTCCTCGGCGTCGACGTGGACCAGCGGGATCCCGAACCGCTCGAAGGCCTCGACCACCTGCTCGGCCTCGTTCAGCCGCATCAGCCCGTGATCGACGAAAACGCAGGTCAGCCTCTCCCCCACCGCGCGGTGGACGAGCAGCGCCGCGACCGAGGAGTCGACCCCTCCGGAGAGGCCACAGATCACCCGGCCGTCGCCGACCTGGGCGCTGATCTTGGCGACCTGTTCGGCGATCACCGACTGCGGCGACCACTGTTCCTCGCAACCGGCGATCTCACGCAGGAAGCGGGTCAGGACCTCGGTCCCGTAAGGAGTGTGGACGACCTCGGGATGGAACTGGATCCCGTACAGGCCCCGATCGGGCGCCTCGCAGGCGGCGACCGGCGAGCCCGGCGTCGAGGCGAGGGCGACGAATCCCTCGGGCGGCTCGAAGACCGTGTCGCGGTGGCTCATCCAGCAGCTCTGAGTCTCCGGCAGCCCGGCGAGCAGCGTCCCTCCGCCGTCTCGCAGGGTCAGCTCGGTGCGGCCGAACTCACCCGACTCGGCCCCCTCGACCCTGCCGCCGAGGGCCTGGACCATCGCCTGCATCCCGTAACAGATGCCCAGCATCGGGATCTCGAGGTCGAGCAGCTCGGTCGGGAACGGCGGCGCCCCCGGCTCATAGACCGAGGCCGGCCCGCCGGAGAGGACCAGGCCCTTGGGCCGGCGCTCCCTGATCGCCTCCGCCGAGACGGTCGCCGGCAGCAGCTCGGCGAAGACGCCGCATTCCCGGATCCGCCTTGCGATCAGCTGCGAGTACTGCCCCCCGAAATCAAGGACGAGTACCTCCTCGAGCGCATCCGAGTCGACGGTCACCTCCTCGGGAGGCGTCGCGGTCTCGGATCTCAGTACTGCGTCGCTCACGCCTAGTCGTCCGAGACCGCCACCCCCGTGGCGACGGCGGCGCGCCCATTCGAGCCCATGCCGACTGACTGTTCGGTCTGCAGCTTCTTGCCCTCGCTCTGCAGCGCCGGGGCGACCATCACCTCGGCCCGCTGGAAGGAGCGGATGTCCTCGTAGCCGGTGGTGGCCATCGAGGTTCTCAGCGCCCCCATCAGGTTGAAGGTGCCGTCGTTCTCCTGGGCGGGGCCGAGCAGGATCTCCTCCATCGTCCCGTCCTGCGTGGTGGAGACCCGCGTGCCGCGCGGAAGCGAGGGATGGAAGGTCGCCATTCCCCAGTGGAAGCCGCGCCCGGGCGCCTCCTTGGCCCGCGCCAGCGGCGAGCCGACCATCACCGCGTCGGCGCCGCAGGCGATCGCCTTCGAGACGTCACCCCCGGTCCGCATTCCCCCGTCCCCGATCACGTTCACGTACTCGCCGGTCTCGAGCATGTGCTGGGCGCGGGCGGCGGCGACGTCCGCGATCGCGGTCGCCTGGGGGACGCCGATGCCGAGCACGCCGCGGGTCGTGCAGGCCGCCCCGGGCCCGACCCCGACGAGGACGCCGACCGCCCCGGTCCGCATCAGATGGAGGCCGGTCGAGTAGGAGGCGCATCCGCCGACGACGGTCGGCACCGGGACTTCGGTGATGAACTCCTTCAGGTTGAGGGGCTCGACCGTCGTCGAGACATGTTCGGCCGAGATCACCGTGCCCTGGATGACGAGGATGTCGATCCCGGCCTCGACCGCGATCTCGTAGTGCTCGCGCACCCGCTGCGGAGTAAGGGAGCCGCAGGCGACGGCGCCGCGCTCCTTGATCTCGGCGATCCGCCGGCCGATCAGATCCGGCTTGACGGGCTCGGAGTAGATCTCCTGCATGATCCGCGTCGCCAGGTGCACGGGCGCGGCGGCGATCTTCTCGAGCTGCTCCTCGGCGTCCTCGAAGCGGGTCCAGATCCCCTCCAGGTTGAGCACGCCGAGCCCCCCGAGCTGGTTGACCAGAGCGGCGGTGTCGGGGCTGACGACCCCGTCCATCGCCGAGGCGACCAGCGGCAGCTCGAAGCGATAGGGGCCGAGGGTCCAGCTGATGTCAATGTCGTCGGGATCGCGGGTGCGGCGCGACGGAACGATCGCGATGTCGTCGAATCCGTAGGCGCGCCTCCCCTTCTTGCCTCGACCGATGTCGATCTCCAATTGGTCCTCCAGGGCGGGGTGGCGTTGAACAGCCAGACTACACTTCCGCGTGGACCTCCAGGTCCTGCACCTCGACCTCGCCCAGCAGCCGCTCGACCTGATTGCGATCGACGACGCCGGCGCCGAAATGCTGCGTCGACTCGGCCCCACAGGCGACCGCGTAGGCGAGGCACTCACGGGCCTCCATGCCGTCGTAGCGGGCGGCGACGTATCCGGCCAGGTAGGCGTCGCCGGAGCCGACCGTGGAGACCGGCTCCAGCGGCCGTATCCGCACCTCGAGGAAGCTCCTCTCCTCGCCCGATCCGACGACGGCGACGCAGCCGTCGGGCCGGGTGATCGCGGCCTCGCCGGCGCCGAGCCTGAGCAATTCGGAGAGCCCGTTGACGACGTCGTCGCGGTCGGCGAACTCCTGCCCGACCAGCTCCTCGGCCTCGAGTTCGTTGGGGGTCACCATCGAGGCGCCCGCCCGCAACCCCGCCATCATCGGCTCGCCGTCGGCGTCGAGGATGACCGCGACGTCCCTCTCGCGGAGCTCGGCGACGAGGCGGGCGTAGAGGTCCTCGGGGGCGCCCGGCGGCAGGGACCCGGCAAGGACGCATAGCCTGGCGCCGCCAGCGAGGTAGCTGAGGCGCTCGACGAACCGCTCGACCTCCTCCGGGCTGACCGCGGGCCCGCGCTCGTTGATCTCCGTCTGTTCACCCGAGGTCGGGTCGATCACGGCGAGGTTGATCCGCGTCTGCCCGGCGATCGTCGTGAAATCGGTCAGCACCGCCTCTTTGCGCAGCTGCTCCAGCACCCGGCTGCCGGTCGGCCCCCCGGCGAGGCCGGTGGCGATCACCGGCTTGCCCAGCAGGCCGATGGCGCGGGCGACGTTGACTCCCTTCCCGCCGGCGACGGTGCGGCTCTCGACTGCCCGGTGGCGGTGCCCGAGGCGGAAATTGGGCACGGCGACCGTGCGGTCGATTGCAGCGTTCAGGGTGACGGTGAGGATCATCTCGTGAGGCGTCTCAGAATGACTGCAGCGATCAGTATCGCCGACAACGCCAGCGCGAGCCAGAGGGCGTTTTCGGCGATGAAGCTGCGCGCCACCTCGAGGGCGCTGGCCTCGGCGACGGCATGTGCGGCCCGCAGCGGCACCGTCGCCAGCAGCATCCCTCCGACCCGCACCGTCGCCCGTCCCAGCACGGCGCCGCGACGGATCGGGCCCTCGACCTCGCGCGGCGCCCGCACCGAGACGATCGCGCGCTGGCCGCGGCGCACGCCGACCGTCACCGAGCGGGAGGCGCGCAGGGGCAGGGCGTCGCCGCTGTAGCGGATCGGGGGCCGGGCGAGGACGTCGCCGGCGCGCACCGGCCGGCGCTTGCGGTAGAGCGAGAAGCCGTAGTCGAGGAGCCGCAGGCTTTCGAGGTCGCGGCCGGTCTCGGTCGAGGTCCCCAGCACCGTGGAGATCAGCTCGACGCCCTTGCGCTTGCCGGCGCCGACCAGGACGTAGGCGGCGTCGAAGGTGTGACCGGTCTTGATCCCCGTCGCCCATGGCACCCTCAGCAGGAGGTCGTTCAGGGTCTCGATCCGGCGCGGTGGATGAAGGCTGCGCAGGAGCGCGGTGCGCGAGGCGGCGATCTTGGCGAAGGCCGGGACGTCCAGCAGCCGGCGCCCGAGCACGGCGAGGTCGTAGGCGCTCGAGTAGTTGCCGGCCTCGTCGAGCCCGACCGGGTTCGAGTAGTGGGTGTCGGCGAGGCCGAGCGCCGCCGCGCGGCGATTCATCTGGCGCACGAACCGGGTATCCGAGCCGGCCGCGGCAATCGCCAGGTCATGGGCGGCGTCGTTGCCGCTGCGCAGGATCAGCCCGTAGAGCAGATCGCGGACGCTGATCAGCTGACCGGAGCGCAGTTCCAGCAGCGACTCGCCGTAGATCGCGTCGTAGGGGGCGGCGCGCACCGTCTTCTCCAGCGGCAGCTCGTGCAGCGCGACGTAGGCGGTCATCATCTTCGTCGTGCTGGCGATCGGGAGGCGTCGCGAGGCCGCGTGCGAGGCGAGCACCCTGCCGCTGCGGGCGTCGAGCAGGGCCCAGGCGCGGGCATCGAGCCGTGGTTTGCCGGCGATCGCCGGCGGCGCCGCAAGCGCCAGCGAGAGCGTCGCTGCGATGGCGGCGCCGATCAGGCGGCGGGAAATCACGTGAAAAATCATCGGGTTTCACGCACCAATCGCCACGGACTCGAATAACCGGCTGTCACCGTGGCGATTGGCGCGCTCACCTAGCGGAGCTTCAGCTTTTCGCCGGAGATCAGGATCTGCGGATCGACGCCCGGGTTGAGGTCGAGGATCTGCGCGACCGGGACCCCAGTCCGGTGGGCGATCGAGGTCAGGGTGTCGCCGTTCTGGACCACGTAGGCGCTGCGGATTTTGCCACCTCCGCCCTTCTGCTCACCACGCACCACCTGCCCGTTGGCGGCGCGCTTCCCGGAGTCGCCGTCGTCGTCGCCGAGCGAGGCCGCGATCACCACGAGGAGGCCGGCGACGCCGCAGACGAGCGCGGTCACCGCGAGAACTCGAGCGGGGGCTGAGGAGCGCTTGCTCATTTATCGAGGCCGGAATCCGGATCGGGCAGAGGATCGTATAGCCGCTCGGCACGAGATCAGCTGGTCGAAACTTCCCAGACGGCGCCTCGAAGGCGCTCGGCGGCGGCGGCCGGATCGGCATCGCCGGCGATGCTGCGAGAGGCGGGGACGAGACCGGCCGCGAGCCCCGGCCCGAAGGCCGCGCCGAGCAGCTCCGGCCGGCCGCCCTGGGCCCCGACACCCGGCAGCAGGAAGATCGCGTGCGGCATCAGCTCGCGCAGCCGCGCGATGTGGCCCGGCTCGGTCGCGCCGACCACCGCCCCCATCCCGCTCAGGCCGCCGCCTCCCGCGAGGCGATCGGCACGCCCGTCGACCAGCTCCGCGAGGCGCTCATGCAGCGGCCGCTCCGGGGCGGGGACGTCCTCGACGTCGGCGGCCCCGGGATTGCTGGTGCGGACGAGGACGAAAACCCCGGCCCCGGCGGCCTCCGCCGCGGAGACGAACGGCTCCAGCGAGTCGCCGCCGAGCAGCGGGTTGACGGTGAACGCATCGACGCCGAGGCCCGCCACCGGCCCCCATGGAGTCGGCGTCTCGCCGACCAGGCTCTGCGCGTAGGCGGTCGCGGTGACGGGGACGTCGCCGCGCTTGCCGTCGGCGACGATCAGCAGCCCGGCGCCGCGGGCCCCCTCGCAGACCTCGGACAGGGCGGCCCAGCCCGGCGCGCCGAGGCGCTCAAAGCAGGCGAGCTGGGGCTTGACCGCGACGCAGGCGGGACCGGCCTGGTCGATCAGCGCCCGGCAGTGAGCGGCGACCGCCGTCGCCGCCCGCTCGACAGCGCTCGCGCCGGAACCCGCAGGGGCCGCGTCCGGACCGAGCTGCGCCGGGTCGGGATCGAGGCCGAGGCAGATCTGGCTGCGGCGCTCTTCGACGAGCGCCGCGAGCCGATCTGCGAAGGGGATCAGAGCCTCTTCAGCCTTTGACTTTGGCCTTCAGCGCCGAGCCGGCGGAGAAGCGGGGGACCCTGCCGCCCGGGATCGTGATCCTTTCGCCGGTGCGCGGGTTCACCCCCTGCCTGGGGCCACGCTCAGCAACGTGGAACTTGCCGAAGCCGGTGAAGCTGACCTCGCCCCCGTTGCTCAGGGTGTCTGTGATCGTGTCGAGCACCGCATCGACCGCATCACCTGCGGCCTTCTTGCTGCCCACTCGCTCGTCCGCTGCCAGTCGGTCCAGAAACTCAGCCTTTGTCACGTCGATGCTCCTCCGTCGTCGTTGAGGTCGGCGGCAATCTAACAGCGGACTCGGCGTAGATGCTTGCCTGACCCTCAGGAGCCGCTGACGGCCATCTCGCCGATCAGCAGCGGCGGAGTGCTGACGGAGCCGCCAAAGGGGACCCACCGAGCCTCGGCGCCCGCCGCCAGCACCGCGCCGAGCATCGAGACCAGATCGCTCGCGATCGTGAACTCGCGCAGCGGCTCGGCCAGGGCGCCGTCCCTGATCGACCGCCCCGAAGCGCCGACCGAGAAGACGCCGGTGACCGGGTTCACCCCGGAGTGCAGGCCCGCGACATCGCTGACCCAGATGCCGTCGCCGGCCTCCGCCAGCAGCTCGTCGAAGCCCGATGGCCCGGGCCCGACCACGAGGTTGGAGGCCGAGACGGAGGGCTGGGAGCGATAGCCGGAGCGGCCGGCGCTCGCGGTCGGCTCGGCGCCCCCTCGGCGCGCGGTGTACGTGTCGTAGAGATACGTCTGCAGGCGGCCCTCCTCGATCAGCGCGGTGCGGCGGCGCGGCAGGCCCTCGCCGTCGATCGGCGCCGAGGCGAAGCCGGCCGGATCGAGGCCGTCGTCGTGAAGGACGAAGGCCTCGCCCGCCACCTCCTCCCCGACCCGGCCGGCGAGCGGGGAGCGGCCGCGTTGGACGGCGTCTGCTCCGAGCGTCGACCCGAGCAGGCCGACGAAGGAGGCCGCGACGGTGGGATCGAGGACGATCGGACAGGATCGCGACTCCGGCTTGCCGGCGCCGATCATCCCGCTCGCCCGCTCCGCGCCCTCGCGGCCGATCGCGACCGGGTCGAGGCCGGCGGGCCCGCGGGCGAGGCCGAACCCGAGTCCGGACTCGCGCCCATCCTCGCCCTCGGCGAGCGCCTGCAGGTAGGCGTAACAGCTCGATGCCTCGAACTCCCCGCCGACGCCGGCGGAGGAGGAGATCGCGATCCGCTCGGTGCTGTCGGCGTAGACGGCCTGCTCGACCCCGACCATGCGCGGGTCGGCGGCGAGCGCCGCCTGCTCGACCGACAGCGCCAGCTCGGCCGCCTTCGCGGTCGGCCACTCGCCGACCGAGGGATCGGTCAGTCCCTCGATCGGTGAGGCCCGCCCGTCGCCGCTCGGGGGGCCGGCGAACTCGTCCTCGTCGGCGGCTCCGGCGGCCTCGGCGGCGCGGGCGGCGATCGCCCTGACCCCCGCCTCGGAGAGATCGGTGCCGTAGCCGTAGCCGACCCGCTTCCCGATCCAGGCCCGGACCCCGACCCCGCGGCCCGTGGCCGCGGTGAGGCTCTCGACCTCGCCGGCGTGGACCCGGATCTCCCGCGAGGCCTCCTCCGAGGCGTAGGCCTCGGCGTCGTCCGCCCCGGCGGCGAGTGCCTGCTCGACCGCGCCGCTCGCCAACGCGGACGGATCCCAATCGCTCATGGCCAAACCTCACGCTTCGCTCGCGGCGCGCCGAACCAGAGATGCACGCTTCCTCGCTCCGCGTTCACAGCTCGGTCCCGCCCACGGTCATCGCCGCGATCCGGACGTGGCCCTGGCCGGTGCCGACCGGGACGCTCTGCCCGCCCTTGCCGCAGATCCCGGTCTTCATCCAGAAGTCGTTGCCGACCGCATCGATCGACTCCAAGGCCTGCAGGCAGTTGCCGATCAGGGTCGCGCCGCGGCAGGGGGTGGTCACCTTGCCGGCCTCGATCAGGTAGCCCTCAGAGACGCCGAAGACGAAGTCGCCGGTCGCCGGATCCACCTGGCCGCCGGCGAAGGAGACGGCGTAGAAGCCCTTCTCGACCTCGGCGATGATCTCATCCGGCTCAGCATCGCCGGGTGCGATGTAGGTGTTGGTCATGCGGGGGATCGGCAGGTGGCGGAAGCTCTGGCGGCGCCCGTTGCCGGTCGAGGCGACGCCGTCGCGCTCGGCCCTCAGCCGGTCGTAGAGGAAGGAGACGAGGCGGCCCTCCTCGATCGCAAGGGTCTTCTGGGTCGGCGTCCCCTCGTCGTCGATCGCATCGCTGCCCCACTCGCCGGGCATCCGGCCGTCGTCGAACGCGCTGAGCAGCGGCTGCGCCACCCGCTCGCCGAGCTTGCCCTCGTACACGCTCGCCCCCTTCTGGACGTGGTCGGCCTCGAGCCCGTGACCCGTCATCTCGTGGAAGAGGACGCCGCCGAAGCCGCCGCCGACCACGACCGGCATCGACCCGGTCGGCGCCGGACGCGCCTCGAGCAGGCTCAGCGCCTTGCCGGCGGCGCTCGCCGCGATCTCCGCCGGGTCGTCGTCGAAGAGCTCGAATCCGCGATGGGCGCCCAGGGTCTCGGCGCCGGTCTCGACCCGGTCGCCGCGGCGCGCGACCGCCTGGGCGGCGAGCCTGGTGCGGGTCCGGTCGTCCCCGCTCAGCAGTCCCTCCGAGTTGGCGACGGTCACCTCTCGACGCGCCTCCGCGTAGGAGGCGAGCAGCTGTGCGACCTCGCCGCCCGCGGCGCGTCCCCGCTCGTCGAGCTCGTGCAGCAGGTCCGCCTTGCGTTCCGCGGGAACCTCCTCCGGACGGCGCTCGATCGGTTGCGGGGTGGTCGCGACCGCCCGCAGCGGGCGCGGCTCGGCCCGCTCTCCCTGGACCGCGGCCGCCGCCTCCGCGGCGGCGCGCTCGAGGTCGGCGGGATCAAGCCCGTCGACGTGGGCGAAGTAGGTCGTGCCGCCGCTGATCACCCTCACCCCCGCGCCCTCCTCGGCCCCAGACTGCACCGACTCGATCCGCGACTCGTCGATCGCCATCGAGAGGCCGCTGCGCCGTTCGGCGAAGAGCTCGGCGAAGTCGCCGCCGGAGGCGAGCGCCCCCGCGAGCACCCGCTCCCCGACGCCGGGCTCGAACAGCTCGGGCGCGCTCAAGGCCTGGGTTTCCTTCCGGCCACCTCGATCAGCCGGCCGGCGGCGACGAACAGCTCCCCCGCCGCCTCCGCGTCGGCGGCGTGGTCGACCGCGCGGCCGCCGGAGTAGTAGAGGCGCGCGAACGGACGCCGCGAGACGCGGCGCCGGCGCATGTAGGCGGCCGCCTCGTCGGCGTAGCCGGAGACGCGATCGAGGAAGACCCGGTGTGGCTTCGGCGGGGTCACTCGACTCCTCCGTCTCCGCCCGCGGCGAGCTCGCGCAGCAGCGCCCTCATGTCGAACAGCAGCAGCGAGGCGAGGGCAAAGCGCTCGGTCACGGCGACGGCGGCGAGGCCGGCGTGCCGCAGCGCAAAGACCTCCCCCTGCTCGGTGCCGATGTGAATCTGTTCGACGGGCTCCTCGTCGGAGCGGTCGGCGGCGGCGAACAGCGCCGCCGCGTCCTCTCGCCAGCGATTCGGATCCCCACTCGCCGCCAGCACCGAGCCGTCCTCGCCGAGTATCGCGGCGCCGCGCATGTCCGGGGACATCTCGTTGAGGAAGGCGAGTGCCCGCTCCGCTGCCTCCTCGCTCGGCGCCTGTCTGGACACATCGTCGGACACGTCGGCCAAAATACCGCCCCGTGACCCTCGCCCGAGCCTCCTGGACCACCGTCGTCGTTGTCTGCGCCATCGCCGCGATCCTCCTCGAGATCAGCGGCTACACCGGCTACGCGGTGACGGTCGCCGCCGTCGGCCTCGCCGCCGCCGTCAACCTCCTGCCGAATCCCTGATAAATCCGCCTCCTCCGCTGCGCGTCCGGGGGCGGCAATCGCCATCTCAGCGCCGCTCGCAGAGAATCAGAATTCGATGCTCGCTCATTGATCATCCGAGCGGTAGGGCCCGGCGTCGGCCTCGGGCTCGTGGAAGGAGGTCTCGGGCTCGGCGTGGATCAGGACCTCGGCGCCGGGGATCGCGGACTCGATCGCGGCCCGCATCTCGTGCGCGAGCTCGTGGGCGCGCTCGAGGCTGGTGCCCCACCGGTACTGGACGTGGAGGTCGATGTAGCGGCGGCTGCCGGCGCGGCGGGCGCGGAGCTTGTGGTAGCCGGCGACCTCCCCGGTGCGGGCGCCGGCGATCGCGGCCTCGATCCGGTCCATCTCCACGTCGGGCAGCGCTTCGTCGACGAGCACCCCGGAGGAGCGGCGGATGATCCGCACGCCGGCGACGACGATCGCCGCCGCGACGACCAGCGCCGTGATCGAGTCGAAGGCGACGACGCCGGTGACCTCGACCAGCAGCAGGCCGACCAGGACCCCGACCGAGGTGAGCGCGTCGGTGCGCAGGTGGGCTGCGTCGCCTTCCAGCGCCGGCGATTCGTGCTCCCTGGCCTGCCGCGAGAGGACGGTCGAGACGGCCAGGTTGGCGACCACCGAGAAGCCCATCACGGCGATCCCGACGCCAAGCAGATCGACCTCGGCGCCGTCGACGAGCCGGTGGGTCGCCTCGTAGACGATGATCGCCGGCCCCGACCAGGATCAGCATCCCCTCGATCGTCGCCGCCAGGCTCTCGACCTTCTCGTGGCCGTAGGGGTGCTCGGCGTCGGCGGGCTCGTCGGCTTTGCGGACCGAGACGAAGGCGACCACCGAGGCGACCAGGTCGATCAGCGAGTGGACCGCCTCGGTGACGATCGCGATCGAGCCGGTGATCGCGCCGGCGGCGAGCTTGATCGCGATCAGGATCGAGTTGGAGACGATCGAGAGTCCCGCCGCCCCGCTCTTGGTGCGGATCATGGCGACGACCGCGTCCCGGCGCCGAGGTGCTCGGCGAGCAGCCGCGCGGCGATGCCCGCGGTGGCTGATCTCGTTCTTCTCGGCCTGGCTCAGCTCCGACATCGTCCGCTCGTCCTCGGGCCCGGTGGCGTCCGGGACGAAGGCGGGGTCGTAGCCGAAGCCGCCCTCACCCCGTGGCTCCTCGATCAGCCGCCCCTCGCAGCGCCCTTCGAAGACATGCTCGGTGCCGTCCGCTTCGACCAGCGCGAGGGCGCAGGTGTAGTAGGCGCCCCGGCTGCCACCGGCCGCGGCGACCTCGCGCAGGAGCTTGTCGAGGTTCTCGTCGTCGCTTGCGCCGGCACCGCCGTAACGGGCCGAGTGGATTCCGGGCCGGCCGCCGAGCGCGACGGCGCCGATCCCCGAGTCGTCGGCGATCGCCGCCTTCCCGGTCGCGGCGTGCGCGGCCTGCGCCTTGTCGAGCGCGATCGCGGCGAAGTCATCACCGTCCTCGGGCGGCAGCTCGATCCCGTCCGGCAGCGGCTCCAGCTCGACCCCGGGCAGCAGCTCGCGCATCTCGCGCAGCTTGTGCCTATTGCCGGTGGCGAAGATCAACGTTCCGGCTACCCGCTCCTGCACCTGGCGCAGTCGCGAGATCCCCATCTCGGCGAGCCCGAGCAGCTCGTCGAGATGGGCGCGGGAGAGCGGCGTGCGCTCGGCCGTCGCCTGCACCTCGACCAGGCCGCCGTCGCCGGTCATCACCACGTTGGCGTCGACCTCGGCGCGGGAGTCCTCGCTGTAGTCGAGGTCGCAGAGGGCCCGCCCGTCGACCATGCCGACGCTGACCGCGGCGACCGAGCCGTTCAGCGGCATCGTCCTCGATCTCCTTCGCGTCGAGCAGCTTCTGCAACGCCAGCCGCAGCGCGACGTAGCCGCCGGTGATCGCCGCGCAGCGGGTGCCGCCGTCGGCCTCGAGCACGTCGCAATCGACGTAGACGCTGCGTTCGCCGAGCGCCTCGAAGTCGACGACGACGCGCAGCGAGCGGCCGATCAGGCGCTGGATCTCGACCCCGCGGCCGTCCTGCTTGCCGCGCGAGACGTCGCGCGCCTTGCGCTCGCCGGTCGAGGCGGGCAGCATCGCGTACTCGGCGGTGACCCAGCCGTTGCCGCGCCCCTGCATCCACTTTGGCACCGAGTCGTTGACCGAGGCGGTGCAGATCACCCGCGTCCCGCCGATCGAGATCAGCGCCGAGCCGTCCGCGGTGGCGACGAACCCGGGGTCGATCGTCACCGGCCGGATGTCGGCGGGCGCGCGGTCGTAGCTTCGCGAGGCGGGCACGGTCCGAGTCTTTCACGCGCGCCGCCTGCGGTCATTTGAAGCTGACTTTGTCGACCGCCTCCTTGATCTTGTCGACGATCACGCTGGCCAGCTCGGTCCCCTGTTTGCCGTTGAAGCCTTTCATCGCCGCCACCATCCCGACCATCAGCAGCGAGACGAGCAGGATCAGGCCGACGTACTCGACCGTGCCCTGGCCGCGCTCTCCCTCGGCGAGCGCCCGGATCGCGTGCACGCGTCGCGCGATCGCGACGTGCGCGCAGCCCATCAGCATGTAGATCATCGAAACCTCCTTGTTCGCTGGTTTCGCGCCGATCGTCGCAGGTCGGAGTCACCGATCCAGACCTGGGTGTGCCAATTCGCGCGAACGCCGGCCGTGACAAACGTCGCCGCGCGGATACCCTCAGCGGCCGATGCGGGTCCTCGTCGTCACCAACCTCGAGCCCGACGCAGCGGCGCCGCAGCGGGGGCGCTGGGTGCGCGACCAGGTCGAGGAGATCCGCCGGCGCGGGAGTCGAGGTCGAGATGTTCGGCTTCCCGCCCGGGCGCAGCCATTACATCCCGGCCACCCGGCGGCTGCGCCGCCTGCTGCGCGCGCGAGACCTTCGACCTCGTCCACGTCCACTACGGACTGGCCGGGCTGGTGTGCGCGACTCGCCGGCGCCAGCCCGCTCGTCGTCAGCTTCCACGGCACCGACGTCCGCCACCACGTCGTCGGGCCGCTCTCGCGGCGCCTCGCCTGGCGCGCCGACCTCGTCGCCGCCGTCTCCCGCGCCCTCTTCGCGCCCGAGCAGGGACGGCCCGGGCCTGCCGCCGGTCCCGGGCTCGGCGGTGCTGCCCTGCGGCCCCGACCTCGGCCGCTTCCGCCCGATCCCGCGGGCCGAGGCGCGGCGCGAGCTCGGGCTCGACCCGGACGGCCGCTACCTGCTCTTCCCGGCCAACCCCGCGCGCCCCGAGAAGCGCGCCGACCGCGCCGCCGAGCTGGCCGCGGCGGCGGGCGCCGAGCTGCTCACCGGCGGCTCGATCGAGCCCGACCAGATGCCGCTCTGGGTCAACGCCGCCAACGCGGTCCTCGTCACCTCCGACTACGAGGGCTTCGGCCTCGATCTGCCTCGAGGCGCTCGCCTGCGACGTCCCGGTCCTCTCGACCCCGGTCGGGATCGCGCCCTTCGCCCTCGGCGGGGATCGCCGGGACCCTCTGCGCCCCCTTCGAGACCGGCGCCTGGCGAGAGCGGCTGGCGCCGCACCTCGAGGCGGCCGACCCCCGGGTCGACGGCAGCCGCCGGGCCGCCTCGCTCTCGGCGGCGCGGATGGCCGAGCGGACGATCGTCGCCTACCGCGACGCTACTCAGTGACGGTAGATTGAAAATGTGAGCGCGGGAGCGACCGAGCGTGCATATCTGATTCTTCGCGAGGGAGCGATGCGCGAACCATGGCGATGAGCGACGAGCCGGGCAGCGAGCGCCTCAGCGCCAAGGTCGAGGAGGCGAAGCGCCAGCTGCAGGAAGCGACGGAGGCCGCCGAGGCGGCGCGGGAGCGCACCACGGCCGAGATCCGGTCGCTGGAAGCAGATCTCGAGGGCGAGCGGCTCCGGGCCCAGGAGGAGCTGGAAAAGCTGCACCGCGAGCACCAGCAGGAGATGGAGCGGCTGCGGGCCTCCAACCAGGAGGAGATCCAGCATGAGCGCGAGGCCAAGCAGCAGGCGATCGCCGCCGCCGAGAGCCGGCTGACCGAGATCGAGTCCCAGGCCGAGGCCGCCGAGAAGCGGGTCGAGGAGGCCGAGCGCCGGGCCAAGGCTCCGACCGCGGCGAGCGGAGACGCCGACGCGCGGCCCGCGAAGCGCGCAGCGGCATGGCTGCGAGGACAGATCGAGGCGATTCGCCAAGAGGCGAGGCGGCGATAGACCTCGGCCGCGAGTTCGACGTCGCCGTCGTCGGCGGCGGCGCGGCAGGCCTCTGGACCGCCCTGCGCGCCGCCGAGGAGGGCGCCGAGGTCTGCCTGATCTCCCGCACGCCGCTCTCCCAGAGCGCCAGCTACTGGGCGCAGGGCGGGCTCGCCGCAGCGCTCGAGCCCGGCGACTCGCCGGCCCGGCACGCCGCCGACACGATCGCCGCCGGCCGCGGCCTGCTGCCGGCCCACCGCGGTGCGAGGTGCTGGTCGAGGAGGCCCCGGGCGCGGTGCGCGAGCTGCAGGAACGCGGCGTCGCCTTCGACCTCGACCCCGACGGCGAGCTCGCGCTGGGGCTCGAGGGCGGACACACCCGCCGCCGCATCGTCCACTCCGGCGGCAGCCAGACCGGGCACGAGATCACCTCGAAGCTGGCCGCGATGGTCTCCGCCGAGCCGCGGATCGAGGTCCGCGAGAGGACCTCGGTCGTGGCCCTGTGGAGCGACGGATCGAGCGCTGCCACGGAGTGCTGACCGACGCCGGTCCCGATCGCCGCGACGGCGACCGTGATGGCCACCGGCGGCGCGGCGGCGCTCTGGCGGCGAACGACGAATCCCCGTGGTGCGATCGGCGCCGGCCCGGTGATGGCGGCGACGGCGGGCGCCGACCTGGCCGACCTCGAGTTCTGCCAGTTCCACCCGACCGCGCTGGCCCTCCCCGGCACCCGCTTCGACGGCGTCCTGATCACCGAGGCCGTGCGCGGCGAGGGAGCGACCCTGCTCGACGCGTCGGGCCGGCGGTTCACCGACGAGCTGGCGCCGCGCGACGCGGTCACCGCCGCGATCCTCGACCGGATCGAGGCCGACGGAGTCGACAGCGTCCGCCTCGACCTGCGGGACCTCGACCCGGCCCGCTTCCCGAACGTCTTCAAGTCGCTAGCCGAGGCCGGGCTGTCGCCGGGCACCGAGCCGGTCCCGGTCTCACCGGCGGCCCACTACACGATGGGCGGAATCGCCACCGACCTAGACGGCCGCTCCTCGCTGCCCGGCCTGTTTGCCGTCGGCGAGTGCTCGTGCACGGGGCTGCACGGCGCCAACCGGCTCGCCTCGAACTCGCTCAGCGAGTGCTTCGTGTTCGGCGGCCGCGCCGGCCGCGGCGCGACGGGCGAGGTCTTCCGGGAACGCGCCCGCCGCTCCCCGATCGGCGCTTCGAGGCCCCGGCGGAGGCGACAAGGGACGCCGTCTGGCGCCTCGCCGGGCCGCTGCGGAGCCCGGAGCTGCTGCGGGAGCTGCTCGACGACCCCTATCCGCTCGCCGTCGCGATCGCGACGGCCGCGCTCGAGCGCGAGGAGTCCCGGGGCGGCCACCTGCGGGCCGACCTCCCGAGCATCGACCCCGCGCTCGACGGCATCCACATCGTGGTCGGGCCGGACGGCGCGACCCGGCGCGAGGCATGGCGCTGAATTCCTCGGACCGCCGTTCTGGCTAGCTTGATCCCGTGCTGCTCGGGGTCGACGTAGGCGGAACCTTCACCGACGCGGTCCTCGTCGACGGCGAGCGGATCCACACGGCGAAGGTCCCCACCACCCCGGAGGACCAGTCGGTGGGGGTGATCGCCGCGGTCGAGGAGGTGCTGCGCAGCGGTGGCACGGCCGCCGACGTCGAGGTCTTCGCCCACGGGATGACGGTCGGGACCAACGCGCTCCTGGAGGAACGTGGCGCCCGCACGGCCCTGATCGCGACCAGGGGCTTCGCCGACCTGCTCGAGATAGGCCGCCAGGACCGCCCTGAGCTGTACCGGCTCTGCACGCCGAAGCCGGCTCCCCTTGTCGAGCCGGAGATGCGGTTCGAGGCGGCGGAGCGGGTCGGGCCCGCCGGCGTCGTCGAGCCGCTGCCCGAGGCCGAGCCGGAGCGGTTGGCGGAGCTGGTGCGCGGAAGCGGCGCCGAGTCGGTCGCGGTCTGCCTTCTCTTCTCCTACCTCGACCCCTCCCACGAGCGGCGGATCGCCGAGCACCTGCGGCGCGAGCTGCCCGGCGTCCACGTCTCCGCGTCGCACGAGGTCCTGCCGCGCCTGCGCGAGTTCGAGCGCTGCTCGACGACGGCGATCGACGCCTACCTCTCCCCCCTGCTCGGCCGCTACCTCGGATCCCTCGCCGAGGCCGCCGACGCCGCGGGCCTGCCGAGGCCGGTGGTGATGCAATCCTCCGGCGGCGTCGCCGACGCCGGCGACGCGGCGCGGGCCGGTGCGTGGAGCGTCCTCTCCGGGCCCGCGGGGGGCGCGGTCGGAGCGGGCCTGATCGCGCGCGCCGGCGGCGACGGGGACGCGATCGGCCTCGACATGGGGGGCACCTCGTGCGACGTCTGCGTGGTCGAAGGCGGCAACGTCAGGCGAACCGACTCCCGCCGGGTCGAGGGGCGCGTCGTCCAGTTGCCGATGGTCGACGTCCACACCGTCGGCGCCGGCGGCGGCTCGATCGGCTGGCGCGACGCGGGCGGGGCGTTTCGGGTCGGGCCACGCTCGGCGGGCGCCGAACCCGGGCCCGCCTGCTACGGGCGCGGCGGCACCGAGCCCACCGTCACCGACGCCAACCTGCTGCTCGGCGTCCTCGCCCCCGACTCGACCCTGGCCGGCGGCGTCTCCCTCGACGTCGAGGCCGCCCGCGCCGCGGTCGCCACCCTGGCCGATTCGCTCGGCCTCGCGGAGCTGGAGACGGCGGAGGGGATCGTGCGGATCGCCAACCAGGAGATGGTGCGGGCGTTGCGCGTCGTCACGGTCGAGCGGGGCGTCGACCCGAGGCGCTTCGCGCTGCTCCCGTTCGGCGGCGCCGGGCCGATGCACGCGGCCGCGATCGCCGCCGAGCTGGAGATCGGGCGGATCCTCTGCCCGCGGGCGGGCGGCGTCCTCTCGGCGCTCGGGCTCTGCGCCTCGGACCGCCGCCGCGACACGACGCTGACGGTGATGCTGAGCGGCGGCGAGCTGACCGCCGAGCGGGTCGCGGCAGAGGTCGAGGCGCTGGCCGCGGGTCTTGGCGGCGGAGATCTCGAGGGTGCCGAGCCGGAGATCGTCTACGAGATGCGCTACGCCGGCCAGGCCTTCGAGCTGCCGGTGCCGGGCGGCGCCCGCCCCGACCCGCAGGACCTCGCCGAGCGCTTCGAGCAGGCCCACGAGGAGCGCTACGGCCACCGGGACCCGAGCGGCGAGGTGGTCCTGGTCCACATCCGGCTCGCGATGGTGGCGCCCGGCCCCCGGCCGGCGCTCGCGGCGGCTCCCGGCGATCGCCTCGGCGAGAGCAGCCGCGAGATCCGGTTCGACGGCGCCTGGCTGCAGACCCCGGTGCTGCGGGGCGAGCCGGCGGCGGGCCTCAGCGCCGAGGGGCCGGTCGTCTTCGAGCTGCCCGAGGCGACGTTCGTGGCGCCGCCGGGGTGGTCGGTGCGGGTCGAGGAAACCGGGACGATCCGGGCCGAGGCGGGACGATGAGCGGGCTCGACCCGATCACCCTGCAGGTGATGATCGGCGGCCTGCGCGCCGCCTGCGAGGAGATGGGCGCGGCCCTGATCCGTTCCGCCTACTCGGCCAACATCAAGGAGCGCCAGGACTGCTCGACCGCGCTCTTCGACGCCCGCGGCGAGCTGGTGATGCAGGCCGAGCACATCCCGGTCCACCTCGGCTCGATGCCGGACGCGGTCGCCGCCGTGCTCGACCTCGAGCAGCGCCCCGGCGAGTCCTGGATCCTCAACGACCCCTACCGGGGCGGGACCCACCTGCCGGACATCACCCTGGTGTCCCCGGTGTTCATCGGCGGGATGCTGACCGGCTTCGCCGCCTGCCGCGCCCACCACGCCGACGTCGGAGGCCCCACCCCGGCTGGGATGCCGGCGGCCTCGACCCGGCTCGAGGACGAGGGAATCGTCATCCCGCCGACCCTCGCCAGCATGCATGAGCTCCGCGAGATCGCCGTGCAGATGCGCTTCCCCGAGCAGCGGCTCGCCGACCTGCGAGCCCAGCGCGCCGCCAACCGGGTCGGCGCCGAACGGCTGACGGAGCTCGCGGCGCGGCACGGCCTCGACCGCCTGCGCGCCGGCATGGAGGAGATCCTGGCCTACGCCGAGCGGCGCACCCGGGCCGCGCTCGCGGCCCTCCCCGACGGGTCCCACCGGGCCGAGGACGTGCTCGAGGACGACGCCGGCGGCCGCTCGCGCGATGTGGTCCTCAGGGTCGAGGCGACGATCTCCGGCGACCAGCTCACCCTCGACTTCGGCGGAACCGACGATCAGGTCGAGGGCAACCTCAACTGCCCGCTCTCGGTGACCAAGTCGGCCGCGTACTTCGCCGTGCGGGTGCTGACCGACCCCGACGCGCCGCCCTCGGCCGGCGCCTACCGGCCGATCGACGTTCGCGCCCCCGAGGGCTGCCTGCTCAACGCCCGCAAGCCGGCGGCGGTGGCCGCCGGCAACGTCGAGACCTCGAGCCGTGTCGCCGACCTGGTGATCAGCGCCCTCGGCGGCGCCCGGCCCGTCCCCGCACAGGGGCAGGGGACGATGAACAACCTCACCCTGGCCAGCGACGACTTCGCCTACTACGAGACGATCGGCGGCGGCCAGGGCGCCTGCCCGGACGCCGACGGCCCGAGCGCGATCCACGTCGCGATGTCGAACACCTTGAACACGCCGATCGAGGCGCTCGAGACCGAATTCCCGCTGCGCGTCCGCGAGCTTGGAATTCGCCGCGGCAGCGGCGGCGAGGGTGAGCGCAGGGGCGGCGATGGGATCGTCCGCGAGCTCGAGGCGCTGGCCCCGATGCGCTACACCCTGATCACCGAGCGCCGCAGGCATCCGCCGCGGGGGCGGGGCGGCTCCGACGGGGCCACCGGCCGCAACCTGCTCAACGGCACAGCTCTCCCGGGCAAGGCGGAGGGAGACCTGCGGGCCGGCGACAGGCTGCGAATCGAGACTCCGGGGGGCGGTGGAATCTCTTAACCAAAGCTAGATTTTGCGATTTCGCCCTCCTCGTCTAGAATGCCGGACCTTGGACGGGGCTTCCGCCTGGACGGGATCCGGGGCCGCCTTCCTCCCCAGTCGCCGACTTTTCATCGACCTCTCAGGTACTGCTTTCAAATGCCGATCGCGTTAAAGGAATGGGCCGTAACAGTGCGTGCGCTTGCCGAGGGCGAGCAGCTGCTGACCCTGCGCAAGGGCGGAATTCGCGAGGAGAACAAGCACTTCGAGCTCGATCATGAGCGGTTCTTCCTCTACCCGACCTTCGACCACCAGCGCAACAACCTCGTCCGCGAGTCCCACCACCCGGAGCTGAGGCGCGCCCTCGAGGAGGGCGTCTGGCCCGACGAGGACCCGCCCCCGCGCGCGCTGCTGCAGGACGGCGGCATCCCGCAGCCGGACCGGGTCCGCCTCCGCTGCTGGGCCGAGGTGACCGACCACTTCACGGTCAACAACCCGCGCGTTGTCGACGAGCTTTCCCCCTTTTACGTCTGGACTCCGGACTACGCCGAGAAGCGGCTCAACTGGAAGCGCCGCCACCCGCTCCACATCCTGCTGCTGCGGGTCCACCGGATCCCGCGCCCGGTGACGGTCCGCGTCCGCGACGAGTATCACGGCTGCCACTCCTGGGTCGAGATCGACCGGGAGCTCCCCTTCGAGGGCACCCCGGTGATGGCGGACGAAGAGTACGAGCGCGCCCGCCAGGAGATCCGGTCGGTCTGCGCCGACCGCGAGCCCGTACTCGTCTGAGCTACTCGGCTGCAGCTGTAGCCTGGCCTTAGATGCCCTGGGTTGAGACGAGGTCGCTGAGCTTCGCGGCTCGGCACGACAGCGGCGACACCGCGTTCGCCGAGGGGACCCTGGACCGGATGGAGGAACTGCGGCTCCGGCTCGAGGAGCGCTTCGAGCTGGTGCCGGGAGAGGTGACGGTGGTCGTCCACACCAATCCCGCCCTGCTGGCGATGGCGCACCCGTTCCTGCCCGCGGCGCGCTGGTCCGCCGCGCCCGCCGGTCGGCGCTACCTCGCCGGCTGGGCGATGGCGAGCGAGCTCCACGTCCTCAACGACCTCCACATGGAACGGCGCGCGGCCGGGGACGACTCGCGCGAAGCGCTGCGCGGGACCGCCGAGCGCCTCTACGCCCAGCTCGTGATCGCCGCCAACAACCCCGACCTCCCCCCATCCTGGACCCCGCGCCGGTTCGCCCGCTACCTCGGCTGGGCCTGGCTCGTCGAGGGCGCGGCCCAGTACTTCTCGCGCCAGGTCGGCCTCTACCGCGCCGCGGTCATCCGCCGCCTCCGCGAGAGCGCCCGCCCTTCCTTCCCACCGTCGCGGCGCGACGCGGTGATCCTCGGCGGCACGATCTTCGACCTGCTGGAGACCGAGCGGGGCCCGGAGGCCTGCGAGCGGCTTGCGATGGAGCAGCTGCCGGGTGGCAGCGTGCCCACCCTCGAAGCGGCGTTCGACGCCCGCGCCGGCGAAATCGAGGACGCCTGGCGCGGCTATCTGCGGGCAATCGCGAAGCCGGCGACGGGCTAGTCAGTCCCGGGCGTGCCCTCGAGCACCTCGCGGGCCTGCTCGACGGCCTCTTCGGCGACCAGGACTTCCCGCGGGCCGGCGGCGAGGAAGTCCGGCACGTCGAAGCCCGCCGCACGCCTCAACATGCTCGGGATCCCGTGCTCGGACAGGAGGCCCTGGATCATTTCCGCCTCAGCCTGCTGCTGGGCGTAGGCGACCTTGACGAGCTTGCGATCACCTGATGACAAGCTCGGCTTCCTCGATCCTGCCGTCGCGGATCCAGAACCCCTTCATCTCGGGGGCGTCGGGATCGGCGAGGGAGACGATCAGGTAGACGGCATCGGGCCAGCCGGCGAGGTTGACGTCAGTCTGCGAGGGGTACGCCGGCGACTTGGTGTGGGAGTGGTAGATGCCGACCAACTCCTCCCCCGCGTCCTCGATCGTCCCCATCAGCCGGAACTGCTCCCGGGCGTCGATCGAGTAGCGCAGGGGACTCGCCTCGGCGTTCTCCGCCCGGTAGACGGTACGGGCCTCTCCGTCGGCCCCCCCGACCATCCCGCAGCACTCGTTGGGGAGGTCATCGCGCGCGTGCGCGACGATCTCCTCGATCAGGCTCGAGCCGATCCGCATTGGGTCGGCGATCGCCGGCCGACCTACCACCAGACGGTGGAGTCGAGGTTCTCGATCTCCTCGATCGGCTTCGTGTAGACGCCGGAGGAAAGGTACTTCCAGCCGTCGTCGGGGATCAGGAAGACGACGTTGCCGCTGTCGAGCTCGCCGGCGATCCGCACCGCGATCGCCGCGATCGCACCCGAGGAGACACCGGCGAAGATCCCTTCCTCATCGAGGAGCCGCCTTGTCCAGACGACCGCGTCGCGATTGGAGACCATGATCTTGCGGTCGATCAGGGAGAGGTCGATGATCGGCGGGATGAAGCCGTCGTCGAGCGAGCGCAGGCCGTGCACCATCTCCCCCTGCATCGGCTCGGCGGCGACGACCAGAGTCTCGGGGTTGTGCTCCTTCAGTCGCCGCCCATTGCCCATCAGGGTGCCGCCGGTCCCGAGGCCGCCGACGAACGCCGCCACATCGTCGAGCTCTTCGAGGATCTCCACCGCGGTCCCCTCGTAGTGGGCGCGCGGGTTTGCCTGGTTGCCGTACTGGTAGGGCATGTAGTAGGCGGGGTCGTCGGCCATCTCGAGCGCCACCTCGACCGCGCCGTTGGAGCCCTTCGCCCCCTCCGTGAAGACGATCTCCGCCCCGTACATCTCGAGCAGCTGCGTCCGCTCCGCCGTGACGTTGTCGGGCATCACGACCTTGAGCGGGTAGCCCTTGCGGCGGCAGATCATCGCCAGCGAGATGCCGGTGTTGCCCGAGGTCGGCTCGAGGATCGTCTTCCCCGGCTCGATCAGCCCCTCGGCCTCGGCCGCCTCGATCATCGACCTCGCGATCCTGTCCTTGACCGATCCGGTCGGGTTGCGGCCCTCGAGTTTCGCGAAGATCCGGACCCCGGGCTTCGGCGAGAGGCGCGGGAGCTCGACCAGCGGTGTGTTGCCGATCGACTCGACGATGTCGCTGAAACGTCCCCCGCAGGGGCGGTTGAGTAGCTCGTCGCGCGCCATCGAATCCCTTACTTCAAAAAGTATAGCTACGGATCGCCGAGTCGCCGGCTTGCCCCGAGCCGGCGGAAAAGGGTATTTTCGCTGCGTCCCGGCGAATCACCGAACGGAGGCAAACCCCGATGGGCAGATCCTGGCTTACCGCATTGATCCTCGCGCTCGCGGTATCCGCAGTGGCGATATTCGCCGCCGGATGCGGCGGCGGCGACGACACCACCGGCGCCACCGGCGGCGGGGGCGGTGAAAAGATCACGGTCGGCTCCGACGTCCCCTATCCGCCCTTCGAGGAATTCGGCCAGTCCAAATCCGAATTCAAAGGCTTCGACATCGAACTGGTGGAAGCGATAGCCGAAAAGATCGGCCGCGAACCGGAATTCATCGACACCTCGTTCGACACGATCTTCCGCGACCTCGCACAGGGCAAGTTCGAAATGGTCGCCTCGGCCACGACGATCACCGACGAACGGGAGAAAACCGTCGACTTCACCAATCCCTACTACCTCCCCTCCGCCCAGTCGATCCTCGTCGCGAAAGGTACGACCGGCATCAAGACCGCCAAGGACCTCGACGGTAAAACGGTCGGCGTGCAGCAGGGGACGACCGGTGAGGAATACGTCGATGAAGAAACCGACGCCGGCGAAGTCCGCACCTTCCCCCAGGGCCCCGACACGATCCCGGCGCTGAAGGCGGGCACCCTCGACGCCGTGGTGATCGACCGCCCGGTTGCCGAAAAAGCGACTGAACAGGACAGCGGGATCGAAATCGCCGGCGGAATCGAAACTGAAGAAGAATATGGATTCGTGGTCCAGCAGGGTGACGAAGAACTGCTCGAAGAACTGAACGAAGGGCTGGCCGAAGTCCTCGACGACGGGACCTACGAACGGGTTTACGAAAAATGGTTCGGCAAAGCGCCGCCCGAGGAAGTCTTCTCAGCGACGCATGAAGCGACCTGAGCCTGGGCCAGCCCGACAACCAGCAGGCAGACTGAAAGGGGCGCCGCGGATGGCGCCCCTTTTACGTGAAATCGGCCCGGCATCCAAGACTAGGAGAGCGGGATGAACGAGATCCTCAATCAGTACTTCGACCTCTCTTTGATGGGAGAACATTTCGACGAGGTCCTTGAAGGGTTCATCCTGACGGTTGAACTCTCGATCATTTCGGGAGCCCTCTCCCTGGCCTGGGGTCTCGTCCTGGCGTTGTTGCGCCAGCTGCCGGGCAGGGGATTCCTGCCGGTGCGATTCCTGGCCGTGTCCTATATCGACGTCTTCCGCGGCATACCGCTGCTTCTGATCATCCTCCTGATCTCCGGCAGCCTCCCCTTCCTGCCGATTCCGGATTCGATCGCGATCCCCCACTGGTTCGGCAGACCCGACCCCTTCTGGTACGGGGTGATGGCAATCACGATCACGTACGGGGCCTACATGGCCGAGGTCTATCGGGCGGGGATCGAGGCGGTTCCCGGTGGGCAGATGGAGGCCGCCCGATCGCTGGGGATGAGCTATAGCCAGACAATGCGGAATGTGATCGTCCCGCAGGCGGTGCGCAAGGTGATCGCCCCGCTTCTCAATGACTTCATCGCGCTGATGAAGGACACCACCCTGGTCGGCGTGATCGCCCTCAACGAGGTCGCCCACGTGGGGAGGGACATCCAGGGAGAGACCTTCAACAGCTCGGCTCTGACGCTGGGCGCGATCATGTTCCTGCTCATCACCCTGCCGCTGGCGCGGCTGGTCGACCGTTTGATCTCCCGCGAGCAGCGGCGCTTCAGCCGTGGTGTCTCCCGCGTCGAGGCGCTGTAATGGGGGTGATGCCCAAATCGATGACGATCTCCGATGCCGGTGGCTCCAACTACGACGGCGCGCTGCTGAGGCTGGAGGGGATCCACAAACGCTTCGGTGACCTCGAGGTACTGCGGGGGATCGATCTCGAGGTGAGCAAAAGCGAAGTCGTCTGCGTGGTCGGGCCGAGCGGCTCCGGCAAGAGCACATTGCTGCGCTGCATCAACCTGCTCGAGCCACCCGAGAAGGGCGAGATCTTTCTCGAGGGCCACGACGTCTGCAAGGGGTCGGGATCGGGCGACGGCGAGTCCGGCTGGGATGTCGATTTTCTGCGGCAACGGATTGGAATGGTCTTCCAGCAGCTCAACCTCTTCCCCCATCGCACGGCGCTGCAGAACGTGACGATGGCGCCGGAAAAGGCGCTCGGCCGCTCGCGCGAGGAGGCACGTGCGAAGGGAACCGCGCTGCTCGAACGGGTCGGCCTCGCCGACAAGCTCGATCAGTACCCCGAACGGCTCTCCGGCGGCCAGCAGCAGCGGGTGGCGATCGCCCGGGCGCTTGCGATGGACCCCCACCTGATGCTCTTCGACGAGGTGACCAGCGCCCTCGACCCGGAGCTGATCAAAGAGGTCCTCGACGTGATGAGGGAGCTCGTAACGGAGGGAATGACGATGGTCGTCGTCACCCACGAGATGGGATTCGCCCGCGATGTCTGCGACCGGGTCGTCTTCATGGACGCCGGCCTGATCGTCGAGCAGGGCCCTCCTTCAAAGGTGCTCGACGAACCGCGCGAGGAGCGCACCAAGCGCTTCCTCGGGCTTGTGCTCGAACACTGACGCGCCGCTAGCGCCCGCCGGCCATCGCCGGCAGGATCACGACCGTGTCGGCGTCCGCGACCGCGGTGTCGAGGCCGTCCAGGACCCGCACGTCCTCGTCGTTTAGGTAGACGTTGACGTAACGGTTGAGATCGCCGTCGGGCCCGAACAGCTGCGGCTCGGTGTCGGGGTGCTCGCCGGTCAGCGCCAGCAGGACCTCGCCCACGTTGGCCCCGGCCGCCTCGACCTCGGCCTGGCCGCCGGTCTGCGGTCTCAGCACAGGGGGAATCCGCACCGTCGCCATCGACCGGAACCTATCGCTTCAGCCGTTGCAGAAGAGCTCGTAGTCGGGGAACTGGCCCAGCTCCGACTCCGGGATCTCGGGCGCGTTCTCGCCGCAGACAGGGCAATCGGGGTCGCGGCGGACCTTGAGCTCGGTGAAGCGGGTGCTGAGCGCCTCGAACAGCAGCAGCCGCCCGACCAGCGGCTCGCCCATCCCGATCACCAGCTTCAGCACCTCGTTCGCCTGCAGCAGGCCCATCGTCCCGGCCATCACGCCGAGCACGCCGTTCGCGGAGCAGCTCGGCGCAAGCTCGGCCGGCGGCGGGGTCGGGTAGAGGCAGCGGTAGCAGGGACCCTCGAAGGGGACGAAGGTGGAGACCTGGCCGTCGAAGCTGAGGATCGAGGCCGAGACCACCGGCTTGCGCAGCCGCACCGAGGCGTCGTTCAGCAGATAGCGGGTGGGGAAGTTGTCGGCCCCGTCGACGATCACGTCGTAATCGCTGAGGATCTCGATGATGTTGGAGGCATCGAGGCGGGTGCGATGCTCGACGACGTCAACATCGGGGTTGAGCGCCTCGATCGTCAGCCGCGCCGACTCGGTCTTCGGGAGGCCGATCCGGTCGGTGTTGTGGATCACCTGGCGCTGCAGGTTGGAGGCGTCGACGACGTCGTCGTCGACGAGGCCAAGCGTGCCGATCCCGGCCGCGGCGAGGTAGAGGGCGGCTGGCGCGCCGAGCCCGCCGGCGCCGACCAGCAGCACCTTGGCGTTCAGCATCTTCAGCTGGCCGTCGACCCCGACCTCGGGCAGCAGGGTGTGGCGTGAGTAGCGGTCGCGCTGCTCGGGCGTCAGCCCGGTCGCGGCGACGACCGGCAGCCCCTGCTCCTGCCAGGCGACGATCCCGCCGCCCACCGAGGCGACGTTCTCGTAGCCGAGCGCCTGCATCTGCTCGGCCGCCTTGAAGGAGCGGTTGCCGCTGCGGCAGTAGAGGATCGTCCGAGCCGACTTGTCGGGCGCCGCGGTGGTGATCTCATCGCCGAGCAGGCCGGGCGGCACGAGCTTGGCGCCCTCGAGGTGAGCCTCCTCGTACTCGTGCGGCTCGCGGGTGTCGATCAGGACGACATCGCCGCCCTCGATCTCCTCGGCGGCCTCGAAGGGCTCGATCTCCTCGATCTTCTGCGTGGTCTGCGCGCTGGTGGTCATTCCGTCAAATCCCCGAATCCGGATCGGCTTTTACTTCAATAAGTATAGCGCGCCAAACGGGAACTTTCGGCGGGCGGCGAGATCGAACAGACCCGTCTCCGGGATCAGCGCGGCAGTGGCTGCCAGCCGATGCCGTAGACGTTGGCCACATGGCTCCTGATCGTGCGTTTGTCGGAGCCATCGGCGCCCATGACGACGATGTCGTGGTCCCTGCGGTTCCGGAACGCTTCCAGCGCCGCGATCCTGTGCCCGTCCGGCGAGTAGGTGGGCTGGATCAGGATGCCGGTGCGGTTGAGCACCGTGCGATCGGTGCCGTCGACGCGGGTTGAGACGAGATCGGCTCCCCTGGAGAAGACAAGCCTCCCCCCGCTCGGCGAGAACTCGGGCTGGGACTGGCCGTCGCGGCGGCTCTTACGATCGGGGGTGAGCAGCCGCTGGTAGCTGCCGTCCGGCCGCATCAGCCAGATGTGGGGGGTGCCACTGCGGTTGCTGACGAAGGCGATTGCATTGCCCCTGGGCGACCACACCGGGTCGCGGTCGTTGCCTTTCTCGGTGGTGAGCTGGGTCAGGCCGCTGCCGTCGATGCCGATCGAGAAGATCTCGTAGCCGCCCGGGGCGATCCGGGAGAAGGCGAGGGTGGCGCCGCCCGGGGAAAAGGTGGGATTCGAGTCCTTCTGCGCTCCGCTTGTCACCTGGCGCAGGTCGGTGCCGTCGGCGTCGACGACATAGATGTCGTCTTCGAGCTCGAAGGCGATCAGAGAGCCATCGGGGGAATAGGAGGGCTCGCCCTGGGCAAAGATGCTGGTAAGCGGGGCGCTCAGGATCGTCCGTACGCCCTTCCCGCCCGGGCTCATCGTCTGGATCCGGTACTGCCGAGCACCGGAGAGGCCCGAGGCGAGCGCGATCTTCCCGGCGCGGCCGGGGAAGCTGGACTGCGCGCCGGCAGCCAGAGCGCCGATCATGGCGCTCATCGCCGCTGCTGTGAGGAGCCACCGTCTCACAGGCCCACGTTATCGCCGCGAGTACCGGTCTAGCCGAGGGAAGGCCGCATCTGGCGCAGCCGGCGGACGCGCTCCTCGATCGGCGGGTGGGTCGAGAAGAGCCTCGAGATCCCACCGCCCGAGAACGGCTTGACGATGTAGAGCGGCTCGGCGGCCTGGTTGACCTGCATCGGGATCGCCTGCGCCCCCTGCTCGAGTCGCAGCAGGGCGCTCGCCAGCGACTCCGGGTTGCCGCAGATCTCGGCGCCGCCGGCGTCAGCTGCGTACTCGCGCTGGCGCGAGATCGAGAGCTGGATGATCGAGGCCGCGATCGGCGCCAGCAGGACCAGCGCCAGCGAGGCGACCAGGCCCAGCGGCGACTCGTCCTCGCCGCCGAACCACAGCATCATGTACGCGATGTAGGTGATCGCACCGCCGATCGCGGCAGCCACAGACTGGATCAGGATGTCGCGATGCTGGACGTGCGCGAGCTCGTGGGCGAGGACGCCGCGGAGCTCATCCTCCGACAGCAGTTTCGTGATCCCCTGCGTGACCGCGACCGCGGCGTGCTTGGGGTTGCGGCCGGTCGCGAAGGCGTTGGGTTGATCTTGGGGGATCAGGTAGAGGCGCGGCATCGGCAGGCCGGCGCGGGTCGTCAGTTCGCGGACGATCTGGTAGATGCGCGGGGCTTCCGACTCCTCGAGCGGCTTGGCGCCGCTCATTTTCAGGGCCAATTTGTCGCTGAAGAAATACGAGCCGAGGTTGAGCAGGAGGCCGATGCCGAGGAAGAGCGCGGCCGTGCTGGGCCCGCCGATCAGAGCGCCGATCACGACCAGCAACCCGGTGAGCGAGGCCAGCAGGATCGTGGTGCGGAGGGTCGCGCCGAAGGTGGACTGCTTGGTGGTGGTCATCGCTTTCGCTCCTGGTCGGTTTGCGCTGCTCGGGAAAGTATTGCGATCCAGGGCCGAAACGCCTATGGGTGCCAACCCCTATTCGCCAACCCTGAGCCGCCCAGGCGGCGTGGGCGGCTCTAGGCTTGGCCAGTGCGACCGAGGAGCACCCGCTGACGACCGTGGCGATCGTAGCGCTCGCCGTCCTGGCGGCGGCGCTCGCCTTGGGCCTGATGGCCCAGCGGCGCCGCTTCGCGCCGCTGGAGGACCTGATCGAGGAGATGGAGAAGGTCGACCTGAGCCGCCCGGGTCCCGTGCTGCCGCCGTCGATCGACGGGGTCGGGGAGACCGAGGAGGTCGAGCGGATCGAGCTTGCCTTCCTGCGGATGATGCAGCGCCTCGAGGCGGAGCGCCGCCGGGCGGGATCCGCCGCCCTGCGGGCCCAGGAGGAGGAGCGAGCGCGGATCGCGCGAGACCTCCACGACGAGGTGAACCAGTCGCTGACCGGGCTGCTGCTGCGGCTCGAGGCGGTCCGCGAGGAGGCGCCCCCGGAGCTCGCCGCCGAGGTCGACCAGACGAAGGCCCTCGCCAACAAGGCGATGCGGGAGCTGCTCGCGCTGGCCCGCCAGCTGCGGCCGGCGGCGCTCGACGACCTCGGCCTCGCGGCGGCGATCGCCGGTCAGGTGGAGCAGGTCACGCGGCCGGACGTCGAGGCCGAGCTACGGACCGAGGGGGACTTCTCCGACCTCGACGACGACGTGCAGCTGGTCATCTACCGGGTCGCGCAGGAGGCGCTCACAAATGCCGCCCGCCACAGCGGCGCCGGGCGGATCGCGGTGACGCTGCGGCGCACCGGAGCCGGCGTCGAGCTCGAGGTCGCCGACGACGGCCGCGGGTTCGCCTTCGAGCAGTCCGAGCGCGGCCTCGGGATCGGTGGGATGAGGGAGCGGGCGCTGCTGGTCGGCGCTGAGCTGACGATCGAGTCGCGCCCGGACCAGGGCACGACGGTCCGACTTGAGGTTCAGCCGCCCCCGGACGAGCGGGAGCTGAGGAGGCGGCGTTCGTGAGGGTCCTGATTGCGGACGACCACGGGATCGTCCGCTCCGGGCTGCGGCTGCTGCTCGAGCGCCAGCCGGACATCGAGGTGATCGCAGAGGCGGCCGACGGCGCCGAGGCGCGCGAGCTGGCGATCCGCGAGCGGCCCGACCTCGCGATCCTCGACGTCAAGATGCCGAAGCTGACCGGCCTCCAGGCGACGCGCGAGATCCGCGAGCAGGCGCCGGAGGTCGCGGTCCTGATCCTCTCCATGCACGACGACGAGCGCTACCTGTTCGAGGCGCTCAAGGCCGGTGCCTCGGGCTATGTCCTGAAGGCGCAGGCCGACACCGACCTGCTGGCCGCGATCCGGGCGGTCGAGCGCGATGAGCCGTTTCTGACGCCGGAGGCCCAGCGCCTGCTGATCAAGGACGTCCTCGAGCGGGGCTCGACCGGCGAGGAGGATCTGACCCCGCGCGAGGAGGAGATCGTGAAGCTGGTCGCCGAGGCCAACACGACGAAGGAGATCGCCGCGATCCTCCACCTCTCCGAGAAGACGGTCGAGAACCACCGCGCCAACGCGATGCGGAAGCTCGGGATGCGCGACCGCGTCGAGCTGGTCCGCTACGCGATCCGGCGCGGCCTGATCGAGCCCTGAATCTGCCGGGCCGACGGCGGCGGTCTTGCCTGACTGAGTGGCACCCGGTCGAAGGCGCATCCGCATAACCGACCGCTTTTGTAGGATTTAGGGCAGATGTTGTTCTCGACCAAAGCCGAGTACGGAGTGCGCCTGATGGTCGAGCTGGGTCGTCAGCCCAGCGCGGCGCCGATCTCGCTCAGCGCCGTCGCCGAGGCCGAGCGGCTGCCGCTCTCCTACCTCGAGCATCTGGTCGCCAGGCTGCGCAGGGCCGGCCTGGTCACCTCGACCCGGGGGGCACACGGCGGCTACCGCCTCGCGATGCCCGCCGAGGAGATCACCCTCGACGTCGTGGTCGAGGCGCTGGAAGGGCAGATCGCCCCGATGGAGTGCTTCCATGAGACCCCGGAGGGAAAGGTGCTCTGCTCGCACGAAAGCGACGGCGACCACGCCTGTGCGACGAAGCTGCTCTGGACCCGGGTGCAGGGCGGAGTCACCAAGGCGCTCGCCGGTACCACCCTCGCCGAGCTGGTCGAGTTCGCGGGCGGCCCCGGCCCGGCGGAGCGCCCGGCGCCCGTCGGCAGCGCCGCCTAGGAGCATGCGAGCGAGCGTGACAGTCCGGATATGCGCGAGCGGAGCATGCGAACGCGGTATTCCCCCCAAACTGGAACGGAGAAGAATTGGCTGAGCTTGAGATACGCAACCTGCACGTGAGCGCCGCGGGCAAGGAGATCCTCCGAGGCTTCGACCTCGACGTGGAGAAGGGGAAGGTCCATGCGCTGATGGGGCCGAACGGGTCGGGCAAGTCGACCCTCGCCAACGCGATCATGGGCCACCCGTCCTTCGAGGTGACCGAGGGCACGATCACCTTCAAGGGCGAGGACATGACCGAGGCCGACCCCGACGAGCGCTCCCGCGCCGGCCTCTTCATGGCCTTCCAGTACCCGGTGGCGATCCCCGGCGTCTCGGTCAGCAAGTACCTGCGGATGATCCTCAACGCCCAGCGCGAGGCGCGAGGCGAGGCTGAGATCAAGATCAAAGACTTCGCGAAGATCGCCCAGGAGGCGATGGACCTAGCGAACATCCCGAAGGACTTCTCCAGCCGCTACCTGAACGACGGCTTCTCAGGCGGAGAGAAGAAGCGGATGGAGCTGCTGCAACTGGCGCTGCTGCGACCGGAGATCGCGGTGCTGGACGAGACCGACTCCGGCCTCGACATCGACGCGCTCCGAACCGTCGCCGACGGCGTCAACAAGTTCACCGGCCCCGACATGGGGGTGCTGATCATCACCCACTACCAGCGCATCCTGCACATGGTCAAGCCCGACTTCGTCCACGTCATGTTCGAGGGGCGGATCGTCAAGGAAGGCGGGCCCGAGTTGGTCGAGCAGCTCGAGGAGAAGGGCTACGGCTGGATCGGCGAGGAGGTTGAGGCCGCGAGCCCGAGTGGAGCGAGCGTCTAGATCTGATGGTGTGCGAGCGGAACTCGGGCGAAGCATTTATGGGGGCCAATCCCTGATGACGGTCGAGGCCCCGGCGTTCCCGATCGAGAAGGTCCGCGCCGCCTTCCCGGCGCTGGATCGGAAGGTGCACGGCCGTCCGGTGGCCTACCTCGACAGCGGCGCCAGCGCGCAGCGGGTGCTCGCCTCGATCCAGGCGGTCGACCGCTACGAGCGCAGCCATCACTCGAACGTCCACCGCGGCGCCCACACGATGTCGGCCGAGGCGACCGCCGCCTACGAGGGGGCCCGGGCGACCGTCGCCGACCACATCGGGGCCGCCGACCGGCGCGAGGTCATCTTCGTCCGCAATGCGACCGAGGCGATCAACCTGGTGGCCCGGGCCTGGGGCGACGCCAACGTCGGCGAAGGGGACCGGATCGTCCTCACCGAGATGGAGCACCACTCCAACATCGTCCCCTGGCAGCTGCTCGCCGAGCGGGTCGGCGCCGAGATCGATTGGGTTCCCGTCGGCGATGACGGCCGGCTCGACATGGACGCGCTCAACGCACTGCTGGAACGGGGGCCGAAGCTGGTCGCCGTCGGCCACGTCTCAAACGTCCTCGGCACCGAGAACCCGCTCGCAGAGATCTCCCGCCTCGCGCATGACGCCGGCGCCATTGTGGTCGGCGACGGCGCCCAGGCGGCGCCGAAGCTGCCGCTCGACATGGGCGCGCTCGGGGTCGACTTCTACGCGATCACCGGGCACAAGCTCTACGCGCCGACCGGCATCGGCGCCCTCTGGGGACGGCTCGACCTGCTGCGCGCGACGCCGCCGTTCCTCGGCGGCGGCTCGATGATCAGCAAGGTGA
Organism: uncultured Solirubrobacterales bacterium; assembly: GCA_963816785.1. GTDB lineage: Bacteria > Actinomycetota > Thermoleophilia > Solirubrobacterales > 70-9 > VRUE01. Next base: position 371,118 of record CAWFLL010000002.1, on the reverse strand, counting down.
CCAAGGAGGGGACGACCTACGCCGACCCACCCGCCCGCTTCGAGGCGGGAACGCCGGCGATCGCCCAGGCGATCGGGATGGCCTCGGCGCTGCGCTGGCTCGACGGGCTGGGGATGGAGGCGGTGCTGGAGCACGAGCGCCGGATCGCCGACTACGCCCTGCAGAGCCTGGCCGAGGTCGAGGGCCTGCGCATCTTCGGTCCCCCGCGCGGCCCGGAGCGCACCGGCCCGGTCTCCTTCGAGCTCGAGGGTGTCCACGCCCACGACGTCTCCGAGATCCTCGATCGCCACGCCGTCGCCATCCGCGCCGGCCACCACTGCGCCCAGCCGCTGATGGACCGGCTCGGCGTCGCGGCCACCGCCCGCGCCAGCTTCGCCGTCCACACGATCCCGGAGGAGATCGACCGCCTGGTCGAGGGCCTCCACGACGCCCGCCGCGTCTTCGGGCTCACGTCCTGACCGACGTCCCCGTAGTTCACCACCGTATGGGTGGTCAACTGCAGGAACGTGCCGAGGGAACCAGAGTGTGGTCAATATCGGAAGCGACGATCTACGCTTCTCGCCGTGGAGGAACCTGACTCCGGCGTCGAGGCCGAGGAGGTCGAGTATCGCGAACGCATTGCCCGCAAGCGCCAGATCATCGGGGCGTTTCTGCTCGCCCTGTTCATCGGCCTGCCTGGCACGGGGCTCTTCCTCTTGCACTTCGTCTGGGCTTAGGCCGTTCGGGACTTCGCTAGCCTCGAAAGCATGGACGAGCTGTACCGCGATCAGATTCTCGAGCACTACAAGCGGCCGCACAACTTCGGGCGGCTCGAGGAGCCGGACCTCGAGTTCGAGGACAACAACCCGTTCTGCGGCGACGAGCAGCGGGTGACGATCCGGCTCGGCGAGGACGGCCGGGTGGCCGAGATCGCATTCGAGGGCAAGGGCTGCGCGATCTCCACCGCTGCGACCTCGCTGCTGACCGACGAGCTGGTCGGGAAGAGCCGCGAGGAGGTCCTGCGGCTGCCGAAGGAGTTCGTCCTCGACCTGCTCGGGATCGATATCTCCGCGACGCGGATGAAGTGCGCGATGCTGGGCCTCAAGGTCGTCAAGAGCGCCAGCCTCGGCGAGGCCGCCGAATGGGAGGACGAGGGTGAGCGGGGAGATCCCGCCGAAGCGACGACGCTCTGACGCGAACCCCGCCCAGAGCGCCGCCGGCTCGCTAGGAGCTCGCCACCATCTCCGGGTCGGGCGTGATCACCGCGAAGGCTGCCCCCCAGGGGTCCTGCACGACGGCGAAGCGACCGACTTTGGTGATGTCGACGGGGCCGAAGAGCAACGCTGCCGCCCCGCTCCTTCGCATTCTCGACCGTCGCGTCGGTGTCGTCGACGCCGAAGTAGACGAGCCAGTTGGCTGGCACCTCGTCGGGGACGCGATCGGTGATGTCGATCAGACCCCCGACCGAGTCGCCGTTCACGTTGATCGTCGTGTAGGTCCCGACTCCCTCGAACTCTTCGTCTTCGAATGACCAGCCGAAGACGTCACCGTAGAAGGACTTTGCCGCCTCGGGGTCGCGGGTGTTGATCTCGCTCCAGCTGAAGGCGCCGGACTCGTTGACCAGGTCGGAACCGATGTGCTTGCCCGGCTGCCAGATGCCAAACACGGCCCCGGTCGGGTCGCTGAGGACAGCCATGCGCCCATAGTCGAGCACGCTCATCGGCTCCGCGATGACGTTGGCGCCGGCCCCGCGAGCCCTCGCCGCCGTCGCGTCGGCGTCCTCGACGCAGACATAGGTCAGCCAGGCGGGGGGCTGGCCCTCCTGCATCAGCTTCATGACGCCGCCGATCGCCTTCCCGTTCTTCTGCGCCGTGCGGTATCCGGCGGTCTGCTCGGCGTTCTCATCCTCCTGCAGCTCCCACCCGAAGAGGCTGCCGTAAAACTCTCCTGCGGCGTCCTGGTCGGGCGTGCCGAGGTCGATCCAACAGGGCGTGCCCGGCTGGTAACTGGTTCTCTCGCTCATCGCTGCTCCTTTCGTTGAAGCTTCCTTCAACCAAGACCGCTGCTCGCGGCGAAAGTCGTCGGTCCCTCGATCTTCCCACTGCCCGCGATGCATCCTCGCAAGACTCGTCCACGGCTCCCGAGCCGCCGGGCGCAATCGCTAAAATCCGACTGGAGAAGTAGGATTAAGTCTCAACCCGCACTAGCACGTGCGTGGGGAGCAAGAAATCCTTTGCCAGAGACCGCAGGAACATCCATCCGCGTATGCCCGGTTGCCGAGCTTCCGCCCGGCACCATGCGCCTGCTCGAGCACGACGGCGCCAAGATCGGCGTCTTCAACTGCGACGGCGCGCTGTACGCGATCGAGGACCGCTGTTCGCACGACGACGGGCCGCTCGCCGAGGGGGAGTTCGACGCCGACACCTGCACCGTCGAGTGCCCCCGCCACGGCTCGCTCTTCGACCTGACCACCGGCAGGCCGAAGACGCTCCCCGCCTATGCTCCGGTGCGGACGTTCGCGACGGCCGTCGTGGACGACACCATCATCCTGGAGGTCGACTAGCGCATGGCTACGCCCGAGGCAGTCGCAGAGAAAAGAGAGCTTGCCGGCATCAACGCCGACTACAAGGAGAAGTTCGGCTTCCACGATCCCGAGGGCGGCTACGCCTACAAGGCGCCCAAGGGCCTCTCACGCGAGGTGGTCGAATCGATCTCCGAGTACAAGGACGAGCCGCAGTGGATGCGCGACTTCCGCCTGAAGGCGCTGGAGCACTTCGAAAACCGGCCGACGCCGACCTGGGGCGGCAACCTCGGCCAGATCGACTTCGACGACATCCACTACTTCGTCCGCGCCTCGGAAAAGAACAGCCGCGACTGGAGCGAGGTGCCCGAGGACATCAAGAACACCTTCGACCGGCTCGGCATCCCCGAGGCGGAGCGCAAATTCCTCTCCGGCGTCGGCGCCCAGTACGAGTCCGAGGTCGTCTACCACCAGGTCAACGAGAAGCTCGAGGCCCAGGGCGTGATCTTCACCGACATGGACACGGCCCTGCGCGAGCACGAGGACCTCGTGCGCGAGTACTGGGCGACGATCATCCCGCCCAACGACAACAAACTGGCGGCGCTCAACTCGGCGGTCTGGTCGGGCGGCTCCTTCGTCTACGTGCCGGCCGGGGTCAAGGTGGAGATGCCGCTCCAGGCCTACTTCCGGATCAACACCGAGAACATGGGCCAGTTCGAGCGGACGCTGATCATCGCCGAGGAGGGCTCCGACGTCCACTACATCGAGGGCTGCACGGCGCCGGTCTACTCGACCGACTCGCTGCACTCCGCCGTGGTCGAGATCGTCGTCAAGCCGAGCTCGCGGGTCCGCTACACGACCGTCCAGAACTGGTCGCAGAACGTCTACAACCTGGTCACCAAGCGCGCCGTCGCCCACGAGAAGGCGACGATGGAGTGGGTCGACTGCAACCTCGGCTCGAAACTGACGATGAAGTACCCCTCGATCTACCTGCTCGGCCCCGAAGCGCACGGCGAGATCCTCTCGATCGCCTTCGCCGGCGAGGGCCAGCACCAGGACGCCGGCGGCAAGATCATCCACGCCGCGCCGCGGACCTCGTCCTCGATCTTCTCCAAGTCGATCTCCAAGGACGGCGGCCGCAGCACCTACCGCGGCCTGCTCGAGGTCGCCGACGGGGCGACCGAATCGCGCTCGAAGGTCGTCTGCGACGCGCTGCTGCTCGACGAGGACTCGCGCTCGGACACCTACCCGACGATCCGGATCGACGAGAACGACGCCGACGTCGGCCACGAGGCGACGGTCTCGAAGATCGGCGACGAGCAGATCTTCTACCTCCAGAGCCACGGGCTCGACGAGGAGGAGGCCTCGAAGATGATCGTCAACGGGTTCATCGAGCCGGTCACCAAGGAACTGCCGATGGAGTACGCGGTCGAGCTGAACCGGCTGATCGAGCTGCAGATGGAGGGCTCGATTGGCTGAGAGCCGATCCGGAAACTCGGATGGGCTCGAAGGTCGCGACCGAACCCGGCTGGCTTTTGGAGAGGCGCCGTCAGGGCGCCTCTTTCGCGCAGGAGCTGTCGCTGCCCGACCAGAAGGCGAAGGGGTGGGAATTCACCGACCTCACCGAGTCTCGACCTCGACGCTTACGTGCCCGGCGAGGCCAATGCCTCGATCGAGGCGGCCGAGGGCGCGACGGTGCTGCCGCTCGCCGCGGCGCTGGAGACCCATGAGGACCTGCTGCGGGAGCGGCTCGGCTCGCTGGTCCCGACCGACGATCCCTTCGTCGCCCGCAACGAGGCGGGCTGGCGCGACGGCGTCCTGGTCCACGTCCCCCGCGGCATGATCGGTCGCCGAGCCGATCCGGATCGAGGTGCCGCTCGACGAGGACGGCGCCGCGATCGCCTGGCGGACCCTGTCGTGCTCGAGGAGGGCGCCGAGGCGGAGGTCTGGGAGCACTGCGGCTCGGACGGAGACGAGACCGACGCGCTGCTCAACTCGGTGGTCGAGCTGCACGTCGGCCAGGCGGCGACCCTGCGCTACGTCTGCACCCAGGACATCTCCGAGCGGGCCTGGATCTTCGCCACGCAGCGGGCCCAGGTCGAGCGTGACGCCCGCCTCGAGTGGACGGCGCTCGGCTTCGGCTCCGCCCGCGGCAAGGTGCGGATGGAGACCAAGCTGGCCGGGGCGGGCTCGGAGGCGCGGGTCACCGGCGGTTACGCGGGAGGCCCCGGCCAGCACCTCGACTACGACACGACCCAGGAGCACGCCGCGCCGAACACGAACTCCGACCTCGCCTTCCGCGGCGTCCTCGCCGCCGGGGCGACGGCGGTCTGGCGGGGGATGATCCGGGTCGATCCCGGTGCCCAGGGGACCGACGCCTTCCAGGAGAGCCGCAACCTGCTGCTCTCCCCCGACGCCCACGCCGACGCGATCCCGGGGCTCGAGATCGAGGCCGACGACGTCCGCTGCACCCACGCCGCGGCGATCGCCCAGATCGACCGCGACCAGCTCTTCTACCTGACCTCCCGCGGCCTCGACCCGGCCGAGGCCAAGAGCCTGATCATCGAGGGCTTCCTCGAGTCGCTGGTCGAGCGCCTCGCCGCAGGGCCCCGTTCGCGACGGAGTCTCGGCGGCGCTCGAGCGGCGCCTCAGCGAGATCCTTTAGCTCGGCGCTCGCGCCTTTCGGAAAGCTTGGTGCGGGTGATCGAGACGATCACGATCAGCAGCGGCGGCAGGTAGAGGAACCAGAGGACCCAGTGACCTGCGTGGGCGAGCGGCAGCATCGCCCTGCAGGGTAGACCCCACCGTCGCGCTCAGGCGTTCGAGACGGATAGCAGGTAGAGGCCGAAGCAGGTGAAGGCGACCATCACCGCCAGCATCCAGTACTGGGAGCGGGCGGCCTGGCGGTAGTCGCCCCAGTAGGCGGTGGCACGGTCGTGGGCGAGGGTCAGGGCGGTGACGTGGCCGACGATCAGGACCCCCACCTGGACGTACCAGATCGCGTTGGCGCTGAGGACCCTGAAGTCGATGCCCCCGGAGGCGGTGCCGATGAGGTCGGTGGTGGTCGTCCCCAGCGGATCCGAGAGCAGGTAGGTGAACTGAGCCTGCTCCTGGAAGACGAAGAGACTGAAGTAGTGGGCACCGAGGTAGGCGAATGCGATCGGGATCAGGGTGTGGACGAATCCGGATCGCAGTTTCTCGCGGGAGGGGGCGCCGTCGACGCTGGCCATCCCGCGCACGCCGATCAGGTAGACCAGGCCGACCCCGAGGAAGCAGAGCACCATGAAGATCGTGTCGGTGAGGCGGAGCGCGGTGAGGGTGCCGATGCCGGCGTCGGAGAGCCGTTCGAAGAGCCATTCGATCGCGCCGAGGAAGGCCCCCTCCTGAGCGCCATCGAAGGTGGTGGTCGCAATCGAGGCGATCACGACGGCCGCCGAGCCGGGCACGGTGGCCCAGTGCGTCGCGGCCGAGAGCGGCCTCCTCGCTCCGAGTCGGCCCTCCCGGGTGCCGAATGAGCCGAGCTGGGAGAACATGCCGAAGTAGACCGAGAAGACCTCACCCCTGTCGCACCACTCCTCGACCCCGAACAGCCCCATCATCGTCAGCGTGTAGGCGCTGTAAACCAGAATCGCGACGGCGGTGACGTGCGGCGAGAGACCCACCGCCACCCCGCCCCCGGACCCGTAGACGACCTCGAGCCAGACGAACGCCATCAGCCCGATTGCGGCCGGCCAGCGCCCCAGCGGCTCGGGATAGCGCAGATGGGCGGGCCGCTGGCCGGCAATCGCCGAGAACGTCCCCCCCACCACCCGGCCCACCGCCCGCCAGGGGTTGAACGGCCGGAAGACGTCGCCGAGCACGATGCTGAACAGCGGAAAGCCGAGCCAGCAGGTGACGAAGATGAAGGTCAGCGCGAAGTTGCGATCGGGCGCCTCGGTGCCGCGCAGGCCGGCGTAGACAGCAACCCCGAGCAGGAAGACGCCGATCGCCCCGCAGAGGATCTGGCTCGGCAGGCCGAGCAGGGCGCGTGAGAGCCCCGCCCCGAGAGGACGCCATCGTTCCTCCTCGAAGCGGGGCTCGCGCCAGCCGACCGAGAGCGCGAAGAAGGAGACGATCAGGACGATCGACGCCCCCCAGGCAAACAGCCATGCCGGCAGCGGCAGGTCCTGCCGCGCGGCGAGCGCGTGTGCGAACGGCAGGAGCCCGACCAGGATGCACGCTCGCTCGCTCCGCGCTCACGGGTTGACGCGCAGCTCCGCGATCTGTTCCTCGCTCGAGTGCAACTCGACCTCGAAGATCCCTTCGATGTCCGCTGGAAACGAGATCGTGACGGTGCCTCCAGCCGGGACCTCTTTCATCAGGTCGTAGCCGTGGACGTGGACCTCATCGGCCAGGTTGGAGCTGACTCGGAATTGGACCTCTTCGCCGGCGCTGTATTCGAGCGTTTCGACGCCGTTCACAGGAGCGCCGTCGCGGACGACGATCGTCGTCGGCGCCGGCTGCGTGGGCTTCGAGCTTTCGCTCGTTTCACCCCCGCCGCTGGTGCTGCTGCCGTCGTCGCTGCCGCATGCCGCCAGGGCGGCGACGGCGACAAGCGCGAACAGCAGCGCGATCAATCTCTTCGGATAAGCCATCGGGTTGTCTCCTCTTGTCAGGCGCCGGAGGGGCCCCGTCCGGGCCTCGGCCTCGCGGCGCGCTGTGCAGTGCGTCGGCCTCGCCCTAGGCGGGCGGGGCGCGCCCTGCGATCGAGAAGGCGAGCAGCTGGCCGCCGTGAGCCGCGTGTGCCGCGGGTGGCCGGGGGGCGCGGGCGCGGGGGGCGGTGGAGATCCGTGCCGGAGCGCGCGAGGCGATCCGTTCCGCCAGGCGCATCGCCGTGTCGAGGCCGGGATAGCGGCCGAAGAGCAGCGAGAAAACCAGCACCAGCAGCGGCAGCGCCGGCAGGAGGAACTCGATCATCGCTCAGGCAAGGTAGCGCAACGGGACGGCGTCGATCGGCAGCCCGTCGGTTCGATCAGTCGGTGACCGAGACGCCGTCGAGCAGCCGCCAGTTGGCCCGGAAGACGGCCTCCGCCGCCGGCCGACCAGGGCGTCCGCGTCGGCGTCGGCGAGATCCGCTCGATCAGCGCGCGCGCCTCGGCGGCGTGCTCGGTGTCGGCCTTCTCGTGGAGCGCGGAAGTAGGCTCGTTGCCCGGGCCGTCGGCGAATCCGTAGCGGTCGACCAGGCCCTGGCGCTTGGTGCGCGAGATCTGCCGGCTGGCCGCTCTCGATCGCGTACAGCCTGACGAGCCTTGCCAGCAGGCCGTCACCGCCCGCGCGGCCGGCAATCCGACCAGGCGCGCACGCACTCCTCGGTCTCGGCGTCGGGGCCGTCGGCGGCGCACCCGCCGGCCGCCTCGACGAAGCCGTCCCAGAGCGCCACGTGGTCGCGTTCCTCGACCGCATGTCGCCGCAGCTCGGGCGCCGCTCGGGAGCGAACTCGGCGGCGGCCTGCTGAGGCGGCCGCGATCGCCCGCACCGCGTGCCGGTACTGGCCCGAGTAGCGCGCCAGCTCCTCGCGGCTCAGCTCTCCGGCCGACCAGCGCTGGTAGAAGGGGTGGCGAAGCACGTTCCAGCGCTCGCGCGCCTGCTCGATCCGCTCCCAGATCCTCGTTGCGTCACGTCAGTCCTCCTTCGTTCAGCCTGCGAGAGGCCCAGGAGAATAGCCGGCGCGGTGCGACCGCAAGCGCGCGACATAGCCGTGCCGCCCGATCTCCCACCGGACACGAGTGGATCGGCGCAGAGCCTGGCGCGGTCGAGCGGATCTGCGCCGGCGGCCCGCTGCTCGTCCACTTCGTCGACGTCGCGCAGCTGATCGAGCGTCCGCACGCTCCCCTACCTGGCGCGCGTGGGACGGCGCGCTACCGCGAGCTCGGGCTGACGCTCGTCGGCGTCAACTCGCCCCGCTTTCCGTTCACGGCCGACGCCGGCAAGCTCGCCGCGGCGCTCGACGCGGCTCGAGGTCCCCTTCCCCGTCGCCGCTCGACTCCCGCTACCGGAGTCTGGCACGCACTATGGGTGCGAGGGCTGGCCGTCGCTGTTCCTCTGGGGCCAGGGCGGCGCGCTGCGCTGGTTCCACTTCGGCGAGGGCGAGTACGCGGCCACCGAGGAGGCGATCCAGGAGGAGCTGCGCGGCCTCGACGCCCGACCTCGAGCTGCCCGAGCCGCTGGCGCCGCTGCGGCCCACCGACGCCCCGGGCGCGCTCGTCGCGCCGCCCAGCGACGAGCTCTTCCCGGGCGGCTCGGAGTCCGAGCCGTGGCAAGCGCGGCGAGGACGACCGCCGCTCGAGCTCGACTACGCGGCGGGCGGCGCCTGGGCGACCGTCGACGGGCAGCGGCGTGCTCGCGGTCTCGCTCGACGGCTGGGCCGCCGAGCTCGCGATCGAGGTCGACGCGCCCGGCGCCTACGAGCTCGCCGCCCACGAGCGCCACGAGCGCACCACCTGTCGCTCGGCGCCACGCCCGGCGTTCGCGTCTACTCGGTCGGCTTCTCCGGCGGCAGTGCCCGTGAGCTTCGACGGCGGCGATCCCCGAAGCTCGGCGGGATCAGCGCCGGCAGCGAGCTCGACCCGGATCTCCTTCGGGAGCATGAAGCGCACGTCCTCGTCGACCGTCCGCAGCTCCGAGACCTCTCTGCGCCCCGCGGTCGCGGAAGAACGCGACGAGCTGCGCGACGAGCTCCTCGGGAGCGCTCGCCCCGGAGGTGATCCCGACGGTCTCGACGCCGTCCAGCCACTCCTCCTCGACCTGGAGCGAGTTGTCGATCAGGTGCGAGGCGGCGCCGTGCTCGCGCGCCACCTCGACCAGGCGGTTCGAGTTGGAGGAGTTGGTCGAGCCGATCACCAGCACCAGGTCGCACTCGCGGGCCAGCTGCTTGACGGCGATCTGGCGGTTGGTGGTCGCGTAACAGATGTCGTCGGACTTCGGGCCGACGATCGCGCGGGAACTTGTGCGCGCAGGCGGCGATGATCTCCGTCGTCTCGTCGACCGACAGGGTCGTCTGGGTGATGTAGGCGACCCTGCTCGGGGTCCGGGACCTCGAGCGTCGTCCACGTCCTCGGCGGTCTGCACGAGGACGATGCTCGCCGGCGCCTCGCCGGTCGTTCCCTCGACCTCCTCGTGGCCCTGCGTGGCCGATCAGCACGATCGTGTAGCCGTCGGCGGCGAACTTGCGCGCCTCGACGTGGACCTTGGTCACCAGCGGGCAGGTGGCGTCGATCGTGTGCAGATCGCCGGCTGGCGCGCGTTCTCGTGCACCGTCGGCGGCGACGCCGTGGGCGGAGAAGACGACCAGCTCCCCCTCCGGCACCTCGGTCTCCTCGTCGACGAAGATCGCGCCCCGCTTCGGCGAGCTGCTCGACGACGTGCTTGTTGTGGACGATCTCCTTGCGGACGTAGACCGGGGGCCCGTACAGCTCGAGGGCCGCTCGACCGTCTGCACGGCGCGGTCGACGCCGGCGCAGTAGCCGCGCGGCGCGGCGAGCAGCACCCGCCTCGGGGCGGTCAGGGAAGCGGAGGGCATGAGCCCAGGGTACCGATGGCGACGTTGCGAACCGCGCAGCGGGATGGTCCCGGCGAGCCCGCGAGGCTACCTTTCAGGGATGAGCACCGCCGGGGGTCATCTCGACCGTCTCACCGCAACCGATGCCTCGTTCCTGACGAACGAGACGTCGGCCAGCCACATGCACATCGGCGGCCTCCTGATCTTCGAGGGGCCTCCCCCGCCCTACCTCGACTTCGTCGACCACGTCCGCGGGCGGCTCGACCAGGTGCCGCGGTTCCGCCAGCGGCTGGTCATGCCGCCGCTGGAGGCCGGCCGCCCGTTGTGGGCGGACGACGTCAACTTCAACCTCAAGTACCACATCCGCCACACCGCGCTGCCCGAGCCGGGCGGCGAGCGGCAGTTGATGCGCCTCGCCGGCCGGGTCTTCTCGCAGCGCCTCGACCGCTCGAAGCCGCTCTGGGAGATGTGGCTGGTGCAGGGCCTGGAGCGCGACCGCTTCGCGATCCTGACCAAGACCCACCACGCCGCTGTCGACGGCATCTCCGGGGTCGACATCGGGACCGTCCTCTTCGACCTCGAGCGGGAGCCCGAGCCGCGGCCCTCCGAAGACGGCTGGCGGCCGCAGCCGACGCCGAGCGCCACCCAGCTGGTCACCCGCGGCGTCTCGGACGTCGCCGGGGCGCCACTGCGGCTGGCGGAGCAGGCGATCGACGCGGTGCTCCACCCGGAGAGCGCGGCCCTGCGCGTGACCGAGGCACTCGAGGGGCGTTGGAGAGGTCGTCGGCGCGCTCGCCGACCCGGCTCCGAAGGTCCCGTTGAACGAGCCGATCGGGCCCCACCGCCGCTTCGTCTTCACCCGCTCGGAGCTGGCCACCCTGAAACGGATCAAGGACTCACTCGGGGGGACCGTCAACGACGTCGTGCTGGCGGTCGTGACCGGCGCCCTGCGGCGCTGGCTGCACGGCCGGGGAATCCGCACCGAGGGGCTCGAGCTGCGGGCGCTGGTGCCGGTCTCGATCCGCACCGAGGACGAGCGCGGCGAGCTCGGCAACCGCCTCACCGTGATGCGGGGGCCACTGCCGGTCTACCTCGAGGACCCGGTGCGGAGGCTGCAGGTCGTGACCGAGCAGATGGAGGGTCTGAAGCGCTCCAAGCAGGCGCTCGGCGCCGAAGTCATCTCCCGCTTCAACGACTTCGCTCCGATGACCCTTCTCGCCCAGGCCTCGCGACTCAACTTCTCGACCCGGCTCTTCAACCTGATCGTCACCAACGTCCCCGGGCCACAGATCCCCCTCTACGTCCTCGGGCGGGAGATGGAGGAGGTCTTCCCGGTCGCCTTTCTACCCCCGAACCACGGGCTCGCGGTGGCGATCATCAGCTACAACGGCCGCGTCGGCTTCGGCCTGCTGGCCGACTACGACTCGATGGAGGACGTCGTCGTGGTCGCCGAGGGCATCGACGAGTCTTTGACGGAGCTCGACGAGGCGGCCAAGACGAGACGGGGAGGTTAGGTCTCTAGGCTGAAGCGATGGCCCTGCTCGTCGTCATCTTCATCGTCGTCCCGATCGTCGAGCTCTACGTGATCATCCAGGTTGGGCAGGCGATCGGAATCGTGCCGACCCTGGCGCTGCTGCTCGCGGACGCGCTGCTGGGCTCACTGCTGCTCCGCCACCAGGGCCGCGGCGCCTGGCGGCGCTTCAACGAAGCGCTCGCCGCCCGGCGCTTCCCCGCCCGTGAGGTCGCCGACGGCCTGATGATCGCGGTCGGGGGGACGCTGCTGCTGACCCCTGGTTTCCTCACCGACATCCTCGGCCTGATCCTCCTGATCCCACCGACCCGGGCGATCGTGAGGCGGTTGATGGCCGCCTATCTGGGGCGCCGCTTCTTCGTCGTCGGGGCTGCCGGCCTCCGCACCCCGCCCGAGAGGCAACCGGCCGGAGGCCACTATGACTTCGACGGGACCGCCGAGGAGATCGACGGCGACGATCCGCAGCTCGGGCGTTAGAGGGCGGCCCCAGGCTCAGCAGACGAGCACGAGGTCGAACGGCAGGCTCTCCAGATTGCCGTCCCGATAGGTGCCGATCTGGAGAGCATTGGGTTCGCTTGCACGATCGACGATCTGGGCCGAACGTTCTGCGGCGATGAGGATCACAGGGCCGAGACCGCGCAGATGGACTGCGGCGGTTGCCGCGCAGTTCGTGATCGGATTGGGGAAGGTCAGTTTGCAGGTGCCGGGACCTTGCCCTTGGGAGGTGACACCCGCGGGCAACGGCAGGGACGGCGTGCAGTTTTCGTCACTCCCGATGGAGAACGCCGTGACGTTGGCAGCCCGTACGTCGTTCAGCGAGCCCTGGTTGATGTCGGTTGCACCCAGCGAGCCGTCCAGGACCTTCGCCCCGTTAACAGCGCCGTCCCTGATCGCCTCCGTCCCCACTGCGTTCTTCCTGATTTTCGCGGCCGTCACCGAGTTCTTCTTCAGCTGCTTGGTCCCAACCGAGTTCTTGGCGAGCTTCCCGGCGCCGTAGGCGGCTCCTCCCGCCAGCAGCAGGAAGAGGCAGAGTGTGGAGACGACATTTGCGTAGTTCAGCCTCGCGCGAGGTCTCGGTCGCATCCGCATCGCGCTAACGGGCGCTCCCCTCAAGCACCCGGTTGACCTCTTCGAGCTTCTCGGTCGTCGCCCGCAGCTCATCCGCCACGGCGTCGACTCCGGTCAGCTGCGACTCGAGCTCCTCCACCCGGCGCTCGGCCGCCCGCAGCGCGCTTTCAAGCTCCTGCGATCGATCATCGGCGCGCTTCAGCTCGTCGACTCGCTGCTCGACGGTCAGGGCAAGCTCGTCGGATCGGCGGGCGGTCTCCTGCAGCGCCCGCAGCTCGGCCGAGAGATCGCGCAGCTCGCCCGAAGCGGAAGGGCCCGGATCGGACTCGCCAAGAATCTCCGGCCCCGGCTCCGGCTCCGGCTCGACCTCGGGCTCCGGCAGGGGCTCCAGCTCGACCACGGGCTCGACCTCGACCTCGGGCTCCTGCTCGACCTCGACCATGGGCTCTGGCACGAACTCCAGCTCAACCTCGGGATCGGGCTCGTCCTCGACCTCGGGCTCCAGCTCGACCTCGATCAGGGGCTCCGGCAGGAGCTCCAGCTCGACCTCGGGCTCCGGCTCCGGCTCTGGGAAGGGCCGTAGGCCGAAAGCGCCGTTGGCGGCAGGGTCTGGCGGCGCGGTGGCCGGCGGCATCTCGGAGTGCGCCTCATCGTCGCTCGGTGGCGGCTCGAGCATCGGCTCGGGCAACTCCGGAGGCGGAGCGGGAGGCGGTGGCTTAGAGACCGGTTGCTCGGGAAGCCGCTCGATCAGCGCATTGATGCCGCTGGCGGTGGCGATCGCCGGGCGCACCTGGCTTCTCGTCATCACCTCGATGTCGTTGATCCCGAGCGTGTCGAACGGATCCTCCACCGCGACGATCAGGGCGCCGTCGGAGGCGAGGGCCACCGGGACGGCGCTGTAGCGCAGCGCGACCGATCGGGACACCAACTCCGCCGCCTCCATGTCCACCTCGAAGCGGTCGAGGTCGACGTGGTCGAGCCCGTTGCGCTCGGCGATCGCGCGGGAGAGCCGCTCTTCATCGAGGATGCCGGCATCGAGCAGGTACCGCTCGAGGCTCTTCTCGGCCTCCTGGGCAGCCTTCGTCGCGCTGTCGATCGTCTCCTGATCGGCGAGGCCGAGCTCGACGACGACATCGGCGAGGAAGACACCGCGGCGGTCGGGGTTCGACGGTGGCGTGACCCCTGCCGCCCCCTTGTCGAAGCCAGCGATGCTGACGGGAGTCTCCGTGGGGGCGAGCTCGGTGGTCATTCCAGGGCTGCCTGCGGGGTGAGGTCGTCGGCCGGAAGCCGACCCGGGTCCTCGGCCGCGATCTCGGCGAGATCGAGGGCCTCCCTCGGCGTCGGCGTGCCCGCCAGGGGCTGAACGCCGCAGGAGACTTCGATCGGCTGCTTGCCGTTGGTGACGCGCTCGAGTGCGCCGAGGTAGCGGGCGACGAAGGCGGGCGTGTCGCCCAGCTCGCAGCCGACGAGGATCGCGCCGAGGGTCATCTCCGCGACCCGGCCGACCTTGTCCGAGCCCCGAGTCGTCGCTGCGAGGACGTCCGCTGCCAGCTTCATGGCCAACCTGTTGCCCGCGCTCCCGGCCTCGTTGCCGTTCCCATTCTCGACGCTGCTGACACGACAGGCGACGAGCACCGACTCGACCACGCCCTCCTCGACCCGACGCCACTCATGGTGGAGCAGGTCGAGGAATCCGTCGCGGTCGGGGAGGCTGGTATCGGCGTCCGTGCTGGGACCGGCGTTGACCTGGCCCCGCAGGCGGCGGAGCTCCGATCGAAGCTCGACGCTTTCCCATTCGTGACCGAGCAGGCGGGCGGCGATGGCGAGCTGGGCGGCGTGCTCAGGTCGGTAGGAGTCGGCCTCGGCATCGACGGCGCAGAGGACTCCGACGATCCTCCCGTCGGTCATTTCCAGCGGCGCGCTGAGACAGTCCTGTGCCCCGAGCGCGGGGAGGAAGTCCTGGTTGATGCCGTCGCCCGTCGGAGTCAGCACAGTGCCGCGGCTCAGGCCCCCGACGCCCTCGCCCCTGACCTCGATCACCCGGTGCACCTGCTCGTCGGGATCGAGGCGCCCGAGCACGACGACGCCAGGAACGACTTCTGACAGGGTCCCCAACAGCGAGTCGGTGGCTTCGGAGAAGTTCTGGAATCGGCGCTCCGCGAGCCCGACCAGCGCTCCGGTCTCTCTCGGGTCCATTGCACTTCCTATCGGTACCAACGCCGAGAAGGTTGAGGGTTGGTCTGAAACCGCTTTCCCAAGCTGTTTCCGGGCCATTGCGGAATCCCAAAATTACGCATTGATATCGCCGATCTACCCGGGTAGTTCCCGCGGTCAATTCAACCTAGCCTCGCGCTGCCCCCCCAGTCGTCGGCAGCCGCGACCACGAGGACCACGGCCTGATGTCCCAGTTCAAGGTCATCAGGCCCTGAGTCCAGGCCCCCACCCGCCTCTTTGCTCTCCGCTCAGGATTCGGCGCGGAAGGTGATCCCGTCGAGGGTGATGAAGGTGGCAGGCGAGGGCGCAACCGCGCCGTCGAGGGCGGGTACTCCGGTATTGCGGCCGATGACGCTGATGATCCCGGTGTTCGCGCCAGGGCAGGCGCAGGCCGCCGCGAATGACAGGATCTTGCCTGGAGCGGGCTGGAACCCGGGCGGAATCTGAAAGATGACTTTTCCTGCGACGCCCCCCATGACGGCTCCTCGCAGATGAACGACCCCAACCCGGTCCTTGTAGAAGGCCACCGTCTCCGGACCGACCGGGACGGGGGTTGAGTTTTTCCAGCCGTTCTGGAACACCGGCTCTCCCGCAGCGCCGACCAGGTGCCAGCCTTCCGGCGGGGCAATCGAGATCGCCAGGTTCGCCACCGGAACCGTGCCGAGCGTCGAGGCGTTGATCTGGGTGCCGGTCAGCGTGCCTTTCCTGACCTTGGCCGCGGTAACGGCCTGATTCTTGATTTTCGCGGTGGTTATCGAGTTTTTCTTCAGCTGCTTGGGCCCGACGCTGTTCTTCTTCAGCTGCGTCGCGGCGTAGGTGCTTCCGCCGAGAGCGATGAAGACGGCCACGGTCGCCATCACGTTCGAGTAGGACAGTCGGGGCCTGAGTCGATACATCGGAACCTCCGATCGAGAGCGACGCTGAATGCGCCAAGCCTCTCACCCACTGGTCCGAAGCAGTCAACTGGCACTTTTTGAGATCGGCTCTGCCTATCTCGCTGGGGCAATCAATCGCCTCGGTTGTCCGAAGATGCGCAAATGCCGGCCCTCTGCATGAAAACGCTTGCCGGTCTCGACCAGTACGGTCATGCCGCTGGAGTCGATGAATTCGACTTGGGTCAGATCGATAACCGCCTCCACAGCGCCTGAGTCCTCCATCCGGAGTAGCTCAGCGGCGAAGCTCTCGACGTTCTTGCTGCCCAACTCGCCGCTTAAGTTGATGCGATAGGCAGACCCAGTGAAAGAGCTGCGCAGCGACAGCAACCCATCTCGTCGTTGCTCCATAAAGTGTCCAATCTCATGCCTCTCGGGGGGGAGTGCCGTCCGGCTAGCGCCAGGAGGAGAGAGATGGAGAGGGCCCGACGTATGGCTGAGCATCGAGTGTAGTCGCTTCGGTGGGAGGCGAGGGCCTCAAGGTCAGCGAGCAGCCATTCCCCGGCTCCCCCCGACCTTCAGAACCCGAGCGCGAACTTGGCGTCCTCGGACATCATCTCCGGGGACCACGGTGGGTCGAAGACCATCTTCGGGTGGACCGCGGAGACGCCGGGCAGGTCGCCGACGAACTCCCTCATCTGCTCGGAGACCTGGGGGCCGATCGGGCAGGCGGGAGTGGTCAGGGTGAAGGTGACGAAGACGTCCTGGTTCTCGATCTCGACGTCATAGACGAGCCCGAGGGAGACGAAGTCGAGCCCCAGCTCGGGGTCGATCACCTCCTCGAGCGCCTCGAAGACGTCGTCCTCGCTCAGCGCTTCGGCCTGGCCCTCAGACATGGCTCAATGGTAGCCGGGCGGGAGCGGCTCCTCGGGCGGGTCCTCCCCATCCGGGCTCAGATCGAGCTGCCACCACCCGACGTCGTGCCAGGCGCCGGCCTTCCAGCCGATCCGCCGGTAGACGCCGACCGGGACGAACCCGAGCCCCTCGTGGAACGCGACGCTGGCCTCGTTCGGCAGCGTCACCCCCGCGCACGCGACCCGGAACCGCTGGTGGCGGAGCCGCTCGAAGAGCTCCTCGTAGAGCCTCCGCCCCAGGCCCTCGCCCCGGTGACCCTCCGCGATGTAGACGGAGACGTCGACGGCCCAGCGGTAGGCCGCCCGCGAGCGGTGCTCGCAGGCGTAGGCGAAGCCGACCGCGTCGCCGTCGCGCTCGGCGACCAGCCAGGGGTGGGTGGCGATCGTGCACTCGATCCGGGCGGCGAACTCCCCCTCGGTCGGCGGCTCGGCCTCGAAGGACGTGGCGCAGGCCTCGACGTGCGGGGCGTAGATCGCCGCGCAGGCGGCCGCGTCTCGCTCGGGGATCGCGCTGCGGATGGTCACCGCGCTCAAGATAGTCTCCGCGCCGATGTCGAGCCGAGACGGTCAAATCCAGCGACGGTCGATCGGGATCGTCTTCTCCGACGGCGGCCTGCTCGCGCTCTCGGCGAAGAGGCCCGAGGGCGCCGCCGAGCACGGCGACGAGGTGCTGGCGGCCGTCCTCTGCGGCCCCGACGGCGCCCCGGTCGAGGTCTCAGAGGCGCTGCTCTCGACCGAGTACGGCCCCGACGGGGTGCAGCGACGGGCGACCCTGGAGCTCTGGATCGACGGCGAGGAGGCACAGCCGCTGCGCGGCGCCGGGACCCTGATCAGCGCCAGCTCGATCCGCCGCCGCGGCCTCGCTTCCGAGGTCGCCTTTTTCCGCTGGTCGCTGGAGGGACGTGAGGGACTCGGCCACTACGAGGTCGTCTGGGCCGATGCCTGAGCGAATCGAGGCCGTGATCTCCGACTTCGGCGGCGTCCTCACGACGCCGTTGATCCAGTCGTTCATGGCGTTCCAGGACGAGACCGGGATCTCGGCCGAGAACCTGGGCAAGGCGATGCAGGAGATCGCCTCCTCAGACGGCGAAAACCCGCTGTTCACGCTGGAGCGGGGTGAGATCACGGAGGCGACCTTCCTGGAGCGGATGGCCGACGCCCTCGAGCCGCTGCTGGGGCACCGCCCCGAGATGCACCGGTTCAAGGAGATCTACTTCGAGGCGCTCAACCCGAACCCGCCGATGATCGACCTGATGCGGGAGCTGAAGGCGTCCGGCTACCGGATGGCGATGCTGACCAACAACGTGCGGGAGTGGGAGCCGCTGTGGCGCTCGATGCTGCCGGTCGACGAGCTCTTCGAAACGGTCGTCGATTCGGCCTTCGTCGGCTGCCGCAAGCCGGAGTCGAAGATCTACGCGATGACGCTCGAGCGGATCGGGATGCCGGCCGAGTCCTGCCTCTTCGTCGACGACGTCCAGGTCAACTGCGAAGGGGCGCAGAAGGCCGGCATCAACGCGGTCCACTTCCGCGCCAACGAGCAGGCGATCGCCGAGATCCGCGCGGCCCTCGGCTAGGCCTCAGTTCTCCGACCCCGCCCGGTCCCAGACGTAAAGCTCGACTGCCTCGACGGCGAGCTCCATCTGGCGCGGCGGGGAGAGCAGCCCGAGGACCAGCTCGAGGGCGTCGTCCTCGGTGACCCCAGCGTCGACGGCTTCCTCGCCGCGGAACCCGGCGGCGAGCTTGAGCGCCTCGCGGCGGTTGTCGCCGAGCGAGCCGAAGGCGCCCATCAGGAAGTCGCGGTTGGGGACCGGCTGCCCGACCTCGAGCGAGCCGTGCCAGGCGGCGAGCATCGAGAGGTCGTGCTCGTCGAGCTCGGAGAGCGCTTTCGCGTAGTGGGTCTCGAGCTCGTGGTCGGGGATCTCGTCGACCCAGGCGCGAACCGCCTCGCCCAGCAGCTGGCGGCGCGCCTCGCGGCCGATCGAGTCGGCGATGGCGCGGATCGCATCGGCTGGGTCGACGAAGCAGAGTGACATCGCGGCCCAATGTAGAGAGCGCGCAAGACGGTAAATCGGCCCGGTTCGCGCGCCGGAGGCGGACCTATGCTGGACGCTCTCCCGATGCCTCTGAAGCTGATCCACGGACCCCCGAATTCCGGCCGCGCCGGCCTGGTCCGACGCGGCCTGATCGAGGTCCTGGAGCGGGATCCCGTGCTCGTCGTGCCGACCGTCGACGACGTCTACGGATTCGAGCGCGAGCTGACCGAGGGAGGCGCAGTCCTCGGCGCGACGGTGACGACCTTCGGCGGCCTCTTCCGCGTCGTGGCCACCGCGGCGGGGGCGCCCCCGGGCGCCGAGCTCACCCCCGCCCAGCGCCTGGGCACGATCACGGCCGCGATCGCAGAGCGGCGCGGCGGTCTGGGCCCGCTGGGAAGCTCCGCCCTGCGACCCGGCTTCCCGCGGGCGTTCGCGCGTCTGCTCGACGAGCTTCAGGGCGCCGGGCTGGAGCCGGAGGATGTCGAGGCAGCCGCCGGGACCCTGGAGGGGTCCGCCTACCTCGCTGACGTCGCGGCCCTGTTCGAGGGCTACGCCGAGGTGCGCGACCGCCTCGGAAGGGTCGATGGCCACGACATCGCCAGGGAGGCGATCCGGCTGCTCTCCGAGTCCGGGGGCTTCTGGCGGGAGCGGCCGGTCTTCCTCTACGGCCTCGACGACCTCACCCCGAACCAGCTCGACCTGGTTCGCGCGCTCGCGGCGGCGACCGACGTGACCGTCGCGCTCCCCTACGAGGAGGGCAATCTGGCGCTCGCCGCCAGGCCCTCCCTGCTGGAGAGCCTGCGCGGCATCGGCGTCGATTCGGAGGTCGCGACCACCGCCGACCCCGGCAATACACCCGACTCCAGCCTTCTCTTCCACCTCGAGCGCAACTTCGGCGCGAGCGATCCCGGGCGCATTCCGCCCGACCGGAGCCTGGTCATCCTCCGCTCGGCCGGCGAGCGCGGGGAGGCTGAGGCGATAGCCGCCGAGGTCGTCCGGCTCCTGGCCGAAGGATCCGACCCGACCCAGATCGCCGTCGTCCTCCGCGACCCGCAGCGGCGGGGACCGTTGCTCGCCTCCGTCCTCGAGTCCTATCGCGTCCCGATCGCGCTCGAGGCGGAGGTATCGATCGCGACCACCGCGGTCGGCGGTGGCCTGATGGCGATGCTGGAGACGATCGTCGGGCCGGGAAGGGCCGCCGACATGCTCCGGTACCTGCGACTCGCGAGCGGCGTCGCCCCCGGCGTCGTCGACTCCTTCGAGCGCTCCGTCCGCCGCCGCCGCGTCCAGAGCTCGGCCGCCGCGATGGAGCTCTGGGAAGAGCGATTCGGCGACCTGCCTCGGAACCTGGGGAGGGCCCGGGAGATCGCCGGCAGGCCGGAGGAGCTCGTCGCCGAGGTTGCGCGAACGGCTGCGACGATCGCCGCGCGCGGATCGGAGCTCGAGCAGTCGGCCGCCGCCGTGATCGCCAGCGCGCTCGGGGAGCGGGTTGAGCTGGGCGGGCTCTCGCCGGTGCCGGAAGATCTTGCCCGCCTCCTGGCCGAGCTCGAGGTGCGTGTCTGGCGCGGCCCCGCGGAGGGCAGGGTGCGGATCGCCGACCCGTACCGGTTGCGCGCGGCGCGCTTCGACCACGTCATCGTCGGCTCGCTGCAGGACGGCGAGTTTCCCCGCCGCGACGGCCGCGCCGACCCGTTCCTCTCCGAGGCGCAACGCGGCTCGCTCGGGCTCCAGCCGCGGCGCGACACCGAGGCCGAGGAGCGGTATCTGTTCCACGCCTGCCTGGCGCTCCCCCGCAGGGGACTGATCCTCTCCTACCGGGACAGCGACGAGAACGGCGTCGCCGAGGCCCGCTCCCCACTGCTCGACCAGGTCCGCCGCCTGCTCGACCCGCCCGCCGGGGAGGAGAGACCGGACCCGGTCGAGTCCTCGCTGATCCGCGGGCGCGACCTGGCCCAGGTCGTCCATCGCGTCGGCGACTCCCCCTCGGAGGGCGAGCTTGCCCGCGCGATCGCCGCGCGCGGGCCGGCGGCGGACGCGGGCGCTCTGCTCACCCTCGCCGACGCCCCCGCGAAGGTCTCGAAGCGGATCGCGGCGCGGATCGAGCGGGCACGCGAGGCCGAGGCGGCGACCAGGGCCCCGGGGCCTCTCACCAATCCGGCCGTGCTCGAGTCCCTCGGCTCGGTTCCGGCCTACGGAGGAACGACCCTGGAGGAATTCGACCTCTGCTCCTACCGTTGGTTCGTCTCACATCAACTCGATCCTCAGGACCTCGACCCGGCGCCGGATCCGCTGGTCCAGGGGGGCCTGATGCACGAGGCGCTCTATCGCCTCTACAGCGAGCGCCCGCAGGGGGACGCGCTGCCGGGACCGGGCTCGCTCGCCGCCTGGCGGGCCCGCGCCGCGGAGCTCGTTCCCCAACTCGCCGCCGAGCGCGGGCTGGGCGATCACCCCTCCGAGCGGGCGATCGTGCGGCGGGTGGAAGGGCTTCTCAGCCGCTTTCTCGGCGAAGAGGCCGAGCGCAGCGGCGGCCCCTTCGAGCCATGGCTGCTCGAGGCCGGCTTCGGCGAGGCCGAGGAGATCGAGCACCCGGCGCTCGAGGTGGACGACTGGGGCGTGCACGGGGCGATCGACCGAGTCGACAGAGCACCCGACGGGCGCGCGCTGGTTCTCGACTACAAGCTCTCCACCTCGGTCACCCCGATGGACAAGCTCGAGGAGAAGGCGAAGCTGCAGCTTCAGCTCTACCTGATCGCCGTGGCCGAGATCTGGGGCGCCGAGACCATCGGTGGCCTCTACCACCCGATGCGCGGCACCTCGTCGCGGAAGCCCCGGGGCGCGGTTCTCCGTGAGGCCGCCGGCGACCTCCCCTATCAGCTGACCAAGACCGACCTCGTCGACCGGGCCGATTATGAGGAGCTGCTCGCCGATGCCCGGGCGCGCGCCGGCACGATCGTCGCCAGGATGCGAGGAGGCGAGATCCGCCGCGACCCCGGCCCCAGACCGGGCCTTCGCGGCCACGGGATCTGCCCGACCTTCTGCGACTTCGCCCCGATCTGCCGCCGAGACCGGGCTCCCGAGGAGCCGCGCGAGGACGAGGACGAGGAAGGATGACCGTGCGGGTCCCGACCCCCGAGCAGAGGAAGGCGATCGTGGCCGCCGGCAACGACGTCCTGGTCGAGGCGGGAGCCGGAAGCGGCAAGACCGGCGTGATGGTCGACCGCTACTGCCGCCTCGTCTGCGACGAGGGGGCCTCACCGGACTCGGTCCTCGCCTTCACCTTCACCGACAAGGCCGCCGCTGAGCTGCGCGAGCGAATCCGCGCCGCGATCGAGCTGCGCGCAGACGCCGGCTCCGAGCGAGCCCGGGACCTGCTCGATGGCCTCGGCAGCGCCTGGGTGATGACGATCCACGGCTTCTGCAACCGGTTGCTGTCCTCCCACCCGGTCGCGGTCGGCATCGACCCGAGGTTTCGGGTACTCGACGCCGCCGAGACGGACCGGGCCGCGCACGAGGCCTTCGACGAAGCGCTGGAGGAGTTCCTCGAGGGAGGTAACCACGAGCGCGAGCAGACCGTCGCCGCCTTCGACGTCGCCGGACTACGGGGGATCGTGATCGCGGTCCACGCCGAGCTTCGAAGCCGCGGCTTCGCCGAGCCGGAGCTGCCCGAGGCTCCCGA
This sequence comes from uncultured Solirubrobacterales bacterium, assembly GCA_963816785.1. GTDB lineage: Bacteria > Actinomycetota > Thermoleophilia > Solirubrobacterales > 70-9 > VRUE01. The sequence goes on along the minus strand of CAWFLL010000002.1, from coordinate 348,773 downwards.
GAGCGACGTCCCGAGCGCGATCCGCCGCACCATCGAGGCCGCCGAGCTGGCGCTCCCGGAGCTGAAACCCGAGAGCGGTCACCTCGAGCTGCTGGAGCGGGCGCTGGCGACCCTGCGCGAGCTCGACCCAGTGGCCGAGGCGCCGGGCCTGGACGCGCTGACCGCGCTGCAGACCGAAAAGGGCGGGAAGGCGCTGGCCGACTACCGCGAGGCGATCGACGCGGCTGTCGCCGCCGTCGCCGAGGCGGGCGAGGGCGGGCGGCGCCTATCGCCACCTCGCAATCCTGCTCGGGCTCTTCTCCGGGCGATTCACGGCCGCAAAGGAACGGCGCGCGGGCCTCGACTTCGAGGACCTCCAGATCCTCGCGACGCGATTGCTCGAGCGGTCCGAGCTCGGCGCCGGCTACAGCACCCGCTTCAGCCACCTGTTGGTCGACGAGTTCCAGGACACCAACCGCTCCCAGCTCCGCCTGATCGAGGCTCTGCGGGGGCCGAGCGACCGAGGTGATGATGGTCGGCGACGAGCTCCAATCGATCTACGGCTTCCGCCACGCCGACCTCGAGGTCTTCCGCGAGCAGCGCCGCCGGGTCGAGGCCGATCCCGGCTCGGTGGCGATCGAGCTGAGCGGCAACTTCCGCTCCCGCCCCGAGGTGATCGGCGCGGTCAACGAGATCGGCGCGACACCTGCTCGGCGCCGAGTACCGGCCGCTGCGGGTCGGGCGCGGCCCCGAGCACTGCCGGCCCCGCCCGGCGAGGGCCCTGCGGTCGAGCTGCTGATGACCGGCGAGAAGGGCTGGGACGAGAAGGGGATCGACCTGCAGTCCGTCGACCGACGCCCGCACCCCGCATGAACCAGCTCGCCGAGGCCCGCTTCGTCGCCTCGCGCCTCCGCGAGCTCGCCGACGGCGGCGTGCGACGCGGCGAGATGGTCGTCCTCCTGCGCGCCTTCACCCACCTCGACGCCTACGAGGACTCGCTCGAGCGCGCCGGGTCTCCGCCCCTATGTCGTCGGCGGCCGCGGCTACTGGTCCCAGCAGCAGGTCAGCGACGTCTGCGCGCTGCTGGCGACGATCGCCAACCCGCTCGACGACCAGGCCCTGTTCGGCGCGCTCGCCTCGCCCGCCGGCGGTGTCAGCCCCGACACGCTCTGGCTGCTGCGCGCCGCCGCGGGGCGCCGGCCGCCAGGTCTGGCCCGCGATCGAGCACCTGATCGGGCAGCGGCGAGGTCGAGCTGCTCGAGCCCGAGATCCTCGATCGCATCGACGGCGCCGATCGGGAGCTGCTCGGCGCCTTCGCGGCGAACCTGGCGGAGCTGCGCTCGCGGGCCGCCGTTCCTGCCGCTGGCGGAGCTGATCGACGCCGCGGTGACCTCGACCGGATACGACCTCGCGGTGCTGATGAGAGCCCTCGGGCGAGGCCCGCTTCGCCAACGTCCGCAAGCTGATGCGGCTGGCGGCCGAGTACGAGGCGGCCGAGGGCCGCGACCTGCGCGGCTTCCTCGACTTCCTCGCGGCGCGCGCGGCCGCCGACGTCGACGCCGCCGCGGCGACCGCGATCGAGGGCCACGACGGGGTTCGGATCATGACCGATCCACAGCGCCAAGGGGCTCGAGTTCGGCGTCGTCGCGATCCCCCAGCTCGCGCGGCGGCTGCTCCGCAGCTGGCCGCCCTCCGTTCCTGATCGGCCGTGAGACGGAGAGCCCGCGGGTCGGGCTGCGGCTGCGGCGGCTGGGCGCGCCGGTGATCAACCTCTTCTCCTACGACGACCTCTGGGAGGAGGCCAAGGCACGCGAGGCCGAGGAGGAGCTGCGCCTGTTCCACGTCGCCGCCACGCGGGCGCAGGAACGGCTGATCCTCAGCGGCGTGATCAAGGACCGGACCCGGTCGGCGAGGTGACGCCCGGGACGCCGGTGATCGAGCGAATCGCCTCCGCCCTCGACCTCGACCGCGTCCGAGGACTCGACCGTCACGGTGGCGGCGCCGCGGCCGCGGGAGGGCCTCGACGCCGGCTTCGAGCCATCGGAGATCGCGGTCCGCGTCAACCTCGCCTCTCCCGAGCGGGTCGCCGAGCTGGTGCGGGTCAGCCGGCCCGAGGAGGCGCTTCCCGATCCCGGCAGCGGCCCGGCGCCGCTGCTCGAGCTGACGCCGGCGGGCCCGCCGAACTGGCCGCTCTCCTACTCGGCGATCGCGGCGGTCGAGGGTCACACGCCGCTGCAGCCGATCGCGACCGACCCCTCCGGGGAGGAGCACCGGCGCCGAGCCCCGGAGGCGGGTGCCGCCTGGGGCACCGCCGTCCACTCGCTGCTCGAGTGGAGCCAGGCGAACGGGTGGCGCGAGCCGCCCGCCGGAGATCGTCGACCGTTTCGCACTCGCCGCCGGGGTGGGCCCGGAGCGCTCGGAGAGCTCCGATGCGCTGCTGGCCCCAGTCCGTGCCTGGCTCGGATCCGCCCTGTTCGAGGAACGGGTGAGGAGCGCGGCGGGGACCAGGTCCGAGGTGCCGATCCTGCTCGAGGTGGCCGGAACCGTCCTTCGCGGCTCGATCGACCTCCTGGTCGAGTCCGACGACCGGCCGCCGATGATCGTCGACTTCAAGACCGACCGGCTCGGCGGCCACGGGCCGGAGGACCTGTACGAGCGCTACGAGATCCAGCGCGACATCTACGCGCTCGCGGTGAGCGAGGCGAGCGGGGCGCAGCGAGGTCGAGGTCGCCTACGTCTTCCTCGAGCGGGCGGAGGAGCCGGTCCGGGAGACGCTCGGGACGGCCGACATCGCGGCCGGGGCAGGGCAAGGCTCGAAGCGGCGATCGGCCGGGTCAAGCAGGCCGCCTGACCACGAGGCGCGCGGCGCAGCTCGGAGAGCTCGACGGGAGGCCGAGCCGCTCGAATGCGACGTCGACCCGGCGCGGGTCGAAGGGGTGCTCGGGGAGCCGGGCCAGGACCTCGGGGTCGGGATCGTCGGTCGTGCGGGTGAGGAAGGCGTCGACGGCGCCGATCTCCGCCGCCGCCGAAGGTCAGGACGTTGAGCGCGAAGCGCTCGGTAGACGCCCGCCTCCGGTGACCAGGTGTAGTAGCCGAGCGCCTCCTGGCCGTTGGCGCGAGCCCGGGCGATCCGCCAGCGCCAGGCGCCCGAGAGCGGCTGGCCGGCGAGGAAGGCCGCGATCGAGTCGCGACCCCGGAACCAGGTGCTGCAACGGCGGCATCGCGAAGGCCGCGTCCTCGCTCAGCATCGAGACGACGGCGTCGACGTCCTGGCGTTCCCAGGCGTCGACGTAGCTCTCGACCAGCGTCCTCACCTCGGCGTCGCCGAGCATCCGCAGCGTCTCCTGCTGGCTCGCTCGGGGAGGCGGTTCTCGACCGAGTCGCGGGCCCGCTGCAGGGCGCTGTTGACCGAGGCGGTGGTCGTCTCGAGGACCTCGGCCGCCTCCCGCGCCGAGAAGCCGAGCACGTCGCGCAGGATCAACACCGCGCGCTGGGTGGCCGGCAGGTGCTGGAGGGCGGCGATGAAGGCCAGCTCGACCGCCTCGCGCTGTTCGTAGCGCGCCTCAGGAGCGGCGCGGCCGTCCTCGACGCCGAGCGCCTCGTCCGCGTAGGGCTCGACCCAGGTCGACTCGACCAGTGGCTCGCCGATGCCGGCGCTGGGGTCGGCGGGCGGGAACTCGACCGGGAGCACCCGCTTCGGACGGCGAGCGATCGCGTCGAGGCAGGTGTTGGTGGCGATCCGGTAGAGCCAGGAGCGCAGCGAGCTCCTGCCCTCGAACTTGGTCGAGGCCGCGCCAGGCGCGGAGCAGTGCGTCCTGGAGGGCGTCCTCGGCATCGTGGACCGAGCCGAGCATCCGGTAGCAGTGCGCGTGCAGCTCGCCCCGGTGGGGCTCGACGAGGCGGCGGAAGGCGGCCTCATCGTCGCGAGCCTCGGCAAGGAGGCCGAGGTCGTCGGCAGCCTCGCCTGAGGAGGTGAAGCTCATGCCCACAGGTTAGATACGGCAGGTCGCCGGCACTGCGCGGCCGATGAGTTCACCGGTTTGCGTCCTATTGGAGGGAACCTGATGCAAACAGAGACACCACTCGCAATCGAAGCCACCGCCCTGGCCAAGGACTTTGGCGAGGTCCGCGCCGTCGACGGCGTCGACCCGGCCGAGTCAGGCAGGCTCGTAGGTGTGGACGACGACCCCCGAGTCGAACGTCTTGCTGGCGGCCAGCCTGAAGGTCTTCTTCTGCCCTGACTCGGGGAAGGGCCGCAGGCCGCCGCCGATCATCACCGGGAAGACCATCAGCCGCAGCTCGTCGACGAGCTCGTTCTCGATCAGCGAGTCGACCAGGGTGGCGCTGCCGGCGACCAGGATCGGGCTCTCTCGTCCTGCGCCTTCAGCTCCGCGATCCGCTCGGCGACGTCGCCCTTGATCAGGTGTCGAGTTCTCCCACTCGAACGGCTCCGCAGAGCGTCGAGGAGACGACGTACTTCGGCATCGAGTTGATCTGCGTCGGCGAACTCGCCCTCCCGCTTCGGCCAGGCGTCGGCGAAGCCTTCGTAGGTCACCCGGCCGAGCAGGTGCGACTCCGCCTCGAGGGCCTCGTTCGAGTTTGTACTCCTCCTGTTCGGGGCCCATGTACTCGAACACCCAGCCCGAGTGGGGATGGCTGGGCTCACCGCCAGGCGCCTCGATCACCCCGTCGAGGGTGACGAACTCGGTCACGATCAGCCTGCTCATCTGAGTTCTCCTTTTCTCGGGACTAGGACCTCCCCTCGGCGCCGACCGCGACGCGCTCGACGTCGAGCCGCGGCAGGCGCCGCTCCAGCCAGTCCGGGATCCACCAGTTGCGGCTGCCGAGCAGCTGCATCACGGCCGGGACCAGGACCATCCGGACCACGGTGGCGTCGAGGAAGATCGCCGACGGCGAGGCCGATCCCGAACAGCTTCAGGAACACTTCCGGCGAGGCGACGAAGGCGAGGAAGACGACGACCATGATCGCCGCCGCCGCGGTGATCACGCGGGCCGTCTTCGCCAGGCCCGTCGGCGACCGCCCGCCGGGTGTCGCCGTCCTTCAGGTACTCCTCGCGGATCCGCGAGATCAGGAAGACCTCGTAGTCCATCGAGAGGCCGAAGAGGATCGCGAACATCATCACCGGCATGAACGGCGCGATCGGGCACCTCGTGGTCGATCCCGATCAGTTCGCCGACCGCGCCGCCCTGCGCGACCAGGGTCATCACGCCGTAGGCGGCGCTGACCGAGAGCAGGTTCATCACCGCCGCCTTGAGCGAGATCAGCGGCGAGTGGAAGGCGATCAGCAGCAGCAGGAAGGAGAGGCCGACGACGCCGGCGATGAACAGCGGCATGCGGTCGACGATGTAGTCGCTCTGGTCCTCGAGCGCCGCGGTCACCCCGCCGACCTGCGCGGTGACCCCGGTGCCGTCGAGCGCTTCGGGCAGGACGGTCCCGCGCAGCCGCTTGACCAGGTCCTGGGTCGCCGCGTCCTGGGGCGAGGTCGTCGGGATCACGGTGATCGAGCGCCGCGTCGCCCGCCTGGTTGAACGCGGGGTCGGTGACGAAGTCGACCCCCTCTTCGGCGCGCAGCTCGCTCACCAGGGCGTCGATGTCGCCCTTCGCGCTCGGGATCGGGCAGTTCGGCCGCGATCACGAGCGGGCCGTTGGTGCCCGGCCCGAACCCCTCGGTGATCAGGTCGTAGGCCTGGCGGGTCATCGTGTCCGGCGGGTCGTTGCCGGCGTCGGGGAAGCCCGAGGCGCATGCCGAGCGCCGGCGCGGCCAGCGCCAGCAGCATCGCCGTCGCCGCGATCGCCGCCGTCCAGGGCCGCCGCTGGACCGCGTGGCTCCAGCGCGCGGCGAGCGATTCCCCGTTGCCTTCCGTCTTCAGCGCCCGGCCGAGGAAGGGGATCCGCAGCCGGTCGACCCTCGGGCCGAGATAGGAGAGCAGCGCCGGCAGCAGCGTGACCGCGGCGAGCATCACGACGAGCACCGCCAGCGAGGCCGAGATCGCCACCCCGTACATGTAGGGGAGGCCGGTCAGGAACAGCCCGAGGACGGCGATCACGACCGTGCAGCCGGCGATGATCACGCTGCGCCCGGCGGTGGTGACGGCCTCGACGACCGCGTCGTGGCGGTCCTTGCCGTCGTGCAGCGCGGCCCGGAAACGGGTCAGGACCAGCAGCGAGTAGTCGATCCCGACCCCGATCCCGATCAGCCCCGAGACCGCGGTGGTCCAGTCGGGGACGTCGACGACGTTGGCGAGCAGCAGGATCAGGCCGCCGGAGGTGATGCCGAGGCCGACCAGGGCGATCGCCAGCGGCAGGCCGGCGGCGACCAGCGAGCCGAAGGCGATCAGCAGCACGATCGCGGCGCCGAGGAAGCCGAGCCCCTCGGGGCTCGCCCCTTCCTGGGCGCGGTAGATCGGGTCGCCGCCGAGCTTGATCTGCGAGGCCGTCGCCGCTGTTGTCTTCGGCGGCGGAGACCAGCTTTTCGCCGTCTTCCTTGGTCATCTCCCAGCCGGGGACGGTCAGCGGCAGCGTCGTCGTCGCGATCGTCCCGTCCTCGGAGACGCGGGTCGCGGTCGGCGGCTCGATGTGGTTGACGTCTTCGGCCTCGGCGAGGAAGGCGTCGACCCGCTTCTTGCGCGGCCGGGCTGTCGGCTCCGGCCGGGTCCTTCCAGACGACGTAGACTTCCTGGCCGGTGTAGCCGCCGAACTCGCGTTCGGTCAGGTCGCTCGCCGCCTTCGACTCCGAGCCGGGGGTGTTGTAGTCGGCTTCGTACTCGCCCTTCAGCGAGGAGCCGAGCCCGATGATCACGATCATCGCGCCGATCCAGGCGAGCACCACGGTGCCGCGGCGGCGGTAGGCGATGTCGGCGAGGCGGGCGAGATGACGGGTCATGCGGATGTTCCTTTCAAGCTGGGAAGTCCTTCATGGGAAAAACGATGTATAGCAATAATGATTAGGCGATGTAATTAACTCGATGTAGTCTTCGCGATATGGGTAGCAAACCGATCGCCGGCGACCGGGCCCCGTCCATCCGTCGCCTTCCTCCTCTCCCAGGTCGGCGATCCACGCCTCGCAGCGATTCGCCCAGCGGATCGCCGCGATCGACCTGCAGCCGCCGCAGTTCCGGGTCATGAACGTGGTCGACGCCGCCGCAGGGCAATCGCAGCAGGCGATCGCCGAGGCGATCGGGGCGCCGCCGAGCCGGATGGTCGCGATCGTCGACGAGCTCGAGCAGCGCGGCCTGATCGAGCGTCGCCCGCATCCCAGCGACCGCCGGGTCCACGCCCTCTATCTGACCGGCTGCCGGGCCGCAGGCTCCTCGCCCGCGGGCGCAAGATCGCGATCGAGCACGAAGAGGAACTGATGCGGGGGCTGAGCGCGGCCGACCGCAGGCGCCTGATCGCCCTCCTGCAGAGGGTCGTCGACGAGCAGGGAATCGGCAGCGGGGTCCATCCGGGTCTGAGCTGACATCACTAACCGGAATCAGGATCACGGCCCGGTTGGAGCGGGCCGACAAACTAATCGGCCTCGGCCGGCGCCTCGAGCTTGGCGGCGAGCTCGTCGAGGCGCAGCTCCTTCAGGCCCTCGCCGACTGCGTCGAGCTCGGCCGGCGCAGTAGGTGACCAGCTCGCGGCCCTCGCGGCAGAGATCGAGCGTCTCGCGCAGGCCGGCCTGGCCGGAGTCGAGCCGGTCGATGATCTGCTCGAGCCGCTCGACCGCTCCCTCGTAGGACTCAGGCTTTTCGGACGTCGACTCGGCCATCGGAGAAGCGGAGACTAATCCGATCCTCGGCGCGTGCGGCCTCGGCGCTCGTCAGCGGCTCGCCCTCGGGGGTCTCGGCCAGCGCGTAGCCGCGCTCGAGCGTGCGCTCGGGCTCGTGGGCGCGGAGCGCCACCTCGACCCGCCGCAGCGCCTCGCGCCGGCTGCCCAGTTCGGCGCCGGCGGCCCGGCGCAGGGCCCGGTCGAGGACGACGACCGCGATCCGGCGCTGGAACGAGCGGCGCTCGGCGAGGCCGCGTTCGGAGGAGGCGCGGATCTCACGCGTCATCTGGTTGAGTGCGACCCGCTCGCGGTGCAGCGCCCGGGCCGGGCCCGCGGGCCAGCGCCGCCAGGTGCCTGGCGCGCGACGCCGACCGCGCCGTCGGCGCCGCGCCGGATCGCGGCGGCGCTGCGCTCGAGGTCGCGCCGCGCCTCGATGCAGTCGAGCGGCACCGCCGCCTCGGCGGCGTGGGTCGGGGTCGAGCAGGCGACCGCGGCGACGTCGTCGATCAGGGTCGAGTCCCGCTCGTGGCCGACGGCGCTGATCACCGGCACGCGCAGCATCGCGACCGTGCGGCAGAGGGTCTCGTCGCAGAACGCCCAGAGGTCGGCGAGGCTGCCGCCGCCCCTGGTGACGACGATCGCCTCGACCTCGGGTCGGGCCGCGAGGTCGCCTGATCGCCGCGGCGATCGCGGGCGCGGCGCGGCGGTCCTGCACCGGCGCGAAGCCCCAGACGACCGTCCCCTCCCAGCCGCGGCGGCGCAGGCCGGCGAGGAGGTCGCGCCGCGCGGCGCCGGCCTCGGCGGTGACGACGCCGATCGTCCGCGGCAGCAGCGGCCGCGCCAGCTGCTTCTGGAGCTCGAACAGGCCCTCGGAGCGCAGCTGCTTGCGCAGCGCCTCGAGGCGGGCGAGGAGGTCCCCCTCCCCCGCCAGCCGCACGTAGGTGGCGCGGAAGGCGAAGCTGGGCGAGGCCTGGCCCCCGCCGGGGTAGTAGTCGGGGCCGCCGGCGATCACGACTTCGGCGCCGTCGCGCAGGCCGCCCTCGGGCAGGCCGGCCCGCTCGAGGTCGTTGAGCCAGATCGCGCAGGGGACCGCGCCCTCGGCGTCGCGCAGCTCGAAGTAGGCCTGGACCTTGCTGCGGCTGACGCCCGGTCACCTCGCCGACCAGGCGCACCCGGGCCCGCCTGCGCAGCTCCTCCTGCAGCTTGCGGGCGTAGCGCCCGACCGGGAACGGGCCCGGCAGCTCGGGTTCGACCGACTTGCGCCGCTACCCGGCGCGCTTCCAGCGGCGCGCCCAGGACCTCAGCTCGTCGATCGCCGGGCCCAGTTCGGCGCCCGCCGGCGGTCAGCGAGTAGGTGACCCGGACCGGGGAGCCCGACTCGACGTCGCGCTCGACCAGGCCCTCCTCCTCGAGCTCGCGCAGGCGCCGCGAGAGAAGCCGGTCGGAGAGGCCCGGCACCGCCTTCGCCAGCTCGCCGAAGCGCTGCGGACGCTCCGCCAGCACGCAGACGATCGCCCCGGTCCATCGCTTGCCGATCAACTCGATCGCGGCGTGGAAGTGCGGACAGACTCCGGCGGGCCGCTCTGTGGCGCGTGTAGCCTCCACCTAGCGTCCCAGCTTACTGAACGTAAGTGACGGGCTTGGCGGTGGGATCGCGCCTGGTTGGATTCATCCCATGACCGTTCTCGACTGGGGGATCGTCGCCTTCGCCGTGGCGATGGGGATCTGGGGCTACCGGCAGGGGCTGATCGTCGGCGCCCTGACCCTGGCCGGGTTCCTCGGCGGCGCCTTCGCCGGGAGCCGGCTGGGGCCGCTGCTGCTGAGCGAGGGCTCCGAGTCCCCCTACGCGCCGCTGTTCGCCGCGCTCGGGGCGCTGCTGGTCGGGGCGCTCGTCGCGGTGACGCTCGAGAGCATCGCCCTCGGCCTGCGCCAGCGGGTGATCCGCGGCCGGGCGCTGCACGCGCTCGACGGCGTCGGCGGCGCGGCGCTGATCGTCGCCGTCGCGCTCGGGCTCGCCTGGGTGTTCGGCGCCGCCGCCCTGCACACCCCCGGAACCGCCCAGCTGCGCGGCGACGTCCAGCGCTCGCTGATCCTCCGCAACCTCAACGACCTGCTGCCGCCCTCGGGCCCGGTCCTCAACGCGCTCAGCCGGGTCGACCCGGCGCCGTCGATCGCCGGGCCGACGACGCCGGTCGCGCCGCCCGACGCCGCGATCGTCAGCGACCCGGACGTCGCTCGGCGCGAGCCGCTCGGTGGTCCGCGTCCTCGGGACCGCCTGCGGCCTCGGCGTCGAGGGGTCGGGCTGGGTCGCCGCGCCCGACCTCGTCGTCACCAACGCCCACGTCGTCGCCGGCCAGGACGACACCACGGTGACGACCGAGGCCGGCGCCTCGCTGACGCGCGACCCCGGTCCACTACGACCCTGGCAACGATCTCGCGATCCTCCGCATCGACGCGCCGATCCCGCCGCTCGAGATCGCCGCCGACCCGCGGCGCGGCACCGCCGGCGCGCTGCTCGGCTACCCCGAAAACGGGCCCTTCACGACCACCCCGATCCGGCTCGGCGACACCCGCGACGTGCTCAGCGAGGACTCCTACGGCCGCGGGCCCTTCCAGCGCCGCGATCGCCTTCCTGCGCGGCAGCGTCCGCAGCGGCAACTCGGGCGGGCCGATCGTCGATTCCGCGCGGCGGGTCCTGGCGACCGTCTTCGCCGCCACCACCTCCGCCCCGCCCGGGGGCTTCGCGATCCCCGACGACGTCGTCCAGCTCGCCCTCGGCGACACCTCCTCCCCGGTCGACACCGGGCCCTGCACGAGCTAGATCATCCAGAGGGCAGGAAGTACATTCCCGACACAGTGAACAACCTCCCGCCCGAGGTGGCGCGGCGCCGCCGTCTGGTCACCCGCATGGTCCCGCTCTTCGTCGTCGCCGTCGTCGCGTTCATCTTCGGCGCCGTCGCCGGCGTCCCCGGATCGCCGGAGCGGGACTCGCGCGAGCCGCTTCGTCGAAGCCTGGGCGCGGAAGGACTTCGGCCGCGATGTACCGGGAGCTGAACGCCGCCTCGCGCCGGTCGATCTCCGAAGCGGAATTCGTCAAGGCCTACCGCGAGGCCGCCGAGACCGCGACGCTGCGGAGCGTCGACCGGGGGGAGCCCGGCGACGCCGAAGAGAGGGACGCCTCGACCGTCGTCCCGGTCCCGGTCACCGCCGACACCGTCGCCTTCGGCCCGGTCGAAGACGACCTGGTCCTGCCCTACGCCGACGGCGGCATCGCCTGGGACCCGAGCCTCGTCTTCCCCGGCCTGCGCAGCGGGCGAGCACCTCGAGAGCCGGGTCGAACTGGCGCCGCGGGCGCCGATCCTCGCCGCCGACGGGGAGGCGCTGGCCGAAGGCCCGGCCGAAGCGCGCGAACACCCGCTCGGCAGCGCCATGATCGACGTCACCGGCGAAATCGGGATGGCCGAAGAAGAAGAACCTCCCGGCGCTCGCCCGCCACGGCTTCCCGCCGGGGACGCCGGTCGGCATCAGCGGCGTCGAGCAGGCCTTCAACACCCGGCTCGCCGGGCGGCCCGGAGGCACCCTGCTCGCCGTCGCCGACACGGGCGGCTCGGCCCGGATCATCGCCAAGGCCGAACCCGCAGCCCGGGCGCCCCGGTGAAGACGACGATCGATCCCGACCTCCAGGAGGCCGCCGTCTCCGCGCTCGCCGGTCGCGCCGGCGGCGTCGCGGCGCTCGACCCCGCAGACGGCGACGTCCGCGCCCTCGCCGGTCAGGCCTTCTCGGCCCCGCAGCCACCCGGCTCGACCTTCAAGATGCTGACCACGATCGCCGCCCTGCAGAAGGGGGTCGTCTCGCTCGACGACGACTTCGAAATCACCGACGGCGTCAACGTCGGCGGCCGCTTCATCAGCAACGCCAACGGCGAGCTACTGCGGCGGCACCTTCCGCGAAGCGTTCGCCGAGTCCTGCAACGCCGACTTCGCCCCGCTCGGGCCGAAGATCGGCAACGACGACCTCGTCGCGGCCGCCGAACGGTTCGGGTTCAACTCCCCGCCGAGCCTCTACTCGCAGGAAGTGATCGAAGAGGTCGAACCGGCCGAACCGACGATCCCGACCGAGATCGGCGAAGAAGTCGACCTCGGGGTGACCGCGATCGGCCAGGGCGAGGTGCTGGCGACGCCGCTGGTGATGGCGAGCATCGCCCAGGCGATCGCCAACGACGGCGTCCTCGAGCCGACCTCGCTCGTCGCCAACAAGAAGCTGCGCCCGGAAAAGAAGCCGGTCCGGGTGATGTCGAAGCAGATCGCCGACCAGCTGACCGAACTGATGATCGGCGTCGTCACCGAAGGGACCGGCTTCGCCGGGGCGATCCCCGAGGCCCAGGTGGCCGGCAAGACCGGGACCGCCGAGCTCGGCCCGGTGCCCGGGCAGGAGAGCTCTCCCGAACCGGAGCAGATCAAGGACGCCTGGTTCGCGGCGTTCGCCCCCGCCGACAAGCCCCGCCTCGCGGTCTCGCGTGCTCCTGATCGAAGCTGAAGCGGCGGGCGGTGAAGTGGCCGCGCCGGCGGTCTCCGAAGTCCTCTCCGCCGGCCTCTAGCGCCGTCCCCCGGGCCGTGCGGGCGGCCGTGTCGAGTTTTCCTCACCGGCAGTGATCCGGTCCGAGGGGGTCCCTCGTAGGAAGGCCCAGGTTGATGTGGAGAAAACGGACGCCGCAACTGGCGCGCCGCCGCTCCCATCCTCTCGTCCCAGATCACCAAGGAAAGGAAGCACGATGCGTACCCAATCACTGCCGAGCCCGAGGGCGAAGCGTGTGTTGCTGATCGTCGCCGTGCTGGCGGCGGTGGCGCTGACGGTGTCGATTGCAGTCAGCTCGAGTCACCGCGAGGCGCCCAACATCATGCTCGACCCGGCGGCAGACAACACCGACGTGTACGCGTGGACCGCCAACGATGCCCCCAACGCGATCACGATCGCGTCGGACTGGATCCCAGGCCAGGTCCCCGCGAACGGCCCGAACTTCTTCAGGTTCGACGATCGGGCCCGCTACTACGTCAACATCGACAACACGGGTGACGGCGTCGCCGACATCCGCTACCGCTACGAGTTCGACACCAAGGTCCGGAACCCGAACTCGTTCCTGTACGCGGGGCCGGGGACCATGAGCTATAACCAGCTCAACGTCATCCAGACCTACGACCTGACGCGCGAGGAGTACGACCACCGCGGGCGGTTGACCGGCCAGACGAAGGTCGCGAACGACTTCCCGGTCGCTCCCTCGAACGTTGGGCCGAAGACGTTCCCGAACTACGTGAACGACTTCGTCGGCCCGGCGATCAAACAGCTCCCGAACGGGACCAAGCTGTTCGTCGGCCAGCGTGCGGAGCCGTTCTTCGTCGATCTGGGAGCGACGTTCGACGCCATCAACGTCCGCCTCGGAACCGGTAACCAGGGCGGCGGCAAGGACGACTTCTCCGGCTACAACACCTCATCGACGGTGTTGCAGATCCCGGAGCGGCTGGTGACCAGGGATGGTCATCCGGTCGACTCGATGAACGACCCCGACGCCGTGGTCGGCGTCTGGTCCACCACCGAGCGTCCCGCGATCCAGGTGAATTTCGCGAGCCTGTCCAAGCGCAAGCACCACGGGCACAGGCATCGCTACCACCACGGTCACGGGCTCGGCAATTGGGTCCAGGTCTCACGACTCGGAAACCCGCTGGTGAACGAGGTCGTGATCCCGCTGGGCCGCAAGGACCAGTTCAACCGCACCACGCCAGACGAAGACGCGAAACGGTACGGGCAGTTCGTGGTCAACCCCGAGCTGGCACGCGTCCTCAACGCACTGTTCGGAATCGGCGCTCCGGAGACGAACCGCACGGACATCGTCCGCGCGCTGCTCCAGGGTCTGCCGGGCCTGAACGAACACTCCGGCAAGTTCGCCGGGACGCCGGTTGACACCCTGAAGCTGAACCTGGGTGTACCCCCGTCGGCGAACCCCAGCAGGTTCGGGGTCATCGGCGGCGACAACGCCGGGTTCCCGAACGGCCGGCGCCCGATCGACGATGTCGTCGACATCGAGCTCCAGGTCATCGCCGGAATCCTCGTCGGCAACCCCGTCCCCCTCGGCGACGGTGTCGACCAGGACGACAAGGGGTTCCTCTCTCAGTTCCCCTACCTCAACAACCCCGACTCGGGATTCGACTCGAACCCCTCCCAGCGGTTCGAGCCCACCCATCCTCCCGTCCCCGCGGGTGGTTCCTGAGTCGGATCGGCAGCGAGGGAGCGCGGCGCCTCCGCCGCGCTCCCTCGGCCGAGGAGCTCCTCCGATGAGCGAAACACTTTTCTCCCGCACGCCGCATCTGCGTTGGCTCGCCGCTCCGGTGATCGTGTTCGCCGCCGTCACCGCCCTCCTCCTCGCGATCAGGGGCTCGTCCTCGCCGACGCCGGAGGGGATCCTTGACGGCAGCCCGGTGGTCGCAGAAGGAAGCGGGGGCGACGCGGGCCCGCCCGCCGGCCTGGCCACGCTCGACACCGAGGCGCAGATCGCGAGCTTCCAGCGCCTGCTGCGCGAGAGCCCCGACACCGCCGCCTACGCCGGGCTCGGCGACGCCTACTACCAACGCGCCCGTGAGACCGGCGACCCCGCCTACTACTCGCGCTCCCAGCGCGCCTTCGAAGCGGCGCTGGCGGACGATCCCGAAGAAGTCGACGCCACGATCGGCCTCGGCACCCTCGCCCTAGCCCGCCACGACTTCGCCGGCGGCCTGGCGCTCGGCCTGCGCGCCCACCGGCTCGAGCCCGGCCTGGTCCGGCCCTACACGGTGATCGCCGACGGCCAGATCGAGCTCGGCCGCTACGCGGCCGCGGCGGCGACGATCGACCGCCTGGCGCGGCTGAAGCCGAACCTCGCCGCCTACACCCGCGTCTCCTATCTCCGCGAGCTGCAGGGCGACCTCGACGGCGCGGTCCAGGCGATGCGCCTCGCGGTCGCGGCCGGCGGCTCGACCGAGGGCTCCGCCTACGTCAACGTGCTGCTCGGCGGCCTGGAATTCGACCGCGGCCACTACACGGCGGCCGAGCGCTCCTACCGCGAGGCGCTCGTGCTCGACCCCGGCTACCCGCCGGCACTGGCCGGCCGGGCGCGGGTCGACGCCGCGCAGGGGAACTTCGAAGCCGCGATCGACCGCTACCGGCGGGCGGTCGAGAAGCTGCCGCTGCCCGAGCACGCGACCGCCCTTGCCGAGGTCGAGCAGGCGGCAGGGATGAAGCAGGCCGCGGGCCGCGACCTTGCCCTGGTCGAAGCCGAGGCGGGCCTGCTCGCAGCCCGCGGCGTCGACACCGGGGTCGAGCAGGCGCTGTTCGAGGCCGACCACGGCGACCCCGCGCTCGCCGTCGCCGCCGGGCGGGGCGCATGGCGGCGGGCCCCGAGCGTGCGATCCGCCGACGCCTACTCATGGGCCCTTCATGCGGCCGGACGAACCGCCGCGGCGGAGCGGCTCTCGCGGCAGGCGATGAGGCTCGGCTCGCGCACCCCGACCTTCCTCTACCACGCCGGGATGATCGCCCTGGCGGCGGGGCGCGACGCGCAGGCGCGCGCCGATCTCGCCCTGCTGGTTCGCCAGAGCCCCCGCTTCCACCCCATCTTCGGGCCGCGCGCCCGGCGGGCGCTGGAGGGCCTGCGGTGACCGGCCGCCGCCTTCGCGGAGCGCTCCTCGCCCTCCTCGGAGCGCTGGTCGGCGCTGCCGTGCTGGCGCAGGGCGCGATCGCGCACCCGCTCGGGAACTTCTCAACGAACCAGCTGACCAGGGTGGGGATCGACGAGCGCCAGGTGCGGGTCACCTACCTGCTCGACCTCGCCGAGATCCCGAGCTTCCAGGCGATCGGCCGCCACGACTCCGACGGCGACGGCGAGATCGCGGGCCCCGCCGAGCGCAGCGCGCTGATCGCCGAGGTCCTCGCCGAGGTCCGCTCGGGCCTGACCGTGACCGCCGACGGCCGCGAGGTCGCGCTCGGCGAGCCGCGCTCGTCCTCGCTCAGCTTCCCCCCCGGGCAGAGCGACCTGCGGCTGACCAGGGTGGAACTGGGACTCCGGGCGCCGATCGCGCCCGGCGTCGACCGGGTCGAGCTTGCCAACGACTCCTACGACGGCCGGATCGGGTGGCGCGCCGTGCAGGTCCTGCCCGGGAACGGCACCGATGTCAGCTCCAGCGCCCCGCGCACCGACCCGACCGACGGGCTGCGGGTCTACCCCCAGGACCTGCTGGCGAGCCCGGCGAGCGAAGGCGAGGCCAGCTTCGGGGTCGAGCCGGGCACGGGCAAGGTCAGCGCGCCCGAATCGGACTATGAGGCCGCCGAGGGCTCGGCGGCGACCGACGGCTTCGCCGGCGCCCTGACCGGGGCGGACACGAGCGGCCTTCTGATCATCGGCCTCCTCGCCGCGGCGTTCGGCTGGGGGGCGCTGCACGCGCTGTCGCCGGGCCACGGCAAGGCGATGGTCGCCGGTTACCTGGCCGGCTCGGGCGGGGGGCCGCGCCACGCGCTGATCCTCGGGGCGACCGTTACCATCACCCACACGGCCGCCGTCCTCGCCTTCGGCCTCCTCACCCTCGCCGCCTCCGAGTACATACTCCCCGAGCGGCTCTATCCCTGGCTCGGCCTGGTCTCGGGGCTGATGGTGATCGGGATCGGCCTCGCTGTGATGCGCTCCCGCTTCCGCCGCTGGAGGGCCGCGCGCGCGGAGACCGGCGGCCACGCAGACGCCCACTCGCACCACGGCCACGACCACTTCCCATGACCACGGCCATCCCGCCGGCCTGCGGGGACTGATCGGGCTCGGCGTCTCCGGCGGGATGGTGCCCTGCCCGTCGGCGCTCGTCGTCCTGATCGCCGCGATCTCGCAGCACCGGGTGGGGCTCGGGATGGTCCTGATCCTCGCCTTCAGCCTCGGCCTGGCGGCGACGGTCAGCGCCGTCGGCCTGGCCGTGATCTGGGGTGAGCGACTCCTTCGCCGTCTGCGTCCCGAGCGCCGACTCTTCGGCGGTCTACTCGTTGGCGCCCTCCCCGCCCTCTCGGCCGGGCTGATCGTCCTCGCAGGTGTCCTCATCAGCTACCGGGCTCTGCCCGAACTGGGGTGATCTAAATGACCGCTGCGCTGAGCTTCGAATTCCTCTTCCACCCGGTCGAGCACCTCGACAGCTGGATCACCGGCCCGCTCGAAGGGGCGCCGCTCCTGGTCGCGCTCGCGCTCGCCTTCGTGCTCGGCCTCCGCCATGCATCCGATCCCGACCACCTCGTGGCGGTGACCTCGCTCGTCGCCGCCGACGGTGGCGGGCCGCGCGAGGCGGCGCGGCTCGGGGCATGGTGGGGGCTGGGGCACGCGGGCACCCTGGTCCTGCTCGGCATCCCCCTGATCGTGTTCAAGTCCCAGGTTCCGGCCGGGATCGAGATCGGGGCCGAGAAAGCCGTCGGCGTCGTCATCATCGTGCTCGCCGCGCGGGTCCTGTTGAAGTGGGCCCGCGGCGACTATCGCGCCGGCCGCCACGGGCACGCCGCCGAGAGGCCGCGCCGACATCGGCACCTGCGCAGGGGCGAGGACCCGACCCACGCCCATCGTTCTGTCCGCACGCCCGGCCAGGCACTCGGAATCGGCGCGTTGCACGGGCTCGCCGGGACCGGCGCCGTGGTCGTCCTGCTGCTGGCCGCCCTGCCGACCCGGCTCGAGGCCGGCCTCGCCCTGGGGGTGTTCGCGCCGATGTCGATCGTCTCGATGGCAGCCTGCACGACCGCGTTCTCCTGGGTGCTGACCCGTCGGATCGTCGAGCCCGTCTACCGCGGGGTGCTGATCCCGGCGCTGGGCGCGTTCGGGCTCATGTTCGGCCTCTGGTACGCCGGGCTTGGCTGAGACTCAGAGGTCGAGCGTGACCTCGGCCGGCCCGCCCGGGCCGGGGATCTCGAGGATCAGCGGCCGGTTCTCCGACGCCGAGGACGGCAGGTCGAAGAGCACCACGGAGCCCTCGATCGGGCCCTGCTGGGGAGTCGAGTCGAGAACCGGGATCTGTTCCTGCGATTCGACTTCGCCGCCGAACGGGAAGGCGTAGAGGCTTTCGCTCTCGAGCGCCTCGTAGCTCTCTCTCTGGGCGTCGGTGATCGTGAACGAGTCGGCCAGGGTCTGGGGTCTTCGCTCTCGTTCTGCACTTCGAAGAAGACCCCGAAGTAGATGGAGCCGTGAGGCGGCGGCGGCTGGCCGACCAGGTAGTCGGAGTCCTCGCTGTCGTTCGGATTGAGGAAGCGGGAGAAGATCACGTTGTACTGGAGCTCGCCGAGCTTCACCGGCTCCCCCTCGACGACCTCGGTCTCGCCCTCGCTCGAGTAGCCGCAGGCGGACACGGAGGCCGCGGCGGCGATCAGCAGAATCGCGGCGAGCAGCGGCAGGACGAGCTTGCGGGAGCGGGCCCCCCAAATTTTCGCGCCTCGCTCGCTGCGCGAAGAATCAGATATGGACGCTTGCTCGCTCCGCGCTCCATCGGCGGCGTGAGTCTATAAAGACCGGATCAGGGAATGCCGGTGGCTTCGGGGTTGCCGCCGGCGACCGTGACCGGCGCCTCCCGGTGCGCCCCGGACTCGAGCTGGTCGCGCAGCCGATTCAGCGCCTCGCGCCAGCCGCGCTCCTGCCAGATCGAGGCCATACCCAACGCGTCGATGGCCCTGTCGACGGGGTGCGAGGGCTCGGTCCAGAAGGAGACGCGGACCGTGATCAGCGACCCCGGTCCCTCGAGCAGCTCCCAGACGGTGGTCGACGGGATCCTGTTGCCGCGCCCGCCGCGGCCGTGCTCGACGATCCGATGCGGCTCCTCGATCTCGGTGATCACCGTGTCCATCCAGAGGTGCGCGGGGAGGCACGGTGAAGCGAAAGCGCGCGCCAGCACCGACTCCGGAGGAGTCGATCCGCGTCAGCCGCAGGTCGGAGATGAAGTGGTCGGTGAACGAGGGACGGCGGCGAGGTCGCAGAGCTCGGCGAACGCGACTCGACGAGGGACGTCGATCTCGACGGCGGCGCTGACGGGACCCATTGCCGGGGCGATTCTAGATGCGGCCGGCGGTCGGCGTTTTTGCGTCCAAAGACGAATAAGGTGCCGCTCGCCGCCCGTCCCAGCGACTACCAAATAATGCAGGCCAGGCGAACTCACGCTAGGATCAGGCACTGAGACGCCCCAAAAGGAGGAGTCCATCGTCACCAGTGCCAGAAGGACGTCCGAGAGCCTTTCGACCGGGGTGATGCCCGGTGCCGGAACGTTCTTCTGCCTCCAATGCGGATCGCAGTTGTCTCTTCAGGAGGACGACAGCCTCCCCCATTGTGCTCGCTGTAGGGGGACCACCTTCCGCCGCGACTCGATCTTCGAGCCGATGCAGGAGCACGGGAACACCACGGTCGAATTCCCCGTCCCCGACGCAATCGATGCCGCCCGGCTGGCTCGAGGAGGCGCGTGAGAGCCTGCCCGGCGAGCGGCCGCTACCTCGTCGGCCACGCGACGACGCGATCCAGGTCTTCCCCGTCGAGGATGGCTGGACGCGGATCGGCCGCAGCATCGCCGCCGACATCCGCCTCGACCACCCGAGCGTCTCGCGCCGCCACGCGCTGGTGATCTCCGAACCGGACACGGAGCTGCGCGTGCTCGACGACCGCAGCCTCAACGGCGTCTTCGTCAACGGGGAGCTGGTCGAGTGGGGCAAGCTCAATGACGGCGACGAGCTGAGGATCGGCCGCTACCAGCTGTTCGCGCTCGAAGCCTGACCCGCCGCGGTTCCGCCCACCGGCGGCCGTACCATGCGCAACGTGACCGCTGAGCACGATCCCGGCGATCCCACCCCCCTCTCCGCCTCACCGGCGATCTCGGAGGCGGCGGAGCGCGCCCGCGAACGCCTGCACGAGGAGATCGAGCGAGTCCGCGTCGGGGTCGAGGAGATGATGGCCGAGCAGGGGGGCGGCGAGGACGCCGGGCTGCGGCGCGAGCTCGACGCCCTGCGCGAGGAGACCCGCGACTACGTCAAGCGCCGGGTCCGCAAGAGCGAGAAGCGCCTCGAGAAGTCGATCGAGAGGGTCGACCGCCGGGCCCGCAAGCTCGAGGAGCGCCTCGATGCGGCCGAGCAGGACCGACGCTACGCCGAATGGCGCATCCACACCAACACCGAGGCGATGCTCGACGGCCTCCTGCGCGAGGTTCGCGCGATCGCCGACCTCATCGCCCGCAGCCCCTAGGAGGGGACGCGGTGATCAGCCTTCCGCGCGGAAGCTGATGCCATCGAGGTTCAGGAAGTCGGCGTTGCCGGGTGGCTGAAGGCGCCGTCTGGTGTGGGGTTGACGCCGACCCCGACCACCACGGCGCGGCCCACGCCGGGGTCTTCGCAGTTCTTCTTGACTTTCGCGGCGGTGATCGCCTGATCCTTGACTTATGGGCCGACCGTTTTCGCTGCCGGGGCAACGGTCAATCGATCCGCGTGATCGCCATTTGTTCCGACAGGTGGAACGAATGGCGATCACACCCAGCTTCGGACCGATCGCGACGGTCTGGGGGAAGGGGCGGGCGCCCCCTCCCCGGGAACTTGTGAGCCACCAAACGCCGGAACCCTGCCCAGTGTGCTGGCGCGGGTTCCCGGGAGGGGGCGTCCGTCCCCTCCCTACTCGGTCGAGATAGACGGGTCGGCCTGCACCTTGTGCGGCACGACCATCAGGAAGTTGCTGGCGGCGTCGGCGGCGAGGTCCATGATCCGGTCGGCCTCCCCGTCCTGATCTGTCGCGCGGAGCTCCTTCGCGTAGTGGGAGACGAGGTCGTCGACGTCGAGGAGGCCGTCGGCGTCGAGGGCCTTGAGCTCGACTTTGGCCCCCTCGCCGAGCCGCCGCTCGATCGCCCCGCGGTCGATGCCGAAGGCGTTCTGGCGGACGTAGACGCGGCCGCCGGTCATCCCGGCGCAGGCCCAGGGGCCGATGTCGCCGAGCACGATCGCGCGGCCCGAGGTCATGTACTCGAAGGCGAACCCCTTCGCGTTCGCGCGGTCGACGATGCAGCCGCGGCTGTCGTCGATATCGCCCTCGGGCTCGCCGCCGAGGACCACGTCGGCGCCTGAGAGGCGGATGCAGAAGCGCGAGTCGGCCGAGCCCTGGACGAAGAGGCGCCCACGCTGGGCGCCGTAGGCGAAGGACTTCCCGACCGAGCCGTTCAGCCGCCTGCCCTTGGCTCCCTTGCCCTTGAGGACCGCGACGGTCCCTCCCAGCATCGCCTTTCCGACGCCGTCCTGGGCACCACCCTCGACCCGGATCGAGACGCCGTAGGCGTTGAAGGCGCCGAAGCCCTGGCCGGCGACGGAGCCGCCGTTGAACGAGAGGCTGGCCAGCACCTCGTCCCCGGACTCGGGCCCGTCCTCGAAGATCCGGGCACGGGAGATCGCCCCCGCGAGCTCGGTCCCGAGCACCCGGTCGTTGGCGTCGGTCGCCCGCGGAAACTCGTTGGTGACCGTTCGCCCGGCGCAGACTTCGGTCGCGAGCGCCGCGATCTGGCGCGAGGCCTCCTTCGCCTCCATCCTGATCGGACGGGCGACGACGAGGCCGGCCTCGGCGCGCTCCTCGACGATCTCATCGGCGACCGGGAGGTCGATCGGCTCGAGGTCGAGGAACTCCTCAAGCGGGGTGATCAGCTCCGCCAGGTCGATCCGGTCGTGGTGGGAGACCTGCTCGAGGAGGTCGTAGCGGCCGACCAGGTCCTGGGCCCGCTCGTAGCCGAGCGAGGCGACCACCTCCTTCACCTCCTCGCCCATCGCGGCGAAGAAGCGCGCGCAGCTCTCGGCGGCCAGGTCGACCTCCTGCGGGGTGAACTTCTTCAGGCCGTGCTCCTGCGCCTGCTCGACGGTCTCGATCTGGGTGGCGATGCCGACATGACAGGTGTCGAGCTGGCAACCGCGGCAGATCGTGCAGCCGAGGCTGACCATCGCCAGGGTGCCGAAGCCGACCCTGTTGGCGCCGAGGCAGTGGAGCTTGACGACATCGTGGCCCGTCCTGTAGCCGCCGTCGGCCCAGATCTCGACCCGGTTGCGGATCCCCGCCTCCATCAGCGCCCGGTGCACGGCCCTGGTGCCGATGTCCGAGGGCAGGCCGACGTGGCGGAGGGCGTGCTGGCGGGCGGCGCCGGTCCCGCCCTCGAAGCCGGAGAGGGTGATGATGTCGGCGCCGGCCTTGGCGATCCCGAGCCCGATCGTGCCGATATTCGGCACCACCGGCACCTTGACCGAGACCCGCACGTCGGGGTTGACGGTCTTCAGCTCGTCGATCAGCTCCGCCAGGTCCTCGATCGAGTAGAGGTCGTGGTTGTTGGAGGGCGAGATCAGGTCGGTGCCGGCTGCCGCGTTACGAGCCGCGGCGACCTTCTCGGAGACCTTCTTGCCGGGCAGGTGGCCGCCCTCACCGGGCTTCGCCCCCTGCCCGATCTTGATCTCGGCGACGTAGGAGGAGTTGATCATCTCGGCCGAGACGCCGAAGCGGCCCGAGGCGACCTGCTGGCCGCGCCACTTGCGGTACTTCCCGTACATGTCGCGGATCTCGCCGCCCTCGCCGTTGACGCAGAGGATGTTGATCGCCTTCGCCGCCTCTGCGTAGGCGCGGAAGGCCGGCTCGGACTGCGAGCCAAAGCTCATCGAGGAGATCACCACCGGGTAGTCGTGCTGGCCGACGCCGGCGTCGACGCCGACCGGGTCGACCGGGTCGCGGTCGCCCTTCAGCCCCATGATGTGGCGCATCGAGATCGGGTTCTTCTCCTCCAGGTCGCGGACTTTCTCGGAATACTCGGCATAGGTCCCGGAGCCGTTGGCGGTGGCGATCGCCGCCTTGTAGACCTTCGGGTAGAAGCGGAAGGTCTTGGCCGGTTTCGCGTCCTCGTCCTCGGAGAGGATCCGGGCCCGCCCGTTGGTGTCCTCGTCGAGGTCGGCAAAGCCGGCCCCGCCCTCCTCCGAGGCGGCGAAGGCCTCGGACTGGAAGATCTCGGCCAGCTCCGGCTTGACCCCGATTGAGGAGAACTGGCGGGCGTAGCCGCGCACCTCGTGGATCCCGATCGTCGAGATCACTTTCTCGATCCCCTTGGTCAGCGCCGCGCAGAGGTTGCCGATGTCGGTCTCGTAGTCCTCGACGCAGATCACCTCGACCATCGTGTAGGGGCAGACGCCGTTCGCGCCCAGCCCCAGGGCCAGCATCACGTCGTGGACGTTGCGGATCGACGCCGATCGCAGCACGATGCTGCAGCGGCGGCGCAGGTTCTCCTCGCCGGGCTCGACCCGGAACTGCTTCAGCGCCTGGTCGATCGCGGAGGTCGCCAGGTGCGGGTCGAGGTAGCGGCGCTCGGCGTCGTAGACCGTGCGGTCGGTCAGGACCAGCAGCTCGGCGCCGTCGCGGACCTTCTTCACGGCCTCCTGCTTGATCCGCTCGATCGCCCCCTTGGTCGTCTCCGACTCCAGCAGCGAGATGTCGACCGCGCCGGCCCGGCCGCGGAACTCCTCCCAGAGGTCCTCGAGCAGGTAGGTCCGGTGCTCGCGGGCGACGCGCCGGTAGGTCCTGTCCGACAGCGGCGCCATCTCGTGGTGGCCGCCGAGGATCACCGGCAGCGAGATCTCGACGGTGCCCGTGTCCTCGTCGGCGGCCTCGAGCGGCGGGCGGCGCCCGAACACGGCCCGGGTCGAGAAGTGCTCGATCTCGCGCTCGCGGTCGATCGCCGGATTGGTGACGACCGCAACCGTCTCCTTGAAGTAGTCGGCCAGGTTCTGGCGCTCCGGCGAGAGGGCGGCCAGCGGCCCGTCGTAGCCGAGCGAGCCGATCGGCTCGGCGCCGTTGGAGGCCATCTGCTGGACGAGTTTGACGTCGTCGCGCTGCC
Source organism: uncultured Solirubrobacterales bacterium (assembly GCA_963816785.1). Lineage (GTDB taxonomy): Bacteria > Actinomycetota > Thermoleophilia > Solirubrobacterales > 70-9 > VRUE01. Next base: position 325,110 of record CAWFLL010000002.1, on the reverse strand, counting down.
AGCCGAAGCCGGCGAGCACGCGGTCGGAGACCTTGACCGGCTCCTCCGGGCCGGCGTCGGAGTAGCCCGGCACCTCGCCGCCCTCGAGCGGGCCGCCGGTCTCCAGCGCGCGGTCGTAGGGGCCGACCTCCTCGACGCCGTTCCGCTTCAGCCAGCGGTCGCGAACGACCCGCAGCATCTCGTCGTGGGGCCAGAGCAGCGAGCGCTTGCGCTCGCGATCGATCTCGACCAGCGCCTTCTCGCCGGGGGCGAGCGGCTTCGGCTCGGCGACCATCTCCCCGACCGCGACGACGCCGGGCTCGGAGCTGAAGACGAAGTCCTCCACGGTCTCGACCTGCCACAGCGGCCGCAGCCCGAGCGCGTCGGCAGAGAACACGCACTCATCGGCGTGGCGGGCGATCAGCGCGACCGGGCCCTGCGCGAACGGGCCCATCGCCTGGCGCAGGTACATGTAGAACCGGTGCACGCCCTCGGGCAGCGCCCGGATCTCCTCGACGATCGGCGGCAGGACCATCTCCATCGCCTCGGCGAGGCTGAGCCCGTCGCGGCTGACCAGCGTGTCGATCGTCCGGTTGAGGTCCTGCGAGTCGGAGTTGCCCGCCGGGATCGGGACGTTGAGCATCCGTGCCTCCTGGCGCAGCTGCTCGATCGTGTTGATCTCGCCGTTGTGGCCGAGCACCGAGAACGGCTGCACCCGCTTGAAGGAGGGCCAGGTGTTGGTCGAGTAGCGGTTGTGGCCGAAGCAGCCGATCGTCTCGAAGCGCTCGTCGCTGAGGTCCGGGTAGTAGCCGCCGAGCACCGTCGGCGACCCCATCACCTTGTAGACGCAGGTCATCGCCGAGAAGGAGGTGACGTGGACGCCAAGCTGGCTCTCGAGCTCGGAGAGCAGGTCGAAGAGGACGCGGTCGCGGTGCGACGCGTCGGCGACGAGGCCGCAGACCTGCCAGAAGTGGGGCTCCTCCTCGCGCGCGGTCGAGCCGAGCGCGGTCGAGTCGACGACTCCGATCCGCTCCGCGAGGATGCGGAAGCCCTTCTGTCCGAGCAGCTCGCGGGCGTCGTGCTGGACCTGCTGCAGGTCCTGGGTGCGCTCGATGAAGACGTGGGCGACGGCGAAGGCGGCGTCGAGGGTCAGCGACGGGTCATGGCCGCCGCTCCGAACCTCCTCGGCCCAGAGCTTGCGCGGGATGTCGAGCAGCACCCCGCAGCCGTCTCCCTCGCCATCCACGTTTCCGGCTCGGTGGAGCATCTTCTGCAGGGCGGGGATCGCCTTGCGGATCGGCTCGTGGCTCGGCGTCGCGTCCTTGCGGACCGAGGCGTAGATCGCACAGGCGTCCTTGTCCTCGACGCTGGGCGGCGAGACCCGCGGCCGGTAGGCCTTCTCGGGCGAATAGCGACCCGCATCATTCGAACCCGCTCCGTCGAAAGGAGTCAGGTCGTGATTCCGACTACGCGGACTCTCCCCGTTTGACTGGATGTGGCTGCTCACACTGACCTCCCGGGATCCGCGCCTTCTCCGAGCGGGCGCGCGACGGGTTGACGAGTTGGCGAATTATAGGGGCGTCGGAGGCGACCGGGAAACGGCGCCCATTTATCCCGCAAACGGCGGAATAACCGGTGTCAGCCCCAGGACATCGGCTCGTAGCCGCCGTCGGGCAGGACCCCGATCAGCAGCGCGGTGACCGGCGCGTCGGAGTTGTTGAGGATGGTGCGGCTGGTCGGCGCGTCGATCGAGGCGAAGGTGCCGGCCGGCGCCGGGAGGTCCTCGCCGCCCAGCCGCATCGTCGCGTCGCCGTCGAGGATGAAGTAGACCTCGACCTCGCCGGTGTCGCCGTGGTCGTGCTCGGGGATCTGGCCCCCCGGCCCGATCTCGACCAGGTTGAAGCCGAAGCAGTCGGTGCCGAGCGCTTTCCGCGCCAGCCTCCAGGTCGCGTTGCCGGAGCCCTCCATCACCTCCAACTCGTCGCGGTTCTTGATCGTGTAGCCGTCGGCCATCTTCCTCCTCCTCTCGCGGGTCGCGAGGACCATACCGGCGACGCGGCCGGCCCGAAAGCTCTAGAGCTCGGGGACGTCGGCGCCGTGGGGGGTGAAGGGGAGGCGGCGCACCTCAGCCCAGCCCTCGCAGCGGCCCTCCAACGCCTCGGCGACCTTTCCCGCGTCCTGCCAGGTCGTCCAGACGAGGACCGTGGGGCCGGCGCCGGAGATCGTCGCGCCGAGGGCACCGAGCTCGCGGGCCGCGTCGACCAGCTCCATCGAGCGCGGGTAGAGCTCGCGGCGGCGCGGCTGGTGGATGCGGTCGGCGAGCCCGCGGGCGACCAGGTCGAGGTCGGCGCTGCGCAGGCCGAGCACCAGCCGCGAGGCGGCGGAGACGTTGGCGACGGCGTCGGCCAGCGGCACCTCGGCCGGGATCGCCTCACGGGCGAGCTCGGTCGAGATCTCCTCGGCAGGGATCACGGCGATCCCCTCGAGGCCGTCCGGGGGGTCGAAGCGGGCCGCGCTCGGGGCGCCGTCGTCGCCGAGGCCGCAGATCACGAAGCCGCCGTAGATCGCCGCGGCGACGTTGTCGGGGTGTCCCTCGAGCTCGGTGGCCCGTGCCAGCAGCTCCTCGCGCGAGAGCGCCAGCTCGAATAGGTGGTCGGCGGCGTAGAGCCCGGCGACGATCGCCGCCGCGCTGGAGCCGAGGCCGCGCGCGAGCGGGATCCCGTCCCGCAGCCGGAACGCGATCCCGTCGGCCGGGTGAAGGCTCTCGAAGGCGCGGACGACCAGGTTGTCCCGCCCGGTCGGCACGTCGATCCCCCCGGCGTCGAAGGAGAACCCGCCCGTCTCCTCGATCTCGAGCTCGAGGTGCATCGCGACCGCCGCGGCCATCACGTCGTAGCCCGGCCCGAGATTGGCCGAGGAGGCTGGGACGCGGACCAGCCGGTGGCGGGCGGTCATGCGAACACGGCGCGCTCGACGGCGGCGAGGTCGTTCTCGCAGTTGACCACGGGCGGCGCTTTGGCGAGGGCGGTGTCGGGGTCCTTGAGGCCGTGGCCGGTGAGGACGCAGACGACCGACTCCGGCGCCGGCCCGTCGACGACCGGCATCCCGTGCGCGAGCAGACCCGCGACCGAAGCGGCCGAGGCCGGCTCGCAGAAGACCCCCTCGTTCGCGGCGAGCCAGCGGTAGGCGTCGAGTATCTGCTCGTCGGTGACGGCGGCGACGCGGCCGCGGGAGGCGGTGAAGGCCGCCATCGCCTCCTCCCAGCGGGCGGGATTGCCGATCCGGATCGCCGAAGCGACCGTCTCCGGGTTCTCGACCGCGGACCCGTGGACCAGCGGCGCGGCGCCCTCGGCCTGGAAGCCGTAGAGGATCGGCGCCACCCCCATCTCCTGGAAGCCCTGCCAGTAGGCGGTCACGTTGCCGGCGTTGCCGACCGGGATCGCGAGCGCGCCGGGCGCCTCCCCCATCTCTTCGACGACCTCGAAGGCGGCGGTCTTCTGCCCCTCGATGCGGAGCGGGTTGACCGAGTTGACGAGCTCGACCGGGTGCCTGTCGGCAAGCTCGCGGACGATGGTCAGGGCCTCGTCGAAGTTCCCCTGCAGCGCCACCACGCGGGCGCCATGCATCAGCGCCTGGGCAAGCTTGCCGATCGCGATCTTCCCCTCCGGCACGATCACCGCCCCCCGCAGCCCGGCGCGGGCCGCGTAGGCGGCGGCGCTGGCCGCAGTGTTGCCGGTCGATGCGCAGATCACCGCCTCCGCCCCGCGGGCCTTCGCCCGCGAGACCGCAACGGTCATCCCCCGGTCCTTGAAGCTCCCGGTCGGGTTCGCCCCCTCGAACTTCAGAAGCGCCCTGGCCCCGATCCGCTCCGAGAGCCGCGGCGCCTCGATCAGCGGCGTCGACCCCTCATTCAGGGTCACTACCGGATCTCCCTCCTCCAGCGGCAACCTGTCCCGATACCTCTCGATCAAAGGAATGGCCATCACTGACGGTCCCTGCCTTCAGGGGCCATCAAATGAACTGCTCCTCGATCACCCTGATGAATCGGGGCGGCGAGCGCAGCTCATCGAGCCCGCCGATCTCCTCGACCGCGGCGGCGAAGTTCGACTCCCGGCACTCGTGGACGACCATCACCAGCCTCGCGTCGTCGCCGATCCCACGCTGGACGACGCTCTTCACCGAGACCTCGTTGTCGCCCAGCACACGGGCGATATTCGCGAGGACGCCGGGGCGGTCGGCGACCTCCAGATGCAGGTAGAAGGACGAGCTGACGTCGGAGACGAGCGCCAGGTCGGCGGCGGCCTCGTGCACGGGAGCCTCGCCGGAGATGATCGAGACGACGTCGCTGAGGACCGCCGAGGCGGTCTGGATCCCGCCCGCGCCCGGTCCCGACATCGTTACCTCGGTGATCGCCGGCGCCTCGACCATGACCGCGTTGAAGGGGCCGGCGATGGGCGCCAGCGGGTGGCCGCCGTAGAGGAAGCAGGGGAAGACGCGGACGCTGATCCCGCCGTCGCGGCGCTCGGCGACGCCGAGCAGCTTCAGCGAGAGGTCGAGCTCCCTCGCGTAGGCGATGTCATCCGGGGTGACCTGCTCGATCCCCTCGTAGGCGACCTCGTCGAGGGTCACCGGCGCGTGGAAGGCGAGCCGGGCGAGGATCGCCATCTTCGCCGCCGCGTCGGCGCCGCTGACGTCGTCGCTTGGATCGGCCTCCGCGTAGCCGAGCTCCTGCGCACGCGCCAGCGCCTCGCCGTAGGCGGCGCCGCTGGCCGCCATCTCGCTGAGGATGAAGTTGGTGGTCCCGTTGACGATTCCGAAGACCTTGTCGATCTCGGTGACCCCGAAGCTCTCCTGGATCGCCCGCACGATCGGGATCACGCCCGCCACCGCGGCCTCGAAGCGCAGCTGCACGCCGGCCTCGCGGGCGACCCCGAAGAGCTCCTCGCCGTGCTGGGCGAGGAGCTGCTTGTTGGCGGTGACAACCGGGCGGCCCGCCCTCAGGGCCTCGAGCACGTACTCGCGGGCCGGGTCGGTGCCGCCGATCAGCTCGACGACGAGGTCGGAGCGGGCGAGGATCTCGGAGAAGTCGCCCTCCTGCCTGGTCAGCGTCCCCGCCAGCTCGACCGGGCGCCCGGTCGCCGCCTCGACCGCGGCGGCGCGCTCGGCGAGCAGCTCGGCGAAGGCGCCACCGACCGTGCCGCGCCCCAGCAGCCCGATGCGGAAGGGATCAGAAGAGCTCATTCGAAGGGGCTCTATACATCGCGGGCTGTCAGGTCCTCGTGGGTTTCGCGGCGGACGACGACGCGGGCGTCGCCGTCGCGGCAGAAGACGACGGGAGGCCGCGGCACCGCGTTGTAGTTGCTCGCCATCGAGTGGCCGTAGGCGCCGGTGGCGGCGACGACCACGACGTCGCCGACCCGCGGGTCCTCGAGCCTGGCCTCCTCGATCAGGATGTCGCCGGACTCGCAGTGCATCCCGACCAGCCGGCACGGGGTCGAGTCGCCGACCCGGTCCGCGATCTCCGCTTCATAGACGGCGCCGTAGAGCATCGGGCGGATGTTGTCCGCCATGCCGCCGTCGACGGCGACGTAGCGCCGGACCCCGGGAACCTCCTTCACCGTGCCGACCGTGTAGAGGGTGACGCCGGGGTTGGCGACCAGCGAGCGGCCGGGCTCGCAGAGGAGCCTGATCCCGTCAGGCAGCCGTTCGAGCATCGCCACCGCGTAGGCGGACGGAGGCGGCGGGCTCTGGTCGCGGGTGTAGGCGACGGCGAACCCACCGCCCATGTTGACCTCCGGGTAGTCCCCGGCGGCGGTCAGGACCTCGGCGAGCTGACCGTAGACGTCGAGGTCGAAGACCTGCGAGCCGAGGTGGGCGTGGAGCCCGCGCACCTCGAGGCCCGCCGCCTCACAGCGCTCGACCGCGAGCCCCAGCGTCGCCAGCGGGATCCCGAACTTCGAGTCCTCCTGCCCGGTGGCGATCTTCTCGTGCGTGTCCGGCCGGATCCCGGGCGTGACCCGCAGCAGGACGCGCTGCCGCCGCCCCGCGGCGAGGCGCTCGAGCCGCTCGATCTCATCGAGCGAGTCGACGATCACGTGCCCGACCCCGCTCTCCAGCGCCTGCAGGAGCTCGGCCTCGGTCTTGTTGTTGCCGTGCATGTAGATCCGCTCCGGCTCGAACCCGGCCCGCAGCGCCATGTGCAGCTCGCCGCCGGAGGCGACGTCGCAGGAGAGCCCCTCTTCGGCGAACAGCCTGTAGGCGGCAGTGCAGCTGAAGGCCTTGCTCGCGTAGAGGACCTCGAAGCTCTCGGTCCGCTCCGCGAACGCGGCGACCGTCTCGCGGGCGCGCGCGCGCAGGTCGTCCTCCGCGTAGACGTAGGCGGGAGTGCCGAACTCGGCGGCGAGCTCGACCACGTCGCAGCCGCCGACCTCGATGCGCCCGCGCTCGTTGAGGCGGGTCGCGGCAGGGAAGACCGGCGAGCCCGCGATCGGGTCTGCCACGGCGCTGGCCTGTCCGGGATCCACCTCAGGGCCCATCATCGACGGGCATTGTGACGGGTGGGGCGCCGGATAAGTCCAGAGGCCGGAGCCCTCTGAGCGGCTAGTTGCCGCCGATGCCGGAGATCGCGTCCTTCACCCGGTCGGTGGTGCTGCCGGAGGGCGTGCTGGGAGAGGCGGCGCGGGCGGCGACTTCCTCGGTGGCGTTGGTCACGGGCGACGGGGCCGGTGGCGTGGCGGCGCTGGAGATTTCCCTGACCGTGTTCGTCACCCGGCGAGCGGTCCGCGTGCCGACGTCCCCAACCGAGGGGGGGCCGGCATTGTTTTGCCCGGAGCCGGTGGTGGCGCCGCCACCGCCGCTGGGCGTTGGGGAAGCTGTTCCCGAGCCGGCGGGGGAGGACCCGGTCGTCGGCGCGGGGGTTGGGGCGCTGCTCGAAGGCTGCTCGACCGGCGGGGACGCGACTCCGCGGCCGCCCTGAATCCGGGTCTCGCCGGAAACTCGGCCGTTCTTCTTCCCATTGGCGCGATCGGAGGCGTTGGTCCCGGTCCCACCCGTGGATTTGGCCGCGCCGCCCGCTTTGGTGGCGGGCACGCCCGTGATCGGGCCGCTCAGGTTCGCCGCGGCCCCGGTCGCGGAGCCGCCGCCGCTGACGGCCTCGGCGGGCGCGACAGAGGTCGCATCGCCACTGCCGCCGAGGCTGCCGATGGTGAGGTCGGAGATCGGCCAGTCACGGAGCGCCTGGGCGGAGACGAGCAGGATGAAGAACACGACTGCTGCCGCGATCACCGCTGTGCCCGATATTGCCCCAAACAGGTATGACTGGGAGTGACGGATCACGAATGCCTCCTAGGTCGCCGCTCCGTTCCATTACCCACATTGGCAGGGTTCTCCTTTTCCTCCATACCAAAAATTTGGAGTTTTCGACCAATGTTCGACTTTGGGGTGTGATTTTTGAGCAATACCACTTAAAGATATCCCAGCGGATCGGTAGGAACGCCACCAACCCGCACCTCGAAGTGCAGATGGTCGCCATAGCAATGACCGGTGCAGCCGACGTAGCCGATCACCTGGCCCTGGGAGACGCTCTGCCCGGAGCTGACCGCGAAAGAGGATTGGTGCGCGTAGCAGGTCTGCAGGCCGCCGCCGTGGTCGAGGCAGGTGAAGTTGCCGTAGCCGCCGCTGCTCGCTTCGGACTGCAGCAGGACCACGGTGCCGGCGTCGGCTGCCCGGATCGGGGTCCCGGCAGAGACGGCGATGTCGATCCCCTCGTGCATGCTGCCCCAGCGCATCCCGAAGCCGGAGACGACCGGGCCGTCGACCGGCCAGATCAGCTGCCCCGAGCCGTAGCGGATCGGGCCCGCCGGGAGCGGCGCCGAGGAAGTCGATTGGAGCCGGGCGGCGATTTCGGCCTGGATCTCGGCCACCGCGCCCTCGACCCGTTGCTCGTGATCGTTGATCGTCGCCAGCGCCGCCTCGCGCTGCCGCCGCGCCGCGACCAGCTTCGACTGCCGCTGCTGCACCGCTGAGCGGGCATTGGCCAGGGCCTGCGCGTTCGGCGGCGATCGCGTCGCGGGCGGCTTCGATCCGGAGCTTCGCCGAGCGCAGCCGCGCGACCGTGTCCTTGACCTGGTCGCGCAGCTCGCGAACCCTGTCGACGACGGCCTCGTCCATGCCGTGGATGCGGTTCAGGTACTCGGTGCGGTCGATCAGCTCGTCATAGCCGTCGGCGCCGACGATCACGCTCAGCATGTCGGGCGTCCCCGTCTCGTAGATCGCGACCAGACGTGCCCGCAGCGCCACCAGCGCTCGCTTCAGGCGCGCCCTGATGATCGCCAGGTGCTTCTTCGCGACGTCCAGATCGGCGACGGCGCGTGTCCAGCTCGGCCTGCTTGGCGTTGAGCCGCACCCTCACCTCGGCCTCGCGGCTGCGCAGCGCGGCGACCTCGTCGGTGAGCCGTTCGATCCGCTCGCGGTAGCGGGAGATCGTCGTCGTCAGCACGCCCTGGCGTTCGCGGACGTCCGAGAGCTTCGCTTCCTTCTCTTCGAGCTTCGAGCTGAGATCCTTGGCCGGCGCAGAGGTGCTGGAGATGAGCAGCACGAGCAGCGCCGCCGCGGCGGCCAGCAGCGCCGCCGGGGCAGGGCGAATCTGGGGCATGGCGGAGGAGGCTAGCGAAGGTGGCCCCGACGTCTGGTCGGGAAACCCTGGTCCTGCAACCTGCCTTGCGGGGGGCCTTTCAGGCGGCGACGGGCTCCGGCTTCGCGGCCATCGCCTCAGAAGCGACTTCGACGCCGTAGGCGAAGCGCTCGCTGTATTCGCGCGCCTGCATGCGTGAGATGACCATCCGCTGGATCTCCGCCGTCCCCTCGAACAGCTGGTAGATCTTCGCGTCGCGGAAGAACTTCTCCAGCGGGCACTCGGTGCTCCAGGCATCGGGGCCGACGAGGTCCATCAGGGTCGTCGTCGCCCACATCGCGACGTCGCCGCCCTTCAGCTTCGACATCGAGCCCTGGCCGCCGCGCATCGGGACCCCGTTGCGGCCCATCCAGGCGGCGCGCTGGACCAGCAGCCGCGCGGCTTCGATCTCGGTCGCGACGTCGGCCAGCGTCTGCTGGATGCGCTGCGCCTGCACCAGCGGCTCGCCGGCCTCGGTCTGGCCGTCGAGGTACTCGAGGGTCCACTCGTAGGCCGCCTGGGCGATGCCCAGCGCCGAGGCGCCGACCAGCGGCCGCGTCACCTCGAAGGTCGCGAGCGCGTCGGCCGAGCGCGATTTCTGGCCGCTGCGGCCGCGCTCGAGCTTTCGCTCCAGCTTCTCCTCGCCCCCGAGCAGCAGCTCGGCCGGAATGCGGCAGTCCTCGAGGATCACCTCGGCGGTGTGCGAGGCGCGGATCCCGAGCTTCGTCTCCTTCTTGCCCTGCGCGATGCCCGGCGTGCCCTTCGGGACCACGAACGACGCCTGGCCGCGGGTGCCGAGGGTGGGATCGACGGTGGCGACGACGACGTGGACATCGGCGATGCCGCCGTTGGTGATGAAGACCTTGGTCCCGTTCAGCACCCACTCGTCGCCATCGCGCCGCGCGGTCGTCTTCAGGCTCTTGACGTCGGAGCCGGCCTGCGGCTCGGTGACCGCGTAGGCGCCGAGCTTGATCTCCTCGCCGGTGCCGAAGCACTCGGGCACCCAGCGGGCGATCTGCTCGGGGGTGCCGGAGGAGACGATGCCCGCGGCGGCGAGGCCGGAGCCCGAGATCGCGAGCGCGATCCCGGCGCAGCCCCAGTGGAACTCCTCGGCCGAGATGACCGACATCTGGCCGTCGGCGTCACCCGCCATGCGCTGCATGTGCTCGAGCCCCTGCAGCCCCTGCTTGCGCGCCTCCCTGACCACCTCCCAGGGGGTGCTCTCCTCTTCGTCGTGCTTGCGCGCCGCCGGCCGGATCACGTCACGGGCGAATGCCCGGCAACGGTCCTTGAACTCCTGCTGCTCCTCGTTCAGTGCGAAATCCATCGGTCTCCTTGGTCGGCGGCTCACCGAATCAAGTTGTCCACCCAATAGATGGAGAACTTGATGGTCTATTGGACGTTGATTGACTGGTCAGTCAATCTCCTCTCAGAAGGTTAGCTGACCGACCAGCCAGTTTCGCGAGCGGTGGGCCCGCGGCGTGCGGAAACGTCTAGGTTGCGCGTCGTGGCGCGCAGGAACCAGCCGATCAACGCCGACGTCCCGGTGCCGACCCGAAAACCGGCCGGACCACCCACCCCGGAGACGAAACCCCCTGAGCGGGAGAAATCAGCGGGCGCCTCCCCCCCGCCGCCGCGCCGGCCGGTCTCGATACCGGGCGCGCTGAAGGTGCTCGGGGCGCTGGTGCTGGTCGCGATCGTCTTCATCATCGCCGCGATCGTCGGCGGCTCCGACGAAGGCGACTCGATCCCCGGCGCCGCACCGAGCAGCGAGCCGGCGGTGACCGCGGAGGCGACCGAAGTGCCGGCCGCCACCAGGACGCCCGAGGACCTCGGCTATCCCGAGTTCGCCACCAACAACACGACCCGGGTTGGCGGGGCCGACCCGGCGTCCAACGCAGCCGGGGTCGCGCTCGCGGTCTTCCCCTCGGCGGACCCCGAGCAGCGCCCGGGCGCCGTCGTCCTGGTCGACGAGGGCGAATGGGAGAGCGCGATCGCGGCGGCGGTCCTGATGGCCGACCCGATCAGGGCGCCGCTCCTGATCTCGACCGGCGATGAGCTGCCCGAAGCGACGGCCACCGCGCTCGACTCCCTCGACCCCGCCGGCTCCGCCGCGGCGAACGGCGCGCAGGCGTTCGCGATCGGAGCCGCCGCCGCCCCCGGCGGGCTGCAGACGACCCGGGTCAACGGAACCGGCGCCGAGGCCGCGGCGACGATCGCGAAGCTGCGCGACAAGCTGTTCGGCAGCCCGCCGCGCCATGTCGTCGTCGCCGCGGCCGCGAAACCCGAGTTCGCGATGCCCGCCGCCGCCTGGGCGGCGCGCTCGGGCGATCCCGTCCTCTTCTCGAATCGGGATTCGCTGCCGGAGCCGACCGTGCAGGCGCTGAAACGGCATCCGAAGGCCCCGGTCTACGTGCTCGGGCCCTCCTCGGTGATCTCCTCCGACGTGGTCCGCCAGATCGCCAGGATCGATGACCGGGTGCGGCGGGTCTCGGGCGAGGACCCGGTCACGAACGCGATCGCGCTGGCCCGCTACGACGACGGCGACTTCGGCTGGAACGTCAACGACCCCGGCCACGGCTTCGTCGTCGCGCGCACCGACTCGCCGCTCAACGCCGTCGCCGCGGCGCCCCTCTCGGCGTCGGGCACCTGGGGGCCGCTGCTCCTCACCGACAGCGCCGATACGCTTCCCGCGGCGCTGCGGGACTACCTGCTCGACGTCAAGCCGGGCTACACCACGGACCCGACCCGCGCCTTCTACAACCACGTGTGGGTGATCGGAGACCAGGACGCGATCGACGTGACCCAGCAGGCGGAGATCGACGAGCTGGCTGAATTGGCGAAGATCGGAGGGAAACCGTGAGCGAGGCCGAGAACCCGAACCTGATGGCGCCGGACCGCGACGTCACCGTCGAGGACATCCGGGCGCTGGCCGGAGCCTCCACCCCCCACTTCGCCCTCCAGGTCCGCAACCGGATCCGCCGCCTGATCGAGCCGCTGCCGCCTGATCACCCGGCCAGGGTCGAAGGGGAACGGAAGATCGCCGAGCTCGAGGAGCTGGCGGAGCACAGCGGCGACCCGCGCGACACAATGGGAATCGGGCACGGATGAAGAACCTCGCCCCCGAGGTTTGGCGGCTCGACGAGGTCCCGCGGCCGCTGATCAACGTCTACGTCGCCGGCGACGTGCTGATCGACGCCGGGCGGCGCTGGGACCGACGCCGCATCTTCAAACAGATCGAGGGGCGCGACCTCTCGATGCTGGCCCTGACCCACGTGCATGCGGACCATCAGGGTGTCGCCAAGGACGTCTGCGAAGCGCGCGAGATCCCGCTCGCCTGCCACGCCGACGACGTCGACGCGATGGAGGGACGGCGTGAGATGTCGGCGACGGGGCATCCGCTGGCGAAGCTCTACAAAGCGATCTGGGCGGGTCCCCCCCACAAGGTCGACACCGTCCTGGGCGAGGGAGACGAGGTGGCGGGCTTCCGGGTCATCCACGCCCCCGGCCACGCCGCCGGCGAGGTGATCTTCTTCCGCGAGTCCGACCGGGTCGCGATCTGCGGCGACGTGATCAGGAACATCACCTACCTCTCGCTCCGGACCAGACTGGCCGAGCCGCCCGACGCCCTCACACCCGACCCGGCCGAGAACCGTCGCTCGATTCGCAAGCTGGCCGAGCTCGACCCGAGCCTGATCCTCCCCGGCCACGGTCCCGAGGTCACCGACATCGACGCCTTCAAGCGCTGGGCCGCCGCCCTTCCGGCCTAGGGCCTGACGATCCGGAAGCCGACCGAGTCCGACTTCGGCTTGCCGCCGGGCGCCTTGGCGGTGAAGACGGCGACGTGGGCTCCCGGCCTCAGCGCCTTGCCCTTGACCCGGCCGGTGTAGGGGAGCGTGTTTTTCCCTTTCTTGCCCTTGCGGAAGAGCTTGTGTTCGGTCAGATCGCACTTTTTCTTTTTCGCGTTGGCCTTGGTCCGCCGCTTGCACTTCTTCCCGACCAGGCGACCGGCCTTCACCCGGTTCATCTCGACCGTGATCGCCGCATCCTGGTTGAGCTGGTAGGTGAACACCGTCCCCCGCGGCACCCCCTTGCTGGCTGACGCCAGGCCCGAGGAGAGACGGACCGCGGTCGAGCCGGCGCCGGGTGCGAAGGAGCTGTTGGAGGAGCCTTTCACGACGATCCTCATCGGGGGTGGAGGAGGCCGTTTGGTTTTCGGCGTGGTGAGCGCCGGGGACGGCTGCGGCCCGGCCGAGTCGACGTCGAGGCCCCATGGGTAATAGACGTTGTCGATGAAGGAGTAGTCGACACCCGTCCCGTCGAGGTTGGCGCGGCCGATGCTGCCGAACAGCCCGGTCCCTGCCGGCTGGTGGGTCCAGTAGATGAAGTTCCCCTCGACGTCGATCCCGCTCGGGTTCGCGTCGCCGATATAGAAGCTGGTGCCGACGATGAGTTCTTTTTCGACGCTGGTCGGGTTGCCGTCGATCGAGGCGCGACCGATCGAGTCGCCGCGGAAGGAGCCCGGTTCCGATTCCGGCAGCCTGTTGGTCCAGTAGACGTGGGTGCTGTTGACAGCGATCCCGCAGGCCGCGTAGTTCACGCCGATGTCGAGCCAGGTTTTTTCCCCTACTTTCGGAGGTGAGACGTTGGGCGCCCGGGCGATGTAGTGGCCTTCGGCCCAGTAGACGTAGTTGGCGTCGACGGCGAAGCCGCAGACGTATTTGCCGGCGCCGGGCTCCGTGTACTGGCCCGGCCCCTGGCCACCTATCTTCGCGGCTTTGTTGATCCTGGAGCCGCCTGGGCTGCAGTCGTTCTTCAGCCAGTAAAGGTCCGGCCCCAAGACCCGGACGCCGAAGATGCCGCAATAGGTGGCCCCCCACTGGAATTCGTGGTTGGGCTCGCCGCCGTCGATCGTTGCCCGGCCGATCTGAGCGAAGCTCAAAACACCGTTGCCCGACTCGCCCCAGTAGACGTAGGCGCCGTCGGTGGCTACGCCGACGCCGGTGCGGATCCCGGTGACGAGGTCGTTGTTGACACCGCTGCCGTCGAGGCCCGCACGGCCGATTTTGCTGTCGTTCCCGTTCGGGCTCGACCAGAAGATGTAGGCCTTGGCCGAAGCGGGCACGATCAAGAGGCTCATCGCAGCGATCGCGATGCAGAGCCTGATTCGCACGATTCGATCGTTAGCCCGATTGGGCGTAACGCAAGTCGAGTGGCGCAATCAGGCAGGACCGCGACTTCGAGGCGTCGAACTTGTTACCTAATTTCAACTACGCGAGACGTGGCGCAGGTTATCCACCCATATGGGGGTGGAGGTGCAGCACGCCCGCGTTCGAGAAGGAGAGGAGCCCATGAGGACGCTGATGAGGAAACGTCCGTCGCCGGCGATGGTCGTCGCGATCACGGCGCTGGTGGTCGCCCTGGCCGGCACCGCCTACGCCGCGCAGACGATCAACGGCGGGGCGATCAAGAAGCAGACGATCGGGGGTGGCAAGCTGAAGCAGAAGACCCTGACCGGCTTCCAGATCAACACCAACAAGCTCGGCGTGGTGCCGTCCGCGAAGCGGGCCTCGCACACCTACTGGGCCGTGGTCAATAACCCGACCGGGGTGGGGAACGCGGCGCTGGCCCGCGCCAGCGACTCGGGGATCACCGCCGCCGAGGGTGGCGGCGCCGTCGTGGTCGCCTTCCCGCAGAACATCAGCGGCTGCGCGAACATCGCCGGCCGGAACAATGCCGGCACCACCGTGCCGAACGCCGGCTACGCGCAGACGAACACGTCCCCCGCGAACGCCAACGCGATCGAAGTCCGCACCAAAGACGACAAAGGCGCCAACGCCGACGCCGATTTCCATCTGATCGTGGTCTGCCCTTAGGGACGGGCACCCGGCCCGGCCCCTCCCTCGACCCGCGAGCGGAGGGGCTGAGCCCGCCCTCCCGTTGCGGCTAGGCTTGCCCGATGAACGCGGAGCGAGCCAAATGAGCGCAATCTGGTTCTTCGCGCAGCGAGCGAAGCACGAGGCGATGCTGTGAGCGAGGCGCCGCACGGCTTCAGGGAGGGCGACAAGGTCTGGGTCGAGGACGGCGACGGGAAGCACCACCCCGGCGTCTTCGTCGGCGACAACGAGAGCGCCGGCTGGTTCGGCGGCGGCCCCAGCGCCTACGTGGTCCACCCCGAGGCCCACCAGGCCGAGGTCGTCTCGATCTTCCGCATCACCCCGCGCGAGGAGTAGCGGCAGGCACCCGGAGCCCTGGGGGGTGCCGGTGAAGGACCAGGTCACTTCGCCTTCCCCTTCCGGCGCCCCGTGGACCCGGCGAACGTGAATTCGTCATCCGAATAGCCGGTGAGCACTTCACCATAAGAGGACCAATGGCGACGGGAGGCGAACCAGGGGCAGGTATCGTCGCCCGATGCTCGCCTACCTCTTCTGGCACCGCCCCGGGTCGAACGTCGACGCGGCCGGATACGAGGAGGCGCAGCGTGCCTTCCACTCAGCGCTCGGGACGCGATCGGCCTGCTTTCGGCTCGGCGAGCTGCCGTTCGATCCCGGCCCGGGCTATGAGGACTGGTACCTGGTCGAGGACTGGAACGGGTTGGGCGAGCTGAACGTCGCCGCCGTCGACGGGGCCAGGCGGCCGGCTCACGACCGCGCCGCCGCGGACTCGTCCGCCGGCTGGGGCGGCATCTACTCGCTTGTGCGGGGCCCGGCGGAGATTCCTGAGGGAGCTGAGTGGTACGACAAGCCGCGGCTGGTGCCGACCAAGACCTTCCTCGCCGACCTCCCCGAGACGACGATCTGGCGCCGGCAGCTGGTGCTGGGGCCGGCGCCCGAGTTATGCGTCGCCGTCCCCGATGACGGTTCCCGCGAGAAGCTCTGGCCGTAGGTGGCGCCTTTGTTCCGGATAGCGAAACGTACGCGCCACTAGGGCGGAATCCTGGCCGCCCCCATGTTCACCCGCTCGCCCAGGAACGGGACGCCCTCGGCGACCAGCAGCCGCCGCTGGCGCGCGCCCTTGGCCAGCGTCCCGTCGGCGCGCACGACCCGCCACCAGGGGAGGTCGGGCTCGTCGCACTCGAACAGCACCGCGCCGGCGTAGCGCGGCGAGCCCGGGGAGACGTCGCCGTAGGTGCGGACGAACCCGGCCGGTATCTGCCGCACCCGGAGCAGCACCTCTACCTCGCGGGTCTCCCCCGCCCCGCTCACGGCAAATTCTCGCGCTTCGCTCGCGGCGCATAGAGCCAGAGATGCTTGCTTGCTCGCTCCGCGCTCACGGCCCTGGGCCGAAGGCGTCGATGAGGCGGTCCTGGTACTCGCTCAGCTCCTGCGGTGAGATGAAGTACGTCGGCGGCGTCAGGAAGAGGCCGTCGGCGCGCTCGGCGGTCGCCTCGACCCGGGCCCGGACCTTGTCGAGCGGGCCGGCGGCGCAGTAGGTGTCGACCATCTCGTCGCTGATCGCCGCCGGGACCGCGGCGAGATCGCCACGGCGGAAGGCCTCGCCCGCCTCGACCGCGTTGTCGGCGAACCCGTGCAGCTCCCAGAGCGGCATGTAGGTCCTCACCGTCGCGTAGAAGGAGATCGTGCGGCGGGCCATCTCGATCGCCTTCGCCTCGTCGTCGTCGATCGCGCAGCAGACGGTCGGCAGGTAGTCGAAGTCCCCGCGGTCGCGGCCGGAGCGCTTCAGCCCCTCCTCGAAGGAGGAGACGACGACCTCGTCGATCCAGCGCAGGCTCTGGATCGGGTGGCCGATCAGGCCGTCGGCGACGTCGCCGGCCATCCGGCACATGCCGCCCTGCACCCCCGCGGTGTAGATCGGCACCGACTCGCGCGCGGCGGGATGGGGCCGGATCCAGCCCTTGATGTCGATGTCGTAGTAGCTGCCCTCATAGCGGATCGGCTCGCCCTTGCCGGCCTGCTGCATGATCAGCCGCGTCGCCTCGATCGCCTCGCGCAGGTGGGGCGCCGGCTTGCCGTACTCGGCGTTGTGCCAGGTTTCGTTCAGCCGTTTGACGCCGGAGCCGAGGCCGAGCCGGAATCGCCCGCCGGACATCTCGTCGATGTCGAGGGCGCTGACGGCGAGGATGAACGGGCTGCGGGTGAAGGCCCAGATGATCCCGGTCGCGATGCCGATCGTCTCGGTCCTGCCCGCCAGGTAGGAGGCCTGGGTGACCGCGGAGCGGAACAGCTCCGGCGCCCAGACGCACTCGACCCCGGCCGCCTCGGCCCGCTTCGCCTCGGCCTCGAGGTCGGCGACCGTGGTGCCGATCGCCGCGACCGAGATGCGGTCGAGTGCCGTCAAGCGATCAGGCCGGGACGGGCTCGCTCGCGGCGGCGAGGACCAGCTCCGCGACCCGCTCGCGGTGCCACTTGGCGTCGCCGAAGGTGGCCGCGTTGGCCTTGCCGCGCTTGAGGAAGAAGTGGAGGTCGTGCTCCCAGGTGAAGCCGATTCCGCCGTGGACCTGGATCGAGGCGTCGGGAACGCGCCAGCCGGCTTCGGAGGCATAGGCCTTCGCCATCGAGGCCGCGAGCGGCAGCGACTCGGGCTCGGAGTCGGCCGCCCAGGCGGCGCCGTAGAAGGCCGAGCGCGAGTTCTCGGTTTCCAGCAGCATCCCCGCGCAGCGGTGGGAGACCGCCTGGTAGGAGCCGATCGGGCGCCCGAACTGCTGGCGGTCCTTGGCGTACTCGACGGCCATCTCCAGGGTCCGCTGGGCGATCCCGGTCGACTCGGCCGAGATCGCTACGCAGGCGCGCCACAGAACCGGCAGGAAGTCGGGCTGCTCGCCGTTCAGGGTCGCCTCGGCGCCGACCCGCACCCCGTCGAAGCGGACCGAGTACAGGCGCCTGGTCAGGTCGATCGAAGCTTCGGGGTTGACCGTGACGCCCTCCGCCCTCCGCTCGACCAGGTGGCGGCGGCCGTCGGCGGTGGCGACGAGGAGGAAGTCGGCGCTGGCCGCGTCGAGCACCAGCACCTTCTCGCCGTCGAGGACGACCCCGTCGCCATCGGGCCTGGCCTCCATCTCGAACTCGCCGATCGCCGCCGCGGTTCCGGCGTCGAAGAGAGCGACCGTGCCGCGGGCCTCGCCAGCCGCCAGCGACCGCAGCCAGCGCTCCTTCTGCTGATCGGTTCCGTTCGTGGCCAGCGCCAGCCCGGCGACCGTGGTCGAGAGCAGCGGCGAGGGCGCCAGCGCGTAGCCCATCTCCTCGAAGATGACCGCAAGGTCGACGATGCCGAGGCCCTGCCCGCCCCACTCCTCCGGCAGCGCCAGCCCGGGCCAGCCGAGGTCGGCCATCTCCTGCCAGTCGGACTGCTCGAAGCCCTGCTCGCTATCGGCCAGCGCGCGGATCCGCTCCGATTTATAGCGGGCGGCGAGGAAATCGCGAGCGGTCGACTTGATCGCCTGCTGCTCGTCGTTGAGGTCGAAATACATCGGTCAGCGCAGCTTCGGCAGGCCGAGGACGCGCTCAGCGATGATGTTTTTGAGGATGTCGGTGGTGCCGCCCTCGATCGAGTTGGCGCGGCTGCGCAGGAACCCGTACTGCCAGGCGCCGTTGGCGACGGTGTGCTCGGCGCCGCGGGCGAGCGGCGCGTAGGCGCCCTCGATGTCGAGCGCCAGCTCGGATATCCCCTGGTTGATGTCGGCCCACTGCCACTTGCCGAGCGAGCCCTCGGGGCCGGGGATCCCCGACTGCATCGTCTTGGTCAGGCCGCGGTAGGCGTTGAGCCGCATCGTCTCGGCCTCGATCTGGAGCTGGGCAAGGCGCTGGCGGAAGACCGGGTCATCGGCAGCGGTGCCGCCGTTGACGCGGGTCTCGGTGGCCAGCGTCGCGAGCCGTTTGAGGCTGTTGGAGATCTGGGCGATCGCGCCGAAGGCGAGTCCCGCGCGCTCGTTCATCAACGTCGTGATCGCAACCGTCCAGCCGTTGCCGACGCCGCCGACGACGTTGGCGTCGGGGATCCGCGCCTCCTCGATGAAGACCTCGTTGAACTCGCCCTCGCCGGTGATCTGGACCAGCGGCTTGGCCTGGACCCCCTCCTGCTCCATGTCCATCAGGAAGTAGGTGAGGCCCTGGTGCTTGGGCGCGTCGGGGTCGGTGCGGGCGACCAGCATGCACCACTTCGCGTACTGGGCGAAGGTCGTCCAGACCTTCTGCCCGGTGACGACCCATTCGTCGCCGTCCTTGACCGCCTTCGTCTTCAGCGAGGCGAGGTCGGAGCCCGACTCGGGCTCGGAGAAGCCCTGGCACCAGATCTCCTCGGCGGTGAGGATCGGCTCCAGGTAGCGCTTCTTCTGCTCGTCGGTGCCGTGGGCGATCACGACCGGGCCGCCCATCGCGAGGCCGAGCACGTTGGCGGGGCTCGGCGCTTCCTGGCGCGAGGCCTCGCCGACGAAGATCGCCTGCTCGATCAGGGTCGCGCCGCGGCCGCCGAACTCCTTCGGCCAGGAGATCCCGGCCCAGCCGGCGGCGTGGAGCTTGCGCTGCCACTCGCTGCGGAACGCCATCACCTCCTCCAGGCCGCCATCCGGCTCGGGGCCGGGATGGTTCTCTTCGAGCCAGGTCCGGACCTCGTCGCGGAATTCCTGCTCGGATGGAGAGAGGCTCAGGTCCATCGGTTTCGGAGACTACCTGGCTGGCTGGCCAGGCGTTGACACTGTTTCCTCGCGACCCTCCTCGCGGTCCAGGGGGGACCAGGGGCTGAGCTTCAGCGCCGGGCCGAAGCCGGCGCCGAACAGGGCGGCTGTGCGGCAGTTTGGGACGCGCTTCCCATGCGGCTTCAGCAGGGTCTCGGCGGCGAGGTTGAAGCCGTGCCGCGGATGGCGCTCGAACGTGCGCCGGATTCCGGCGCGGTCCAGCTCCCAGTTACGGATCCCGATCACGTCGACGATGATCCCGTCATGGGCCAGGTACTGGATCGCTCCATGCTCGCGGGGGACGGTCGGGTTGATGTGGAGGCAGATCGCGTCGAGGACGTCGTGTCGCAGCGACTCCGATAGCGGCGAGGACTCGAGGAAGCGCTCGGCCTCTTCTGCGGCAACGAGCGTGAAGCAGCGGTCGGTCAGCGACTCGATCGTGGGGAAGGCGTAGTCGTGGAACATCGTCGCCGCGAAGAGCGCCTCCTCATCGCACTCGATCCCCTCGACCTGGCCCAGCGCGCGGGCGAAGAGGTAGGAGCGATAGCTGTGCTCGATCACCATTGGGCCGAGGTCGGCGCAGGCCTCGATGACCTCTTTGGCGAACGGCGTGTCGGGCGGGGTCAGCTCCGAGGGGTCGGGCCCGAAGCTCCGCCCTCCGCTTCGCGACCAGATCACCCGCGGCAGCGCCCGCGAGGTGCGGAGGACGATCGCCGCCGTGAACCGCGCCCGCTCGCCGCGGCCGAGGATCCCCTTCGTGCGCCGGTTCCACTCGATCGTCCCGATATCCCCCAGCAGCCTCGACATCGGCGCCGGCGCCTCAGACCCGCTGGATCAGGGTGCCGGTGCCGAGGCCGCCGCCGCAGCACATCGTCACCAGGCCCATCTCCTTGTCGGAGCGCTCCATCTCGTGCAGCAGGGTGGTGATCAGGCGGGCGCCGGTCGAGCCGAGCGGGTGGCCGAGCGCGATCGCGCCGCCGTTGACGTTGACCCGGTCCATGTCGGGCTCCAACTCGCGGCGCCAGGCAGCGATAACGGAGGCGAAGGCCTCGTTGATCTCGACCAGGTCGACGTCGTCGATCGTCATCCCGTTGCGCTCGAGCAGCTTGCGGGTGGCGGGGATCGGGCCGGTCAGCATGATCACCGGGTCGACCCCGACCGTGGTCTGGTCGAAGATCCGCGCCCGTGGCTCGAGGCCGAGGGCGTCGGCCTTCTCGCGGGCCATCAGCAGCACCGCGGCGGCGCCGTCGGAGATCTGGGAGGAGTTGCCGGCGGTGATCTTGCCGTCCTCCTTGAAGGCCGGTTTCAGCAGCGAGAGCCGCTCGAGGGTGGTCTCGCGCAGGCCCTGGTCGGTGACGTAGGTGTCGCCATTGACGCTGAACGGGACGATCTCGCGCTCGAAGTGTCCCTCCTCGGTCGCCTTCGCGGCCAGCTGTTGGGAGCGGAGGCCGAGCTCGTCGAGCTCGGAGCGGGGGACCTCCCACTTGTCGGCGATCATCTCGGCCGAGAGGCCCTGCGGGATCAGGTCGTAGCGCTCGAGCAGCTCCGGTGAGAACGGCGAGCCGTGCTCCTGCATCACCTGGTAGCCGTCGGCGAAGGAGATGTGGCCCATGTGCTCGACTCCGGAGCCGATCGCGACGTCGTGGACGCCGGTCGCGACCAGCGCCGCGGCGAAGTTGACGGCCTGCTGCGCGGACCCGCACTGGCGGTCGATCGTGGTCGCCGGGGTCTCGATCGGGAGGCCCGCCTCGAGCCAGGCGTTACGGCCGATGTTGACGCCCTGCTCGCCGAACTGCTGTGCGCAGCCGGTGACCACGTCGCCGGTCTCGGCCGGGTCGATCCCGCTTCGCTCGATCAGCTCCGAGTAGGTCTTGGCGAGGAGGTTGGAGGGATGGACGTCCTTGTAGTAGCCCTTCTCCTCGTGGCCGCGGCCGATCGGGGTCCGCACCGCCTCGACGATCACGACCTCACGCCCGCCGAACCTGCCATTGCCGTCCGCGCTCATAGCTGCCTCCGTTCGTCCGTCCGGTCTCGCTTCATCCCACGATAGCCGACTGATTGGTCAGTCAGCCAGTGAGTTGACGGGTCTCACACTCTCGGCAGTGGCGCAAAGGTTTCGACATCCGGTGCCAATGCGCCACCGGGGACGGCGCGGCTGGGGACTTTTGATAGGAACCCAACTTAGATGAGCGCGGGCAAGGGATATGAGGCGCCGGGGATCGCCGGCAGCGGCGCGATCGCGACCGGGCTGGCGGCGGTCTCGACGACGACCGCGGACACGATCCTGCTGGCCCGCAGCGAGGCATCCGCCTGGCGGGCGGAGGAGAAAGTCGTCGCCGCCTGCGCCAAGATCGACGGCGCCGAGCCCTCGCGGCTGCGGGTGACCACCAACCCCAAGGACCTCTCTGACTGCGACGTGGTGGTCGAGGCGGTGATCGAGGAAGTCGAGCCGAAGGGCGAGGTGCTGAGCGCGGTCGCGGAAGCATGTCCCAAGGCCGACCTGGCGAGCACCACCTCCTCGCTCAGCGTCGCCGAGATCGCCGAGGCCGGCGGGATCGCGGACCGCCTCTTCGGGCTGCATGTCTTCAATCCGGTGCCGCGGATGAAACTGGTCGAGGTCTGCTTCCTCGACGGAGTCGGCGAGGAGTCCCGCGAGCGGGCGCTCGCCTGGTGCGCCGCGCTCGGCAAGACCGCGGTCGTGGTGCCCGACCAGGCCGGGTTCGTCGTCAACCGCCTCCTCTTCCCCTACCTCTTCGACGCGGTGCGGCTGATGGAGCGCACCGGGATGGAGGCCGGCGAGGTCGACGCCTGCATGAAGCTCGGCGCCGGCCACCCGATGGGGCCGTTGGCGCTGCTCGACTTCATCGGGCTCGACGTCGCCGAGGCGATCGGCGACGCGCTCTACGCCGACTCCGAGGAGCCTTACCACAAGCCTCCGGGCCTGCTGATCGAGATGGTGGGCGAAGAGAAGCTCGGCCGCAAGTCGGGCGCAGGCTTCTACGACTACTCCGACGCTTAGGGCGCCCCCGGCCTACCTCTTGCCCGCCAGGTCCCAGATCACATCGGCGGGGGAGATGCCCTGGCGCCGGGCGGCCTCCTCGATCTCCTCCCAGGGCAGCTCAGCCTGGGGCAGGTCGTCCCAGCGGGCCAGGTCGAGCGCCTCGACCGCTCCTTTGAGCGCCGGGCCGAGATGCTCCTCGGAGCGAAGCAGCGCTCTCAGGACCTCCAGCTGCTTATCGCTCAATCGCACAACCCACATGCGGTACCTCCAAGGTTTGGCGGGGCGTGGGTTGCCGGAGAAAGCTAGGCGCTGGGGCGGACGGAACCCGCGTCGGTGCCGCCGCTGATCCGAACCGCCTCGACCCGGTTCTCGCGCACCGACTCGACCCGGATCGTGTAGCCGTCGGCGCTGATCGTGTCGCCGCGCTTCGGCAGCCGCCCGAGCTCGGCGAAGACGTAGCCGCCGATCGAGTTGTAGGCCTCGTGGTCGGCGGGCAGCTCGATCCCGACGTCGGCGAGGTCGCCGAGCGAGACGTGGCCGCGGACGAACCACTCGCCGCCGGCGAGGCGGCGCAGCGCGGCGGCGCGGGGGTCGGTCTCGTCCTCGATCTCCCCCACCACCTCCTCGAGGATGTCCTCGACGGCGACGATCCCGACCGTGCGGCCGTACTCGTCGACCACCACCGAGATCGAGGTGCGCTGGACCTGGAGGTCGTGGAGGAGGTCGTCGAGGGGGCGGGTCTCGGGGACGATCAGCGCGTCGCGGACCACCGACTCGATCGAGGCCTCGGGGCCGTCGTTCATGTAGAGCCTGGCGAGACTGTTGTTGTGGACGATCCCTTTGACCCGATCCGGGTTGTCGTCCTCGATCACGACCAGCCGCGTGTGGCCCGAGGAGACACAGCGCCGCAGCGCCGTCTCGACCGTGTCGGTGGAGTCGATCGTGACCACCGCCGGGATCGGGGTCATCACCGCCCGCGCCTCCTGCTCGTGCAGGTGGAAGACCCCTCCCAGCATCCCCGCCTCACCCGGATCGAGCGTGCCGCCGACGCGGGAGCTGTCGATGATCTGTTTCAGGTCCTCCGCTGTGTGCCTCACTTCGATGTCGGTCGGGTCGACGCCGAAGAGGCGGACGATCGCGTTCGAGAGACGGCTCAGCGCCTTGGTCACCGGCGCCGTCCCGACCCGGAACCAGTTGAGCGGGCGCGAGACCCGGCGCGCGGTCCGCTCGGCGTGGCTGATCGCGAGCATCTTCGGCACCTGCTCGCCGACGCTGATGTGGAGCGCGGTCACCAGCGTGAAGGCGATCGCCAGCGAGAGGGCGACCGCGAGGCCGTGCGAGAGGCCGCCGAAGACCGGCTCCAGCAGCGCCGCCAGCGAGGGCTCGCCGAGGAAGCCGATCCCGATCGAGGCCATCGTAATCCCGACCTGACAGGCAGAGAGCGACTCGTCGATCTTGTCGAGCTGCTCGATCACGGCCTCGGCCCCGGCCTCCCCCTCCTCGGCCAGCTGTTCGATCTTGCCGCGGCGACTGCGCACCAGAGCGAACTCCGCCGCGACGAAGAAGCCGTTGATCGCCACCAGGACGAGCAGGAGGACGAGCAGCAGAGCGCTCATCGGTTATTTGGCCCGGTACTTCGGGGGAGGTCGTCTTCGGCCATTCGGCGTACGGAATATAGCTAGCGGTATCGCGGAAACCGCAGGAATGGCATATTGAATCGCATGCGGATCGCGAGCCTCGTCCCCTCGTCCACCGAGATGCTGTTCGCGCTCGGCCTCGGCGAGAGCGTCGTCGCGGTGACGCACGAGTGCGACTACCCGCCGCAGGCACGTTCCCTCCCCCATCTGACCAGCACGGTCCTGCCCGCCGACATCGCCCCCGGCGAGATCGACGCCACGGTGAAGGCGATCGTCGACGAGGGCCGGGCGCTCTATGAGCTGGACGAGGAGCGGCTGGCGGAGCTGGAGCCGGACCTGATCGTGACCCAGGCGGTCTGCGACGTCTGCGCCGTCTCCTACGAGGACGTGCTCGAGGTCGCGACCCGGCTGCCGAGCAAGCCGCACGTCCTCCAGCAGGACCCGAGCACGCTCGCCGAGGTGCTGGAAGACGTGATCCGGCTCGGCGAGGCGACCGAGAAGCAGCCGGAGGCGCACGAGCTGCGCGCCGAGCTCGAGGGCCGGCTGGCGACGGTCCGCGCCGCGGTCTCGGGGGCAAGCGCGCCCCGGGTGATCGCGCTGGAGTGGCTCGACCCTCCGTTCGTCGGCGGCCACTGGGTGCCGGAGATGATCTCGATCGCCGGCGGCGAGGACATCGCCGGGCCACCGGGCCTGAAGTCGCCGGAAGTCAGCTGGGGGGCGCTCTCGGGCCTCAACCCGGACGTGGTGATCGCGATGCCCTGCGGCTGGGGAGTGCAGGAGGCCCGCGCCCAGGCGCTCGAGCACTGGGAGCGGATCGCCGGCCTCGGCGCCCGCTCGGTCTTCGCCGTCGATGCCGCTGCCAGCTTCTCCCGCCCCGGGCCGCGTCTGGTCGACGGGGTCGAGCTGCTCGGCCACATGCTCCATCCCGACCTGGTCGACGCCCCGGGCAGCGTCGGCTTCGCCGAGGTGCGGGCGCCGGTCGGCCGCACCGAAGAGACATGAGCCCAGGAGTGAGCAGGAAGGTGGCCGAGGAGGGCGCCGCCCAGGAGGCCGTTTTCGCGCCGGTGCGCCCGCCGACCACCTTCGAGGAGACGGTCGAGCGGCTCGGCACCGCGATCCGCCTCGGCCTCCTCGCCCCCGGCAGCCGGCTTCCGCCGGAGCGCCAGCTGGCGCGGAGACTGGCGATCTCGCGCTCGACGCTGCGCCAGGCGCTGACGACCCTGACCCAGAGCGGTCACCTGACCTCGCGGCGGGGCCGGGCCGGGGGCACCTTCATCTCCGAGCAGCCGCCGCTCGCCGGTGGCCCGGGCGAGCTCCTCGACGAGGCCGCGTGGGCGGTGCTCGACTACCGGGTCGCGATCGAGACCGGGGCTGCCCTGCTCGCGGCCGAGCGGGCCAACGTCGAGCAGCTCTCCCGCCTCGAGGAGCTGACCGCCGGGATGGCGAAGGCCGAGGACTTCGAGGAGTACCGCCGGTTCGACATCCGCTTCCACATCAGCCTCGCCGAGGCGGCCGGGTCGCCGCGCCTGGTCACAGCGATGACCGAGGTCCAGGGTCAGATGAGCGACCTGATCGCCCTGATCGCCCATCCGACCGAGGTCCTCACCCGCTCCAACGACCAGCACCGGCAGCTGGTGATGCTGCTGCAAAGCGGCGACGCCGGCGGCGCGGTGCGGCTCCTGCGCGAGCACATCGAGGGCACCGAGCACATCATCGCCGGCCTGCTGCCGCTGCCGCGTCCGGCGGCCGCGGGCAGCTGAGCAATCGCGGCTCACGCGCGTTTCCCCCCGAGTTTGGGCAGAGAATGTGCTTGACAGCACGAGATCCGCGCAGATAGGTTCGCCCAGCAGACCATTTCGCTCGCGAAGTGCTGACAAGGAGGAACCTGGGAATGGCCGAGCCACGACGCAAAGTAGGCGCGATCACCTACCGCGAAACGGACGACGACTACTTCGTCAAACGCAAATTGCGCCGTCACGCGGGTGCCTGGTCGCTATGGGCGCTGGGCGTCGCGGCGGTCATCTCGGGCGACTTCTTCGGCTGGCAGTTCGGGCTCGCCTACGGCTTCGGCGGGCTGCTGGTCGCGACGGTCGTGATCACGGTCATGTACTTCGGGCTCTGCTACTCGATCGCCGAGATGTCGCCGGCGCTGCCCCACACCGGCGGCGCCTACTCCTTCGCCCGCTCGGCGATGGGGCCGTGGGGCGGCTTCGCCACCGGCGTCGCCGAGACGATCGAGTACGTGGTCACCCCGGCGGTGATCGTGGTCGGGATCAGCAACTACATGAACTCGATCACCGACGACCTCTTCTCGTTCACCCTGACGCTGCCGTGGTGGTGGCTGATCTTCTACGTCATCTTCGTCGGCCTCAACTACATCGGCGTCGAGGCCAGCTTCCGCTTCACGGTCGGGATCTGCATCGCCTCGCTGGCGATCCTCGTCGTCTTCTTCATCGGCGCGATACCGAACGTTGATTTCCAGCGATGGGCGATCGACTCCAACGGCGGCAACTGGTTCATCGACGGCGTGCCCGGGATCTTCTACGCGTTCCCGTTCGCGATCTGGTTCTACCTGGCGATCGAGGAGTTACCGTTAGCCGCGGAGGAGTCCGCGGACCCCAAAAAGGACATCCCGCAGGGGACGATGTGGGGTCTGCGGACGCTGGTCGTCACCGGCTTCCTCATCCTCTTCCTCAACTCGAGCATCGAGCCCGGCGCCGGGCCGCTGAGCGAAAACGAAGAGCCGCTGCTTGAAGGGCTGAAGACGATCTTCGGCTCCGGAACCTCGGCTTCGATCCTCGGCCTGGTCGCGGTTGCCGGCCTGGTTGCCAGCTTCCACACGATCATCTACGCCTACGGGCGCAACATCTTCTCCCTCTCGCGGGCCGGCTACTACCCCCACCCGCTCTCGGTCACCCACGGCAAGCGCGAAACGCCGCACGTCGCGCTGGTGCTGGGCGCGGTGCTGGGCTGGATCGCCGCCTACATCATCTGGAAGAACACAGGAACCCAACTCGGGGCCTCGCTGCTCTACATGGCGGTGTTCGGCGCAGTGATCTCCTACTTCATGCAGTGCCTCTCGTTCATCCTGCTGCGGCGCGACATGCCTGACGTCGACCGCCCCTTCCGGAGCCCGGTCGGGGTGCCGGGCGCGGTCATCGCCGGGGTGATCGCCCTCGCCTCGCTGGGCGCGATCCTCTGGAACGACGAATACCGGCCTGGCGTGTACGGAGTCCTGGCTGTCTATCTGGTGGCGATGGCCTACTTCGCAATCTCCGGCCGCAACAAACTCGTCCTCTCCCCCGAGGAGGAATTCGCGATGACCAAGGGCGAGAAAGGCCATCCCGAGACGGAAGGCTACGGCCACACTCGCCTCGAGGGCTGGGAGCACCCGCACGATTGGTCCGAGGAGGGTGAGAAATCATCGGAGTCGCCAACTTCGGGCGACCCACCGGCCTCGTAGGTGCTTAGCTGCGGGTGTGACTGTCGATGAGCTGAAGAAGGCGGTCGCGGACGGCATGGTGGACACCGTGCTGCTTGCGATCGCCGACATGGAGGGGCGGCTGCAGGGCAAGCGGCTGACCGCGACGCACTTCCTCAACGACACCCTCGAGCACGGCGCCGAGGGCTGCAACTACCTGCTCGCGGTCGACGTCGACATGGAAACGGTCGGCGGCTACGCGATGTCCTCCTGGGAGGCCGGCTACGGCGACTTCGAGATGAAGCCCGACCTCGACACGCTCTGCCCGGTGCCCTGGCACCCGGGCACGGTGATGCTGATGGCCGACCTGCAATGGGAGGACGGGCGCGACGTCCTCGCCTCGCCGCGCCAGATCCTGCGCGGTCAGCTGGCGCGGTTGCAGGAGCGGGGCTTCAGCGCCAACGCAAGCACCGAGCTCGAGTTCATGGTCTTCCGCGACACCTACGAGGAGGCCTGGAAGAAGGGCTTCCGCGACCTCGAGCCGGCCAACCTCTACAACATCGACTACTCGCTGCTGGGCAGCGCCCGGGTCGAGCCGCTGATCCGCCGCATCCGCAATGAGATGGCGGCCGCGGGGCTCGAGGTCGAAAACTCCAAGGGCGAGTGCAACCTCGGCCAGCACGAGATCAACTTCCGCTACGACGGGGCGCTGCGGACCGCGGACAACCACGCGATCTACAAGAACGGCGCCAAGGAGATCGCCGCCCAGGAGGGCCAGTCAATCACCTTCATGGCGAAGTTCAACGAGCGTGAGGGCAACTCGTGCCACATCCACTGCTCGCTCGCCGCCGAGGACGGCTCCAACGCCTTCGGCGCCGACCAGGAGCTGTTCGATCGCTTCATCGCCGGCCAGATCGCCTGCATGCGCGAGCTGACCCTGCTCTACGCGCCCCACGTCAACTCCTACAAGCGCTTCACCCCCAGCTCCTTCGCGCCGACCGCGATCGCCTGGGGCCGCGACAACCGCACCTGCTCGCTGCGGGTCGTCGGCCACGGCGAGGGGCTGCGGGTTGAGAACCGGCTCCCCGGGGCCGACGTCAACCCCTACCTGGCGCTGAGCGCGATGATCGCCGCCGGACTG
Source organism: uncultured Solirubrobacterales bacterium (assembly GCA_963816785.1). Taxonomy (GTDB): domain Bacteria; phylum Actinomycetota; class Thermoleophilia; order Solirubrobacterales; family 70-9; genus VRUE01. The sequence goes on along the minus strand of CAWFLL010000002.1, from coordinate 296,630 downwards.
CACGGGATCGAGAACGAGCTCGCGCTGGAGCCGGTCTTCGAGGGCAACGCGTATGAGTCCGACAAGCCGCGCGTCCCGCACAACATCTACGACGCCCGCGATGCCTTCGCCTCCAGCGAGGTGGTCCGCGACGCCTTCGGCGCCGACGTCGTCGACCACTACCTGAACCGGGCGCAGGTCGAGATCGACGCCTTCGAGTCCGCGGTCACCGACTGGGAGCGCTACCGGGGCTTCGAGAGGCTCTGATGGCGGCCGCGCCGGCGGTCGGGATCAGCGCGGCGCTGGAGCGCGCTCGCTGGGGGGTCTGGGAGGAGACGGTGGCGATGGCGCCGCGCACCTACGCGACCGCGGTGCAGCGGGCGGGCGGGATCGCGCTCCTGCTGCCGCCCGACGCGGCCGCCGAGGCAGAGCCCGATCGGCTGCTCGACCGCCTCGACGCCCTGATCCTGGCGGGGGGCTCCGACGTCGACGCGGCCAGCTACGGGGCCGAGCCCCACCCCGAGACGGGCGGCACCTGGCCCGATCGAGACAGCTTTGAGGTGGCGCTCGCCCGCCGCGCCCTGGACCGCGATCTGCCGCTGCTGGGCATCTGCCGGGGAATGCAGATCCTCAACGTCGCCCTCGGCGGCACCCTCTGCCAGCACCTGCCCGAGCTCCTCGGGCACGAGCGCCACCGAGAGGTCCCCGGCGACTTCGGCGATCACCAGGTGACGCTCTTCCCCGGCAGCCTCGCCGCCGCCGCGGCCGGGGCGGAGCAGATCGGGGTCAAGTCCCACCACCACCAGGGGGTCGAGCGGCTCGGCGAGGGACTCCGCATCAGCGGCCAGTCGCTCGAGGACGAGCTGATCGAGGCGATCGAGGTGCCGGGACGCCGCTTCGCCCTCGGGGTGATCTGGCACCCCGAGGAGGACGTCGACGACCGGGTGATCGGGGCGCTGGTCGCCGCCGCCAGGGCGGAGGTGCACCCGTGAACGCGGAGCGAGCAAGCGTGCATATCTGGTTCTTCGCGCCGCGAGCGAAGCGTGAACAGGTGTTTTCGTGAGCACGATCAGCGTGATAGAACCGGCGACGGAGCAGGAGATGGCCGAGTTGCCGCGCGCCGGGGTCGAGGAGACCGATGCCGCGGTGGCGCGGGCGAAGGCCGCCTTCCCGGCCTGGCGCGCGGTCGCGCCCGCCGACCGGGCGGCGCTCCTGCACGGCCTCGCCGACGCCATCGCCGAGCGCCGCGAGGAATTGGCGAGGATCGAGGCCCGCAACGTCGGCAAGCCGATCGCCGACGCCCGTGGCGAGATCGGGATGGTCGCCGAGACCTTCCGCTACTACGCGGGGGCGCCCGAGCGCCTGCTCGGGCAGACGATCCCGGTCAGCGGCGGCGTCGACATGACCTTCCGCGAGCCGCTCGGCGTGGTCGGCCTGATCGTGCCCTGGAACTTCCCGCTGACGATCGCCTCCTGGAAGATGGCGCCGGCGCTGGCGGCGGGCAATACGGTGGTGTTGAAGCCGGCCGAGCTGACGCCGCTGAGCGCGCTCGAGCTGGAGCGGATCGCGCTCGAGGCGGGCCTGCCCGAGGGGGTCCTCAACGTCGTCGCCGGCCCCGGCAGCGTCTGCGGCACCCGCCTGGTCGAGCACCCCGACGTCGCCAAGATCGCCTTCACCGGCTCGACCGAGGTCGGGCGAGGGATCGCCGCCGCCGCCGCGGCGACGATCAAGCGGGTGACGCTGGAGCTGGGCGGCAAGTCGGCGAACGTCGTCTTCGCCGACGCCGACCTGGGGGCCGCCGCGGCGGCGGCGCCGGGCGCGGTCTTCGGCAACGCCGGCCAGGACTGCTGCGCGCGCTCGCGGATCCTGGTCGAGCGCGCGGCAATGGACGAGTTCATGGCGGCGCTGCGCGGCGAGGTCGAGGCGCTGCGGGTCGGCGACCCGCTCTCCGAGGAGACCCAGATGGGGCCGCTGGTCTCGGCCGGCCAGCGCGAGCAGGTCGCCGCCTACGTGCCGGACGACGCGCCGGTCGCGATCCGCGGCTCGGTGCCGGATGGGCCCGGCTACTGGTACCCGCCGACGGTGCTGGCGCCGGTCGACAATGACGACCGGGCGGCCCGAGAGGAGATCTTCGGCCCGGTCGCCTGCGTGATCCCGTTCGAGGAGGAGGCCGAGGCGGTGGAGCTCGCCAACGACACGATCTACGGCCTCTCGGGCTCGATCTGGACCGGCGACGGGGCGCGGGCGCTGCGGGTCGCGCGGGAGATCGAGACCGGCGTGATCTCGATCAACTCCAATACCTCGGTCCGCGTCTCGACTCCGTTCGGCGGCTTCAAGCAGTCCGGGGTCGGGCGCGAGCTCGGCCCCGACGCGCTTGAGGCCTACACCGAGGTCAAGAACGTCTTCTACGCAACCGAGGAGGGCTGATGGCTGGACGTCTGCAGGACAGGGTCTGTGTGATCACCGGCGCCGCCAGTGGCATCGGCGCCGAGTCGGCGCGGATGTTCGCGGCCGAGGGCGCCCGCGTCGTCGGCATCGACCTCGACCCGAAGAGCGAGGGCGAGCTGACGATCGTCGCCGACGTCGCCAACGAGGAGCAGGTCCGCGACGCCTACGCCCGGGTCGCGACGGAGATGGGCCGGATCGACGTCCTGATGAACAACGCCGGCATCAACCCGACCGACGACGAGTCGGTGCTCGACACCTCGCTTGAGGCCTGGCAGCGAGTCCAGGACGTCAACCTGCGCGGCGTCTTCCTCTGCTGCAAGCACGGGATCCCGCACCTGCTCGAGGCGGGCGGCGGCTCGGTCGTCAACGTCGCCTCGTTCGTCGCGATGATGGGCGCCGCCGTCTCGCAGGTCTCCTACACCGCCTCCAAGGGCGGCGTGCTCTCGCTCTCGCGCGAGCTCGGGGTCGAGTTCGCCCGCCGCGGGGTGCGGGTCAACGCGCTCTGCCCGGGCCCGGTCAACACGCCGCTGCTGGAGGAGCTCTTCGCCTCCGACCCGAAGAAGGCGGAGCGGCGGCTGGTCCACGTCCCGATGGGCCGCTTCGGCGAGGCGAATGAGGTCGCCGCGACCGCCCTCTTCCTCGCCAGCGAGGAGTCCTCGTTCGTCACCGCCTCGACCGTGATGGTCGACGGCGGCATCTCCGGCGCCTACGTCACCCCGGAGTAGCGCTCACGCCCGGGCCGCCCCGCGAGATCGAGGAAGCGGGTGCAGAGGTCGCGTCCCAACTCGTTCCAGGGACCAATCGCGACGCGGGTCTCGGCGGCGAGGGCCTCGGGCTCGACCCCGATCGCGACCGCGTCGGGGTCGGAGCGGTAGTCGGCGATCCAGCTGAGGGCGTCGGCTTCGCTGACCTCAGCGTGGAACTGGATCGCCCAGGCGGCGGGGCCGAACCGCGCCGCCTGCGCGCAGACCTCGCTCCGCGCCAGAGGTTCGGCGTCGTCGGCCAGCCCGAACTCGTAGCTGTGCCACTGGAAGCCGGTGAAGCCGCGGGGGAGCGAGCCGATCAGCGGATCCGCTTCACCGGTCTCGGTCAGCTCGACCGGGTGCCAGCCGATCTCCGGCCGGGGCGCCCGTCGCGGCTCCTCCCCCGCCGCCTCGGCCAGCAGCTGGGCCCCGAGGCAGACCCCGAGCAGCGGCACCTCGGCCGCGAGCAGCTCCCGCAGCAGCTCCTTCTGGGTCCCCAGCCACGGGTGCTCCCCCTCCTGGTCGACGTTCATCGCGCCGCCGAAGACCATCACCGCCTCGTAACTGAGCGGGTCGGGCGGCGGCTCGCCGTCGGCGATCAGCCACTCGTCGAGCTGATCGCCGCGAGCCGCGACCGCCTCGGCGAAGACGCCCGGGCCCGCGTCGGCCTGCTGGACGATTGCGAGGGCGCGCACCTATTCGGTGCCCTGGAAGGACCAGTTTTCGATCACGCCGGAGCCGGACACCAGGTTTGAATCCGAGCCTGAATAGGTAAGTCCATCCGCCGAGTTCCCACCCTGGGACATCCCGAGGAAGACTGGATATTCGGGGTCGTCGTCTTCCTGTTCTTTCGCGACCTCGTCGCAGTTGTAGATATCGATTTTCACCTTCGCTGGTTCTGGGTCGTTGTCCGAGGCGAGCGAGAACGAGTATTCATACGGTTCGAGCTGTTCCGGTCCCGTCCCCAGTGCAAAGAAGCTTGATCCCGGCTCGGAGAAGGCGAGCTGAAGACTGCCTTTCTGCGAGCAGAGGGGGGCGCTGTCCGTCATCGCGCCGTTTCCCGAGAACGTGACCGAGACGAAACCTTCTTTGAATTTGTAAAGGCCGCTGGCCCCGCCGAAGATAGCCGGAGTGAAGCGTTCGAACGTGACGTTGCCCGAGATCTCGGCCACCGAGTCGCCCTGCATCACGTGCAGCACCGATTTCTGGCTGAAGGTCCCGGCGATTTTGTTGATCGTCAGGCCTTTCTCGGTCGGCTGCGTCCAGGTCTTTTCGCCGACGCCCGCGGTAGAGGTGAATTTGACTTTCACTTTGACGAACCCACCCTCGGGGGCGTTGGTGACCGTGTAGGAGATGGTGGGCGCAGCATCCTGAGAGGAGGTTGGTAAGAACGCGGCGTTCTCCTGATTCAGCAGCGTCCATCTCGCCTCGGTTGCCCTGCCTCCGTCGGCCCGCGCCTTGGCGTAAATGCTCAGCTGTTTGCTGTTTCCTTTACGAAGTTTCAGCGTGTTGCTGTCCGGTGCGAACACCGGCTCAGCGCAGTAACCGCCGCTGGGGTTGAAGGTGCTCCAGCGGGCCTCGGCAGTCCGGTAGCTCCTGATCGCCGCCTCGGCGGTGGAGGCGAAGGCTTTTGCGCCCGAGTCGGGGGCGATCGGGTCTCCAAAGAATCGGACACTGGCGCCAGCGGGGTTGAAGCGACCGCCGGGCATGTCGATCCGCACCTTGCGCGTCACACCACCTCTGATGACGATGCCCCCGCTGGCGACGATGAAGACTTCCTCGGTGTGCTCGACCTCGATGAACTTGAGCTTGGCGTCGGCGCCTACCTCCCCATGCACTTTCGCTTTGTCTTCGAAAACGCTGCTGTTGCGCGAGACGAACTGGCCTCCGTCGAAGACTTCGATCGTCGCCCGGAACTCCCCGGTGCCTTTGGCGTCGACGCTGCCGTTCGCCGTCGGGCACTCGGGGACGCGATAGTTGTTGACGCCGCCACAGGAGACGAAGGTGACTCGTACCCGGATGCCGCCTCCCACCGGGGCGTCGATGTATCCGCCGTTGTCGCCGAAGGACCCGATTGAGGCCCCACCTGTGTGGCCGACCGGGCTGGGCTCTTCCGGCTGGCAGCCGGCAGAGGCGAGCGCGGGGCCGAACAGGCGGCCGGAGGAGCGGGCGCCGCCGGCTTTGCGGTCGATCAATTTCAATGCCGCGGGCAGCAACCGCAGGATCTTCTTCTGAGCTCGCTTCCCGGCGGCGCCGAAGCCGCTCTGAAGGGTACGGGCGCGCTTGCGCTTCTTACCCCGCACGGCCTTCGCGGGGTCGAATTTCATGGCCTCCTCCAGGTGGGCGAGCCTGAGATCGATTGCTCGCGGTTTCGGCAGGACCTTGGCCATCGGCTGGCAGGTCGTTTTCTTCCCGATCGTGACCGGCACCTTGGCGCCCTTGCAGGTGACTTTCTTGCCCTTCGCGGCGGCGGCGGGAGCAAGGGCCGTCAGCACGACCAGAAGGAGAGCCGCGGGCAATAGCAGCCGGCACCCAACGGGGAACCTCATCCAGGCCAGGGTAGCCGCCGATTGCGAGTCGGTCCAGTCGCCTGGACGATCACGCGTTTTCCATGTGATGGATGGAAAACGCGGGGCGGGGGCCGGACTGGGTCAGGCGATCGTGATCGCGGCGGCGATCGAGAAGAAGCCGATCGCCGCCATCCCCCCGACTTCTGCGAGGAGCGGGCGGGGACCGAGGTTGCCCCTCTCGCCGGCGACGATGAACATTGCGCAGATCAGGCCGCCGGCGAGGCCGCCGAGGTGGCCGCCGATGCTGATCCCGCTGATCCCGAAGGTCAGCGCCAGGTTGATCAGCAGGATCAGGCCGAGCTCGGAGGCGAGGGCGTCGAGACCGCGCCCGCGGGCGATCACGAAGGCGGCTCCGAAGAGGCCGAAGACGGCCCCCGAGGCGCCGACCGTGAGCGCCGCCGGGTCGGTCAGCGCCAGCGCCCCGAAGGCGCCGGCGAAGAGCGAGGCGAAGTAGAGGGCGACGAAGCGCGGCGTGCCGATCGCCGGCTCCAGCAGGCGGCCGAGGATGTAGAGGGCGAACATGTTGAAGCCGAGGTGCAGGAGGCCGGCGTGGAGGAAGCCGCCGGTCAGCAGCCGGTACCACTCCCCGTCAGCGACGGAGACGCCGCGCAGGCCGAAGTCGCTGATGATCGAGCCGCTGGTACCGCTGAGGCCGCCCGAGCCGCTGGCGATCTCGGCCAGGTAGGCGGCGACGTTGAGGGCGATCAGGACGAAGGTCGCGCGGTAGCCGCTCGCCTGGTAGGCGGCGGGGCCCCGCCGCACCTCGGTCCGCTGGGTGGCGCACTCGGGGCAGCGCATCCCGACCGGGGTCGGCGTCATGCACTCGGGGCAGATCGGCCGCCCGCAGGAGGAGCAGGAGACGGCGGTCTCGCGGTTTGGGTGCCGGTAGCAGGTTGGCATCGGGCTGCTGAGCCTACAATCGCGGCCACTTGGCCCCGGCGAACGAGGAGAGAATGGAGGCCCCGAGCCCGGCCCGGCTCTACGCGTCGCTGATCGGCGCCCTGCTGGTGATCCTCGGCATCCTCGGCTTCTTCTACAGCGCCTCGTTCGGCAGCCCAGGCGAGGTCGAGGACGCGCTCGGCGTCTTCGCCGTCAACGGCTGGCTCAACGTCATCCACATCGCCCTCGGCGCGATCGGCCTCTTCGTCGCCGGCTTCGCCGCCCGCTCCTACGCCCTCTGGCTCGGCTTCCTCCTGATCGTCCTCGCCGTCTGGGGCTTCGTGATCGGCGGCGGCGAGGAGATCCTCGGCTTCCTTCCCGCCAACCTCGGCGACGACCTTCTCCACCTCGGCCTCGGCGCGCTGGGGCTGGCCGCGGCCGTCGCGACTCCGCGGAGAAGCCCGGCCACCGTCCCTGCCAAGCGGGAGCACCGCGAGGCGTGATTTAGGTGGGGTGTGATCGCCATTTGTTCCACCTGTCGGAACAAATGGCTATCACGGTTACTACCGGGGGAGGCCTGTCTGCCCCGTAACGCCCGTGCTACGGTGGCCGTTGACTACGGGGAGTGGCGATGTCGAGTACTCCTAGGCGGGTTCTTCTCTGTGCCCTGAGCATTGCGGCCTTGATGCTCTCCGCGCCTTCGGGCGCCGCGGGCGCCATCCGCTACGCCGCCCCTGGAGGGGCTGGCCCCGAGCCCTGCAATCCCGTTCCGTGCAGCCTCCTCACGGCGGTCAACAATGCTGTTGACGCCGACCAGGTCATCGTCACCCCGGGCAGTTACACCGTGGGCGGTGAAGTCTTCCTCGACCGTTCGGTGAACGTCGGCGGCCAGCCTGGTGGACCCGTCCCCGCCGTTGAGCTATCCGAAAAAGCTCTTCGGATCGACAATGCTGGAGCCGTTCTGCACGACATGCGGATCCATATGCAGGGACCGGCCATGGCCTATACGGTGATCATGGAAGCGGGCACGATCGAACGGGCCTACATCAGCAGCGGTGAAATCGCCGGTCCGTGTCAGATAGAACAGGGCACTGTCCGCGACAGCGTCTGCTGGGGCGGGCTCGGGCTGATCGTGTTTGCAGCTGAACCGGGGAGCCACAACGCGGTGCTGAGGAACGTCACCGCCGCCCCGATGCTGGCCGGGGCCTGCTGTGGCGCCAACCTCACGGTTGACGCCGCCAACGTGATCGCACAGGGCCTCGAGCCGGGCCAGGAGGACCTCAACATCGACGTGAACGTGATGGCCTCCGCCACGATCGCGCTGACTCACTCGAATTACTCGACGGTGGACACCAGCCTCAGCGCCGGCACGAACTTCTCCTACACCCAACCGGGCACCAACGGCAACCAGACAGCGGAGCCGCTGTTCGTGAACGCCGCGGCTGGAGACTTCCATCAGCTCGCCGGCTCGCCGACGATCGACGCCGGTGTCTCGGACCCGCTGATCGGCGGCACCGATCTGGACGGCAATCCGCGATCCCAGCCGCCCTGCATCGGCGGCCCTCCAGTGCCGGACATCGGCGCTTACGAGATCGCACCGACCGTCGCCTGCCCCAAACCGTCGAACCGTTTCGCCTTCGGCAAACTGAAACGAAACAAGAAGAGGGGCACCGCCAAGCTGGCGGTGAGCTTGCCCGGCGCGGGAACGCTGTCGCTCTCCGGCAAGGGGGTCGTCGCCCAGCCCTCCGACAAAACCGGCCGCCCACTGGCAGCCCGGCTCATATCGGGCGCGGGCAGCGTGAACCTCCTCGTCAAGGCCAAGGGGAAGCGCAAGCGCACACTCGACCACACGGGGAAGGTCAAGTTGAAAGTGAAAGTCAAATTCACCCCGACCGGCGGCGACCCCAACACTCAGGTCAAGGCGGTAAAGCTGATCAAACGGCTCACGGGCCGGTGAATCAAGCGACGATAAAGGCCAACTGCCCATCCATGTCTACACCATTCGGGCCGGCCACATGGAAGAAGATGTCCTCTTCGAAGTTCGGACAAAAGGATGATTCGGTGCTGACGGTGACCGCAATTGTCCGCTGTTCGGACCGGGAACGGTCGAGGTCCCCGTTTGCTTTGACGTACCCATAGGCCAGCGCGCTTCCCGGTGCGCCAGAATCTCCTCGCTCTCCCCTTGGGAGTTGCCCGGGTGCGAAATCCTCGGCAAGCGGTTTCCCGTTGGTGACGTCGTCGCTGGTCAGATTTTCCACGTCGGTACCGGCCAGCGAGTTGCTGGTGACGTCCTTGCCGGTCAGGTTCTTGATGTCGGCTCCGGTCAGGGCGTCCTTCGGGACGTCGCGGCTCGTTACCTTGAGCGCGGCATAGGAGCTTCCGGCGAAGGCGATGAAGACGGCGACTGTCGCCATCACGTTGGCGTCGGCATCGGCCGCGGGAGCGGTTTTCTGGAGATCTGGGCGCTAGGGACGGACGCGGCCAGTCAGCGAGCGCAGGCCGCCCTTGGTCTGCTGGCGGCCGCGGCGGCGCATCTCGAGCAGTAGGAGAGCGCCGGTGGCAACGCCGCCGGCCCCGACCGCGATCACCGGCCGGACCCAGTTGCGGGGGTCGCGGAGCGCCCGCAGCTCGCTCTCGGAGAGCTCCTCGGCCCAATCGGAGAGCTCCTCGGCCGCAGCGGCGGTGACCGCGGCGAGGGTGTCCTCGACCCGGCCGGAGAGGCGCTCGGGCGGCTCGATCGGCCGCAGCGCGTCGGACAGCAACCGCTCGAACTCGCCTCCCACAGTTGGCTCGGACGCTTCACTCATCGTCGCTCATCTCCTCCTGCAGCTGCTTGATCGCGCGGTGTATCAGGACCTTGGTGGCGCCGTCGGTGCGACCGAGCGCGCGGGCGATCTCCCGGTTGTCCATCCCCAGCGCGAAGCGCATGATCAGCGCGTCGCGGCGGTCGTCGGGCAGGCTGTCGAGGTTGGCCATCACCTCGCGCAGCTCCTCGCGGCCGGCGGCGATCGCCTCGGTCCCGTGCTGGGTCGCGATCGGGTCGGCGACCTCCAGCGAGGTCTGCGGCCGGCGCGAGCGGTCGCGATAGTAGTTGAGGGCGAGGTTGTGGGCGATCCGGATCAGCCACGGCCGCAGCGGTCGCCCGTCGGACTCCGCCCGCGCCCGCGGGAAGTGGCGGTAGGCCTGCAGGAAGGCCTGCTCGGTCAGGTCCTCGGCGTCGTGGGGGTTGCCGATCCGGTAGTAGGCGTAGGAGTAGACGTCGCGCAGGTGGGCCCGGTAGAGGTCCTCGAACGCGCGGTCCAGCTCCGCCTTCTCGGCCGGATCGAGGCTCGCCGGTTCGACGTTCTCTGAGGCCTCGCTCACCCACCAAGCCTAGCCCCCTGCCTCGGGTACTCGGCCTGCACGTCGGCGCTCCTCGCCTGCTCGACGCGGCGCAGTCCGGCGACCCATTCCTCGCCGTCGATCTCGCCGCCGATCAGCGCCGCCAGGCCGCTCAGCGCCTCGGCCGGGCCGTCGGAGGCGGCGATCGCGTGGGCCAGCAGCGGCACCGTGTCGAGCCCCTCGGAGGCCTGCCCGATCACGTCCGGGATCTCCTCCGCCGGAGTGCCTTCGCCGAGCAGCTCGCCGGCGCGGCGGTTGCGGCCGGAGGGCGCCATCAGGGTCGCGGTCAGGTCGCCGACCCCGGCCAGGCCGGAGAAGGTCTCGCGCTCGGCGCCGTGGACGACCGCGTACTCGATGCACTCGCGCCAAACCTCGGCGGCGGCGATCCCGGCGGCGTTGCGGCCGTAGGGCTCGGTCGCGGCGGCGGCGAGCACGGCGGCGTTCTTCGCGGCGCCGGCCATCTCGACCCCGGTCACGTCGGGCGAGCGCTCGCAGACGAGCCCGGCCCGGTCGAAGACCTCGCCGAGCTGCTGGCGCAGATCGGGGTCGGCGGAGCCGAGGACGAGGGCGGCGGAGCCCGAGACCGCCTCGCGGGCGTGGGCTGGGCCGCCGAGGCAGGCGAGCGCGCGCGCCCGCACCCGCTCGCCGACGTACTCGGAGGGGAGCTTGCCCTGCGGCGCGATCAGGCCCTTGGTCAGGAGCAGGACCGAGCAGCGGTCGCTGATCCGGTCGGCGATCGCGCCGACGGCCTGCGGCAGCGAGCCGGAGGGGATCGCGAGGCAGACCAGGTCGAGCCCCGCCAGCTCGATCTCCGAGGCGGGCCGGACGTCGATCGAGTCGGGAAGCTCGACGTCCTCGAGGTAGCGGTGGTTGTAGCGCTCCTCGGCGAGCTCGTCAGCCTGGACCGCGGTGCGGGTGCCGAGCTGGACCTCGAGGCCGCCGCGGGCGAGCAGCACCGCGACCGCCGTCCCCCAGCTGCCGGCGCCGATCACCGCGGCGCGCCGCATCGGCGGCAGGCCGCCCATCGCTTCCCACTGCAGCAGCACGTTGGGCCAGATCCGCCCGGTGACGGTCTCGGCCAGCGTCTGCGAGGGCTCGACGGCGCGGGGGAAGCGGATCGCGCGGCCGAGCCGGACCTTGACCTGGCGCGGGCGGATCTTCCAGCCGCGGCGGACGTGCTCGGTGCCGAAGACGGCGGTCGGCAGGACCGGGGCGCCGGTCTCCAGCGCGAGGCGCCCGACGCCGCGCTTGGGTGGGGCGAGGGTGCCGCTGCGGATCCGGGTGCCCTCGGGGAAGATGCAGACGGTGCCGCCGCGTTCGACGATCTGACGCGCGGTCTCGACCGATTCCTCGTCGGACTCGCCGCGGCGGATCGGGAAGCCGCCGAGCCGCGAGAGCAGCCAGCCCTGGACCGGGTTCCGGAACAGCTCGACCTTGGCGACGTAGTTGAGCGGCCGGTGCCAGGGCAGGATGCCGCCGATCGCGAACGGGTCGAGGAAGCTGCGGTGGTTGGCGGCGACGATCAGCCCGCCCTTCAGCCGGCCGTGCTCTTTCCCCTCGCGGCGGTAGCGGAAGTAGACGAGGAAGAACGGCGTCATCGCCAGCCGCGCCAGCAGATACATCCCCCAGTTGACCCCGCGCTTGCGGGTGAACTCGTGGTAGCGCGCGAGCCGCTCCTCGCTCACGAACTCGCCCCGCGCCCCGTCGGGCGCCGGTTTGAGCATGCGGGAGGGGTCGCTGCCGCGCTCCATAAAGAGCGCTACACGGCCGGGGCGGGTCGGTTACCGCGGAACCCCCTTGCCTTGTCCGTGTCGCCAGTCACTCAAGGGTGATCTCGATCAGCGCTGCGGTTGAGGACTCCATCCGCACAAAGGCTGCGTGGACCGCGCTCATTCGACCCAGGTATGCCTCCGGGTCCCCGGGCCGGGGCCGCAAGCGGGCGTAGCGCCATCTTCCGCGCAGAAAAACACGCAGGCGGCCATCGCTGTCGAGCGCGTTGCGGACCCATGAACTCGCCATTCCATCCTCCGCCACCACGATCAGCTTGCCGTCCTCTTCAAGAAATCCAAGCGGCACGCGACGACGCTTGCGCGACCGGCGCCCAATCGTCTCGACGATGATCGCGTTCGATCGCGTGTAGGGCGGGCTCGGAAGGCCGACGCGAAGCGGCCACATCCGCAAAGGGCCTCCAACTCTTCGCGCAATGCTCTGAAGCAAAGACTTCCTGGGGCGCGACACGACTCCCAGGCTAGCCCGACCCGCTGCTCATGCTGAGAACCAGCTGCGGGAGAGTTCCCAGCTGGCTAAACGGTGGCGCGGCTTAGGGGGTGCTGGTTCTTGCAGAAGGCGGGAGCGAGGCACTCGCCGCGTAGCCGCAGATCGGCTCTTCCGAGCCGCTACTCGCGCCCGGCGGGGCTACGACCAGAACTCGTCCCAAGCGTTGAGGTCGTAAAAGTACTCCCGACCGTCAGTAACCCGGCCGTCCTTGAGCTCGAAGACGAGGCAGCAGTCAACGTCAAGGAGCTTGCCGTCTCGCTCCGCGCTGTTGTGATGAATGCACACCTCGCGGCCCTCATCATCGTGTGGTCGCCGACGATGGAGCTTCGCCCCGGTGTGTGCCATGAGGTGTTCTCGTCGAAGAGCTCGGTCAGCGTCTCCATGTCGGCCGCATTGAAGGCTTATAACCGCGGCGAACGATTGCCGCGTTCTCAGCAGTTGCCATCGTCTTCTCCGCTCCCACGAGGGAACGGAGGGACGCAGCGTCTGGTGATCAACGCACCACAAATTCGACCGAGCGTCGGGCTTGGAGCGGTGTGTCCTCCCCGAGCAGCGTCACAGCGGTTGACAGTCGATAGTGGCCCTGAGGTTGGTCAGCTGGAATCGGAAATTCGAAACAACGTCCAACCGAGCCACTTGGGAGTGGATAACCCTTCTTGACCCAACCCTGTGGACTTGCCGGATCAATGGTCCACCCACCCGCTCTCAAGCGCATTATCCTAAATCCAACTCCGTAAATCGCCGCTTCATCGGTTAGGTTGAGCAAGCGAGCGAATACCGTCGCTCCGGGCAAATACACCGTCTTATTCGCCACCAAGACAAGGCTTCGACTCCTAGAGTGCCGTTTCTTGAGAGCCTTGCCTCCGGAACGTCCACAGAATCGCGGTTCGCTCTCACTGCTTTCCGCCAAGTCGATGCCTTTGGGGACGGCTCCCGCAACCACCACCGCTGAGGCCAGGGCGAGGATGGCAAAGCGCGATCGCCCAGGTGGCACGTTTCACGGATCCAGGATAGGTCCTGCCTGACCGGAAATGGTGAGCGGGGGTAGCGTTGCCAACCGGGTAAACCCGTAGGTGGACAAAGGTCAGACGCTGCCGCATTCGAGGCCAAGGGGGCTAGTGTTGAGGCTCGCCGGTAGCCGCGCGGTGCGGCCCAGCACCCGTCCCGTCTCGGACCCGAGGAGGTATCGATGATGAGCATCCGACCAAGGCTCAGCTACGCGAATGTGGTCGCAACCCTGGCGCTGTTCCTGGCGCTGAGCGGTGGCGTCGTCTGGGCTGCCCACAAGATCACCAGCAAGCAAATCGGCAAGGGGGCGGTGAAGAACAAGAACCTGGCCAAGAACGCGGTCAAGGCGAAGAACCTGGCCAAGAACGCGGTGACCTCGGCCAAACTCAAGAAGGGTGCGGTGACCAACGCAAAAGTCGGCGACGGCGCCGTCAACTTCGCGAAGCTCGCGGCGGGGACGAACGTGATCGCCAGCGCTAGCGCTGGCCCAGTTTCGGCGAAACAGGACGGCCCCGTGGACGTGCCCCTCAACCCCCCGCTGAGCGTGACGCCAGTGGCCGGTCAGCTGATCACCTTGAACATGGAGGCGCGTGGCACCCTGGTCCAGAGCGGGACGCAACAATGCTTCGTGTCCCTCTTGCCGGCCATCAACGGAAACCCCGTGCTGGTCGGCGAGCTGTTCGTGCTCCTGGCGCCGGTCAGCCCGCCCGAACCGCCATTCCCCAACGGCATCCCCCAGGCTGACGTCTCCTTCCCGGTGGGGCTCACCCAGCCCGGGAAGCCACAGACCATCACGCTGCAGATGTTCGGCAATGAAACAGACTGCACGTCGGGGTCGACGCTCGACCAGGTTGCAGTCGTCGCAACGCAGGCGAAGTGAGCTGGATCTCCTGAACGGGAAGCAAGCGGTCGGCCTGGAGGCTGGCCGCTTGCGCTTCACTGTCGGCCGGTGGTCCAAGACGCAACTGACGCCAGAACGTCTGTGGCTTCTCTCGTCCCGCACCGCGTCAGGCGGCGAGCGGGATCGTAAGCTGCTTGCCGTTGCCGAGCCGTGTCCGCTCGATCGCCTCGGCATAGGTGCCATGGCGGGTGCTGGACGGTCTCAGCTCGGTGATCCCGTAGCCCTCGTCCATCGCCTGTGCGAGCGTCCCCTTGAACGTTGGGCCGTGCCAGACATGCGCCTCCGCAGCACGCCCGACGTGCAGGTGGACCAGCTCGTGGAGTAGCGCCTCGAGGACGTCGCCCACGCGGATTCCCGGATACGCGGTGACGGAGAGGCGAAACTGGCTTGGCACGGCGAAGCCGAGACAATTCGGGCGCCTGCGCGCCCGTCGCACCTTGAGCTCGGGCTCCCGCCCCGCGAGTGGCCCGTCTGCGAACACCGACAGCGCCCGCAGCCTGCTCATCTCCCGGTCCAGGGCGATCCCCGCAACTACGAAATAGGACGGATCGCGCCTCAAAGCCCGCGAAGCATCCCGCCGCCCGCGGACGGATGGATCAGCGTGGAGATCGACTCCGGGCCGTTAGGTGCTACCCCGCCGATGCCTGACGCTGCCTAGAAGGGGAGGCCAGCCGGTCTGCAGAAGGTCCAGGAATCTGAGAGCTACTGGAGACTGTGGAACACAGCCAGATCGAACCACTCGATGCGGCGTGGCGGCTTCTCTACGCCGGCTTCTTTCAGGGCTTGCCCGAGGCGCTCAGCCATGAACCGTTCTTGGTCCTCCTGCGAGGCCCAGACCTCGGAGACGATCCAGCCGCCTGGCTTGGCTCCGCCACTGTGAAAAAGCAGGCCTGCCGGCCAGTCGCCCTCACCGCTTACCACGTCGATGCCAAGGCGCTCGGTGACCCTTCCATAGGTCTGAGCGTCGCCGTCGAACTCCAAGATCAGGCCCTTTGCCACCTTTGTCCCTCTCGGCGATTGCGTATGCAAGGCGAAGGTGCCACAGCGAGTGGAGCGCGTCAAGCGAGAGTCACGCGGAGCAGCGCTCGAGATATGCCCGGCAGCGAAGGGCGGCATCAGAGATACCGCGCGCCCGGTAAAACCTTGCGGTGGACAAAAGTCAGACCGCTGCCGCGACCGAGAGCGGCGACAGCTGTGGACCTGTCCAAATGGGCCAAACACCTGGAAAAGGCCGGGCATCTCGACGTTCTTCGCGCAAGGAGCTTCCCTGCCCAGCCTCCTTGCGAATGCCTAGTCCTCGGCCTCTGAAGCGGTTATGACGCGATAGCTGATCACAAGGGCGGCGATCAAGACGACGACCAGCACAATCAGGCCGAACCAGCCGATGAAGATGAACGCCGCCAGGATGGCGAGAACGGCCAGGACCACGCCCAGAACGAGGGGGATGCCGATCAGGTCCGAGTCGGGTGGAGGCTGCCACCGGGACTTGCGCCGATCTTGTTCGGGGGGGCTCTCCATGGCGAGCCCAGGTTACAGGCCGTCGGCAACGCCCTTCAGGGCGCCTCCCGTTGCGTGAAGGCCTGGAAGTTAGCGTCAATCCGGATCGGTGGCAGCGTCACAAGCTGGTTAAACCGGACGGTGGACAAAGAACGATCTGAAGCTCGATCCGGCTCTGTTCCGCTAGCGCGGAACCCGTTCTGCGGTGAAGAATTGCCGCCCGCGATGGCAGCGAACGGTCAACGGCAACCTCGAAGCCGGGAGATTGCGGCAGAACCACGGGGGGCCAGGGCCTCCATCGATCCTTTGCGGCTCTGCGACTTCCCCGGCCATGACATAGAGCATCGCGACGGCCTGCTGACAGGAAATGCCGGCGTTGTGCAATCTGACCCGCTCGTAGGTGCCGTTGGCTGGAAGTCGTCCTGCAATGGCCCGCTGCCGCAGCAAATTCCCGCCTGACCTCGCTAGGCGAGGGTTCCCCGCCGCCGCATCCGCGCCCAGTGCCGCGAGAAAGGCGAGGCCAACAATGCCCGTCAGAACCCGGACCATGGCCACCCAGCCTAGCCGCGAAGTCGACGGCTACCAGCGGCTTCCCTCTCGTCCGGGCGGACCGTCAGCGACGGCAGCGTCGCAAGGTGGCTAAACCGGTCGGTCGACAAATGCGAATCTGCTACCAGGCGCGGTCGATCAGCTCGGCGAGCTCGGCTTTGGTCGGCGGCTGCGGATTGAAGCCGAGCTCGGGCCGCTGCAGCATCGCGTCGAGGGCCTCGTCGAGCTTGGAGCGGTCGGCGCCGGCCTCGCCGAGGCCGGCCGGGTCGCCGCCGAGCTCGAGGATCCGGGACTCGATCTCGGCGGGCGAGCAGCCGATCGCCTCCGCCAGCGAGGCGATCGCGTCGGGCGCGCGGGGCTCCATGAAGGCCATCGCGCGGGGCAGGATCGCCGCGTTGGTCTCGGCGTGGGGGCTGCCACAGACCCGGACCAGCGTCTGGCAGATGACGTGGTGGAGCGAGAAGAGGCCGGAGTCGATCGCGTAGCCGCAGAGGATCGCTCCCTCGGCGAGGGCGGCGCGGTCGCGCGTCTCCCGGTCTTCGTCGAGCGCGGAGGCGATCAGCCCCGCCCCGCGCAACGCCGCCCACTCCGAGACCGGGTTTGAGAACTGCGTGTAGAGGGAGTCGGCGCCGTGCGCGAGGGCGTTCATCGCGCCCGCCCGCAGCTTCGGCTCCGGGCGGCTGGTCATCGCCTCGGGGTCGGCGATCACCAGCTGCGGCCGGACGACGCCGACGGCACGCTCCTCGGCCCCGGCGGGGAGGCGGTGGATGCCGGTCATCTCCGCCCCCGAGAGCGTGGTCGGGATCGCGGCGATCGCGGCGCCGCTGATCGCGGCGATCGCCTTCGCGGTGTCGATCACCCGGCCGCCGCCGAAGGCGACGAGCTGGGTCGAGCGCGCCTTCACGAGCAGCGCCGCCGCGGTGTCCGGGATCTGGCCGGGAGCGACCAGGTGGACCCCGTCGGCTGCGTCGGCGAGGGCGGGAGCGTCGCGCAGCGCCCGCTCGGTGCTGAGCAGCTCGAAGGGCCCGAAGCCGTGTTCGCCGAGCAGCTGCGGCGCCCACTCGACCCCATCCCGGCGGAAGACGACCACGCGGTCGGCGTCGCGCCAGATGAAGTCTCGGCTCACTCGGTGCGGGCGGCGGCGCGGGGGTTGACGATCGGGCGCAGGTTCGGCTCGACCTGGTCGCGCAGGTGCTCGTAGTCGGGCGGCAGCGAGAGCTTTTCGCCGAGCTCCTCGAGCGGCTCGTCGACGGTGAAGCCGGGGCCGAGGGTGGCGATCTCGAACAGGACCCCGCTCGGCTCGCGGAAGTAGATCGAGCGGAAGTAGAAGCGATCGATCACCGGGGTCGGCTGGGCCCCGCCCGCGATCGCCCGCTCCCGCCACTCCTCGTGCTCGTCGATCGTCGAGGCCCAGGCGATGTGATGGACGCTGCCGGCACCCTGCAGGGGGCGCTCCTCCGGCGGCTCGTCGTAGAGATAGAGGCCGCCGCGCTGGGAGCCGCGCGCTTCCCAGTCGCCGCCGCCCTCCTCGGTCGGCTCGAACTCGAGCGCCTCGAACAGCGTCTTGCTCGCGTCCGGCTCGGCAGAGTAGGCCCGCACCGCGTGGAAGCCCTGCAACGCCAGCTCTCCCGGCACCTCGGGGTGGTCGGCGATCAGCGGCTCGTCATCGACCTCGACGACGAGCAGCTCGTGGACCAGGCCCTCGGGGTCGGGGAAGTGGAGGCTGTTCTCGCCCCGCTCGACCGTGATCCCGTTGGCGCCGAGCCGCCCCTCCCAGAAGTCGAGCGCCTGGGGCGCATTCACCCGCCAGACAATCCGGTGGACGTCGCCGGCGCCGGCGCGCCCTTTCGGCACGCCCGGGAACTCGAAGAAGGTGAGGTCGGAGCCGGCGCTGCCCTTCTCGTCGGCGAAGAAGAGGTGGTAGACGGTCGGGTTGTCCTGGTTGACCGTTTTCTTCACCAGCCGGAGGCCCAGCACCCCCGCGTAGAAGTCGACGTTGGACTGGCCGTCGGCGGTGATCGCGGTGATGTGGTGGATCCCCTCCAGCTTCATCCCCATCACGTATAGCATCATCGGTCTATGAGCCGCGGACGACGCCGCCTCGTCAAAACGCTGGTCGTGTTCGGCTCCGTGTTCGCCTTCCTCAGCGTCTTCTCGATCTGGATCGAGCGCCAGGCGCTCAACACCGACGACTGGGTCCAGACCAGCGACAAGCTGATCGCCAACGTGAAGATCCGCGAAGCCGTCGCCGACTACCTCGTCGACTCGCTCTACGAAAACGTCGACGTCGAGAAAGAACTCGAGGACATCCTTCCCGGCGACACCAAGGACCTCGCCGGTCCCGTTTCCGGTGCGGTGCGCTCGGTGGCCGGAACCGGCGCCAACGAGGTCCTGCAGACGAACAAAGCGCAGGAGCTCTGGCGCGCCGCGAACAGGACTGCGCACGAAGAACTGATTGCCGTCCTCGAGGACGAAAAGGAGGCCGTCTCGACCGGGGAAGGCGAAGTGACGCTGAACCTCTCGACCCTGGTCACCAACCTTGCCAACGAAGTCGGGATCGGGAAAGCGCTGGCCGAAAAACTCCCCGAAGACGCGGGCCGGATCGTGATCCTGCGCTCCGACGAGCTGAAGACCGCGCAGACGATCGCGACCGCGATCAAGGGCCTCGCGATCGTCCTCACCCTGCTCACCTTCCTCTTCTTCGGCCTCGCGATCTACCTCTCGCGCGAGGACCGCTGGGTAACCGTCCTCTTCTGCGGCGTCGGCCTGATCGCCGCCGGCCTCGCGGTGATCGTCTTCCGCAAAATCGTCGGCGGGATCGTGGTCGACCAGCTGGTTGTCGAAGAAAGCATCAAGCCGGCGGCCGAAGAAGCCTGGTCGATCGCCACCTCGCTGATGACCAGCATCGCGACAACGGTGATCGTCTTCGGCGTCCTCTTCGGCATCGCCGGCTGGCTCGCCTCCCCCACCGGCTCCGCCAAGTCGACCCGCCGCGTCCTCACCCCCTTCCTCCGCGACCACACGGCCTACGTCTACGCCGCCCTGGCGATCGTCGTCTGCATCTACTTCCTCTCCGCCCCAACGCAGAACCTGCGCTCCTTCCTCACCGCCCTGATCCTCGCCGGCCTCGCCGCCTTCGGCATCCATGAGCTCCGCCGCCAGTCCGAAGCCGAGCACCCCGACGTCACGATGGACGACATCTTCGGGGGGACCAGGGACCGGGTGACCGGGGCTGTGAAGAGCGCGAACATCGGCGAGCGGATGGAGAAACTGCGCCTGCCGGAGGTGCGGAAAGGGGACGGAGAGAAGGAAGGCGGCGAGCCCGCGGCCCCCACCGACGAGCAGGACACCCGCCTCGCCCGCCTCGAGAAACTCGCCGACCTGAAGGAGAAGGGCGTCCTCACCGACGAGGAGTTCGCCGCCGAGAAGGCCCGCGCCATGGGCGACCCCACCGACGCCTGATCAAAGAGCCCGCCTCCGGAATCGAACCGGAAACCTCCGCTTTACAAGAGCGGTGCTCTACCAGTTGAGCTAGGCGGGCGCGGGACCGAATATAGACCGATGGAAGCGAATTTCAGGTTCCTGCAGCCCGGTGAAGGCGAAGTGCTGAGCGAGGCGTCCGGCGCGCGGGGAGACCTACACGTGCCATGGGTTTACCAGGCGGGGGAGGTGTCCACCCGGATCGCGCGGGACCTATGTCTCCTGCATTGCTTGAGTCCGCTTGCTGCTGACCCGGCCACAGGGGCTGAGCCTCGCGGCGGCCGGTGACGCGGTCGGCCACGCCGGCCAAGCGGTGACGATGCCCGCCGCCCGCGGCCAGCACCTGTTCACCCGTACCAAGCGCCACCTGATGGAGTGGGCGCGCGATCGCGGGCTGGCCGGCATCTACAGCGAGTCGACGGCGGCCCACCCCTACAGCCAGCGGGCGAACATCGAGCTCGGAGCCCACGAGACCGGTTTCCTGCTCGGCTGGATCCCGGCGACAGTCGCCAACGACGCCGCCGAGGACAGTAAGCCGCGTCGCCAATCAGTGGCGATCTTCTACGCGAAGCTGAACGAACTAGGATTGGGTGAGATGACGAGTCGCGAGCCCTTCACGAGGGATGAAGCCCGCCAGATCGGCGAGCAGATCGGCATCGATTGGTCATCGGCCCCGTTCGATGTCGACCAGTTCCAGGCCGGGATGAATGTGGAGCTCGAGCACGGACTCCACGACTCCTCCACAAACGTCACCGACGACAACCCGCTGGTCACCGGCAAGATCGCCCTGGCCCACCTCAACGAGTTCGCCGACTACTACACCCGCCTTGAGGGGATGGAGGAGCAGGCGAAGCGGGACCACGGAATCACCTGATCCGGTGAAGCGGAAGCTGGTGGGTTCGTTGGTCCCGTAGCGGACCGCTCCTCAGACATGGTCGGCGGGCAGATGCCAATGACGCGGGGCGATCAGCTCGTCGGCCTCCGGCGGCCCCCATGAGCCCGCCTCGTAGGGGATCGACGGCGGCGGCTCCCGCAGCACCGGCTCGGAGATCTCCCAGAGGCGCTCGATCGCATCGGAGCCGGTGAAGAGGGTCCGGTCGCCGACCATCACATCGTGGATCAGGCGCTCGTAGGCGTCGAGTGCCCCCTCGGCGCCGCCGAAGCTGTCGGCGTAGCTGAAGCGCATGTGTGCCTCTCCCAGCTGCATCGTCGGCCCGGGCACCTTGGCCAGGAAGGAGGCCGAGATGCTGCCGGGGTCGCCGAGCTCAAAGGTGAGGTGGTCGCGTCCGAAGGCCTCCTCGACTCTCGCGGAGTCGACGGGAAACATTCGCCGCGGGGGCTCGGCGAAGGCGATCGTCAGCAGGTGCCGGGTCTCCCGCATGCGCTTGCCGGTACGCAGGTAGAACGGCACCCCCTCCCAGCGCCAGTTCTCGATGAAGGCCTTGATCGCGACGAACGTCTCGGCGTCCGAGTCGGCGGCGATGCCGTCTTCCTCGCGGTAGCCGACGTATTGGCCGCGGACCACATTTTCCGGCAGCAGCGGGGGCATCGAGTCGAAGACCTTCTCCCGCTCGAGGCCCAACGCTTTCGGCTCCAGGGAGGTAGGCGGCTCCATCGCGACGAAGCCGAGCACCTGGAAGAGATGGGTGACGACCATGTCGCGAAAAGCGCCCGTTTCCTCGTAGAAGCTCCCTCGCATGTCGATCCCGACCGTCTCTGGGACGTCGATCTGGACGTGGTCGATGTGGTTGCGGTTCCAGACCGGCTCGAACATCCCGTTGGCGAACCGCACGGCGAGCAGGTTCTGAACCGCCTCGCGGCCGAGGTAGTGGTCGATGCGATAGATGCAGTGCTCCTCGAAGACCGCCCGCAGCTTCGAGTTCAGCTCCCGGGCCGACTCGAGGTCGGTGCCGAAGGGCTTCTCGGTGATGACCCGCGCGCCCTTTCCGAGCCCGACGTCCTTCAGTCCCTCAACCGTGCTCGCCGCGGCGCGCGGCGGCAACGAGAGGTAGAGCAGCAGCTTCGCGTCGGGCCCCAGCTCCGTCCGGGCCGCGGAGACGGCGCCGGCGAGCGCGTCGTAGCCGTCCCCCACCGCGGCGAACCGCAGCGATTCGGCGAACCGGTCCCAGGCCGGGGAGTCGAGCGACCTGCGCCCGGAGCTCTCCACCGACTCGCGGGCCAGCTCGCGAAATTCCTCGTCGTCGATCTCCCTCCGCGCCGCGCCGATGATCCGAAAGCGCTCCGGCATCAGCCCGACCTGCGCGAGGTGGAACATTGCCGGAAGCAGCTTCCGCCTTGCCAGGTCCCCGGTCGCGCCGAGGAGAACGATGATCTGCTCCTCGGGGATCCGCCGGATCGATCCCTCCGCTGGTGCGGTTGCCGCCGCGACGCTCACCCCCTCAGGCTGACAGATGGGAATCGGCGAAGCGCGATCCGGAGCGGACGAGGGCCCTCCCTAAACGCCCTCCCTAGACTCGGACCGATGCAGGCGATCGTCGTGAACGAGACCGGCGGCCCCGACGTCCTGCGCCCTGAGGAGATCGACCGCCCCGAGCCGGGTGAGGGTGAGGTCCTGGTCAGGGTCCACGCAGCCTCGGTCAACCCGGTCGACTGGAAGACACGCAGCCGCGCGGAAAGCGAATCGCTGCCGATGGTGCTGGGCAACGATTTCTCGGGGACCGTGGAGATCTCGCGTGCCGACGGCTTCTCCGAGGGAGACGAGGTGTTCGGCATGTCAGCGAGTGGGGGCTACGCGGAGTACTCGACCGCGGCGGCGACGGTGATCGCGAAGAAGCCCGAGGGCCTCGGTCACGAGCAGGCGGCGGCGCATACCCGTCGCCGGGCTCACCGCCTGGCAGGCCCTGTTCGACCGGGGCGGGCTCGAGGACGGGCAGGCGGCTCTGGTCGCCGGGGCGGCCGGCGGCGTCGGCCATTTCGCGGTCCAGTTCGCCAAGCACTCCGGCGCGCAGGTGATCGGCACCGGCTCCGCGGCCAACCGCGAGTTCGTGTTGGGGCTGGGAGCGGACGAGTACGTCGACTACACGCAGCAGGACGTGGGCGAGGCCGTCGAGCGACGTCGACGTCGCGCTCGACACGGTCGGCGGGGACACGACCGCCACCCTGTTCCCGGCGATTCGCGCGGGCGGCATCCTCGTCACGATCGCCGGCGATCCCCATGAGGAGGCCGCACGCGAGCAGGGAAAACGCGCCGCGCTGCTGATCATGAGCCCGAAGTCTGAGCAGCTCGGGCGAATCGGCGAGCTGGTGGCAACCGGCGAGGTGCGGGTCGAGATTGCGGAGACGTTCCCACTCGCCGAGGCGTCCCGTGCGCACGAACGGAGCGAAGCCGGCCACGTCCGCGGCAAGCTCGTGCTTTCGGTTAGCTCAGGCCCGTAGGGCCGAGCGCGCCCGCGCGGCTCGCACCGCCGCCGACAGGGTCTCGATGTCGTAGGCGCCGTCGTGCCGACGATCGTTGACGAAGAAGGTCGGGGTCCCGGTGACGCCGCTGAGGTCGGCGGAGTCGACGTCCTCCTCGATCCGGGCCGCGTGAATGCCCCGCCGAAGCTCCTCTTGGAAACGAGGGAGGTCCAGGCCCAGCTGCTCCGCGTAGCGACGCAGGTGGGGCGGGGTGAGCTCGCCCTGGTGATCGAGCAGCAGGTCGTGCATCTCCCAGAACGCTCCCTGGGCGGCCGCCGCCTCCGAGGCTTCGGCAGCCGCCTGGGCGCGGGGGTGGACGTCGGAGAGCGGCAGGTGGCGCCAGACGTAGCGGACGTCGCCGAAGTCGGCGAGAAGCTCGCGGACGACCGGCTCGGCCTGACCGCAGTAGGGGCACTCGAAGTCCCCGTACTCGACCAGGGTCACCGGCGCCTCGGCCGGGCCGCGCACGTGATCGCGATCGGGATCGACCGGGACCGCGAGGTCGGTGAGCACCTCGGATCCGCCGAGCAGGGCGCGGATCCGCGCCTGGCGAGGCAGCCGCGCGGTCGCCCTGAAGAGGAGCCAGGTCAGGGTCGAGGCGCAGAGTCGCCGCGCTCAGCACGCCGAGCTTCGCCTCCCGTAGCTCGATGCCGTCGAAGGCGAGCGCCGCGATCAGCAGCGAGACGGTGAAGCCGATCCCGGCGATCGTCCCGCCGCCGACGGTGGCGGCCCAGCCGACCGGTGGCCGGAGCCGCCCGCCGCTCGCCTTCGTCACCAGCCAGGAGACCCCGGTGATGCCGACCGGCTTGCCGAGCACGTAGCCGAAGAGGATCCCGAGCGTGATCGGCGACGAGTAGGCCCGCGAGAGGAAATCGCCGTCGATCGCGATGCCGATGTTGGCCAGCGCGAAGAGCGGCACGACCACGTAGCTGGTCCAGGGGTGGTAGAGCTGCAGCAGCCTGGCGTTCGGCGAGACGGCCGCCCGCAGGCCGGATCGCGCCGTGCGCTCCAATTCCGGCGTCGGCTGCTCGCGGAAGTCGCGGAACAGCTCCGTCGCCCGCTCGAGCTCGGTGCGCCCCGCCGGGTAGGCCCAGGTGATCAGCCCCACCGCGAGCCCCAGCACCACGGGGTCGATGCCCGACTCGAAGAGCGCCACCCAGGCGGCCAGCGCCAGCAGGAAGTAGAGCGGCCCGTAGCGGACCCCGGCGGCCCGCGCGGCGAGGATCAGGCCGAAGAGGCCGAATGCGATCAGCAGCGGCTCGACGCTCACCGCACCGCTGTAGGCGGCGACGATGACCATCAGGGCGACGACGTCGTCGACGACGATGATCGTCAGCAGGAAGCCACGCAGCCGGTCGGGGAATCGCGGCCCGACCAGGGCCAGCATGCCGAGCGCGAACGCGGTGTCGGTCGACATCGCCACTCCCCACCCCTGCGCCGAGCCCTCGCCCGCGTTGAACGCCAGGTAGATCGCGATCGGGACGACCATCCCGCCGAGGGCGGCCAGGACCGGCAGCGCCAGGCGGCGGCGCTCGCGCAGCTCGCCGACGTCGAACTCGCGCCGGACCTCGAGGCCGATGACGAAGAAGAAGAAGGTCATCAGGCCGTTGTTGACCCACTCGCGCAGGTCCTGGGAGATGCCCGAGGAGCCGACGTTGATCGAGAGGTCGGTCCGCCAGACGCTCTCATAGGAGGAGAGGTCGATGTTGGCCCAGGCGATCGCCGCGATCGCCGCCGCCAGCAGCACGGCGGCGCTGCCGATCTCGGTGCTGAGGAATTCGCGCAGCGGCCCCTGGAGGCTGCGCGCCCAGGCCGTGTGGCCCTTGAAGTCCGACCTGGTCGCCGCGTCGCTCATCCCCCGCAGCCTTTCATTCCCGCTTTGGCCGAACCGATGCCCCGAGCGCGGTTAGGCTGGTCGGGATGGGACGAACGCTCCGGATCGCCCTGCTTGGCCTCGCGCTCGCGATCTGTGGCACCGTCCCCGCGCAGGCGGCGCTGACGCCGACGATCAACACATTCCCGTCGAGCGACCCGCCCTCGAGCGAAACGGGCCCCTACGCGATCGCGGCGGGCAGCGACGGGGCGCTCTGGTTCACCAAGTTCAGCAGCCACGGGATCGGGCGGATCACGGTGGACGGCCGGATCACGCTTCAGGCGCCGCTTCCGGTGACGCAGTTCCCGTACGGGATCGCGGCCGGAAGCGACGGCGCGATGTGGTTCGTCAGCCAGGGCATCTCGAGCGTCAGCCGGATCGATGCGGCGGGCAACATCCTCACCAAGGAACTGGCGAGCGCGACCGCCAACCCGACCCACATCACCTCCGGGCCCGAAGGCGCGCTCTGGTTCACCGAGGGCGTCACCAAGGCGATCGGGCGAATCCCGGCGGCCACCCCGCTGGCGGTCCCCGACGAGTCGCGGACCACCGAAGAAGGCCCGAACGCGATCGCGGCGGGCTCCGACGGCAACCTCTGGTTCACCGAGTACAGCGCGAGCAAGATCGGGCGGATGACCCCCGCCGGGGCGGCGACCTACTTCCCGTTGCCGGCCGGCTTCGAAAACCCGGAGGGGATAGCCGCCGGCCCCGAAGGCGCGCTCTGGTTCACGGCGCTGAACCCGCCGACGATCGTGCGAATCGCCACCGACGGGACCCAACGGCCGTTTCCGCTGCCGAAAGAAATGTTCCCGAACGAGATCGCGGCCGGGCCCGATGGCGCGCTGTGGTTCGCGGCGGGCGACGAAATCGGCCGGATCACGACCGGCGGGTCGATCGAGGGCTTCCCGCTTCCCACCGGCGTCGGTCTCAACTACGTGACGCCGGGGCCGGACGGGAACGTCTGGTTCACGGAGGCGAACGTGGGCCGGATCGGGCGGATCACGACGCCGCCGAACGCGACGACGGGCGCGGCGAGCGAGGTGCAGGCGGGGCAGGCGAAGATCGCCGGCACGGTCAACGGGCACTCGCAGCCGACCGACGTGACGATCGAGTACGGGCCGGTCGGCAGCACGACGACGACCGCGCGCGCCGACCCATCTTCCCGCCGGCGCCGCGGACCAGCCGGTCTCGATCTCGCTCAGCCGACTGACGCCGGGCACCGCCTACCGCTACCGGGTCGTGGCGACGAACCCGACCGGAACGACGGCCGGCGCGTTCGCCGAATTCACGACCGGGCCGGCCCCGAAATGCCGGATCAAGAAATCCAACCTCGGGAAAGCGGGAACCCTGACGGTCTCGCTCTCCTGCACGTCGACCAGCTCGATCAGCGCCGCGGCCAGGATCGTCCCACCGAAGAAATCGGCCAAGCAGTCCCGCTCGTCGCTGTTCGGCAGGGCCCACGCAAAGGTCGTGAACGGGAAGGCAACCCTGCGGATCAAGCCGAAGAAGGCGGCCCGCAAACAGCTGCGGCGCCACGCGCGGCTCTCGATCAGGCTCGCGATGAAGCTGCGCGGCGGCGGCGCGATCATCGGGTACAACAAGACCGTCCACGTCCACCGGCCTGCGCGGCCTACTCGCTGATCGTCGGTCAGAGCTGAGTCGCGACCAGCGCGATCATCGCGGCCCAGCCGGCGAGCATCGCACCGGTCAATGCGATCACGCCCTGAACCATGGTGCGCTGCATCGAGTCGAGGCGGGATTCGAGCCGGTCGAAGCGCGCCTCGACCTGGCTCGAAGCGCGATCGACTCCAGCCTCGAATGAGTCGAAGCGCCGATCGATTGAATCGAAGCGCTTATCGATCGTTCGAAGCCGAGGTCGACCCTGTGGTTGAGGTCGTCGAGGCGCTCGTCGGTCCACTTCTCACGCATCGTGGTCATGATGCCACGCTAACTGGAGGGGTCTTCACGGGAGGCGCGCAGAGTGCAAGGAATCTCGGCTCTTCCCGGCGGTCTACCCGCTGAGGGCCAGCACGGTTTTCGAGGTTCTCCCGGTGGACCGCCTCGTAGGGCTCGAAGTAGTTGACCCAGCCGGCCTCGAGCGGTCCTGAGATCAGCTCGCGGAGCCCCGGCTCGCGCAGCTCCGGGTCCTCGCGGCAGCGCTTGAGCGCCTCGATGTACTGCTCGTGGCGACGATCAGGCCGCGGTTGTAGCCGCCGGCGGCGATCACCTCGGGGTCGCCGTGGCTGGGGAGGATCCGGTCGGGTTCGAGGCGCGAGAGTCGCTCGAGGTCGGCGAGGTGGGCGTCGAGGCTCTCCGGCTCATCGACGTAGGTGATCGTGTCCTCCATCGTGTCCCCGCAGAGGAGGAGGCGCTGCGCGGGCAGCCAGATCACCGCTGCGTCGTCGCTGTGGATGTTGACCTCGATCAGCTCGACCTCGGTCCCGCCGAGGTCGAGGCGCTCCGCGCCCGAGAAGACGCGCGTCGGCAGGACCAGCGGGTCGATCGGCGGCGGCCCTTCCAGCGTCCCGCCCTCGATCGCGGCCCGGTTGGCCTCGAGCAGCTCGGCCGTGCGGGCGGTCGCGAGCACCTCGCAGTCGTCGAAGGCCTCGTTGCCGGCGATGTGATCGAGGTGCCAGTGGCTGAGCAGGACCGTCAGCCTCTCGACCCCGCGCTCCTCCAGCGTTCGCCGGATGAAGCGCCCCCGCTCGACCGAGACGTGGGTGTCGTAGACCAGCGCCTCGCTGCCCGGCGAGGACGACGTAGCTCGCGATCCCGAGCGAGATCGCCCCCTCGTCGACCCAGTTCGCGCTCCTCGGCGAACCGGTGTCCCTCGATCCGCCCCTCATAGAAGGCGAGGACGTTCGCGGCCGGCTCGAGGATGCTGATTCGGTGGATGCGGCGACCCTAGTCGGCGGCGACTCTGTTCTAGGCTTGTTCGCGGATGCCCGAATGCACCCACCTCGATCAGGTCAAGGTCACTCAGCTTCCCGAGTCGGTCGAGGGCTGCGAGGAGTGCCTCAAGAGCGGGAGACAAGTGGCTGCACCTGCGGATCTGCCTCGAGTGCGGCAAGGTCGGCTGCTGCGATGACTCCCCCAACCGCCACGCCAGCGCCCACGCCCGCAGCGGCGGCCACCCGCTGATCCGCTCGCTCGAGCCCGAAGAAGATTGGTCATGGTGCTTCGTCGATGAGGTCGGGATGGTGATCCCCGAGGTGCGGGGCGAGACGCGGATCCCGCCGTCCCCATTGCTGAGCTGATGGCGGAGCTGCCGATCAGGGTGCTCTCGAGCTCGCAGCTGGCGACGCTCGCCGAGCACGGCGAGGAGCGGACCGCGGAGGTCGGCGAGAAGCTGTTCGAGCCCGGCGATGCGACCTATCCCTTCGCCGCGATCATCGAGGGCGAGATCGCGGTGCGCGACCCCGCCGGCGACGAGATCGTCCGCCAGGGCCCGAATGGGTTCCTCGGCGAGCTGAACCTGCTGACCGGCCAGGCCGTCTTCCTCACCGCCGAGGTGACCGAGCCGCTCCGCTACATCGCCGTCGACCGCGAAGAGCTGCGCCGGCTGCTCTTCGAGGACGCCTCGCTCTCCGAGCTGCTGCTTCCCGCCTTCATCGAGCGACGCGAATTCCTGCAGGCGCGCGAAGGGATCGGGATCCAGATCGTCGGCCCGGCCGACTCGCCCCCGACCCGGGAGCTGGTCAACTTCGCGCGGCAGCAGCGCCTTCCGTTCGACTGGAACACGGAGGACGAGGTCCTGGACGTGCTCGACGCTGCGGAGCTCCCGCTCGTCCGCATCCCCGGCCGCGGCGAGCTGCGCGCGCCGAGCGCGGGAGAGCTTTCGCGGGCACTGGGGATCGGCCTGGAGCTCGCCCAGAGCGAGGAGGTCGACCTGCTGATCCTCGGCGGCGGGCCCGGGCGGCCTCGGGGCCGCGGTCTACGGCGCCTCGGAGGGGCTGGAGACGCTGGTCGTCGAGGGGACCGTGTTGGGAGGACAGGCCGGGACGTCGCGGCGGATCGAGAACTATCTGGGGTTCCCGGCCGGGATCAGCGGCAACGAGCTGACCAGCCGCGCCGTATCGCAGGCGCGCAAGTTCGGGGCGCGGACGGCGACGCCCTACCGCGCGCGGTCGTTGGAGCCAGACGGCGATCGCCATGTGGTGAAGCTCGAGGAGGGCAACGAGATCGCGGCGCGGGCGGTGCTGCTCTCGACCGGGGCCGAATACCGGCGCCTGCCGGTCGATGGCTCGCGGACTACGAGGGAATCAGCGTCTTCTATGCCGCCGGCCCGCCCGAGGCCCACCTCTGCGGCGGCCAGCGGGTCGGGGTGGTCGGCGGCGGCAACTCGGCCGCCCAGGCGGCGATCTGGTTGGCGCGCGGCGGCGCCCTCGTCACCCTCCTGCACCGCCGGGCCGACCTGAGCGAGACGATGTCGAACTACCTGATCACTGACCTCGACCGCTACGGGGTGGCGGTGCGCGACCGGAGCGAAATCGAATTACTCCACGGCGCCGACGGCCACCTCGACTCGGTGACCCTCACCGACGGAACCGAGGTGCCGATCAGCTTCCTGTTCCTCTTCCTCGGCGCAGCGCCGTGCACCGAGTGGCTCGGCGATTGCATCGCCCGCGACGAGAAGGGCTTCGTCCTCACCGGCGCCGAAGCCGGAGCCGACGGCCTGCTCGAGACGAGCACGCCCGGCGTCTACGCCGCCGGCGACGTCCGCGCCGGCTCGATCAAGCGCTGCGCGACCGCGGTCGGCGAGGGCGCGGCGGTGGTGCGGTTCGTGCACGAGCGGATGGCGAATCCGAGCTGAAGGCGAGTTGAGGACCACCCATCCGGGTGGTGATCATCGAGACCGAGGTTCCCACAGCTATTACGATCAGCGGAGTCCTCGGTGGGGTTCCCGACGCGTCGGCGCCAGACACCTGACCCACGGCTATTTACAAAGACAGGGCTTCGGGCCATGAGGTCGCGGCACCCTCCGGCTGCCGCCGATCAGCTCGAGCCACGACCCTCGCTAAGCCTGTCAACTAGGTGTCGCGGACTACGTGATCCAGGATGTCGACACCCTCCTCAAGCTCCTCCAATGGCACATCCAACCGCGGCGCGAACTCGATCGCGGCCCCGTTCTGGGTGACGATCAGGCCGAGCTCCCGGGCACGGACGACGATGGCGTGGACCTGGTCGGGGTCGAGGGGGGCGCGGGTCTCGGGGTCAATCGTGAAGTCGACCGCGGCCCACATGCCGAGGCCGCGGACCTCGCCGACGACGTCGTGCTGCTCGAGGCCGCGCAGCAGGCCGAGCATCTGCTCGCCGACCTCACGCGCTCGCTCGACCAGGCCCTCGCGCTCGTAGATCTCGATCGCGGTCAGGGCCGCGACGCCAGCGGCCGCGTGGCCGCCGAAGGTGTGGACGTCGGGGAAGGCCGGCAGCGCGCCCCAGATGTCCTCGCGGACGATCGCCGCTCCGAGCGGCATGTAGCCGGCGGTCAGGGCCTTGGCCATCGTGATCATGTCCGGCTCGACGCCCCAGTGTTCGATCGCGAACCACTTCCCGGTTCGCCCGAAGCCGGTGATCACCTCGTCGGCGATGAAGAGCACCCCGTACCTGCTGCAGATCTCGCGCACTGCCGGGAAGTAGTCGGCGGGCGGGACCTGGACCCCGTTCGCCTGCATCACCGGCTCGGCGATGATCGCGGCGACCAGCTCCGGGCCCTCATGGAGGATCTGTTGCTCGAGCAAGTCGATGTAGTAGGAGGTCAGCGGCGGCTCCCCCACCCCCGACGGCGCCCGGTAGCAGGTCGGACCGGGCACGAACGAGACCCCGGGCACCCCCGGGTCCGCCGGCAGCCGCACCCCGAGCCAGTCGCTCGCCGCCTGCGGGGTGCCGATCGCGCCGTGGTAGGCGTTCCAGCGCGAGATCACCTTGTAGGCGCGCGGCTTTCCGGTCGCCTGCTGGTAGTAGCGCGCCAGCTTGAAGGCGGCCTCGTTCGCAGCGGTGCCGCTTTCGGTGAAGTAGCTGGGCCCCAGCGCTCCCGGCGTCAGCTCGGCCAGCTTCTCGGCCAGCTCGAAGACGACGTCGGCTTGGTATTCGGCGGTTCCCGCGTAGTGGAGCTTCCGCAGCTGCGCGTGGACCGCCGTCGACGATCTCCTCGTTGCCGTAGCCGAGCGACGAGGCCCGGGTAATGCCGCTGCTGAGGTCGAGGTAGCTCTTGCCGGAGCTGTCGGTGACCCGCGAGCCCCGACCCTCGGAGAGGACCATCGGCCCCTCCACCGCGATCCGCTCCTTCGGGACCAGCGGCCATATGTAGCGGTCGGTGCCCGGGGGACCGGCCACTACTCCATCACCATTCCTCCAGTGATGTTGATCGCCTGGCCGGTCATCTCGCTGGCGGCGTCGGAGGCGAGGAACTGGACGACCTTCGCCACATGCTCGGGCTCCTGGAAGCGGCCCATCGGGATCCCCGACATCCAGCGTTCCCGGATCGAGTCCTGCGACTCGCCGGTCATTTCTTCCTCCCAGACGTACTCGCGATCCATCATCTCGGTGTTGACGATGCCCGGGCAGACGCAGTTGACGCGGATCGTCGGCGCCAATTCCAGCGCCAAGCCCTTGCTGAGCAGGATCACCGCCGCCTTCGAGGCGCAGTAGTGGGCGAACAATTTGTAACCGCGCTTGCCGGCCTGCGAGGCAACGCTGACGATGTTGCCCCCGCCCCGCTCCAGCATCCCCGGCACCACCGCGTGCATGCAGAGGAAGACCCCTTTGGCGTTGACGTCCATGACGAAGTCCCAGTCCTCGGGGGAGATGTCGACGACCTTGTCCATCGTGATCACGCCGGCGTTGTTGACGAGGATGTCGATCCCGCCGAGCTCCTCGTTCGCCTTCGCGACCATCTCGTCGACCTGCTCGGGCTTGGTGACGTCGACACCGAGGCTCGTCACCTTCGCGCCACCGCCCGAGAGCTCCTCGGCGGTGCCGGCGACCCGCTCCTCGTTGATGTCGGCGATAACGACGTCGGCGCCCTCGCCCGCGAACGCCTCGGCGATCGCCCGGCCCATTCCCGCGGCGCCGCCTGTGACCAGAACGCCGCTTCCCTCGAACCTGCTGTCCATCTTGAGCTCCCTCGTTAGGCCTTGAGCACGTACTCACGCTGCTTGATCTCGACCGGGATCTTGCGAATCTCCTCGATGGCCTCTGCCAGATAGGTCGAGAACCGCTCGAAGATCTCCTCGCCCTTCTCCGCCGTCGCCCGCATCGGGTTCCCGATCACTCCCTCGGGAGCGAACTCGTTGTGCTCCATCGGGAAGTAGAAGTACTCGTGGCCCTTGAATTCGGCGTCGGCGGCGCCGTCTTCCTTGGCGAACGCCTCGGGCATCCAGTCGGGTGCGTGGGCGCGGGTGTCGACGGCGCGCTCCATCTTCACGTTCGACTCCTGGTAGGCGAGCATGATCGAGGTCTCCTGCTCGCTGGCGTGCCAGCCCGGCGTCTCCTCAGGCGGGTTCTCCATCACGTCCTCGATCAGCCCGAGGTAGCGCTCGCCATAGGGTTTGAACATCGCCAGCAGCGCACCGGTCTCGTAGCGGAGGTTGCGGAAGACGGGATCGGTGACCTTGGTGTTCGAGGTGTGCCCGTTGACGAAGATCAGGCGGTTGAAGCCGTGGTGGATCAGGCAGCGGGCGGTGTCGTGGAGGATCGCCAGCAGGGTCGTCGAGCGCATCGTGATCGTCCCCATCCCCTGCTCAGGCTCGCGCAGGTGGTGCGGCGAGTAGCCGCTCCAGATCGGCGGCGCGACCAGCGTCCCCGCCTTCTCGGCCGCCCGCCGCGAGACCTCGATCGCGTTGTAGATGTCGGTCCCGAGGGGCATGTGGTCGCCGTGCATCTCGCAGGCGCCCATCGGGATCAAGACCGTGTCGTCGGACTCGAGGTGGGCCCTGATGTCGGGCGGGGCGAGGTCGAGTAGTTGACGCGAGTGGAACCGCTCGTTATTGCTGACCATCGCCGCTGGCAACCCCTTCTCTGTCGGTTTCTGCGGAATCAAGTCGGTCAGGTGAGCACACCAGGGACCGGCCGGCCGCCGCTCGAATCTGGGCGGAGAGCGGCGGCCGGCCAGCGTGGGGGAGGAGCACTGGGAGGAAGATCAGGGCTCCGACTTGACCAGGATCTTGCCGTCGACCCTGGTTTTCGTCTCATCGATCGCAGAGACCAGCTCCTCGAGGGGAAACCGCCTGGTGATCGCGTGGTGCATGTCGATCTGGCCCGAGGCCATCAGGCTGATCACATTGGGGAAGTCCCACGATCCGGAGTGGCCGACGGTGCCATAGATGGATGCCGCCTTCAGCTGGTGGTCGATGAAATTCAGTTCGGCCGGGCGGCCGTCCATCCCGACGACGACCACCTTGCCGCCGACCCCGATCGAGCCCTCGATGCTCTTCATCACGGCGGGGAAGTTCCCGGTGCACTCGACCGCCATCGCGACCCCGGCGCCTTTCGTCTCCTCGGCGACGAAGACGGCGGGGTCCGATCTTCGTCGGATCGACGCCGTGGGTGGCTCCGAGCTTTTCCGCCAGCCCGCGACGCTCGTCGAGCGGCTCGAAGCAGAAGATCTTCGAGGCGCCACCCGCCTTCGCGAGGGCGACGGCGGCGAGGCCGATCGGGCCACCGCCGAACACTGCCACCGCGCGGCCCGGGAGGAAGCCGCCGGCGCGGGTGTACATGCCCTCGTAGGAGACGCTCACCGGCTCGGTCATCGAGCCGACCTCGAGGGCCGTTTTCTCGTCCCCGTAGCGCTCGAGGACGACGTTCAGGGACCAGCAGTACTTGGCATTGACGGTCACGTACTCGGCGAAGCCGCCGTCGATCGTGAACCCGAGGTCCTCGATGTGCTGGCACTGGTTCCAGTAACCGCCGCGACAGGCGTCGCACTCGCCGCACCACTGGATCTCCTCCGCCGAGACCAGGTCCCCGACCCCGAACTCGCGGACCTCGCTGCCGACGGCGACGACCTTGCCCGCGAACTCGTGGCCGGTCACCACCGGCGTCGCGAGGTGATAGGGCAGGAACATGTAGCCCTCGTCGTCGGTTTCGAACATGTGGACGTCCGAGCCGCAGATGCCGCAGGCGCCGACCTTGAGGATCATCTCCCGCGGGCCGCGGGTCGGAGGGGTCCTCGCGGGTCTCGAGCGTCGCTTCCGGATTGCGGTAGACGAGGTTCGCGTTGACCGCCCACTTGCGCTTCTCGTGCTCGGGGTCGACCGTGACCCCCGGCGGGGAGCCCATTCGGCGTTGAGGACCACTGCCTTCATATGCCAACCCTTTCCTTGAAGTTGCTCTCCAGGGCCTCCTCCGGTGACGACGTGCCGCGGACCACGGCCGAGAGGGCCGCGGTGATCGCTGTCGGATCGTCGTGCTGGAAGATGTTGCGGCCGACCGAGCACCCGATCGCCGCCTGCCGCGCGTGCCTCGGCGACCTTCTGCAGCAGGTCGAGGTCGGATTCGCGCGAGCCCCCGGCGACGACGACCGGAACCGAGACGCAATCGACGATCTCGGCGAATTCCTCGCGCCGAACCGGGCCAGTTGCTCTTGACGATGTCCGCGCCGAGCTCGGCGCAGAGGCGGGCGCTCCGCTTCAGGTACGGGAGCCCCCATTCCTTTGCGTAATCGTCACCGGAGTCGTAGTAGGCGTTCGGGAACTCGGCCTCGGCGATGTAGGGCATCCCGAGCCGGTCGCACGCTTCGCCGATCTGCGCCGTCAGCGAGATCACATCCGGCTCGTTCTCGGGGGCGAACGGGATCATCGCGACCACCCCGTCGACGCCCAGCTCGGCGCAGTGCTCGACGGTCGGCGATCAGCCGCTCCTGGTGCTTGGCGGCTCCCCGGGAGGCGGTCGAGGTGATCTTGGCGACGATCCCGAGATCGCGCGACTCGCGGATCAGGGGCGCGAGGGCGTGAATCAGCCCCGGGGCGATGAAGATGCAGTCGGCGCCGCCGGCGCGGGCCGCCTCGAGCCGCGACTCCGGGTGCTCGAGCCCGGCCAACACCTCCGGCGAGCTGGTTCCATGGGAGAACGCGAACATCAACGTCGAGTGCGAAGCGGGATCGATGATGCGCCGCATCCGTAGCGCCTTGCCGGTCGACATCTCCTCCTCCTATCTCCCCGGACGCCTTCGTTCGAAATCTCGGACGCTGGCGGCGAGCAAAACGGCTCTCACGGTCCGTACCGTACAGATATCGGGCAATGCCCGTCAAGTCGGTCGATAAGACGTAACGCTAGGGCCTGGACACGGCTGGCGGCGTACGGCGACACCGGCCGGTCCCTGAGCGCCTCAGAAGCTCTTCGGCGTGTCGATCCAGATGTATTCGGTCGGCTCGTCGGCGACGTTTTCCATCCGGTGCGGGGTCGTGCTCGGGTACCAGATCGCGTCCCCCGGGATTGAGGAAATGGATCTCGTCGCCGACCCAGACCTTGAGCCGGCCGCTGAGGACCATCCCCCACTCCTCACCCTCGTGGGTCACCGGCTCGTCACCGAGTGACGCGCCGACCTCGTAGCGACCGACAATCGCCTCGATCCCCTCGGCCTGCTCAGGCGAGGCGAGCTCGAACCGGATCCCCCTGGTCTGGATCGCCGACCGGATCTCCCCCTTCGAGTCCTCCTCGCCGCGGAGGACGAGGCGCTCGCCGGCGCGGACGACCCGCCCGGTCTGCTCGGCGGGCTCGGTGAAGAAGTAGGTCAGGGTCGTGCCGAGCGCGTCCGAGAGCCGCTTCAAGGTCGAGATCGACGGCTCGACCTTGCCACGCTCGACATCGCTGATCAGCGAGGCGGACACGCCCGCTCTGAGGGCCAGTTTGCGGATGCTGTACTGGTGCTCCTTGCGCAGCTCGGCGAGCCGCCTGCCGATCGACGGCGGCTCCGCGTCCACGGCCTCGGCTGCCTGGTCGCTCATTTCTCACCCGCCTTCGGTCTCGGATTCCCGCCCGCCACGGTCATAAAGCTAACCCTCCGTCGCGGCGGAGGATGTCCGCCAGCATCTCCCCGATCATGATCGCCGGGGCGTTCGTGTTGCCGCGGATCAGGCTCGGCATCACCGAGGTGTCGGCGACGCGGACCCCCTCGACGCCGAGCACCCGCAGCTGCGGATCGACGACGCGCCCGATCGCGCAGGTCCCGACCGGGTGGAAGAACGAGAACGCCTTCGCTCGCATGTGCGCCTCGATGTCCTCGTCGCTGTCGGAGCGCGGGACGAGGCCCGCCTCCCGTGAGACGGACGACGT
The DNA here is from genome assembly GCA_963816785.1 of uncultured Solirubrobacterales bacterium. Lineage (GTDB taxonomy): Bacteria > Actinomycetota > Thermoleophilia > Solirubrobacterales > 70-9 > VRUE01. The sequence goes on along the minus strand of CAWFLL010000002.1, from coordinate 260,354 downwards.
CCTCGAGCACCTCGGCGAGGCTCGGTTGGCTTCGCGATCTCCATCGCCATCCTGATCCCCTCGCGCAGGGTCTCCCGGTCGGCCGGATCGCCGAGGAAGTTGTGGAGGATCCGCGGCTTGGCCTGCGGCAGCGCCGGAGCGCAGCCAGACCCGGCCGCGGCTGGCCGGCCTCGTGACGTAGGGGCCGAAGGAGATCGCCGACTCGCGCCGGCTCGGCCTCGCCTTCCTCGGCGAAGCCGCCCGGCGAAACGTGGAACTGGATGTCGGGCTCGTCCCCCGCCGCGCCGGCGGTGCGGGCGAATCCGCCCGCCTCGACCCAGGTGCCGGGATCGCTGTCGTCGCCGATCAGGCTCAGGTAGCTGAGGAAGCAGCCGGCGTGGTCCTGGAGGTTGGCGCCGACCTCGGGGTTGTCGGCACCGGCTCGATCCCCATCGCGCGCAGCTCCTCGGCGGGGCCGACCCCGGAGAGCAGCAGCAGGTGGGGCGACATGTATGCGCCCGCCCGAGACGATCACCTCGCGCTCGATTGTCTATCCGCCCCGTCGCCGCCGAGGTGCTCGACCTCGACCGCCACCGCCCGGTCCCCGGACCAGACGATCCGGTGCGCCTGGGTCGAGGTCAGGATCGTTCAGGTTGGCGCGCACCCGAGCGGCGTCCAGGAAGGCCGAGGAGGCGCTGCAGCGGACGCCGTCCGCGTTGGGTCGTCTGGTAGATCCCGAGCCCGATCTGGGACGGGCCGTTGAAGTCCTCGTTGGCGGGATGGCCGGCCTCGAGGCCGGCGGCGACCCAGCGCTCGCAGCAGCGACGGCACCGACGCCGCGTCGCCGACGGCCAGCGGGCCGCCCGACCCCGTGGTAGTGGTCGGCGCCGCGCTCGTTGTCCTCGGAGCGCCGGAAGAGCGGCAGGACCTCCTCGAAGGACCATCCATCGCAGCCCTGGGCGGCCCACTCGTCGTAGTCGGCCGCAGAGCCGCGGACGTAGAGCATCGTGTTGATCGAGCTGGTGCCGCCGAGGACGCGACCGCGGGGAAGATAGGCGCGCCGGCCCGCGAGGGCCGGTTCGGGCTCGGTCGAGAGGTCCCAATCGAACCAGCTCTTCTGCAGCTCGGAGAACCGCCCCGGCACCCTGAAGACCTCGTCGATGTCGGGCGGCCCCGCCTCGACGAGCGCCACCGAGGAGGCCGGGTCCTCGCTCAGCCGCGACGCGACGACGCAGCCGGCCGATCCACCGCCGACCACGACGTAATCGAAACTCTCGACGCCCACCGTTCAAATACCTCCTTACCCGGCTGGCGGCATGACCGCGACGCGCCCACCACCGGCGCGTCGCGGCCCACCGTGCTTCAAACCGACCGGACGTTAGGAACCCAGGCCGAGTTTGAATTCGTTCCAGACGTCGAGCCGACGTTGCAGGTCCTCCACCGGCTGGAAGAAGACCATCTTCGAGAAGAACTTATCTCCGTCCCTTGTGGCAGGGATCAGGGTTTCTTCCAGTTTCGCGTCGGTGAGTCCCTGTTTCCTCGCCTCAGGCGAGGTCGCCTGGTCGTAGGTGAGGACCCCCGACTGGGCGGAGTCGGCCACGAACTTCGCCTGCCAGGGGAGTTCCAGGGTCTCGTTCATGAACTTGTAGACGGCATCCAGCTTGTTCGCGCCGCCCTCTTTGGTGATCGCGTAGTTGTCAGACCACGCGGGCACACCCTGCGACGACGGTGTTGTTGACATCCATCTGGATTCCGTCCTTTTTCAGGAACGCAGCGATGCTGCTCACGTTGAGGTAGGCGACATCCGCCTCGCCATTCGCCAACGCCGCCGTCTGATCGTCGTAGCCCGAGGTCAGGCGTTTCACCTGCGGACGCAGTTCGAGCAGTTTCTCTTGGAATTCATCGAATTCCTGTTCATTGAGCTGGTAGGGGTTCTCGAACCCGAGGGCCAGCGCGATCATCGGCTCGACCGAGGTCGGGTCGTCGAAGATCGTCACTTTGCCCTTCAGAGCCGGATCCCAGTAGACGTTCCAATCGTCGAGTTCGCCCTCGGAGTTTTCATACTTCGAGAGGTCGAGCCCTTTGATCCGGTCGGGGATCCAGCCCAGCGGCTGATCGCCCCAGTTGTAGAGGACGCCATAGAGTTTTCCGTCCACGCTCGTCGCTTCTTCCCAATCGAACCCGAGTTTGATGTTCTCCATGCTGGGGACTCTGCTCTCGTCGATCGGTTCGAGCAGGTCGGACGAGACGTACTGTGGGAACCAGCCCGCGGTATTGAGGACGATGTCGTACTGGCCGGGATTGGCTTTCACTTTCGAGAACATTTCCGCCGGCGAGCCGACGTTGGTGGCCTTGACCGTGATCCCAGTGTCCTGTTCGAAACCTTCGAGCCGTGCACGTTCGTGGTAGGTCTGCCAGGTCAGGAGGTTGATCGTTTCGCCGCTACCGGAGCCGCCGGAGCCGCCCGCGCTGGTCGTGTCGCCGTCATCACCACCGCAGGCAGCGAGAAACAGGCCGAACAGGGCGACCAGGCTGACGATGCCCACCCACCAAATTGCTCCGCGGTGGGACACTCCCGATCCCCGGCTGCGCCGTTGCTGATGTTTCATGGTGTTCCTTTCTTGTTTGGACTGCTGTTGTCCTCACCGCCGCTAGGGGGGCCAGCGTGGACTCGCTGTTGTGCTTGGTCGAAGTCGAAAAGTCGCTCGGTGTCGATGCGCTCCAGCCACCAGGTGGCACCGGCCGACCGGTACTCGGTGATCGAGCCCGCGATCGCGTCGCCGCCGCCGGTGGAGTAGCCGTTGATCGCGATGTCGAATGGCTCGCCGCCGCCGTTCTCGCCGATAAAGGAGGCGATCTCGGCGACGTGGGCAGGGGGTCGGGGTGGCCCCCCGCCACCAGCTCCGGGGCGACCCCGTCCCAGCGGGCGGCCCGGCGGAACGGACGCCGGTTCGGCCACCAGCCGCCGCACCAGACCGGGATCCGCGGCTCCTGGAGGGGGCGAGGCTGGAAGGCCGCGCCCGCAAGCTTGTAGTGCTCGCCGTCGTAGGAGAACTCCCCGCCGCTCCAGAGCCCGTCGAGGATGTCGAGCCCCTCGTCCAGCTTCGCCGCCCGGACGCGATCGTCGGTCTCCTCGCCGAAGGTCCCGAACTCCGCCTCCGGCGGGTAGCCGAGGCCGACGCCGAGGGTCAGCCGGCCGCCGGAGAAGCGGTCGAGGGTCACCGTCTCGCGGGCGACCTTCCAAGGGCGCCGGCGCGCGAGCGGGGTGATCATCGTCCCGATCCGCAGGCTCGAGGTCGCGGCTGCGACCGCGGTCAGCGCCACCCAGGGATCGACCATCGGCCCGGTGTCCGCGCCGTCGAGCTGGATGTGGTCCCAGATGAAGAACCCGTGCCAGCCCGAGGCCTCGGCGTCGAGCGCCAGCTGCACCAGGGCGTCGGTATCGCCGAAGGGGCCGAAGTTGGGCAGGAAGACGGCGAACCGCATTCTCAGGCCCCCTGGATCGCCGAGTCGGAGGGGACGTCGGGGGAGCGTCGATCGATGTCAGGCCTTGGCGCGCGGGAGAAGATCCCGCCCCTCCGTCGACGTTCCTCCGGCAGCCGTTTCCGCCGCCCGGAGAAGAACAGGAGCAACCCGGCGATCCCGATCAGGAGCAGCGAGCCCGCGGTGATCAGGGTGAAGGCGGCGTTGACCTCCGGGGTGAATCCGAACCGCAACAGCCCCCAGACGTATACGGGGAGCGTCGGTTCGGTCCCGGCGAGGAAGAAGGTCACCGCGATCTCGTCCATCGAGAGCGTGAAGCCGAGCAGGCAGCCGGCGACCAGCGGCACCCGTACCCCCGGCAGCGTCACGTGCCAGAAGGTGCGCAGCGACCCGGCGCCGCAGTCCATCGAGGCCTGCTCGAGCGACGGGTCGGAGGTTTTCAGCCGCTGGAGCAGGATGAACATGATCAGCGGCGTGACGAAGGAGACGTGCCCGGCGACGATCGTCCAGAAGCCCGGTTCGATCTTCGCCTCGTGGAAAATCGACCAGCAGCGATATCCCCAGCACCATGCCCGGGGCGACCAGCGGGCTCGCCAGCAGGGCCTGGATCACGGCCTCGCCCCGCAGCCGCATCCGGTGCAGGATCAGAGCGAACCCCAGCGCCGCGCAGGCGGCGATGACGACCGCGACGATGCGCACTTTGAGGCTGTATTCGATGGCGTTGACCATCGCTTCGTCTTCGAACAGCGCCGTGTACCACTTGGTGGTGAAGCCGGCAAAGGGAAGCGTCTGGAGTCTGCTGTCGTTGACCGAGAACAGCGCGGTGATGATCATCGGCGCGTAGAGGAAGACGTAGACCGCGAGGATGGCCAGGCTGACTAGCACCGTGATGGTGACCTTCACCGGCCTGCTTTCCCGCATTCGGGGTGTCATCCGCGCCTCGCCAGCCATCATTCGATCTCCGCCTCCAGCCGGGTGAACAGCGACGCCAGCGCCAGCACCAGCAACCCTGCGGCGATGATCGTCACCCCGATCGCGGCGCCCTGCGGCCAGTTGTTGGCGGTCCCGAACTCCTGCAACACGATCGAGCCCAGCATCGTCCCGTCGAGGCCGCCGACCATCGCCGGGGTCACGTAGTCGCCGAAGGTGAGGACGAACCCGATCGCGAACCCGATCGCGACACCGGGCCGGCTGAGCGGCCAGATCACATGGCGGAAGGTTCGCCAGGCGGAGGCTCCACAGTCGCCGACGCCTCGTAGTAGTGGCGCGGGATGCGGTCGAGAGACGTGTAGGACGCGAGGAAGACGTACGGGATCGCAACGTAGGTCAGCGGTGAGGATGACCGTCGAGGTCGAGTAGAGGAATGCCGTCGACGGTTTGTCGCTCAGGACCCGGTCGAGGTCGAGCATGCCGTTGAGGACGCCCTTTTCGCCGAGGATCATTTTCCAGGCGAAGACCCGCATCAGGTAGCTGACCCAGAGCGGGATGATTATCAGCAGCGCCGCCAGCAGCTTGTAACGCCCGAACTTCGTGACCACGACGTAGGCGAGCGGGTAGGCGATCAGCGTCGCGCAGGGTGGTCGAGACGAGCGCGATGACGAGCGTCCGTTTCAGCAGCGTCGTGAAGACCTCGGACGGAAGAGATCCGTGTAGTTGTTGAAGTTCCACTCGTGGGCGATGACAGCCGATTTCGTTTTTCCAGAGGCTGTAGGTGATCAGGAAAACGTTCGGCAGCACCACCAGGACGACGATCCAGACGATCGCCGGGACCAGGATCAGAGAGCTTGCGGACGCGCTCCGGCAGGCGACGCGGAAGGTCGGTGATCGGCTCTAGATGTCTTGCTGCAGCGGTTGCCATGTTCCTGTCGCTTTCACGATCACCGCGTCGGCCGGGTCCCAGCCGAGCTCGATCGGCTCACCCGGTGGGTAGTCGCGCGAGTTGAGCTTCTGACCATCACCCGCTGGTCACCCAGATCGACGAGCAGCTCGCGCTCGTGCCCGAGGAAGAGGACGTCGCCGACCCTCGCGTCGAAGTGGTTCCCAAGCCCCCGGCTGTCCTCGCCAACGACGATCGCCTCCGGACGGATGCTGAGGGTGAAGGTGTCCTCTTCGGGCGGCTCTGCGAGGACAAGAGGCACGTCCCCGGCGGCCGCGCGCAGACCGGAGTCGTGACGGCACTCGAGCAGGTTCGTCTTGCCGATGAATCCGGCGACGAACGAGGTTGCGCGGCCGGTCGTAGATCTCGGTCGGGGTCGCCAACTGTTCGATCCGGCCGTCGCTCATCACGGCGAGGCGGTCGCTCATCGCCAGCGCCTCGCTCTGATCGTGGGTCACGTAGATGAAGGTGATCCCGACCTCGCGCTGGAGGTTCCTGAGCACGAGCAGCATGCTCTCCCTGAGCTTCAGGTCGAGAGCGCCGAGCGGCTCGTCGAGGAGCAGCAGCCGGGGGCGGCCGATCAGAGCCCGCGCCAGGGCGATCCGCTGCCGCTGCCCGCCCGAGAGCTGGTGCGGCAGCCTCTTCTCGAAGCCGGTCATCGAGACCCGCTCGAGGGCCTCCCGCACCCGGGGCTTGATCTCACGCTTGGGCGTCCCGGCCATCTTCAGCGGATAGGCGACGTTCGCCTCGACCTTCATGTGTGGGAAGAGGGCGTAGTTCTGGAAGACGGTGTTCACGTCGCGGCGAAACGGCGGCACTCCCGTCGCGTCGACGCCGTCGAGCAGGACGCTGCCCGAGCTGGGCTGCTCGAACCCGGCGATGAGACGCAGCGTCGTCGTCTTGCCGCTCCCACTGGAGCCCAGGATCGAGAAGAATTCCCCCTCGTGGATGGCCATGTTCATGTCCGCGACGGCGGGGACCGTGCCGCCGGGATAGGTCTTGGAGACGCCCTGCATCTCGACCACGGTCGCCTGTGAGTCACCCGGGCCCCGGTCCGGCGGGGCCGAGGTGTTGCCCTCAGCTGCGGTTGTCACTGCCTCGTTCTCTCGTTTGGTGGTTGGCATGGCTTCCTCAGGCTGCGTAGGACCGGTCCGTCTTGGCGACTTCCAGAAGTCGCTCGATCGTGGTCAGGTTTCTCACCGTCTCCTCCGGGGTGACCTCGGGTGTGGCCTCGCCGCGCGCAGCGGCGCAGACGTTGTCGATCTCCAGTCTGTAGGCGTTGGGCCCCGGCGTCGAGACCGTCGTGGTCTCCCCGCCGCGCTCGACGTCGATGCTGAGCGGCTCGAGATGCGCGTACCAGGGCATCGCCACCGTGGCCCGCCCCTCGGTTCCGAGCACCTCGACGCCGACGTCCAGGGGGCTGAACATCCCGCAGTCGAAGACCGCCAGCAGCTCGTTGCCGAAGCCGAGCGCCGCCGAGAACTGCTCGTCGATGCCGGACTCGGCGAGCCTCGCGATCGCCGCCAGCGAGTCCGGCGCCGAGCCGGTCAGGTAGCTGGCGAGGCTGACGCAGTAGCAGCCGACGTCGCGCAGGGCGCCGCCGGCGAGATCGGGGTCGTAGCGGATGTCGGTGTCGGGCCGGGCGGTCTTGAAGTGGAACCTCATTCGCACGACCCGCGGCTCGCCGATCTCCCCGCTCTCGAAGATCTCGCGCAACCTCCTCGTCTTCGGATGGTGGCGGTACATGAAGGCCTCCATCAGGACGACGCCGCGCTCCTCCGCCAGCTCGAACAGGGCCTGCGCCTCCTCGGCGCTCGGAGTCAGCGGCTTCTCGCAGAGGACATGCTTCCCCGCCTCGATCGCCGCGCGGGTCCACTCCCCGTGGAGGGAGTTCGGCAGCGGTATGTAGACGCACTCGATCGAGTCGTCCCCCAGCAGCTCCTCGTAGGATCCGTGGGCGGTCGGGATCTCGTGGGCGGCCGCGAAGGCCTGCGCCCGCGACGGGTCGCGACTGGCGATCGCCCGCAGGTCCGCCGACTCGGACTCGGCGAAGGCCGGCAGCATCTCCTCGAGGATCTCCGCGGTCGAGATGATCCCCCAGACGAGAGGCTCGGGTGCCGGGGAGGCGCTCACGCCGACACCTCGGCCTTGCTGCCCTCGGCGGCGGCGACCAGCGCCAGCAGCTCGTCGATGGCGGCATCGGCGAATCGCTCGTCGTTGATGTGGGCGTCGATCACCTCGACGCGGACCCCGGCGTCGAGCTTCGCGACCAGCGCGTTGATGAAGGCCTGGTCCGCGGCCGGGTCCCAGAACGGCCCCCCCTCGACGTCGGGGACGGAGAACCCTCCCTTCGGTACGAGGATCGAGGTGGCGCCGATGGAGATGTTCGCCTTGGCGGCGAAGATGGCGCCCAGCTCCGCCATCTCGTCCTCGCGCAGCCTGACCAGCGTCAGCTCCGGGTTGTGGCCGAACATGACCCGGCCGGGGAATTCCTGCTCGGCCTCGGCGAGCGGGCCGCAGGTTATGAAGTCGACGCACCCAGGGACGAGAACCTGAGGGATCCCCATCCTGCCGGCCGTCTCCATTCGGGTCGGGCCGGCCTTCATCAGGCCGCCGACCAGGTCGGCCGCCAACTCGGTGGTGGTGTAGTCGAGCACCGCCGCCACCCGGCCCGAGCCGACGAAGGCCTCGAGCGCGCGCCCGCCGACGCCATTGGCGTGGAAGGTGACAACGGCGTATCCCGCCTTCTGTAGGCGTGCCCGGCCGTGGTTCATTGCGGTGGTCGTGTTCCCGTTCATCGACACCGCGACAGTCGGGGCGGTTTCGGCGGCCTCCTCCCGGCCCCGCTCCTCGCGGTGCGCCGCCGCCGCGCCGACGATGTACCCGGCGGCGCTGCGGAAGACCTTTTCGGTGATCACGTTGACCCCCGCGATGTCGGCCACCGAGTGCATGACCGCGACGTCCCGCAGGCCGACGTAGGACTCGAATTGCCGCTGGCCAGAGGCGAGCGGGGAAACGATCAGCTTCGGGAAGCCGATCGGGAGCGCCTGGAACGCCGGCCCGGACAGGTGCGTTCCGGCGCCACCGATGCAGATCGCCGCGTCCACCTCACCGGCCGCGAAGAGCCCCATCGTCAGCTCCCCCACCCCGTCCCGCATCCTTTCGACGGCCTCACCGCGGGGAAGCTCGGCAATCGCCTCGATCGATGACCCCGCCGCCTTCGCCACCTCGTCACGCGTGATGGTCGGGAACTTGGAGGAGGCCGCACCCTCCCCCATCGAAGAGTCGAGCAGAAGCGGCGTTGCCCCGCGACCTACGATCGCATCGGCGAGAAACTCGATCTCGACGCCCTTCGTATCGAGCGTGCCGACGACCAGCACGACAAGATCCTCAGGGCGAGAGCGTTCGGAAGATCGAACGGAATCACGGCTGTCGTAGCTACCCACCGGTGCCACCGTACGCTATCGGCGGCGACCCCGTCAAGCCTGCCCTTAGATCGGACGTTCAGGATTCGTAATCGGCGACGAGGAGCTGCGATGCGACGGCCCGCAGCCGCCTCGAAACCGGCTGGTGAGCCGGGTGGGACCGGTACCGCTCGAGCGCGTCGGCATCGGCGACGTCGACGCAGAGAACCGCATCGAAATCGGCCTCGTTGATCAGCTGCCCGGCGCTGAGGGCGGATATCTCCTCGATCTGCCCCGGGAGATCCTCCAATTCGCGCAGCAGGTCATCGAGCTCCTCCTCGTGCCCCTCGGACATCGACCAGATGACGACGTGCCTCAGCATCGGACTGCGCTCAACCTAGCTCCTCAACCTCATACCCATGCGACCGCAGGCGCGCGAGCAGGCTCTCCCGATCGCTCTCGCTGCGGCTTTCGACCAGGACCTCGACGCCTGTCTCGTTGACGTGCAGCGCGACACCGTCGCGGACGTGAGTCACGTCGAGGACGTTGCCGCCGGCCGCGGCCACGTTCTGGAGGAAATCGACGAGCCCGCCCGGCTGGTCGCTGATCCGCGAGAAGATGCGGGCGCGGCGACCGATCCCGGTCTGATGCCGGTTGATGATCGCCGCCAGGACACTGGGGTCAACGTTGCCGCCGGAGAGGACCGCGACGGTCGTCCCCGAGGTGGCGGGGGCGACGGCCCCGGTCATCAGGGCCGCGACACTGCTTGCGCCGGCGCCCTCGGTGACCAGCTTGCCGCGTTCGATCAGGAGGACCATCGCCGCCGCGATCGAGTCGTCGTCGACGACCGCGAACCCATCGACCCATCTCTTGACGAGAGCGAAGGTCAGATCGCCGGGTCGCTTGACCGCGATCCCGTCGGCGATCGTCGAGGCCTCGGACACGGCCCGCGGCTCGCCCTCTCGCAGCGACGCCTCGAACGATGAGCAGCCCGCCGCCTGGACCCCGAATATCTCGACCTCGGGACGGAGCTCCGAGAGAGCGGCGGCGACACCGCTGATCAGGCCTCCGCCCCCGACCGGGACGATGACCCTCGCCAGGTCGGGCACCTGCTCCGCCAGCTCGATGCCCAGCCCGGCCTGGCCCTTGATCACCTCGAGATCGTCGAACGGGTGGACGAACAGCACGCCCTCCTCCTCCGCGAACCGGCGGGCGGCATCGACGCAGTCGTCGACGGTGCCAGCCACCGTTTGCACCTCGGCGCCAAAGGCGGCCACCGCATCGACCTTGGAGATCGGGGCGTCCTCCGGCATGAAGATCGTGCAGGGGATTCCCCGCGCACGGGCGGCGTAGGCGAGGGCCTGGCCGTGGTTCCCGGCGCTCCCCGCGACCACCCCGGGGCAGTCCTCGGAGCCCCGGTGGGCCAGCTTGGCGAAGGTGCCCCTCAGCTTGAAGGAGCCGGTGCGCTGCATGCACTCGGCCTTGACGGCGATCTGTCCGCCGCACCTTCGCGACAGCTCACCAAGGCTGAAGACGGGGGTCTGCTTGACGAGACCCTGCGAGGCGGCATGGATCGCTCGGAGCTCGTCCAGGTCCGGCCGCCAGCTGTTGGTCGCCACCTTTCGACTGTACCGCTCCCCGATCGCAGCGCCTGCTACGACGACACCCCCAGAACCACAACCTCGGGCAACTCCGCGAACCCGCCCGAGTCGGCACTAACGACCGCCCGCTCCCGAGCGCGAGCGGTGGCGGCGATGATCAGGTCGTGTGCGCCGCGGGGCCGTCCGGTGCGGCGCGTATGAGCAAGCAGGGCACCGTGAGCTCGCGCGACCTCAGGGTCGTAGACCTCGATCGAAACGGATTTGAGGACCGCGGCCACGAATTCCTCGCGATGAGTCCGGCGGCTCCCATCGGCCAGCTCGACCCCGACCGCCAGCTCGGCCACGGTGATCGCGGCGATCGCCACGTCATCCTCGTCGTCGATCAGCTGGTCGAGCAACGAGGTCCCTTCGCGCTCGGCCTCGACCAGCACAGTGGTGTCGAGGATCAGTCGTGCCAGGGGTCCGCAACCGGCCCGACGGAGTCCCGGAGCTCGCGCAACTCCGTCGCCCACTCGGGGTCGGGCCGCCGCTCACGCAGTTCTCTCTTCAGGGCCCGCCCGGTTCCGGCAAGGGCGGGGCCGATCGTGGCCACGACCCGTCCGCGGCGGACCACAATGAAGGTCTCCCCCTCGGACTCAACGTTGTCGAGCACGTCTGAGAAGCGTCGCGCGGCATCGGTGGCACTGAGCTGCTTCACAAAATCAGATTATCAGATTTCTTTCCCATTCCTGAGAATCACGGCGAGCTCGGTAGCGATTCGCCCTCGATCAATCTGCCTTTGTCCCAGAGGAGGAAGGTCGTCATGGTCGATCCAATTCTTTGGGATGGGGCAATCCCCCCCTCGGAGCTAGGTGGCGGCCCGGCTGGAAGCTACGCGATCAGCGATCGAGCGCTTAGGCCCGCACCTCGCGCGACTCCAGATGCGTCGCGACCTTGCGCTTGACGCGCTGGAGGGCGTTGTCGACGGTCTTGGTGTCGCACTCGAGGCGCTCTGCGGTGGCCTCGTAGGAGTGGCCGTCGAGATAAAGGGAGAGGACGCTGCTCTCGAGGGCGGAGAGGACGCCGCCGGCGCCCGAGAGGCAGGAGACGAGGCTCTCCAGCTCTTCGGAGGCGATCACCTGGTTGACCGGGTCGGCGACCGAGGGGCCGGGGAGGATCTCGTCGAGGGTGGTGTCGGAGTCGCCCGCCGCGGCCGGGGTCTGGGAGAAGGAGACGTACTGGTTGAGGGGGGTGTGCTTGTTTCGGGTCGCGGTCTTGACCGCGGTGATGATCTGGCGGGTGATGCAGAGCTCGGCGAAGGAGCGGAAGCTCGACTCGCGGTCGCTGCGGTAGTCGCGGACGGCCTTGTAGAGGCCGAGCAGGCCTTCCTGGATCAGGTCGTCGCTCTCACCGCCCAGCAGAAAGTAGGAGGAGGCCTTGAGGCGGACGAAGCCGCGGTAGCGGCGGACGATCGCGTCATAGGCGTCGGTGCGGCCGTCCTTTGCCAGGGCGACCAGGTAGTGATCATCAAGCTCAGGTTGAGGGTTAGTTTCCTGCCGTGTGGAGCCGTTGAGGCGGCCGCGGGGGAGCCGCAATTCCTGCGTAGGCGACGAAAGAGCCACGGAACCTTCTCCTTGAGATGAAGGGACGTGGCGCCGGTACCTCCCCTGAGGCGCCCTTATTTACTGGGACGAATCTCAGACTCAACCTGAGGTTCACCCCTATTGGCGCGGTAGTTTTACCGCAGAGCGGAGTTCTGTCAACCCCAAATTGCGATTTTTTGCAACCGCCGTTGCAGGTGCTACCGGCGCTGGCGGACCGCCTCGTAGAGCAGGGCGGTCGCCGCGGCGGAGACATTCAGCGATTCGACCCGGCCGCGGCGGGGCAACGCGACGAGCCCGTCGCAGGCCGCGGCGACCCGCGGGCGGATCCCCTTCCCCTCGCCGCCGAGCACCAGCACGGTCGGCCCGGAGAGGTCGACCGCCCAGGGCGGTTCGTCGGCATCGGCGTCGGCGCCCCACAGCCAGTAGCCGGCCGCCTTCGCCTCGCCGAGCCAGTCGGCGAGGTTGCGGACGCGGGCGATCTCGAGGTGCTCGACCGCCCCGGCCGAGGCCTTGCAGGCGACCGCGGTCACCTCGGCCGAGCGGCGTTCGGGGAAGACGAGCCCGGCGGCGCCGGCGAACTCGGCCGAGCGGCAGATCGCGCCGAGGTTGCGGGGGTCCTGGACCTGGTCGAGGGCGAGCAGGAGCGAGTCTTCCTGGGCCAGCAGCGCGCTCGGATCGGCGTAGGGGTAGGGATCGACCTCGGCGACGACGCCCTGGTGGTCGGGCGAGCCGCAGAGCCGCTCGAGCTCCTCCGGTGGCGTCTCCGGCGCCCGCCAGACGCGGCGCACCACCCGCCTCCCCCGTTCGGCCTCCTCGACCGGGCGGCGGCCGTAGATGATCTGGCCGCCCTCCCCCACGCTCAGCCCTTCGGCACCAGCTTGGCGCCGTCGGCGGAGTCGCGGACCTCCCAGCCGAGCTCGGCGAGGCGCGCGCGGATCCGATCGGCGCGCTCGAAGTCCTGCGCCGCCCGCGCCTCCTCGCGCTCGCCGAGCAGCCGTTCGGCCTCCTCGTCAGCGCCACCCTCGGCCTCGGCCAGCGAGTCGAGCCCCAGCAGCTCGAGCATCTCGCGCAGCGCCTCCGGCGCTCCCGGCAACTCTCCACGGTTCGCTTCGCCAACCAGCTCAAAGACCTCGGCCATCGCCTTGGGCGTGTTGAAGTCATCGGCAAGGGCAGCTCTGAAGCCCCGGAGCCGCGTCGCGGCCGGGGAGTCTGGGGAGATTCCCGAGGAGCCTCCCCGCTGTTGCTCCGAGGGGGTCTCCCCAGGCTCCCCGGCCACGGGGTGCTCCCTGAAGAAGTTCCGCAGCCGCTCGACGCGTGCCGCCGCCTGCTCCATCTGCTCCTCGCCGAAGGCGAGAGGCTGGCGGTAGTGGCCGGAGACGAGGTAGTCGAGCACCGCCTCGCGCCCATAGCGGTCGAGCGCCTCGGAGAGCTGGAAGATGTTGCCCTCCGACTTCGACATCTTCTCGGCGTCGGTCTCGATCATCCCGTTGTGCATCCAGACCCGGGCGAAGGGCCGTCCCGCCCCCTCGGACTGGGCGATCTCGTTCTCGTGGTGGGGGAAGACGAGGTCGGAGCCGCCGCCGTGGATCGCGAACTCCGGCCCGAGCTCGACCTCGGCCATCGCCGAGCACTCGATGTGCCAGCCGGGACGTCCCGGACCCCAGGGCGAGTCCCAGGAGGTGTCCTCATCGGGCTTGTGGGACTTCCAGAGGGCGAAGTCGAGCTGGTCCTCCTTGAGCGAGGCCGAGCCCGCCTCCTCACCCTGGTCCATGTCCTCGGTACGGCGGTTGGAGAGCTTGCCGTAGTCGGGGAAGCTCTTGACCCGGAAGTAGACGTCGCCGCCCGACTCGTAGGCATGGCCGGCCTCGACCAGGTCGGAGATCAGGGCGACGATGCCGTCGATCGTCTCGCTCGCCAGCGGCTCGGCGTCGGGCCGGCCCAGCCCGAGCCGGTCGGTGTCCTCGAGGTAGGCGGCGCTCATCCGCTCGGCGAACGCGGCCGAGGGCTCCCCCGCCTCCCGCGCCGCGTCGTAGATCTTGTCGTTGATGTCGGTGACGTTGATGACCAGCCGCGCCCGGTAGGCCTCCGAGCGCAGGAACCGGGCCAGCAGCGAGAAGACGACGAAGGGGCGGGCGTTGCCGATGTGGATGCGGCTGTAGACGGTCGGCCCGCAGGCGTAGATCCCGACCTCCTGGCCGGGGTCCAGCATCGCCAGCTCGCCGCTCAGCGTGTCCCTGATCCGCACCTCGCGCATGGCGGGGGATGCTAGTTGCGTTTGGGCGGCAGAACCGTGAACCTGAGGATCGCCGGATTGCCGGTGCCGCCGGATGGGCTGACGGCGAAGACGCTGAAACGGTGTTTCCCGCTGGCCAGGCCGGCGATGGTGGTCGGGGACGTGCAGCGGCGATAGGAGCGGCCGTCCACCCTGCAGTAGAAGGCCGACCCGGGAACGTTGGCGGCAAAGGTGAAGACGGCGGTTCGCTTCCGCGAGCGGCGCGGCGGATGCCTGTCGATCCTCACCTTCGGGACCGCGGCGGCATGTTTCGCTGCCGGGGCTGCCGCGATCGGGACGGGAAGCTGCTCGAGGAGCGCGGAGGCGGAGACTTCGGGATTCGCGGAGGTGACCGTCGCGGTGACCTTCGGCGCCCCGACGGTGGTCGAGGCGACGATCTCGGCGCTGTAGGTGCCGTCCTCGTGATCGGTGACCGGGCCGATCCGCTGGCCGGGGTCGGTCGAGGTGAACTCGACCTCCTCGCCGGGGACCGGGATTCCATCCTCGTCGGTCACCCTGGCCGTCGCTGTGGTGGAGGAGAGCCCGTCGGCGATGATCTGCCGGGGCGCCAGGAGAACCTCCGCCCTGGTCGGAGGGCCCGGGCACGGGGTGCCGCCGGGGCCCGAGTTGAGGAACAGGGGTTGGGTCAAGGGGAAGTTGAAGAGAGGAAAGCTCCAGGGAGTGAGGCTGCTCTGCACCGAATAGGTCCCGCAGCGGACGGCGGTGAGGAGCACTCCGGAGCTTGCCGGTAGGTGCAGCGCGATCTTGGCGATCGGGAACTGGGGCAGAGTCAGGCTGGCTGTCAGCCGTCCCGATTCCGGATCGGACAGGAGCAGCAGAACGAGCTTCATTTTGATCCCGAAACCGGATGGGAGAAGGTAGGCGCGATACCCCCCACCCGGCTGCAGTCCCCCGAAAAAGACCGAGCCGGCGATTTCCGGGATCGCGACCCGCGTATGTTCGCCCCCCGCGCCGGCTCTGGCGATGAAGGGGATCGGCACCCCGATCGCCTCGGGGGCGACCGGCGTGTCGATCCTGACGGTCCCGAGCTTTGCGCCGGGGGGACAGGAGGCGGGCGTTTCGATGCCGATGCCGGCCTCTGCCGCGCTGCAAACGGCATGGCGATCGGCCGCGGCCCGATCCAGCCGCAGCGCGCCGGCGAAGTCGATGACCGCGGACTTGGCGGCCGACGGCGTCGGGACCGGGCTCACGACCTGAGGGACACTCAGGTCGAGGTCGAGAAAGGTCCTCGTGCTCGTGCTCGGGCTGGCCTGCACGAACACCACCGGATTGAAGGCGAGCAGGTTGCAGCCGGTCGCGGCCGGGAGGCTCGCGGCCGCCGTGGTCAGCTGCGCCGGGTCCTGGTATGTCTGCAGGTCGAGGGTCAGGGGCAGCTGTCCGCCGCAGGCGGGTGGGTAACCGACCAGCGGCTTGACGGAGGCCTGGGACGGCGTCGGCTCGACGATGCAGCTCGCATCGGCCAACCCCGGGCACCCCTCCGAGCCCCGCGCAAATCGCGCCGCGTCGTGGCCGGGGTCGGCGGGGACTCCCCAGAGGACCAGATCGGCGCCCTGCAGCGGAGCGGCCGCCGGAAGGTTCTGGAAAGTCAGGCGCAGGCCGTAGTCGCTGCCGCTGCGGACGGCGGCCTGGATCGACTCGGTGAAGCCCAGGGTCGGGATCGTGAAGGCGAGGCGGCCGTATTCCCCGCTCCCCGGTTTGATCGCGTACACCGGCGCGGTCCCGAACAGGAAGTCCGGTTCACCCTCGTGACCGGCGCGGACGGTGGCGAGGCCGACCTGCGACTCGGGAGCGCATTCGCCGGTCGCCAGGTCGGCCAGCGAGCAAAGGGGGGTCGAGTGCAGGTAGCCGGTGACGCCCTGCGGAGCGTTGAGGATCAGGGTTTTCGCCGTTTCCGGGGACCCGGGATCCTGAAGCGACAGCGACACCGCCAGGTCCGGGTGCCCGCCGGCCTGGCTGCTCGAGGCTGTGGCGGCAAACGACTCGAACTCGCCGGCGCCGTACGCAGGGGCAACCTGCCAGGCAATGATGCCGAGGCACAGGGTCCCAATCGCGGCCACGGCTCGAACAGATCGAGCCACGACGTCTATCCCAAACCCCCCCATGGGCAACAGGAGATGCTAGAGGGGCCGCGCATCGGGGCGCCAAACCACGCCAAACCCCCTGGCTGTTGATTCAGGTGCCGCCGCCGGGGTAGGGTCGGGGCAACGGTTTCGCCGTCCCCTTGGGGTAGAGGGGCCAAACGTCATAAGGAGGATTGCCGTGAAGCGATCAACCCTTGCATTGGCGGCCGCCATAGCCGGGCTCACGTTGGGGCTCGGGGTGGCGGCCTGTGGTGACGATGACGAAGGCGGCGGAGGGGGCGAAGCCAAGTTAGACCTGACGATCGGGAACCTGGTTCCCCTCACCGGCGACCTCGCGCCCTACGGCGAAGCCGGCGAGAAGGCGGGCGAACTGGCGGCCCAGGAAATCGATGCCGCGATCCAGAAATCGGGGGCGGACGACACCGTCAAGCTCGTCACCGAGGACGGCCAATCGGATGACCAGGGCGGCGTCCAGGCGGCGCGCAAACTGATCGCCGACGGGGCGACCTGCATCTCCGGCGACTACGCCTCGACCGCGACGGTCGCCGTCGCGCGCTCGGTGACGGTCCCGGAGGGCGTGATGCTGATCTCGCCGGCCTCGACCGCCGATGCGCTCTCCGACCTCGACGACGAAGGGCTGTTCGCCCGCACCGCCCCACCCGACGGGTTGCAGGGCATCGCCCTCGCCGACCGGATCGAAAAAGAGGTCGGCAAACTGGACGGGCAAAACGATCAACATCGGCGCCCGCAACGATCTCTACGGGACCGGCTTCGCTGACTCCCTCGCGCAGGATCTGGAAGTACGGGGCGCCACCGTCGGCCAGAAGGTCATCTACGACCCCGAACAGCCGAGCTACAACGCCGAGGCCGATCAGATCACGTCGGGCAACCCCGACAACTTCGTGATCATCGACTTCCCGGAAACGTTCGCCAAACTCGGGCCGGCGCTGGTCCGGACCGGAAACTGGTCTCCGAAAGACACGTTCATCACCGACGGCCTCAGCTCGACCGACCTGACCGAACTGGTCGGCCCGGAGGCGACCGAAGGGATGCAGGGAACGGCGCCGGGGGCCTTCTCGGGCGACGCCCCGGATGCGTTCGAAAAACTGTACGAAGGCGCACCCGGACCGCCACGGAACCTGTTCGACTCGACGTCGTTCGACGACGTCATCCTCTGCTACCTGGGGGCCGTCGCCGCGGGCGCGACCGACGGCAAGGAAATCTCGGAAGCGATCGTCGACGTTACCGGGCCTCCCGGGACGAAGTACACGTTCGAGGAACTCCCGGAAGCGATCGAAGCGCTCGAAAACGGTGAAGACATCGACTACGAAGGCGCCTCCGGGCCGATCGACTGGGACGAGAACGGCGACCTGTCGAAATACATCTACGACATCTCTGAATTCAAAGGCGGCAAACTCGTGAAGCTCGACACCGTCGAAGTGGAAGGGGAAGAGGAAGAAAGCGAATAGAGCCGGCTAGCCCTCATCGAGCCGAGCTGTGCCTCCCAGGTACAGCTCGGCCACCTTCGGGTCCTCGAGCAGCTCGCGGCCGGCGCCCTGGAACCGGTTCTGGCCGAGGTCGAGGACGTAGCCACGGTCTGACATCGCCAGCGCCCGGCGGGCGTTCTGCTCGACCATCACCACGGTCACACCCGCCTCGTTGATCTCGCGGACGTTGTCGAAGATCGCCTCGACGAACGCCGGGGCGAGGCCGGCCGAGGGCTCGTCGAGGAGCAGCACCTGTGGGTCCGGCATCAGCGCCCGCGCCATCGCCAGCATCTGCCGCTCGCCGCCGCTCATCGTCCCCGCCGCCTGGCTGCGCCGCTCGCCGAGCCGCGGGAAGAGCTCGTACATCACACCGATCCGCTCGCGGGTGCGCGAGCGATCGAGTGAGCCCATCTCGAGGTTCTCCTCAACGGTCAGGCTCGGGAACACGTTGTCGAGCTGGGGCACGTAGCTCATCCCACGCCGGGTGATCGAGTGCGGCTCGAGCCCGGTCAGGTCCTGGCCGCGCAGGGTGACACGGCCCTCGCGCGGCTCCAGCAGCCCGAAGATCGTCTTGATCAGGGTCGACTTCCCCGCTCCGTTGGGCCCGACCACGGTCGCGATCTCCCCCGCGCGGACGCTGAGCGAGACGCCGCTGAGGATGTCGACCTCGGGCAGGTAGCCGGCGACCAGGTCCCTGGCCTCGAGGATGGCGCCGTTCTCGCTCACGCCGCACCCCCGAGGTAGGCGTCGATGACGGCGGGGTCCTCGCGGACCTGGTGCGGCTCGCCCTCGGCGATCACCCGTCCCTCGGCCATCACGATCACCCGGTCGGCGTGGTTCATCACCACCTCCATGTCGTGCTCGATGAAGAGAAAGGTCGTCCCCTGCTCGCGGCGCAGCCGCTGGATGTGGTCGAGAAGGCGCCTGCCGAGGGTCGGGTTGATGCCCGCCATCGGCTCGTCGAGCAGCAGCAGCCTCGGCTGCGCCATCAGCGCCCGGGCGAGCTCGAGCAGCTTCCGCTGCCCGCCCGAGAGGGTGCCGGCGTAGTCGTCGGCGAGATCGCCGAGGCCGAAGATCTCGAGCAGCTCGAGCGCCCGCTCGCGCACCTCGCGCTCGCGCGCGCGCACCGCGCCCGGGTGGAGGATGAGGTTGCGGAACCGCTCGCCGGGCTGGTCGGGGGCGGCGAGCATCATGTTGTCGATCACCGGCATCGCCGCCAGCGCCTTGGTGATCTGGAAGGTCCGCACCATCCCCCGCCGCGCGATCGCGTAGGCCGGCATCCGCAGAACCTCGGCGCCGGCGAAGCGCACCGAGCCGCGATCGCCGCGGTGAAAGCCGGTGACGACGTTGAAGAGGGTCGTCTTGCCGGCGCCGTTGGGCCCGATCAGCGCCGTCACCGACCCCTCGGCGACGTCGAAGCTGGCGCCGTCGACGGCGTGGATGCCGCCGAAGCGCTTGACGACGCCGTCGACGTCGAGCAGCGCCCCCCCGTCGGCGGCCTCAGTCACCGAGCACCATCTCCTCCCGTTTGCCGAACAGGCCCTGCGGCCGGAATGCCATCAGCAGGATCAGGACCAGGCCGACGATCGCGAAGCGCAGCGCAGCGGTCTTCTCCTCGCCGATCGGCAGCTCGACGAACCGGCTCCCTTCGAGCAGGGTCCAGAGGATGACCGCGCCGATCGCCACCCCCTTGTAGTTGGCGAGGCCGCCGAGAATCAGCACCCCGAAGGCGTAGAAGGTGACGATCGGCTCGTAGTCGTGGGGGTGGATCGTCGCCAGGAAGAGGGCGAGGAAGAAGCCGCCGAGGGCGCCCATCATCGCCGAGATCGCCAGCGACTGGACCTTGTAGAGGAGGGTGTTCTTACCGAGCGCCCGGGCCGCGTCCTCGTCCTCCCTGATCGCCCGCAGGACCCTCCCCCACGGCGTCCGCTGCACGTAGGTGAGGGCGACGGTGCCGATCGCGACCGTGATCCAGACGACGAGCAGGAGCGGCAGCAACGCCTCAGGGTCGGCCCAGAAGTTTTCGACGAAGTCGAGGATCGAGCCCGACACCGAGCGCCAGGAGTCGTCGAAGCAGGTCTGGTCGACGCCTTCGAAATTGCAGAACAGGCCCTCGTTGCCGCCTGTCAGGCCGCGGGCGTTCTGGGCGGCGAGGCGCACCACCTCCGCCATCGCGAGGGTGGCGATCGCGAAATAGTCGGTGCGCAGCCGCAGCGCCGGCAGGCCGACCAGCGCCCCGAAGGCCATCGTGATCACGATCGCGGCCGGCAGCGCCAGCCAGAGCGGGAAGCCGGCCTTCAGCACCAGGATCGCCATCGAGTAACCGCCGACCGCCATGAAGCCCGCCTGGCCGAAGTTGGTCAGGCCGGTGAAGCCGACGTTGAGCTGGAGGCCGAGGGTGGCGACGGCGGCGATCCCGGCGGTCACCAGCACGCCGCTCCAGAAGCCGAGGTCGGTGAAGGCATCGAGCGTGAATGCGAGCGGCAACAAGCTCATATGGCCTTCGCGCGGCCGAAGATCCCCTGCGGTCGGATGATCAGGGCAATGATCAGGGCAATGAAGCCGAAGGTGACCTTCCAGCGCGGCTCGACGACCAGGGTCGACCACTCGATCACGGCGCCGAGGACGAGCCCGGCCGTCAGCGCCCCGAACGGGTTGCCGATCCCGCCGAGGATCACGGCGGCGAAGATCGGCAGCAGGAGCTCGAAGCCCATCTCCGGGCGCAGGTTGGTGAGCGCGCCGGAGAGCACTCCGGCGAGGCCGGCGAGGGCGCCGGAGAAGAGCCACGTGTAGAGGATCACCCGGCGGGTGTCGATGCCCGCCGTCTCGGCCAGGTCGAGGTCGTCGGAGAGGGCCCGCATCTGCTTGCCGAGGAGGCTGAAGCGGACCATCAGCCCGACCGCGAGCAGGACCGCGATTCCGACCACGACGACCATCAGCTCGGTCTGCCCGATCCGCAGGCCGAGGAATTCGACGCTGTCGATTACGTTGACGTCGAGGGTGCGGATCTCCGACCCCCAGAACCACTGGACCGCAGAGCGGATCACGAAGGCGAGGCCGAGCGACATCAGGATCAGCTGCAGGAACCCCGCCCCTTTTGCGCGCATCGGCCGCCACATGACCCGCTCGAAGAACAGGCCCAGCACCGCGGTCGCCGCCATCGCGAAGACGATCCCGGCGACCAGCGGCAGCCCCCAGGTCACGTTCACCAGGTAGGCCATATAGGCGCCGAAGGTGAGGAAGTCGCCGTGGGCGAAGTTGACCAGCCGCAGGATCCCGTAGACGAGGGTCAGGCCGACGGCGCCGAGCGCGTAGATCGTCCCCAGCGTCAGGCCGTTGAGGGTCGCCTGCGCCAGGTCGTGAAGGCCCTGGGAGGCGACCAGGACGATGGCGATCAGCGCGAGAACGCCGAAGGCGGCCGCTGTGGGGTGCTCCCGGGCGAACTCGCCCAGGTACTCGCCAGGAGGGGACTCCGCCCGAGCGGTCGAGGCCTCCATCAGCGCTGACTCTACCCGGCAGGTTGGCGATCCAAGCCCGAACAGGAGCGCAAACCGGCTCCGCGAGCGCGCGGCTTAGAAGGTGCGGTAGCCGGGGCCGGAGGCGGCTTCGTTGGCGCGGGACCAGGTCGGGGCCGTCTCATCGGCCGCCGCCAGCACCTCGCGGCGGGCCCGCTTGGCGCTCGCCTTGATCTCCTCCTCGGCCGCCACGCGCACCCGCGCCTCTCGCTGCTCGGCCTGAACGCGGATCCGCTCGGACTCGGCCTCGAGCTGCTCCTCGGCGCGGGCCCGAGCGTGCTCCGCGGCTTTCCCTTCGACCTTCTCGACAAGCTTGCGGACGCGCTCCTCGGACTCGCGGCGGATCTCCTCGGTGTCCTTCATGACCCGCTCCTCGATTTCCGCCTCGAGCTTGATCGCGATCTCACGCGACTCCTCGGCGGCGGCCTCGGCGGCGGCAGCGCGCTGCTCGGCGGCGGCGACGCGGCGGTCGGCATCGGCCTGCATCTTCTCGAGGACCTCGCGGACGCGTTTCGAGGCGGCGGCTTCGGTCCGCTGGACCGCCGCCGCGGCGGCGCTCTCGGACTCGGCCCTGGCGGCATTCACCTGCTCGACCAGGGCCTCGCGCTCGGCCGCGTCGCGCGCCTGAGCCTCCTCGAAGGCCTTCTCGGCGCGGTCGCGGGCGGCCTCGGCGCGGGTGGCGCGAGCCTCCGCCTCGCGCCGTCTCGCGCGTTCCGCGGCAATCCGACCGCGCCCCTCCTCCCCAAGCTTGTGCAGGGTCTCCTTCGCCCGCTGCTTCAGCTCGGCACTCTGCGCCTCCGCCCTGGCCCCACTCCCGGCGAGCTCCTGCTCGGCGCCGGCGACGCGCTCCTCGCTCACCTGCACCCACTCCAGAGCCCGCTCAGCTATGCCCCGGATCTCGGCGGTCGTCTCCTCGACCGCCCCAAGCTTGACCATGGGCTCTCCCATCGACGCAACCTACTACGCGACTCGGCGCGCTGGCTACGGTGACCTGCCCCAAAAAGGCCGCAAATTGCGGAGGAGGTCGCCGATTGCCGCTGTTACGATCGCCGCCGGTGAAGCTGACAAAGCTGGCAACCCTGATCTCGGTCCTATTGGGGTTGCTGGCACCCGCCGCGGCCGGCGCCGCCGACCGGGTCTACTTCGGTACCGGCTCCAGCATCTCCTACGCCAATCTCGACGGCAGCGGCGGTGGGGATCTCGAGACCGGCGCTGCGACCGTGGAAGGCGCGCGAGGGATCGCGATCGATCCCGCCGCGGGCCGGATCTACTGGGCCAACGGCGGGGGAGGGAAATTCAAGATCTCCTGGGCAAACCTCGACGGCAGCGACGGCGGCGACCTGCCGATCTCCGGGGCCTCCGTCAACTATCCGTACGGAGTCGCTCTCGACCTCACCGCCGGCCGGATCTACTGGGTGAACTACCAGGGTCCGGTGACCGACCGGATCGCCTACGCCAACCTCGACGGCAGCGGGGGCGGCTACCTGCCGACGACCGGAGCAACCGTCGCCAATCCAGAGGCTGTCGCAATCGATCCCGCCGCCGGGCGAATCTACTGGTCGAACGAGACCGGCCCGATCTCATACGCCGCCCTCGACGGCAGCGGCGGCGATGACGTCAATACCAGCGGGGCGGAGACCGGCGACTCCGAGGGAGTGGCGATCGATTCCGCCAACCAGCGGGTCTACTGGACCAGCCACAAGACCTCCTCCCCCTACGCGGCGGTCATCTCCTCCGCCGGCCTCGATGAAAGCGGGGGCTCGGACCTGGCGACGCCAGGCGCGACGTTGAGCTTTCCCGCAGGTGTCGCGATCGATCAGACCGCCGGCCGGATCTACTGGGCGAACACCGCTGCGTTCCTCGCGACCGGCTCGATCTCCTACGCCCCGCTCGAAGGGGGCAGCGGTGGAAACCTGAGCATCGCGGGAGCGACGTCATTCGGCGTCAACCGGCCGGCACTGCTCAAAGCCCCCGTCGGGACCGGCGCTCCGAAGCTCACCCTGGGGATCGCCACGAGACCCCGCTTTCTCGCCTGCGATCAGGGCACCTGGGCGACCGACATGCCCGAGGCGTTGCTCTACCGGGCGCCGCACAGCTTCAGCTATCAGTGGCTGAGGGACGGGCAGCCGATTGCCGGCGCGACCCGGTCGAACATCGGCGTCGAAGGCACCGGCGGCGACTTCGAGTGCCAGGTGACCGCCACCAACGCCGCCGGTGCGACCACGCAGACGAGCAGGGCGCAGTTCGTCTGCTGCCGGCCCAGCCCGAAGGCACGCGCGGATCGGGTGGCACTCGTGAAGGGCGGCAAGGCGCGGCTCAAGCTGCACTGCCCGGACGGCACCGAACCGTGTGCCGGCCGGCTGAGGCTCGAATCGACCCGACGCCCGCGCAAACGGGCTCGGTCATCCGCCGCAAAGCTGCCGAAGCTGCCTGTCACCTACGGCGAAAGGTCGTTTTCGGTGCCGCCCGGCAAGGAACGGGTGGTCAAGGTCAAGCTCAGCCGCGGCGCCATGTCGAAACTGCGCAGCGCTCGGCGTCATCGCCTAAACGCAAGGCTGGATGGCAGAGCTGTGGAGAGCCGGACGGTGCTGCTGAAGCTGGCGCCGAAACACCGGAAACACAAGCGCTGATCTGAGCCAGTTCGGGCCGCTAACCGGATTTCTCGGTCTGGCGGTCGTGCAATTCGCGCTTCATGACCTTGCCGGTCGCGTTGCGCGGCAGCTCGTCGAGGAACTCGAACTCGCGCGGCGTCTTGTATGAGGCGAGGTGGGCCTTGACGTGCTTCTTCAGGTCGCCCTCGGAGACGTCGGAGTCCTCGGTGACGACGACGAACGCCTTCAGCCGCTGCCCGAACTCCTCGTCATCGACCCCGATCACGGCCACCTCGACCACGCTCTCGTGGTCGGCGAGCAGGTCCTCGACCTCGCGCGGGAAGACGTTCTCGCCGCCGGAGACGATCATCTCATCGTCGCGGCCGTCGATGAAGAGGCGGCCGTCGGCGTCGAAGTGGCCGACGTCGCCGCTGCTCAGCAGGCCGTCGATCACCTCCTTGTTGCCGCCGCCGGTGTAGCCCTCGAAGGACATCTCGTTGCCGACGAAGATCCGGCCGACCTCACCGCGCGGGACCTCCCGCCCCGCCTCGTCGTAGAGCCGGATCGCGGTGCCGTAGGGAGGTCGGCCCGCGGTGCCGGGGGCGGCGCGCAGGTCCTCGGGGGTGGCGACCGTCCCGAACGCGACCTCGGTCGAGCCGTAGAGGTTGTAGACGTTGTCGCCGAAGCGGTCCATCCACTCCAGCGCCAGCTCGCCCGGCAACGCCGAGCCCGAGATCGAGGTGATCCGCAGCGAGGAGAGGTCGTAGGAGCGCAGCGTCTCCTCCGGCAGCTGCAGGATCCGCTGGATCATCACCGGCACCACCGCCAGCACCTGGGTGCGGTGCTCCTGCACCGCCTGCAGCGTCCCCTCGGGGTCGAACCGCCGGCGCAGGACCAGGGTCGAGGCGGTCGGCAGGCTCATCACGAAGTGGAAGAAGCCCCAGGAGTGAAAGAGCGGCGCCGCGACCATCATCTTCTCGCGACTGCGGAAGGGGATCTTGTCGATCAGCGCTGCGACCATGAGCAGGCCGTCGGGGCTGCTGCGCTGCGCCCCCTTCGGGCTGCCGGTCGTGCCCGAGGTGAGGATGACGAAGCGGGGATGGTCGGGCGGCGGCTTCAGGTCGGACTCGTCGTTGGCCGCGATCAGGGTGTCGAGGGTCGGCTCCTCGGTCTCGCCGTCGGCCCAGCCGATGACCCGTTCGATGCCATCGTCGACATCCTCGAGCAGCTCGCTGAACTCCTCGTCGAAGACGAGCGCCTTCGGCGCCTCGCGGTGGGTCACCTCGACCAGCTGCGGGCCGGCGAACATCGTGTTCAGATAGAGCGCGCTGGCGCCGATCTTGGCCGCGGCGACGGTTGCCTCGATGAAGCCACGGTGGTTGCGGCACATCACCCCGATCCCGTCGCCGTAGCCGATCCCCATCCTCTCAAAAGCGTGGGCGAGGGCGTTGGTTCGCCGGTGCAGCTGCTCGAAGGTGAGGCTGCCGCGCTCGTCGATCAGCGCCTGCTCGTGCGGATAATGGATCGCCGCGATGGCGATGCCGGTTGCCGGCGAGGGGCCCCAGCGCAGGAAGGTGTAGCCGATCTTGGCGGCGATGTCGGGGCGGAGGAGGCCGAGGATTTCCGCATCGCGCAGGACCTTCACCTCAAACGCTTTGTCGACGACGGATTTGCGGACGCTCGACCCTATGGAGCTGAGACTTCCCATCGGGACAGTGAAGACTATTCGCTCTCCACCGAAGCGACCGCTATGCAGGCGATTCCCTCGCCGCGGCCGATCCAGCCCATGCCCTCGTTGGAGGTCGCCTTGACGCTGACCCGGGCCGAGGTGGCCTCGGCGAGGACGCGCTCCATCTCCGCCCGCAGCGGCGCCAGGCGGGGCTCCTCGCAGACGACCGTCGCGTCGATGTTGACGATCCTGCCGCCGACCATGCCGACCACGGTCCGCAGCAGATCGAGCGAGTCGGCGTCGCGCCAGCGCTCCTCGTCGTCGGGGAACAGGGTGCCGATGTCGCCGAGGCCGCCGGCGCCGAGCAGCGCGTCGATCACAGCGTGGGTGAGGACGTCGGCGTCGGAGTGCCCCTCGAGCCCGAGCTGGTGCTCGACCTCGACCCCGCCGAGGATCAGCGGGCGGCCGGCGGCGAAGCGGTGGCTGTCGTAGCCGATCCCGACCGGGCTCATGACTCAATCTTCGCCCACCGGCGGCCCGAGCGGCTCCAGCCGCCGCTGCCGCCGCTCGAAGACGCAGATCTCCCCCACCCCGAGGCCCTCGAGGAACTCGACCGCGCGGTCGTAGCCGTAGCCGACGTGCTCGGGCAGGTGGGCGTCGGAGGAGAGGGCAAAGGCGGCCCCGGCCTCGACGCACATCTCGGCGAAGGCGGGCGCCGGGTAGAGCTCGCCGACAGGCTTGCGCAGGCCCGCGGTCGAGACCTCGACCGCGATCCCGCTCTCGGCGATCGCCTCCACCGCCGGCTCGTAGTAGGCGCGGGGGTCGCGCTCGGGCAGCGGCCGCGCCCGCCCCCAGACCTTGACCAGATCCGGGTGGGCGAGGATGTCGAAGAGCCCGGCCCGAGCGCACTCGGCGAGCGCCTCGAAGTAGCGGCGCCAGACCCGGTCGGGGTCGCCGCTGTCCGCCCAGATGTCGAAGCCCTCGTGGTCGACGGCGTCGTCGCCGACGAAGTGGACCGACCCGACCACGTAGTCGAAGTCGCGCGACTCGAGCAGGTTCGCGGTGCGGTCCTCGGCGCCGGGCACGTAGTCGGCCTCGATTCCCAGCCTCAACTCGGTGCCGCGGACGAACTCGCAGTAGGCGTCGAGGTCGTCCTTGGCCTGTTCGCGCCAGAACGGGTGGTCCCAGAGCTCGAGCGACTGGGTGAAGCGGTGGATGTGCTCGGCGACGCCGAGCTCCTCGACCCCGGCCTCGGCGGCCGCCTCCAGGTAGCGATCGACGTTCTCCGCCGTGAAGTAGCGCTCCGCCTGGGTCCCCTCCTCATCGGGGCGCAGGTGCAGGTGGTAGTCGGTCAGCACGGGAGTCGAGCCTAAGTGACGTGGAGCGGGGATACCCTGACGCGATGATCCACCTGCGGATCGTCGTCCCGCACGGACCTCACCCAGAAGGTGCTGGCGCTGCTCGAGGCCGACGCCATCGACCTGCAACCTCGTCTTCCTCGAGGGCGCCGCACAGAAGCCGGCGGGAGACGTGATCCTCTGCGACGTCGCCCGCGAGGACACGAGCGTTCTCGTCGAGGACCTGAAAGAGCTCGGGGTGCCGCGATCCGGGTCGATCGCGCTCGAGGAGATCGACTCGCAGATCTCGGACGGGGCGAGAAGCGCCGAACGCGCCGCCGAGGGGGCGCCCTCCGACGCGGTGGTCTGGGAGGAGGTAGAGGCCCGCACTTCGGAGGGCACCGAGCTTTCGGGGATCTTCCTCGCCTTCATGGCCCTCGCCTGCCTGATCGCCTCGGTCGGGATCTTCACAAACTCCTCGATCCTGATCGTCGGCGCGATGATCGTCGGCCCCGAGTTCGGCCCGCTCGCCGGCCTCTGTGTCGCCGTGGTGGAGCGGCGCTACAGAGTCGCCCTCCGCTCGCTGACCGCGCTCGCGATCGGCTTTCCGGTCGGGATCACGGCCGCCTTCCTATTCACGCTGATCTGCGAGGCGACCGGGCTGATCGACACCGGCTTCAACAGCGACCAGAGCCCGGTCACCCAGTTCATCACCAACCCCGACGAGTTCTCGTTCATCGTCGCCTGCTTCGCCGGCGTGGCGGGAATGCTGTCGCTGACCTCGGCCAAGTCGAGCGCCCTGATCGGGGTCCTAGTCTCGATCACAACGATCCCGGCCGCCGCCAACATCGGCGTCGCCGCGGCGCTAGGCAACTGGTCGAACTGGCTGGGGTCGATGGCGCAGCTCAGCGTCAACCTGTCGGCGATCTTCCTCGCCGGCCTCGCGACCCTCTATTTGCAGCGGGCCCTCTACGAGCGCCGGCGCCGGCGCCATCTCCACGACGCCGGCAGGGTCCAAGCGGGCCTCTCGGCGAGCGACATGCGTTCCCGATATCGCCGCCGCAGGGAACGAGCGGGCCGTGCCTAGGGCGCTTCCCAGGCTGACCCAGCTCGCGGTACTCCTCGTCGCCTTCGCCGCCGGCGTCGCTGTCGCGGCGATCCTCGGAGCCGCCAACTTCGGCGTCGCCCTCGGCGTCGGGCAGCTCTGCTTCGCGGCCGCCCTGGTCTGGTTGCTGCTGCGCTAGCGCTCGCCGAGCAGCCCCTCGGCGAGGCGGAGGTCGAGCGGCGTCGTCACCTTGATGTTCTCGGCCGGCGAGGGGTGGATCAGCACGCGGCCCCCCGCCGCCTCGACCAGCATCGCCTCGTCGGTCGCCGCCGCGAGCGCCTCGGGAGCGGCGTCGAGGGCGCGGCGCAGCGCCTGCACCCGGAAGACCTGCGGCGTCTGTGCCGCCCACAATCGCTCGCGATCGACGGTCTCCTCGACGACGAGACGTGCATTTACCACGCTATCGGGGGCAAATGCACCCCCCGTAACCACGTCGGCCCGCTTGATCGTGTCCGACACCTGTGCGGCGGCGATCGCGGCGTCGGCGGAGTCATCGGCGAGGAGAGCGGCGACCACCTCCTCGACCAGCGCTGCGGTCACGAGCGGCCGCGCCGCGTCGTGGATCGCGACCAGCTCGGTCCCGACCACCTCGAGGGCGTTGGCGACCGACGCGACTCGCGTCTCACCCCCGTCGACGACGGCGAGATCGTGGCCGCCGAGGTCGTGGATATGGCCGGGCGGGCAGGCGACGACGATCGAGCGAACCGAGGGAGCCGCCCGGAAGGCCTCGATCGACCACTCGACCATCGGCCTCCCTCCCACCTGCACGAAGGCCTTCGGGCCGCCGGCTCCAAGCCTCTGACCGGAGCCGGCGGCGGCGATGACCGCTGTTACTGCGCCTGGACTACGCGGTGGCGGCGAAGCGCCCCTCCAGCAGGCCGTCCAGGTAGTCCTCCGCGCCCTCCTCGTCCTTGTCGAGCGCGTACATGAACTCCGACGCGAGGATCTTCTTGGCCCGCGTGTACATCTGCTTCTCACCGGTCGAGAGGCCCTTTTCCATCTCCCGGATCGCGAGGTTCCGGACCACCTCGGCCAGCTCGAACACGTCGCCGGTCTTGATCTTCTCGCGGTTGTACTTGAAGCGCCGATTCCAGTTCTTCGGCATCTCCGACACGTCATCGGTGAGGACGTCGGTGACCTTCTTGATTTCTTCCTCGTCGATCACGCGCCGCAACCCCGCCTTGCCCGCGTTCTCACACGGAACCATCACGGTGAGTTCGTTATGGAGGATTTTGATCGTCAGGTACTCCCGCTCCTCCCCCATCAGCTCGCGGGTTTCTTTCTTCATGACCAGGCCCGCTCCGTGGTGGGGATAGACGACCTTGTCCCCCTCCTCGAAGTCGCAGACGTAGACCACGTCCGCCTCGGTCACCTCAATCGCCTCCTCTAGCTGGGGAATCGCTTGCTCCTTTCGATTTCTGACGGTCCGTTTTCACCGTCAACTCTGCAAGTACCGGTCGACCAGATCGACCTCCTGGAGCCTCCGCAGCCCCTCGCGGATGTCCTTGGCCCGGGTCGGGCCGACTCCATCGACTGCCTCGAGCTCGGCGTCGGAAGCCGAGATCACGTCCTCGAGGCTGCCGAGCTCTTGGATGATCTTCTGGACGACAAGCTTGGGAATCCTCGGGATGCGGCCGAGGACGCGGTAGCCGCGCGGGACCACCGGGAAGTCGAGCGTGTTGACCTTGCGGTCGTAGCCGAGCAGCTCGGCGAGGCGACCGAAATCGAGCACGTCCTCGTGCGCTATCCGCGAGAGCGATTCCTGCACCATTTCCAGGTTCTGCTCGGAGTCCTCGACCGAGTAGTCGCGGATCAGCGCAGTCTTTTCCGCCGCGACACCGACCATCGACTCCTCGAGCTGCATCTCGATCAGCCGCCCCTCGGTGCCGAGCTCGACGATGTAGCGCTCGACCTCGACCGCCATCCGGGTCACCAGCTCGGCCCGCTGCAGCACCGAGAGCGCGTCGTAGAGGACGCAGCCGCCTTCGAACTCGAGCACGCTGAGCCGGGTCGCGACCTGGTCGAGCCGCTCGCGGTACTTCTCCAGCGTCGCCAGCCCCTGGTTGGCCTTGGCGAGCACCGCGGGGATGTCCTGGAGGATGTACTTGGTCCCCTCGACGTAGAGGGAGACGACGTCGCGGCGCTGGGAGATCGCGATCACCAGCGCGTCGGTCTGTTTGGAGACGCGCTCGGCGGTGCGGTGGCGGGTGCCGGTCTCGCTGGAGAGGATCGTCGGGTCCGGCATCAGCTGGACGTTGGCCCAGAGGATCTTCGTCGCCTCGCAGTTGAGGACGATCGCCCCGTCCATCTTCGCCACCTGGTAGAGCATCGCCGGCGTGTAGTCGAGGTCGAGCTCGATGCCGCCGGAGAGCAGATGGGAGATCTCGCTCGGCTCGCCGACGACGATCAGGCCGCCGGTGCGGGCATGGACGATGTTGTCGATTCCCTCGCGAAGCGCGCCCCCCGGCGCGACGACGTCGAGAGCCCTCAGAAGCCTGGGGTCCTGCCGTTCCGAAAGCTCTTGAAGCTCATCCCCAGGCAGCGCCGACATCGAGTCTAGGATGCCAAATTCCGCTTGCCAATGCGGTCTGCCCAATCCCGAGTGGAAAGGTCGGAACTGGATTTGTCAAGTCGATCGCTCACCTTAACGCGAGCGTGACGCTCAGGCGGGCGCGCCGGCGAGGTCGCGGTCGGGGTCGATCCCCCAGCGCGCGCCGACCTCGGCCAGCTCGCTGTCGAGCGCCCAGCGGTCGGGGCGCTCCTCGCCCTCGTGCTCCGGGCTGCCGCCCTTCAGCGCCATGGAGCCGGTGTTGTCGCCGACCGCGCGGATCTCCGCGACCTCTGCCTCCGAGAGGCGCTGCTCAGGCGGCAGCGCCGCCAGCTCGGCGCGCTTCTCCTCGATCGGGAGCGCCGCCGGCCCGGCCTCCTGGATCAGGGTCGGGACCACGCACTCGACCGCGGGATGGGCGAGGTTCCACTGGCATGCGAGCTGGATCGGCTTCAGCTCCGCCTGCTCGGCGATCGGGACGACCCGCGCGAGCTTCTCCAGCCCGGCCTCGATCCAGCCGTCGGGGCGGAACGAGCGGTGGTCCCCCTGCGGCAGCTCCATCCCGGGCTCGAGGTCGCCCCAGAACAGGCCGCCGTAGTCGACGACCCGGGTGATCACCCTGACGCCGTGGCGGGCCGCCGCCTCGAGGCAGAGCTCGCCGGGCCAGGGCTCGAACGGGTTGAGGATGATCATCGCCCACTCGATCCGCTCCCCGAAGCGCTCGAAGCAGGAGATCAGGTCGAGGGTGAAGCCGTTCGCCGGGCCCGGGGCGACGCCGATGCCGGCGGCCAGCCCCGCCTCGCGCAGCACCGCCATCCCGTCCCAGACGGCCTCGCTCGTGTAGCCGGTCCGGTCGGGGTTGTGGAGGAGGAGAACGTCGAAGGAGTCGACGCCGAGCCGCTCGAGGCTGCGCTCGGCCGCCATCCGCAGGTAGCCCGCGTACTCGGTCGGCCCCCGCAGGGCCGGGTCGGTGAAGCGGGGGAAGCCGCGCGGCCCGTCGCGCTCGCCCTCGTAGAAGTCGTGGCCGACGGCGCCGACCAGGGTGAAGTCCTCGCGCGGGAGCCCGGCCAGCGCCCTGCCGAGGACCCGATCCGCCTCGCCCTGGCCGTAGGCGTCGGCGGTGAGGACCGTCCCGATCCCCTCCCCCGGGCGCAGCAGCGATTCCAGCCGCTCCTCGGGAATTGCCTCGCCGAAGCGCAGGAACCTGCCCCCGCTCCAGGTGCCGATTGCCGTGCGATCGAGATCGCTCATCGCACAACCTCACGCTTCGCTCGCTGCCCGAAGAAACAGATTTCGACGCTTGCTCGCTCCGCGCTCATGGCGAAACCGTAGCGGGGTACGATGCCCTGCAATGAGGAGGCCGATCAAGCGTTCGCTCGTCTCGATCGCTTCGGGCTTTCTGCTCGCGCTTGGCGCGCTCGCTCCCCAGGCCATGGCGGCCGAGGGCCTGCCCGACTCGACGTTCGGGAACCAGGGATTCACGGTGCTCGACGAACCGGTGGAAAAAAATGAGAACCTGATCGACGTCGTCGTCCTGCCCGACGGAAAGATCCTCGGCGCCGGCGGCCGGGGCGGCTCGCACGGCTTCCTTCTCGCCCGCTTCAACGCCGATGGAAGCCCAGACACCGGCTTCGGCAATGAAGGAATCAAAGTCGAGCCGGACCTGAACGAACCAGGGAACACGCGGGAGATCGTTGCGATCGAGCGGCGTGCGGACGGCAAGCTCGTCGCCGCCGGCCTGGGCCGGGGGCCCGGAGGAGTGAACGCGTTCCAGTTCGCCCGCTACCTCTCGAACGGCTCGCTCGACCCCGGCTTCGGGAGTGGTGGATTGACGACGGTGCCGTTGACCCCATCGGGAAGCGCCCTTGCGATGGCTCAGGCCCCCGACCAGAAGCTGGTCGCAACCGGCGACAGGACGGACGGTGTGGCGGTGGTCGTGCGCGTGACCGAGGGAGGGGAACCGGACCCAGACTTCAGCGTCGTCCCATCGGCAGGGGTCCGCCTCGTGGACGTTCCCGGGAGCAACGGTGAGGCGGGGTTTGCGGTGAGCGTCCTCGGGAATGGCACGGTCCTGATCGGGGGCTTCGCCGACAACGGGGCGTTCCTGGCCGAGCTCGACGCCAACGGCGAACCGGTCGCTGGGTTCGGCACAGCCGGGATCGCCGTCCACGATCTCGGCACGGACCTGCAACCGTCGGGGGAAATCTTCGATCTGGGCGTGCTCCCGGACGGCCGCATCCTCGCCACCGGAGCCTCGGTCACCGGTTCCAACGATGAACAGGCCTTCGTCGCCCGCTTCACCCCGAGCGGCGAACTCGACCCGAGCTTCGCAAGTGGTGGCGTCTTCCTCAGCAACCCGACCCCGGTCGACGATGAACTGTCGTCGCTGGAGATCCTCCCGGACGGCAGCGTCCTCGTCGCAGGCTCGCGCGGCGAGGGTGGCGGAGTCGGTGACACCTGGCTTTTCCGGTTGACTGCCAATGGCCAGCTCGACGGCAGCTTCGGCAGCGGCGGCGAATCGATCGCGAGCGCAGTGCCCGGCAGGGACGAGGCGTTCGGCCTCGCCCTCCAGCCCGACGGGCGGGCGGTGACAGTCGGGGACGCCCTGCTAGGAGAAGACCTCAGGCTCCTGGTTGCGAGGTTCACCGGCCCCGAACAGGCCGCGATCCCGATCAGCGCTCCAAGGAAACTGCGCTGCGCCGGAAAGGTGGCGACTGTGAGGGGTACCGCGAAAGCGGACAAACTGAAAGGGACGAAACGGGCCGACGTGATCGCCGGGCTCGGCGGGGCCGACCGGATCAACGCCCTCGCCGGCAACGACATCGTCTGCGGCGGGGCGGGAAAGGACACGATCGACCTCGGCAAGGGCCGTGATCGGGCGCGAGGCGAAGGTGGGCCCGACGTGATCAAGGGCGGACCGGGCAAAGACGAACTTCTGGGTGCGGCCGGCAAGGACCAGCTGCTCGGCGGTCCGGGCCCGGACCTCTGCAACGGCGGCGCCGGAAAGGATGCGAAAGCCGCCGGCTGCGAGACCCGGAAGAAGCTGCCCTAGGGACGCTAGGCGTCGTCGGTGGCGCTCGGCTCGCTCGGCTCCGGCGAGGGTGGGCCCTGGGCCGGCGCATCGTCGCCGGCGTCCCGTTTCGCGCCGACGCCGACCTTCTCGGGCTCCGGCTTCTCCTCCGGCTTCGCCTTCGGCGGCTTCTTCGGCGCGATGATCCGCAGCTTCAGTGGCTTGTCCTCGTCCTCGCCGGACGCGTCGCGTTCGACCAGCACGGTCGAGCCGGGGGTCATCTCGCCCTGGCGCAGGACCTCGTCGGCGAGCGGGTCCTCGATGTAGCGCTGAATCGCGCGGCGCAGCGGCCGGGCGCCCATCGAGGGGTCCCAGCCCTTCTCGACCAGGAGGTCTTTGGCCTCCTCGGTGAGGTCGAGCTGCAGCTCGTGCTCGGCGACCTGGACTCGGACCCGGTTGATCATCAGGTCGATGATCTCTTTGACCTCTTCCTTGGCCAGCTTGTGGAAGACGATCACCTCGTCGATCCGGTTGAGGAACTCCGGCCGGAACACCTTTTTCAGGTCGCCCATGATCCGGTTTTTCATGTCGTCGTAGGACATGCCGGTCTCGTCGGCGACGGTGAAGCCGATTGAGGTGTTCTTGGCGATCTCCGACGCGCCGATGTTCGAGGTCATGATCACGATCGCGTTGCGGAAGTCGACGGTCCGCCCCTGGGCGTCGGTCAGCCTCCCGTCCTCGAGGATCTGGAGGAGGATGTTGAAGACGTCCGGGTGGGCCTTCTCGATCTCGTCGAGCAGCAGCACGCTGTAGGGCTTTCGGCGCACGGCCTCGGTCAGCTGCCCACCCTCGTCGTAGCCGATGTAGCCGGGCGGCGACCCGACCAGGCGGCTGACCGCGTGCTTCTCCATGTACTCGGACATGTCGATCCGGACCATCGCCTCCTCGTCACCGAAGAGGAACTCGGCGAGGGTGCGGGCGAGCTCGGTCTTGCCGACCCCGGAGGGGCCGAGGAAGATGAACGAGCCGGCGGGCCGTTTCGGGTCCTTGATCCCGGCGCGGGAGCGGCGGATCGCCTTCGAGACGGCGGTGATCGCGACCTGCTGGCCGATCACCCGCTTGTGCAGTTCTTCCTCCATCCGGATCAGCTTCTTGGTCTCGGCCTCGGTCAGTTTGAAGACCGGGATCCCGGTCCACATCGAGACGATGTCGGCGATCTCCTCCTCGCCGACGTCGGGGCGGTCGCCCTCCTCGCCCTCGGCCCACTCGTCTTCGAGCTGGCGCTTGCGGGTAGTCAGCTGGCGCTCGGTGTCGCGCAGGTTGGCGGCCTTCTCGAACTCCTGCGCTTCGATCGAGGCCTCCTTATCGCGCCGCGTCGTTTCGATTTCCTCCTCGAGGTCGCGGTAGACGGGAGGCGCGCTCATCGACTTGATCCGCATCCGCGAGGCGGCCTCGTCGATCAGGTCGATCGCCTTGTCGGGCAGGAAGCGGTCGGAGATGTAGCGGTCGGCGAGCTCGGCGGCTGCGGCCAGCGCGTCGTCGGTGATGTTGACGCGGTGGTGCTGCTCGTAGCGCTCGCGCAGCCCCTCGAGGATCTTGACGGTGTCCTCGACCGAGGGCTGGTCGACCTTGATCTGAGCGAAGCGGCGCTCCAGCGCCGAGTCGCGCTCGAGGTATTTGCGGTACTCGTCGAGCGTCGTCGCTCCGATCGTCTGCAGCTCGCCGCGGGCCAGCGCCGGCTTCAGGATCGAGGCGGCGTCGATCGCGCCCTCGGCGGCGCCGGCTCCGACCAGGTTGTGGAGCTCGTCGATGAAGAGGATGATGTCGCCGCGCTGGGTGATCTCTTTCATCACCTTCTTGAGGCGCTCCTCGAACTCGCCCCTGTACTTGGAGCCGGCGACCAGCGCCGCCAGGTCGAGGGTGTAGATCTGCTTGTTCTTGAGCAGCTCCGGCACCTCGCCCTTGTTGATGCGGGCGGCGAGGCCCTCGACGACGGCGGTCTTGCCGACGCCCGGCTCGCCGAGCAGCACCGGGTTGTTCTTGGTGCGGCGGGAGAGGATCTGCATGATCCGCTCGATCTCGGTTTCGCGGCCGATCACCGGGTCGAGCTTGCCCTCCTCGGCGAGTTTGGTCAGGTTGCGGCCGAACTGGTCGAGCAGTTTCGAGGACTTCTTGCCCTCGCCCTGGCCGCCGGAGCCGGCGGCGGCGCCCTGGCGGCGCCCGCCGGGGCCGGAGAGCATCCGGATCACCTCGTTGCGGATCTTGTCGGAATCGGCGTCGAAGTCGAGCAGGATCCGCGCCGCGACCCCCTCGTTCTCGCGCACCAGGCCGAGCAGGATGTGCTCGGTGCCGATGTAGTTGTGGCCGAGCGAGAGCGCCTCGCGCAGCGCCAGCTCGAGCACCTTCTTGGCGCGCGGCGTGAACGGGATCTGGCCGGAAGTGACCTCCTCACCGGAGCCGACGATGCGGACGACCTGGGAGCGGACCCGCTCGGTGGTGATGTCGAGCGACTCCAGCACCCGCGCCGCGAGGCCCTCCTCCTCACGCAGCAGCCCGAGCAGGATGTGCTCGGTGCCGATGTAGTTGTGCTTGAGCGTGCGGGCCTCTTCCTGGGCCAGGACGACTACCTGTCGGGCTCGCTCTGTGAATCTCTCGAACAATTGGCCTCTATTTCAACTTCTGGTTGATCAAACGCGAATCGGGGGCCGAAGTACCGGACCGTTCATCTCCGATATCGGAGATGCACCCGGACGCCCTTTAAACGATACCGAGGGCGCCCCCCCTGCCTCAGGGGTCCGAAATTCGCTGGTAGCGGGTTTTTGGCCGCCGGATCGGGCGCAATCAGGCCCGCATGGCGGGAAATAGGACTACTTCGCGGAGGCTTTTGGCCCCGGTAAGAATCATTGCAAAACGGTCAACCCCGAGCCCGACGCCTCCGGTCGGGGGCATTCCCTGCTCGAGCGCCTCGACGAAGGCCTCGTCGAAGGGCTGCGCCTCCTCGTCGCCCCGCTCCAGCTCGGCGGCCTGTAGTTCGAAGCGCCGCCGCTGCTCGTCGGGGTCGTTCAGCTCGCTGAACGAGTTGGCGATCTCGATCCCGCCGATGAACGCCTCCCAGCGCTCGACCAGCCCCGGCTCGGAGCGGTGCGCCTTGGCGAACGGCGAGAGCTCGACCGGGTAGTCGAGGACGAAGGTCGGCTGCACCAGCTCCGGCTCGACCGACTTCGCGAGCAGCCCGTCGACCAGCTTGCCCCAGCCCTCGGCCGGGTCGGGCTCGCCGCCCATCGTCGCCGCCAGCGCCTCGCGGCTGGGGTGCTCGGCGATGTCGATCCCGGCCCGCTCGGCGATCGCCTCGCGCAGCGTCACCCGCCTCCAGGGCGGGCTGAGATCGATCGTGACCCCGTCGCGCTCGACCTCGAGGCCCCCGAGCACCCGCTCGGCGACCTCGGCGACCATCAGCTCGAGGTCGTGCGCGGTCTTCTCGTAGTCGGCGTAGGCCTCGTACCACTCGAGCATCGTGAACTCGGGGTTGTGCTTGTGGGAGACGCCCTCGTTGCGGAAGTCCTTGCCGAGCTCATAGACGCGATCGATCCCGCCCACCACCAGCCGCTTCAGGTACAGCTCGGTCGCGATCCGCAGGTAGAAGTCGCGGTCGAGCGCGTTGTGGTGGGTGACGAAGGGTCGCGCGAGGGCGCCGCCGTAGAGCGGCTGCAGGACCGGCGTCTCAGCCTCGACGAAGCCGCGGTCGTCGAGCCAGCGCCGAATCTCGGCGATCATGCGGGCGCGCAGCGCGAAGATGCGGCGGCTGTCCTCGTTGGCGAGCAGGTCGAGCTCGCGCCGGCGGTAGCGGATCTCGACGTCCTCGAGGCCGTGGAACTTGTCGGGCGGCGGTCGCAGGCTCTTCGCCAGCAGCCGCCAGTGGTCGATCGCCAGCGACAGCTCGCCGCCGCTCCGGGTCGCCATCGCGGTTCCCTCGACCCCGATCATGTCGCCGAGGTCGAGGTCGACGAGCAGCCGATACGGCTCCTCGCCGAGCAGGTCCTCGCGGGCGTGGAGCTGGATCTGGCCGCTGCCATCGCGAAGGTCGAGGAAGCAGGCCTTGCCATGTCCGCGGCGGGCGACGATCCGCCCCGCGACCCGGTGGCGGGAGTGGGTCTCCAGGCCCGGCGCCAGGCCCTGGTGGGCCGCCCGCACCTCGGCGATCTCCTCGCGCTCGGCGAAATCGTGCGGGAACGGGTCCACGCCCGCCTCCCTCAACATATCCAGCTTTGCTCGCCGGTCGGCGAGCACGCTGGTTCCACCCACCTCCTCGGCTCCCGCTCCCTCGCGAGAATCAGATTGCGACGCTCGGTCGCTCCCGCGGTCGGAGGTGGGCGGGTGGTCTTTCTCCTGCTCGGGCTCGGTCATCGAGACGCGAGCCTACTCGGACCTAGGCTGTCTCGATTTTCGTGATTTTGAGTTTTTTCCTCGGGCCGCGCGGGACTTCGACCGTGACGACGTCGTTCCGCTTGCGGCCGATCAGCGCTTTGCCGATCGGCGACTCGTTGGAGAGCTTCTGCTCGAGCGGGTCGGCCTCGGTCGAGCCGACGATCTGGAATTTCTGCGAGTCGCCGCTTTTCTGGTCTTTGACGTGGACGATCGAGCCGACCGTGACCTCGTCGGTCCCGACTTCCTTCTTGTCGATCACCGTCGCCCGGCGCAGCCGCTCTTCGAGCTGGGCGATCCGCGCCTCGAGCAGGGCCTGCTCGTTCTTGGCGTCGTCGTACTCGGCGTTCTCGGAGATATCGCCGAACTCACGCGCTTCCTTGATCCGCAGCGCGACCTCGCGCCGCTTCTCGGTCGAGAGGTTCTCGATTTCCTCTTTGAGCTTCTCGAGCCCTTCCGGTGTGATTACGGCCTGCCGAGTCACTTTGCCCTCGCTTTGCTGGTAACGGTGGGAGTACGGGTCCCAGACTCAAAAAACGCCCCGGTGCGACGGCATCCGCCTCGCCGCACCTGGGCCAGAAGTCGCGGGATTATAGCGAGGCGCCAGGCTGGGCAAGCAGGGCTTTTTGGGAGGCGACCAGCTCCCTCGCCCGGGTCAGGTCGGCGCTGCGCTGGAGCTCCTGCGCGACCTCCGGGGTGAGCTCCAGGGAGTCGACGTACCAGGGGTAGAACTTGCGCAGGTAGCGGGTCGCGCGCTCGCTGCCGAGGTGCTCCTCGGCGCGGTCGATCGTCCACAGCAGCTCGGCGACGACCTCCTCCCGCCGCGGCGGCTCGTCGCGGCGGCCGGTCAGCTCTTCGAACACCCAGGGGTTGCCGAGGGCGCCGCGGGCGATCATCACCGCGTCGGCGCCGGACTCGCGGTAGGCGCGCCGCGCCGCCTCGGCCCCCTTCAGACCGCCGGAGACGATCACCGGCACCTCGACCCGCTCGGCCAGCTCGCGGGTCAGCGCGTAGTCGGGCTCCCCCTTGTGGCCGACGGTCGCCGCGCGGGGGTGGAAGGCGATCGCCGCGACCCCGCCTTCCTCGGCGAGGCGCAGCGCGAGGTCGAAGCCGGAGCGGTCATCTGCCCGCAGCCCGGAGCGCAGCTTCACGGTGACGGGCCGGCCGCTGCCCTCCCTGGCGGCGGCGACCAGCGAGAGGGCCAAGATCGGGGTCGGCGAGCAGCTCGACCCCGGCCCCGGTCCTGCGGACCTTTCGCACCGGGCAGCCCATGTTGATGTCGATCAGGTCGGCGCCGGCCTCGGCGGCGATCGCCGCCCCGGATCGCATCGCCTCGGGATCGTGGCCGAACAGCTGGACCGAGACGGGGTGCTCGTCGGGGTGGATCCGCATCAGCTCGCGCAGGGTCCGCTCGTTGCGGTGGTGCAGGCCGAAGCTGGAGACCATCTCCGAGACCGCGAGGCCGGCGCCGTGGCGCTTCGCCTGGAGGCGGACGAACCAGTTGCCGATCCCGGCCAGCGGCGCCAGCAGCACCCGGTTGGCGATCCGCACCCCACCGATCTCGAACGGCTCGGTCAGCTCATGCGCCGTTGCGCTCATGGATCAACCGTAGACCCTTGAGCGTGAGCATCTCGTCGACCTCGTCGATCGTCTCGGTGAAGGGGACGATCGTCGGCGGCGAGGCCGCCGGTGGCGAGCAGGCTGACCTCGCCGAGCTCGTCCTCCATCCGGCGGACGACGCCGTCGATCAGGCCGGCGAAGCCGAAGACGACGCCCGACTGGATCGCGGCCGAGCTGGAACGGCCGATCGCGGTCTCCGGCTCGGTCAGTTCGATCCGCGGGATCCGGGCGGCGCGCTCGACCAGGGCGGTCAGCGAGATCTCGAGGCCCGGCGCGATCGCCCCGCCGAGGTATTCGCCGTCGGCGGAGACTGCGTCGAAGTTGATCCCGGTGCCGAAGTCGACCACCACGCAGGCGCCGCCGAACCGCTCGTAGGCGGCGACCGCGTTGACGAGCCGGTCGGCGCCGACTTCGAGCGGATTGTCGATCCGGATCGGCATCCCGGTCTTGACGCCGGGACCGATCGCGAGGAAGCCGGCGCTCGAGGTAGCGCTCGGTGAGCTGCTCGTACTGGGTGCCGAGCGGCGGCACCACCGAGGAGACGCAGACCGCGTCGATGTCGTCGAGGCCGACTGCCGCTGAGGGCCGAGCATCCCCGCGATCCGCTCGGCCAGCTCGTCGCCGGTCGCCCCGGCGCGGGTCTGAAAACGCCAGTGCTCGACGAGGCGCTCGCCGTCGAAGGCGCCGAGGTGGGTCTGGGTGTTGCCGACGTCGACGGCGAGGAGCATCGGCCGCGATTATCTCCGACGGCATAGGATGGGCGTCCGTGAAGGTCCGGCTCTACACGCTTCCCGGCCTCGCATCCCGGGGTGGCGGCGCAGGCGATGCTCAAACACAAGGGCATCCCGTTCAAGCGCACCGACCTCTTCCCGGTCATCTCGAAGCTGATCCTGCGCGCGCTCGGCTTCCCGCGTCAAACAGTGCCCGGCGATGAAGATCGACGGTAGCGCGGGTGCAGGGCTCGCGCGAGATCGCCCGCGAGCTCGAGCGGCTGCAGCCCGAGCCGCCCCTGTTCCCGGCCGACCCCGAGAAGCGGGCGGCGGTCGAGGAGGCGGAGCGGTTCGGCGACGAGGAGTTGCAGCACCCGATCCGGCAGATGATCTGGTGGTCGATGAACAAGAACAAGGCGCCGCTGCGCAGCTACTCGAAGGGCGCCGAGCTCGGCATCCCGATCGGCCTCGCGGTCAAGACCGCCGGCGCCGATCGTGGCGATGTCGGCCCGCTTCAACGAGGCAACCGACGAGAACGTCCGCGAGCGACCTCGCCCACTCGGAGGGCTGCTGCGACAGATCGACGAGTGGATCGCGGCGGGGATCCTCGGCGGCGAGGAGCTCGAACGCCGCCGACTTCCAGATCGCGCCGAGCCTGCGGCTGGCGATGACCCTGCAGGACCTGCGGCCGCTGATCGACGCCCGGCCCGCCGGCAAGCATGGCGAGGCGGGTGATCCCGGACTACCCCGGCGACGCCCCGCCGATCCTGCCGGCAGCGTGGCTCGAGCCGCTGCGGGAGACGACCACAGCGCATCAAGTTGACCAGGCATAACAGGGGCAACTTGATGGTCTGTGGGTGCCTGGGGCGTACACCGGTCATTTGCTCGCTCAGAGCGAACCGATGCGGATAACTCGCTGGCCGGAGCCGAGGGCGGCGAGGGCGTCGGCGAGGCGGGTGCCGTCGGGGAGCGCCAGCTC
Organism: uncultured Solirubrobacterales bacterium; assembly: GCA_963816785.1. Taxonomy (GTDB): domain Bacteria; phylum Actinomycetota; class Thermoleophilia; order Solirubrobacterales; family 70-9; genus VRUE01. The sequence continues at coordinate 219,061 of CAWFLL010000002.1, read as the reverse complement.
TGGATCGAGCTCGAGCAGCGGGACGAGGACGAACCGGCGGCTCGTCACCTCGGGGTGCGGCAGGGTGAGGCGATCGGTCGAGAGCTCGAGGTCGCCGAGCAGCAGCAGGTCGACGTCGAGTGGGCGGGGGCTGTGGCGGGGGGCATCGAGGACCCGGCCGCGCTCGGCCTCGATCTCCTTGCAGAGGTCGAGCAGCTCCTCCGGCTCGAGCTCGGTCCGGATCCGGACGGCGGCGTTGAGGAAGTCGGGCTGGTCGAGGACCTCGCCGACCGGCTCGGTCTCGTAGGTCGACGAGACTGCCTCGACCTCGACCCCGCCCTCGCGCAGCAGCTCGACCGCGGCCCGCAGATGGGCGGTCGCGGTCGCCGACGTTCGAGCCGAGCCCCAGATAGCCGGTCCGAGTCGGCAACCTAGGCCTCCTCGCCGTTCTCCTCGCTCTCCTCCTCGGTGCGGTCCTGGGTGACCTCGACCGCGACCTCCTGGACGCGAGCGGCAGCGGCGGCTCGGGCTTCGCCACCCGGACCCGGACCGATTCGCAGCGGTAGCGCTCCATCAGACGCTCGCCCGCGACCTGCGCCAGCCGCTCCAGCGTGCGGTAGCTGCGCTCGGTGGCGGCGAGGGCGACGATGTCGCAGACCTCGCTGTAGTCGACGGTGTCCTCGAGCCGGTCGGTGAGCACCGCGTCGCAGTCGGGGACGTCGAAGGAGACGTCGAACTCGAGTCGCTGGCCGATCTCCTGCTCGGCGTCGGTGACGCCGTGGTGGGTGTAGATCGAGAGCCCGCGCAGGTCGACCTCGACCCGTGCCTCGATCCCGTTGTCGTCAGGCTGCTCCATCCGTCCTCTCACCCTCTGCGGTAGAGAAGCAACCTACCCGAGGATCGCCGCGGCGACCCTGGCCGCCTGCGCGACCTCGGCGACATCGTGGACGCGGAGGACGTCGGCTCCCTCGGCGGCAGCGAGCACCGAGGCGGCGATCGTGCCGCCGAGCCGCTCGCCGACCTCGGAGCCGTCGATCTTGCCGATGAAGCTCTTGCGCGAGGCGCCGACGACCAGCGGCCGGCCCAGCGACCTCAGCTCCCCGAGGCGCCGCAGCAGCTCCAGGTTGTGCTCGAGCGTCTTGCCGAACCCGATTCCCGGATCGAGCCAGACCCTGCTCCTCGGTCGACTCCAGCTGCGACGGCCGCCTCGAGCCGCTCGGCGAGGAACGCCCTGACGTCGTCGACCACGTCGTCGTAGGTCGGGCTCTCCTGCATCGTCCGCGGGTCGCCCTGCATGTGCATCAGGACCAGCCCCGCGTCGCGCTCCGCGCAGAGTGCCGCGATCTCGGGGTCCCCGCGCAGCGCCGTCACGTCGTTGACGATCGAAGCGCCAGCCTCGAGCGCCGCCTCGGCGACCGCGAGCTTCGAGGTGTCGATCGAGACCTCGTGCCCGGCGTCGGCCAGCCCCGCCACGACCGGCTCCACCCGCGCCCGCTCCTCCTCGGCACTCACCTCCGCAGCACCGGGCCTCGTCGATTCCCCCCCACGTCAAGCAGATCCGCCCCATCCCTCACCAACTGCTCCCCATGGGCGACCGCCTTCTCCGCATCGAGGAACAACCCCCCATCCGAGAACGAATCCGGCGTCACGTTCACCACACCCATGAGCTTCAGGTCCACGGGCGGAGTATCGCGCGCGCCGTTCGCCACGGGGTTGGGGGCCTGGGCGGGGGCTGGGTGGGTGACGCGGGACCTCCCCGAACTGGCGGATACTCGAAGTCGTCCCCATATTCCGCCGCCTGCTCCGCTTCGCGTCCGCGGGCGGCGGAATCGCCATATCGGCGCCGCTCGCAGAGAGTCAGATCGTGATGCTCGCTAAACGGTTGCCCAGACCGGGCTAGCTGGCGTCGCCGCCCGCGAACCCAGGTCGCGGATGTGGCGAGGGCCGAGCGCCCTCTCGTTGCGGCCGCTCCGGCTCGGGCGCCGGCTCGACCTGCTCCGGCTCCTCCTCGTCGGCGAAGACCTCATCCTCGGACTTGCCGTCGAGAAGCGCGACGAACTGCTCGGCGTCGATCGTCTCGCGCTCGAGCAGGATCTTCGAGACCCGGTCGAGCTCGTCGCGGCGCTCGGTCAGCAGGTCTTTGGCGGTCTGGTGGGCGGCCTCGACGATGCGGCGGATCTCGTCGTCGATCTCACGGGCGATCTCATCCGAGTAGTCGGGCTCGGCGGAGAACTCGCGGCCGAGGAAGGGCTGGCCGCGGTCGTGGCCGAAGACGCGCGGGCCGAGCCGCTCCGACATCCCGAACCGCATCACCATCTGCTTCGCGGTCTCGGTCACCTTTTCGAGGTCGTTGGAGGCCCCGGTCGTGATCTCGCCGAAGATGATCTCCTCGGCGGCGCGGCCGCCGAGCGTCATCGCCATCGTGTCGGTCAGCTCGGCGCGGCTGGTCAGGAACTTGTCCTCGCTCGGGAAGCGAGATCGTGTAGCCGAGCGCCTGGCCGCGGCTGATGATCGAGATCTTGTGGACCGGGTCGCAGTTGGGCAGCAGGTGGCCGACGATCGCGTGGCCGAGCTCGTGGTAGGCGGTGATCAGCCGCTCCTTCTCCGACATCACGCGGGTCTTCTTCTCGGGGCCCGCGATCACCCGCATGATCCCCTCCTCGAGCTCCAGCATCGAGATCTCGCGGCGGCCCTGGCGGGCGGTCAGCAGCGCCGCCTCGTTGATCAGGTTGGCGAGATCGGCGCCGGTGAAGCCCGGGGTCTGGCCGGCGAGCGCGTCGAGGTCGATCGCCTTCGCGAGCGGCTTGCCGCGGGTGTGGACCTCGAGGATCTGCTTGCGGCCCTTGCGGTCGGGGCGGTCGACGACGACCTGGCGGTCGAAGCGGCCCGGCCGCAGCAGAGCCGGGTCGAGGATGTCGGGCCGGTTGGTGGCGGCGATCAGGATGATGTTGTCCTTCATCTCGAAGCCGTCCATCTCGACCAGAAGCTGGTTCAGCGTCTGCTCGCGCTCGTCGTGGCCGCCCCCCATGCCGGCGCCGCGATGGCGGCCGACGGCGTCGATCTCGTCCATGAAGATGATGCAGGGCGAGTTCTGCTTCGCCTGCTCGAAGAGGTCGCGGACGCGGCTGGCGCCGACGCCGACGAACATCTCGACGAAGTCGGAGCCGGAGATCGAGAAGAAGGGCACCCCGGCCTCGCCGGCGACCGCCCGGGCGAGCAGCGTCTTACCGGTGCCGGGCGGGCCGTAGAGGAGGACGCCCTTCGGGATCCGGGCTCCGAGCGCCTGGAATTTCTTCGGGTTCTCGAGGAACTCCTTGATCTCGTGCAGCTCCTGCACCGCCTCGTCGACACCGGCGACGTCGCGGAAGGTGATCTTGGGCGCGTCGACCGACATCCGCTTGGCTTTCGATTTGCCGAAGTTCATGACCCGCGAGCCGCCGCCCTGCATCTGGTTCATCAGGAAGATCCAGAAGCCGAGGAAGAGGACGAACGGGAGGACGTAGGTGAGGAGCGAGAGCCAGCCGCTGCCGCCGTTGCGCTTGACCTTGGTCTTGACCTTGTTGGCGTCGAGCATGTTGATCAGGCTCTGCTCGGTGTTGGGCGGGTAGCCGGTCGAGAAGCTTTTCGCCGTCTTCTCCCTTTTCCTTGACGTCGAGCTTGTTGTCCTTCGGTGTTGATCGTCGACTTCCTCGATCTGACTGCTGGCGATCAGGCCCGACTTCGGGGAAACGAGTTCGTTGTAGGAGGGAGGCTCCGTCGCCGACTCGCTGCTGATCATCTTCTGGGCGACGAAGGCAAGGATCACCACCAGAAGGATCGGAAAAGCCGCGCTTTTGAAAAAACGCCTCATAGAGGGAAAAATCAGCGTACCAGGGCCATTTCGGAGGCCCTAGTGCTTCAACGCAGCTACGAAATCGAGGTTGCGGTATTGCTGGGCGTGATCGAGGCCGTAACCGATCGCGAAGCGGTTGGGGATCTCGAATCCGACGTAGCGTGGTTCGAGGTCGACGCGGAGCCGATCCGGCTTGGCAAGCAGGGTGCAGACCTCGAGCGAGGCGGGGTCGCGGGCGTTGAGGGTGCGCATCAGGTAGTGGAGGGTCAGGCCCGAGTCGATGATGTCCTCGACGATCAGGACGTCGCGCCCCTCGATCGGGGCGTCGAGGTCCTTGAGGATGCGGACCACCCCCGAGGTGTCGGTCTGGGAGCCGTAGCTGGAGACGGCCATGAAGTCGATCTCGCAGGAGACCGTGATGTGGCGCATCAGGTCGGCGAGGAAGATCACGGCGCCCTTCAGCACCCCGACCATGAACAGGTCGCGCCCCTGCGTACTCGGCGCTGATCTGCTCACCCAGCTCGACGACTCGGCGCTGCAGGTCCTCTGCGGAGACGAGGATCTCGCCAATCGCCGAGTCAGCCCCCGTATCGCTCACGCTGCGCAGTCTAGATACAGGGCCGATCGTCGCACCGTGCCGGAGGACTACACGATCACGTTCGGCCCGGAGGACGCCGCGCTCGACGATCGCGCGGACGCCGCTGCCGAGGTCGAGCATCGCGGTGCCGGTGCGGCGCAGGCCGGCGACCTCCTCGGCGTGGCGCGCGGCGCCCGGAACCGGCCGGCCGGCGGCGCGGTCGGCGAGCCGCTGGACGACGAGGCGGCGCAGCGCCGGCGGCAGCTCGGCGAGGCGGCTGAGCTCGATCGTGTTGCGGGCCGACCCGTCATCGCCGCCGAGCTCGGCATCGACGAGCGCGTCGAGCACCTCGGCCTCGTCGCGGAGCAGCTCGGCGGTGCGGAGGACGTTGCTGCGCGGCCGCCGGGTGGACCTCGGCGAGTGCCGCGGCGAGGCCGTGGCGGACGCGGTTGCGCGCGTAGGAGTCCTCGGCGTTGGTCGGGTCGTCGCGCCACCGCAGCCCTCGCTCCTCGCAGTAGGCGGTCGTCTCGGCGCGGGTGAAGCCGAGCAGGGGGCGCACCAGCCTGCCGTCGCGGCGGCGCATCCCTAGCAGGGCCCGGCGGCTCGGCGAGGAGGCGAGCCGGTAGAGGATCGTCTCGACCTGGTCGTCGGCGGTGTGGCCGGTCGCGATCCGCGCCGCCGCCCGTCAGCGGCAAGCTGCGCCGCCGCGGCGTAGCGGGTGTCGCGCGCCCAGGCCTGGAGGTTCCCGGGCCCCTCGGGGCGGCGCGGTCGCTCGACCTCGAGGCCGACCCCGAGCCGCTCGCAGAGCGCCGCGCAGTGCCGCTCGTCCTCGTCGGAGTCGTCGCGGAGCCCGTAGTTGACGTGCAGCGCGGTCACCATCTCGGCCCCGAGCAGGCGGGTCGCGAGGTCGAGCAGGCAGACCGAGTCGCGGCCGCCGGAGAGCATCGCGACGACCGGCGTGCCGGGCGCCAACAGGCCCTCCTCGCGCACCGCGTCGAGCATTCGATCTGCGTCCACGCCCACACTCATATGTAGAGAGTAGGCCCGGCGCGCTGCTCGTCGGCGCGGACGATGAAGAGCTCGGTCGGCTCCGGGAAGCCCTTCAGGGTGACCTCGCCGATCGGCTCGCAGGTCAGCCCCCGTTCGCTCGAGCGCCTTCGGCGACGCGTGTCGGTGACCAGCACCTCGCCGGCCTGGGCGCGGCCGACGACGCGGTGGGCGAGGTTGACGTGGGTGCCGAAGTAGTCGCCGTCGCGGTAGACGGCCTCGGCGTAGTGGATCCCGACCCGCGGCTGCGGGCGCTCGGGGAAGCGGGCGAGGAAGCCGACCGCCCACTCGGTCAGCGAGGCCGGGTCGGGCGAGACGACCATCACCTCGTCGCCGATCGTCTTCACGATCGTCGCCTCCGGCGGCAGCGTCGACTCGACCGTGTCGACGAAGTTCTCGACCACGTCGAGCGCCTCCAGGTCACCCTCCTCCTCGGTGTAGCGGGTGAAGCCGGTGAGGTCGATGAAGCAGAGGGTGACCGGGACCTGGTCGAGACCTGGGACCCCGATGTCCCCGAGCTCGCTCTCCATGTGCCCGACCACGTCCTGCTCGAGGAAGAAGCGCAGGTAGCGAGTGTGGAGGTACTCGGTCAGCGGCGCCGCGAGCGGCAGGATCGTCGGCGGCCAGCTCGCCCATCTCCTCCGCCATCTCGAGCTCCGGGACGGCGTCGCGGATCATCGGTTCGTGGACGTAGAGGTGGAAGAGCCGGACCTCGGCGTCGGCGATCCGCCGCAGCGACTGCACGTAGACGCGGACCAGCTGCAGGAAGGCGACGAGCGGGAAGCCGGCGGCGAGGACGCCGGGCGCAGTGGCGCATCGCCTCGACGTCCTCGGGATTGAGCAGGCGCTCGCGGCCGAGCGGGGTGCCGAGGATGACGAGGATGCGCTCGATCAGCTCCGGCTCGAGGCCGGTCTCGCGCGGCGACCTCCTCGACCGTCACCTGCTCCTCGGCTGCGGGGGAAGAGCTCCTCGGCGAAGCCGAAGGCGAGCCGGCCCTCGCGGCCGGCCTGCTTCAGCTCCTCCAGCGAGTGGCCGCGCTCGCGCATCCGCGCCACGACCCGCGCCTGGGCGGCGGCGGCAGCGGTCCAGCGCCCGCGCCGCACCGGGACGATCTTCTCCGCGGCCCAGCGCTTGAGGGTGCTCGGGCGAGACGCCCGATCGGCGCGAGGCCTCGCTGAGGCGTATCCGCTCGTCGGCCATGGTTTCGAGGGCTTCGAGGCTAGCTATGGGCGAGGACAACGGCCAGAGCGACGAACGGGGCGGCCGCCGGCCGCCCCGTTCGGTCGATGGATCGCTCACGGATCCGCGCTACGCGGCGATCTCCTCCTCCGAATGCGCCTGGAGGACCGGCTCCCCGTCCTCGCCGGTGCGGATGCGGATCGCCTCCTCCACCGGCAGGACGAAGATCTTGCCGTCGCCGACCTCGCCCGTGCGGGCGTGCTTGAGGATCGTCTCGACGACGAGCGACTTGTCTTTGTCCTCGACCACGACCTCCAGCTTCAGCTTCGGCCGGACGTTGACGGTCAGGGTCGAGCCGCGGTACTGCTCGACTATCCCCTTCTGGCGGCCCGAGCCCTTGGCCTCGAGGATCGACAGGGAGGGGAATCCCTTGTCGAGCAACTCGGTCCTGATCGGCTCGAACGCCTCGTGGCGGATGAACGCCTCTATCTTCTTCATGCGCTCAGTCCTCCTAGCGGACTCGGTCGCGGTCATCTGGCTGACGCCGGCGCGGCGCGGCGCCGCCGGTGGGGTCGGCGGCGTGGCCGAGTTCCAGCCCGGTCGAGTACTCCGGCTGCGGGATGAACTGCTCCGGATACCCGTACATGCCGTGCTCGGAGATGTCGAGGCCGGCATCCTCCTCCTCGGCGCTGACCCGCAACCCGATCGTCTTCTTGATCAGGAAGAAGATCGCCGTAGGAGACGACGAACACACATGCGAACGCCACCCCGACGCCGAGCGCCTGGGCGCCGAGCTGGTCGAACGAGCCGCTGTACCAGAGGCCCGGATCGCCGACTTCGTTGAATTCGGCCAGCCGCGGCGAGGTGAAGATCCCGCACGAGAGCGTGCCCCAGATCCCGGCCAGGCCGTGCGCCGAGAGGGCGCCGACCGGGTCGTCGATCAGCTTCTCGATCGCGAGCACGCCGAAGACGACGATCACGCCGGCGATCGCGCCGATGATCGGGGCCGCCCAGTACTCGACGTAGCCCGACGGGGCCGTGATCCCGACGAGCCCGGCGATCGCGCCGTTGCCGGCCATGCCGATGTCGATCGTCCTCGTCCTCAGGTACATCACCGACGACGGCGGCGACGACGCCGGCGGCGGCGGCCAGGTTGGTCACCACGACCACCTCGGCGAAGCGACCGCCGATCGCGCCGAGGGTCGAGCCCGGGTTGAACCCGAACCAGCCGAGCCAGAGGATCAGCACGCCGAGGCCGACCAGCGGCATCGAGTGCCCGGGGATCGCCCGCGGCTTGCCGTCGTGCGCCGTACTTGCCGATCCGCGGGCCGAGCAGCAGCAGCGCCGCGAGGGCGCCGGTCGCGCCGATCAGGTGGACCACCGTCGAGCCGGCGAAGTCCTGCATGCCGACGTTGACCTGCAGCCAGCCGCCGCCGAAGATCCAGTGGCTGAGCACCGGGTAGAGGACGGCGCTGAAGACGACCGCGTAGATCACGTAGGCGCCGAACTTGATCCGCTCCAGGGTGGCGCCCCAGACGATCGCCAGCGAGACCGCGCAGAACACGAACTGGAAGAACATGAACGCGGCAGGGCTGATCGAATACGTTTCGACGAACGGGATGCTCTTGCCGGCTTCTTCGATCGAGGTGCCGACGTTGAGGAAGAACCCGTGCGTCCCGGCGATCTCTCCGAGCCCGCCGAAGGCGAGCGCGAACCCGACCGCCCAGTAGCAGAGCGATGCGATCGAGAAGTTGACCAGCACCTTCGCGACTCCGGCGCCCGCGTTCTTGGCCCTGGAGAAGCCGACCTCCAAGAGCAGGAAGCCCGCCTGCATGAACATCACCAGGCAGCCGGCAACGATCACCCACATCGCATTGATGCTTGCTTCCGGTGTTTCCAGGATCGGCGTCGGTTCGGCACCGAAGGCAACGCCCGGCAGGACGAGTGAGGCAATCGCGGCCGCCGGGCCGGCGATCAGAAGCCTCTTTTTCATTCCATTTCCTCCTTGCCCTCCGGGGAGCACGCCCCGGCGGTCGCGGTTTGGCGATTGCAGCCAACCTACGAGCGGCCCCGATCGCTGTGTTTGGACTGCTGGAGGAAATCCGGGCGGGGCGATTCTCACAAGTGGCAGACGGGCGGCGGCTGCGCCTAGGCGGGGATCGCCCCGGCCTAATCCCGACTCTTTGGCTCGGAGTCCGTTAGGGTGCCCAAACTCGGTCTTAGGGAGTCCTGAGATCCCAACCGCACCCAAGGAGGCACCCGTCGATGAAGTCGAGGCCCAGAGCAGCCCTTGCCGCCGCCTTTGCGCTGGCGGCCTTCCCCGCGGCGCCCCTCATCGCCGGCTGCGGCGACGGCGGCGATGAGGAGACGGCCGCCGCCCAATCGAGCGCGGCGCAGCTGGAGCCGGTCAAGGGCTACCTGACCGATCACTCCGGCGAACTGGTCTCGCAGGTCGACGCCCTGCGGGAGAACGCCGAGCGAGTACTACGCGCTGGCCAAGTCGGTCGAGTTCGACTACGGCAGGCTGCTGGCCGAGCACGGCGACGAGGTGGAGCGGAATCCTCGCCGACTCCAAGCAGGCCTTCGTCAACGCCAACCCGGCCTACGAGGAGATGGAGGGAATCGTCGCCGGGGTGCCGAGGCTGGCCCACTACGACGTCGACATCGACGCCGGCTCCGATGCCACGACGCCGGAAGACGCGGTCTCCTTCAGCCTCACCACCCCCGACGGCAGGCAGCTCAAACAGCCGGGCAACCTGTTCTTCCTGACCGAGACCTCGCTCTACGGGACCAATCCGGATCTTGCGGCGAAGGGCACCAAGGCCGACATCGACGGCGACGGCAGGGTCGAGTTCGGCGAGGGCCTGCCGGACGCCGAACATCTACAAGGCGACCCTGGACGAATTCGCCAAGCAGGCGAAGAGCCTTGACGAGGACGCCCAGGAGTTCGAACCGACTCCGTCCGACGCGCTGACCGCGATCGTGGTCATGACCCCGACCATGAGCGAGTACTTCGAGGCCTGGAAGAACTCGCGCTTCATCGCCGGCGAGGACGCCTCCGAACTCGGCTTCGTCGCGACCTCGAGGCTCTCCGACATCGCCGACATCCTCGGCGGGATCCTCGTCACCTACGACGGGATCGAACCGATGATCGCGGCCGAGAACCCGCAGCAGGCGAAGCAGACGAGGAGGGAGCTCGAAGAGCCTCGTCGAGTTCGCCGCTGAGCTGCGCGACCGCGAGGCGGGCGGCGAGAAGTTCACCGCCAAGCAGGCCGACGCCCTCGGCGCCCAGGCCCAGGCCCAGGCCGAGGCGATCGCCGGCCAGGTCACGCAGGCGGCCAAGCAGCTGGGCGTCGAACTGCAGGAATAGGAGCAGCCGTCCGAGCGACCCGACGACAGCACCGGCCCCGGGCGCGCGAGCCAGCGCCGCGATTCTGGCCGCGGTGGTGGCTCTGCTCTGCGCTGTCGCGCCCGCCCGGGCCGAGCCGCCCTGGCAGGCCGCCGACGAGATCCGCGCCGACCTCTTCGCGGCGCAGAGCCAGCTCCTGTTCGGCGAACGGAGCGGGAGCTCCGTCGCCGCGGCCGAGTCCCGGCTGCGGGGCCCGCTGCGCGACGGCCTCGCCGCGCACGCGCCCGCCGAGCTGCGCCGAGGTCGAGGCCTCGCTGAGGGCGGCGAGGCGCGCCTCCGCCGCTCTCGACGAAGCCGGGCTGGCCGCGGCCCGAGGGCGAATCGTCGCCGCCCTGCGGCGCGGCGCCTTCGCGGTCGCCCTCGCCGCCGCCCGCCGCGGCGAGGCCGCCCAGGCGCGGACCTGGCTGCAGATCCGCGACTTCCGCCAGACCACCCGCTTCACCCGCCCCGGCGTCGACGCGACCGAAGCCGTCGATCAGCTCGCCACCCGCGAGCTCTCCCCCCACGCGGCCGTGATCCAGATCGAAAAGGACCTGCTCGACGCCTTCCAGGCGCGCCTCGTCACCAACCTCGACGAAGCGGCACAGGCCGCCGAGCGCGGCTTCGAGGGCCGCTTCGCGGAAACGGCGGCGATCGTCAACGGCTACTGGCTGGCGCTCGCGCCGGAGTACGCCGATCAGCGCGGTGAGGCGGAGCGGCGCTCGACCGGGCGCGACTTCGCGCGGCTCGCCGCGGACGCCGCCGCCGGCGACCGCGGCGGCTTCGAGGCGGCGCGGAGGCGGGTCGAGGCCGACCTCGAGGGCTTCACCGCGGCGCCGCTGACGCCGGAAGAGCAGGTCAACCGGGCAAGCCAGCTGACCCGGTTCCTCGACCTGGTGCCGAAGGAGTACGAGAAGGGCACCGCCGAGGGCCGGGTGACGGTCCCGTTCGAGGTCCAGGAGGCAGTCGCCTTCATGGACGGGGTCGAAGCGGCGTTCGCGGACCTCGAGCCGGTCCTGCTCGACCGCAACCCGGCGGCGGTGGAGCGGATCAGGGCCGCCCACGCGGAGCTGCGGCGCGACGTCGACAACGCTCAGCAGAACGTCTCGGTCGCCCCCCAGGAGGAGCTCGAGGCGGCCCGCGATCGCGCCGCCGAGACGCTGCGAACGGATCGAGCCGCGCGAGTGGACCGAACCGAGCGACGAGGCCGACTACGAACTGGTCGGCATCTCCCTCGACCAGCTCGAAGCGGCGGCCGGCGCCGGCCAGTACCAGGCTGCGGAGCAGGCTCGCCTCGCCGCCTACGGCTTCTTCGAGTTCGGGCCGGAGCTGAAGCTGCGGGCCTTCGACCCGCAGCTGGCGCTCGAGATCGAGGGGCTGATCTGGTACGGGGCGGCCGAGCACCCCGGGCTCGCCAGCCTCGTCGCCGACAACGCCCCGCTGCCGGAAATCCGCGACACGCGCCTCGTCCTCGACGAAAAGCTCGCCGACGCGAGGGCGCTGACCGGCGACGGCGCCAGCGCGATGACGGCGATCACCAACTCGGCGCTGATCGTCTTCCGCGAGGGCCTCGAGGCGATCCTGATCCTCGCCGCGATCACCGCCAGCATGATCGGCCCACGGGCGCCGCTGCGCAAACCGATCTACCGCGGCGCCCTGCTCGCCCTGCCGGCGAGCGTCCTGATGTTCGTCGCGGCGCTGCTGTTGCTCGACTCGCTCTCCCGGTACGGCGAGAAACTGGAGGCGGTCGTCGGCGTCGTCGCGATCGGGGTCCTGCTGCTGGTGATGAACTGGTTCTTCCACCGCGTCTACTGGACCGAGTGGATCAAGGGGCACCGTGAGCGCGGGAAGGCGCTTACCGGAACCGCGCTCGCCGCCGGGGCCGGCGCGGCGACGGTCGTCGGCCTCTACACGCTCGGCTTCAGCAGCGTCTTCCGCGAGGGCTTCGAGACCGTCCTCTTCCTGCAGGCGCTGCAGCTCAGCTCCGGCACCGGCGTCGTCCTCGCCGGGGTCTCGCTGGGGCTCGCGATCACCGCGGTCGTCGGCGCCATCACCTTCGCCCTCGAGCGAAAGCTCCCCTACAAGAAGATGCTGATCGCGACCGGCGTCCTGATCGCATTGGTCCTGGTCGTCCTGGTCGGCAACACGGCGCGGACGATGCAGGGGGTCGGCTGGCTGCCGATCCACCCGCTCGACGTCGAACCACCGCTCTGGATGGGTACCTGGCTGGGGGTCTACCCGACGCTCGAGACGCTCTCCGCCCAGCTGCTCGCGTTCATCTTCGTGATCGGCAGCTACTTCGCCGCGGAGTGGATGCGCAAGCGGGAGCTGCGGCGGGCGATCGCCGCCCACGAGGACTCGGCGGGGATGCCCGCGGCGGTCCCGGCCGCTGCCGTGAACGGCCATCGGAACGGCAACGGGGCGAACGGCGCCCCTCGCCCAATAGGGTCGGAGCAGGATGCCGTCCCGACTGCGCCCCACAGCTCCGGTCGCCTCTGACGCGATCCTGGTCGGCGATCCCGGGCGAGCCCTGCTGCTGGCGCAGGAGCTGCTCGAGCAGCCGAGGATGAGCAACCACGCCCGTGGCCTCTGGGGCTACTCGGGCGAGACGCGGGCCGGCCATGGGCTGACGATCCAGGCGACGGGGATGGGCGGCCCCAGCGCCGCGATCGTGCTCGCCGACCTGGCGACGCTCGGGGTGCGGCGGGCGATCCGGATCGGGACCTGCACCGCCCTGGTGCCGGAGGTGGAGGCCGGCGAGCTGGTGCTCGCGGCCGAGGCGCTCGCCGCCGGCGGCAGCGCCAGCGCCTACGGCGTCGCCGTCGGGGACGTCGTGCTCCCCGACCACGACCTCTTCGAGCGGCTCGAGGACAGCCTGCGGGGCGATGCGCGACCGGTCAGGATCGCCAGCCTCGACGCCCACCCCGCGGATCCGGGGGCGACGCCGGACGGGGCCGCGGTCGCCGACATGCAGACGGTCACGGTGCTCGCCCGGGGACGCGAGCTGGGGATCGCCGCGGCGGCCCTCCTGATCGTCTCCGAGGCCGGCGGCGAGCGGATCGACGACGAGGCGCTCGAGTCCGCCTCGAAACGGGCCGGGAGCGCCGCCAGCACGGTGCTCTCAGCCTAAGGTAGAGGGTTAGTCCGCAGACTTCGCCGCCCGCGGCTTGGGGGCCTCGGCCCGCAGCTCGCGCCGCAGCTCGGCGACGTCGCGGCCGACCGCGTCGAGCTGGTCCTCGACCTCCTCGAGGCGGCGCGAGAGCGACCGCAGCCGCCGCTCCAGCCGCTCCACCTCGGCGGCGGAAGGCAGGTTGAGGGCGGCCATCGCCGCCTGCTGGGCCTCGGCCGCCTTCTCACGGGCGCCGAACGCAGCGGCGAGCGCGTTCTCCAGCACCTGGCTGTCGAGGAGCGCCTGCGCCAGCTCCCCGATCGCCTGCTCGCTGCGCGCCCGCAGGCTCTCCTGATCCTGCTCTTCATCGGTCATTGACATCAGCTTAACGAGCGCATCCGGGTCAACTGGAATCCTCCAGCGCCACGTGCGTGGGGGCAGCGACGAGTGAGGGCCTTGATTAAGGCCTTGTTGGGGGGCACCCGCCCCTTTGCACACGCCCCTCCCCAACGGGTAGCGTTTGCGAGTCTCTTGCGTGGGGAGAGGACACACGACCGGGGTCGATGACCCGCGGATTCGCATATTCGAGGCGCCGCTGAATGAGAAACAAGCTCGCACTGATCATCGCCCTGGCCGGCTTCGCGGCGGTCACGGCTCTGGGCGTGGGGATGGCGGGCGCCGAATCGGATTTCAGCCTCGGCGGCAGCGACGCGGTCGGGATCTCCCCCGGCGCCGGCCCGGTTGCGAACGAAGTGCCGGCCTGCGAAAACGAACTCGACGACGACGGCGACGGACTCGCCGACCTCGCGGACCCCGACTGCGCGGAACCGACCGACCCCGAAGAGGCGCCGGTGCCCGTGCCGGCGCCGGCGCCGGCCGAACAGGGCGGCCCTGACAGGCCCGCGAGCGAGCCGAGCGGCAGGGTCGAGGCCGGCTCGGCGGTCGATGCCGCCGACGCGCCCAACGCCGGCGGCGTGACCCGCAACCAGGGCCTCGACGGCTCCGGCGCCGGCATCGGCGCCGGCGGGGCGGTCACCGCCCCCAGCGCGACCGCCGGGGTCCAGCCCGCGAAGCATGGCCCCGATGGCGGCACCGCCGCCTTCGACGAAGGCGGCGCCCCGACCGCGGCCAACCCGACGACGACGATCGCCCCGTTCGGCCCGGCCCCGATCGGCGTCCCCAACTTCGTCATCGACTCGTTCGAGATCCCGCCCTTCCTGCTGCCGATCTACCAGGCCTGCGGGACCGAGTACGGGGTGCCCTGGGAGGTGCTGGCCTCGATCAACAAAATCGAGACCGCCTTCGGCACCAACCTCAACGTCTCCAGCGCCGGGGCGATGGGCTGGATGCAGTTCCTCCCCTCGAGTTGGGAGATGTACGGGCTCGACGCCAACGGCGACGGCCGTCAGGACCCCTACAACCCGGTCGACGCGATCTGCGCCGCCGCCCACTACCTCAAGGTCGCCGGCGCCGAGCACGACCTCTACGAAGCGATCTTCGCCTACAACCACGCCGACTGGTACGTCGAAGAGGTGCTGCTCTACGCGCGCGCCTACGGCAAGCTGCCGGCCGACCTGGTCGGCTCGCTGACCGGGCTGACCGAGGGGGCGCACTTCCCGGTCGCCGCCGACGCCCGCTACGCCGACGACATCTCAACCCGCGAGGCGCTGAAGCAGGCGACGCCGGGGCAGCGCGATTCCTATGGCAACGCGGCCGCGGTGATCTCCTCCTCGCCGACCCGCCGCGGGATCAACATCTTCGCCGCCGAGGACGCACCGGTGGTCGCCGTCAACGACGGCGTGATCGTCAAGACCGGCAAGTCGAAGCTGCTCGGCCGCTATGTCGTCCTCCGCGATGCCTACGGCAACCGCTACACCTACGCCAAGCTCGGGAAGATCATCCGCAAGCAGCGCACGGTGGTGATGCCGACCGGGAAGGAGCGGCGGGTCCCGGTCGACAGCGAGAACATTCGCGCCCGCCTCTACGCGCTGCCGGGCCGGGTCAGCGAGGGCCGGCAGGCGGAGGCCTACGAACGGGTCGACAACGCCGGTGCGCGCGGCGCGGACGGGACCCTCAAGGTCGGGTCGAGGGTGATAGCCGGCACCGTCCTGGCGCGAATCGGCGCCGGCGCGGATGGGGTCGATCCCCACATCAACTTCTCGATCCGGCCGGCCGGGCGGGGCGCTCCGCGGATCGACCCGAAGCCGATCCTCGACGGCTGGAAGCTGCTCGAGGCGACCGCGATCTACCGCGCCAAGGGCAAGAACCCGCTAAGCGGCAGGCTGAGCGCCGCCGGGGTGCTGCTCCTCCCCAAGGGCGCCCTCGAGCGGCGCGTCCTCGCCGACGAGCGGATCGAACTGCCGGCCTGCGACCGGACCGAAGTCCGCGGCGGGCAGATCGACAAACGCCTGCTGGCGGCGCTCTCCTACCTCTCCGAGCAGGGCTACCGCCTGACGATCACCTCGATGCTGTGCGGGCGGCACGGCAGCATCACGACCAGCGGCAACGTCTCCTACCACTCCTATGGCAGCGCCGCCGACATCGCGATCGTCAACGGGATCCCGATCCTCGGACACCAGGGCCCCGGCTCGATCACCGACACGGTGCTGAAGGAGATCCTGCGCCTGCAGGGGACGATGGTCCCCGACGAGCTGATCTCCCTCGAGGAACTGGGCGGCCCCAGCTTTGCGATGAGCGACCATGCCGACCACATCCACATCGGCTACACGCCGATCTACGGGACCGGCCCGGAAGCGAAGTTCGTGCAGCTGTTGAAGCCCGACCAGTGGATGCGGCTGACCAATCGCCTCGCCGAGATCGACAACCCCGAAGTGCCGACCGAACCCTCGGAAGAGGCGCTGCCCGACAAACAGAAGCAGGGCCGGGGCAACCGCTCCGGCGGCAGAGCGGCGACGACTGAGTGCTCACGGCAGTGGGTCCTGTGCCCGTTCACGACACGACCCACTACCGGAAGCACTGACTCCGGATCCTGGAGAATCGGGTCCGCTGACCCGGAGCCCATGGACTCCAAATATTTCGGATTCGTGCAGTTCGAGTTCGCTGGGGCAATGCCCGTCGCGGACGGCCGCTACCTGGCCCGGGAGGGCGGCGAGGACGAGGCGCAGAGCGTGCTGGTGCTCGAAACCCTGGGGGCGCCGCCGCCGCCGGGAAGGCGCCGCCGGCGCCCCAGCGAGGCCGATCCCGAGGCCGAGCTGCCGACCCTGCCACTGGCCCGCGCCACCGCGATCCGGGCCTTCGAGCCGTTCGGCGGCGGCGAGGAGGCGGCCGCCTGGCTCGGCGGCGCGCTCGCCGATGAGGACTCGGTCGACGCGCTCGTCGCCGAGGGAATCGGGCTGCTGAACCGCGCCCTTCACGCCCAGGCGGCGGCCGCCGCCGACCCGCGCGGCGCCGAGCTGAGCCCGAAGGGGGCGGTGAGGGTGAGGATCGGGATCGGCAGCGGCGATGAGGTCGCCTTGGGGCGCTTCACCGAGGCGCGCGACGTCGACGTCCGGGCCCCCGGGGGCCCCCGCCGCCGGCGCCGGCAGGAGGAGCTGCGGCCCCAGGAGCGGGTCGCGGCGGTGCTCGGCCGCCGGGAGCGGATCGACGCCTGCGAGACGCTGCTGTTGCGGGCCCGCGCCGACCTCGATTCCGGCCGCATCCGCGAGGCCGCGCTGCAGCTGCGGGTCGGGCTGGAGGCGCTGCTGGTGGAGCTGGCCGGGGCGCTGGCCGACCCCGGGCACGAGGAGGACATGGCGGCCCTCTCCGCCCGCCGCAGCGAGGCCGGCGAGGCGGCGAACATGGCGCTGCGGGGCGACCTCGACGCCGAGGGGGAGCGCAGCGTGCGGGAGCTGCTGGAGACCTGCGAGCGGGTCCTGCGCCGCCGCCGCGTCCTGCGCGGCTAAAGGACGAGGTGGCGGGCGACCACCTCGTCGAGCAGCGAGCCGGCGATGTGATGCGCTTCCTCGAGGGCGATGCCCTCCAGCGAGGGAACCCCGATCACGGTCAATCCCGCGGCGCGGGCGGCGGCGACCCCGGTGGGCGAGTCCTCGAGCGCGACCACCGCCGGGCCCGGCTCGACGCCGAGGCGCCGACAGGCCTCCAGGTAGGGATCCGGGGCCGGCTTCGGGGCGGCCACGTCGTGGCCGCTGACGACGACGTCGAAACGATCCTCGAAGCCGACGATCTCGAGCGAGCGCTGGACGAAGGCGAGCGGCGAGTTGGAGACGAGGCCGAGCGGCGTCCCCCGCTGGCGCAGCTCGTGGAGGAGGTCGCGCGCCCCGACCATCGCCTCGACCCCATGCTCGAGCTCGGCGACGACGAGCTCGTTCAGCTCGTCGATCAGCTGCGCTGAGCGTCCCGGCTCACCCAGCCTCCGCTCGAGGATCCCGCCGGCGATCTCGGCCGAGGTCCCGACCAGCTCGCGCTTGTGGGCGGGCGTGAACTCCAGCCCCCGCCGCTCGAACAGGTCCCCCTCGGCGCGGGTCCAGACCGACTCGGTGTTGAGCAGCAGTCCGTCGTTGTCGAAGACGACGGCCTCGGGGGCCGCGGGGGGGCGCTCACCGGGGTCGGCCGCCGCCATCTCAGCCGAGCGCGGCGACGAGGGCGTCCAGCTCCTCGTCCACCTCGCCGTCGAGCTTCAGCACAGCGTCGCCGTCATAGGGGGTGGCGCCCTTGGTGACGATCGCGAGCCGCCCGCCGCAGGCGAGCGTGATGCCCGGCAGGGCGGCGACCGGGTGGACGACGAGCGAGCTGCCGACGCAGAGCATCAGGTCGGCCTCCGCGGCGAGCTCCTGCGCGCGCCTCATCGCCTCCTCGGGAAGCATCTCACCGAACAGGACGACGCCCGGTTTGACCGGCCCGCCACAGGCGTCGCACTCGGCGACCCCGTCGGCGTTGAAGAGGGCGTCGACTGCGTCGATCCCATAGGAGGCCGCGCAGCGGGTGCAGTGGGAGGATTCGATCGAGCCGTGCACCTCGACCACGTTCTCGGAGCCGGCGGCGCGGTGGAGGCGGTCGATGTTCTGGGTGATCACCCCCGCCAGCAGGCCGCGCCGCTCGAGCTCCGCCAGCGCCTCGTGGGCGCGGTTGGGCCGTTTGTCGCCGAGCGAGTGGAAGCGGGGACGGTAGTAGGACCAGAAGCGGGCGGGGTCGCGTTCGAAGACATCGATGTGGGCGACCTCCATCGGGTCGACGTTCTCCCACAGCCCGGTCTCCGGGGTACGGAAGTCGGGGATCCCTGAGGGCACCGAGACACCGGCGCCGGTCAGCGCCACCGCGCGCTCCGAGCCGGCGATCAGCTCGGCGAGCCGCCCGGCGCCGGCCGCGCGCCTTTGCTCGGACCACATCCTCACGGCCGGTAGGTCCCGAACGACCAGAGGGTCCCCTCGGGATCGCGGACGGTGAAGTCGCGGGAGCCGTAGTCGGTGTCGGTCGGCTCGAGCGCGATGTCGCCGCCGGCCTCGCGGGCCCGCTCGTACAGCGAATCGACCTCGTCGAGCGCGATGTAGACGAGGGCCCCGCCCGCCCTGATGTTCCGGAACGGCTCCCTGCCCCTGCCGGCGGTGCTCAGCATGATCACCGCCGAGCCGAATGTCATCTCGGCGTGGACGACGTTGCCGTCGTCGTCACGATGGTCCTCGCGCCGCTCGAAGCCGAGGGTGCGCTCCATCCACTGCATCGCCGCGTCGGCGTCGTCGTAGAAGAGGCCCGGATAGACGGTCGCCTGGATCGGATCGGTGCTCATCGGAGCAGCGTAACGGGGTGGCGCGTCCCTATTTCCCGCTCCAGCGCGGGGTGCGTTTGCCGAGGAAGGCGGCGATGCCCTCCTTCGCGTCCTCGCTGCCGAAGGCGGCTGCGAAGCCGCGCTTCTCGGCCTCGATCCCCTCGTCGAGGTCGGCCTGGTCGGAGACGAGCTTGATCTGCTCGCGGGCGACCGGGGCCTGGCCGGCGAGCTTGCGCCCCCACATCAGCGCCGTCTCGAACAGCTCGTGGTCAGGCACGACGCGGTTGGCGAGGCCGAACTCGAGCGCCTCCTCGGCGAGGATCGCGTCGCCGACCAGGTTCATCTCCAGCGCCTTGTTGGGGCCGACCAGGCGCGGCAGCCGCTGGGTGCCGCCGAAGCCGGGAATGATCCCGAGCTTGATCTCGGGCTGGCCGAAGACCGCCGCCTCGGCGGCGATCCGCACGTCGCAGGCCATCGCCACCTCGCACCCCCCGCCGAAGGCGATCGAGTTGACGGCGGCGATCGTCGCCACCGGGCCCTTCCCGAACTCACGCAGGAGGGCGTGGGCCGAGTCGATCAGCTCCTTGCCGCTGCCTTCGTCCAGCTGGGTGAACGATTTGACGTCGGCGCCGGCCGAGAAGACGAGCGGGATCGAGGAGGCGATCACCATCGCACCCACCCCCTCGGCGGCCTCGACCCGCTCCCAGACGGCCTTCAGGTCGCGGATCACATCGGGGGAGATCGCGTTCATCGGCGCATTCGCGAGCCAGGCGATCGCGACCCCGTCGCGGGTCTCCAGCTTCACGGTCTCGGCCTGCTCGCCCTCGTCGGGCTGCGGGTAGGGATAGAAGCCCTGGCCCGATTTGAGGCCGAGGCGCCCCTGGGCGACCAGCCGCTTGAGGATGACCGGCGGCGCGAAGCGATCGCCGTGGCGCTCCTCGAGCTGCTCGATCCGCTCGAGGACCGAGTCGAGCCCCTCGACGTCGGCTCTCCAGAACGGCGGCAGCAGGCCTTTGCGCGGGTCGAGGCCGGAGCCGGCCATCATCCCGACGTCGATGTCGCGGACCGAGCAGACGCCCTCTTCGACCAGGCTGCAGGCCTCGATCAGGGCGCGGCCGGTGAACATCGCGATCATCTCCTCCGAGTCGGGGTCGACGTCGCCCGGGATCGTCTGCTCACCGTCCTTGTAGAAGCCCTCGCCGCCCGTCTTGGCGCCGAGCTTGCCGTCGGCGACGAGCTGCTTCAGCCCCTGGTGGACGTAGAAGGACTTCGCCGTAGGAGTCGGCGAGGTATTCGGCCGTGTGGAGGGCGATGTCGAGGCCGAGCAGGTCGGTGAGGAAGAACGGGCCCATCGGCGCCAGCTTGGCGCCGAGGATCGCCTCATCGATTCCCTTGATCGAGAGGCCCTGCTCCTCCTGGGCCCGCCAGATCTCGCCCATCGTCGCCATCAGGACGCGGTTGACGACGAAGCCGGGGACCTCGCCGCAGACGATCGGCTGCTTGCGGATCGCCTGGGCGAAGTTGTAGGCGGCGGTGGCGGTCTCCTGCGTGGTCTCGTCGCCGACGATGACCTCGATCAGCGGCATCACCGAGGCCGGGTAGAAGAAGTGGAATCCGACCACCTTCTCGGGCCGCAGGGTCGCTTCGCCGATCTCGGTGATCGAGAGCGAGGAGGTGTTGGAGGCGAGGATCGCGTGGCCCGGGGTGACGGCGTCGAGCTCGCGGAAGACGGCCTGCTTGATCTCCATCTTCTCCGGCACCGCCTCGACCACGAAGTCGACGTCGGCGAACTCGGCGTAGGAGGTGGTGCCGACGATCTGGCCGAGGACCTCCTCGAGCCGGGCGTCGGCCTGCTCCTGGGTCAGCTTCTCCTTCTCGACCAGGCGGCTGAGTTTGCCCTCGGTGATCGGCGCGGGCTTTCTCCAGCGCCGCGTCGACGAACTTCTGGTCGATGTCCTTGACGACGACCGGGATGTCGGCGGTGGCGATCGCCTGCGCGATCTCGCCGCCCATGGTGCCGCCGCCGACGACGGCGGCCTTGGAAACGAACATGTGGCTGGATCCTCCGGAGTATTGGCTTGGCAATGCGGCCTGCGCCGCGGGAGCGGAGGCTATCCGGTCAGCCGCCTAGCCTCGCCTCCGATGAGCGAGATCGTCGAGGGGCTGGGCGCCGGCGAGCGCGAGCGGATCGCCGGCCTTCGCGCCGAGGGCCACTTCTTCTGGGCCGACGTCTGCGCCTCCGAGGTCTCCGCCGAGGAGATCGGGGCGGTCCTGCGACATCCCGCGCCCACGCGCTGGATCCGCTGTTCGACTTCGGCCACGGCGGCCGGCCGTCGCGGAAGTTCCACGCCGACGCCGACCACGTCGTCTTCCCCTTCCACTGCTACCTGGAGCCCGACGGCGGCCAGGACGACGAGCTGGCGAGGGGCTCGAAGCGATCGAGGTCAACGTCCTGGTCCACGGCGACTACCTGCTCACCGTCCACCGCGAGCGGGTCTCGCTGCCCGGAGATCCTGCCGAGCTTCAGCCCGCAGGGGCGAAGCGAGCAGTACGTCGTCTACGTCGTCCTCGACGCGATGGTCGCGACCGCCTTCGACGCCCTCAACGCCACCGAGCTGGCGCTCGAGGGGCTGGAGGTGCTGGCCGGCGACACCGCGCAACGCGCGGGTGCGGGCTGGGACATTGCGGGCGATCAACGTGCGGCTGACGAAAATGCGCCGCCGGCTCGGCCCGCTGCGGGGCAGGTTCGAGCGGATCGGCCAGGAGATCGGACAGGTGAAGGGGCTGGTCGCCGACAACGAGCGCTACTTCGAACGCATCTACGGGCAGCTCAACCGGCTGATCGACGGCATCGACGCCGCCGCGGACTCGATGACGAAGCTGATGGGCCTGCGGATGAACGAGACGATCTACTGGCTGACCGTGGTGGCGACGATCTTCCTGCCGCTCACCTTCCTGACCGGGTTCTTCGGCATGAACTTCGATTGGATGATCGGCGAGATCGACACCGGGCGGCGTTCCTTGCGCTGGGGATCGGCGGCCCGATCCTCGGCACGGCGCTGATCTGGCTGGCCGTCAGGCAGCGCGGAACCCCGGTCCAGCCCGACCAGGACGCCCTCGAGCGCCTCGTCGCGACGCTGCGGCGACCGCTTCGCTGAAGAACTCCGCATACTCGGCACGCCACCTGGGACAAGATCGCCGGGCCAACGTTGTACGGCGGTACAAAGGCACTGAGGGCGCCGCTGCCATTAGGCTGCTCTGGCTCCTCAAGGGGATCTGGAAGGAAATTCGATCGCGCCCGCCCGGACGGGCGCGCGACAGTGGGGGAAGACCAAGCGATGACTCGTATCCGCCAGCAGAACGTGACCGCCGCGCAGTGGAGCTCCAACGGAGAGGCCCTCGGCGCGCTCGACCTGACCCGGCCCGAGAACAACCCGTTCGGCGCCAACGTCTTCTCGGTCGCCGTCCAGCGCGAACGGCTGCCCGCCGAGCGTCTTCGAGAAGCTGCAGGAGACGCTCGAGGGCGGCGGAGCGCTCGACCCGTCCCTCGCCGACGCCGTCGCCGAGGCGATGAAGCAGTGGGCGCTGGAGAACGGCGCCACCCACTTCACCCACATGTTCCAGCCGCTGACCGGCTCGACCGCGGAGAAGCACGACTCCTTCTTCGAGCCGACCGGCGATGGCCAGGTCGCTGGCCGGCTTCTCCGGCAAGGAGCTGATCCAGGGCGAGCCCGACGCCTCCTCGTTCCCGACCGGCGGGGTTCGCGCCACCTTCGAGGCGCGCGGCTACACCGCCTGGGACCCGACCTCCCCCGCCTTCATCCTCGAGAACCCGAACGGGGCGCTGCTCTGCATCCCGACCGCGTTCGCCTCCTGGACCGGCGAGGCGCTCGACGCGAAGATCCCGCTGCTGCGCTCGATGGACGCGCTCTCGCGCTCGGCGATCAAGGCGCTGCGGCTGCTCGGCGACGAGGAGAGCCAGCGCGTCTTCACCACGGTCGGGCCCGAGCAGGAGTACTTCCTGATCGACGAGCAGTACTTCTTCGAGCGCCCGGACCTGATCGCCACCGGCCGCACCCTGTTCGGCGCCAAGCCGCCGAAGGGCCATGAGCTCGACGACCACTACTTCGGCTCGATTCCGGAGCGGATCCTCGCCTGCATGCTGGAGTCGGAGCTGGAGATGCGGAAGCTCGGGATCCCGGTCAAGACCCGCCACAACGAGGTCGCGCCGAACCAGTACGAGATCGCGCCGGTGTTCGAGAACTCGAACGTCGGCTCCGATCACCAGCAGCTGATGATGCAGATGCTGAGAAGCGTCGCGCGGCGCTACGGGCTGGTCTGCCTCCTGCACGAGAAGCCCTATGCCGGCGTCAACGGATCCGGCAAGCACAACAACTGGTCGATGGGGACCGACACCGGCGCCAACCTGCTCGACCCCGGCGACACCCCGGCCGACAACATCCACTTCCTGTTCTTCTGCGCGGCTGTGATCCAGGCGGTGAACAAGCACCAGGGCCTGCTCCGCGCATCGGTCGCCAACATCGGCCAGGACCACCGCCTCGGCGCCAACGAGGCGCCGCCGGCGATCATCTCGATCTTCCTCGGCGCCGAGCTGGAAAAAGTTTTCGAGGCGATCGCCACCGGCGAGGGCGACCCGCACACGCCCGCCTCGTTCCTCGAGCTGGGGGCGACGGTGCTGCCGGCACCTGCCGATGCACGGCGGCGACCGCAACCGGACCTCGCCCTTCGCCTTCACCGGCAACAAATTCGAGTTCCGGGCGCTGGGGCTCGAGCATGTCGCTCGCCTTCCCGAACACCGTCCTCAACACGATCGCCGCCGAGGCGATCGACGAGCTCGCCGACAAGCTCGAGGAGAAGACCGAGCGGCGGCACCGACATCCCCGAGGCGGTGATCGAGGTCGTCAAGGAGTCCTACGGCGACAACAAACAGATCTGCTTCACGGCGACAACTACGACGAGGAGTGGCACGCCGAGGCCGAGGAGCGGGGGCTGAAGAACCTGCAAGACCACGCCGGACGCGCTGCCCGAGATCCTCACCGACCAGACTGTCGCGGCGTTCGAGAACTACGACGTGCTCTCCAAGCGCGAGCTCGAGTCGCGCTACGAGGTCTGGGTCGAGCAGTACGTGATCCGGGCCAACATCGAGGCCGAGACGACGCACTCGATCGCGAAGACGATGATCCTGCCGGCGGCGCTGCGCTACCTGGCGCTGATCAACGAGTCCGGCGCCGCCGAGGGCGTCGCCGGATGAGATCAAGGACGGGCTCGGGATCTGGGCAGTGGACTGGCCGCGCTCGAGGACGGCAAACGCCTACCCGGAGCGACCTCGAGGGCCTCGAGCTTGCCGAGCACGCCCGCGACAAGCAGATCGCGGCGATGGCGACGGTCCGCGAGGCAGCCGACAAGCTCGAGAAGGTCGTCGCCGACGACCTCTGGCCGCTCCCCAAGTACGAGGAGATGCTCTTCATCAAGTAGGCCGGGCTTCGGCGCGACCTCAGTCCACTTTCGCGCAGATCGCGTAGACCCTGAGGTCGATCGACGGTGTCTTCGGTGGTCGAGTTGTTGAACAGCTGCGCCGACCAGCCGGTGCCCGTTCCCGTTGGGACCGCTGAACGACAGCGTCACCTGACGCTGCTGCGCCGTTCTGGGCTGCCGTTGGTGCCGAGGTCGGCGCCACCGCCGATCACCCGTTTGCCTCCAGGGCAGTTGACGGTCTGGACCGTGCTGAGCCCGCGCTGGCCGCCGCTGTTGACGACGCAGACTTCGTTGAAGGTCTGGCTGACGACCTCGTAGCCGGAGACACCGGCGTTGCCGGCCGGCCCCCTGGTGCCGGTTTTCCCTTTGGCGCCCGTGGCGCCTTTCGCGCCTCGCGGCCCCTCGGGCCCCCGGGGCAGGCGGCCGAAGACCCGGCAGGTGACTTTGCTGCCGCTGGCGACGGCGCTCGGGCACTTGATCCTGATTTTGGCCCTCGAGCTGTGGGCCCCGCCGGCGGCGAGGGCGACGGCGGCGAGGGCGATGACCGTGACGGCCACCGCCGCCGTGATCGTAAGCAATCGGTTCAGGGATCCCGGGGGTCTGCGCATCTGGGCCTCCTTGTTTGAGCTGTTGCCGACCACTACCCGGCTGCAACCCGGCCGATCCGGGATCGACTCGCTCAGGCGGCCGTCGGCGGGCGGATTGGGTGGTGGAGGTGGAAGACGTCATCGGGGTCGTACTCGGCCTTGAGCGAGGCGAGGCGGTCGTAGTTCTCGCGCCCGTAGCCGGCGACGATCCGCTCCTCGTCCCTCGTCGCCGACGAAGTTGAGATAGGTCGCGCCCGTGGCCCACTGCTGGACGTCGGCGCGGACGTCGCGGGTCCACTCGATCGCCCGCTCGTCGTCCGCGGGGTCCTCCCACATCGTCAGCGGGTGGACCACCCAGGGCGACTCTCGGGTCGCCATCGGCGAGCCCTCGGCGCCGGCGGCGATCGCGCCGCCCCAGGGGAAGATGATGTGCTGGGTCGGCGACGGGACGATGATCCCGTCCGCGCGGGCACAGAAGGCGTCGATCGCCTCATCGGGCAGCTCGTTCAGGTACTCGGCGGACCAGTAGTTGCGGAATCCCGGCGGGTCGTCGAGCATCGCACTGAAGCTCGGAGTAGGGCATCTCGGCGATCATCTCGCCCGCCGGCTCGAGCATCGAGGATCGGCGCCATCGCCTCCCGCGCCTCCGCCTCGGGGCCGGTGTAAGTGACGAGCACCGCCGCCACGAGCCTGGTCCTGCAGATCCTCGGGGACGAACTCCTCCGGCGGGCCGGTGATGTAGATGAATCCCGCCGCCGACGTCGTCGGGCGCCGAGCTCGATCAGGTCGCGGTAGGTGCGGCCCAGCTCCGGGCCTGCGTCGGGCGGCCAGATCATCAGCGCCGACCGTGAAGGCCGGCAGCGCGATGGAGGCGGAAGGTCAGCTCGGTCGCGATCCCGAAGTTGCAGCCGGCGCCGTGCATCGCCCAGAACAGCTCCGGGTTCTCGTCCTCGGAGGCGCGGACGGTGCGACCGTCTGCGGTGACGAGATCTCGACCGAGAGCAGGTTGTCGCAGGCGAGCCCGAACCTGCGCTCGACCCAGCCCGAGCCGCCGCCGAGGGTGAGGCCGGCGACGCCCGTGGTTGAGACACGGCCGCCGGTCGTCGCCAGGCCGTGCGGCTGACAGGCGCGGTCGAAGTCACCCCAGGCTGCCCCGCCCTGCGCCGTGGCCGTGCGGGCGTCCGGGTCGACCGTGACCGCGTTCATCCGGCGCAGGTCGATCGTCAGGCCGCCCTCGGTGAGCGCTGGCGCCGGCGACGCTGTGGCCGCCGCCGCGGACCGCGACCTCGAGCCCGCTGGCGCGGGCGAAGGCGAGCGCGGCAGCGATGTCATCGGCGCCCTCGCACTGGGCGATCGCGGCCGGGCGCTTCTCGATCATCGAGTTAAAGATCGCCCGCGCGTCCTCGTAGCCGCCGTCGCCGTCGGCGAGGACGTCGCCGGCGAATCCGTCGCGGAGCATCCCGAAATCGGTCATCCGGCGACGGTGATCGTGGTCAGCAGATACTCGGCCTGGAGCCGGCACGCTGCCGTCGTCGGCCTCGTTGTGGCTGTCCTCGAGGTCGAGAGCTCTGAGCCCGCACGGCCTCCCACCTGCCCTCCGGCTCGAGCGCCGCCTTGGCCAACACGACCGGGCCGAGGTTCTCCTCGATGTACTCGATCCACTGCTCGTGGCGACTCGAACTCGACGGTGGCGATTCGCCGCTCGACAGCTGACATCGAGCCCCGACGCGGAGAAGAGGTCCCTGACGTAGTCCTCGTCGCCCCACATCACCGGCGGCACGAACCCCTCCGGCGGAGGCGGCATGTGCTCGCCGAGCAGTTTGAACATCTGGCCGTTGAGCCGCTCGGCGTCCAGGCGGTGACGCCGATGACCGCTCCCGGCCGCGCGACCCTGACCAGCTCGGTGGCGGCGACCTGGTGGCGGGGCGCGAACATCACCCCGAAGATCGAGGTGACGCGGTCGAACGATTCGTCCTCGAACGGGAGGTTCTCGGCGTCGCCGACGACGAACTCGGCCTCGAGGCCGGCGCTCGCGAAGCGGGCGCGAGCGGCGTCGATCAGCTCCGGGACGAGGTCGAGGCCGGTGACGCGGGCGCCGCGCCGCGCCGCCGCTTCGGCGGCGTTGCCGCTGCCGGTCGCGACGTCGAGATAGTCGTGGCCATCGCCAACCCCGATCGACTCGACGATCTCGGTCGGACACATCCTGGATGATCGGGGCAAAGCCGGGCCAGTCCCCAGCCGACCAGACCATCCTCTGCCTCGAGGTCAGCTGCTCAGCGGTGGCGTCATCCATGTTTCCTCCTGAAGACCGGGGTTTGCGAGACCTCGACCGTACCCACTGCGACACCGCACGGCAAGCCTCGGGGCCGGGCAGATCGCCGGATACAATTCCCGCGTGGCCTGGGCACTACGGCGCCGGAAGCACCTTCGCGGGCGCCTCCTTCTCGTCTCTGTGCTCGCCGCGTTCCACCTGGTCGCGATCGTCCCTCCTGCCCTCGGCCGAGAGGCTTTCGTCGGCAACGGCGGCTCGAGCAGCGTCTCGGTGATCGAGACCCAAACCAACCAGGTCGTCGGCTCGTCGATCCCCGTCGGCCTCGGCCCGTTCGGGGTCGCGATCACTCCCGACGGCGGGACCGCCTACGTGGCGAACATCGACATCGGCCAGGTCAAAGCGATCGACACCCGGAGCAAGCAGGTGGTGGGCGCGCCGATCGACTGTCGGCGGCGGCCCCGAGGGAATCGCGATCACGCCCGATGGAGGCAGGGCCTACGTGGCCACCAATGGCGGCGACCAGGTCGCGTTGATCGACACCAAGACCAATTTCGTCGGTCCGCCGATCCCGGTCGGCGATGAGCCGCGGGCCGTCGCGATCACCCCCGACGGGGGGACCGCCTACGTCACCAACCAAACCTCGGGCGACGTTTCTGTGATCGACATCCAGAGCAGCGAGGTGGTGGGGGCGCGATCGTGGTCGGCGCCCAAACCGAAGGGGATCGCCGTCACCCCCGATGGCAGCCGAGCCTACGTCGCAAACAGTGGCGCTGCCAGCGTCTCGGTGATCGACACCCGGAGCAATGCAGGTGGTGGGGCTTCCGATCGCGGTCGGGAGCGAACCGACGGGGATAGCGATCACTCCCGACGGCAGCCGGGCCTACGTCACCAATGCCAACTCGGGCAGCGTCTCGGTGATCGACACCCGGACGAACCAGGTCGTCGGGTCGCCAGGTCATCGTCGGGAGCGAACCTGAGGCGATCGCGATCACCCCCGACGGCGGCAGGGCCTACGTCGCAATCTCAGGTTCGAAACAGCGTTTCGGCGATCGACACGCAGACAAACCAGGTGGCGGGCTCGCCGATCGTCGTCGGCACCGCTCCGGAGGCGATCGCGATCACCCCCGACCAGCCACCGATCGCCGCTTTCACCAATTCCAGCGCCCGGCCCGGAGTCGCGACCTCCTTCGACGCCTCCGCCTCCGGCGATCCTGACGGCTTGGTCGCGCGTTTCGAATGGGACTTCGGCGACGGCGCAGACGACAACCGACGGCGGCCCCACGCCGACACACACCTACAGGAGCCCCGGCACCCACCAGGTGACCCTGACCGTGACCGACAACGAGGGCTGCTCAACCTCGCTCAGGTTCACCGGGCAGACCGCCTACTGCAGGGCATCGGCATCGGCAAGGCGGACGCAGCCGGTGTCGGTCGCCTACCCCGCGGTTCGCATCGGATGCCCGAGGCGAGCCAAGCCCAGCGGCTGCAGGTTCAGGCTCACGGCGGTGACGAGGAAGCGCAAGGGAAAGGCAATGACCGCTGTCGGCGAAGGCAAGTGTCAAAGCCGGGGGCTCGAAGATCGTCTCGCTGAAGCCGAAGCCGCGTTTCGCCGCCAGGCTCGCCGGCGCCGAGAAGCTCCTGGTCAAGGAGAGGGTGACGATCAACGACTCCGTCAAGAACCGCTTCCGCAGCCTCAGGGTTGTCCGGTAGGAGGAATTGCTGACCCGACCCCTCCCCCACCCGCGGACGGATTGAGGTCGGAGAGCAGCTCGACCAGGCGCGGCTCGGGCTCCTCGTCGTCGATCACGACGGCGGTCCCGGGCCAGCCGTAGCGCAGGTAGCGGGCGTAGGCCTGGCGCGAGCTGAGATCGGGCTCGTAGATCCAGCAGCCGGTGTTCCAGTAGCGGGTCCGGGAGTCGTCGCGCGAGCGGACGTCGGCGAGCGGCTGGTGGGTGTGGGCGAAGACGATCCTGTCGGCCTCGTGGTTCCAGCCGAGGTTCTGGACGACCTGGGCGAACGCCTCGAGCGCGTGCTCGGAGGGGTCGCTCGGCGAGACCACGCTCGCGGCCGGATAGGTCGGGCCGGGGCCAGGCGGCCGCCGGCGCCGGCTGCTCGCGATGCTGGCGCTCGGTCTCCTCGCGGACCACCGAGTCGAAATGCTCCTCGCTGGGCAGCGGCCTCCCCTCCTCCGCGCTCGCGGATCCGGGCGGCGAGATCGCCTCGCGCCGCGGACCGGCATCCCGAGCACGCTCGCCGACCGTCCCGGCGCGCTGGGCGGCGCGGAAGACGTTCCGCTGGGCGTGGGTCCCGTGCGGCATCTGGGCGGCGATGTAGAGCCACTCGGTGAGCAGGGTGATGACCGACTCGTAGTCGGCGATCGTCTTCGGGTCCTCCGGGCCCCCGGTCGCGATCGACCACAGCGTCCGGGTCAGCAGCCGGTCGCCGCGCGAGCCGCTCAGGCGCGCGTGGGGGTCGAGGTAGTGGCCGTGGGTGCAGAGGACGCCGGCGAAGGTGTAGGTCGGGTAGGCGATCTCGACCTCGACGCCGGGCAGTCGCCGCTCGAGGAAGGAGCGGAAGTACTCCGGACCGGCGCCATCCGAGCCGGCTCAGTCGTCGCGCGGCGAGTCGCCGGCCGCCAGCTGCGCCTCGAGCCGGCCCTCGGCGTCGCGGTGGACGAAGTGGTGGTCGTGGTTGCCGGCGACGAAGACGAGGCGACCGCCCGGCAGCTTCTCGGCGATCAGCCGCAGTAGCCCGTCGGAGGCGTCGATCGCGTCGGCGACCGAGCCGAAGAGGAAGTCGAACAGGTCGCCGAGAAAGATCAGCTCGTCGATCCCCTCGAGCGCCGGCTCCAGCCGCTCCAGGTAGCGCTCCTCGGTCAGCAGGTCGCGGCCCGTCCAGGCGCCGAAGTGGGTGTCGGAGATGACGAGGGCGCGCATCCCGCTAGTTGCCGCCCCCTCCGGTGACCTGGCTGATCGCGAAGATCTCGGCGAATTTGAGCAGGCCGAGGGTCGAGTGCGGCGAGGTGGCGCTGCTCCGCATCCGCACCTCGGCCCCGCCGGGCCGCGGACCTCGACGATCGTGCAGATGTCGCCGATCTCCCAGTCGCCCTCGCGAGTCCCGTAGTCGGCCTCGATCGCCTCCATCTGTTCGGCCATGTGTTTGCCGGCCTTGCTCTGGTCGAGCGCCATTGAGCAACCCCCTTCCCGAGGCGAGTTGGTTCGATTCGTCCCGATCGACCCTAATCAATGGGCGCGGGGCCGCCTCAGAAAAGGGGGCGGAAATGGTGCTGTCTGGGGGCCCCCTCCGGCGCCGGGTCGCGGAGGAGGGCGGCGCAGGCGAGCGCGCCGGCGAGGGCGACGAAGGCGAGGACGGTGAAGGCGGTCTCGTATCGAGAGGCACTCGGGGTCGAGCCGGCCTCGACGCCCGAGAGGATGATGACGCCGAGGACCATCGTGCCGGTCGCGGCACCGATCCAGCGCAGGGTGAGGACGAGGGCGTTGGCGTCGCCGCGCTCCTCGGCCCCGACCGCGTTGGCGAGCCCGGTCAGCAG
Source organism: uncultured Solirubrobacterales bacterium (assembly GCA_963816785.1). Lineage (GTDB taxonomy): Bacteria > Actinomycetota > Thermoleophilia > Solirubrobacterales > 70-9 > VRUE01. The sequence goes on along the minus strand of CAWFLL010000002.1, from coordinate 188,322 downwards.
CGAAGTGAACATCGGCGCGACCGCGATGCTGAGGAGGACGAGCCCCGGCAGCAACGGCCAGTAGCTGTCGCGGTCGATGAAGAACGCGATCCAGGCGAACGAGAACGCGGCGAGCAGGTAGCCGGCGACCGCCGGCCGCCGCGGGCCGATCCGATCGGTGAGCCGGCCGACGATCAGGTTGAAGATCGGCCCGAGCAGCATCGAGGGGACCATCGCCACCGAGGCCAGCAGCGGCCCGTAGTCGAGGACGTGCTGGAAGTAGGTCGCGATGTAGATGACGAAGCCGTTGAGGACGAACTGCGCCGCAAACATCGCGATCACGATCCCGCGCAGAGCGCGGAGGCGCAGCAGCGCGATGTCGAGCAGCGGGTTCTCGCGGCGCAGCTCGAACCGCGCGAAGTAGCCGAGGACCGCGAGGCCGGCAGCGAACAGCGCGATCGTCGCCGCCGAGTCCCAGCCCCAGGCCAGCGCCTGCATCAGGGCGACGAGGAGGGCGCTGAGGCCGGCCATCAGGAGCACCAGCCCCCTGGCGTCGAACGGCTTCGGCTCGCCGACCGGGCGGTTGTCGACCCTGAGCGCGCCGATCAGGACAAGGCCGAGGCCGACCGCGGTCTGCAGCCCGAACAGCGCCCGCCAGCTGATCGCCTCGGTCAGCAGGCCGGCCATCAACGGCCCGATCACGAAGACGGTGACCCCGATCGCCGAGTACTTGCCGAGGGCGTCGCCGCGACTCTCGAGCGGAACCCGGTTGGCGATCATCGCCGCGCTCGAGGGATAGAGCGTCGAGGCGCCGGCCCCGGCGAGGGCGAGGCTGAGGATCAGCCAGACGAAGCCCTGCGACACCGCGGCGCCGAGCGAGCCGAGGGCGAAGACCGAGAGCGCGACCAAAAGCACCTGGCGGTGCCCGTAGTAGTCGCCGAGCCGACCCCCGGGGGCCGCGAAGAGGGCAAGGGTGAGGAAGAAGGAGTTGACCACCCACTGCGCCTCCGAGGCGGAGAGGTCGAGCTCAGAGGCGATCGTCGGCTGCAGCACCCCCAGCACGGTCTGGCCGAGGTAGCAGGTGAAGAACGCGAGGCCGCCGAACCAGAGCGTCCAGCGGCTCAGTCCCTGCGCGCCGGAGGGTCCGTCACCCGCGGGACAGCACCCGCATCGGCAGACCGCCCTTCGGCGAGAGGGTCGGCATCTGGCGCACGGTCATCGTGCGGCCCGGCAGGACGTCGAGGCGGAGGCGCTGAAGCAGCATCGTCGCGACCAGCTTCACCTCGGTCTGGCCGAAGCGTTTGCCGATGCAGATCCGCTGGCCGCCGCCGAACGGGACGTAGGCGCCGCGCGGCAGCGCCGCCTTGCGCTCGCGGGTGAAGCGCTCGGGGATGAACGCCTCGGGCTCGGGGAAGACCTCGGGGATCCGGTGGCTGGCCCAGGAGCAGTAGGTGAAGTAGGCGCCGCTTCGGACGCCGTAGCCGTCGAACTCGAAGTCCTTGATCACCCGGCGGGGGCCGATCCAGGCGGGCGGGTAGAGGCGCAGGACCTCGTCGAGGACCATGTCGAGGTACGGCATCTCGCGCTCGATCTTCTCGATGTCGGGGATCTCGCCGCCGAGGACCGCGTCCTGCTCGGCCTGACCAGCTTCTCGACCACGTCCGGGCGGCGGGCGAGCTCGTACATCATGAAGGTGAGGGTCGAGGTCGAGGTGTCGTGGCCGGCGAACATCAGGGTCATCACCTGGTCGCGGACCTCCCTGTCGGAGAAGCCCTGGCCGGACTCGTCGCGGACTTCGAGCAGCAGGCTCAGCACGTCGCTGCCGGCCCGATTCGGGCGACCTGCCGCCGCTCGGCGATCTCGCCGAAGACGATTTCGTCGAGGACTCGGCGGGCGGCGATCATCTTCCGCCACGGCGAGCCCGGGCCGCGGAGGAAGCGGGCGGCGAACTCGATCCCGTAGAACTCGAGCGCGCGCTCGAAGTTCTCGGCGGCGGCGGCACCCTTGCCGGCCTCGTCGGGGTCGAGGCCGAGCAGGGCGCGCATCGCGATCCGCATCGCGAGCCCGCGCATCCACTCGTAGATGTCGACGACCTCGCCGGGCCGCAGGGCGTCGATCATCGGGCCCGCCTCGCCGACCATCGCCTCGACGGCGGCGGCGACCTGCTCGCGGTGGAAGGCCGGCATCATCGTCGTCGCGGGCGTGGTCGTGGTAGTCGTCGTCGATCGTCAGCAGGCCGTCGCCGAGCAGCGGGATCAGGTCGCCGAAGCTGCCGTCGCGCCAGTGGAAGTTGTCGGGGCCGGTGACGGTGACGAAGTGGTTGGCCTCCGGGCCGAGCATGAAGACGACCCGGCTGTGGAGGAGGCGCAGGGTGAAGATCGGCCCGTAGCGTTCGTAGGCGCTGAGCAGGACCGGGAGCGGGTCGGTGGCGATCTTGTGGGTCCGGGCGACGCTGAAGTCGAGATCGCCGGGCGGGAACTTGCCGCGGACCCGCCATTCGGACGGCCAGGTCGCCGGCCAGCCGGCGTGAACGGGTTCTGCGTTTTCAGCGGCGGTTTCGGGACGGCAGCCGGCGGGCGGCGCGGGTGTCGCGGTCTCGGTCGGCATCGTGGTGATCCTAGTTGGCTGGCTGGCCAGTCGCAGCCGCGAGCTGGCCGCAGGCGGCGGCGATGTCGCGGCCGCGGGTGAGGCGGACCGTCGCCCCGAGCCGGTGCTCGGCGAGGATCGCGCGGAAGCGCTCGATCCGCTCCGGAGAGGAGCCGTCGTAGGCCCCGGTCGGGTTGTAGGGGATCAGGTTCACCTTGTAGATGCGGGGGTCGAGCAGCGCCGCGAGCTCGCGGGCGTGCTGGGGATGGTCGTTGACGTCGGCGAGCATCACGTACTCGACGAACACCTTGCGGCGGCGAAGAGCGCGGTAGCGCTCGCAGGCGGCGAGGACCTCGGCCAGCGGGTAGCGGTCGTTGACCGGCATCAGCTGCGAGCGGAGGCCGTCGTTGGGGGCGTGCAGCGAGAGCGCGAGGCGGACCGGCATCTCGCACTCGGCCAGCCGTTCGATCCCGGGCACCCAGCCGACGGTCGAGATCGCGGTGCGGCGGTTGGTGACGCCGACGTCGGGCAGGGCCGCGCAGGCCTCGAGCACGGCGTCGATGTTCATCATCGGCTCCCCCATCCCCATGAAGACGACGTGGTCGATCGGTTCGACGCGGCGGAAGTGGAGCGCCTGGTCGAGGATCTCGTCGGCGCTGAGGTTGCGGCCGAACTTCATCTGGCCGGTGGCGCAGAAGGTGCAGGTCAGCGGGCACCCCGACTGCGAGGAGAGGCAGACCGAGCGCCGGCCGTCGCGGTAGCGCATCAGCACCGCCTCGAGCGGCCGGCCGTCGGCGGTGCGCGAAGAGGGCCTTCACGGTCCCGTCGTCGGATTTGCGCCTCGGCCTCGAGGGCGATGGTCGAGAGCGGGACCTCGGCGGCGAGCCGCTCGCGCAGCTGCGCGGGCAGGTTGGTCATCTCCGCGTAGTCGCGCGCTCCGCGCGCCACCCACTCCCAGACCTGGGAGGCGCGGTAGTCAGGCTCACCGGCGTCGGCCAGAATGCTCTTCAGCAGTTCGCGATCCACGCATCAGAGTTTGACCGTTCGGACGTCCAAGCTCGCGCCATCGTGCTGCTGATCGTTCGAGCTGGCTTCGTGAGCTCGGCGGCCGCTCGCTCTGCCCGAGCCGGCCTCGGCCGCAGGGCCGGACGCCGGCCTGCGAAGCCGACGATACTGCCTCGACGGTGATCACCGAACCCGACGGCAGCTACACGCTGACGATCCCCGCCGGGGCGATCGGCCTCTTCTGCGCCGAGCTGGCCGGGTGCACCTGGGAGGTCGAAGCCCAGTACGGCGACGGGTCCGAACTCCGGCGAGTACGTCTTCAGCGAGGCCGACGGCCTCGAAGCCGAGCACACCTATCCCGAGCCCGGGTGTCTACACGTTCGACGCCTACGCAACCGAAGGGCTCCACGACGGCACCTCGGAAGCGTGCCCCGACCTCCACATCCAGGCGACGGTGACCTACCCGGAACCGCCGCCGCCGAAAGAACCCGAAGAACCGGAGCCCGAAGAACCGGTGAAAGCCCCGGCCGGGCGGGTCCGGCGTCGCCGCCTCACCGCAGGTGCAGCCACCGGACGTCCAGCTCCCGGCGCCGGCGATCGACCGGTTCTGGCGCGACTGCGGCGACGGACGTCCGCGCCCACCGCCTCCCCTGCCCGAAGGCCCGGCGGGTGATCGGCGCCGCGAGGTCGATCCTGGCCCGCGCCCGCCCGTCGGAGCGCCTCGCGCAGGGCGCGGTCTTCAAGGCGGAAGGCTTCAGCTGCCGGCTGCGCGATGACGCGGCCGGCTCGGTCAGCTGCCGGCGCGGCCGCGCAGCGGGCGCTAGGAACCTGAGCTCCGGCGGCGGGTCGGCGGGGGGCGGCGGGTCCACCGGCGGCGGCGGATCCGCCGGCGGCTCGGGGCGGTGCCGGCTCCGCCGGCTGCTGCTCGAGCGGCGGCGGAGTCGCGTCCGCCTGCGGCGGGGGCAGCTCCCCTCCCGGGATCGGGTCGGCTTCGTCCTCCCAGACCTTGTTGAGCTCCGACCTGGATGTAGAACCAGAGCGCCGGCGAGATGACCAGGTAGAGGATCAGCGCGATCCAGCCGTTGAGCGGCTCCTGGCCGGCGACGCTCGAGGTGCCCTGGACCCGCTTGGTCCCGCGCCAGTAGGTGATCAGCGCCGGGACGATGATCAGGCCGCCGGGAAACAGAGCCAGCACCGAGTTGGTCGGGTTCTGGCCGAGATCGAAGCCCTTCGCTTTGCCGTAGTCGCTCATCTCGCGGTTGATCCGGTACCACCAGACCAGGTGGTAGATGCCGAGGGTGATGATCGGCAGCAGCGCCGCCGCCCAGGGGCTGCGGACCTTGACCTTGTCCTGGGTGCCGCGGATGTTCATCTCGTAGGCCATCGGTCTCCATTTCTGGGAGGGGACAGGACGACCCTAACCGACGATCCCGGCCCTGGCCACCGATCGAACGTCCGCAGCAGCCCGCTCGCCTGCCTGCAGGCGCCCTCCATGTAGCCGCTCCAGACCGTCGCGGTCTCGGTTCCGGCCCAGTGGACGCGGCCGACGGGCTCGCGCAGCGCCGGGCCGTACGCGGTCCAGCCGCCAGGGCCGAAGTTGGACGTGGCCCGCCGCCGGACCACTCCTCGGCCGACCATTCCTGCTCGGCGTAGTCGAGGGGGTGCTCGGCCCGGGGCCCGAACAGCCGCGAGAAGCAGCCGAGGACCGCGGCGCGGCGCTCGGCCTCCCCCAGGCCGGCCAGGTCGCCGACCTCGGGCCCGCCGACGAAGCCGAGCAGGACGGTCAGGGATGAATCCGCTCCCCCCGCTTCAGCATCTCGACGTATTTCCTCAGCCGGCGCTCGCGGGTCTCGGGTCGTCTTCGCGTCGGCGAGGCGGTGGATGATCGCGTAGCGATTGGCGCCGTCGAGCTCCTCGAAGCTCTCCCGAGCGGCCCGGTCGCGCTTCAGCTCGCGCTCGAGGTCGGGCGGGACCTTCGCCGTGCTCGGAGGCTCGTAGGCCGCGTCCCAGCGCCCGTCGGCCTTCGCCGCATCGACCGCGGCGAGGCCCGACGGGGCGCATCCGGCCGGCGGCGATCAGCGCCTCGACCCGGTCGCGGTTGAGCCGCGACCATTTGCTGCGCTGCCGGCGAGGGGTGAAGCGCTGCAGGTAGTGGCGCTCGTCGAAACGCCTCGCCTGGCCGTCGATCCAGCCGAAGCAGAGGCCGAGCTCGACCGCCTCCGCGTAGCTGACGCTCTCGACACCGGAGTCCTTCTTGGCGAGCTTCAGCCAGATCCCCTGGGGTTGCCCATGCTCCTGCTCGAGCCAGGCCTCGAGCTCGGCCGGCGGAGGCGAAGAGGATGACCGGCAGTTCGTCGGGCACGCCCCCATTCTGGCCGAACGCGAGTACAGACAGGCCCGGGAAGGTGGGAATACCTTCCCGGGCCTTGTCTGCGTGAAGCAAGGTCGTGCCCACAGGGGAGGGGACGACCTCGGTCCCGACCCGAAGGCCGGGCAAAGCGAGCGACAGGAAGCGCTCGCCCCGGGTACCTATAATAAGAACAGATACGGACCAACTTGTCAAGGGCAAAGCGTCGAATTCTTGCGGTTTCCGGCCAAATTAGCCGGACATCCACATACCGCGCTGTTTCTAGGCCCGATCCGCCGTGTCGGCCCAGCCCTTCGCGCCGTCGAACCCGAGGTAGGGCAGCAGGGCGAGGCAGACGAGCTCCGGGACGGCGTCCTCGAGTAGATCGAGCCGCTCCGAGCGCAGGTGGTAGGCGACGATCGAGGCGATCGCCCCGACCAGGGCCTCGTCGGTCGGGCCGGCGGATCGCTGCTTCGTGGGAACCTCGCCGTCGAAGAGGCCGGCGAAGCCGTCGACCATCTGCAGGTAGTCGCCGTGGCCTCTCGCGGTGCGGGTCTCGATGACCAGGATCTGGGCGGCGTCGGGGTTCGAGACGCAGAAGTCGACCGCGCCCCGAATCCCGGCCGCGACCTTGGCGGGCCACTCGTCCTGCTTCGCGCAGGCCTCGCGGACCGCTCCCTTCAGCTGTTCGAAACTGGTCGAAAAGTCGATTCATGCCGCGCCAACCGATCGGTGCGGGATCACCCGCCAGGACTCCCGCCGGCACGCGGCGGGGCACAGCCATCGAGGCCCCCACGGAGGCCAACCAAAAGAGCCAGGGATGTGGCGCTCCCGCCTTACGCAAGAAGACAGCCGCTATAAGAACACAAACGGACCTTATAGTCAAGAAGGACCGGACAAGTGCTTTTCGCCCATTTTCGCGGCTCTGGTGCGGGAAATCCGCTATCCGATGCGGAAAGGCGCCTTCGGAGAGCCGGGCCTTGCCGACCCGCCGCCTTTGAGCCTTTGACGTACCGGCCTGCTCGCCTCGCGCGCGGCAGCTGCGCACCGATTCGATCGCCAGCTCTTCGCCCCCGGCGAAGGTGTAGGTGGCGCGGGCGAAGGAGAGGAAGCCGGCGGTGAATTTCGGCGGCACCGGGCAGGAGGCGCTGAGATAGCTGTGGCGTTTGCCGTGGTAGATGAAGTCGCGGGCGACCTCGATCCGGAAGTTGGAGACGTGCGGCCAGGTCCCGACCGACCGTCTTCAGCGTCGTGACCAGGACCGTCCGGAACGCGCCCTTCTGGCGATGGACGGCGAACGGGATGACGAACGAGACGGGGGGATCGGTCGTGTAGGCGTGGACCAGGACCGCCGGCCGTCCCGACCTTGGTCTGGCCGTTGAAGGCGAGCAGGTTGGCCCGGATCCCGAACGGCGCCTGGTTCGGGACGAAGATCTTGGCGTAGAGCTGGCCGCGCCCGACCAGCGCGCCGCCGCAGGACGCGATCGCCTGGCGGCTGTCGATGCCGCGCAGCCGCACCTGCGGGCAGACCGGCAGGCCGCGGCGTGAAGAGCAGCCCCCTCCAGGCGAGTTCCAGCTTGAGCCGGTCGACGCGTGGGAGCGGCGAGTCGTCGGAGGTGTGGATCCCGCCCGCGAGGTGGACCGAGACCGGCGCCGCGTTCGTGGCGGGGGAGCTTGCGGGGGCTGATCCCACCGTCGAGGGAGACGATCAGGTTGCCGCTCTGCGTCCGCTCGGCGCCGGCCGGGCACCGCGAGAAGGGCCAGCGCCGGCGAGGGCGACGAGGGCCACGGCAAGCCGAGGCCTTCGCCGCTTCATCTCAACCCGAACCTCGAGAACTTGAAGCTGCAGTAGTTGAAGCCGAAGGCGAGGGTGACGTTGTTGGCGAGGTTGCCGTGATGGATGAAGCGCGCCGTCAGCCGCTGGGCCTTGATCGTGTGGCCGACCCTGAGCTCCGTCGGCGATTTCCTTCAGGTACTGCTCCTGGCGGTTCAGGTAGCCGAACCATTTCTTCAGCCGGTCGGTGTCGGCGAGCGGCCGCGGGACGGCGGTGATCTGGTTGATCGTCCCGCCGAAGATCGATGCCGCCTTGTCGAATTTGCTCGCCGCGATCGGAATCCGGTCCGGATCGCTGGACGTCGTCGCGGACGCCATCCATCGCCGTCTGCGTTTCCTTCGCCCCCGGTTTGCAGATCGTCTCCAGTTCCGAGACGTATTCGGTCCGCGTCGGCCCTTCCGCGGCAGCGTCGCGGCATTGGTCGGTCGATTCTTCGGCGTAGGCTGAATTGCCGATCACACCCGCTGTAAGCGCTACCGCGAAAACGGCCAACACGGCACGCCCTCCAACTCGACCCATCTGTTCCCCTCTACAAATTCCCTGTTGACGTCTGGCTGGACGTCCGTTGAACTGTACCGCGTCGTTCGGCTTTTGGCGGTACGTGACTGTCCTCAGATTGCGCTCTGGGTGCGGCTTTGACGGGGCAGGAGCCGGGCGAGCCAGGGGGGTGTGTGCCAGACCCGATCGCCGAACAGCAGCATCAGCGCCGGCAGCAGGACGATCCGCACCACGGTCGCGTCGAGCAGGATCGCGACGGTCAGGCCGACGCCCATCTGGCTGACGGTCGCGACCGGCGCCGCCGCGAAGGAGATGAAGACCGCGGCCATGATCGCCGCCGCGCCGGTGATCACCGACGGCGGTCTTCTCGAGGCCGTATTCGATCGCGGCGCGGTTGTCGCCGTCGCGCGCGTAGCTCTCCCGCATCCGGGCGAGGAGGAAGACCGCGTAGTCGATCGAGAGGCCGAAGGTGACGCCGAAGATCGCCGCCGCGCCGACCGTGTCGACGTAGGGGTGGCCGCCGAGCGGATAGCCCTCGGGGATCCTGCAGACCAGCGCCATCACCCCGATCGCGGCGGCGACCGAGCCGAGGTTGAGGACGACGGCGATCGCCGCCAGCAGCGGCGCGCGCAGGATCAGCAGCAGCATCAGGAAGCAGGCGATGACGACGGCGCCGACGACCAGCGGGATCCGCGCCCTGGTCACCTCGCCGTAGTCGTTGATGACCGCGGCGCCGCCGGTCAGCCCGGTCTGCAGGCCCCCCTCGCGGCCGATCCGCTCGGCGTCGTCGCTCGAGCCGGTCGCCGACCTGCGCGCGACTCGTCGGTGTTGAGCCCGTAGTCGGAGATGACCAGCATCCGCGCCGCCTGGCCGCCGCCGTTGACGCTGACCGCCTCGCCGGCGAGCTCCTGGCGCCGCGGCGAGGCGCCTTCGAGCGCCGAGAGGACGAAGTAGCCGGAGTCGAAGAGGCCCGGGCGAGCTGCGGTGGAGGCGACGCGACGCCCTCGCGCGAGCGGGTTGGCGATCGCCGAGACGCGGATGCCGGAGCGGCGCAGCCCGACTTCGAGCGGGCGCGAGCGCTGGAAGCCTTCGGCCAGGCCCTCCTGCAGCGCGCCGGCGCCGCCCTGCAGCGCGGTCAGGCCGTCGGCGAGCCGCTCGGCGCCCGAGCCGAGGCGGGACGAGGCCGCCGGTCAGGCCCTTCGGAGGCGCCCTCGAGCCGTCCGACGCCCTCTTCGAGCCGCGCCCCGCCTTCGACGAGGCGGTTGAGGCCGCCGTTGACCCGGTCGGCGATCCCGCGCAGGCGCTTGACTTCGTCGCGGGCGGAGGCGATCACCCGGGCCAGGGTCCGCGAGCGCCGCGCCTGCGGCAGGAGCGAGGGGTCCTCGCGCGCGGCTTCGGCGAGCTGGGTCGCCAGGTCGCGGGAGCGGTGCAGGGCGTTGTCCTGGAGCTTCGGCTGCAGCGTGCGCAGGCCGAGCTGCGAGGGTGAGGCTGCCGACCGCGGTCTTGCGCTGCGCCGTCGGCGAGCTTCTTCGAGCCTTCGCCGAGCCGCGCGATCGCGCCGCTCGCCTGCTCGCCGCCCGGCCGCGGCCCGTTCGAGGCCGCCGGCGAGCAGGCCGGCCCCCTGGCTCGCGCGTTCGGCGCCGATGCGTCGAGCAGGGCGCTGCCCGCGGCGCCCTTGGCGAGGCCGCCGCGCAGCTCGGAGACGGCGTCGCGCCGCGCGGCGCAGGCCCGGGCCCGAGGCGGGCGAGGTCGCCGGTGCCCGTCCGGGCCCGTCGCTGGTGAAGGTCTCCCCCAGCTCGCGCAGCGGCTTGGTGCCCTGCGGCGACCGAGGCCGGGCCGATCACCGCCCGGATCCCGGGCTGGGCGGCGATCCGGCGCTGCCAGCGGCTGAGCAGGGCGAGCCGCTCGGGGGTCGTGATCGGGCCTTCCGGCGCGGCGGCGAGCGAGGACGAACGGCGCTTCCCAGCCGGGCCCGACGGCGCGCGTCGATCGTTTCCGCGTTCTGGCGCGCCTGGTTCGAGCTCGGCAGCTCGTCGATTCCGGGCGCGGCGGTGGTGAGGGCGAGCGCCGGGGCGGCGAGCAGCAGCAGCGGGACCGCGATCAGCACCGCGGCGAGGCCGGGGCGGCGGAGCGCTCCGGCCGCCATCGCCGCGACCCGGGAGTGGCGAGCCGCGGGAGCCGCCGATCGCGCCGGCGTTGACGCGGTCGCCGAGCAGGGCCAGCAGCCCGGGCAGGGCCGCGACCGCGACGACGACGCTGAGGACGGTCGCGACCCCGACCGTGGTGGCGAGCGAGAGCAGCAGCGAGCCGGGCTGGACGAAGGCGGAGAGGGCCAGCGCCGCGAGCAGGGTGGCGCCGGCGAAGACGGTCGTCCGGCCGGCGGTCGCGCGGCTGCGCATCGCCGCCTCGTGCGGGTCGCGGCCCTCGTCGAGCTCCTCGCGGAAGCGGGAGACGATCAGCAGCGAGTAGTCGACCCCGAGCGCCAGCCCCATCATCGTGCAGACGACGAGCGAGATCGCGTCGATCGTCATCACCGAGCTGAGCAGGACGAGGACCCCGCGGCCGGCGAAGACGGTGAGGGCGCCGAAGGCGAGCGGGATCGCGGCGGCGACCACCGAGCGGAAGACGAGCAGGAGGACGATCAGGAGCAGCGGCACGGCGAGCAGCTCGGCGCGCTCGGTGGCGTTGACCGTCTCCTCCTGCAGGGCGCGGGAGACCGGTCGCGAAGCCGGACTGGGTCGCCCGCAGCGGCGGGTGGACGTTCTCGTCGAGGATCTCGTTCGAGTTCGGGGACCGTGTCCCGCATCGCCGTCGCGAGCGGGACGGTGGTAGTCGACGATGATCAGCGCCTTGCGCGGGCCCGGGCCGCAGCGCGGCGACCGTGCCGCGGTCCCAGGGCGAGATCACCGTGGCCCCGGGGCTGTGGCGCAGCGCCCGCACCAGCGGCGGGCCCCTGCCGTTCGATCTCCGCCGGCGGGCCGGTGAGCAGGACCGCGAACTGGCGTCGAGTCGCCGAAGTGCTCCTCGAGCAGGTCTTCGCCCCTTGCGCCGACCCGGTGCCGGAGATCGTCAGCGAGAGCGGGTCGAGTTTGTCCTCGACGTCGAGCCCGACCACGCCGAGCACGGCGCAGCCGAGGAGCACGGCGATCAGGGCCGCGACGGCCGGCCGGATCCTCACCTAGCGAGACCCCGGGCTACGGCCTGCGGGAAGGGGGCAGCCGGTGGCTGCACGCGAAACCGAAGTTCGTTCCGGCTGCATATCCCCGTCTATTCTGAGGCCTGTGGCGCCGAAGCCGGGCCCCCCGGCCCGGCTTCGCTTTGTGAACGTCAGCGTACCACAGGCCGACGGACGCTCAGCGCCGGTGGCGCTTGCGCTGCGTCTTGGCCTTGCCGCAGGCGGTCTTGGCCTTGACCGTCTGCGAGAGGGTCTTGCCGTTCTGGGCGATGTAGTCGACGTCGATCGTCGCCGGCGCGGCGCAGAGGTCCCGGGTGTTGACCAGGTAGCCGTGTCTTGCCGCCGAAGAGGTCGAGGCGGAAGTGGCCGATCGGGGCGTCGGGAACGACCGGGACGATCGGTCTTCAGGTGGCCGTTCCTGACCGATGACGGATTCGGCCTGCGGCATGCACCGTCGACCTGGCCGTCGAGGATGAAGGCGAGATGCGGCAGTTTGCCGGAGCCGGAGACGGCGTAGGCGGGGCCGCTGAAGCGGCTGGTCGAGCAGCGGCGTCGTCGTCGATCGCCGTCCCGATCGGCTGGCGGCCGGCGCAGTGTTCGCGACTCAGCTCGGAGCTCGGAGCAGATGTTGCCGAGATGGCGCTGGTCGATCTGCGAACGCGTTCGGCAGGGTCACCGAGAGCGACTTGATGTTGGCGTCGCCCGGACCGGGTCGTAGAGGTCGAACTGCAGTCTGCGGGTTCGTGGCTGCGCTTCGTGTCCTTGCTGCCGCCGAGCTGGCGGATGGTCATCCTCGGCTTGAAGCCGAGGCGTGCAGCAGTTGACGGCGTGGAAGTAGGAGGAGAAGTCGGTGACCGTGCCCTGATCGCCGATCCCCTGGGAGTCGACCGAGAACGGGGCGCAGTTGGTCGGGTTGATCGTGAAGTTGGGCTTGTCGATGTTGACCTGGATCGAGCGCATCCGGATCGGGACGCCGCCGATGATCGACGGGACCGTGTCCGAGACCGCGGTCACCTGGGCGGTCGGCGGGTCGACGTGGAGCGCGACCCGGACGACGACGGTCCCGTAGTCGTAGGGGCCGGCCAGCGCCGGCGTGATCGCGACGAGGCTGAGCGGCGCCCCCTTGAACGGGCCCGGCGAGGTACATCTTCCCGACCGCGTGGAAGGGGTGGCCGCCCGGGCCCGGCGGCGACGTTGCGTGGTCCCGATCTGCTCGAGCTGGCCGGGCAGCTCGGGCTCGCCTGCTCGGCTGACGCCCGAGGCTGCTCGGCGGCCGCGGCGATCGCCGCCTCCGGGCAGTAGCTGATGCCGCGCAGGTACCCGGTGAGGCCGGGCGGCATCTTGAAGTTGAGGTCGCCGAGGAACTGGTCGCCGTCGTCGCGGTCGAGCTTCAGGGTGAAGTTCGAGAAGGTCGCCGGCGACCGGGTTCGACGTTCCGGCCACGAGCCGCGGCTCGAACGGCCGCACCATGCCCGGGCAGGAGCTGCCGTTCGGGCCTGAGTCGAGGCTGAAGAACGGTTCCGAGTGCTGCGTCGGCGAGCTTGTCGTTCCAGGGGATGAAGACCGAGTCGGCCCGGTAGACGCCGCAGCTGCGTCGGGCGTCGCCATCAGGCCCGGTCCGAGGCGAAGAGGTGGAGGTTGAACTCGTCGAACGGGACCTGGGGCAGGTCGTCGAAGTACATCGTCAGCCGGCCCGGTCTGCGGGTCGGGGTGGACCGAGGCCGACGAGCTTGGCGTTGATGCCGAAGCCGGAGGCGATCATGAAGACGCGGTACTGGTCGCCGGGCTTCGGTTCGCCGAAGTAGAGCGAGCCGGTCGAGCGGCCCGTCGAGGGCCGGCGAGCTCGATGTCGAACGTTGCCGATCTTCGAGTTGTCCGGGCATTCGGCCGGGCCCTCGGAGTCGAAGTTGGCCTCGGCGTCGGTGCAGGCGCTCTGCCCGTCGGCGGCGTCGGGATTGATCGTCAGGCCTTCCGGGAGGAACAGCGTCGCGGAGCGGATCTGCGAGGGCGAGGCGGCGAAGCCCTCGAACTGCGGTGCTTTCAGCTGGAGCTCGAGGCCCGCCGGGGAGTCGGCGCTGTGGTTGGTGATGTCGACGTTGAGGACCGGCCTGAAGGTCTGCTGTTCGCAGTTCGGTCGTCGCCGGATATGTCGGCCTCGGCGTGCGACAGGTTGTTCGGGTCCTGGTAGGTCTGGACGTCGAGGGTCACCTTGAGCGGGCTGCCGGTGCAGACCGACGGGATTGCTCGTCAGCGGCAGGATCGGGATCGGCGCCGGGTGCGGGCCGGTGCAGGTCGCGTCGAACGACTCGGGGCAGTTTGCCGGGTTCGCCCGGTTCCCCGATCGCGAACCGTTCTTCGTCGTGTTCCGATTTCGCCGGGTAGCCCCAGAGCTTCAGGATGAAGCCGGCGACGGGGATCTGCTGGGTGATTTCGGAGACCGTCATGCGCAGGCCGTAGTCCGACGCGGTGCGCAGCGAGATCGGGATGCTGATCGGGATGTTCAGGGTCGGGACGATGAAGGCGAAGCGCGTCGTCTCGGTTTCCGATCGGGACTCGAGCACGTAGACCGGCGCCGTGCCCAGCAGGTAGTCCTGGTTGCCTTCGTAGTTGCCGCGGACGCTGATGACACCGGCCTGCGAGACCGCCGGGCACTGCGAGAGCGCGAAATCCGAGGAGCTGCATTTCGGGATCGCGTTCGGATTGCCGAACATGCCCTGCGGGAGGTTGACGATCAGGTTCCTCGCCGTCTCCGGGAGGCCCGGCGTCCTGGAGGGTGACGTTGGTTTCGAAATCGGGATGCATGCCGACCCGCGAGTCCGTGGAGACCACTTCGAATGCCTGAATCGTCCTCGGAGGCATGCGCCGGCGCCGCGCCGAGCACGGCGACGAGGAGGGCCAGGGTCGCGAGCAGGACCGTGCGCGTCGAGTTCATCCATCTCTCGTTTCTCCTCGTCTTCCGCTCAGCCATTGCCGGTGTCTTCCTCTGGCTGACGCTTCTGCCTACGGTCCTTGACGCAGACCCCATGGCGCCTGACCTTCTTGCCTCGGCAGCGGGGCTTCTTCTTCGGCGACTGCGCTTCGGCCTGGCCACCGTCTCCGCGGTAGGTGCCGATGTCCGGCGGCGGCGGAGCCTGGGTCCCCGGCCCGTGGCACTCGTCGGAGGCCCTGCAGGGCGGTTCTTTCAGCTGGACGTAGAAGCCGCCTTCCTCGCGGGCGTCGTAGATCTTGACCAGATTTCCGTTGTGGTCCTGATCGACGAGGACGTCGTGGGTGAAGAAGGTGACGTCCTTGCCGTCCCGGCTGGCGGAGAGAAGTCCTGAGTCGAACTCGCTGGTGCCGGTCGAGACGAGTTTCGGGACCGCTGCCCTTCCACTCGTAGACGTCGGTCTTGCCGCCGTTGAGGTCGCGCAGGTTCAGGGGGTCGGCGGTGGTGAAGAAGACCCGACCGTCGTCGGTCAGGCCACTGCCGCCATGCGGCAGGACGGCATCGCTCTCGGACCGAGCGCCGGTCGGCGCGCAGGAGGCGCAGTCGACCGCTTACCCGATTCCGGTCGTATCGGTACACCGCGAGATGGCCGTTCGTCGGGTAGCCGGTGACCGGCTCGCTGCGAGCCGAAGACCGCGAAGTCTCCGCTGGGGGTCACCTGGAAGTCCTCGGTGCTGCGCAGTCGCGGCGTCGGCGGCGGCGTGAACGACAACCGGGTCGTCGACCGCGAGGGTCGCCACGAAGAGTGGGCGAATCTCCGGGCGCGGCGACGAACAGGTTGGGCGCTCCGGCGGTCCCATTCGACGGCCCGTCCAGCAGCTCCGGCGAGAGGAAGTAGACGGTGCCGTCGTCGGCGGCGACGCCTCCCCCGCCTGCGATGCCGAGCGTCCCGCAGTCGGTTCCCCCGTCGAGCGAGTTCCAGTTCTCCGCTCGGGGTGCATGCGTCGGTGTCCCGGTGCCGCCGGTACCCGGTCGAGACGCGGGTGATTGTCGCGCTCGCGGTACCGACGTCGGCGCGGAAGAGGTCGGCGCTCGATGTCGCCGTCGGTCGCGAGGGCATCCGCGGTCGTGAAGAAGACCTTGCGTCCCGTCGCGGGTCATCCCGTTGTAGATGACACCGCTCGGGGTGTCGGCCACCGCCACCGAGTTCGGGTTGTTGCCGACGTGCATGAAGAGGTCGAAGTGGTCATTGCCGGCGGAGTCGGTCCCGACCCATTTGCCGATCAGGATCCGGCTCCCATCGTCGGAGATGTCGAGCTCGGCGACCTCGCCGGTCATCGTCGACCCGTTCGGCATCGTCGACACGACCTGGGTGCGCGTCCGTGACCAGGTCTCGGTCGTAGATCGAAACGCTCGCCGAGTTGCCGGCCGGCTCGAACTTGTCCTCGGAGCCGAAGACGAAATGGCTCGCCGTCGGCCGAGAACTGCTTTCGCACCTCGCCTGCCGGCGTCGGATCGGCGACGCGCGATCGACCCCTTCATCCCCTGTTCGAGCTGGCCGTTGGCGCGGCGGATCGGGATTCCGCTCGTTCCGTCCGCCAAGCAGGGATCGCAGAATACCGGGCCCACCGAAGGCCATCACATCGAGGCTCGCGTCGGCCCCGGTCAGCGAGCGAGCCGAAGGCGGTCGGGTCCGGCGCCGTCGGCGACCGGGACGCCGACGTACTTGGTCGTCCACCCGCTCATCGCCGCGGGTCGCCACATAGGGGTCGTCGCCGTAGTTGGGCGGATCGCCGACCCCGGGAATCGCTCCGAAGTGGACGGTGTAGAGAACGCGCGCCGGGTCGGTCGCATCCGGATAGCCCGCGAGCGGAGTGCTGGCCCGGCACCAGGTTCGACTCGACGTCGTAGCCGCCCGTGTCGGCGGCCGAGACGAGCTCGTAGGCGCGGCAGTCGGGCAACAGAGAGGCACCGGTCTGCTTCCTGACCAGCGCGTTCCCGCACGTGTCGACGGTCGGCGGGTCGAGCGGGAAGGTGGTGAATTTCTGGTCGGCGCTCTTCAACCGTCGAGTTGTTGTTGGACGGCGATCGACACGCCAGTAGTAGGTCGACCCCGGGGTCAGGCCGGTCAGCACGTAGGTCACCGCCTGGACGCCGACAGGGTTTTTGAGCGAACCTCGGCGGCGTGGTGACGCTCGCGCACGGATTGGAGCTGCAGGGTGCGGACCCCCACTCGAACCTGGTAGCTGGTTTTCGAGCCGGCGGCGTCGATGTCGGCGTTCATCCGAGCGCCGTCCGAGAAGATTTCAGAGGTCGCGATCGTTGCTGATCACCGGCGGGCCCGAGGGCTGGAAGCTCCGATCCGCTCCACTTGCCTGGACTTCGTTGGCATTGGCCGCCGTGATCCGGAAGTGGTAGGTGGCGGCCGGAGTGAGTCCGGTGATGGTCGCCGTCACATTCGGTCGGGGCGCCGATCGGTGTTGCCTGGTCACACGCGACGACGTGGTCGTATTCGGTCGTCGAGCCCCATTCGAACTGGCAATTCGTGATCGGGGTGCCGCTGTTCGCGGCATCGGGATCGACCGATGCCTTCAGCGTCGCGGTCGTCGGGGTGACCGTCGGCCGGTTCGGTCGTGGCGTTCGGGGATCGTGACCGGCCCGGTCCGGACGAACCGGTCGACCTTGCCGGTGCTCCCGTTGCCGACGTAGACCTCGTGGGTCGTCTCGTTGACCGCGATGCCATCGGCGTTGCCCGAGTCCCGGATACGACTTGCCACCTTCGGCGAAGCCGAAGGTGTCGATCAGGTCGCCGTCGGAGTCGATGACGTTGACGCTGTTGCCGCGTGCCGCGAAGACGGTGTCGCGTGGTGCGGTCGATCGCGAGGTTTTCGCTGCCCTGCCCTTCTCCACCCCAGTGTTCGTCGAGAACGGCGCCCGCGCGGCTGATACTTCTGGATGCGTCCCTCCACCGTAGCCGGGGATGTAGAAGTTTTCGTCGGAGTCGATGGCGAATCCGCACATCCCGCCGAACGCGATCATTTCGTTCGAGTTAGACTCCGGCGGTGCTGTAGCGATGGGTCCCGTCGCCGTAGTTCGTGACCCAGATCCCGCCGTCCGGTGCGATGTCCAGACCACACCCGTCACCGAGGTTTTCGATTGGGAATCCAGCGCCGATCGAGGCCCCCGAGGGCAGGTAGCCGCTGCAAGTGCCGAATACTCTTCCTTCGCGTAGATCCGGCCCTGGGTGGAGGTTCCGGAGTTGTCGACTTTCAACGCCCCGAGCCCGTATGTGCGCTGGCTGAGAACCGTGCTTGGAGCGACCGCGCTGAACGGCTGCGATACACCCTGAGCATTGAGGTGGTAGACGTAGCCGCTGCTACCGCCGACGTAGACATCACCCGTGGCCTGGTTGATGGCGATGTTGTTCGGTTCCCCGAACGGCGCCGGCGCCGACAGCGTCGCTGCCGTCGAACGACTTGGTCGGATAGGGGCCGGCGTAGGCATACCTGTCGACGACCTGGGCGCCCGCCGATGCGGCGAGGACGAGGGCGACAAGCCCGGCGCAGGCGACGGCGATGGCAGAGGCGCATCGCTTTCGTTGAGCTCGTCCGCATGGCCTAGTTCCCCCTCCGTGATCATGCCGACGCTTCTTTCGCGACGAGGAAGAGCCGCACTTGATCCCCAGCTTCACCTTGCTGGTCAGGCGCTCTCGCCGTTCTGGCCGACCATCTTCACCTTCGCGCGCTTGGCGCCCGCACAGAGGTTCTCGCTGTTGATCAAGCAGGCCCTTTGAACCCGCCGGCCAGATTCAGCGCGAACGAGCTCACCGGTGCGTCGGGCATCGATTCGAACGTCGTCCGCAGCGCACCGTTGACCGCGTCGACCCGGCCGGCAAGCTCGATCTCGATCTGGCCCTTGAGGTCCATCACGATGTCCGGCAGCTTGTGCGAGGAGCTGCGCAGGAATACCGGCCCTTTGAGCGGCTGGTCGAGGAGTGGGCTCACCGCTTCGGCCGTGCCGAGGTACGACTTCTCCGGGCAGGTTTCCCGGGCGAAGTCGACCCGAGTGCAGACCGTGCCCAGATGCGAGTTGTCGAGCAGGACGACCGTGGGCAGGCGTGACCTGGACGCTGCGGATGTTGGCGTCTCCGCCGAGTCCCTTGACCCGCGCCTGGATCGCCGGGTGGCCGCGGACCTTGAGGCCGCCCAGCAGCTTCAGGCCGAGCTTCGGGCTCGAAGCCGAGGTTGGCGCAGTTCGCGACCTGGAAGTGGGACTGCACGCTCGCCGTGGCGCCTTCGTCGCCGGTGACGCTGGTGTCGACCGAGAATGGATCGCAGTTGGTCGGATTGATGCGTGAAGTTCGGCCGGTCGAGATTGACCGTGACCGTGCGCAGCCGCAGGGGAATGCCCTCGAGGATCTGCGGTAGCGGGTCGGTGACCGCCGTGACACTGCGTGTCGACCGGATCGACGTAGATCGCGGTCCTAACCATCACGTTGCCGAGGTCGTAGGGGCCGGAGACCGCCGGTACGACGATCGCGAGGCTGAGCGGGGCCCCTTTGTAGGGGCCGGCGAGGTAGACCTGGCCGGGGGTGTACAGGGGCGACTGCCGGCGCCGGTCCCGACCGTGACGCTGCCGACTCGGCTCGCGGGCGGGCAGGCGGAGGAGAGCTGCTCGGCGAGCCCGGAGTAGCTCGGAGTCGCTCGAGCTGTCGCGAGCACGGCGTCCGAGCAGTACGGAATCCCCCTCAGGCTCGCGAGGAAGCCGGGCGGGGTGTTGATCGTGTTGGAGACGCACGTTCTGGTCGCCGTCGACCCTGGTCAGCTTGAAGCCGAAGCTCGAGTGGACGCCGGCCGTGTTGTCGACCACCCCGGCCTTGACAGTCGGTGCGAAGGGACGGGGCCGTTCGGACACGGCCGGCCGTTCGGGCCCGAGTTGATCGTGATGTAGCTGGTCGAGACCTGATTCGGCAGCATCGAGTCCCAGGGGACGAATTCGGCGTCGACCGCGTATTTGCCGCACTGGGTCGGGGTCGCGAGCGGGCCGCGCTCGGCGCCGAAGAAGTGCAGGGTGAACAGCTGGAAGGGCGACTGCGGAAGGTCCTCGAAGGACACCTCCACCTGCCCGGTCTGCGGATCCGGGGTGGCGACGCCGGCGAGCTTCACGTGGGTGGCGAAGCCGTCCGCGGTCAGGTAGATCCGGATACTGGTTGCCGGGCAGCTGCGCTCGCCGATGTAGATGCCGCCGTCGATCGGTCCCGGCAGCGCCGCCGTATCGAGCTCGACGGTGCCGATCTTCGCGGTCTCCGGGCACTTGGCTTCGTCCCTGGTGCCGATCGCGCTCTGAGCGTGCGTGCAGGCGCTCTTGCCGTCGGCGGCGTTGGAGTTGATCGTGAAGCCGGGCGGCAGCGTGACCCTGGTGGCCTTGATCTCCGACGGCGAGGGCACGGTCGGGTTGAGCGACTGCGGCACCTTCGAGCTGCGCCTCGATGCCGGCGGGCGAGTCGGCCTGTTCGGTGGTCGGAAAGCGAGCTGAGGCTGGGGTTGAAGCTGAGCTGGTCGCAGTCCGTCGTCGCCGGCCACGGGCTATCGGCGTGCAGCAGCGAATTGTCGTAGTAGAAGACATCGAGGGTCGAGGTGAGCGCTTCGCCGCAGCTCGTCGGGTTGCTGAGGAACGGCGTCTGTGGGCGCGCTCGACGGGATCGGCGCATGGCAGGGCCGAAGAACGCCGAACCGCTCGGTTCGTCTGATCGGTCGGGGTTCCCGATGCAGATCGGCGGGACCGGGACGGGAATCCGGGCATTGTCGTGGATCGGCGAGGCTGGCACTCCCCAGAGATAGATGTCGATGCCAGGCACCGGTATCAGGTGGAAGATGTTGAACGAGGCCGCATCGAGCCCGTAGTCGCTCTCGGTGCGAGCGTTGAGGCTGATCTGTCCGGCGAATTTGACGATCGGCGCAACAAACCCGAGCTGCGCCGCCTCATAGGGGTGAGGAGGCAGGTTGTAGACCGGGGTGAAGAGCCCTTCCGGGTCGGGATGGCCGTTGTAGACTTTGCCTTCGAAGAGCGAAGGAGGTAGAGCATGAAGAGGCCCACCTGGGTGTCAGTGGAGCATTTTTCGGTCGCGAAGTCGGCCAGACTGCACTGAGGGATCTGGCTCGGGCTGCCGATGAACCCCGTCGGCAGGTGGGTGACGATGTCGCGCGGGTCCTGACAGGCATTGCAGGGCTCGCCGGGGGGCTCTCCGCCGTTGTTGAGGATGCGTGTGTCGTATCCCGCGTGGATGCCGATGTCGGGATGGCCGCCCGCCTGCGTGGAGGCGGTTTCGGCAATCCAGAGGTTGATGTTCGTGTAGCCGTGCGCCGCACCCGCGCCGAACAGCGACGCGCCGACGAGGGGGGTGAGCGCAACCACCCACAGCATCCACCGTGGCCGGCTCCTCCGCTTCGAGATGCGTACGTTGCTCATCCCCGCCTCCTCAACCGTCTTCTTCAGATCAGCCATCTCGTCCGCTCCGATGGGTACGGACAGCCGCCTTGCCATTGCGGCCACGGTGGCGTCGGCGCTTGTTTCGACGCTTTCGCACCCGCTTGACCGTCCGCTTCTTGGCTTCCTTGACATTGCCCCCGGCCAGCACTCCACCCGATCCGACCTCTGGATCCTGGGGAGCTCCATTGGTTGGGTCATGGCACTCGTCGGCCGCAGTGCAGGGAAGCAGCGGAACCTGGTACGGGATGCCGCCGTTGGTGCGAGCGTCGTAGATCTTCAGGAACTGCCCGTTGTGGTCTTGGGGGACGAGCGTGTCGTAGGTGGAGAAGAACACGTCCCTGCCGTCGGAGCTGACAGACTCGAGGCCGGTGTAGGCAGGATCCCAGAGCGGGCCGAACAGGATGTTCAGCAAACCCGGGAAGTAGTCTTGGACGGTTACGCCGGAGGAGATCAGCTGTGGACGGCCGTTCACGTACTCGTAGACCGAGTACATGCCGTCGGTGTCCGCAGGGACCAGTGGGTCGCGGGTGCTGAAGAACACACGGCCATCGTCTGACATGAACGGGCCGCCGGTACTGGCGAATGTGTCGCCGCGCGGCCCGGCGCCATCCGGGTCGCACGACACGCACCGCAGTGTCCCGGTGTCGGTTTCGAAGGAGTACATCTCCCTGCAAGGGACGTTGATCGAGCCCTTTTCGTTTTCGTTGCTCGTCTGGCAGAAGGCTTTCGGCCCGGCCATGTTGTCGTAGCCGGTGAGTTGCGCGGTGGTGACGAGTGCGATGTGAGCCCCGTCGGGGGTGATGTTGTACCTCTGGGCTTCGGTGCCCGGAGGGAACGTCGTCACGTACTGGACCTGCCCGCTCCTCCAGAGGTACAGGTTGCGCGCGTTCGGAACACCTGGGTTGGCGGGATCCAGCTGCTCGGGCGAGTAGAACAGCGTCGCGCCGCTCGCGTTGGCCGTGCCGTTGTCGATATCGGGCCGTTCGGTCGGGTAGCCCCAGGTTCTGGCTTCACACGGATCGATGTTGTGAATCGCGTGGCAGCTGCGGAGCTGGACCACTCCACAGCCGTCGGTCCAACTCACCGAGCAATTGTCGGAGTTTCCGGCTCCTTCCCCTCCAAGGGAGAGCAGGGTGATGCTGTCCGTCGCTTCACTCCATCTATAGAGGTCTTCGCTCGTATCGACGTCCGCCGGGGCAAGGGATTCGGTCGACGTGAAGTAGACATACGCCCCGTCTCCCGACACATCGGCGAGGCGCACCCGTTTGCCCCGCGAGACGTCCAGCGTCATCCCATCGACCCGCATGTACAGGGCCATGGCCGGGTTCTTGTCGAGATTCGTGCAGAAGAAGCAGTTTGGGTCGCAATACGGTTCGCTGATCCCCGTGCATCGGAGCTTGCTCCTGGCGCCCATCAGGATGCGACTGCCGTCGTTCGAGATGAACGGCACATCGAGGTAGTCGTCAGGGTCGCTGGCGTTCTGCGGGTCCTGTGGGATGGGATCGCCGCTGGGCAGCCTGGAGACGATTTCGATCGTGTCCTCTTCGATGTTGTTGTCGTAGATCGACCCCGGAGCGGATTCGGCGCCGCCAGGGCGCGAATGCGACGTCCTGCGACGCGAAGACGAAGTGGGAGAAATCACCCGATGCCCGCCCTGAGCCTTTGAAGTCCCGGCCACCTTTGATCGTGTCCACGTTCGTCGGCAGACGCCCGAGGAATTTCCCGCTCACGTCGAACAGCCAGGGCGAGTCCGATTCCTCGGCATCTTCGTCCCCCAGGCCACTGGTAGCGGTCCGGACCAGGCATTTGTCGAGCGCGACCGAGCACTGACCCCTCGCATCGGCGAAGACTTCGTTGGCCAGCGGACCTGGATACGTCGATTCCCAGCCCAGGTTGGTCCGCGTCGAGACGTACATGTCGGAGGTGATGTTGGGCGTGTTGAGGCCGTTGAGACCTCCGAGCGCACCGAAGTAGTTGAACCTGGACGGGGCGTTTGCCTGACCGGTGTTCTGAGAACCGACTTTGAACGACAGGGCCTCGCCGAACCCGTAACGGCGCCCCCAGTCGAACAGAGTGTCCGAGGGCACGATGTACATGCCGCCCGCGCTTTCAGGGGTGACCAGCTCGTAGGCGCGGCAGTCCGGCAGGTAGTTCGACCCCGTCTGCTGCCTGACATGGGAGTTCGGGCAGGTCGGAGGGGCAAAGTTGAAGGTCGTGTCCTCCCCTTCGGTCGTGCCGACCGCATTGGTCGCAATGATGCGAAAGTGGTAGATGACACCGGGTTCGAGGTCTTCCAGATGCGCCGCCACAAGCTGGTTGGTGGTCACTGGCCCGAGTTCCCCCTCCGTTGTCGAGCTTCCGTAGGTCTCCCTTGGCCCGTACTCGAAGTGATATTTGGTGTCAGAGCCGAGCGGGTTGATGTCAGCGAGTAGATCGACTGACGTTTCGCTGAGATTGCGCGACCGGACCGATGAGATCCTCGGTGTCGCTCCCGCCACGAAGGTGCGATCCTGGCCGTGGGTCACTCCGAGTGCGTTGACGGCGACCGCGCGATAGTGGTAGGTGACGCCCGGCTGGAGCTTTTTGATTTCTATCCCGGGAACAGCTTCCACTCCTGTTCCCAACCCCGCATCCTGGGACAGCGTTTTCACGTTGTAGTCCTCGTCGAGGCCGTATTCGAAGTAGTAGGTGGTGTCGATCCCGTCGGGGTCCATCGAGGCGTTGAGCACCGCAGAGTTCGGAGTCACCCCACTCGCCGGATCCGTGGTCATGCTGAGGACGGCGTGGGGCTGAATTTCCTGGGTCTTCCCATATGACGGCCCGTTGGCATTCGTTGCCACGATCCGGAAGTGGATTACCTGCTCGGTCGGGAGGTTGTTCATCTCGATCGACACCGGGGTGTCGCTGTTGTACGGCGTCGGCTGTGTGCACGGGATCGGCACCCGCTCGAAGACAGGCGGCGGTTCGGCTTCGATCCCACCCGCATAGCCGAAGCTCGTCCCCCATTCCATTTTGCAGTTGGTGACCGGAGGGCCGGCGGCGAGGCTGACGTCTGCCTCGATATGTGCCGTTTCGTGTCCCACTTCCCTGTCCCCGTATGTGATGTCCGGCGTCGGCCTCGGGGAGGAGAAAACAGCCACCGATTCTTCGCCGTTGGCGCTCCCCCGGATGTAGACCCTCCCGCGGGTGGGCTGGCTCGAACCGTCGACGGCGAGCTTTTCCGTTTCCCAATAGCTTCCGGTGTACGGATTCCCAAATTGGTTCCCAACCTGGTTTCCCTGGGCATCCCACTCACTCACTTCCCCACCCGACTGGAGGTAGACATGTCCTGTCGAGGAGTCAAGGGTCAGGTTCTTCCAAGCCTGGTTGCCTTCAAGGTTGGCGCCGTAGCCGAACAGCCGCTCGGGAACGAAATCGCTCATGAACCCGGCCGGGTTTTCGCGATTGACTTCGTGGTACTGGTTCTGTTCGTAGGCGTAGATCGGGCCGTACGGATAGTGAGGCGGGTACCCGCCGGGCATCAGACCGAAGGAGAGCGGATCTCCTCCCGCACCATCGATCGGGGTCATCGTGTATTCGTTGGATTGCCCGTACAGGAGGATGCGTGCCCGAATCTGGCCGCCGTACACGTCGTGGGCTGGGTTTCCGTCGATCGGGACGAATTTGTCAAGGACGCCCTGTGCTCGTACATATACGTTTCCGTGCTGATCGACATTGACTGAGGCTGGGCGATGGTTGATATGACCCGGACCGTCCGAGTTGGTGTTGATCTCACCGAGGAAAGCCCCCGTCGGCGCGAAGACCTCGACCTGAGCATTTGTGCTTTCTGGGGTGCCTGCGTTCTCGACGTATATGTAGCCTGCAGTCGGCCCAGTCGTCGTGTCCACCGCAACCGTGGGAACGTGGGCGAAAAAGCCTTCCTCGGCATAGAACCCACCGAGCGGCACCCGGTCGCAATCAGCGGGTACCGCGGGGCAGTTGTTTCCACCTTCGCCGTCTATGGTGTTGGTGCCGATCGCCGAGAAGTTGACCGGGTTGCCTGCCGGGTCGTACTTGCTGATGGTGTTGAAGCCCTTGTTGAAGACGTAGACGTTGCCGGCGGAGTCGACTGCCTGCGGTTGCGGCCTGCTTCCCAGCGGGGTGTTCCAGGTCGTTTCGTAGATGTGGACCGAGTTCGCGGACGCGGGCGAGGCTCCGAGGCACGCCGCAACGGCGATCGCGCCGAAGATCAGGCCCGTGCGGATCGCGCTCGGGCGTCGGATATTTGTGCTCCGCACCTGGCTTCCCCTCCTCTGCTCGTGGTTCGTCGGTCGCATGGCTCAGCCTCTCGCGCGGTGACGCCGTTTCTGGTGTCGTCGCGGCTTCTTTTTCACGCACTTGCCATGCCGTTTGACAAAGCCTTTCCTGCACGGCGCGGGTGGCGGAGCGACGGCCGGCTCGGTCGCCGTCGTGAAGGCCTGGTCCTCGCCCGTCGTCGTCCCAATCCCGTTGCTGGAGACGACCCGGAGGTGATAGGTGGTCGCCGGGCTGAGACCGGACAGATCGACCGACGCGGCGTGATTGCTCCCGTCGCTGCCGATGACTCCGCTCTCCGGCGTCGCGCTGCCGTAACCGGGGCCGTACTCGACGTGGAATGTGGTCGGCGAGAAGCCCGTGTTGATCTGCAGCGCGATGTGCGCCACGTGTTGGGTGATGCCCGAGGTCGAGAGCGATTCGATCCTCGGTGCGCTCTGGGTCGTGAATGTCCGATCAGGACCCTGGCTCACGCCGGCGAAGTTGATCGCCACGACCCGGAAGTGGTAGGTGACACCCGGCAGCAGGTCGGTGACGTCGATGCTGACCGGATGGTTGACGTTGTCGTCGTTGAGGGGGCCGATCGGCGGCGTCCTGACTTCGTAGTTCGTGTCCCGCCCATATTGAAAGCGGTAGACCGTCTGGCCGAAGCCGGGGTTGATCGCTGCCGAGAGCGTCGCCGAGTCGGAGGCGAGGTTGCTTGCCGCCGTTCCGCTGATACTCGGCAGCAGCGGCGGCTGCGTCGTCAGGGTCTTGTCCGCGCCATAGGTGGTACCGATGTTGTTGCTGGCGACGAGGCGGTAGTGGTAGGTGGTGTAGGCGCTCAGCCCTTCGATCGACGCCGATAGCTGGGCGCTGCCTGAGCCACCGCCGGCCGAGGTTCCGGGTGGCGTGCTGGTGACGTTTCCGTAGCTCGCCGTGGGGCCCCATTCGAAGAAGTAATTGGTGGCAAGCCCGTCGGGGTCGAGTTTGCCGTTCAGCGTCGCGCCGGACTGGCTGAGATTGGTGGCTGCTGTCGTTTCCAGGCCGACCACCGCCTCGAGGGTCCTGAACGTCTCGTCCTCGCCGTAGTCCGTCCCGTCCACGTTGGTGGCGACGAGTCGGAAGTGATAAGTCGTGCCGAACTGCAGGCCGGCTATCGCGGCAGATGCGGGCGTGGCACCGACGCCGGACCCGGCGTCGGTACCCGGAGGGCTCGGTGTCGTGTTGCCGTAGCCCTGGTCGGTTCCCCATTCGAAGTAGTAGTGGGCGTCGAGGCCATTCGGTTCGAGCGATCCGTTCAGGGTCGCCCCGGCCCGCGTGATCCCGGTGGCGGCAGCCGTGGTCACGCCGTCGACGAAATGTGTCGTGAAGGTCTGGTCGGCGCCGTAGTTGGCGCCGGTCGTGTTGGCCGCGACGAACCGGTAGTGATAAGTCGTGCCGGCGTTGAGGCCCGCGAGGCTCGCGGTCACCGGCGTGGCGCTGCTGAACGGAGTCGCCTCGGCGCAGCTGGCCGTATTGCCGTAGGCGGTGCTCGCGCCCCACTCGACGTGGCAGTCGGTGACGTTTCCGCCGACCGGCAGGACCTCTCCCGAGGTCTTCGCGGTCGTCCGGGTGATCTGTGAGGCGCCGCTGGTCGTGACGTCGGGGAAGGAGCCGAGAGGTCCGTAGACCTTGACCATCCCGTTTCCTCGCGCCGCGACGTAGAGATCCCCGGTCGAGGACCGGACCGCTGCGCCGGTTGCGTTGCTGATCGTTCCGATGCCGGTCTGCTCGAAGGGCGGGCCGGTCCCGGTTTCGCTGATGTGAACCCCCTCGGTCGTGTACTCGTCGACGCGGTCGTTCGCCGTGACGAAGAGATGTTCGGTCGGCAGGTCGAACGTCACGCCGTAGCCGTCGGAGCTGATCTGCTTCTCGAAGCCGACCACGGTCCAGCGCTCCACCCCGCGGCCGAAGACGTCTGCCATGTAGATCTTTCCTTCGGTTCCTAGGGCGAAGCGACACGAGGACCCACTGCCGGCAATCGCGACGAGCGTCGGCGGGCTGCCCGTCGCCGTGTAGCGCATTGCGCCGTTCCCGTAGCTCCCGACCCACAGCCGCCCGAGGCTGTCCGTCGTCACGCCGCAGGCGCCACCGAGCTTCGGGTCTTCTTCCGGCGACATGCGCCAGAGCAATTCCCCGGCGGAGTTGAAGGCGCAGACCCCGCCCCCGCCATAGGCCGCGATGTAGATGTTGCCCTGGTTGGCCGTTCCGGAGCTGTCGACGGCGATTTCCTCTTCGCCGTACTGGTAGAGGCTGAATCCAGGGCAGGTGGCGGCGACGTCCAAAGAGGAGGTGCCGGTCGAGGAGAAGTTCTGGGGAACCCCTGACGCGTCGAACTTGTCGATGACGTCGGTGGCCTTGTCGAAGGTGTAGACCGTTCCCGTCGACTGTTCGACCGCGACCGACTCGAGGTCGACGAACTGGCCGGCGGTGGTCCCGGTTCCGTCGAAGGAGAACTTGTAGGGATGGAATTCGGCGGCCCCGGCCGAAGCTGTGGTCGCGAGGAGCGCCACGATCGCGAAGATGAAGAGGAGCGCTGCGGCGTTGGCGCTCGAGGCACCCGTGCGTCCCGATACGAAGTCCGTCGCCGTGACCGACGAAGTCCTCACGTCTCTCTCCTCCTGCCGCCCCCCTTTTCCGTTCCCGTCCTTGCTCGACGGGCCCCTAGCTGGGAGTCGGCGCTTCGTTCAACGTCCGCCCTGAGGCGAACTATTTCTATCTCTCCCGCCTTTCGGAACACCGCCGCTTCTCCAATGGACAAGGGCGTTTCCTGAGGCCGGCGCTATTAGAACAGAGGCGGACCAGTTTGTCAAGAGACGTTTGCGTCTCTCGAAGTTGCAATTCGTGAGAATGGCTTTACAATGCCGAATCAGGCGTGTGATTGCGGGAGGCACAAAAGTAGGGCTTTGAGCCTATGACGTACCACCAAATTGGAGACCGGAATCGGCACTGAGCTACACCCGCATACCCGGCTATCGTCCGCCGCGATGACGCGGACGCCCTGGGGGGACGCCACCGAGTTGCGGGAGCGAATGCTGCGCCCTGGGCGCGGAACGCCGCGCGAGGAGGCGGAGAAAAACCAGCGCGAGCGGCTGTTCGCGGCGATGGTCGCGACCGTCGCCGACAAGGGCTACGAGGCGACCACGGTCGCCGACCTGGTCAACCTCTCCGGCGTCTCGCGCAGCGCCTTCTACCGCCACTTCGCCGACAAGGAGGAGTGCTTCCTGACCGCCGCCGAGGCGCTGATCGAGCCGACCGCTCGGAGCGATCAGGAGCCGGCCGAGAGCGGGGCCAGCGGCGAGGAGCGGACGCGAGCAGGCGCTCGAGGCCTTCCTGCGGCCTGATCGCGAGCCAGCCCGGCGCCTCGAAGATGTGCTTCGTCGAGGTCTACGCCGCCGGGCCCGCGGGGGTCGCCGTCGTCGAGAAGACCCTCGACGCCTTCGAGAAGCTTCGTCACCGACCTGTTCGAGGAAATCCCCGGCCGCGAGGGGATGCCGCAGCAGATGATCAGGGCGATGATCGGCGGCCTGCAGAAGGTGATCCACAAGCGCCTCTACCGCGACGAAGAGGACCAGCTGCTCGAGCTCGCGCCGCAGATCTGGAAATGGTGGCTCTCCTACCCCCCGCCCCCCGGCGAGCTGCGCGCGCCGCGCCGCCGCTCGCAGAAACCGCGCCCGTTCGAGGAGCGCCAGTCGGTCGCGCAACCCGCCGGAGCGGGTGCTGCGGGCGCTGGCCGCGACGGTCGCCGAGAAGGGCTACCCGGCGACGACCGTCGCCGAGGTCGTCGACCGCGCCGCGACCTCGCAGCGGACCTTCTACGAGCACTTCGCGAACAAAGAAGAGGCGCTGCTCGCGGCGCTCGACAGCGGCTCGGCGCAGATGCTCGGCACCGTCGCTGCCCGCCTTCCGCCGCGCGCCCGACTGGCAGAGCGCCGGTCCACATGGCCTACGAGGCGATGTTCGCGCTTCGGCGTCGAAGAGCCCGAGTACAGCCGGCTCGGCGCGGTCGAGATGTACGCGGCCGGCAAACGGGCGCTGCAGACCAGGGACACGATCATGGAGGGGCTGGAGGCGCTGCTGGCGCCCGGCTACGAGCTGGCGCCCGACGCCCCGCCGATCGCCGCCGAGGCGATCGGCGGCGCGATCTACGCCCTGGTCTACGACCAGGTCAAGGCGAAGGGCCCCGAGAGCCTGCCGGAGCTGGTCCCGATGGCCACCTACATGACCCTGGCCCCGTTCCTCGGCGCCGAGGAGGCCTACGCGCTGGCCAGCGGGGACGCCGAGAACGGCAAGCGGCCCGCGCTAGCGCGCGCGGGGGCAGGAGCAGCAGCAGGCGGTGCTGGATCCCGGGCCCGGTCAGCTGGGTCCGAACCCCCTTCGTCCCCGCTTCCTGGACCGCCGCCTGCCCTGGCCGCGTCAGCTTGACCGGGACCGTGCGTCGTCCCCGGGCCGGGGACGCTGAACTGCGCCTGCGCCGATCTGGGCCCGCTTGGCGAAGCTGCGGCCGCGTTGCGCTCGAGCTGCACCCGGGCGATCAGCCTGACCACCCCGGTGCACCCGGCCGGGCTCGGGCAGTGCACCATCAGCAGCGCCGCGCCGCGCCGGACCCTGACGTTGCGGCCGGCGTTCGGGAGGCGGTAGATCGTGATCGTCCCGGCGGCGGCTGCCGGTGTTGCCGAGGTCGTCGGCGGTGAGGATCGAGATCGGGTAGGTGCCGGGACTGGCGAAGGTGTGCTCGACCGATCCCCCGGCGGCGCCCTCCCCCCCGTCGCCGAAGCTCCAACTCGATCGATCTGACCGGCGACCAGTTGTCGAAGGTCGCCGCGGCGAACCGGACCGGCTGGCGGACCGTCGCCGCGGCCGGGATCGAGAGCGACGGGAAGGTCGGGCCGGCGCCGTCGAAGCCGGCCGCCTGGACGATCGTGTTGGCCCCGTTGTCGCGCGACCAGACCGCGGCCCCGTCGCCGGTGGCGCCGACCGCGACCTGCGGTTCGACGCGCGCTGTCAGCCGAGCTCGGAGAGTTCGTCGATCGCCGAGTCCAGGCCGCCGCCGGCCGGCTTCGTCCGGCCGTCGATCACCGTCGGGCTGGCGCTCGAGCGGGCCCAGACGCGGCCTCGGCGTTCCCGTTCGGGTCGATCACGACCTGGGGAGTGACGACGGTCTGGGTCAGGCCCGGTCTGGGTGAGGTCCTGGGTCGGCTGCCAGGCGCCGCCGGCGGGCTTCTCCGCGCGACTCGATCGATCGTGTAGGGCCCGGCATCGACCGAGCGACCAGACCGCGATCGCCCGCCCCCCGGCCAGCGCGACCTCCGGTTCGGTCGCGTCCTCGCCGGCGCCGGTCAGATCGAGCGCTTCGAGCCACTTGCCGCCGGGCGCCATCTCCGCCGCCTGGACCGTCCCCACGCGTCCCGACCGTCGCGCGACCAGACCGCGACGGCGCCGCCGCCGGGGTCGACCGCGATCTGCGGTTCCGTCGCGTCGCCGCCGGCTTCGGAGAGGTCGTCGGCGGACTCCCAGGCGCCGCCGCTCGACCTGAACGCGGCCTGGGCGATCGTGTCGGTGCCTTCGAGGCGCGACCAGACCGCGACCACGTCGCCGGCCCCGTCGACCGCCACCTGGGGTTCCTTCGGCGTCCTCGCCTTCGGCGGAGAGGTCGACGGGTTCGGACCAGGCCGATCCGCCGGCGGACCCGAGCACGGCGCTCTGGACGATGTCGTCGGAGCCGTCGAACCGCGACCAGACGGCGACCGCGCGGCCCGCCGGAGTCGATCGCGACCTGGGGTTCGTCGCGGCTTCTTCGGAGTCGGAGAGGTCGACCGGCGGCGTCCAGTCGCCGCCGGCCGGCTTCGAGGCGCCCTGGATCGACCGCGTGGGCGCCGTTGGTCGCGCGCCCAGACCGCGACCGCATTCCCGGCCGGGTCGACCGCGACCTGCGGGTTCGGTCGCGTTGCGACCCACCGCCGAGAGGTCGACGGCCGGCGTCCAGGCGCCGCCGGCCGGGCGCGAGGAGGCCTGGATGATCGTGTCGCGAGCCGTTGGTGCGGGCCCAGACGGCGACGGTGTCGCCGGCGGCGTCGACGGCGACCTGCGGTTCGGTCGCATCGCGGCCGGGCGCCGAGAGGTTCGGTCGGCGCCAGCCAGGCCGGAGCCGCCGCCGCGGGACCGGCCGGCGCCAGGCCGAGCCAGCACGCCCAGCGCGATGAAGGTCGCCGCGCGCCTGATCATGCCCCGCCGGCTTTTACCCGGCAGGAGCGGGTCAGCGTCGCCGACAGCTCACGCCCGTCCTCGAAGTCCATTTCCGCGAAGACGAACGGGAAGATAGGCCTGCTTGAGGTCGCCGGGAGCCTCGCACGGGGCGGACAGATAGGTCCGGTGCTGGCCGTGGAAGGTGTAGTTGCGATGGAGACGGAGGCTGATCCGCTTGAGGAAGCCCCAGCGGGTCAGCCCGGGTGGGGAGACGCCGTGCAGGACGGTGCTGTACTTGCCCTTGGTGTGGCGGATGTCGAAGACGATGACGTTCGCGTTCGGGGCCGGGTCTTCGCCGTAGACGTGGGCGAGGATCGTCTCGTGCCCGTGTTCGAACCCGTTGAAGGCGGTGATGCTGCCGTGGGTCGGCGAGCGCGATCTGTTCGGGGAAGGTGCTCCGGGCCCGGTAGGTCCCGGTGCCGACCAGCGCGTCGCGGCACGCTTCGAGCGCCTGCTGGCGCGAGGCGGCGATCAGCTCGCCCTTCTTGCACCTCGGCAGGCCGCGCGTTTCGAGGTGGCCGTTGCGGTTGAGGGCGATCGTGATGCTGCTCAGCGACGGCGGGTCGTCGCCCTTCAGGGTCCTCACCTTGCCGTCCATCCAGACGGTGATCGGCGCCAGTTCGTGGCGGGGCAGCGCGACCGGTTCGATGCCGCCGCTGAAGTTGACGAAGAGGTTGCCCTTCGAGGTCAGCTCCGCCCTCGCGAAGGTCGCCATGACGCCGGCCAGCACGAGCACACGCCGATCAGCGCGAGCGCCCTCGCCCTGCCCTCCTTGCCTCACGCACCTCTCTGACAGTCCGCTCATCCCCCCGCCGAATGATAGTCGCGGAGCGGAATTCCGGGGCGGATTCTCAGATCAGAGACCGGCCGCCTCGGCGAGCAGGTCGACCTGGTCGAGCTCGGCGCTGCAGGGGAAGAAGGTGAGCTCGTCGCAGCCGGCCTCGCGTAGGCGTCGATGTAGCTGCCGGACGGCATCGGCGTCGGTGGCGGCGCCGCCGATGATGAACTCCGCCACCTCCTCGCCGAGCCAGGCGTAGTAGTGGCCGAGGTCCTTCGCGCGCGTTCTCCTCGGCCCGCTCGCCGAGTGAGTAGTAGGCGATCGCCAGCGTGCGCGCCTCGCCGCTCGCGACCGGCCTCGCTCCAGGCCGCCCGCGCCTTCGGCGCCAGCTCGGCGAACTGTTCGAACCCGGTGGCGCCCTGGATCCAGCCGTCGCCGAAGCGGGCGACCCGCTCGAAGGCCCTGTCGACCTGGCCGCCGATGATCAGCTGCGGCGGAGCCGCTGACTCGTGGGGCCGACCCGACCGCCCTTCCAGGCCTCGGTGAGCTCGGGAGAGCAGCTGGTCGAAGACGCGGCCGCGTGCGCCGGTCTCGACGCCGCTCGCCTCGTAGTCGTCCTCGCGGGCGCCGAGCCCGATCCCGAGCGTGAGGCGACCGCCCGAGAGCGCCTGCACCGCTGGGCCTGCTTCGCGAGCAGCGGCGGGTTGGATGCGCAGCGGGCCGAGCAGGACGGCGGTGAGCGAGGCCGATCCGCTCGGTCACCGCCGACGCCGCCGCCAGCGCCGTCAGCGGCTCGTAGCTCTCGTAGAGGATCCGGTCGAGGGTCCCGAGGCTGGAGAAGCCGCGCTGCCTCCGAGCGCTTCGCCCACTCGACGATGCGCGTCACCGATCGGTGCCGGGGACCATGTTCGGAAGACCGATGCCGATGTCCACTGGATGAACCTCCTGGTTCGAGTTGCGGTGCTGCGGATCCGAGCCTAGCCAAGCGTTAGATTGGGCAGGATGGGCGAGGCCGACGGGATCGAGGCGCTGACCGAGGCGATCGGCCGCTACAACGACGCCTGGAACGCCCACGACCTCGACGCGATCATGGCGCTGCACGCGCCCGACATGGTCTTCGCCAACCACACCGCCGGGCGAGTCGGCCGAGCGGCGAGGAGGTCCGGGCCCACATCGCCGCGATCTTCGAGAGCTGGCCGGACCTGAGGTTCGAGACCCGCCGGCTCTACGTCCGCGAGGGCCTGGTCGTCCAGGAGTGGACCGCGACCGCGACCCACACCAAGACGATGCGGCGCGGCGACCTCGAGGCGGCGCCGACCGGCAACACGGTGAGCTGGGACGGGATCGACTCGATCCCGTTCGAGGACGGCCTCGTCAAGCGCAAGGACGTCTACTCGGACTCGGTCTCGATCCTGCGCCAGGTCGGCCTGCTCGACTGAGCCGGCTCAGCCCCGCAGCCGGCGCGCAGCCGGCTGCGGACGAATCGGGGCCAGGACGCGCGGCCGCCGGCGCAGCGGCGAGGAGGAGCGGGGTCGGGTCGAAGTAGGAGATCCGTTCGGTCGCCAGCCCGTCCTCGCCGATGACGAAGCGGTCGATCGCGCTCGAGGGAGATCGGCCCGCCACCGAGTCGGCCTCGGAGCGATGAACTCGATCAGGACGCCGTCCTCGGTCGCCCCCCAGCGCCGGACCTCGCCGGTCAGGTCCTCGATCAGCGGAGAAGATCTCGGCGAACGCGCCGCGGCCCGTCCTCGAGGGTCGTCGGTCGTCGGGGTCATCGGGGCGACGAGGTGAACCCGCTCGCCGAGCACCTCGCCGAGTCGCTCGACGCTCGGCGCCGACCAGAAGTCCGCGAAGCGCTGGCGACGTACCGCTCGCGCGCGTCGGCTCCGTGGCCGGCGCTCACCGGCCGCTCCCGCGAGGATCCGATCGGTCGCCCGGCGGGCGAGCTCGAAGACCCGGCGATCGCCGCTGAGGCGGTGGCGCGAGTTGGCCCCCATCACGACCGCGTAGAGCTCGAAGGCGACGCGGTCGGGCTCGTCGAGCCCGGCGAGCGCGGCCTGACGCTCGAGCTCGCCGAGCCAGGCGTCGATCGCGGCGGCGATCGCGTCGCGGACCGGGCCCGGCCGGTCGTCGTACTCGGCGGTGGTCGCGGCCCAGAAGCAGCCGCCGGAGTAGGGCGACGGAGTCGAGGTAGGCGAAGTAGGAGTCGACCATCGCCCGCAGGCGGGGGGCGCCCTCGGGCGCCTCGGCGGCGGGGGCGATCACGGTGCGGCGCGAAATCGAGCGTCGCCGCCTCGACCGTCGCCAGCTGCAGGTCCTGCTTCGAGCCGAAGTGGGCGAAGAGGCCGCTCTTGCTCATCTCCATCTCCGACGGCGAGGCGCCCGATCGTCAGGCCCTCGAGGCCCGTCGGTCGAGGCGAGGTCGACCGCCCGCTCGAGGATCGCCGCCCGCGTCTCGGCGCCCTTGCCGGCCTCCGGGGCGCCGCGGTTGGGGTGCTCGGCCTCGATCGGGTCAGGCTACAGAAAAGCACGAACGTTCGTGCGATCTGTATAGGATCCGCCGAACGCGACCCGAGCCAGCGGAGGAGGAGCGATGAGCGACTACGCGGTGAAGAGGATCGACGAGATGGAGGCGGTCTACCTCGGCGCCTTCAAGCGCGCCCGGGCCGAGCTCGGCGTCGAGTCGTTCGGGATGGCGATCATCGACCTGCCCCCCAACTTCGAGAGCTATCCCGAGCACGACCACTCCGGCGACGGACAGGAGGAGGTCTTCCTGGCGCTGCGCGGCGGCGGCGAGATCGAGATCGACGGCGAGCGCTTCCCGCTCGACGCCGATCACGTCGATCCGGGTCTCCTCCGGGACCAAGCGCAAGGTCTGGCCGGGAGACGACGGGGTCCGGCTGCTCGTCGATCGGCGGCGTCCCGGGCGGGCTCTACGAGCCGCCGACGAACTCGAAGCTCGGCGAACCCGACCCGATGGCGAGGTAGGCTCGGCGGCCCGGTGCGACGGCTCCCGGTCCTCCTCGTCGCCCTGCTCGCGGCGCTCGTCGCCGCTGCCCCGGCCGCGGCGGCGATCGGGAATGAGTCCGAAGACCCCGTGGTCGTCATCGTCGGCGACGTCACGATCGAACCCGAACAGGTCGTCGAGGGCGTCTTCCTCGTCAACGGCCACGCCCAGGATCGCCGGCCGGGTCGACGGCGACGTCGTCGTCGTCGACGGGGACGTCGTGTTGAGCGGACGGATCGACGGCAACCTGGTGACGGTCGCGGGCCGCGCCCATCTCCTACCCCGGCTCCAGTGTCGGCGGCGACCTCACCTACGGCGACGAGGCCCCGCGAATCGCCCCCACCGCGAAGGTCGAGGGTGAGGTCCAGAAGGAGACCTGGTCCGACGTCGTCGGCCTCTTCTCGATCATCGGCGTCTTCGTCCTCTGGCTGGCGGTCGGCATCTCCGCGGCGATCCTCGGGATCCTCCTGCTGCTGATCGCCCCGCGTGCCGCCGACGCCGTGTTCGAGCAGGCGCAGACGCGGTTCTGGACCGCCGTCGGGATCGGGGTCGCGATCTTCGATCGCGGTGCCGATCGCGATCTTCGTCGCCGCGATCACCCTGGTCGGCCTGCCGCTCTCGATCGGGCTCGGCCTCGCGACGCTGCCGTTCGCCGCGGTCGCCTACGTGACCGCGGCCTGGGCGCTCGGCCGGGTGATGGTGAAACCGCCGCGGGGCCGGATCCTCGCCTTCCTCGCCGGCCTGGCGATCCTCCGCCTCGCCGCGCTGCTGCCGGCGCTCGGCCTGCTGGTCGGGCTGGCGGCGGTGATCGTCGGCCTCGGCCTCCTCGGCGGGGCTATCGCGGCGGCTCGGCAGCCGGCCGCGGCTGATGCCCCGGGCAGCTGAGGACCGGGAGCCGCGGGTAGCGCGGGTACTCGGGTTCGGTCCGGGAGCGCAGGCAGAGCGAGAAGACCGAGCCCCTCGTGTTCGGGACGAGCTGCTGGTGCGTACAGCTGTCGCAGAGGCCGTTGCCGGCGGCGCTGGGGGGATCGCTCACCCCGTGAAGCTACCGCGGGCGAGCGGCAGCTCAGCGGGGGCGCCGGGCGCGGCGGCGAGCAGCTGTTGGACCGAGATGTCACCACGCTCGAAGGCGATAGCCGAGCCGGTCATGTAGAGACGCCAGATCCGCTCCCGCTCTGCCCCGGCCGCCGCCAGTGCCGCCTCGCGGTTGGCGGCCAGGTTGGCGACCCAATGGCGCAGGGTGATGACGTAGTGGTCGCGCAGCGACTCGGTGTCACGCAGCTCCAACCCCGCTCGCTCCAACGACTCGACGACGCAACCGACCGGGTGCAGCTCTCCGTCCGGGAAGACGTAGCGACGGATGAAGCTGTCGCGAGGACCCGATCGCGGGCCCAGCCGCACGATGCCGTGGTTGAGGACGAGCCCGCCGGGCCGGACCAGCTGCCGGAGCCTGGTCATGTAGCGATCGAGCCGCGAGGCGCCGACGTGCTCGTACATGCCGATGCTGGCGATCTTGTCGTAGGGGCCGTCGGCAACCTCGCGGTAGTCCTGGACGCGGATCTCGCAGCGCTCCGCGAGCCCGGCGGCGCGAATCCGCTCGCGTGCCAGCTCGGCCTGCAGCTCCGACAGGGTGACGCCGACAGCGCGGACGCCGAAGTTCATGGCGGCATGTAGCGCCAGCGAACCCCAGCCGCAGCCGACATCGAGCAGCCTCTCCCCCGCGGCCAGCCTCAGCTTGCGGCAGACCAGATCGAGCTTTCGCTCCTGCGCTCGCTCGAGCGTGTCCGTGGGCGAGTCGAAGTAGGCGCAGGAATAGACCATGCTCGGCCCGAGCATCAGGCGGTAGAACTCGTTCGAGACGTCGTAGTGGTGGCGAACCGCGGCGCGGTCGCGACGAAGCGAGTGGAGGTGGCCGCCGAGCCGGGCCTCGCTCGCCGGCGGCGTCTGGGCGGCGCAGGCGCAGGGCGCCGGCCCGGGCTGCGGCACCGAGCGAGGCGAGCCGGTCCCCGAGCCCGAACCGCAGACCGCGCAGCAGCTCGCCGGCGCGAAGCGCCCGCTCGAGGTCCCCGTCCAGCTCGAGGTCACCGGCGACCCAGGCGCGACCGAGGCCGACCTGGTTCGGCGCGGTGGCGATGTAGGAGAGGGCGCGGGAGTGGCGGAGGATGATCGTGTCGCCGCTGCCATCGGACTCCGGGCGCAACTCGCTCTCATCCCAGAAGCGCACCGCGAACGGAAGGCCGCCTGGGAGGCGGCTCTCGAGCCGCGCCGCGAGAGGCGCGAAGCGATCCGCTACACCGCCGGTGCTCTGCATCCGCATTCGAAGCGTAATGCGTCACGCCAGATCTGTCGATGGGCCGATTCCGGGAGCTATGGGCGCGCAATCGGCCCGTCGCCGCGGCCTAGCAGGGGATGTTGATGCCGCCGGACCAGAGCGTCCTGCCCGTCCGGCCCTGGCTGGCCAATCTCACCGCGCACCAGGGACCGCGAACCGAGAAGGCCGCGTATCGGTAGTCATCCAACCCCGCCCTGTAGGCCTCCTCGGTTTCCAGTCTTCGGGCCCGGATCACCGTCGAGCTCCCGTCGGAGACGGTGATCCGGGCGCCCCGTACCCCCGAGGCAAAGATCATGCCGACCGCCGTCAGCTTCGGGCCGGCCCCTGACCTGGAAAGATCCCGCTCGCGATCAGTGGCTCCGTGCCGCGGATCGTTCCGAGATGTCCCCGCATTGCCGAAAGCTGCTTCGGTGGAAGTTGTAGGCCCCGATCTGCCTGATCGCTCCGAACGAGAGGCAGGGCCGCCGTCCATCCTGGGATCCGCTGGGAGAACCGCCTCCGGAGCGCATCGCCCTTCACCGACCAATACTGATCGCCCAGGCGTCCGCTCTCGAAGACGATCCAGGTGACGGGCCCGGGGGAGGCCGCCGAGGCGTCGCCACCGGCCAGGCCGGCCAGCGCAAAGACCGCCAGCGCGACGACCCCCCAAGCGGGCCCAGCCCCCTCCTCCAATCGCTGGGAATGGCCTTCCCCCGGACAACATCGCGACTACCCGGCCGTTTGCGGAGACTGCGGTGTCTGCTCCACGCCAAGGTAAGGCGTGATGACGTCTCGGACCAATGACGAGGTCAGTACCGGCAGGGGGCCGATTGCGCTTCCGGTTGAGCAGGCGTCGACAATCGAAACAGCAGCCCCGACCGCTGCCTGCTCAGGCCCCCTACGGGCGAACTGCGGCCCAGCCAGCCGGACCTCGTTGGTTGCGTCGTGCTCTCCTCGATTCACATCTGCAATAAGAACATGAACGGACCTTAAAGTCAAGGGCGTATCTCATTAAGCACGACATTTCGACATGGGTATCCGTATCTCTGCGTACCTCGAACCCCTCCTTCTAATCACGCACGCCGGCTAGGGGCTGGCGGATATCCGCGCGCACGGCCGATCGCGCCCAGCGCCGCCAGCGCCGGCCGCAGCAGCAGGTCCGGCCCGGCGAGGCGGAAGACGTCGCGGTACTCGCTCAGCATCACCCCGAAGGCGAGCGGCCCGGGATTGCCGTCGCTGCCCACCCTGCCCTCGCGGTGGAGGGCGTCGATCGCCCGGAACCACTGCTCGGTCCGCCCGCCCGGAGATGTCCGCCAGGTCGCTCGCGTCGGCTCGGCGCCTGGGTTCCACATCCGGTGGACGGCGCCGCGGGGAACGTCGACCTGATCGCCGGCCCTGAGGTCGCGCTTCTCACCGTCGACCCAGACGCGCAGAGTCCCGGCCAGGACCTCGAAATGCTCGTCCTGGGACGGGTGGAAGTGCTTCGGCGGCGGTGACCCCGCGTTGGCGTAGGTCACCTCCACCTCGAGCGCCTCGGGCGTCGAGGAGCGGATCTCGACCGACTCCGACGGGG
Source organism: uncultured Solirubrobacterales bacterium (assembly GCA_963816785.1). Taxonomy (GTDB): domain Bacteria; phylum Actinomycetota; class Thermoleophilia; order Solirubrobacterales; family 70-9; genus VRUE01. Next base: position 149,253 of record CAWFLL010000002.1, on the reverse strand, counting down.
TGATTTTGAGGATCTCTGCCATCGGTCGCGACAGCAGAGTATTTCGCTCAACGGCCGGCTAGCAGAGTGGCTTTTCGACGGTGCCGTCCCACAGCGTCCTGCCCGACCCGCTCTGGCTCACCAGCCGCTCCGGGCACCAGGGGCCGTGGACCGAGAAGGCCGCGTATCTGAAGCCGGCCAGCCCGCCGCTCCGCGATTGGTCGGCGCTGAACTCGTGGGCCGGGATCGTCGCCGTGGTCCCATCGGAGTAGGTGATCTGCACGCGGCGGACCTTCGACGAGAAGATCATCCCGACTGCGGTCAGCTTTGGGCGCGGGCCCGCTGCTCGGCACTACCCCGCTGGCGACCAGCGGCGGTTCGGTCGCCGCCAGCCGACCGGGAGCGTCTGCGCACTGCCGGTACCGGCTCCGGCCGTAGCTGAACGGGCCCCGCTGCCATTTCGTCCCGACCAGCAGACAGGGCTGCCTGGCGTCGCGCTGAGACCCGGCCTCGGCCGGGCCCGCCGGAGCGGCTTGCCTTCACCGACCACAGGTACTCGCCCTGGCGCCCGCTGTCGAGAACGACCCACGCGCTCGACTTGCGGGCGCGGCGACTGCGGAGGAGATGGTCAGCGCCATGAAGATGATTGCGGTAAGCCCGATTCTCTTGAAGATCCCGTTCATTGACCTAGCTCCGCAGAGCGCGTTTTGCCTCATCGCCGCCGAGATAGGGCGTGAGGACGATCTGCACGAGGGCCGTGGTCAGCTCCGGCATCGGGCCGATCCGGTCGCTGGCCAAGCAGGAGCCGACGATCGATATCGCCGCCCCGACCGCGGCCTGCTCGGTCAGGTCGCTGGGCGACCGGGCGTCCGGGTAATGCTCGGAGCCGTCGCGCAGCAGGTCGACCAGCCACTCGTTGGCCGAGATCCCGTCGCGGGCCAGCTGCGGCTCCGAGGACGGGTGGCTCGAGGCGAGGATAAGACGGCCGTCGTCGGGGAACTCGGCGGCGAAGTCGAGAGCCGAGGCGACTGCCGGCCGCGACTCCACGCGGCCACTCCCGCTCGGCGGAGCAGGCCGTGACGATCGCCGCGTGGAGACGGTCGAAGGCGCGCTGCTGGGCGGCGAGCAGGCAATCGAATTTGTTGTCGAAGATCTCGTAGAAGGTCCCGCGCGAGACACCCGCCTGCTGGATCACATTGGCGACAGCGAGTGCCGCGTAAGCCCTGGTCGGCGAAGATCGTCGGTCGCCGCGTCGAGCAGCCGATCGCGCTGGTTCTCGGTCACGAGCGCCTGCGGAATCCCGTGGCGGCCGCGCGGCAGCCGCGATCCGTACTCGACTCCCTCGACGACGATCGTGCCCTCGTAGCTCATGTCCTGAATAAGAACACGAACGGACCCGTAAAGTCAAGGGCAAATTCGTGAAGATTGGCCAAATTCGTGCGTTAAGAAACCGTACGAGCCTCTACCTATGGCCGCGAGGCCTCGAGCGCTCGGCCTCGCGCCGGGCGCGGGCCAGGCCCGTGTACGGCATCAGGATCAGGTAGACCAAGTCCGGAGCGAGCTCCGGCAGCTGCTTCGCGGAGCCGGTGACGAGGTGGCTGCGGACGATCATCGTGATCGAGGCGATCATCGCCCTGTCGGTGGCGATCGGGAAGAGCTTCTCCGATCGGCACCGCGTCTCCGAGCAGGCTGGTGAAGTAGGCGATCACGTCGTCCTGGCGATCGGCCGGCGGAGTCGGTGGTGCGAGCATCGATCGTCAGGGCCCGGGTCTCGCCGGGGTTGGCGGCGGCGAACTCGAGGGCGGCCGGATGCCGGCCACGACCCTCGCCTCCCACCCGGTCTGGCGGCCGCATGCGCCTCTCGACCTCCCTCTGCAGCTGGTCGAAGCTGGTCGAGAATCTCTCGCCCGGAGCACGGCGGCCGATCGGGGCGGGAGCAGCTTCGCGACGGCTTTTCCTGCCGCCGTTCGCCTGAGGCGCTATCACCGACTGCCGCTCCCTTGTTGGTCTGGGGATGTGCATTTCGAACCGCCGGCCAGGGCCAGCAAAACAGCCGCATCGCCTTCCTTTCGAAGACAGAATCAATAAGAACATAAACGGACCCGTTCTGTCAAGTGCGGCCCGAGGAGGAATTTGCGGCTCGGTTTCACCTAAAGCGCCGCAAATGGCTTAATCAAGCGAAAAACTGCGAACCGAAGCAAAGTGCGAAAATCGAGCCTGTGACGTACCACTATGCCCGTTTCGCCGCGTTTTCAGCGGACGCGGCAGCTGCGGACCGACTCGGTGACGATCTTCTCGCCGCCGGCGAAGCTGTAGGTGGCGCGTGCGAAGGAGAGGAACCCGGCCGAGAAGCCCTTCGGCACCGGGCAGGAGGCGTTGAGATAGCTTTTCCGCTCCCCGGCGTGGTTGTAGATGCCGCGAGACCTGAACCGCGAAGTTGGCGACGTGCGGCCAGGGCCCGACCGAGCGCCTGATCGTCGTCACCAGGACCGTCCGGTGCGGCTTCGTTGCGGACCGTGAACGGGATCACGAATGAGCTCGGGGGGTCCATCGAGTAGGCGTGCGCCCAGACCGCGGGTCGGCCCTGCTTTCGTACTTGCCGTTGAAGGTGAGCAGGTTTGCCTTGACCCGAAAGGCCGGCTGATTCGGCACGAAGATCTGTGCCGAGAGCTGCCCACGTCCGACCAGCGAGTCTCCGCAAGTCCTGATCGCCTGCTTCGTCTGGTCGTGCTGGTCGAGTCGTCTCGCGGGGACAAACCGGGAGACCCTGTGTGTTCATCACTCCCCGCCAAGCGAGTTCGAGTCGGATCCAGTTGACCCTGCGGGATCGGTGAGCCATCAGAGGTCTGGACCCCACCGGAGAGGAAGACGGTGACCGGAACACGGTCGTCGGCGGGGAAGCTTCGCGCGGCTTGATTCCGCCATTGATCATCGCAATCACGTTGTCGCGCTGGGCGCGCTCGGCGCCGGCGGTCCTCCGGCCCAGATCGCAGCAGCTGCCAGCGTGGCAAGCGTCAAAGTCAGAGCATAGCCGCTGACGGTGGCCCGCAGCAAGCGGTCGCCAGATCAACCTTCGCCCGTCATCTCGGCTCGACCATTTCCCATCGCTCTCCTCGACTTCCGCGTTTGAGCGCCTACCGCCTCAGCGAATCCTGATGGTACGTCAGTGTCTTCTTAAAATCGGGGCTGCGCCTGGGCTTGCGATCGCTCGTCTGTCTCCAAGGCCCTCCGGCCCCACGTGGGATGCTCAGCGACGAGCTCGACGGTGGCTCGCGCGCTTCGTGCTTCGCGTTCCTTTGCAGGCAGTCTTGGTCCTGACCTGCTCTTTGAGAGTCTTGCCGTTGTGAGCGTCGTATTGGACCGTGACCCTAGTCGGAGAGCTGCAGAGCGAGCGCGTGTTGACCAAGTAGCCCTGTTTACCTCCAAAGAGATCGAGGCGGAAGTGGCCGATCGGGGCGTCCGGGACGACCGGAACGACCGTGCGCAGAATGCCACCTTTGACCGATGAGGATTCGGCCTGCGGAATGACCGTCACCTGGCCCGCGAGGATGAAGGCGACGCGGGGGAGTTTCCCGAACCCCGATACGGCGTAGGCGGGACCGGACAACGGCTCATCGAGCAGTGGTGTCCAGACTTTGACGTTTCCGATCGCCTGGCGCCCGGCGCAGCGTTCTGCCTCGAGCTGAGCCTTCGAGCAGATGTTGCCGAGATGGCGCTGGTCGATCGCAAAGGCTTTCGGCAAGGTCACCGAGACCGAGCTGATGTTGGCGTCTCCTTGGCGCGTAAACAGATCGAACCGCAATTTCGGGTTCTTCGTGCGCTGGGTCTGACTGCGCTTGCCAAGTTGCTTGATTGACATACGAGGCTTGAAGCCAAGGGCGACGCAATTGACCGCATGTGAAGGGAGAATCGAAGCTGGTCGCGGTCCCCTGATCCCCAACTCCCTCCGAGTGGATTGCGAAGTTGCTGCAATTCGTCGGGTTGATCAAGAAGTTGGGGCGGTTGAGGTGCACCCGAATCGTGCGCAATCTCGAGCGGCACTCCGCCGATGATCTGCGGCACGGTGTCTGAGAGGGCGCTGACCTGGGCTGTACGGGGGTCGACATGGACCCCTACCCGTACGACCTGAGTTCCGTAGTCATAGGGTCCCGCCAAGGCGGGAGTGATCGCAGCCAGGGACAGAGGAGCGCCTTTGAGCGGGCCAGATAGATAGATCCGACCCACGACGTTGAACGGGTAGCCACCGGGGCCGGCCGCCACGTTCGTGGTTCCGATCTGGCTGGATGGTGGACACGAGGGAGCTGCCTGCTCGATACGGCCAGGGTTTCTGGCCGCTTGCGACAATGCCGCCTCTGGGCAGTACGAGATGCCCCTGAGCGAGCCGGTGAAGCCGAGTGGCATGGTGAAGTTGAGATCGCCCAGGAATTGGTCGCCGTCATCTCGATCCAGCTGTAGGGAGAAGTCCGAGAACCCCCCCGCCGTCGGATTGGTGGTACCTGCGTCGAGGCGGGGGTTGAAAGGACGGATCGGCCCAGGGCAGGGCGATCCGCTGCGGCCCCGACTCTATGGAGAAGATCTGATTCGAGCTCTGATCCGGCAGCTTGTCGTTCCACGGGAAGAATCGAGCGACCACTGGGTAGACCGAGCAATGCGTAGGTGTGGCCATCAGGCCGCGGTCGGAGGCGAAAAGGTGGATGTCGAATTCGTCGAACGGAACCTGGGGCAGGTCTTCGATGAAGAACGTCACGCGACCGGTTTCCGGATCGGGTCGCACCGAGCCTTCGACCTTCGCATTGATCCCGAATCCGCTGGCGACCAGGAACAACCTGTACTGGTTGCCCGGCTTAGGCTCGCCGATGTAGATCGAGCCCTCGAGCGGTCCGTCCAAGGCTGACGAGCCCACCTCGAATGTTCCGATCTTCGCGTTGTCTGGACATTCTGCCGGAGCCTCTGAGCCAAAGTTGGCAAGTGCATCGGGGCACGCGGTCTGGCCGTCTGCGGCGTCGGGATTGACGGTGAGGCCGTCGGGAAGGGTGAGGACCGCCGTCTTAATCGGCGATGGCGTAGTCGATTTGCCCAGAGGCTGCGGAGCCTGCATCACCACGTCAAGCCCGGCCGGCGAGTCGGCCTCTTTGGTGGTGGGAGTCGCCAGCAGGACCGGTTTGAAGGTCATTTTGTAACAGCCGGTCGAAGCCGGATAAGTCGACGACGCCGTGCTCGGGTCGCCCGGATCCTGATAGGTCCTGACTTCGATCGAAACGGCCAGCAGGTCTTCTGTGCAGATCGACGGGTTGTTGATCATCGGCTGCACAGTGATGCCTGCTTCGACCGGTTTGGGGATACATGTCGTGTCTGCCAGGCCGGGGCAGCCGGCCGGGTTGCCGGGCGAGCCCTTCGGGAAGCGCTGGGCGTCGTGGGTGGATTCGGCAGGGAAGCCCCAGAAGGCGAGATCCGCAGCTGCCAGCGGCGCCAACTGCGTGAGCTCGCTCACGGTAAATCGAAGGCCGTAGTCGGAAGCAGTGCGGACCGCCACGGGGATCGAGACCGGGACATTTAGGGTCGGTGCAATGAACGAGAACAGCGCCGTTTCATCACCGACCGTCTCCCGGGCATAGATCGGCGCAGTGCCGAGCAGTTTGCTGGGATCGCCTTCGTAGTTCGCATAGACGGTGATGATGCCGGCTTGGGAGCTCGACGGACACTGCGTGAAGGCGAAATCGATCGAACTGCAGCGGCTGATCGCTCTCGGGTTTCCGAAGACCCCCTCTGGCGTGTTGACGCTGACACTACGTGCTGCCTCCGGTGCACCTGGAGCGGCCAGCTCAAAGGACATTCCAAGGTCCGGGTGTCCACCAGCCTGAGTCGTCGTCGTCGTGACTTGGAAAGCCGTGATCGTCTGACTCGCCGACGCCGGAGCGGCCAGTACACCCATCGCCAGAAGGCAGCATGCTGCGACAATGGCAGCCGTTACGCGGTTGCGCAACGTGGCTGCGATGGCGACCTCGGTCGGCTGCGTCCTCATCGGCTCCGTCTCCATCTTTCGGTGTGCGCTCACTCATTCCCGAGCTCCTCACGGCCCACTCTCGATCCGACCGCGGCATCGTTTCGCCGCATCTGCAGCGCGCCTTGCCGCTTTGGCCTGCCTACGAACCTTCTTGCGCAGCTTCACGGCGCTCTTGCCCGACGCACCGGCGGCGCGCTCACGCAGGTTCTTGACCTGATGGGAGAAACGCGTGGCGCGCCGCGCTAGGTCGTCTGCGTCGCACTTCGGCGCGGACTTCGCATTCCCGCCGGTGCCCTTCAGCGTGCCAAGCGAAATTGGCGGCGCTGTTGGGCTGCTAGGCCCGTGGCACTCATCAGAGGCGGCACAGGACGGTTGGGGCGGCACGGCGAAGAAACCTCCGCCTTCGCGGGCGGTGTATAGCTTCATCTGGTTGCCGTTGTCGTCATTGTCCGCAAGCGTCTCGCGCGTGAAGAAGAAAGCGTTGAGGCCATCAGCGCTCACCGACAGCAGCCCAGAAGCCGATCTGGCCTTGCCGCTGGAGATCAGTTCGAGGCATCCGCCCGGCCTGTGGCAGCTGCCGACGGCGGTCTGGGAACGCTCGGGGGCCCACTCATACGCATCGAGCTGGTTGTTGGTGTCGCGTAGAGTGAGCGCCTCCGGTGTATTGAAGAAGATCCGACCGTCGTCCGTGATGCTCAGGCCGTCCGACGCCAATGTCGCATCGCTCGACGGTGGTAGACCAGTCGGGCTGCACGACGTGCAGTCGAAATGTTGGGCCGTGGCGTCGTAGCGGATCAACTCGTACTTCCCACCGCTGTCGAATCCTGTCAACGGTAATATCGTCGAGAAGACGGCATGCGCGCCGCTTGAGTTCGTTTGGAACAAATCAGAGCGGTGGGTTGCCGGGGCGCGTACGCTTTCGATCACAAGCTGACTGTCGTATCCACGGTCCGATGGGATTTCCGACACAAAGACCGCAGCGTTTCCGGCGCCGAAATTGGAAAGGACCACCTTGCCCCCATCGGCACCAAGACTGACGGATTCCGAGACGATCCCCGAACCCAGCGGGCCTCCCACTGAGTTGCCAGCGGAATCGAACAGCCTCACCTCATTCCCGCCGTCGACATAGATGAGGTCGTCCGAGGGGTTGCCGAACGCTCCCGGGTCGACTGCCACACCGTAGGAAGGTTCCGGGTCCAACGTGCCGAGCGAAGAGCCATCCGATCCATCGTAGATTTCCGCGTTGCTGCCGTTGGCGACATAGACCTTGCCGTTAGAATCGGCCGCGACTCCAAAGCCGCCTCCGGACACAGCGAAAGAGACGGGTGCCACTGGAGCGCCGTTTGCATCGAACACGTAGATGGTGGATCCCGCACCGAATAGTGGCCTCACAGATACATAGACGTGACCGTTGGTCGGATCGACCCCGACGCCGGACGGCAGTTCAAAGAAGCCACCGACAGGCACGGTCATCTCAAGATTCCCGGACGAGTCATATCGTTTCAGCGCGCCGGCAAATTCCGGGAAGTCCAGGACGTACAGGTCACGATAGTTGGGGCTTGCAGGGTTGTTGTCGACTGCAATCCCGAGCGGAGCTCCAACTGGACTGCCAAGTTCAGACAAGTCTCCAGCCGCGGTGAGTCCTGCCAGTTTGCTTTCCGAGCCGAAGCCGTTGTCCGGGTTACCTTCAGCATCGAACTTCTGTACCAGTGCATCCGGGCTGAGAAAGGCATTGTCAATGTCGTAAACGTACATGCTGCCGTCCTGCCTGTCGACAGCCGCGCCGACCGGCCTCGAGAAGGAACCGATGAAGCGCTGGAACAGGGGAGTCGCAGGTTTGAAGGGCGAGTTGGCGGTGGACTCCAGGGTGGTGACGAATTGTGGATCCGCTCCTGGGTGGTCGACGTAGAGATTCGGGGCTCCGTCGACACCGGCGGAGGGGCCGGCAAGCTGCTCGGGTGAGAGGAAGTAGACGCTGCCGCTGTCCCTGGCGACGCCGCCTCCGCCGCCGATCGGCGCGACCGAGCAATCTGTCGGCCCGCCGGGGATCGTGTTCCAATCAGAGGGATTAAAGGTGTTTGCGGCGGGGTCGCAGTCGTCCGTGTCTCCGGCGCCCCCTACGCCGGATGAGATTCGCTCTATGGTTGCTCCCCCTTCGACGGAGGCCCGGAATAGGTCGATGCTGCCGTCGGTGTCGTCGGCAAGCTGATCGCGAGTCGTGAAGATCACCTGGGATCCGTCGGAGCTCATGCCGCCGTAGAGGACGCCGTTGAGAGTGTTCGCAACCTCGATCGAGTTCGCCGAAGTGCCCACGTGCATGTAGAGGTCGAAGTAGTCGTTGCCCTCGGAATCGGTCGAGACCCGGTCGCCGATGAGGATTCGCGAGCCGTCCGCGGAGACGTCGAGGGCTACTACGTCGGAGCCGCTTTCGATCGTTGAGCCGTCGGGGACAGTCGAAACCACCTGAGTCGTATTTTCCTTCATATCACGGTCATAAATCGTGACGTTCCCGTTGTCGGGATTGCCCTCTGGCTCGAACTGCTGCTCTGAGGCGAAGATGAAGTGACTACCGTCGCCGGAGAGGTGCCTGCGAACCTCACCGAAGGGCTCGGGATCGGAAACCGGTATCGAGCCGACCATGCCCTGGGTGAGGGAATGGTCAGCTTGACGCACAGGCATGCCGGAGCTGCCGTCCCCGAAGCAAGGGTCGCAGATGTCATCTCCCCCGAAGGCGAAGTTTCCGAGGGCGGAGTCAGCCCCTGCCACGGTCGAGGAAAACGGTTCCAGGGATGGTGCGTCAGCCGGTATGCCGACGTACTCGGTGCTCCAGCGTTTGTTTTTCTGATCGCGGGCCGTCACATATGGATCGGGGCCGCGGTTGGTCGGGTTGCCCGTGCCGGGTATGCCACCGTTGTGGATGGCGTAGAGCGCTTTGTCCGAAGCCTCGGGGAAACCATCGAACGGAGTCTGTCCTGTCACCAGATTGGACTCGACGTCATAGCCGCCTTGGTTTTCGGCTGAGACCAGCTCATAGGCCCGGCAATCAAGGAGAAAGCCAGACCCTGTCTGCTGGCGGGCGAGATTATTTGGACACGACGCGTCGAACACCTGCTCCGCAAAGGTGGTGAAGCGTTTGTCCGGCCCGGCGTCTGAACCCTCGCTATTGGTGACGACGAACCGGTAGTAGTAGGAAGTCGCCGGTTGCAGCGCGTTGACCTGGACGCTCCGGTCCTGAGGAATCAGACTCGCGCCAGCGGGTAGATCCGTCGTTTGCTGACACTGATTCGGCACTTCAGAGCATGGGTTGGTGCCGTACTCGACATGATAGCTCGTGCTTGCGAGATTGGCGGTTACCCGAGCCCTGAACTGTACGCTGTTTGTCGTGATGTTACTGGCCGCTTCGGAGTCCACAGTAGGCGGAGACGCCAGGGGTGTGTCGAAGACTCGGATTTCCGGCTCGGGACTATTGAAGTTCCCCTCGTCCACTGCCATGTAGAGTTTGTGACCCGGGGAAACCGCCATCCCGTTGATGGCCCCATTCATGAAGTCCATCCCGACTGTCGTCGGGGGGGAGCAATCGGCGAGCTCTCCGCTGGGCGAATACTCAACAACGTGGTCCTGAGCATTGCCGACGACGGTCTGACACGGACTGAGGAAGTTCGAATCGGCAATGAAGAGATTGTGAGTGACAGGATCGGCAGCGAACCGATTCGGGTTTTCGCCGTAATACGGGAAGTTCACGTCAGAGCCGCTGGTAATTCCTGTCGGATTGAAATCGGTAGTCGGAAACTTCTGAAACGGAACTCCGAAGATCGAACCCTCGCTGACATAGATGTGACCACCGAAGTCTGTTGTGAGCGCGTTCGGCAGCGTAAATGCTTCCGGATCCGCTCCCGGTTTTTCATGGATGTAGCCGAGGACGTTTCCTGAGGAATTGAATTGGACCACACGAGAGTCGTCTTCGCGGCCGGAACTGGTGTAGATGCGGCCTGCCTCGTCGACCGCGACCTGGCTGGCAAACACTCCGAAAGCATCCCAACCGCCTTCGCTGGCCACCCCTGGGTTGTATCCAGTCAAATCGGACGACCCGGCTCCTTTCTGGCATGTATCGCCCGGGTTGCCGGGGCGAGGACATATGTCGCCACCAGAGGTCGAATTGACTTCCTTGCCCCACATCAAGACGAATTCGCCATCGGCGGTGAACCGTTGGATGCGGCGATTGTGGGTGTCCTGTACATATACGCTGCCTGCCGCAGGGCCTGTGGAGTTGTCGATCGCAATTCCAATCGGATAGTCGAAGGTTCCTGATTGGAAGCTGGCGGTGCCTGCTTTGCAGTCCACCGGCACGTTCCCGGTCGTCGTGTCGCAGACCTCGAAGACGTCCCCATTGTCATTGGGCTTACCGGACTCGACCACATCGAGGCCCCATGCGCGAACGAATTCGCCGGTGGCGGTAAACTGTGACACTCGGTCGTTACCCCGCTCGGCTACATATACATCGCCCGTGGTGTAGTTGATTGCAATTGCGGCAGGCTCACTGAGTTTGCCGCCATCCCCACCGCCTCCGCCGAAGCTGAAGTTAGGGACGAGAACTGCCTGTGCGGGACTCGCTGTGAAAGCGGCGAAGAGCAACGCCGCGGCGAAGAGAGGCGTCAGAAGGCCAAGGTTTCGACGTGTCCACATGGTGCTCTTCTGCTCCCTCTTGCTGGTTCTCGTCGTGCCCATGACCTAGCCCGCCTTCCTGGTCGAGGCGACCGAGGCTCCGCGCTTCTTACGAGTCTTGCCACAGGAGGTCTGCAGCTTCGTTCGGCGGTTGGCGCGCATGCCGTTCTGCCCGAAGAACTTCGCCGAGGCGCTCTTCGGCGAGCGGCAGAGGTCCTGGCTGTTCTCCAGCAGTCCCTTGCTACCACCGACCAAGTCCAAGACAAACTTCGAGACAGGCACGTCGGGTACTGACTCAAAATTGGTTCGGAGACGCCCGTTAACGCTGTCGATACGACCAGAGAGCTCTACGTCGACCTGGCCCTTCAGGTCCACTACCAGGTCCGGCAGCCTGTTGGAGGACGAGCGCAAGTATGCCGAGCCCTCGAGCGGTCGCTCGAGAAGCGGAGTGATCGCTTCCGCGCGCCCAATCCTCGATCCCGCTGGACAGGTTTCCGCTGTGAAGTCGACCCTGGTGCAGACCGTTTCGATGTGGGAGTTGTCAAGCAGCTCGCCCTTGGGAAGCGTTACCTTGACCTTGCTGATGTTGGCTTCCCTAGCGCTGGCCTTCAGAACGGCATGGATCGCTGGATGGCCACGCCGCTTGGTGGAGCCGCGTAGCTCAAGCCTAAGTCCGGGCGCAAAGTCGAGACTTCGGCAGTTGGCAACCTGGAAGGGGATCGACAGGTTGCTCTGAAAACCCTCGTCCCCCATGACGCTCGCGTCGACTGCGAAGCGCGAACAGTCCGTCGGGTTGAGGACGAAATTCTTGCGGTCGAGCACTACCAGGACCCGGCGTAAGCGCAGCGGAATGCCTTCGAGGATTTGTGGCAGGGGATCGGAGACCGCGCTGACCTGGGCGCTGGTCGGATCGACCTTGACAGCGACGTGCACCACGACGTTCCCTAGGTCATAAGGGCCGGAAACAGCAGGGGTGACGACGGCGAGGCTCAGCGGAGCGCCCTTGTAAGGGCCGGCGAGGTACACCTTGCCCGATAGCGATACCGGCCGGGACCCCGACCCTGCCGAGGCGACAGCCGTGCCAACCTGACTGGCGGCACAAGTAGGAGCGGTCAGCTCTGTCGCGCCGAGGTAGGAGCTCTGTGCAAGCGCCGTCAAAGACGCATCTGGGCAATAGGGGATGCTTGCGAGGACCGCCGAGAAACCAGGTGGTGTCGAGACGTTGAGCGCACTCAGGTTCTGGTCACCGTCATGGCGGGTAAGGTCGAAGACAAACTCAGTGTGGTGTCCCCCGGTGTTGTCGGTGACGCCTGCATCCAGTGTTGGGTCGAATGGCCTGACGGGTGGGGGACAGGATGAGCCGTCGGGTCCAGAGTCGATCGTGAAGAATTGGGTTGAGCTTTGATCAGGTACCTCGTCGTTCCAGGGCACGAAGGCAGTGTTAACCGGGTAGGTCCCACACTGCGTCGGGGTCGTGAGGAGGCCCCTCTCGCCACCAAAGATGTGAAGCTTGAACCGCTGGAACGGTGCCTGAGGAAGTTCGTCGAATCTGATCGTGACCTGACCGGTAGAGGGGTCAGGTATCGCGTATCCAGCCAACTTGATGTGGAGAGAAAAGCCGTCGGCTGTCAGGAATACGCGGTAGCGGTTACCGGGCAGCGGCTCACCGAGGTAGATCGCGCCCGGAAGGATTGCTGGCAGGGCGGAACTGTGAATCTCCAGGCTGCCGATCTTCGAGTGCTCCGGGCAGCGGGCCTGCTCGCGGGTGCTGAACCGCGCCTGCTCATCCGTGCAGGAGAGCTTCCCGTCCGCTGCATTCGAGTTGATCGTGAAACCCTCGGGCAGGGTCACCGCCGTGGCGCGGATCTGCGAGGGCGAGGGCGCGTAGGGGCTGGTGGGCTCGGGCACCCTCAAGTCAACGTCAAGGCCGGAGGGCGAGTCCGCTTCGGTCGTGGTCGGCTTCGCGGCGAGGCTCGGGTCGAAGCTGAGAACATCACAGCCCGAGATCGCGGCAAAGGGCGACGTTGCCTGATCTGATTCGAGATCATATGCGAGCACATCGAGTTTGCTCTGTAGCGGTCCCGAACATCTGGTCGGGAAGTCAAGGAACGGTTCGACGGTCTCGTTGTACGGTGTCACCGCCGGCTGAACGCCATCGGTGCCAATGTCGGCGCAAATGCCGTCCGGCTCACGCAGAGGATTTATCCCTTCTACAAGTTGCGTAGTGGTGTCCCGGAAAAAGCAGCCGAACTGACCTCGAGCACTCTGCGCGAAGTCGGGAACGGCGTCGCCCCAGCCACCCATCGGGAATCGGAGCGCGTCGTGGAACGGGTCCCCGGGAACGCCCCAGAAAAGGAAGCGAAGATTTTCGATCGATATAACTCTCGGGATGCCGAAACTCTTCGACTCAAGACCGAAGTCACTCTCGGTGCGAACGGTGAAGCTGGTGTAGATCGGCCTTGCGCCGACCAATGGCGTCTCGGTGGCGAGCAATGCAGCCTGGTCGGAGCGTGGCACCATGTTGAATATCGCCAGCGAGGTCCCGACCAGAAAGGCGACCCCGACCTGGCTCTCGACCGGACACTCACCGATCGAGAACTCGGAGAGTGTGCAGCGCGGAATCTGTTGCGGGATGCCGAAGAAACCCGGCGGCAGGTTGACCGTGATGTCTTTGGGTACGTTGCAGTCACACGGGACGTCCGGTGAGAGATCGGGACGGAACCCGATGGACACGAGTAGATCGCCGTGACCGCCCGCCTGGGTGCTCGTGGGCGTGGTCTCGAACGAGTAGACCGGGGCTTTGGCTTCGGCCCTCTCGACCTGGGCGATGCAGACTATGGTGAGCACCGCCAACGCTGCGAGCGCGCCGCCAAAGGATGCTGTCACGAATCACGGATCTCACCGGCCTGCCCTCCTCTTGAAGCCGGCATGTCGCCTGCGGACGCATCGCCTGGCTTTCGTGGCTTTCCTCGCTCCCCTGGCTTTGCCAGCGCGCCTGGCGCAGCGTTTCCTTACGGTCCTGCGATTGGACGTCGGCGATTGATTGCCCGAGCTGCCCAGATCGGCCGTGCTGCCGATCCTCGGGGGTGTCGTGGCTGGGCTCGCCGGACCATGGCACTCGTCGGCTGCGGCGCAGGGCTCAACCTCTGCAGAGATCGGGAAGCCCCCGTTAACGCGGGCGTCGTAGAACTTGAGGAATGGACCGTTCTCGTCCTGCGGGACAAGCGTCTCGAGGGTCGCGACAAAGACGTCGGTGCCAGTTGGGGTGACCCCCACGAGGCCGGAGCCGAGCGCGCCCAGGCCTTCGGATGCCTGTTCACGCGATGCGGTACCCGTCGTGATCAGCTGAGGACGGCTCTGGGCGTACTCGTAGACATCGGTGAGCCCGTCGGTATCGGCCTCGACCAACGGATCTTTCGTGGTGAAGAAGACCCGTCCATCGTCTGTCATGAAAATCCCGTTCTTGCTCGCTTCCACATTGTGGGCGGGAGGGGCGCCCGTCGGCTCACAGGAAGCGCAGACCAGATCATTGGATTCCGCGTCATAGAGATACATCTCCCGACATTGGGGGCTGCTCGGGTTGCCGAAGGAAATTTCGACACACGCGTTGCCCGGGCCGGTGTTGTCGTAGCTGGTAAGCCTGCTCCTGGTGATGAAGGCGGCGAAGCCTCCGTCCGGAGAAACCTGAATGCGAGTGATCGGATTCTCCGGTTCAAGCGATGCGACGAAGTCCAACGCCCCATTGCGATAGGCGTAGAGATTGCGTCTACCAGGGAAACCTTCCGAGCCGACCAACTGCTCCGGCGAGAAGAAGTACACGGTGCCGTTCGCGGCCGAGACGATGTTGTCGGTCGAGCCTGTCAGGCTGAAGAAATTGTCGGTGAGGACACCATGAACGGCTTCCACATCACAGTCTGATGTCCACGCCGTGTTACAGCCGTCGGTGTTACCAACCGGATCCCCAGCTGCCGAGATTCGGGTCAGAGAGTCGCTGTCCTCGCTCCACATGTAGAGGTCGATGCTCGTGTCTTCGTCATCCGGAGTCATCTGAGCAGCGGAGGTGAAGAAGACCTTTGAACCGTCGTCGGTCATCCCCTCGTAGTTGACGGGCTGGCCTTCCGTGACGTCATAGGAGGTCGTGCCGTCAACATTCATGTAGAGGACCGCCGGTTTGAGGTCGCACGGAACGGTCACCGGGGTGATCGTCTCGCAGTTGGATGGAGCGGCGATGAGAACGTGGGAGCCATCCAGCGACGCCCCCGGAATGAGCAGGAAGTGACCTATATTGGCGGCCCCCGGTGCGGGCGGGAGGTCAGCGCCAGACTCGGTTTTCGAGACGATCTCCACCGTTTCTGTGACGATGTCGTTGTGGTAGACAGAGCCGACGCCCACGGTCAATCCGCCAGGTGCCATCGGAACATTGACCGTGCTGTAGAAGAAGTGGTTCCCGTCGCCGGAGAGCAGCTGTTGTCCGTAAAAGCCGCCCTCATCGTTGGGTACGTCCCCACCCGGGATTTCCGCCAAGTTGGACGGGAGGCGACCCCGCTTGTTCCCCTCGGCATCGAAGACGTAGGGGGCGGAGGAGGGCCCGGTCTTGTCGGTGCTCAGGGACTGCTGAAGGAACGTATCCAGTTCTCGGTCCCCGGTGACCGATGTCTGCCCGCTCCCGAGGTCGTCTGCCTGGACGCCGACGTAGCGATTTTCCCACCCGGACGCCGTGCGCGTCGCGACATATGTGTCGGCCGTAAACAGCGTGTTCGGTGGGTTCCATGGGCCTGGCAGGGTTCCCAGAACCCCCTGGTAGGCGAAGCGCGTCGGATTGGACGCGTAGCTCGAGGGCGGCCCGGACGCCACGAGGCTGATCGTGCCCATCCTCTCCGGGGACACGAGCTCGTATGCACGACAGTCGGGGAGCCGCGTCGCCCCGGTCTGCTCGCGGGCGGCCGCGTTCGGGCAAGACTCAGGGTAGAAGTTGAAGGTCTGGTCGGGGCTCACGGTCGTCCCCTCGGAGTTTTCGGCGACGACTCGGAAGTGGTAGACGATCGATTCGAGCCCTTCGATGTGTGCCTGCACCGGCACGGGTGTCGCCCCTTCGCCCACACTCAGAGGCGGACTGGCTATGCCGTAACTGAGCGTGGGCCCATACTCAAAGTGGTAGGTCGTCTCGGCTCCCGAGGGATTGACGGCGGCGTACAGGTCGGCCGAAGATGCCGTGACGTTCCTCGAGTACGGAGAGTCGATTTTCGGTTTCCCGGCCAGCGTCGTGAATGGCGCGGTCGTCTGCGAGAGCGGCGAGAAGCCGTACGGCTTTACGGCCAGCACCCTGGCTTCGTATTCGGTTTTCGGTTCGAGGCCGCTGAGTCCCACGCTGAATCCGACCGGCGAATCGCCGCTACCCACCGGAACTCGGGTGATGTAGCGCGTCCAGCTGGCATCGCC
This sequence comes from uncultured Solirubrobacterales bacterium, assembly GCA_963816785.1. GTDB lineage: Bacteria > Actinomycetota > Thermoleophilia > Solirubrobacterales > 70-9 > VRUE01. Next base: position 133,169 of record CAWFLL010000002.1, on the reverse strand, counting down.
GACCTCGCGGTAGTCGACTGCGTACCTGGTCACGGAGGGGTTCACATGATCGATCAGGCCTGGGCCGTTGGGGTCGACTGCCCCGGAGATGGTGGCGCCGGAGTTGGTTACACCACTGACGGGGTTCACGGTCAATTCAGGCTCGGTGCCGACCTCCCCCCAGACTCGGGTAAAGCTGAAGATCTCGCTGGTTGCGGGGTCGATGGACCCCACGACGCCGGATGCAGCCTGGGCCGTCCCTTCCAGGAAGGGCTGGTCGGGCCTTGCCTCTTCGAAGAGGAAGTCCGGTTCGATGTTGCACGGTGGGCTCGTGTCGACCAGGGTTCCGCCGTCGGAAGTGAACTCCTGGAAGCGATTGATCGCGATGGAGTATTCGAACGGGAAACCGTCAGGGCATCTCGCCGCCATGGGTGGAAAGCTCTTGGAGACGAGGACATTGCCGTTCGGCAGTACGCCGATGCTCCCGGGGTCGTCCTGGTCCGTCCGCCCATTCGGCCCGCCGTCTCTGAGGATCTCTACCGGGGCCTGATTCGCGCCGGGGCCGGTTCCGCCGCTGAGAGGAGTGGTCCCCTGCAAGCCGGTGGCGTTGGGGAAATCGGTGTGGGGCACGGGACCACTGAAGGTGATCACGTACGGGTTCGTGCCGCCTGCGTCCCCTGGGCCGCCTGTGACCGTTACGGAGCTGCCTTCGCCGCCGACCGCGGGTAGGTTGTTAAGCGCTTCTTCAACCGATCCGGGCCCGCTTGACGACGCATTGAACGGTAGGTTGGGTGTGGTATAGGGAAGGTAGGATGTGAGACTGGCGTTGTTCTGAGTGCTGAGGGCCCCAGCGGAGACCGTGAGCGTATTCGCCCCGACAGCTTTAATGATCGTCGTATCGTAGAAATAGAAACTGTCAAGCGGCATGCCAACCTTGAACTCCCCAGTCGAGGTGTTCACATTTGTGATGATTTTCGACCCGTTGGTCACATCGCCCGTTCCCGTAGTGCCGTCGGGATCGCCCCCGAGGCTGAGTCGGAACTGACCCGCACTCGCGTTGACGGTCACCTTCTGTTCCTCCTCAACCCCGAAGAGCGAGGGGATCAGCCCCCCTCCACCATCGGGGTTGAACTGCTGGACGCGGCGGTTCCCTTCGGACTCAAGCGCGTAGATCACACCGTCGGGACTCACGGTGAGGGCGGTGACGTCCGAGGCGGCGAACTGTCCCAAACCGGATCCCTGGGTACCCCCAGCGCAGATGTCTCCATTCGCGGCCTTGCAGACCTCGAAGGCGCCGCCGCCGGTCGGAGTCGTGACGACGACCGATTTTGTGCCACTCGTGATCGTCAATCCCGAGGCGTTCGAGGCCATCTGAGGGATGTCGTCGCCGGCAAGCGAGCCACCGAAGGTGATGACGTACGGACTCGAGCCGGTCAGGTCGCCGGGACCTCCGCTCACGCTCACCGTGCCACCGACGCCACCGATATTGGAGAGCGCCTCGAGCGCGGTCTTGACTTCCGCAGGGGTGGCGTTGTACGGGATCGGACCGGTCATGTTGAAACTCGTGAGCCCGAGCCGGAAGGTGCCGCCGTCGGCAGTTACGGTGGCCTGCTGTTCCTCATCGGGGGCCGCCACCTCACCCGGCCCAGACTTAACGACGTCCCAGCCGAAAGAGCCGACGAACTCTCCGTTGGCGGTGAATTCGCTGACGTCCGGCCCGCTGCTGATGAGGACGTTTCCTTCGTTGGGTGCCCCCTCCGGTGCCACCGTCATGTCGCCACCGAAGCGGTCGGTGATCGCGTCGGCCTGGAAGTCGCCACCCGCATCAAATGAGCTGGAGGTCTCACCCTGTTTGCACTGATCCTTAGGTGCGCAGACCTCAGGCGCCCCACCATCCTGGAGGGTGGAGACGGTGCCCGCAGACACCGGCGACACTTCTATTTCGCGGAACGTGTCTCCCCCAGATGCGCCGTCGAACGTAATTTCGTAGGGATTCAACCCGGTGACCGTGACCGAGCCGCCGTAGTTTTTGAGCTGCGGCAGGGTCTCGAGCGCCGTTTCGATTTGAGCAGCGGTCGCGTTGAAGGGGATCGCCGGCGTCGTCTCGGTACCTTCGTTGGCGACGAAGATGCTGAGGGTGAAGGCGCCGGATATGGCAGTCACGGTCAGTTTTTGGACCTCGTCTACGTTGCTGTCGCTGGGCCCCTGCCGGACCGTGTCGAGGCCGAAGGAGCTGAGGAATTGGCCGGTCGCCGAGTAGCGGTTGATGCGCCGGATGTCCGTGTAGATGTACACGTCGCCGGTGGTCTGGTTGAGCGCAAGCTCCTGGGCTGATTCACCGATGCCGCCCGGCCGTTCACCAGACCTGGATATGTTGAACTGGGGCTCGACGCCCTCGTCTTTCGGGGGCTGGCACGCGTCCCCCTCAGCCGCGCTGCAAATCTCGAATCCGGTGTGTCCCTGATTGGTGGTGTAGACGCTGGCGCTGCCGACGAGCGATGAGCCGTCCACGGTCATTTGAGTCTGGTCTGTGTCCTTGAGCGGACCGCCGTCGAAGGTGACGATGTAAGGGTTGGTGCCGCCTGCGTTGCCAGGGCCACCGGTGACGCTGACCGAGCCGCTTTCGACGCTGATCGCGGCAAGGCTGTTGAGCTGGGTCTGCACGACGCCGGCCGCAGCGTCGTAGGCGACCGCGGCAGTTGTTCCGCCACCGAAGCTCAGGGTGAAGGTCCCGGCGCTGGCGCTGACCCTGACAGCCTGGGTCTCATCGGCGTCACCCGGACCGGCGAAGACGGCGTCACTGCCCCAAAGGCGCTTGTGAGCGCCGTCCGCCGAGAATTGTCGGCCGAATGCACCGGAGAAGGAGTTGCTGGCGCCGAAGATGCCGGCACACCCAAGGCCGCACGAGTGGCTGCCGGGCGCGTAGAGGTCACCGGCGGTCGGCAGGCCGCCATTGGGATCCAGTGGGATCGGCGTCCCGGTGAAGAGGAGAAGGCTACCGTTCGGCGCAAAAGCAGATTCGAGCTGGAAACCGCCGAGCACGCTGCGCTCCGCGCTTGCGGCGGGGGCGAAGACGTGGGACATCGCGAATACTGCAACCAATACGACGAGCAGGCGAGCGGGGCGGCGAGTGCCTGCCTGCGCTCCACTCCGGCCCGCGTCCAGTGTCTTGGACGAAGCCGGAGTCGGCTGTGCCTGCGGCGAATTCACTTGCAATGCCCTCCCCGGATCCGATGGCCGCCTGCCTTTGCCCTGACCCGCTGTACGGGTTCCCTAGCCCGGGCCTGGCGGCCGATTTGACTTCTCTCCCGCCCTCGGGACGAGCGCCTTCCTGGTGCGGACGCGCTGCCCCTCGGGCGGGAGTAATGAGAACACAAACGGACCGGCATGTCAAGGCCATCTTTTCACTGACTTCCCCTCCGACACGGTTTCTGGCTCTATAACTGGCTTTCAGCGCCTGAGATTTGGAGCAGAGAGGAATAAAAAGGTCTCGAACGTACCGGAAGAAGAACAAGGGTGTTCTCAAAGCAGCCGCAATCCCTGCAGGAATGCGAGATCCACTGGAACGTGCTCCTAGTTCGCATCAGTCCTGGTGATCCGCGGTGCGGGGACGCCGCCTTTGGAACGCCGGTGTGTCACTTTTGACGCAAAAGCCATTGCGGGTACCATTTCAATAAGAACTTTAGCGGACCAATAACTCAGAGGTACACTCAGCCGGAGTTCTAGGAACTAGGCAGTATCTAAACCCCGAATAGAGTCGGTGTCCTACCGTAAAAATTGGCTCTGCGAGCGGGCTTGAGTGACGTATGCGTACCCGGCTATGGTGGTGCCAGAATGGTGCAGACACCCTGGGGGGACTCCACTCGAGCTCCGGTCCAAGAAGATGCGCCCGGGCCGGGGAAACGTGCCCGAGGATTCGCGACGCAGCCAGCGCGAGCGGTTGTTCGGCGCAATGGTCTCCATTAGCTCGGAAAAGGGCTACGAGGCGACGCGGATCGCGGACCTCGTGAAGATGGCCGGCGTCTCCCGCGCCGCCTTCTACGAGCACTTTGAGGATAAGAAGGAGTGCCTACTGGCGGCGGTCGACGCCCTGGTCGAGCCGACCATCGCGCTGATGGAGCGGGCCGAGGACGCGCCGACCGGCGAGGCCCGGGTGCGGCAGGCCGTCGAAGCGTTCCTCGGCCTGGTCGCGAGGCAGCCGGCCGCGTCGCGGATGATCTTCATCGAGGTCTACGCCGCGGGCCCGGAGGGCGAAGCGGCGGTCGAACGGGTGCTGGACACCTTCGAGCGATTCGGCGTCAGCCAGCTGAACCAGATCCGGGGCCGCGAAGCGATGCCGCCGCAGATGGTCCGGGCGATGCTCGGCGGATTCCAGAAGGTGATCGAGAAGCGCCTCTACAGCGAGGAAGCCGACCAGCTGCCGCGGATCGCCGAGGACATCGCCAACTGGGGGCTCTCCTACCCCCCGCCCCCCGGCCCGCTCGAGGCGCCGCGCCGGCGGGGCAGGAAACCGCGCACGTTCGCCGAGCGCCAGGCGGTCGCCCACCCGCCCGAGCGGGTGCTGCGGGCGCTGGCGGCGACGGTCGCCGAGAAGGGCTACAAGGCGACGACCGTCGCCGAGGTCGTCGACCGGGCCGGGACCTCGCACCGCGTCTTCTACGGCCACTTCGCGAACAAGGAAGAAGCGCTCCTCGCCGCCCTCGACAGCGGCTCGGCGCAGATGCTGGCCGCGGTCCTGCCCGCCTTCCGCCGCGCCCGGAGCTGGCAGGAGTCGGTGCGGGCGGCCTATGAGGCGATGTTCGCGTTCGGGATCGAAGAGCCCGAGTACACCCAGCTCGGCGCGGTCGAGATGTACACGGTCGGCAAGCGGGCGCTGCAGACGCGCGACACGGTGATGGAAGGCCTCGAGGCGCTGCTGGTCCCCGGCTATGAGCTCTCGCCCGACACGCCGCCGATCGCGGCCGAGGCGATCGGCGGCGCGATCTACGCGCTGATCCACGACCAGGTCAAGAGCAAAGGCCCGGAAAGCATGCCCGAACTGGCGCCGATGGCCACCTACATGACGCTGGCCCCGTTCGTCGGCGCCGAGGAGGCCTACGAACGGGCGATCGAGGAGAGCGACAAATGGTGAGCGATCAGTGCAGCCTGCGGCGCAGGATTGCCGGGTTCCCCGAAGCGAGCCGCGCCGATCACCGAGATCGAGCGCCGAATCGCGGCCGCCCAGCACCCTGTGGGCGATCGGGCCGAGCTTCAGGCCGAGCATCTGGAACCCGCCGGGGCCGACCGCTGATGCCCGTTCATCATCGACAGCGTCCGCTTGCCGACCCTGACGATGAACTTCGCCTGATCTGAGGGCTCGTCGGCCCTGCGCCGCGACGAACAGGGCCCCCCGATCGAGCACCTGCGCCAGCGACTGGTGTCTCATCTTGAGTTCCATCGTCGGCCGCGGTTTCGGCGGCAGCCCGTTGTCGACCACGATCAGATCGGCCTCCATCCGGGTCCCGTAGATCGTGCGGGTCGTTGTGGATCGAGCAGATGAAGTGGTAGGCGCCGGGCGCCAGGTACTCGGCGCCGTTGACGACGGCGGATTTTCCGGCGCCGACTTCGGCCGATTCGAACAAAGGCCTGCCGTCGAGGCCCTTGTCGAGCGATGTCACATCGTGGGGAAAGTCGAGCACCGGCGGCATCACGACCAGCGGCGACTCCCCGGCCGACATCCAGTAGCTGCCGGCGGTGAAGCTGCAGCCGTATTTCTTCGAGCACTGTTCGAGCGCCGAGATCGTGTCGGCGGCAGACCGCAGGAGGTCACACCCGTGACGACCAGGGAAACCGACACGATCGACCACGAGGAGAGCTGACCGCCTCACGACCCAACTAGAACAGATCTCCGCCGGAGGGGAATTAGGCCTGGATTAGAGGCTGATTGATCGTTCTTTAAGCGCTCACCCGAGGCTCACTTCGCCTGGGTGACGACGGCCGAGACCTGGATCGCCCTCGAGTCCGGGGTACAGCCCCCCAGCGTGACGGAGATTCAGGCTGATGCTCTGGGGCACCCCGGGCTGGGTGAGCCCGAGCGGAAAGCTGACCGCGCCCACCGGGAGGCCGCTGCTGAACGGCGGTCCGGGTGTGGCCCCTGGCGAGACGACCTCCAGAAGCTCGCCGATGATCATCGGGTTTCCGTTCACGAGCGGGAGGACGAGAACCACGCACGGACCCATGCCACTTCGGTGGCCACCGTCCCGCGCGACTCGAGGCTGCACCGTCAGCAGTTGGCCGGCGACCGGCGTCACGGTCAGCGGCGGATTGAACGCGACAGGGCCTTCCTGGTTGGCCGGGATCGGGCCTGCCGTCGCGCTTGCGACCACGTCCGTGCCCGGCGCGAGTTTCGCGAAGTTGATCGCCCCGTCGGCGACGTCGGCGTTCTTGACCGCGCCCTTTCGCCAGTTTCGGCGAGGTCACCGCGTTCTTGGCCAGGTTCTTGTTCTTGACCGCATTCTTGGCCAGGTTCTTGTTCTTGACCGCGCCCTTGCCGATCTGCTTGCTGGTGACCTTGTTGGCGGCGTAGACGGCGCCGCCGCTGAGGGCCAGGAACAGGGCCAGCGGTGGCGACGACGTTCGTGTAGGTGAGGCCTGAGCGGATTCTCCTCATCGGATCGACCTCACTTCGCCTGGGTGACGACGACCGCGACCTGGTCGACCCTCGACCCGGCGGTGCAGTCTTCGTCGTCGCCGAGCAGCTGCAGGCCGATGCTCTGCGGCACCCCGGGTTGGCTGAGCCCGAGCGGGAAGCTGGCGGCCGCTCACCGGGATGCCGTTGGGGAACGGCGGTTCGGGTGGGTTGTCCGGCGACGCAGCGACCAGCCAACTCGCCGACCAGCAGGGGATTTCCGTTGACGACCGGCATCGGATGGCGGCCTGACAGGTGACTGGTGCCGGCGGGGCCAGGGTGCCACGGGCCTCGAGGCTCACGGTCAGCGGTTGGCCGGCGACCGGCGTCACGGCTCAGTGGCGGGTTCAGTGGAATCGTTCGCGGAGCCGTCCTGGTTGGCCGGGATCGGGCCCCCTGTCGCGCTTGCGATCACGTCCGTACCCGGTCGCGAGTTTCGCGAAATTGATCGCGCCGTCGGCGACGTCGGCGTTCTTGACCGCGCTCTTCGCCAGTTTCGGCGAGGTCACCGCGTTCTTGGCCAGGTTCTTGTTCTTGACCGCGTTCTTGGCGAGGTTCTTGTTCTTGACCGCGCCCTTGCCGATCTGCTTGGTGGTGATCTTGTTCGCGGCCCAGACGGCGCCGCCGCTCAGGGCCAGGAACAGGGCCAGGGTGGCGACGACGTTTCCGTAGCTCAGACCTCCTGCGGACTCTCTTCATCAGTTGCCTCCTCTCGGCTAAGGAAGTGACGTCGGAGCATCAACTTAGACGCTTCCCCGCGTCCCGGTGCTGAGCTGGCCGAACAGCTGGGCTCACGTTCCAGCTCATCGAGACGAGACGGCCGAGCCTGATGCTGATTGCTCCGGCTCGGCCGCAGAAGCGCGACTTCCGCGGAGTGCGCCGGACTGCCGCCCCGGGCGCCGCTAGCTTTGAGCGATGGACTCGGTGCAGCGACCCTCTTCGACGCCGACGCGGCGGCCTTCACCGGCACGATCGAGGTGCTCGGCGTCATCTTCAGCGCCGAGGACGACGGCTACGCGGTGCTCGAGGTGCAGGACGCCGATTCCGGCGAGGGCTTCGCGCTGGTCGGTCCGGTCGCCCACCTCAACGCCGGCGAACGGGCCGAGGTCAGCGGCGACTGGCAGACCCACTCGCGATACGGGCGGCAGCTGAAGGCCCGCGGGGCGCCCTGCCGCTCGACCCGGCCGATCGCGAGGGCCGCGTCGCCTACCTGACGACGCTTCGCCACATCGGGCCGACCCGGGCCGAGCGGCTGGTCGACGAGCACGGCGAGGGGGTTCTGGGGGCGATCGCCGCCGACCCGGCCGGCGTCTTCGGCGCGCTGCGGGGTGTCAGCGCCAAGCAGGCCGCGGCGGCGGCCGACTCCTGGCACGCGTCGCGGGCGATCCGCGACCTCCACGTCGAACTCGCCCCCCACGGGCTCGCCCACCTGGCGGCGCCGATCCACCGGCGCTTCGGCGATCGGGCGATGGCGATCCTCCACGAGGACCCCTACCGCCTGACCGAGGTCGACGGCGTCGGCTTCGCCCGCGCCGACAGGATCGCCCTCGCCGGCGACGTCCCGCCCGAGTCCGACCGCCGCGCCCAGGCGGCCGCGGTGTACGCGATCTCCGAGGCGGAGACACAGGGCCACTCGCACCTCCCGGTCGAGGAGCTGGTCGGGCGGACCGCGAAGCTGATCGAGCCTGGCGCCCGACCCCGAGGTCCTGGTCGCCGCCAGGGGGATGGTGCTCGACGAGGGACCGCGCCTATCGCGAGCGCACCCACGCCAGCGAGGTCGCGGTGGCGGCGACGATGCGCGCCCGCGCCTCCGCCCCGCCGACGATCGACCACGAGCCCCCCGAGGCGCCGCCGCCCGGAGCAGGACGGGCTGACACCGGAGCAGTGGGTCGGCCGTGCGCGCCGCCTTCACCTCGCGGATCACGGTCCTGACCGGAGGGCCCGGGGTCGGCAAGACCGTCTGCACGGCGGCGATCGTCGCCGAGGCGAAGCGGGCCAACGCCTCGATCGCGCTCTGCGCGCCGACCGGCCGCGCCGCCCGCCGCCTCGAGGACGCGACCGGGCACGAGGCGTCGACGATCCACCGGCTGCTGGAGTGGCAACCGGGCCGGGAGCCGGCCTACGGGCCGGCGCGCCCGCTGCCGGCCGACCTCGTCGTCGTCGACGAGTCCTCGATGCTGAACCTGCGGATGATGGAGGTGCTGCTGGCCGGGCTCGCGGAGTCGACCCACGTCGTCTTCGTCGGCGACGCCGACCAGCTGCCGCCGATCGGGGCCGGAAGGCCGTTCGACGATCTGATCGAGGCCGGGATCGCCCCGGTGGTCCGGCTCAGCCAGATCTTCCGCCAGGCGGCGCGCTCGATGATCACCACCGCGGCCCACGAGATCAACCAGGGCGAGACACCTCACCTCGAGCCGCGCGAGGGCCAGGAGCGCGACTTCTTCTTCATCGACCGACCCGACCCCGAGCGCGCGCTCGACACCGTCGTCGAGGTCGTCGCCGAGCGCGCCCCGGGCCGCTACGGGGTCGACCCGATCCGCGACGTCCAGGTGCTGGCCCCGATGTACAGGGGGGCGGTCGGGATCGACGCCCTCAACGAGCGCCTCCAGGCGCAGCTCAACCCCGACGGCCGCCGCGCGCTCAACGACCGCTTCCGGGTCGGCGACCGCCTGATCCAGACCCGCAACTCGCACGACCTCGGGCTGATGAACGGCTCGATCGTCTTCCTGCGCAGCGACGACCCCGAGGAGGAAGAGATCGTCGTCGACACCGACGACGGCCCGCTGAAGATCCCCTACGGGGAGACCGCGACGCTGCGGCTCGCCTACGCGATCTCGGTCCACAAGGCGCAGGGCTGCGAGGTCCCGATCGTCGTCGCCGTCTGTCACCGCTCGCACGCCCGGATGCTGACCAGGCCGCTGGTCTACACGGCGATCACCCGCGCGCGCCGAACCTGCGTCGCTGGTCGGCGACCGCGGCGCGCTGGCGATGGCGGTGCGCCGCGACGAGGGCGGCGGCCGCCACTCGGGGCTGGCCGAGCGTCTGCGCGGCTAGAGCGACGCGCCCCGCGATACTGCCCCCGATGGAGACGCCGAGACCGTCGCCGACCGCGATCGTCGCCACGCTCGGCGGGGATCGTCCTGCTGGCGGCGCTGGTGCTGGCGATCGAGCCGCTGCGCGAAGCGGCCGCGGCGGCGGTCCGCGGCGACTCCGCCGAGGTGCGCAGCGAGCCTCGACAGCCTCGGCGTCGGCGGGCCGTTGCTGATCCTCGCCCTGGCGCTGCTGCACTCCTTCGTCTTCTACCCGGCGGAGATCGTCGACGCGGCGGCCGGTTTCCTCTACGGCTTCTTCCCGGCGCTGGCACTGGTGATGACCGGCTGGCTGCTCTCCGGGCTGATCTGCTTCGCGATCGGCCGCTCGCTGGCCCGGCCGCTGCTCGACCGCTGGTTCGGGACGGAGCGCTTCGAGCGAGTCGAGGCGACGATCGAGCGCGGCGGCGCGACCCTGCTGCTCGCAATGCGCCTGATCCCGATCCTCCCCTTCAGCCTCGTCTCCTACGCGGCCGGCGCTGCCCGGGTGCCGACCTGGCGCTTCATCTGGACGACCGCCATCGGCTATCTGCCGATCACCGCGCTGGCGGTCTACTTCGGGACCAAGCTCGAGGGCCTCAGCCTCACCGACCCGACTCGTGCTCGGCACCGCCGCCGCGCTGCTGGTGCTGCTGCTTCGCCGGGCACCGGATCATCCGGCGCCAGGCGCCGGATGCCGGCGCTACCTCGGCTTCTCGACCCGGAAGCTGAAGACGGCCGGGCGAGCGTCGATGTTGCCGAGCGCGTCGCTGGCCTTGACCCGCAGCTTGTGCTTGCCGCGCTTGTACTTGCGGACGAACTTCGCCGTGCAGGCGCGAAAGGCGGCGCCGTCGATCCGGCAGACGAAGGTCGAGCCGGGCTCGTCGGAGCCGAAGCGGAACGTCGCCCTTGACCCTCGCCTTCTCGGTCCGGATCACCTTCTTGGGATGCTTGCGGATAGAAGGTCGAGGGGGCGTGGTGTCGATCGTGAAGATCTCGGCTTCGCTCGATCCCCGAGCGGCCGGCGAGATCGGTGCCGCCGACGGTGAAGGTGTGTTCCCCGTCTTCGAGGGGTATCGCCGGCACGAACGGCGACGCGCAGGGTATCGGCACCCCTTCGTCGATCGTGCAGAAGAAGGTCACCGGCCGGCTGGCGGCGAACCCGATCCGGGGGGTGGGGTTCGAGCTCAGTGGCGCGGGCGGTTCGGTGATTTCCACTTCCGGCGGCATCGCGACCCGGCTGACGGCGTCGAAGGCGTCGACCAGGCCGGCGCCGACCGCGCTCGGGCCCGAAGGTCGCCGACCGGTCTCGCGCTCGCCGCGAGCGCGGTCCGGATCTGCGCGACGGACATCGACGGGTTCGCCTCCCGCATCAGCGCCGCGACCGCGGCGGCGTGGGGCGCGGAGGCCGAGGTGCCGCAGAAGCGATTGATGCCCGGGGTCTCGGTCGGGACGAAGAACGTGGTCAGGCCGCAGTCGGTCGCGACAAGGTCCGGCTTCGGGATTTCGAGCGGTTCGGGCGAGCGGCGCGCGGCGTGCGCCGCTTGGCGGGACCGAAGTAGTGGGTGACCGGGCCGCGCGAGGAGTAGGGCTCGACTTCGGAACTGTCGTTGAACGGCACCGCGCCGACGCTGACCGCGGCGGGGCTGCCGGTGTGGCCGAAGACCGTCGGGCCGACCGTGTCCCCTTCGGCCGATTTCGGGTACTCGGTCGCCGGCCACGCCGCCGCCGTTCTGCACCAACGCGAACTTGACCCGCGGTTTCGCCGCCGTGTTGGCGCCGGGGTTGCAGGTCCCGAAGCAGCGGTCGATCGCGAGCCGCACTTCTTCGTCTTCGCTGCTTTCGTTTTCCCAAGCGAAGAACTCGACGGGCCTCTCGGTGCTTTCGAAACCCCCTGCGATGTTGTTGTCGCCGCTTCCGACGAGGAATTTTTCGCTTCCTTCTTCGACGATCACGGGTTTGTCTTCATCGTCGAGGAGGAAGACGTCGAGATCGGCTTCGACGCCGAAACGAGGTTCCGCCCACTGCAGATCGACACTCAAGGTTTCTTCGGCTTCAACTGTGATCCCGAAGGTGGGATCCTCGCCGCCTTCAGTGGGATCGAAGTCGAGGCATTCTTCGAACGGTCCCAGCGCTTCCACTTCCGGCGGGCATTTGGTGTCGCGGAATGCCGGCGCTTCCCAGGAGGCGATGTCGTTTCCTTCTTCGTCGATCAGGTTGTCATTGCCGGCGGAGGAGAAGTACGCCGCCCCGGCGGAGGTCACGTCGTCGATCGCCACTCCGATCGGGCCATCCTGGAAGAACGGCTCTTCGAGGTAGGCGATGTCGTCGACCAGCACTTCCGCGCCGGCGCCCCCCGACCCCGGCGGTGCGGCCAGCCTCCGGATGTTTTCGGCGAAGGCGAATTCGTTGGGAAATGCGGTGGCGAACGCGAGCGGGGCCGCGGGGGCGAGGTCGTGCACTATCTGGGCCATCCCGCGCCCCTCGTCGATGGTCGGTTCTTCCGGATCGAGGAAGTCTTCGAGGACGGCGACTGCATCGGTCCGGTCGCAGGGGTTCCCGGCCCCGGGCAGATCGCCGCTGGCGATGTCATCCGCAGCCGTCGTGGACCAGAACGGGCTGGTGTCGAACGAGTCGGAGAGAATCCCGACCGTCACCCCCGACCCTTCGATGTTGAAGCCGTTGCGAGCGGAGGCGGCGGCGAGCTGGGTGTCCCCCTCCGAGGTCACCAGCCCGGCGCAGGTGCTGGCCGAGACGATCGGGGCGAGCACCTCGGTGACGCCATCGACCCCGGCGATGGCGGCCAGTCTGGGGCAGGGCCGCCGGGCGGCGCGAGCGCGGCGACCGTCCGGTAGGCGGCGCTGACGTGGACGACCTCGGCCCCGGCGTTCTCGAGCTCGTCGGCGCCGGCGGCGGCGTCGACGCCGGCGTTGAAGCGCACGTTCGACCAGGACCCGGTTGCCGTCCCCGCGGATCAGGCTCCCGGGCCCGTTTCGGGGCAGGCTGAGCCGCGCAGCCTGCGCCCGATGAGACGCCGAGCGCACGGATGGCTTCGCCAAGTCGGACAGGCGGGCAGAGAGCTCCGGGTTGCCGGGGGGGCCAAGTTCGGCGTGGGCCATCGCAGGCGCCAGCAGCGAGGCTGCGAGAACGAGGGCGAGCGAGGACCGCGCCCCGCCCAGGTGGCGCGCTTTCCCTGGCGACGTCACAGGGTCAAAGGTATCGGTTGTCACCACCTCTGCTTGAACCCTGAATGAAAGCGTGGGATGCGGAGGCGGCCAAACGCGCCCCCGACCATGCTACGGTCCGGCCACCAGTCCGGGTTGATACCCGGAGAAAAGCTGTGCCTAGCGCTCGCGTCGTTGCTTCACCAGCATCCTCCGCGTTCGCAGCACACGAAGTGGAGGCAATGCATGCCAACCGGAACAGTCAAGTGGTTCAGCGACGACAAGGGCTACGGGTTCATTACGCCCGATGACGGCTCCAAGGACGTATTCGTCCATCACAGCGCCATCCTCGGCGAGGGCTTCAAGTCCCTGACCGAGGGCGCCAAGGTGAGCTACGAGTCCGAGGAAGGGCCGAAAGGCCCCGCCGCGGCGAGCGTCCAGCAGACCTCGTAGAACGCGCCGAGTTTTCGCGCTGACGAGGCCCGCCACCGGCGGGCCTCTTCTTTTCCTACCCTGGCGTAGCCCATGAGGACCAGAGACGACCTGAGGAACATCGCGATCATCGCCCACGTCGACCACGGCAAGACGACGCTGGTCGACGCAATGCTGTGGCAGACCGGCGCCTTTCGCAAGGGCCAGGACGTCGCCGAGCGGGTGATGGACTCGATGGACCTCGAGCGCGAGAAGGGGATCACGATCCTCGCCAAGAACACCGCGATCAACCACAGCGGTGTGAAGCTGAACATCGTCGACACCCCCGGCCACGCCGACTTCGGCGGCGAGGTCGAGCGCGGCCTGACGATGGTCGACGGCGCGCTGCTGCTGGTCGACGCGTCCGAGGGGCCCCTGCCACAGACCCGCTTCGTCCTGCGCAAGGCGCTCGAGGCGAAGCTGCCGGTGATCCTGGTCGTCAACAAGGTGGACCGCCCCGACGCCCGGATCGCGGAGGTGGTCGACGAGGTCTACGAGCTGTTCATCGAGCTCGACGCCGACTCCGAGCAGATCGACTTCCCGATCGTCTACACAAACGCCAAGGCGGGCTGGGCCTCGCTCGAGGAGGGGGTCGAGGGGACCGACCTCTCCCCTCTGCTCGACCTGATGCTGGACCAGATCCCGGCCCCCGAGTACGACCCCGACCATCCCTTCCAGGCCCACGTCACCAACCTCGACGCCGACCCCTATGTCGGCCGCCTCGCCCTCTGCAGGGTCCGCCACGGGACGGTCCGAAGCGGGCAGCCGATCGCCTGGTGCCGGGCCGACGGCAGCATCGAGCGGGCCGCGATCACCGAGCTCTACGTCACCGATGCGCTCGACCGGGTGGCCGCCGAGGAAGCTGGGCCCGGTGAGATCATCGCCGTCGCCGGGCTGCCGGAGGTGACGATCGGGGAGACGCTCGCCGACCCCGACGACCCCCGCCCGCTGCCGATCATCACCGTCGATGAGCCCTCGCTCTCGATCGTCGTCGGGATCAACACCTCGCCGCTCGCAGGGACCGAGGGCGAGAAGCTGACCGCCCGCCAGATCCGCTCCCGGCTCGACGCCGAGCTGGTCGGCAACGTCTCGATCCGCGTCAACGACACCGAACGCCCCGATGCCTGGGAGGTGCAGGGCCGCGGCGAGCTGCAGCTGGTCGTGCTGCTGGAGATGATGCGGCGCGAAGGCTTCGAGCTGACCGCCGGCCAGCCGCGGGTGATCACCCGCGAGATCGACGGCAAGGTCCACGAGCCGGTCGAGCGGCTGGCGATCGACGTCCCGGAGGAGCACGTCGGCGTAGTCACCCAGCTCCTGGCCGGGCGCAAGGGGCGTCTCGACCACATGACCAACCACGCCACCGGATGGGTGCGGATGGACTACCTGATCCCGGCCCGGGGGCTGATCGGGCTGCGGACCGAGTTCCTCACCGAGACCCGCGGCTCCGGGATCCTCCACCACGTCTTCGATCGCTGGGAGCCGTGGGCGGGCGACCTCCGCACCCGGCCGACCGGCTCCCTCGTCGCCGACCGCCGCGGATCCAGCGCCAGCTACGCGCTGCTCAGCCTGCAGGACCGCGGCACCCTCTTCGTCGGGCCGGGCGAGGAGGTCTACGAGGGGATGATCGTCGGCGAGAACAGCCGCTCCGACGACCTCGACGTCAACGCGATCAAGGAGAAGCAGCAGACCAACATGCGCGCCGCCAGCGCCGATGTCCTGGTCCGCCTCTCTCCGCCGAAACAGCTCACCCTCGAAGCTGCGCTCGAGTTCCTGCGCGACGACGAGTGCCTCGAAGTGACGCCCTCCTCGGTTCGCCTGCGCAAGGTCGAACTGGACAAAATCAGGCGCCAGAAGGCGGCCCGCCAGGGCGCCGCCGCCCCCCGCTAGGCGTCCTCGGCACGCCCGAGACCGATCCGGCGCTGCTCCAGCAGCCGGGCGACGCGTTCGACCACCTGCCGCGGCTCGCGTTCGAGGCGTCGGCCGGTCACACGAATCATCTCGACGCCGGTGAGCTTCAAATCCTCCTGCCGTCGCCGGTCGCGCTCAAAGGCGCCGCGGCTGCCGTGAGTCTCGAAAGTGTCGAGTTCGACCGCGAAGTGCTCCTCCTGCCAGTAGACGTCAAGCTCGTACCCCGCCACATTGAAGCCGGTGGAGGGCCGCGGTAGGCCCGCTTTCAGGACGAGGTCGAGGAACCGCCGCTCGAGACCAGAGCGAGTGAAGGCGGGTGCCTGGTAGAGCGCGATCGCGCGGCGCAGGCGGCCGTGACCAGGGTGGCCGACGGTGCGACCGAGCAGCGACTCGAGCGGCCGCAAGTCGAACAGCTCGAGTTCTTCGGCACGCTCGAGGCACCGTTCCAGTTTGCGATCGCCGACCCAAGGCAGCCAGGTCGAGAAGCGTGCGCGCAAGCGCCGTGACCGGGATCCCCTCGACAAGGGCGCGGTCCTCGGGTTGCAGATGACGGGCGTAGTGGACGACGAGGGGAGGTTTGCGGCGGCGAGGAATCGGCGTCGTCACCTCATACGGCGCGGGTGACGATCGCCAGATCCCCCACAGCCAGGCTGCAGTGCGATGGCTGAGAACGGCGTTGGGCCCAGCGGCGAGAACGGCAGCCAGACAATTGCCCTGCTGGGTGAGATTGGTGTGGCCAACCGCGTAGACGCCCTGATGGACCCGGTGCAACTGGCCAGCCGCGACGGCACGCGAGATCACTGCCTTCGAGTAGCCGAGGGGGCCAAGGAGCTGGCGGATCGAGACCACGCCATGCTGTTGCGCAGCCAGCTCGGCGAGTCGGCCATGCGACGCCCGGGGCCGTGATCGCCATTCGTTCCCCATGCCGGAACAAATGGCGATCACACACGGAATTCGCCCCCAGGAGACGCCAGATCGAGGCGCCCGATCGCGACCGGTCAGGCGTCTTGAGCCTCGAGCCGGCCGAGATAGGCGCCGATCGCCACCGGGTCCCCGGAGCGGGCGTGCGCCCGGGCCAGGGTCCAGCCGCACATGCGAGCGTAGAGCTCCATCGTTTGGGGGGCATCGTTTCGACGTCGGCCGACCCCTTCGCGTCCCAGGGCTGGCGCACGAAGTGATCGCGCTCGCGCCCGTCCGCCTCTATCCCGCCTAGGAGGCGGCGGGCGCCTGCTCGGCCACCTGCTCGCCGCCGCCGAGTTCGAAGTAGAGGACGCTGACGGCGAGGGCGAAGACGGGCGCGGTGATCACGCTCGAGATGATCGCCGCGACCAGCGTCGCGGCTTCGCCATCGCCGATCGGCGTCGCGATCGCACCGAGGACGACTCCGACCGCGATCACGATCAGGAGGACGACGACGAGGACCGCGAACACCGCCCAGCCGTCGCCGCGGACCAGGCTCCAGCTGCGCCCGAACGCCCCGATTGGGCCCTCGTCCTCGACGACGATCGCGGGGGCGCCAACCGACCACATCGTGATCAGGAAGAAGCCGGGGATGATCAGCAGCAGGAAGCCGATCCCGACCCCGATGCTGAACAGGATCCCGAACGCGATCAGCGGGACGATCGCCGCCGAGGCCGACGAGAAGAGGTCGCCGACCGAGTGATCGCGCCTGCCGTCGCGGATGTCCTGCACCAGCCTGACCACGAACCCGGTGAAGATCGCATACCCGACCAGGCGGATGATCGCGGCCAGGGTCCCGAGGATCAGCCCGCCCTCGTTCTGGAGCAGGCCGGACGCCAGGCCGACGATCACGAACACCGCGATCGCGCCGCCGATCAGGGCGAAGGCGTTCTGACCGTAGATCGAGAACGTCTCACCGAGGACGCCCCCGACGCTGATCTGCTTTCGCCCAGACTCCATCGCCGCCTTCGATCCTACGCTCAGGGACCGAGGCGGGGCAATCGGCCCGCGGCTCAGACGGTGGCGGCCGCCTGCTCGGCCTGGCTGCCCTCGGAATCCTTGGCGGCCATCGCCTCGGCCTCGGGCGTTGCCTCGTCGACGCTGCGCGGCAGCAGCACTTCTTTGGCGATCACCAGGCGCTGGATCTGGCTCGTGCCCTCGTACAGCTGCATGATCTTCGCGTCGCGCATCAGCTTCTCGACCGGGTACTCCTTGATGAAGCCGTAGCCGCCGTAGACCTGGACGGCGTCGACGGTGATCTCCATCGCCGAGTCGGCGGCGAAGCGCTTCGCCTGCGAGGAGACGAGGGTGTTGCGCTTGCCCTGGTCGAGCAGGACGGCGGAGTTCCAGACCAGGAGCCGGCCGGCGTCGACCTTGGTCGACATGTCGGCGATCATGAACTGGATCGCCTGGTGCATCGCGATCGGCACCCCGAACTGGACCCTTTCTTTCGAATACTCGGCCGCGTACTCGAACGCGGCGCGCCCGATCCCGACCGCCATCGCCGAGACTCCGGGGCGGGTCCGGTCGAGGGTCATCATCGCCAGCTTGAAGCCCCTGTTCTCCTCGCCGATGAGGTTCTCGGCCGGGATCTCGACTTCGTCGAAGGAGATGGTTGCGGTGTTCGAAGCCCGCTGACCCATCTTGTCCTCCTTCTTGTCGACGGTGACCCCGGGGAGATCGGCCTCGACGACGAAGGCGCTGATCCCGCGGTGGCCCGCCTCGGGATCGGTCTTGGCGTAGACGGTGAAGTAGTCGGCGTAGGTGCCGTTGGTGATGAAGCACTTGGAGCCGCTGATGACGTACTTGTCGCCCTTCTTGACGGCGCGGGTCTTCATCCCGGAGACGTCGGAGCCGGCGTCTGGCTCGGTCAGGCAGAAGGAGGCGAGCTTCGGCTCCTCGCAGAGCATCCCGAGGTACTTCTTCTTCGTCTCCTCCGAGCCGCCGAGGGTGATCGGCGCCGAGGCGAGGCCGTTGGCCATCAGCGAGGTGCCGATCCCGGAGCAGCCCCAACCCATCTCCTCCTCGATCAGGCAGCCCGAGAGGTAGTCGAGGCCGGGACCACCGTAGGCCTCGGGGATGTGGGTGTTCATCAACCCGACCTCCCAGGCCTTCTCGATGATGTCCTGCGGCCAGGTGCCCTCTTTGTCGTACTCCCAGGCGACTTTGCGGATCTCTTTCTCCGCGAAATTGTGTGCCAGCTCGCGAAGGTCTTTCTGCTCGTCGGTCAGCGTGAAGTCAACCACTGCTCGAAGCTCCTTCTTTCGGTGGGAGTAATGCCGATTGACTGGTCAGTCAACCAATCCGAAGAGTAACGGATGGCCGCCCTTTCCGTGAGACCCCCTACCCTAGGCCGATGGCGGCGATCGGGATCAGCAGCGGCATGGTTCTGGCGTTGATCACGCTCGCCGTGCTGCCGATCGCGGCGATCAGCTTCGCCCGCTCCGGGCAGGCCTGGAAGGGCATCGGCAGGGGTCAGTTCTCGATCGAGCACGCCCCCCCGCCCCGGCGCCCCACGGCGCCGGATGCGGAGGTCGACCGGGCCCTGCAGGAGACGGAGGCGCGGCAGATGCTGGAGGCCAAGGACTACCGCCGCCGCCGCAGGGGCGACCCCGCGATCGACGTCGAGGCCGAGGTGAGGCGGCTGCTCGACCTGCACGCCGAGGGGACGGCCGGCGGGCGCGACGAGGAGCTCCGCGCCGAGGTTCGCGCGCTCGTGATCGCCCGCAACGAACGGCGGGCGAGGCGTGGTGCGGAGCCCCTCGACGTCGAGGCCGAGACCGAGCGCCAGCTCTCGGATCTCATAGGATTGGAATGAAGATGACGGCGGCGAAGGAGAATCTCTACGAAGTCGAGGAGCTGCTGATGCAGCCCGGGACCTACTTCAACCCGCAGACCGAGGTGATCGTGGTCGTCGACGACTCGGCATCGCTCGACCAGGAGGTCTTCAACATGGAGGCCTACGAGGGGGCCGACTGGGTGCGGGTCTCCGACGACGTCCCGATCGACGAGGACCGCCGCGACGAAGCGCTGGAGCGATTCCAGACCCACTACCACCCGGGCTCGGGTGGGTCGGTGTCGGCGACCGCCCTCGAGCAGGGCGACGACGAGCTCGACGGCGACGAGTCCGGGCAAGAGCCGGGTCGCGAGGACTAGAGGCGCGGCGCTCGCCGAGCTGCAGGCTGCCTGAGCCTCGCTCAGGCGGTGACCGCGACGACGACGATGTAGCTGGCGTAGAGGGTGAACCAGGCGACGACCACGGGCAGCGAGAAGCGGTCGCGGCGATGCAGCGCCTCGTAGGCGAGGAAGCCGCCGACCAGGCCGAGGATCACCGAGAGCGACGCGTTCATGCTCAGCGACCAATCGGTGAAGATGAGGCCGATCCCGACGGGAATCGTCGACTGGAAGACCATCGCCCCGGTGATGTTGCCGAGCGCGAGCGAGTCCTTCCCCTCCCGCACCCAGAAGAAGCTGTTCACCTTCTCCGGCAGCTCGGTTGCCAGCGGCGCCAGGACCAGCGCCAGCACCACCGCCTCGACGCCGAGGCTCTCGGCGAGGTTGAGCAGCTCCTCGACGAAGAGATGGGCGCCGCCGACCATCGCCCCGAGGCCGACCAGGAGCTGGATCACGCAGAGCGCGATCCCGGGGTTGGTGCGGAACTCCTCGCGGCGCTCGAAGATCAGCGGGTCGAGCGTTGCGTGGGCCTGGACCTCGCCGCTGCTGCGCAGGGTGCGCCGGATGTAGACGACGTAGGAGAGGATGACGACGATCCCGATCGGTATCCGGATCGGGTCGGGCGCCCCCCAGGCGAGCGCCAGGGAGACCGCGAAGAAGATCAGGAAGAAGACGATGTCCCGCTCCAGGGTGGGGCCGTGCGCTTCGAGGGTCAGGCCCTGGTCGCGCCGCCCACGGTAGAGGTAGGCGAAGAGGCCGACCAGGCCCATCGCCAGCGTGGCGAGGAGGAAGGGAGCGCCGACGATCGCGCCGATCGCCACGTCGTCGCCGCCTTCGGCGCCGCCGACCAGGGCGACGATCGCGATCAGGGTCTCCGGCATCGCGGTCCCAACCGCCGCCAGCAGGCTGCCGACGGCCCCTTCGCCCAGCTTCAGCCGGTGGCCGAGCCACTCCACCGCATTGGTGAAGAGCAGGGCGCCGGCGAGGATGACGGCGAAGCTAACCGCCAGCAGGAAGGCGCTCACGGCAGAGCTAGAGCTGTTCGGCGCACTTCTGCAGATCCGCCGCCGAGGTCGCCCCCCTGACGCATTCGGCATAGGACAGCGCGCTTTCGGCGCCCCCGCCCTCGCCACCGCCGGCGCCGTCGCCCAAGTTCGGCAGGCCTCCGCCGGGTTTCTTCCCGAATTGTTCGAGCAGCGGCTGCAGCCCTTCACCATTCTGCAGGGCACCGGCCAGTTCGAGCGGGTTGATGCCCAGCTTGAGGAAGAGGTCGCTGAGGGGCTTCGCTCCGCCCGGCGCCGCGATTTCCTGCTCCTCGTTGACCCCGATCAGGGTGACGTCGAGGTCGATTTCGCTCCGGTCCTTCCCGGAGCCCTTCGGCTCGACCACGACATCGGCGACGATGCGGCGGATGATGTCGTCGTCGCCGACGTAGAACTCGACTTCCGCGGATTTGAGCGAGCGGCTCAGTTCGTCGCCGGCCTTGCCCAGCTCACCGGTCGAGGGAAGCTGCCCGGCAGCGCTCAGCTGCCCCCTGCATGCCGGGTTCTCGCTCAATTCGGTGAGCAGGTCGGTCGCGCCGGCGGCGTCGAGGTTGCCGCTCAGCTTGGTCGTGCTGGTGCCGCCCACGTCGACCGTCCCCTCGTTCTTGAGATTGTCGGCGAGCTTGGTGAAGTCGAGCTGGCCGACCGCTTCCTTACAACCGCTGGCGCCCTTGGATTCGCCCGCCCCGCCCCGCTGGGCCTGGTCGAGCACAGATTCGACGAAGCTGAACGTGGTCGGGTCGACTTCGTACTCGACCCCTTTGTAGTTGACGTAGGCGCTGTTGGGGAGCAGGACGAGGCCGCCATCGAAGTCGACGTCGTCACCCTTGTAGTTGCCGCTCACCTTGGCGTGGATGTCCAGCTGCGGGAGATCGCCCCCTTCCTGGTCTTCGAACGGCCCGGAGACGGAGACGTCGAGGTCACTGCCTTCCTTGCCGCTGGACCGGACTTTCAGCGCGACGTCGAGGTCGGCGCTGTGGATCCCTTTCAGCGTCGCCTTATCGATCACCGCCTGCGGGCTCTGGTCGCTGCTGTCGCCGCCTCCACACGCCGCAAAGCCGGCGCTGAGCGCGGCCATGGCGGCGAGTACGAGGGCAATTCGAAGTCTGCTGCTCAAAGCGAGGGCCTCCTGCAGTTTGGGGATCCGAGTCGGAATCGTACGGCAAGCGTTCGCGCTGCCCTGCCGCTAGCGGGGGTTCTCGACCTGGGGCGGGGTGCTCTCGGTGAGGTTGATGGCGACCGGGAAGAGGAGGGCGCCGAGGACGATCAGGGCCACCCCGGCGGCGACGAGCCAGCGGGCGCTGGCCATATAGCCGAGGATGCCGATCGCGAACCCCGCCAGGACCAGCACGATGTAGGGGGTGCCGCTTTCGGGCAGGAACGTCGCGGCCGGAAGGGCAAGGTCGAGCATGGGGCCGATTATCATCGCTTGACCGCCATGGCTGACGCCCCGACACCCGCCTCGGTCGCCGAGATGAAGGAGGCGCTCGCGCGCGCCGACTATCTGGCGGACGAGCCAGCCGCCCTGGTTTCCTTTCTCGCCCAGCGGCTCGGCAAGCCGGTCCTGGTCGAGGGCCCGGCCGGGGTCGGCAAGACGGAGCTGGCGAAGGCCCTCTCGCGCGCCAGCGGCCGCGAGCTGATCCGTCTCCAGTGCTACGAGGGCCTCGATGAGGCGAAAGCGCTCTACGAGTGGAACTACCGCAAGCAGCTCCTGGCGATCCAAGCCGCCCCCGGACGCGGGGATGAAACCGCCGCCTCCTCTGCTTCGCGTCCGGGGGCGGCGGGAGGCGGCGACTTGTTGGAGGACATCTTCGCGGCCGACTTCCTGCTCGAGCGGCCGCTGATGCAGGCGATCGCGAGCCCCGACCCGGTCGTCCTGCTGATCGACGAGATCGACAAGACCGACCAGGAGTTCGAGGCGATGCTGCTCGAGCTGCTCTCCGACTTCCAGATCACGATCCCCGAGCTGGGTCAGATCTCCGCGACCACGATGCCGATCGTGGTCCTCACCTCGAACAACTCGCGCGAGCTGACCGAGGCGCTGAAGCGCCGCTGCCTCTACCTCTGGCTCGACTACCCGGAGCTCGACCGCGAGATGGAAATCGTCCGCCTCCACGCCCCCGACCTGCCGGAGACCCTGGCCCGCCGCCTGGTCGAGGTGGTGCGGATGGTGCGCGGGCTCGACCTGAAGAAGCCGCCCTCGATCGCGGAGTCGATCGACTGGGCGCGGACCCTGCTGCTGATGGGAGCCGACGACATCGACCACAAGACCTTCGAACAGTCGATGTCGATCATCGTCAAGCACCGCACGGACATCGACCTGGTCGCCGAGCGGGTCGGGATGAAGCTCCCCGGCGCCCCGACCCAGACACCAGGGTGAGTCCGTGAGCGCGGAGCGAGCAAGCGTCACGATCTGGCTCCTCGCGCCGCGAGCGACGCGCGAAAATTTGTGATGTCGGCTTCGCCCTACGGGCCGCGGGCGGAGACAGGGCCCCCGGGCCTCGCCGCAAAGCTCCTGGGCTTCTGCGAGGAGCTGCGCTCGGAGGGGGTCGCGGTCGGGACCTCGGAGATCCTCGACGCGTTCGCGGCGCTGGAGCAGGTGCCGTGGACCTCGCAGGACGACTTCCGCGAGGCCATGGCGGCGACGATCGCAAAGTCGCAGGAGGACCGACGCCTGTTCGAGCTGCTGTTCGACCGCTGGTTCTTCCGCACCGCCGAGGCTGAGGCGGTCGAGCGCGAGATCGCAGAGGGTGGCCAGCGCCACGAGGGGGCCGAGCGGCTCGACATCGACGAGCTTCGGGCGCAGATCCACGATGCGATCCTCGAGGGCGAGGACGGCGAGATGCGCGACCTGGCGCGGCTCGCGATCGCCGCCTTCGGCCGCCAGGGCGAGGGGTCGGGCGTGGTCGGAGTCGACGTGCAGCGGATCCGCCGCACCCTCGGCCTCTCGACCGGCCCGCAGCCGTCCGAGGAAGACCGCGGGGCGGAGCTGCCCGCGATCGACCGCGATCAGCTCAACCGCTTCGAGCGCCACCTGCGCCGCGAGCTGGAACGGGACCTGATCGAGCGCACGTCCACCCTCCCCCCCTCCCGCCCCCTCGCCGAGCTGGACAGGGCGCTGCCGACCAGCCCGACGCAGGACCTGGCGGCCGTCCACCGCGCCGTCTCGCAGATGAAGCGGCGGCTGGCGACCCTCGGGCACGAGCAGCGGGGACGGCGCAAGGGCAGGTCGGTCGACGTCCGGCGCACGATGCGCTCATCGCTCGAGACCGGTGGGGTGCCGCTCCGCCTCCGCTACCGGCCGAAGCGGCCGCGCCGGCCGGAGATCTATGTCCTCTGCGACGTCTCGACCTCGGTCACCTCGGCCAGCGTCTTCTTCCTCTCTGTCCTGCACGCCCTACATGACTCGTTCCGCAAGCTGCGCAGCTTCGTCTTCATCGAGCGGATCTCAGAGGTGACGGAGATCTTCGACCACGAGCGCGACTTCCGCGCGATCGCCCAGCGCATCTCCAGCGAGGGGGGCGTCGCCGACGTCTCCGGCTACACCGACTACGGCCGGGTCTGGCTCGAGTTCCTGGCCGAGATCTCCGACGAGCTCGACCCGCGCTCGACGGTGATCGTGCTCGGTGACGCCCGCACCAACGGCCGCGAGCCCCACGCCGAGGTCTTCGCCCAGGTCTCCGAACGGGCCGGCCGCCTGTTCTGGCTCAACCCCGAGCCGAAGCTCTACTGGAACTACGGCGACTCGGTGATGGCGGCCTATGAGCGCTACTGCGATGGCGCCTTCGAGTGCTGGACCACCCGGCACCTGGAGAACTTCGTCAACGTCGTCGCCGGCGGGACGCCGAGGGGCTAGCGCGGCGCCCAAGCGTCGGGGGAAGCCGAGAGCTCGGTGACGAAGTCCGGCAGTTCACCGGAGACGAGGTCGGCGAGGGTGACGTGCTCGAGGACCGCGCGGAGGTTGGCGCGGACCGCGATCCAGACCTCCTGCAGGTGCTCGGCGTTGCCGCGGTATTCGATCGACTCCGGCGGGTCGGACTGGACGTGGGCGATCGGGCCCTCGACCGCGCGCACGAGGTCGGCGATCGTGATCGCGTCGGCCGGCCGCGCCAGCCAGTACCCGCCCTTGGCGCCACGGCGGGCGCGGACGAGGCCGGCGTGCTTCAGCTCGAGCAGGATGTGCTCGAGGAACTGGAGCGGGATTTCCTGGGCCTCGGCGAGGCGCTCACCCTTGACGGGGCCCTCGCTCGCCGCGGCCAGCTCAGCCGCAGCCCGCACCGCGTAGTCGGCCTTGGCGGACACCCTCATACCAGTGCCTCGCGCTTCGCTCGCTGCGCAAAGAGACAGAGATGGATGCTTGCTCGCTCCGCGCTCATACGCTGAGTAAATCAGGCGCGGGCGTGAATGCGGCGAGAGGCCTCTAACCGATCGTCTCCGGGGAAAGCTCGCCCGAGGCGTCGTGGGGCGGCCCGTCGCGGTCCTGCCCCTCCCGCGCTTCGCGCTCGACCCGGCGTGCCGACCACCAGCGCGGAAACCAGATCAGCAGCCCGAGCCCGATCCCGGCGACGGCCGCTGCGATTGGCCAGACCATCGGATCCCCTTTCTGGACCGTGACGATCCCGGAGGCGACGAGGACGATGCCGAGAGCGGTCCGCAGGAAGCCGACCGGTGCCCGTCCGGCGAAATGGGCGCCGACGACGACGCCGGGGACCGAGCCGAGCAGGATGTTGCCGGCGAGGGTGAAGTCGACGTTGCCGCCGACCCAGTGGGCGATGCCGGCCGCCCAGAGCAGGATCGCGGCATGGAAGACGTCGGTCCCGACCACCTTGCGGGGCACGAGGCGGTAGATCGCGATCAGGAGGATCGCGATCACCGTGCCCGACCCGGCCGAGGTGATGCCGATCACGAAGCCGGTGGTCGCCCCGATCACCACCGCGGCAACCTTGTGGCGCCGCTTCAACTCGAAGTCGTCGCGCTCTTCGATCAGGTTGCTGAGGATCAGAGCCCGCGCCAGGGTGATGATGCCGACCATCAGCAGGGTGCCGCCCAGCAGCGCGTAGACGATCGAATCGAGCCGCTCTTCGCCGATCCTGCTCTGCAGGATCGAGATCACCCAGACCCCAGCGACGGAGGCGGGGACGCTGCCCGCCGCGAGCCAGAACGCGAGGCCCATGTTCACGGTGCCCATCCGCAGGTGCCGCCAGCCGCCGACCGTCTTTGTCACCGCCGCGTAGAAGATGTCGGTGCCGATCGCGGTCACCGGCTTGACGCCGAAGATGAGGATCAGCAGCGGCGTCATCAGGGTGCCGCCACCCATGCCGGTCATGCCGACCATCGCGCCGATGCCGAAGCCGAAGATGATGATTGCCGGGTCCACTATGTGCCGCGCAGCTGGTGCTTATCGACTTTCCTGACTACTTTGGTCAGGAGCGCGAGTGCGCCAGGATACCAAGGTGCCCACCGAAGCCAGGGACTTCGCCGCCGGGAGCGGATCGCCTGCGGACGCCGGGAGCGCCGGCGCCGGCGTCCGGGCCCGCGATCTGCGTCACGCCTACGGCGAGCTGACGACGATCGCGGGCCTCGGTCTCGATGCGCCGGCGCATCAGGTGCTCGGCCTCGTCGGACCCTCCGGGTGCGGGAAGTCGACGCTGCTCGAGCTCATCTCCGGCCTCCAGGAACCGACCGGCGGGGAGGTCGAGGTCGGCAGCGCCGTCGATGCCGCCGCTCGCCTCGCCCAGTGCGCCTTCATGCCGCAGCGCGACGTGCTGCTGCCCTGGCTCTCCGCGATCGACAACGCCGCGCTGGCGCTGCGAAACCGCGGAGTCGGGCGGGGCGCCGCCCGACGCGAGGCGGGGGAGCTGTTCGAGCGCTTCGGGCTGGCCGGGTTCGAACGGGCCTTCCCCGCCGAGCTGTCTGGAGGGATGCGCCAGCGGGTCGCCTTCCTGCGCACACTGGTCGCCGGCAAGCCGGTGCTGGCACTCGACGAGCCATTCGCCTCGCTCGACGCGATCACCCGGGCCGAGATGCAGGCCTGGCTGGCCGGAGCGCTGAGCGCCGACCCACGCACCGTCGTCCTCGTCACCCACGACGTGGAGGAGGCGCTCTACCTCTCGGACCGTGTCGCGGTTCTCTCGGCCCGACCGGCGCGCGTGGTCGAGGAGCTGAGCGCCCCGGCGCCGCGGGCCAGGGATCGCGATACCGCTGTCACCAACCCGACTTTCATCGCGGTTCGCGAACGCGCAATGGCCGCGCTACATGAGGGGTCGAGGTGAGGCGCTGGCTCCTCCCAATCCTCCTGCTGGCCGCGCTGATCGGCGCCTGGCAGATCGCGGCCACCACCGGTGCGATCGCCGACGCGCTGAACCTCGAGGATTTCCTCGTCCCCTCGCCCTCCGAAATCGCGCAGTCGCTCTGGGAGAGCCGCTCGCTGCTCGCCGAAAACGCCTGGGTCACGCTTCAGGAGATCCTGCTCGGCTTCGCCTGCGCAGTGGTCGCCGGACTCGGTTTCGCTGTGGCCATGCATCTCTCCAGGACGCTGCGGCATGCCGCCTATCCGCTGGTGATCGCCTCGCAGACGATCCCGATCGTCGTCATCGCCCCGATCCTCGTCGTCTGGTTCGGCTTCGGGATCGGCCCGAAGCTGGCGGTGGTGGCGCTGATCTGCTTCTTCCCGATCACGGTCGCCACACTCGACGGGCTGCGCTCGGTCGATCCCGAGGCGACGAAGATGATGCGGACCCTCGATGCCTCGCGGCTGCAGATCCTCTGGCGGGTCGAGGCGCCCGGTGCCCTCCCCTTCGTCTTCACCGGTGCCAGAATCGCCGTCGTGTTCGCGCCCATCGCGGCGGTCTTCGGCGAGTGGGTCGGCGCGGACTCCGGACTCGGCCGCCAGATCCTCCTCGACAACGGCCAGCTCGAGACAGCGCGAATGTTCGCGGCAGCGGCGGTGCTGTCGGCAATCGCGCTGGGTCTCTTCGGCCTGCTCGCGCTCGCGGAGCGCCGCATCGTCACTTGGCGATAGAAAGCAGGGATGAGGCGCTTCCGATCCGCGGCCGCCCTGGCCGTCATCGCCATCGCGGCCATGTCCCTGGGACTCGCCTCCTGCGGGGAGAAGAGCGAGGGCGGCGGCGCCGAGTCGGAGCCGTTCAGCGTGACTCTCGACTTCTACCCGAACCCCGACCATGCCGGGATCTACATGGCGCAGCGGCTCGGCTACTTCGAGCAGGCCGGCCTCGATCTGACGATCCAGACCCCGTCCGACCCCGCGGCGCCGATCAAGCAGGTCGCCGCGGGCCGCACCGACCTTGCGATCTCCTATGAGCCCGAGGTGATCCTCGCCAACGAGAAGGGCCTCGACGTGGTCGCCATCGCCGCCCTCGTCGACACCCCGCTCACCTCGCTGATCTGGTTGAAGAGCGCGAAGATCGGCGGGGTCCCCGACCTTCGCGGCAAGACCGTGGCCACCGCCGGAATCCCCTACCAGGACGCGTACCTGAAAACGATCCTCGCCCGGGCCGGGATGTCCCCCTCCGACGTGAAGACGGTCAACGTCGGGTACGGGCTGCTGCCGGCGATCGTCGGCGGCCAGGCCGCGGCGATGATGGGCGGGTTCCGCAACGTCGAGGGGGTCGATCTGAGGCTGCGGGGCAAGGACCCGGTCGTCACGCCGGTCGACCAGCTCGGCGTGCCGACGTACAACGAGCTGGTGCTTGTCGCCCAGCGCCAGCGGCTCGAAGAAGATCCGCAGGCGGTGCGCCTGTTCCTGGCGGCGCTGGCCCGCGGCACCACGGCCGCCGCCGCGGACCCGCAGGAGACGACCGCGGCGCTGACCGAGGCCAACCCCGACCTCGATCCCCGCCTGACGATGGCCGAGGTGAAGGCGACGCTGCCGTTGCTGAAACCCCCACCCCGCCTGACGCCGGGCTCGACGGCCGATCGGCCGCCCTACGGGGAGATGCAGGCGGCCGAGTGGGAGCGCTTCATCCTCTGGATGCGCGACCACGGCCTGATCTCCGGGCGGCCCACACCGGCGGACTTGCTCAGCAACGAGTACCTACCTGGCAGGATTCCCGAGTAGCTCGAGCTCGCCGTCGCGGACCAGGCGGGTGATGTCCTCCGCCGGGAGCGGTCGCGAGAAGAGGTGGCCCTGGCCGTAGTCGCAGCCGAGCCTGCGCAGCTCGGAGAGCTGGACCTCGCTCTCGACGCCGACCGCGATCGCGTCGAGCGAGAGGGCCCGCGCCATCCCGATGATCGCCTCGACGATCGCCGTGCGCTCCTGCTCGACACCCAGCCCCTCGATGAAGGAGCGATCGATCTTGAGCGCGTCGAAGGGGAACCGGCTCAGGTACGCGAGTGAGGAGTAGCCGGTGCCGAAGTCGTCGAGGACGAGGCGGACGCCGAGCTCGCTGAGGGCCTCGAGGGTCGTGGTCGCGGTGGTCGACTCCTCGACGAGGACGCTCTCGGTCACCTCCAGCTGCAGGTGGATCGGGTCGAGCCCGGTGCGGGAGAGGACCTCGCCGACCGAGTCCGCGAGGTCGCGGTGGGCGATCTGGCGGGCGGAGATGTTCACCGAGACGTCGAGCGGCCGCCGGTCGGGGCGCTGCTCATGCCATTCCACCGCCTGCCTGCATGCGGTCTCCTCCACCCAGCGGCCGATCGGCTCGATCAGGCCGCTGTCCTCGGCGACGGAGACGAACTCCTCGGGCTCGAGGGTCCCGCGCCGCGGGTGCTCCCACCGGAGCAGTGCCTCGAGGGCGACGATCTCGTTGTTCCTGAGGTCGACCAGCGGCTGGTAGTGGAGCTGCAGCTCTTCCTGCGTCAGCGCCTCCCGTAGATCGCGCTCGACTTCCAGCCGCCGTGCGGCCCGCGCCCGCATCTCGGCGTCGAACAGCTCGCAGCGCGCCCGGCCCCGCTCCTTGGCCCGGTACATGGCCGCGTCGGCGTCGCGGATCAGCGACTCGGCGCTGATCGGCTCGCTGCGTGAAGGCCGGCCGACCGCGATCCCGATGCTGGCGCTGACGAAATGCTCCGTGCCGCCCATCGAGTAGGGCTCCGCGAACGCGGCGGATACCCGGGTGGCGATCGCGATCGCCTCGTCCTCATCGGCGAGGCGGTCGATGAGGATCCCGAACTCGTCGCCGCCGAAGCGGGCGACGATGTCGCCGGGGCGGAGATGGGATCGCAGCCGGGGAGCGATCGCCCGCAGCAGCTCGTCGCCGCCGTAGTGACCGATGCTGTCGTTGACGAGCTTGAAGCTGTCGAGGTCGAGGAAGAGGACCCCGACCGGCGTGCCGGCGACGGCCCCTCGCTGCAGCGCCACCTCGAGCGACTGGACGAAGCTGGTCCGGTTAGGGAGGCCGGTCAGCGAGTCGTGGAGGACGCGGTGCCGCAGGGCCCGGTCGGTCGCGTGGCGCTCGACCGCGTCGGCGAGGACGTTGGCCGAGGCCTGGGCGAAATGGACGTCCTGGGGGGTGAACCGATTCGGCTCCTGGGAGTGGATGTCGAGGACGCCGAACGGGCTCTCGCGGCCGTCGATCGGGACGGCGAGGCTGCTTCGCACCCCCATCACGCGAAGGGCGGGCGGCATCGAGAAGCGCCGCTCAGCCTCCCAGTCGTCGACGATCACGTGCAGGCCCGACTCGAGAGCCGCCCCGGCGTGGGAATTGCGGGCTGCCGAGGCCCGGCGGCTGCCGTCGGTGCCCTGGATCTCCGCCCCGGCAAGCATCCGCAGGCGGCGGCCGTCGCGGGCGACCTCCCAGATGCAGGCGCTGTCGATGCCGTCGATCGCCACCATCAGCGCCACCGCCTCCTCCATCAGGGCGTCGGACTCCCCGTGCTGGAGGGCGTGGCTCGAGAGCCGGGCCACGGTCGCCTGCTGGGCGACCGCCCGGCGCAGGTCCTCCTCGGCGATCTTGCGCTCGGTGATGTCGTAGAGCACGCCGTGCCAGACCGGGATGCCGTCGCTGTCCGGTTCCAGCACCGCCTCGTCGAGGATCCAGACGACCTCGCCCTCGCGGGTGAACATCCGGTAGTCGATCGGCCGCCCGTTGCGGGGCTTGCGCGCGGCTTCCTCCGCCTCCTGGGCGAGCGCGCGCTCACGGTCATCGGGATGGAGCTGGCGCGCCCAGAGCCCGGGGTCGGCGACCCACTCCTCCGGGGTGTAGCCGAGGATCTCCTCGATCTGTGGGCTGACATAGCGCCAGCGGCCGTTCTCGCCGAGCTCGCAGGCGTAGACGATCGCCGGCAGCCGCTCGACGAGGCGGCGGTAATCCTCCCCCGCCTCGGAGATCTGATCGAGAAACTCGTTTACCCGATCGTCCGGCCATTGCTTTCTCGCCGACTCACGGTCCATATAGTGAGTATCGGCAAAAAGGGGCCGCTGGCTTGATGCCGGGGCGCCTGAGATCGATGCCTGGATCAGCCTTTTAGAGGCCGCTCGTCCACGACCCGGCAAGACCGCGGAATGGCGCGTACGGCGCGTAGAACTCCTCGACCTCCTCGACGGTCGCGCGCCGGCCGAGACGGGCGAGCCGGCCGACCAGCTTCAGGTACATCAGGTCACCGGCCGGAAGGGAGTCGAAGTCCCCCCTGCCGTGGAGGCCGAGGCACTGCACGGTCCAGGGGCCGATCTCGGGGACGCGCAGCAGGCGCGCGTCGGCGCCGGGCTCGGCGGGGTCGCAGCGGC
Organism: uncultured Solirubrobacterales bacterium; assembly: GCA_963816785.1. Classification (GTDB taxonomy): domain Bacteria; phylum Actinomycetota; class Thermoleophilia; order Solirubrobacterales; family 70-9; genus VRUE01. The sequence continues at coordinate 102,051 of CAWFLL010000002.1, read as the reverse complement.
CGGTCGCGATATCGCCGGCAACCGCCCGCAGGGCGAGCGAGCGACCCGCGGAGAGCCCCATCGACTCCAGTTCCGCCGGCGCCCTGCCGGCGATCGTCGCCGGTCCCGGGACGTCGCGCAGCGCTCCCCGCTCACAGCCAATGCGTCGCGCTTCGCTCGCGGCGCATAGAACCAGAGATGCTTGCTTGCTCGCTCCGCGCTCACAGCCAATGCGTCGCGCTTCGCTCGCGGCGCATAGAACCAGAGATGCTTGCTTGCTCGCTCCGCGCTCACAGCCCAGCCGCCGGCCCCAGCGACCGACGATACGGCGCTGGATCCCAGCGGCCCGGCCGCTCTCGATCAGCTGCTTGACGATCGCCCAGGCGAGCGCCTCCCAGGGCCACGGGCGCCGGTGGGGGCGCCGGTGCGGGCGCCGTCGCAGGAGCGGGCCGAGCAACGGGTCACGGCGGAACCGCCGGTAGAACTCGGTCAGGTCGTCGTCGACCCCCAACGCGAAGCGCATCCGCTCGACCGCAAGCCGGAGGTCGAGGTCACGGGCATGGCGCAGGGGAGCCTGCGAGAGGAAGGAGGGCGCGGAAATGGCGCCGGGGTCGACCGGCTCCGCGCGGACGATCACCCGCTTCGCCTCCGGCTGCCAGGCCCGGACCAGAACCGGGCTGCCCTCGACGTGGAGGAGGCGGGTGGCGACCCCGCCGCCGACCCGCATCACCCGATCCTCTCCGCCGAAGGCCGGCATCCGGAACGGGGAGGCGGGCCTCACCTCCGTTTCCACCGCCGCCGCCACGGGGGCTCAGCGGCCGAGCAGGTGAACGTCGACCAGGAACGAGCGGCTGGCGACGACGTTCATGGGCCGCTGCTCCTTTCGGCGCCGCAGCCGGCGCGGCCCGCCCCCGCGCGAGGTGGCGGCGCCGACGGCCCTGACCGCCGCTACCGTCGCGGCCCCCGCGATTACGCCTCCGGCGGCGGCGATCGCCGCCGTGCGCACCTCGGTGCGGAGGACGGGCGAAGCGGGCTCCGGGTAGGCCTCAAGGGCACGGACCGGCTGCTCGGCTCCGGCCTCGACGTCCTCCTCGGCCAGCACCTCGCCCTGTACTTCAAACTCGTTCACCCAGCCGACTGTAGCGATGCAGGCGGGCGAGTTCGGAGGCCCGGGCCCCGAAGCCCGCAAGTTGCGGCTTTCCTCAGAGCGCCTTCTCGTAGATGCGGTAGCGCTTCACGATCCGCCCGCCCATGCCTTCCATCGCGCGGTTCATCGCGTCGTTGGTCTCGAGGATCCAGCCCGTCTCGCCGGCGGGGACGCCGTCCGGGCTGGCCGCCTCGAGGTGCTTCAGGTAGAGGCCGGCCGCGACGCCGGTGTGGCGGTAGTCGTGCTTGACGCCCAGCGCGAACACGCGGACGCGGTCGATCTTCCGTTTCCCGAGCAGGAACCTGAGCCAGCCGAGGGGCAGCAGCCTCCCCCCCATCCTCGCCAGCACCTGATTGATGTCGGGGAGCGTCAGGGCGACGCCGACCGTCTCTCCCTCGCGTTCCGCGATGAACGCCCAGTCCTCGTCGATCACCTGCTTGAGGATCTTGGCGTGGAACTCGACCTCGGCATCGGTCGGCGGGACGAACCCCCAGTTCTCGGCCCAGGCCTCGTTGTAGACCTCGGTGAAGCGGCGCATCTCGTCCGCGAGCCTGCCCTTGTCGATGTTGCGGATCCTCACCCCTTCTTCGCGGAGCGCGTTTTCCGCCGCGGCGTGGATCGAGGAGTCGAACTGGTCGCCTTCCTTCAGTTCGCCAAGCGCCAGAAGCCACATCAGGAGGTCCATCTCCTTGCCGTAGCCGAGGCCCTCGAGGAGGTCGCGATAGAAGGGCGGGTGCCAGTTCTGCAGGATCATCGGCCGGAGCTCGTAGCCCTCGATCAGCAGCCCGACCTCGTCGTTGGTGGTGAAGTCCATCGGCCCGAGCAGCCGGCGGCGGCCGCGTGATCGCAGCCACTCCTCGGCGGCGCTGAGCAGCGCCCCGGCGACCTCCCGATCGTCGATCGTCTCGAAGAAGCCGAACATCCCGTCCTCGCCGCCCTGGTGGGTATCCCAGCGGCGGTCGAGCTGGGCGGTGATCCGGCCCACCGGCTCGCCATCGCGCTCGGCGATGAAGTACTCCGCCTCGGCGTGCTCGAAGTAGGGATTCTTGCGCCGGTTGAGGAACTGCATCCGGTCGAGGATCAGCGGCGGCACCCACTGCGGATCGTCGCGATGGAGGCGAAACGGGACCTTGACGAAGCGCTTCAGGTCGCGCTTGGTCCGCACCGGCCGGATCGACACAGCCGCCATCAACGGGGGAACCTACACTGCCGTCATGAGCGATCTCGCGAGGACGCCGGTCGACGTCTTCGAGAAGGCCCGCAGCCACGACCGGCTCGAGCAGCTCGAAGCCGCGAAGGAGCACAACCTGCTCCCGTATTTCCGGCTCCTCACCTCGGCGGCGGGCCCGGTCGTCGAGATGGAGGGCCGCGAGAAGATCATGCTCGGCTCCAACAACTACCTCGGCCTGACGGGCGACGAACGGGTCAAGCAGGGTGCCCGCGACGCCCTCGAGGCCTTCGGGACCGGAGTCACCGGCTCGCGGCTGCTGAATGGGACGACGCCGCTGCACCTGGAGCTGGAGCGCGAGCTGGCGGAATGGATGGGCGAGGAGGACGCGATCGTCTACACCACCGGGTACCAGGCCAACGTCGGCTGCATCGGCTCGATCCTCGAGCCGGGCGACACGGTGATCTGTGACTCCGGCGACCACGCCTCGATCCTCGACGGCTGCCGCCTCTCCGGCGCCAAGCTGCGCCCCTTCCGCCACAACCGGATGGACAAGCTGGAGAAGATGCTGGGGCGAGCCGCCGAGGACGGCGGCGGCGTCCTCGTCGTCGTCGACGGAGTCTTCTCGATGGAGGGCGATGTCTGCGACCTGCCGCGGACGGTCGAGCTCTGCAGGGGTTTCGGCGCCCGGCTGCTGGTCGACGAGGCGCACGGCGCCGGCGTGCTCGGCCGGCGGGGAGCGGGCGCCTGCGAGCTGTTCGGCCTCGAGGAGGAGGTCGACCTGAGGATGGGCACCTTCTCCAAGAGCCTCGCCTCCTGCGGCGGCTTCATCGCGGGACCGGCGGACGTGATCGAGTACCTGCGGATCGCGTCGCGCTCCTTCATCTTCAGCGCCTCCGCGGTCCCGGCGGCAGTCGGCGCCGCGCTGGCCGCGCTGCGGGTGATCCGCAGCGAGGGCCCGGCCCTGTTCGAGAAGCTGCTGGCCAATGCCGAGTACCTGCGGGAGGGGCTCCGCTCGCTGGGCCTGCGCGTCGTCGAACCGGGGTCCCTGGCCGACGGGTCGGTGGTGACGACCCCGGTCGTGCCGGTGATCGTCGGCGACGACTGGCAGGCGGTGCTGCTCTGGAAGGCCCTCTTCGACGACGGCGTCTACACCAACGTCGCGATCCACCCCGCAGTCCCCCCCGGCGGCGCCCTGCTCCGGACCAGCCTGATGGCGACCCACGAGACCGAGCACCTCGACGACGCCCTCGAGACGATCGCCCGGGTGATCGAGCAGTTCCCGGACCTACCCCGGTCGGGGTAGTTTCGCCCTTGTCCAGAATCGGACAAATCTGGCGCGCCGAGAAAATGATGCTCTTAGCGAACGACTCGGCGCCACTTCGTTGAACCTGGGTTGACGCTCACCGCCACGCGCACTAGCTTGCCCTCCTCGCCGCTGCTTCCCGGGGCAGGGAGGCGGCGGAGGAGGAGAACTCGACGCGACTGGCGAAGGCGCGGGGCCGGGCTGGGCGCGGGAGATACCCCAGTTTCAGAACCTTCAGGGAAGGAGTCCTTGTGACCACTGCTTCGATAGCCCCTGCTTCGACGACCGCTTCCGCTCCTCAGCACATGCAGGCACTTGCTCGCGCCAACCGGGTTCGACTTGCGAGAGCCGAGCTGAAGCGCTCGATCGCCCGTGGAGATGTCGACGTCGCGGGGGTCATCGAGGAGTCCCCCTGGGAGACCGAGAGCATGACCCTGGCCGAGCTGCTGACTAGCCAGCGGCGCTGGGGCCGCACCCGCTCCCGCAAGTTCCTGCAGGCCCTGGCGATGAACGAGAACAAGAGGCTCGGAACGCTCACCGCCCGCCAGCGCTCGCTGCTCGCCGGCGCCCTGATGGCGAAATCGGCCCCGCGCGACTGCGACTCGCTGTTCGTCTGACCGGCGTCAGCCGCGGAGGCCGCCGACACGATAGGAGAGGCCGCCCGAGGCGCGGCGGAATGCGGCCCGCAGGGCGAGGAAGGCGGCGGCGAAGGCGGCGGCGCCGATCCCCACGCAGATCGCCGGCATCAGCTCGCTGAGGTAGATCAGTGCACCGGTGACCAGGACGAAGACGACCCCGGCGAGGAGGGTCGAGTGCGACCGGTATCCGGCGAAATGCTCGCGCGCGGACACCTCGAGCCCGCCCAGCGCCCCGAGCACGATGCCGACGCCGAGGACCGTCGTGTTGCCCCCGACGAACCCGATTACGAGCATCACGATCCCCGCGAGGACGGTCAGCTCGGCCAGTGGGAACGCACCCCACGGCGCCGGCGGCCGCTCCTCAGTGGTCTTCGGCTGCCTGCTCAACGGCCGCAAGCCGTCCGGATAACGGGCATCCGGACGAGATCCTGACGCGCCACCAGCCCATCAGCATCCCGAGTGGGCCGAAACGTGGACGGGAATGCCATTGTCCACAGCCGGGTTCGCCGAGGTCGGCGCGGGAGATCCGCAGCCACTTGTGGTCAGCCGGGGCGGCCAGCATCCGCTCGAGCAGCTCCCGGTTCGAAGTCTCGAGCGCAGCGCGCTCCTCGAGCTGGCGCTGCCCCTCGGCGACCTGGGTGGCGAGGGCGTCGCGCACCGACTCAAGCTCGCCGAGGTCGAGCGCTCGTGGCTCCCTCGCCGCGGCCGGCACGCCGGCGTCGATCCGGAAGCGCGGGAATGCCTCGGCGACAAGCCCGCCGAGCTGCCGCTCGAGGCGTCCGATCTGGCGCCTCAGCTCGGCGCGCGCGAGAAGTTCGTCCCCGCCGACAAGAGGCTCAGCCCGGTTGTCTCGGTAAAGCAGATCCGGCATAACCCGAATCGAGTGTAGATGACTGCACGAGCGGCGATGCGGTGGCTTCGTTAAGCGCGGTGGCGCAGCCCCAGGCCCTAGGCCGACTCGAGCGTCGCCGCGGTCATCCAGAGAGCCTCGTCGACGGCAATCTGGGGCACCCCGTTGACCTGGACCGCAACGATCGTGATCCGCCGCGTCGCGGGGGTGACGGCGCAGCCATCGGCGGTGGCGCCGAACAGCAGGCCGGCCGGGGAGCGCTCGTCGGCGATCACCAGGGTCCCCTGGCGCAGCTCTCCCGGCCGCCCGGCGAGCACCTCGCCAGGCGCCGAGTCGCGGATGCAGAGCTTCCCGTGGAGCTGCTCGGCGTCGAATACGCGCAACGCGACGCCGGTCTCGACGGTGGCGATCGTGAGGGCGTCGGCGGGCAGGCCGCGGGCCTTGAAGGCGCCGTCGCGGAGCCGCTCCAGCGCCAGCTCCTCGACCGGGGTCCGGGTGCGATCGGGGTCGAGGCCGATCTGGCGGAAGAAGGCGCGGTATGCCCAGGGGATCGGCCGTTCGCGCATCCGGATCGCGTGCGCGCCGTAGAAGCGGTCGGAGATGTCGCGGAGACGGCGGCGCACCGTCTCGGAGCTTCGGCCCGGCCGGCCGTCGACCTCGATCGATGCGATGCCGAGGCCGGGGAACTCTGCGGCGACATGCGGGGCCACCCAGCCCGGATCGGGCGCCGGCTCCCAACCGAGGTCCGATCGTGCCGGGTCGACCCCCATCTCAGCCTCCTTCCGCAGCATGAGTGGCCCGCAGCAGCGCGTCGAGCCGCCCGCCGAGCTGTTCGGCCGAGAGGTTGCCGATGCTGGCGCTCTGCAGCGTCCCGCCGGGGTAGACGAAGGCGAAGGTCGGGCAGCCGCCGACCCGGTAGAGGCTGGCGACCGCGCCGTCGCGGTCATATCCCACCGGCACTCGCCAGCGGTGTTCATGGATCAGGTCGCGAACCGTGTCCCGATCGTCGCGGACGTTCAGGGAGAGGAAGCTCACCCGTCCACCGTAGCGCCTGTAGGCCGCCTCGACGGCGTCCTGCTGGGCGACGCAGTCGCCTCCCCGGCTGAACCAGAACGAGATCAGGGAGGGACGGTGGAAGAGGTCGCAGACGCGCAGAGCGCCGGGCTCCTCGATCCGACAGGCCGGGGTGCGACGGGCGTCCCCGGGGCAGGGCACCTCCGAGGTTGCGCAGTCGTCCTGGGCGATGTTCGCGTCACCTTCGAGCTCGCCGGCGGCATCGGGAACGGCGAACTCCGGCAGCGGCCAGCGGTGCGGGCGCTGGTCAAGCCCGAGGGTGCCCTCACCCCCATCGCCGACTTTGCTCACCACCGCGACCACGATCACGGCCACGAACACCAGGCCGACGATGATCGTGTACCGGTCCCTCAATCCATCGATAGCGGCCCGGTTACGTCCGCCTTGAGGAACTGCGAGACGAAGGCGTTTTCGGAGTCGAACAGCTCTTCTTTCGGCCCCGACTCGACGATCTTGCCGTTCCACAGCACCGCCAGGAAGTCGGCGATCCGGCGCGCCGTGTTGAGGTCGTGGCTGATCGTCAGGTAGCAGCCGCCGTGCTCGGCGTGGACCTCGCGGATCAGCTCGCAGAGGAGGGCGGTGCGAACCGGGTCGAGGCCCGAGTCGGGCTCGTCGAACATGACGATCGCCGGTTCGAGGACGAGGGCGCGGGCGAAGCCGGCCCGCTTGCGCATCCCGCCGGAGAGCTCATTCGGCATCTTGTAGGTCGCCTCGGAAAGGCCGACCTCTTTGAGGCGGCGACTGACGATCTCGCCGATCTCCTCCTCGCCCTTGTCGGTGTGCTGGCGCAGCGGGAAGGCGGTGTTGTCGTAGATGTTCATCGAGCCGAACAGGGCGCCGTCCTGGAACAGCAGGCCGAACTTTTTGCGCACCTCGAACAGCTCGTCGTCGCTCATGTTCGGAATCGATTCCCCGTGCACGAGGACGTCGCCGGAGTCGGGGTAGAGGAGGCCGACGATGTGCTTGATGAGCACGCTCTTGCCGGTCCCCGAGGGCCCGAGGACCATCGAGACCTGGTCTTCCGGCAGGCCCAGGTTGAGACCGTTGAGGATGCGGGCGCGGCCGAACTGCTTGACCAGGTCGATGATCTCGATCGCGTCCTCGCCGCCGTGGTCGCGCTTGCGCCCGGTGTGGAAGCGGTACGGATCGGACTCCGTCGGGTCGACCCCGGGGATCACGAAGTCCCGGCCCATGATCGCCCCGTCCTCGCTCACGTAAGGGCCGGTGGCCTCGTTCTGCTCCGTCGACATTCCTGCGTCAGCCTCCTATGGGCGCTCTCGGATTGGCCCCCCAGAAGATCAGGGTCCCGAGCATCCCGATGATGTGGACTAAGACGATGTTTAGCACCATCGACTTGGCGGTCGCGGTGCCCACCCCGACCGGTCCCCCGGACGCGGTGTAGCCGTAATAGCACCCGACCACCACGATCGCGGTGGCCATGAACATGCCCTTGATCAGGCTGTAGAAGAGGTCCAGCGGGTTCTGGAACATCCAGAAGATCAACAGGTAGCCGCCTGAGGAGACGTCGCCGATCTGTTCGACGACCGCGAGGTAGCTGGCGAAGTACATGACGCCGATCCCGACCAGGTACATGAACGGGAAGGTGATCCAGGCGGCCAGCAGCCGGGTCGCGCAGAGGAAGGTGACCGGCTGCACCCCCATCACCTCGAGCGCGTCGATCTCGTCGGAGATGCGCATCGCGCCCAGCTCGGCGACGATCCCGGTCCCGACCTTGGCCGAGAGCATGTAGCCGAACGCGTAGGGCAACACCTCGCGCAGGTCGCACCAGGCGGAGAACAGGCCGGCGTATGCCGGCGCGCCCTGGGCCCGGAAGAGGTAGGCCCCCTCGATGCCGCAGGTGAGCCCGAGCACGAAGATCAGGCCCCAGATGATCAGCGCCGAGCCGAGGATCAGGATTCCCGCCTGGCGCAGGCTCTCGCCGAAGAACTTCAGGACCCGGCCCGAGTAGACGAGGCCGGCGACGCGGGAGCCGAAGCGGGCGATCTCCCCGAACGAGTCGAGCCAGCCGCGCGGGATTTCCAGCCAAGCGCTCAAACCAATACCTCGCGCTTCGCTCGCGGCGCGAAGAACCAGAGATGCCTCATTTGGCTCGCTCCGCGCTCATCGAATCGTCTGCAGCTCGGGGTTGGTGGCGAGCAGGGTCTGGGTGAAGACGTAGTTGAACGCGAAGACGCCCATGAACGAGATCACGACCGCCTGGTTGACGGCGCGGCCGACCCCGGCGGCGCCGCCCGATGCGGTCATGCCCTTGTAGCAGCAGACGACCGAGATGATCGCGCCGAACAGGGTGCACTTGATGACCGAGCCCCAGAGGTCGGTCACCGAGGCGTTGGAGAAGAGGGTCGCGAAGAATCCTCCGAGCGGCTGGTTGTAGAGGATCTCGGCGAGGATGCCGCCGCTGATCCCGAAGATCAGCGCGTAGATGTCGAGTAGGCCGGTGATCAGCATCAGGGCCAGGAACCGCGGCACGACGAGGTTCTTGATCGGGTCGACCCCGAGCACCTGGAGGGCATCGAGCTCCTCGCGGATCTTGCGGGCGCCGAGGTCGGCCGTGATCGCGGTGCCGGCGACTCCGGCGACGACGACGGCGGTGACCGCGGGCGCGATCTCGCGGATCGCCGCGAGCACGAAGAAGCCGCCGAGCCGATCGAGCGCGCCGAACAGGTTGAGGACGTTGGCCGCCTGGAGGCCGGGCGCCCCGAAGCAGATCGCGACTGTCGAAACCAGCAGTGGGAACCAACAGAGCTGCAGCGCGAACAGGAACTGGCCGATGAACTCCTCGCCGTACGGATAGGGAGGCCTGATCGCGGAGACGATGGTGCGGCCGGTGAGAAGCATCATTTCCCCGACCTGTTCGAAGAAGGACTTGGCGGGCAAGAACCTCCTGCCTATCGATGCGGCTGTGTCCATCAGCTCCTCCGGCGGGCGGGCCACATCCACGCGGCTCCGCTCAGTGAATTTGAGTTTATGGGATGGGCTGGGCGCAACCGTTACACGACTGTTGAGATCCGGCTAACCCCCGATCGGGGCGCCTCGGAGACGACGGAGGAGGCGAAAACCCGTGGTATGTTCCGCCCGCTTTGGAGCTCTCGGGGGGGAACCGCCTCAGACTGCGCCGGCGTTCCCGATTCGGCGTCGCCGCCGCGATCGCCGCGATCGCCGCGATCGCGATCGCCGCCGCTCTCCTGACCGGCTGCGGGGGCTCGTCCTCCGACTCCGAGGAAGCGAGCGGCACCCGCCGGGTCGATGTGGTCACCGCTGATTTCCCGCCCGAGCAGAGCCTCGGCCAGACGACCCTGCTGCGGCTCGGCGTCCACAACGACAGCGACGAGTCGATCCCCGGGCTGACCGTGACGATCTCCGTCGCCGGCAAGGAGGGCGAGGGCTCGACGCTCCCGTTCGGGATCCGCGACCCGCAGCCCGGCCTCGCCCAGCCCGACCGGCCGGTCTGGGTCCTCTCCGAGCACTATCCGAAACTCGCCGGCTCCTCCGAACCGGGCGGAGCCGAAGGGGCCGCCCTCAAGACCTCCACCTTCGGCCCGTTGAAGGCGGGCGCGACCACCGAGGCGGTCTGGAAGCTGTCCGCGTCCCGGACCGGCAGCTTCCGACTCAACTACGGGATCGGCTCCGTCGAAGACGTGAAGCTGGAGACCGCCGGCGGCGACAAGCCGAGGGGCTCATTCGCGGTTACGATCACCGAGGAGGTACCGGACGTGACCGTCACCGACAATGGTGAAGTGGTCGAAATCGAGAAACCGAAGAAGAGCACCAAGTAACTTTTCTCGGATGGAAGGCAGGGCCCGCGCCGGCTTCGTCGCCGTCGCCCTCACACTGGCCGCCCTCCAGTCGTGCGGGGCCGGGAGCGGCGATCGGACAACGGACGGCGCCCAGGCGGACGCGGCGAAGGCGCGGAACAGCGGCGTCGCCCTGAAGCGGATCGGCAGCTTCGAGGATCCGGTCTTCATCGACGGGGCGCCGGGCTTCCCGACGCTCCTGTTCGTGGTCGAGCAACCGGGGACGGTGCAGGTGCTGCGCAAGGGCAGGCGTCTCGCGCACCCCTTCCTCGACATCTCGGGCCTGGTCGGCTTCGGCGGTGAGCGGGGGCTCCTCTCAATCGCCTTCCCGCCCGACTACAAGAAGAGCAGGCGGTTCTACGTCTACTACACGGATCGCCAGGGGGACATCCGCGTCGATGAGTTCAAACGGCGAAGCGCGTCGCGGGCGGCGGCCGGCTCCCGCCGCGCGGTGATCGAGATACCCCACCGCGAGAACTCCAACCACAACGGCGGCCAGCTCCAGTTCCTCGGCAACCTCCTCTACCTGGGGACGGGCGACGGCGGTTCCGGCGGCGACCCGCCCAACAACGCCCAGAACCGGGGCAGCCTGCTCGGCAAGTTGCTGCGGATCGACCCCAGGCCCTCGGGCGGCAGGCCCTACTCGATCCCGTCCGGGAACCCGTTCGCCGGCCCGGCCGGGGGGCGCGGTGAGATCTTCAGCTACGGCCTGCGCAACCCGTTCCGCTTCTCCTTCGACACCGTGACCGGCGGGCCGCCGCGGATCGCGATCGCCGACGTCGGCCAGAACCGGTTCGAGGAGCTCGACTACACGACGGTCGGCGGGGCAGACGGCGCCAACTTCGGTTGGGACGCGTTCGAGGGCTTCTCCCCCTATCGCGACGAGAACAGCGGCACGCCGGACCCCGGCGGCACCCTGAAGCCGATCTTCGCCTACCCGCACAGCCGCGGCGGCAGCTGCACGATCATCGGCGGTGTGGTCGTCGGCGACCGCCGCCTGCCCTCGCTCTACAAGCGCTATGTCTACGCCGACCTCTGCGAGGGCAAGCTGCGAAGCCTCGTCCCGCACCGGCGGCGCGCGAGCGGGGACCGCAAGCTGGGCCCCAGCGTCTCCTCGCCGAGCTCGTTCGGGGAAGACACCAGCGGCCACGTCTACGTCGCCTCGCTCGAAGGCCCGGTCTTCCGGCTGGTTCCAAGGTAGGCTCTTGGCCAGCCGGCCAGTTTCTACGAAGGGAGCTCCAGTGCAGAGCGGCGCCGTCGACACCAGCAGCAGCACGAGCAGCGCGACGAGTGGCGCCAACGGCGCCCGCCCGGAGCGGATCGAGGTCCAGAACCCGGCAACCGGGGAGAAGATCGCGACGATCCCGGTCGATCGCCCGGAGGACGTCGCCGCCACCGTGGCGCGGGTCCGCGGCAACCAGCCCGAGTGGGAGGCACTGGGGGTCGGGGGACGCTACCGCTGGCTGGGCAGGCTGCGCGACTGGCTGCTCGACAACAACGACCGCGTCCTCGACACGATGCAGGCGGAGACCGGCAAGGTCCGCGGCGACGCCTCCAACGAGGTCCCCTACCTGACCGACGTAATCAACTTCTACGGCACCCGGGGAGCGAAGTACATCGGCGACGAAGCCGTCAGGCCGCACACCCTCCTGTTCAGCTCGAAGAAGCTCCGGGTCCAGTACCGGCCCTACCCGGTGGTCGGAGTGATCAGCCCCTGGAACTTCCCGCTCGTGCTGGGCATGGGTGACGCGCTGCCGGCGCTGATGGCGGGGGCAGCGGTGGTCGTCAAGCCCTCGGACTTCACGCCGCTCGGGCTCGCCGAGATAGTCGAGGCCTGGAAGTCGGAGATCGGCGGACCCGATGTCTTCGACTGCGTGCAGGGGATGAGCGAGACCGGCGAAGCGCTGATCGACGCGGTCGACTACGTCCAGTTCACCGGCTCCGACAGGACCGGGCGCAGGGTGATGCGGCGCGCGGCCGAGACACTGACCCCGGTCAGCCTCGAGCTCGGCGGCAAGGACCCGATGATCGTCCTCACGGACGCCGACCTCGATCGGGCCGCCAACGCGGCGGCCTGGGGGGGGATGTTCAACTCGGGCCAGACCTGTGAGGCGGTCGAGCGGATCTACGTCGAGGAGCCCGTCTATGACGAGTTCCTCGCGAAGCTGACCGGAGAGGTGCGAAAGCTGCGCCAGGGCGCCGACGGGCGCTCCTACGACAAGGACATCGGCGCGATGACCTCGCCGAACCAGACGGCGGTCGTCGAGGACCACGTCGAGGACGCGCTCGCCTCCGGCGCGAGGGCGCTCACCGGTGGCAAGCGGGTCGAGGGGCCCGGCGACTACTTCGAACCGACGGTCCTGGTCGACGTCGATCACTCGATGAAGGTGATGCGCGACGAGACATTCGGCCCGGTGGTCGGGGTGATGAAGGTACGAGACAGCGAGGAGGCGGTGCGGCTCGCCAATGACACGCGCTACGGGCTCTCCGCCTCGGTCTTCGGCGAGAGGAATCGCGCCGAGGCGGTGGCGCGCCGGGTCGAGTGCGGCGCCGTCAACGTCAATGACGTGATCGTCAACTTCATCATGACCGACGTGCCGATGGGCGGCTGGAAGGACTCCGGCATCGGCTTTCGCCACGGCGAGTGGGGGATCAAGAAGTTCTGCCGCCCGGAGTCGCTGATCATCACCAAGGTCGCCGGCAAGCGGGAGCCGACCTGGTACCCATACAACAGACGCCGCCGCGGCCTCGTCAGCCGTATCGCGCGGGCGTTCCACGCTCGCGACCTGAAACGGCGCCTCGGGCTGCGCGGTTGACAATTTTCAGCCGGGCCTGACGAGTTCGATACCTTTCTTCGACCATCAAGAGCGGTCGAGGGGCCCGGCCCGCTGACACCGCAGCAACCGGCCGAGATCTCCGGATCGAGGTGAGGTGCTAACGCCGGGATCGATGGAGGTGACTTTTCCGACAGATGCCAGATCGTGACTACCTAGCCGCAACCCGGGAGCGGGTCGTCGTCTTCGACGGCGGAATGGGCGCGACCCTGGAGCAGTTCGACCTCAGCCAGGAGGACTACGGTGGCCTGCCCGGCAAGTGCCACGAGGCGCTGGTGTTGAACCGCCCCGACGTGATCGAGGGCGTCCACACTTCGATGCTGGAGGCGGGCGCGGAGGTCGTCGAGACCGACACCTTCCAGGGCTCAAGGCTGAAGCTCGGCGAGTGGGGGCTCGGCGAGCAGACGCTCGAGATCAACACCAAGGCGGCCCAGATCGCCCGCGATGCGGCGGGCGAGGAGCGCTTCGTCGCCGGCTCGATCGGGCCGACCGGCTTCCTCCCGGCATCGGATGACCCGACCCTCGGGGACATCTCCTTCGCGAAGCTGGTCGAGGTCTTCGCCGAGCAGGCGCGCGGCCTTGTTGAAGGTGGCGCCGACCTGATCATCATCGAGACCGCCCAGGACATCCTCGAGGTGAAGGCGGCGGTGTTCGGCGCCCGCGAGGCGTTTGCCGCGACCGGCCGCAGGCTGCCGATCCAGACCAGCGTCTCGCTCCTCCCCCAGGGCGGGAAGATGCTGCTGGGCACCGACATCCAGGCGGTGCTGACGACCCTCTCGGCGCTCGAGGTCGACGTGATCGGGCTCAACTGCTCTACCGGGCCGGAGGACATGCGCGACGCGATCCGTTTCCTCGGCGAGAACAGCCCGCTGCCGGTTCACTGCATCCCCAACGCGGGCCTGCCGCTGCAGGGCCCGGACGGCGAGACGATCTTCCCCGAAGAGCCCGAGCCGCTCTCGGCGACGCTCGGCGAGTTCGTCGAGCGTTACGGCGTCGGCATCGTCGGGGGCTGCTGCGGGACGACGCCGGACCATATCCGCGCGATCCGCGAGCGCGTCGACGGCCGGGTGCCGGGCGAGCGCCCCGCCCCGGGGCCACCGCGCCTCTCCTCGATGATGACCTCCACCCCGCTCGTCCAGGAACCCCGCCCGACGCTGGTCGGCGAGCGGGTCAACTCACAGGGGTCGCGGCGGGCCAAGGAGCTGCTGCTGGCCGACGATTACGACGGCCTGGTCCAGGTCGCCGAAGACCAGGTCGAGGGCGGCGCCCACGTGCTCGACGTCTGCGTGGCGCTGACCGAGCGCGCCGACGAGGACGAGCAGATGAAGGCGGTGGTCGAGCGGATCTCGCTGACCCAGCCGGCGCCGATCCAGGTCGACTCGACCGAGCCGGAGGTGATCCAGGCCGCGCTCGAACAGATCCCGGGGCGGGCGATCGTCAACTCGATCAACCTCGAGGCCGGCCCCGACAGGGCCAACGTGGTCGTGCCGCTGGCGAGGGCGCACGGCGCGGCGCTGATCGCATTGACGATCGACGAGGTCGGGATGGCGAAGACGGCGGAGCGCAAGGTCGAGATCGCGAAGCGGATCCGCGACCTCGCCTGCAAGGAGCACGGGCTCGACCCCGAGGCGCTGATCTTCGACGCGCTCACCTTCACGCTGACCACTGGCGAGGGGGAGTGGAAGCCCTCCGCCGTCGAGACGATCGAGGGAATCCGGCGGATCAAGGCCGAGATCCCGGGCGTCAAGACCTCGCTCGGCGTCTCCAACGTCTCATTCGGGGTCTCCCCCCCGGCCCGCGCCGTCCTCAACTCGGTCTTCCTCCACCACTGTGTCGAGGCCGGCCTCGACCTGGCGATGGTCAACCCCAACCACATCACCCCCTACTCGGAGATCTCCGACGAGGAGCGGGAGCTGACCGACGATCTCGTCTTCAACCGGCGCGACGACGCGCTCGAGCGGTTCATCGCCCACTTCGAGTCGAAGGGTGAGGAGGCGGAGGAGGAGGCCGGGGATCCGACCGAGGGGATGGAGCCGGAGGAGGCCCTCCACTGGCACATCCTGCGCCGCAAGAAGGACGGGGTCGAGGACTGGATCGACCGCTCGGTCGAGAAGATCGGCGCCGTCCCGACCCTGAACGAGGTCCTGCTGCCGGCGATGAAGGAGGTCGGCGACAAATTCGGCGCCGGCGAACTGATCCTTCCCTTCGTCCTCCAGTCGGCCGAAGTGATGAAGCGCGCGGTCGCCCAACTCGAGAACTACCTCGACCGGATCGAGGGGCACACCAAGGGCAAGGTCGTGATCGCGACGGTGTTCGGCGACGTCCACGACATCGGCAAGTCGTTGGTCAACACGATCCTGACCAACAACGGCTACACCGTGATCGATCTCGGCAAGCAGGTGCCGGTGGAGACGATCATCGAGGCCGCAGTAGAGAACGAGGCCGACGCGATCGGGCTCTCGGCCCTGCTCGTCTCGACATCGAAGCAGATGCCGATCTGCGTCCAAGAGCTGCACCAGCGCGGGCTCGGGTTCCCTGTCCTGATCGGCGGCGCTGCGATCAACCGCGACTTCGGCCGCCGCACGCTCTACCCGCACGGCAAGGACTCCGACGAGGTCTACGAACCGGGCGTCTTCTACTGCAAGGACGCCTTCCAGGGGCTCGACACGATGGACGCGCTGGTCGACGAGGAGGCGCGCGCGGCGCTGGTCGAGCGGATCCGCGGCGAGGCCCGCCAGCTGCGGGAGAAGCCCGTGGTCGTCGACGAGGGGCCGCCGACCAGCGACGACAGCGTCCGCTCCGCCGCCCGCACCGACAACCCGATCCCCGAGCCGCCGTACTGGGGCGTGCGCGACGTGCCCGTCGACCTCGAGCAGGTCTTCCCCTACCTCGACCGCCACGTGCTGTTCAAGCTGCACTGGGGCGGGAAGGGCGTCAAGGGCGAGGCCTGGCGCGAGCTGGTCGAGGGCACCGACGAGGAGGAGGGCTTCTCGCACCGCCTCGAGCGGATGTGGCGCGAGCAGGACTACCTGCGGCCGCAGGCGCGGCTCGGCTACTTCCCCTGCAACGCGGACGGCAACGAGCTGGTCGTCTTCGACCCCGAGGATCCCGACCGCGAGCTCGAGCGGCTCTTCTTCCCGCGCCAGCCCCGCCACGACCGGATCTGCCTCGCCGACTTCTTCCGTCCCCTCGACTCCGGCGAGCGCGACGTCGTCGCTCTGCAGGGGGTCACGGTCGGCCCCAAGGTGACCGAGCTGATCGAGCGCCTCGAGAGCGAAGGCGAGTTCGCCGAACAGCTCTTCGTGCACGGCATCGGCGTCCAGTCGGCGGAGGGCCTGGCCGAGTGGCTGCACTCGGAGGTCCGCCGCGACCTCGGCATCGACCTCGACCAGGGGCGCCGCTACTCGTGGGGCTATCCGGCCTGCCCCGATCAGTCCGAGCACGAGAAGGTCTGGCGCCTGCTCGACCTCGAGCAGGTCGGGATGACCCTCTCCGGCGGCTACGCAGTGATGCCGGAGCAGTCGACGGTCGCGATCATCGCCCACCACCCCCAGGCCGTGTATTTCGGGATGAAGTCCGGCTTCGTCCCCGAGAGCAAGGCGGCCGACGAGCTGATCGCCGGGACCAAGCGCGGCGGCGCCCTTCCACCGGAGTCAGAGCCGGACGAGGAGTCCGAGGAGACCCCGGTGGAGGCCGTCTGAGCGGACTAGATTCGAACGCCTTCGCGCTCGCCCCGGCCGCGGTTCCTGGACTTCGGCTCGAGGCGAACCGGCGCAGCCGAGAGCGCCTGTACGCGGAGGTCGCCCCAGGTCATGCCCTCGCGGACGAGGGCCGGCAGGCCGAGGGCGACGGCGGTGGCGATCTCGACCGCCTGCAGGATCACGCCGTAGGCGAGCGCGTCGGCGGTGCCGATCCCGAACCCGGTGTGGAGGACGCTGACCACCGCGAGCTGGAAGACGCCGATGTTCGATGGCGTCGCCGGCACGACGGCGGTCACGTTTACCGCGAAGAGGACTGCGGCCGCGGCACCGATCCCGGCCTGGTGGTTGAGGCCGAGAGCAGCGAACAGCGCCCAGCAGGCGGCGAGCTGGATCGCCCAGGCGCTGAGCTGTGCGGCGGCGGCGGCGAGCCCGCGGCGGGGGTAGCGGAAGACGCTGAGCCCGGCGCGCACCTGGAGCAGGGCCCGGTGTGCCGCGGAGCCGAGGCGGGCGAGGCGGCCGTTGCCGTTGCGCCGCATCAGCATCGGCGCGAGCAGAACGACCAGGAGCAACCCGAGGGGCACCAGGCTGAAGGCGAAGATCTTCTGGGTGCCGGAGTGGAAGAGGTCGGTCGTGGAGACGATGATCATGCCGAGCAGCGCCAGCGCGATCAGGTTGAGCATCGTCTGGGAGACCAGCGTTCCGAGCAGAACCGGGAACGTTTCGCGCATCCGCCCGGTCCTGCGGGCGAGGGTCATCGCACGGGCCGGCTCACCCAGCCGCGCCGGCAGGGTCGCCGACATCAGCACGCCGATCATCGTCGCCGAGGTCACGTCGCGGCGGCGAACGGGCCGGTTGGGCAGCGCCGCACGGACGATCCAGTACCAGGAGGCAGCCCGGAAGAAGAGCGAGAGGGACATCAGCGCGCACGCGATCAGCACCCATGTGACGTCGGAGCGGACGATGCTGGCGAGCACCCTGTCGACGCCGATCTTCTGCGCGGCAAGCGCGGTGAGGCCGATGCCGAGGGCGCCCGCGACGGCGAGCCCCGCCCGCCGTGCGATGCGCCGGCCGCGGCTCCCCCCGGCGGCCAGCGGCGGGTCGGGAGAGGGAAGCCGTTGAGGAGGTGACGGCGGCCCGCCGTCGGCTGGCCGCAGCCCGGTCCAGTGGGCTGCCCGTTCGGCCCTGGTGGCGGGGGCCGGGGCCTCGATCGCGCGCTCGTAGACCCGGGTGACGCGGTCCGCTACACGGGGCCAGGCGTAGCGCTGGGCGCTCTGGCGCGCAGCCCGGCCCATGGCCGCGAGGCGCTCGGGCTCGAGGTGGGCGCGCTGGAGCTCCTCGGCCAGCCGCTGGGGATCGCCCGGGGGGACCAGCACCCCGTCGACGCCGTCGGTGACGACGTCACTGTAACCGGCGATCGCCGAGGCGATCGCCGGTGTGCCGGCGGCGAAGGCCTCGGTCAGAACCATGCCGAAGCTCTCCCCAGCCAACGACGGCGCGCAGAGCACGTCGGCCTCGTGGAGCTCCTCCCAGAGGCGCTCGCCCGACACCCGGCCGCGAACGTCGATATGGCTCATCGTCTCCGGGTCGGCCAGGTAGCGGAGCACGTCGTCGCGCTCGGCGCCGATCACGGTCAGGCGGCAGGGCACGTGCTCGGCGAGGGCGCCGAACGCGGTGAGGAGGATCGGCAGGCCCTTGCGCTCCTCGGGGCGACCGACGAACAGCACCCTCAGCTCCTCGCCGGCGGGCTTCGGCCCGGCCGGGGCGGCATCGACGTCGACCCCGTTGGGGACAATCTCGTAGCGGCCGCCAAACCAGCGCTGACCGGTCCAAGCTGCGGCCTCGGAGACGGCGATCCGCGCCGAGAGGCGATTGAAGACCCGCCGCGCGCCGAGCGCCGATGCGATGTGGTTGGGAAGCGGCTTCGTCGAGTAGGCGTGGAAGGTGCCGACCGCGGGCGTCTCGGCGCCGAGCGCGGCGTTCCAGCCGACCAGGGGCACGAGCGGCTCGTGGATGTGGACTACGTCGAAGCGGCCCTGGCGCAGCTCGCGGCGCGTCGCCGCGACTCCACCCGCCGGGAAGGGAGAGAGATTGGAGACCGCCCCGTTGGCCGAGAACCCGACCGTACGACCCAGCGGCACCAGGTAGTCAGGCACTTCCCGGGCTTCCGCCGAGGCACGGTGAAGGGCCCGGCTGAGCCGATCGGGAGGGTCGAGGGGGGCGAGCACACGCACGTGATGGCCCCGACCGAGAAACTCCTCGGCCAGCGCCTCGACGTGCCGATTCACGCCTCCCTGGTAGGACCAGGAATATGGCGAGACGAGAGCGATCCGCACGAGTCGTAAAGCCTAGACGATCGGTCGGCCCCGGCCCCGATGCAGGCGACGCCTGGCCGCGGCTGTGTGACGGATCGCTCAGCCGACCCGGATCGGGCGGCTGGAGGCGGTGGTGGCGCCGCTGGCGTCGGTGACCCGGACCGTGAGTTTGTAGCGCCCGGGGGCCAACGCCCGGCGCAGCGGCACCCGGGCACGGCCGTCGTGGACGGCCGTGCGGCCGCGGGCATACGTGCGCTCGTCACGGGACAGGCGCACGGTGGCGCTCGTGGCGCTCGCCCCGGCGCTGAAGCTGACCGTGCATTTGACCTTCGGCTTTTTCTTCCCTTTCACCTTGCAGCTGACGACGGCGTCCTTGCCCGGGAGGCCCTGGGGGCCCGTCAAACCGACCGGCCCCTGCGGCCCGAGCGGGCCGTTTGACCCGTTCAAGCCGGGCGCGCCCGCCGGCCCCGATGTGCCGGTCGGCCCCGTCTTCCCGGTCGGCCCGGTCGGCCCGGTCGGCCCGCTCGGACCGGTCGGGCCCGAGGGTCCTGATGGCCCGGTCGGGCCCGTGGGCCCGCTCGGACCGGTCGGTCCTGAGGGTCCGCTCGGCCCGGTTGCACCGGTTGGACCGGTGTCACCCGAGGGCCCGGTCGGCCCCGATGGTCCTGATGGCCCGGTCGGACCAGTCGGTCCGGAGGGCCCGGTCGGCCCCGTCGGCCCGGTGGGACCGGTTGGCCCGGTCGGCCCCACCGGCGGTTCGCCGCCAAAACCATCGAGGAGGGCGGTGGTCGGGCTGTCCGGGGCATTGCTGGTGAACCGCAGGAAGGCCTCACGCGTTTCGAGCCCAGTGGGGGCAAATCGGACCCTGACTACGCAGCCCTGTCCCGGAGCAAGGGTCTCCCCCTCGCATTCGTCGCCGCTGATCAGGAAGTCGTCCGGGTTCAACCCGGTGGTGCGGACGTCGCTGATCTCCAGGTCCGCCAGCGCGTCCGCGTTGGTTGCCGTGATCGTGTGCGGCGGGCCGAGCGTCCCCTGGGCCTGCAGGCCGAACGACGCGATCTCCGGATCGAGTTCGATCGCCGGTTGGTTGAGCAGGACTGCGACCTTGTCGTCTTCCAAGATGGCGACAGCGAGGTCGGTGTTGGCGTCGCCGTTCAGGTTCCCGGTCGCGACCTCGAGCGGGAACAGCCCTCCCACCGGGACGGCTGGCGGGAAGGCGCTGAATTCTCCGCTGCCGTCTCCGAGCAGGATCGAGATGGTGCTCGAGGAGGGTTCGAGGACCGCGAGGTCAGGGCTCGCGTCGCCATCGAGGTCCCCGATCGCGATCGATCGCGGAGAGCTCCCGACGCCGAACGGTGAGCCGGGGGTCGGGCTGAAGCCACCGATGCCGTCGCCGAGCAGGACCGAGACGTCGTGGGAGGTTTCGTTGGTGACCAAGAGATCGGGGTTGGCGTCGCCGTTCAGGTCCCCGGCCTCGACCGAGCTCGGAGTGAGGCCCCCGGTCGGGATCGGTGGAGGCGCAGGGGTGAAGGTTCCGGCGCCGTCGTTGAGCAAGCGCTGCACACTGTCGTCGGAGAGGTGGACGACCGCAATGTCGCGGCTGGCGTCACCGTTCAGGTTCCCGATCGCAATCGACACCGGGGTGGAGAACGTCGTTGACACCGGTGAGCCCCCAGCCTGGCTGAATCCCCCCACGCCATCGCCGATCAGGATCGTGATCGTGCCCGAATCTTCGTTTGCCAGCGCGATGTCGGGGCTCGAGTCACCGTTCAGGTGCGCGATCCTGATCGATCGCGGATGCGTCCCGCCGGTCGGCACGGGCGAGCCCGGAGCGGGGCTGAATCCACCGGCGTCCTCCCCGAGCAGGATCGATACGTCGTTCGATTCGTAGTTGGCGACGGCGATGTCCGGGTTGGCATCGCCATCCAGATTCCCCACCGCCACCGACCGCGGGCTCATCCCCCCGGTGAGCACCGGGGTCCCAGGGGCGCCGCTGAATCCGCCGGCGCCGTCGCCGCGCAGGACGGAGATGCTGTTGTCGACTCGGTTGGCCAGCACGAGGTCCGGGTTGCCGTCGCCGTCGATGTCCGCGATCGCGACCGACCCCGGTCCGTCGCCGGTCGGGAACGGAGAGCCGGGCGCCGGGGAGAACGATGCGTTTGCCGCGCTCGGAACCGAGCAGAACGCAACAGCGGCGATCAGCGAGCAGAGCGCGAAGACCCCCCGAGCTGACCTCACCTCGGCGCTCCATCGGCTTGTTGCTGGGAGGAGACTGATCCGGTGCCCCTTGACCAGATCGCGAGACACTCTCACAGGCAGCCGGGCGAAGCAACAGCCTGGACTGATGTTGAAAAGGGCGCCATCTAGCCGACCCGGATCGGACGGCTGGCGCTGCTGGTGGCGCCGCTGCTGTCGGTGACGCGAACGGTGAGCTTGTAGCGGCCCGGCGAAAGGGCCTTCCTCAATGGCACCCGGGCGCGGCCGTTGCGAACGGCCGACCGGCCCCGGGCGAGGGTGCGGTCGCCGCGCGACAGACGCACCACGGCGCTCGTCGCGCTCGACCCGGCGCTGAAGCTGACCGTGCACTTGATCTTGACGTGTCCGTGGTCGCGGTCGCGGTTGTTGTCACTGACCTTGCAGGTGACGGTGGCGTCACGGCCGGGGGCACCTCGGGGACCGCGAGGGCCGGTCGGGCCCCGTGGCCCGGGTGGGCCACTCGACCCGTTGGAGCCGGACGTGCTCGGGGGGCCGGTCGGGCCGGTCTTCCCCGTCGCCCCGGTTGGCCCCGCCGGGCCGGAAGGACCGGTGGAGCCGGTCGGGCCCGTGGAACCTGTCGGGCCGGTTGATCCCGTGGGACCGGTCGCCCCGGTGGGCCCGGTCGCTCCGGTGGGCCCGGTCGCTCCGGTGGAACCTGTCGGGCCAGTCGGGCCGGTGGGCCCCGTCGGGCCGGTGGGGCCCGTGGGGCCGGTCGCTCCGGTGGGGCCGGTCGCTCCGGTGGGCCCGGTCGGCCCGGTGGGGCCGGTGGGCCCTTCGGGCAGGGAACCGCCGAGTCCATCCAGCAGGACGGTCTGAGGGGAGCCGGTGGCGTTGTCGGTGAACTGGAGGAAAGCCTCACGCGTTTGCGGGCCGACGGGCCCGAAGCGAACCTTGACGTCGCAGCTTCCTCCTGGAGGGATGGTCTCCCCCTCACAGCTGTCGCTGCTGATCAGGAACTCGTCCGGGTTGAGACCGGTCGTGCGGACATCGCTGATCTCGAGGTCGGCAAGCGTGTCAGCGTTGGTCGCCGTGATCGTCTGCGGTGGGCCGAACGTCCCCTGGGCCTGCAGGCCGAAGCTGGCACTCGACGGCAGGGTGATCGTCGCCAGGTTGAGCAGGACCGAGACGTCGCCCGTTTCGAAATTGGCGGTCGCGATGTCGGAGCTCGCGTCGCCGTCGAGATGTCCGATCACGAGCTGGGTCGGAAAGCCTCCTCCGGCCGGCACGGGCGATCCCGGCGCCGGGGTGAAGCCGCCGGCGCCGTCGCCGAGCAGGATCGAGACGTTGTGCGAGAAGGGATTGGCGACCGCGAGGTCAGGCACCGAGCCGGGGTTCAGGTTCCCGATCGCAACCGACCTCGGAGTGTTGCCGCCAGCCGGCACCGGTGAGCCCGCGGCTGGGGTGAAGCCGCCGGCGCCGTCGCCGAGCAGGATCGACACGTCGGAAGAGCTTTCGTTGGTGACGGCGAGGTCGGAGATGGCGTCACCGTTGAGCCTTCCGATCGCGACCGAGGAAGGAAAATTTCCCCCGGTTTGCACCGGCGAACTCGGAGTCGGGGTGAAACCGCCGGCGCCGTCGCCGAGCAGGATCGAGACGTCGTTCGTGCTGCGGTTGGCGATCGCCAGATCGCGGCTCGCGTCGCCATTCAGGTTCCCGATCGCGACCGAGACCGGGGAGATTCCATCCGTTGGCACGGGCGATCCCGGGGCGGGGGTGAAGCCGCCGGCGCCGTCGCCGAGGAATACGGTGGCCATGCCCGGGTTGCTCAGATTCGCAACGGCGATATCGGAGCCGGCGTCGCCGTTCAGGTGCCCGATCGCGATTGAGTATGGGAGGAGCCCATTGGCCACAGGCGAGCCTGAGGCGGGGGCGAAGCCCCCGGCCCCATCGCCGAGCAGGATCGAGACATCTTCCGTTTCTTCGTTCGCGATCCCGAGGTCGGGGATGCCGTCGCCATTCAGGTTCCCGATCGCGACCGACCGCGGATGTCCCCCGCCGGTGGGCACTGGCGATCCCGGGGCGGGGCTGAGGCCGCCGGCGCCGTCCCCGAGCAGGATCGTGACCGTGTGTGAAGCCAGATTCGCGACCGCGAGGTCCGGATCCGCGTCGTCGTTCAGGTCGCCGATCGCGAGGGAGATCGGGGATTCTCCTGCCGGGATCGGGGATCCCGAGGCCGGATGGAAGGACGCCTGCGCCGCGGCCGGCATCAGGCAGACCGCGACGGCGGAAATGAACGCGCAGAGGGCAGCGGGTCTGATGGGCGTGAGCATCTCAGAAACGTCCTCGCCCCGGCAAGCGCCGTCCAAGAGCGAGTTCGACGCTTGCCTTAGTCAGTTTTCGGACCAGGCAAAGCCGAGAAACACGAGCAGGTAGGCGGTGCCGATCTCGATTACGAGAGCGCCGGAGTCGTTGGCGAGAGCGCCGATCAGGACCGCCGCCAGGGCGCCGAACATCCCGGCACGCATCGCCGGCGAGCGTAGCCAGCCTTCGATCCTGTCGCGGCCGAGGTACGCCAGCACGGCAACCGCGACGACCAGCGGAAGAAAGAGATAGACGATCGGGCGGGTGAAGCTATGGGCCGAGAGCTCGAGGCGGCGCTGGGCGACATCGGCGACCTGGTCGAGGCCGCCGGCGTCGAGTACCGAGCGGGTCAGGTGGGCGTTCGCGCCGGATGCAAGGTCGATCAGGGCGAGCAGGGCGACGGCGGCGATCGGGGCGGCGAAGATGAGCAGCCCAGAGCGCAGGCCTCGCCCGGCGATCACCGCGGCGGCGACCGCCGATCCGAACGACAGCACGATCGCCGCCCCGACGTCGGCGCCGAAGCGGCCAAACGCGAAGACGAAGGCGAGGATGAGGCCGACGGCGAGAAAGCAGGCGGCGGCGCGCGAAGCGGGCAGCCGCGGCACGAATCCGGTCAGCGCTGCGCCGGTGCCGGCAATCACCAGCACCGCCAGCAGCGCCTCGAGCTCGTTGCCGATCCCATAGAAGCGCACCCCGAGCCCAGGGTTCGGGCCGAGCAGCGAGAGCGAGGTCAGGGGCGAGCCGGCGATCACATCGACCGCGCAGGCGAGCACTGTGGCACCGCTCGCCACGGCCAGCGCGCCGTAGCCGCCGACCAACGTCAAGGTCAGGTACGCGAGCAGCGGCGGGACGGCAAGCGTCAGGACCTGTTCGACCGCCCGGCTCGGCTCCAGCGCGGCGGCGAGCAGCAGCACCAGTGGCAGGTAGACGACGCTGAGGCCGACAACGCGCACCGCCCCGCGGGCCCCGACACCCCCCAGAGTGGCTGCGAGGAGGCCGAGAGCGACAAGCCAGGCCAGCAGCGCGAGGCCGATCACCGGACCCCGCCGCTCCGAGATCACCGCCATCCGCGCGCCGAGGGATTCCACCGCGGCGGGATCGACGTCTCCGACGGTTCGGATCGCCTGCCCCGACATCTCGTCGGGGACGGCGACCCCGAGCCTGGTCAGGATCGTCGGCGCGACGTCGGTGGAGAGGACGTAGCCGTCGAGCCTGGTGCTGTCCGAGGTCAGGTTGCCGTCGAAGCCCCGCCCGGCGATCCCGATCGCGAGCCCCTCGTTCTTCGCCGGGGGCGGCCTCTCGATCGCAATCAGGAGGTCATCTCCGCGCAGATCGCCTACCAAGCTGGCGACCAGGCGCAGCGTCGCGTCGCGGACCTCGCACCGCTCTCCGGCGCGAGCGAGCGTGGTGGCGAGCAGGCCGGGCACGATGTCCGCAGGGGCCGATTCGGCCCGCTCGACCACCGCCGGGGAGCGCACCGGCGCGCAGACGTCGTCCCCCACGTCGCTCTCGAGGTCGTCGTCATAGAGGGAGTCGAAGACGCGGTTGCCCTGGCCGATGTCGAGATAGGTCTGGCCCGCCGGCAGCGACCCCAACCCGGCGCTCATCAATCCCGGCGAAAGCCCGATGTCCGCAAGCTCCTCCGGCGACGTGCCGCTCGGCAGCCAGGCGATCGTCGAGTGCGCACTCGCGTGCGGCGCCCCCCACCCAAGCCCCGTCCCAATTGCCATCGCTAAGGTGATCCCGATGGCCGACCGCACGTTTGCCAAGTTCACGTTCTTCAAGATCGACCCCGAGTGGCGCCGCCGCGACGCCGAGTTGCGCGCCGCCGACAAGCGGGAGTTTTTCGCCGCCTGCGAGGACTTCGCCCTCGACCGCTCGCTCCGCGCCTACTCAACCATAGGAACGCGCGGTGACGTCGACCTGGTGCTGCTCAGCCAGAGCCCGAACCTGGATGACCTTCACACGTTCCATGTCGTCCTCGGGCAGAGCGCGCTCGCGAAGTGGGCGACGACGCCGTACTCGTATCTCTCGATGACCAAGCGCTCGCCCTACTCCGAGGAGGCGGCCAGGCCGGAGATCTGCGTCTCGGAGCGCAAGTATCTGTTCCTCTACCCGATGGTCAAGCAGCGGCGCTGGTACGGGCTGCCGGAGGAGGAGCGCGGCAGGATCATGAAAAGCCACATCGAGGTCGGGCGCCGGCACCCGGAGATCACGATCAACACCTCCTACTCGTTCGGGCTCGACGACCAGGAGTTCGTCGTCGCCTTCGAGGGCGATGACCCCGGGGAGTTCCTCGACCTCGTCCAGGAGCTTCGCCCGACCGAGTCGAGCGCCTTCACCGAGCGCGAGACGCCGATCTTCACCTGCGTGGCGATGTCGGTCGGCAGGGCGCTCGACGCCCTCGACGGAACGCCGAGCGCGGTCCCGGCCGCGACCTAGCGAACGCGCGTTCCCTATCCTTCCGCGTCCGATGAGCGTGAGCGCGAATCATTGACATGAGCAAGATCGGCACTCCAGAGAACCCCGTCCGCATCGCGATCGTCGGCGCCGGCCCCTCCGGTTTCTACGCCGCCGAGCACATCCTCAAGGATGAGTCGACGCACGCCCAGGTCGACCTCTTCGACCGGCTGCCGACGCCGTTCGGCCTCGTCCGCGGCGGGGTCGCGCCCGACCACCCGAAGATCAAGTCGGTGATCCGAATCTACGAGAAAACCGCGGCCCGCGAGGGCTTCCGCTTCTTCGGCAACGTCAAGGTCGGCCACGACATCGAGGTGCAGGACCTGGAGCGCCTCTACCACGCGATCGTCTACACGTTCGGCTGCGAGACCGACCGCCAGCTCGGCATCCCCGGCGAAGACCTGCCCGGGAGCCACGCGGCCACGGCCTTCGTCGGCTGGTACAACGCCCACCCCGACTACTGCGAGGAGGAATTCGACCTCTCATCCGAGCGGGCGGTGGTGATCGGCAACGGCAACGTGGCGACGGACGTGGCCCGGATGCTCGCGCTCACCGATCACGAGCTGCGGCAGACCGACACCGCCGACCACGCGATCGAGGCGCTCGACCGCAGCGAGATCCGCGAGATCGTCGTCCTCGGCCGCCGCGGCCCCGTCCAGGCCGCCTTCACGAACCCGGAGATCAAGGAGCTCGGCGCGATGGAGGACGCCGAAGTCGTCGTCGCCGAGTCCGAGGTCGAGCTCGACCCCGCCAGCGCCGCCTACCTCGAGTCCGAGGAGGCCGACAAGACGACCCGGGTCAACGTCGAGACCCTGCGCGAGTTCTCCCAGCGCAGCCCGGAGGGCAAGCGCAGGCGAATCGTGCTGCGCTTCCTCTCCTCCCCGGTCGAGATCCAGGGCGACGGCAAGGTCGAGAGGGTCGTGATCGGCCGCAACGAGCTGGTCGAGGAGGGCGGCGCCCTGCGCGCCCGCGACAGCGGCGAGCGCGAGGAGCTCGAGTGCGGGCTGATCCTGCGCTCGGTCGGCTACAGCGGCGTCCCGATCGAGGGCGTGCCCTTCGACGATGAGCGCGGTCTGATCCTCAACGACGGAGGCCGGGTGCTCGACTCCCACGACGCGGGCCACAGGGTCGGCCACTACACGGCCGGTTGGATCAAGCGCGGCCCCTCCGGCGTGATCGGCACCAACAAGAAGGACGCGTTGGAGACCGTCCGGAACCTGCTCGCCGACATCGCCGCCGGGACCCTTCTCGACCCCGCGGACCCGGATCCTGGAGCGGTCGAGGGCCTCCTCGGCGAGCGCGGCATCCGCTTCGTCAGCTTCGAGGACTGGCAGGCGATCGACGACGCGGAGGTCGGTCGCGGCGAGCCGCACGGCCGCCCCCGGGTGAAGTTCGTCAGGGTCGAGGAGATGTTCGACGCCCTGGCCGAGAAGGTCTCCGGCTAGCTCCGCCATAGAATCCGCTCGTGGCCGATCTGGGGGAGATCGAGGCGATGATCGAGGCGGCGCTGCCGGGCGCCGAGGTCGAGGTGATCGACGAGACCGGCGCCGGCGACCACCTGCGGGCGACCGTCGCAGCGCCCCAGTTCGAGGGCCTATCCCGGATCGACCAGCATCGGCTGGTCAAGGCCGCGGTGGTGGAGCGCTTCGAGGACGGCCAGATCCACGCGCTGTCGATCAGGACTTCAGTTCCGAGCGAGTGATGTCGCTAGGCTGTTCCGATGGCTGACGCTGAGTTGAGATCGAAGGTCGAGGAGCTGATCGCGGGCAACTCGGTGCTGCTGTTCATGAAAGGCACACCGGAAGCTCCGCGCTGCGGGTTCTCGATGCGGGTCGTGCAGGTCCTCGACGCGATGGACGTCGAGTACGGGGCGATCGACGTGCTGCCGGCGCTGCAGCCCCTGCGCGAGGTGACCGCAGAGATCTCCGACTGGCAGACGTTCCCGCAGCTCTACGTCAACGGCGAGCTGCTCGGCGGCGCCGACATCGTCGAGGAGATGTTCGAGTCCGGCGAGCTGGCCGAGGCGCTCGGAGTCGATCAGCCCGCGAGTGCGCTGCAGGCCGCGCCACCGGCGCAGTCGCCGCCGCTGAAGATCGAATAGCCGCCCGCTGCTAGACGGCGGACGCGGCCGCGTCCTCTTTCACCTGGTTAGGCCGGGTTCATGTTGCCCTCTAACGGTCTATTCCGGATAGTCCGGATTAGCAGGGACTTCGCCTAGTGACCGTGATGCCCCGTCCGGTGGAATCCGGCCAGTTCGGCGACGTTCGGTTGCAATCGGGTTGCAGTTCTAGGCGTCGCTCTCAGCGCCTCCAGGCCGCAGGTCCCGGGCCGCCTCCTTCTGGACATACCCCCAGCTATGAGAGATGCTGGGCGCTACCAGTCGATCGACGGAGGTGCAGCGATGCAAGAGACCCACTATGAGCCGGATCTGAAGCAGGTCACCTGGGGCTGGTGGCTGCTCGTGCTGGTGGGCGCGCTGAGCGTGGTGGCGGGGGTGATCGTCCTCTTCCAGCCCGGAGACAGCCTCGCGGCGCTCGCAGTGATCGTTGGCATCTACCTGCTGCTCGATGGCATCTTCGAGATCGCTAGTGCATTCTTCCGAGGCACGAGCAACCGCGGCCTCGTCGCGCTGTTCGGCGTCATAACCGCGATCGTCGGGGTGCTGCTTATTCGCCACCCGATCGCGGGCGTCGCGGCGGTAGCTCTCCTGATCGGGCTCTGGCTGATCACGGTCGGAGTGATCCGCTTCGTCACCGCCTTCGAGGAGTACGAGCACCGCATGTGGCACGGCATCGCCGGCCTGGTGGAGATCCTCGCGGGAACCGTCATCGTCGCTACGCCGGAGATCGGCTACGCGACCCTGGCAGTCCTGGTCGGCATCGGCTTCATCCTCAACGGGATCGCCGTCGCCGCCCTGGGTTGGGGAATGCACGAGGTCCGGGAGGAAGCCTCCAGACTGGCACCCACGCCCTGAGGCGTCCTACTCAGCCAGACGGGCGCCGCTTGGGCTCGCTGGGCGATGATCACCGCCCGCATCCTCGCCATGAGCAGGTCCTGGGAGCTGCTGCCTGGGAAGTTCGCGTCACGCTGCTGGACGCGTTCCACGTCGGCGCGGGTGCGCTCGGCGGTCGGCACGCGGCCAAGGGGTAGGCAGTGGCGGTGCGCAGGGGGTGGGCCAGGCAATCGTGGGTCTGCGGCCCAGCGACACCCCGCTCTGACGGATTTCTCTCCCCGCAGTTCTAGAGCCTCCCCCCGATTGACGCGTGCGCCCATGAGGACTAGCGTCATCGACAGGGGTTCGGGCCTTCGGGTGAACTGGGCCTAAAGCCTCGACCGGACGGAGGACAAGGTGAAGAACCTGCGCGGCAAGCTGACCTACGCCAACGTGATGTCAACGATGTGCTTCTTCCTGCTGCTGGGGGGCGGTGCCTACGCCGCCGGTCACCTCGGCAAGAACACGGTCGGGCCCAAGCAGCTGAAGAAGAACTCGGTCACCACGGCGAAAATCAAGAAGGAAGCCGTAACCGCTGCCAAGATCAAGAAAAAGAGCCTGACCGGAGCCCAGATCGACTCATCTACGCTGGGCACCGTGCCGAGCGCCGGCAATGCGACCACCGCTGGTACGGCAAGCGTTGCCAACTCACTTGCCGCCCCCGAAGCCTGGCATGTGGTTGGAACACCGGGTGAGCCTGAGTTTCAGCACAACTGCCAACCCCAGGTTGAAAGGCCCCCCAGATTCTTCAAGGACCATGAGGAGGTCGTGCACCTTGAGGGCGTCTATCTAAGCTGCGCGGTCGGGGATACCGCTTATCAATTACCCCCTGGCTATCGCCCCGCGACACTTCAGCAGTTCCCAATTATCAGCGGTGGAGGAAACATCGCGGTATGGCCGTCGTCGGAACCGGAACTCCCCGAAGTTTCCGGGGCAGTGAAATGTGGCT
Source organism: uncultured Solirubrobacterales bacterium (assembly GCA_963816785.1). Lineage (GTDB taxonomy): Bacteria > Actinomycetota > Thermoleophilia > Solirubrobacterales > 70-9 > VRUE01. Next base: position 72,269 of record CAWFLL010000002.1, on the reverse strand, counting down.
CAACCACGTGTGTTCTCGACGGCATCACCTTCCGCGCCGAATCCTAGGTTCGGCACGCCGCCCTCAGCGGAGCCGGGACCCATCAATGTAAGCGACCCGGGTGCGTCTTGATGTTCTCGGCCCAATGGAGTGTCGTCGAAGTCGGCTTCCCGAGCGCGTCGCAGATGTCGTCGCGGACCGCCTTGAGCCGATCCACCTCGGCGTCTCTGACAATCACGGCTGACATAACGAATATCGGGCTCGAGCTACCTCCCCATCCGCGGTCGCCCGTCTCGTCCACGTAGACCCTGTATGCTCCCTTGCCATCCGAGGTACGCCAGGATTTAGATTTGCCGCCGAAGCGGGTTGCAATCCGGTTGCAATTCGGCCCTCCCCCCGTTCGGCGCCCGAGCGGAAACCGCTCTAGAAAGCGCCCTAGACGGCGGCAGTCTCGCCAGTGTCCTCTTTCACCTGGAATGAGGAGCCGCACCCGCATGCCGCAACGACGTTCGGATTGTTGACCTGGAAGCCGGCGCCCTGCAGACCTTCGACGTAGTCGACCTCGGAGCCGAACACGAACTGCATGCTGGCCTTGTCGACGACGACGGCGACGCCGTCGACCTCGAAGACGTGGTCGTCCTCCTTGGCGCGATCGAAGGCAAGCGCGTACTGGAAGCCGGAACAGCCGCCTCCCCGAACCGCGACGCGGAGCGCCTGCGCCTCCGCCTCGTCCTGGGAGCCCAGCAGCTCGTCGATCTTCTCGACCGCCTTGTCGCTGAGGGTGATCGCCGCTTTCGGTGAATCGGTCACTTCATAAAGTGTAGCTGCCCGGTCTGAGAGAATCGAGCGGACTTGAGTGAGGGACGAGAGACCGCCGTGGTCTGCGACACGACCTGCTATCTCCCCAGCGAGCTCGTAGCCGAGCGTGGGATCGAGGTGATCAGCCTTTACGTCTCGATCGACGGCGACCAGCAGCCGGAGGCCGAGATCGACGACTACGGCGCGTTCTTCGAACGGCTGCGGGCCTCGAAGGGGGGCGCGACGACGTCGCAGCCTTCCGTCGGCGATTTCGTCGCCGTCTATGAGCCGTTGCTCGACGCCGGCCGGGAAATCGCCTCGATCCACATCTCCTCGGGCATTTCGGGCACCTTCGAGGCGGCCGGCCAGGCCCGCGAGCGGCTGATCGCCGAGGGCAAGGGAGGCGAGCACATCCACCTCTTCGACTCGCGATCGGCCTGTGGCGGGATGGGGCTGTGCACGCTGGCGGCCTCGGCGGCGGCGGCCGCTGGAGCGGGAGGCGAGGAGGCGGTGGCTCGCGCCCGGCAGGCACGGGAGGAGCTGAAGATGTGGTTCGCGATCGACACCCTCGAGTACCTGCGCCGGGGAGGCCGGATCGGCGGCGCCCGCGCCTGGATCGGCTCGGCGCTGAAGATCAAGCCGATCCTCACCCTCGAGGATGAGATCACCCCGATCGAGCGGGTGCGGACCCGCGCGAGGTCGTTGGAGCGGCTGCGCGAATATGCCCGCGAGCGTCACGAGTCGGGAGCCGACGCCTGGGTGGTCCAGTACATCCAGGACGCCGAGGCGGCGAACGTGCTCGCCGACGAATGCCGCGAAATCTTCGGCTGCGAGCCGGCCTTCATCTCCGAGGTCGGGCCGGTGATCGGCGCCCACGCCGGCCCCGGCCTCCTCGGCGTCGGCAGCGTTACCACGGCCGTTCTGGAATAGCCCAAGCCGCCCCGGACGCGGGAGAAAACAAGCGCTGCATCCTCTGCTCCCGCTCGGGCCTGAAGAAACAGAAATGGACAGGCCCTCGCTCCGTGTCCGGTGCGGCGCTGCGTTCCTTGAAATCGCCGAACTACCGGCGTCTACGCAGAGCGAGGTAGCCGCCGATCGCGAAGCCGACGACGGCGGCGCCGATCGCCAGTTCGTGTTTGTGCTCGCGCACCTGGCGGCGCCAGTCGGTCAGCTCGGCGACCTTCGTTCGAAGCACCTCGACCGAGCGGCCGAGGTCCTGGCGCTGGACGTCGATGTCGCGGCGGATCTCTGCAGACGAGCGGCCGGGCATTCCGGCGGTCGGGGGCCGGGTGGGCTCAGGGTGCGCGCTCAACGATCCTCCCCTTCGAGCATCTCCCTGGTCCGCTTCGCCTCCTCGATCGCCTGTTCGGGCACCGGCGGCGCGCCGGCCTGGACCGAGCGGTAGGCGAAGAACCCGGCGCCGGCGGCGATCAGGAGGAAGATCGCCGCCTCGATGAAGAACCCGGGCCAGGCCTTGCCGTCGAAGACCTCTTCGTTCAGAAGCCAGGCGAAGCCCTCCATGACCAGGATCAGGGCGAGGAAGGCGAAGACCCCGGCGGCAACCCCGACCGCCGACCCACGCAGGATCTTGCCGACTTTCTCGCTGACCTCCGCCTTGGCCAGCTCGATCTCCTCGCGAATCAGGGTCGAGGTCTTTTCGGAGACGTCGAAGATCAGCTCGCCGACCGATTTCTCGTCGGACGGCTTGGGTGGATTGACGCCCGGTCCAGACATTCGATCGCCTACTCCGGAGGCTCCTCGTCGAAGAGCCGCCGCCAGAGGACGGCGGCAACCCGCGACGCCGCGATGCTTGCCAGGGCGCTGCTCGCCGCGAGCACTCCGCTCCACACGAGTCGTTTCACGATGTCGTTGTCCATACCCGGCAGCGACCTTACCTATCGAGGCTCGAGCCCGTCGCAGATCGTCGCGACGACAAAATCCTTTGCCGCCACGAAGTCTGAGTCGGACGCCGGGATCAGCTCGAAGATCCAACCGGAGAGGAGCTGCTCGATCGCGCCATAGAAGGCCATCGAGGCGAAGGCCGGGTCGATGTCGGTGCGGAACGCTCCCGATTCCTGCCCCTCTTCGACGATCCTGGCGATCGAGTCGTAGGCGCGGCGGATCTCCCGCAGGTGGGTGCGCCCGAAGGAGTTGGCGGCCCGCGTCACCTCGACGATGATCACCTTCATCAGCTCCGGGTCGTGGCGGTAGGACTCGATGATGAACCCGGCGACCGTCTCCAGCTTGGCGCGCGGGGCCTGGCCGGCCCTGTCGGCCTCATCGATCGCGGCCAGCAGCAGCGACCAGCGCTCGGTGAACAGCTCGTTCAGCACCTCCTCCTTGGAGCTGAAGTAGTGGTAGACGAGCCCGTAGGCGACGCCCGCCTCATCGGCGATGTCGGAGACCCTGGTCGAGTGAAAGCCCTGGCGGGCGAAGACCCCGATCGCCGCATCGAGGATCTGGCGGCGCTTGTCGATCGGGGGGGCTTTCGAGGCCATCAGGCGCGAGCCTCCGCGAGCTGGGGCCAGGCGTAGGCCTCGGGCCGGCGGTTGGCGAGCGAGGGCAACGACTCGCGGAGCCGGTCCTGGGCCGCGAGGTCGAGGTCCGCCGCGACGAAGCACTCCTCGTCCGGAGCTACCGCGAGGACGTCCCCCCACGGGTCGACGATCGAAGAACGCCCGTAGGAGTCGTACTGGGGGGGCGCCTTGCCGATCTGGTTGGGCGCGATCAGGAAGACCTGGTTCTCGATCGCGCGAGCCCGCAGCAGCACCTCCCAGTGGTCGCGTCCGGTGGTCGCCGTGAACGCGGAAGGCACCGAGATCAGGAGAGCGCCACGCAGCGCCAGGATCCGGTACAGCTCCGGGAAGCGGAGGTCGTAGCAGACCGTCAGGCCGAGATCGGCCTCGCCGAGCGAGGCGGTGACGAGCTCGTCGCCCGGGTCCTCGAACTCGGACTCGCGGTAGGTGACGTCGCCGACCTCGACGTCGAACATGTGGATCTTGCGGTAGACGGCGAGGTCGGCGCCGTCGGGGCCGATCAGAACCGAGGTGTTGAACGCCTTCTCCGGGCCGCTCGCGGAGATGCTGCCCGCGAGCAGGTGGATGCCGAGGTCGCGGGCCCAGCTGCGCGCCGCGGTCAGGCTCGGGCCGTCGAGCGGCTCGGCCTCGGCGAGCAGCTTCTCTCCGGCGGCGAGGAGGTTCCACTTCTCAGGCAGGGCGACGAGGGTCGCGCCGTCCGCCGCCGCGGCGCGAACCAGCCGCTCCGCGGTGGCGATGTTCCGCGCCTTGTCATCCGTCGAATTGAGCTGTACCGCCGCTGCCCGCAATGCTCCCTCTCGGCCCTCTTGGTTTTCTCAGCCCGATTGACTGACCAGTCAATCGGTCTCGGTCCAGTATAGGAGGCAACGTGGCTACGATTGCTAGGTGAGCGAGGCGCGTATGGAGCCGGATGGCGAGCGCAAGCTCGTCACCGTGCTGTTCGCCGACGTCATGGGGTCGATGGACATGGCCGAGCAGCAGGACCCCGAGCAGTGGCGGGCCATCATGCAGCGCTTCTTCTCGATCCTCTCCGACGCGGTCCAGCGCTTCGAGGGCACGGTCGACAAATTCACCGGCGACGGGATCATGGCCGTCTTCGGAGCGCCGATCGCCCACGAGGACCACGCCAGGCGAGCCTGTTACGCGGCCCTGAGAATGCGCGACGACATCTCCGAGTACGCCGCCGAGCTGCGGCGCAAGCACGGCCTCAACTTCTCGGCGCGGATCGGCATCAACTCGGGCGAGGTGGTCGCCGGTGCGATCGGCCAGGGGAGCGACGGCGACTACACCGCGATCGGGCACACGGTCGGGCTCGCGCAGCGGATGGAGGCCCTGGCGGAGCCCGGAAAGGCCTATCTGGCCGAGGACGCCGCCGAGCTGGCCCAGGGATTCCTGGAGTTGGAGGATCTCGGCGAGTTCGAGATCAAGGGCGCCAGCCGACCGGTCAGGGTCTTCGAGCTGATCGGGGTTGGCTCCGCCCGCTCGCGGCTCGACCTCTCGCGCGAGCGCGGCTTCTCACCGTTCGTCGGCCGCGCCGAGGAGATGCGGACCCTCGAGGAGGCCCTCGCCTCGGCCCAGTCGAGGGCGGGCGCGGTGGTCGGAATCGTCGCCGATGCGGGGCTCGGCAAGAGCCGCCTCTCGCACGAGTTCGCCGAACTGTGCCGTGCCCAGGGCATGGACGTCTACGAAGCGCAGGCGCAGGCGCACGGGCAGGAGACGCCGTTCGCGCCCGTCCTGCAGATGCTGCGCGGCTACTTCGGCATCACCGACTCCGCTACCGAGCGGGTGGCGCGGGAGAAGATCGCCGGGCGGGTGCTGCTGCTCGACCCCGACTTCGTCGACGAGCTGCCGCTGCTGTTCGACTTCATGGGGGTGCCGGACCCCGACCGCCCGCTGCCGCAGCTCAGCCCCGAGGCCCGGCACCGCGCCCTGGGCAGCGCCGTTTGCCGTCTCGTCCGCGCCCCCAACCGCCGCGACCCGGTGGTCACGGTGATCGAGGATTTGCACTGGATGGACGAGGGGAGCGAGGCTCTCCTCGGCGAGCTGCTGAGCTCGGTGGACGGGACGCCGACGCTGGCGATCGTCAACTTCCGCCCCGAATACACGCCGGAGTGGGCAGATCCTCCCCTCTACCGCCAGATCGCGCTCGAGCCGCTCGGCCCAGGCGACACCGGTCAGATGCTGCGCGACCTGGTCGGTGAGGACCCATCGCTCGACGGGCTCGCGGACCTGATCCACGAGCGGACCGCCGGCAATCCGTTCTTCATCGAGGAGATCGTCCGCGAGCTCTCCGAGAATGGGTCCCTCGAGGGCGAGCGTGGGGCCCAGCAGCTAGTCCGGCCGGTCTGCGACGTCAGCGTCCCCGCCAGCGTCCAGACCGTGCTCGCGGCGCGGATCGATCGGCTCGATCCCGATGCGAAGCGCCTTCTCCAGGCGGCGTCGGTGGCCGGCAAGGAGATCCCCCACAGCGCCCTGGTCCCAGTCTCCGGGTTCACCGACCCGGATCAGTGCGAGGCGGCGCTGCGCAGCGCGATCGAGGCCGAGTTCCTCTATGAGGCCGAGCTCTATCCGGAGCGCGTGATCGCCTTCAGCCACCCCCTCACCCGCGAGGTCGCCTACGGCTCGCAGCTCGCCGAGCAGCGGGCGAGGACGCACGCGGCGACCGGGCGGGCGACGATCGAGCTCAACCCCGATCGGCACGATGAGCTGGCGGCGCTGATCGCCCACCACATGGAGGCGGGAGGCGAGCTGCGCGAGGCGGCCCGCTGGTCGGCCCGCGCCGCGTACTGGGCGGGTCACAGCCAGCCCCGCGAGGCGCAGCGGCTGTGGCGGGCGGTGATGACGCTCGTCCCGGACCCGGAAGCGGATGCCGAAGCGGCGTCGCTGGCGGTCACCTCGCGCCTGCTTCAGCTCGACTACGCGTGGCGATTGGGGATGGACGGCGACGAGGAACAGCGGCTGATCGACGAGGCGGAGGAGATCGCGACCAGGACCAACGACACGCACTCGCTGGCGCTGCTGCGGACCGCGATCGGAACCCGCCCGGGCGTCGCCCGCAATCCGGAGAAATGGCTCGCCGATGCCGCCGCCGCAAACCGCCTGGCCGACGAAGCGGGAGATCCGCACCTGCGCGTCGCGGTCCGCGCGATCGGCGCCTATCCCCACCTGATCACGGGCGACCTCGACGGCTTCGAAAAGGCGCTCGACGAGCTGCTGGAGCTGACGGGCGGCGATCGTCAGATCGGGGCCGGGGTCCTGGTTGGCAGCCCGATCGCGTACGCGTACATGAGCAAGGGGCTGGCGCTGCGCGAGCGCAACAGGCTCGACGAGGCCGAAGCGATGCTCAACACCTCGCTGCGGATCGCCACCGAGGACGGCGATCCGGAGACCGCAAGCTGGGTCCGGAGCAACCTCGCCTTCCTGCTGGCGATGCGCGGTGACATCGAGGGGGGGATGGCGCTGGGGCGGCGCAACTGCGACCTGACCGAGCGGCTGGGCGACGTCTTCTCGCGCACGCTCGCGGTCGCCAACCTCGCCACGGTCCAGCTCGTGGCCGAAGACTTCGCCGGCGCTCTGGAGTCGATCGACACGGCTGAGCGCATCTATCGAGAGGCGATGCCGGACGGGGGCGAGATGGAGGCCTGGCGAGCCGGGATCCGTGCCGAAGCCCTGACTGGGCTCGGAAGGGCGCCGGAGGCCATCAGCGTCGCCGAGAGCTCGGTCCGAAACGCTCGCGAGCACGGCCTGCGCTGGACACTGCCCCACTCCCTCCTGGCGCTGGCCCGCGCCCGCATCGCCGCCGGTGAGGACGGTGTCCAGGAGGCGCTCGACGAGGCCAGGGCGATCGCAACCGAAACCGGGGCGGACCTGACGCTCGCCTTCATAGAGGGCGAGCGTGACGCGCTTGCCGCCGCCGGCTGATCGGGCTAGAGGCCGCTGAAGCGGGCGATCAACCGATCGGTGACGCGATCCGGAAGGATGCGGCCCAGCAGCGCCTGGGCGCGGGCGTCCGCCCCGACCAGGTAGCGGGTGCGGGGGCGGGCCGAGGTCAGGGCCCGCTCGATTGTCGCGGCGACCTTCTCGGGCGGCATCCCACGCGCCGCGGCCCTTCGCGCCACCTTCGGGTAGGCGGCGATGTAGTTGGGGTAGAGCGCCTTCTCCTCCTCGGATGCGCGCTCGAGCAGGGTGTCGGCCTCGCTGACCCCGCGCTCCCAGATCGGGGTCGCGATCGAGCCCGGCTCGACCACCGCGACCCGGATGCCCCACGGCGCCAGCTCCCGGCGGAAGACGTCGCCGACCGCCTCGAGGCCGAACTTTGCCGCGTGGTAGGCGCCGAACATCGGGAACGCCATCAGGCCGCCGATCGAGGTGATGAAGACTATGCGGCCCCGTGCCGTCCGAATCGACGGCAGCATCGCCTTGGTGACGGCGATCTGGGCGGTCAGGTTGACCTCGAGCTGGCGGCGGAAGTCGTCGATCGGAAGCGTCTCCAGGGGCCCGGGAACGGCGATCCCGGCGTTGTTGATGAGCCCGTCGAGCCCGGCGCCCTCGGTCTCCTCGCCGACGCGGTGGGCTGCGGCCTCGATCTGCTCGGCGCTGGTGACGTCGAGGAGCAGCGCCTGCAACCGCTCCGACCCGTCCTCCCGCAGGGCCGCCGCGTCCTCCTCCGTGCGGACACCCGCGAAGACCAGCCAGCCCCGGGAGTCGAGCCAGAGCGCCGTCGCCCGCCCGATCCCGGTCGAAGCGCCGGTCACCAATGCCGATCTCATCGAGGGCAGGCTATCCACCTACGCCGAGCGCCCCGGCCTGAGGCCGGGGCGCTCGCGCAGTACAGCTTCTTAGGTTTCTACGGATGTGGTGGTCGAGCAGACCGCGTAGGCGATGATTTCGGTTGCGTTGGTGAGTTGGAACACCGTGGCTTCCCAGCCGGTTCCATCGCCGTTGGGTCGGCTCTCGAGGACGTCGTCCGTTGCAGAGGGGGGATTTGCGCCCACTCCGACGAGCTCGAACCCACCACCCAGGAGGACGCTGCCCCCGGAGCAGTCCGCAGTCGAGGTGCCGAGGCTGGCGGTGCCCGTCACCACTTCGCTGCCGGCCGGGCCGGTCGCACCCGTCGGGCCGGTGTCGCCGGTCGTCCCGGTGTCGCCGGTCGCCGGTGCGCCTGCGGGCCGGTGTCGCCGGTCGCACCGGTGTCGCCGGTCGCACCGGTGTCCCCAGTCGGTCCCTGCGGGCCGGTGTCGCCGGTGGCGCCGGTATCCCCGGTCGCCCCGGTGTCGCCTGTCGGGCCAGTCGGCCCCTGGGGGCCGGTGTCGCCGGTTGCACCGGTATCGCCTGTCGGGCCGGTGTCCCCGGCGGGACCGGTGTCACCGGTCGGGCCCGTATCACCGGTCGGGCCGGTCGGTCCCGTGTCGCCCGTCGGGCCGCCGGCGGGCCCAGTCGGCCCGGTGGGTCCCGTCGGCCCGGTCGCCCCGGCGGCACCTGAAGCCCCGGTCGCCCCGGCGGCACCTGAAGCCCCGGTCGCCCCGGCGGCACCTGAAGCCCCGGTCGCGCCCGTGGCACCTGTCGCGCCCGTTGTGCCGGTGGCTCCCCTCGCGCCGCTCGGGCCAGTTGGCCCGGTCGGGCCCTGGGGACCGTCAGCGCCGGGTGGGCCCGGGTCGCCCTTCGGGCCGGGCGCCCCAACCGGACCCTGGGGCCCGGGAGGGCCCTGAGCGCCTTTGGGCCCTTTCGGGCCGCGTTTGCCCCGTGGGCCTTTTTTCGACTTCTTGGCGGATGCGTGCCCCGCGTCGGCCTGGGCAAGGCCGGGGCCGGCGCCCAGGATCATGACCGCCACGGCGGCCATCAGCCCCACCAGGGCCACGGAGATCCGCCGCCGCTTGATGGTCAAGTTCATAACGCCCACCTCCGAGTCGCGTCGCACACCTGCCGAATGGACTCAACTGCCATCACAGGCGTATCAAGCACCGGAGGCCCTGCCCAAGCGAATTGGACATCTGACCGACCCCTCTAACATCGGGCCTGCGTGACCAAGACGGCATTCGTGACAGGCGGATCGGGCTTCATCGGCGGCCGCCTCATCGAGCGCCTCGTGCGCGAAGGGGTGGCCGTGCGGGCCCTGGCCCGCTCCGACGCCTCGGCGAACCTGGTCGCCGATCGTGGGGCCGAGCCCGTCCGCGGAGACCTCTCCGACCGCGACTCACTCGAGGCGGGGGCCACCGGGGCCGAGATCGCCTTCCACCTCGCCGCCCATCTCGGCGATTGGGGGACCTGGGGGGAGTTCGAGCGGGGCAACGTCGAGGGCACCGAGAACACCCTCGCTGCGTGCGCCGCCGCCGGCGTGCGCCGTTTCATCCACTGCGGCACCGAGGCGGCCCTGATGGCCGGCCAACCGCTCGTCACCGTCGACGAGGAAGCTCCGCTGCGGCCGGACTCCCGGGCCCCGTACCCGGCGACGAAGGCGCGGGCGGAGCTTGCCGTGCGCCGCGCCAACCGCGAGGGCTTCGAGGCGGTGACCCTGCGGCCTCGCTTCGTCTGGGGCGAGGGTGACACGACGCTCCTGCCGGAGATGGTCAGAACGGTCGAAGCGGGCAAATGGGCATGGGTCGGCGGCGGCCGCAACGTCACCGACACGGCCCACGTCGACAACGTCGTCGAGGGCCTGCTGCTGGCCGCGGAGAAGGGGCGACCGGGCGAGGCCTACTTCGTCACCGACGGGCAGCCGGTCGTCTTCCGCGAGTTCGTCACCGCCCTGCTCGAGACCCAGGGAGTCGAGCCGCCCGACCGCAGCCTGCCCGCCTGGACCGCGACCCCCCTGGCGCGGATCTCCGAGGCGGCCTGGAAGTTCCTACCCCTGGGCGGCGCCCCGCCGATGACGAACTTTCGCTCCTGGATCCTGACCCAGGAGTGCACGATCGACATCTCGAAGGCGCGCCGCGAGCTCGGCTATGAGCCGGTCGTCTCCCACGAACAGGGCCTGGCCGGGTTGCGCGCCGCGTCTGCCTAGTCCATCCCCGCTTCGAAGCCCGGGACGGGTTCGGCGAGGGCGATCGCGAGCACGGTCGGCAGGCAGGTGAGCACCAGGCCGACGAAGAACGGCCACCACCGCCCGGTGGCCAGGCTGACGGCCGAGCCGACGATTGCGCCTGGAGCGGGATCAGGATCACGATCCAGCCGAGGGTTCCCTCGAGCGGCTGAGATCCTCCGACGGCCATCAGAAACCGCAACGAGCGCCAGGGCAAGCCCCGAGCAGAGGGTGATGCCGATCGACGCGAGGATGAGCGCCACCGACTGAGACTCCGGCCTGGTCTCGACCGCAGGGTCCATCGGGCGATGATTATGGCCGATTGGCGCGGTGGCGCTCCAGCTCCGCGACCATCGACTTCGTGTGGAGGGCCGCGATCAGGTCGTGCAGGGGCGTTGAGCCGGCCTCGAGCATCGCGACGACGCGCTCCGGCGGCATCTCGCCCGCAAGGCGGTCCATCACCACCTCGATCTCTTCGCGGACCAGCTCCTCGATCGCCCGCTTGTAGCGGAGGGTGTCGTAGACGGTGAACCCGATCTCCTCGTCGTAGCCCCCCGCACGGAAGCGGCTGATCGCCTCGATGATCCGGATGTCCGACGGCGAGTACCCGCGGCTGTTCGGGCTCAGCACCTCGAGCTCCTCGAGCCGGTCGAGCACTTCCTTGGGGACCCCGTAGCGCTCACGCGCCTCGACGGCGCTGGTCCGGGCGCGCTCGCCGGCGAGCGCGCGGTCGAGGATGCGGTCCTCGAGCTCGACCAGGGCGCGGGCCCGCTCGGGGTCCTCGTCGAGAACCGACTTGATCGCCTTCAGCGGCATGAAGCGCTCCTCCTGCAGCTGCTTGATCAGCCTGATTCGGTCGACGAACTCCGCCGGGTAGTAGGCCATGTTGCGGCTCGTCTTGACCGGCTCGGGCAGCAGCCCCTCGCGCAGGTAGTGCTTGATCGTCGGCACCGGAACCCCCGAGGCCTCGGCGAGCTCCCCGATCCTCAGCAACGACTGACTCCGCGCTCCGCGCTCATGACGCGGAAGGTGGCTCTCGGACGTCCGCGCTTGGGCCGGCGCGCGGCGCCCGATTCCATCATCGCCGCGATCTCCTCCTCCGAGTAGTCCGCCTCCGCGAGGACCTCGCGGGTGTGCTCGCCGAACGCCGGCGCGGGCCGGGTCGGGTCGCCGGGGGTGCGGCCCATCTTCACCGGGACGCCGAGCTGGCGGATCGTCCCGAGCTCGGGCTGCTCCATCTCGATCACCATCTCGCGGGCGCGGACCAGCTCCGAGTCGAGCGCCTCGTCGATGTCGAGGACCGGCTCCACGCAGCAGTCGTGCTCGTCGTTGAAGGCTCGCCACTCCTCGCGGGTGCGCGCGCGGAAGACCTCGGCCATCTCGCGCCAGGCGTCGGAGCCGGGAGCGTCGAACTGGGCCTCGATCAGGTCCGGCCGCTCGACCCCGATGCAGAGGGCCGACCAGAACTTCGGCTCGAGCGCGCCGCAGGTGACCCAGCCGTCCTTCGCCTCGTAGGGCAGGTAGCAGATCAGGCCGCCGGCGAGCTGCTGCTCGCCGCGCCGCGGGACCTCGCCGTCGCAGAAGTAGCGGCCGGCGACCATCGCCAGCCAGGAGAGGGCGCCGTCGGCCATCGAGACGTCGACCATCTGGCCCTCGCCCGAGCGGCGGCTCTCGTGGAGTGCCGCCATCACCCCGAAGGCGGCCATCAGCGCGCCACCGCCGATGTCGGCGATCTGCCCCGCCGACTGCACCGGCGGGCCGCCCCTGGCCCCGGTCAGGCCGAGCAGGCCGACCAGGCCGAGGTAGTTCATGTCGTGGCCGGCGCGCTCGGTGTAGGGGCCGTCCTGGCCGTAGCCGGTGATCGCGCAGAAGACGATCGCCGGGTTCGCCTCCCTCATCCGCCCGTACCCGACCCCGAGCCGGTCGAGGACGCCGGGCCGGAAGCCGTCGAGGACGACGTCATATCGCGCCACCAACCGCAGCAGGGCCTCCCGGCCCTGCTCGGACTTGAGGTCGAGCCTGACGGAGCGCTTGCCGCGGTTGAGCGAAAGGTAGAGCGCCGAGCGGGTGCCGAGTTCCTGGTGCTCCTCGCCCCCGTAGTAGGGAGGGGCCCAGCGGACGTAGTCGCCCATCCCCGTGTCCTCGACCTTCAGCACCTCGGCGCCGAGGTCGGCGAGCAGCAGCGAACAGAAGCCTCCGGGAAGGAGGCGGGTCAGGTCGAGGACCCTGACGTCGCTAAGCGGGAGCCCGCTCACGACGGGGCACCCCCAACAGCTCGCGAGCCTCGGCCACGGTGGCGGCGCGGCGGCCGACGTCCTCCGCCATCTGCCGCGCCTTGGCGATCAGCTCGCCGTTCGACCTGGTCATCTCGCCGTTCGGCAGGTAGAGGTTGTCCTCGACCCCGGCCCGGACGTTGCCGCCGAGGACGAGGGAGGCGCCGAGCAGCTTCCACTGGTCGCGCGAGATCCCGATCACCTGCCACTGGTTCTGGCCGTCCGCCCCGCCGGGGATCTGCTCGGACATGAAGGCGACGTTGCGGGCGTTCGGCCTGATGCCGCCGTTGACCCCCATCACGAGCGAGATCTGCAGCGGCGGCTCGAGCAGGCCCATGTCGATCAGCGGGTCGAGGTTGGCGACGTGACCGGCGTCGAAGCACTCGTGCTCGGGCTTGATCCCGAGCTCGCGCATCGCGGTGAGGAACTCGATGATCGTGTCGAAGCTGTTCTCGAACACCGCCTTGAAGACGAAGTCCTTGCGCCGCTTCGAGTACTTGGCGTAGTTCATCGAGCTCATGTTGAGCGCCGCGACGTCCGGCTTCAGCTCCCGCAGGTACTCGATCCGCTTCTCGATCGGGATCCCGATCGCGCCGGTCGAGTAGTTGATGATCACGTCGCCGACCTCGGCCAGGATCGCGTCGGTGATCGCCCTGAAGTCCTCGACCTCATAGGAGGGCGTGCCATCCGGTTTGCGGGCGTGGATGTGGATCTGCGAGGCGCCTTCGTCGACCGCCCGCCGCGCCTCGGCGGCGTACTCCTGCGGCGTGTAGGGGATCGCCGGGCACTGGTCGCGGTTGGCGATCACCCCGCTGATCGAGCATGAGATGACGACCGGATCCTCAAATCGACTCATACCGGCATCACCCCATGGCGTTTGGCCGGCTTCTCGACGTGTTTGGTCCTCGCCATCCTCAGCGCCTTCACGATCGTCGGCCTCGTCTCCCGCGGGTCGATGATGTCGTCGATGACCGCGTTGCCGGCGGCGATGTAGGGGTCGATCTGCTGGCGGACCGCGTCCAGCATCGCCTCGCGGGTCCCCTCCGGGTCCTCCGATGCCTCGATCGCCGAGCGGCCGATGATGTTGACCGCGCCCTCGGCGCCCCATCACCGAGATCTCGGCCCCCGGCCAGGCGACGATCAGGTCGGGCTCGTAGGCCTTGCCGCACATCACGTAGTAGCCGGCGCCGTAGGCCTTGCGGACGATCACCGTCACCTTCGGCACCGTGGCGCGGCTGACCGCGTAGAGCATCTTCGCCCCGTGGCGGATGATCCCGGCGTGCTCGACCTTCGAGCCGACCATGAAGCCGGGCACGTCCTGGAGGAAGACGAGCGGGATGTTGAAGGCGTCGCAGAGGTTGATGAAGCGCGCCGCCTTGTCGGCGGAGTCGTTGTCGAGGATCCCGGCCAGCTGCTTGGGCTGGTTGGCGACGATCCCGACCGGCTGGCCGCCGAAGCGGGCGAAGCAGGTGATCAGGTTCTTCGCGAACTTCGGCTTGATGTCGAACCACTCGCCGTCGTCGACGATCTCGGCGATCACCTCGTACATGTCGTAGGGCTGGCGCGAGGACTCGGGGACGATCTCCAGCAGCTTCTCCGAGCGCCGGTCGTCGGGGTCCGAGGTCTCGACGAGGGGCGGCTTCTGCTCGCAGTTGGGTGGGAAGTAGGAGAGGTAGCGCTTGACGGCGTCGATGCACTCGGGGTCGTCCTTCACCTCGAGGTCCCCGACCCCCGATTTGCGGCAGTGCACCTTGGCGCCGCCGAGCTCCTCCATCGTGATGTCCTCGCCCGTCACCGCCTTGGTCAGGTGCGGCCCGGCCAGCGCCATCGCCCCCTGGCCGGAGACCATCGGGACGAAGTCGGAGAGGGCCGGGATGTAGGCGGTGCCCGCCGCGCAGGGGCCCATCATCGCCGCCACCATCGGGATCACCCCCGACATTTCGACCTCCTCGCGGAAGAGGTGGCCGGAGCCGGCGAAGAGCGACCCCGCCGCCTCCTGGATCCGCGCCCCGGCCGAGTCGAGCAGCCAGATGAAGGGCATCCGCTTCTGCAGGGCCATCTCGCGGAGCCGGGTCACCTTCAGCTCGCCGGTCATCCCCATCGATCCGGCCATCACGGTGAAGTCGTAGGCGGCGATGCAGCAGACCCGTCCGTCGACGTCGCCCCAGCCGGTGATGACGCCGTCGGCGGGCGCCTCCTTGCCGTCCATCGCCCGCTGGGCGAAGTGGGGGCGGCCGTGGATCCCCAGCTCGACGAAGGTCCCCGCGTCGACCAGCAGGTCGATCCGCTCCCGCGCGGTCAGCTTGCCGCGTTCGTGCTGTTTGGCGATCTTCTCCTCGCCGCCGCCGAGCTGCGCCTTCTCGCGCCGCTCGTGCAGCTGCTCGGTCAGCTCACCCAGCGGCGCGGTCCCCGGAAGCTTGTGGTCGTTCTCGCTCAATCCCTCTCCTTGGCGCTCGAATCGGTCTGATCTCGCAAGCGTGGGACTGCGATGACCGCGGTGATCGCCTGCTCGGTGGCCTATCCGGATGCGGCCCGGTACCGCCGCCGCAGCCGCACTGTCCGCGGTCGCGAAGTTCGCCGATCTCCTACGAACGCAGCGGCGGACTGAAGCCGATGCCGCAGAAGCTGGTGATCGCGACCCGGCAGGGAAGCCACGGCGACGACGAGGAACGCGAGCGGCGAAAACCGGACGGTGCGCTTCCGGGTGCCGGTGCTCGAAGGTCAACCAGCTTAGCGCCGGCCTCTCGGAGCTCCCGCTTCGCAGTGCTCGAAAGCAGCGTGCCCGGCAACTGCGCCGACTGCTACATCTACTCGATCGATTACCGCGGGCACGCGGTCGACCGTCAGCCCAGGTCGACGTTCCCCGGTGGTTGACCAAAACGATCGGCCGCCTCGAAGCGCTCGCCTCTCATCGTCCCTTCCACTGAGGCTCCCGTTTCTCGAAGAAGGCCGTGACCCCCTCGACGATGTCCTCGGTCGAGAAGGTGAGGGAGAGCTGGGAGCGCAGGTACTCGAGCGCGTCGTCGACCGCCATGTCCTGCTGGCGGTACATCGCGTCGTGGCCGAGCCGCATCAGGACCGGGCTCTTCGAGGCCAGCTTGCCGGCCCACTCGGCGACCGCCGCGTCGAACTCGGCCGCCGGCACGACCCTGTTCGCGAGCCCGTACTCGACCGCCTCCTCGGCGCTCAGCCGCTCGCCCGAGCAGCATCATCTCGTTGACCTTCTTGCGCGGGACGTTGCGGTAGATGATCGCCATGATCATGTAGGGGAAGGCGCCGACGTTGATCTCCGGCGTGCCGAAGGTCGCCCCCTCCTTGGCGATCACCAGGTCGCAGGAGAGCGCGAGGCCCATCCCGCCGGCGAGCACGTGGCCGTTGGCGGCGCAGAGCGAGGGCTTGCCGAGCCGCGGCATCAACCGGAAGAACTCGAGGAAGAGGTCAGATGCGAAGTGTTTGGCGACGAGCGGAGCGTCGGCAGCGAAGCCGCCCAGGTCGGCGCCGGCGCAGAACGACCTTGTCGCCGGCGCCGGTCAGAACCACAGCGCGAACCTCCTCGGCGTCCCGCGCCGTCTTCATCGCGTCGACCAGCTCGGCCAGCATCTGGCCGGAGAGCATGTTGCGCTTCTCCGGGTTGTTCAGCGTCACCGTCGCGACGCCGTCGGCGACCTCGTACTTGACCAGCTCGTAGTCCATTCGGGTCAGACGATAGCCGACTCTGTGCGGAAGTAGGAAGTGCTACTGTCCACGGCAACTTTCGGGGCGGCGCGCCGCCCCTCCGGATCAGCTGCGAACGAGGAGAGACTCCCAGTGGCCACCGCGACGACCAACGGCTCCAAGGTCATCAAGCCCGACCACGGCGCCGAGCGCAAGCACATGATCTTCACCCAGGAGCACGAAGACCTGCGCGAGTCGATGCAGGCCTGGGTCGAAAAGGAGCTCTTCCCCCACCGCAACGAGTGGGAGGAGACGACCTGGCCCCGCGAGGTCATGAAGCGGGCCGGAGACCTCGGCTTCCTCGGCCTCTGCTTCCCGGAGGAGTACGGCGGCCAGGGCGGCGACTACTACTACTCGCTGGTCCGCGCCGAGTGCATGAGCTACTCGGGCTCGGGCGGGCTCAACATGGGCTTCGTCGTCCACACCGACATGGTCCTGCCGCCGATCGAGATGCTCGGCACCGATGAGCTGAAGAAGCGCTACATGCCGCCGGCGATCCGCGGCGAGAAGATCGGCTGCCTCGGCATCACCGAGCCCGAGGCCGGCTCCGACGTCGCCGGAATCCGCACCAACGCGATCCGCGACGGCGACGAATTCGTCGTCAACGGCTCGAAGACGTTCATCACCAACGGCGCTCGCGCCGACTTCATCGTCCTCGTCGTCAAGACCGACCCCGAGAAGGCGCACGACGGGATCAGCCTGCTGGTCGTCGACCTGCGCGACGAGAACGGCGAGACGGTCCCCGGCTTCAGCGTCTCGCGCAAGCTCGAGAAGATGGGGATGCACGCCTCCGACACGGCCGAACTCAGCTTCGAGGACGTCCGCGTCCCGGTCGGGAACCTGCTCGGCGAGGAGGGCAAGGGCTTCTACCACATCGCCTGGGAGCTCCAGAGCGAGCGGATGGTCGCCTGCGCCGGCGCGGTCGCCGGAGCGCAGCGGATGTTCGACCGCACCCTCGAGTACGCGAAGGAGCGCAAGGCCTTCGGCCGCTCGATCGGCAACTTCCAGGTGATCCGCCACAAGTTCGCCGAGATGGCGACCAAGATCGAGGCGGCGCGCCAGTTCACCTACGCGACCGCCTGGCGCTACGCCAACGGCGAGTACCCGGTCCGCGAGATCTCCGAGGCCAAGCTCTACACCTCCCGGATCGCCTGCGAGGTCGCCGACGAGTGCATCCAGATCCACGGCGGCTACGGCTACATGAAGGAGTACGAGATCGAGCGCGCCTACCGCGACGTCCGCCTCAACCGGATCGGCGCCGGCACCGACGAGATCATGCTCGAGGTGATCGGCCGCAGCTACGGGCTGTGATAAACCGCCGCCTCCTCTGCTCTCGCGGGTGGCCAGAGAATCAGATATGGATGGCCACCCGCTCCGCGTCCGGGGCGGCGGCAGCCGATGACACATATCGATCACATCCGTTCCTACTACGAGGCCCTGAACACGGGTGACGCCGAGGCGGTCTCGGCGCACTTCACCGACGACGCCGTCCACTACTACACGCGCCTCGGCCCGCACGAGGGCGCGGAGACGATCGGCGCGCTACGCGGCGCTCGCCGTCGAGAGCATCGACGGGCAGTGGTATCTCGAGAACGCGATCGAGCAGGGCGACCAGGTCGTGATCGAGTGGACGATGACCTGGCGGCACCCGGAGTCGGGCGAGCGGAGGCTCGACCGCGGCACCGAGTGGTTCCGGATCCGGGACGGCAGGATCGCCGAGGTTCGCGCCTATCACCACGGCGGCAGGAAGAACCCCCAGGGCGACCTGCTCGGCTTCGACCACCGGGGCCGCGGCCACACGATGCTCGAGGACTGGAAAGCCCCGGCGGGAGCCGAGGAGAGCTCCGGCTAGGCGACGCCGGCGGCGTCGGACGCTTCGGCCTCGGCGTCGAGGTAGTGGTGCACCTGCTGGATCACGATCGACCCCTCCCCCACCGCGGAGGCGACCCGCTTGACCGAGCCATGCCGGACGTCGCCGACGGCGAAGACGCGCCTCAGGCTCGTCTCCCCCATCCGCGGCGACGTTCCGCCCGCCTCGTGCTCCAGATCGGGCCCTGTCAGCACGAAGCCCCACTCGTCGCGCTCGATCTCCGGTGGGAGCCACTCGGTCCCGGGCTGTGCTCCGATCATCACGAAGAGCGCATCCGCATCAACGGTCGAGGTGACTCCGAAGCCCGCCTCGCGCAGCAGTCAGGGTCTCGAGGCGGCCGTCTCCGCTCCCCCGACCGCCTCGGTTTCGTACATGACGTCGATGTTGTCGGCGGCGTCGATCGCGCGGCACAGGTAGTCGGACATGCTCTCGGAGAGCGACGGGCCGCGAACGAGGATGGTCACCCGGTCCGCATAGCGGCAGAGGTGCATCGCCGCCTGCCCCGCCGAGTTGGCGCCTCCGACGACGAAGACCCGCTTTCCCGGCAGCGCTTTGGCGTCCGCCGCCGAGGCACCGTAGAAGACGCCCTCGCCCTCGAAGCATGTCAGCGAGCGGGATCTCGAGCCGCCGGTAGGAGACCCCCGAGGCGAGGAGGACCGCCATCGTCTCGATCTCGGCGCCGTCGGAGGTCCTCAGGGTGTGGCGTCTCTCGCCCGGCCGCAGCTCGACGACCTCGCGCATCAGCAGGAACTTGGTGCCGAAGACCCACGCCTGCTGGTAGGCGCGCTGGGCGAGGTCGGACCCGCTCACCCCACGTGAGAAGCCGAGGTAGTTGCGGATCAGCGAGCTGGACCCCGCCTGGCCGCCGATCGCCTCGCGCTCGACGACCAGGGCGCGCATCCCCTCCGAGGAGGCGTAGACGGCGGCCGCGAGGCCGGCGGGGCCGGCGCCGATCACCGCCACGTCGAACTCGCGCTCGTCGCCGAGCTCGGTGCTGACTCCGAAGGCGTCCGCCAGCTCGACGTTCGTCGGGTCGACGATGATCCGGCCGCCGCCGACCCGGGCGATCGGAACGGTCGCCTCCTCGTGGCCCGCATCGCCCAGCAGCGCCTGGCCGTCGGGGGACTCGGGCGGGTGGCAGGCGTAGGGGATCCCGTTGCGGCCGAGCAGGTCGCGCAATTCGGCGGCCCGTGGAGAGCCGAGCTCGGCGACGACCTCGATCTCGCCCTGGAGCGGCGACTCCGCGCGCGCCCAATCGAACAGGAACTCGGCCACGGTGCGGTGGAAGAGCTCATCGGGGCAGCGCTGTGGCTTCAGCACGTAGTAGTCGATCTTGCCCACCGTCATCGCCGTGGATATCGCCTCGGCCGTGTCGGGCTTGGCCCAATCCCCCCAGCCGATCAGCAACCC
Source organism: uncultured Solirubrobacterales bacterium (assembly GCA_963816785.1). GTDB lineage: Bacteria > Actinomycetota > Thermoleophilia > Solirubrobacterales > 70-9 > VRUE01. The sequence goes on along the minus strand of CAWFLL010000002.1, from coordinate 52,670 downwards.
CCGCTTCGCGGCGGGGTGCAGCTGACGGGCACGAGCCAGCAGGTCGGCGCCGGTCATCTCGCCGAGCCACTGGTCGGCGAGGACGAGCGCGACCGGCTCGTTCTCCGCCCGCATCGTCTCCAGCACCTCCAGCGCGGCGGGCGCCGTGCTCTCCGTCAGGACCCGGTAGTCCTGACCGTAGCGCCGGGTCAGCTCGATCTCGGTCCGCGCAAGCGCATCGGGATCCCGATCGACAGCGAGAAGCACCGGCTCTCCCATGCTGATGATGGTACCGCCGGGGGGATTGCTCCATTGCCCGCCCACCCGCTAGCGTCCGGTCGGATGACGGTCGTCAAGGACACCGGCGTGAGAGCGGTCCCGCCCCCGTTCGACGACGAGCACGAGGAGCTGCGGGAGACGGTGCGGCGCTTCGTCTCGAAGGAGATCGCGCCCAACGTCGACGAGTGGGAGGCGGCGCGCGAGTTTCCCCGCGAGCTGTACCGGCGCTGCGCCGAGCTGGGGTTCCTCGGACTCAAGTTCCCGGAGAGCTACGGCGGGCAGGGCGGGACCCACCTGCACGACGCCGTCTGGGTCGAGGAGCTGGCCCGATCCGGGGGCTCGGGCGGGGTCGCGGCCGGGCTCAACGCCCACGCCTCGATCGCGATGCCGCCGATCTTCAACTTCGGCACCGAGGAGCAGAAGCAGCGCTGGCTGGTGCCGGGGATCGCGGGCGAGAAGATCGGCGCCCTGGGGATCACCGAGCCCGGGGCCGGGTCCGACGTCGCCGGCATCACCACCTTCGCGCAGCGGGTCGACGGCGGCTACGTCGTCAACGGCGCCAAGACCTTCATCACCAACGGCGTCCGCGCCGACTTCCTCGTCTGCGCCTGCAAGACGACCCAGGAGGGCGGCCACCACGGCATCTCCTTCCTCGTGCTGGAGAGCGAGATGCCCGGCTACGAGGTGGCGGCGAAGCTGGAGAAGCTCGGCTGGCACTCGTCCGACACCGGCGAGCTGTCCTTCACCGACGTCGAGGTCCCGGCGGAGAACCTGCTCGGCGAGGAGAACGAGGGCTTCCGGCTGATCATGGCCAACTTCGCCTGGGAGCGGCTGCTGATGGCGATCGGCGCGGTGGGGGCGATGCAGCGGCTGATCGAGACCACCGTCTCCTACGCCCTCGAGCGCAAGGCCTTCGGCCGCCCGATCGGCAACTTCCAGGCCATCCGCCACAAGGTGGCGGAGATGGCGACCCAGGCCGAGGCAGCCCGCGCCATCACCTACAACGGGCTGCGCCTCTTCCACGAGGGGCAGGACTGCATCAAGGAGGTGACGATGGCGAAGCTGATCACCCAGCGCGGCGTCCTCGAGATCGCCGACGAGTGCCTGCAGATCCACGGCGGCTACGGCTACATGCGCGAGTACGGGATCGAGCGCGCCGTCCGCGACGCCCGCCTCGGCCCGATCGGCGGCGGCACCGACGAGATCATGAAGGAGATCCTCGGCAAACAGCTCGGGTTGTAGGCAGCTGAGCAAACTGGTCCGAGGCCATTCTCGTACCGAGCCGCTACGGTTCCACCGTGGCCACCTCGGAGGACAGGGAGCAGCTGCAGGGCGGGTATGACGTGGTGATCTGCGGCGCCAGCTTCGCCGGTCTGGCTGCCGCCCGGGAGCTGAGCGGCTCGGGGGCCAGCGTCCTGGTCCTCGACCGTTACGGGATCGGCGAGCGCCCGACCTCGGCCTGCGGAATCCCGACCGACTGGCTGCGGGCGCTGGGCATGATCGAGATCGAGCTCCAACGCTTCGACGAGTTGGTCGTCCACACTCCGGGGCGCACCACGGTCCTCGACCTCCCGTACTGCTTCTCGACCTTCAACTACGACGAGATGTGCGAGGCGCTGTGGCGCGAGTGCGACGCGACCTTCGCGGTCGCGACGGTGGAGGGGCGAAGTTCCGCAGAGGGCGAAGAGATCACGGTCGAGACCGATCGTGGCCCCGTCTCTGCCCCGCTGGTCGTAGACGCGCTCGGCTGGCGGCAAATTCTCGCCGCGGGCGGCGGCTTTCAGCCGCTCGACGCGCCCCTGACCCGGGCGCTGGAGGTCCACCCGCCTGGGAACAGCGACGACCTCGAGGTCTGGGTGGACCGCCGCTACGTACGGGCGGGATACGGCTGGTCGTTCCCGGCCGGCGAGGAGTTGCGAATCGGGGCCTGCTCCTACCATCCGCCCTCCCATGTCCGCGAGGGTGCCGACCTGCTCGCCGCGGATCTCGGCCGCGACCGGGTCCGCTACCAGGGCAACTGGATCCCGCACAAGCTGCGCCCCGCAACCGAAGGGGGCGTGTTCTTTGCCGGAGACTCAGCAGGGCAGTGCCTGCCCCTGACCGCGGAGGGGATCAGGACCGCGCTCTACTACGGCATCGCCGTCGGCCGTGAGCTGCGCGCCATCCTCAAGGGCCGCCGCAGCCGCGAGGAGGCGATCGCCAACTACGAACGGCTCCACGACTCACACCGGACGGGCTTCGGCATCCTGCTCTTCTTCCAGCGGCTGATCCCGAGGATTCCGCCGCGACTGCTGGGGCCCCTATTCCGCATCTACAAGAACCAGCGGCTCATCAACCTGACCTTCAACGCCTACCTGGAGGTCGCCCCGCCCAGTTTCGCCGCCGGCCCGGCGGATGCCGGCTCGCTGGACGACCGGGACGGTCTCCGCGAGCTCAGCGCGGCTCCGCCCAGCTGAGAGCTGGTTGTAGGGCCGCTTCACCCCGGCTAACGTGGAGGGGTGAGCCGCCGGCGCTCGATAGCGCTCATCGGCCTGGCCGCCCTGTCCGCGCTGGCCTGGCCACAGGTGAGCGCCGCCAACCACATCAAAACCCAGGCCAAGGTCGGTGCTGTCGTCACCGAACAGAAGAGCGCCAATTTCTGGGTCGTGGAGATCACCTGGACCGCAAGCTGCTTCGGCGCCGACCCGGGCACGGAGTGGTACGACGGATCTCTCTACCTGGTCGATGCGGAGACGGGCGAGCGGATCGACACCGGCGGCGTCGTCAACACCGAAGGCCGGCAGAGCGTGACGGAGACGAAGACCTGGTGGGTATCCGCCAAGAAACGCCCGCAGCACCTGATTCCCGAGCTGACGGTCGGCTGCTTCCAGAACTTCCCCCTGCATGGCGGGCCCGACGTCATTGCGACGGGCAACCCGATCATCATCCCGCCAAGATTCGAAACCGGTGCGGGTGGAGGGGGCGGGTCAGGCGGGGGCGGGGGCGGCGGCCCGACCGAGCCGCTGGCCGCAGGCGGCTGCGTGCTGGCACTGCTGGGCACGAACGGCGCCGACACGCTGACCGGAGGCGCCGGCCACGAGGTGATCATCGGGTTCGCCTCGGGCGACCGGATCAGGGCGATGGACGGCCACGACTGCGCGGTCGGCGGCACCGGTGGCGACCGGATCGACGGGGGTCGCGGCAACGACCGACTGACCGGAGGGACCGGCAAGGACGTGCTCGTCGACAGCTCCGGCGTCAACGTCTTCGACGCCGGGCCCGGGAAGGACTCCGTCTACGCCCGCAACGGGAGCCGCGAGCTGGTTCGCTGCGGGCCCGGAAACGACCTCGCCCAGGTCGATCGCCGCGATCGGGCCCGCGGCTGCGAGCTGCTGACGTACTCGGGTCGGATCCCGGCGGTGGACTAGGTTCTGGCGAGACCGATCGACGGTAAAAGGAGGCGGCAATGCTTTCCTGGCTTGGCAGGCGGATGATCGCGCGGAACATGGCGAAGGCGCGGGAAGGGGACATCGAGCCGACCCTGAAGATGGATGCGGAGGACGTGCGGTTCCGGTTTCCCGGCGACAGCTCCTGGGCGACAGAGCTCGAGGGAAAGCAGGAGTTGGAGCCCTGGCTGCGGCGCTTCGCCGACGTCGGCATCCAGATCTTTCCCGACGAGGTCGTGCTGAAGGGATTCCCCTGGAAGCAGACGATCTGCGTCCGCGGCACCGACTACCTCGACTCGCCCGAGGGTGAGCGCGTCTACGAGAACCGGTATGTGATCTGGGGCCGGATCGCGTGGGGCAAACTGCGCGAGTACGAGGTCTACGAGGACACGCAGAAGGCCAGGGCGCTCGACGAGTACCTGGCCTCGGTCGGGAAGCTCTGACCCGCCGGTCTACGATCCCGGTGTGATCTACATGCTGAGGCACGGGGACGCCGAGCACGGTGATGGCGACGATGCCGCGCGGCGACTGACCGAGAAGGGCAAGCGCCAGTCGGTGGCCGCCGGGCGGGCGATGGCGGCCCTGGGGATCGAGATCGACGTCTGCCTGACCAGCCCGAGGGTGAGAGCGGTCGAAACCGCGCGCCTCGCCTGCGAGCCCCTCTCGGTCGATCCCGAGACCGAGGACGAGTTGGCCGATGGAGGCTTCGACACCCTGGCGCTGGCCGCCGGTCGCGGCAATGTCCTCCTGGTCGGCCACAACCCCGACTTCAAGGCCGAGGTCGGCCGACTGACGGGCGCCAACGCCAAGATCCGCAAGGGCGCCCTCGCGATCATCGACGAGAGCACGCTGCTGGCGCTGCTGCGGCCCGAGGACATCGCGGCGATCGCCGCCGCCCGATGAGGCTCTGCCGCTTCCTCGCCGACGGAGGCGCCCGGCTTGGGCTCGTGGAGGAGGGACGGGTCATCGACCTCTCCACCGCGGCGCCGGAGCTGCAGTCGGAACCGGCGGCGGCGATCGACGCCGTGGGCGGCGAAAAGCTGGCCGAGCTGGCGAGCAAGGCCGACGCGGGCGCGCCGCTCGAGGAGGTTCAGCTCCTCAGCCCGGCGCGGCCCCGCAAGTACCTGGCGATCGCGCTCAACTACGCCGACCACATCGCCGAGACGGGGATGGAGGCGCCGAAGGTGCCGACCTTCTTCAACAAGCAGCCGACCAGCGTGGTCGGGCCCGGCGCCGGCATCCACAAGCCCGAGGTCTCGGACCTCCTCGACTATGAGGGGGAGCTGGCGGTCGTGATCGGGCGGCGCTGCCGCCACGTTCCCGCCGAGAAGGCCGCCGAGGTGATCGCCGGCTACACGATCGCCAACGACGTCTCCGTCCGCGACTGGCAGATGAGGGCGCCGACGATGACGATCGGCAAGTCGTTCGACACGCACGGCCCGCTCGGGCCGTGGCTCGTCACCGGCGAGGAGATCGGCGACCCGCAGCAGCTCGGGATCCGCACCTTCGTCAACGACGAGAAGCGCCAGGACGGCAACACCCGCGAGATGGTCTTCGACTGCTTCGAGCAGGTCTCCCACCTCTCCGAAGCCTTCACCCTGGAGCCGGGCGACGTGATCGCCACCGGCACTCCGGCTGGGATCGGCGCCTCGATCCAGCCCTTCCCGGAGGGCCTGCTGAAGGTCGGCGACGTGGTTCGGATCGAGATCGACGGGATCGGCGAGCTGCGGAACGAGGTGGTCCCGGAGCCGCCGGGCTTCATGGTCAGGGATGATGCGCCCGCCTGAAGAGGGGAGCGAGACGCGGCGGCGAGCTCACCTGAACCTGGTCGACAGCTCGCGGCAGCTCTTCGAGCTCGATCCGGGGGTCGTGATCGAGGCGGCGGACGGTTGGCTCCTCGGAGCCGGCCGCTCCGCCAATCCGGCGATCTCGAACGCGGCGTTCCGGATCGACGACGCGGTCGAGCCGGCCGAGCTCCTGCGAAGGGCGCACGACTTCTTCGGCGGCCTGGGACGCGGCTTCACCGTCTGGGCCCGGGGCGAGGCACCGGAGGACCGCGACCTCGTCGCGGCCGCCGGCCAGGCCGGCCTCGAGCCGATCTTCGAAATGCCGGAGATGGTGCTGGCCGGGAGGGTCGAGGAGGGCCCGTTGCCCGATGGCGTCGAGGTTCGCCGGCTCAGCAACGGCGCCGACGCCGCGGACTTCTGGCGTGTCGCATCCGCCGCCTACGCCAGCGTCGGGTTCCCGCCCGAGGTGTTCGCCTACTACGACGACCATGCCGGCCTGCTCGCCGACAATGCGGTCGCCCTCATCGCCTACCAGGGCGGGGAGCCGATCGCGATCGCGATGACGATCGTCAGCCACGGCGTCGCCGGGATCTACTGGGTGGGCAGCATCGAGAGGGCGCGCGGCCAGGGGCTGGGCCGGGCGCTCACCGCGGCGGTGACCAACGCCGGCTTCGACCTCGGCGCGGAGTTCGCCTCGCTACAGGCCTCGCCGATGGGCGAGCCGATCTACTCGGCGATGGGATACGAGACGATCTACGACTACCGGCTGCTGACGGCAGCGCCGCCGGATGGATCGGCGGGGGCCGGGTCATGAGGCAGCGGGTCAGCCTGATCACGCTCGGCGTCGCCGACCTCAACCGATCCAGGGGCTTCTACGAGGCGTTGGGCTGGGCGACGGGCGCGGCGCCCGACGACGACGTCGTCTTCTTCCAGGCTGGCGACATGGTCCTGGCGCTGTGGGATCGGGCCGGGCTCGCCGAGGACAGCTGCGTCGAGGACGGCGGCGGCTGGGGCGGCGTGACGCTGGCGCTGAATCTCGGCTCGCCGGAGGAGGTCGATGCGGCGATCGAGGATGCCCGCGCCGCCGGCGCCGGATCCGAGCCGCGTTCTGGGGCGGCTACGCGGAGTCTTCAGATCCCGACGGCACCCGTGGGAGGTCGCCCACAACCCGCACTGGACCCAGGCGGGAGTGGCTGTCCTGAGCAGGCGGCCGATACGGCCATGGTTCGCTCGCTCGCGGCGCGTGACCTTTCGACGCTTGCTCGCTCCGCGCTCAGGGCCCGAGGCGGAAGGGCGGGTATTTGTCGGTGACGAGCGTGAAGGCATAGCCGACCACGCGGTTGTGCCACCGGAACACGCCCTCGACGAAGTTGAAGAGGTCCCGCGGGTAGCTGCCTGTGAAGAGGATCGCGAACCAGGCGAAGACGACCGCGAAGAAGCCGCCGATGTAGAGGAAGAACAGCACGATGTAGTGGGGGATTGCGAGCAACCACTTGACCAGCGGCATGCCCCGGCCGAGTTCGCCCTCGACGTCGGGATAGGGGAAGTCGAGGTGGACCGCCTGCTCCTCATCGGTCGAGGGGTAGGTGTCGTCCATCAACGAGATGTAGATGCCGACGCGGTTTCCGAACCGCATCAGTTCGAGGTTCCAGTCGAACCACCAGCGCGGGTATTTCTTGCGGAAGAGGATCATCAGGACGACGGGGAGAGTGAGCAGGCCGGCGCCGGCCCCGGTCCAGTAGCCGGAATCGCCGCCTGAGTAGGGGCCTCCTCCTCCCGCGAGCAACGTGATGATGATCGCTATCGGGATAACGGTGAAGATCCGGAAGAAGGTGGTGAGGCGATTCAGCTTCCGGTCCGGGTAGTTCACCGAGAAGGTCACCGGGTAGTCAGACGGCTCCATATTCAGCCTCCTTGATTCCCTCTGGCACTGGGCGGGTCGAATCGTCGCGCACCAATCGGCGGCAATCGCGAACCACCGCTGCGCCCGTGCCAAATGGCCCTCCTCCCCCGACTGGCCGGTCAACCAGGATTGCGCCGTTCCATGTAGCCTCCCCGCCGACTTACGAACCTAGGAGGGGGAACGCATACAGATGGGACTTCTTGATGGCAAGGCGGCGATCGTCACCGGGTCGGCCAGGGGAATCGGCCGCGCCACGGCAGAGCTGTTCGCCGCCGAGGGCGCCAAGGTGCTGATCAACGACCTCGACGCCGACATCGCCGAGCAGACGTCGGGCGAGATCGACGGCGAGACCGCCGTCCACGCCGGCGACCTGACCAAGCCCGACGCCGCCGACCAGGTGGTCGCCGCCGCGTTCGAGGCCTTCGGCGTCGGTCGACATCGTCGTCAACAACGCCGGCTACACCTGGGACGGCGTCGTCCACCGGATGACCGACGAGCAGTTTCAGGCGATGCTCGACATCCACACGATCGTCCCGTTCCGGATCACCCGGGCGCTGGCCCCGCACTGGCGCGAGGCGGCGAAGGCCGAGCGCGGCGAGGGCAAGGAGGTCTTCCGCAAGCTGGTCAACGTCTCCTCGATCTCCGGGACGATGGGCAACGCAGGCCAGGCCAACTACTCCGCCGCCAAGGCGGGCGTCGTCGGGCTGACGAAAACACTCGCCAAGGAGTGGGGCCAGTTCAAGGTCAACGTCAACGCGGTCGCCTTCGGCTTCGTCGAGACCCGCCTCACCGCGGCCAAGGAGGCCGGCGGCGAGATGACCTCTCCGTCGGGGGAGAAAATCGAGCTCGGCATCCCGGAGCAGATGCGCTCGATGGCCTCGGCGATCATCCCGCTCGGCCGCCCGGCGCAGCCCGAGGAGGCGGCCGGCCCGGTCCTCTTCCTCTGCTCGGAGCACGCCAACTACGTGCACGGTCAGATCCTCAACGTGACCGGCGGGCAGTTCGGGGGGATGTACACCTGAGCCAGACGGCGACAGAGGGCAGCTCTCACTCGCTACCTGGACATAGCGGACAGGATCTGGCCTGCCCTTCGTCGCTTCATGGGTCTTCACACCTTCCTCTACCGCGCCTCGGGGGGGCGAGTCGGGCACAACGTGCCCGGCGGGCCCGGGAGGATGCTGCTGCTCGACCACGTCGGCGCCAAGAGCGGCACCAAGCGCACCTCCCCCCTCCTCTACCTCCGGGACGGCGAGAACCTGGTGGTCATCGCCTCCAAAGGCGGCTATCCCAAGCACCCGGGCTGGTACCACAACCTGATGGCCAACCCCGACACGACGATCCAGGTCGGCAGCGAGCGCCGGCCCGTCCACGCCCGGCTCGCCGACCCCGAGGAGCGCGATCGGCTCTGGCCGGAGGCCGTGAAGATCTGGAGCGGATACGCCGACTACCAGGCGCGCAGCAAGGGGCGCGAGATCCCGATGGTCGTCCTCGAGCCGCGCGACTAGCGCCCCGCGGTCACTCCTTCGCTCGCCGCTCCTCGGCGAGCGGCTCGCCACCCTCGCCCGCGATCGCTTCGGGCGGCCACGGGCCCGGCCCAGTTGTCGCGCCGCCGTCGATCGTGATCGTCGTCCCCGAGACGAAATCGCCGGCGGGCGAGGCGAGGTAGGCGACGAGCCAGGCCAGCTCCTCGGAGCGGCCGGCGCGGCCGATCGGGATCGAGCGCTCGAGGTTGTCGACGACGACCTGCGGATACTTGGTCAGCAGCGTCTCGGTGGCGAACTGCCCGGCGGCGAGGGCGCAGGTCGTGATCCCGAACCGGGCCCACTCGACGGCCAGGGTCCGCATCATGTTCTCGACGGCGGCGCGGGCAGCGCCCGAGTGGACCATGCCCGGCATCCCGTGGTGGGGGGAGAGCGTGACGCTGAGGACCTTGCCGCCCCCCTGCGGGATGAAGGCCCTGGTCGCCGCCGTGTGGGTCATCAGCCAGGTGCCCTGCACGTTGAGCTCGACGACCGTGCGGAAGCCCTTCGGGCTGATCGCCTCGGCCGGGCTGAGGAACTGGCCGCCGGCGTTGTTGACCAGCACGTCGAGCTTCCCGTGGCGCTCGAGGAGACCGTCGATCAGGTGCTCGACCGCATCCTCGTCGCGGATGTCCATCGCCTCGTGCTCGAAGCTGCCGGGCAGCCCGTCGGCAAGGCTCGCCCGTCTCCACGAGCGGCTCCTCGCGGCGGCCGCAGCCGACCACCGCGGCGCCGAGCCGGGCCAGCTCGAGCGCGGTCTCACGGCCGAGGCCGCTGCCCGAGCCGGAGACGAGGCAGACCTGCCCCTCGAGCAGCCCGTCTCTGAAGATGCGCGAATGAGCGCTCTCAGCCATGGATCATCACCCTATAGGTGGCTTCGACGCGGGTAATGTGCGCCTCGATGAAGGTGCAGGTGGAGGCAAAACCGCTGCACGAGCCGCTGGCCGGAGGCACGCCGGGGGCGACGGTGACGGTCGAGCCGATCGTCACCGGCACTACCACCTGGCCGCGCCCGTTGATGGAAAGCCCCGAGGGCCGCTTCATGACCGCGAAGCTCCTGTGGGCGCTGCTCACCGGCAAGGACGCGACCATGATCCCCTGCCCCGCCTTCCTGATCCGCCACCCGAGCGCCGGCGCGATCCTCGTCGACACCGGGCTCCACCCCTCGATCGCCACCGACGGCGAAGAGAACTTCGGCCGCCTCGCGACCCGCTTCGGCAAGCCCGACGCGTCGAGCCCGACGGCGACGTGCCGGCGCAGCTGCGCAAGCGCGGCCTCGACGCGGGCGAGATCCCGATCGTGGTGATGACCCACCTGCACCCGACCACACCTCGGCGATCTCCGAGTTCCCCAACTCGACCTTCGTCATCAGCGAGGTCGAGTGGCAGGACGGCCACGAGCGGAAGCGCGGCCGACCCTGAACGGCTACCGCCGCGTCCACTTCGACTTCGCGTTCGACTACCGGACGATCGACTTCGACCGCGGCGGGATCGACTCCTACGCGACCTTCGGCCGCAGCTTCGACCTCTTCGGCGACGGCTCGATCCGGCTCGCCTACACGCCCGGCCACAGCGCCGGCCACATGTCGGTGATCGCCCGCCTCAAGGAGCGCGACTTCGTGATCGGCGGCGACGCCACCTACACCCTCGCCCAGCTCGAGCGGCGACCGCGCCGCTCGCCCCGCGCCCGTTCGACGCCCACAACTACCGCCGCTCGCTGCAGGAGCTGAAGCTGTTCCGCCGCGAGTACCCGGCGGCGATCGTCACCCCGGGGCACGACCCCGAGTTCTACGAGGGGCTCGACGCCCGCTACGAGTAGTTGGTCTCGCCCGGCTCGGGCGTCACGCCCTCGCGCAGGGTGCGGATCACGTTGCGGCGGCCGTGCTCCTCGAGCATCGTGTACATCTCCCGGACCCGGTCGAAGACCTCGGTCGCGACCTCGAGCTGGCGCTCGCGGTCGGGCGACTCCTCGACCGGGAAGGAGATGCGGCTCGCCGTACTGGACCGTCACCTTCGGGAAGCGGAAGCGCTTCCAGCGCCGCACCTAGGCGGAGCCGTGGATCGCGACCGGGACGACCGGCGCGCCCGGACTCGAGCGCCAGCCGGCCGATCGCCCGGTTTCGGCTCGCCGAGCTCGCCGGGCGCGAGCGGCCGCCCTCGGCGTAGATCAGCAGCATCTCTTCCTGATCGAGGATCGTGAAGGCCGTCTTGAAGGCCTCCTCGTCGTGGTGGCCGCGGCGGACCGGGAAGACTCCGCCGTGCTTGTAGACGTAGGTGAGCACCGGCGGGCCGAAGATCTGCGATTTGGCCATGAAGCGGATCTGGCGGCGCAGGTAGAGGCCGGTGAAGAAGTGGTCCATCTGGCTGAAGTGATTGGGCGCCAGGATCAGCGGCCCCGACTTCGGCACGTTCTTGACCCCGATCGCACGCGTCCGGTAGAGCAGCAGCGTCGGCAGCGAGACGATGGCGCGGACGAAGGGGTAGGTCCAGCCGACGCCCTTGCGCGCCGCGGCGTGGAACTGGTCGAAGTACTCCGCCGGACGGTCGTCCTTGTATACCTGTGGCTTCATGTCGGACATGTCGCAGATGGCCGGTCCCGCCGGCCCCTCGCCTGCCTACCCCCTGCCCGCGCCGCCGGTTACGCAGCCGGTCCGGATCCCTCCGGAGCCGCCCAGCCGCGCGAGCGCTCGAGGGCCCGGTGCCACTCCGCGAGCAACGAGCCGCGCTCGTCCTCGCCCATCGCGCGGCTCGTAGCGGGCGGCCTCGCGCCACATCGCGCGACCTCGCTCGCGCGCTCCAGACGCCCGGTCGCGATCCCGGCCAGGTAGGCGGCGCCGAGCGCGGTCGTCTCGGCGACCTCGGGGACGACCACCGCGGCCCCGAGGACGTCGGCCTGGAACTGCATCAGCCAGGCGTTGGCGACGGCGCCGCCGTCGGCTTTCAGCGCCGCGAGCCGCTCGCCCGCAGGCCGCCTCCTGGGCGCGCACCGCGTCGACGGTCTGGTAGGCGATCGCCTCCAGCGCCGCCCGCGCCAGGTGGGCGCGGCCGCTGCCGCGGGTGAGGCCGACGATCGTGCCGCGCGCGTACGGGTCCCAGTGCGGCGAGCCGAGCCCGGTCAGGGCCGGGACGAAGTAGACGCCGTCGTTGCCGTCGAGCGCCGCCGGCCAGCGCCTCGGTCTCGGCCGCCTCGTCGATGATCCCGAGGCCGTCGCGCAGCCACTGCACGGCGGCGCCGGTGACGAAGATCGAGCGCCTCGAGCGCGTAGGCGGCTGCCCTCGCCGGTGGCGCAGGCGACGGTGGTCAGCAGGCCCTCGACCGGGTCGGGCGGCGCTCGGCGCCGGTGTTGAGGAGGACGAAGCTGCCGGTCCCGTAGGTGTTCTTCGCGCTCCCGGCGCTCGAGGCAGGCCTGGCCGAAGAGCGCCGCCTGCTGGTCGCCGGCGATCCCGGCGACCGGGACCTCGCCGCCGAACTCGGTGGTCGTCCCGTAGACCGTGCGCCGAGGGCAGCGGCTCGGGCAGCCGCTCCGGGTCGACGCCGAGCATCGCGCAGAGCTCCTCGTCCCAGGCGCAGTCGGTGGATGTCGAAGAGCATCGTCCGCGAGGCGTTGGTGTGGTCGGTCGCGTGCCGCCCGGTCAGCTTGAAGACGAGCCAGGAGTCGATCGTGCCGAAGACCGCCCGCTCGGCCCCCTCGACGTTGCGCAGGAGCCACTCGATCTTGGTCGCCGGAGAAGTAGGGGTCGAGCACCAGTCCGGTCCGCTCGCGGACGAGCTCCTCGTGCCCGGCCGCGCGCAGCTCCTCGCAGCGCTCGGCGGTGCGCCGGTCCTGCCAGACCAGTGCCCGGTGCAGCGGCTTCGCCGGTCGCCGGGTCCCAGGCGACGACGGTCTCGCGCTGGTTGGTGATCCCGATCCCGTCGAGCTCGGCACCCGTCGATGCCGGCGTCGGCGATCGCCTCACTCGCCACCCGCCGGGTCACCGCCCAGATCTCCGCGGCGTCGTGCTCGACCCAGCCGGGGCGCGGGAAGTGCTGCTCGAACTCCGAGTACGCCCTGCCCGCGATTCGCGCCTCCTCGGTCGAAGACCAGGCAGGTGGTGCCGGTCGTGCCCTGGTCGATCGCGAGGATCACTACACCGCTTCGCGCTTCGCTCGCTGCGCGTAGAACCAGAAGATGACGCTTGCTCGCTCCGCGCTCATGTCGCGAGCAGGCTATCTCGGGCCGGCCTCAGCTCCGCGGACGATCGTCAGCAGCGCCTCGGCGAGCCCGGAGACGTCTTCGTCCCCGGTCCCGAGCCGGCGCAGGGCCAGCCCGTACATCAGCGCCACGATCGAGCGGGCATGGCGCTCGGCGTCGGGCACCTCGAGCATCTCCAGGGCCGCCTCCGCGACTTCCTCGTAGGCGGCGAAGCAGCGTCGCGAGGCATCGCGCAGCTCCGGGTCCCGAGCTGCCCGGAGGTGCAGCTCGATCTCGGCAAGCTGCTGGATCCGCTGGTGGGACTCGCGGACGATCTGCTCGACCTCGACGGCTACCTGCTCGATGCTGGGGCGCGCTCGTCGCAGCTCGGCGGCGATCCCCTCGAGGCGGACGACCTCCTCCCCGACGAACAGCATCAGGCTCTCGCGAACCAGGTCGACCTGGCTGTCGAAGTGATAGGTGAGCGACCCGAGCGAGACCTCGGCGGCGTCCGCGACGCGCCGATTGGTGACAGCGGCGATCCCCTCGCGCCCGATCAGATCGAGGGTCGTGCGGAGGATGCGCTCGCGGGTGTCGGTGACGGTCGCGGAGGCCAAGCAGCCCCAGGGTATCCGTTATCGCATATTGTTCGTTCGAACGAACTGCAAAGTGGAGGGGACCCGATGCCGACCGAGACAAGCACCCAGGCCAAGGACAACGAGAACGGGGCGGAGCAGACCGTCGCCATGGGGCTTCGCGAGCAGGTCGGGATGATCGCCACCGGGGGAATCTCGTCGCGGGAGCTGGTCGAGCAGTCGCTGCGGCGGACCGAATCGGCCCAGAGGGACCTGAACGCCTTCCGGGTGATCCGCGCCGAGGAGGCGCTGGCCGAGGCCGAGGCGGCTGACCGCCGCATCGCGCAGGGCGAGGGAGCGCCGCTTCTCGGCGTCCCGGTCGCGATCAAGGATGACGTCGACCTCGCCGGCCACTCGACCCCGTTCGGCTGCGCCGGGTCATGCCCGCCCGCCGACAGCGACGCCGAGGTGGTGAGGCGCCTGCGCGAGGCGGGTGCGATCGTGATCGGCAAGACCCATGCGCCCGAGGTCGGCCAGTGGCCGTTCACGGAGGGGCCCTCGTTCGGCGCGACCCGGAACCCGTGGAGCACGGCCCATACGCCAGGCGGCTCGAGCGGCGGAGCCGCGGCGGCGGTCGCCGCCGGCCTGGTCGCCGCCGCGATCGGCTCCGACGGGGCGGGATCGATCCGGATACCGGCCGCATGGACCGGCCTGGTCGGCCTCAAGCCCCAGCGCGGCCGCATCTCGACCTGGCCGGAGGCGGAGGCATTCAACGGGCTGACATGCTTCGGGCCGCTGACCCGGAGCGTCGCCGACGCCGCCCTCCTCCTCGACGCGGTCCACGGCAACCTCCCGGCGGACATGCACCGGCCGGCCCCGCCGCTGGAGCCCTTCGCCGAGTCCGCCGCCCGCGAGCCGCGCCCGCTGCGGGTGGCGCTCTCGTTCGCCACCCCGTTCGGGGTTCCGAGCAATGTCGACCACGAGCACCGTGCTGCGGTCGAGGGGGTCGCGCGGCAGCTCGGCGAGCTCGGCCATGATGTGGTCCCAGCCGACCCCGACTACAGCCTGGTCGGGCCCGCGATCATCCCCCGCGGGATGGCCGGGGTCGAGGCCTGGCTGCAGGCTCATGTCAGCGACCGCACCAACCTCGAGCCCCGCACCCGGGCACACGCGCGCGCCGGCAGGCTGCTGTCGGGCCTGCCGCTGCGGGCAGCGCGGGCGGCGGAGCCGGCCCTGCGCCGTCGCATCGGTCGCATCTTCAAGCGCTTCGACCTCGTCCTGACCCCGACGACGGCGAAGCCGCCCGCGCCGATCTACAAGCTCGACGGCCGCGGCTACTGGGCGACCAGCACCGCGGCGAGCGCCGCCTGCCCGTTCGGATTCGCCTGGAACGTGGTCGGCTGGCCGGCGATCAGCATCCCCGCCGGGCTGACGGACGGAGGGCTCCCGATCGGCGCCCAGCTCCTCGGGCGCGAAGGCGACGAGGCTGCGCTGCTGGAAGTGGCGGGGTCGATCGAGCGCGCCGTGGGCGGGTGGCAGCGGGCGCCCTACCCGCCGCGGGAGCGGTAGGCGCGGGCGAAGTCGCGCAGCTGCCTGGCCCGGTGGGCGAAGCCGGTGAGGGTTCGACCGGTCGCCCGGTGGGCGAGGTCGAGCTCGTACTCGCGCAGGCTGTAGCCGGAGCGCACGGCGTCGATCGTCATCCCGACCTCCATCCCGTAGCCGTCGGCGAACGGGAGCGTCGCCCGCAGGACCTCGACTCGCATCGCCCGCTGCCCGGATATCGGCGCCGTCGGTCTCGAGCCCGCAGCGGCGGCGGATCGCCCAGCGGGCGAAGCCGAGGGCGAGCCCCGAAGCCGCCTCCGACACGGCGCCGGAAGGCGGCGACGGCGAGGTCGCAATCGCCCCGCTCGACCGCGTCGACGAGGGCGGTCAGCGCCCCGGCGGAGGCGCCGAGGTCACCGTCGCAGAGGAGGAAGAGGGCGGGCGGAGACGCTGAGAGGGCCGCCTCGGCGGCGGCGGTCACGTTGGCTCCCTTGCCGTGCGGGCGGCCGCGGCTGACGACCTGGGCGCCGGCCGCCAGCGCGACCCCCTGTGTGTCGTCGGTCGAGGCGTCGTCGGCGACCCAGATCGCCGCATCTGGGAAGGCCCCGCGCAGGGCCGCGACGGTGTCTCCGATCCGATCGTCCTCGTTGCGCGCAGCAACGAGGACGGCGAGGGAGTCAGACACGGCGGATATTGTCCCGCTGCATGGCGGACATAGAGGCGCACATCACCGGCAACGTATGGAAAATCGAGGTCGAGGTCGGCGACCAGGTGGAGGACGGCGACACCGTGGTAATCCTCGAGTCGATGAAGATGGAGATCCCGGTCGAGGTCGAGGACGACGGGACCGTCAAGGAGATTCGCTGCGAGGAGGGCCAGGCGGTCAGCGAAGGCGACGTCCTCGTCGTGCTGGAGTGACCTCAGAGGAGCTCGCCGGCGGCAAGCTGATCCTCGACTCCCCCGCCGAGGCGGTCGTCAGGATCACGATCTCGAATCCGGAGCGCCGCAACGCCCTCGACCACGAGATCCTCGACACGCTCGCGGAGACGCTGCCCCGGCTCGATTCCGGGATCGAGAACCGCTGCGTGCTGATCACCGGCGCCCCGCCGGTCTTCTCGGCCGGATACGACATCGGGTCGATCCCGACCCAGACCTTCGAGCGCGACGCGGAGTCCCTCGTCGCCCATCCCTTCCACGCCGCGATGGAGGCGCTCGCGGCCCACCCCTGGCCGACGGTGGCGATGATCAACGGCCACTGCCTCGGGGGCGGGCTGGAGCTGGCGATCACCTGCGACCTGCGGGTCTGCGCGGCGGGCGCGAAGCTGGGAATGCCGCCGGCCAAACTCGGCTTGATCTACGGCCACACCGGGCTGCGCAAGTTCCTCGACGCGATCGGGCTCGCCCGGACGAAGGAGCTGTTCCTGACCGGGCGCAACGTCGAGGCCCCCCGCGCCGAGCAGATCGGGCTCGTCCACGAGGTCTTTCCCGATGAGGAGCTCGAGCAGGCTGCCGTCGAGCTGGCCGCGGCGATCGCCGCCAACGCGCCGCTCTCGATGCGCGGCAACAAGCAGGCGATCGAGGTGCTGATCGCCAACCCGGTCCTGAGCGAGCAGCAGGAGGCGGACCTGGTCGCCCTGCGCGAATCGTGCTTCGCCTCGGAGGACTTCCGCGAGGGCATCCAGGCATTTGCCGAGAAGCGCAAACCGCGCTGGACCGGGCGGTGAGCGCGGCCGCCCGAGAGGAGCTGGCCGCCTCCGGGCCGGAGATGGCGGCGCTGATCGAGCGGATCGGCGAGATCGACCTCGAGACCCGTTTGCGGAGGCGAAGCGAGGAGCGGCCCGCCGACGGCTACGGGGCGCTGCTGCGGGCGATCGTCGGCCAGCAGCTATCGACCAAAGCGGCGCGCACCATCTACGGACGGATCCTCGACCTGTTCGGGGGCAGCACCCCGGCGCCCGAGCAGCTGCTCGAGGCGAGCGAGGACGACCTGCGGGCGGCGGGCCTCTCCGGCCGCAAGGTCGAGTACATCCGCGACCTCGCCTCGCACGTGATCTCCGGCGAGCTCGAGCTCGACCGCCTCGACGACCTCAGCGACGAGGAGGTGATCGAGGAGATCGTCGCGGTCCGGGGACTCGGCCAGTGGACCGCGGAGATGTTCCTGCTCTTCCACCTCGAACGGCCGGACGTCCTCTCCGGCGGCGACCTCGGGATCCGCAAGGCGGTCCAGAACGAGTACGGGCTCGCCGAGATGCCGGCCCCGACCGAGGTGCTCGAGATCGGCGAGGCCTGGCGGCCCCACCGCAGCCTCGCCTCGCTCTATCTCTGGGAGTCGCTGGCAGCGGTCCCGGGAGAGTGATCTACGCCGAGTTTGCATTTAGACCCGCATAGCGAGCTCAAATGCAATCTCACGAAGGTCGGGCCTCCATTGGGGGCATCGAGTGTCGGCTGCCCACCCCACGATCCGTCGATTTCGTGGGACGGCTGAATGAATGGGTGACGGGTTCAACTGAGCATTTACTGGCCGAGTCGGTGGCGGAGGCGGAGGACGCGGCCGGCGGAATCCTCGAAGGCGGCGCGTGGGAGCGAGCCGGAGTAGAGGCCCTTGGTGAGGGCCCGGTGGGCGAGGCGGGCGGCTTCGGAGTCGGCGTAGAGGAGCAGGTCGACACCGGCGCGGACGGCGGCGAGGCCGGCCTTGGCAGGGCCGCCGAAGTCCCGCACGGCGACGGTCTCGAGCGCGTCGGTGATCGAGACGCCCTCGAACCCGAGCCGGTCTCGCAGCTCGCCGCTGGCGATCGAGCGGGTGAAGGCCGCCGGGCGGCCCGAGAAGGCGGGGTAGATCGCGGTGCTCAGCATCACGAGGTCACCACCGCCGGCGATGAAGTCCCGGTAGGGCGCCTCGTCCACCCGGCGCAGGGCCGCCTTCGAGCGCTCGATCCGCTGAACCGCGAAGTCGGTGTTGAGGCGAGCCGAGCCGATCCCCGGGAAGTGCTTCGCGGTGGCGGCGACGCCCGCCCCCTGCAATGCCTCGGCGAAGGGCACGGCTGTGGTCGCCACCGCGGCGGGCGTCGAGCCGAAGCCGCGTTCGGTTTCGGCGATCGTCCCTCCCGGGCGGGCGACGTCGAGGACCGGCGCGAGGTCGACGTTGACGCCGACGTCGCGCAGGTTGAGGCCGGTGCGACGACCCTGGTCGCGGCTGTATGCGGCGCCCCTCTCCCCCATCACCCGCGCCGAGGCGTTGGGGGCGCCGCCGACCCGCTTCACCAGCCCGCCCTCCTGGTCGAGCATCACCAGCAGCGGGTCGCGCAGGCCGGCGGGCCGCGGAATCGCCTGCAGGCTGCGGATCAGGCTCCGACCCGCTGCTCGGGTCGGGGTGTTCCCGGCGAAGAGGATGACGCCGGCAAGCCGTCCTTCGCGGACCATCCGCCGCACCCTCGCGGGAACAGACGTGCCCTGGAAGCCGGTGACCACCCGCTGCCCGGCGAGCTGGGGCTTGTCGAGCTGGGAGGCGACACTCCGGGCAGGCTCCTCGCCGTCCCCCAGCGTCACGCCGAAGGCGAACGCCCCAATTGCGAGCCCGCAGCCGATCGCAGCCGCGACCCGTCGCCGTCTGATCGTCGCCGAGTCCACGTCCGGTCCGGAGCCTAGCCTGCGGCCGAATGGGACCCCTGATCTCGTTCGACGAGGCCCTCGCGCTCGGAGGGCTGGCCGACCACGAGCAGATCGGCGACCTCGTCGAGCGCGCCTGGGAGGTGCGGAGGGAGGGGTTCGGCGACTCGACCGACATGTGCTCGCTGGTCAACGCGAAGTCCGGCGGCTGCGCCGAGGACTGCGGATTCTGCGCCCAGTCCCGCTACGCGGAGGCGGACACGCCGATGCACGCGATGATGGAGCCGGAGCAGATCCTCGAGCACGCGAGGGCGGCGGAGGCGGCCGGCGCGCACCGCTTCTGCATGGTGACGCAGGGCCAGGGGCTCTCGAAGCGCGACTTCGAGAAGATCCTCGAGGGCGCCAGGCTGGTCTCCGAGAACACCAACCTGAAGCGCTGCGCCTCGATCGGGCACATGTCGACCGAGCGCGCCAAGAGGCTGCGCGAGGCCGGCATCCAGCGCGTCCACCACAACGTCGAGTCGGCGCGCTCCTACTACCCCGAGGTGTCGACCACGGTGCGCTACGAGGGGCGGCTGCGGACGATCGACGCCGTCAAGGAGGCCGGCCTGGAGACCTGCGTCGGCGGCATCCTCAACCTCGGCGAGACCCCGCGCCAGCGGGTCGAGATGGCCTTCGAGCTCTCGCAGCTCAACCCGACCTCGGTCCCGATCAACCTGCTCAACCCGCGCGAGGGGACCAAGTTCGGAGATCGCCCGCTGATGGACGCGTGGGAGGTCGTCAAGTGGGTGGCGATCTTCCGCCTGATCATCCCCGGCGCGCTGTTCCGTCTCTGCGGCGGCCGGGTCGAGAACCTCGGCGACCTGCAGCCGCTTGCGGTGAAGGCGGGGCTGAACGGGGTGATGATGGGGAACTTCCTGACCACACTCGGCGCCGAGCCGGAGGACGACCGGGCGATGTTCGAGGAGCTGGGGCTGAACGTCGCGCGTCAGCCCGACAACGGCGCCAACCCGCGGCCGGACAACCGCTCCGGGTGGCTCGACGGCGAGACCCCGGCGACGCCGATGGAGGAGCTGATCGACCGCCAGGAGGAGGCCAGCTTCTGGGACCCATCGACCCAGCTGCGGGTGATCAAGAAGGCGAAGAAGCCTCCCCCCTATCCGAAGAAATCTGCGGCATGACCGAGATCGCCGAGCGGTTGGAGGAGCTCCGCGGGTCGGGGCTCCACCGGCGGCTGCGGGTGGTCGGCAGCCCACAGGGGCCCCAGGTCCTCCTCGACGGCCGCCCGGTGCTGCTGCTCTGCTCGAACAACTACCTCGGCCTGGCCGGCCACCCGCTGGTGCGCGAAGCCGCCGCCGAGGCCGCGATGCGGTGGGGAGCCGGCGCCGGAGCCTCGCGCCTGATCTCGGGAAGCATGGAGCCGCACCGGGCCCTGGAGGAGCGGCTGGCGGCGTTCAAGGGCTACGACGCGGGGCTGCTGTTCGGCTCCGGCTATCTCGCCAACACCGGTGTGATCGCGGCGCTGGCCCGACGCGGCGAGATGGTCTTCTCCGACGAGCTCAACCACGCCAGCATCATCGACGGCTGCCGCCTCGCCCGGGCCGAGACCTTCGTCTACCGGCACGGCGACCTCGAGCACCTCGCCTGGGGCGCTGCGGGCGGCCGGCGACCGCGCCTCGCTGATCGTCACCGACGGCCTCTTCTCGATGGACGGCGACCGTCGCGCCCGCTGGAGGGGTTGGGGCGGCTCGCCCGCGAGCACCGCTGCCGGCTGATGGTCGACGAGGCGCACGCGACCGGGACGGTCGGGCCAGGTGGGCGGGGCTCGGTCGCCGCCGCCGGCCTGAGCGGTGAGGTCGACCTGGTCGATCGGGACGCTCGGCAAGGCGCTCGGCTCCTATGGAGCGTACGTCTGCGCCGCGCCCGAGATGGTCGAGTACCTGATCAACACGGCACGCTCGTTCGTCTTCTCGACCGCGCTCCCGCCCCCGGCGGTCGGCCGCCGCCCAGGAGGCACTGGCGCTGCTCGAGGCCGAGCCGGAGATGGTTCAGCGGCTCGGCGTCAACGCAACCGTCCTGCGCGAGGCCCTGACCGCGGAGGGGCTGCCCGTCGGCCGCTCGCAGAGCCAGATCATCCCGGTCGAGATCGGCGATGCCGAGCAGACGATGAAGCTGTCGGAGCGCGTCGCTCGAGCACGGGGTCTTCGCCCAGGGAATCCGGCCGCCGACCGTGCCGGAGGGCACCTCGCGCCTGCGCTTCACGGCGATGGCGACGCACGACCCCGGCGAGCTGCAACGCGCGGCGCGGCGTGCTGGGGGGCGCGGCCCGGAGCCTCGGCCTGGCGGCCCCGGTCGAGCCGGCCCTGCTCGCAGCCTAGGGCCCATACGTGCGCGGCGTCTTCGTCACCGGGACCGGGACGGAGGTCGGCAAGACGGTGGTTGCCGCCGTGATCGCCCGCACCCTGGCGGCGATCGGGGAGGGCGGTGGCGGTGTTCAAGCCCGCCGTGACCGGGCTCGATGACCCGGGTGAGCCCGACCACGAGCTGCTGCGCCGCGCCGCGGGCTCCCAGCAGAGCGACGACGAGATCGCCCCCTACCGCTACGGACCTCCGGCCTCACCCCACCTCGCCGCGGCGCTGGCCGGAGAGGAGATCGACCCGAGCCGCCTGCTCTCGGCCGCCGAGGCGGCCGCGGCGAGTGCCGACGAGTTCGTCTGCGAGGGGGTCGGCGGCCTGCTCGTGCCGCTCGCCGACCGCTACCGGTCCGCGACCTCGCCGCCGAGCTGAAGCTGCCGCTGGTTGTCGCGGCCCCTCCGGGCCTCGGCACGGTCAACCACACGCTGCTGACCCTGGAGGCCGCGCGGGCCGCCGGCCTCGACGTGGCGATGGTCGTCCTCACACCGTGGCCGGACGAGCCGGGCCTGATCGAACGGTCGAACCTGGAGACGATCGCGGCGCTCGGCGAGGTCAGGGTCGAGACGGTGCCGAGGCTCGACCTCCGGGATCCGAGCCGATGGCCAGGCCTGCCTCCGCCTCCACCGGGCTGATCGACTTCCGCTTCGCCCGGATCGCGACGGCCGCGATTACGGCGCCCGTGAGGGCGACCATGGCCGATATCCCCATCGCGTGGCCGAGCGCGTCGACGAACTCGGTCGGCGTCGCGGTCGCCGGGTTTCCGACGGCGGCCTGGAAGATCGCGCCGGTGACCGCCACGCCGAGGCTGCCGCCGACCATCCTGAACATCGAGAGCACCCCCGAGGCGATCCCGGCCTTCTCGACCGCGACCGCGTTCATCGCGGCGCTCGTCATCGGCGACATCGTCAGCGCGATCCCGATGCCGAGCAGCATGAACCCGGGGAGCAGCTGCCCGTAGGTGGAGTCGACCGCGATCCCGCTGAAGGTGTAGAGCGAGGCCGCGACGATCGTGAGGCCGGCCGCGATCAGCCAGCGGGGGCCGATCCGGTCGGCGAGTCGACCCGGCTATTGGGGCGACGATCACGATCATCAGGGTCGAGGGCAGGAATCTCAGCCCGGCCTCGAGCGCCGAGTACCCGAGGATGTTCTGCATGTAGAGGGCGAGGAAGAAGAAGACGCCGAGCATCGCGAAGGAGACGATCAGCGCGACCACGACCGCGCCGAGGAAGTTGCGATCGGCGAAGAAGTGGAACTCGACCATCGGCACCTTCACCCGTAGCTCGATCGCGACGAAGGCGGCGAGCCCGGCGACGGCGCCGGCCAGCAGGGCGACGATCTCGGGCGAGCCCCAGCCCCAGGCGTTGCCCTCGACCAAGGCCAGGATCAGCGCGGTCAGCGCGGCGGTCAGCGTCGCGACGCCGAGCGTAGTCGACCTCGCGGCCGACGGTCGTGTCGCGCGACTCGCGCACCGCGAACAGGGCCGCGGCGACCGCGCCCACCGCGACCGGGATGTTGAGGTAGAAGATCGCCCGCCAGCTGACGTGCTCGGTCAGGAAGCCGCCCAGCACCGGGCCGACCGCGAGGGCGAGGGCCGAGACGCCGGCCCAGGTGCCCATCGCCTTGCCGCGCTCGTGGGCGGGAAGGCGTCGGTGACGATCGAGAGCGTCGCCGGCATCATCAGCGCGGCGCCGACACCCTGGACGACGCGGCTGGCGACGAGCGAGGTCGTGTCGACGGCGAGGCCGGCGGTCGCCGAGGAGAGCGGCGAAGATGACGACGCCGAAGAGGAACATCAGGCGCCGTCCGAAGATGTCGCCGAGGCGGCCGCCGGTGGCGAGCAGAACGGCGAACGAGAGCGTGTAGCCGTTGACGGTCCACTCGAGGCCGACAGCGAGGCGCCGAGGTCGCGCTGGATCGAGGGCAGCGCGACGTTGACGACGGTGTTGTCGAGCATGATCATGAACAGCGCGAAGCACATCGCTCCGAGCGTCCACCACTTGCGGTTGTCGTCGGTGATCAGGTGGCGGTAACGGGTCATCGGGGGAGTCCACCTTCCCTTCAGGATCTCGTAGGCCGCGGCGATGTCCTCGCGGTCCATCAGGGAATCGACGGCGGCATCCAGCTTGCGACGCTGGGCCGCGCTGAGGCTGGCGGCGAAGGTCTCCATCCCCGCCAGGCGGATGACGAGAAGCGTGTTGACCAGGTCCTTGCCCCTGCTCGTGATCGCGACGCGGCGGACCCGGCGGTCCTCGGTGTCCTCGACCCGAGTCGCGAGCCGTTTCTTGACCAGGGCGTCGACGGCACGGCTCATCGACGGGCACCGAGACCCCAAACGTCTCCGCCAGGTCGGAGACCTGACGCGGCTCGGCCTCCTCGCCGAGGCCGCCGAGCTCGAGCAGCGCCTTGGATCTGGGTTGTCGAGAGCCCGCTCTCCTCGAGGACGCGGAGCATGTTTCCGCGGTCGTAGAGAAAGAGGTGGCGGAGCAGGGCGCCGAGCCGTGCGGCCGTTTCCTGGGCCTCCCTGTCGACCTTGGAGGTCGCCGCGGTGACCGTCGATGTCTCGCTTGCCTGCATTAGCGTTAATAGTTGCGCAGAGACAACTATTTCTCCAGCGCAATATTTGCTCTGTGTGATCGAATCACGATCACTCGGATCGGGATTCCGGCCGGTGGCGCTTCTAGTCTCGACTCAGCGATGCCGTCGGATCATGCGCAACTCGACCGCGACCACCTCTGGCACCCGTTCACGCAGCAGCAGGGTTGGTGCGAGGAAGAGCCGCTGGTGATCGAGCGGGCCGAGGGCTGCCTACCTGATCGACGGCGACGGGCCGGCGCTACCTCGACGGCGTCTCCTCGCTGTGGTGCAACGTTCACGGCCACCGCCACCCGGAGATCGACCAGGCGCTGCGCGACCAGCTCGACCGGGTCGCGCACTCGACGATGCTCGGCCTGACCCACCCCGGCGCCGCCGAGCTGGCCGCGCGGCTGGTCGAGCTCGCCCCGCCCGGCCTGAGCCGCGTCTTCTACTCCGACTCCGGCTCGACCGCGGTCGAGGTCGCGCTGAAGATGGCCTTCCAGTACTAGCAGCAGCGCGGCGGCCAGCACGCCCGGCGGACCTCCTTCGTCCACCTCGCGCGACGCCTACCACGGCGACACGATCGGCTCGGTCTCCGTCGGCGGCATCGACCTCTTCCACGCCGCCTACCGGCCGCTGCTGTTCGAGGCGCACACGCCGCCGAGCCGGGCGACGCGTCCGACCTCGAGCGGGTGCTCGCCGCCGCACGAGGAGGAGATCGCCGCCGTGATCGTCGAGCCGCTGGTCCAGGGCGCGGCCGGGATGCATCGTCCACCCGCCCGGCTACCTGCGCGGCGGTGCGCGAGCTCTGCGACCGGTTCGACGTGCTGCTGATCTGCGACGAGGTGGCGACCGGCTTCGGCCGCACCGGGACGATGTTCGCCTGCGAGCAGGAGGGGGTGGCGCCCGACCTGCTCTGCCTCGCCAAGGGCCTGACCGGCGGCTACCTGCCGCTCGCCGCGACGCTGACGACCGAGCGGATCTACGAGGCCTTCCTCGGCGCGCCCGAGGAGCAGCGCACCTTCTTCCACGGCCACACCTACACCGGCAACCCGCTCGCCTGCGCCGCCGCGCTGGCCAACCTCGACGTCTTCGAGAGCGAGCGCACGCTCGACGCATCTGCAGCCGAAGATCCGCCTGCTCGCCGAGCTGCTCGAGCGCGGTGGCCGAGCATGCCCGGGGTGGTCGAGGTTCGCGGCCGCGGCCTGATGGTCGGCATCGACCTCGGTGAGCACGACCCGTCGCTTCGAGTCGGCCACCGGGTCACGCTCGAGGCGCGCAGGCGCGGCGCGATCATCCGCCCGCTCGGCGACGTCGTCGTCCTGATGCCGCCGCTGGCGATCTCCGAGGGCGACCTCCGCCGCCTGGTCGAGATCACCTCGGATTCGATCGAGGCTGCCCTCGCTCCCCCGAGCGTGGCGCCGTCGCAGGAGATGCCCCGCGCCGCCTGATCAAGCGAGGGCTACTGCCGCGGATTGACCGAGAGCAGCTGGATCGTGTAGTTCTCGCTGTAGTCGGCGTCGATCGAGCCGCTCATCTTCGCGTCGCTGCTGCTGACGCGCCGCAACAGCAGCCCGTCGGAGCGGCGGCGCCAATCGCCACGCTTCGCCGTGCCGGTGACGTTCCCGTCGAGGCGCACGTCGGTCGTGGTGTGGACCGCGTCGTATGAATTGTCGCCGACGTCGATCTTCTCGATCGCCTTGACCAGGGACATGCTCGTCGCGGTGTTCCCGTCCTTCGATTCACAGCGCCCGCGGAAGGTTTTCCCCACCTGGCGGGCCGAGCGCTTGGATGCCGCGTCCCCCGTGCAGGTGTAGGACGATTCGCGACTGTCGCCGAAGAATTCGTGGTAATCGACGAAGCCCTTCAGTTCGAAGAAGTCGCCCTTCGTCGGGCACGAGGTGAACTCGGACCAGCGGCCGCCCAGCACCTGCCAACGCTCGACGACGCCGCACCCCGCCGGGCTGATCGTCATCGTCGAGATCCCGTCGTAGTCGTGCGTGGCGCTGATCAGGCCGGTGTCGGCGGACTCGCTCCCGCGCGTCGAGTACCGGTAGACGCCAGGCCTGCGTTCGAACAAGGCGCCCTCGCCGCCACCGGCGCCGGCGCCGCCTTCTCGGAACTTCGCCACGGCGTCCCCCACCGTCGCCCTCGAGGTGTCGTCGCGCGGGAAAACACGCCAGGCGAGGAACGCGCCCACCACGACGCAGGCGGCCACCACCAGCGCGATAGTGCGTCCCCGCGACACCGCCCTCCACTAAATCAGATGTGACACCGATCTGTGTTAGGAAGGGATGAAAGATAGGCTGAAGCCGTGACCCCCCGACGACGCGGGCCGGCCGAGCGGCCAAACCTGGGCGAGCCGTCCACCCCGCGTCCCGCGGCCTCGGTGGTGCTACTGCGCGGCGGCGGAAGACACTCCGATCGAGGGCTCGAGGTCCTCCTGCTGAAGCGCACCGAGGAGGCCAAGTTCATGCCCGGCGTCTGGGTGTTCCCGGGCGGGGCCGTGGACCCAGAGGACGGAGAGAGCGAGGCGGGTCACCGCGCCTGCGCGGCCCGCGAGCTGGCCGAGGAGGCCGGGATCGAGCTGCCCGCCGCCGCCGAGCTGGTGCTGTTCTCGCGCTGGATCACGCCCGAGGTCATCTCGCGGCGCTTCGACGCCTGGTTCTTCCTCGCCCTCGCCCCCGCCCACGCGCCACTGCAGCCCGACGGCATCGAGACCACCGAGGCGGGCTGGTACGCGCCCGGCGCCGCGCTCGAGGCGCAGGCCGCAGGTGAGATGGCGCTGGCCTTCCCGACGGTCAGCCAGCTGCAATCCCTGCTCCCCTTCGGCACCGCCGCCGAGGCGATCGAGGCACACAGGGACGCAACCGTCGAGCCGGTCCTGCCAAAGGTGATCGGCACGCGCGAGGAACACCGGGTCGTCCTCCCCGGCGACCCCGACTACCCGAGCTGAGCTCGATCGGCCAACTGCTGGCCGCTCGGCCGAGCCGGGACGCCGCGCACAACGACGCCCGGCGCAACATCGGCGGAGACCACGGATCCGGCGCCGACGACCGCGCCTTCGCCGATCTCGACTCCCGGCAGGATCTTTGCTCCGGCGCCGATCTGACAGCCGCGGCGGAGCAACGGCGCCGGCCTCCGCTCCGGGGAGCTCATCAGGATGCCGGTGAGCACGATCACCCCCGGGCCGAGGAAGACGTCCTCCTCGACAACGACCTTCGGGCCGATCACACAATGAGCCTGGATCCTGGCGCGATCACCGAGCACCGCTTCGGGGTTGACCACGGAACCGAAACCGACGGCAGCGTCGGCACCGATCCTCGCTCCCTCGCGAACGGCCGCATGATCCCCCACGAGCGCCCGCGAGCCGACGTCGGCACCGGCGTGGACGATCGCGAAGGGGCAGATCAACGCCCCCGCCTCGATCGTGGTCGGGCTGGAGGCGGCGGGAGGCCGCGGCGAGCTGGCTGAGGGCGGCGCCACCCTGCCCAGCACGACGCCGTGCTCGAGCTTCGCCCCCGCTCCGACCCGGACACCGTCGTGGACAACGACGTTGGCGCCGATCGACACATCCTCGGCGATGCTGACGCCCTCCCCGACGAGCAGATTTGGAGCTATTGCGGAGGGGCTCAACGGTGACATGGGGCTGCGAGTATCCCAGCGGATGAGCGAGCTCGGGGTCGAGAGAGTCTGCTGCCTGCTGCACAACCTGGTTCCCGGCGGCTCGGCGGGCCAGTGGGTCAACATCCTCTCCCGCCATGTCGAGGCTGGTGGGCGGGCGACGATCCTCGCGCCGGAAGGACCCGCCGCTGAGCCCGCCCGGGCCGCCGGCATCGAAGTGCTCCCGACCGAGTGGAGCGAGGAACCCGCCACCGGCTGGCGCCGCACGATCGATGTCGCCGCCCGCCATGACGCGGCCGTGGTGCACTGGGACCATGAGGTGATGGGCGCCTTCGGGCCGGCACTCGAGGCGTGCGGGCTGGCGGCGCTGATGGTGCACCAGGCGCCGGACGGGCTCGCGCGTTGGTTCGGGCCCGAGATCCTCGAGCATGCCCGAGCGCCGATCGATCATGCGCTGCGCGAGCGGGGCGCGGTGGTCCTGGTTTGCGGCGAGACGCATCGGCGGCGGTTCGAGGATTCGTTCGGGCTTCCGGCCGATCGCCTGCGCGTCCTTCCGGCGGCGATCCCCATACCCGCCCGGCCCTTCACGGCGGCCGGCGGGGAGCCGGAGGAGATCCTGGCGCTGACCCGGTTCTCTCCGGAGAAGCTGGCGGTCTTGCGGCTGGCCGTGGGGCTGACGGGGGCGGCTCTCGCCGCCGGCCGATCCGAGACCCACCTGAGGATCGCCGGCGAGGGTCCCTCGCGGGGAGAGATCGCGGCGCATTGTGAGCGCAACCTGCCTCGGGGCTCATGGGAGATCGAGGCGGCGCCCCCGGATCCGATCGCCAGGCTGGCAGCCGCCGACCTGGTCGTCGCCCAGGGACTGACCACGCTCGAGGCGGCTGCGCTCGGCAGACGGGTGGTGGTCGCCAAGTTCGCCGACGAGGGGCGACCTGCGGGCATCGTCCTGCGGCCGGAGACGTATGAGGAGGCGGCGCGGGACCCGTTCGGGCAGCCACGGTTGACGGAGGACGTCGGCCAGCTCTTGGATCAGGCCCTCGCCCTCGAAGAGGACGAGCTCCGGGTCTTGAGGCAGCTCGTGGAAGCGCACAACAGCCTCGAGGCCGCCTCCTCGGCGCTCGGCGAGGCGCTGGGGTCGACGCCGCGCCGCCCACGGTGGCGCTCGGCACTCTGGCGCGCCAGGCGACGCATTGGCTAGGCCTGCGGGAACGGCTCCAGCCCCGCGTGCCAGGGGCCGGGCGGGTAGGTGTGGATGCCGCTCTCGTCCATCTCGCCCTGGAGGCGTCGGAAGAGCTGCCCCGCGTTCTTCAGCGCCTCCTTCAGCTCCGCCTCGCTGCGCTCGCGCAGCCGCCACATGAACCAGAGCTGGCGGTCGTTGATGCCGAAGTCGATCTCACCGGTCATCGTCGTCGCCCAGGCGAGGAAGCCGGGGCCGAACAGCTCGCGCAGGGCGACCGGGTCGTATTCCTTCGGCACCGTGGCGAGGTAGCGCCTGTTGAAATCGAGCGACTCGAACTCGACCCTGCGCGCGAACCGCTGCGTGACGACCTCGTGTCCCTCGATCGACTCGATGTTGAACGCCGGGACGACCTCGGCGAGGTCCGGCATGTGAGCCTTGGCCAGGATCGCGCCCGGCAGTACCGCCTTGCCGAACAGCCCCCCGGCCTCCCGCTCGTCGGCGTCGCAGGAGGAGCCCCAGAACCCCTCGGAGAGCTGGCCGGTGAGACGGTTGGTGCCGCCGACGCAGAGCGCGACCGGCCCGTCTTTCGGATTGATTCCCCCGACCGGCTCGTAGGTGAGGCCGTTGCGCTCCCCGTAGCGGCGGACCAGCCCGGCCCACTCATCAGCTTCGCCCTTGGCGCTCATCGTTCGATCCTATTTGGGGCCGCCGCTTGCCGGAGGGCGGGCAGGAAGTAGGATTGCGCCATGACCATTGCAATCATCGTCGTGGTCGCGATCATCGTCATCGCGGTCCTCTACTACATCGGGAAGCGCAACTCGCTGATCGGGGCGCGCAACCGGGTCGATGAGTCCTGGAGCGGCATCGACGTGCAGCTGAAACGCCGCCACGACCTGGTGCCCAACCTGGTCGAGACCGTGAAGGGCTACGCCACGCACGAGAGCGAGGTCTTCGAGAAGGCGACCAAAGCGCGTGCCGAGGCGATGTCTGCAAGGAGCGTCGGCGATACCGCCAAAGCCGAGCAGCAGCTGACCGGTGCCCTGACCGACCTCCGCGCGGTGGCCGAGAACTATCCGCAGCTGCGGGCGACCGAGAACTTCCAGCAGCTCAGCCGCAACCTCTCCGAGCTGGAGGACGAAATCCAGGCCTCGCGCCGGATCTACAACTCCAACGTGCAGTCCTACAACACCGCGATCCAGCAGTTCCCAGCCTCGATCATCGCCAATCAGGGCGGCTTCGCCGAGCGCGAGTTCTTCGAGATCGACGACGCGGAGCGGGAGCCCGTCTCGGTCAGCTTCGACAACTGAGTCGCGTAAGCTTTGAGCATGACCGCGACGACTGAAGCGACCCTCTGGATCTGCGAGAGCTGCGGGTTCATCTACGACCCCGAGAATGGCGATCCGGACGGAGGAATCCCGCCCGGCACCCCGTTCGAGGAGATTCCCAAGGACTGGTTCTGCCCCGTCTGCGGAGCGCGCACCAGCGACTTCCGCCCCCTCGAGCCCGGAGAGGCATAGGAGCTCGCGCAACCCGCCCGCGGCGGACGCGGGAGTCGACCGAGCGAGATTTCCGGGGATCATGAGCGCGAGCGAGCGGGAGCAGAGCACGCGGGCGGAATTTGATTTCGACTGGTTGGTAGTTGGTTCGGGCTTCGGAGGGTCGGTGGCAGCGCTGCGGCTGGCGGAAAAGGGTTATTCCGTCTGCGTGCTCGAGTGCGGGAGCAGGTTTCGCGACGAGGACTTCGCGGAGTCCTCGCTGCGCGAACCGCGACGCTACTTCTGGGCGCCGCGGCTGGGCATGCGCGGCGTCCTCCGCCTCACGTTCTTCAAGGACGTGCTCGTCGTCTCCGGCAGCGGTGTCGGCGGCGGCAGCCTCGGCTACGCAAACACGCTCTACCGGGCAAGGCCGGCGTTCTTCGAGGACCTCCAGTGGGCCGATCTCGGCGATTGGGAGGCCGAGCTCGACCCCCACTACGAGACGGCGGAACGGATGCTCGGGGTCACCGAGTACGAGGGAATGGGCCCGGCCGACAAGCTGCTGAAGGAATACGGGGAGGAGATCGGCGTCGGCGAGACCTTCCAGAACACCCGCGTCGGGGTCTTCCTCGACCAGCCGGGGCATGAGGTCCCCGATCCCTACTTCGAAGGCGAGGGGCCGGCACGGACCGGCTGCACGCGGTGCGGCAGCTGCATGGTCGGCTGCCGCCACGGCGCCAAGAACACCCTGGTCAAGAACTACCTCTGGTTCGCCGAGAAGCTCGGCGTCGAGATCCAGCCCGAACGCCAGGTGACCGAGATCGGCCCGTTCGGCGCCGCCGACGGCTCCGACGGCTACCGGGTGACCACGGAGCGCTCGGGCGCCTGGGTGCGGAGGATGCCCCGCACCCTGACCGCGGGTGGGGTCGTCGTCGCCGCCGGCGCCCTCGGCACCAACAACCTCCTCGCCAACTGCAGGCACAGCGGCGCCCTGCCGCGCCTCTCCGAGCGGATCGGCGACGTCGTCCGCACCAACTCAGAGTCGATCCAGTCGGTGACCGCGCGCGACGACGCGCACGACTTCAGCCGATCGGTGGCCATCACCTCCAGCATCTACCCGGATCCCGACACCCACATCGAGGTCGTCACCTACGGCGAGGCCGGCGACGCGATGAGCGGCATCTTCACAGCGATGGCGGGCCCCGGCACCAGGCTGACCCGGCCGCTGAAGTGGGTGGCCGCGATGCTGCGGCACCCACTGCAGGCGTTGCGGATGCGGATCCCGTACCGGTGGTCGCGGCGCACCGTGATCCTGCTGGTGATGCAGACGGTCGACGCGGCGATGCACCTGCGGCCGAGGCGAAAGCTCCTCGGACGGGGGGTGCGGTTGCAGACCGAGCAGGACCCGAATCGCCCCAACCCGATCTACCTGCCGGCCGCCGCTCAGGTGGCCCGCTGGTTCGCGAAGCGGACCGGGGGATCCCCCAGAGCGCGATCACCGAGTCGATCCAGAACGTCCCCACCACCGCCCACATTCTGGGCGGGGCGGTGATCGGCGCCGACCGCCAGAGCGGTGTGGTCGACGCCGGCAACCGCGTCTTCGGCTACGAGAACCTGTTGGTCACCGACGGCTCCTCGATCCCGGCCAACCCTGGCGTCAACCCGAGCCTGACGATCACCGCGAAGGCCGAGCACGCGATGTCCCTGGTGCCGCAGAAGGACGGAACCGAGCCGCGTCGCCTGCCCCAGGCCGCGCGGCCGGCTCCGGCCTCCCGGGCCGCCTAGTTCCTATTCCACGGCCTCGCGCTTATTCGGCGAAGCGCTCCGCCGACGTAGTCCCAGTTGACGACGTTCCAGAAGGCGTCGATGTAGTCGGGGCGTTTGTTCTGGTACTTCAGGTAGTAGGCGTGCTCCCAGACGTCGCAGCCGAGCAGCGGGACGCTGCCGTCCGAGACCGGCGAGTCCTGGTTCGGCGTGGAGACCACGGCGAGGCCGGATTCGTCCCTGACCAGCCAGGCCCAGCCGGAGCCGAAGCGGGCGATGCCGGCTTCTTTGAACTCCTCCTTGAAGGAGTCGAGGGACGCCGAACGTGTCGGCGATCGCCGAGCCCAGATCGCCGTCCGGCTCGCCGCCGCCGTCGGGGCTGAGCATCTGCCAGAAGAGGGTGTGGTTGTAGTGGCCGCCCGCGTTGTTGCGAACAGGAGCCTGCTTGTCGCCGGGAAGGCTGGAGAGGCTGCGCAGGACGTCCTCGACCTCGCGATCCGCCCACTCCGTCCCCTCCAGAGCGGCGTTCGCTTTGTCGACGTATGCCTGGTGATGCTTGTCGTGGTGGACTCGCATCGTCGCCTCATCGATGTGGGGCTCGAGCGCGTCGTATGCGTAGGGCAAATCGGGAACAGAGAAAGCCATCTGGAACTCCTCTTGATCGGATTGGCGGTTGCGCCGCAGCCTAACCGGCGCCGGGATCGGGCTACCCGCCGAGCCCACGATCGCAACCGAAGGACGGTTTGCCGGCAGCGGCCGGCGGGTAGCTGTCGGAAAATCGGTATGGCTACGGTTGAGGGGAACCGCTGCACGGCCTGAGCGAGGCTCCAGGGCGGCGATCGGATCGAGTGCAATGGTTGCGGAGCACCACAGAGACGAAGCCGCGGTGGCGGGCCCTGGGCCCGAAGAGCAGCTTGCCGGCGAACGCGTGCTCTGGCGCCGGTTCGCCCGCAACCGCGACCAGGCGGCCCGGGAGGAGCTGGTGCGGCGCAACATGCCGTTTGCGAAACGGCTCGCGCTGCGCTACCGGGGGGCGAGCGAGTCCCTCGACGACCTCCTCCAGGTCGCCAACATCGGGCTCCTCAACGCGGTCGATCGCTTCGACCCCGACAGGGGGATCCCATTCACCGCGTTCGCCTCGCCGACGATCCTCGGCGAGCTCAAAAGGCACTTTCGCGATCGCGTCTGGACCGTCCGGGTGCCGCGGGGCCTGCACGATCGGATGGCGGATGTCGACAAGGCGATCACCGAGCTGACGAAGGAGCTGCAGCGCTCCCCGTCGGTCGCGCAGATCGCCGATCGCCTCGAACTGGAGATGACCGACGTGCTCGAGGTGCTCGAGGCAAACCACAACCGCCGGCCCCTGTCTCTCGACCGGCCCGCCGGCGGCGACGACTCCGACGAAGCGGCGCCGTCGGAGTGGATCGGCGGAGACGACGAGGGCTTCGAGCTGGTCGAGGGCCGGCTCGCGCTGGACTCGGCCCTCCCCTACCTCGACGAGCGGGAGCGACTGGTCCTGCGCATGCGGTTCGTCGATGACATGACGCAGTCTCAGATCGCCGAGCGGGTCGGTCACTCGCAGATGCACGTCTCACGGATCCTGCGCCGTGCCCTGACCCGGATTCGGGAGCAGATCAAGGAGCAACAGCAGCAACAGCAAAGCTGATCAGCAGGTACTCGCCGTCCTCGGAGCTCTCGACTCTGAGCTCGTCGACGAGGGCTTCGAGCGATCCGCCCACCTCAGGCACTTCGAGGTCCTCGCGGATCTGATCCGCGGCCCCGGGTTTCATCGGACCGAGGCGGAGCTGGATCGCGCCCTCCTCGTCCTCGAGGCCAAGCCTGACCCGGCCATCGGTGAAGCGCGACGGCGCGGCGGCTGCGATCGCGTCGGTGACCAGAACCGCGTCGGACATGCGGTCGACCGAGAGGTCGCGCCGCGCGGCCAGCGCCCCGACGATGCGGGCGAGCACCGGGCCCAACAGCTCGGGGCGATCGGCGAGCACCTCCGTGCGCCTTGAAGGGACGCTGATCTCGACCGAATCGTCCCTGCTGTCGGTGCCACCGCCGTGCAGGGGCACCCGCATCGAGACTTCGGTGCCTCGATCGAGCCCACCCGAGATCGCGAAGCTGCTTGACAGCGCGGCGATCAGCGACAGCCCGAGCCGCAGGCTGGGCTGGTCGACGTCGGCCTGCGGCCTGATTCCCCTCCCCTGGTCGCGGACCACAATCGTCAGCCCGTCGGAATCGGGGTTGGCCTCGACCGAGAGCGGCCCGGGCTCTCCCGCGTAGGCGTGGGCAACGACGTTCATGCAGGCCTCGGTGACCACCGTCTTGAGGTCGGCGATGCCCGCTTCGTCCATGCCGATCTCCTCGGCCACGCCGGCGAGCGCGTGCCGGACCACCGCAACGTTCTCCGCCTTGGCCGGAAGCAACATCTGGAGCCCCCTGGGCTGTTCGCTGATAGTCGAGGTTTCGGCCATACCGCAATCCCCGCTGGGGAGCTTCCCCCGGCGCCGCCGAGCTTATCCAGCCCGGCTCTTGCCACAGATGTACCCAAGGGAGACCGCCTGCAAACTAGGTTGATGCCGAAGCCAGGCCCTGCGCTAGGATCGAGCCGTGAATCCGGTGCCGTTTGAGGTCCAGAGCGAGGAGCTGGAGGACGGGATTCGAGCCTTCACCGTGCGTGGAGAGCTCGACATGAGCACCGCCCCCGAGCTGGAGGAGAGCCTCGAGCAGGCCCTCAGCAGCGAGGGCGCTCAGGTCATGCTCGACCTCTCGAGTGCGATTTCATCGACTCAACCGGGATCGCCCTGATCGTGCGCTCCTGGCAGCGACTCGATCGCGACGCGGGCCCGAGGGGGCAATGGCCAGCTCGTGCTGTGCTGCCTCGACACCCAGGTGCTGCGCCTGCTCAAGATCACCGGGGTCGAGTCCTCGATCTCGGTCCACGAGCAACGCGACGCGGCGCTCGCCGAGCTGCGCGGCGGAACACCGGCCAACTCCTAACCACGGTCAGCTGGGCGAATCGCTCGGCTGCCAGCGGACGGGTTGGGGAAGACTTCGCCGCGGACGAAACGGCCATCGCGGACACCCCAGATCCAGGCGGTGGGCATGTCGCGGATGCCCGAGCTCCCGGCTGCGAACGTAGACGCGGCCCTGCACCAGGAGCTGGTCCCCGATCTGCTCGACCTCGCTCGGAGTCACGAGCAGCTCTTCCCAGACCTGGGCGGCGTCGGAGAGGTATTCACGCAGGCCCTCCCGCCCGACGTAGGGGGCCTCACGCCCGACCGCCCCGGCAGTTTCGAACGGGAAGAACTCCATCCCCTCGTCACAGACGGCGACGATGCCCTCGGGGTCGCGACGATTGAAGGCGTCGTAGAGGCGTTCGACCAGTTCCAGGTGGTCGTCAGCCATGTGCGACCTCGAGGTCCGGAATGGTCGTGGGGCGCTTCGAGGCGGTCTCGGGTGCCCGGCGCGAGCGCCAGGATCGCGATGTCGTCCTCGAGGGCTCCCTCGGTGAATGCGTGCAGGGAGCCTTCCAGCCGTTGCACCACCTGGGTCGGGTCGGTGGCGCCGCGGAGCTCGGACCGCAGCCGACCCTCCCCGAAGCGCCCTCCGGGGCCCTGGGCCTCGGCGATTCCGTCGGTGACGACAACCAGCTGCTGCCCCGGCTCGAGCGCGCGATGCGAGACCGTCCAGCGGCCATCGGCGAACGCCCCGAGCACCGGGTCGGCGCTGCTCGAGCTCGCCCACCTCCTCCCGTCGATCAGCAGCGGCGGTGGATGACCGGCGACCGCGAGCCTCACCGGCTGGGTCGGGTCCTCGCTGAGCGTCAACGCGACGACGCTGCAGAGGGAGGAGTCGCCGCGGGCGAACAGAGCCCGGTTGAGCGTCGCCAGTGCCAGCGACCGGGTCCCCGGTCAGCGAGGCGGCGGTGCGAAGGGTGTAGCGCGCGACGGCCGTGAGCGAGGCGGCACGGGCACCGCGGCCGGTGACGTCGCCGATCACCAGCATCCAGCCATCGGCGACTCTAAAGACGTCGTAGAAGTCGCCCCCCACTTCGTTCTCGGTGCCGGCCGGACGGTACATCGCCGCGACCGACCAGCCGGGGATGTTCGGCAGTGGGGGTGGAAGCAGGCTTCGCTGCAGGGTCTCCGCGATCTCCGCACGCTCCCGGTCCGCCCGCTCGAGATCGGCGAACAGGCCGCAGTTGTCGAGGGCGAGCGCGACCCTGCCGGAGAGGATCCAGGCGAAGTGGGCGTCCTCTCCCCGGTAGCGCCGCCCGGACCAGGCGACGCCGAGCGGTCAGCGTCCCGGTGACCCTGCCCCTTGCGTTCAACGCAACGGTGATCGCCGAACGGGACCCCGAGGCTCCGGAGGAATTCAAGGTCCTCCCGGCCCGTCGGCGAGGCCCTGCAGGTCACGATCGGTCATCCGCTCGTAGAAGCGCGGCGTCAACGAGGGGCCGTCATTGCCCTCGATCATGCGCTCGGGGACCGATGGGCGGCGCTCTGCGAGGCCTCGCTGAATTTCCGGGCCCGCCTCGGGGGAGACCCGAACGCCGGCCCGCTGCACCTCACCGGCCTCATCGATCAGATCGATCATGCAGAAGTCGGCGAAACCGGGCACGAGGATGTCGTAGATCGCCTCGATCGTCTCCTCGAGCGAGCCGCCGGCATCGGAGACCGCCGCCGTCTCGCTCAGGATCCTGAAGCGCCGCCTCGCCTCGCGCTCGCGGCTGAGCAGCACCCACAGCGTCGCCCCGAGCGCGACAAGCGCGAGGAGAACCACAGCGGTCATCACGATCCCGCCCATTCGCTACAACCTCGCCTTCCGGTTCGTCGCTACTGAAAAGACAGTATGCCCGATACCGGCCAGATGTCCAGGCAGGGGCCTCCCGCGGCTAGGAGAAGAGGCTGCGGGGCCACAGGCCCTTCGCCCGAACCGCGTTCAGCTCGGCGCAGAGGATCGTCAGCATCGCCCCCAGGTGCACCCATGCCAGCAGGCCGATCACGAGGGCGAAGGTACCGTAGGCGGGGGTCGCGCCGCGGATCTGATGGGAGACGAAATAGCCACCCACCAGCTGCAGGACGGCCCAGCCAACCGCCGCGACCGCGGCCCCCGGGAGGATGACCCGGATCGGTGGCGGGGCCGTCGTCAGGAGACGGAACAGGGCGCCGAAGACCAGAAGGTTCAGCGCCAGCGAGACCGCGACCCCCCAGGCGGCCCCGATGCTGCCGCCCCCGACCAGGCCGGAGGCGATGGTGGAGGCCAGGGTCAGCGTGCCGAGCACGCCGAGCATGATCAGGGCCCTGAGCCGGGAGGCGAGGAAGCCGGGCCTCTCCAGGTGCGGAACCGCCCAGATCCGGTCCAGCGCCTCGCCGATGGCCAATACGACCCCCAGGCCCGCCCAGAGAGACCCGACGATGCCGATCACCAGCGCGACGCCGCTTCCTTCCAGTGTCCCGACCCGGATCTGCTCCCCAACCACCGGAAACTGCCCGAGGACCGAGTCGACGGCATCCTGTCGCAGCTCCGGGTCGTCGTCGAGGACGAAGCCGAGCAGGGAGGTCAGCAGGAGGAGCAGCGGGAACAGCGAGAAGAAGGCCCTGTAGGCGATCAGCGCGGTGAGGTTGCCGCCCTCGTCGTCGCCGAACTTCCTGCCGACGGCGACCGGGACCGCGAGCGCCGCGTGCCGTTGCTGGAGCTGGTCGAGCGTGCGGAGCGGCGCGGGGGCGGCCATGCCCCAACCCGCTAGGCGATCCCCTCGACCTCGTACTCGCGCAGGAAGCCCTCGAAGAGGCGGCGATGGCCCTGCTCGTCGTGGAGGATCTCGATCACCATGTCCTGGGTGACCGGGTCGACGCCGTCGGTCTCCTCGACGATCCGGGTGTAGTGCTCGATCGCGCCGGTCTCGGCCTTGATCACCCCGCGGATCACGTGGACGATGTCGGTCTGCTCCTCGGGCGGCTGCAGGAAGGACTGCTCGGCCCTGAAGTCCTCCGAGCCGGGGACGACGCCGTAGAGCTCCTTGATCCGCTCGGCGAAGCGCTGCGCGTGGCCGAGCTCCTCCTCGACGTCTTCGGCTCAGGGACTCCTTGACCTCCTGGGCGCGGACCCCGTCGAGGTTGACCGAGGCGGCGATGTAGCTCATCACCGTCTCGATCTCCATCCAGTAGGCCTTCCGGAGCAGCTCGACCACGTGCTCGCGCGCCTCGAGGTTGGCGCTGTCGAAGATGCCCTTGCTGGGCGCCGAGGCGTCATGCTTCCTCCTTCTTCGTTGGCCTACCGGACCAGGGTACGTCCTACCCGGTGGCCGCCGGCGCCAATCCCTGTTCCCAGCCGAACGGGCCCTCTTCGAACGAGGCGCGGGGCACGGTTTCCGGGTCGCCTCCGGTCCAGGCGTTGAAGAGGTACCAGGAGGGCTTCGCCTCGCGATCGTCGGTGAGCAGGCCGGCCGAGTCGCAGAACTGGCAGGACGGCCCGTCGGCGTCGGCCCAGGAGAACCACCAGACGCCGCCGATCCGCCAGCTCGCGCGGTGGCCGACCAGCATCGACATCGCCTGGTTCAGCTCGCGCGCCTGGCCGTAGAGGCCGCGCTCCCAGCGCGACTCGTAGCTGTCCGAGCCCCAGCCGAGCTCGGTCACGTAGAGCGGCGTCGCGGCGTCGTTGTGGACCTGCATGACCCGGCGCAGGTTGCGGATCTGGCCGCGCATCGCGGCGGCGTCGGCGACGTAGGGGTGCAGGGCGACGCCGTCGAACCACCGCTTCACGTTCGGCGCGCCCGGTAGAGGCGGGAGAGGAACTCGCCCGGGGTGCACGTTCGGCGGGATCTGCAGCGGCCGCCCGAAGAGGCCGCCGATGATCACCTTCGCTCCGGGGTCGACTCGGTGCAGGACCTGCCCGGAGTCCCGCAGCAGGCGCGCGTAGCCGCTCCGGGTCGGCGCCGCCGAAGGTGACGATGTTCTGCTCGTTCCAGATCTCCCAAGCTCGGATCGGCTGCTGGCGTGAGTTCCGGATTCTCGTTCCCAGAAGTCGCCGTCGGGCCCGTAGCGGCGAACAGCCCTGCGCAGGAACGATTTCCAGGCGCTGCCGTTGGCGGCCGGTGACGGGTTCCACCCCCGGCACGTCCGAGAGCCAGGGCGGCGTCCCCCAGACGAACGGAAAGACCCGCATCTCGTGCTCGGCGGCGAGTTCGCACCCCGCGGTCGAAGCGTCGACCAGTCGGGGCTCTGGAGCGATCGGGCTGTCCGGCTCGATCTGCGACCAGTACAGCG
The DNA here is from genome assembly GCA_963816785.1 of uncultured Solirubrobacterales bacterium. Classification (GTDB taxonomy): domain Bacteria; phylum Actinomycetota; class Thermoleophilia; order Solirubrobacterales; family 70-9; genus VRUE01. The sequence continues at coordinate 13,574 of CAWFLL010000002.1, read as the reverse complement.
GCAGCCTGACGCTGGTCACCCCGGCCTTCGCCATCAGCTCGAAGTCGGAATCGCGACGGCGCCGACTGCGGCGACGATGCCGACGAACCCCGCGGGCGCGCGGGCGCGGCGGGCGCGGGGGCGGCAAACAGCGCCAGCGCCAGTGCGATCGTTGCGAGCCTTGCTGTCAAGTTCATCATCCGAGGTAACCCCGGCCGGACCCAAAGTAGCGACCGGAGGGCCCGCGATGTCCTGCGCATGGCCCCTCTGAGATAATCCCGCCCCTCTCGGGGCGTGGCGCAGCCTGGTAGCGCGCACCGTTCGGGTCGGTGAGGTCCCCGGTTCAAATCCGGGCGCCCCGATACTTGTAGCTGAGCGATGAGCGAGTCAAACGACGAGCCGATCCGACTTGTGGCCTACCGCTCGGAGTGGCCGGCTCGCTTCGAGCGCGAGCGCGTGCTCCTTGACCGCGCGATCGGAAACTGGGTCGTGGGTGGCATCCACCACGTCGGCAGCACGGCCGTCCCCGGCCTCGAGGCCAAGCCGATCATCGACATCCTCGCCGGCGTCGCCGATCTCGCCACCTCACGGGCCTGTTTCGAGCCCCTGGCTGAGCTCGACTACCTGTACGCGCCCTATCGCCAGGAGGAGATGCACTGGTTCTGCAAGCCCGATCCGCGCCGCCGCTCGCATCATCTCCATCTCGTCCCGGTCGACACCGCCCGCTTTCGGGACGAGCTGGCCTTTCGCGACCTCCTTCGCGCCGATCCCGAGACGGCTGAGGCCTACCGGGCGCTGAAGCATCGGCTCGCAGGCCGTTTCGAGCATGATCGGGAGGGATACACCGACGCCAAGGCGGAGTTCATCGCCCGCGCCCTCAGTTGATGGCTTCGATCGCCCGTTCGACCCGGGCCAGGCTGGGGCCGTCCTGGAGGGTCCGGGTGCCCTCGGGGCCGCTGACGATCGCCGCCAGTCCGGATGCGGATTCCGAGTTTCGTGCCGAGTTCCTCGTAGCCCTCGAGCTTCGCGGTGATCGCGCCGTCCGGCCCGCCCTCGCGGTCGAGGTAGTCGCGCCACTCGCCGGACGTCGAGCTCGCCGATCGAGCCCGCCAGCGATTCCAGGAAGCGCATCGTCGATCCCGAACCGTTCCGCCTCATCCTGGTTGCGGAAGAAGAGATAGGTGTACTGCCAGCCATAGCCCTGCTCCGCCGCCGCCTCGGCGCCGAAGAAGCCGACCTCGAGCGTCGTTCCTGGCGACCGAGTAGTGGCGCATCAGGAGCTTGGCGTCGCCCGGGCGCGCGTAGTCCTCGGCCAGGGTCGGGCACGATGCCGAGGAAGTCGGCCCGGCAGCTCGCGCACTGGAGGTCGGTGAAGACCTGGATCGAGACGGGCGCGTCGGCCGAGCCGAGCCGGTCGCCTTCCTGCGGCACGCCGCCGAAGATCGCCTGCGCTTCCTCGATGCCCGCGACCCTGACGACGTCGCGGCCCGCCTCCCTCGTGGCGATCTCGACCAGCGCGTAGCCGAGCGCCAGTACCGTGAGCGTGAGCGCAGGATCACCAAGAGGCGGCCCCGGCGCGGGCATCGGGGTGGCTGCGACTTCCGACATCACTGCATTATCGCGGCTGCGGGTAGCCACAATCCGCGGAATTTGCGGCCGATCGTTTGACACGTCCGGCCTGCGGGGTAAATATCTGCGTACTCGATTTCAACGATTGGGAGGTCTGCCGTGGCCAATCACCTCACCCCGTCCGAGCTTGCCGAGGAGATGCACATGAAACGGCAGGAGGTGATCGGCAAATGCGTCGAGATGGGGGTGCCGATATTCCACGGCCGGATCGACAAATCGCTCTTCGAGACCTCATTGCGGCACGCCCTGGCTATCGCTCCGAGCAGGGAACGGCGCGCCTCAGCTGCCTAGATACCGCCTCTCGCAGTTGAACTAGACTCCCCGTGATGGAGGAGCGGGGAACGAAATCCGCCACCCTTGCGGATCTGCTGCCGCGTGCGGCGCAGATGTACGGGGACGCCCCCGCGATCCGCTACAAGGACGGCGACAGCTGGGTGTCCCGCAGCTTCGAGGAGGTCGAGGAGACGGTCCGCCGCTGGCGCTCGGGCTGGTCGACCTCGGGCGTCGAGAAGGGCGACAAGGTCTCGATCCTCGGCAACACCCGCCCCGAGTGGACCTACTTCGACTTCGCGGCCCTCTCGGTCGGGGCTGTCGTGGTCCCGATCTACCAGACGAACTCCCCCGAGGAGTGCCAGTACGTGCTCGAGAACTCCGACGCGAAGGTCGTTGTCGTCGAGGACGACGAGCAGCTGGAGAAGATCCGCGAGTCCCGCGACCGGCTGCCGCTGCTCGAGCAGGTGATCCGGATGACGGGCGCCAGCGACGACGCGATCTCGCTCGAGCGAGCTCGCCGCCCGCGGCGAACGGCCGCGACGCGGCCGACTGGGAGAAGCGCTGGCGTGCGGTGACACCTGCCGACGTCTGCACGTTCATCTACACGTCGGGGACGACCGGCCCGCCGAAGGGCTGCGTCATCACCCACGGCAACTACCGCGCGATGCTCGACATGGTCAACGAGACCAGCGTCATCGAAGGCGAAGACGTCACCTACCTCTACCTCCCGCTCGCCCACTCGTTCGCCCTGCTGATCCAGCTCGGGAGCTTCGACCTCGGAGCCACCCTCGCCTACTGGGAGCGGGACCCGCTGAAGATCCTGCCCAACCTTGCCGAACTGAAACCGACCTACTTCCCCTCTGTGCCGCGGATCTTCGAGAAGATCTACACCGCGGCCACGAGCGGGATGGAAAAGGAGGGCGGCCTGAAAAAGGCGATCTTCGACTGGGCGATCCGGGTCGGCGGCAGGATGCGCGAGACCGAACGGGCGGGCCGCAAGCCGGGCTTCCTGCTCCGCAAGCAGTACGAGTTCGCCGACAAGAAAGTGCTCTCGAAAATCCGCGGCCTGTTCGGCGGCCAGCTGCGCCTGGCGGTCTCCGGCGCCGCGCCGATCAACCCCGACATCCTGCGTTTCTTCGACGCCGCCGGCGTCCTCGTGCTCGAGGGCTGGGGAATGACCGAGACGTCGACCGCGGCGACGATCTCCTCGCCCGAGGACTTCAAGATCGGCACGATCGGCAAACCGTTCCCCGGATGCGAGGTGAAGATCGCCGAGGACGGCGAGATCCTCGTCAAGGGCCCGAACGTGTTCCAGGGCTACTACAAGAACGAGGAGGCGACCCGGGAGACGATCGTCGACGGCTGGCTCCACACCGGCGACCTCGGCTCGATCGACGAGGACGGCTTCATCAAGATCACCGGCCGCAAAAAGGACATCATCATCACCGCCGGCGGCAAGAACATCACCCCGGCGAACCTCGAGAACGAGATCAAGCAGCACCCGCTCGTCTCCCAGTGCGTGGTGGTCGGCGACCGCCAGCCCTACCTGGTGGCCCTGGTCACGCTCGATCCCGAAGAAGCCGTCGCCTACGCCAAGGAGAACGGCCTGCCCGAGGACCCCGAGCAGCTCAGCTCGAACCCCGAGATCCGCAAGTCGATCGAGGACCACGTCGACGCGATCAACGAGAAGTTCGCGCGGGTCGAGCAGATCAAGAAGATCGCGATCCTGCCCCGTGACCTCTCCCAGGAGGGCGGCGAGCTGACCCCGACGATGAAGGTGAAGCGCGCGATCGTCGCCCAGAAGCACGCGCCGGAGATCGAGAAGCTCTACGCGAGCTAGGAGACCTCGCCCGACTGGCGCAGCAGGGCCGAGGTGGTCTGCTCCAGCACCCGCCGCCAGGCCGAGGTCTGCTCCGGCTCCTCCTCGGCCGCGCGCTCGACCACCCGCTGCACCCGCCGCTCGGAGATCTCGAGGCCATGGCGCTCGGCGATCGCGCTGTAGCGGTCGTAGTCGCGGGCGAGGGTCGCGGTGACCGACTCGAAGCCGTGCTTGCCGATTTCGAGCCGCCGCGAGTAGTCCATGATCGGGGTCCCGAACATCAGCTCGTCGTTCGGCTCGGGCTCGATCAGGATGATGTCGACACCCTTGTATTTCTCCTCCCAGTGGGCGACCGCTTCGTGGAGGCGAGCGTGGGCGATCAGCCGGAAGGTCTGGTTGGCGATCGCGGGCAGCCCCATGTCGGCGACGCGGCGGGCGCGGGTGCCGAAGACCGTCGTCAGAGACCTGTCGAAATCGTTGACGAAGGGAACGAGCGGGTTGACGACGACGATGAACTTGGCGCCCTTCTCGACCGCGATGTCGACGTTGGTGGTCGAGCGGATGCCGCCGTCGAGAAGTTGGCGGCCTTTGAGCTCGACCGGCTTGTAGACGACGGGGAGGGCGGTCGAGCACTGGATCGCCTTCGAGATCGGGACGTCCGCCCACTCCTTTTCGCCGAAGACGATTCGCTCGCAGGTGTCGAGGTCGGTGGCCGTCAGGTACAGCTCGTGCTCGAGCAGGCGGAAGTCGTTGGAGCGCCCGGATTCGGCGAGGGTGGCCTCGACGTAGTCAGCGACGCCGTGACCGGAGTAGAGGCCGGTCGGCAGCGCCTCGGCGAGGCCGACGCCGATGTCGATCGCCGAGAAGTCCCCCATCCGCACCAGACTGCGAAGCAGCTCCACCGTCCGCAATGGCAGCATCGCCGCCTTCTCGAGAAAGCCGAGGTAGTTCGGTTTGAGCACCTTGCTGAGGTCGAGGTCATCGAGATCGGAGGGGACGCGCTCGTTGATCACCTGCATCATCTCGTCGGGGGTGATGCCGTTGGCGAGCATCCCGGCGACGAACGAGCCGGCGCTGGTGCCGACGTAGACGTCGAAGTTGTTGACGGTGCTGTTGACCGCGAGCAGGTCGAGGGCACGCAGAGCGCCGATCTCATAGACCCCGCCGGTGAAACCGCCCCCGCCGAGGACCAGCGCGGTCTTCGACGGGCGTTTGCGGCCACGACGAGCACGGGGTCGCGAGGCCTCGATATCCACAACTTTCCCCATGAACCTGGATTATCCCAGGAGATGGGACGGTCTCCCTCCCCAATTTTCGCGCTGGCGCTCGCACTGTGCGTGATTCTGCTCGCCTCGACCGCGGCCGCCGCAGCCGGTGAGGGGTGCGCCTCCCTGCGGAGCCGGCTGGTTCGGGGAGGCGGCCCGGCGAGCGGCCTCTTCGTGCTCGACGCCGATAGCGGCCGCGTGCTCTGCCGGCGCGCGGCGAAGCGGCAGCGCTCGCTGGCGTCGAACATGAAGCTGTTCACGACCGCCACCGCGCTCGCCCGCCTCGGCCCCGACACCCGTATCCCGACCCGGGTCCTGAGCTCCGGCAGCGTCGATGAGCGGGGGGTCCTCGACGGCAGCCTCTACCTGGTCGGGGGCGGCGACCCGGCCCTCGGCACCCCGTCCTTCTACGACACCTTCCTCGGCGGCCTCGGCACCAACCTGTATGGGTTGAAGGGCCAGATTCGGGCCGCCGGAATCAGCGCGGTGAGGGGCCGGATGTACGCCGACGACACGATCTTCGACCGGCTGCGCGGCGTCGCCGACTCCGGCTACTCGACCAGCCCCTACATCGGCCCCCTCTCGGGCCTCGCCTTCAACTCCGGCTACAGCAGCGCGAGCGGCAGCAGCTTCGCCTCCGACCCGGCCCGGCTGGCCGCCGGCAAGCTGGCGCGGGCGCTGGACGCCGCGGGGGTCGACGTCAAGTCGCAGGTGGCCCTTGGCAAGGCGCCCGCCGACGCCGAGCCGGTCGCCGTGGTCCGCTCACCGAGCATCGCCCGCCTCTCCGCGGCGACCAACGTCCCCTCCAACAACTACTACGCCGAGATGCTGGTCAAGCTGCTCGGGGCGCGCTTCGGCGCCTCCGGCAGCACCGGCGCCGGGGCGGCCGTCGTCGCCCAGTTCGCCCGCTCACAGGGCTCGTTCGTCCACGCCGTCGACGGCTCCGGTCTGACCCGCAGCAACAGGGCCTCCACCGCCCAGGTCGCCCGATTCCTGCAGGCGGTGCGGGAGGGGCGGGTCGGCGAGGACTTCATCGACTCGCTCGCCCTGGCAGGCCGCGAAGGGACGGTCGACGACCGTATGGACGCAACCGCAGCGGAGGGCAGGTGCCGGGTCAAGACCGGCACCCTGACCGGCGTCAGCGCGCTTTCTGGCTACTGCTTCAACCGCAGCGGCAGGACGATGATCTTCTCGATCCTGATGGGCAGCGTCCGCGACCTCGGCCTCGCCCACCTCGAGCAGGACAGGATCGCCGCGGCCGTCGCGAGCTACTGAATCAACGCCCTCAGGCCGGCCTCGTCGATGACCTCGATGCCGAGCTGCTCGGCCTTGGCCAGCTTCGATCCGGGGTTCTCGCCTGCGACGACGTAGTCGGTGTTCTTCGACACCGAGTTGACGACCTTCCCCCCGGCGGACTTGATCAGCGCCGCCGCCTCCTCGCGGGTGAGGCCATCCAGAGTGCCCGTGAGAACCAGGGTCTTCCCCTCCAGCGGGCCGCCCTCGGCGCGCCGTTCGGAGGGATCCTGCTCCAGCCGCAGCCCCTTTTCGCGCAGCTTCTCGATCAGTTCCCAGGTGCGCTCGTCGGCGAGCGCCTCGGCGATCTGCAGCGCCATGATCGGACCCACCCCCTCGACTTCCTCGATCCGTTCCGGGTCGGCGGCGTGGAGGGCGTCGATCGAGCCGAAGTGCTCGGCCAGTGCCTCGGCGGTGACGTAGCCGACCCCCGGCAGGCCGAGCGCGTAGAGGACCCGCTTGAAGGGGCGCTCGCGCGAGGCCTCGATCGCCGCCAGCAGGTTGCTGGCGGAGACCTCACCGAACCCCTCCAGCCCGACCAGCTTTTCCTCATCGAGCTCGTAGATGTCGGCCACGTCCTCGATCAGGCCCTCTTCGAGGAAGCGCAGCGCCTGCTTCTCGCCGAGCCCCTCGATGTCCATCGCCCCTTTGCTGACGAAGTGCTTGACGTGCTGGAAGGACTGGCCGGGGCAGCCGGAGCGGTTCGGGCAGATCGTGAAGACGCTGTCCTCCGGCTTCACCGTCTCGGTCCCGCACGCCGGGCACCGCTTCGGGGGTTTGACGCGCCGGGTGCGCTTCGGGCGGCGCTGGACGAGCGGCGCCACCACCTGCGGGATCACGTCGCCCGCCCGCATCACGACCACCTCGTCGCCGACCCTGACGTCCTTGCGGGCGAGGTCCTCCTCGTTGTGGAGGGTCGCGGTGGAGACCGTGACGCCGCCGACGTGGACGGGCTCCAGCATCGCGAACGGGACCAGGTGCCCGGTGCGGCCGACGTTCCAGACGACCTCGCGCAGCTTCGTCGTCGCGGTGGTGGGAGGGAACTTCCAGGCGATCGCCCAGCGCGGCTCCCGCCCGACCACGCCCAGCTCCCGCCACAGCCCGCGCTCATCGACCTTGACCACCACCCCGTCGATCTCGTAGTCGAGCTCCTCGCGCCGTTTCTCCCACCAGCGGCAGCGCTTCACCACCGACTCCACGTCCGGGTGGTGATCGGTGTCGGGATTGACCTTGAAGCCCTGCTCGCGCAGCCACTCGAGCTCCTCGCCGTGGGTGGCCGGGTCGAGGCCCCGGGTGGCCCCGAGGCCGTAGCACCAGATCGAGAGCGGACGCTGGGCGGCTATCGCGGGGTCGAGCTGGCGGATCGCGCCGGCGGCGGCGTTGCGGGGGTTGGCGAAAGTGCTCTCCCCCGCCTCGGCGCGGCGCTCGTTCAGGGCCTTGAAGTCGTCGATCGGGAGGTAGATCTCGCCCCTCACCTCGACCAGAGCCGGCGGGTCGGGGATGCGAAGCGGGATCGCCCGAATCGTCCGCAGGTTGCGCGTCACATCCTCGCCGACCCGGCCGTCGCCGCGGGTCGCGCCGCGGACCAGCACGCCGTCCTCAAAGGTCAGCGATATCGCCAGGCCGTCGATCTTCGGCTCGGTCGTGTAGCTGAACTCGGAGGCGGTGATGTCGAGCCGCTTGAGGTAATTCCGCAGGCGGGTCTCCCAGGCGCGCAGCTCCTCCTCGTTGCGGGCGTTCGCGAGCGACAGCATCGGCTCGGCGTGCTCAACCCGCTCGAAGCGATCGAGGGGAGGGGCGCCGACGCGCTGGGTCGGCGAGTCGGGGGTGAGCAGCTCCGGGTGCTCCGCCTCGATCGCGCGCAGCTCATCCAGCAGCTCGTCGTACTCGGCGTCGCCGATCACCGGGTCGTCGAGTACGTAGTAACTGTGGTTGTGCCGCTCGAGCTCCTTCTGAGAAATTCCGCCCGCTTGCTCTGCTCCCGCTCGCTCGCACTCATGATCCCCGGCTATCTTGCTCGCTCGCTCCCGCGTCCGCAGCGGGCGGGCTCTCGGTCATACCGTCGACGCGAGCATTGCCTCGAAGTCGAGAGCTCGCAGGCGCTCCAACCCCCCGTGGTCGGTCAGGTCGAAGTGGATCGGTGTGACCGAGATCCTCCCTCCCGCCACCGCCGAGAGGTCGGTTCCCCGCTCGTCCTTGAAGGAGGGCTCGAACCCGTAGATCTCATAGCGCCGCTTGCCGGACTCCGCGTCCTCCCCGACCAGCTTGAGCTCGTCGTTGTAGAGGCGCTTGCCGAGCCTGGTGACCTCGACACCGGTCGGCTCGCCGGAGGGGAGGTTGACGTTGACCAGCGTCTCCGGCGGCATCGGCCCCTCCGCCAGGCGCTGCACCAGCTGGGCGGTGAACGGCGCCGCGAAGCCGAAGTCGAAGCGGCCGCTGACGTAGCCCATGCCGCCGCCGGAGGACTGCTGGGAGACGGCGAGGGCCGGGATGCCGAGGACGATCCCCTCGAAAGCCGCCGCGACCGTCCCCGAGTAGGTGATGTCGTCGCCGAGGTTGGAGCCGTGGTTGATTCCCGAGACGATCAGGTCAGGCCGCCCGCCGAGCAGCCCGAGGTCGGCGAAGCGCACGCAGTCGACCGGCGTGCCGTCGGTCGCGAAGCCCCGATCGCCGTCGCCGAACCCGACCTCTTCGACGCTCAACGGCGAACGGGTGGTGATGCTGCGGGCGGTGGCGCTGCGGTTGGAGTCCGGAGCGATCACATCGACCTCGACGCCATCCAGCTCGCGGAGCGCCCGCCTCGCGGCCTGCAGGCCGGGTGCGGAGATGCCGTCGTCGTTGGTCAATAGGACTCGCATTCAGTCGATTTTAGGTCCGTAGCTGACTGACTCGAGGTAGAGCCCGTGGGGCGGGGCGGTATCTCCTGCCGCTGAGCGGGGCGCCCCGTTGAGAAGCTCCCTGAAGTCCTCCAGGGAGCGGCGGCCGGAGGAGACCTCGAGCATCGTGCCGACCAGGACACGGACCATGCTGCGCATGAACGCGTCGGCGCTGATCTGGAAGGAGGCGATGTCGCCCTTCCACTCCCAGCCGGCCTCGAGGATGTCGCGCTCGAAGCGGACGTGGTCGGTCTGGGTCGGGGTGAAGGCGGTGAAGTCATGGGTCCCGGGCAGCGCTTCGGCGCAGGCGTCGAGCGCATCGCGGTCGATCCGGTGCGGCCACCACAGCGATCGGCCCTGCTCGAAGGGGCTGGACGAGCGGCGGGCGAGGACGCGATAGCGGTAGGTGCGGGAGACGGCGTCTCGGCGGGCATCGAAGCCGTCGGCCGCTGGAGTGGCTGCAGTGACGGTCACATCGGCGGGAGCGACCCCGTTCAGCCGAACCGCGAGGTCGCCCGGGACGTCCCCCGAGGCCCGGAAGCTGGCCACCTGCCCCAGCGCGTGGACGCCGGCATCGGTACGGCCGGCGACGGTCAGCTCGACCGGCTCCCGCAGAACGGTCGCCAGCGCCGCCTCCAGCTCGCCCTGGACGGTCCGCAGGCCCGGCTGCCTGGCCCAGCCGGAGAAGCCGGACCCGTCGTATTCGATATCGAGGCGAAAGGTGCCGGCGCTCAAACCAGCTCGAGGAAGACCATCTCGGTGCTGTCGGAGCGCCGCGGCCCGAGCTTGACGATCCGCGTGTAGCCGCCGGGCCGGTCCGCGTAGCGGGGCGCCACCTCGTCGAACAGCTTGTGGACGATGAACTTGTCGTTGTGGAGGGTGGCGAGCGCCTGGCGGCGGGCGTGCAGGTCGCCCCGTTTGGCGAGTGTGATCAGCTGCTCCACCTCGGGCTTTACGGCCTTCGCCTTCGCCTGGCTGGTCTTGATCCGCTCGTGGTCGATCAGCTGCTTGCAGAGGTTCGAGAGCAGCGCATCGCGGTGCGACGCGGTGCGGCTCAGCTTGTTGCGCTTCTTGCGGTGGCGCATCGTTCCGCTTCCCCCGCCCGCCGCCTCAGTCCTGCTGCAGATCGAGGCCGCGCGAGTGCAGCGTCTCGATCACTTCCTCGATCGATTTCTGGCCGAAGTTCGGGATCGCGTTGAGCTCGGTCCGAGTCTTCCGGACCAGGTCGCCCACCGTCTGGACCCCGGCCCGCTTGAGGCAGTTGTAGGAGCGCACCCCCAGCTCGAGCTCCTCGATCAGGATCTCGTCGAGGCCGTTGCTGGCTGCGGCGCCGTCCCCGCCGGTGGCGGTCAGCCCGTCGCCGGTGGGGACCGCCACCGGCTCGCGGGCGGTCAGCTCCTCGACCCGCTCGGCGTCGGTGAAGATCGCCAGGGTCTTGATCAGGATCTCGGAGGCCTCCCGCAGGGATGCGGCCGGCTCGATCGAGCCGTCGGTCTCGAGATCGAGGGTCAGTTTGTCGAAATCGGTCCGCTGCCCGACCCGGGCCGCGGCGACCGAGTAGGAGGCGCGACGGATCGGCGAGAAGATCGAGTCGATCGGGATCACCCCGATCGGCTGGTCGTCGGACTTGTTCTCTTCGGCGGCGGAGTAGCCGCGGCCGCGGCCGATCGTCAGGTAGACCTCGAGTTTGGTTTTTTTCTCGAGCGTGGCGATCGGGGCGTCGGGGTTGAGAATCTCCACCCCGGAGGGGAGGTCGATGTCCTTGGCCTTGACCTCACCGGGGCCGGTGGCGACCAGCGGCGCCTCGACTTCATCGGCGTCGGTGTGCATGCGGACGACGAGATCCTTGAGGTTGAGGACGATGTCGGTGACGTCCTCCTTGACGCCCGGCACGCTCGAGAACTCGTGCGCGACGCCCTCGATGCGGACGCTGGTCACCGCGGCGCCGCCCAACGAGGACAGCAGGACGCGGCGGAGGCCGTTGCCGAACGTGTAGCCGAAGCCCTTGTCGAGGGGCTCGATGGTGAAGGTGCCGCGACGGTCGTCGACCTTCTCTGAGGTGATGCGAGGGACCTGGAAGTCAGTGGTCATGAGTTCCTTGCGTATGGGGTGTTTCCGAATCGGTCCGGACTACTTGGAGTAGAGCTCGACGATGAGCTGCTCCTGTACCGGCGCCGAGATCTCTGCGCGCTCGGGATAGCGCAGGACCTTGGCGGTGAGCGAATCGTGGTCGGCCTGAAGCCAGGCCGGCACGGTCGAGACAAGCTCTGTCGCCTTGCGGATCGTGTCCGTGGCGGCGGAATCCGACTTGATCGAGATCACGTCCTCGGGACGCACCTGGTAGGAGGGGACGTCGACGCGGCGCCCGTTCACCATCCAGTGGCCGTGGCGGATCAGCTGGCGGGCCTGACGCCGGGAGGCGGCGAAGCCGAGCCGCACGAGGACGTTGTCGAGGCGGGACTCCAGCAGGCGCAGCAGGTTCTCGCCGGTGACGCCCTCCTGGCGCGAGGCCTTCTCGTAGTAGGCGCGGAACTGCTTCTCCAGCACCTGGTAGTAGCGGCGCGTCTTCTGCTTCTCGCGCAGCTGCACGCGGTACTCGGACTGGCGCATCCGGCCGCGGCCGTGCTCGCCGGGCGGATAGGAGCGGCGCTCGACCCCGCACTTGTCGGTGAAGCAGCGCTCGCCCTTGAGGAACAGCTTCTGTCCCTCGCGGCGGCACTGCTTGCACTGGGGGGAGGTGTCGCGAGCCATCAGACCCTCCGCCGCTTCTTCGGGCGACAGCCGTTGTGCGCCTGCGGGGAGACATCCTTGACCGTGGTCACTTCGAGGCCGGCCGCCTGCAGGGAGCGGATCGCGGTCTCGCGGCCGGAACCGGCCCCCTTGGCGAACACCTCGACCTTTTCGAGCCCGTTTTCCATCCCTTTCTTCGCCGCCGCGTCGGCGGTCACCTGGGCGGCGAAGGGCGTCGACTTGCGGGAGCCTTTGAAGCCGGCCGAGCCCGCGGACTCCCAGGCGATCACGTTGCCCTGGGTGTCGGTCAGGGTCACGATCGTGTTGTTGAAGGAGGTTTTGATGTGTGCCTGGCCGTAGGTGATGTTCTTTTTGACCCGGCGGCGGGTGCGACCTTTGGCGGGTTTTTTCGCTGTAGCCATCGCGGTTCTCTATTTCGGGGTCGGCGCCTTGCGCTTGCCGGCGACGCTCATCCGCCGCGGCCCCTTGCGGCCGCGCGCGTTGGTCTTGGTCCGCTGGCCCCTGACAGGAAGGCCGCGGCGATGCCGCAGGCCCCGATAGGAGCCGATCTCCATCAGCCGTTTGACGTTCTGGGAGCGGTCGCGGCGCAGGTCGCCCTCGACCTCGCGGCGCTCGACCGCCTCTCGGAGCCGGACGACCTCGTCCTCGGTCAGGTCCTTGACCAGCGTGTTGGGGTCGATCTTGGTCTCCTGGAGGATCTCCTGGGCCGTCGAACGGCCGATGCCGAAGATGTAGGTGAGCCCGATCTCGACCCGCTTGTTGACCGGGATGTTGATCCCTGCGATTCGTGCCACGCGCTATCCCTGCCGCTGCTTGTGACGCGGGTTCTGGCAGATCACGAGCACGGCGCCGTTGCGACGGATCACCTTGCACTTTTCGCACATTGGCTTTACGGAAGCTCTGACCTTCATCGCTCCGGTCTCGTCTCGAATACAGGACTCCCACTCGCCCCAGGAGTCGGGCAAGCGGACACGACCGGCCCACTGGGCCGAACGAGAAAGATAGCAGGGGGCGCTACTCGGTGACCAGCCCGAGGGTGAACCCGTCGTAGCCCTTGACGCCGACGGTCTGGATCGTCGTCGCGCTGACCCGCCGGTCGGCGGCGAGAGCCTCGTGCAGGCGGCGCTGGGCCCCGACCGCCGGGTCGTCGCTATCGGCGTCGGCGAGGGTGCCGTCGCGGACCACGTTGTCGGCGACGATCAGGGCGCCCGGCCTGGCGTGCTCGAGAGCCCACTCGAAGTAGTCCGGCGTGTGGACCTTGTCGGCGTCGATGAAGGCGAGGTCGAATGGCCCCGCGCCCTCGGCCTCAAGCTGCGGCAGCGTGTCCAGAGCCGGTCCCACCAGCAGGTCGACGAGCCGGTCGAGCCCGGCCTCGGCGATGTTCGCGCGGGCCACCTCGGCGTAGGCGGGATCGGCCTCGAGCGTGATCAGGCGCCCGTCGGCGGGCAGCGCCCGGCCGATCCAGATCGTGCTGTAGCCGCCCAGCGTCCCGAACTCGACCACCGTCCGAGCGCCGATCGCCCGCGCCAGCAGGTGGAGCAGCTTCCCCTGCGGCGCCGAGACCTGGATCGCCGGCAATCCGGCGGCTTCGCAGCGCTCGAGCGTGTGCCGGAGCACCTCGTCATGGGGCGCCAGTGTGCCGCCGACGAAGTCGTCCACCGCGGTCCAACGCTCATCCGCCATTTACAT
>CAWFLL010000001.1:0-21958 GCA_963816785.1 uncultured Solirubrobacterales bacterium | reverse complement strand
TCCACACCTACGTCTCCGTCCCGGCGCCGACCGCCGTCGTCGTCCCGGTCAAGATCACCCGTATCCACCGGGGCCACTTCGGTATCCACGCGGTCGCCGCCGTGCCCAGGATCGCCGGCGGGGCCGGCTTGTGTCACCCAGTTCCGGCTGGAAATCGGCCGCAGGTTCACCTACCGGGGCAAGAAGCGGAGGTTCCTCTCCGCCACCTGCCCGACCGGGGTCTACTACACCGAAGGCACGATCGAATTCGCGGGCGGGATCACCCTCCACGGCATCCACCCTCTGCCGTGCACTCCAAAGGGCTAGGGACTTCCGCCGCTGGGACTTGGGAGGTGGTCTCGAGGGCATCGTCCGTCGATTTCGTATCTGGGCTCCGGCCAGCCGCCATCTTCGTCCTCGGTCTCGGGCTTGCCTCGAGCGCCGCTGCTTCTGGGGGCACGGTCATGGGCTGGGGCTACAACGAATACGGCGCGATCGGCATCGGCTCCATTTCCAAACCCGTCGACACCCCGGCTCCGGCAATCGGCCTTTCGGAAGTGGCCCAGGTGGCGGGGGGTGGCGAAACGCACGCGCTGGCCCTGCTCGCGGACGGGTCGGTGCGATCGTGGGGTGCCAATTACGATGGCCAGCTCGGCACCGGGACCCTTGATGATCGCAGTATCGCGGGCGCGGTCCCGGGCCTATCCAACGTGGTGCAGTTGAGCGCCGGCGAATACCACAGCCTCGCCCTGCTATCGAACGGGAAGGTGATGGCCTGGGGGGCAATGAAGGACACGGGCAGCGGCCGGCCCTCGGGTCGGCGGCCGGTCCAGAAATATGCAAAGGCGAACCCTGCAGCACGACTCCCATCGAGGTGCCCGGCATCACCAACGCGGTCGCGGTGAGCGCGGACCGGTACGCCAGCTTCGCCCTGCTCGCGAACGGAACCGTGATCGGCTGGGGAGAGGACGACTACGGCAACCTCGGCGATGGCGTCGGGGTGCAGACGGGCTGCGCGTGCGTTGCGACCCCCGTGGCGATCCCCGGTGTCTCGGGGGCGATCGCGATCGACGCCGGCGAAGACTTCGCCCTGGCGCTGCTCGCCGACGGCAGGGTCATGGGCTGGGGGTACAACGTCGAGGGACAGACGGGCGCACGGGACCCAGACCCTCAGCACCACCTGCTGGTGCACCGCACCGGCAACGGTAAGCCGCGCTCTCGACCGCCACCGCCGTCAGCGGCGGGGGCCTACACCGCCTTACGCGCGACTCGCGAACGGTACGGTCGTGGGCTGGGGAGACAACAGCAACGGCCAGTGGGCGACCGGGGCGACGAAGGCCCCGAAACGTGCGACGGAGGTGGCGGAGAAGACTTTGGGCTGCAGCCGGACGCCGATCCCCGTCGGCGGCCTGACCAACGTGCGGGAGATCGCCGCGGTCGGTCGCTCCGTCGTCGCTCTCCTGGAGGCACGGCACGGCGAGAAGCTGGGGATACGGGGCATACTCGGCGAACTGGGCAACGGGACAGACGGCATACCGACGGCGACCCCGGTAGCGGTGTCCAACGTCTCCGGGGCGAGCGCGCTGGGCCCGGGCGTCCACCTGGCCTTCGCGCTGATAGGGCCCACCCAGACGCTCTCGGTCGATTTCGCCGGCGCCGGCAGCGGCTCGGTCACGGGCGCGAAGTGTCCTGCCCGCCGCGCTGTGCCGGCCGGTACCCCCAGGGACAGGTCGCGCCGCTCACCGCCACACCGGCGAACTTCGCCGGCTTCTCGGGGCCCTGCACGGGCACCGGTGTCTGCCAGGTGAAGATGGACTCCGACCAGTCGGTCACGGCGACCTATGGGGTCCCCACCGGCACCAAGATCACGAAGGCGAAGATCGCAGCCCGAAAGAGAGGGCGACGTTCTCCTTGAACAGCGCCCCCGGCGCGATCACCGGCTACCAGTGCCTCCTGTCGAAGCCGAAGCCGAAGGAGAAGCGCCAACGCGAAGGCGAGTAAGAGGGCCGAAGAAACGCCGAAGTTCACGTCCTGCGAGCGCCCGAAGACCTTCAAGAGGCCGAGGCCCTGGGCAGACACATTCAAGGTCCGCGCGCTCGACATCCTCGGCGCCGATGCCAAGCCCGCCCAGCGGGTCTTCAAAATCAAGGCGCTCGACGAAGAAGAAGCCCAAGTCCTGACCAGTCAACCGCCGTCCGCGCGCAGGCACAGCCAGGCCGCGTCCGCCAGCATCTCGGTCTCGGCCTTGGTTGGTGGCTCCTCAAAGGCCCCGAGTAGCCACGCTCGCACCCACTCCTGCGCGGGGCCGAGCCACAGCGCGAGGCTCTGCGGTGCGGTGAGCGGGCGCAGCGAGCCATAGTGGGCGTGCGGCCGCCACCAGGCACGGAGGGCGGCGGCGAAGCGCTGATTACCCTCCTTCAGCTCAATCTCGGCGGCCTCGAGGATCGCGGGCTCGCTGACCGTCGCGAGGAAGCGCGCCATCCCCGGGTTCTTGACGCACCAGGCGAGATGCATCCGCACGATCCCCTTCACGGCCCCCTCGGCATCGTCGTGCCGACCGAGCTCCTCCAGGAACGCGCGCTGGGACGCATGGCGCGTCCGCGTAACGCGCCCGCCAGCGCCTCCTTGCTCTTGAAGTAGTGGAAGAGGCTGCCGTTGCTCGAGCCGAGAGTCGCGCTGGATCTCCTTCAGCGTCGTCGCGGTCACCCCCGGTCGAGGAATCGCGACAGAGCGGCGTCGATGATCGCCTCCCCTGCCGCCTCTGCCCGCTCTCGGTCATCGCTTCCTCTCCATCTTATGTCAGAGAAGCACTCTAGTTAAAAGAGTCCTACTCTGATTTCTCGGAGGTTGTCATGAATCATCAGCCGTCACGATCCAGTCGCCGCGGCTCGCAGTCGCAATCGCCGCGATTGCATTGCTGGGAATCGCCGCAACGGCCCAGTCCGCCGCCGCCGCGACGCACTACATCCACATGTCGCGCGCGCCGGCCCGATCCCGCTGGGCGCCTCTGGCCTGATCAACATCGACGGCGTCGTCGCGCCGCCCGCCGAATTCTGGGACGAGTCCTGGATCAGAGGTCGTCGCGCTCCCCGGCACGCTGTCGCCGGAATGCCCGGCGACGCCGGCAGCGCCGGGAGCATCGCCGAAGAGTCCGGGAACATCCTCGCGATCGCCCTGCTTCCGCGCACCGACGAAGCCGGGAACTTCGCCAACTCCGTCGCCTTCACGGCGCGCGAGGGGTCGGGCCGGTCATGATCTGCGGCTATCTCTACAACGAGGTCGGCTACACGTGGGCGGGGGCGATGTTGCGCCTCGATGCCGTCGCCGGCCCGACCGGCGGCGCCGGCCCCGGTCCCGGCGGTGGCAGCGGTGGCAGACCTGTGAGCGTGCGGAGACCGTGGGTGACCCATACCGGGAGGCGGTTGGTCTGTCATAAGGGAGCCTGGGCGAGCGCTCGCTCCTTGGACGCCTACAACTGGTACGTCGACGGCAGTCTGCGACGCGAGACGAGCTCGCGGCCCGTCGCACCGGTCCCCGCCTATCTGGGCCACCGGTTCGAGCTGCAAGGTGACGCCCATGGTCCCGGGGGCAGCACCTCCGCGATGAGCCCCACGATCCGTCTGCGTTAGGAGATCCCGCGTGGTTCGACCAGGGTCAATGCATCGGTGGAGTCTCTAAGATCGGCCATCGCATTCGGCCCGCCCGGATAGCTCAGTTGGTAGAGCACTTCCATGGTAAGGAAGGGGTCGTCGGTTCGAGTCCGATTCCGGGCTTGCGCGTGGGACGAGCTGGCGGCTAGCGGGTCCCTTTGTGCCGGCGCTTGCGCTTCACGCACTTCGCCTTGCCTTTGACGACGACCCGTTTCTTCGATTTCGGGCATTTGAGGACTTTTGGTGCGACCGGGGCGGTGGCGATCGGCGGCGGGGTGCCGCCGCCTCCTCCGGTCCGCCTCCGCCTCCGCCCGACTGAGACTGGACGACCTGGGTCAGACTGGACGAGCTCGAGGCGGAGAAGAGGCTGTTGCCGGTGTAGCTGACAACGATTGGGTGGAGCCCGCCGCGGCGAAGCTCGTTTTGCAGGTCGCCTTGCCGCTGGGTTCCAGCGCGGCCGCCTCGCAGCCGGGGATGACGGTGCCGCCGTCGGTGAAGGAGAAGGTGCCGCTACTGGGCGGGGGGAGACGGTTGCCGTGAAGGTCACCTGCTGGCCGGCTGTCGACGGGTTGGCCGAGGAGGAGAGGGCGGTCGTCGTCGCGGTGACACCCGGCGGCGGCCCGGTCTCGACGGCGCCGGCGTCGCAGGCCGACTTACCGGTTCCCGGTCGCGGGTAGCCGCGCTGGTCCGTGGCCACGCTGTTGCAGCCCGAGGAGATCGCTCCGATCGCGGCGCTGCCCGAGGCCGGCAGCATCGTGAGCGTCAGCCCTCCGTTGTCCTGCAGCAGGCCGAGCATCGGATCGGCGCTGGTACCGGGGCAGGTCGTGCCGCCCCAGGTCACATTGCCGCCGAGGTCGGCGAAGTTCGAGGGCGCCGCACCGCTGTCGATGCAGTTCGAGTCGGAGACCAGCCCGTTGTCGGCAATGATCGTGTTCGTCAGTTGGACGCTGGATCCGTACGTGTCGTAACGGCCGCCCGTCGCGACGCCGGACCCGATGCCTCGGATGCCGGGCGTGCCATTGTTGACGGGGTTGCCTTCAGGCGGCGCTCCAGGAGCGCCGGCTGGTCCGGCCGAGCCCAGGGTGTTCTTCGAGATCGTGACGTGGGTGAGCGTCACGTAGTAGCCCGATCTCGCGCCGGCAGCCCAGATGGCGCCGCCGTCGCCGCCGTAGCCGCCGGGGCCGGGGCCGAGCGATCCGGAAGTGGGTCCGTTGCCCCCGATCCCGCCGTCGCCCGTGAGGTTCCCGCTGAGCGTGACGTTCGTGAGGTTCGTGTTGGCAAAGGCGCTGTAAATGGCGCCGCCGAAGCCGCCGGATCCCGCGAATCCGCCGTGTGAGCCGGTCCTGGAGTGCTGGTTCTGGTCGGGCCCGCCGACGCCGGCGCCGCCCCCGTTGCCCCCGGCGCCGGTGTTGTTGCCGTTGATGGTCGAGTTCGTGATCGTCATCGAGCCGCCGCCGGTGTTGAAGATGGCTCCGCCGCCATAGACCCCGGGTATCGTCGAATAGCAGACGCAGTATTCGTACTTCGAGTAGCCCGCGGATCCGCCGTCGCCGCCGTCGCCGCCCGACCCGGAGCCGAAGGTGATCATGTTTTCGGTTTTCGGTCCGGCTCCCTGCCCCCCGTTGCCGCCGTTCCCGCCACGCCCGGTGAAGTTGCCGCTCAGCGTCGAGTTGGTGATCGTCACGCTGCCCTGGTTCCAGATCCCTCCGCCGCTGCCGGGCTTGCCGCCGTCGCCTCCCGGTCCGCCATTGGCGAAATTGCCGTTGCCGTTGACGCCAATGGCGCCCGTCCCGCCAGGGCCTCCTCTGCCGGTCCCGTTGTCCCTGATCGTGGACGAGGTGATGTTCAACGAGGCCCCGCTCACGTTGTAGATGCCGCCACCGTCGCCTCCCCATCCGGCGTCGTAGCCGTGATGATCCGACGCGACTCCTCCGTCGCCCCCGGCGCCTCCGACGCCGGTCACGTTGTCGCTGAGGACAACGTGATCGAGGGTCGTGCTCCCTTTGTTGAGGATTCCGGCGCCCGGATCGGCGCTGAATCCGTAAGACGAACTGGGTCCGGCATTCAAGGTCCGGCCGCCCGTGACCTGGAGGCCGATGAGCTTCAGCTGGCCACCGGCGAGGACTTCGAAGACTCTGTGCGGGAGGACGTTGGTGGTGGCGTCGATGACCGTCGTCAGCGGGTCGTTGATGCTGGCGCCGATGATTTCGACCTTCGCGCCCGATTTGATCTGGAGCTGGCCGTCGGTGGGCGTGTAGGTGTTGGCCGGGAGGTTGATCGGCGTGAATTCGCCGCTCAGCACTGGCCCGCACGCCGTGCCGCTGTTGTTGTCGTTGATCGCGTTGATCGCGGTGCGCAGCGAGCAGGCACCGGAATCCCCGGTCGAGGTGACGTTCATCGCCAAGGCGGGGGCGGAGTGGAGGAGCGCAATCCCGAGGAGCGCGATGGCGACTGCGCACATGCGGCCCGGGCGGTGGGCAACGGCGCTAGCTGTGGCCTGGTTGCCCACCTCGACGGACATCTTCGCAAAGGCCATACAGAACGTCTTACAAATAGTGGGTTTTCTTTTTTTCGACCGCTCCCCTGCCATCTCGTGGCCTGGACGCCACAGAGCTCATGCGGCCCTCTAACATCCGGCCCGCGACTTAAGAGTCCATCTGATCTGGGGGTTCTACTTCAAGAAGCGCATTTTTTGGCTCAATAGAGACAAATCTGCCCGGATAGCTCAGTTGGTAGAGCACTTCCATGGTAAGGAAGGGGTCGCGAGTTCGAGTCTCGTCCCGGGCTTATCGACCGTGAATTGAGCCGCGTCGTAGTTCTCTTCACCCGAGACCTCCGCGTCCGTGACCAACCGGCCCTGGCGGCGGCCGCCCGTGAGGCAGACGGTGTCGTGCCGCTGTTCGTGTTCGACGACGCTCTGCTGGCGGGTCGCTGCGGATCGCCGAATCGTGTCTCCCACCTGCTCGACTGCCTGCGCGATCTCGACCGGGCCCTGCGCGAGCGCGGCTCCCGCCGACATCCGCAGGGGCGACCCGGTCGAGGAGGCGCTGCGGATCGCGAAGCGGGCCGGGGCACGGGCGATCCACATCAGCGAGGACTTCAGCCGACACGCGAAGGCGCGCGAGAGACGACTCGAGGTCGCCTGCCGCGAGGACGGGATCCGGCTGGCGCCCTCCCGGGCGTGACCGCAGTCGAGCCCGGCGCGGTCCTGCCGAGTGGCGGCGGCGACCACTACCGCGTGTTCACGCCGTACGGCGCGCCTGGCGGGAGCAGCCGCGACGGCAGGTCGAGCCTGCGCCGCGCTCACTGGGCGAGCCACCACCCTCCGCCATCGGGGTCGGGCGGATGCCCTCGCTGCGGGCGCTCTGTGGCAGCTTATCGCCCGCCCCCCACATCCAGGAGGGCGGCGAGACCGCTGCACGGCGACGGCTGGAGCGGTGGCTCCGCGGGCCTCTCGCCGGCTACGAAGACGGTCACGACGACCTCCCGGCAGAAGCGACCTCCCGGCTCAGCGCCGACCTCCACCTCGGCTGCGTCTCTCCGACGGCGGTGCTCGCCAGGGTCGACGGCGAACCGGGCGGTGAGGAATTCGCCCGGCAGCTCTGCTGGCGGGACTTCCACCACCAGGTCCTCGCCGCCTTCCCGGAACTGCCGCGTCGCGACTACCGTCCACGGGGGAGGCGCCGCTGGCGGCGCGACGGCCGCGGCGCGCGCCTGGCGCGAGGGGCGCACGGGGTGCCGATCGTCGATGCGGGGATGCGCCAGCTCGAGTGCGAGGGCTTCATGCACAACCGGGCGCGGCTGATCGTCGCCTCCTACCTGACCAAGACGCTGGGCCTCGACTGGCGGATCGGTGCCCGGCATTTCGAGGAGCTGCTGATCGACGCCGACGTCGCCAACAACAGCGGCAACTGGCAGTGGGTTGCGGGAACGGGAAACGACACCAGGCGGAACCGGGTGCTCAACCCCGAGCGCCAGGCGCGGCGCTTTGACCCCGACGGCGCCTATGTCCGCCGTCACCTCGGCTCGTGATCGCGACGATCGGGGTCTACGGATTCGATCGCGGCATCGTTTCTGGCGGCCCTCCGGCAGGCCGAGGTGAATCTGGTGCTCGACGTCCGCCAGCGGCGCGGAGTGCGCGGCAGCCGAGTACGCCTGGGCGAACGCGCGGCGACTGCAGGCCGCCCTGGCCGAGGCGGGCATCGGCTACGAGCACCTGCCCGAGCTCGCCCCGACAACCGAGCTGCGCGAAGCGCAGTACCGCGAGGACGCCCGCCGTGGCGAGGGCAAACGCTCGCGCACGGTGCTGGCGCCCGAGTACGTCAGCGGCTACACCGAGCAGATCCTCGACCCGGCCGACCTCGGGGCGATCGTCGGGTTCATCGGCAGGAGCCGGGCGGCGCTGCTCTGCGTCGAGCGCGACGCCGGGGCGTGCCACCGGTCCCTGATCGCGGCCCGCCTTGCCGATGAACACGGGTTCGAGGTCCGCGATCTGAGTCCGCCCGAGTAGCGACGGACAGAGCTCTCCCATGGTAAGTAAGGGGTCGACAAGACTCCAAAGGAGGCCCACCGTGGACGCCAGCACCGAAACCAAGGACGCGAATGCCGAGCTCAAGGCCAAACACCGGGCGATGTGGGCCTCGGGCGACTACCCCTCGATGGTCGAGACCTTCCTCCTGCCGCTCGGCCCGCGCCTCGTCGACGGCTCCGGGATCGGCCCCGGCATGCGCGTCCTCGACGTCGCCGCCGGCACCGGCAACGCGGCGATCCCGGCCGCGGCGAAGGGCGCGACCGTCACCGCAAGCGACCTGACGCCCGAGCTGTTCGACGCGGGCCGCGCCCGCGCCGAGGCCGAGGGCGTCGAGCTGGAGTGGGCGCAGGCCGACGCCGAGGACCTGCCGTTCGAGGACGCCAGCTTCGACGCCGTCATCTCCTCGATCGGCGTGATGTTCGCCCCCCACCACCAGGCGGCCGCCGACGAGATGGTTCGAGTCTGCCGCCCCGGCGGCACCATCGGCCTGCTGAGCTGGACGCCGGAGGGGATGCTCGGCGCCCTCTTCGGGATGATGAAACCGTTCATGCCGCCGCCCCCGCCGGGCGCGCAGCCGCCGCCGCTGTGGGGCAGCGAGGAGCACCTGGCCGAGCTGTTCGGCGACCGGGTCGAGTTCGAGAAGCTCGAACGCGACATGCTCGAGATCACCGCCTTCGAGCGTCCGGACGACTACGGCGAGCACTTCAAGCAGCGCTACGGGCCGACCATCGCGGCACGGGCGAACGCGCAGCGGGAGGGTCGGGAGGCCGAGTTCGACGAGGCGCTGAGCAGCTTCTGCGAGGAGTGGAACCGCGGCAGCGCCGACGATGCCCGCTTCGAGAAGGAGTACCTGCTCGCGGTCGGGCGGAGGAAGTAGAGGCTTATGGACTTCGCCCTCACCGATGAGCAGGAGGATTTCGTCGACTGCGATCCGTCGCTTCTGCGAGCGCGAGTGCGGGACGCAGGAGAAGCGCGAGCAGCTCACCGACGGCTACCGCATCCACCACAACGAGTCCATCTATCGGCAGATGGCGGAGCTCGGCTGGCTCGGGATCACGATTCCGGAGGAGTACGGGGGCTCGGGCGGGCTCGATGCTCGACGCCTGCCTGTTCATGGAAGAGACCTCGCGCGGCCTGGCCCCGATCGGCGGCTACGCGACGACCCTGATCGTCGCCGGCGCCACCGGGCGCTTCGGCACCGATGAGCAGAAGCGGGAGATCCTCGGTGGGATCGCCGGCGGCGCGGTCGAGGCGATCGCGATGACCGAGCCCGAGGCCGGCTCCGACGTCGGCTCGCTGACCACCTCCGCCGAGCGCGTCAACGGCGGCTTCGTCCTCAACGGCCAGAAGGTCTTCATCTCCAACGCCCACATCTCCGACCATGTGCTGGTCGTCTGCCGCACCACCAAGGGCGAGTCCAAGCACGAGGGCCTGACGATGATCTCGGTACCGCGCGAGGTCGATGGGATGGAAATCGTCCCGATCGAGACGATGGGCGGCCGCGAGACCAACACGCTCTACCTCAAGGACGTCGAGGCCCCCGCCG
Source organism: uncultured Solirubrobacterales bacterium (assembly GCA_963816785.1). GTDB lineage: Bacteria > Actinomycetota > Thermoleophilia > Solirubrobacterales > 70-9 > VRUE01. The sequence continues at coordinate 12,252 of CAWFLL010000001.1, read as the reverse complement.
AGTCGGTCCTCGGCGAGGTCGACCAGGGCTGGACCCAGCTGATGGCCGGCCTCAACGTCGAGCGGCTGATCCTCGCGGCGACGATGCTCGGCATCGCCCAGCGCGCCTTCGACGACGCTCTCGCCTACGCCAAGGAGCGCAGGCAGTTCGGCCGCCCGATCGGCTCCTTCCAGGCCCTCCAGCACCGCTTCGCCGACCTCGCCACCGAGCTCGAGGCGGCGCGGTTGATGACCCGCTGGGTCGCGACGCTGACCGATGAGGACCCCGACCGGATGCTGCCGAAGGAGGCCTCGATGGTGAAGCTCTACGTCACCGAGGTCGCCAAGCGGGTGACGCTCGAGGGCATGCAGATGATGGGCGGCTACGGCTATTCCTCGGAGTACGACATGGAGCGCCTCGTCCGCACCTCGCTGGTCTCGACCATCTACGGCGGCACCTCCGAGATCCAGCGCGGGATCATCGCCAAGACGCTCGGGCTCTGAACCTTCCTCCACGCCTCGCGGCCTGTCGGGCGGGCCCGCACCTGGGAGCCGGAGGGCGCTATTCTTCGGTGCAGCCTCGCGCCTCGGGCCCGGGGTTTTCTCTTGTAAGAGCTTCCGTACGGCAACGAGGGAGAAATGGCTCGCGGAGATGTCCGCATCGCTGTGACGCTGGCTTGCGAAGACTGCAAGCGGCGCAATTATCAGACCAACAAGTCACGGCGCAACTCGCCGGACCGGATCGAGCTGCGCAAGTTCTGCCGCTGGTGCGGCCGCCACACCGCCCACAAGGAGACTCGCTAGACGATGGCGAAAACCCGGGCACAGCGCAAGGCGGAGAAACGCGCCCGCGAAGCGCAGGAACAGAAGCGCTCCGGCGGCGCCAAGCGGCGGCGCAGTCACGCGCCCAGGCGGCGCAGTCACGCGCCCAGCACGACACCCAGGTCCCCGTCTCGGGCGACGTCGCCGAGATCGAGGCGGTCGAGGCCGGCATCGGGGCCGGCGCCCCGGAAGCGGACCTCGAGACCCCCGACGCGCCGCAGCCGACTCGCACCCAGCGCCGTGCTCAGGCCAAGAAGGCGAAGGAAGCCGAAAGGCGCGAGCGCGAGGACCGCAAGCGCAGGGAGAGTGAGCAGCTCGCGAAGCGTCAGAAGCAGGCTTCGGCTGACCGCCAGCGCGGTGGCGTGTTCGGCTTTCTCGCCTCCTGCTGGGCGGAGCTTAAAAAAGTCCAGTGGCCTGATCGCGACACCCTGGTCCAGGCGACGGCGGTGACGATCATCTTCGTCGCGGTCGCGGCCGCCTACCTCGGGGCCCTCGACGGCGTCTTCAATTATCTCATCCAGAAAATCCTCTAGCAGGATTTCGAAAGACAGAAGGCTTAGATGTATCGCTGGTATGTGATCAACACCTACTCCGGGCACGAGAACAAGGTCAAGCACAACCTCGAGCACCGGGTGCAGACGATGAGCCAGAACCGCAACGTGCGGCAGGTCGTCGTCCCGACCGAGCAGGTGATGGAGGTCAACAAAGACGGCCAGAAAGAGCCGAAGGAGAAACGGACGATGCCGGGCTACGTCCTGGTCAACATGGAGCTCACCGATGACGCCTGGGGGCTGGTCAAGAACACGCCGGGCGTGACCGGATTCGTCGGCTCTCGCAACAAACCGGTGCCGCTCTCCAAAGTCGAGGTCGACCGCCTGCTTCACCGCGAGACGGCGGAGAGGCCGCGCACCCAGGCGCAGTTCTCGATCGGCGAGTCGGTCAAGGTCATCTCCGGCCCGCTTTCGGACTTCTCGGGAGAGATCGCCGAGATCAACGAGGACGCCGCCAAACTGAAGGTGCTGGTTTCGATCTTCGGCCGCGAGACGCCGGTCGAGGTCAACTACGACCAGGTCAAGAAGATCTAGTCCGGATCGCTACCCTCCCGATCCGCGATGGCGAAAAAAGTCCTCACGATCATCAAGCTGCAGATCCAGGCCGGCAATGCCAACCCGGCGCCGCCGGTCGGCCCCGCGCTCGGCCAGCACGGGGTCAACATCATGGAGTTCTGCAAAGCGTTCAACGCCCAGACCCAGGGCGAGGGCGGCACGATCATCCCGGTCGAAATCACCGTCTATGAGGACCGCTCCTTCGACTTCATCACCAAGACGCCCCCCGCCGCGGTGCTGATCAAGGAAGCGATCGGGATTCCGAAGGGGTCGGGGGAGCCGCACGTCAACAAAGTCGGGACGATCTCGATGGATCAGGTGCGCCAGATCGCCGAGCGCAAGATGCCCGACCTCAACGCGAACGACCTCGACGCCGCCTCGAAGATCATCGCCGGAACCGCCCGCTCGATGGGCGTGGACGTCAAATAGGGACTCGATGGCCCACGGAAAACGCTACCGGCAGCAGTACGGCAAGGTGCAGCGCGGCCAGGCCTATCCTCCGGCGGAGGCGATCGCCCTGATCAAAGAGACGGCGAGCGTCAAGTTCGACGAGACGGTCGAGCTGCACATGAGGCTCGGCGTCAACGTGCGCCACGCCGAGGAGCAGCTGCGCGGCACACTCGCGCTTCCGCACGGGCTCGGCAAGGACGTCACCGTCGCGGTCTTCGCCCAGGGCCAGCAGGCGCGCGACGCCGAGGCCGCCGGCGCAGACTTCGTCGGCGCCGACGACCTCGCCGAGAAAGTGCAGGAGGGCTGGACCGACTTCGACATCGCGATCTCGACGCCGGACATGATGAAGACCGTCGGCCAGCTCGGCCGCGTGCTCGGCCCCCAGGGCAAGATGCCGAACCCGAAGGTCGGCACCGTCACAGACGACGTCGAGAAGGCCGTCAGCGAGGCGAAAGCCGGCAAGGTCGAGTACCGCACCGACCGCCAGGCGATCATCCATCTGGCGATCGGCAAGGCGAGCTTCGACGCGGACAAGCTGCTCGAGAACTGCATGGCGGTGATCGACGAGATCAACCGCGCCAAGCCGTCCTCGGCGAAGGGCCGTTACATCCTCTCGGCGACGCTGGCGACGACGATGGGCCCCGGCGATAAGGGTCGACGCCGCGAAGAGCAAGGACCGCGAGACGGCCGCGCCCGCGCCCGCGGCCGAGCCGAGGAGCCCGCCGCCGAGGAGCCCGAGGCAGCAGAGGAGCCGGCGACCGCCTAAACTCCGCCGCCGCACGCCCGAGACCACCGGCGGCACGCCGGTGGGCCGAAAACGGGAGTTATAGGCCCGTTTCCGGCCCATCGGCCCGGAAGCCCGGTGCAGGTGAGACGATGAACCGAGACGAAAAGGCAGCCACAATCGAGGAGGTCGCGGCCCAGATCGAGGGCGCCGAGGCGATCTTCGCGGTCGACTATCGCGGCATCAGCGTTCCGCAGGCGGCCGAGCTGCGCGGCAAGCTGCGCGAGGCCGATGCCAGCTTCCGGATCGTCAAGAACCGCCTCACCAAACTTGCCGCCGAGAAGGCCGGCGAGGAACGGCTCGCAGAGCTGCTCGAGGGGCCGACCGCCCTCACCTTCGTCCGCGGCGACACCGCTCAGGCGGCGAAGGCGATCACGACCTTCAACAGAGAGCACGAGGTCCTCAGCTTCAAGGGGGGCTTCATGGACGGGGCTCGACCTCGACGAGGAAAAGTTCAAATCGATCGCCCGCCTGCCCTCGCGCGAAGTGCTCGACGGCCAGCTCGCCGGCGTCGTCGCCAGCCCGCTGACCGGCCTCGTCCGCGGCCTCGGCTCGATGATCCAGGGCCTCGCGCTGCAGCTCGGCCAAATCGCGGAGCAAGGCCTCGTCTCCGGCGAGGCCCCCGCCGAGGAGGCTACGGCCGAAGGCCCTCCTGCCGAGGAGGAGACTGAGCAGGAGTGATCACCGACCCGCCCGCGCCCGGACGCGAGGAGCCGCCCGATGCAGGGCGGTGAGGCCGCGAGACTGGCAGGAGTGGCCGCCGACCCGGAGCGAGCGGAGGCGTCGGAGGCTGATGGCGAAGCCGATGGCCCGAGCGAGGCGGCAGCCGTAGGCTGATGCTCGGCGACGAGCGAGGCCGACGACCCGCGGACTCCGAGGAGGCGCGAGGACGCTCCGGCGACGCTGAGTCGCCAGACGAGACTTCAAAACAAGAGGAGGAAGAGGAGTAAATGGCAACGAAAACTTCAACAGAGGACTGGATCGAGGAGCTGAAAGGCATCTCGGTCCTCGAACTCTCCGAGCGGATCAAAGCGCTCGAGGAGGAGTTCGGCGTATCCGCGACTGCGGTCGCGGCCGCGGCACCGGCAGCGGCCGGCGCCCCGGGCGCCGACGGCGACGGCGGCGCCGAGGCGGAGAGTCCGACGGTCGACGTCGTCCTGACCGAGGTCGGCGGCCAGAAGGTGCCGGTGATCAAGGTCGTGCGCGCAGCCACCGGCCTCGGCCTGAAAGAGGCCAAGGCGCTGGTCGACGAGGCTCCGAAACCGATCAAAGAGGGCGTCGAGCGCGACGAGGCCGAGAAAATCAAGGGCGAACTCGAGGAGGCCGGCGCGACGGTCGAGCTCAAATAGGAGCCCGAGTTCCCCCGAATCGGCCCCAGGCACGGAGGGATGCCTGCGGCCGAGCGCGCCCGTGTGATATTTTTCGCGGTCGCGCGCCTGTTGTCATTCCCTCGCCATATCTGCGCTGTATCCACGTCCCTCTGACCGCTCTGAGGAGTCGCCGACTTTGGCACGTTCGAACGCTGCCCCCGTAACCCGCAGGAGTTTCTCCCGACTAAAGAACCCCCTCGAAGTCCCCCACCTGATCGATATTCAGCGTCGCTCCTTCGACGACCTGACCGATCCGAAAAAGGGCGGGCTGCGAGAGACCATCGACGACATCTCCCCGATCGAGGACTACACGGGGAATCTCGCGATCGTCTTCAGCGACTTCAAATTCGAGGAGCCGCCGCACTCGATCGATGAGTGCCGCGAGAAGGACATGACCTACTCGCGGCCGCTGACCGCGACCGTCGCCTTCCAGAACAAAGAGACCGGTGAGATCCGCGAGCAGGCCGTCTTCATGGGCGACTTCCCGTGGATGACCGACCGCGGCACCTTCATCATCAACGGCACCGAGCGGGTCGTCGTCACCCAGCTGGTGCGCTCTCCGGGCGCCTACGTGATGGCGCCGAAGGACCCCGAGAAGCAGGTCTTCATCGCCAACCTGATGCCGGCCCGCGGCTCCTGGCTGGAGCTGGAAATCGACAAAAAAGGGCGCGTCTTCGTTCGCATCGACCGCAAGCGGAAACTGCCGGTCACGGTGCTGCTGCGGGCGATGGGCTACGTCGAGGACGAGAAGCTCCTCGACATGTTCGACGACTCGGTCTACATCAAGCACACGATCGAGGCCGACACCGAAGCGACGAAGACCGAGGAAGGGGCCCTGATCGAGCTGTTCAAGAAGCAGCGCCCGGGCGAGCCGCCCTCGGTCGACGCCGCCCGCAGCCTGCTCGAGCAGCTCTTCTTCGACCCCAAGCGCTACGACCTGACTCGGGTCGGCCGCTACAAGCTGAACGCCCGCCTCGACCTCGATGTCGACCTCGACAACCGGGTCCTGACCCACGACGACATCATCGCCCTGGTCAAGGAGCTGGTCAGCCTGCCGAAGCTGCTCGGCATCCCCGAGGAGATCGACGAGGAGAACCCGATCAAGGACTACGCCGCGGAAGCCCTCACCTATCCGCGCGAGCCGGTCAAGGAGCACCTCGACGAGTACGAGCACTTCGGCAACCGGCGGCTGCGGACGGTCGGCGAGCTGATCCAGGAGGCGTTCCGGATCGGCCTCTACCGGATGGAGCGCGTGGTCCGCGAGCGGCTGACCACCGAAGACGCCGACGCGATCACCCCGCAGACGATCATCAACATCCGCCCGGTGGTGGCAGCGCTGAAGGAGTTCTTCGGCTCCTCGCAGCTCTCGCAGTTCATGGACCAGACCAACTCGCTCGCCGGCCTGACCCATCGGCGCCGCCTCTCCGCGCTCGGGGCCGGCGGCCTGACCCGCGAGCGGGCCCCGATCGAGGTCCGCGACGTGCACCCGACCCACTACGGCCGGATGTGCCCGATCGAGACGCCGGAGGGCCCGAACATCGGCCTGATCGGCTCGCTGTCCTCCTATGCCCAGATCTCCGAGCACGGCTTCGTCACCACCCCCTACCGGGTGGTCAAAGACGGCGTCGTCAGCGACAAGATCGTCCACCTCGACGCCACCCAGGAGGAGGACAAAGTGATCGCCCAGGCGAACGCCGAGGTCGATCCGAAGACGAAAAAACTGAAAGGGCCCCGGGTCCTGGTTCGCGCCTCCGAGGAGGAGTACGCGACCGCCTCCCCCAAGGAGGTCGACCTGATGGACGTCTCGCCGACCCAGATCTGGTCGGTGGCGACCGCCCTGATCCCGTTCCTCGAGCACGATGACGCCAACCGGGCGCTGATGGGCTCCAACATGCAGCGCCAGGCGGTGCCGCTGCTGAAGCCGGACCCGCCCCTGATCGGGACCGGGATGGAGCGCCGTGCGGCGATCGACACCGGCGACGTCGTCCTGGCGGAGAACGCCGGCGAGGTCAGTCATGTCGACTCCGAACAGATCGTCGTCACCCATGGCTCGAAAAGGGACGAGTACCCGCTGCACAAGTTCATGCGCTCCAACCAGGGGACGATCATCCACCAGCGCCCGATCGTCGCCGCCGGGCAGCAGGTGAAGGAGGGCGACGTCCTCGCAGACGGCTCCTCGACCGCCGGCGGTGAGATCGCGCTCGGCAAGAATTGCCTGGTCGCCTTCATGTCCTGGGAGGGCTACAACTTCGAGGACGCGATCATCCTCTCCGAGCGCCTGGTCAAGGACGACGAACTGACCTCGATCCACATCGAGGAGTACGAGATCGACGCCCGCACGACGAAGCTCGGCGACGAGGAGATCACCCGCGACATCCCCAACCGCTCCGAGGAGAGCCTGCGCAACCTCGACGAGCGCGGCATCGTCCGGGTCGGGGCCGAGGTCGTCTCCGGCGACCTGCTGGTCGGCAAGGTGACCCCGAAGGGCGAGACCGAGCTGACCGCCGAGGAGAAGCTGATCCGCGCGATCTTCAAGGAGAAGGCGCGCGAGGTCCGCGACACCTCGCTGAAGGTGCCGCACGGCGAGGGTGGGGTCGTCATCGACGTCCTCACCTTCAGCCGCGACGACGGCGACGACCTGCCGCCCGGCGTCAACGACCTCGTCCGCGTCTACGTCGCGACCAAGCGCAAGATCGCCGAGGGCGACAAGCTCGCCGGCCGCCACGGGAACAAGGGTGTGATCTCGAAGATCGTGCCCGAAGAGGACATGCCCCATCTCGAAGACGGCACTCCCGTCGACGTCATCCTCAACCCGCTCGGGGTGCCGAGCCGGATGAACATCGGCCAGGTGCTGGAGACGCACCTCGGCTGGGTCGCCGGCAACGGCTGGTACGACGACGGGTCCGACGCCTACAAGCAGGCCCACTCCAAGGACGGCGACAAGCGCGTCTACGTCTCGACACCGGTCTTCGACGGCGCCACTGTCGAAGACGTCGACGAGGCCCTCTTCGCCTGGTCGGAGGAGAACGCCGATCGCGACATCGACTTCGGCGTCGACAGGCGCGAGCGTCCCGGCGCCCGCTGTGCCGGCGCGGTCCAGCTCTACAACGGCCGCACCGGCGAGCCCTACGAGGGCAAGGTGACGGTCGGCTACATGTACATCCTGAAGCTGCTGCACCTGGTCGACGACAAGATCCACGCCCGGTCGACCGGCCCCTACTCGCTGGTCACCCAGCAGCCGCTGGGAGGCAAGGCGCAGTTCGGCGGCCAGCGCTTCGGCGAGATGGAGGTCTGGGCGCTGGAGGCATACGGAGCCGCCTACACGCTGCAGGAGATGCTGACCGTCAAGTCCGACGACACCGTCGGCCGGGTCAAGGCCTACGAGGCGATCGTCAAGGGGGAGAACATCCCCGAGCCGTCGATCCCCGAGTCCTTCAAAGTCCTGCTGAAGGAGATCCAGAGCCTCTCGCTCGACGCCAACGTCGTCTCCGAAGGTGGCGAAGTGGAGATCTCCGACGAGGACGACGACCTGCTGAAAGCGGCCGAGGAGCTGGGCATGGACCTGACCGGGGTCCGCGCCGACTCCTCCAATGGCGCCGCCGACGAGAAGGAGGAGCAGGTGGTGCCGGAGGGCGAGGGCGGAACCGACGGAGGCGACGGAGCCGGGCCGAGGCAAAGGAAGAGACGAAGGTGGAGGACTGATGATCGACATCAACAACTTCGACGCGATCGAGATCGGCCTCGCCTCCTCGAAGAAGATCCGCTCCTGGAGCTGGGGCGAGGTCACCAAGCCCGAGACGATCAACTACCGGACCCTGAAGCCCGAGAAAGACGGGCTCTTCTGCGAGCGCATCTTCGGCCCGACCAAGGACTGGGAGTGCTACTGCGGCAAGTACAAGCGGGTCCGCTACAAGGGCATCGTCTGCGAGCGCTGCGGCGTCGAGGTGACCCGCTCCAAGGTCCGCCGCGAGCGGATGGGCCACGTCGACCTCGCCGCGCCGGTGTCCCACATCTGGTTCTTCAAGGGAGTCCCGAGCCGGATCGGCTACCTGATCGACATGGCGCCGAAGGAGCTCGAGAAGGTCCTCTACTTCGCCGCCTCGATGATCACCTGGGTCGACGTCGAGGCGCGCGACAAAGACCTCGGCAAACTCGAGAAAGAAGTGAAGAAAGTCCTCGACTCCTATGAGAGCGAACGGCAGAAACGGACCCAGGAGCTGAACGAGTCGCTGGAGCGCCGCATCAAGTACCTCGAGCAGGGCGCTCAGGAGAAATTCGACGACGACGACCACATCTGGGCCGACTCGCTGAAACTGACGGCCACGCAGCTGCGCAAGCTGAAGGACGACGAGCGCACCAAGCTGATCAAAGAGCTGCGGAAAACCTTCGAGGCGGAGATTTCCGACACCGAGGCCTACATCGAAGAGGCGATCGAGCGGATGGACGAAGTCTGGAAGATCTTCACCGAGATGAAGCCGAAAGAGGTCGTCAACGACGAGACCGTCTTCCGCGAGCTGAAGGATCGCTTCGGCTCGCCGTTCGGCTGGGGCGAGTACTTCCGCGGCGGGATGGGCGCCGAGGCCGTCCGCGACCTGCTCGAACAGGTCGACCTCGAGGCCGAATGCGAGGAGCTGGAGCAGGTGATCAACAGCTCCAAGGGGCAGAAACAGGCGCGCGCCGTGAAGCGGCTGAAGGTCGCCTCCGCGTTCCTGAACTCTGAGAACAAGCCGGACTGGATGATCCTCGACTGCGTGCCGGTGATCCCGCCGGAGCTGCGCCCGATGGTCCAGCTCGACGGTGGTCGTTTCGCGACCTCCGACCTCAACGACCTCTACCGCCGGGTGATCAACCGCAACAACCGGCTGAAAAGGCTGCTCGACCTCGGCGCGCCCGAGATCATCGTCAACAACGAGAAGCGGATGCTGCAGGAGGCGGTCGACGCGCTGTTCGACAACGGTCGTCGCGGCCGCCCCGTCACCGGGCCGGGCAACCGCCCGCTGAAGTCGCTCTCCGACATGCTCAAGGGCAAGCAGGGCCGCTTCCGCCAGAACCTGCTCGGCAAGCGCGTCGACTACTCGGGCCGCTCGGTGATCGTCTCCGGCCCGAGCCTGCAGCTGCAGCAGTGCGGCCTGCCGAAGCTGATGGCGCTCGAGCTGTTCAAGCCGTTCATCATGGCGCAGCTGGTCGAGCGCAAAGCGGTCCAGAACATCAAGGCCGCGAAGAAGATGGTCGAGTCGATGGTCCCCGAGGTCTGGGACGTGCTCGAGGAGGTCATCCACGAGCACCCGGTGCTGCTGAACCGGGCGCCGACCCTGCACCGGCTCGGGATCCAGGCCTTCGAGCCGGTCCTGGTCGAGGGCAAGGCGATCCAGGTCCACCCGCTCGTCTGCCACGCCTTCAACGCCGACTTCGACGGCGACCAGATGGCGGTCCACGTGCCGCTCTCGGCTGAGGCCCAGGCCGAGGCCCGGATACTGATGCTCTCCGCCAACAACATCCTCTCGCCGGCCCACGGCGCGCCGCTGGCGACGCCGACGCAGGACATGGTGCTGGGGATCTACTACCTCACCTACGGCCCCGACGGCGGAGGACTCTCGAGAAGCTCGACGAGAGCTGGCCAGCTGGCAAGAACGCGCCGCCAACGGCTCGCGGCCGAAGACCTTCCGCTCCGCCCAGGAGGCCGAGCTCGTCTACGAGAACGGCGGCTGCGGCCTGCACGACCACGCCGAGTACCGGCGGGCCGGGCACGAGCACTTCCTGACCACCGTCGGCCGGATCATCTTCAACGAGAAGATCGAGCGCGCTCTCTCCGACGCCCTCGGCGACGAGTTCGATCCCGAGCGCTACGAGTTCGCCAACCGGGCGCTGAAGAAGCGCGACGTCAACGAGATGGTCTCCGAGCTGGTCGAGGCCTACGGCGCGCCGGCCGTGTCACAGGTCCTCGACGCGTTCAAGGACCTCGGCTTCCACTATGCGACCCAGGCCGGCATCACGGTCTCGAAGAACAACGTCGTCTCGCCGCCCGACAAGGCGGACATCCTCGAGCGCTACGAGAAGCAGACGACGGCGATCCAGTCCCAGTACGACGACGGCTACATCACCGCCGAGGAGCGCCATGAGGCGGTCACCTCGCACTGGAACAAAGCGACCGACGAGGTCGCCCAGGCGATGGAGGACAACCTCGATGAGCTGAACCCGATCTACATGATGGCCAACTCCGGCGCCCGCGGCTCGTTCAAACAGATCCGCCAGCTTGCCGGGATGCGCGGCCTGATGGCCAATCCGAAGGGCGAAATCATCGAGCGCCCGATCAAGGCCAACTTCATGGAGGGGCTCTCGGTCCTCGAGTACTTCATCTCCACCCACGGCGCCCGAAAGGGCCTCGCCGACACCGCCCTGCGGACCGCCGACTCCGGCTACCTGACGCGGCGCCTGGTCGACGTCGCGCAGGACGTGATCGTCCGCGAAGAGGACTGCAAGACAAAAGACCACATCGAGATGGCGCTGCGCAAGGACGACGGCTCGCTCAACGACAACCTGTGCGGGCGGATGGCGGCGAAGAAGTTCGAAACCAAACGCGGCCGCGAGCTGCTGAAGCGAAACCACGAGATCACGCTCACCAACGTCGAGGAGATCGCCGAGGCGTTCGGCGACGAGGAGGTCATGGTCCCGGTCCGCTCGACGCTCAAGTGCGACGCCGAGTCCGGCGTTTGCCGCACCTGCTACGGGATCGCGCCGGCGACCGGGGCGATGGTCGACATCGGCGACGCGGTAGGGATCATCGCCGCCCAGTCGATCGGCGAGCCGGGCACGCAGCTGACGATGCGCACCTTCCACACCGGCGGAGTCGCCGGCCAGGACATCACCCAGGGCCTGCCCCGGATCGTCGAGCTGTTCGAGGCGCGTAAACCGAAGGGCCTCGCCCAGATGGCCGAGGCGGCCGGCAAGGTCGCGGTCGAAGAGACCGACAAGGCGGTCAAAGTGATCATCACCGAGTCCAGCGGCGAGGAGCATTCGCCCTCGCTCCCCGCCCGTACCCGCCTCCACGTCGCCGACGGCGACAAGGTCGAGGTCGGGCAACAGCTCAACGAGGGGTCGCTCTACCCGGCCGACCTGCTGGCGATCCGCGGGCGCACCGACACCGAGCTGTATCTCGTCGCCGAGGTGCAGAGGGTCTACCGCGCCCAGGGCGTCGACATCAACGACAAGCACATCGAGTTGATCGCCGCCAGATGCTGAAGAAGGTGCGGATCGAGTCGAAGGGCTCGACGAGCCTGCTGCCCGGCCAGCTCGAAGACCGTGGCAATCTCAAACGGCTGAACAAGGCAGACCAAGGAAGACGGCGGCACGCCGGCAAAAGGCGAGGAGGTCATCCTCGGGATCACCAAGGCCTCGCTGGCGACCGAGTCGTTCCTCTCGGCGGCCTCCTTCCAGGAGACCACCAAGGTCCTCACCGACGCCGCGCTCGAGGGCAAACGCGACCAACTGGTCGGCCTCAAGGAGAACGTGATCATCGGCAAGCTGATCCCGGCCGCGACCGGCCTCAAGCACTACCGCACGCTCGCGGTCGAGCCGGCGGTGCCGGTCGAGCCGCCCAGCGACGAGGTCCTGCTCGACGAGGACGAGCTCGCGGCCGAGCTCGGCATCGACGGCGCCGAGACGCCGGTCGAGAGCTTCGGGCCCTCCTTCGCGGAGGAGCTCGAGGAGCTGGCGCAGGAGATCGAGCAGACGACCGACGAGCC